>NZ_CP150322.1:0-2925000 GCF_051527395.1 Sorangium sp. So ce281
ATGACGATTCCGAAACACGAGCCGCGCGAGGTCTTCGATCGGGCGATCGAGCATACGCGGACGCTTTCCCCGGCCACTTTCGATCAGTGGTTCGGCGGAGTTCAGTTCGATGATCTGACCGACGGCGTCCTGACGCTGCGTGTCCAGAACGAGTTCGTCCTCGAGTGGGTCAGGGACAATTTCCTGCCATCGCTCACGGACAAGATCCGAGAGCTCACCGGCTGGTCGGTCCAGGTCGCGTGGACGGTGGATCAGAACCTCGACGCGCCCATTGCGCAGCGCGTGGAGCTCACCCCGGTGCGTCCGCGGGCGCTCGTGGTGCGTCCGACCAGCGCGGCGCCGGCGCCGGCGCCTCGCCCCGAGCCGGCGCTCCGGCGCGTCCCGTCGATGCCGGACGACCTCAACCCGAAGCACACCTTCGCGAGCTTCGTCGTGGGCCCCTCGAACCAGCTGGCGCACGCGGCCGCGATCGCGGCCGCGGGCGGCGGAGGACGCCGCTACAACCCGCTCTTCATCTGCGGCGGCACGGGGCTCGGCAAGACCCACCTCATGCACGCGATCGCGCACCGCGTCTTCGAGGGCAGGCCGGACGCGCGGATCATCTACGTCTCGGCCGAGAAGTTCACGAACGACTTCATCACGGCCATCCAGCACCACCGGATGGACGAGTTCCGCACGCGCTACAGGTCGAGCTGCGACGTGCTGCTGGTCGACGACATCCAGTTCCTGGCCGGACGCGAGCAGACGCAGGAGGAGTTCTTCCACACCTTCAACGCGCTCCACACGCTCGACCGGCAGATCGTGGTGACGAGCGACAAGTACCCCCAGAACCTCGAGCGCATGGAAGAGCGGCTCGTCTCGCGGTTCTCCTGGGGGCTCGTCGCCGACATCCAGGTGCCGGAGCTCGAGACGCGCGTCGCGATCGTGCGGAACAAGGCGGCGCTCGAGGGCATCGCGCTCACGGACGACGTGGCGCTCTACCTCGCGCAGATGGTCCGCTCCAACGTCCGCGAGCTCGAGGGGACGCTGATCCGGCTGGCGGCCAAGAGCTCGCTCACGGGCCGCCCCGTCGACCTCCCGTTCGCGCGCGCCGAGATCACGGCCACGTCGCCGCCGCGCGCGCAGATGATGAGCGTCGAGGACATCCAGCGCGCGGTGTGCCACCACTTCCACCTGCGCTCGATCGACCTCACCTCGAAGGACCGCCACAAGAGCGTGGCCTTCGCGCGCCACGTCGCGATGTACCTCTGCAAGCAGCGGCTGAAGTGCAGCTTCCCGGAGATCGGGCGGGCCTTCGGCAACCGCGATCACACGACGGTGATGAGCGCCGTCCGCAAGATCGAGGCGCAGCGCGACTCGGATCCGCAGGTCCGCGCCCACCTCGAGGCGCTCGAGAAGAAGCTCGCCGACGAGTGAGTCGCGCGCGCGTGACGCGGCGTGACGCGGCGTGACGCGGACGGCGCGCGCGCGGCACGAGAGCGGCCTGCCGGCCACCGGGCCCTCGGTGCGCTAGCGGGCCGCTCGTCGCGTGGATCGCCGCGCGTCGCGTGGATCGCCGCGCGTCGCGCGCGCGAGGTCAGAGCTCGGACAGCGCGGAGCGCGCGTCGTCCGCGACGAGCTTGTTGCCGTACGCGGACGCGAGATCGAGCACCTCGGCGAGCTCGCGCCGCGCCTCCTTGACCAGGCCCCGCTGCTTCAGGAGCGCGCCGAGCAGGTACCGGCTCTCGAGGGCGTCGGTGCGGTAGGAGCGCGCGTCGGCGTAGCGCGCGAGCTCGCGCAGGAGCTCGCCGGCGCCGGCCGCGCCGCTCAGCCCGTCCAGGTAGGCGAGGTGCGCGCGGTTGATGGAGGCGAGGCGCTCGTGGCCGCTCTCCTCGGCGAGCTCCTTCGACTCGGTGAGCGACGCGTAGGCGCGCGGCAGATCGCCGAGCCGCCGGCTCGCGTCGCCGAGGTTGTGCAGCGCGGCGGCCGTCTCGAAGCGCAGGCCCGCGGACCGGGCGAGGTCGACGGCGCGGGCGGAGCTCTGCACCGCCGCGTCGAAATCGCGCAGGAACACGTGCACGAGGACGCGCTGCTTCTCGCGCTCGCTCGCCGCCGCGAGGTCGCCCGGATCGCCGAGCGCCTCCGCCCGATCGAGGGCGCGGAGCGCCGCCGCGATGTCGCCCGTGGCCGCGCGCGTCTGGGAGATCGCGAGCAGGAGCCTCGGATCGTCGATCTCGCCCGTCGCCTCGAGCTGCTCGACGGCGCGCTCGGCGCGCGCGAAGTCGCCCGTCCGGACGCCGATCTCCGTCTCGCACGCGAGCGCCTTGCGGCGGAGGTCCTCCCGATCGCCGGCGAGGGCGTAGGCCTCCTCGAGCCTCGCGTACGCGTCCGCGAAGAGATCCACCGCGCCGAGGGCGCGCGCCAGGTCGACGCGGGCCGCGAGCTTCTGCTCCGGCGTGCCGGCCTCGTCGATGCGCCGCAGCGCGCGTACGGCGACGTCGACGAGATCGGGCGCGGAGCGCACGCGCACGACGACGTCGGCGAGCGCGCCGAGCCACGCGGAGAGCTCCGCCGGCGAGCGGTGGGCGTGGTCGCCGAGATCGAGCGCCTGGAAGATGAGCCGGAGCGCCGGATCGAGCTGGCTCGCCCGGATCTTGTGGAGCGCCGCGCGCGCGTAGAACGTGGCGGCGCGGTCGCGATCGCCGGCCTGGTAGAAGTGCTGCCCGATGCGCTCGGCGTGCTCGGCGCCGTCCTCGCCGACGACCGCGAGGTACGCCGCCGCGGCCGCGGCGTGCAGCTCCCGGCGGAGCTCCGGCGGGATCGCGTCGAGGACGATCTCCCCGTGCATCGGCGACGCGAAGCTCGCCTGCGCGGGGCCCTTGAGCCGCAAGAGGTCGCGGGTCGCGAGCCCGGAGATCGCGCGGTTCACGGCCGGGAGCTTCTGCTGGAGGAGCGCCGCGAGGACCTCGGTCGGCACCGGATCGCCGAGGATGGCCGCCGCCTGGAGCACGGCGCGGTCGCTCGGATCGAGCCGCCGCACCCGGGTCGCGATGAGCGTGCGCAGCGAGCGCGGCACCGCCGACGCGCCGTCGAGCCGCGCCTTCACGACGCCGCCGACGACGCTGAGCGCGCCGGAGTCGAGGAGCTCTTTGATGAGCTCCTCGAGGAAGAGCGGGTGGCCGCCGGCGCGCTCGCGGCAGAAGGCGACCACGTCGGGCGGCAGGAAGCTCGCGCCGATGCGCGCCGACATGAGGCGCGCGCTGTCGCTGTCCGAGAGCTCCCCGACCTTGAGCCGGTAGAAGTGGGGGTGCGCCTCGAGCAGCGGCGGCGGGTCGCTGCGCGTCGCCAGCATCAGCACGGCGCGGAGCCCGCCGGCGCGGCCCGCGGTGGCGAGCAGGGTCTCGGCGGTGAGCTGGTCCATCGCCTGCGCGTCGTCCCAGGCGAAGCAGTGGAGGCGATCCTCGCACAGGCTCTGCACCATGCGCGGGAACGCCGTGCGCAGGATCGCGGTCGTCCCCTGCGGCGCCCGCCTCTCGGCGAGCGCCGCGCCGAGCTGGCCGAGCACGGCCGCGGACTCGTCGTCGCGCAGGCCGAGCGCCCGCAGCCGCGGCAGCACCGCGCGGATGCGCTCCTCGTCGTCGCCCTCCTGGATGCCGCAGAGCACCTGGAGCATCGCGGTGAGGCCGCTCCACGGGACGTCGGCGCCGTTGTGCGGGCACGAGGCGACGTAGACGCCGACGTTGTAGTCGCCCTTCGAGAGCCGCCGCTCCATCTCGGCGAGCAGCCGCGTCTTGCCGATGCCGCGCTCGCCCTGGATGACGGCGATCTGCGCGCGCTTCCTCGTGGCGGCGGCCAGGATGTCGCCGAGCTGCTTGAGCTCGTCGCGGCGGCCGATGAAGCGGCCGGACGCGCCGTCCGGGGGCTGCGCGGACGTGACGACGCGCCCCCCCTCGGGCGCTGTCCGGCCCGCGCCGGGCAGCTCCTCGGTCGCGAACGCGTTGCGGAGGACGCGCCCGGTGAGGTTCGACACGGCGACCTGGGACTCGGTCGCGCGGGCGAGCGCCTGGGCGGAGGCGATGAGCGAGGTGAGCCGCTCGTCGCGGATCGGGGCGCCGGCGCTGTCGACAAGGATGCGGGCGAGGTGGATGCCGGCGGAGACCGCGGCGCCCCCGCCGCGCGGGCGCAGGATCACGAGGGCGGCGCGCACCGCGGCCTCCGTGTCCCGGCCGTCGGCGTCGCCGAGCCCGAAGACGGCGACGAGCTGCGACGCCTCCTGCTCGAGCAGCAGCGCGCCGTAGCGCGCCAGCACGTCGCGGGCCCGCGCCATGCGCCTCGCCGCGTCGTCCTCGGATCCCGTGAAGATGAGCACGAGCGCCGTGACCTCGCGCCGCTCGCCGAGCCCGCGCGCGGCCGGGCCGCTGTCGGCCTTCTCGAGCAGCTGGAGGAGCCCGGACGCCGAGCGGCTGTGCGTGCTCGTCGTGTGCGGCACCTCGACCGGCGTGCGCTCGTTGGCCGCGTTCGGCTCCTCCTGGAGCACGGCGCTCGCCTGGATCTCGGCGCTCTTCTCCTCGTGGAACGGCTCGAGGAAATCGGCGAGGTCGTTCGCCCCGAACCGCTCGGCCGTCGCGTAGAAGAAGCCGAGGAGCGCCTCGTGCAGCCGCCCGGCGTCGGGGAACCGATCCTCGGGGTCCTTCGCGAGCATCGTGCTCACGACGTCGACGAGCGACCGGGGCACGTCGGGGCGCACGAGCGCGAGCGGCGGATACTCGCTCGCCTGCAGGCGCCGCATGATCTCGAACGCCGTCGGCGCCGCGAACGGGTTCGACCCGGCGAGCATCTCGTAGAGCACCGTGCCGAGCGAGAAGAGATCGCTCCTGCCGTCGATCGCGCCGGCGCGCGACTGCTCGGGGCTCATGTAGGCGAGCTTCCCGCGGATCCTCCCTGCGCGGTTCTCGCCGACCTCCTCGTCGGTCATCGATTGCGTCGCCTTCGCGATGCCGAAGTCGGTGACCTTCACCTCGCCCTCCCAGGAGAGCAGGATGTTCTGCGGAGAGATGTCGCGATGGACGATGCCGAGGGGGCGCGACTGCTCGTCGCGCCGCCGGTGCGCGTGATCGAGCGCCTTCGCGATCTCGGCCGTCATGAAGACGGCCATGGCGAGGGGGATCGGCTTCTTCGCCCTCCGGCAGCGGGCGAGGAGCGTCGCCAGGTCGAGCCCGGGGACGTACTCCATCGCGATGAAGTAGCTGGTCGGATCGCCGTTCGGATGGTCGACGCGGCCGAGATCGAAGACCTGCACGATGTTCGCGTGCGAGAGGCGCACGGCGAGCTTGGCCTCGTGCACGAACATGTCCACGAAGCGCCCCTGCTCGGCCAGCTTGGGGAGGATGCGCTTGATGACGAGGACCTTCTCGAACCCCTCGACGCCGAAGCTCTTCGCCTTGAAGACCTCGGCCATGCCGCCCTCGCCCAGGCGCTCGAGCAAGCGATACCGCCCGAAGGTCTCGCTCAGCATCGCCCCGCCTGCGCCCCGCGCAGCCTCGCGCCTTGAGCGCGCGCGGCGCTCCGGAGGGGGCGGCCCGCGGTCGGCGCGCGAGCCGGCGCCGCCGCGCCGGCCGCGTCGCCTAGCCGCGCGTCATGTCTCGACGGCCTTGTTCGCGCCGGCGTCATCGTCCCCTCCATACATCGACTCCGCGATCCGGAACGCCGCCCCCTCGAGACGCGCGTAGGCGTCCCGGAGCGCGTCGAGGTCGCCGCCGGCTTCGAGCAGCTTCCGCAGCGCCGCGCACTCGGCGTGGACCTCGCCGAGGAGCTCGGCGTCGAGCAGATCGCCGTAGCCTTCGAGGGCCTGCTCGGTCGTGTAGACGAGGGTCTCGGCCTGGTTGCGGAGCTCGGCGAGATCGCGCCGGAGCGCGTCGGTCTCCTTGAACCGCTCGCCCTCCGAGACGAGCCGCTCGACCTCGTCCGGCGTGAGGCCGCTCGTGGGGGTCACCCGGATCTCCTGCACCCGCCCCGTCCCGAGATCCCGCGCCTCGACGCGGACGATCCCGTTCTCGTCGATGCGGAAGGTGACCTGGATCTTGGGCAGCCCGCGCGGCGCGGGAGGGATGCCGGTGAGCTCGAACCGGGCGAGGCTCCGGCAGTCCGCGGCCATCTCGCGCTCGCCCTGGAGCACGTGCACGGGGACGAAGCTCTGGTTGTCGACGCTCGTCGTGAAGATCTCGCTCCGCTCGGTGGGGATGGTCGTGTTCCGCGGGATGAGCTTGAAGCTCACGCCGCCGCCGGTCTCGACGCCGAGCGACAGCGGCGTCACGTCGAGGAGCAGCACCTCGTCGACCTGTCCGGAGAGCGCGGCGCCCTGCAGCGCGGCCCCGACCGCGACGACCTCGTCGGGGTTCACGCCCTTGTTCGGCTCGCGGCCGAAGAACTCGCGCACCGCCGCCTGCACCGAGGGCATCCGGGTCATGCCGCCGACGAGGACCACCGTGTTGACCGCGGAGACGGGGAGCTTGGCGTCCCCGAGCGTGGCGCGACAGACGTCGATGGTCCGCCGGATGAGGCCCTCGCAGAGCATCTCGAGCTCGTTGCGCCGCATCGTCCGCTCGAGGTGGAGCGGCCCGCCGCCCGGGCCGACGGCGATGAAGGGGATGTTGATCTCGGTCTCGAGCGACGACGAGAGCTCGTGCTTCGCCTTCTCGGCCGCCTCCTTGAGCCGCTGCAGCGCCATGCGGTCCCGGCGCAGATCGATGCGGCTCTTCCCCTCGAACTCGTCGGCGAGCAGGTCGATGATCCGCTGGTCGAAGTCCTCGCCGCCGAGGTGCGTGTCGCCGCCGGTCGCCTTGACGCTGAAGACCCCGCTCGCGATCTCGAGGATCGAAATGTCGAACGTGCCTCCGCCGAGATCGTAGACCGCGATCGTCTCGGCCTTCACCTTGTCGAGGCCGTAGGCGAGCGCCGCGGCGGTCGGCTCGTTGATGATCCGGCGCACGTCCAGCCCGGCGATCCGCCCTGCGTCCTTCGTCGCCTGCCGCTGCGCGTCGTCGAAGTAAGCGGGGACGGTGACCACCGCCTCCGTCACGGGCTCGCCGAGGAACCGCTCGGCGACCTGCTTCATCTGGCCGAGGATCACCGCGGAGATCTCGGGCGGCGAGTAGTTGCGCCCCTTGACCTCGACCCACGCGTCGCTGTTCGGCGCCTCGACGATCTTGTAGGGGGCGAGGCTGATCTGCTTGCTGACCTCGGGCGCGGTGAACTTGCGGCCCATCAGCCGCTTCACCGCATAGATGGTGTTCTGCGGGTTCGTGACCGCCTGGCGGCGCGCGACCTGCCCGACCAGGCGCTCACCGCTCGCGGGAAAGCCGACCACGGACGGCGTGGTGCGCGCGCCCTCGGCGTTCGGGATCACCCGAACATCGTTGGCCGAGGCGACGCCTGCCCCTTCGACGACAGCCACGCACGAGTTCGTCGTCCCGAGATCGATGCCGATCACCTTCCCCATATGCGGCGAAAGATACTACAGGCCTGGATGCTCGCCGGGTGGGGAGACGACCTGGGCGCCCGCGATATTTGAGGAGATCGTGCGGCGAGGTAGCGGGGCACGGCAGATCCCGGACACCATCACCGCCAGGATGCGCACCGTGCCGGGGGTGTGCGCCGAGGGAGCCGGCGCGACGCCGCGCGGAGGCTCAGTTCGCCGCGGCCGGCTCGGCGGGCGAGCCCTTCGAGACGACGACCATGGCCGCGCGGATCAGGTAATCGCCCAGCATGTATCCCGGCTGGACCTCCGCGATCACGACGCCGGCGGGGTGCTCGGTCGAGTCGAGCTGCTGGATGGCCTCGTGCACGCTGGGATCGAAGGGCTTGCCGACCGCGGCGATGCGCTTGATGCCCATGCGCTCCAGCGTGTCGACGAACTGCTTCGTCACGATCCGGATGCCCTCGGCGACCGACTTCACGTCCGGCGCGCTCTCGGCGTGGCTGGCGGCGCGCTCGAGGTTGTCGAAGACCGGGAGCAGATCCTTCAGGATCGCCTCGCGGCCGCGGCGCTGCGCCTCTTCGACCTCGCGCCGGGAGCGCTTACGGAAGTTGTCGAAATCCGCGGCGGTGCGCAGCAGCTGCTCGCGCATCCGCGCGGCTTCGGCCTGCGCCTCGCCTAGCTTGTCTTCGGGGGTGGGGGTCTGCTGCTCCGCGGCCTCTGCGCGCTCCGCCTGCGCCTCTGCCGTCTCCCCCGTGTTCTGGTTCGACCCATTTTGTTCCGAATCGCTCATAGGACGGCGGCACTATAACCAGCCGCGATCCGCTGGCAATCGTCACGCCCATGGTCGGCCGGAGGCGGGCGCCGGCGTCCGAGCGCGCCGGTGCTCGCCGCCGCGCCGGTCCAGGACGCCCGCGGGGCCTGGCGCCTGGGCGCTCCGGGCACGCTCCGGACGCGCTCCGGACGCGCTCCGGGGGCGCTCCGGACGCGCTCCGGAGGCGCTTCGGAGGCGCAGATTGCCCGGGTCTCCACGATCCGCTGCGGGCGCTGCATCGACCGTTTGCTCTGACGCCCCCCCCGGCGTTAGATCGCCCCCCATGAGCATCGCCACAAGCCCCGCCGCCGAACCTCCTCCGGCGGACGCCTCGACGCCCAGCTCGTCGCTCCTCGCGGCGCAGAAGCACCTGCTCGGCAACTACCGCCAGCCGCCGTTCGTCCTCGACCGCGGCAGGGGTTGCGAGCTCTTCGACACGGAGGGGCGCCGGTACCTTGACATGTGCGCGGGGGTGGCGGTGGCTTCGCTCGGGCACGCTCACCCGCGGCTCGTGGCGACCATCTCCGAGCAGGCGGGCCGCCTGATGCACGTCTCCAACTATTTCTTCAACGCCGAGAACCTCCGCCTCGCCGAGGAGCTCTGCGCGAAGACCGGCTTCGACCGCGCCTTCTTCTGCAACTCGGGCACGGAGGCGAACGAGGCGATGCTCAAGCTCGCGCGCCGCCATTTCTTCAACCGGGGCGAGGTGGGGCGCTACCGCATCATCGCGTTCGAGAACGCGTTTCACGGCCGCACCCTCGGCGCGGTCGCCCTGACCGGGACGCCGAAGTACCGCGAGGGCTTCGGCCCGCCGCTCGACGGCGTCACGCACGTGCCGTACGGAGACGCGGCGGCGGTGCGCGCGGCCATGGGCCCGGACGTCGCGGGGATCCTCGTCGAGCCGGTGCAAGGGGAGGGCGGCGTGCTGCCGGCCCCGGCCGGGTTCCTCGCCGAGCTGCGGCGCATCGCCGACGAGCACGGCGCGCTGCTGCTCATCGACGAGGTGCAGACCGGCATCGGGCGCACGGGGCACTGGCTCGGCGCGACGTACGACGGCGTCCAGGGCGACGCCGCGGCGCTCGCGAAGGGGCTCGGCGGTGGGTTCCCGGTCGGCGCGCTGGTGCTGCGGGAGCGGCTCAACGGCGCGCTGCCCCCGGGCTCGCACGGCTCGACCTACGGCGGCAACGCGCTCGCCTCGGCCACGGCGCGCACGGTGCTCGCGGTCATCGAGGAAGAGAAGCTGTGCGAGGCCGCCGTGAAGCGCGGCGAGCACCTCGGCCGCGGCCTCGCCGCGATCGCCGCGCGGCTGCCGGGCGTGTGCCTCGGCGAGCGCGGTCGCGGGTTGCTCCGCGGGCTCATCCTCGCGCCGACCGTCGACGCGCGGGCCGCCCTCGGCCGCGCGCGCGATCGGGGCGTGCTGCTCACGATCGCGGGGAGCAGCGTGCTCCGGTTCACGCCGCCCCTGATCGTGAGCGAGGCGCAGATCGACGAGGCGCTGGCCGAGGTCGAGGCCGCGCTCTCCGAGACGCCGGCTGCAGGTTGAGGTGGTCGCCTCGCGCGCCGCGGGTCCCGCCGTCGCACCCGTCCCGTGCTCGGGCTGCAGCAAGCTGATCGATCCGCTGCGCGCGGGGCAGGTGGCGATCTTCGATCAGCGCTTCCATTATTTCTGCAACGCGCGGTGCCGCCACGCCTTCCTCGGTGAGGCGCCGCCTGCGCCGGGGGACGGCCGGCCTGCGGGCCTCGCGGCGTCGGGCGCGCCCTTCGCCGGCGCTCCTCCCCGGGGGCTCCCGCCGGGCGCGCCGCCGGGCGCCGGCGGGCACCACGCCTCCACCACCACCCCGCGCGCGGAGCCCGCGCGGGCGAGCGCCGACGAGGGCGCGTCGCGCGTCGCCGAGCTCGACGCGCCGATCGTAAACGCGTTTCCCCCCGTGTCGCTCGACGAGAAGCTCCCCGAGCTGCCCGTCCTCGACGACGATCGCGCGCTGCTCGAGCCCATCGGGAACACCATCCTGAGCGAGGAGCCGCAGCGCTACGACGCGGTCGACGCGCGGGACATCGGCGCGCTCCTGCTCGTGCTCGCGATCATCGCGGGGACGCTGGCCGTCGCGCTCACCCTCGCCGGGGACGCGAAGCTCGTCATCGGCGCGCGGATCGTGCTCGCCACGGTGAGCGCAGGGATGCTCCTTGGCCGCGCCGCCACGACCGCGCGCGACGCCACCGATCCGCACCCTGCGCCGATGCTCGCCCCCGTCCTGGGCGGGCTCGTCGCCGCCGTCTGGGCCCTCTTCGGTCAGGACCGCGCCCTCGCGGCCGAGGCCGCGTCGCTCGCCGGCGTGATCGCCACCGCCAGCGCGATCAGCGCGTGGCTCATCGAGAGCGCCCGACATCGCGTGTTCGCGGAGCGGGCGTGGATCGGATCCGTGCTCTCGACCCCGGCGCGCCGGCCGCCTGGCGCGTGGGCGCAGGGCCAGGCGCCCGCCGACCGCGCCCCTCAGCGCGGCGGCGACGGCGGTCCTGTCGAGGGCGCCGGGGATGAGCTCTACGAGCTGCGACCGGGCGAGGGCGTCCAGGTCGACGCGGGGGAGATCGTCCCCGTCGATCTCGTCGTCACGGGCGGCGACGTCGAGGTGCTCCCCTGGATCGGCGCGACCACGCCGACCCGCCGCCGCGACGGCGACCCGGTCGTCGCCGGGGCCACCGTGGTCCGGGGTCGCCTCGTCGGCGCGTGCACCTTCTCCGGCGGCGATCGCGCGGTCGCGCGCGTCCTGCTCGACGCCCGCCGGCGCGCGGACGCCCTCGCGCCCATCGCGCAGGCCTCCCGCGCCTTGACCGAGCGCTGGGCGATCGGCGCCGCGGCGATCGGCGCGCTCTCCGCCTTCGTCGCCGGGCGCGCTCCGGTCGAGATCGCGATGACCGCGGCCGCCGTGCTCGCCGCGCTGTCCACGGCGATCACGGCGTCCATCGCCTCGGTGCACGTCGCGCGGGGCATCTTGCTCGGGCTCCGCCGGGGCATCGTCTACAAGAGCGCCGACGCCTGGGATCGCGCAGGGAAGACCTCGGTCGCCGTGTTCTGCGCCCGCGGCACGCTGCTGCTCGGCGAGCCCGAGCTCGCGGAGCTGGAGGCGACCGGCCAGAAGCTCAAGCCGAGCGACGTGCTCGCGCTCGCGGCCGGGGCGGAGCGCACCGAGGAGCACCCCGTCGCGACGGCGATCGTCCGCGCCGCGCGCGCCCGCGGCTTGCGGCCCGACGGCGTGCGCAACCCCAACTTCCACCCCGGCCTCGGCGTGACGGCCGTCACCTCGTCCGGCGAGGAGCTCTGCGTCGGCAACCGCGCGCTCATGCTCGAGCAGCGGATCTCGATCGCCGCGGCCGAGAGCCGCGTCGCCGAGCTCGAGGCGCTGGGCCGCACGGTGGTCCTCGTCGCTGTCGGCGCTCGCCTCGTCGGCATCATCGGCCTGCAGGACGGGCTGCGCCCCGGGGCGCGAGCCGCCATCCAGCACCTGCTCGACGCGCAGATCGAGCCCGTGCTGATGTCGGGCGACGCGCGCGAGACGTGCGAGGCGATCGGCCGCTCGCTCGACATCGATCACATCCGCCCCGAGATCCTCCCCGCGGATCGCGGCACGGAGGTGCGTCGCCTGATCGACGCGGGCACGAGCGTCGCCGTCCTCGGCCACGCGGGCGTCGACGACGCCGCGCTCGGCGCCGCGGACGTCTCCGTGGCGCTCGGCGCCGCCGGCTCGGCGCCCGCCGACTTCTCCACGGTCCTCGCGTCGGACGACGTCCGCGACGCCGCGCTCTCCCTCGCGCTCGCGCACCGCACGCGCCTCGAGGCGCGCGTCGGGCTCGCGCTCAGCGTCGCCCCGGCGCTCGTCGGCGCCGCGGTCATCGCCGCGTTCGTGCTCCCGCCGGCCTACGCGCCCATCGCCTCGCTGCTCGGCGGCGTCATGGCCGTCTTCCACGCCCGCGCGCTCGACGCGAAGAGCTGAGCGCCGGGCGCGCTCGCCGGCGCGGGGCTCCTCGCCGCGCCGGGGCGGGCTACGAGACGTCGGGCGTGGTGCCCTTGGCGTCGCGGCAGTCCGCGCAGACGCCGTACATCTCGTGCTTGTGCCAGGTCACCTCGAAGCCGTACTTCGCGGCGATCTCTTCCTGGAGCGCCTCGATCCGCGGCTCCTCGAACTCGATGATCTTCCCGCAGTTGACGCAGATCAGGTGGTCGTGGTGCGCGCTGGCGTCGTCCGCCAGCTCGTAGCGGCTAAGGCCGTCCCCGAACCGGCGCTCGGAGGCCACGCCGCACTCCGCGAGCAGCTTGAGCGTGCGGTACACCGTCGCGTACCCGATGCCTCGGTCGTGCGCGCGCACCTCCGCGAGCAGGTCCTCGATGGTCATGTGCGGGGCGCCGGAGAAGAACGTGTCGACGATCAGCCGGCGCTGCGCCGTCGATCTCAGCCCCTTCTTCGCCATGTACGCCTGGAGGCGAGCGCGGAGCCGGTCGAGGGCAATCTTGTCCACGTGGCTGGCGCCGCTCCCCTCTCTCTCCATGACGGCCATGGCGAGTTTATCCCGTTCGCGGCGAACCGCGTCAAGGCCGGTGACCGAGCCCACGTGGCGCGGCCTCGCCGATGCTGCCTGTGCCACGCTCGTCGGCGCTACTCGCCGACCTGCGCCATGTAGCTGATCTGAGCCGCCGAACCCCCGAGGGGGCTGAGCAGCGTGATGGGAGGCGCGACCAGGCCGGCCGCCGCCGTGTTGTCGATGACGACGTAGTAGAGGCCCGGGCGCAGCGCGTAGCGGCGGGTCTCGATGATCCCGGGCTGGAGAGGGCCGCCTGCCTGCACCGGGCCTGGCGGGGGGCCGAGCGGCTTGCCGGTCTGGTACGCCTCGCGCCACGCGTCGCCGGTGGGCTTGTCGACGATCATGAGGTCCACGGGCGCGCCCTGCGCGCTGACCTTGAGGTAGAGCGCCTGGTCCGAGTCGGCGATCTCGAACGGCCCGAGGTAGTCGCGCTGGTGCGCGTGCACCTCGACGGTCTCGTTCGCGAAGGTGTACCGCTCCTCGTCCTCGGCCTCGAACGGGTGGTGCGGTCGCTGGGGTGGCATGAGGATCCCCAGCGTGAAGTCCTTCCCGGTCTCCTCGTTGTAGAGGACGGTGAACCCGCGGGTCAGCTCACCCGCGACGATCTGGTTGCCGAGCACGTTGGCGAGCCCTCCGAACGGCGGGACGTTGGCCATCACGTCGATGACGGGGTTCTCGACGTAGCCCAGCTGGAAGCTCGGGCCTTGCACGATCCGGTTCAGCCGTCCCCACACGTAGACGTTGTCGTCCGCGAGCTGGAAGTCGGGTCGGTACTCGACGGACGTCGTGAGCGAGAAGCCCACCCGCTTGGCCGGCTGCATGTAGCCGTACCCCGTGCCGGCGATGTGGACGGTGATCGTCTGGGCCGCGTCGTTGACGTCGTACGAGCACTGCATCGGGAAGAACCGCCCGATGGACGCCGATCTGTCCTGCAGGCGCAGCGAGACCCCGCTCTTCAGCATCTCGGGGCAGATCTTGCTGGCGCCGAAGTTCGAGAACAGGAACCAGCGGAGGCCAGGGCTCGCGTTCACGGGGCCGCTGACGCAGGGGCAGCCGACGAACGTGAACGACAGCGCGACAGCGGCGAGCGCCAGCGCGGCGGACGCGCGGGAGAGCGGGGGTCTTCGTGCGGGCACGCGGGCTAACATAGCGGGTCGACCTCGGAGGGAGAGCGGGTTTGCGCGCGGGGGGACGGCCCCTCCCGGATCAGCGCACGAGATGCCATTGGACGCCGGGGGTCACCTCGAGATGCAGGTGGTTTTTGTGCGCCCGGTCGTAGTTGGGCGTGAGGATCGACGTGAAGATGTGCTGGTCCACCGCCTCGCACACGATGGATCGCAGCTCTCGCGCCGCCGCGTCCGCCGGAGGGCCGCTGCCCGCCCCCTTGCCGGCCCCGCGGCGCCGCCCGGTCGGGTCGGCGCTCTCGCCGCAGACCGGCGCGCCGCGCCTGCCGACGAAGTCGCGCTCCACCTCGAGCCAATCCTCCGCGAACCCGCCGCCGACGCGCTCCTTGACGAACCTGTAGGGGTCGATCGCGAGCCCGCCGGGGTGCCTCGTGGCGAGCTTGCCCTCGGGCCACATCCTGGCCGGAGGCCGCCAGGCCGAGAACATCAGCACCTCGTCGATGTCGTGCGCGCGGAGGATCCGGCTGAAGTCCGAGAGCGCGAGCGCGAGGCGGCAGTCGAAGACGTCGTACGGGTTTCCAGCGCGTTGATGGGCCGGCAGCGCCGTCCGGTAGACGACCCCGCCGACCTCGTCCGGCAGCCGCACCGGAGCGAGCACGCCCGGCGCGCGCTGCACCGGCTGGAACGCGATCTTCCGCTGCGTGAGCGCCGCACGGCATTGCTCCGCGCTCATGGCCGCGTAGCGCGCCGACGGGTGCTTCGCCCAGTCCTGGTGGTACCTGACCTTCGGCTTGCCCTGCGCGCTCGGCGCGGCGGCGAGGGGGCCGAGCGCTAGGGCGAGCGCGCAGGCAGCGGCGGCGTGGCGTGCGGGCGGCATCGTTGCGGTACATCCCTCGTGCGAAGCAAGGCAGGCCGACCCTCTCGGGGGCCGAGCGACCACGTAATCACGTAACCGCGTGGCCGCGTGGCCGCGTGGCCGCGTGGCCGCGTGGCCGCGTGGCCGCGTGGCCGCGTGGCCGGCCGCGCCGCCATCCGGTGGGGCGGGGCCCCGTGCGCGGGGCGGCACCTGCCCGATCCTACCGCGACATTTGACCGGGCCGCGCGATCCCCTCAAAATGGGTCGCATGCGCGTCCGTGGGTCGAGCGCCCGCACGCGCAGCTTGACGTACGGGAGCGAAGGTCCGGCCCGCATGGCTTCCCGGGCTGGGCGGTCCCTGGTCCAGGTAGCCACGGCGGCGCGCTTGTGCGCGGCATGCAACTGACATGGGTGATCTTTCCAATCGAGCTCGAAAGATCCTTTTCGCCGCGGTCACCGAGTTCATCGCAACGGGCGACCCAGTTGGCAGCAGGACGCTCGCCCGGAAATACGGGCTGGATCTCTCGGCTGCTTCGATCCGCAACGTGCTCGCCGACCTCGAGGAGGCCGGGTACCTCCACCAGCCGCACACCTCTGCCGGGCGGATCCCGACCGATCGCGCGCTCCGGCTGTTCATCGACGCGCTCGTCGAGCTCCGGTCGCTGTCCCCCGAGCAGCAGGCCGAGCTGAGCGCGAGGTTCACCGAGATCTACGCGGGGGCGAACGATCCGCTCCGCGAGACGGGGCGCTACCTCTCGGAGCTGTCCGGCGCCGCGGCGGTCGTCGCGGCGCCGCGGGCGGAGCTCCGCGCCCTCGCCCAGCTGCGCTTCATCCCGACCAAGCCCGGGCAGCTGCTCGCGGTGCTCGTCTTCGCCGACGGCTCGGTCGCGAACCGCTTCATCTCGGCCGACGAGGCGATCAACGAGGGCGAGCTCACCCGGATCCACAACCTGCTCACCGACGTCATCGAGGGGCGCACCCTGGGCGAGATCCGGGACCTGTTCGCCCGCCGCCTCGCCGACGAGCGCCTCCAGATCGACGCGCTGAGGCGCCGCGCCTTCGAGCTCGGCAGCAAGGCGATGGCCGACGTGACCCCGCGGAGCGAGGTCGTCATCGAGGGGCAGAACCGCCTGATCGATCTGCCTGAGTACGCCGATGTCGACCGGCTCAAGAAGCTGATGAAGGCGCTCGAGGAGCGCGAGGAGCTCGTCGATCTGCTCGACCGGACGCTCGCCGCCGGCGCGGGTGAGGTCACCGTGTTCGTCGGCAGCGAGGCGGGCGACCTCGGTGGAGGCCAGCTCAGCCTCGTCGCCGCGCCGTACATGGAGAACGGCCGCGTCGCCGGGACCGTGGGCGTGCTCGGCCCGACGCGGATGGACTACGCGAAGGTCATGCCGCTGGTCGACGCCACGGCTGCGGCGATGACCGAGGTCCGCGGCAAGGTCAAGTAGCACCCCTCCGCTGCGGCTCGCGGAGCCGCTCGAGCACGTCGTCGAAGTCCGGGGGCGGCGGCGCCTGGAAGCGCATCGGCCGGTCGTCGGCCGGGTGGTTGAAGCCGAGCTCGGCCGCGTGGAGCATCAGCCGCGCGGCCGGGACCCTCGCCCCGCGGTAGCCCCGCACGTAGACGGTCTCGCCGACGAGCGGGTGCCCGGCCTCCGCGAGGTGGATGCGGATCTGGTGCGTGCGTCCCGTCTCGAGCCGGCACGCGACGAGCGTCACGCCCCCGGCGCCGGCCCCCTCCTGCGGCCCTCGGAGCACCTCGATCGGCTCCACGTGCGTCACCGCGAGCTGCCCCTCGCGCCGCCCCTCTCGCGCCGAGCCGCGCAGCCCGTCGCCCCGATCCTCGACGAGGTAGCTGCGGTAGGTGCCGCGCGGGACGGCGCCGTGCGCCAGCGCCAGGTACTGCCGGTGCATCGCGCGGACGCGGAGCTGCTGCGCGAGGTGCTTCTTCGCGGCGAGCGTCCGCGCGAAGACAAGCAGCCCGCTCGTCCCCTTGTCGAGGCGCTGCACCACGCCGAGCGGCGCGCGCCCGCGCAGGCGGTCGCGCCTGGCCAGCACCTCGCGCACCAGCGCGTCGAGGGTCGCGGCCTGCTCCGCGGGATCCTCGTCGCCGTACGGGATGGTGCTCACCCCGGCGGGCTTGTTCACCACGATGACGCTCGCGTCCGCGTAGACCACGAGCTCGCCCTCGAGCTTGCGCCGCCGCACGGTCTCGGGCCTCGGCGCGTGCAGGCGGATCTCGAGCAGCTCCCCGCCGAGCACCCGCCGGCGGGCGCTCGGCGCCACCGCGCTCCCGACCAGCACCTTGCCGGTCTCGATCAACCGGCGCGCGTCGGACCACGAGACCGCGGCCAGCGCACGGACGGCCCCGTCCAGCGGGCGCCGATCCAGCTCGGCGGGCACCGTCCAGCGGCCATCCTGCGGAGGTCGTACCTGGGCGGCCGGGTGGACGCCGGTCGTTTCGGCGGCTTTGTCTTCCTGGCTCGGCGGAGTGGCGGGTCGGAGCGAACGCATGTAGAAGCTCACAGGGGGGCGCCTCGGCTCCGCCCACCAGCGTGGGACCGGGCTCTACCGGCGCGAAAAACGCACATCCGCGGGGCCCGCGGGGGCGAAATACACCGCGAATGTTGACACATCGCGCGACCGGAGCCGAAGATATCCAGAGCCGTCATCGCTTTCTCGCCATCTGAGAGGAGACCCGTTCGTGGCCAGCACCCTTCTCGCCGTAGACGACAGCGTGACCATGCGCAAAGTGCTCGAAATCACCTTTGCGGGTCAGGATTTCCGCGTCGTGACGGCGAGCAGCGCCGACGCTGCGCTGCAGAAGCTCAAGAGCGATAAACCCGACCTGGTGATCGCCGACGTCACGCTCGAGCCGAAGAACGGCTACGAGCTGTGCAAGGCGATCAAGCAGGCCTCACCGGCGACGCCCGTCCTGATCCTCTCGTCCAAGCAGAACCCGTTCGACCCCGCCAAGGGATCGGGCGCGCAGGCGGACGATCACATGGACAAGCCGTTCGACACCCAGCAGATGATCGACAAGGTCAAGAAGCTGCTGGCGTCGCGCGGCGAAGCGAAGCCCGCCGCCGCAGCGGCCCCTGCTGCCGCGGCGCCTGCGCCCGCGCGCTCTCCTGCGGCGCAGCCCGCCGCCGCCGCGCAGCAGGCAGCAACGAGCCCGCTCCAGCGCGCGAAGACCCTCATCTACACGCCCAACGCGCCGGCCACGAGCGCTGCGCCGGCCCAGGCCTCGGTCAAGACGGCGCCGGGCGGCCCGGCGAACGTGCCGGTCACGACGACGATGGCCTTCTCGCCGACGCCGGTGTCCGGCGTGCCGAAGACCGCGACGGGGCCTGCCGCCGTCGCCGCGACCGCCTCCGCGCAGGTCAACGGCCAGATGGCGAGCAAGCTCGAGGGCCTCGGCCTCACCTCCGATCAGGTGGAGGCCGTGATGGCGCTGTCCCGCGACATCGTGGAGCGCGTCGTGTGGGAGGTCGTGCCGGTGCTCGCCGAGACGATCATCAAGGAAGAGATCGCGCGCCTGACGAAGTAGGCGCGCACCGCGGCCTCTGCCTGGCCGTGGCTGCTTTGTCCGGCGTCCTGGAGTTGCTACGCCAGGGCCGCGCCTCGTTCCGCGGTCGGCGCAGCCATGAACGACACACACGACAAACGCAGCGGTGCGCCCGCGGACGCCCGCGACGGGACGGCCGCTGGCGATCTGGAGAGCCCGAGCGCTCCTGCGCCACGCGCGCCTTCCGCCGGCGACGGGGCAGCGGGGAGCAACGGCATGGTCGGGATGGCCGGGGCCGCGGCCGACGCCGAGGAGGCTCGCCTCGTGCCGCAGGGCAACCCGCTCCGCTGGCGTGGCGTTGCCGTGTCCGCCGCGGGCGCCCTCCTCACGTTCGTCGTGATGGCGCTCGCGCCTCAGCTGCGCTGGGGTGTCCCGATCGGCGCGCTCGGCGTCGCCATCGCGGCGATCGGTCTGCTCGACCTGCTCGGCTCGTTCGACGATCCCCCCGAGCGCGTCGCCACGCGCGTCGGGATCCACGACCTCCTCGGCCCGCTCGCGCTGCTCGGCGGTGGGCTCGTCGCGCTCTTCGTCCTGATCACGCTGAGCGTCGCGGGCTTCTTCTCGCCGAGCCCCCTCTCGTCGGACGGCGCGCCGACGCTGCTCTCGCTGGCGGTGCCCGCCATCGCCGTCCCTGCCGCGTTTCTCACGGCGGTCATCGGCGCGTTCCGGTTCGGCGAGCGCCTCGGCCCCTGCCGCGTCGACGAGGCGGGAACTCCGCGCCCCCTCGGCCGGCGGCACGGCTTCTGGCTCGTCGCCGTCGTCACGCTGCTCTACCTGCCCATGCTCGGGAGCCACTCGCTCACCGATCCCTGGGAGACGCACTACGGCGAGGTCGCGCGCGAGATCCTGGCCAGGAACGACTGGATCTCCCTCTGGTGGGCGCAGGACGGCTGGTTCTGGTCGAAGCCGGTGCTCGACTTCTGGATGCAGGCGCTCGCGATGGCCGCGTTCGGCGTCCGCTACCGCTCGGGCGAGATGCTCTCGGCGGCCGCCGAGGGGCGCACCCCGTGGCCCGAGTGGGCCGTCAGGCTCCCCGTCTTCGCGCTGACGCTCATCGCCGTTTATCTCCTCTACAAGGCCGTCTCGCGCATCTTCAGCCGCCGCGCGGGGCTGCTCGCGGGGCTCGTCCTCGCCACGATGCCGCAGTGGTTCCTGGTCTCCCACCAGACCATGACCGACATGCCCTTCGTCGCGACGATGGCCGCGGCGATGGCGCTCCTCCTGCTCGGCATCCACACCGACGACGCGGAGGAGGCGCGCGTCTACGAGGTGGATCTCGGCCCGCTCAAGGTGGGCCTCTCGGCCTATCACCTCGTGCTGGGGGCGATCCTCGCCTGCGCGCTGCCGCAGATCCTCTACCTGCTCTCGCGTCACGTCGAGATCGGCCTTTCGCCCTTCGGCCTCCACTTCCGCGGCGACGTCTTCAGCTCGGGCTCACCGGGCAACTGCGGTCTGCCCGGGAACGAGGCCTGCCGGTCGGTGCTGCCCGTGCTCCCCGGCCTTCAGCCTGCGCTCCAGGCGCTCGTCTGGGCGCAGACGCTCGCGATCGTCCTGTACGCCAGCTGGGGCGAGCGGCGCGTCCAGCGGCTCCTCTTCCTCTCGGCGTGGTTCTTCGCTGCCCTGTCCACGATGGCCAAGGGGCCGGCCGGCTTCGGGCTCCCGGTGCTCTGCGCGCTCGGCTACGTCGTCGTCTCCCGCCGGTACCGCGACGTGCTCAAGATGGAGATCCCCGTCGGGCTGCTCGTGCTCGCGTGCATCGCGCTGCCCTGGTTCGTCGCGATGTACGCGCGGCACGGCCAGCCGTTCACCGACAGGCTCCTGTTCCACGACATGTTCAAGCGCGCCTTCACCCACGTCCACGACACGAACGAGGGCGACGACGTGAGCTTCCGCTATTACGTGTGGCAGCTCGGCTACGCGATGTTCCCGTGGACCGGGCTCGTGCCCGCGTCGCTCGTGTGGTGGCTCAGGCGGCGCGAGGGGGCGGCGCCGGGGGAGCGCGGCTCGGCCGACGTCCGCCAGGGCGACGCCTCGGTGTTCCTGGCGATGTGGTTCCTCTTCGGCTTCGCGCTGTTCTCGCTGATGCTGACGAAGTTCCATCACTACATCCTGCCGGCCGTGCCGCCGGCAGCGATGCTCACGGGGATCCTGCTCGACGACATGCTGCGCCTCGATGGCCGCGCGGGAGGGCTCGCGCGCTGCTCGGACGGCGCCTCCTCGCCGGTGCAGTCGGCGCGCTCCGCCGCGGTGGTCAGCTACGAGCGCGCGATGCTCGGCGCCGTCGCGCTCGGCGCTGCGCTCCTCGTGTTCCTCGTCGGGCGCGATCTCGCGATGGTGCGCGAGGGACAGCCGAGCCAGGCCAGGCTGCTGCACCTGTTCACGTACAATTACAAGCGCCCCTGGCCGCAGTCGCTCGACTTCTCCGCGGCCCTGTGGGCCTTCACCGCCGCCGCGGCTGCCCTGTGCTTGCTGCTGATGGTCGCGCGCTGGCGCCGCCATGTCGTCTACGCGCTCCTCTCGCTCGCCGTCGTGTTCACGGCGTGGGGCATCGACGTGTACTTCGTGCGGACGTCGCCTCACTGGGGGCAACGCGAGACGTTGCTCGCCTACGTGCGCGCGAATCAGCAGATCCCAGGGCCGCTCGTCGCCTACCAGCTGAACTGGAAGGGCGAGAACTTCTATGCCGGCAACCGGCTGGCGGCCTTCGTGTCGAGCGGGAAGAAGTTCCAGGATTACATCAACGAGCAGAAGAAGAAGGGCGTGAAGACCTTCTACTTCGTCACCGAGCACGGACGCACCGGCTCCTTGTCGAACGAGCTCGGCAGCCCTCGCATCTTCGAGAAGCTCACGTCCATCGAGCTCAACAACAAGTTCCTCGTGGTGCGAGCGACGTTCGAGTGAGCCGAACGGCGCCGGAGGGCGCTCATCTCACCAGCGCTGTCCGGCTGTGACGCTGTACGCCTGCTCCGGCCCGGGGAGTGCCGCTGTCGGTGTTCGACCGTAATGCTGAATCAGGAGCGTCCTTGCATCTCTGTCGCCGTGGCGGCGCAGCAGCGCAAGGGGACTCCTGCTGGGGCGTGCTAAGTACCTGAATCGACTTGAAGAAGTCGCAGGCACGCGCCCTGCTCTCCCCTGGGTTCGAGCGTCGCGGCGGAGACCTTTCCCCCCCAGGTCCGCTGCGACGCTCTCTTTATTTCCGCAGCTGCGCCGGCCGCACAGCGGGCGACCAGCTCATTCGCTCCTGGCGCCGCCAGGGGTCGCTTGCAATGCAGTGAAATGTCGATCCAGCGCGTCCAGGAGACCTGCTGTGGTGCTCACCTCGGCGGTCACACCGACCCGGAGCCCCCGCTTCTCGGCGGTCGCGGTCGTGATCGGCCCGATGCTCGCGAGGAGCACGCGCTCGAGGCGCGCTGCGGCGCCCTCGCCGAGGAGATCGCAGAGGCTGTCGACGGTGCTGCTCGAGGTGAGCAGCACGACGTCGATCGCGCCCGCCGAGAGCGCCCGGAGCAGCTCTTCGCGGCGACCGGCCGACGCAGGGCGGGTCTCGTAGACAGGCACGACATCGACCTCGCAACCGGCGGCGCGGAGGCGCTCGGGGAGCACCTCGCGGGCGACCAGCGCGCGCGCGAGGAGCACGCGGACTCGAGGGGACGCCGCCCGGCGTCCGGCGAGCGCGGGGTCGGCGAGGATGGCCTCCGCGAGCTCCTCGCCGCGGAATTCCCGCGGGACGATGTCGGCGCGGACGCCGCGCGCGGCGAGCGCGGCGGCCGTCCCGACGCCGATCGCGGCGAGGCGCGCAGGGCCGAAGGCGCGCGCGTCCAGGCCGAGCCGCTCCACCTCCTTGAAGAAGCAGGCCACCCCGTTCTCGCTCGTGAAGACGACGGCGTGGTAACCGGCGAGGCCGCGGACGGCCTCGGTGACGCGCGCCGGGTCGGGGGGCGGGTGGATCTCGATGGTCGGGAGCTCCACCGCCTCGCCGCCGCGGAGGCGCACCAGCCTCGACGTCGAGCGCGCCTGGTGGCGCGGCCGGGTCACGAGCACGCGCTTGCCGAAGAGCGGCTTCCGATCGAACCAGCGGAGCGTGTCGCGCAGGCCG
This sequence comes from Sorangium sp. So ce281, assembly GCF_051527395.1. Lineage (NCBI taxonomy): Bacteria > Pseudomonadati > Myxococcota > Polyangiales > Polyangiaceae > Sorangium > Sorangium sp. So ce281. Next base: position 22,487 of record NZ_CP150322.1, read on the forward strand.
GTGACGGCGCCGACGACGATGACCGCGGGGCTCTCGATCCCTGCCTCCTTCACGCGGCGAGGCAGCTCGTCGAGGCGGCTGGAGACGACGCGCTGGTCGGCCCGCGTGCCCCACTGGATCGCCGCCGCCGGCGTCGCGGGATCGCGGCGCCCGGGCCCCATCAACCCCGCGACCACCGCGTCGAGGGCCTGCATGCCCATCAGGACGCAGATGGTGCCGCGGACGGAGGCGAGCTCGCTCCAGTCGAAGGATCTGCCAGCCCGGGTGACGCCGCTGACGATCATCACGCTGGAGGCGATGTGCCGGTGCGTCAGCGAGATGCCGGCGTAGGCCGTCGCGCCGAGCGGAGAGCAGACGCCCGGCACCACCTCGAACGGCACCCCGGCCCGCGCCAGCGCCTCCGCCTCCTCCGAGCCGCGCCCGAAGAGGAACGGATCGCCGCCCTTCAAGCGAACGACGCTGCGGCCCGCGAGGCCGAGCGCGACGAGCTCCGCGTCGATCTCCGCCTGCTTCGCGTCCTTCACCACCCGATCGCCGCCGCGCTTGCCGACCGAGCGCACGTCGGCGCCCTCCCGCACGCGGTCCAGCAGCGCGGGGTGGACGAGCTCGTCGTGCAGCACGACGTCGGCCGTGGCGAGGAGCTCTGCGCCGCGCAACGTGAGGAGCCCCGGATCCCCCGGGCCGGCGCCGACCAGGTACACGACGCCTGGCCTGGCCGCGCCCGGCGCTCCGTCGTTCATTGCCCCCGCAGCCGCCGCGCCGGGGCCCTCCTCGGAAGGATCGTTACGCCTCGGAAACACAGTCAAACTCCCGTCATTCTCTCGTTCATGCATGGCAGACGTTGATTGTCATAGCGATTCTGCAGTGATGTTGACCCGGTGCGTTATGGGATTAGAATCGCGTCCGGTCGATTCAACGTCCGGCGGTTTCTGGAGTCCATTCGATGAGATCTGTGAAACTGGTCGAGGAGCTGCTGAGCTCAGAGCGCGGCTTTCCGGACCGATGGTACGTCACCAACGGGGAGCGCTCGGTCGGGCCGGTCAGGCTCGACCAGCTCGCGCGCGGCATCGAGAGCGGAGTGGTCCCCCTCGATAGCTTCGTCCGCAATGAGGCATGGACCGTGTGGTGCCCGCTGTCCGACATTGCAACGGTCACGGTCGCCGCCACGGCGGCGCCTGCGGAGCAGCCGGCGGCGCGCTCGACAGCGGATGACGACGACGACACGCTCCCACTGTCGTCCCAGCAGACGCCCCAGCCGATGACGCCGCGCCCCGGCTCGGCGGCGCGCTCGGCCGCGCGCTCTGGAGCGGCCCACCGCTGAGCGATGGCTGCGCGCGCGGACCGCGCCCGGCGCGAGCTCCGCGCGCGGGTGGGCGAGCGCGGCGGGAAAACGGGAAGTGGAGGGCCGTTCTCATGCTGGCGGTTTCGGGCGAACACTGCGAACACTGCGAACACTGCGAACACTAACCGATTCGCAGCGCCCACGCGATCCACGGATCGCGCGGTCCTCTGGACCGGAGCGGCTCACGCGGGCGCAGGGCTGCTATGCTCCGCCGCCGTGTTCCCCACGAAGAGACCGCGTCGGCTCCGTCGCTCGCCCGCCCTCCGCGCCCTGGTGCGCGAGACAACCCTCCATCCGGGAGATTTCATCCTCCCCCTCTTCTTCAACGAGGCGCTCGACGCGCCTCGGCCGGTCGGGACGATGCCGGGGGTCTCGCAGCTGCCCGTGAGCGCCGCGGCAGCGCAGGCGCGGCTCTGCAAGGAGCTCGGCATCGGCGGGACGATCCTGTTCGGGCTCCCGCGCACCAAGGATGCGTCGGGCACGAGCGCTTACGACCCGGACGGGCCCGTGCCGCGCGCCGTGAAGGCGATGAAGGAGGCCGTGCCGGAGCTGCTCGTGATCACCGACGTGTGCGTGGACGAGTACACCGATCACGGCCACTGCGGCCTGCTGCGGCAGGACGCGTCCGGGGCGGTGGACGTCGACAACGACGCGACGCTGGAGGTGCTCGCGCAGGCGGCCGTGGTCCACGCCAGGGCGGGGGCCGACGTGGTCGCGCCGAGCGACATGATGGACGGCCGGGTCGCCGCGATCCGGCGCGCCCTCGACGCCGAGTCGCTGACGGGGACGGCGATCCTCTCCTACGCCGTGAAGTACGCGTCCGGCTTTTACGGGCCGTTCCGCGAAGCGGCCGACTGCGCGCCCAAGTTCGGCGACCGGGCGGGCTACCAGATGGACCCCGGGAACGCCCGCGAAGGCCTGCGCGAGGCGGCGCTCGACGAGGAAGAGGGGGCCGACATGCTCATGGTCAAGCCTGCGCTCGCGTACCTCGACGTCATCGCGCGCGTGCGCGAGGTGACGACGCTGCCGCTCGGCGCGTACAACGTCAGCGGCGAGTACGCGATGATCAAGGCGGCCGCGGAGCGCGGAATGATCGACGAGAAGCGCGCCGTGCTCGAGCTGCTGACGTCGATCCGGCGCGCCGGGGCGGACTTCATCCTCACCTACCACGCGCTCGACGCCGCGCGCTGGCTCGGCTGAGCGATGCGGAGCCAGGGCGCAGGCGGGAGCGCCGCGCAGCGCTTGAGGTGGGCCGCCGCTTGGGCGGTGGGCGCGTCGGCGGTGTGCGCGGCGGGGTGCTCGCCGAACAGGTGCGACCGGTCCGAGGAAGCGAACCCGCCGATCGAGTTCGTCGAGGCCACCCCGGAGGGGGGCATCTACGAGACCTCGGCGCCGGACGGCGAGCTCCTCTACTTCCCGGGCGGCATGCGGTACGCGCTCAAGCATCACCTCGGCGCGCGCCCTCGATGGTGGCAGGTGTACCTGTCGTTCGAGCGCGACGGCACGAAGAGCGGCGGGACGCTGGCGCAGGCGGCTGGCAACCAGGCCGAGGTGCCCTGCGTGGACGACCAGCACCTGATCGTCGTCAACGGCAGCTGCTCCGAGTACTGGCTGCGGGTGGTCGCCGGGGGCGCGATCGGCGCCGATGACGGCGCGACCGGAGCCGCAGGAGGCGGGGCCGACGGTGATGGGATGGGAGCCGCCGGGAGCACCGTCGTCGGCAGGTGCTACGGCGCCGACGCCGATCCCGGCGGCGGGAGCGCGGCGCCCTAGGGCCCGCGCTCCTAGGCGTGCGCCGTTGCCTGCCGGGCGAACTGCAGCCGGTACAGCTTGCTGTAGACGCCGCCCGCGGCGAGCAGGTCCTCGTGCGTGCCCTGCTCGACGACGCAGCCCTTGTGGAAGACGACGACCCGATCGACGGCGCGGATCGTCGAGAGGCGGTGCGCGATGATCAACGCGGTGCGCCCCTCCATGGCTCCCTCGAGGGCGCGCTGGAGGCGCGCCTCGGTGTCGCTGTCGACGTTGGCCGTGGCCTCGTCCAGGATGAGGAGCGGCGGGTCGCGGTAGAGGGCCCGGGCGAACGCGATCAGCTGGCGCTCGCCAGCGCTGAAATTGCTGCCGCGCTCGAGCACGGGGGCGTCGAGCCCGCCCTCGCGCCGCTCGAAGAGGTCGAGGGCGTCGATGCGGTTCAGCGCGTTCACCACCTTGGCCCGATCGGGGATCGCGTCGCCGGCCGCGATGTTGGTGAGCACCGTGCCCGGGAACAGGAACACGTCCTGAGGGACGACGGCGAACTGGCGGCGCAGCTCGTCGCGAGGGTACGCGCTGACGTCGCAGCCGAAGACCCGCACGACGCCCTCATCGACGTCGTAGAGGCGGAGCAGCAGCGACGCCACGGTGCTCTTGCCGGCGCCGGTCGCGCCGACCAGCGCGACCTTCTCGCCGCGCCTCGCCGCGATCGACACGTGCCGCAGCACGGGCGTGCCGGGCTTGTAGCCGAAGCCGACGTTGTCGAGCTCGAACGCGACGCCCTCGTCCGCTGCCCTCGCCGCGTCGCCGCCGCTCGTCGCCGCCGCCGTCGCGTCCTCATCCTTGTTGTCGAGCAGCTCGAAGACGCGCTCCGCGCCGGCCATCGCGGACTGCAGCAGCGTGTACCGAGCCGAGAGATCGCGGATCGGGACGAAGAACATGTCGATGTAAGCGACGAAGGCGAACAGGGTCCCGAACGAGATCTGGTCCTTCAGGCTGTTCACGCCGGCGTACCAGAGCACCGCGGCGATGCAGACGCTCGAGACCATCTCGATGGCGGCGTCGAGCGTCGCGTCGAGCACGATCGAGCGGTTGTTCGCGTTGCGGTACGCCGCGTTGATCTCGTCGAACTCCTCGGCCGAGCGCTCCTCCCTGGCGTAGGCCTGCACGACGGCCATCCCGGACACCTGCTCGTTGAGGTACGCGTTCATCCTGGCCGTCTTCGCCCGCACCTCTCGGAACGCGTCGCGCATCCGCCGCCGCGTCCAGTTGACGCCGAGGGCGACAGGGGGGACCGCCGCGAAGGCGAGCAACGACATGCGCCAGTCGAGCGACACCATCACCGCGACGATGACGACGAGCCGGAGGAGATCGCCGAACGCGTTGAGCGCGCCGGACGCGAACATCTCGCCGATCGCGTCCACGTCGTTCGTCACGCGCGTGACGAGCCGGCCGACCGGCGTGCGATCGAAGAACCCGAGGCGGCGGGTGTGCAGGAAGCCGAACACGCGCACGCGCAGGTCGGCCATCGCGCGCGCGCCGGCGAGCTGCATCAGGTAGAGCTGCGGGAAGGCGAGCGACTGCTCCAGGAGCATGATGCCCGTGAGCAACAGGCCGCTGCGCGTGAGGTGATCGAGCCCGCCGGGCGTGTCGAAGGCGTCGAGCGCGTCGCGCATGATGAGCGGACGCAGCAGCGCCAGCAGCGCCGTGACGACGAGCAGCGCCAGCGACAGCGCGAGGTGCGTGCCCTGCGGGCGCACGAACGGCCACAGCCTCAGCAGCATGCGCGCGTCGTACGCCTCGCCGAGCTGTGACTCCTCGTGGAACCGGCTCAGCACGTCCTCCGTGCGGCTCGCCTTCGTCGCCCCGCGGCCGTTGGCCGTCGCCGCCTGCGCCGGCCGCCGCGGGCCCGCGCCCGCCTCGCCTGAGGGCGAGGGGCCGCCCGATTTCGACCGCATCGTCGCGCTGTCTCCGTGCGCCGGCTGTGTCACGAGAGCCCCACCGGTTGCGAGGACGGCGACGCCTCGAAGGTCGCGAGATCCTCTTCGAGCTGCTGCTCCTCGGCGAACGACGCGTAGATCCCGCCCGCGCGGACGAGCTCGTCGTGCGTGCCGCGCTCGACGACCCGACCCTGCTCCAGCACGACGATCGCGTCACACCGCCGCGCGGCCGCGACCCTGTGGGTGATCAGGATGACGGTCCTTCGCGCGGCCTGCCGCTCGATCGCCGCGAGGATGGCCTGCTCGGTCTTCGCGTCGACGGCGGAGAGCGGATCGTCGAGGACGAGGACGCTCGGCTCGCGCACGAGCGCGCGCGCGAGCGCGACGCGCTGGCGCTGTCCGCCGGACAGCTGCACGCCGCGCTCCCCGACCACGGTATCGAAGCCGTCAGGGAGCGAGAGCACCTCGTTCAGCACCTCGGCCTCGGCGGCGGCCGCGCGGATCGTCTCGAAGGCGGCGGGCGAGTCCGGATCGTCGAGGGAGTAGCCGATGTTGCGGGCCACGGTCGTCGAGAAGAGGAACGCGTCCTGCTGCGCGTAGCCGATGCTCGCGCGCACGGTGTCGAGCGGCAGGTCGCAGATGTCGACGCCGTCCAGGAGCACGGCGCCGCGGGGCGTGGGCATGAGCCTGGCGAGCAGCGTGGCGATGGTGCTCTTGCCCGAGCCGGTGCGCCCGACGATGGCGAGCGAGCTGCCCGCTTCGACCTCGAAGCTCACGCCGTCGACCACCTTCCTCGCGCCGTGGGAGAACGTCAGCTCCTTGACGGAGATGGCGCCGCGGACGACCTCGGGTGAGGGCATCGGGCCGCTCACGACCTCGGGGATGGCCTCGAAGATGGCCTTGAGCCGGGCGTAGCCGGCACGACCGCGCTGGACGATGGCGGCGACGAAGCCGAGGGCGAGCATCGGCCAGGTGAGCCGCAAGAGCGCCAGCCAGAACGAGACGAAGTCTCCCCGGGTCATCTGCTGCTCCAGCACGAGCCGCCCGCCGTACCAGAAGACGATGAGCACGCCGACCGAGCTGATGGCCCCCATGAGCGGCGCCATGGAGCCGCGCAGCTTGGCGAGCGCGAGGCTCTTCTCGAGGTAGCCCTGGTTCGTGCTCGTGAACGCGGCCATCTCGGACGCCTCGAGCGCGAACGAGCGGACGACCCTGACCCCGGCGAGGCTCGCGAGGACGCGGTCGCTCATGGCGCCGATCGCCTCCTGGTTGTCGCGCGTGCGGACGAAGAGCTTCGTCGAGAACGACCGGGTGACGAGCATCAGCGCGGGCATCGTCACGAGCGCCGCGAGCGTGAGCCTCTTCGAGATGTGGAGCATCACGTACAGGGCGCTCGTGAACGCGAAGATCGAGCCCACGACGTTCAGCAGGCCGAAGCCGAGGAGGAGGCGGACCTGCGTCAGATCGTTCGTCGCCCGGCTCATGATGTCGCCGGTCGGCATCTTGCGGAAGAACGCCGGCCCGAGCTTGTGCAGGCGCGCGAGCAGGATCGCCCGGAGCTCGTACTCGACGTTGCGGCCCGCCGTGAAGATGGTGACCCGCGAGAACACGCGCATGATCGCGGCGCCCACGCTGACCGCGAGCATGAGGAGCGCCGCATGCGCGGCCTCGCTCGACTGCGCCTTCACGGCGGCGTCGACGGCGTCCTTGACCAGGAAATCTCGCCTGGCCATGAGGAACTGCTGCGCAGCGAGCAGCGCCGCGCCCGTCAGGTAGAGCGGAAGCTTGTGGCGGAACTGCGCGCCGAGGCCGACGGGGTAGGTAGAGGGATCGCGCTTGACCATTGCATGGGGGGGGCCGCGCGGCGACGCTCAGCGCGCCTTACGCGGCGTCGGCGCGAGCGGCTTGCGGTGCGACGTCGAGAGCGCGGGCCGATCTCTTCCATCGACCACGAGCTCGAGCTCGTCGAGCTCGAGCCTCGTCGAGAGCAGGCCGAGCAGGACGCGCGCGCCTCCGCGCCCATCGAGCTCGCTCACCACGCCGATCTTGTCGCCGAAGGGGCCTCGTCGCACGCGGACGCGGCTGCCCTTCTCCAGCACGCCGCCCTTCGCGGGATCCGGCGCGACCTTCGCGGCACCTTCGGGCTCGCCGGACGGACCACGCTGCGCTCGCGGCGCGTGATCGGCCGAGGGCTTCTGCGGCGCCTCGGCCCTCGCCTGCTGCTCCGCTTCGCCGTGCGGCGCTCGCCGGGCCGGGGCGCTGCCCTCTCCGACCCGCTTCAGCGAGGGCCGCGGCTCTCCGCCGCGGCCAGCGCCGGCGCCGGCGTTGCTCGGCGACTTGAACAGCGTCGCCAGGGTCGGTCGGCGGGCGGGCAGGGCGGCCTCGACGCGCTCATCGCCGCGCGCTCGCGCCTGCTCCATCGAGCGCTCTCGCGCTCGGGCCTGCTCGGAGCGCCATCGCTCGTTCTCGGCCTCGATCTCGGCGTGGGCGCGCGCCCGCTCCTGCTCGATGCCCTCGAGCTTGTGGTCGAGCGCGATGCGGTCGTTCTCGCGTGACCACGCGACGAGCCGGTAGATCGGCGCGAGCGCGACGAGCGCGTCCTCGAGCTGCTCATCCAGGATGTCGGCGTGCTCGACCGCCGTCTCGCGCGGGACCGCCCAGCCGATCCAGAGCGGCACCTGGCCGTCGGCGGCGCGGCGGAGCATCTCGGCGATCGCGTCCGAGGTGGCCGCGCTGCAGGCCACGCGATCGCCGCCGGCGGCGCCGAACGAGAACTGCTCCGGGAGCGCGTGGAGCGCGCTCGTGAGCTCGGCGGAGATCGGCGAGGCCGGCGCGCCCGTCGCCTCCTCCGTCGCCGAGACGCGAGCCCGGAGGTTGTCGACGTCCACCTTCGCGTCCGGGTGGACCGCGAAGCACACCTGCACCTCGCTCTCCGAGATGCGAAGCGCGAGGAAGGCGTGCCGCGTGAAGGGGCTCGGATCGTCGATCGCGTCGGAGATCGAGCGGCCTCGGTCGAGGAGGCGATCGAGCTCGTCGCGCGCCGCCTGGTCGCGCCAGAAGAAGACCCACTGGCAGTCGGCCCGGTGCTTGTTGCGGATCGAGGGGTGCTCGTCCGAGCCATGGACATCGACCGAGATGCCGAGCTCGGCCAGCCGGGCGACGACGCCGCGCGCCCAGGCGAGCGCGCGCTGCTTCACCTCGAGGCGGGGGCGCGAGTAGGCCTTCGAGGTCGCTTTTTCGGCGGCGTACGCGTCGAAGTCACGAGCGGTGAGGTGCAGGGAGGGATGGCTCATTGCTTCGACTGGTTGCGATGCGCGGCGTGGGCGGATGCGGCTCGTGGTCCGTCACGGGAGGAGCTGTGCTCCTCGTGAAAGTCGCGCGGATGGTATCTTGAGGAGCTTCGAAATCAAAGCTCCGCGCCGCGCGATCGATCCTGGCGTTGCGTGGAGGCGGCACGCTTGACCGCCCTGACAAGCATGTCACCGTAGGCACTTCCGTGCCCCATCAAGAGGGCGATCCCACCGATATCACGTAGAACCCCGCGTAAATCGCGCTTCTCCAGCGCAGCGGGGCAGCTCCCGGGCGCTCCAGTCACCCGAGTCACCCGAGTCATCCGAGCCCGTGAGCCTGCGAGGCCCGTCGGCCTGACGAAAGAGGAATCATGGAACAGCATCGAGACGAGCACATTGTCTGCGCGAGCTGCGGCACGTCGTTCCTATTCTCGGCTGCGGAAGCTGCCGTCTACGCCGAACGGAAGCTCGCTGCTCCGCCCAAGCGGTGCCGGACTTGCCGCCGTGCGCGCAAGGACAATCGAGGGGAGAGCGAGAGCGGATCGCCGGCTCGCGCTGCGGAGCGCCAGCGCCCTGGCCCGCCTCGGGGCGCCGGGGGGCATCGCGGCCTGGCGCGCGGCGACGGCCAGCCTCGGAAGCCCCGCTACACGGGTGACGTGAACGAGTACCGCAGCCCGATGCAGGACGCGTACTCGGGGCTGGCGCCCGCATGGGCGGTGCAGAGCCACTACCCGAACCGCCTGCGCGGCGGCGCGCCCTTCCGAGATGACGGCAACTACCGCGCCCCCTCGTTCACCGGTGAGCGCCGCGCTGCCGCGCCGAGCCGCGGTCCGGCGCAGCAGCCTCGCGCGCCGCGCACTCGTCCGACGTTCTCGATCACCTGCAAGTCGTGCGGCTCCGAGGGCGAGGTCCCGTTCAAGCCGGTCGAGGGCCGCGACGTGTTCTGTCAGGCGTGCTACCGCGCGCGCAAGCCTTCCTGAGAGACGCCTCCAGCGACGCGCAGCCATCGCGCTGCGGCGCACCCCCGAGCGCCGGTCGCCGCTCGTGCGACCGGCGCGACCGGCGCGGCCGCGAAGCGGACGCCGGGGTGCGGAGCGGGGCGGAGCCCCGAGGAAACAAAGCCAAGACCGCCCGCGCGAAGCCGCCGCGAGGCGGCGCTGAAGCCCGGCGATCTCTGGCCGGGCTTCGGGCGGTTGGAGCTAGAGGCTGATCTCGCAGGCGAGCTCGGAGGTGAAGCCGAGCTCGCCGAGCGTGATCGTGACCTTCACGCCGCCGCCGGACGCGCGGCGCGCTGTCTCCTCGACCATCCCCACGACCCACAGCCGGAGCGGCAGTGAAGCAGGGTCGAAGTCGCCGATGTGGAGCGTGACCCGCCCGGTCGGGCCCGTCGCCACGCGCCACGAGCCGAACGTGAAGAGCCGCGACCAGATGGAGGTCCCGCGGCGCATGAGCGACGCGATGTCGGTCAGCGGGCGGGCGAACAGCGTGCGCACGAGGCTGTGCAGCTCGCCGCCCACGCCGAGCCTGCCGATGTCGCGCCAGCGCTCGAGATCGCGCAGGACCAGCGATGTCGCGAGCTCCATGTAGGCGTCGAGCGCCTCGAGATCGTACCCGACGAGCGCGTTGATCGAGTCGTGCTTGAAGTCGTCGGCGTAGCGGAGCGGCATCTGCGAGACGACCTCGTCGCGCGCGCTCCTCCCGTACTCGTCCACGATGGTGCGATCGACGCTCCGCAGGACGGGGCCGCGCACATGGTACTGCCCGGCGAAGCGCGCCGGCAGCGGCCGGACCGGGGTGACGTTGGGCCGCCGCGTGTCGCGTGTCCGGTTCATCAGGGCGCCGAAGTCCGCGCTGCGGACGGTCGGCTCGGCCCGGTGCCCGAGGTCGGCGCTGCGCACCGTGGGCAGCGACTCGCCGCGCTGCGAGAGCATCGTGGGCTCCGAGCCGCGGCTTCGCAGCGCGTTCGAGAGCGTCACGCCGGGCGCGGGCTTCGCTGGCTCCGAGGACGACGGCCGCATCCCGGGCGGCGCCTCGGTGACGCGCCCCCCCGGCACGATCGACGGCGAGATGCGCATCGGCGGGGGGTTCATGTCGAACCCCGGGCGCGATCGATCGCGCGAGGACGAGAGGCGATCGCGCTCGTTCTCCGGGGCGTTCCCCAGGCTCAGGGCCATCCGCCGCTGCACGTTGATCAGCCTGCCGAGCGCCGTCGTCCGCCGCGGCGGCTCAGGCGCGACGCGCTCGAGCTCGCGGACGACGTCGCCGGCCGTCTGGAACCGCTTCGCGGGATCTTTTTGCAAGAGCCGCTGCACGATCGCCTCGAGCCGCGGGTCGACGGTCACGCCCGCCGAGGCGAGCGTGGGCACCTCGGCGTGCACGACGCGGAACGCGGTCGCCACGGCGGTCGGCGCGCGGAACGGCCGCGTGCCGGTGAGGACCTCGTAGAGCAGCACGCCCACCGAGAAGAGATCGCTCCGGCCGTCGAGCGGCGACTCCCCCGTGGCCTGCTCGGGCGACAGATAGTCAGGCGTCCCGAACACGACGCCCGTGCGCGTCCGCGGCGACGGGCCATCGGAGTCGAGCACCTTGGCGATGCCGAAGTCGAGCAGGCGGACGACGGCCGAGCCGCGGCTCGGATCGAAGGCGATGAAGATGTTCTCGGGCTTGAGATCGCGGTGGATGATCCCCGCGCGGTGCGCGGCGTCGAGCGCCTCGAGCACCGGGATCGCGACGCCGACGGCGGCCTCCATGTCGAGGCGACCGAAGCGCGCGAGCGCCATGCCGAGCGACTCGCCGTCGAGGTGCTCCATCACGATGTACGGACCGAGCTCGCCGACGCCGGCGTCGATCACGTCGACGATGTTCGGGTGGCGGATCCGGTTGACCGCCTGCGCTTCCTGGAAGAAGCGGTGGGAGAGCTCCGAGTTGTCCGCCAGCTCTGGGTGGAGGAATTTGATCGCAACGGCGCGACCTGCGAGCACGTGCTCCGCCCGGAACACGTCGCCCATGCCGCCCCCGCCGATGCGCTCCGCGAGGCGGTACTTGTTGTCGACGAGGAGGCCGGGGGTCGGGGGTCGAAACGCCATCTGCTGCCGCTGGCGGGCGAGGGACCAACGTCATGGTCCCCGAGAACACGCGCCCCTGTAAAGGGTTGGGAGGCACGGCCCTCCCGAAAGACCGATCCTATTCCTTCAGTGCACGCCGCGGCTAGCTTACCTGCGTCAGGTGTGGGGCGGATCGCAGCGCGAAGTGACTTGCGCGCGGCAAGATCACGGCTCGGGTGCATTCTTCCGCAGTTCGGCGATCTGCTGGGCGATCTCCGCGAACCCGCGGCCCATGGGGAGGGACGCCACGAACTGCGGCGGCACGGACAGCTTGCCGAGGTGGGCGCGAACGTTGGCCACCCCGAAGGTCAGCACAAACGCGGCGAAGGCGACGCCGTCGTTGCCGCTGTCGCCGACGAACGCGTAGCGGTGCCGCGCCCGGGTGGGATCCTCGCCGAACCGAGCGGAGAGCAGGCGCATAATCCCCGTGGCCTTGTCGGACGGCTCGCGCGTGAGGTGGAGGTGGACGCTCGACAGCAGCGTCCTCACCCCCCGCTCGCGCAGCTCGGCGCGCATCTTCTGCACGTCTTCCGGCGGGACATGCCGGTGCTCCCCGATGTCGATGGTAACGTCGGTCACCCTCTGGTCGTTGTCGTCCGCGAGCGCCGCCGCCGGAAAACGACGCACCATGTCATTGGCGAGCCCGATGAGCTCGGCTCGACGGGCTCGCCGCGTCTCGCGGTCCAGGTCGTCGAGCGTGACGACGCGGCGCGCGCCGGCGCGCGGGGCGTGCCCTCCTCGATGGCCGGCGACGTCGCTTTCCTCCTCACGGACCAGCGCGACGGCTCCGTTTTCGACGATCGTCGCGTCGATCGGCCACTGCCGCTGGAGCACCTCGCCCCAGCCGGCGGGCCTGCCGGTGCAGGCGATGAGCGCGAGCCCCGTCTCGCGTAGACGGAAGAGCGCTGCGTACGCCGCCTCGGTGAGGGCGCCGTGATCCAGCACGGTGTCGTCGAGATCGAAGATCACCCCGGCGAGGGCGCGCGCGGCGTCGGGAGGCAGGAGGGAGAGCGGCTTCATCGGGCGATCGTCAGAGCGCGTCGATGCGCGCGATGAGGCTCTTCAGGTAGAGCCCCTCGGGGAAGGCGGCGGGGACGGGGTGATCCCCTCCCTGGAAGTGCCGGTCGAACACCGCGGCCTGCATGCGCGCGTCGCGCGCGCCGAGCGCGAGCACCCGGGTCAGATCGTCGAGGCTCACGGCGCTGGAGCAGGAGCAGAGCACGAGGACGCCGCCCGGGCGCGTGGCCCGGCACGCCCCGGCCGCGAGGCGCCGGTACGCCATGAGCGCGGCGTCCTTGGAGGCGCGCGTGCCTGCGAGCTTCGGAGGGTCGCAGATGACGAGATCGTAGCCCGCCTGCCTCGACGCGTTCTGCAGCGCCTTGCGGGCGTCGTCGCGCGTGAACTTGATCCGGTCGAGGAGCCCGTTCTCCCGCGCGCACTCCGCCCCGACCTCGATCGCCGTCGCGCTCTCGTCGATCGCGAGGACCTCGCTCGCCCCGCCGCGGGCCGCCGCCATGGCGAACGTGCCGACGAAGCAGAAGGCATCGAGCACGCGCCGGTTGTGGGCGAGCTGCTCGACGCGGGTCCGCAGCGTCCGCTGGTCCAGGTAGAACCCGGTCTTGTGGCCGAGCGCGAGCGGGATCGCGTACCGCAGCCCCCGCTCGACGAACCGGAGCTGATCGAGCGCGGGGTCGCCGCGCACCACGCCCGCGTCGGCGGTGAACCCCTCGAGCTTCGCGAGGGATTCCGGCGTCCTGTCCACGATCGCGCGGGGCGAGAGCGCCGCCTGGAGGGCGTCGAAGATCACCCCTTCGCGGCGCTTGATCCCGATCGTCCCGAGCTGCACGACCACCACGTCGCCGAACAGATCGACGATGAGCCCCGGCAGGCCGTCCCCCTCCGCGTGGATCAGCCGGAAGGCGTCGGTCTCATGGCCAGGCGCCCGCGCGGGCAGGCCGAGCTCGCGGCGGTGCGCGATGGCGCGCTCGATCCGGTGCCGGAACAGGGCCGCGTCGATCGGCCTGTCCTCGCGCGTGTACATGCGCACCGGGATGGCCGAGCGCGGGGTGTAGAGCCCGCGCCCGAGCACGCTGCCGTAGGGGTCGGTGACGACGACCTCGTCCCCGGCCACCGCGCCGCCCTCGATGCGCGCGATCGCCTGAGCGAACACCCAGGGATGCCCCGACCACACCGGCCGGACATGACCCTGCTTCAACGTAACCGTAGGCATGATGGAACCCGATTGGTCTCGATGTTGGCAGGGCTCCCGACGCGGGCGACCGCGCCGTGACCTTTGCCGTGGGAGCTAGTACCCTGCGGAACGGCGCGCGTGTGAACCTTCCGCCACAGCGTGCCGTGGCGGCCGATGCACGCCGGCGTGCTGCGTGGCCATGGTGACGACGATCCCGCAAGATGGTCGATGGCATCCCGGTTGCTAACCTCCCTGCACCGAAGAGGAGTCGCCCGATGCGCCGTTGCTTGACCCATGTCCTTGTTGCTGTGGCGATGACCGCGCCGATGAGCGCGTTCGCGCAGGAGGACAGCAACTGTCCTCCCGGCGCGTGGTTCTGCGAGGAAGTGGAGCCGCCTCGCGATCCCGCCGCGGAACCGCCGCCTGCCGAGGCCGCGCCTGCCGAGGCGCCGCCGCCCCCGCCCCCGGCCAGGGGGGCCGCCCGCCGGGCCCCGCCGGTCGTCGTCTACGAGACCTCGCCGTCGGGCCCGCCTCCTCAGGTGATCGTCGTGACGCCTGGGGCAGCCCCTCCGCCGCGCGTGATCGTGCGCCGCGTGGCGCCCCCCGCGCCGCCTCCGCCGGTGAAGCGGCGCTGGCGGCGCCACTGGGGGATCAACCTCCGCATGGAGGGCGTCATGTTGGGGCGCGAGCAAGGCGGAGCGGAGGACGCCGGCATGGGCGGCGTCGGGATCAGCCTGCGCTACCGGCCCGTCCCGGCGTTCGCGCTCGATGCAGGCGCCGACTTCCTCGCGGGCACGGACTACAACGGCGACCAGCGGACCGAGGTGCCGCTCTCGCTGACCGGGATGCTGTTCGTCAACCCGCGCAGCCGCACCCAGTTCTACTTCATGGGCGGCCTGAACATCGCGCACGCCGAGGTCGATCGCGCCTCGAGCGAGGTCGCGGCCGGCGGCACCGAGTTCGCTCCGGACACGGAGTACGACTATTTCGGCGCGCACGGCGGCATCGGCCTCGAGTTCCGGCTTTCCCCCCGCATCGCCCTGAACGTCGATGCGCTCGGCTTCGTGCGCAGCCGTACGGACGACGGGCTCGTTCCCGAGTTCACGGATCCCGACTCCGGCCGGACGACCAACACGTCGGGCGGGGGGCTCTTCCGCGGCGGGCTCAGTATTTACTGGTGAGCGGCTCGTCATAGCCTCCCGTCCACCCTGACCGCGCGGTGTTCGCGTCCGTTCTGCTCTCGACCAGCCGGTCGCGGTCCGGACCGTCTCCACGCGGTATAACGCCGCATCGTGCCCCAGGCCTCGATCATGCGCGCGCTCCGTGGCCGCGCCCCGCTGTTGCTCTCCCTCGCTGGCGGCGCGACGTTCGCCCTCACGGCGCCGCCGACGGATCTGGTCCCCGCCGTCATCGCTGGCCTCGCTCTGCTGGCGGCCGCCGTCCACGACGCCCCGACGATCTGGCGCGCTTTCGGGCGCGGCGCGCTCTGGGGAACGGCGGCGGGCGTCGTGGGCCTGCGCTTCGTGCCGGAGGTCATCCAGCGGTTCACGCCCCTCGGCTCGGCTGCCTCGTACCTCGCGCTGGTGCTGCTCGCGGCCGCCCAGTCGCTCGTCTGGGCGATTTGCGGCGGCATCACGAGCGCGCTCATCCGGCGGCTGCGCGCTCCCCTCGAGCTCGCCTTTGCGACCGGCGTGTTCGCCGCCGTGGCCATCCCGACCGTCTTCGGCTGGACTCCTGCGGGTCTCATGAGCCCCTGGCCCGCGCTCGTGCAGCTCGCCGACCTCATCGGCGAGCGGGGCGTCTCCGTGCTGTTCGCCGTCGGGGCGGCCTTGCTCGCCCGCGCTGGCCTGGCCGCCTCGGGGAGGGCGCCGGGCGGGCGGCCGCTCGAGCGCGCGCCCGCCCAGGAACCGCGGCCCACCCGCCTTCGGTTGCTCCGCGCGATCCTCTACCCGGCGCTCTCGAGCGCCGCGCTGTTCGGGCTGCTCGCGGCTCACGGCGCGGTGCGGATGGCCGCGGTGGAGCGCGCCAGCGCCGGCCTGCCAGCCGCGCGCGTCGCGCTCGTCAACCAGGCGATCGGGCCTCACGAGCGCTGGCAGACGAAGAACCACCCGCGGATCCTGCGAACCCTGCACGAGCTCACCCGGGAGGCCGAGGCCGGCGGCGCAGAGCTCACCCTCTGGCCCGAGGCGGCGTACCCGTACCCCCTCTCGCACAGCGCCCGGCAGGCGCCGCGCGGCGGTCGAGCGATCCTGGGGCCCGGCATCCGTGGCCCGATCCTCGCGGGGCTCATCACGCAGGCGCCGCCCGTGAAGGCCGCTGACGGCGTCGAGGAACGGAACAGCTACAACTCCGCGACCCTCGTGCTCCCCGATGGGAGCATGCAGCCGACGCAGGACAAGCTGCAGCTGCTCTGGTTCGGCGAGACGGTCCCGGGCGGCGCTTACCTGCCCTGGTTGCGGCGCATCTTCCAGAAGAGCGGCGGGCTCGTCCCGGGCGCGGAGCCGCGCGCCCTCACGTTGCCCCGAGAGCACGGGCCCGCGCTCCGGATCGGGGTGCTCAACTGTTACGAAGACACGCTCACCGGGGTGGGGCGGCGGATCACCGGGGCGCTCGCCCCGAACCTCCTCGTCAACATCACGAACGACGCCTGGTTCACCGGGAGCGCCGAGCCCGAGCTGCACGCGAGGCTCGCGGTCATGCGCGCCATCGAGCTGCGCCGCGATCTCGTGCGGGCGGTGAACCTCGGCGTCGTGTCATGGATCGACGCCCGAGGCGTGGTGCGCAGCCGCGATGAGAGCGCTGCGCCGGGGGTGACCTTCGCGACCCCCTCGGTCAGGGACACGCCGCTGACGCTCTACACCCGCCTGGGCGACGTCCCGATGGCGTTGCTGCTCGCCTTCGCGAGCGTCGCTTGCGCGCTCCGGGCGCGACGCTCCACAGCGAAGGCCCCGGGCGTCAGCTCGGGGGCGCGAGCGCCTGCGGGGCCCCCGGAGCTCGCGCCGCCCGATGCGGCGACGCAAGCTGCGGCCACGGACGCGCCGCTCAGCCGTCCTTGAGCGCCTTGACGGGCGCCGCGCGGAGCTTGCGGCTCGCCGGCTTGCCCTTGATGGTCATCGGCTGCTTCGTGAACGGATTGATGCCTTCCCGGTCCTGCGTGGCCGGGATCTCCTTCGCCTTGATCTTCACGAGGCCCGGAACCGTAACCTCGCCCGGCCCCTCCGGACCGAGCTCCTTCTTCACCAGCTCGCCGAGCGCATCGAGCACGCTGGCCACGGACTTCTTGTCGAGGTGGGTGGCCTCAGCAAGACCGACGATCATCTGGGCCTTGGTCAGCTTGTTCGAACCGGGCATGTTTCCTCCAAGTCGAAAGGGGGCGTCCGTTTAACAAGCGAGGTTTCGCCTCGCAAGCGATAAGTCATCACCCCCCCGTCTTCTTTGGCCTCGCGTTTGGCCTCGCGGTGCCGCAATGCGGTTAAATTCCAGTATTACTGTTGCTTCGCGACGCCGCCGCGACCTCGAGCTCCCGGGTCAAATCCGTCATTTCTCGTTCTTCTGCGTCGGTCTTGTGGTCGTAGCCGAGCAGGTGGAGCAGGCCGTGCCCGAGCAGCATCGTGATCTCGTCGAGCAGCGGGCGATCGCGCTCGGCGGCCTGCCGCGCGGCCGTGTCGATCGAGACGATCACGTCGCCGAGGAGACCGCGCCATGCCGACGGATCCACGGGACCTCGCCGGCCGCGCCTGCGCGAGTTGGCCCCGTTCTGGTCGAGCATCGGGAAGGCGAGCACGTCGGTCGGCTTGTCCTTGCGCCGGTAGCTGCGGTTGAGCTCGTGGATGGCTCCATCGTTCACCAGGGCGACGGAGAGCTCCACGCCCTGCAACGCGAGGTGGGAGAGCATCTTGCTCGCCCGCCGGCGAACGACCGCCGTCGACACCCCCTTGAAGGGCCCTCCCTGCGTCGTGACGGACACGACCGCGGGGGCCGCCGGGCGGCTCCCGCGGCGCTTCGTCCCCGTGTTCTCCTTGCGCTTCTCGGCCACGGGATCGCTATACCAGCTCGGGGATCTTCTTCGCATCTGCCAAGAACTGCGCGAGCCCGACGTCGGTGAGCGGATGCCTGATCAGCTGCTTGATGACCTTGAGCGGCATCGTCACGGCGTGCGAGCCGATCATGGCGGCCTGCACGAAGTGGACGGGGTGCCGTACGCTCGCGGTGAGCACCTGCGTCGAGAACCCGTAGTTCCTGAAGATGGTCACGACCTGCAGGACGAGATCCATCCCGTCCCCCGCGGCGTCGTCGACGCGCCCGACGAACGGCGACACGTACGTGGCCCCCGCCTTGGCCGCGAGCAGCGCCTGGGCGGCCGAGAAGCAGAGGGTCACGTTCGTCTTGATGCCCTCGGAAGCGAAGATCCGGGCGGCCTTGAGCCCCTCGTCGATGAGCGGCACCTTGACCACCACGTTCCGGTGGATCTTCGCGAGCTCGCGACCCTCGCGGAGGATCGCGTCCTTCTCCACCGCCACCACCTCGGCCGAGATGGGGCCGTCGACCACCTCGCAAATCTCGGCGATCGCCCGCTTCGTCGGCTTGCCGGCCTTGGCGAGGAGCGACGGGTTGGTCGTGACGCCGTCGATGGCCCCCATCGACTGCGCTTCCCTGATCTCCGCGATATCCCCTGAATCGATGAACACCTTCATGATGCTGCCTCCCGGAACCGATGGATCGGCCCTCAGGCGGTGTTCATGCGGGGGTCAGATGCCGAGGAGCAAGGGCCTGACAGGGGCCCTCGCTGCCTCGTTTTGGCTGCCAGGCGGAGCGGGCAGGGGGCGCCGGCTCAGGCCGTCGCCTCGTCCTCACCGCCGTGGCACTTGTTGAACGGCTTGCCGCTGCCGCAGGGGCACTCCTGCTCCTGCATGACCGCAGGCTGCGGGAGCGCCGGGGCGGGGTTCGCGCCGATCGGGAGGGACTCGTCGTGCTGCGCGACCGCGTCGAGCAGCGCCGCGGCGTGCCGCTCGCGATCCGCAGCCTCGATCTGCGCCTCTTCCTGCTCGGCGCGCCTGACGTTCACGCTGAAGAGCTTCGTGACCACGTTCGAGGAGACGCGGGCCACCATGTTGACGAACATGTTGTAGCCCTCCTTCTTGTACTCCTGCTTCGGGTCCTTTTGCCCGTAGCCGCGCAGACCGATGCCGTCGCGGAGGTGGTCCATGTCGGTCAGGTGGTCGACCCAGGCCTTGTCGAGCTCCTCCAGGTAGAGGTGGCGGAAGATGCGCAGCGACAGCTCGACGCCGATCTCCTCCTCGCGCTTCTCGTACGCCTTCTCGGCGCGCTCGTAGAGCTCCCGCGCCAGCGTCTCCTGGTCGCCGATGTGCGCGACGTCGTCCGGCAGCTCGACGCCGAAGTGCTCGCGGAAGCCCTGGAAGATGCCGCCCCAGTCCCAGTCCTCCGGCGGCTTGCGGGCCGGGCAAGACTCCTCGACCATCGCGCCGATGATCCGGTCCATCAGATCGAGCAGCCGCTCGCGCTGCTCCGTGAGCGCCAGGGGCATGAGCTCGGAGCACTCGTCGTAGATCTCGAGGGCCTTGTCGGCGCGCGCCTCGAGCTCGATCTTCACGCCCCAGCGCGTGTAGATCTCGCGCTGCATGTTCTCGAGCTCGACGAACCGCTCCGTCTTCTCGAAGTCCTTTCGCACGATCTCGCGCCGGTTGCCGTCCGCGTCGAGCGGCATCACCGGGTCGTTCGCGAACATGCCGAGCAGGTAGCCGACGTCCGGGCGGACCAGCTCGACGATGGACGCGAGCGGCTTGATTGTCCGCTTCTCGCCCGTCGGCTTCCCCTCCTCGTCGATGATCTCGGGAGAGTAACGGCCGACGAGCAGCGACTGGCGCATGTCGTAGATCGTCTTGCGCTGCGCGCTCATGACGTCGTCGTACTCGAGCAGGTTCTTGCGGATGTCGAAGTTGCGCTCCTCGACCTTCTTCTGGGCGTTCTCGACGCTCTTCGTCACCCACGGGTGCTCGATGGGCTCGTCGTCGGGCATGCCCATCCGCTCCATCAGGTTCTTCACCCGATCTCCGGCGAAGATGCGCATGAGGTCGTCCTCGAGGGACAGGTAGAACTTCGACGTCCCGGGGTCGCCCTGGCGGCCGGCGCGGCCGCGCAGCTGGTTGTCGATGCGGCGCGACTCGTGCCGCTCGGTGCCCAGGATGTACAGCCCGCCGATCTCGCGGATCTCGTCGCCCTCGGCGGTGCACTCCTTCTTGATCTCCTCGACCAGGGCCTCGAACGCCTCGGGCTCCGCCTCGGGCTGGCGGTTCTGCTCCTTGAACTTGAGCTTGGCGAGCATCTCCGCGTTGCCGCCCAGGATGATGTCCGTCCCGCGACCCGCCATGTTGGTCGAGACCGTGATGGCCCCTTTGCGGCCCGCCTGCGCGACCACGTAGGCCTCGTTCTCGTGGTGCTTCGCGTTCAGCACGTTGTGCTTCACGCCCCGCTTCGTCAGGATCCGGCTGATCGCGGTGCTCTTCTCGACGCTCGTCGTGCCCACCAGGATCGGCTGGCCGAGCTCGTGCTTCTCGAGGATCTCGTTGATGACCGCGGTGAACTTCTCCTTCTCGGTCTTGTAGACGAGATCCTCGTAATCGACGCGGACCACCGGCTTGTTCGTGGGGATGATGACGCAGTCGAGCTTGTACGTGCTGTGGAACTCCGCCGCTTCCGTGTCCGCGGTGCCGGTCATCCCGGAGAGCTTCTTGTACAGCCGGAAGAGGTTCTGGAAGGTGATCGTCGCCATCGTCCGGCTCTCCTCCTGGATCCGGACGTTCTCCTTCGCCTCGACGGCCTGATGCAGGCCGTCCGACCACCGGCGCCCCGCGAGGACGCGGCCGGTGAACTCATCGATGATGAGCACCTTGCCATCGCGCACCATGTAGTTGACGTCGCGCTTGTAGAGCGTGTGCGCGCGCAAGCACTGGTTCAGGATGTGCAGCGTCTCGAGGTTCACCGGATCATAGAGGTTCGTGCCCTTGAGCACCTGGAGCGAGGCGAGCAGCCGCTCTGCCGTCTCCACGCCCTCGTCGGTCAGCGTCACCGAGTGCGCCTTCTCATCGACGGTGTAATGCTCCTCGTTCCGGAGCTGGGGGATCACCTCGTTGATCGTGCGGTACTTGTCGCTCGAGCGCTCCCCCTGCCCGCTGATGATGAGCGGAGTCCGCGCCTCGTCGATGAGGATGGAGTCGACCTCGTCGACGATCGCGTAGTGCAGCGGGCGCTGCGCGTACTCGAGCGCCGAGAACTTCATGTTGTCGCGCAGGTAGTCGAAGCCGAACTCGTTGTTCTGGCCGTACGTGATGTCGCAGCGGTATGCGTCGCGCTTCTCGGCGTCGCCCTGCTGGTTGACGACCACGCCCGTCGACAGGCCGAGGAAGCCGTACAGCTTGCCCATCCACTCGGCGTCGCGCCGCGCCAGGTAATCGTTCACCGTGACGACGTGGACGCCCTTGCCCTCGAGGGCGTTCAGATAGCAGGGGAGCGTCGCGACCAGGGTCTTGCCCTCGCCGGTGCGCATCTCGGCGATGCAGCCGTTGTGGAGCACCATGCCGCCGATGAGCTGCACGTCGTAATGGCGCATCTTGAGCGCGCGCTTCGACGCCTCGCGGCAGACCGCGAACGCCGGGACCAGGATGTCGTCCAGCGTCGCCCCATTGGCGAGCTTCTCCTTGAACTCCGCCGTCTTTGCTCGGAGCTGGGCGTCCGAGAGCTTCTGCAGCTCCGGCTCCATCCTGCCGATCGCCTCGACCCGGGGTCTCATGCGGCGGATGGCACGCTCGTGCGAGGTGCCGAAAATCTTCTTCATCGCCCAAGTGAACATCTTTACGTGCCTTGGCTCCGCGGCGGTGAGGTGAGAGGAGAGGGTCCGGCCGAGGAACGCGAACGTAGTCGCGCCGCGGGCGTCGCGCAATTCCAGGACCACGCGGTCGGCGACGCCGCCGACGCGATCCGCCCGAGGCTCCGCAGCCCGGGCCCCCGTCACCCGTTCGTCGTCGGATCCGCGCGGGGGATCCGCGGGGGCGAGCGCTGGCCCCCGCGCCGCGCGCCCAGCGGACCATGACCGTCCCGGGCCACCAGGGAGCCGCTCTGGGGCGGCGCGTCACGCCGCGAGGTGCTCGAGTCCTCCAGGCGTCAAGCCGTGGTGCACGAGGGGGGACTCGAACCCCCAAGCCTCCCGGCGCCGGAACCTAAAACCGGTGCGTATACCAATTCCGCCACTCGTGCGCGCGGACGCTTGTGGCACCCTACGCCAGCCTCATCAAGCGGGAAAATCAGTTTGCTGCGTTGCGCCGAACGCGTCAGGACGGGGCAGCGCGAGCGGCCTGGACATGTGGCCCGCGGTACGTCGAGCCTGGAGCAACCGGCGGATCGGCGCACCGCGCCGGCTTGGAGGGGTCGCAAACCTGGGCTGGCCCGTGCGCACGAACCGCCCACCGACGGCCAGCGACGCGGTGGGCAAGCCGACAGGGTGGGGGGGCGCTCTTCGTCGGGGCGGAGAGGCGCCGCGGAGGGAGCGCGAAATGGGCACAGCGCCGGCCCCGGGGCCGGCGGGGCAGCCTCACCGGCAGCGACGCTCGAACGAGCGCGTTGCCGCCGAGAACAGGGGAAACGAGGCCCAGGCGGCGGCGGCGCCTCGCCTTCGGCACGTGCGTTGCGAAGGGGGGACCGTCCGCGGACGCGGATGCCGCCGCTGAACGACGGAGGGGCGCGCTCGTCGCCGTCCTCGTCGATGCGGCGCAATTCGACTGCAAGCCGCAGGGATACCCGATGACGTACCAACCGAACGTTCTCCTCCTCGATCAGGACCATGTCCTCCGGAGGGCCACGGCGCTCCTCCTCTGCAACCGCGGCGCG
Organism: Sorangium sp. So ce281; assembly: GCF_051527395.1. NCBI lineage: Bacteria > Pseudomonadati > Myxococcota > Polyangiales > Polyangiaceae > Sorangium > Sorangium sp. So ce281. The sequence goes on from NZ_CP150322.1 coordinate 45,004, forward strand.
CTCGTCAGCCCGGCCGCGACCCTGGAGGAAGCGATCTCCCTATCCCGCGAGCGCGTCTACGACGTCGCGCTGATCGATCTCGCCCACGGAACGAAAGGCGCCCGGGAGATCCTGGGCCGCCTGCGGCGCGAGGGCACGATGCCCCGGCGGGTCATCTTCTGCGCCGACGAGCCGGTCTCGTGCGACGGCACGGACGACGTCAGCGAGGTCCTGCTCAAGCCGTACGCCTTCGGCCGGCTGCTCAGCACGATCTTCGTCGACCTCAGCCCCCGGCCATCCACGCAGTCCGGGATCTTTCCTCGCCTCCGTCTGGTCCAGGGTGAACGCGCCGACCTGGAGGGGAGCCGCCCGAGCGCGCCTGGCGCTGCGGCGGGTGTAGAAGGCGTGGAGGGCCACCCCGCCGAGCGGCGCACCGTCATCGAGCCGAACGGCGCCGCGGTGTACCGGCTCCAGCGCAGGTCGCGCAGCGGCCCCGCCGGGCGGACGCTCAGGCCGTCGCGGCGAGCACCTCGAGGTGCTCGCCATCCCGGATGACGATCCGCCGCCGCTCGAACGCGATCAGGCCGGCGCGCTTCAGCTTGCCCAGCAGCAGGGTGACCGTCTCGCGGGTGGACCCGATCAGCAGCGCGATGTCCGCGTGCGTGAACGGAGCCGACACGAGCTGGCCGGCGGCGTGGGGCTGCCCCCATCGCCGCGCGGCGGCGCGGAGGAACTCGATCAGGCGCGCTTCGACCGTGCAGAGGAGCAGGGAGCCGAGGCGCGCCTCGGTCTCGAGCTTGCGCGCCACGAGCGCCGCCGCGAGCGCGCCTCGGAGCGCTGCGTCGGAGGCGAGCTGCCGCTCGAGGCCGGCGAGCGGCACCACGAGCGCGTTCCCCTCGTCGAGCACCGTCGCGCCCTCGGAGGAGACCGTCGCGCCCGCGAGCGCGCCCTCGCCGACGAGGTCGCCAGGCCCGCGGTGCCCGAGCGGGACCACCCGACCGTCGGCGACGCGCTCGACCTTCACGCGACCCGCACCGATCAGGAACAGGTGCCTCGGCGGCGCGCCCTGCTGGCAAACGCACTGCCTGCGCGCGAGCCGCTCGACCCGGCCGAGCTCGAACAGCACCCGCCGGCTCGGTGAGGCCAGCGAGGCGAGGGGTGAGCGAGACAGGATCCGCTCCTTCTCGAGATCCTGCGAAGCCCCGCCGCGCACGCCCTCCACCTCCATCCCGTGCCCGTGCGTAGGTCCGCGCACCTTCGGCTTTCCCATCGCGCCTTCGCCCAACCTTTCGGGATTTCAAGCCTCCCGATCGTCGGCCGATAGTGCAACGATCGGCAGATGGGGGCCAATCCGAACTGGCTGGGGGCAGAGCTCCGCGCGGGGCGAAAATCTACCGCGGCGAAGGCTGAAACCATGTTCAGCGGCATACGATGCAAGCCTTGCGCTATTTTTTGGTGCAGACGTGAAAGCAAGACCCGGGCCGCTGCCCCGTTCGATGCTACGTTGGGGGTGAGGCCACCAATGAGACACTCGATGGCACGAACCTCGCGCAATGCCCCGGCCCCCGTTCGGCGGGTGGCGCTGGCGGCGAACTGAGAGAAGGAGCTCCTCATGGGCATGGAGATGAAGCTCCAGTTCAAGCTGTCGCAGCAGCTTGTGATGACCCCGCAGCTGGTGCAGGCCATCCGGCTGCTGCAGCTCTCGCGGCTCGAGCTGGTCGACGAGATCAGGAAGGAGCTGGACGGCAACCCTGTCCTCGCGGACGACATGACCGACCCGAAGGCGCGGGACGGCGACAAGGGGGATCAGCGGGGGAGGAACGCTGACCTGCCGACGGAGCAGCGGCTCGAGAACGGCGAGCGGTTCGACCGAGACACCGACATCGCGGCGCGCGAGACGGAGAAGCGGGTCAAGGAAGTGGACTGGGAGCAGTTCCTGGAGAACAGGCAGCTCCAGCAGGCCATGCCCGCGCACCGGGGCGGCTTCGAAGAGCTGCCGCCGATCGACCAGAACCTGACCAAGCCGTCGAACCTGCGCGACCACCTGCTCTGGCAGCTCCAGATGAGCGATTTCGTCGAGAACGAGCGGCAGTTTGCGCTGCTCGTCATCGGCAACCTCGACGAGAAGGGGTACCTCGACCTCAAGGGGGGCGAACGTCCGGACGGCACGAAGGGGCCCGACCTCAGCCTCGTGGATCTGGCGCGGGAGGCGGAGCTCCACCCCGAGGACGCCGAGGAGGTGCTGTCGATGATCCAGCGCTTCGATCCGGTCGGGGTCGCGGCCCGCGACCTGTCGGAGTGCCTGCGGGTGCAGGCGGAGGTGCTCGGCTTCGACGACATCGAGATGGCCATCATCAGGGACCACCTCCACAACGTGGAGCGGCGCAACTTCCCCGCGATCGCGAAGGCGCTGAAGATCCCGCTGGAGGACGTCTACGACGCGGTCCAGGAGATCCAGAAGCTGGAGAGCGTGCCGGCGCGCAACTTCGCCGAGGTCGACGAGAAGACCATCGCCATCACCCCGGACGTGTACGTCATCAAGGACGGCACCCAGTTCGTCGTCACCGACAACGACAAGGGGCTCCAGCGGCTCTACATCAACGAGAACCTCGCCCAGCGGATGCTCAGGGACCCGAAGGCGAAGGAGTTCATCAGCGAGAAGCTCCGGAGCGCGCAGTGGCTGATCCGGGCCATCGAGCAGCGGCGGCGCACGATCATCAAGGTGACCGAGTGCATCGTCGAGAAGCAGCGCGAGTTCCTGGAGCGCGGCGTGGGCTACCTGAAGCCCATGATCCTCAGGGACGTCGCCGAGTCGGTGGGCATGCACGAGTCCACCATCTCCCGCGTGACGTCGAACAAGTACGTGCACACGCCCCAGGGGCTCTTCGAGCTGAAGTACTTCTTCAACTCATCCATCCACAGGGTCGCCGACGAAGACATCGCCTCGGAGAGCGTCAAGCAGGCGATCAAGAAGATCATCGTGGCCGAGGACAAGTCGAATCCCTACAGCGACCAGGCGATCGTCAAGATCCTCGAGGAGACGGACGGCATCAAGATCGCCCGCCGCACCGTGGCCAAGTACCGCGAGATGCTCGGCATCCTGAGCTCGTCGAAGCGCAAGAAGATGTTCTGAGCCGCGGCGGCCGGCCGCGGTCGCCCGCCCCTCTGCCACGCCGATCCTCACGGCCCCGAGCCATGCCCGCCGAACCGATCACGGCCGCCCAGATCTTCGAGCGCTTCTTCGCGCCGCACTACCCGCCCGGCGCGCTCGCCGACCTGGCAGGCGTGCGCTCCACGGACGCGAACCCGGCTGGAAACCCGTCGATCCTGGCCCAGATCGACCACGCAGCGGAGGTGTTCGCCCGCCTCGCGCCCGCGGCGTTCGGCGCGCCCGATCTCGGGCTCGACTTCTCCGATGCGTCGGTCCACCGGCTGGGCGCGGCGCTGACGCGCGAGCGGCGCGACGCCTGGCTCGCGCCGGCAGGCGGTCCTTCCGGCGCGCGCGGATCGAGCGGCGCGCCGGCGGCGAGCGCGGGCGGCGAGCCTCCCATGCTCGTCACCCTCGTGACGCACGGGGCGCTCTACGTCGGGGCGTGCGTCGTCAAGAATCACGGCGGAACATGGCAGGTCCGGAGGCCCCTGTGGGAGTCGCTGGTCCGGCTCGAGTCGAGCGCAGGGACGGGCGATCTCGCGATCTTCCAGTGGTGGCTCAAGGCGCTCAGCGACGAGGAGATCGGTCGCGGCAGGCTCGTGGATCGCTACCGCACCCACGTGGAGGTGCCGACGTTCGACGCGGAGCGGCTGCCGATCCTCGCCGCGGGCGACCGGCGGATCCCGAAGCTCGCGAAGGTCCGTTACGACACGCTCTACAAGCACCTCCGCGCGCACCTGCCGGAGCTCAGGTCCGTGGGCGACGATTTTCCGTCCCCGGAGCGCTTCGAGGAGCTGGGCTTCAAGAGCATGGAGTTCGCGCTGCTCGGCGGCGGGCGGATGCTCCTCATGCACGGGGCGACCGCGGACGGGGTGCACCTGCTCTGGCTCGACGCGAACGGCTTCGTGAAGTCGCTTTACTACCCGGCGGACAGCTTCCCCGCCCACGTGCTCCAGATCGAGGGCCAGAAGATCCGGGTGATCGTGCCCGTCCGCGGCGAGAGCCAGGTGCACGAGATGCTCTGGTGGGGGGCGTAGCCGTGCGCCGGCAGGCGGCGCGCGCCGGGCTGGCGACGCGCTCCGGGGTGACGCTCGCGCAGCGAGCGCGCCGGCGGTAGGCTCGCCCCGTGCTCTCGCCCGACGTCCGCTTCGAGGGGTTCACCGCGACCGACTGGGTTCGCGTGCTGTCGTTGTTCCGGCCCAGGCGCACGGTCATCGAGGAGCGCGAGGTCGGCCGTCCGCGCGGAGGCGTCGTCGCGGTCCACGCGGGCGGCAAGCTCAGGAAGCTCGTGCACACGGACGCGGGCCGGCTCCGGATCGACGACGCGCAGCGCGCCCTCCCGCTCTCCGCGGAGGAGCTCGCCGCGAGCCACCACGCGAGCTGGGCCGCCGTCATCGAGGCGGGCGTCCTCGAGGCCATCGTGGAGCGGTTCGGGGCGCGGGTGCGGCGCGGCGACGATCTCATCGGCCAGTCGCTCCTGCTGTTGCAGCTCGCCCGCGAGGAGCTCCTCGCCGGGAGGATCGATCTCTGGCCGGCGAGGCTGCGCGGCGTGCCGATGCCCTCGGCGGGCGTCGTGCGCGGCACGCTGGAGTCGCTCGCCGGGGTCGGCAAGACGGTGGTGATCGGCCTGTTCGAAGGCGGGGAGCTCTGGACGAGCGTCGCGCTCCGCCGCGACGCCCGCGGGATCAACCTGATCCTCGGGCCGGACGAGGTGCGGGAGGACATGGGGCTGCTCGCGGGCGACTGGCGCCGCGACTACCGGCACCTCTCGCGCGCCATCGAGGAGCGGGCAGGGGAGCTGTCGCTCGGTTGCTTCGCGGAGGCGGAGACGATCCGGCAGCTCGAGGTCGACCCGAGCCCGGGCGCCTGGGCCAGGGCGGTCGCGGTGCGCGACGTGATCCTCGCGCCGGTGCCGGCGGCCCTCGCCATCCCGCTCGGGATCGACGCGGGGCGCGCGGCGCTCAGCGCGCTCCGCGCGCTCGTGGAGCGGATCGACCCGATGGGGATCGTGGCGCCGGCGGTGCGGGCGGTGCTCGAGCGGGCCGGCACCGACAGCGACATGGCCGCGATGCTGCCGTTCCACCCGCTGGAGCTCCTCCGCAAGCTGATCAGCCGGGATCGCTGAGCCGGCGCGGCCCCGCCGCAGCGCGTCCCGCACCTCCAGCGCGGCCGCGCTGCCTCAGGGGTGCGCGGTGCTCGAGTCGCCGCCCTGGACGGCGGGCGCGAGCTGGAAGCGGCGCTCCTCGCAGGCATACGCCGTCGGGGTCAGCTCGATGACGGTGTGCAGCGGGATCGGCAGCGTCGGACACGAGGGCGCGGGGCGATCCACGAGGTAGGCGTAGAGCGCGCGCAGCACCGCCTGGTGGCCGATCACGAGCACGGGCGAGCGCTGGCGCTCGAGCTGGATGATCAGCGGGTCGAGGCGCTGGATGACGTCCTCGTACGACTCGCCGCGCGGGTAGCGGTAGCGGAACTTGTCCGCCGCGCGCGCGTTGAAGACCTCGGGCATCTGCTGGCGGATCTCCTCGTACGTCATGCCCTCGCAGACGCCCGCGTCGATCTCGTCGAGGGCGCGCCAGGCGACGTGGTTCTGCGTCATCGGGCGCGCGGTCTGGATGGTGCGGCGCAGCGTGCTCGTCCAGACGTTGACGTGCTCGTCGCCGGCGCGCTCGTGGATGAACGCGGAGAGGTTCTTCGCGTACTCGTCGCCGCGCGCGCTGAGATCCGAGTCGCCGCCGAGCAGCCCCTTCTCGTTGAACACGCTCTCCCCGTGGCGGGTCAGCCAGATCGGGTGCGGCGTGAGGTGCATGTTCATCAAGAGCGGGACGAGGCGCGCCGGCAGGTAGCCGTGGATGCGGTTCAGCACGACCTGGCGGCCGACGTCGATGATCTTGATGTAGCTCCGCTCGGGCTCGCCGAGCGGCTCGTACGCGCGGGCGTAGTGCGCGATGCGCGCGCGGAAGTCGCGCAGCGCCGCCTCCGGGTCGACGCCCTGGTAGTCCGGCGAGCGGAGCTTCGTCTCGCGGACGTTGGTCTCAATGATCGACTCGTCGTTGCAGATCGACTCGATGAAGACGACCGGGAAGCCGTGCGCCTGGCAGCGCTCGATGACGAGGTTCCGGCGAGCGCGCGTGCTGTTCGTGGCGTCGTAGATCGCCACCTCGCCGCCGGAGCTGAGCCAGCCGATGAGGTCGTCGAGGGCGGTCATCGCCATGCCGAGGAGCGCCTGGCGTCCCTCGGTGTTGTTGGGGTCGAAGAACTGGTGCGGCTGCGCGGTGCCGAGGTGCGCGCGGCGGTAGTTGCCCACGTTGAAGAGCCGCGTGGGGTGGCCTAGCCACGACAGGTACCGCGCGATCTTGCGGGCGATGGACGTCTTCCCGCGGGCGGGCAGGCCCACCATGGCGAGCACGATCGGCGAGGAGTCACGCGCGAGCGAGACCATGGGAGCGTTCTAGCCGATGACGGTACGGCCGGCGACGACGACGGAGAGCAGGCGGCCGCTGCGCTGTCCGTCGCGCCGGTACGAGAAGAAGCGGGCGGGGTCACACGCGGTGCAGCCAGGGACGTCCTCGACCGAGGCTGCGTCCAGGCCGACCTCGGCGAGCTGGGCCTTGAGGATGCGGCGGACGTCGACGCGCGGGCGCGCGCCGGGCGCCCCGCGGACGACGGCGGCGGCGCCCGCGCTGGAGCACGCGGCGAGATCGGCGGCGACGTCGTCGCCGACCTCGAAGCAGCAGGCCTCGATGTGCGGGCCGATCGCCGCGACGAGATCCGCGCCGGGGCCGGCGAGCGAGCGGAGCGCGCGGGCCGCCTCGACCACGACCCGGCGGACGGTCCCACGCCAGCCGCTGTGGACCGCGGCGACGGCGCCGGTCCGGCGATCGGCGAGGAGGATCGGGGCGCAGTCGGCGCTGCGGACACCGCAGCCGACGCCGGGTACGCGCGAGAGGGTCACGTCCCCGATCTCGCGGACGACGTCGTCGCGATCCTCCTCACCGGTGAGGACCCGCGCCTCGACGCCGTGGACCTGGCTGAGGAAATAGAGCCGCGCGGCCGGGATGCCGAGGCGCCGCGCGGCGCGCTCCAGGTTCTCCCGGACGGCGGCGGGGTCGTCGCCGAGGGCGATGGCGAAGCTCAGGGTGTCCCACGGGGGGGCGCTGACGCCGCCGCGCCGCGTGAAGAAGGCGTGCGAGACGCCGGCGGCGGCGAGGAGCGGGCTCTGGAGCGCCTCGGCCGCCCCGGGGGCGTCGATTTTTACGGTCATTTTGGCTCCACGGCGGGATCCGATGCGTCGGCTGCTTCGGTCATAGACGATACGGGTGGGTTGCGTGGTATTTTCCGACTCCACGCATGGCTGCCGGTCCGGACCCGAACATCGGTCGAGATCTGCTCGGAGGGCAGTTCCAGATCCTTCAGAAGATCGGCTCCGGCGGCATGGGGTCGGTCTACAAGGCCGCACAGCCGGCGATGAACCGGATGGTGGCGGTGAAGATCCTCCACCCCAAGCTCGCGAACCGGAAGGATCTCGTCTCGCGCTTCCGCCGTGAGGCGCGGGCGATGAGCCACCTCACGCACCCGAACACGGTCAAGGTGCTGCTCTACGGCGAGCTCGAGGACGGCTCGCTGTACATCGTGATGGAGTACCTGGAGGGCAAGAACCTGAACCAGGTGGTCCGCAAGGAAGGGCCGCTGCCCGTCGAGCGCGCGATCCCGGTCCTCATCCAGGTCTGCGGCGCGCTGCAGGAGGCGCACATCCAGGGGATCGTGCACCGCGATCTCAAGCCCGAGAACATCTTCCTGTCGACCAACGGCGGGCTGAAGGACTACCCGAAGGTGCTCGACTTCGGCCTCGCGAAGGTGACGGAGCGCGAGCTCAGGCCGGGGTCGGTGATGCTCACGCAGGAGGGCATGGTCTTCGGGACGCCGGAGTTCATGTCGCCCGAGCAAGCGCAGGGCAAGGTGCTCGACGCGCGGAGCGACATCTACTCGCTCGCGACGATCCTGTACGAGGTGCTCACGGGCAAGCTGCCGTTCGAGGCGCGCACGCCCATGGAGTACATCCAGCACCACGTGACGAGGAACCCGATCCCGCTCGACGAGCGCGTCCCCGGGAAGCAGTTTCCGCCGGGGCTCGGCGCGGTGCTCGGCAAGGCGCTCGAGAAGCGGCCCGAGGATCGGTTCGAGTCGGCCGCGGAGTTCGCGGACGCGCTCAAGCCGTTCGCGGGCGGCGCGGGCAAGGGCTACACGGCGATGATGCCGAAGAAGGCGAACGCGGCGCTCGAGCAAGCGTCGAAACAGCACGCCGCCGCGCTCCAGGCGAACAAGGGGCCCGCGTCGTCCGCGTTCAAGTCGCCCGCGAAGACGGTGAAGATGGTCCAGCAGCCGCCGGCGCCGTCCGCGAGGCCAGCGCCCGCGCCGGCGCCCCTCGCCAAGCAGCCCACCAAGGCGCCGGCCAAGGCGGAGGCGAAGCCGCTGCTCCTCGTCGGCATCGCGGCGGGCTGCCTGATCGCGGGCATCCTGATCACCATCGTGGCCATGCGGCTTTTCCAGGGCTGATCCTCCGCGAGCGCGCCCCGGATCGAGGCGGGCCTCCGCGGGCGTGCTAGCGTCGCCGCGCCGGCGCGCCGGGCGCTCTGGATGCGCATCGCCTGCGCCAGCGTTCACGGGGACGGCGTCATGGCCTCGGAGCAATCACGGAACCCAGGGGGAAACGAGAACGATCCGGTCAGGAAGACCGATGCGCCGGATCGGGCGTCGGATCCGCTGCGTCAAGCGTCGGATCCGCTGCGTCAGGCGTCGGACCCGCTACGCCGGGCGTCGGATCCGCTGCGTCAGGCGTCGGAGCCGCCGGCGCGGCGGTCGGGGCCGCCGGGGCGAGGGAGTGAGCCGCCGGAGCGGATCAGCGGGGCAACGCGGCCGGCGAGCGCGCCGCACCTCGAGGGCGCGCAGCGCCCGCCCAGCCAGCCGGACGGGGCGCCCCCGCAGGAGAGAGGCCCCACGATCGCGACGTGGGCGAAGCGCATCGGGATCGCGCTCGCGGCGCTGCTCGTCCTCGCCGCCGCCACGATCGCGCTCGTCATCCGGCACTACGAGGCGGATCTCCCCTCGACCCACGAGCTCAAGGACTACCGGCCCCCGCAGGTGACGCGCATCCTCGCGCGCGACGGGACGCGCCTCGGTGAGGTCTTCACCGAGCGGCGCACCGTGGTGCGGATCGGCGAGATCCCGAGCCAGGTGAAGCTGGCCGCGCTCGCCGCCGAGGACGCAGGCTTCTACGAGCACGCAGGGCTGAACTACCTCGGCATGCTCCGCGCCCTCGCGGTGAACCTCCGCTCGACCCGGGCCCGGCAGGGCGCGAGCACCATCACGCAGCAGGTCGTGAAGAACGTCCTGCTCACGCCGGACCGGACCTTCAACCGCAAGGCGCGCGAGATCATCCTCGCCCGCAAGATCGAGCAGGAGCTCACCAAGGACGAGATCCTGGAGCTCTACCTCAACAAGATCTACTTCGGCCACGGCCGCTACGGGGTCGAGGAGGCGAGCCGCTACTACTTCGGGAAGAGCGTGCGCGACGTGACGCTCGCCGAGGCCGCGCTGCTCGTCGCCGTCGTGAAGGGGCCTTCGGTGTACTCGCCGCGGGTGAACCCCGAGCGCGCCGCGGCGCGGCGGGACTTCGTGCTCGATCAGATGCAGCGCAAGGCCTTCGCCGACGAGATCCAGGTGGCGCAAGCGAAGCAGGAGCCGGTCGTGCTCGCCATCGAGACCGAATCGCTCGCCGAGCTCGCGCCCGAGGTGGTCGCGGAGGCGCAGCGCGTGCTGCGCGAGCTCGTCGGGCCCGCCGCGCAGCAAGGCGGCTACACGATCACGACCACGATCGATCCGGCGATGCAGGCGGCGGCGCGCGCGTCCGTCCGCAAGAACCTCGACGCCTACGCGAAGCGGCACAAGCTGCTCGGCCCGCTCGCGCGGAGCAAGAAAGAGCCGCCGGCCTTCGAGGGGACGCCCGCCGGCCACAAGGTCTTCCGGGGGGTCGTGACGGGCGCCGACGACGCCCGAGGGACGCTTTCGGTGCGCGTGGGCACGCTGGAAGGCACGGTCACGCTCCGCGGCGCGCAGCGGTACAACCCGAACGGGCTCCCGCCGAGCAAGTTCGCCGACGTCGACAAGGTGGTGCGCGTCAGCCTGATCGGCCCCGCGCCGGAGCCGGTCGTCGAAGCGGCCGCCGCCGGCCAGGAAGAGGACGAGGACGCCGCCGGAGAGGCTGGGCGCGCCCCGCCCGCGGGCAAGCCGGGGAAGCCCGCGGCCCCCGTGCCGCTGCGGCTCGAGCTCGGACCCGAGGGGGCGCTCGTCGCGATCGACGTGCGGACGCGCGAGATCGTCGCCCTCGTCGGCGGCTACGAGGCGATGCGCGGCGGGCTCGACCGGGCGACGTTCGCGCGGCGGCAGCCAGGGTCGACGTTCAAGGCGCTCGTCTACGGCTACGGCATCCACGCGCGCACGCTGACACCGGCGACGATCCTCGACACCGATCCGCTGGCCATCGCCGGGTACAAGCCGCAGAACTACGACGAGAGCGAGGGGAAGTCGCCGGCGCGGCTCCGGGAGGCGGCGGCGCACAGCGTGAACGTGGCCGCGGTGTCGGCGCTGTCGCGCGTCGGCGCCTCGAACGTGGTCGCCTTCGCCGGCGCGCTCGGCGTCCAGTCGAAGCTCGGCGCAGATCTGTCGCTCGCCCTCGGCGCCTACGAGGTCACGCCGCGCGAGATGGCCGCCGCGTACGCGAGCATCGCCGCGGGCGGCGTCCACGAGCAGCCGGTCCTGATCACGAAGATCGTCGGCCCCGGCGGGGTGGAGATCCCGCTGCCGCCACGCCCTCCGGGGCACCGCGTGATGGAGGAGGAGGAGGCCTACGTGCTCACGAGCGTGCTGACGTCGGTCGTGCAGAGCGGGACCGCCAGGCAGGCGCGCTCGCTGGGGCGCCCGATCGCCGGCAAGACGGGGACGACGAACCAGTCGAAGGACACCTGGTTCGTGGGCTACTCGACCGACATCGCGTGCGCCGTGTGGACCGGCTACGACGACGCGGCGCCGCTCGGCAGCGGCGAGACGGGCGCGATGGCGGCGCTGCCGGCGTTCGTGGATTTCATGAAGCAGGCGCATGCGAAGCGCCCGGCCGCCGATTTCCCGGTGCCGAGCGGCGTCGTGCGCGTGAAGATCGATCCGCTGACGGGCCTTCTCGCGCGCGAGGGGCAGGAAGACGCCATCGAGGAGGTGTTCGTCGCCGGGACGGAGCCGACCGAGGAGGCGCAGGTCCCCGAGGCGGACGCGGGTGCGGAGCCGGCGGACGGCGGGGCGCCAGCCGAGCAGGAGGGCACCCCGCCGGCGCCAGGTGAGGGGCCGCCGCCGGTGGAGCCGGGGGCCGCGCCAGCGCCGGTCGAGTCGGAGCACGCGCCGGAGCCGGGCCCGCTGCCGACCGGTGAGACGGCGCCGCCGCCGTTCTGAGCGGCGCGGGCGCACGGGCGCACCGATCGGCGAGAGGGGCGGGGAGGCCGGTGCGGAAGGAGAGCGTCCACTCCGCCCGGCGCTCGAAGCGCTCGGACCGGCCGCCGCCCTGCCCGGTGCCAGGCGCCGACATGCCCGCTCGGATCGTGGCGCCGGCGCCGGCGCCGATCTCGGGCTGGCCGGGACACACGCCACCTTGGTGGCGTCATCCCACCTGGCCTTCGCCAGCGACTTTACGGGCCAGGACCTTCGAGGACACCCGGCCGACGAGCCGCCGCAGGGCCTGCTTCGCGCCGATCGCGCCGCCAGCGCCCACCGCGAAGACGAGAGGCGCCGCGGCGCCGCCGGTCACCGCGACGAGGCCCGCCGCGAGCAGCACGCCGGCGCCGGTCGCCACCGCGCCAGTCGAGGCCTCCTGCGCCGCGTGCGCGAGCGCTTCCTTCCTCGTCATCTCGCCTCGCTGGTAGGCCGTGATGCCCTCGTAGGCACCGAAGGCGCCCTCGATCACGAACCCGATACCGGCCGCCTTGCCCGCGCCCTTCAGGACCTCCCGGCCCGCGGCCTTCATCGCCTCGCGGGCCAGCCCCTTCGCGACCGCGGTCGAGACGCCGTCGGTGAGCGCCGCCTGGCCCGCGTGCCGCCCCGCCGCCTGCGCGACGATCGCGGCGGCCTGCGTTCCGCCCTGATCCGCGATGAGCTTCGCCGTCGTCTGCGTGCCCAGCGAGAGCCCGGGCGCGAGCGCGTCCACGACCGCCGTGGTGTTCTCGACCATCACGCGCTTCAGGCCCTCCCGCGTGCCCTCGTCGAGGAGCCCCTTGCCCGCCGCGGAGAACAGCGCCTCCGCCGCCCCGCGGACGGCGACGGCGCCGCTCCCTGCAATCGAACCAAGGATCTTGTTTCGCTGTGAGCTCATCTCGACCTCCCCGCCTCGCGCGCCCTCGCCTCGATCATGGGGTAGCGCCCGCGTGCGGAAAGACAAGCTCAGCGGCCCGCGCTCCCACGCCGCCGTGTCGCGGCGCCGGCCGCGCCCGATCGCCGGACCTCAGAACCTCACGAGCAGGCGCGAGCCGAGGCCGCCCGGGGCTGGCGTGAGGACGAGCTCCGCCGCCGGCTTGCCAGCGGCCGGCGCCGTGGGCTCGGAAGGGCTCAGCAGGAGCAGCGTGACGCCGGCGCCGATCCCGACGAGGCCGACGCCGGCGAAGACGCCGGCGAGCGTCGAGGCGGTCTTGCCGGTGTCGTAGTCGTCCTGGAGCGACGGCGGGCACTCGTAGGCGCCTCCGCCGGCGGGGGAGCAGCCCTCCTCGACCGCGGACAGCGCGCCGGCGCGCACCGCCAGCGCCACGACGGTCGCGATCGCGCCGGCGCCGCCGACGCCGAGCGCGACGTAGCCGCCCACGCGAACGCCGCTGGCCGGCGTGCCGGAGGCGCTCGGCGCGGAGAGCGCGTCGCGCGCCGGGAGCGGCGCGGGCACGGCCAGCGTCACGACCTGGTGGGCGCCAGGCGTGAGCTCGACGCGCTCCGCGATCGGCGCGGCGCCGCCGTAGAACAGCTCGACCGTGTGGGCGCCGAGATCGCGCTCGAGCTCGACGCCGAGGAGCCTCGGGTCGAGGGGCTTGCCGTCCAGCACCACCCGGACCGGCGGCCGCCCCTCGGCGCCTTTCAGCCGGACGGCCAGCGTCCCGACCTTGCTGCCGAGCGCCCGGTAGCGGGCCTCGGCGTCATCGCTCCACCCGGCGTACTTCGCCTCGTTGGACTGGAGCGCGGCGCGCCGGAGATCCCACCAGTCTCGCCTCGCCGAGGCATAGCGGCCGAGCTCCTCCTCGCACTCGGCGATGTTCCGGAGCGCGCCGAGCCCCTCGGGGTAGATCTCCAGCGCGCTCCGGAAGGCGATGACCGCCTGGTCGCACTGTCCGGTGCTCCGCAGCTCGCGGCCCCGGGCGAACAGCGTCTTCGCGTCCTCCTCGGCCCCGATGGCGAGCGCGCGCGCCGGCGCCGCCGCGAGCATGGCGACGCTGCAGAGCGTGATGAGCCGTCGCTCAAAAGGTCTCACTTTTGTCGATCTCCTTGCGGCGCCGGGGCACCGTGGGCGCGGCGGTCGCCGTCGCGCGCGGGGCGGCCTTGTCAGCCCCGGGGCGGCGCTGGGACGAGCGCGGCTGCGCAGGCGCTGCGGAGGCCGGCGGCTCGGGCGCCGCCGCGGAGGCCGGCGGCTCGGCCGTGGCCGGCGGCTCCGCCGCGGCGGGCTGCTGCGGCGGGGGGGGCGAGCGCAGCGCGACCGCCTGGAGCGCGCCCCGCACGCCGGGGGCCATGAGCCGCGCCGGCTGCTCCAGGCGCGGCCGATCGAGCAGGCGCGCCGCCAGCGCGGCGGTTCCCCCGAGCGCGGTCAGGCAGGCCAGCGCCACGGCGGGCGCCACCCGCCGTGGCCGCCGCGGCGCCGCGACCTCCGCGGGCCGCTCGGGCGGCGGCGCCGAGAGCGCGGCGTGGTAGGCTCCGACCATCTCGCGGATCGAGGCGAACCGCTGCGCCGGCCCCTTCGCGAGGGCGCGCGAGAACCAGGCGTCGAGCCCCTGGGGGAGCGATCGCCGGACCTCCGTGGCAGGCTCGAAATCGCGGGTGCTGACCGCCACGATGATCTCCGCGATGCTGTTGCCTTGAAAAGGCGTCCAGTCCGTCAGCACCTCGTAGGCCAGCACGCCGAGCGCCCAGACATCGGCCCGCGCGTCGACCGCGAGCGGCGAGGCGAGCTGCTCGGGGCTCATGTAGTTCGGCGAGCCCAGCATGACGTCGGCCTCCGTCTCCTGCGGTCGATCCAGGCCCAGATCGCCGTGCAGCGCCTTGGCGATGCCGAAATCCGCGACCTTCACCGTCAGCTCCGTGCCGGGCGTGTCGACGAGCATCACGTTCGAAGGCTTCAGGTCGCGGTGCACGATGCCCATGTCGTGCGCCACGGTGAGCGCGTCCCCGATCTGATCAAGGATGTGCCCGAAGCGCGCCGGATCGATCGGCCCCTTCTGGCGCACCTCGGCGAACAGCGTTCGCCCCGGGATGTACTCCATCACCAGGTAAGGGATGTCGTCGTGGACCCCTGCGTCGTGGACCGCGACGATGTGCCGCGTGCGCGCGCTCAGGCGGGCCGAGATCTGGGCCTCGAACCGGAACCTCTCCAGGACGGTGCGGCTCCGCTCCGCGTCGCCGGTCAGCGAGGCGCTGAGGAACTTCACGGCGAGCTCGGTCTTGAGCGTGACGTGCACGGCGAGCCAGACCTCGGCCATGCCCCCGCGCCCGAGCGGTTGGACCAGCCGGTATTTGCCCTCGACGACCTCGTCGGGGGTGTGCTGCCAGATGTCCGACTCGTCGGCGCCGGCGTGACGAGCCGCCGCGCTCGGGCTGATCCGCACGGTCGGCGGTATGCGGGGCGTGGCGGCGTCCACGCCCGAAGGATAGTGGATGCTGCGCGCGGGACTGGCACTTTTCGACAGCCCTCGCCGCCGTCGCCCTCTGGCCAGCGCGGGATGGCGGCCGCCGACATCGGCGCGCACGCCGCGTGCGCGGCCATCTCACTCGGCGGCGTCGGCGAAGAGCTCCACAGGCGACGCGTCGATCGGCGGGGCCGCACGCGAGGACGCGCCGCCCACGCCGCGGTCGAGGGCGTCGCAGAGGAGCGCGCCGACGCCGGGGACGACGTTGGCGATCGCCTCGTCGGCCTCGCGCGGGTTCAACCACCAGAACGGGTTCAGCAGGCGGCGGATATCGCGGAAGGAGCGTGCAGGACGGCTGACCTCCACCGTGAAGGCGAGCGTTCCCAGGTTGGCGTCGAGCCAGTCGTCCATGTCGCCGACCGTGGGGTACCAGTGCGCCGCCTGGCGTACCTCGTACCGCTCGCGCGGCAGAGCCTGGCAGAAGGCGTCGCCGAGCGCCCGGTAGAGCGGCTCGCGCGGGTTGGGCACGTCGGTGTGCGCCCACGGGTAGAGCAGGAAGTTGCCGCAGCTGTGAAAGCCGATCGCGAGCGCAGGCCGCGTCTCCAGCGCGACGTCGCGCAGGGCGCGCGACTCGGGCTCCGAGAAGGCGTGAGGCCCCGTGTAGTGCGGCGACCACCGGAGCCGCGAGCCCGCGAACGGGTGCAGCGGCCGCGACGAGGACAGCGGCGCGAAATTCCGGTTCAGATCCACGCCGCGGGCGTTGCAGCGCTGCGACGCCCGCCGCTCGCCGCGGAGGCGCTCCAGGTTGTCGGCGAACGCGTCGGGGTTGACGACCGGCACCACGACGAGCCGCGCCCGCGCCGCCGCGCCCACGCGCCCGCTCGCCAGGATCGACCGGACCGCATCGAGCAGCGCGAGCCCGCCGATCACCTCGACCCCGTGCATGAGCGACGTCAGCAGGAACGTCGGACCGAGCGGATTGCCGAAGTCGTAGCGCCGCAATGGCCTTCCGTTTGCGGACGTCCCGATCGTTATTTCCCGTCCGCCGTAGGTGTGCGCCAGGCGTGCCCAGGCGTCATCGAGCTGCGGGAGATCGGCGTAGCGGCCACAAAGATCGGGCGAGCGTGTCATCCCAATGTCTCTTATGTGACACCGGAATGGCGGCGGACGCCAGCGGATTGAGCGGATTCACGTGGCGCGATTCCACGATTCGCGTCATCCGCGCGGCTGGTCGCGCTTGTCGCCCTTGCGCGTCGCGAGGAGGGCCAGGCCCTCGAACAGGAGGTGCGCGCCGAGGTGGAGGGTGATGTCGGCGTGGTCCAGGGCGGGGCATACCTCGACGAGATCCATGCCCACCAGGTTGATCCCCGCGAGGCCGCGGAGCAGCTGGAACGCCTCGCGTGAGGTGAGCCCGCCGGGCACGGGCGTGCCGGTGCCCGGGGCATAGGCCGGGTCGATGCCGTCGATATCGAAGGAGATGTAGACGGGCGACTCGCCCGCGGCTGCCCTGATGGCGGCGGCGACCGCGTGAGCGCCGTCGCGGTCGATCCGATCCATGCCGTAGAGGGTCGCCCCGGCGTGCGCCGCGAAGGCGCCCTCCTCCGGGTGGCCCCACGTGGCGCGGATGCCGATCTGGTGGAGCGCGCTCCGCGCGATCAGCCCCTCTTCGATCGCGTTGCGGAACGGCGTGCCGTGGTGGAACGGCTCGCCCCACACCTCCGAGGTGCTCGTGTCGAGGTGCGCGTCGACGTGGACGACCGTGACGGGGCCGTGGCGCCGCGATAGCGCGCGGAGCACCGGGAGCGCGATGGAGTGGTCGCCGCCGACGACGAACGGGACCGCGCCGGCCGCGAGCACCTCGTCGACCGAAGCCTGGATCAGCTCGCGCACGGAGTCCGCGTGAAACGGGGGAAAGGGCACATTGCCCCCGTCGAGCACGTCGATCGTGCGGAACACGTCGACGCCGTGGCCGGGGTGGTACGACTGCACGAGCGCGCTCACGCGGCGCAGCTCGTAGGGGGCGAACCGAGCGCCGGGGCGGTATGTGACGCTCCCGTCCCACGGGACGCCGAGGAGCACGGCGTCGGCGCCGGAATAGGCGGACGCGCCGGCCTCGTGGAAGCCCGCGGTCGGGAGGCGAAAGAACGGAGTCTGCCCGTGCCGCAGGTACGCGGCTGCTCGTTGTTGCGACATGAGATCTCCTACAGGCTCAAGAGGTCCAGGATCACGGCGCGGGCGCGGTCCGCGAGATCGGCCGCGCCGCCGTGATCGCCGAGCGGCGGGCCGAAGGCGACGCGGGCGCTCGCCTCTCGGCGGCTGGAGAAGCGGAGGAAATGGGGGAGGAAGGTGTCGTCGCCCGCCCAGCAGAGCTCGGGATCATCGTAGGTGATGGCCGCGGGCACGATGGGGACACCCGCGATCCGGGCGACGCCGAAGATGCCTTTCCGGAAGGGGAGGACCTTC
Organism: Sorangium sp. So ce281; assembly: GCF_051527395.1. Taxonomy (NCBI): domain Bacteria; kingdom Pseudomonadati; phylum Myxococcota; order Polyangiales; family Polyangiaceae; genus Sorangium; species Sorangium sp. So ce281. The sequence continues at coordinate 62,512 of NZ_CP150322.1, forward strand.
TCTCCGCGGGTGGTCGAGCCCTCCGGGAAATTCAGCACCGGGACGCCATGGCGAAGGGCCCGGAGCGCGCACCGGAGCACGCGCGCCCCGCTCGCCGGGCGCCGCCGATCGACGAGCATCACGCCGAGATCGCGCGCGCGATCGCCGATGATCGGCCAGCTGCCGATCTCCTGCTTCGCGATGGCGGTGCAGGGGGTGAGCGACGCGAGGAGGATCGGATCGAGGTAGCTGACGTGGTTGGCCACGATCACGAACGGCGACGCGGGGAGCGCGCCGGTCACGCGGACGTGCAGGGAGTGCTGCGCGCACAGGTCCCGGGCGATCCCGTGAAGGAGGCGCGCCCTCTCGCGGTGGCGCGAGGCGGGCAGCGTGGGCAGCAGGCTGGTCCGGAACATGGTGTCGAGCGCGAGCCCCATCACGCCGGAGAGCCGGCTGGCGATGGAGAGCGCCTCGGTCCAGGGCCGGTCGGCCGCCGCCGGCGCGCGGCGGTCGCGGTCGAGCGGCGCGGTGGTCGTCATGGTCTGTCGGCCTCAGGCCACCGCGGCGATGCCGCCGCTCTCCGCCGCGCGCGGCTCCTTCGCGTCGGCCTGGCGATCGACGAGCCCCACCTTCTCGAAGCGGGCCCGGAGCGCCATGAACGCGTCGCGATCGATGCGCGAGATGATGCGCGGGTGTCCGGTGCCATAGAAATCGGGGCGGACCTCGATCTCCTTGGCGCCGAGCATGGCGTGGAGCGCCCGCGCGGCGTGGTTGTCCTCCTCGACGGTGAACCAGCACGACTCCGCCCATCCAAGGATCGACCCGACGAACGCGCGGAGCAGCGTGTGCGTCGCGCGGGAGCCCTGATACTCGGGCAGGACGGCGAGGGTCGTGCAGTAGACCTCCTTGCCGCGCGCGAAGGAGAGCAGGTAGCCCGCGGGCTTCCCCGCGGCCTCGACCATGAAGCAAGAGTCCTTGAAGAAGTCGCAGCAAAGACGGATGTAATACCGCCCGAGCTCCCCTTCGCCCGCGTCGCCGAAGAGGGTCGTCTCCAGTTTCATCAGAGTCGAAAAGTCATCGCTTCGGAGCGTGCGCGCCACATAACGGCTCATCGTTGCGCCTCCTTATTCTAATTGAATCGTCGTTGTGGGCGCAGCATGCCGGGACTCCGTGGAGAACACGTCACAGGACCCCCGAGGTTGAGAGACACGTCGGGGGCGATGGCGCGTCAAGATGGCTGGGGAATCGCGTACGGAGGGTGCCAGGACGGCTATGTCATCGTGGCCTGAGGCGCTCTGCCGCTGTGGACGGGAGTGTGAGCGCGAGGCCGGCGAAGGCCCGGGCGGTGTCGAGGAGCGCGGCGAGGCCCGAGGTCGAGCGCCATCCGCCGGTCACGCCGGTCCAGTGCTTCATGGGCACGAAGATGTTGCCGTCGGTGTACGGCGCCGCGCGATCCAGGAAGGTCGCGCGGATCGCGTAGGCCGCGAATAACCGCTCCATGAGGCCCGGGAAGGCGACGAACGCCGCGGCGGCGATGCGTCCCGCGGCGCCGACATACACGCTGCGCCGCGGCCGCTCGGCGAGCGAGACCATCGCCGCCGCGACCCGCTCGGGGTCGACGATCGGCCGCATCGGCTGGACGGCGCGGCCGGTCGTGTTGCCGGCGTGCTGGTAGATGGGGGTGTCGACCGTCGCGGGCAGGAGCGTGCAAACGTGGATGTCCGGGGTGCTGAAGAGCTCCTGTCTCAAGCAGGACGAGAGGCCCATGATCCCGAACTTGGAGATCACGTAGGCGCTCATCGTCGGCGCGCCGAACTTGCCAAGAACGGAGACGTTGTTGATGAGCACCCCGGCGCCCTGCGCGCGAAAACAGGGCAGCACCGCCCGCGCCCCGTGCACATAGCCGAGCAGGTTCGTCTCGATGACCTGGCGGTAGGCCTCGTAGGGCGCCTCGTCCGCTCGCGCGTAGAGGAACACGGCGGCGTTGTTCACCCAGACGTCGATCCTGCCGAACACCTCGACGGCGGCGTGGGCGAGCGCTCGGACGGCTTGCTCGTCCCTCACGTCCGTCGGGACGGCGAGCGCCCGCGCGCCGACGCTGGCGCATTCGGCGGCGACCTCCTCGATGGCCGCCTCGTTCCGAGCGGCGATGACGACCCGCGCGCCGCGCCTCGCGAACGCGAGCGCCGCCGCCCTGCCAATGCCCGAAGATGCCCCGGTGATAACGACCACCGCGTCGCGAATGCACTTCCGCATGACTGGCCCCCTCCCGCGCGGTCTTTCCCTCGCCGAGAGGAGAGCAAGGCGCGGGCCATCAGGGCCCGGGGGCCGGGTCGGATGTGGCCGCGGAGCTCGATTGAAGCGGCGAGCGTGGTGGATGGATGAAGAAGTTCAAACGCAAAGTCGCAAAGGCGCAAAGACGCAAGGAGGAGAAGAAACAAATCTTTCTCTCTCCCTTGCGCCTTTGCGTCTTTGCGCCTTTGCGTTTTTTTTTCCTTCTCTCTCTTCAGCCGTAGAAGGGCTTCCCGGTCCTCGCCGCCTCGACGAGCGCCGGGGCGGGCGTCCAGCGCTTGCCGAAGCGGCGCTCGTAGATCTCGATGCGGCGGAGCACCTCCGCGGCGCCGAGGCTGTCGACGTAGCGGAATGGCCCGCCGCGGAACGGCGGGAAACCCAGGCCGAAGATCGCGCCGATGTCGCCGTCGCGCGGGCTCCGGAGGATCCCCTCGCCGAGGCAGTGCAGCGCCTCGTTCACGAGCTGGAGCGAGCAGCGCAGCTGGATCTCCTCGACCGGCACCGGCGGGCTGTCCTTCGCCCTCGGCACCGGCAGCCCGAGCACGCCATAGACGCTCTCGTCGGCGTGCTTGCCCTTGCCCTTCTTCTTCGCCGCCGCGCCGTACAGGTACATCCCGCGCTCGTTCTTGCGGCCCCTCCGGTCGTCGGACACCAGCCTGGCCATCGTGGGAGGCGGCGCGAGGCGGTCGCCGAACGCCTCGAGCATGATCGGGCCGACGTGGGCCGCCACGTCGATGCCCACCTCGTCGAGCAGCGCGAGCGGACCGACCGGCCAGCCCCACGCGACGAGCGCCCCGTCGACCTGCTCGATCGCGACCCCCTCGGCGAGCAGCCAGCTCGCCTCGTTCATGTACGGCCCGAGGATCCGGCTCGTGTAGAAGCCGACCCCATCGTTCACGACGATGACCGTCTTGCCCTGGCGCTTGCCGACCGCCACCGCCGTCGCGACCACCTCGGGCGACGTCGCCTCGGTCCGGATGACCTCGAGCAACGGCATCTTGTGCACCGGGCTGAAGTAGTGCATCCCGACCACGTTCTCCGGCCGCCTCGACGCGGCCGCGATCCGGGAGATCGGGATCGACGACGTGTTCGACGCGAAGATCACCCCGTCCTTGCCGTGCTCCTCGACGTCCCGCAGGACCGCGTGCTTCACCGCGAGATCCTCGAACACCGCCTCGATCACGAGATCGGCGCTCCGGAGGCCCGAGCCGTCCGTCGTCGCGGTGAGCAGCGCGAGCTTCTCGTCGCGCTCGAGCGGCGTGAGCTGCTTCTTCTTCACCCGCTCGCCGAGGATGTCGGCCACGTATTTGAGCCCGCGGCCGATCGACGCGTCGTCGCGGTCCCGGAGCCGCACGGAGATGCCGGCGTTCAGGCTGACATAGGCGATGCCGGCCCCCATCAGGCCGGCGCCGATCATCGCGATCTTTTCGACCTTCCTCGGCTGCACGGCGGGGTCGTCCACGCCGGTGTCCTTCTTCATCGCGTTCGTCGCGAAGAAGAGCTCCATCAGCCGATGCGCCGTGCTCGACGCGACGAGCTCGCCGAACGCGTGCGCCTCGACCTCCTTCGACGCCTCGAAGCCCTTCTCCGCATAGGTCCTCAGCACGTCGATGATCCGCTCGGGCGCCGGGTAGTGACCGCCGGTCTTCTTGCGCGTCTGCCGCGCTGCCTGCTGGAAGAGCAGGGCACGGCCGATCGGGTTCCGCTCCAGGGCCGCGCGGGTGAGCGCGGCGGAGTCGAGCTTCGGCGCGCTCGCCCGCTTGGGCTGGAACGGCGGGCCGGCCGCAGCGAGCTTGAGCGCGAGCGCCGCGGCCGTCTCCCTCAGGATGGCCGCGGGGACGACGTCGTCGGCGACGCCGAGCTGCCGCGCCTTCGACGGGCGCATGTTCTTGCCGGTGAGGCCGTGATCGAGCGCCGCCTTCAGGCCGGCGCGCTCCGCGAGCCGCTGGAGCCCGTTGATCCCGGGGAGCAGGCCGAGCTGCACCTCGGGCAGGCCGAGCACCGTCTTCCGGTCGTCGCTCAGCACCCGGGCGTGGCAGGCGAGCGCCACCTCGAGCCCGCCGCCGAGCGCGGCGCCGTGGATCGCCGCGACGATCGGCTTCGGCGAGCGCACGATCCGCAGGATCGCCTCGTGGCCGGCCCGGCACATCGCCTCGGCCTGGGCCGCCGTGGCGACGCCCTTCAGCATCTCGATGTCCGCGCCCGCGATCCAGGTGTCGGCCTTGCCGGACACGAGGATCGCCGCCTTGATGAGCGGGTTGCTCGCGATCTGGCCCGCGATCCGCTCGAGATCGCCGGTGAACGTGGGCTTCAGCGTGTTGACCGCCTCGCCCGGGACATCGTAGGTGACGACGGCCACGCCGTCGGGGCGCACCTCGAGAGAGAGCGGGCTCGCGGCCGCGGGGGCCGGCGTGGCGGCGGATGTCGTGGTCATGCGGCCTCCAGGACGACGGCGGCGCCGAGGCCGCCCGCCGCGCAGACGGTGAGGAGCGCGTGCTGCCCGCCGCGCTTCTTGAGCTCGCGGAGCGTGGAGAGGACCATGCGCCCCCCCGTCGCCGCGAAGGGGTGGCCGAGCGCGATCGAGCCGCCGTTGACGTTGAGCTTCTCCGGGTCGATCTCGCCGACGGGGGTGGACCGGCCGAGCTTCTCCGCGGCGAACGACGGCGACGCGAGCGCCTTCAGGTTGGACGCGACCTGGGCGGCGAAGGCCTCGTGCATGTCGACGAGGTCCATGTCGGCGAGCGAGAGGCCGGCGCGCTCGAGCGCCCGCGGCACGGCGAACACCGGGGCCATCAGGAGCTGCCAGCCAGGGTCGACCGCCGCGTAGGACCACGATTTGACGTACCCGAGCGGCTGGTAGCCGAGCGCCTTGGCCTTGCCCTCGCGCATCAGGAGCAGGGCGCTCGCCCCGTCGGTGAGCGGCGACGCGTTGCCCGCGGTGATCGTGCCGTGCCGCCGATCGAAGGCCGGCGACAGCTTCGCGTAGGCGTCGAGGGTCGAGTCGTCCCGGACCACGTTGTCGCGCTCGACCGGCTTGTCGTAAGGCGGGGGGATCACGTGCATGACCTCGGCCGCGTAGGTGCCGTCGCGCCAGGCGCGCGCGGCGTTCGTGTGCGAGCGGTGGGCGATCGCGTCCTGCTCGGCGCGGGAGATGCCGTTCTGCTTCGCCATCTTCTCGGCGGCCTCGCCCATCTGCTCGCCCGTGGTCGGCTCGCGCGAGAAGCCCGGGATCGGGGGCACGAGGTCCTTCAGCGAGAGGCGGGAGAGGATCTCCAGCCGGGCGCCGAGCGTCCTGGCCTTCTGGAAGTCGGTCAGCGCGGAGGCGAGCTTCCGGGAGACGCCGAGCGGCACGTCGCTCATGCTGTCGGCGCCGCCGACGAGGGCGACGTGGTGCTGGCCGGCGAGCATCGCCTCGGCGGCGCTCGTCATGGCCTGGAGCGACGTGGCACACGCGCGCGAGACGCTGTAGGCGTCGGTGTCCTTGGGCAGGCCGGTGCGCAGCACGACCTCGCGCGCGATGTTGAGCCAGTCGAGCGTCGGCACCACCTGGCCGTAGACGACCAGCGTGACGTCGCGCGGGGTCACCTCGCTCCTCTGGAGGAGCTCCTTGACCACCGTGGCCGCGAGATCGACCGTGCGCAGCGCCTTGAGCGCCGTCCCCGCCTTGGTGAACGGCGTGCGCAGCCCGGCAACGACCGCCACCCGGTCCTTGCCGCCCTTCCCATTCTTGCCTGAAGCCATGTCGACTCCTCTGCTGCCGGAGAGCCCATCGCGAGCCCGCCCCGCGCGCCCCGCGCAGCCCCCCCGGATCCCGGCGTGCCAGCGCACACCGGTCGGGGGTATTCCCTTAGGCGCGCTAACGCGTCGTGTCAACCGTGGGCGGCCAGGGCGTCGCAGGCGGCGAGGCGCTCCACGAGAAAGCGACGAGCGAGAAAGAAGGGTTGGGGCAGCCTGGGCGCTAATTTGGCCCACGCATGAGCTTGCCGATAGCGTGGTTGGCCATGCGGAAACTCATTCTATGCAGTGCGTTGCTCTGCGGCGCTCCGGCGCTCGCGGGGTGTGCGACGTTTGCAAGCGACTCGGCGCCGGCGGCGCCGGGTTATGTGTATGTGGCCGGTCACAAGAACAACCAGCCTGCGATGTGGATGTGCCCTGACGCGCCGGGCAAGGCGGAGTGCACCGAGGTCGAGGTAACGACGGAGGCAGCCGAATGAAGCGTTCTTTGATTTTCGGGCTCTTGCTCGCGAGCTTCGGCGCGATCGGCTGTCAGGGGAGCTACACGAGCATCCGGCAGATCGACGGGACGCGGTACCACGTCACGCGCACGAAGCAGGGCTTCCTCAACGCGTACGGCACCGTGTTCGACTGCCAGGCCAAGGGCGACGCGATGACGTGCGTCGAGATCAGCGATCTGTGAGCTCCGCGCGGGAGCGCTGCTCCTCGCAGGGTCTCTAGATCGCCGGCCGGTCGAAGAATAAAAAACGCAAAGGCGCAAAGACGCAAAGGCGCAAAGACGCAAAAAGGCGTCGAGAAGAATTTTTCTCGCTTCTTCTTGCGCCTTTGCGCCTTTGCGCCTTTGCGTTTCATTCTCTCTCTCTCTGCGGCTCCGGTGCGCGCGCCGCCGGCAGCGGGCGGCCTCTCACGCCTCGCGCAGGAAGGCCTCGAGCAGCGCCGCCGAGACGTCGAGGAGATCGCGCTCGGTCACGATGCCCACGAGCCGCTCGCCCGCGACGACGGGCAGGCAGCCGACGCGGTGCTCGCGCATGATCCGCATCGCCTCCAGCGTCGGCGTGTCCGGCGCGACGGTCACGGGGTCGGGCCGCATGATCGACGCGACCGTGGGCGGCGCGGATCCGCTCGGTGCCGCCGCGGCGCCGCGGGCGACGAGCCGGAGCAGCGCGCGGTGGGAGACGACGCCGACGAGCCGGCCCTGCTCGTCCTCGACCGGGACGTGGCGCACGTGCCGCCACTCCATGACGCTCGCGGCGAAGTCGACGATGTCGGTGGGACGCACCGTGAAGAGATCGGTCGACATGAACTGGCCCACGGTCCGGTAGCTGTCGCGCACGAGGTCCAGGTCGTCCTCGAGCGCGGCGGGCTCCCACGCGTGCACCGGGCGCCCGGCCCCGCCGCCCCGGGCCTCCTCCCGCTGGCGGGCGAGCATCGCGGCGCAGAGGGCGCGGCTTCGCAGCTCCGGGGTGCCCCGCCCGGCCATGGACGCGAGCGAGCCGAGCGCCCACTGCGCGCCCGTCTGGCCGCGGCGAACCCGCTCCTCGACGACGCCGAGGTACCGGTCGACGTCGGCGGCGTCGATGCCCGCGGCCGAGAGGCCCGCCCGGGCGGCGGGGAGGAGGTGCGAGAGGATGAGCTCCGGGGCAGGGAGGCTCCGGCCGCCGAGCCACGTGAGCTGCGCCTTGAGGCCGTGGCGGGCCGCCGCGAAGAAGTTCGCCTTGGCGTCCTCGAACGGCATCTCGAGGTCGATGCGCGGGTGCTCGTCGGCGAGGCCGGACATGAGGCCGAAGAAGAAGGCGGCGTTCGCGACCTCGTCGAGGACCGTGGGCCCCGAGGGCAGCGCGCGGCTCTCGATGCGCAGGTGCGCGACCCCGGCCAGGGCCCCGTAACAGGGGCGGTTCCAGCGGTAGACAGTGCCGTTGTGGACCCGCAGGGCCTTGAGGTCCGGCACCTCCCCGCGCGCGAGCACGGCCGCGGGGGGCTCGCCGGTGTCGGCGGTCATGATCACGCGGAACCGCGCGATGTCCTCGCGGAAGAGCTCGAGCACGCCGCCCTGCACCCAGCCGTCGCCGAAGTGGACGCGGGGCCTGTGCTGCCGGCCCTCGAGCGCGCTCGGGCGGGTGTCGACCGAGGTCTCGAAGAGGGCGATCCGGGTCTCGTGCCAGAGCCGCTGCCCGAGGAGCAGCGGCGAGTTGACCGCGGCGGCGAGGACGGGCGCGGTCACCGCCTGGGCGAGGTTGTAGAGCGACGCGAACTCCCGCGCCCCGACCTGGAGGTGGACCTGGAAGCTCGTGTTGCACGACTCGAGAAGGATGTTGTCGTGGGTGAGCTCGAGCTCGTCGAGCCCGTGGATCGAGATGCGGAAGTCGCCCTGGCGCAGCCGCAAGAGCGCGCGGTTGAGCTCGTGGTAGCGAGGCGCCGGCGTGAGGTTCTCGAGGCGGAGGTCGCCGGTGCGCAGGGTGGGGAGGATGCCCGTGAGCAGGACGTCGGCGCCGGCGGCGCGCGCGGCCTCGGCCGCCCGCCCGATGACCTCCGAGAGCTCGGCCTCGAGCCGCCGCAGGCAGTCGCCGCCGAACGGGAGCGGGGTGAGGTTCGCCTCCAGGTTGAAGCGGGCGAGCTCGGTCGTGAGCCGAGCATCGGCGGCCCGCTCGAGCACCTCCAGCGCGAGCGGGGCGGGCCGGAGCGCGCGGTCGACGAGGAACATCTCCTGCTCGGCGCCGATGCGGTGCACGCCGGACTCGATGCGATCCTCCAGGAGGAGGCGCTCGAGCGCCTCCACGTCGTCGAGCAGCGCCCGCATGAACGCCTTGTGCTGCTGCTCGCTCGCCTGCTCGGAGACGTGCTGCTCGCCCATGGTGATCTCCCCGCCTTTCGCTCGCCCTCGCGCCAGGGAAGCCTACGACGGCGAGCGGCAGGGGGCGCGGGGGATCCCCCGGCGGGGCGGCGGGCGTCTGGCTCGGCGCGGGCGGCGCGGGCGGCGCGGGCGGCGCGCGAAGGTGGGCGGCGCGGTCAGAAGCTGCGGCCGGCCGCGAGCCGCAGGGTGGCGACCTTGTCCTCGGCGAGGCCGAACCCGAGCGGCGCGTCGAGCGCCACGAGCAGCCCCGCCCGGGCGTAGAAGCCAGGCTGCTTCACCGTGTAGGTGAAGAACGGCTCCATCGCGAGCTGCATCCTGTCATCGCGGGTCAGCGTCAGCGCGGCCTGGAGGCGGAGCCCGCCGCCGTAGGGGCCTCGGCCGCGCAGCTCGAGCTCGTCGCCCTGCTCGACCACGAGCTCGACGCCGGCCCTGCTGGTCGGGAGGGCGAGCATCACCGCGGTGTCCGCGCGGTAGACGAGCCGCGCGGCGAGCTCCGCCTCGACGCCGCCGTGGGCCCTCAGGGGCAGGTGCCCGGCGGTGAGCCGGTGCAGGTCGAAGGAGGCGCGCGCGGGGGCGGTCGCCTGCAGCGTGGCGCGGGCGTCGGCGTCGGGGGCGCTGAGGACGGGGATCGAGAGCGCGCCGCCGCCGAACACGGTGAGCTTGCGCGAGACGGCGCGCGCATGGTGGGCGCCGATCGTGGGGTTGCCGAAGAAAAAGCTGCCGGCGCTGCTGCTCTCGTCGACGCCGAGCCGGGTGGACCGGAACGAGGCGGAGACGTCGCCATAAGCGAGCGGGAGATCCACGTCGAGGTGGAGCCGGCCGAACCACTCGAGCTGACCTCGGAGATCGAAGGTCAGCCCGAACGTGCTCACCTCGGAGGTGACATCGTCCCTGGCCCATGAGGCCGACTTGCTCAGGACGTCGAGCTCGAGCTCCGCACGCGATCCCTGGGATTTAGCCCAGCTGTTCTTTTCTGCCGGAGCGGCAGGCGGCGCCGTGAGCCAGAGCGAGAGCAGGAGAGCGGAGGAGAGCAGCGATCTCGCGTTCAATCAGGCCCACCTGCGAGGAGTACCATGGCTCGGCTCGGCCGTGGTTATCGAACGGCGCCCTCGGCGCCCGCGGCGTCCTCGTCTTCCTCCTCGTCCTCGTCGTCTTCGTCGTCCTCGTCCTCGTCCTCGTCAGCGTCGCCGTCGAACAGCAGGGAGGGGGCGTCCTCGTTGCCGTGCTCCGCGAAGATCCCGTCGGCGGCGATCACGAGCTCCTCCATGCGGTCGGCGTCGACGGGGCCGTACACGGCGAGCGCCATGGTGCGATCCTGCACGAACAGCCACGCGTCGGGGAAGTCGAGCAGGGCGTCGCGGATGCTCTTCGAGAGCCACCGGCCGATGGCCTTCGCTTCGGGCCCCTCGACAAGGAACTGCTCCATGAACTCCGGGTCCTTCTTGAACTGGACGCCGGTGTTGGGGGCACGCCTGCCATCGACGATGGGCAGCGGACACACGGTGAGCCGGGGCGCGGCCTTGGCCAGCTTGGTGAGGACCACCTGGTACTCGCTGCCGTTCTTCGCGTCCGGGCCCACGACCGCGACGTAGGCGAGCTTCGGGACGAGCTCGTAGCGGGCGAGGACCGCGCCGCCGCCCGTCTCCTGCAGCGTGTGCTGGAGGCTGGACGGCAACGAGCGCACCGGACGAGGGCCGTCGCCGCCGTCGCCGGCCTTTCGGCCGCCGGGCTTCGCGCCGGAACGGCCCGGGGCCGCCTCGGGGGTCATCAGCGCGCGCCAGCGCGCGAGCTCGCGGTCGCGCCGCGCCTCGTGCCGACCGCGAAAGCCGGTCAGGAACCAGACGACGAGCAACGCAAGGGGACCTACGTACCAGAGCCAGGGCATGGGGCGGCGATGCTAGCAAACCTCGCGGAGCTGCGGTGGGGTCGCGCGCGCCCGCGGCGAGCCTCGGCGCGAGGCGGCGAGGTTCAGGGCGCGGGGGCCGGAGCGGCGTCGTCCGGCCGCTCGAAGACGCACCAGTAGCCGTTCTTGCTGTGGCGCACCATCCCGGCCACCTCGTACACGCCCCGGAAACGCCGGTCCCTGCGGAGCTTCTCCTGCGCCGGGAACGGGAGCTTGTCGCAGGTGTCGGCGCCGCCGACGAACACGAAGTAGCGCGGCATCTTGTCGAAGACGTGCTGCACGTAGCCGGGGCCCGTCTTGCGCGTGTAGCCGCCCGGGAGCTTGGAGATCACGGGATCGACGAGGCCGAGGAGATCGAGCACCGGGTAGTCGGTCACATACCCGATGTACCCGATGTCGCCCACGGCGACCTCGCCGGGCTTGCCGTGCTCCACGAACCAGTTGGCCACGCCGCCCGCGGCGCTGTCCCAGAACCGCTTCTCGTCGTCGAGGATGCGGTGCTGGGCGCGCTCGATCCGCTGCGCCCGGAAGACGCCCAGCGCGACGAGACAGCCGAGCGCGAGCACGCCGGCCCCCGCGGCGAGGGCGATCGCCCCGCCCTCGGGCGCGTCCGCGGCGCGGGCCGAGAGCTGGGCGAGCAGCGGCTCGAGCAGCGCGCGCGCGCCGAGGCCCGCGAGGAGGAAGCAGAACGGCTCGAACGGGCTCATGAAGCGGTAGTACGGCATCCAGTCCCCGCCCACGAGGAGCACGTAGCCGCCCACCGCGAGCGCGAGGGCCGCGACGCAGAGCGCGTCGCGGTGGCGCGCGACGATCGCCACGCAGAGGCCGAAGAGCGCGAGCAGCAGCGCCGGCCACGTGTGCTCCGCGTACTCCGCGAGGTAGCGCTGCCCGCCGGCCAGCTGCTCCGCGAGGCTGCCGGTCTTGGCGCTCAGCGTGTTCGGCAGCCACGTGCCGTAGTAGCTGTGCCGCCAGAGCATGTGGCACGCGATGGGCGCGGCGAAGACGACGCCGCGGAGGAGGTTCTGCCGCCCGAAGAAGCGCAGGCCGAGGAAGAGCATCGGTATGCCGATGAACATCGGCGCTTCCGGGCGCGTCAGGCCAGCGAGCCCGAAGACGAGGCCCGAATACGGGAAGCCGGTCCCCCGGTCGCGCTCGCGGAACATCATCTCGGTGCCCGCGAGGACGAGCAGGACGAACAGCGGCGTCTCCAGGCCGAAGACGGCATATCCGCTCTGCACGATCGAGCTCGCGAACAGCCACGTGGCGATGCAAGGGACCGCGCCGTGCGGGCGGAGCCGGGCCGAGAGGAGGTAGAGCGCGCCGAGCGAGCCGCAGGCGGCGAGCCCGCCGAGCACCTTGGCGACGACGTCGGGGTCGAGGCCGAGCTTGATGCCGCCCGCGAGCAGCACCGTCCAGAGGAAGTTCGTGTACCCCTCGATGCGCTCGCCGGCGTTGTAGACGAGCCCGAGGCCCCGGGCGAAGTTGCGCGCGTACCGGTACGAGATGTACGCGTCGTCGATCGTGAACGAGCGCACGCGCACCATGTTCACGACGAGCAGGAACGCCGGCAACACGAGGCCGAACGCGAGGTGCAGGCGCTCGGAGAGCGGCGCGCCTCGCAGCCAGTCGCGCAGGCGTCGGGCCGGGGGCGCGCCTCCGACGGCGCCGTCGCCCGCCGCTTCCATGTCGCCGTCGCCCTCGCCGCTCGGAGGGGCGACCCCGAGCTGCCCGTGCTCTGCTTCTTCCGGTTCCAGGAAAGCCATGTGAAGCCTCTCCCTACCATGGATGGTTCATGTCGGGGTCGTTTCTTGGTCGAGGCGCTCATCCCAGCTATTCTCGCGACATGCGTGCAACCATTGTCGCTCTTGCCGCCTCCTCCGCCCTTTTCGTCGCGCCCCCGGCGCTCGGTGCCCGAGGCGTGCCGTGCGGCTTCTATGGCATCGATCCAGGGGCGCCCGTCGATGCAGGGGAGGTGATCTTCGACGACGATCACGCGAAGCGGCTCGCGCGGGCGGGCGCCGGCGCCGTGCGCGTCGAGTTCCTGCTCGATGACGCCGAGGCGTGGGACGACGACAAGCTCGAGCAGTACGACGACATCATCGACGCGGCGCGCGCCGCGGGCCTCGAGCCGGTCGGGCTCCTCTCTCACCGCACGATCGGAGAAGGACAGGACGTCTGGAATGACGATCCGGACCGGGACGGCGACAACGCGTACGTGGAGGCGTTCGCCGAGACGGCAGAGGCGCTCATGACGCGGTACGCCGGGGACGTCGTCCAGTGGGAGATCTGGAGTCAGCCGAACTGCTCCGAGCTCCCCGACCCCGCGCTCGACCCGCAGCACGCCGGCTGCACCTTCGTCCTGCCCCGGGTGCTCGCGCGGATCCTCGCCGAGATCCGCATCCGCAACGAGGCGCTCTTCAACGTCGACGAGCTGTCGCTGACCACGGGCGGCCTGCTCGCCTCGGACGACCCGGCCGCGCCGTTCTCGGGCGTCGATTACCTGCGCGAGCTCTACGCGCAGCCGGTGTGGGACGAGCTCGAGGCGCGCTTCGGCCAGCGGACGCCGTGGTCTCGCCTCGGTCAACAGCTGTTCTTCCATCAGAGCACCGAGGTCGATCCGGTGACGCTCAACGATTATCTCGACGCGCTGCGCGACGTCGCCGACGAGGAGGGGGACGAGAGCCCCTTCGCCGTGACCGGGATGGCGTGGTCGAGCGCGCTCGCCGGCGAGGAGCTCCAGGCGGCGAACCTGACAACGTCGTTCGAGCTCCTCTCGGAGCGCGACGACGTCGCCGGTGTGGTCTGGGCCAGCTTCCAGGACGCGCCGCTCGATGAGCAGCCCTTCGGCCTCGTCGACGAGGCCGGCGTGGAAAAGCTCGCGCTCGCCGCGTTCAGCAACTCGGCCGACAAGTGCGAGCCGACGGCGCAAGGCGGGGGGTCGGGGAGCGGCGGCGGGGGGAGCGGTTCGAGCGGCGGCGGCGTTGCAGCCGGCTCGCCGCCCGGCAGCAGCGGGCAGGTCGGGCGGCCGATCGACGGAAAGCGGCGCGCGAGCTCCTGCAGTTATGCCGCGGGCGCGACCAGCGGAGGCGGAACGCGGCCAGCTGTGGGGTGGCTCGCGTTGTTCGCGCTCGGCGCGATCGCGATGGTGCGCTGCCGCCGCGTCGTTTGAAGGCAACTCGAGCGCCCTCGTCGCCGACAGGGGAGGCATGCCTCACAGCTCGGCGCGCGTCGCGCGGCGGATGGCCGTGCACGTCGGATTTTTGTTCTTCAATGGTTGCGGGCACGACGGCGCGGGCGACGGCTTCGGCGTCTGCGGCGACGGCGTGGTCGACGAGCGCGAGGCGTGCGACGACGGCAATACCGCGGAGGGCGACGGCTGCTCGCCGACGTGCCAGCGCGAGGAGCCAGCGGCGCCCCGCTGCGGCGACGGCGCGCTCGACGCGGGCGAGGCGTGCGACGATGGCAACACGGCGGCCAGGGACGGCTGCTCGGCGGCGTGCGAGATCGAGGTGCCCCCGCGCTGCGGCGACGGCGCCATCGATCCGGGGGAGCAGTGCGACGACGGGGACGTTGCGACGGGCGACGGCTGCGAGGTCGACTGCAGGAAGACGCCGGCCGAGGAGACCGCCTGCGAGGAGCTTTTGCCGCTCGCGCAGGGGACGTGCGAGGTGGTCGCCGGCGCGGGCGCGACGCTGATCCGGGGCGTCGTGCTGGCCCCGGGCAGGGTGTACCGGGGCGGGCGGGTGCTCGTGGACGAGCGGGGCGCGATCGCGTGCGTCGGCTGCGATTGCGAGGCGGCGGGCGCGACGGAGATCATGTGCCCGACCGGCGTCGTCTCCCCGGCGCTGATCAACACGCATGATCACCTCACGTACACGCAGAACAGCCCGTATACCCCGACCGAGGAGCGCTATGAGCACCGGCACGACTGGCGCACCGGCAACAACAAGCACACGAGGATCGACACGCCCGGCATGGCCAGCCAGGCGCAGATCCGCTGGGGCGAGCTCCGCTTCCTGATGGGCGGCGCGACCTCGATCGTGGGCTCGGGGAGCGCGCCAGGCCTCCTCCGGAACCTGGACCGGGCCGACCAGGAGGGCCTGGGCCAGAGCGCGGTCCATCTCGACACGTTCCCGCTCGACGACACGGGCGGCCGCGAGCTCGTGAGCGGTTGCGGCTACTCGGCCGACATGGTGACAGGGAAGGACGTCGAGGGAGAGGACGCCTATTGCCCTCACGTCGCCGAGGGGATCGATGCGTCGGCGCGCAACGAGTTCGTCTGCCTGAAGGCGGAGCCGAACGACGTGCTCGAGCCGCAGAGCGCGTTCATCCACGGGATCGGCCTGACCGCGCCCGACTACGCGGCGATGGCGGCGGAGGGCACGGCGCTCATCTGGTCTCCCCGCTCCAACATCACGCTTTACGGCGACACCGCGGTGGTCACCGCCGCCGCCCGCCTCGGGGTGCAGATCGCGCTCGGCACCGACTGGATCGCGACCGGATCGATGAACCTCCTGCGCGAGCTCCGGTGCGCGGCGGCGCTCAACGAGACGTATTACGACGGCTTCTTCACCGAGGAGGAGCTGTGGAGGATGGTCACCGGAAGCGCCGCCGCGGTCACCGCGACGGACGACGTGATCGGCGCGCTCTCCACGGGGAAGGTCGCCGACATCGCGATCTTCGACGGCAGAGAGCGCGAAGGCCACCGCGCGGTCGTCGCCGCCGATCCCGAGGACGTCGTCCTCGTGATGCGGGGCGGAAAGGTCCTGTATGGCGACGCGGCCGTGGTGTCCGCGGTCCGGGGCGCGGGCGCGTGCGACGCGGTCGACGTGTGCGGCGTGTCGAAGCAGGTCTGTCTGCAGGACGAGATCGGGATGACGCTGGCGGATCTCGAGCAGCAGGCGGGCGAGATCTACCCGGCCTTCTTCTGCGGCGAGCCCGAGGGCGAGCCGCTCTGCACCCCGTCGCGCGCGGAGAGCGCGCCCCTGAACGCCTCGGTGAACGGCTCGACCGTCTACACCGGGCAGCCGACGGACGCGGATCTCGACGGCGACGGCATCGAGAACGGCGCGGACGACTGCCCGAGCGTCTTCAACCCGATCCGGCCGCTCGACGACGGGGGCCAGGCGGACTTCGACGGCGACGGCGACGGCGACGCCTGCGACGCGTGCCCGCTCGACGCGGGCAGCACGCTCTGCTCGCCGCCGGACCCGAACGACGCCGACAACGACGGCGCGCCGAACGGCGCGGACAACTGCCCGAACCTCCAGAACCCCGGCCAGGCCGACGCGGACGGCGACGGCAAGGGCGACCCGTGCGACCTGTGCCCGGACCAGGCGAACCCCGGGGCCCTGGGCTGCGCGGTGGCGATCTACGAACTCAAGGACGGCACGCGCGCGGAGGGCGAGACGGTGGCCCTGGAGAACGCGCTCGTGACCGGGAAGCACGCGAGCGGCTTCTTCGTCCAGGCGAAGCCGGGCGACCCGGGGTACGCGGGGCCGGCGTACTCCGGCGTCTACGTGTACAGCCCGCAGAACACGGTGCTCGTCGGCGATCGCGTGCGGATCACGAGCGCGGTGATCTCGAATTACTTCGGGCAGATCCAGCTCGGGTCCGCCGTTGTCGAGGTGATCGCGTCGCTCGGCGAGGCGGCGCCGGCGCCGGAGCCCGTCGCGCTGGTCGACATCGCGACGGGCGGCGCGCGCGCCGCCGAGCTCGAGGGGGCCCTCGTCGAAATGGGGGGCGTCACGGTGATCGGGCTCGACACGACGGTTCATGAATTCATCGTCACAGGCGATCTGCGCGTGGACGACCTCCTGTACCGGGCCAACCCCTTCCCGGCGAAAGGGGATCATTTCGCGAGCATCCGCGGCATCCTCGTCCACCGTAACCAGGACTCGAAGGTCGAGCCGCGCGGCGTCGAGGACCTCGTGGCGGTGGCCGCGACGGCGGGGCTCGTGATCAACGAGGTGGATTACGATCAGCCGGGCGGAGATGGAGCCGAGTTCATCGAGATCTACAATGGCGCGGGCGCGCCCGTGGATCTCGTGGGCCATGCGCTCGTGCTGGTCGATGGATCCAGCAGCGCGCCCTCCGCCTACAGAACGCTCGATCTGAGCTCCGCCGGTACGCTCGCGGCTGGCCAGTACCTCGTCGTCGGCAGCACGGCGGTGGTCGGCACCGACACCATGCCAGGCGTCGTGGCGGAAGGTGCGGTGACGATCGCCTTCCCGGGCGCGCAGGCCGATCGGGTGCAGAACGGGGCTCCCGACGGGATCGCGCTGATAAACACCAACTCAGGGGCCGTGATCGACGCGCTCTCCTACGAGGGGAGCATCACCGCCGTCACGATCGGGGGCGCCAGCGTGAGCCTCGTCGAAGGCGGCGCGTTGCCGGCCACGGTGGCGGACGGCGGCATGGCGGCTGGCTCGCTCTGCCGCCTGCCCGACGGGACGGACACGAACCAGGCCGCCGCCGACTGGGCGCTCTGCGCGACGATCACCCCTGGTGCGGCGAACGTGCCGTGAGCCCGGCCGAGACGCTGCGCTCCTCGGCGCAGGGCACCTCGACGGCCCGCGGTTCGCCCGGCGCCGCGCGCGCCGGTGTCTTCGTCCTGTCGGCTGTGTCCGGAGAGAGTGAAGAGAATCAACGAGGAATGAGCCGCGAGCGGGGGCTCACAGGCAGCCGCAGAGCGGATCGCCCGCCTTGCACACGCACTTTCCGCCCTTTGCGCCCTTCTTGGCCGGCGCCGCCGCGCTGACGCCCCGCGCCGCCTTGCCGGACGTCGCCGCTCGGCCGCGGAGGGTTGCGGTTCCCTTGATGCTCGACGTCTTTGCGTCGGCCACGTCGTCGCCCTGCGCCAGCGCCTTGGTCGCCTCCGTCGCCTTGTAATCGGCGAACGCCTTCTGCGCCTTCTCCGCGTCGCTCTTGGCGGCGTCGAGCGCGAGGGTAAGCTCGGTGATCTTCCGGCTGCGCTCGTCGAGCTGGAGGTTGAGCTGCGCGATCCTGTCCTGCTCGGCCACGCGGGCGGCCACCGCCTCGGCCTGAGCCGCCTCGGCTTCCTTCACCTTGCCGGCGAAGGTGGTCACCGCGACCGTGGCCACGGCCGCCACGACCAGACCCATCCCGAACACGAACCGACCCCGCCGCTTCTGCCGCACGCCCTGGGCGATCGCCTCGAGCTCGCGTTCAAGGTCCCCCGAGCCCGACATGGGCGGCACGCTGGCAGCGACCGGCGCGATGCTGGTGGGCCCTCTCGTCCCCTGGTAGAGCACTCCCGGGCTTTGTTGCGTGTTCATCATCGCGCGCGACCTCCTCCTGCGTGAGCGATTCCTCCTCTAAGCAAGTGGGGGGGCCTCTAAGCAAGTGGGATGCCAGGTGAGCGCGCCCCGACTTGGCACCGTGTGCATCGTCCGTGAAGCAAACAGCGGTGCAAAGCGAGGACTCCCACCGCAAAGCGGTGGCTCACACCGCAAAATGAGGACTCTCACCGCAAAACGAGGACTCGCGAGGCGCTCCAGAGGCGAGTCGCGCGAGATCCGGGTGGATCACTTGTTCTGGTGCATGGATCGCTCACTGGACCTCGACGCGTCCCCTGGTCCAACGGAGGTCCTGCACCACGCGCCGGCAACACGGGTGCTGTCGGCGCGGAGCGAGGGCCGCCTCCGGGCAGCGAGCGGAAGCGCCCCGAGCGAGCCAACGATTCCGGCCACTTGCGGCCGTAGTCCGGCCACCGCCGCGTCTCCGCGGGGGCCGAGGGCGAGCGCGTCTCGTCGCGAGGTGGCCGTCAGGGCTTCAGCTTGGCGACGAAGGCGTCGGGGCCCTCGGAGCTCATCATGGGGTCCCCCCCGAGATCGATCCTGCCGCTGAAGCTGCCCGTCAGCGCGATGGTTCCCAGCTCGTCCACGGCGACGGCCCGGGCGCGCTGCTCCGCCGCGTCGCCGAACGATTTGGCCCAGGCCGTATCGCCGTTCGGAGCGAGCTTCGCGAAGAAGGCGTCGTTGCCGCCGAGGGCCTGGAGCCTCGGGCTCGGGGCGCCGAAGTCGATGGAGCCCTTGAACTCTCCGACCACGATGACGTTGCCCGCCTGGTCGGCCGCCACCCCCAGCGCCTTCTGATCGTCCGCATCGCCGTACAGACGGTTCCAGAGGTGCTTGCCCTCCGCGGTGAAGGCGGCGACGACCGCGTCCTTTCCTCCGGCGTATCTCCGCGGCGCTCCGTCGAAGTTGATCGTTCCCCCCGTGCTCCCTGCGACGACGATGTCCCCCTTCGCGTCCACCGCGACCGCCGCAAATTCCTGGCCCATGGTGTCGCCGAAGATCTTGGCCCAGAGCGGCGCCCCGCCCCCGTCGAGCTTCGCAATGAAGGCGTCGTCGCCCTGAGCATTGAGGAGCGTCGTCCCGAAGTACACCTTGCCCGCGATGCGGCCGACCAGGACCACGCCTCCGTCGGGCGTGATGGCAGCGTCGTTCGCGACCTCAGCGGTCGTATCGCCGAAGCTCTTGCTCCAGGCGAGGTTTCCGAGGGCGTCGATCTTCGCGACGAAGATGTCCTCTCCACCTCCCGTCAGGCGCTCCCCGCCCAGCTGTCGCCCGCCCAGCACGTCGGCCCAGTCGGTGAAGCTGCCAGCGACGACGATGTTGTCGTCCGGATCCACCGCGAGCCCGTAAACTCTATCGACGCTCGGACCGGCAATGGTCTTGATCCAGTCCAGGGCGCCCTCTGCGTCGAGCTTCGCCACGAACACGTCCGAGCTGCCCCTGCTCGTGAGCGGCGTCCCGTCGAAGTTAAGTGTGTTTTCGAAGGTCCCGGCCAGGATCACGCCGCCGTTCTTGTCGAGCGCCACGCGATTGCAAACATCCGAGCCGTTCCCCCCGAACGCCTTCGACCATTCCTTCGCGCCGTCAGGAGCGAGCTTGACGACGAAGCCGTCGAACGCTCCCTGGCTGCCGACGGAATCCAGGCTGGTGCTGAAGGCACCCGCGATCAGGAGGTTCCCTTCCCTGTCGAAGGTGACGTCATACCCGATCTGCTCGCCGTTCGCTCCGAGCTGGGTGCTCCACTCGTGCGCTCCGGTGCACTCCGCCACCCGATCGCAGTTCTCGTCATTCGCCTTCGTCGTACAGGCCTCGGCCCTGGGCAGCACCTCGTCGACGCAGGAGCCGCCGCGCAGGCAGCCGTCCTTGCACTCGCCGACTCTCCTGGTCGACTCGGGGCCTGTATAACAAGGATCGCAGGGCTCGTTGCCGCCTGCGCCGCCCGCGCCGCCCGCACCTCCCGCAGCGCCCGCGCCTCCCACGCCGCCCGTGCCGCCCGCGCCTCCCGCGGCGCCCGCGCCGCCCATCCCCCCTTGCGCGGCGCCGCCGCCGCTGATGGCGCCCGGCACGAGCACGCCTTGATCGAAGCACCCGCCCAGCGCGCCGGCCACGCCGAGCGCGCCGCAAAGGACCATGAAGCCGTTGCGTTTCATCAAAACACCCCCGCGATCCCGGCACCCCACGGCGATATCCACGGACGGACCGCTGCGCCCCTGGGCCTCGCCGCCGAGGACGGTGCGGTGAGGAGCAGCGCGACGCCGCCCGCGGCGAGCGCCCCGCCCACGATGAACGCCGGCGCAGGGACGAGGCGCAGGTCGTTGTACGAGCCCAGCTTGTCGCGCGTCGTCGGCGTGTCCGGGCACACGACGTCCTCGGTGCACCCGAGGTCGATCAGCTCGCTGCGCCGCGCGCTCGTGATGCCGAACGTGATCCCGCCGACGACGAGCGCCGCGGCGCCCGTGCCGACGGCGGTCCAGCCGAGCACGCGCTGCGTGGTGCCCGGCGCCGGGCCGGCGGGCGGGGGGAGGACGATAGGGGGGCGGACACCGACGGGGAACTCGAGCGCGAGCGCCGCCTCCTGCCGCTCCTGCAGCGCGACCTCCCGCCGGACGACACGCCCCGCCCACGCGGCCTCGACGACGTGCTCGCCAGGATCGACAGGCTGGCTGACCCCCACCAGCGCGGGTGGCATCGGCTTGCCGTCGATGGTGATCCGCACCTCGCGCTCCGGGGCGCCGCGCACCCCCACGGAGAGCCTGGGGATCCGTGGCTTGAGATCGTCGTACGCTTTCCCGGCGTCGGCGACCGCGGCCTTGAAGACGTCGCTGGCCGAGGCATCGAGCGAGGTGCGGCTCACTTGCAGGTAGCGCTCGGAGGCCTCGATGAGGCGCCCGAGCTGCTCGAGGCACCGCGCGGCATAGAGGTCGATCGTCGGCGCCTGGATCAGCTGGTCCGCGCGCCCGAACCTGTCGAGCGCCGCCGCGTACTGGCCCCTGTCGAAGAGGTCGAGGCCCTCTTCGGCGAGGGCCCGGGCGGCGTTCATGGTGGCGGGGTCGACGTCGGCCGCCCGCGCGGTGGTCGCGAGCGCGAGCGCGAGCGCGAGCGCGATGGTGGCGGTGCCCGAGACCCTCGATCGCGCGCGCATTCGTCTCCTCAGAAGCCGAGGCGGTCGGACCTGGAGCGCGTCGCGCTGGAGGCCGCGGGCGGGGCCGCCGACGAGGGCCTGGGCCGCGGCGAGGAGGACGCGGCCCTGCCCGGGCGAGCGGGCGCCGTCTGGGCGGAGGAGGCGGCCTCGTCCGGAGCGCTGGCCGCCGCCAGCGCGGAGCCGGCGCGGGGCGCAGGCGTCGAGGTCGCCGCGGGCGTCGTGTCCTGGGGAGGCGCGAGCTCGGGCGCCCCCCTCGGCGAATTCGCTTCCGCCGGCGGATTGTTCGCCGGGGCGGCGACTGTCTCGAGCGTCCCCGGCGGCGAGGCCGCGCCGGACGGCGGGGCGCGCGGGATCGGGTCGTTTTCGAGCGCGCGCCAGCCGATGAAGAGCACCCCGCAGAGGACCGAGGCCGCGAGGCCGAGCGCGACGGCCGGGACCGGCATCCTGCGGCGAGGTCTCGAGTCGGCCCCGGCCTCGTCGTGGAGGCCCGGCGACGAGGCGACGCTCCCATCCGGCGAGACGGAGAGCGGGGAGGTGGAGATCGGCGGACCGGAGAGCGGCGCGGCGGAGAGCGGCGCAGCGGAGATCGGCGGGACGGAGGGCGACGCGGCGCCCGCGCTCGCGGGGATCGAGCTCACCGAGGCCCGCCCGCCCTCCTGCGCGTCGCCGGGCGGCAAGAGCGCGTCGCGCAGCGCGTCGACCATCGCCGTCGCCGAGGCGAACCGCCCGTTCGGGTCACGGCTGCACGCCTGCATGAACCACTCGTCGAACGCCGGCGGCACGGGCACAGACGCCACCTTCGAGGGGACAGGCAGCGGATCACTGCATATCTCGAGGATCATCGCGCCAGGCGCCTCGGCGGTGATCGCCGCCCGGCCGCACACGCACTCGAACGCGATCACCCCGAGCGCCCAGAGGTCCGACCGGTAATCGACGGTCGCGCCCTGCGCCTGCTCAGGGCTCATGTACGGCAGCGTCCCGATCAGCACGCCCGCCTGCGTCCCGATGCCCTCTTTGCCGGACAGGCGCGTCTTGGCGACGCCGAAATCGAGGACCTTGGCCACCTCCCGGTCGTCGTCGCGGGCGAGGAAGATGTTGTCGGGCTTGAGGTCGCGGTGGACGATGCCGGCGTCGTGGGCCTTGCGCACGGCGCGCGCGACGTCGGCGAAGATGCGCGCCGTATCGGCCGGCTCGAGCGCGCCGACACGCTCGAGCCGGTGCGCGAGGTCCTCGCCCTCGAGGAGCTCCATCGCGATGAAGGGGACGTCGTTCTCGACGCCGTGATCGAGGATCTGCACGACGTTCGGGCTGCGGAGCGCCGCCGCCGCCTGCGCCTCCTGGTAGAAGCGCGCGCGGACCGTCTCGTCCTTCGCATAGAGAGGCCCGAGCATCTTGATCGCGACCGGCGAGCCCAGCGTGAGATCGTCCGCGCGCCAGACGGTCCCCATGCTGCCCGAGCTGAGAGGGCGGAGCAGCCGATACCGGCCGACCAGCACCTGTCCCTCCAGCCCGAACGCGTTCGTCGTCATTGTCGCAGGACCTGTGTGCGCGCGTGGCCTTCCCTACGCTGGTGGTTGTTCAGTGCTGGTCAACGACAACAACGGGTAGACCGAAAGTCTACGGGGCGTGGCGCGGAGCGTCAATCGGTGCACCCGCCGCGTGCTCGCAGGACGTCGCTAGAGCACCGAACAGGTTGAAACGCCGCGCGAGAGAGAGTTTGAACCACAGAGACACAGAAGCGACAACAACAAAACCTCCGCGCATCCGTGGTTCGTTTCGTCAATTTTTCGATCGGATCGGTACCCTAGATCAACACGAAGTCCTCGGCCACGGAGACCTCCTCGGCCATGATGCTCGTGGTCTCGTCGTCGCGCTGGACGGCGAGCTTGTAGAGTTGCGCCAGCACGGCCGGGTGATCCTCGACCAGACCCATGAACTCGGTGGCCGGTAGGTACAGCGTCACGGTGGGGTGAACGGCGATCACATCGGCGTTCGCCGCGCGGCGGAGGACCATCGCGATCTCGCCGGCGACGTCGCCGGGGCCGAGCGTCGAGAGCACGAGCGGCTCGACGCGGGCGTCGTCCGCCGCGTCGCGCCGGACGACGGCGACCTCTCCGGAGGCGATGAGGAACAGGCCGGGGGGCCGCTCGTCCTGGACGAGCAGCCGCTCGTTCTTCTCGAAGGTGCGCGTGCGGAACCGCTTCACGAGCGCGGGCCTGCTGGCCTCGGGCACGCCGCGGAGCACGTCGCTCATCCGGACGAGGTTCTCGACCATGCGGTCCCGGCAGTAGGCCGCGAGCTCCAGGCCCACCTCGGGCTCGCGCTGCGCGATGTCGTCGAGCGCGTCGCGCTTCACCTCGAGCACGATGGAGGGCCGCGTGGCGACGACGCTCCCGGTGCGCGGGGCCCGGGAGAGCAGCGCCATCTCGCCGAACATGGCGCCGTTCGTGAGCCGGGCGAGGAGGATCTCCTCGTCCCCGCGCCGGCGCCGCGCCTCGAGCTCCCCGCGCGCGACGAAGTAGGCCTCGCTGCGCGCGGCGCCCTGCTCGATCACGGTCGTCCCCGCCGCCACCCAGACGGGCGTGAAGGCGGCGCACAGGGCGCGGAGCGCGTCGCGCCCGACGGACGAGAAGACCGGCTGGGGCGCGATCCCGGGGTGATCGGCCTGGGCGGCCAGCCTGCGTGTGGCGTCGTGGAGGATCTCCGTCGCCTTGTTGAGCAGGAGCGCGCCGGTGAGCACGGAGGCGAGCGGCTGGAACGCCTCGGCGGCCGGCAGGGGCGGCGGCGGCGGCGCGCCCTCGCCGAGCCGCGGCGAGTCCCGGCAGAACGCCTCGGCGATCAGGTCGAGCCCGGGCCCGGCATCGCCGCCGAAGCGCTCGCTCTCGCGCGCGGCCGCCACGGCGAGCGGCAGGTTCTCGAGGTCGATCGCGCGGGCGATCGCGGTAGCGCACGCCTCGCGCGCGGCCTCCTGCCGGTTCAGCTCGCCGAGGAGGCGCCCGCAGAGGCAGAGCGCCGACGGCATCGTCGGGTCGTGCCGGACCAGCGCAGCGGCCCAGCGCAGCGCGGCGTCCCGCTCTCCCGCGAGTGCCAGCGAGAGCGCGCGGTCGATCGGCGACTCCGCCTGCTGGATCGAGCCCGGCAGTACCGGGGGGAGGGCCATGTAAGCGTGTATATCAGGGTTCATTGCGCGGCGGCAAAGAACGCGCCCGGTTGACGCCCCGCGCGCCCCGCGGATCCCCGGGGAGGACCGAGGCGTCGCGCTCAGGCGAGGTGCTGCTTCAGGAACGCGATGCTCCGTTCCCACGCGAGCTTCGCGGCCTCGGGGGCGTAGACCTCGGGGCGCGTGTCGTTCGCGAACGCGTGGTCGGCGTCATAGACGTGGAGCTCCATGGACTGGCCGCGGGCGGCGAGCTCCTTCTGGATCGCCTCGGCGGCGGCCGGCGTCGCCCAGCCGTCGCGCGCGGCGAAGTGGGCGAGGATCGGCGCCTTGACGCGCGTGTAGTCGGGCGCGGGGCTCGGGACGCCGTAGAAGGGCACCGCGGCCGCGAGCTCGGGGATCGTCGCGGCGGCGGCGAAGCTCAGCGCGCCGCCCATGCAGAACCCGATGACGCCGACCTTGCCGGTCGACCGCTCGTGCGCCGACAGGAAGCGGGCGGCGCCGGCGATCTCCTCGAGGGCGCGCGGCTTGTCGAGCTCGGTCATCAGCCGGTTGGCCTCGGCGGCGTCCTTGGTGGTCTTGCCGTGGTAGAGGTCGGGCGCGAGGGCGATGAACCCGGCGGCGGCGAGCCGGTCGAGCAGAGAGCGGATGTGGTCGTTCACGCCCCACCACTCCTGGATCAGGACGACGGCGGGCGACTTGTCCCCCTGCTTCGGCCAGACGATCTCGCCGGTCGCCGAGGACCCGTCCTTCGCGGGGAACGAAACCTTTTCGGACATGCGACTCCTCCCTTTCGAGACGGGGATGGGGTGCGCCGTCCCCGTCAGTCATCAGGGATCGGCTGCGCCGTCCCCGTCAGTCATCAGGGATCGGCTGCGCCGTCCCCGTCAGTCATCAGGGATCGGCTGCGCCGTCCCCGTCAGTCATCAGGGATCGGCTGCGCCGTCCCCTCATGGCGCGGCGCAGGATAACCGCCCCGCGCACGTTGCGTAGCGCAAACTGCCTGGCACGCGCTCCACGCCGGGACGCCGGCGATGTAGATTGACGGCGTGGATGCGCTGGCGGGACGATGGAGGCGAGCTGTCTCGTCCTTGAAGGAGCTCCGGCTGCGGGTCGCGTTCCTGCGGAGCGAGGTGCTGCGCGCCGATCTCCCCTCCGTCGCCCGCGCGCTCGACGACCTCTGCCGCGACGCCGAGCAGGCCAACCCCCTCGCGCGCGACGTGCTGGGCGCCGTCGTGCCGGTCCTCGTGGATCCTGCGCTCTCGGAGCGCGTCGAGCAGCTCCGCGAGCTCGCGTCCTCCCATGCCCTGCTGCCGCTCTCGCGCCTCCTGCGCCGCAAGGCGCGGCGGCCCGAGGCGCAGCCGGCCTCGCCGGCGCCGGACGAGCGGCTCCTCGCCACGTCGAGCGCCGGTCGCGCGCTCACGCTCGGCGAGCGGCGCGCGCTGGCCCGGCGGCCGACCCGCGCGGCCTTCGACGCCTTGCTCCGGGACCCGCACCCGCTGGTCATCCGCAACCTGCTCGCCAACCCGCGCTTGACCGAGGATGACGTCGTCCGCCTCGCGGCGCGCCGCCCGGCGAACGCGGAGGTCCTGACGGAGATCGCGAAGCACCCCGAGTGGCCGCAGCGCGCGCGGGTGCGCATGGCGATCGTGCAGAACCCGGGCGCGCCGCAGGAGATCGCGGTGCCCATGGTGCGCCTCCTCCTGCGGCCCGAGCTGCTGCGGCTCGCGGCGGCGGCGGACGTGCCCGCGGTCGTCCGAGCCGCGGCGCGGGAGCTGCTCGATCGCCGTCCGCCCGTCCCGCACAAGCCAGGCGGCCCGCTGGCGCAGTGAGGCCGCGCCCTGCGCGGGGTCGGCGGCATGCGCAGGCCGCCGCCGCGGTGCTGCCCTCGGAGAGGAGGAGAAGAGAGCAGGGAGCGAGTGAAGGAGAGAGGGAGTTGAAGGAGAGAGGGAGAGAGGTCGTGCAGGGCGCCTTCGTGAATCGGCGCCCGCTGGCGAGGCTACGCGACCTCGGCCCAGCACCGCGCGAGGCGGCGCACGCCCTCGTCCAGGTCCTCGTCGCACGCCACCGAGGAGAAGCAGAGCCGGAGGGCGAACGGGCGCACGGCGCCGTGAGCCCGGAACAGCGAGCCCGGGTCGAAGGCGACGCCGTGCTCGATGGCGGCGGCCAGGAAGAAGGCCTCGTTCGGCTCGGCGTCGGGCTCGACCCAGATCGCGAAGCCGCCGGCGGGCGGGTCGAACCGCCAGCCGGGCAGGTGCTTTCGGAGCGCCCGCTCCATGCGGGCGGCGCGGCGACCGTAGAACTCCCGCAGGCGCACGAGCCGCTGATCGAAGTCCTCTGTGCGGAGGTAGTCTTCCAGGATGGCCTGCGGCAGGCTGGCCGCCTGCTGATCGGCGGACTGCTTCAGCTGGAGGACCTCGGCCCGGAGCGAGCGCGGGGGCACGAGCCAGCCGACGCGGAGGCCGGAGCAGAGCGTCTTCGAGAACGTCCCGACGTGGAACACGCGATCGGGCGCCTCGGCCAGGAGCGGCCGCGGGGCGGCGCCGTCAAAGGACAGATCCGCGTAAGCGTCGTCCTCGATGATGGGCCGGAGGGTCGAGAGGACCCTGGCTCGATCGCTGCGTGACAGCGTGCGTCCACGCGGGTTGGAGACGGCGGGCATGAGGTAATAGGCGTCGACGTTGCTGCCGCCGTCGACGACCGTCGCGCCGAGCTCCTGGAACCGATCGAGCGCGCCGGGGGAGCTCTCGCGGTCGACGCCGATCCTGGCGCGCGATCCGCGGACCAGCTGCGCGGCGAGGGACACGGCCTGCTGTGCGCCGCTGGTCACGATGACGTCGTCGCGAGCCACCTGGGCGCCGCGCCGGCGCAGCTGCCCGGCGATCCAGGCGCGGAGGTCCTCGTCGCCCTCGGGCCAAGCACGCTGGAGCGCCGGGCAGCCTGGGTTCTGAAGAGCGCGAACGAACGAGGCCGCGAGCTTCGAGCGCGGGAACTCGCCCGGGGCGGGCAGCCCGCCCGCGAAGCTGATGAGGCCAGGTGTGTCCGCGGCGCGCCGCTTCAGGGGGTCGAACGGCTCGAGGCCGTGTCCGAGCCGCGGTCCGCTCCGCGGCGCATCACGCGAGATCGGGGCTTGCACAGGCCGGGTGTGGGACGACGGGGGAGGAGGCGTTGCGCGCGCGGTGGCAGCCATAGAGTTCAGGGTCCGAGCGAGACCCATTCAAGGATGGTGCCGCCCGGGCTGCCCGTCTCCAGACGGCGCGGGAGCGCTCGCGTCCCATGACGGGACGGAATTCCATGGAAAATTGGTTACATCGCGGCAACCTGGGACGGGCCAGGGCGTGTAACGGCATGTTGCGGGGTGTGGCGTGCGCGCGCGGCGAGTCAGGCCGCCACAGGGCATCGAAGGGCGTGGAGGGGCGCGCGTCCGCACAGGGCGGCAGGCCCTGGGAGCCAGGTCAGGCTGGCCTGGTCAGGGTCTGGTCGGCGGGGGATCCGTCCTGAGATCGATCTCCGGGGCTGACCGTACGCCGAGGTCCGGCGAGCGCTCGCCCGGGGCGGCTATCGATGTAGAGCTCGCTCCCGCAGGACGTGGAGCTCGTTCTCGTGGCCAGTCAAGGCGCTGTTCCCCAGGCGAGCACGCCGTCGTGGTACACGGTGACCCGCTCAAAAGGCATGAAGGCGGTGTTGGTGCCGAAGGAGTAGTCGTCGGTCTGCGTCATGCGGTCGTAATTGTCGCCGTTGTAGATGCGGATCTGCACATTTCCGGACGTGACGTTCGGGGCGATGCTACCTGCGGCGGCGAGGAAACCGAGCTCGAGAGAGTGATCGGCCTTCGTGCCCGATGCCACGCCGAACGTCCTGGTGACGCTGGCGCATCCGCCGATGATCGACGAAAAGTCGCACTCGTTCTTGAGATCCACATTCGCGACGTCGGCCGTGAACCAGTAGCGAATCGTCAGATCGCTGAGCGCGATGCTCGCATCGTCCGTGTTCTTGACCTGTACCATGAACGACAGATGCTGGGACTCGACGGTGGTGTCCCTCGCAGCATATTGCAGCTCGAGCGCCGGTGGTGGAGCTCGCGGTGGTGGAGCTCGTGGCGCTGCCGCCGCCGGTGCCTGTCGTGCTGCTCGTCGTGGAGCTGGCCGATCTGCTCGCCGGCTCCTGGGTTCTCGCCGTCCAGGCTGGAGCCTTGGGCACATGCCACGAGCGTCAGGAGCGAGATGGCACAGAGCGCGGTGGTTCCCTTCGCGCCAGGAGCTCGATCTGTTGACTCGTTCGACTCGATTGCCGCGGCTGCCCAGCTGCGGCGGCGCTCCTGCCCTCGTCGACACCTTCCCCCTGGAACCCCGGATACGAGCTGCTCCCGAGGTTATCGGGCCGAGCAGTAACGCACACCTTGCCTTCGGTCGTATCTTGAACACCCCTGCGACCGCTCGACCAAGGCCGAAGGCCGAACGGAAGGAAGTTGAGGCCAGCAGCTTAATCGGTCCGCTCAGCCGTCGTTCACGTCCAGGGGAAGGGGGCATGAAGACCAGGCGCTGCCTGTCGGGGAGCGCGCGAGGGGGGTCAGGTGGCGCGCGCGGGCTGCGAGGCCTCGAGCCGCGCCTTTTCAGCGAGCAGCAGCTCGGTGAACGCCGCGATGAACATGCGCCTGGCGAGCGATCCGAGCGGCTTGCCGACGAGCGGCAGCGGGATGTCGAAGCGCGATGTCCAGTCGATCTCCGTGCCCTCGCCGCGCGGGGTGAAGCGGAGACGCGAGCCCTGGTGCCGGAGCGGCTGCGTGCTCTCGACGATCTGGTAGTCGAACGAGGAGGGCCGCTCGAAGGCCGTGATCTCCTCGACGTAGCGGATCCGCTTCCCGACGCGCACCTCGCGGAGGGCACCGAGGCCGTTGTGCTCGGTGAGCCCTGGCCGGACGATCTTCGTGTGGGTGCCGTCCCCGGAGCGCAGGAAGCGTTCGTGGTCAGCCACCGCGTCGAAGACCCGCTCGACCGGGGCGTGGATGTAGACGTTGACGTGGACCTCTTGCATGCGGCGACCATCGCACGAAGACCTCGCCGAGCGAGCACGCGGCACGGTCTGCCGAGCGAGGGCGGGGCGGGTGAGCGGGGAGTTCGCTGGTGGGCTTCAAGATCCGTTCCTGTTGAATGTGGCGGCGCGGCGCGGCTCAACCTCGGTCGGCGGCAGCTCAACCTCGGTCGGCGGCAGCTCAACCTCGGTCGGCGGCAGCTCAACCTCGGTCGGCGGCTCAACCTCGGTCGGCGGCTCAACCTCGGTCGGCGGCTCAACCTCGGTCGGCGGCTCAACCTCGGTCGGCGGCTCAACCTCGGTCGGCGGCTCAACCCCGGTGCGGTCGACGCCGGTCGACGCAGCTGGGCGAGCTCAACCCCGGTTCGGTTGACCGTGCACCTTGCCAACCGAAGAGGGTACCCACATAAAGTGAGTGAATGCTCACTCACCAATCTGGAGGCGGCCTATGACAGAAGCTGTGGATGCGCTGGTCGTCGGTGGAGGTCCGACGGGCTTGACGATGGCCGGAGAGCTTGCTCGGCGCGGGCTCACCGTGCGGATCGTGGACAAGGCATTGGAACCTCCGCCCGATCACTCGCGAGCGCTCGTGGTGCAGACGCGGACGATGGAGATCTTCACCAGCATGGGGATCGCAGACGCCGCGCTGGCGCACGCCACGCGCGTCGGAGGGCTCAACGTCCTCCTCTCGAACGGCCAGCGCGCACGCTTGCCGATCTTCGACTTCCCGGAGCTCTCCACGTTCGTTCCAGGCATCTTCGTCCTCCAGCAGTTCGACACCGAGCGCGTCCTCGGGTCGCGGCTCCCGGAGCTGGGCGTGACGGTCGAGCGCGGCGTCGAGCTCGCTTCCTATACCCAGGACAGCGCCGGCGTCACATGCACGCTCCGCAGGGGCGACGGGAACACCGAGGTGGTGCGCGCGAAGTGGCTCCTCGGTTGCGACGGCGCGCGCAGCGCCGTCCGCCAGGGCGCAGACATCGCCTTCGAGGGCGACACCTACGACGATCACTGCATGCTCGGCGACCTCGTCATCGACTGGCCGCTGCCGGACGGCGACATCTATATCAGCCCTTCGCGCCGGGGCCTCGCAGCGGCCTTCCCCGTGCCCGGAAGCCACCGGTTCCGGATCGTCCTTATCCTGCCCGAAGCGTCGCCGGCGCACGGCGCGTCGCTCTCGCTCGAGGAGTTCGAAGGCGTGATGCGCTCGATGATCCCCACGCCGTTCAAGATACAGAGAGCGAACGTCCTCTCGCGCTACCGGCTGCACCACCGCGTCGCCACGCGGCTGCGCAAGGGGCGCGTGTTCCTCGCCGGCGACGCGGCGCACATCCACAGCCCGGCCGGCGGGCAGGGGATGAACACCGGAATCCAGGACGCGTACAACCTGGCGTGGAAGCTCGCGGCCGTCGAGCAGGGCAGGATGCCAGCGTGGCTGCTCGACACCTACGAGATGGAGCGGCTGCCCGTCGCGCGCCGGCTGATCGACTTCACAGACCGCCTCTTCGGGCTCATGGCCGGACACGGTCTCATGGGCCGGGCGCTGCGCATCGTCGCGCCGCGCCTGATGATCCGCGCCATCGGCGTCGCCGCCGTGCAACGCCGGATCCTGGGGTTCGTCTCGCAGCTCAAGATCCGATACCGGAAGAGCCCGCTGTCCATCCAGATCGGGCGCCCGCCGGAGCGCGGGCCCCGCGCCGGAGATCGCGCGCCGGACGCCTTGCTGCGCACCGCGGCGGGACAGCAGGTCCACCTGTTCGAGCTGATGCGCGGCGTCGAATCCACGCTGCTGCTCTTCGCCGGTCCACCCCAGGGCAGCGCGAACACCGAGGCGTACGGGCACGCCCGGCGGCTCGCCGCGGAGCTCAGCCGGCCGGACCTCAAGGTGCTGGTCATCGGCGCGCCCGAGGCCGGACGGTACGCAGATCCGGACGGGCGCGCCCACGCGGCGTACGGCGCCGAGGCGGCAGCCGCCGTCCTCGTCCGGCCGGACGGCTACGTCGGCGTGCGCTGCGATCCGCTCGACGAGCGCGAGCTCAGGCAGGCGCTCGACCGGCTCTTCACCCGCGGGGCCGAGGCCGCGTAACGCACGCCGCCCGCAGCGCGCCCGAGCCGCCGCGCGGCGCTGCTAGAAGTCGAGGAGAGAGGACGCTGATGAGCCGACGCCCGCGCCCGAACGACACGTTGACCGAGGCGCAGAAGAAGATCGTCGACGCTGCGGTGGCCGCCTTCGCCGAGCAGGGCTTCCACGGGACCGCGACCAAGGAGATCGCGCGGCGCGCAGGGGTCGCCGAGGCGACGATCTTCAAGTACTTCCCGAGCAAGCGGGACCTCCTCCTGGGCGTCATCGGTCCCGCCGTCGAACGGCTCGTCGGGCCCGCGATGGCGCGCTCCATGGACCCGCTCTTCGACGCGACGTACCCGACCTTCGAGGCGTTCTTGCGGGCGCTCCTCGCCGAGCGCATCGCCTTCGTGCGCGCGCACCCGCAGCTGGTGCGCATCCTCGCGCAGGAGCTGCCGTTCGACGCCGAGCTGCGGCTCGGCATCGCCGGCAGGGTCTTCGGGCCGCTCCTCGAGAAGGGGATCACCTTGATCGAGCACTTCCAGCGCGAAGGGCAGATCGTCGGGTGGCCGCCGCCCCTCGTCATCCGCTGCGTCGCCTCGACGTTCGTGGGGTACATCGTCCACCGCGTGTACATCGCTCCCGACGCGGCGTGGGACGACGAGGCGGAAATGGAGCGGGTCATCGCCTTCGTGATCCGCGGCCTCTCGCCCCGCGAGCCCGCGTGACCCCGTGCGTGGGCGTGTAGCCCGCCGGCCGCGCGGCGGCTCAGCTCGTCGTCAGCAGCGAGCGGAGCTGCGACGGCGACACCTGGTAGTCCTTGCCGCAATAATCGCAGCGGATGTCGAGGACCTTCCCGTCCGTGACCATCTCCTCGATGTCGCTCCGCGGCAGGCTCGCCAGCGTGGCCATCACCCGGAGCTCGCTGCAGCGACAGCTGAAGCTGAGCGGCGAGTCCTCGAGCCGTGAGAACGGCATGCCGTGAAGCAGCTCCCCGAGCAGCACGTCCGCCGAGGCTCCCTCGTGCGCGAGGACGTCGTCGAGGCGCTCGAAGTCCTTGAGCCGCTCGGTCATCACCATGAGCGGCCCGCGCTCGACCTCCGGGAGCAGCTGCACGAGGTAGCCGCCGGAAGCGCCGACGCCGTCCTCGCCGATCAGCGTCGCCACCGCGATCATCGAGACGACCTGCTCCGATTCCTGCATGTACGTCATCAGGCCCGCGGAGATGCCGCCCGCGGTCGGGATCTCGACGACCCCCTGGTGGAGCATGCCGCTCGGCAGCGTGCGCATGACCTGCAGCAGCGACCCTCCGCCGATCTCCACCGCGCTCTCCGCCGTGGCCCCCTTGCCCAGGTTGACGAGGCCGCGGCTCGTGCCGTCCGGGTGCGAGTCGGCCACCAGGGTCCCGTGACCGGCCGCGCCCTTGACGATCGCCTGGACCCGCAGGTTCGGCGCCATCGCCTCGCGCACGAGGATGGCGCCGGTGATCAGCTCTCCCAGCCGCTGCGCGGTCGCGCCGATCGCAGATTGCACCGCGATGGCCCCCCGCACGGTCTCGGTGGTCAGCGCCGTGATGACGCGAAAAGCGCCATCCATCGTGATGGCGCGGACGACGGAATCAGAAGGTCGGGGCAAGATGCACTCTCCCGTGGGAAAACATCGTTAGGCCACGGACGGCCGATGGCAACCCGCGGCGCATTGGTCGCCGCAGGCGGAGGCGCCCCGCAGGCGGGCGCGCCTCGCATAAAAGCATAGTTGTTCCGTTGGTTTGTAGCACAGGCGCCCCCTGCTGCGCGGCGCGGGGGGCGCCGCCCGGGGGGAGAGCTCAGCTGCGCCGGCGGCGCCGGTGCAGCGCGGCGGCGCAGGCGCCGGCCGCGAGCAAGGCCCACGGCGCCGAGCGGCCGCCGTCGCCGTCCGCGCCCACCGTGCAGGCGCAGCCGCCGCCTTCCACCACGACGCCCTCACCGGGGAGCGGTGTGGTGCACGGGCCGATCGTGTTGTCGGGGTTGCGGCAGCCCGGGACGCACTCCTGCGTGGCCTCGTCGCACACCATCCCGGCGCCGCAAGCGCTGTCCTGCTCGCACTCCGCAGGCTGATCGTCCGCCGGGTTGTTCGGATCGCGCTCGCCCGCGTCGACCACCCCGTCGTGGTCCGCGTCCTCCTCGCCGTCGATCACGCCGCCGCCGTCGGTGTCGGCCTTGATCGGGTCGGTCGTCGTGGCCCCTGCGTCCGCGTCGGGGATGCAGCTCTCCGCGGCGGCGTCGGTGTCCGGGTGCGAGCAATCCTTGCCGAGCTCGGTGCCGTCGAAGAGCCCGTCGTTGTCGCTGTCGGGGTCGAGGGCGTTGATCTTTCCGTCATCGTCGCTGTCGGCGCCCGGCTCGATCTCCTCGCCGTCGATCACGCCGTCGTCGTCGCTGTCGGCGTCGTTCGGGTCGGTCCCGAGGCTTGCTTCCTCGCTGTTCGAGAGCCCGTCGCCGTCCCGATCGCCGGGGTCGTCCGCGGGGTTGTTCGGATCGGTCTCGCCCTCATCGAGCATGCCGTTGTGGTTCGCGTCCTCCTCGCCGTCGCTCACGCCGCCGCGGTCGGTGTCCGGGTTCACCACGCTCGTCTTCGTCGCACCCCCGTCGGCGTCCGGCGTGCAGCTCGCGGCGCCGGCATCGGTGTCCGCGTCCGCGCAGTCCTTCCCCGCCTCGGTGCCGTCGGAGAGCCCGTCGCCGTCGCTGTCCGCGTCGCGCACGTTCGGCAGCCCGTCGCCGTCGGCGTCATCGCTCGGGTTCGGCTCGTCGCCGTCGAGCAGGCCGTCGTCGTCGGAGTCGCGGTCCTCGGGATCCGAGCCGAGGAACACCTCGAGATCGTCGCTCAGCCCGTCGCCGTCGCCGTCGACGTTCTGGCTGTCGTCGTCCCCGTGGCCAGCGGTCGGGTCGGTCTCGCCGGCCTCGATCGCGCCGTTCAGGTTGCTGTCCTCGGAGCCGTCGGTCGCGCCGCCCCGGTCCGTGTCGCGGTGGACAGGCGACGTCGTCGTGGCCCCGCCGTCAGCGTCCGCCGCGCAGTGGCCGGCGTCCGCGTCGGTGCCCGGGCCGTCGCAGCCGAGGCCCATCTCGGTGCCGTCATAGAGGCCGTCGTCGTCGCTGTCGACGTCGAGCGCGTTGATGAGCCCGTCGCCGTCGGCGTCGTCGACCGGGTTCGGCTCGCGCCCGTCCAGCACGCCGTCGTCATCGGAGTCCGCGTCGTCCGGATCCGTGCCCAGCGTCGCCTCGAGGTCGTCGCTCAGCCCGTCGTCATCCCGGTCGTTATTCTCGCCGTCGTCGGCGGCGTGCCCGCGGGTCGGGTCGGTCTCGCCGTTGTCCGCGACGCCGTTCAGGTTGGCGTCCTCGGAGCCGTCGCTCACGCCGCCGTCGTCGCTGTCCGCATCGATCGGCGATGTCCTCGTGGCGCCGGCGTCGCCGTCAGCGATGCAGCGTCCGGCCGACACGTCGGTGTCGGGATCGCTGCAATCGAGGCCGAGCTCGGTGCCGTCGGAGAGCCCGTCGTTATCGCTGTCGACGTCGAGCGCGTTGATGAGCCCGTCGCCGTCCGTGTCCACGGCCGGGTTCGGCTCGCGCCCGTCCAGCACGCCGTCGTCGTCGGAGTCCGCGTCGTTCGGATCCGTGCCCAGCGTCGCCTCGAGGTTGTCGCTCAGCCCGTCGCCGTCGCTGTCGGTGTTCTGCGCGTCATCCGCCCCGTGGTTCAACGTCGGGTCGGTCTCGCCCGCGTCGATGACGCCGTTGAGGTTGACGTCCTCCGACCCGTCGGTCGCGCCGCCGCGGTCGGTGTCCGGGTCGATCGGCGAGGTCCTGGTGGCCCCGCTGTCGCCGTCGGGCCTGCAGCTGCCCGCCGCGGCGTCGGTGCCCGGACCGCCGCAGCCGAGGCCGAGCTCGGTGCCGTCGAAGAGGCCGTCGTTGTCGCTGTCGGCGTCGAGCGCGTTGATGAGCCCGTCGCCGTCGTGATCGTCCGTCGGGTTCGGCTCGCGCCCGTCCTGCACGCCGTCGTCGTCGGAGTCGGCGTCGTTCAGGTCCGTGCCGAGGTGCTCCTCGAGCTTGTCGCTCAGCCCGTCGCCGTCGCTGTCGGTGTTCTGGGTGTCGTCGGCACCGTGGCCGGTCGTCGGATCCGTCTCGTCAGGGTCGAGCACGCCGTTCAGGTTCGTGTCCTCGGAGCCGTCCGGCACGCCGCCGTTGTCGGTGTCCGCGTCCAGCGGATCGGTGGTCGTCGCCCCGGCGTCGCCGTCGGGCACGCAGTGCCCCTTCCGCGGGTCCGTCCCCGGGCCGTTGCAGTTCGCCAGCCCGATCTCGGTCCCGTCGAGGAGGCCGTCGTTGTCGCTGTCGACGTCCCGCGCGTTGATGAGCCCGTCGCCGTCGGTGTCGCGATTCCAGAGCTCCTCGTCGCCGTCGCTGATGCCGTCGTCGTCGGTGTCGGCGTCGTTCGGGTCCGTGCCGGCGCGCTTCTCGTCGCCGTCGCTCAGCCCGTCGCCGTCGCTGTCGACGAGGATCTCCGTGGGCGGCGTGCCCGGCTCCGCGCCGTTGCCGTCCGTCGGGTAATCCTGGGCAGCGCCTCCCTCGGGGCTCCGCCCGGTGATGATGGCCTGGTTCGCGATCTCGCCGCCCGTGCCCGGATCGATGGTCACGCGGAACCGCACCGTCGTGGTCTCGCTGACGCCGAGCGACCCGCCCTGGGCCGCGTCGGCGCCGTCGCCGAGCCGGACGCGGACCGTCCTCGATCCGGCGACGTACTCGCCCTCGTCATCGCCGGGCGCGTCGGTCACGCCGCCCATGTTCGGGCCCGAGGCGATCTCGAGCGAGCCCGGCACGTAGGTGACCCCGGCGGGCAGCGGGTCGTTCAGCACGATCGTCGCGGCGTTGTCATCCCCGGTGTTGGCGACGATGATCGTGTATTCGAGCGTGTCGCCAGGCGTGACACCGCCGCCGTTGAGATCGAGGACCGACTTGGTCGACGTGGAGAGATCCGGGAGGCGCGTCGGCACCGACGTGATGAGGCCGCCGAGCAGGTAGCTGTCGGCGCCGTTGACGGCCGCTCCGACCTCGGCCTCCGTGTCGCCGGCCACGAGCAGGTTGGCCGGCACCTGCGTCACGTCGATGTCGATGCCGCTCATGCTCAGCGGCCCGCCGGTGAGCCTCGGCAGATCGCCCACCGAGGACATCGGCGCGCCGAGGAACGAACGGGAGCTGTTGAAGAAGTTGTCCACTGGGTTCTGCGCGTCGAACAGCGCGGTCCCGTTCCACTCGAGCGCGTCGCCGGTGGAGCTGTCGCCGTCGTACCCGACGACGCCGAGCTTCGCCTGGCCGGCGCCCGAGGGGACGACGAACCCCGAGACATTCCACCGCACCGTCACGCCGTCGATCACCTGATCCAGCCCGTCGAAGACGGCGAGGTTCCGCGCGGGCGCGGTCGTCTGCTCGTAGAGCACGACCATCCACCAGCCGGCGAACGCGATCTGCTGGCTGACGCCGTCCAGATCGGTCCCGTTGGAGATCCCGCTCAGGCGATACGCCCCCGCGCCGCGCGTCTGCACGATCGACGTGACGTTGGCGACCGTCTGGGCGTGGGCGAGGCCCAAGATCTCCGTCTGGCCCGAGATCGTACCGGTCACGCTGGAAGAGAAGGCGCCAGGCCGATCCAGGGTCACGGTGAGATCGGCCGAGGTGCCGCTGTCGCGGCTCACCGTCCAGTAGAGGTACGCGTGGGTCACCCGAGCGCCCGCGGGGAGGCTGAGGACCGCGGTGCTGCGGGCGGCCGCGGGATCGATGGTGTTGTTCGCCTCGGCCTGGCCGGCGAGGGGGCTGTCGCCACGCCAGTAGACATCGGGGGCGGAGTCCCCCAGCGTCGCGGTCGTGCCGCACGTCCCGACCGTGCCCACCAGCGGCGGGGGCGTGGACGACGCGCAGTCGTGCGCGAGCGTGTTGCCGATGAGGACGAAATCACCCCGCTGCGCCACCTGGACCCGGCGCACTGGAGCCGCGCTCGCGGTCCCGGAGAGCGCCCCGAGCAGCGCGGCGCTGGTGAGCCCCGTGAATGCCAATCGCTTTGCCATCGACGCCTCCAGCCTAGGGCTGCTTCGTTTCCTTCTCGATGATGTTGAACTGGACGCGCCGGTTCTTCTGGCGACCCGCCTCGGTCTTGTTCTCCGCGATCGGGACGTCGGGGCCGTAGCCCTTCGCCTGCAGGCGCTGGGCCGCGATGCCGCGCTCGACGAGCGCCTTCAGCACCGACTCCGCGCGGGCCTGGCTCAGCTTCGTGTTGAACTGGCGCGTGCCGCGGTCGTCCGTGTGGCCCTGGACCTCGATCTTGAGGATCTCCGGGTGGTCCTTGAGCACGCCGGCGACCTCGTCGAGCAGCTCGTTGCTCACCGGACGGATGGTCGCCTTGCCGGTGTCGAACTGCACCTGCTGCAGGATGACGATCTCGGTCTCGGTCACCCGGACCGCGACCGGGCACCCGTTCTGCGCCGGATCTTCGTTCGGCTTGCCCTTCTCGTTCGGGCAGGCGTCCTTGTCGTCGCGGATGCCGTCGCCGTCGGTGTCGCCCGGGCAGCCGTTCGTGGCCGGGTCGGTCGTGACGAGGCCGGGCAGATCCGGGCAGGCGTCCGACGCGTCGGGCACCTTGTCCCCATCGCGATCGGGCGGCGGCGGGCACCCGTGCTGCTTCGGGTCGTCGTTCGCCGGGCCGGCCTGCTCCGGGCAGGCGTCGACGTCGTCCGTGATGCCGTCCTTGTCGCGGTCCCCTGGCGGCGGGCAGCCGTTCTTCTTCGGGTCCGGCGAGGCGACGCCGGCCACGGCGGGGCAGGCGTCGACCTCGTCGAGGATGCCGTCGTGGTCCGCGTCCTTGGGCGGCGGACAGCCGTTCTTCGTGCGATCCGGGCTGCGGACGCCCGCGGTGTGCGGGCACGCGTCGTCCGCGTCGGCGATGCCGTCGGCGTCCTGGTCCTGCACGGGCGGCTTCACCTCGGGCGAGTAGGCGACCATGGCCACCGCGCGGAACGAGGGCGTGCCGACGCCGGGGGTGAGCCCAGGGCCCACGCCGAGCCCGGCCTCGAAGTCGTCCGCGAAGCGGTAGCGCCCGCCGAGCAGGGCTTCCAGGTTGGTCGTGCGCTGCTGGACGTCGGTGACCGTGATCGCGCCGGTGATCTCAGGGCCGATCTGCAGGCGTCGCTCGTCGTCGAGCAGCAGCCCGACGCCGGCGCCCCAGTGCACCGTCATCCCCTGCTCGACGTTGGCGAACTGCTTCGTGGACCGGAACTCCGGCCCCGCGGCGAGCGACCACACCGCGCGATCCAGGTGGCCGCCGAGGACGAGCTGCGGACCGCCGCGCACGCTGCCGTCGCCCGAATACGCCTCGGGGTCGCCGGTCGGCAGCCACACGTAGCCGCCGAGGGCGATCTGGAACGGATCGAAGTAGCCGCCCAGGAGCGTCGCGCGCGCGCCGAGCCGGAGATCCCCGAGGGCGCTGCTGGTCGGCGGCGGCAGCAAGGCGCCGGAGGCGGCTCCGCCGTCGCCCGACTGGAGCGCGATGGGCAGATCGATGTTCACCGTGAGGCGCTCCCACAGAGAGAGCGAGGCGCTCAGGTGGAGCAGGAGCTGGCTGCCGACGACCTTGCCGTCGCCGGACTCCTCGTTCCCCGACAACCGCCGCAACACGAGCGGATCCTGGGCGTAATCGCCGAGGAGCATGATGTGGGGTGCGGCGCTTCCTGCCGTGTAGGCGGACTGGACTCCGAACATCCTGTCGCCGGCGGGCGCAGGCTGGAACCTGTCGAGCGCGAAACCTTCAGGTCTCGCGGGTTCCTGCGCCTCGGCGTGAGCCGCTGCGCCGAGCAGGCACAGCGCCGCCGCGAGCGCGGCCGTCGGATGGGTCCCCTGTGTACGAGCCGGCATGAACGAGGTCGCCTCCTTGCGCGAAGGAACAGCAAGCACCAGGAGTATCGACCGAAACGGCGGCGGCGTTCAATGTTTCACGAGGTTTTTGGGGCGCGCCGGCCGATCGGGCCAGCTCGGGCGCAGCGCGCTGCGGCGCGCTGCGGCGCGCGGGGGTCGTGGCGTCCCTGCGCGGGATCACGGCGCAAATCCAGCCGGCGTCCGGAGTTTCCTGCGCGGAGGGTCAGGCCCGATGGCGTCGTGAGTCGGCGGTGTGTCACGTCGCACGGCAGGGTTGCTACTGGAGAACGGCGGCGGTAAAGCGGCGCCGTGACCCCGCGGCACGCACTGCCTGCGGTACTCGTTTAGGAGGCACCATGTCCCGCGAACCCAAGAGTTTCGACAACCTCCTCGGCGGCAACGC
Organism: Sorangium sp. So ce281; assembly: GCF_051527395.1. Taxonomy (NCBI): domain Bacteria; kingdom Pseudomonadati; phylum Myxococcota; order Polyangiales; family Polyangiaceae; genus Sorangium; species Sorangium sp. So ce281. Next base: position 102,308 of record NZ_CP150322.1, read on the forward strand.
CAAGGGACTGAGCGACCTGCAGCTGAAGGCTCACTTCACGCTGTACCAGGGCTACGTGAAGAAGCTCAACGAGATCTGGGAGCTGCTTGGCAAGGCTGACCGCAGCGCGCCGAACTACTCGTACAACGCGTACAGCGAGCTCAAGCGTCGCGAGCCGGTCGCCTTCAACGGCACGGTGCTCCACGAGCTGTACTTCGAGAACATCGGCAACGGCTCGACGCAGCCGAGCGCCCAGTCGAAGAAGCTCATCGAGGCGTCGTTCGGCAGCTTCGACGCCTGGCTGGCCGACGCGAAGGCGGCGCTCCTGAGCGCGCACGGCTGGACGGTGCTCGTGTACGACTACCAGGAGCAGAAGCTCTTCAATAACCTCATCCGGACCGAGCACGATGTCGGCCTGTTCGCGAACACGCATATCATGGTCGCCATCGACGCCTGGGAGCACGCGTACTTTGCGGACTACCAGACCAAGAAGGCGGACTATGTGGCCAACGTGCTCTCGGGCCTGAACTGGGACGTGATCAACGCGCGCCTCGCGCAGATCGGGCCGCACGTTCAGCAGGGGTGATTCCGTCGTGACCCGGCGGGGGCCCGCGCTCCCGCCGGCGGGTTCGGCGCTCCCACGCCACGCGACGACCACCTTCCCCTCGGACCGGACTGCCCGGAGACGCGGCTTTCCAGATCATGCCTCGCCCCATGTGCCCCGTCCGCGTTCGTCCTGTAGACTGGGCGCGGCGATGAGCAAGGCCGAGTCGAGCACCCGCGGCGCCGGGGAAGAGAGCCTCATCTACGTGCGCCGGATCCACCGGCGCGACCTGAACCGGGTCTGGGAATTCCTCAAGAAGGTGTTCCGCGACGTCAACCGGGAGACGGTCGAATACCAGCGGCCTCGCTCGAAGAAGCGGTTCCTCGAGGTCTACGAGGAAGAAGGGGTCGAGCAGCTCCTCTTCGAGGTCCGGGCGGCGCACGGTCAGGAGATCGTCGGCTACGCGGAGTGCGCCTTCGAGATCACCGGGACCGATAACTGGATGAACGAGCGCTACTTCACGAAGCACGACATGCGCCCGCTCTTCGTCGAGGAGCTCGCGGTCCACCCCGAGTACCAGGGCCGCGGCGTCGGCGCCTTCATGCTCGAGCAGCTCGAGCACCTCGCGCGCATCCACGGCTGCACCCACCTCGTGCTGGAGGTGGCCGAGAACAACGACGGCGCCCTCAAGTTCTACCGGAAGCGCAGCTTCTACCGGCTCGACGCCGCGATCTTCATGGCGAAGAAGGTCGCTGTCGACGCGGAGCTCCTGCCGCCTCGGGCGCTCAAGAAGCCCCGCAACCCGGAGGCGCTCGGCGCGCCCGCGAAGCCGAAGCGAGCGCCGCGGCGGGCGCTGAAGGCGCGCGGCGGCGAGAAGAGGTCGAGCGCCCCGCCGCCGGCGTCGCGCCCGCTGCCGGCGTCGCGCTCGCTGCCGGCGTCGCGCTCGCTGCCGGCGTCGCGCCCGCCGGGCCCCGCGACGGACGAGGCGATCGATCCGCTCGAAGCGGCGAAGAACGACCGCGGCGGCGACCCGTCGTGAGCCCGAGCGCGACGAGGCGCCCTCGCCACGGCGGGTGAGGGCGGGGTCAGACCGTGCCGTGATGGCGCAGGGTCGCCGGCAAGGACAGCGCGTGATCGATGCAGGCGCGGATGTCGTCGAAGCTCGACAGGCCGTACCAGAACACCGTCCAGTTCTCGTTGCGGTAGCTGCCCTCGGCCTGCTGGAAATACCAGGGGTTGATCTCGTTGCCGTTCCGGGCGCGCCAGAACAGCTTCGGGTTCTCGTTCTTCATCCGCGTCCAGAGCGAGCCGCCGATCCCCACGCCCTGCGCCTCCGAGGTCACCGCGAACTTGTCGAGGTACGGAGTGAGCGGGGCCCTCCCGTCCGGGTCGAGCGTGAGGATCGCCGTCGCCCGGTAGGAGTCGGACAGGTAGATGCGATAGAAAGGCTTCTTGTCGAAGTAGTGCTCGTCGAGCTTCCGCAGGAAGCACGCCTCGAGCAGATCGCGAAGCCGGTCGCGGTCGATGCCGTCCAGCGTGTCGTGCCGGAGGATCCGCTCGCCGCGGCGGACGAGCGTGCCAGAGCCCGTGTGCGTGAAGAGCTCTTTCGCCAGGTGATCCGGCGACGTGATCGAGACCGAGGAGGTCGCCGGCAGCCCGTCGAGCAGGAGCTTGATCTCCTGCAGCTTGAGGCGCATGCCGCCGTTCAGCGAGGGCTGGGCCATGAGGCCCGCGAAATCCTCCTCGAGGTTGATGGCCGAGATGATGCGCCCGTGCTCGTCGAGGAGGCCGCCCGTGCTCGTGAGGAAGATCATCTTGAACGGCTGCGTCGCGAGCGCGAGCTCGCGCGCGGCGACGTCGGCGTTGATGTTGAGGATCTGCCCGCCCGGCGTCTCCCCGAGGCAGGCCAGGATCGGCAGGTGCCCGGCGCGGAGGCTGGACCTCACGGCGTCGACATGGACGCGCTCCACCTTGCCCACCAGCCCGAGGCGCGGCTCGTCGAGCAGCGACGCCTCGAAGACGCCCGCCGTGATCGGCCGCGTGCGCGTGCCCATCTCCTCGAGCGCCTCGACGAGCCGCAGGTTCTCGCGGAGGAAGACGCGGCGGGCGATCTCCAGGATGCGGGGCGTCGTGACGCGCAGGCCGTTGACCCGCTCCGTCGGGATGCCCGCCTGGGCGAGCGCCCGATCGAGCTGCGGCCCGGCGCCATGGATGACGACGGGATACAGCCCGACCTGGTTGAGGAACACGAGCGAGGTCGCGAGCGCCTCGAGGTCCTCGTCGAGGATGGCGCCGCCGACCTTGATGATCGCAAACTTCTGCTGATCGACGGCCGCGTACTGCTTCAGGTACTGCTCGACCTCCTTGCGGCTGCCGAGGTTCCTGAGCAGGCGGACGATGACGTCTTGCGTCGAACCCATCGTGGTCACCACCCGTTGGCCAGCACGTCCATCACGGCCTTCTGAACATGCAGCCGATTCTCTGCCTCGTCGATGACCATCGATGCTGGCGAGTCGATCACCGCGTCCGTGACCTTCACGTTGCGCCGGACCGGCAGGCAGTGGGAGAAGAGCCCCCCCGCGGTGAGCGCCATCTTCTGCTCATCGACGATGAAGTGCTTGTTCTTGTCGCGGATGGGCTTCTCCTGCTCCCAGCGCCCGAAGTAGGGAATCGCGCCCCAGCTCTTCGCGTACACGACGTGGGCGCCCTCGTAGGCGGACTTGATGTCGTAGGTGATCGAGAGCTTCTGCCCGTTGGCTTCGGCGCTCTTCCTGGCGGCGTCGAGGTAGCGCTCGTCGAGGTGGTACTCCTCGCTGGGGCAGAGGAGGGTGACGTCCATGCCGAGCTTGGACGCGATGAGAACGGCCGAGTTGGCGACCGCGGTGTTGAGCGGGCGCGGGTGATACGTCCAGGTGAGGACGAACTTCTTGCCGTCGAGGCGGCCGAGGCGCTCCTTCATGGCGAGCGCGAGCGCGAGCTCCTGGCAGGGGTGGGTGATGGTCTCCAGGTTGACGACCGGCACGGTGGCGTGGCGGGCGAAGCCCTGGAGCACCTTGTCCTGGCGATCGTCCTCCCAGCGCTGGAACTTGGGGAACGCGCGCACGCCGATGAGGTCGGCGTAGCGGGAGAGCACGCGAGCGACCTCCTGGATGTGCTCCTCCGGCTCGCCATCCATCGCGATGCCTTCCTCGAACTCGATGGGCCAGGCGCTCCGGCCAGGCTCGAGCACGACGGCGTGGCCGCCGAGCTCCCGGATGCCGACGTCGAAGGAGGTGCGCGTCCGCAGCGATGGGTTGAAGAAGACGAGCGCGATGGTGCGGTCCTTGAGGCGCGGCTCGATCGGCCGCCGCTTGAAGCGCTGCGCGCGCTCGAGGAGGCCCTCGATCTCTGCGCGGGTGTAGTCCATCGTGGTCAGGAAGTGCCGCATCGGATGCCTCCTCGTTTGAACGGCGCGGAGCGGGCACTCGCATTGGAGCAAGCCTGGCCGTGATGTCAACGCTGCTCGCGCCGCGCGGCGCGCGCGGGCGATTCAAGGGGGCGGCCCTTCGCCTCCGGCGAGCGGGGACCGCCGCGCGACGCGACGAGAAGCCCGTGAGCGTGGCTCGCTTCGAGGAGATGCCGGGAGCGGGGACCGACGCCGGTGGCGGGCACGGCCTCGTGCCGACCCCACCACCCGCTGGACGGGCTCCTCGGCAGTGCCGGGGATACCAGGATTGCAGGTGCTGATTTCAGGAACGAAAGGAGTACGCAGGTCCCCTAGGGAAAGACTCGCGGAAATCGGGGGTGCAACCCTTGGCCTGCATCCTGCTAAACAGGTAGGGCAGAGCGCCCGTGACGGTTTCCCCCCCCACCGTCGAATGGGCGCTCTTTTTTTTGTGCTTTGGTGGTGGGGTGGCGTGAAGGGGCGGGGGTTCCGGTGACGCTGGTCGTGATCCTCACGGTGCGCTGCGAGGCGCTCGACGCGTTCCGCGCGTACGAGAGGAAGGCCGCGGCCGTGATGGCGCGGTACGGCGGCGCGATCGAGCGGACGGTGGTGACCGAGCCCGACGGCGCTGGGCTCACCCTGAAGGAGATCCACCTCGTCACGTTTCCGGATGAACAAGCCTTCTCGGCATATCGCGGCGACGCCGAGCTCGGGGAGGTGGCGCACCTGCGGGGCGCGTCGGTCGTTCATACCGAGATCCTGCGCGGGGAAGAGGGACCGGACTACCACGTCGCCCCTGTCTGACCGGCGCCGCGGTAGGGCGCTGCATCACGTCGCGAGGACGCTGCCGCTCTCCGCTTGCACGGGCGGTTCGGCGATGCACGCGGTGGCGACGCGCCGGCGCCCGACCCGCGCCACGCGGCCGCCTGTCCGGCCGGGAGCACGGCCGCGGCGGCCTCCCGCTCGGCCGGTCGGTGTAGACTCGTCCGATGCACCGACGTGGCTTTGGGACGACCGGCGCCGCCCTTGCGCTCGCGACGCTCTACACCCTCGGCTGCGGTCCCTCGCCAGCTCAGCTGTCGTCTGGGGCCGCCGCCCCGGTCGAGCTCGTCCTTCCGCCCTCGCGCCCTGGCGCGCCCGAGCCCACGCTCGCGGCGGATGAGCCGGAGTCCCGGAGGGACGAGACACAGCGCCTGCCCTTCGTGGGCACGTGGGTCAGCGAGGAGGACGGCTCGCTCATCGAGCTGAGCGCGACGAGCTTCCACCACCGCTTTCCGTACATGGGCGCTCCGCGTGACCTCTACGCGCGCGTCTCCTCGTACGACACCGAGCGTGGCCACATCGCGCTCGAGTACACCCGCATCCTGCAGGATGGAGTCGAGGAGCCCGTCGTGTACATGCGCTACGAGATCCGCGACGGCGACCTGTACAAGCACGTCGACGCCGAGGATTTTCCCACCACCGTGGACGACGAGCGGTTCGTGCGGACCCCCGGCCGGCGGTGAGCGCCCGTCGGACCCCGGCGCCCACGGCCGGATGCGTGACGTGTCACGGCCGCTGCGTGACATGTCACGGCCCGCTGCGTGACATGTCACGGCCCGCTGCGTGACATGTCACGGCCTTGCGGCTGCTCGCGCGGGCAGCGCTCCGGCTTCTTGGCGCGGCGCGAGGAGCTCGCTTCGGGCTGGATTTCCCGTGCCGAGGAGCGGCACCGGTCCGGCTTCGGGGGCTCGGTGATGACGTCGAAGCAGAGGGCGGCCGGGCTGGCATCTCTGTTGCGAAGCGCCCCTGCGGCGACGATGCGCCGGGCGAGGGGACGTGCTGCTGAAGAGGCGATTCGCCTCCACACCTCCGGCTGGGCGAACCAGCGCATCATGAGCTCCGCGGTCCTCCGCTGAACGTCGAGACGCCGTACTCATACGCTTTACACATGGAGAGTGGCACGATGAGCCGAACTTATGCCGTGGTGGGGTGTCTATTCGCTTCGATGGTCGCGATGGCCGCCACGGGTTGCGCCGTGGAGATGCAGGACGATCAGGTCGACGGGGTCGATCCGGTCGACGAGGACGTCGCCGAGGTGGAGCAGGCGTACAGCGAGGCTACGTGCGCTACCGTCGCTCCGGTGACGACCTACATTGGTGGCTACAGCTACTACTCGCCGCAGACGTACACCACGACGGGCTGCTACAAGAGCCAGGCGGTCGACGTCGTCGGCTACGAGGCCGGTTTCCCTCCGGCGCCCGGTCCCAACCACGAGCTGAATACGTACGTCGACTGGGCGGACACCCTGCCGACGGACCCGGAGGCGTGCCGCGATCTGTACATCGCTGCCACCCTGTACCACGAGGATGATGGGGTGATGGTCCCCGTGGAGATGGCGCAGAGACGCGGCAACTACGTCACTGGCAGCGGCTGCAACGTTGGCCTCAGTTACGGACTCAAGTTCTATACGCCCATGGTGGCCACCCACAGCTACCGCGTCGTCGCCACCGCCCGAACCGGCAATGGCAGCAGCTTCCCGACGCGGAAGTTCAGGATCCGTACGGTGTGGGAGCCGAGCTGAGCCGCCTATTGCAGGCGCCTGGCGCTGGCGCCCTCACACCCTGAGCACCACGCCTCTCGCCCTCTCGCCCGTCGCCTCCGCGATCGCCTGCACGTAGAGGCGCACCTGCGCCTCCTGCGCCGCGTGCGCCGTGCCCGCGTCGGAGCCGGTCTTGAAGTCGACCACGGTCCAGATCCCCACGTCGCCCGCGCTCTCGCGGAACGAGAGATCGACGACGCCCTCGGCGATCGTCCCGTCCTCGAGCCGCAGGAGCAGCGGCGTCTCCCGCTCGCACGCCCCGCGCGCGGCGCTCACCGCCGCGCGCCGGAGCAGCGGGTGATCGAGCGCCGCGACCGCCGCCGCGACCGCCGCGTCGAGCTCCTCGGCGGGTGCCCCGAGCATCCGCGCCTGCGCCGCCGCCACCGTCCTCACCTCGTCCTCGCCCGCACGGAGGTCCACCTCGGCCAGCACCGCGTGCACCAGCGTCCCGAACCGCTTGCCGCAGGGCCGGCCCTCGCGCGCGATCTCCGTCTGCTCGAACGAGATCACCGGCAGCGCGTCCGCCCTCTCCCCGCGCGCCGCCCCGCCGCTGCTCCGCTGCGCGGCCGCCGTCCCCGCTCCGGCCGCCGCCGCTGCCGCTTCCGCCGCCTCGTGGCTGATCTCCGTCGCCGTCTTCACGCGGACCGCCGCCGTCGAGCCGTCCACGATCGCCCGCCGCCGCGCCTCCTGCCATGCCTCGTGCCCGCGCTGCCCGAGCTCTCCTGCCAGCACGGCGCTCGCGGTCGCCCCGCTGCTCCCGAGGACCCCGGCGCCCGCTGGCCCGGCGCTCACCGCCACCACGCCCGCCCCGGCGCCGCTCGCGTCCGCCTGCAGGATCCGCTGCTGCCGCAGGCCCGCCTCCGGCTCGCGATCCAGGTCGAGCGCGCCAGGATCCCACCACACGACGCGGTGCGAGCCCGCCATCGGCGCGTGCTCCCCCGGCGCGACCGCGTCCCGCTCGTCGGCCTCGCACCGCGCCGGGCGCTCCAGCACCGTGTCGGTCCCGAACGGAGGGCAGCCGAGATCGTCGCAGCGCCGAGGGCTCCGTCGCTCGCGCGGCGCCGGGTAGAGCACCGGGTGGAGCACGTCGAGCCAGCCGTCGCTCGTGCCGTCGCCCGGGCGCGCGTCGCCCACCGCGGGCACCACCAAGAGCTCGCGCGCGCGCGTCGCCGCCACGTACGCGAGCCGCACCGCCTCCTCGCGATCGCGCCGCAGCACCTCGTCGCGGCGCTCGACGAGCTCCGCGGGCACGCAGCCGGCGATCGGCTCCGCCCACAGGCCGAGCTCCGGATCCACGTGCCGCGACGGGAGCTGGTGCACCGCCGGCGACGCCGGATCCGCCAGGATCACCACCGGGAACTCGAGCCCCTTGGCCCGGTGCACCGTCATGATCCGCACCCCCTCCGTCCCCTCCTCGACGACCGGCGCCTCCGCGACCTCACCCCGCTCGGCGTCGAGCTCGAGCCGCTCCACGAACGCGCGGAACGACGTCGCGCCGGCCGCCTCGAAGCGCCGCCCGAGATCCATCACCCGCAGCACGTTCGCGAGCGCTTGCTCCCCCGTCGGCCAGATCGCGATGCCCGCGTGCGCGCGCGTCTCGTCGAGGAGCCCGCCGAGGGTGTCCGCGATCGGCCGCCGGTTGCGCTCGCGGTGCAGCCTGCCGAGCACCGCGAGCGCCTCCGCGACCTCCCGGAGCGGCCGCGCCCCGCCCTCCACCGCGAGATCGAGCGCGCCGTCGTCCGGCGGTTGAAACAGCGGGTGCAAGCGCCGGAACCGGTCGCGGTAGAGCAGGAGCACGTCGTCCGTCAGCGCGAAGAGGGGCCCGCGCAGCGTCGCGTAGACGCTGAGCTCGTCGTCCGGCCACTCGATCGCGAGCAGCGCGCTCCGCACCGCCATCACCTCCTCGCGATCGTGGAACGACCGCCCGCCCACGAGCACGTGCGGGATCCGGCGCGCCTCGAGCGCCCGCACGTAGGCGCGGGTCGCGTCCTCCCCGAAGGTCTGGAACCGCTTGAACAAAAGACAGATGTGCCGCGCCTCGAGCGGCACCCGCTGGCCCGGGCGCTCGCGCTCCGTCACCGTCCAGCGCCGCGCGCCGTCACCGTCCAGCGCCGCGCCGGCGCCCGCGCCGCCGTGGATGAGGTGGTGGACGAAGGCGCCGACGGCGTCCGGGATCGACTGCCGCACACGGAAATCGGAGATCTTGCCGAAGTCGCCGTAAGGCCGCGGCACCGGGAGCGCGATGACCGCCGGCTGCTCCGGCGGATCGTCCCGGAACCGCTCGAGCGCGACGTACCGCGCCTGGGTCGCCGCGCGCTCGCCCTCCGCGGTGCCTCCCTGCATCAGCGGCGCGAACGCCGCGTTGACGGCCTCCTGGATCGACGGGGCGCCGCGGAAGCTCGTCGACAGGTACAGGACGCTCGCGCCGCACGCGACGAGCCGGGCCTTGGTCGCCTCGTAGAGCGCGACCTCGGCGCGGCGGAAGCGGTAGATCGACTGCTTCGGATCGCCGACCACGAACAGCTTGCCGGGCACCGGGCGCGCCTGCGTCCAGTCGGCCTCGGAGAGGTCGTCGGCCGCGAGCAGGAGCAGGATCTCCGCCTGGAGCGGGTCGGTGTCCTGGAACTCGTCGACGAAGAGGTGCGAGAAGCGGAGGTTGAGCTCCTCGCGCACGCCGCGGCTCGATCGGAGGAGGTCCCGGGCGCAGAGCAGCAGGTCGAGGAAGTCGAGCTTGCCGGCGCGGGCCTTGAGCACGTCGTACGCCTCGATCGGCGGCCGGAGCTCGCGCGAGAGGCAGGCGGCGAGATCGGCGCTCGCGGCCGTGAGCACGGCGTCGAGCTCGGCCTTCACGCGGTCGCGCTGCGCGAGCACCTCGGCGCGCGTGAGATCCCCGCCGAACGCCTTGCCTGAGCCCTTCCAGCGCCATTCCTTCCACCGCGCGACGTCGCCGAGCTCGGCCTCCAGGCCGTCGTGGTCGCGCCCGCCCGTCACCTCCTCGCGGCGGCGGAGCTCCGCGAGGTAGCGGTCGAGGTTCCGGAGGCTCTGCGCGAGGTAGTCGCCCTCCCGGTCGGCCTCGGCGCCCAGGTCGGCGAGCGCGGCGAGGCGGTCCAGGAGCTCGTCGATCGCGCGCTCGCGGTCGAACGGGTCGCGCCGCCAGGGGCGCGTGAAGTCGCGGTGCTCGGCGAGCCTGAACGCCGCGCTCCGGAGCAGGTCGCGCGGGCCCTGCGCGCCGTCGCGCGGGCGCCGGCGCAGGATCCGGCGCACGCCCTCGGGCGGGTCGTTCAGGGTGCGCTGGAACCAGGCGTCGAAGGCCTGGTCGAAGAGCGCCTCGGCCTGATCCGCGGCCGCGACCTGGAACAGCGGGTCGACGCGCGCCTCGACCGGCCACTCGCGCAGGAGGTCGGCGCAGAAGGAGTGGATGGTCCCGATGCGCGCCGCCTCCAGGTGCGCGAGCGCCTCGTCGAGCCGCGCGCGCTCCGCCGGGCCCGCGCCCGGGTCGCTGCGCGCCCGCTCGATCTCGGCCCGGAGGCGCAGCTTCATCTCGCCGGCCGCCTTCTCCGTGAAGGTCACCGCGACGATGCGATCGAGCGTCCCGCCGCCCTCCTCGGGCGCCCTCCGCAGCACGGCGACGATCCGCGACACGAGCGCGGTGGTCTTGCCGGTGCCCGCGGCGGCCTCGACGACGAGCGTCGTCCGCAGATCGTCGCGGATGCGGCGGCGGGCGGGCTCATCCGCGAGCTCCCGCGCGCCGCGCGGCCGGGGCGCGTCGGCGGTCACGCGCGCCTCCGCGCGGGATCGAGGCGCTGCCCGGGGGCGCGCGGCAGGAGCGCGCCGGCCAGGCTCGGGGAGGGGAGGAGGACGTGCCGCACTGGGTCGCGTAGGGAGGCTGTCGAGGGGGAGTAAGGTGGCTCAGATCGGCGTCGAAGGAAACGCTGCCGTGCCCGGCGGAAGGACGGTCCGTTTTCCGGACGGGCTCATGTAGCCGCTGAGCGTGGATGTTCTTGTGCTAGCAGCAGAGAGAGCTGATCCATGCGCCTCGAGTCGATGAGCCCTGGAGCGCGGTGGGCGTACGCGCTCAAACCCGCGAGCTGGCCCAAGGTGCTCGTCCCGGCCGCATACGGGCACGCGGTGGGCGCGGCCGTCGCCGGCCGGCTGTCCGCAGGGGCCCTCGCCTTCGGCGCGCTGTGGATGATGGCCGACGTCGCCTTCGTCGTGCTCCTGAACGACTGGGGCGATCGCGAGGTGGACGCCCTCAAGCGAAGCATGTTCCCGGGCGGCTGCTCGCCGAAGACCATCCCGGACGGCATCCTCCCCGCCAAGGCGCTCCTGCTCGCCGGGCTCGGGGCCGGTGTCTCCGCGTTGCTCATGGCCTGGGGGGCCGGCGCCGCGCTCGATCGCCCGCTGCTGCTGCCCCTGGCCGCGCTCGGCCAGCTCGTCTTCGTCGCTTACACGCTGCCGCCGCTCAGGCTCAACTACCGCGGCGGCGGCGAGCTCCTCGAGATGGTCGGCGTCGGCGGCGTGCTCCCCGCGCTGCACGCGTATGCCCAGTGCGGCGCGCTGGCGCCGGCGTGGCTCGTCGCGCTCCTGCCGGGGTTGCTCGTGCTCGCGCTGGCGAGCGCGCTGGCCAGCGGGCTGTCCGACGAGCAGAGCGACCGCGCCGGCGGCAAGCGCACCGTGGCCACGCTGCTCGGCAATGCGGCCACGCGCCGGGTCACCGAGGCCCTCGCCGGCCTCGGCCCGCTCCTCTGGCTCGCGGCGTCCCTCCTCGCCGAGGACGCGCCGCCGCTCTGGTCGGTCGCGCCGGCGGCGGCCGTGGCGCTCTTCTTCAGGGCGCGGCTCCTCGAGAAGAGCCCCGAGGCGGTGACGAGCGCCTTCGCCGCGCAGGCGGCCTACAAGCGCGAGCTCCACCGCGCGATCCAGTGGGGCATCGTCGCCCTGTCGGCGGCCCTGCTCGCCGCCGGGCTCCGCGCCGGGGGAGGGCCGACATGACGGGCGTCGCGGTCATCCCCCCGGAGGAGCGCGACGCGCTCGCGCGCCTCACGCCCCTCTTGGGCGCGCGGGCCTCGGTCGCGCCGGACCGGCCGTGCGCGCCCACCCCCGTCGCCCTGGTCGAGCAGATCGTGAACGGCAGCGAGGACGCCGAGCGGGCGCGCGCCTTTGCCCGCGGGCTCGGCGAGGTGATCTGCGCGGTCGCCGACAACTTCCCCGACAACATCTTCTGGGATCTCGACTACCTGGCCTGCTGTCTGTGGCAGGCCGGGGGCGCGCCCGCGATCGGCGACTTCGCCCGCCGCGTGGTGTCGCTCTGCCTGGGCTTCGGCAACAAGTCGAAGCTGCGCTTCCGCTACGCGCACGACTTCCTCTACGGCTACGACTGGGCTCGCTGGGTGATGCGCAAGCCGGAGGAGCGCGCGGGCGTCGGGCCCTTCGACGTCTCGTTCTTCGATTACCTCGACGGCCGGCAGCGGGCGCTCGTCGAGCTCGTGGCCAGCAACGACCGCAAGTACTCGCAGCTGAACGGCCGGGAGTACCGCAACCCCTTCTCGTTCATCCGCGAGCCGCACGAGGAGTCGCAGCTCCACTGCCTGCTCGCCCAGGTCGACCTGATCCCGCTCAAGGCCTGGCGCCTCGACGGCGAGCGCCGCTGGGACCTCCCCTTCACCGATCTGCGCGCCAAGCTGGCCGATCGCCTCGGCCTGTCGCGGGGCGAGGGGCGATGAGCGCCCGGCCGGGCGCGCTTCGAGCGTGGCTCGACGCGTCGCGGCTGGCCTCGCAGCCGAGCATCGCGCTCCCGCTGCTGCTCGGGCAGCTCGTCGGCGCGCGTGCGGCCGGCCGGCCGCTCGACGTGGGGACGCTCGCGGCGGTCCAGCTGTTCGGCCTGCTGAACCAGCTCTTCATCGTCTACGCGAACGACGTCGCCGACCAGGAGACCGATCGCCGCAACCGGACCGCCACGCCCTTCTCGGGCGGCTCGCGCGTGCTGGTCGAGGGGCGCCTCTCGCCCCGCGCGCTCGGCGCCGCGGCCGTCGTGTGCGCCGCGGCGCTCGTGGCCGTCTCGGCGGCGCTCGCCGCGGCGCTGGCGACGGCCGCGGCGCCGCTCCTCGTGCTCCTGGCGATCGCGGCGCTCCTCCTCCTCTGGGCCTACAGCTACCCGCCGCTTCGCCTGTCGTACCGCGGCGGCGGGGAGCTGCTCCAGATGGTCGGCGTCGGCGCGGTCCTGCCGCTCTACGGCTACATTGCCCAGGGGGGCGACCCGGCGCGCTTCCCCTTTGCGCTGCTCGCGTTCCTGCTGCCGAGCCACCTCGGCTGCGCGATCGCCACCGCGCTCCCGGACGAGCCCTCGGATCGCGAGAGCGGCAAGCGGACGCTGCCCGTGCGCGTGGGCGGAGAGCGGGCGGCTCGGTGTGTGGTCCTCCTGAACGGGCTCTCGCTCGTGCTCGCGCCGGTCGGCCTGGGCGCGGTGGGCCTGAGCCCTGGGGCGGGCCTGCTCGCGCCGGCGGCGGCGGCGCTCGTCGTGCTGCTGGCTCGCGCCTGCTGCTGGTCCGGGTCGCGGCGGCGGGCGCGGCGACGCTGTCGCTGGTCGGCTCGACCCTCATCGCCCTCGCCGCGCGCTGAGGAGCGAGGCGCGATGTCGCACGAGTTCCTGCTGCTCTCGTCGCTCTTCCTCCTGCCGGGGGCCGTCATCTGGCTGGCGCGCCCGGATCTGCGCCCCGTGATGAAGCGGATGGCGCTCGCCTCGCTGCCGTTCGCGGCGACCGAGCGGCTGTTCTACCCGAGGTACTGGGCCCCGAAGTTCCTGTTCGACCTGGCCGATCGGATCGGGTTCGGCATCGAGGACGTGCTGTTCGTCGTCGGGCTCAGCGGATTTTCCTCGACCGTCTATGCCGTGGTGTTCCGCCGCGCGCCGGTGCCCTGCGCGGCGCAGGGGGCGCCGCGCGCGCGACCGTGGTTGCGGGCGGCGGCGGTGATCGCGCTCGCGCTCGCGGCGGCCGGGGCGCTGGTCGCGGCGGGGGTGCCCGTCCTCTACGCCGCTGTGGCGGTGATGGTGGCGGTCGCCGCGGCGCTCATCGCGGCGCGCCGCGATCTGCTCGTGCCGGGCCTGCTCGGGGCGATCCTGTCGGCGGCCCTCTACCTCGGCCTGTGCCTCGTCTTCACGGCGCTCGTGCCCGGCGTGTTCGAGCGCACCTGGCGGCCCAGCGCGCTGCTGCCAGGCAAGGCGCTGCTCGGCGTGCCGCTCGACGAGCTCCTCTACGGGCTCGGCGCGGGCTTCGTGGCCACGGTGTTCCCGGCGTGGGCCTTCGCGTTCAGCTATGGACACGCCGGAAGCGCCGGGGATTGAAATGAGGCCATCGAACCGCCTGAGCGTCAACGGCCGTCGCTCAGTTCGCGGCTACAACCACCTCGGAGCCGCTGTACGTGACCACTTGATCTGGAGCCGCGGTGACGTCGACGCCGGCGCCATGGGCGGAGCCTACCCGCACGATCCTGAACGTCCTGCTGGCCGGCATTCCGGCGTAGCTTCCCTTCCTCGCCCCGATGGTCAACTCCTTGGTGGACTCGTTCCATGTGAATGGAATCAGCGAGTACTGGCCGTCCTCATAGTCGTAGCTGTCCCCCTCGTCCTCGTAGAGAGTGAAGGACCCGTCTTGGCCTGTATAGATCCGGACCTCCAGCGGGTCGATGCTCTGCGTCGCATACTGGATGCTGGGGCCCATGGGGACGATCGAGCCCGCCTTGACGAAGAGCGGTATTTCGCTCAGCGGCGCGGGCACCGACGCCGTACGCCCGCCGTCTGTCGCCGAGCCTGTCCAGAAATCGTACCAGGTCCCCGCGGGAAGATAGACGGAGCGGCTGGTAGCGCCCGCGGCGGTCACGGGGTTGACCAGGAACGCAGGGCCGAACAGGAACTGATCCTTGATGTTGAATACATTCGCATCATCGGGATAGTCGAATACCAAGTGCCGCATCATGGTGTAGCTGTCGCTTGTCACCTTCCATGCCAATGAGTAGATGTAAGGCATCAGCCGATAGCGCAGATTGTCGATCTTGAGGAGGTTGGCCTTGGTGGCGGCGCTCCAGCTGTTGCTGTACAATTCCCTCGAACCGCCTCCATGAATCCGGAAGATCGGGGAGAAGGCGCCATACTGAAACCAGCGGGTAAAGAGCTCATTGTTCGCGCTGGTGGTCCAGTTCACGTTGTGCCCCCAGTACCCGCCGATATCCGTGGTCCAATAGGGCATCCCCGCGAGCGAGAAATTGAGCCCGGCGGGGATCTGCTTGGCATAGGTCGCGAAATTGCTGTCGATGTCTCCTGACCAGCACGTCGTGGCGTATCGCTGCTGGCCGGCGAAGGCGCTGCGGGTGAGGACGTAGACTCGCTTCTGCTTCGGGCCGATGCCACGCCAATGCTCGTACACTCCCGCGGCGTGTCCCAGGGGATAAGCGTTCAGGTACAGCGCCCCCTTGCCGAGCGCTGTGTCAGCCGCCCGCACGTTCACGGGGTCCGGGTAGGCCTGAGGTTCGGTGTTATCCGCCCAGATGCCGTCCCAGCCGTGCGGCCCCAGCAGGCGATCGTGGATCTGCTGGTACACCAGCGCTCTGGCGGCGGGGTTGAATGTGTCATAGAAATGGTGTGTGCCGCCGCTGGGGTACAGGGCCCCGATCTTGTCGAGCGCGTTGTAGTTGTCCAGCTCTCCCGCCTTCCGCTCGGTGTTCACGCGTTGATACACCGGCCAGATCGATATCATCGTGTGAACGTTGGCCTTGTGCATCTCGGCGATGAGAGACGCCGGATCTGGATAGCGGCTTTCATCCATGAAGTGGGAGCCCCACGCGTACGGGGTCCAGTAATCCCAGTCTTGAACGATGCAGTCGACGGGAATGTCGTTGTTGCGGTAGCCGTCCTTGATCCGCAGCAGCTCGGCCTGGCTGCCGTACTTGTCCTTCGACTGGAAGAGCCCGTAGGCCCACTTCGGGAACAACGGGGCCGCGCCGGTCGCGGTGCGGTATCGGGCGACGACCTGGTCGATGCTCGGACCATAGAAGAAGTAGTAGTCCACCATCTCGCCGGCTTCGGACGAATAGCTGTACTTGCTGTTGTTCGACTTGGTCCCGTCGAAGTTCGAGGCGGAGTAGTTGTCCCAGAAGATCCCGTAGCCCTTGTTGGACACCAATACCGGGACGTTGATCTCCGTGTTGACGTTGACGATTCGCCGGGTCGTTCCTTTGCGATTCATCACGTTGTCCTGGTGCTGGCCAAGACCGAACAGGGCCTCGTCGGCGGGGGAGTTGAAGACGGTCTCGACGCGGTGCGTGCTGACCCCCTCGACGGTCGCGGGGGTCAAGCTCTTGCTGTCTTCCGACAGGACGACGGCGTCGTTCAAGTCGGCATATGTGACCAGCCCGTTGGTCGGGTCGACGCTGACCTTCAGTCGCGACGTGGTGATCGTCACGGCCTCCGGGCTCTCCGCGACGCAGAAGCTCGGCTTGTCCCACTTGTTGTTGACAGATAGAGATTCTTTGTCAGGGATGGAAGGGCCCGTGGTGTACCGGACCCTGATGATGCTCTCGTCGCAGATCTCCAGCCTCAGCAGGCCGGTCTCCAGGTTGAAGGTGACGCCGGTGGCGTCGGCGGCATAAAGCCCGGTTTCTGGAGGCGCAGGCGGGCAAGCCGGCTGGTCGTCGTCGCCCCCCTGGCCTCCGGAGCCGCCGCCTCCGCCGGCCCCGGCCGCGGCGGTCGTACCGCCTCCCCCCTCCCCGGTGGTCGTGCCAGCCGCGCTGGTCGACGCGCCGCCGGCGCCCGTACCGGGGTTGTCGGACCCGCTCGAGCATGCGCCGCCGAGCGGCAAGAGGCCGGCCAGAACCGCGTAGAGATACCGGTTAATCAAGTTTCGCATGGCTCCTCGCAAGCAACGGAGTTCATGATGGTTCTTATGAATTCAATAATTTATGCCAGCTGTAAGAGTGCGGGCTGTCTCCGTGCGATCGGGGCACGGGGCCGTTTCCGCCTGCGCTTCGCGCCGCTGAACGGCGTAAGAGCACCTGGAAATAGGCCGCTGAACCCGCTCTCTCGGGAGAGGCGGGCGCGCGGCAGGACACGGACTGATCGAGCTGCTGATGTCGGACGAGCTCCGGGAGCGACTTGAACCGCTATCGCCGAAGACGGTGCCGGAGCCGCAGGGCGGCCGGCCGTGTACGCCTGATCAGATCGCCCTGAGGGGGATACCGTTCGTGCTCAACGCGAGGTTCCTCGGGAGTACTTACCGCAGGAGCTCGGCTGCAGCGGCACGGCCTGCCCATCTCCGGCGGGCAGCCCCCAGGCTTTCACGGCATGCGTCGAATCATCGATGGTGGCCGTGTTCTCTGGTGGATCGCCCTTGTAAAACGCCAATCACCCTCGATCGGCAGCTGCGTTCGCGAAGGCCGAGCGAAGAGAATCGGTTCAAAAATCGACCAAAAGCGAACAGACGACGAAGAACGCAGTGCCCGTGACGATCCGAGCAAGCCGAGACGAAAGGATGGCCCTCGACTGCAATGTGAACGCTCACATGGCCGGAGTCAATTCCAATCAACGGGCCCGCGGGCATCCTCGAGCCCGAGGGAGGACGAGGCTGGCGGGGCTCCTCCGGAGCGTCGCGTCAAGAGGGTGACGGCTGACCGCGGTCACCGCCGGACCGCCAGACCAGCGCGAAGCGTCGGAGGCTGCCCGATGAGCCGTCAGGAGGCGCGCGCAAAGAGCGTCAGGGGATGTGGCGGTACCAGCCGATGAGACTGCGAACCTCATCGTGGTCGAAGCGGACCTGGCCCATCGCCCGCTCAAAGCGCTCTTCAATCGACCAGCGGCGTTCAACGGAACGGATCACGTCGAACAGCGAGGTGGTTGCCTTGACCTGGACGGCGTAGTCGGCGATGTCGGTCGGACCATCATGCTCGACGACGGAGGCGCGGAGGTCATCGCGCACGGCGTCGGCATCCCAGCGCGCACGACGGACCGCGTGCTGCGGCGCGTGCGGGGTCGGGTCGCCGGCGGACGCCGGTGGCGTGCGGCGGCGCTGGGCCGGGGCGGTGCTGTGCTGGAACGCGGATACGCCGGGAGCGCCAGGGGATCGTGCTTCCCCTGGCGCTCCCGGCGCTTTCGTCATTCGATGGGCGTGGCGGCGCTGGAGGGCGCGGGCGGCGCGGCTGCGCTCTCGAGACCTCCCGCGGTCGGGGGGATCGCCCGCGCTCGTCGCGTCACGGCAGCATCAGCACGCACTCCTGCCGGCAGACGGGGGCGGAGCCGCCGACGCTCGTCTCCTCGCAGATGGTCCGGATGATCGCGCCGGGGGGGCAGGTGGCTCCCTCCACGCACTCGAGCCAGCATTCGCCGGTGTACGAGTCGGCGCCGCCCATGCCGGTACCCGTGCTGCTGCTGGTGCTCCCGGAGCAGACCTTCTGCTCGATCATGCCCGGCGGGCAGTAAGGCTCGACGGGCACGCAGTCGGTCCAGCAATCGCCGGGATACGGCATGCCGCCCACGCCGGTACCGGTGCTGCCCGAGCTGCCGACAGAGACGGAGCTGCCGCCGCCGCAGACGGTCTGCGGGATGGTGTCCGGCGGGCAGTAGGGCTCGGTGGGCACGCAGTCGGTCCAGCAGCCGCCGCCGGGGAAGGGCATGCCGCCCATGCCGGTGCCGCTGCTGCTGCTCGTGTCGGGCATGCCGTCCTCGCAGATGGTCTGCTGGGTGGTGCCCGGCGGGCAGTAGGGCTCGACGGGCACACACTCGGTCCAGCAGTACTCCTGGCCGGGGTACGGGCTGCTGCCGCCCATGCCGGTACCGGTGCTGCCCGAGCTGCCGACAGAGACAGAGCTGCCGCCGCAGACGGTCTGCGGGATGCTGTTCGGCGGGCAGTAGGGCTCGGTGGGCACACAATCGGTCCAGCAGCCGCCGCCGGGGGGGCGCGGCGCGGCGAAGCCGGGATCGCTGCCGCCGATGTCACCGCCCGCGGTGCCCCCGCCGGCGCCGCCGGTGCCCGCCCAGCCGCCCGAGCCGCCGACGCCGACGCTGGTGCTGCTGGTGACGGAGGTGCCGCCGTCGCAGTAGGTCTGCGGGGTGGTGCCGGGCGGGCAGTAGGGCTCGGTGGGCACGCAGTCGGTCCAGCAGCCGCCGCCGGGGTACGGCGGGCTCGCGCCCCCATCGGCGCCGCCGGTGCCCGCCCAGCCACCCGAGCCGCCGGCGCTGCCGGTGGTGCTGCTGGTGACGGTGGTGCCTTCGTCGCAGAAGGTCTGCGGGGCGGTGCCGGGCGGGCAGTAGGGCTCGATGGGCACACACTCGGTCCAGCACGGCTCGGGAGGCATCGGCATGCCGCCTGCGCCCCAGCCGCCGGAGCCGACGGCGCTGGCGCTGCCCCAGCCGCCGGAGCCGCCACACACGGTCTGCTCGATCGTGCCCGGCGGGCAGTACGGCTGCGGCGGGGTGCACTCGGTCCAGCACTCGGCCGGATCGACGGGCACGGCGGTGCCGCCGGCGAAGCCACCCTGGCCCGAAGAGGTGGTGCCGCCGCGGCAGATGGTCTGCTCGCTCCAGTCAGGAGGACAGATGCTGTCGGGCACACACTGCTCCTCGCACATCTCGCCGATCTCGCACGGTGAACAGACCGTCTCCCAGTGAAAGCCAGGCCCGCAGTCGGGCTCTGGTGGCGGTGATGGCTCATCCACGCGCCCACAGCCCTGCCCCTTGGCGCCGGTGAGCACAACGAGCGCGGAGAGCGCAATCAGACCCTGGAGAGAGGAGCGAGCGGCTGACGAACGTGAGATAAGAGAGGAGAAGATCGCGAAACGCATGGGGGGTACTCCATCCTGCGTGCCTGTGCGCGACACGCGATCAAGGAACGATGGCTCTGCGCCGCGGCATGCGAGCGCTGCTGCGCGCGGCGTCTCAGCGCCGACTCGCAGAGCTCGCGTGGAGATAAAGCACTGGACATGCCAGGCGCGTCCGCCTGCTCGGTGGCGTCGCCGGCCGCACGGAGCGACGCGTATCGGCCGGCTTTTCGCGGTCGCGCGGCGCCCGCTGCGCGCATTTGCTCAGCGCGATGGGGCCATAGTGTGACGGCGAGCGCTGCCTACGTGTCACGTTGAGCCAACCGGCGCCACGGAGGGTGCCGGCTGGGACGACCCGACCCAGGTTGGGACGACCCGACCCAGGTTGAGGTTCGCGGGGATGACCCGACCCAGGTTGAGGTTCGCGGGGGCGGAGGCGACCCGGGTCGGGATAGCGTAGCGACCCAGGTTGAGGCGCTCGCGAACCTGGAAAACCTGAACCAGGTTGAGGTGCTCGCGACCCTGGAAGACCTGACCTAGGTTGAGGTTTGGATGACCCGACCCGGAAAACCCGACCCAGGTTGAGGTTTGGATGACCCGACCCGGAAAACCCGACCCAGGTTGAGGTTTGGATGACCCGACCCTGGAAAACCCGACCCAGGTTGAGGTGCTTGCAGGTTGAGGTGCTTGCTCGCGCGCCCCAGGTTGGGGCAGCGCCCCGATCGAGCGCGGAGCTACTGCGCGGAGGCGGCCTGCACGTAGGGCAGCCGCGCCGCCACCTGCCGGACCTCCGCGGCCCCCTCGAGCAGCTGGGCGATCGGATCCCAGGTGCCCCGGATCAGCGACTCGCGCGCGCCCGGCTTGATCGTGAAGGGCACGGTGAGATCGCTCCCCGCCCGGATGACCTGCCCCTGCAGGTCGACCGTGACGGGGGTCTTCGGGTCGGCGTTCACGCGCGCCACGAGCGCGGCGCGGTCCTCGCGGCTCACCGAGACGCAGGGGATGCCGAGCGTCGTCGAGTTGCCGAAGAAGATCTCGGCGAAGCTCTCGGCGATGACGGCCTTGAAGCCCGCCTTCGCGATCGACTGCGGCGCGTGCTCGCGCGACGACCCGCAGCCGAAGTTGCGATCGGCGATCAGCACCGTGGCCCCCGCGAAGCGCGGGTCGTTCAGCGGGTGCTCCCGCTTCTCGCCGCGCTCGTCGAAGCGCACGTCCCGGAAGAGGTGCTCGCCGATGCCGTCGAAGGTGACGCACTTCAGGAAGCGCGCCGGGATGATGCGGTCCGTGTCGATGTCGTCCCCCGGAACGTGAACGGCGCGACCGGTGACGGATTGAATCAAATCGAGTGCCATTGGGATCTCCCTCGGGTGCGAGCGTCGTCAGATTCCGAACACGTCACGAGCGTCGGCGATCTCGCCGCGGACGGCGGCCGCCGCGACCATCACCGGGCTCATGAGCACGGTGCGCCCGGTGGGGCTCCCCTGCCTGCCCTTGAAGTTGCGGTTGGACGAGGAGGCGCACAGCTCATCCCCGATGAGCTTGTCGGGGTTCATCGCCAGGCACATCGAGCAGCCCGGCTCGCGCCACTCGAAGCCCGCCTCGCGGAAGACCCGGTCCAGCCCCTCGGCCTCGGCCGCGCGCGCCACCTCCATCGACCCCGGGACGGCCAGCGCGCGCACGTGCGGCGCGACCCTGTGCCCCTGGATGCGCCGCGCGACCTCCCGGAAATCCGAGAGGCGGCCGTTCGTGCAGCTCCCGATGAACGCCACGTTGATCTTCGTCCCCTCGATCGGCTTGCCGCCCTCGAGCCGCATGTACTCGAGCGCCTCGCGGATCAGCGCCCGCTCGGACTCGTTCGCCACGTCCTCGGCCGCCGGGACCTTCTCCTTCACCGAGATCGCCTGCCCCGGCGTGATGCCCCAGGTGACCGTCGGCGCGATCTCGCTCGCGTCGATCCGGACGACGTCGTCGTAACGCGCGTCCTCGTCCGACGCGATCGAGCGCCAGTACTCGAGCGCCTTCTCCCACGCCTCACCCTTCGGCGCGTACGGACGCCCCTTCATGTACTCGAACGTCGCCTGGTCAGGGTTCACATAGCCGACCCGGGCGCCGCCCTCGATCGACATGTTGCACAGGGTCATCCGCTCCTCCATCGAGAACCCCTCGATGGTCGACCCGCCGTACTCGTACGCGTAGCCCGTGCCGCCGGACACGCCGAGCCGGCGGATGATCTCGAGGATGATGTCCTTCGCGTAGACGCCCGGCCCGAGCTTGCCCTCCACCTGGATCCGCCGGACCTTGAGCCGCTGGAGGCTCAGCGTCTGCGTGGCGAGCACGTCGCGCACCTGCGTCGTCCCGATCCCGAACGCGATCGCGCCGAACGCGCCGTGCGTCGACGTGTGCGAGTCGCCGCACGCGATCGTCATGCCCGGCTGCGTGAGGCCGAGCTCGGGGCCGATGATGTGCACGATGCCCTGCCGCCCCGACTCGAGATCGAAGAACGTGACGCCCTGCTCGGTGCACGCCTTCTTGAGCGCGTCGACCATCCCCTCGGCCAGCGTGTCCTTGAACGGCCGCTTGCGGTTGTCGGTCGGGACGATGTGATCGAGCGTCGCGAACGTCCGCTCGGGCATGCTCACCCGCAGGCCGAGATCGCGCAGCATCCCGAACGCCTGGGGGCTCGTCACCTCGTGGATCAGGTGAAGGCCGATGAAGAGCTGGTCCTCGCCGCTCGGCAACGTGCGGACTTTGTGGAGGTCCCAAACCTTGTCATAGAGACTCTTACCCATGATGGCCTCTCGCGGTGCGCTGGAATCGGGTGAAGGGGGTGAAGGGGACGGCGTGCGAAGCGAAGCGGACCGGCCCGACGCCGGCGCCAGGGCGCGCCAGCGGCCTCCCTCGAAGGCGGCCGGCCGCCGCCGGTCTGGCGGTGCAACGTCGGGCGGGCGGCATGACTATGCGGGCGCGAGAGAATTAAGTCGAATGAAACTTTTTTCACGATCGATTAAGTAAAGCTACATGGACGCGTCGCTGCTCCCAGCGCTCGAGGACGTGTTGATGGTGGCCCGTTCGGGCTCGGTCGCCGAGGCCGCGCGGCGGCTGCACAAGACGCCGTCGGCGATCAGCCAGCAGGTGCGCCGGGTGGAGGAGCGCTTCGGGGTGGCGCTGTTCGAGCGCGACGGCCGCGGCGTGCGGCTGAGCCCGGCCGGCGAGGCGGCCCTCGGCGCGATCACGCGGCTGTTCGACGAGGCGGAGGGGGTGTTCGAGCTGCTCTCGGAGCTGGCGGGGGAGCCGTCGACGACCCTGCGCGTGGCGGCGAGCGACTACCTCGGCAAGGGGCTCCTCGTGCCGGTGATCCGCCAGATGCTCGAGAAGCGCGCGCCGGTGCGGTTCGCGATCACGACGGCGAACTCGGTCGACGCCGCGCGGGGGGTGGAGCGCGGCGAGGTGGATCTGGGCCTCGCGTCGGCGTCCTCGGCGGGCGGCGACCTCGTGAAGCAGCCGCTGTTCGTGCAGCCGTTCCTCTGGGTGGGGCCGCGGCTCAAGGGCACGGCGCCGGCGCTGCGCGAGCGGCTCCGGCACGAGCCGCTGCTCCGGCTGGCGCCCGGCAGCGTGGGGCGGCGGATGCTCGACGCGTACCTGGATCGCGAGCGGATCCGGGCCATCTCGACGATCGACGTGTCGAGCGTGTCGCTCCTCGTCTCGTACGTCTCCGGCGGGCTCGGCATCGGCCTCGCGCCGGCGCTTGCGCTGACCGAGGTGGCGCGCTCGCGGCTCGACGTCGAGGTCGCGGAGGTCGATCCGCTGCCCGTCGAGCTGATGACGCGCGAGAATTTCCGGCGCAATCCGATCGTCGAGCGCTTCGTCGAGCGGCTCGCCGCCGAGGGGCGCCGCGCGGAGCAGCGGACGCGCGCGCTGCTCGGCGGCTGACACCGCGCGAGGCGCGCCGCCGCCCGTCAGGTGGACGGGGGCGCGACACGAGGGCTCGCTTCGTCGACCGGAGCGCGCGCCCCGGGGCGCCCGGGGGACGGTCGGCGCGGGAGGCCTGCGCGGCTCAGGGCTCGCGCGTGTTGCCGCGCGTGTCCTTCAGCATCACGTCGTGGACGCCGCCCTCGTGGATGCTCACCGCGGACGCGACGGTCAGGCGCGCGCGCATGTACAGGTCGCGCAGCGAGGTGGCGCCGCAGTTGCACATCGTCGAGCGCACCTTGGCGAGGGTGACGTCGAGGTTGTCCTTCAGCTTGCCGGCGTACGGCACGTAGCTGTCGACGCCCTCCTCGAACTCGAGCTGATCCTTCTTCTTGCTGGTATCGCCGTGGTCGTAGCGCTGCCAGTTGCGCGCGCGGTTGCTCCCTTCGCCCCAGTACTCCTTCATGAACTGGTTGTTCACGCGGACCTTGCGCCCGGGCGACTCGTCGAAGCGCGCGAAGTAGCGGCCCATCATGACGAAGTCGGCGCCCATCGCGAGGGCGATGGTGATGTGGTAGTCCTGGCTGATGCCGCCGTCGGAGCAGATCGGGACGTAGACGCCGGTCCGCTGGAAGTACTCGTCGCGCGCCTTGGCCACCTCGATCACGGCCGACGCCTGGCCGCGGCCGATCCCCTTCTGCTCGCGCGTGATGCAGATCGAGCCTCCGCCGATGCCGACCTTGACGAAGTCGGCGCCGGCCTCGACCAGGTAGAGGAAGCCCTCGCGATCGACGACGTTGCCGGCGCCGACATAGGCCGGCTTGCCGAGCGACTTCACGAAGGCGATGGTGTCGCCCTGCCACTCGGAGTAGCCGTCCGACGAGTCGATACAGAGCACGTCGGCGCCCGCCTCCACCAGCGCGGGCACGCGCTCTCTGTAGTCGCGCGAGTTGATGCCGGCGCCGACGATGAGGCGCTTCTCGTGATCCACGTTCTCGAGCGGGTGCGCCTGGTGCGACTCGTAGTCCTTGCGAAACACCAGGTACTGGAGGTGCTGTCGCTCGTCGATGACGGGCAGGGTGTTGAGCTTGTGACGCCAGATGAGCTCATTCGCCTCCTGCAGATCGAGGCCGACCTTGCCGCAGTGGATCGACTTGAACGGCGTCATGATCTCGCGCACCGGCGTGCTGAGCGGCGTCTTGCCGAGCCGGTAATCGCGGCTCGTGATGATGCCGACGAACCTGCCCGTGGGCGTGCCGTCCTCGGTGATCGCAATCGTGGAGTGGCCCGTGCGATCGGTGAGCGCGAGGACGTCGCCGAGCGTCGCGTCGGGGCGCAGGTTCGAGTCGCTCACGACGAACCCGGCCTTGTTGTTCTTCACGCGCCGCACCATGGCGGCTTCCTCCTCGATGCCCTGCGAGCCGTACACGAACGACAGGCCACCGCAGCGCGCGAGCGCGATCGCGAGATCGGCGCCCGATACCGACTGCATCATCGCGCTGGTGATCGGCACGCTGATCGTGAGCGGCGCGAGCCTCGGATCCGGCGGCGTCGCGCCCGGATCGGCCTTGAACCGGACGACAGGGGCCGTGAGATCGACGTTCGCGGGGACGCAGTCCTTCGTCGTCAGATTCGGGACGAGCAGGTACTCGCCAAACGTCCTGCTCGGCTCATCGTAGATGAATGCCATGTCGGCTCCTAGTGCAAGGAGCCCCGGCTGTCAAACGCGAACGGCGCCGGTCTCCCGTGAAAGTCGTGTAATATCGATGATTTGCGGGGGCAACGGCGGGCTCTGAAGGGCGGCGCGTGGGGCGAGGCGACCGGGGCCCGGCCGCCCGCCAGCGCTGCGGCGAGGCGGTGCAGGAGCGGAGCCCGGGCAGGATGACCGGGCTCCCTGGGGGCCGGAGCTAGAGCGGGCGCACGGGCAAGCAGAGCTCGCAGCGGAAGTTGTTGGTCTTGGGATCGTGGAACTCGCCCTGGTAGAGCTCGAAGCAGGGCCGATGGTCGGGCTGATAGCCGCTCTCAGGGAGCCACGTCCCGAAGAGCTGGTCCCAGGCGGAGCCGATCGTGCGCGCGTCGCCGACCCACGCGCCCGCGGCGTACTTGCCGCCGGCGATGTCGGTCACGTTGACGTTGCCGTCCGCCTTGAAGCCCTGCGGGATCACGATGGCGGCGTCGAGGCGGCACTTCGCAGGCTCGGTGACCTTGGGGTTGTCGTGCGCGATGCTGAGGCAGATGCGGTCCGGGGTCCACAGATCGCGGGCGCTCGCCCAGCGGACGAGCCGCTGCCAGGCCTCGCCGACGCTCCCTTCCGGGCCATAGGGGCCGACGTTTCGGACATAGGCCACGTGGTAGCTCGGCAGGGTCTTCACGGTCACGTTCATGATCTCCTCCTCATCTTGGCGGGCGTCCGTGCCCGACGAGGAGGCATCTTGGTGGGGCGCGCAGGTCGCTTCTTTGCACGGATTGCGCTCGACTTGACCCGGCTTGCGATCCGCTTGCCGCGCCTTGCGCGCGTCCGTGGCGCCACCGTTGCGCCAGGCGGACGCGCTCATGCCGAAGCGCTCCTTGAAGGCGCGCGCGAAGGCGCTCGCCGAGCTGAAGCCGTTCTCGAGGGCGATCTCAAGGATGTCGGCGCGCGGCCGCTGCACGAGGTGGCTCGCCGCGGTCTCGAGGCGCGTCCGCTGGATGAACTCGCGAAGGTTCTCGCCCGTCATGGACTTGAACACGCGGTGGAAGTGAAACGGCGAGAACGCCGCCACAGCGGCCAGCGTGTCGAGGGAGAGGTCCTCCGCGCGATGGGCCTGGATGTAGTCGACCACGCGGTTGACCCGCCGCTGGTACTCGGCGCGGCTCCTGTCGGACGTTGCCACAGGCGGAGGGTAGCTGATGGCTGGTTGCAGAAAAAAGTGCCTCGGCGGCGACCGCGACCGCACCCAGGTTGAGGGGGGCACGAGGTTGAGGGGGGCACGACCGCACCCAGGTTGCACGACCGCACCCAGGTTGGGCACAGGTTGCACGACCGCACCCAGGTTGGGCACGACCGCACCCAGGTTGAGGTGATCGACCGCACCCAGGTTGAGGTAATCGGAGGTGATCGGAGGTGATCGGGCTGAGAAGACGACCACACCCGGGTTGCGACCGACGGCGGTCGAGGCCAGGCGACCGCACCCCAGGTTGCGCGCACCCCCCGGGTTGCGCGCAACCTGGGGTGCGCGCCTCGGTTTCTGTGAGCCGGAGGTTCGGCTATCCAGCCGATGGCGCCAAGGCTAGCAGCCGTCGCTGCGACAGCGGTCCAGGTGGCGGACCACGTGGCGGCCGCCACCCGTCGTACCCGTCGCGCCGGCATAAGTCATTGAAATGATTGATCGCGATCCCTGGTACGGCATTTGTTCGTATGCCCCGGCCATGAGCCAGCCTCGCGAGATCGCTCCCGGCGCCACCTACCTCATCACCCGTCGCGTCCTGCGCCGGCATCTCCTTCTCCGCCCGGATGCTGCCCTCACCCAGTTCCTGGTCTACTCTCTCGCCGTTTCGACCCGTCGATTTGGCATCGAAGTCCACGCTCTTTGCGCGATGTCAACGCATCTGCACCTCGTCGTGACCGATGTGCAAGGCGTTTTGCCGCGCTTCTTGCAGTTTTTTCACCGCATCGTTGCGCTTGGAACGAAGGTCCTCCGCACGTGGGAAGGGCCGGTGTGGGACCACGAACCCACGAGCGTGGTGCGGCTGCTGACGCGCGCGGCTATGGTGGAGAAGATCGCCTACGTCCTCGCGAACCCCGTAGCCGCTGGCCTCGTCCGCCACGCGCACCAGTGGCCGGGGGCCAAGTCGGATGTGAGCGAGCTCGGCGGTGGCGTTCTCCGTGCAGCGCGTCCCTCCGTGTATCTTGATCCAGAGAATCGGCAGTGGCCGGAGGAAGCAACGCTTTTGCTCGCGCTACCACCCGCCATCGAGCACGACAACGCAGAAGGCTTTCGCCGTGAAGTCGCGGCCGAGCTCGAGCGACAGGAAACGCAAGCCCATGCGGAGTTGCAGCGGCAAGGGCTCCGATTATTAGGCAACAAAGGTGCCAGCACGGTCTCCCCTTACAGCCGCGCGACGAGCTTCGAGGCGCTGCGCGATCGCAATCCGACGTTTGCCGTCGGCCGTAACCAGGGCGATGCACGGCGAATCGCTGGTGCCGCTGTGCGAGCGTTTCGTGCGTCGTACCGTGCGGCGCTCGAACGATGGCGTGCCGGGGTACGAAGCGCCGTCTTTCCGGCGGGGACGTGGTGGATGCGCATCTATCATGGCGCCAGCGTGGCGGACGTCGTGCTCATGATGTAGGCACATCGGCGGTGCGTCACAGCGCCACAGCGGGGCCAAGGCGCCGTCGTGGGGAAGGTCCGTCAGGGGTAGGTGAAGCGAGCGGCAGCGTTCACGTGTCGCTGGGGATGAGTTGCCGCGCTGGGCTGGCGCGAAACCGCGTTGAGGTTGGGGTCGGCTGGGTCTGAGCGAATGGCACCTTGGGTGCCGGTGAAGTAGACCTGCCCAGCTGATGGAGCGATCCGGCTGGGGCCATTCGGGTTAGGTTCATGGCGGATGGTCGACCGAGCCAGGTCGTCTCAACCCGGTTCGACCGTCTTCAGCTGCCCCTCTTTACCTGGTGGGGCGGTCTCCGGCAGGCCGCAGGTTGCAACCTGGGTCAGGCCGCAGGCCTCAACCTGGGTCAGGCCGCAGGCCTCAACCTGGGTCGGGTCGGGGTTCCGGCAGGCCTCAACCTGGGTCGGGTCGCCTACTCGTCTACTCGAGCTCCAGCTCGACGAGTCGGATCTCTCCGGCAGGCCTCAACCTGGGTCGGGTCGCCTACTCGTCTACTCGAGCTCCAGCTCGACGAGTCGGATCTCTCCCTCCAGGAACCCCGTCTCCCGGAAGTACGTCACGTACTCCACCCGCCCTCCTTCCCGCGCGAGCTCCGCGTGCACGAGCCCAGCATAGGGCCACGCCTCCGGGGTAGGCGGCACCTCGGCGGTGAAAACCACCGCGCTGTCCGACCATGGGCCCTCCGGCGCCGGCGCCGTCCGGAGCGAGATCTCCGACGATACCGGCTCGCTGTACAGCGCGATGTACCTGCCGACGTGCTCGTTCCAATGCACCGACATCATCGGTGCCCCCGCCATGACCGGCTCCGCCTCCTCATGGCCCTCCACCCAGCGCCCGTCCGAGAAGAACCGCCACGCGTCGCGCTCCGTTGCCTCCGCGAGCGCGGCGCGCGCGACGAGGCACGGGCACGTGAGACCCGAGCACGCGCAGGCGTAGGCGTAGAGCATCCCCTCGCGGACGAGCGCCGCCGACGTGAGCGAGGGCTCAGCCGCACCGAAGAGGAGCGTCGGCTCCGCAGCGCCCGGGCGTACCTCCGGGCGCGCGAGGGGCGCATCGAAGCTCTCCCAGACCGCGACCGACGAACCCCGCATGTCGAAGTCGAACGCCCCGAGCCGCCCCGTCACCTTGCTGTAGAAGACGAGCGCACGGCCGGTCGCCTCGTCGACGACGATGGGGCCCGGCCACAGCGCATAGCGCGCTCCGCAATCCTCCTCGCACGTCTCCTCCGCCCGAGGGTCGGAGTGCGTGAGGTTGAACTCGAGCTCCTCCTTGGTGAACGGCAGGAACTCCCGCGGCGCGCCGGCCGCGTCGAGCGGCTCGGTGAGCGACGAGAGCCCATCCGACGCATCCAGATCGTCGGTCGCGCAGAAGGTGCTCGACCTCCACAGCGCTCCGTCTTCCCCTGGCTTCTCCAGGGTCGTATCGCCGAACACCCACACCGATCGGTCGCCCCACCGCGCGCTGTAGCCGCCGTCCCGCCCTCGAATCGACGGGGCAAACTCCAGCGCACCCAGGTCGCGCACCGCGCGCACCGCAGCCTCGGGCGCGTCCCCGCCACACCCGGCGCACAGGAGAGCGAACCCGGCGGCTCCCATGGTCCTTCGATAACGCATGCGCGCGAGGGTACCATGGGGAGCCAGAACCCCGCCGCCGGACCACGCGCGACCGCGGCGCCGACGGGCCGCCGCGCGCGAGGCCTCTGGCGGGGAGGATGGCGGCGATCCGCAAGAGGCGAGGGAAGCTACTCCGCTGCTCGGCTCACGGTCCGAAAGACCACGATGTCTCCGCCGCCCTCAGATCTGCCTGCAGGCGGCAGCGCAGCGGCGGCACTCGTCAGCGCACGTCTTCATCTGCGTATCACCAGTGAGCTTATCGCAGCTCGCCGCGCACTGTTCGCAGAGGCTCGCGCACACGCTCATCATCTGCGTGATCTGCGGCGAGCTGCGCAGGAGGAGCTTCGACGTCGCCTCGCAGATGTCGGCGCAGTCCTGGAGCAGCCGCATGTGCGGGGCGCTCACGTGAGAGCCTCCCATCTCGAGGCAATACTGAGCCGCGTGCGTGCAGATCGAACCACAATCCTGGGTGAACCGGGCCACCTCCCGGAACGATCTGTCCCCCGGAAACTTGATCATGAGAACCCCCTTGACCCAGCTGGCCGCCTCTCGCCGCGAGGAAACCTCGCGACAAGGCGGCAACTTCGGTATCTGGAGGGTGCATGGATTCGATGGCTTTCGCATGTCGGGCCATCCCGCATATAGGCCTCGGAACAGCGACCGACGCAGAGACCGCCGTGTCCGGAACGCGCCTCGCGGACAGCCGGGACGCCGCGAGGCATGCGCGAACGCCCCGCCCGAACGGCTGCTCCCGCCCTGGTCGCTCTCTCTGCGTGACAGCGCGACTCCACGACACGCTAGCTCGCGATCGACGCCCGGACATCGACGGTCAGATCGACGAACCGCATCGGAGCGGCTGGATCGAGCAGCTGGCGGTCCGCCAGGACCGCGCCTGAACACTAGCACCCAGGCGCGCGGCAGATACCCATCTTCAGGCGGGCGATCTCCTGGAGCTCCTCGGCGATCTCGAGCGTGCGCATCGCGGCGGCGCGCGCGAGCGCCTGGGCCTCCTCGGTGACCGCGAGCCGCGTGAGGAGCCGCCGGCCCATCTCGTGGTGATGGCCCTCGTCCGGCTGGATGACCTCGCGGTAAAGGCGCGCGGTCTCGGCGTCGCCTTGCGACTCGCAGTAATCGATGAACGCCTGGTTGTGCACCTTCGCGAGCGCCTCCCGCGTGAACTGGCCCGCTGCGACGCGCTCGACCGTGGAGCCGAGCCCCTTCAGGTACCCGAACATCGGCGTGGGCGGCCCGAACTTCGCCGGGATCGCGGCGGGGTCGACGCCGAGCGCGCGGAGCCGCTCGGCGACGAGCCGGTAGTGCCTCGCCTCGTCGCCGCACTGGCGGGCGAGGGCGAGCTTCACCTCCACGTCGGTCTCGGTGGTGAGCCAGAGCGCAGCCTCCTCGGTCGCCTCGAGCTCCTTCTTGAGCGCGGTCGCGAGCAGCGCCGGGATGCCGACGCCGCTCGCCGGCTCCGCCGCGCGGGCCACTGCGCCGATGTGGGCGAGGCGCTCACCGACCTTGCGGTCGAGCTCGTCGAGGAATTCCTCTGGCTTCATGCGGGGCATGATGGGCGCGCCCCGTGCGGCGGGTCAAGAGGCCGCGCTTCCGGCGGCCAGGTGGGTGTACCCTCCTCGAATGGCCTGGTGCTTCCTGCCGTCGTGGATCGATCTCGAGTCGGTCTCGATCTCGTTCGACCTCCCCGCTCGCACCGTCCTCAGGCGCACCGGAATCGCCGAGCTCGCCACGTCGAGCGCGACGGCGCTCCGCCTGACGCTCGCGCCGACGCTCCTCCGGATCACCTTCGAGCCGTACCTCGTCATCGACCTGCCGCCGCCGCTCGGCGACATGGGGCTCCAGCAGGTCGAGTACGACTTCCGTTCAGGCGCGATGACGCCCAACGTCTTTTACACGGGAGGGCTCGTCCGGGTCGGAAAGGGATCGGCGGAGGACGAGGCGCGCGCCTTCATGCGCGGACTGGTCACGTCGACGCCCATGGCCGTGCCCCCGTACGACCCCACCAGCGACCCCGATCTCGTCGTGACGGTGCGTCAGGTGCTCTCGAACCTCGAGGCCGGCAGCAGCACGGCCGTGCGGGGCGCCCGCTTGTCTGCGCGGCTGACGCTGCACCAGGAGCTCGCGGGCGGGGTGGGCTCGGACGGGTTCCGCATCCCGGCCGGCGCGACCATCGCGGCCAGCGTCGATATCGAGGGCACACGGCAGGAGATCGAGACCGCGCCGCGCGTGCAGCGCATCGAGGTCGACTGCTCCTCGGCGGTGCTCCACAAGGGGGGAGTCGACCAGGCCGACGTCCGTCGCTTCGTCGTGAAGCGCGGCGGCGAGATCGCCGTCGAGCGGGTCGAGCCGCTCGGCGCGGCAGGCCAGGCAGCGGGCGCCGAGTCGCTCGTGCGGCTGTTCGGCGCCCTGGTCGCGGGCGGCGGCGTCGCGCTCGACCCGCAGCGCCTCGGGCCGAGCGTCGTGGAAGGGCTCGTCAAGGAAGAGATCGCGCGCGCCCTGCGCCCCGCGCTCGTCGACTGGGTGCAGCAGAACGCCGACGTCGTCGTGGGGATGGACCTGCGGCAGGTGCTCGGGATACCGGCGGAGGGAGGCGCCGTGGCATGACGACGGGGAGCGCGAGCGCTCGGAACGTGCGCGCCGCGCTTCGGAGGGGTGGTATAAGCTCCGCAATGCGACTCTCCGCGATCCACATCTATCCTGTCAAAGGTTGCCGGGGCCTCGCGGTCGACGCGGCCGCCGTCGACGCGCTCGGGCTCGCGGGCGATCGGCGGTTCATGATCGTCGACCCCGAGGGAAAGCCCCTCACGCAGCGCCCGCTGCCGCGCATGGCGCTCATCGAGACGCAGCTCTCCGAGAGCGCGCTCACGCTCGGCTTCGCCGGCCGGCCGTCGATCTCCGTGCCGCGCAGGGCCGAGGGCGCGCGCCTGCTCACGGTCGAGGTCTGGAGCAGCAGCGGCCTCCTGGCCGAGGATTGCGGCGACGAAGCCGCCGCGTGGCTCAGCGGCGTCCTGGATCACCCGGGGCGGCTCGTCCGCATCGGCGAGGCGTTCCGGCGGCCCGTCCTCAAGGCCTCGGTCGCAGGCCCCGAAGACGTCGTGTCGTTCGCCGACGAGTTCCCGCTGCTCGTGATCTCCGAGGCCTCCCTCGCCGATCTGAACGCTCACCTCGAGGGCCAGGGCGCCGCGCCGTTGCCGATGGATCGCTTCCGGCCCAACCTCGTCGTGAGCGGCTGCGCTGCCTTCGACGAGGACCGGTGGGGCCGCGTCCGCATCGGAGATCTCGTGCTCCGCGCCGGCGGCCCGTGCGCCCGCTGCGTCGTCACCACGACCGACCAGCGCACCGCAGAGCGCGGCCCGGAGCCGCTCCGCACGCTGGCCACGTACCGGCGCGACGCGCAGAAGCCCAGCGACGTGAACTTCGGACAGAACTACATCCAGGAGACGAAAGCCGGCACGTTGCGCGTGGGGGACGAGGTGACGGTCGTGTGACCGAGCGCCCGAACGGCGCCTGCGTGGCGGCTCTTCGGGTGTCGCGGCGGCTCCGGGGAGGGGACGCGGCTGGCCTGCCTGCGCGGCGCGGAGCGCGGCGTGGTCGTGATACAAAGGGCCCATGAAAAAGCACGCGCTTCGTTCATGGATCGTCTCGCTCGCCGTTGTGACCCTGCTCTCCTTCGTGTCGCTCGGGAGCGCGTACGCCGGAGAGGCGGAGAAGAAGCTCGCCCTGGAGCTCACGCACCTCGTGATGCCGAAGGACGTCTACAACGCGCTCCTCGATCAGCTGATGACCAACATGGGAGCTTCGATGCAGCAAGCGGGCGCGAAGATCTCGGCCAGGGACGCCAGCAAGTTGAAGGCGGTGGTCGCCGAGGTGCTGCCGTACGACGAGCTCGTCCAGTGGAACGTCGAGATCTATGCGGGGAAGTTCACCGCCGATGAGCTGAAGGAGCTCATCAAGTTCTACGGCACGCCGGTCGGAAAGAAGGCCGCGAAGCTCCTCCCGGAGATCAGCGGGGAGGTGGGGAAGAAGGTCGGGACGGTCATCGTCCAGCGGATGCCGGCGGCGATGAAGAAGGCCGGGATCCAGTAGAGGGCGCGGCGCTCGGCGGTGCGCTCTGCGCGCTACCGCCTCTGGGCCAGGAAGCCGGCGATGGCGTCGAGCAGCGCCCGCGGCTCGTCGGCGCGCACCCAGCGGCTGCTGCGCTCCAAGATACGTAGGACCGCGCCCGGGATGAGCCGCGCTATCTCCTCCGAGAGATCGGGTGGGCAGATCCAGTCGTGTCGGCCGGCGATGACGAGCGTGGGCACCGCGATCTCGGGGAGGCGCGGCGTGAAATCGAATCTCCGCACGAACCCCTCCAGGCCGACGTTCCACGCGTCGACGTTGTAGATGGTGCGCGCGCGGGCCCCGGCCGCCTTCTGTGGATCGAAGGTGGTCGAGCAGAGCGGCCCCAGGATCTGGAGGAGGTCGGCGAACCGCTCGTCGCTCTCGATCTCGCCGGCCCAGAGGCGTTCGCACGCCGCTCTCTGCTGCTCCGTGCCGCGCTCCGCGACGATCCGCTTCGCCCGGTCGATGAGGCAGAAGCAGCATGAGGGGCGGGCCAGGACCGAGGACTACGCGCTCTCGCCGCGAGGCGACGTGCAGTGGATTGACGGCCGCGCGCAGTCCCACCTCAGCGGTGGCCGCCTCGTGACCACGAACGGCGCGGCCTCACGTACGACGCGCGCGGCCGGCTCGCGAAGAAGGTGGAGGGCACCGCGGTGACCACCTACGCATGGAGCGCGCTCGGCCTGCTCTCGGGCATGACGCTGCCCGACGGCACACGGCTGGAGTTCGTCTACGATGGGTTCGCGCGGCGGATCGAGAAGCGCGTGCTGCAGCGGGACGCGGCGATGGCGCGGCACCGCTACCGCTGGGATGGCGAGGACCTCCTGGAGGAGATGGTGGAGCGCGAGGCGAGCGCCACAGGCGCATCCGCGCCGTTCACGCTGGTGGCGCGCTCCCGGTCGGCGGGCGTGCGTACGCCTGGCCCGACGAGGAGCGCCGAGCGAGCCACCTGCCGATCGGCTGCCATCATTCGTCGGGGTCCTGGAGGCGCCTTCGAACAGATTCAATCTACGCGGAGACATCTCTGATGCTGCTGTGCAGGTATCTGTGGACGGGGATGCCGTCTGGCTCGTCGAGGCGTGCGGCATTCAGCGAATGTCCCGCCGCGTGTCCAGCGTGTCGGACGTGCTGGCCATCGCAGATCGCTTCAGATAGAGATGGCTCGGATGCGGAGATTCAGCGCCGCACCGATCGCGTGACCGGAATGACTCCCGGCGTCTTCGGAGGCGCCGGTGAGAACAACGATTGGGGGCGGACGTGAAACCTCGATTCAGCCATCCCCTTCTCGGAACCATCGAGAAAGGTACGTTCAACCCCCAGCTCCGATCCATCTGCGGGGCCAAGCAGCTCACGGCCTCCCTGGCGCAGCTGAACGAGGTGGCGGAAAGGCTCGAGCCGTGGCGTGCTGCGAACTTCGAGCTGCGTGGATCGACGAGGAACGACGACCGATCCCGCCACCGACGACACGCAGCTACGGCGTGATCTCGCGGACTCGCGGAGCACCCTGACCATGAGCGCCGCGCTGCCCGCCCCGTCGAGTAAGCTGCGCCGCATGAAGGTCCCCCGACTCACCGGCCGCGCGCTCACCGCGGCGCGCCTCGCCGCGGAGGCGCCCGGATCCTCCGCCGCGCTCCGGGAAGTGATGAAGCGCAGCCTGGGCATCGATCGCCTCGCCTCGCTTCCGGACGCCTTCCGTGACGACGTCCCCGCCGAGGCGCGCCCCCTCCAGGCCGCGCCGCCGCGGCGCTGGGAGGACGCCGGGCTCGGCGCGCCCCCCGTCCGCGACTGGCCCAGGCCCTCGGTGGCCTACGCCGCGGCCTACCGCAAGGGCGCCACCACCCCGCTCCGCGTCGCCGAGCGCGCGCTCTCGGCGCTCGAGGCGCTCGCCGCCGAGCGCCCGTGCATGAACATCGCCGTCGCCACCTCGCGCGAGGCGACGCTCAGGGACGCCGACGCGTCGACCGCGCGCCACGCCGCGGGGCGGCCGCGCGGCCTGCTCGACGGCGTGCCCCTGCTCGTCAAGGACGAGTTCGACGTCGAGGGCCTCCCGACCACGCTCGGCTCGCCCTGCGGCCCCCAGCCGCCCGCGCCGCGCGACGCCGCCGTGGTCGCCCGGCTCCGGCAGGCGGGCGCCGTGTTCCTCTGCAAGACCGTGCTCACCGAGTGGGGCATGTCGCCGATCGGCAACAGCGTCCACCAGCGCATGCCCCACAACCCGCACCACAAGGAGCGCGCCGCGGGCGGCTCCTCCACCGGCTCCGCCGTCGGCGTGGCGCTCGGGCTCGCGCCGCTCGCGGCCAGCGGCGACGGCGGCGGCTCCATCCGGGCGCCCGCCGCGCTGAACGGTGTCTTCGGCATCAAGCCGACCTTCGGCCGCGTCAGCCGCGCCGGCGACGGCTTCAAGGGCTCGGTCGCCCACGCCGGCCCGATCGCCTGCAGCACGGCCGATCTCGCGCGTTTCCTCGACGCCGTCGCCAGCGAGCCCGACCCCGACGACGACCTCACCGCATGGGCGCCCCCGCCGCCCCCCGGAGGCTTCGGCGCGCGCCTCGGCGCCGGCGTGCGCGGCCTGCGCATCGGCGTCGACGAGGCGGAGTGGCGCGACGCCTCCACCCCGGTCGCGAGCGTGTGCTGGGGGGCGCTTCGCGCGCTCGAGCGCGAGGGCGCGACCCTCGTGGACGTGAAGATCCCCCTCGCCAGGCACGCGGCCTCCATCGGCTACCTCATCATCGGCCCCGAGTCGCTCGCGGCGAACCAGCGCGCCTGGCGGGAGCAGCGCGACCTCATCAGCGAGGACCTGCGCGTCACCTTCAGCCTCCTCTCGGGCGTCACCGCGCTCGAGCAGATCGACGCCGCGCGGCTGCGCGCGGGCATGCGGCGCGAGGTGGCGCGCGCCCTCGCCGGCGTCGACGTCCTCGCGCTCCCGACGACGGCGATCACCGCGCCCCGCTACGCGCAGGCCGAGGAAGGCCGCGCCTTCCTGGATCCCGTCGCCCTCGACGGCATGTGCCGCTTCGCCTTCCTCGGCAACCTCACCGGCCTCCCCGCCGGCACGGCGCCCGTCGGCGTCGACGCCGAGCGCCTGCCCATCGGCCTGCAGATCCTCGGCGACGCGTGGGACGAAGCGGCCGTCCTCGCCGTCCTCGCCCACCTCGAGCGATCGGAGCTCGCGAGCGCGCGGCGCCCCCCGGGGGCGATCGATCTGCTCGAGGTACCCGATCCCATCGAGCCCAAGGAGAGGTCGTGATGAGCCAGAGCGCCGGAGGTCGTCCTCCCGACGTGAAGCCAGCGCCGGCGCCGTGGGCGCTGGCTGGCGATGCAACCGTCGTGATGCTCGAGCTCCCGGGGCGGCTGCTCCGGGAGCAGAGCTTCAGGGCCGAGTTCCCGGTCGCCGACGTCGAGCCCCACCGCGCGCTCTGATCTCGCACCGCGGGGAGCTGCCCCGCAGCGGCGTCAGGGCCGCTCGGTCGCTCGGTCGCGCAGATCAGCTGAGCGCGATCATCGCGGCCGTCGCCGCGTAGTCGACGCGCTGTGCGCGGTAGGGGTACGTCGGCGGGAAATGCTCGAGCGCCGCGCGGAGGCGCCGGATCGACGCCCTGTCGAGCGGGTCGAAGCGCAGGCCCACGGCGCGCCCCGGGTCGCCCAGCCGCCGGCCGTGGAGCGTGCGCGCGATCGTCGCCGTCGCGTCGATCCAGACGTTCGTGTCCGGGATCCGGAACGAGACGATCACCGGCTCACCCGTGAGCGGGCGGGCGCTCGTCAGCACGAGCATGCCGTCGATCGACAGGTCGATCGCCCGGGTCCCGAGCAGCCGGAAGCCCCGCTCGCGCACGGCCTGGCACTCCACGATCGCAGCGCGGCGCGTGGCGCGGCGCTCGCTGGCGAGCAGCATCTCCATGGTCGTTCTCCTTGGCGCGCCACGCTACGGAGGACGGCTACAGGTGGACAAGAAACTTACAACGTGGCGTCCCGTGCTTCGGCCGGTCCAGGACGAACGCTGGTTGTTGAGGAGCGGGTAGGGGGGATGTCGGCGCCCCTGAGGGCGCTCGCGGCGAGAGGCGCCCGCGGCCGCTGGGGGGCGCCGCCCCGCCAGGAAGGCGGGGCGGCGTGCGGCCGTGGGCCTCTATCCGCCGGTCAGCGGCCCGCGCGGCGCCGGCGCAGGGCGAGGCCGGCGAGGGCGGCGAGCATGGGCAGGAGCGCGGCGGCGCCGCGGGTGCTCCCCGCGGGCGTGGGCCGCGCGGCGCAGAAGCCGTTGCCCTCGGCGAAGATGCCGGTCGGGTCGTTCTCGCTCTCGGGCGCGCAGGTGCCCGCCGTGCTGTCGGTCGAGCTGCACACCTCGCCGGACGGGCAGCTGTTGCCGTCGCTGCCGCGGCAGCCCTCCACGCAGGCGTGATCCTCGCAGATCATCCCGCTCGTCGCGCCGCCGCAGTCGCTGTCCTGCCTGCACGCCGGCTGATCGTCGTCGCCGTTGTTGGGATCGGTCTCGCCCTCGTCGATGGCGCCGTTGTGGTTCGCGTCCTCCACGCCGTCGGGCACGCCGCCGTCGTCCGTGTCCGGATCGAGCGGGTTCGTCCTCGTCGTGGGATCGGCGTCCGCGATGCAGGTCTTCGCGTCCGCGTTGGTCGCCGCGTTGTCGCAGGGCAGGCCGAGCTCGGTGCCGTCGAACAGCCCGTCGTCGTCGCTGTCGGGGTCGAGCGCGTTGATGAGGCCATCGCCGTCGTGGTCGTCGCTGAAGTTCGGCTCATCGCCGTCGATCACGCCGTCGTCGTCGCTGTCGGCGTCGTTCGGATCGGTCCCGATCGTCTCCTCGAGCGCGTCGCTCAGCCCGTCGCCGTCGGAGTCCACCGGCGGCACGTCGTCGGCGCCGTTGTTCGGATCGGTCTCGCCCTCGTCGATGGCTCCGTCGAGGTTGAAGTCCTCCAGGCCGTCGGGCACGCCGCCGTCGTCCGTGTCCGGATCGAGCGGGTCGGTCTTGGTCGCCCCTTCGTCGGCGTCGGGTCGGCAGTGGCCCGCCGCCGCGTCGGTGCCCTCGTTGTCGCAGGGCAGGCCGAGCTCGGTGCCGTCGAACAGCCCGTCGTTGTCGCTGTCGACGTCGAGCGCGTTGATGAGCCCGTCGCCGTCGGTGTCCTCGCCGGGCTTCGGCTCCTGGCCGTCGGGCACGCCGTCGTCGTCGCTGTCGGCGTCGTCCGGATCGGTCCCGATCATCTCCTCCACCGCGTCGGGCAACCCGTCGCCGTCGCGGTCCTCGCCCACCGCGTCGTCGTCGCCGTTGTTGGGATCGGTCTCGCCCTCGTCGATGGCGCCGTTGTGGTTCGCGTCCTCCACGCCGTCGGGCACGCCGCCGTCGTCCGTGTCCGGATCGAGCGGGTTCGTCTTCGTCGTGGGATCGGCGTCCGCGATGCAGGTCTCCGCGGCGGCGTCGGTGGCGGCGTTGTCGCAGGGCAGGCCGAGCTCGGTGCCGTCGAACAGCCCGTCGTCGTCGCTGTCGGGGTCGAGCGCGTTGATGAGGCCATCGCCGTCGTGGTCGTCGCTGAAGTTCGGCTCATCGCCGTCGATCACGCCGTCGTCGTCGCTGTCGGCGTCGTTCGGATCGGTCCCGATCGTCTCCTCGAGCGCGTCGCTCAGCCCGTCGCCGTCGGAGTCCACCGGCGGCACGTCGTCGGCGGGATCGTTCGGATCGATCTCGTCGCCATCGATGGCGCCGTCCAGGTTGGTGTCCTCGTTGCCGTCGCTCACGCCGCCGCCGTCGGTATCGGGGTTGACCGGCGACGTCTTGGTCGCCCCTTCGTCGGCGTCGGGGCGGCAGTGGCCCGCGGTGACGTCGGTGGCGGCGTTGTCGCAGGGCAGGCCGAGCTCGGTGCCGTCGAACAGCCCGTCGTCGTCGCTGTCGGGGTCGAGCGCGTTGATGAGCCCGTCGCCGTCCGTATCGTCGCTGAAGTTCGGCTCCTGCCCGTCGATCACGCCGTCGTCGTCGCTGTCGGCGTCGTTCGGATCGGTCCCGATCGTCTCCTCGAGCGCGTCGCTCAGCCCGTCGCCGTCGGAGTCCACCGGCGGCACGTCGTCGGCGCCGTTGTTCGGATCGGTCTCGCCCTCGTCGATGGCTCCGTCGAGGTTGAAGTCCTCCAGGCCGTCGGGCACGCCGCCGTCATCGGTGTCGGGGTCGAGCGGGTCGGTCTTGGTCGCCCCTTCGTCGGCGTCGGGGCGGCAGTGGCCCGCGGCCACGTTGGTGCCCGGACGATCGCAGGGCAGGCCGAGCTCGGTGCCGTCGTAGAGCCCGTCGTTGTCGCTGTCGGGGTCGAGCGCGTTGATGAGGCCGTCCTCGTCGGCGTCCTCGTTCCAGCGCGGCTCCTGCCCGTCGGGCACCCCGTCGTCGTCGCTGTCCGCGTCGTTCGGGTCGGTGCCGGCCTCGAGCTCGTCGGGATCGTCGATCCCGTCGTTGTCCGAGTCGCAGCCGTTGTTGATGACCCCGTCGCAGTCGTTGTCGAACG
Organism: Sorangium sp. So ce281; assembly: GCF_051527395.1. Lineage (NCBI taxonomy): Bacteria > Pseudomonadati > Myxococcota > Polyangiales > Polyangiaceae > Sorangium > Sorangium sp. So ce281. Next base: position 142,128 of record NZ_CP150322.1, read on the forward strand.
CGTCGCCGCAGACCTCGGCCCCCGAGGGCACGCACACGCAGGTGTTGGCGTCGGCGTCGCAGGTCGGCGACAGCGGCCCGCAGTGCGCGTCGGTGAGGCACTCGACGCACTCGTTCGGGGTCGCCTCCGTGTTGCAGTACGGCGTCGGCGCGGCGCACTGCGCGTTCGTCTCGCACGCCTCGATCTCGACGTCGGTCGGCGGGGTGCCGCCGGCCGGGCCGTTGCCGTCGGTCGGCGTCTCCTCGGACTGCGCGCCCTGCTGCCCGGCGGCGGTGATGACCGCCTGGTTGGAGATGAGCCCCGAGGCGCCGGCGTCGACCGTCACCCGGAAGGTGACCGTCGTCGCCCCGCCGGCGGCGATCGAGCCCCCCTCCGTCGCGTTCGCGCCCGTGCCGAGCCGCACGCGGACCGTCCCCGCGTCGTACTCGCCCTGGTCGTCGCCGGCCGCGTCCGTCTGCGGGCCCGCGCCGGCGCCCGCCGTGATCGAGAGCGAGCCCGGCACGTAGGTCACGCCCGCGGGCAGCTCATCGGCGAGCACCGTGTCGATCGACGCGTCGTTGCCGGTGTTGCGGACCTCGATCGTGTACTGGATCACGTCGCCCGGGAGCAGCGATCCGCCGTTCACATCGACGGCCGACTTCGTGGAGGTCGTGAAGTCCGGCTTGAACGTCGAGATCGACGTGACGAACCCGGCGAGGAAGTACAGGTCGTTGGTGCTCGACGCCACGATCGGCGCCGACTCCTGCCCCGGGGTCACCTTGGAGGTGATGTCGAGGACGTCGATGTCCATGCCGGCCATGGTGCCGGGAGTCCCCGCGAGCTGCGGCAGGTCTCCCACGGTCGACACCGGCGCGCCCAGGTACGAGCGCGTCCCGTTGAAGAAGTTGGTGTCCGGGTTCAGATCGTCGCCGAGGGCGTTCCCTCCGTTGAAGAAGAACTGGTCCCCCGGGATGGACGCATCTCCCTCGAACGTGACCATGCCGATCTTCGCGTCGTAGCCCGCAGTCGGCACCAGGAACCCCGAGAGGGTCGCCTCCTGCCTCCCTCCGCTAGGAACCGAGTCCAGCCCGTCGAAGAGCGCCAGATTGCGCGGCGGCTCCGAGGCGAGCTGATAGAACACGACAAGCCACCACCCGGCGAAGTGGTTGTTGAAGTCGCTGTTCACGAAGCTCGCGCTGTTCACCCCGCTCACCCGGTACGCGCCGGAGCCTCGCTCCTGCACGATCGCGGTGATGTCCGAGACCGACTGGTAGTAGGTCTGGGCCGAGCTGGTGGTGACGACCGAGCGCAGGGCGGTCAGGTTCTCGATGAAGCCGCCCGCGCCGGGCCGGTCCAGGGTGACCGCCGTGTCCGCGGGCTGAGTGTTCTGCTTGTGCGCGGCCCAGTAGAGGAAGGCGTGCGTCACCGTCGCGCCGTCCGGCACGGCAAGCACCGCGGAGCTGCGCGCCTGCTCGGCGGTGACGGTGGTGCGCGCCTCCGCCTGGCCCTCCGCGGGCGAGTCGGCGCGCCAGTAGATATCGGGCGCGCTGTCCTCGTCGAAGGTGCTGCCTGCACAGGCGGCGGTGCCCAGCGCGGGCCGGTCGATGTCCGCGGGGGCGCACTCGTAGCCGAGCGTGTTGCCGACCAGGAGGAAGTCTCCCCGCTGGTCGACCTGCACGCGCAGCGTGGGCGCGGCGTGCGCGACGCTGCCCTGCCCGCCCACGCAGGCGAGCCCGACAAGACTACCTAGGATCCAACGTCTCTTCACGGCGCCTCCTGCTGCTTCGGCTTCTTCTCGAGGATCTTGAACTGCACGCGGCGGTTCTTCTGGCGTCCCTCGTCGGTGTCGTTCTCCGCGATCGGGACGTCGGGCCCGTAGCCCTTCGACGCGAGCCGCTCGGCCTCGATGCCGCGCTGGACCAGCGCCTTCGTGACCGACTCGGCCCTCGCCTGGCTGAGCTTGATATTGTACGCGCGTCCGCCGCGCGGATCGGTGTGCCCCTGCACCTCGATCTTGGTGATCTCCGGGTGCTCCTTCAGCACACCTGCGACCTCGTCGAGGAGCTCGTCGCTCGCCTTCTTGATGGTCGCCTTGCCGGTGTCGAACTGCACCTGCTGGAGGATGACGATCTCCTGCTCGGTGACGCGCACCGCGACGGGGCAGCCGTTCTTCGCCGGATCCGGATCGGGCTTGCCCTTCTCGTCGGGGCAGGCGTCCTTGTCGTCTCGCACCGTGTCGCCGTCGCGGTCACCGGGGCAGCCGTTCGTCGCCGGATCCGAGGTGCGGATACCGGGGATGTCGGGGCAGGCGTCCTCCGCGTCGATCACGCCGTCGCCGTCCCTGTCGGGCGGCGGCGGGCAGCCGTGCTTCTTCGGATCCTCGTTCGCCGGGCCGGCCTCGTCCGGGCACGCGTCGACGTCGTCGGTGATGCCGTCCTTGTCGCGGTCCCCTGGCGGCGGGCAGCCGTGCTTCTTCGGGTCGTCGTTCGCGATGCCGGGCGTGTCCGGGCACGCGTCGACGCGATCGAGGATGCCGTCCTCGTCGCGATCGGACGGCGGGCAGCCGTTCTTCTTCGGATCCGGGTCGCCGACGCCGGGCACGTCCGGGCAGGCGTCCTTCTCGTTGACGATGCCGTCCTTGTCGCGGTCCGGGTCCGCGCGCCGGACCTCGGGCGAGTACGCGAGCATCGCGACGGCGCGGAAATCCGGGGTGCCGATGCCCGAGGTGAAGCCGGGGCCGGCGGCGACGCCGAGCTCGAAGTCGCGGAGCGTCGGCGCGAAGCGGTAGCGCAGGCCGAGCAGCGCCTCGACGTTCGTGTTCCGGGCCTCCGGGTCCTCCAGCACCGTCGAGACGGTCGCCTCGGGGCCGATCTGGAGCTGCTCCTCCGAGCCCAGCAGCAGGCCGACGCCCGCGCCGCCGTTGAACATCAGGCCCTGCCGCACCTGCGCGAACGTCTGCGCCGGGCGCAGATCGACGCCGGCCGCGGCCGACCAGACGAAGCCCGGGATCCGGCCGCCGGCGAGGATCTGCGGCAGGCCGCGGACCGAGTCCTCGCCCACGAACGAGCCGTCGCGGTCGCCGGTCGGCAACCACACGAAGCCGCCGACGGCGAGCTGGAACGGGTCGAAGTAATCGCCGAGGAGGCGCAGGCGCAGCCCGACCCGGAGATCGCCGAGCTGCACGTCGCTCGGCGACCTGAACGAGAGGCCCTCGGCCGCGGGGCTGTCACCCTGCTGCAGCACGGCGAGGGGCAGGTCGACGTTGACGTGCAGCCGGTCCCAGAGCGTGAGCGAGGAGTTCAGGTGCAGGAACAGCTGGTGGCCGACGATCGCGCCGAGGTTCTCGTCGCTGCCCTCCCGCGTGAGCACGAGCGGGTTGTGCGCGTAGTCGCCGAGCAGCATCACGTGCAGCGTCGCGCTGCCGTCCTGGTTCGGCGAGGCTGCGTACGGCGACGGCACACCGAACATCCGGTCGCCGGCGGGCGCGGGGCTGAAGCGGTTTAGGGCTAGGCCGCGCGCCGGTCCCGCTTCCTGAGCGGACGCTGGCGCGGCCCACGCCGCCGCGGCTAGGGCGGCGGCGCCGCAGATCCATCGAGGGGGCAAGGGGGCTCTCATGCGCAGGATCACCTTCGGTGCTTTGGGCGAGCGGCCGTCGACTGCTCCGGCGCGCAGGCAAGTTGGGGGAAACGCGGCGTGCTCGACGAGGAGGATCGGCGAGCATCCTCGAAATCCCGGGCCGTCTTATAGGCGTCGCAGGACGTTACAGGTGGACTTTTCGATGGGCGGCCGTCCGAATTCGGATCGGCCTCGACAGGGCGGCTCTCCTGCGAGCCGGCCTTCGCAGCGCGGCCTATGCAAGGCGTGTGCACGCCTCGCCGTCGCGTGGGGCGGGTGGTTCGTCGGGGATCTCGCGGCTCCAGCCGGCGCTGCGGCGGGCCGATTGAGGCCTGCAGACATCAGCTCTGCGGCCTCGGAGCGGCGGTGGCGACCGGGACCGAGCGGGGGCGCGCCGGCGCGCCCGGCCGGCGGGCTCTGCGGCGCTCGCGGCCCGGGCGCTGCGTCGCCGGAGGCCCGGGTTCACCGTGGGACCGAGCGTTCGTCCGGAGGGTGCCGCTGAATTGAAGGATACCAGGGTTCGAGCCGATCTTGCCAACGGCGGTGAACCTGGATCCTGGCGTGACGGCCGGCATCGGCGAGCGGAGCGCGTCGATCGGTGAGAGCGACTCGGCCTGCCCGCGTGACCGCGTCGGTGCTCGGGCGCCGCGTCCGTCCGGGTTGTGTCGACTGGCGCATTTCGCGCGGGAGGCGCGTTCCAGCGCTCCATCTCGTGGGTGCATCGATTACCATCGTCTCCGAAGGGCGGCTGCCACCGGCGACTCCAGACGACGGAGGTCTCGACGATGAACCTTTTCCCGGACGAGATGCGGCGGGATCCTTATCCCCTCTACGATCAGCTGCGGACCGGCTCTCCCGTGTTCCACGTCGCTCCGCTCGATCTCTGGATGGTCTTCGATTACGACGGGGTGAAGCGGGCGCTGACCGATCATGACGCCTTCAGCTCCGCGGTGACGCCTCCCACCGGCAAGGCGCCGGACTGGATCGTCTTCTCCGACCCGCCGCGCCACACGAAGCTTCGATCCATCGTCCTGCGGGCGTTCACGCCGCGCTCGATCGCGGGCCTGGAGCCGCGCATCCGGGAGCTGTCGCGCGATCTCCTGGATCCCTGGATCGAGCGCGGGGAGATGGACCTCGCGGCGGACTACGCAGGGCCGTTGCCCACGATGGTGATCGCGGAGATGCTCGGCATTCCCCCCGAGGACCGGGCGCGGCTGCTGCGCTGGAGCGAGGTGATAGCGAACCTCAGCCACGCGATCTCCGGCGGCGAGGAGGCGGCGAGGGCCGTGAGCGCGCACGCCGTGGTGAAGGAAGAGATGAAGGCGTATCTGGCGGACCTGATCGAGGCGCGCCGGCGGGCGCCGGCGGAGGATCTCTTGACCCGGCTCGTCGAGGCCGAGGTGGACGGCGAGCGGCTGACCGAGGGAGACATCCTGAGCTTCTTCCAGTTCCTGCTCGCGGCGGGCACCGAGACGACGACGAACCTGATCGACAACGCGATCTTGTGCTTCCTCGAGAGCCCGGCGGAGCTCTTCCGCCTCCGGGCGGCGCCCGAGCTCTTGCCCTCGGCGATCGAGGAGGTCCTGCGCCACCGCTCGCCGCTGCAGATGGTGTTCCGCGAGACGAGGCGCGCCGTCGAGGTGCACGGCCAGGTGATCCCGGCCGGGAAGCTGGTGCTGCCCGTGATCGGCTCCGCGAACCGGGATCCGCATCAATTCCACGACCCTGGCCGCTTCGACATCGGGCGCGACCCCAACCCGCACATCGCGTTCGGCCACGGCATCCACTTCTGCATCGGGGCGGCGCTGGCGCGCCTGGAGGCGCGGATCGCGCTGCCGGATCTCCTCTGCCGTCTGAAGGGCCTCCGGCGCGCGAGCGACGAGCCGTGGGAGCCGCGCAAGGCGATCATCGTGCACGGTCCGGCGCGCTTGCCGATCCGCTTCGAGCCGGGGTGGCGCGCCGCGGTGCAAGCCGCGGGGGCGCACACGCCGTGCCCCGGGTGAAGGCGGCGCCGCAAGAGGCCTGCGACCAACTCAGGTCCTGTCCGTTCCGCTTGACTGCGCCATCAAGTCGTCCACGAACCGGCGCATCAGGCGCACCAGGTCGCCGAAGTCCTCCTCACTCCACGTGGCGAGGATAGGGGCCGCAAGCCTCTGACGCGCGGCGTCCAAGGCGTCCGTCATCTGCCGCCCCTTGTCGGTGATCACCGCCTCATGGATGCGACGATCGGCCGCGCTCGGTCGGCGTTCGATCAGCCCCAGGCTCTCGAGCTTCGCGACCTGGCGGCTGACGGTCGTGTAATCGCGCCCGGCTCGGTTCGAGAGCTCGACCACGCCGATCGGCCCGAAGCGCTCGATCCCCACCAGCAGCCGGAAGAGGGCTTGATCCAGGGAGACGCCTGCCTCCGCGAGCAGCGCCTGATCGCGCTGCGGCTGGTTCATGAGCGCCGTCAGATCGACCATGGCTCCGTGGAGCTCACGGAGCTTCTTTTTTGTGATGCGTGTATTTTGCACAAATTTCCTTGACGCTCCGGAGGGCGCAGTTATATGCATGATACACATATCTGAAACGCGGTCCAAAAAAGCGGAGCTCGCTGTGGAATCTAATTCTTCGACGGACGTCCTGATCGTCGGTGCAGGTGCTGCTGGGTTGACCCTCGCCATTGAGCTCGCCCGTCGGGGCGTTGCGTTCCGGCTCATCGACAGGCAGGACGGGCCCTTTCGCGGCTCGCGCGGCAAGGGGATCCAGCCGCGCAGCCAGGAGGTGTTCGAGGATCTGGGCATCCTCGACCGCGTCGTTGCGACCGGCGGCCTGTACCCACCCCCGCGGGTAGTTCGCGACGACGGAGGCTACGAGGAGTCGCAGATGATGGAGCCTCAGGCCCCGACGCCTGGCGAGCCCTATCGCCTGCCGCTCCTCGTGCCTCAATTCCTGACCGAAGCCGCGATGCGCGAGCGTCTGGCGGAGCTCGGGAAGTACCCGGAGCTCGGCCGCGAGCTGAAGCGCTTCGAGCAGGACGGCGAGGGCGTGAGCGCCCGCATCGCCGGCCCGAGGGGCGAGGAGGCCGTCCGCGTCCGCTATCTCGTCGGAGCGGACGGCGGCCGCAGCGTCGTACGGCACGCGCTCGCGATCGGCTTTCCCGGCAAGACCCTGGGGGTGCGCGCGCTCGTCGCCGACGTCGTTCTGGATGGACTCAGCAGGGCCGCCTGGCATCGCTTCAACGAAGGGTCGATGGAAAAGCAGATATCGCTGTGCCCGCTCGTCGGCACCGACATGTTCCAGCTGCAGGCGCCGATTCCTCTCGAGGGCGACGTCGATCTCTCCGCGGAAGGCCTCACAGCGATGGTCACGAGCCGCCTGGGCCGAGGCGACATCGTGATCCGCTCGGTCTCCTGGGCCTCCGCCTACACCATGAACGCGCGCCTCGCCGACCGTTACCGGGACGGGCGCGTCTTCCTCGCCGGCGATGCCGCGCATATCCACCCGCCGACGGGCGGGCAGGGCCTCAATACGAGCGTGCAGGATGCCTACAACCTCGGCTGGAAGCTCGCCGCCGTCCTGGCAGGCGCGCCGGAGGCGCTGCTCGCGACCTACGAGGAGGAGCGCCGGCCGATCGCCGCGGAGACGCTCGGCCTGACGACGAAGCTCCTGGAGGCGGCGAAGCGAGGCGTCATGCGCCGCGGACGCGAGGTGCAGCAGCTCGATCTCGGATACCCGCAATCGTCGCTGGCCATGGAAAAGCCGAAGCGCAGCGGCGGCATCCTCGCGGGCAACCGAGCGCCGGACGCGCCCGTCCGCGGCGCGGCGGGGGTGCCGACACGGCTCTTCAAGCTCTTCCAGGGTCCGCATTGGACCTTGCTGGGTTACGGGTCGGACCGGCTCTCGGCCGTCGAGCCGCGCCCCGGACTTCACATCCACGCCGTCGGGCCGCGCGGCGACATCGTCGATGATGGCGGCCATCTCCGCGCCGCTTATGGCGTGTCGCTCGGCGACTGGGTGCTCGTCCGGCCGGACGGATATATCGGCGCCATCGTGTCGTCCGATCATGCTCCCGCGCTGGAAGCCTACCTTGCCAGCGTCGGCCTCCCCTCACGGGGATGACAAGGGCGAGAGCGCGCTCTCGCCACGCCGCGAGCAGGGGAGTTCACCGAGCCAGCGGCGCGGCCGCTCGCGTCAGGGGAGACGGAACATCGACCAGGGCACCTGGACGCCACTACCACCGCTCTGGCGCGATCGAGCTCCCGCGCCACATCGAGCGCAATCCTTACGTGGCGTGGTGCATCTTCCGCGTCTTCGGTGCCTCGCAGGCCCTCAGCGGCACGTGCGCCCTGCGCAGGGCGGGCCGCGATGCCTGGCCCGCAGCTTGCTATGTTTGCGCGACCAGCCGATGCGCCGCACCAACGCCATGCCCACGACGCCGCCCAGCTCGCCCGCCCAGGCGGAGCCGGCCCCCCTGCTCGACGGCCGCACGGCGGGCACGCCGCGCCGCGAGGCTCGCCTCGGCGACGTCCTCGCTGCGACCGATTTCTCGCCGGGCGCCCTCGCGGCGATCGAGCGCGCCGCGCGCCTCCCCCTCTCGGCGGGCAGCACCTTGCACCTCGTTCACGTGCTGCCAGCGCCCGCCTCGCCCGCGGAGGGCGAGAGCGCGGAGCAGGCCGCGCGTCGCTCGCTCGACGAGATCGCGGCCCGCGCCCTCGACGTCGCCCGAGGCGCGGGGAACGCAGGTCTGCAGGTCGCCCCGAGCGTGCTCGTCGGCAGAGCGTTCGTCGAGATCATCCGCCATGCGCGCAGCCGCGGCGCGGAGCTGATCGTCCTCGGCAGGCACGGGGAGCGCCCGTTCCTCGATCTCCTGCTCGGGTCGACGGCCGAGCTCACCATCCGTCACGCGGACACTCCCGTGCTCGTCGTACAGGGACCCCCCGCGGGCGCCTACAGCCGGCCGCTGCTCGCCGTCGAGCTCTCGGACGTCGCGCTTCGGAGCGCCGCGCTCGCGACGAAGGTCATCGACCCCGAGGTGAGCCGCATCCGGGCGATCCACGCCTACCACGTGCCCTTCGAGGACAGGATGGCGCTCGCCCTCCCCTCGCTGGAGTTCGCGGCCTACAAGGCGCGATACCATGACGACGCGCGCGCCGGCCTCAGGCGCCTCCTCGACTCGTTCGACGGGCTCGGCGTGACATGGGAGTCGTCGGTCCGGCGCGGCGACGCGAGGCGCGCGATCGTCCGCGAAGCCGGGCGATGGAAGGCCGATCTCATCATCATGGGCACGCACGGGCGCTCGGGGATCTCGCGCGCTCTCCTGGGCAGCGTGGCCGAATCCGTCATGCGCTCGGCGCCGTGCGACGTGCTGGTCGCGCGCCCCTCCACGTTCGTGCTGGAGCTGCCCTGAGCGGCGCGGCAGCGAAGCATGCTCCGGCGGCGCCTGGAAACGCGCGTCGACTCGACCCGCCGAGGGCAAGACGGCGTGAGCGCCGGTGAGACGATAGGGGGTTGGCTCTGCGGCCCCTTCGGATAGGCTGCGCCGTCGCATGATGCCGGAAGCTGCCCTCACGTTGGCCATCCTCGGAGTTACGATCGTCCTGTTCGTGAGCGATCGCCTGCGGCTCGACGTCGTGGCGATGATGTCCTTGCTCGCGCTCACCCTCTCCGGCGTCACCACGGTCTCGGAAGCGCTCGCCGGGTTCAGCAACCCGGCCGTGCTCATGATAGCGGGCCTGTTCATCGTGGGGGCCGCGCTGACGGACACCGGCGTCGCCGACTGGCTGGGCCACCGCCTCGAGCGCGTCGCGGGATCGGGAGAGGCGAGGGTGATGGTGGTCGTGATGGGGGCGACGGCGCTCCTGTCCGCCTTCATGAGCTCCACAGGGACCGTGGCGATCCTCCTGCCGGTGGTCGGGACCCTCGCGCTGAAGCGCGGAATTGCGCCCGCGAGGCTCCTCATGCCCATGGCGTTCGCCGCGCACCTCGGGAGCAACCTTACGCTCATCAGCACGCCGCCGAACCTCCTCGTGAGCGACACCCTCCGTGAGGCGGGGCGCGAGCCATTTCGATTCTTCAGCTTCCTCGTCCCCGGCCTCGCCGTGCTCGTGATCGGCGTGGCCTACCTCGTGTCGTTCGGTCGTCGCATGCTCCCTGGCAAGGCGGACGCGGCGGACGCGGGCGCGCCGCGCTCGCTCACGCTGAACGATCTCGCGATGGACTACGCGCTCGACACGTCGCTGCGCGTCTTGCGCGTCGTTGCCCGCTCGAAGCTCGCCGGCCTCACGCTCGGCGCCGCGAACCTCCGCGCCGAGTTCGGCGTGACCGTGGTGGGGATCGCGCACGCCGGGCCTCGTGGCCCCTCGGCCAAGCGCGTCGTCCCGCAAGCCGTGTTCGTCGTGGGCGACGAGCTGCGCGTGCTCGGGAGCGACAGCGCGATCGCCGCGCTCGCAGAGCGCTTCGGGCTCGAAGCGCTCCCGGAGCGCCCCGTCTTCTCGCTGCCCGACGAAGAGTCCATGTGTGAAGTCGTGCTCCCGCGGCGCTCCCGGCTGGCGGGACAGACCCTGCGGGAAGCCAAGTTCCGCGATCGCTACCGCGCGAACGTGCTCGCGATCCGCCGAGGCGGAGGATCGCTGCCGGTGTTCCATGCGACGCCCGAGCTGCGCGATCTCAAGCTCCGCGCCGGCGATACGCTCCTCGTGAAAGGGCGGCAGAAGCACCTGAGGAACCTCCGCGACGAGCGGCGGGATCTCGTGCTCGTCGCCGAGCCCGACGCGCCGAGCGCCGTGTTCGTCGATCGCAAGCGCGCCCTCGCTGCCGTGGGGGTCACCCTGGGTATGCTCGTCATCATGGCGTTCGGGTGGCTGCCCAACGTGGTCGCCGTGCTGCTCGCCGCGGTCCTCCTGGTGCTCGCGCGGTGCGTGCGCCCGGCGGACGCCTACCGCGCCGTGAACTGGGAGAGCGTCGTGCTCATCGCCGGGATGATCCCCGTCTGCACGGCGCTCGAGCGCACCGCGGCGATGGGGGCCGCCGTGTCCGCGGTCGAGGGGCTCCTCACGGGGGCGCGGCCCACGGTGGTCCTCGGTCTGCTCGTCCTCTTCACCTCGGCCCTCGGGATGGTCCTCTCCAACACCACGACGGCCTTGCTCGTGGCTCCCCTCGCGGTTCGTCTGGCCGGCGCGCTGGGCCTCGCGCCAGAGCCATTGCTCATCGGCGTCGCGTTCGCGTCTTCCGCGGCGTTCGCCACGCCGATCGCGTCTCCGGTGAACGTCCTGGTGATCGCGCCAGGCGGCTATCGCTTCAACGATTTCACGCGCGTCGGGCTGCCGCTGCAGCTCCTGGTGCTCGCGACCACCGTCATCGTCGTCCCGCTCGTGTGGGGCTTCTGAGCGCGGGGATTCGCCCTGGATATCCTCGAATCGTTTCACTTTTCCTTCCCCCCGTTCCTCGATATCCTCGGCGCGATCGTCCTCTGGACCCTCGCCGGCGAGCCAGTCATCCATGCCTGATGCCGTCATCCGCAATCCGATCCTGCCGGGCTTCAACCCCGATCCGTCCATCGTCCGCGTCGGCGACGACTACTACGTCGCGACGTCGACCTTCGAGTGGTACCCCGGCGTGCAGATCCACCACTCGCGCGACCTCGTGCACTGGCGTCTGCTCTCGCGTCCGCTCAACCGCGCGAGCCAGTTGAACCTGCTTGGCGACGGCGATTCGTGCGGCGTCTGGGCGCCGTGCCTGACGTATGCGGATGGCCTGTTCTGGTTGATCTACACCGACGTGAAGCGCTACGGCCGGACCAGCGTCGGCGGCGCGTCCGGCGCGTCCATGCGCGACTTCCACAACTACCTGGTGACCAGCCTCACCATCGACGGCGAGTGGTCGGATCCCGTTCATCTCAACTCGAGCGGCTTCGACCCCTCGCTGTTCCACGACGACGACGGCCGCAAGTACCTGAGCAACATGCTGTGGGACCACCGGCCCGGCCGCAATCGCTTTGCCGGCATCGTGCTCCAGGAGTACTCGCACGCCGAGCGCAAGCTCATCGGGCCTGTCACGAACATCTTCAAAGGCACGCCGATCGGCTACACCGAAGGACCGCACATCTACAAGCGCGGCGGCTACTACTATCTGATCACCGCCGAGGGCGGCACGTACCAGGGCCACGCCGTCACCATGGCGCGCTCCCGTCACCTCACCGGCCCGTACGAGCTGCACCCCGAGACGTACATCCTGACCTCGCGCGCTCGCGCCGACGTCGCGCTGCAGCGCGCGGGCCACGCTGACCTTTGCGATACGCCGTCGGGCGACGTGTACATGGTCCACCTGTGCAGCCGTCCCATCCCGAACCGCGGGCGCTCGACGCTCGGCCGCGAGACCGCGATCCAGAGGATGGTCTGGTCGGACGACGGCTGGCTTCGCACGGCCGATGGTGAAAGTGTCCCGCGCGTCGAGGTCCCAGCCCCCGGCCTGCCCGCGCATCCCTTCCCCGCCCCGGCCGCGCGCGAGGACTTCGATTCACCGCAGCTGCCGATCGACTTCCAGTGGCTGCGCTCGCCCTACCCCGACGAGCTGTTCAGCCTCACCGCACGTCCGGGTCATCTCCGGCTCTACGGCCGCGAGACGCTCGGCAGCCTGTTCCGCCAGTCGCTCGTCGCACGCCGCCAGCAGGCGCACTGCTACACCGCGGTCACGTCGGTCGACTTCGCGCCCGAGGCGTATCAGCAGATGGCCGGGCTCATCTGCTACTACAACGCGAGCAAGTTCCATTACCTGCACATCTCGCACGATGAGACGGTCGGGCGGTATATCCGGATCATGTCGGCGATTCCGGATGGGGTCATGGCGGACGCCTTCACCGCACCCGTCCCCATCCCGGGCACCGCGCCCGTGCACCTGCGCGCCGAGCTCGACCACGATCGGCTCTACTTCGCCTACAGCCTCGACGGTACGGACTGGAGCTGGTTCCCGGAGCACCTGGACGCCAGCATCCTCTCGGACGAGGCCTCCGCGCCAGGCCTTCCCAACTTCACCGGTGCGTTCGTCGGCATGGCGTGCCAAGACATGTCGGGTACCGCGCGCCCAGCCGATTTCGACTACTTCGAGTACCGCGAGCGCGAGTACCTGATCGACCCCAGGCGCCCGCAGCGTCACTTTCCCACGAGGGAGGCGGGTAAGGAACCTCGTTGTTGACCCGGGGCGCTCAAGGCTCCTTCTTCTTCTTCCACTTCTTCTTCTTGGGCGGCGGGAGCTTCGTCTTGTTCGGGTCCTTCGGCGCCCACGGAACGCGCGTGTCGATCGGCAGGATGTCCTCGTGCGGCAGGGCGCGCTCGCCCTCGCGCTTCACCGCGAACGACGCCGAGACCACGTTGACCTTGTGGGCGCCGATATCGGACAGATCGCCCTTGGCGCGGAGCCCGACAGGGATGCAGAACATCCTCTTCCGCTCTTCTTCAGCCATGTCGCCCCCCGGCGGCGCCCCGTCGCCCGGGCCGCGCAGCTGGCCGAGCCGACTCGGGTCCTCCATCGCCTGCTGGAGCTGCTCGAGCACCTCCTCGGCGCACACGAGCTCCGGCTTGGGCTTCTTCCTGCTGCCGGACGGATACTGCACCTTGGACTGGACCTTGACCGTGACGGTCACCGGCTGCCGGTCAGGCCCCATCTGCAGCGCGCTCCCCGCGAGCGCGCCCTTGGCCCCGTCCACGATGCGATCCCACGTGGGGCCGTCTCCGGCCGACGCGCTCACCAGCCGGACGCCGAGGACCTGGCCGTCGGCGCCGAGCTTGACCTCGAAGGTCGCCCGCGCGTCGAGGGGCGCGGTCGAGGAGCGCACCATGTCCGCCAGGGTGCTCGCCACCGCGCCCGCGGCGGGGACGCTGATCCCCACGCTCTTGTCCTTGCCGTGCAGCGTCTCGTTGAGCACCGTGCCTGCGATCGCCGGATCCACGGGGCGAGCGCGCGGGGCGGCCGTCGGGGCGGCGCGCGGCGCGTCCGGGCCGGGGAGCACGCCGGGCACGGTCCAGAGGGGCGTCCCGAGCCCTGGCGCGAGCGCGATGCCCCCGCCCGCAGCGGGAGGTGCCCCGCCGTACTCGTCGCCGGGCGGCGCCGTCGCCGGGGTCCCTGGTGCCTCGGCGGCGGGCGCAGGGGCCTCGGCGGTGGGCGCGGGTGCGCCGTGGGCCTCGGCGGTGGGCGCGGCGGCCTCGGCCGCAGGCCGGGCGGCGCCTTCGGCTGCGGGCGGCGCGGTCTCCGGAGGTGCGGCCTTCGGCTCTGCGGCGCGGGCGGCCGGCGCAGGCCTCGCGCGCTCCACCGAGGCGACCTTGGCCGCTGCGGCGCCCGGCGCGGGCGCCTGCGCCTTCTCGGCCGGAGGGGCCTTGCCGATCTCGCCGGCCGCCTCCGGCTCGCCCGCGACAGGCTCGCCCCCGGCCGGCGCCGCGGTTGCGGCCCGGGGAGCCGGTGGTTCCAGCTCGAAATCGATGCCATCCACGAGCGCCGACGGCTCGGCAAAGCCCTCGAGAGGCCGTTCCGGCGTCGGCGCGGCGAGGATCGCGGCGTGCGCCGCGACCGCCATGGCCAGGGCCACGGCATCGCGCCCCCGCAGGGAGATGCTCACCGCCTCCTCGTGCCAAGGCAAGCGCGCATCCACCAAGTCTAGCACGCCCCCCGGCGCGCGGACCGGCATCCCCCTTTGGTCCCCCGCCCACCGGCGTGAAAAGCACGATCGCGGCGCTGCGATCGCGGCCATGCCGCGCGCTGCGCTGTGAATCGCGTGCCGACGTGCGGTATCAGAGCACCGGCGTGCCCGGCGCGGCGTCCTCGACCGTGATGGTGCGGACTCGCCCTTCGACCTCGGCGGTCAGCAGCATGCCTTCGGACACGAGCCCTTTGCCGAAGTCGCGCGGCGGCAGGTTGCAGATGACGACGATCCGCTTGCCCACCAGCTCTTCCGGGGCGTAGCTCGCCGCGATGCCCGAGATGATGCGCCGCGGAGCGCCGTCGCCGGTGTCGACCCGCAGATCGAGCAGCCGGTCCTTCTTCTTCACGCGCTCAGCGCTCGTGACCACGCCGATCCGGAGGTCCAGCCGGGCGAAATCGTCGAAGGCCACAGGGCTCTTGCCCTGGCGCGCCGGCGGGGCGGCCACCTCGGCGCCGCCGCTCGCCCCGGGCGCGGCCTTCGCCTCCGGGGCGGCCTTCGAATCGGCCTTCGCGCCGGGATCGGCCTTCGCATCGGCCTTCCCCGGCTCGGCGTCCGGCCGCGGCGGGGCGAACCGGGCGAGCAGCTCGGCCTCTTTCTCCTTCTCGAGGCGCGGGAAGATGGGCGAGCCCCTGCGGAGCTTCTCGCCCGGCGCTCGCGAGGGGAGCGCCATCGGCCAGCGATCGCTGCCCTCCTCGAACGCGATCGGCGGCAGCCCGAGCTGCTCGCGCATCCTGCCCGCCACGACCGGCATCACCGGGGAGATCATCACGCTGATCGCCTCGAGCTGCTCGATCAAGGTCGCGATGATCGTCCCGAGGCGCGCCGGGTCCGTCTTCTTGGCCACCCACGGCGCGGCCTTGTCGACGTAGAGGTTCGCCGCGGCGATCACCGTCCAGATCGCGTCGAGCGCGCGCGTCGGCTGGTTCGCGTCGAACGCCGTCGCCGCGGCCGCCGCGGCCTGCCGCTGCGCCCCGGCGAGCTCCTCCTCGAGCGGGCCCGAGGCCCCCTTCGCGGGGACCTCCTCGGCGAACGGGAGCACGCGATTCAGCAGGTTGCCGAGCGCGTTGCCGAGCTCCGAGCCATACCGCGACAGCACGTCCTGGAGGCTGAAGTCGCCGTCCTGGCCGAACGAGATCGCGCGCATCAGGCAATACCGCACCACGTCCGCCCCGACGAGGGGCGCGCCGGCCGCCGCGCCGGGGCCGCCGGGCAGGGCCGCCGCGGCCGCCTCGGAGAGGGCGGCCGCCACCTCGACGGGGCTGATGGTGTTGCGGAGCGTCTTCGACATCTTCTGCCCGCTGTACGTGAGGAATCCGTGGGCGAAGACCTGGCGCGGCAGCTCCGCCTCGCCGTAGCCGGCCGAGAGCAGGAACGCGGGCCAGTAGACGGCGTGGAAGCGCAGGATGTCCTTGCCGACGAGGTGCACGTCCGCGGGCCAGAAGCGCGTGTTGTCCTCCGGCTCCCGGAGGGCGGTCATGTAGTTCGCCAGCGCGTCGAACCAGACGTACATGACGTGCTTCGGGTCGTCGGGGACGGGGATGCCCCACTCGAACGTGGTGCGGGAGACCGACAGATCCTGGAGCCCCTCGCGCACGAAGCTCACCACCTCGTTCAGGCGGCTCGCCGGCTGCACGAAGGTCGGGTTGCGCTTGTAATAATCGAGCAGCGCGTCTCCGTACCTGGACAGCCGGAAGAAGTAGCTCTCTTCCTTGACGCTCTCGGCGGGCTTCTTGTGCAGCGGGCAGACGTTCCCGGGCTGCTCCAGGTCCTTCTCGGTGTAGTAAGCCTCGCACCCGACGCAGTAGAGCCCCTCGTAGTGGCCGAGGTAGATGTCCCCGCGCGCCTTGATCCGGCTCCAGAGCTCCTGCACGGCCTTCTTGTGGCGCGGCTCGCTCGTGCGGATGAAGTCGTCGGGAGCGCAGCCGAGCTTCGGCCACGTGGCGCGGAAGACGGCGGCGATCTCGTCGGCGTGGGCGCCCGGCGCGACGCCGCGCGCCTCGGCGGCGCGCTGGATCTTGAGGCCGTGCTCGTCCGTGCCGGTGAGCATGCGGCTCTCGTGGCCGCGCAGCCGGTGGTAGCGGCACAGCACATCCGCGGCGATCGTCGTGTAGGCGGTGCCGAGGTGCGGGACGTCGTTGATGTAATAGATGGGCGTCGTGACGTAGAAGCGGCTCGCCATGGCAGCGCCCTCTTAGCATGGGGCGCTCTCCCGCGGCGAGCCGGCGCGGCGCCGATCAGATCAGCGCGTCCTCGGGGAGCTCGGCCTGGTGCAGGACTCCATCCGTGAACACCTGGCCGTCGATCTCGTAATAGAGCCGGAGCTGCACCTTGCGCGCGTCCGGCCGCGGCGACACCGAGCCCGGCGTCGCGGTGGATCCCTGGAAAATCTTGCCGGCGAAGCTGAACTGCTGGTTCGGGCCCCACCCGGTGTACGAAAGCGGGATCGTCTCGGCGTGGACGAGCGCGTCGTGGCCGTCGAACACGTGGACATCGATCCATGCGCTGGCGCCCCACGCCGAATGGCTGACCCACGCGTCGAGGTCCAGGTGGATCTGGATGTCTGTCCCCGCGATCGGCCCCTGCGCGGGCCTCGGGAACGCGTAGACCTTCGAGACCCGAAAGGCCCGGACGTTCGTGATGTCGGGGCGCCGCTGCGCCCCCGCGCGGTAGAGGACCGGCTGCGCCGGGATCCGCGGCGGCGGGCCGCCCACGTCGAACCAGTAGTTGTCGCCGAAGCGCGAGTCCCACGCCTCGCACCGGCGGCTGGTCTGAGAGAAGCCGTGGAACCAGATCTCCGCCTGGGTCGCGTCGTCGGGCACCGAGATCTCCAGGGCCGCGGGCCTGTGCGCGACGACGTGCCCGGGCGGGTTCCCCGGGGCCCGCACCTCCTCGACGACGCTCCCCTGCACGATCGCGCCGCGCGGGTGAAAGCGGACGTAGGCGGTGATGTCGCCGATCTCGGCGCCGCGCCACGTCGTGAAGCAGCGCGACAGGCGGCTCAGCTCGTACTCGATCCTGAGCTTCCCCCCGCGCTCGATCGGACCCTGCTGCGCGTGCTGCCAGTCAGGCAGGAACTGGAGAACAGCGGTCGTTGCCATCGGGACCCTCCTTGCATGGACGCGTAGCCAGGAACGGGCAGCCGATGCAAGCGGGGCGACGTTTCGGCCGGCGTGAAGGCCGATCGCGCGTCGGCTGATCGCGCGGGTGCTGTTTGAGGGGGGCGTGACGGTGGACCGCGCCCCCTCGGACGGCGCGGACCCAGATCGGGCCCAGCTGTCAAGCCCCGGGCCTGGGGAGATCGGCGACAGGTCGTCGACGTCGATCATGAGGTTGTCTGGCCGCGTGGGCGCCGCGGGCAGCGACAGGAGCGGGGGCGCTCGAGGGCGCGGGCAGCGGCGGCGACGGCCCGGCCGAGGGGCGCACGCCGGAGCGCGTAGGCAGCGTAGGGGCGCGCGGCGCGCGCCCCGGCGCGTCGGAGAGCTTCATCATCACCGGCGCGCTGAGCTGGCGCGGGGACGATTACGGGGCAAACGCCACGCGGACCCTCGGCTCGGCCGTCACCCGGAACAGGTTCCGGCGGATCTTGCGCGGCGTGGCCCGCGCGAGCCGTGCGCCTGCGCGACGGCCTCGCTCCCGCGGGGATGCGCGGGCCTCGCCGGGGTCAGGGCGTGTAGACCTCGGCGCTCGGCAGACTTCCGAAGTATATTCCGCCTGTGACCAGTACCATGCCGTTCCCGAGCAGGAGCGCTGTATGGCTGTTTCGTGCCTGGTGCATCGAGCCGGTGGGGGCCGAAGTCGTTCCTGTCGAATTCACGAGCCAGGCTGTCGCCACCTGAGACGTCCCCATATAGCCTCCAGCGATCAACACCCTGCCGTCCGCGAGCCGCGTCGCCGTGTGGTAGGCGCGGATACCGATGGACGGTCCGGCTGACCAGCTGTTCGTCGCCGGATGATACAGCTCGGTGCTCGACAGATAGTTGTGGCCGTCGACACCTCCGGCGATCAGCACGTCGCCATTGTTCAGCAACGTCGCCGTGTGATACCAACGCGGGACGCTCATGCTGCCCGCGGGCGACCAGCTGTCGGTCGCCGGATGATAGAGCATGGCCCTGTCCAACAGCGTCCCGTTGCCGTTACCGCCCGTGACCAGCACGTCGCCGCTCGTGAGCCGCGTCGCGGTATGCTGGCCGAGGGTGGCGCCGTCCGGCGCGGCAGGCGACCAGGTGTTGTTCGCCGGATCGTAAAGCGCGACTGGGGCAGTGAGAGCGTCGCGCAGGAACCCACCCACGACCAGCACCTTGCCGTTCAGGAGCAGCGTGGCCGAGTGTCCGACTCGGGCGGCGTGCGGCGATGCCGCGGGCGACCATGAATTGGTCGTCGGATCGTACACCTCGGCGGCGTTGGACGCGGACGTCCCGTGGCCTCCCACGACCAGCACCTTGCCGTTCGGGAGCCGCGTCATCGTGTGCTCATCTCGCCCAGTCGCCATGGGAGGGGCCGCTGTCCAGGTATTGGTTGTCCGAGCGTACAGCTCGGCGCGGTTGGCCGCTGACGCATGGCCACCCCCCGTCACCAGCACCCTGCCGTCGTTGAGCACGATCGCTGCGTGCTCGGCTCGATCGTCATTCATTGGCGTGACCATCGTCCATTTCGTGGCAGCCCACGTCGTGGTCGGATCGGCATAGAGCTCTGCGCTGGACAGGTACACGTTCGTGAAGATTCCAAACCCCAGGCCGCCCGCGAGGAGCACCTTGCCGTTCCCGAGCCGCGTCGCGGTGTGCCCGCTGCGCTCGTCGCTCATCGCTGGAACCGAGGTCCACGCATCGGCCGCCGGATTGTAGAGGGCGGCGGTCGCGGTCGATGTGATGCCGGTGGCCCCTCCTGTCACGAGCACGTCGCCATTGTAGAGCAGCGTCGCAGTGTGTCCGGTGCGGGGGGCAGCCATCGGAGCGGCCGCCGTCCACGAGGGTGCTGCCGGATCGAAGATCTCGGCGCTCGCGAGCTTGTTGGAGGAGGGGTTGTAGCCGCCCGTGACGAGCACCTTGCCGCTCGCGAGCCGAGCCGCGGCGTGTTGATTGCGGGGCGTGCTCATCGATCCAGCCGACGACCACGCGCCGGTGCTCGGATCGTAGAGCTCCGCGCTCGAGAGGTAGGAGCCGTTGCGCCCGCCCGCGACGAGCACCTTGCCGCTCGTGAGCAACGTCGCGGTGTGCTCGCCACGGCCCTGGGTCATCGGTGCGGCCGCCGACCAGGTGTCGGTCGCGGGATGATAAATCTCGGCGCTGGCCACGTAGGTGTTGCCGGCGGTGAGCCCGCCGGTCACCAGCACCGTGCCATCGTTGAGCAGCGTCGCGGTATGCCCCTCGCGCGAAGCGGCCATCGGCGCGGCCGTCGACCAGGTGTTCGTGCTCGGGTCGTAGAGCTCGGCGCTCGCGACTGGCGCGTTCGAGGCCCCGTTTCCGCCCGCGATGAGCACCCTGTGGTCGTTCAGCCGTGTCGCCGTGTGGTAGCGGCGGGCGGCGGCCACCGATCCGGCGGATGACCAGGTGTTCGTGCTCGGGCTGTAGAACTCGGCGCTCGCCAGGAGAGCGCCGTTGTACCCGCCCACGACGAGCACGTCGCCGTGCTGGAGCAGCGTTGCAGAGTGCCCGTGGCGCGCGGTGCTCATCGCGCCGGCCGGCGCCCACACGGGGTCGACCAGCGCGGGCTCGCCGCCCGCGTCCGCCCAGAGCTCGATGGTCGCCCCGCGCACCGCGAGGCGCGCGGCGATCGGGCGACCGCCGCGCGCGAACGCGGCCGGCGCCGTCACGCGCAGCCGCGGCGCGCCGGACTCGTCGACGACCTCGACGGCGTCGCCCTGCTGCCTCAGGGTCGCGCCCGCGACCTCCCACGCGGCCGCGGGAGCGCCCGCGTGCGCGACGCCCGCGTCGAGCAGCAGCCACTCCTCGTAGCCTTCCTCGATCGCCGACCAGAACGACGTGCCGCCTTCGCGCCGGAACGCCACCGCCTGCTCGGCGACAACGCCCTCGCCCTCGGCGCCGATCTCGCGCACACGCGCCTCGAAGCCGCCGGGCAGATGGAACCGGATCTCCCCCTCGCCGCGCGCCGGCAGCGCGGCGTGCAGCCCGCCGCGTCGCTGGAGCGAGGCCTCGATCTCGCCGTCGCCGGCCAATCCGACGGTCGAGGCGAGCGCGAAGCCGCGGTCGACCGCGACGAATGCCTCGCCGCCCCCGAGGATCTGCAGCGCGTGCTCGGGGAAGCGAAGCCGGAGCTCGTCGCCCGCGGGCGGCTCGGGGCCCAGCGCGCAGCCGGCGCCGCCCGTGGACAGCGCCCCGCAAAAGAGCAAGGTAGACAAGATGAACAGCCAGCGCTGGAAGGGGGAATCGAAACGCATCATGACGCTCCTCCTTGAGTCATCGGTTTCCAGAGACCGCGGTCTCGGGGCGGAAAGGAAAAGAGAACCTCGGCGGCGTGTGCGGCCAGGAAATCCAAACGCGATGCTGCCTGCATGCAGGCTGCCACGTCGCAGGGGCATGGGGCCACCCCATCGCAGGGTTATGGCGCCAGGGGGAGGCGACGTGATCGGTCTCGACGATGCCCGAGACCGCGAAGCGGGTCGATGTCTCCGGAGCCGGGCGCGCAGCGACCGGCGACGTCGCTCGCGGAGAGGGTTTTCCGGCGTGACATGTCACGGTGCAAGCGTGACATGTCACGATCGGTCCCGTGCTGCTCTGGTCGCCCTGCGCGCCGAGCGTCGGCGGGGAGCGCCCCCACGGCCCAGAGCTCCGATCTGCGCAGCCGTCGCCGGGCTGCCATCCAGGTTCGAAGACCCCGCCGGGCTCGGCGAGCGTCGCGTTGCTGGCCCTCCTCCCTGCCCGACGCGAGCGCGCCGGGCAGGATGTGGTCGATGAGACGCGTGTTACCGAGCAGGCTGCTTGATGGCCGGAAGATCCGGCTCTGCGTCAGCGCGGTTGGCGCGCGCCAAAGGCACCAGGTATTTCATGGCCGCGTGCGCGCCGATCGAGCCCGCGCGCACGTGCGCGTGTACCGACTCCGGCAGCTCCGCGACCAGCGCTAGCCGCCGGCTCACCCTGCTCGGCGTCCGGCCGAATCGCTTGCTCAGCTTCTCGCCGCTGAGGCCGAATCGCTCCCGCAGCTCGCGCAGAAACCAGCCCTGCTCCAGCGCGTTGTCCGCGTCGCCCGCGCGCGTCATCCGCACGAGCAACAGCGCCTCCGCCTCGCCCAGATCCCACGCCGTAGCCCGCACCGTGTCCTGCCCGAGGTTCGCGGCCTGGCACGATGGCGACGAGCACACGTGCTGCCGATCGCCAACGCAAGGATCAGGCTGGAACCACCGACGGCAGACCCGGCACGGTCGTGCACGACGCATCCCCCGAGCGTCGCACGTTGCTCCTCGTCACGGTCCGCGAGCTCACCAACGCCTCCACCGCGAACGCGCCGGCGGCGCGCTCGGCACGACCACCGTCAGCCAGGGGGTGGACCACTTTTCGCGAGCAGAGCTGGGTCAATTCTCGACGATGAGGGCCAGGACCGCGATGGCCGACTTCACCGGCGACGGGAGAGACGATGTCGTCGGGAACTGGGCCATGGACGGCGTGATCCACCTGGTCGTGAGCGAGGGGACGGCGTTCGGCGAAGATCACACCTTCGACGAGGCGAGCAGCAGGGAGGGATTGTCTCTCGGTGTCGGCGACCTCGACGGGGACCAAAAGCCCGACATCGTGTACGACGACGGCGAAGCCGTGACCGTGCTGGTCATCAATCTCTGAACCCGCAGGCTGGCTGCTTCCATCCGCGAGGTGGACGAACTCGTGCTCTCGGCGCGAGCGCATGCCGGGCCGGCTCCAGCAGCGCTCGAGGTAGGACGAACAGGGGGTGAGATCGATCAGCGATTCGGTGCCTACGGCTTCCGGGGGCGTCGGCGCGGTCGCTGGAGGGCTCGGGGAGCACGGCGGTCCCGAGGCCGATGAAGACGAGGGAGACCGCTCAGGAGTTCGCCCTGAGCGCGGTGAACTCGCCTGGATCGTGGATGGTGGGGGGATTGGTCCCGCCACCGATGAAGTCTTCCGTCCGGTCATACATGCCGAAGTGCGTCACCGGTCCCGAACCGCCCCGCGCCGGGAAACCATCCGCGCCCGCCTTGACCCCGAGGGCGTTCATCAAGCTGCAGTAGTACTTGTTGATCGGCGCGTTGGCGAGCGACGGATCGGTCCCCGTTTCCTGGGAGATCGCGTCGACCTGGTCCGACGTGCCGTCAGCACACGTGATCTCGCTGTTGCCGGTCGTGAGAGCGGGCGAGCCGTCATCGACGTTCACGGCCCAGCCGGTCTTGAAATAGCCGCCGGCGCTGCCGGCCTGGACGATCGGCAGGTTGTTGAGGTTGCGGGCGCAGCCGTCCGACGCGTCCTGGAACCAGACGGCCGCGCAGTTGTCGAGGAGCGTCCCGTCGCCCTCGTCGATACCGTTCAGCTGCCCGACGAGGTGGGCGAACTTCCTCGCATAGTAGTCGTCGATCGTGAGGATCATGTCGATCACCCCCGGGACGCAGGTGCCCGTCATGCCCGCGTGGTCCAGGCGACTCGCGAGACCGGCGGCCTCTTGCGTCAAGCCGAGCCCCTTGAAGCTGTAAGCCGCGGGGTACTTCAGGAAGATGACGGGGTTCGCGTTGCACGCCGCCGCGAGCACGGCGAGGTTCGAATAGAGGTCGGCTCCGTCCAGGCTGTCCGAGATTCGCAGCGTCAGCTTGTCGGCGTACGAGGCCGTGCTCGTCAGGTCGATGTTTTCTTGGGTCACGCCGAGCGCCGTGGCGAGGGACGTGTTGCACTGCGAAGGAACCACCACGTTTCCTGTCGCGTGGAGGAGCTCCTTCCAGGCTGCGAGCTTCTGCTTGTCGGAACGGCTCATGTCGAACCGCTCGAGCGTCTGCAGATCATCCCTCACGATGTCGAGGACGCTCTTGCCGCGCATCGCCGCGTAGGTGTCCGGAGACGTCGGCTTCCCCGCCTCGAAGAGGCCGGTGAGGCTGCTGAAGGCCTGCTGCGCGTCGAGGGCCTTGAAGAGGGTCTCGGCGGCCGAGTAGGAGATCGCCGACTGAGAGTTGTCATTCCCACCAATCGTGTTCATGAGCAACGGAGTGCCTTGCGGGCTGAGCTGTCGTGCGATGACGTGGTCCAGCGAGGGACCGGTCGGCATGGCGTGGAACTTCGTCGCCGTGTTGAAGCTGAACGGGTCGTTGCTGTTGGGAGTGACCGGGTGGCAAGTGAAGTACGACCCGTTCACCTGCGTGTTTTCATCGTTCCCTTGTCCCCGAACCATCGTCGCCGTCCACTCGTTCATCGCGCGGATGCCTCGGGGCATGAGGAGCTTGTCGACGTAAGGCGCCAGGTGCTTGAGCGTCGTCGACTCGAGGTCCGCGGCGGTGAGCGGGCCGTGCGACTTCTTCGGGAACCACCGCGTCGTGATGCAGCCATAGTGCGTGTACATCACGATCAGCCGCTTCGGCGGCGTGGCCGGCTGCGCCATCACGGAGCGGTCGAGGATCGAGCCGAGGAACGGCGCCGCGACGCAAGCTCCGCCCAGCCCCCGGAGGAAAATTCTTCGGTTTACGCGCTTTGCCATGATCGTATTTATCCTGCCTCAGTGGAGATAACGCCCGGCTGACACGCGGAACGCCCTCCGGATGCCCGCGTTCGCCACGTCTCCATCACCCCTACAATGCCCGCTGGCCCGTGAACGTATTTGGGTTTCGCTCGGCCGGGAGCGTTCGTCGAGCGGAAGGATGCCCCGCGATCAGCGCGCGACGCGGCAGCCCGGCACGTCGCGGCAGTCCTCGAGAGCGCAGAGAGCGCACCGATCGCCCTTGCGATCCGTCCACACTCCGAAAAGCGACGCCGGCTCGATCGTTCATCGCCGTCGACGGGGCTGCCTTCACGCCGCCGCATACGGGGCGTAGCATGCGCTTGGGCGCGTCGACTCCAGGGCAGCCTGCCCTCGAGCGCTGCGCCGCGACGTCACCCAACCCGCATCGAGAGGTCTCATGCGTTCTCCGACCGCCCAGCCCGCCGAGAGCTACAACCCCTACGAGGCACCCAGGGCAGACGCACCCGCGGCGCTGCAACCGGAGGAGCGCTCGCGGTTGCTGCTCGCGAGCGGCGGCCGGCGGTTCGTGAACCTCGTCGTCGACTACATGGGAATGATGCTGTTCACGTTCTTCGTGGGCATCATCTTCGGGCTCCTCGGAGGCGCCGAGGTGTTCGAGCAGGCCAACGACACGTTGCTCGGTCTCGTGATGATGTTCGTGTACTATGTCTCGATGGAGGCGCTCTTCGGCGCCACGCTGGGCAAGCTCGTCACTGGCACGCGGGTCGTGATGGAGGACGGCAGCCGCGCAGGCCTCGGTCGGATCGCGATCCGCACCCTGTGCCGGTTCATCCCCTTCGAGGCGTTCACGTTCCTGAAGCGCGGCGAGGCGCCCGTGGGCCTGCACGACGGGCTGTCGAAGACGCGCGTCGTCCTCGTGCGCGGCTCCGGCGACGCACGTTGAGAGGCGGTGCGCCGAGGTCCTGTGTGGGCGAGCGGCGTCTCCGGGGGCTGGCGGAGCGCGCGGTGCCCGTCGCAAAAATTCGATCGTCTCGCCGTGGTCTCATGGTGTTCGCGGCGCGTGCTTTCGTCGCCCTGCGAAGGGGCAGGTCAGGGGACGGCCTGCTTGCGAATGCGAGCGAGAGAGCGAGAGCACTGGAGGGCCATGGCGCCGAAGCCGACAAAACAGACACCAACGTCGGACCAGCGCCGGAGGTCGAGGGCTTCGACGCGCACAAGCAAGAGGTACGCGAGGGCGAGGTTGGCCAGCGCCCAGGCGACGTTCACCGCCGGCGGCGACAACCCCTTGAATGGCGGTGATGCGAACGGGGTCTGCAACGGCTGGCCGGACACGCCGGCGATCAAGTGGGGGAGCGCATTGGCGAGGAACGCCCCGCCGAAGAAGTACGCGAGATGGACATACCAGGGCATGGTGATCTCCTCGAGCTGTTCGAGCGGAGACGGCTCTCGCATCAAGAAGTACGTTGTGGCGGCTTTCGCACGCAAGGAAGAAGACAGGGCCCACCTCGGGCCGCTGGTCGCGCTCAGCCTCGTCCACCCGGCCGACCTCGAGAAGAGGCTCGCCCCGCTCCTCGACGAGTGGCCGGTAATACGACCTAGGGCGTGAGCACGATCAGCGATTCGGTGCCCTTCAGGGTCACGGAGATCTCCGCGTCCAGGCCCGCCCCGCCGGCGAATGCCGGCGCATCGACGCGCACCGCGCACGTCCCATCGGCGATGACCTCCGCGGAGCGCGTCAGCATATCCCCGGGGGGGACCTCGGTGCTCTCGCAGAACCGGCCGTCGACGGCGCAAGCCTCCGGCGTGGAGGACGTCACCTCGAAATCCTCGGTCCTCGCCTCGCTGCACAGCGGAACACCGCCGGACGCGAGCCCGGAGATCACGGCGACCACCCGGTTCCCCGTGCGGTGGAACCCATCGAACGTCCCGCCATCCACGAGGGTCCTGACGCTCCCCGCGACGCCCGGGAGTGCGAACACCACGTCCATGGCGTCGATGCGGGCGGCAGGGATCACCGAGACCTCGCGCGATGCGCCGCCGTCGGCCGCGGTGATCACCACGCTGCCGTCTCCGGTCGCGACGATATCGGAGGGCGCGCCCCCCTCGCGCACCCTGAGCCCCACGCCGGTCCCCACCACGTCGACCGCCGGGTGCTTGACGTTCTGTGGAGAGAAGCGCACGCCCGCCGCGTCGAACGCCGCCGTGGTGATCGGGAGAGGCCGGTTCGACTGGATGACGGCGCTCGCGCCGCACTCGGCCGGTGTCTGGATCTGCCAGCGCGGGCGCGCCGCCCGGACGGTCATCAACAGCGTGACGGGGAGCTCGCGGGTGTCGTCGTACGCGGAGCACGCGTCGAGGCCGCCCTCCGGCACCGCGATCACGCCCGAGACCTCGAAGGTCGACGTCCCCTCCTCGCTCACGCGGACGGAGAACGTCGTGGGCCCCGTCTGCTCGACGTCGATCGCACCCTGGATGGCGCCTATCTGGTCAATGGTGATCGCGCCCGGGATCGGACTACAGCAGCAGCGCGGGTCGATGACCGAATCCAGCGCCATCGTCACGGAGCTCGGATAGTCGGGCCCGATGGCCAGCGCGGCCTGACCCTCCACGACCACGCGCGTCCGCGTCGAGCGCTGGTTGCTCGCGTAGTAAGCGCCGGTCACCGTCGATACCGTGCGCGCCGGGAGCGAGAGCGCCGCGACCTCGCTGGTGTCCGGCTCGACGGGGCCGGGGCAGAGCTGGTCGGGGTTGTCGCCGTCGTCAGGGAGCGGCTCTTCGCCGTCGTCGGGGAGCGGCTCTTCGCCGTCGTCAGGGAGCGGCTCTTCGCCGTCGTCAGGGAGCGGCTCCTCGCCGCCCGTGTCCGACTTGGAGGGCGTCGGCTCCGGCTGGCACGCGAGGCCAGCGCTCATGAACAAGAGAAACGGAAGTAAGCCTCTTCGCATGTCGTAAAAATAACAGACGTAACCTGCGGGGAGAGGCAGTGGCACGATTGCGACCGGGTCGATCTGTGAACCGCATTCACAGATCTTCGTCGCTGCGCGTGGATTGTCCGTCGCGCCGGCCGCGGCTCGAGGCCGCGGGGCTGCAGCACGTGGAGCTCATCTTCACTACGCAGAGCACCGAGGTGGGCAAGCCGGTGCTGGAGGGGTGGGGCTGACCGCGAGGCGCGCGGGGCACGTCAGCGGGCGAGGAGCGCGATCGCGTCCTGGATCCCGGCGTGGGTCAGCCGTACGCGGACGTCGAGGCGGGCCGCGCCGGAGTCGAGCACCTCGGAGGTGACGGCGAGCGGGGTGGCGACCGCGCCCCGCGCCGGCAGCGCAGCGAGCGCGGCGAGGCCCTTGGCGGCCTCGTCCAGCGCCTCCGGCGTGTCGCCGCTCGCCGTGAGCAGCGCCACGCCAGCCAGCGAGAAGAGCCCGCCGGCCAGCGTCCCGCGCCTCCGCAGCACGTCCATGTCCGGCGCCGCGCCGAGCGTGCCCTCGTCGCGCCCCGGATCCACCGCGACGCGCAGCCGAGCCACCAGGGCGGCGTCGTCCTCGCCGATCCCGAGCCACGTCCGCTGGCCGGCGGGGACGACATAGAGGTGGGTCGTGTGCGCGGGCGGGGCGCCCTTCGTGAGCGGCCTGGAGCGGAGCTCGACGTGGAGCGTCCCCGCGGGCAGCGAGGCGGGCGCGCGGACGATCGCGTGCGTCGTGTTCTGCTTGTCCTCGTCGTCCTTGCGAGCGCCGTCCTTCGGCGCGCTCCGCTTGAGCTTGTCGAGCTCATCGCCGCGCTGGAGGAGCTCCTTCACCCCGGAGATCCAGGTCTGCGCCGGCTCCTCGACCGAGGCCAGCACCCACCCCTGGAGCGCGAGGCGCGCCGCCTTTCGCGCGCGCGGCGCGCCCTTGTCGCGCTGGTAGGCCGCGAGCGCCTTCTCCGCCGCCGCGCCGTTCGCGCCCGCGCCGACGACGAGGGGGCCGCCCGTGAGGGCCAGGGTGCCGAGGCGATCGAGGACCTGATCGAGCCGCGTCTCGTCGTAGCCGTCGTCGATCATGTCGTCGCGCAGCGCCTTGAAGACGGCCTCCCGCACCGGGGCGAGCTCGGCGCGCGACGCGCCCTGCGTGTGGAACGCGACCGCCGTGTCGGCCGGGAGGCGGAAGAACGCCGGCGGCGGCGCGGCGTCCTGCGCCGCCGCCGGCACGAAGGCCAGCGTGAGGGGCGAGCGCCGGCTCGCGAAGCGCAGCGTGAGGCCGACCTCGACGTCCGCGCGGCCCCACGTGAGGTCGACGTTCAACCTCTCGATGTCGCGCAGGAAGCCCGCGGCGAGCTCCTGGCCCAGCGCCTCCGCGCGGCCGTCGTCCTCGTCCGCGTCGTCCGTGGCGGTCGCCTCCTCCACGGCCTGGCGGAGGGTCCGCTCCGAGAGCTCGATCCGGGCGTCCGCGTCGAGCGGCTCCCGGGCCACGACCTGGACGAGGTAGGCCGCGGCGGTCTCGATGTCCTCCACGTCCTCGCCGCAGAGCAGGCGCGCGCCGCCCCGCCGCTCGCCGGGATCGAAGGCGCAGGCCCAGGGCGGCGCCTCCTCGTCGGGCTCTGCGTCACGCGCGCGCTCGACGCGCAACAGGCCCGGGTGCTCCTTGAGCTCGCTGAGCACGAAGCGATCGGCCAGCCGCGGCACCTCCTGCTCCGCGACCGACAGGGAGGCCACCACGTGATCGCGCGTGGTGCCCAGGAAGGCGATGTCGAGCGGCCTGTCCAGATCGACGATCTCGGCGAGGTCCGGGCCCACCGCTGGCTCGAGCCTCTTCGTGGGGTCCGTCGAGCCCATGCTGAACACGAGCGCGCTGCTCGGCAGGAGCTGCGCGGCGTTGTTCCAGGACCGCTTCGGATGGGCGATCCTCAGCACGAAGGCGAGCTCCGCCGGCGCGCTCACGGGCTGCGCCGCCGCGACCGCGGGCGCGGCGACGGCGGGGCGCGGCGCCGCGGGCAGCGGCGCGACAGGAGCACGCTGGGGGGCCGGGGCGCCGGCGCACGCGGTGAGGAGGGCGATCGGGAGGAGGGCGGCGCGCTTCATGGAGGCGCCGATCGTCGCGCTCGAACCGGGTTCCTGGCAAGCGGGGTGTCACTTCGGGAGCTTCATCACCGTGCCTGCGGCGCTGTTCGTCCAGTAGACGCTGGTCGCGTCCACGGTGATGCCCAGCGGATGATCTTGCCCCGTCGCGAGCGTCTCGGGATCGCCGCCTCCGATGGGCACCTTCTTCACGCTGCCGTCGTCGTTCGTCCAGTACACGCTCTCGGCGTCGACTCGGAGCGCTCGTGCTGTTCGCTGCTGCCGGGCGCTGTCGTATCAGCGGGCCAGCGCGATGAGCGACTCGGGCATGCCGAGGTCGACAAGGGCCGGCCGCACGAGGGAGAAGAGCTCGATCCAGACGCGATCGAACGCCGCGGGGCGCGCGCCTCAGCGCGCCGGAGGCATGCCCGTGCCGTCGAGCGCCGGCCAGGCCGGCCGGAGCGGGAGGACGAGCGCATCGAACGGCGCGGGCAGCGATACAGGGGTCGCCGCGTGCAAGCAGAACTCCCGGCCGGGCCCGAGCACCATCTGGCGCATCCACAGGCCGGCGCTCGCTTGCTCCAGGATCGGCGTGAGCCGGGCGAACAGCTCACCGTAGGACACGCCGCCGGGCTTGCCGAACCAGTGGGCGTAGCCGGGCGCGTTCAGCGCAACCCCGCCCCGGAGGCGATACAGGCCCCCGGCGCCGCCGCCGGCGACCGCGGCCGCCGCGTCGTGCGGCGCCGAGCGGCTGGCGGAGACCGCGGCCTCGTTCAAGGCGCCGAGCGCACCGAAATCCTGCACGAGGTACCAGTCCTCGTAGACGTCGCCGCCGCCGGCCGCCCACGGGGCCCCGGAGAGCCCGACGCTGAACGACCGGAGAAAGCCCGGCGCGGGCGCCGCGGCGAGCGCCGCGTGGAAGGCGCGCTGCCGGCGCTCGTACTCGCCCGCGGCGGCCTGCGGTTGCCTCCAGTGCCAGAACACATAGGCCAACAGGGACTCGCCGTTCCCTTCCGCGGGATAACTCATGTCTTCTCCGATGCCGGATGTTTCATGTTCATGTAACCACCGCCGGCTTCGAGCTCATCCAGCCTCTGGCGGAGGCGCTTCTCCCTGGTGTCCTGCCGCCTCGCTCGATGGATCCACCCGATATCATCGTTTTGCTGGTAGGCAGGGCGCGTCCTGTAAGCATTCATCATGAAACTTTCACCGCCGTGGGGCGTCTCAGCTCCCCGGAGGTTCCGCCCGATGCCCAGACGTCGTGGTCTCTTCCTTGCGTTCTCCCTTCTTTGTCCGGCGTTGCTCTCCGCCGGGTGTGCCGCGCCGATCGACGCTCCGGACGCGACCGCGTACGTGCTGCTCGATCCCGCGGCGCGCGCTCGCTGGACCGTGGCCAGCGACGGCTGGCAAGGCGCGCCGATCCTGCCGGTCGCCCTCGACGTGGAAGAGAAGGCCGTGCTGCGCGGCCCGGAGGGCGCGGAGCGGATCGCGCTGCGCGGGGGCATGCTCGCGCACGTCCGCGGCGCCGAGGGCGAGATCCGCTGGCTCGCGCTGGGGGAGGAGGCGCGGGACGACCGCCTGACGCTGCACGCGAGCAAAGCGGCCGCGGCGGCGCTCGCGGCGCTCGTCGGCGGCGAGATCTCCCCGCGCCGCGACGGCATGTGGACGCTCACGGCGCCGGATCTGCTGGAGCGTGGCTCCTTCCTCGAGCCGCCCGAGGGCGTGATCGAGGCCCTGCCCGACGCGCGGCGCGATCCCGGCGATCCCGCCGCGCTCGCGCCCTCGGCGGCGCAGGACGCCCTGGACGCGCTCGCCGCGGTGCCAGCGGCCGCCAGAGGCGGCGCGCTGGAGCCTGGCAGCGCGGAGGCAGAGCTGGTCGGCCTCTACGCTGCGGGGCTGCGGACGCTCCTCCTGGACGCGTCCGGGGGCTTCACGCTCGAGGACCGCTGCTCCGGCGAGGTGGTCGCGACCGGCGAGTACTCGGTCGAGGGCGATCGCGTGATGCTGCGATCCGCGGGGGCGGCGCCGATCGTGCTGGGCCGGGATCGGGATAGGCTGATGCAGCTGGGCTGGGAGGCCTACGCGCCGCTCATGCCCGAGCCCTCGGGGCGGGGCGAGGCGGAGAGCGAGCTGCTCGGGAACGGCGGTGAGGAGTGACCATGAAGCGCAGGCATTGGCTGGGAGCGACTGCAGCAGGGCTCGCGGCCACCGCGTGGCCCGCGTTCATCCGCGACGCGTTCGGCGACGGCGCCGCGTGCGACGAGACGGGCAAGCCGGCGGCCGCCGCGGGGTCGCTGGTCCAGGTCTCGGCCGCGTTCCGCCGCGCCCGGCAGGCGAGCAGAGCGCTGCTCGTCTTCGTCATCCCTGCCGACGACAGCGCCAAGTGGGAGCGCGGCCACGCGTTCGGCGAGCTGCTCAACTTCGGCGCGGACGGGGATCTCGCCCCGCTCGCGGGCGTCGAGGTCGTCTGCGCGACCATGGCCGATCTGAAGAAGCTCGTGCCCGGCGTCGGCAGCGGGGAGCCGCTCCTGGTGGTGGTCAGGACCGACAAGGTGCCTGTCGTCGCGACGCAGCTCGACGTCGCGCTCCCGAGCTACGACGGAACGCACCGCATGGCGGCCGGCGGCCGGGAGGAGCAGCTGAAGCACGACGACACGATCGCCGCGCAGCGGATCGGCGCGCTCGGTGCGCTGCTCCGGAAGGGCCTTGGCGCCGACGCGCGCAACGTGGAGGCCCGGGCCGCGAGCGTGCGCGCGCGGCTCGTGAAGGCGCCGCCGGCGGGCGCGCGCTGGGCGATCGCCAGCGGCTGCGGGATCGACGTCGAGGGGGCCGAGGACAGCGGGCTCATGGCCTGTGGCATGGGGCACGTGCCCTCCAAGTCACGGCGCTTCCTGTACTTCTTCTCGGTCGACGGGCGCGGGGCCTCCACGCGTTGATCCCTGTCGGCCTCACGCTCCAGCCCGACGCGGCGTTCCTCGACCTGCTGGCCGAGGTGATCCTGCGCGACGCCGACTACTACGAGGTGGCGCCCGAGACGCTCTGGCGCGTGCCGGACGCCGCCGAGGCCGATCTCCAGGAGAACGGCTTTCACCGCCGCTTCGCCGAGCTCGCGCGCCGGTCGGACCGGCCGTTCGTCGCCCACGGCGTCGGCTGGTCGCTCGGCGGCGCGTCGGCCGCCGACGTGGGCCGGCGCGCCCGCTGGCTCGCGGCTCTCCGGCGCGACCACGCGATCTTCCGGTTCCGCTGGTACACCGATCACCTCGGGATCAGCGCGCCCGCCGGGCTCTCGGCCGGGCTGCCGCTCCCGATGCCCATGAGCGCGCACGGCGCCGCGGTCGCCCGCCGCGCGCTCCGGGCGATGCAGGCCGTCGTGGAGGACGTCGGCGTCGAGAACAGCGTCAGCTACTTCGTGCTCGGCGATCCGCTGGACGAGCCGCGCTTCCTCGAGCGCATCCTGAGGGCGCCGCGGACGCACCTGCTGCTCGACCTGCACAACGTCCACACCATGGCGGAGAACTTCGGCTTCGATCCGGCCGAGTACGTGGCGCGGCTCGATCTCGCCCGGGTGATCGAGATCCACCTCTCCGGCGGCGGCCCGAGCGATCCGGGCTGGCTGCCTTCGGGCCGGGTGTTGCGGCTCGACGGCCACGACGACGCCGTGCCGGAGCCGGTGTGGCGCCTCCTGGACGAGGTCGCGCCGCGCTGCCCGAACCTGCGCGGGGTGACCCTGGAGCGCATGGAGGGCACGGTGCACGGCGCGGGCGACGCGGCCGCCGTGCGGGAGGAGCTCCGCCGCGCGCGGCGCGCGCTCGGCCGGCGCGGGAGGCGCGGGTGACGCGCGCGGCCGGCGGCAGGTCAGCGGGGCGCGCGGCGCGTGGCGGGGCAGCGGAGGCCCGCGGCGGGGCAGCGGAGGCCCGCGGCGGGGCAGCGGAGGCCCGTGGCGGGGCAGGGGAGGGCGCGGCGGCGCGGCTGACCGGGGCGCAGGCGCACGCGCGTTACGAAGCGCTCGTGGCCCGCGCGATGACGGCCGAGGATCCCGTGGCCGCGCTGCGCGCCGCGGCCGAGGATCCGGCGCTGCCGCCCACGCTCCGGCGGGCGCTGCTCGATGCGGACGAGGACGGCGTGAGGATGTCGGCGCTGCTCGTGGCGCGGCTGCGCTTCGAGCGGCTCCTGCGCGGCTCGCCCGAGGCCGAGGCGTGGTTCGACCGCGATCCTGCGGAGTTCAGCGCCGCGTTCCGGCGCTACCACGCCGAGGTGCCGCCCACCGCGTTCTTCCCGCCGGGCGAGGCCCGCCTCTTCCGCCGCTGGATCGAGGCTCGCTCCGCGCCTGCGCGCGCCCGATGACCAGTGGGCGTCAGCAGCGCTTCCCCTCACCCCTGCCGGGTGTCAGCAGTGCTTCTTGGCCTCGTCGGAGATGGTGGTGAAGTTGACCCGGCGGATGCCGACGGGGTCAGCCGCCTCGTCGGCGCAGCTCGGCCTCGAGCTCGGCGATGCGCCGCTCCGCCGTCGCGCGGGCGGCCTGCTCGGCCTCGGCGCGGCGTCGCTCCGCCTCCTCAGGGGTCGGGACGAGCTCCGCCCCGTCGGGGGTGCGGGCGAGACGAAGCGCCGCCGGCTGGCCTGCGGCAGGGACGATGACCCAGTGCAGATTGAGCACGGTGCACGGGCTGCGTTCCCCTTCGACGACGCGCTCGATCAGATCGTCGTCGATGCGATCCCAGACCCGCAGCCGCTCTCCTGGCGCGGCGTCAGGATCGAACGCGACGAGCTCCAGCACGCCGAGCTCGTGGTACTTGCGGAGCTTGTCGGCCCACGTCTGCGGATCCGAGTCGTGCTCGCTCACGATCTCGACGGCGAGCTCAGGGGCACCACGCTCCCACGTCTTCCAGGAGCCGAACGGCGTGTCAGGGGTGTCGAGCCGGACAAAGGCGTCCGGCGCCAGACACCGGCTCGGATCCGACGCGGACCAGTAGACGAACTGGTCGGATCCGATCGACGCGCGAGCCGCGAAGGTCTTGAGCACGACATAGAGCAGGGTCCTGAGCTCGAGGTGGCGCCTGGTCTCCGGCTCGAGGGCCTCTTCCGGGAAGTGAAGCGGGGAAGGCGCGCGAACGTGGCGGAGCCGGCGCGCGAGCGCGGCGTGCTGCATGGGGACAGTATTCACACGTCGTGTGTGTACGTCGACCGCGACGCGGCTCGGTTTGCTCGCTTCGTCGAGATCGCCTCGAGATCGTAGCGGCGCGCGCCGGTGTAGCCTGGCAGCGTGCGCCCCGCCTCCTCCGTCGCGCCCTCGCCCTCGCCGCCCTGGTGGCCAGCGCCGGCATCGCCGGGTGTTCGTGGTGGCCATCCGAGGGGCCCTCCGCGGCGCGCCAGGATGTCAGGGGGGCAGCCGCCCGCCGCGCCGACCCGCACCGCGATCGCGCCGCGGCGGCGCAGCCCGGGGCGTGCCCGCTCGCGGCGGTGTGCAACACGAGCCCCGTCGGGTTCCCCGGCGGCATGTGCACCGGCAGCTGCGTCGGGCTCCCGGAGGAGGGCGTCTGCGGCGCCATCGCCGTGCTCGACCCGTTCAACCGGTGCCTCGCCCGCGGGACGGTGTTCACCGAGTGCCTGAGCCGCCACGTCACGCCCGCGGGCCTGCGCTGCTGCTCGAGCGAGGCGCCCTGCCGCGAGGACTACGTTGCGCCAGGACGAGCTCGGGCGAGGGCGCCTGCATCCCGCCGTACTTCCTGTTCCAGCTCCGGGTCGACGGCCACGCGGTGCCGTGATCCGCCCGGCGCCCCGCGGCGCCGCCGGTGGCGCTTCGCCGGAGCGGCAGCCCCCGATGACCTGTCTATGGAACCATGACGGCCGAGCAATCCGTTGATACCGAGCCCGTGCCACCTATCACGAGGTTCGACCCGGAGCTGCTCGGGTGTCTTCAGTACCCGAAGCCGAGCGCTCTCACGGAGGGACGGGTAGATCCTGAGGCAGCATTGCCCGCTTCCTCACCGCGACCCATGAACGAGGCTTCGCGCCGCGCGCCGTCCGGCCACGGCGGCTCGCCGCGCCACACTTCCTCGCGCGGCGAGCCGGCTTCGTTTTCTTACGCACTGGAGGAGGAGCACGAAGTCGTCCGGGGGGCGGCGGACGACCCTCCCCGTGACCCGGTCCAGCTCGATCTGTTCGCCTCGAAGCCCGGCCCGTCGGACACGCCGGAGGGGTAGAACCCAAATTCAACCAGCCCAGCCCAGTGGCCGGATCCGGCCACCACCGATGAATCTCTGGCCGGAGGCTGTCGACAGCCTCCCCGGAGAGATGAATCTCTGGCCGGAGGCAGTCGACAGCCTCCCCGGAGAGATGAATCTCTGGCCGGAGGCAGTCGACAGCCTCCCCGGAGAGATGAATCTCTGGCCGGAGGCAGTCGACAGCCTCCCCGGAGAGATGAATCTCTGGCCGGAGGCAGTCGACAGCCTCCCCGGAGAGATGAATCTCTGGCCGGAGGCAGTCGACAGCCTCCCCGGAGAGATGAATCTCTGGCCGGAGGCTTCAGTTGGCCGCCACACTGGACAATTCGCGTGAAGGAGACCTAAAAGATCGCGATGCGTACGAGCGAGGAGATCTACCACCGCATCCGCTGGGATGCGCGCCTCGATCCCGCACGCTTCGTGATGGGCATCGACGTGCACGCGGCGGAGCCCAAGCGCGTCCCGCTGCCGGCCTTCGTGCCGGGGGGCGACCTGCCCTGGCATCGGGTCGTGTACATCGAGGCCGAGGGCGAGAGGGTCTGGGATCGTCAGACGGGCCTCGACTCCCTCGACACGACGCAGGCCGGCCGGGTGCGCGCGCCGCAGCGGCTGCGGCCGCCGTTCTTCTCGGCGCGCGCGGCCATGCGCTGGGAGGCGACGGAGGGCCGCTGGGCGACGGCCGAGGCCGCGGCGCCCCGGTTCACGCCGGGGGCGAGCGCGCGGCTGCGCGTCCTCTCGTGGAACACGCTCTGGGACCGCTACGACGCCGAGCGCATCCACACCGCGCGGCGCCGGCCGCTGCTCGTCGAGGCGCTCGGCCGCGCCGACGCCGACGTGATCGCGCTGCAGGAGGTCGAGCTGCCGCTGCTCGATCTTCTGCTCGGCGCCGGCTGGGTCCGCGCCGGCTACACCGTCAGCGACGGGCCGCGCGGGCGCGACGTCGACACCTGCCACCTGCTGCTCCTGAGCCGGCTGCCGGTGATCGAGGTGGGGTGGCACGCCCTGGGGAAGTACAAGGCCGCCGTCGCGATGACGCTGGCGCTCGCGGGAGAGCCGCTCGTCGTGGTGACCACGCACCTCACGAGCGATCACGCGGAGGAGGGGGCACGGAAACGCGCGGCCGAGCTGGAAGACCTCGCCGTGGGCCTCTCCGCCGTCGAGGGCGATCTGGTGCTGCTGGGCGACCTCAATGACGGCGGGCCGGGTCCCGCGTCGAAGCTCGGCCTCGTGGACGCCTGGCTGGAGGCCCGCGGCGCCGGGGACGAGGCGCCCACGTTCGATCCCACCGTCAACCCGCTGGCCGCCGTCTCGTCGCTGACCGGCCGCGCCTGCCGGCTGGATCGTGTGATGTTTCGCGGGGCGGCGCTGCGCCCGATCACCGCCGATCTGGAAGGGACGACGCCGCTTCCGCCGGATGGCCTGTTCCTGTCCGACCATTACGGCGTCCGTGTCGAGCTCTCCGTCGGCGAGGTGCCGGGCGAGGTCCTCGACGTGGCGACGACCGCGCGCACCGCCCTCGCGTGGGTACCGCCCGAGCCGCTCTGGCCCGAGATCCAGGCCATCCGCGCGCTCCACGACCCGCAGATCGACCGCTGGCCGCCGCACGTGAACCTCCTGTTCGGCTTCGTGCCCGAGTCGAGCTTCGAGGCGGCGCTCCCGCTCCTGTCGGCCGCCGCGCGCGAGGTCGGCCCGTTCCCCGCGGTGCTGGAGGGTACGCGCTCGTTCCGGCACGGCGCGGACGCCACCGTCTGGCTCGACCCCGCCGCGGGCGGCAAAGATCCGTGGGCGCGGCTGCATCAGGCGCTGGCGCGCCGCTTTCCGCGGTGCGTGGGGCGCGCCGAGGGCTATACGCCCCACCTGACCCTGGGCCGCGTGGACGACCCGGCGCGCGTGCAGCCCGGCTGGGCCGCGCAGCTCGGCCGCCGCGAGGCCGCGGTCGGCGAGCTGGTCCTGCTGTCGCGGCGCGGCGCCGAGCCGATGCAGGTGCGGGCCTCGGTCGCGCTGGGCAGCGGCTCGGTGCGCTGGGCGGCCGAGCCCGCGCCGGCCGCGTCCCCCCGCGCTCCGAAGCCCGACCGCGCGTCAGCGCTCGTGGCCCGGCTGAAGGCGGCCCTGCCCGGGGGCGCGCTCCACGTCACGGGCTCGCGGCGGCTCGGCTGCGCGCTGCCCGGCGCGGACCTCGACCTCGTCGCCGCCCTGCCGGGGCCCATCGATCTCGACGCCGTCGAGGCCCAGGTGCGCTCGGCCCTGCCCGAGGCGTCGACCGTGCGGCGTGTGCAGGCGATCCGCGTGCCGTGCCTCGAGCTCTGCGCGGTTGGCCTGGACGCGGACCTGACGCTCGTCGACGCGGGCGCGGTGCGACCCGAGCACGCCGTCGCGCGGCGCCTCGAGCTGGGCGAGGCCGCCGCGATGGCCCTGAGCGCCGTCACCGACGCCGACGCGCTGCTCGAGGCTGTCGATGCGGCGTCCGCTCCCTCCGCTGCTCCTCGGCGCCGCGAGGCATTCCTGGCGCTGGCCCGCGCCGTCAAGGCAT
Organism: Sorangium sp. So ce281; assembly: GCF_051527395.1. Taxonomy (NCBI): domain Bacteria; kingdom Pseudomonadati; phylum Myxococcota; order Polyangiales; family Polyangiaceae; genus Sorangium; species Sorangium sp. So ce281. The sequence continues at coordinate 179,789 of NZ_CP150322.1, forward strand.
GGGCTCGCGCAAAGGGCATCGACGCTGCGCCGTTCGGTGGTCTGCCGGGCATCGCATGGCTCGTCCTGGCCGCGCGGGTCGTCTGCGACGCCCCGGACCTGGAGCCCGGGCCCCTGCTGTCCCGCTTCTTCGGCGCCTGGGCAGCCTGGGATTTTCGCCGGCCCATCGCGCTGGATCCTTCGGCTCCGGCGGTCGGCACGCCCGGGGATCCCGTGCGCATCGCGACGCCGACGGCGCCCGTGCGCTCGTGCAGCGATACCGTCGGCGCCGCCGCCCTCGCGACGCTGTCCGACGAGCTGTACTCCGCCTGGGAAGCCGTGGAGTCGGCCCTGGCCGCCGGCCGCGATCCGCTGCCCGATCTGCTCGCGCCCCCGCCGCTGCACCGGCGCCACGCCGCCTGGGCCGTGATCACCGTCGAGGCGCCCGAACCCGAGGGCGTGGCTTCCGGCCTGGGCTGGGTGCGCGGCCGGATCCGCGCGCTGCTCTCGTCCTTCGAGCGCGCCGGGGTCGGAGATCTGCGGGCCTGGCCTCATGCATTCGACAGGGGCCCGCGCCTCGCCCGCCATGCCATCGGGCTGGGCAAGCGCCCGCCTGTGGCCGCGGCCCTCGAGAAGCTCGCGGCTCCCTGGGCTGCGGGCCTGCACGGGGTGCACGTCGCGTGGGTCGAGGGCGGCGGGGTGCCGACGCTGCGCGCTGAACAGGGCGCGTGAGCGCTTCGAGAGGGGTGAGCGCGCACATCAGGGGCAAAACACGATGTCGTAGTCTTCCCCGGCGCAGGCGGCCATCGACTCCTGATCATCGCCGGACCACGAATACGCGTCCTTGCATGCCTCTTCGAAGTACGCGGCCACGGGGTTCGAGGGATCGTCCCGATCAGGGCTCACGCAGGAGATCGTCGCGCCGCTCTCGTCCTTGTAGCGGCCCTCCTCCGGGCACTGCGCGAGCAGGCTCGTCGGGCACGACAGGGTCCGGCAGTCCGGCAGTCCGACGGGCACGATCGCCAGGGGGAGGTTGTGCGCGTCCACGTGGCTGATGTTGTACCAATCGAAGTCGTTGAAATCGGTGTTGAGGGTCATCTCGGCCAGCGTGTGTCGGCCGCCGCCGGGGTCCGACCCGGCGTATGCCCAGTAGCGCAGGGACGACAGCGGCTCCTCGCTGGTGCCCACGTCGCGGCACGCGAACTGTCCCGGGCCGAGCTCCCCGCCGTCGATGAGGCTCCCCAGGAACTGGAGCGGCTGATCGCACTTGTTGACGAAGGCCAGGGTGGACTTCCCGTCACCGGGGGTGCGGCAGTCGACCTCGCCCGGATGGATGGGCGGCTGGCCTGTCGACGCGCTGCTGGCGTCGCTCGACGAGGCTCCGCCGGTCGCGCCGGACGCGGCGCTGACCGAGGTGGCTCCGCCGCCCGTCGCGCCGGAGGACGTGTCCTGCTCGGGGGACGCGCAGCCCGCATCGAGCAGCGCTATCGCGAGCAGCGCTATCGCGAGCAGCGCGGCCGCGGTCTTCCCATGTTGCGACATGATGGTCCTCCTTGCGGACTCGGTGGCGGGAGGAGGATGAGGATACAGAAAGCCTCGTCCACCGAGAAGCCGTGTCTCATCGGGCCGCGAGCGCCGACCCGCGCGGCCTCGGGACCTCGAGCGCCGCTCAGGGCGCCTGGCAGGACACGCGGTGGATCGGCTCCTCTTTCCCTTCACCGACCGTCACGTAGTCCCATCCGCCGGGCACCCACGCGATCGCCTCGGCCTGCTCCTCGTCGGGCGACGGCAGCACGCAGGGCGGTTCGGCCAGCGCCTGCGCCACCGTCTGATCCGGTGTCATCGGGTAGTAGAGCACGTGGGATGAGGTGCGCAGCAGCACGCCCGTGCCGTCCGGGTGGACGTCGCCGCTGGTGAAGCGCGCGCTGCCGGCGGGCGGCTCGATGGATCCCGTCCGGACGAGCGTGGCCGGCGCGCCCGCGGCGGGCAGCGCTGGCAGCTCGTAGACGCTCGAGGTGCCCTTGTTGACCTTCGTCACGAGGGTGAGCGCTCCGGTGGCGGGGTGGATGAGCAGCGTCTCCGCGTCGTGGGCTCCGTCGGGGTACGAGAGCACGAACACCTCGGCGGTCGAGGCGAGCGGCGCTCCTCCGAGCGTGTCCGGCTCCGGCACGCTGTAGATGGTGGTGCTGTCGCGCTCGCCGTCGTTGTCGCCGATGTCCGCGAGGAAGAGGCAGCTGCCCCCGCCCGCACGGCAGGGCCCGCGCGCGATGTCCTCCCAGTCGACCGCGGCCGCGCCGGCCACGGTCACCTCGGCCCGCAGCGCGCCGCCGAGCCCGATCGCGAAGAAGCGGGGGTCATCGCCGTGGTCGTTGTGAACATAGAGCACCTCCGGGTGCAGCCCGCTGGCGACGACACCGGAGCACTCGTCGATGTCGCCCGGCGGGAGCGCGCCGACCCGCGCGGCCCCGGTGCAACGAGGGCAGCCCGACTCCCGCACCGCCGGCGGATCCGAGGCCCCGCAAGCCGACAGGAGCAGCGAGAGCGCGAGCGCCGGCGCCGCAGAGCGGCGTGCCAGGACGCCGGGCGCAGGCCCTCCCTCCGGATGGGGCGCCCGGAGGCGGCACGGCGGCAGCTGCGGAGCGCGAAGGATCTCGAGTGCAGACGTCGGTGACATGAGCATCGCGGTTCGGTGCAGAGAGAGAGTTGAACGCAAAGGCGCCAAGAGCGCAAAGACGCCAAGATGCATGATATCCATTCTTTCTTTTGCGCCTTTGCGCCTTTGCGCCTTTGCGTTGACTCTCTCTCTCCGGATTCCCGGCGGGCCGAGCTAGGGCGCCGCGTTCTCCTCCCCGGGGGTCGGCGCCGTGGCGGCGCCTTCGCCGGTCAGGTCGGGCAACCTGCCCCACGTCTGCCCATCTGCTGCGGCCTCGATCGGGTACTTGAGCTCGGCGAGCACCTGGTCGCTCTCGGAGATGAGGTAGACGGTCTCGCCCCTGGAGGCGCTCACCTTCCAGGTCGCATAGAAGCAGCTGCTCGGGCCGCCGTCCGGCAGGCACGCGGTGTGGGGCCCAGGGCCGTCCTCGGGCAGCTGGTCGCCGAGGATGAGCAGGTACGCGCCCGGGGCGAGCTGCGTGCCTTCGGGGAACCTGAGCGCGTCGGCCGTGTTGCACTCCCCGCTGTCGTCGGCGTCGCACAGGCCGAGCCCGCCGAGGTCGGCCGAGCCCGGGCCCGGGTTGCCGAGCTCGATCCAGTCGCCGTCCTTGGCCGAGATCTCGTTCACCACGACGGTCGTCGTCGTGGTCCCGCCGCCCGTCCCCCCTTGGTCGCCGCCTGCGCCGCTCGAGCTCGAGCTCGAGCTCTGAGACGTGGTGGTCGCGCCCGTGCTCGGCGTGCCCGTGTCCCCGGGCTCGTCGCTCGAGCCGCAGCCTCCCGCGCAGAGCGCAGCGAGGCAGAGCGCGGCATATCGAAGTTGTGCCATCACGATGTTCTCCTCGGCCCCAGCACACGGCGATCCCGGCGGTGTGTCAACCGTGTGTCAACGGGCGGCGCGTGCGGGCTCCCGGTCGCGCCCGCCCCCGCCGTGGACGCGCGCGCGTCCACAAAGCGCGCCGCCGCGCTCCTCAGCGCGCCCGCGCCCCGTGGTCCGCGATCACGCTCGCCACGCAGCAGGTCAGCTTCTTCCCCATGCCGAGGTGCAGGAACTCGTTCGGACCGTGCGCGTTCGATTGCGGCCCGAGCACGCCGGTGATCAGGAACTGCGCCTCCGGGAACTTCTCTCCCAGCATCGCCATGAACGGGATCGTCCCGCCCTCGCCGATCCCCATGGCCGGCCGGTCGAAGAACATCTTCGACGCCTTGCGCACCGCCGCCTCGAGCCAGGGCGCCGTCGCCGGCGCGTCCCATCCGGCCGACGGCTCGCTCACGTGGAACCGGACCTCCGCCCCGTACGGCGGGTCCTTCTCCAGGGCCTCCTTCAGCGCCGCCGCCGCCTTCCTCGGGTCGAGGCGCGGCGGCAGGCGCATCGAGAGCTTCGCCCTCGTGAACGGGCGCAGCACGTTGCCCGCGCCCGCGATGGGCGGCAGGCCGTCGGCGCCGGTCACGGAGAGCGCGGGGCGCCAGGTGCGGTTCAGGAGGAGCTCCGCCGTGTCGCCGGTCACCGGGCACGCGCCCTTCACCCACGGCAGCTCGCACACGACCGACGCGCCCAGCACGTCGGCCGCGGCCCGCGCCTGCGCCGCGCGCTCCTCCGGGATCTGCACGTGCAGCGCGTCCACGAGGACGCGCCCGGTCCGCTCGTCCTCGATGCGCGACAGGAGCTGCCGCAGGATCCGGAAGCTCGAGGGCACCACGCCGCTGCCCACGCCCGAGTGGACGCCCTCGCGCAGGATGTTCACGTCGAGCGCGCCCTGGAGCAGCCCGCGGAGCGACGTCGTGGTCCAGAGCTGGTCGTAGTTGCCGCAGCCGGAGTCGAGGCACACGACGAGGCTCGGCTTGCCGATGCGCCCCGCGAGCGCGTCGATGTAGGCCGGCAGGTCCGGGCTGCCGCTCTCCTCGCAGCCCTCGATGAGCACCACGCAGCGCGCGTGCGGGATCCCCTGCTCGTGCAGCAGGCGCAGCGCCGCGAGCGACGCGAAGGCCGAGTAGCCGTCGTCGGCGCCCCCGCGGCCATAGAGCTTGTCGCCCTCGCGCACCGGCTCCCAGGGGCCGAGCCCCTCGCGCCACCCCGTCATCTCGGGCTGCTTGTCGAGGTGCCCGTAGAGGAGCACCGTGTCGTCGCGCGTGCCCGGCACCTCCATCAGGATCACCGGCGTGCGGTTGCCGATGCGCACCACCTCCACCGTGAGCCCGGGGATCGGCTGCGCCTCGCACCAGGCCGCGATGAGCGACGCCGCCCTGTCCATGTGGCCGTTCTCGCGCCAGGCGGGGTCGAAGGCGGGCGACTTGTTGGGGATGCGGATGTAGTCGTGCAGCGCGGGGACGATCTCCTGCTCCCAGCAGCGCTCGCAGGACGCGACGGCTTCACGCTCGTTGAGCTTCGTCAGCATGAACCTCTCCAGGGTTGAGGACGGCGGCGATCTCCGGGGACCGACTCTACAGCGCCCACGACGTGGGTGTACCCCGGACATGGAGGCGTGACATCTTCAACGTTCCGGAGCGCCGTGGCGAGGAGCGCGGGGCCGGCGGGCGGGCGCGGCGCGTGGACGGGCGGGCTCAGCGGGCCTGCCGGGCGTCAGGGCCGCTTCTCGAAGGTCACCTCCGGGTACTCCGGCGAGGGACCGTCGAGCAGCGGGGCCGCGTCGCCGCGCACGTGCGCCTGGACGAAGGCGCGCGTGTACGCGTTCGTGATCTCGACCGCGCGGGCCGGATCGAGCGTGCCGAGCTGCTCCGGGGCGACGCCCTCGCCGAGGAAGTGCTCGACGACGAGCGGCAGGTCCGAGAACGTGAGGTGGGCGGTGTCTTCGACCCGCGCCCGGTAGGCTTGCCCCTTCAGCGCGCCGTAGGTCTCGTCGATGCTCGCATCGTCGGGGTGGTTCGCCGCGAGCAGGATGAAGAAGGGCTGCGCGAGGCTCCTGCCGCCGGCGCCCCTCTGCGGCCCGAAGAGGCTGCCGTCGATGTCGAGGCCGGCGTCGAAGCGGTCGTCGCGGGCGCACGCCTCGGCGGCCATCGCGCCGCCGTAGGAGTGGCCGAGCACGCCGACCCGCTCGAGGTCGAGCCGGCCCGTGAGCAGGCCGCCCGGGTCGTCCTGCGCGGCGGCCGTGAGCTCGTCGAGCACGAGGCGCGCGTCGTCGACCCAGACCGTGACGTGCTCGTTCATCGCCTGAGAAAAGGCCTCGATCTCCTCCTCCGACGCGTCCATCGCCGGCGTCGGGACGACCGAGCCGAAGGGCACGGCGCGGCCGTCGGGGAACACCGTGAGCTCGGTGTCGTAGGTGTGGCTGATGGCGGCCACCACGAAGCCGTGGCTCGCCAGGTCCTCGAGGAGGCTCGTGTAGTCGGCGCGGAGCATCCCGAACCCGTGCGAGAAGAGGAGCACCGGGTGGGGCGCGCCGTCTTCGGCGAGCGGCACGCCCACGCGCGCGTGCGTGAGGATGCTCGCCTCGAAGCCGTCCTCGATCGGGAGGCCGCCGGTCATGCGGCGGCTGTCGCCCTCCTCCGGCGACAGGTACGGCGCGAGCTGCCCTGTGCCGCAGGGATCGGCCGGGTAGAAGAGCTGCACCATGAGCTCCCGGCGGTCGTCGGGATCCTCCGTCGCCTCCTCTCCACGCGCGCTGTCGGTGAGGGCGCGGATCTGCGTGCCGACCGGGTGCGGGCCGGTCGGGCGGGGCAGCTCGAGGAGGCCGTCGGCAGGCGCCTCGTCGCCCCAGCCGGTGCAGACCGGATCGCCTTCGTGCGGCGGCACGGCGTCGTGATCGCTGCACCCGGCGACGAGCGTGGAGGCGGAGAAAGCTGCGAGCAGGCAGAGGGCGTGTCGAGAGACGTCGCTGTGGAACATGCGCGCATCGTTCTCACGGCGTGGCCGAGGCTGGCGCGGCGAGCACGATCGCGGCGCGGAAGGCGCGAAGAGGCGGGGCGCGAAGTCCCTGAGAGGCTGTTCTCCTGCCGGCGCGTTCGGACTCCCGCGCGTGAGCAGGCACGCCGTAGACATCGATCTTCTGTGTCGCCGCCAGCACCTCGACCTCGGTCTCGGTCGCTGAGACGAGGCTCAGCCCGTCGCGCAGCAGTTCTTGGTGAGCTGCCTTGAAGATTGGTTCCCGGGGAAAGGTTACGCCGGAGCTGGAGCCTCCCGAGGCACGATCTGTACCTGGTAGCCAAGGCGTTCGAGGCGACGGACCGGGTTCGAGGCGACGCGGCGTTCGTCGAGGCGATCGAGGTAGGCATCGCCGAGGTCCTGGTACTCCTCGGCGGTCGACGTCAGCAGGCGATGAGCCAGCTTCAGGATCTTGTGCGCGATGGCCATGACGGCACGCTTGTAGCCGCGTTTCGCTTTGAGCCGGAAGAACTTGTCCTTGAGGTAGCTTCCCTTCTTCTTCGCGGCAGAGCTCGCTGCTTCGACGAGCATCGTCTTCAGGTGGACGTTCCCCTTACGACTCGCAGTGCTCTTGTGCTTGCCGGCGCTCTCGTTGTCTCCCGGGCAAACGCCGGCCCATGCAGCCAGGTGCGACGCACTCTTGAAGACGCTCATGTCGATGCCAAGCTCGGCGATCAGGACCGCTGCAACGATGGGATCGACGCCCGGGATCTTCATGAGACGCTGACGTTGCTCCCGGTAGGGCTCAAGGTTGCGTTCGATGTGCTCGTCAAGGGCGAGGATGTCCGCCTCGACCGCCTCGAGGCGACCCAGCTGCATCTTCAGCAGAAAGCGGTGGTGCTCGTTGACTCGGTCATCCAGGGCGAGCTCGAGCTCAGGGATCTTGGCGCGCATGCGGCGCTTGGCGAGCTGTGCCATCTGCTCGGCGGTAGCTGTGCCCTCGACGAGCGCGTGCACCATGGCCATCCCGGATGCGCCGAAGACGTCGCAGACGACGCTGGAGGGCTTGATGTTCGCCGTCTCAAGCACCTTGCTCAGGCGGTTGCGCTCCGCGGTGCGACTCTCGACGAGCTTGCGGCGATAGCGCACCAGATCCCGCAGTTCGCGGATCGGCTTGGGTGGCACGAAGCTCTTCGCGATCAGCCCGTGACGGAGCAGGTACGCGAGCCACTCGGCGTCCTTCACATCCGTCTTGCGGCCCGGCACGTTCTTGATGTGGTGCGCGTTGCCTACCACGATCTCGAAGTCCCCCTCGATCACGGCGTGCACCGGCTTCCAGTACACCCCCGTGCTTTCCATGCCAACGTGCGTACACCCCTCCGTCAAGAGCCAGTCACGGAGATCGAGCAGCCCGCGCGTCACGGTGGAGAACGTCCCGATCACCTTGCGCGGCTTCTCATCCGCGCGCCCAACGAACAAGCAGGCCACCACCGTCGCGACAGATGGTGGTACCTTGGAACGGCGCGGGCCAGTCTACTGCACGGGGTTGCCATCCACCGCAGTGTTATCGACCTCCTTTGCGGTCACCTCCCGCTCGGGGTCATGCCAGGGCTGGCCCGCGCCTTCAACCTTCGGCGCGAGCAGCGCCTATTTTCATGCCTGGTGGTGCGCCGTAGGCGCATCGCGTTGCCCCGAATCAGCAGAAAAACCGCCAAGCAGCCGTGTTCTTCGTCGAGCGGCGGCGACCGCCCAGGGGCGGTTCGCCTTCACCATCGCGTCGAGGATGGTGAGCAGCTTGTGCATGCACGCCGTGAGGGCGACCTTCGCCGGCTTGCCGGCGGTTCTCAGCCGGTCGTAGAAGGCGCGGATCACGGGATTGCAGCGCACGCAGGTGACGCTCGCCATGTCAGAGCATCGAGCGCACCGAGGCGCGTCCTCCCCGGATGGCTCGACGACCCTTGCTCTTGCCCCGCGGTCCTGGTGGAACGAAGCCAAGCCCACGAGCGCGGCGATCCGCTTGCGGTTGGGCGTGCCGAGCTCGGGCAGGTTGTCGTCACCTCCGCCCTAGTTGTCGTCGTGCTCCCCGTCCTGCTTCCGCCGCTTCCACGGTGCGTGCTGTCCGCCTCGGGCCGCACACCCGATGAGCTCAGGGAGACATCGGGCAAGGACCCGCTCTCAGCGTGCGTGGAGGCCGATGCGACAACGCCCTGGGTGGGCGTCGCCCCGCGCCCAGCATCGTCGACCGCGGCAAGCGCCGCGAGGGTCCAATGGCGCCAGCTGGGCGGTCACGGCGGAATGGCGCTCGCGCGTCGCCGTCGGCCCACTCGTGCCCCATGCGCACGAAATCGACGCCCGATCTCCGCCATGGAATTCCGCACGGCCGAAAGTATTCCATGTTTCTTCGAGGTTTCTGTCATCGTGCGGCCCTGCCGCCACGAGAAGAAAATGCAACAATTCCGTGGCAATGTAAAATCTCCTTCTTCCCTTATTGACAATAAGGTTTGCGATGGATGATACTAAGGTCCAGGCTGTATCGGTTTCCGTGTACAGCAGTCCAGGCGAATTCGAGCTTGTTGGGGGATGATGGTGGAAGCCAGATTTACACTGGTCGATCTCTTGCAGGGATCTGCGGAGACGCACGCGGGGCGTCCTGCCTATACGTTCCTCTCCGACGGAGAATCCGTCGGTGCATCGCTCCCCTTCGAAGCTCTCGACCGACGCGCGCGCGGGATCGCGGCGCATATACAGAGCTGTACCAAGGAGGGGGAGCGCGTGCTTCTCCTCCTCCCGCAAGGCATCGACTATGTGGCCGCGTTTTTTGGCTGTTTGTATGCGGGTGTGGTTGGGATCCCGCTGTACGAGCCGCAGCCGCGGCTCTTTGGCAAGATCTCCGCCGTCGGAGCCAACGCCACGCCTTCGCTGGTCCTGATCCAGTCGTCGGCGCGCGAGGCTGTGGACGCCCTGTTCTCTGCGCACCCGGTCTGGCAGGGCTGTCGCGTCGTGGCGCTCGACACCCTGGATGAAAGCGCGGCATCGCGCTGGCGGCGGCCGCCCCTGTCCCTGGATCGGCTCGCCTACCTTCAATATACAGCGGGGTCGACCTCCACCCCCAAAGGGGTGATGATCACGCACGGGAATCTGGTCGACAACCTCTCCCTGCTCCATGAGCGGCTCGGGCATGACGCCGATACGGTGCATGTTAGCTGGCTCCCGCAGTTTCACGACATGGGTCTGGTCATCGGCACTCTCCTGACCTTGTATGGGGGTGGCCACACCGTGTTCATGTCGCCGATGTCGTTCATCCGGCGCCCGCTGCGCTGGCTGGCGGCGATCTCGAAGTATCGAGGCCACACCACCGCGGCGCCGAACTTCGCCTACCGGCTGTGCATCGAGCGGATCACGCCAGCCGAGCGCGACACCTTGGATCTCAGCAGCTGGAGCATCGGTATCAACGGTGCGGAGCCGATTGATGTAGATACGACGGAGCAGTTCGCCGAGTATTTTGCGCCCGCTGGCCTGCGGCGCACGACGCTGTGCCCGGGCTACGGCCTGGCCGAATCGACCGTCGCTGTCTCGGTGAAGGGCAGGGCGGGCGGCTACATGACGCGAACAGTGCAGCGGGCGGCGCTCGAGCGGCACGAGTTGATCGATGCGCAGCCGGGCACCGATGGGGCGACGACGCTGGTCGAGGGCGGTTCGCTTCTCGCTCCGCAGATCCTCATCGTGGATCCCGAGACGCGTGTGCGATGCGAGCCCACGCAGGTCGGAGAGATCTGGGTGGCCGGCGACAGCGTTGGCCAGGGCTATTGGGCGCTGCCCGAGGAGAGCGAGCACACCTTCCGCGGCTTTCTCGCCGATACCGGGAAGGGACCGTTCTTGCGGACCGGCGATCTGGGCTTCATCAGCGAAGGACACCTGTTCATCACCGGCCGCATCAAGGACCTGATCATCATCCGCGGCCGGAATCATTACCCGCACGACATCGAGGAGTCGTCGCTCCGGAGCCACCCCGCCCTGCGTCCGATATCCGCCGCGTTCTCGATCCAGGTGGAGGGGCGCGAGGAGATGGCGATCGTGCAGGAAGTGCGTGCCCAGGAGGCGAGAGGGAACCTCGTCGAGATGATGCAGGCCATCCGCCAGTGCGTCGCAGCCGATCATGAACTGCGGCCGTATGTCGTGGTCCTGGTGCGGCAGGGGACGATTCCCAAGACGACGAGCGGCAAGACACAGCGGAGCGCGTGCAGAGCGGCGCTCCTTGCCGGCAAGCTCGACGAGCTGGCGCGCGATGTGCTACCGGAGAGCCAGTCGACAGCTGCGTTGTATAAGGCTGATTGGGAGTCGGTGCGGGAGACCAGCCCCGCCGAGCGGCACGAGCAGATCGCCCTGTACCTGTGCACCCATGTCGCGAAGCTGCTCAAGGCCGATCCGGCTGCGATAGACCGGCGGCGTTCGCTCGGTCAGCTGGGGATGGACTCGCTCCGCGTCGTGGAGCTCAAGGAGCGGATCGAGGCCGACAACGGCGTCTCGCTCTCGGTAGCGACGATGTTTGAAGCAGCTGACCTGGTGGCCCTCGGCGCGTACGTGCTTGCGCTGTGGGAGCAGAGTGGAAAGACGGCCGCGGCCGCCGCCAGCGACTTCGAGGAGATCGAGCTGTGAGCCCGCTGGACCTGCTGCACGAGGTGAAGAGCCGCGGCATCGAGCTCTGGGTCGAGGAGGACCGCCTCCGCTGCCGCGCGCCGCGCGGCGCGATGACGACGGTGCTGCAGTCGCGCCTGGCCGAGTACAAGCTCGATCTCGTGCGACTGCTCAAGGAGGCCCGGAGCCCCGGCGTGGGGACGCCCCCGCGCGTCAAGCCCGACCCCGAGCACCGCAGCGATCCGTTCCCGTTGACGGATATGCAGCAGGCGTACTACCTCGGTCGCAACGCCGGCTTCGAGATCGGTAACGTCGCCTGTCACCTGTATGTCGAGATAGAGTCGCCGAGCTTCGATGTGCAGCGACTCGAGGTTGCGTGGAGCAAGCTGGTGCAGCGGCATGACATGCTGCGCGCCGAGTTTCGCCCCGATGGACAGCAGCAGATCCGGACCGACGTACAGATGCCGCCGATCCCGGTCACCGATCTGCGCCACGAGGACATCGCCTCGGCCGAGGCGCATATCGAGGCGGTACACAAGCGCCTCTCGCACCAGGTGTTCAACCCGGAGCGCTGGCCGCTGTTCGAGGTGTGCTTATCCCGCACGGCGACCGCCGACATCCTGCACGTGAGCATCGACGGGCTCGTCGCCGACGGGTGGAGCGCGGTGACGCTGTTCCACGAGATCGAGCGCTACTACCGCGAGGCCGATGCGCCGGCCGAGCCGCTCGAGCTCTCGTTCCGTGACTACGTGATGGCGCTGCCCGGGATGCAAGAGACCCTGATGTACCAGCGCTCGCTGGCCTACTGGGTCGAGCGCGCCAGGACGTTGCCGCCGGCGCCGCAGCTCCCGCTGGCGATCCAGCCGGGATCGATCCGGCAGCCGCGGTTCGTCCGGCGCAGCTGGCGGCTCGAGTCGCGGGACGGGCTGACGAAGAAAGCCGAGTCATTCGGCCTGACTCCCAGCATTGCGCTCCTCGCGACGTACGCGGAGGTGCTCGCGTACTGGAGCCGGAGCCCACATTTCACGATCAACGTTCCACGCTTCAATCGCTTTCCGGTGCATCCACAAGTCAAGGAGGTGATCGCGAACTTCTCCTCCTTCACGCTGCTGGAGGTCAAGCCGACCGAGCCCGGAGGCTCGTTTATAGAACACGCCAACCGACTGCGCAACCAACTCATGCAGGACCTGGATCACCCTTACCTGACGGGCATCGAGGTGCTGCGTCACATGGGGCGCGTGCAGGGAACGGGGCAGGCGGCGGTGCCCATCGTGTTCACGAGCCTCATCGGCATGGGCAGCGGCGGGGACGACTCGTTCCTCGTCGGGAGGCTGGGCAGGATCCGGCGCATCCTCAGCCAGACGCCGCAGGTCTGGCTCGACGCGCAGCTGTACGAGGAGAGCGGCGCGCTCGTGATGGCCTGGGACGCGGTGGAGGAGCTGTTCCCGGCCGGCATGCTCGACGATATGTTCGCGGCCTTCTGTGACATCGTGCGGCGGCTCGCGGAGTCGACCGAGGCGTGGCACATGACGGCCCCAGCGCTGATTCCGGAGCGCCAGCTGGCCGAGCGCGCGGCGATCAACGCCACCGACGGGCCGCTGCCGGACGTACGGCTGCAGGACCTGTTCGCCGCCCAGGCCGCGGAGCAGCCCGATCACCCGGCGGTCATCGGGGTGGGCACAACGCTCTCGTACGAGGAGCTGGATCAGCGCTCGAGCCAGCTGGCAGGGCTCCTGGCTCAGGCCGGGGCGCGGCCGAACTCGCTCGTCGCGGTGGTGATGGAGAAGGGATGGGAGCAGGTGGTGGCCGTGCTCGGGATCCTCAAGGCGGGCGCGGCTTACCTGCCGGTGGATCCGAACCTGCCCGCCGAGCGCCGGCGATTCCTGCTCGCGCACGGCCAGGTGCGCCTGGCGGTGACGCAGGCGCACCTGGATCGCACCCTCGACTGGCCGGCCGGGATCGAGCGCTTCGCGGTGGACGCGCTCGAGGTCGGGGCCAACGCCGCACCGCCGCTGCCCGCGGCGCAGCGGCCCGACGATCTCGCGTACGTGATCTACACGTCGGGCTCCACGGGCGAGCCCAAGGGCGTGATGGTGGCGCATCGCAGCGTGGTCAACGCGGTGCTCTGCGCCAACGAGCGCTGCGGCGTGCGGCCCGCCGATCGCATGCTGGCGCTCACGGCGCTGCACCACGATCTGTCGGTCTACGACGTGTTCGGCGTCCTGGCGGCAGGCGCGACGATCGTGTTTCCGAAGGCCGATCAAGTGCGCGATCCGTCGCACTGGCTCGAGCTGATGGAGCGCGAGCGGGTGTCCCTGTGGAACACGGTCCCGGCGATCATGGAGATGCTCGTCGAGTACGCGAGCGGCAACGGCCTGCCAGTGGCGCAGTCGCTCCGCTCGGTGATCCTCGGCGGGGACTGGATCCCGGTGACGCTGGTGGACCGGCTCCGGGCGCTGGTGCCCGGCGTTCAGGTCAACAGCATCGGCGGGCCCACCGAGACGACGATCTGGAACATCTGGTACTCGATCGGGCAGGTGGATCCCACCTGGCGAAGCATCCCTTACGGCAAGCCGATCATCAACAACCGCTACTACGTGTTCGACGAGCACCTGAACGGCCGGCCCACCTGGGTGCCGGGCGAGATGTACTGCGGCGGCGCGGGCGTGGCGGTGGGCTACTGGCGCGACCCGGAGCGCACGAGCGCCAAGTTCATCACCCACCCAGCGTCCGGCGAGCGACTGTACCGGACAGGCGACTGGGGGCGCTACCTGCCCGACGGCAACATCGAGTTCCTCGGCCGCGAGGATCTCCAGGTCAAGCTGCGCGGCCACCGCATCGAGCTGGGCGAGATCGAGAGCCTGCTGCTGCGTCACCCCGGCGTTCGTGCGGCCACCGCGACGGTTACCTGGGACGCAGCCAATCCATCCATCGTTGCGTTCGCGGTGCTGGCGCCGGACGAGAGATCCGGCGGAGCCTCCAAGGGAGGCGAGCAGCAGGCCAAGGGATCGGACTATCGCCTTTTCTCCACCCAGCGGGAGGTGGTGACCGACGAGGTTGAGCGCGCACAGTTCAAGCTGAGCCAGAACGGGCTGCGCCGCGATCCGGGCTCTCGCAAGGTGGCACTGCCGGCCGTGGCGCTCGACGACGCGCTGCGGTCGCGGTATCTGTGGCGCACGAGCCACCGGTGCTTTAGGCCCGAGCCCCTGCCGGTCGAGCGCCTGGCGGCGCTGCTCGGTTGCCTGTACGAGATCGAGGTCGGCGGGCTGCCCAAGTACCTGTACCCGTCGGCGGGCGGCTTGTATCCGGTGCAGGCGTACGTGGTGGTCAAGCCCGATCGGGTTCAAGGCGTGGCCATGGGCACGTACTATTACCATCCGCGAGATCATCAGCTCGTGCTGCTGTCGGAGCAATGGGACATCGCCGACACCGTCCATGTGGTGCACAACCGTGAGATGGCCAGGGAGGCGGCGTTTACGATCCTTCTCGTCGGACACATGCGCGCGATCACGCCGATGTACGGAGATCTGGCGCACGACTTCGCCGTGCTCGAAGCGGGCTACATGGGGCAGCTCCTGATGATGGAAGCGCCCGCGCAGCAGCTCGGCCTGTGCCCGATAGGCGCGATCGATTTCGCAGCGATCCGTGATCGCCTCGCGGTCGAGGCGGACGACGCGTGCTTGCACGTCCTCTGCGGCGGCGTGCCCGATATGCGACCGGCCGCCGTTGCGCCCGAGACGCACGATGCGACGGCGTCGGGGAGCGACGATACCGCCAGACGGACCGGCGAGTCGCTGCGCCGCTATCTCGCGCAGAAGCTGCCCGACCACATGGTCCCGACCAGCGTGGTGGTGCTCGACGAGATGCCGCTGACCCCCAACGGCAAGGTCGATCGCGGCGCGCTGGCCGCGCGAGCCGGCGCGAGCGCGTCGCAGAGCGCCGGGGCGGCGGAGCAGCAGCCGACCAACGAGCTGGAGGCGAGCATCGCCCGTGTATGGGCGACGTGCCTCAAGGTGGAGCGGGTCGGCATCTATGACAACTTTTTCGACATGGGCGGCACCTCGATAGGCGTTGTCCAGACGTACAACCGTCTGCGCGAGGCGCTCGGGCGCGACTTCCCGGTCGTAGCGATGTTCAAGTATCCGACCGTCAAGACGCTCGCGGAGCACCTCGGGCAAGACGAGGCGCAGCCGCGGTCGTTCGAGGAAAGCTACTCCCGTGCCGAAATACGCAAGCGCTCCATGCGGCGGCGTTTCAACCGAGGAAATGGTGGCAACAGTGAGCAAGGATAGCCAACCGCCGCACGGCCAGGGCACGGCCATCGCGGTGATCGGCCTGGCATGTCGGTTTCCCTCGTCCCCGGACATAGATGCGTTCTGGCGACTGCTCTCCGAGGGCAGGGAGGGGATCACCTACTTCACGGACGAGGAGCTGCTGGCGGCCGGCGTGGATGCCGCGGTGCTGAACCAGCCGAACTACGTCAAAGCGGCACCCCTGCTCGACGGTGCGGAGCTGTTCGACGCCGGCTTCTTCAGCTACACGCCGCGCGAGGCGCGGATGATCGAGCCTCAGCAGCGCCAGCTCCTCGAATGCGCGTGGGCGGCGCTGGAGAACGCGGGCTACGACTCCGAGTCCTACGCGGGCCGTGTTGGCGTGTTCGCCGGCGCAGCCATGAACACGTACATCCTCAACCTGCTCGTCGGGCGCCCGACGCCGCCGCCCGCTGATTGGTTCCAGACCATCATCGGCAACGAGAAGGACTACCTCGCGACGCGCGTCTCCTACAACCTCAACCTGCGCGGGCCGAGCGTCACCGTGCAGACCGCGTGCTCGTCGTCGCTGGCGGCGGTGCATTATGCCAGCCAGTCGCTGCTGAGCGGCGAATGCGATATGGCGCTGGTGGGCGGCGTGTCGGTGCGCGTGCCGCAGAAGACCGGCTACTTCTACCAGGAAGGCATGGTGGCCTCACCCGACGGCCACTGTCGCACCTTCGACGCGGACGCGCAGGGCACGCTGTTCGGCAGCGGCGTGGGCGCGGTGGTGCTCAAGCGCTTGGAGGACGCGGAGCGTGACGGCGACGCCATCCTGGCGTTGCTGCGTGGCTCGGCGGTCAACAACGACGGCTCGGCCAAGGTCGGATACACAGCGCCGAGCGTGAGCGGGCAGTCGGAGGTCATCGCCGAGGCCATCACGGTGGCCGACGTGCACCCCGAGACGATCTCGTACGTGGAGGCGCATGGCACCGGCACGGCGCTGGGTGATCCCATCGAGATCGAGGCGCTGACCGACGTGTTCCGCGCGCGCACGCAGAAGAAGGGCTTCTGCGCCGTGGGCGCGCTCAAGGCGAGCATCGGCCACCTCGACGCAGCGGCCGGCATCGCGGGGCTCATCAAGACGGTGCTGATGCTGTCGCGCAAGACGCTCCTGCCGAGCGTGAACTTCAAGAAGCCGAACCCCCGCATCGACTTCGCCAACAGCCCGTTCTTCGTGAACACGACGCTACGGAGCTGGCCCGAGGGGCCCTCGCCGCGGCGCGCGGGCCTGAGCTCCTTTGGTATCGGCGGGACCAACGTCCACGTCGTGCTCGAGGAGGCGCCGCCGCGCGAGCAGCGGCGGGCGGAGGCACGCCCCTGGTACGTGCTGCCGCTGTCGGCCAAGACCGAGACGGCTCTGGACGCGGCGACGGCCAATCTGGCGGCTCATCTGGAGGCGAATGCCACGGTCGACCTGGCCGACGTCGCACATACCCTGCAGGTCGGGCGGCGGCGCATGTCGCACCGCCGGGTGGTCGTATGCCGCGACCTCGCCGACGCGGCGGCGGCGCTGCGCACCCGGGATCCCAAGCGGGTATTCTCGTACCGCTCCGAGCTGCGCGAGCGCCCGATTGTGTTCATGTTCCCAGGCGGTGGCGCTCAGCATGTGGCGATGGGGCGCGATCTGTACAATGGCGACGCGGGGTTCCGAGGGGACATCGATCGCTGCGCCGCGATCATCCGCTCGATCGCGGACTTCGACATCCGCGAGGTGATGTATCCGCGCGACGCGGCGTCGATGCGCACGCGGATTGAGGAGATCCACACGGCGCTGCTGGTGCTGTTCGCGGTGGAGTACGCGCTGGCCCAGCTCTGGATGCGCCTCGGCGTACAGCCGACGGCGATGATCGGGCACAGCATCGGCGAGTACGTCGCCGCCTGTGTGGCCGGGGTCTTCTCGCTCGAGGACGCGCTGCGGCTCGTCGACGCGCGCGGGCGCCTGATGGCGACGGTGCCGAGCGGCGCGATGCTGAGCGCGCAGCTGCCCGAGAAGGAGGCCGCGCGGTTCCTCGGCTCGAAGCTGTCGCTCGCGGCGATCAACGGCAGCACGAGCTCGGTGTTCTCTGGACCGGTGCAGGCCATCGACGCGCTTCAGGAGCGGTTGGTCGCCGAGAAGATTGAGCACCGGCGCGTTCACATCGCGATCGGAGCGCACTCGTCCCTGGTCGATCCGATCCTCCCCGAGTTCACCCGCGTGGTGCAGCGCCTCACGCGCCGTGCGCCTGAGATCCGGTACATCTCGAACGTCACCGGGACGTGGATCCGGCCCGAGGAGGCGACCGATCCGGCGTACTGGGCGCGGCACCTGCGGGAGACCGTACGGTTCGCCGAGGGCCTCGCGCAGCTCGCGACGATCGATGACGCGCTCCTGCTCGAGGTCGGGCCCGGGCAGACCCTGGGCGGGCTCGCGCGCGGCCAGGTGCAGAAACAGATGGTGCTCTCGTCGATGCGCCACCCCGACACCGACGTTTCCGACGTCGCCCTCCTCTCCGAGGTGGCGGGCAAGCTCTGGATCCTCGGCGGGAAGATCGACTGGCGCAAGCTCGACCCGACCGACGGGCGGCGCCGCGTGCCTCTGCCTACCTATCCGTTCGAGCGCCAGCGCCACTGGGTGGATCCGGTGTCGGGCGCCTTCGGTCAGGCGGGCAAGGTCGAGAGCTCGCAGGCGGAGGCAGGCGAGGGCGACGCCGCTGCGAACCAGCAAGCGTCGTCGGGACTGCACCCGCGTCCCCAGCTGTTGAACGCCTACACGGCGCCGCGCAGCGATCTCGAGCGAACGATCACCGGCGTATGGCAGCAGGTTTTTGGCATTGCCGAGATCGGCGTACATGACAATTTCTTCGAGCTCGGTGGCACTTCGCTCCTCGCGTCGACCCTGACCGCCGCGATCAACAACGTGATCGACATCGAGCTGGTGACGCGCGATCTCCTGCGGGCCCCTACGGTGGAGGAGATCTCGGCGGTGGTGGCGTCGAAACAGGCCGCCCTAGAGGCCGAGATCCTCGCGGAGATCGAGCAGCTGTCCGATAAAGAGGTCAAGCGCCTCCTCGAAGGCGATGATGGCAACTGAGTTTCACATCAAGACGACGTTCCGCAAGGAGGCGGCACACTGATGTCCCAGTCTATCGATCAGCTTTCACCCGAACGAAGAGCTCTCTTCGAGCGCAAGCTCGCCGCGACCAAGAAGCGGCGAGACGCTGCGGCCGACGCTCAGGCGGCCGAGGGGCTCCCCAAGATCCAGCCGGATCCCGCGGCGCGCTTCGATATGTTCCCGCTGACCGACATCCAGCAGGCGCAGTGGATCGGCGGTCGCAGCGGCGTGTTCGAGCTCGGCAAGGTGGCGGCCCACCTGTACGTCGAGTTCGACTCCACGACGATAGACTTGGATCGTCTCGGGCGTGCTTGGCAGCGGCTCATCGAGACGAATGACCAGCTCCGCATGGTCATCCGTCCCTCGGAGCTCAAGCAGCAGGTGCTCAAGGAGGTGCCTCCCTACAAGATCGAGGTGCTCGACCTGCGCGGCAAGGCGGCCGAGCAGGTCGACGCGGAGATCGCCGCGATCCGCGAGCGCATGGCGCACCAGATCTTCCCCGGCGACCGCTGGCCGCTGTTCGAGGTGCGGGCGACGTTGCTCGAGAGCTGTACGCGGATCCACGTAGGGTTCGACCTGCTCGTGGCGGACGCCTGGAGCTTCCGCGTCCTGATGGACCGCTGGATGCGGGTGTACGCCAACATCGACGAGCCGTTGCCGGAGCTCGAGATCACGTACCGCGACTACGTGTTGCACATGGAGAAGCTCAAGGAGACGGAGATGCATCGCCGGTCTCTTGAGTACTGGCGCAAGCGGC
Source organism: Sorangium sp. So ce281 (assembly GCF_051527395.1). Taxonomy (NCBI): domain Bacteria; kingdom Pseudomonadati; phylum Myxococcota; order Polyangiales; family Polyangiaceae; genus Sorangium; species Sorangium sp. So ce281. Next base: position 199,032 of record NZ_CP150322.1, read on the forward strand.
TCCCGACGCTGCCGCCGGCGCCGGAGCTGCCGCTGGCCAAGCACCCGCGCGACCTGGTCAAGCAGCGCTCGCAGCACTTCGAGGTGCACCTGCCGCCCGAGGTATGGGCGCCGCTGCGCGAGCGCGGCCAGCGGCTCGGGCTCACCAACTCGGGCCTGTTCCTGGCGGCCTTCGCCGAGGTGCTCACGATCTGGAGCAAGAGCCCGCGCTTCACGATCAACGCCACGGTCTTCAACCGGCTGCCGATGCACCCGCACGTCGGCGACATCCTGGTGGGCGAGTTCAACTCGTTCGTGCTGCTGGCGGTGGATCACTCCACGCCGGAGTCGTTCGCGATCCGCTCGCGGCGCATCCAGGATCAGCTCTGGGAGGATCTCGAGAACCGCTATGTCAGCGGTGTGCAGATCATGCGTGAGCTGGCGCAGGTGACGGGCCGCAACACGGGCGCGCTCATGCCGGTGGTCTTCACCAGCACGCTGGCGCACTACGAGGACGAGGCTCGGGCGCCCAAGCAGTGGCCGGGCGAGATGGTCTATGAGATCTCGCAGACGCCGCAGATCTGGATGGAGCACCACATCTGGGAAGAGAATGGCGCGCTGCTCCTGCGCTGTGATGCCGTCGGCGAGCTGTTCCACCCCGGGATGCTCGACGACATGTTCAAGAGCTACGAGCGCCTGCTGCACCGGCTCGCCGGCAGCGATGACGCCTGGCAGGACACGAGCCGGATGTTCATGGTGCCGTCCGCGCACGTGGAGGCGCGCGCGGCGGTCAACGCCACAACGGGGCCCCGATCCGAGCTGCGGCTGCACGAGCTGTTCGAGAGCCAGGCGCGGCGCCAGCCGGACAACATCGCGGTGGTCACGGCCAGCGCCGAGCTGTCCTATAGCGACGTCGATCGCCTGTCGAACCAGGTCGCGCACCAGCTCCGCGCGCTCGGCGCCAAGCCGAACACGCTGGTGGCGGTGGTGATGGAGCCGGGCTGGCAGCAGGTGGTCGGCGTGCTCGGCGTCCTCAAATCGGGCGCGGCGTACCTGCCCATCGACCCCGAGGTGCCCGCCGAGCGGCTCGCGTACCTGCTCGACAATGCCAAGGTGAGCCTCGCGCTGACGACGTCGCACCTCGCCGAGGGGCTGGCGTGGCCGGCGAACGTCAGGCGCCTCGTGCTGAGCCGCGAGGCGCTGGCCGGGCAGCCTGAGACGGCGCTCGCGCCCGTGCAGAAGGTCAATGATCTCGCCTACGTGATCTACACCTCGGGTTCCACCGGCCAGCCCAAGGGCGTCATGATCGACCACCAGGGCGCGGTCGGCACGATCGTCGACATCAACCGGCGGTTCCAGGTGGAGCCGAACGATCGCATCCTGGCGCTGGCCTCGCTCAGCTTCGACCTGTCGGTCTACGACGTGTTCGGCTTGCTCGCCGCTGGCGGCACGATCGTTGTTCCGGCGGCCGAGGAGTCGCGCAACCCGGCGCATTGGGTGAGCCTGATGCGTTCGCACCGCGTGACGATGTGGAACTCGGTGCCGGCGCTCATGGAGATGCTGGTGGATTACCTGGCGCGCTACACGGATCGTCTCCCCGAGTCGCTGCGCCTCGTGCTCATGAGCGGCGACTGGATCCCGGTGCGGCTGCCCGATCGGATCCGCGCTATCGCGCAGCCCGACGTGCAGGTCATCAGCCTGGGCGGCGCCACCGAGGCCTCGATCTGGTCGATCCTGTATCCGATCGGCGCGGTCGAGCCCGAGTGGACGAGCATCCCCTACGGCAAGCCCATGGTCAACCAGCGCTTCCACGTCCTCAACGAGGTCATGGATCCGTGTCCGGTGTGGGTGCCCGGCCAGCTTTACATCGCCGGTGACGGCCTGGCCAAGGGCTACTGGCAGGACGCCGAGAAGACCGCGGCGAGCTTCATCACCCACCCCACGACAGGTGAACGCCTGTATCGCACGGGCGACCTCGGGCGCTATCTGCCCGACGGTAACATCGAGTTCCTCGGCCGCGAGGATCTCCAGGTCAAGGTGCTCGGCCACCGCATCGAGCTGGGCGAGATCGAGGCCGCGCTGCAGGAGCACCCCAAGGTGAACGCCGTGGCCGTGGTGGCGGTCGGCGATACCAGCGAGACGCGGCGCCTGGTCGCCTATGTGGTGCCGGGCGAGTCGGAGCCGACGCCCGAGGAGCTGAGCGCGCTCGCGCACGAGAAGCTCCCCAACTACATGGTGCCGGCGCAGTACTTGTTCCTGGGCGCGCTGCCGCTGTCGCCCACGGGCAAGGTGGACCGCAAGGCCCTGGCGACGCGTGGCCTGGGCCAGGAGATGCGCAAGCCGTTCGTGGCACCGGACACGCCGCTTCAGCAGAAGCTCGCCGACATCTGGGCGAGCGTGCTGCCCAACGTCGAGCGCATCGGCATCCATGACAGCTTCTTCGAGCTCGGCGGTAACTCGCTCCTCGCCACGCAGCTCATCTTCAAGCTCCGCGACACGTTCCACATCGAGATTCCGCTGTTCAAATTCTTCGAAGCCACCGCGATCGACAAGCTGGCCGTGGTGATCGAGGAGACGCTCATCAAGGAGATCGAGCAGATGAACGACGGCGACGCAGAGAAGCTCCTCTCGACGGTGGCGGGGTAATCGCATGTCTACACCGGAAGAGCTCGTCGGGCGGCGCGAGCAGCTCAACGAGGCGAAGAAGGCGCTGCTGGCCGCGTGGCTCAAGGGCAAGGTGCCTGCCGGGAGCGCCGGCAGCCAGGGGGGAGCCTCGCGGTTCCCGCCGGTCGTGGCCGATGGTGCGCGGCGCGGCGAGTCCTTCCCGTGGACTGAAGTGCAGCAGCGATGGGGCGGCGTCGCGGGCCAGTCGGCGCCCGCCCCGTGCTTCTACTATGTGGAGATCGACGGCCGCGCGCTCGATCTCGGCCGGCTCGTGGAGACGTGGCAGCGCATGGTGGACCGCCACGACATGCTGCGGTCGGTCGAGGCCGGGGCGGGTCTGCAGCGGATCCTCACGACGATCGATCCCGGAGAGGTGTCCGTTCGCGACCTCGCCGAGAGCGATCCCGCTGCGGCGGCCGAGCGCCTCGTGGCCATCCGCGAGGAGATCATCGCCGCCGGCTTCGGCGCCGAGCAGAGGCCTCCCGTGCGCATCACGATCACGCGGCGGCCCGACGGTTCGGCGCGGGCACACCTGCTGCTCGATTTGCTCCGGCTCGACGAGCCCAGCCTGCACGTGCTGGTCATGCAATGGGGTCGGCTGTATCGCGATCCCACGTTGACGCTGGCGCCGCTCGAGCTGTCGTTTCGCGACTACACGCTCGGCTGGCGAGCGATCGCCGCATCGGCGGAAGCCGGGCAGGCGTGGTGGCGCGGGAGGCTCGACATGCTCCCGCCCGGCCCCGATCTGTCGGTCGACGCGGCGGCCGCCGCTGCGGCGGAGAGCAGGAAGGGTCCGCCTCGACCGGTCCACCGGCGCGTGCGCGTCCCCGCTGCCGTCTGGCAGCGCCTCAAGACGCGGGCGGGGACCGAGTCGCTCAGCGCTTCGGGGTGCCTCCTGGCGGCGTTCGCCGAGGTGCTCGGCCAGCGGAGCCGCGACAAGCGGTTCTGCATCGACACGGTGTCGTTCGACCGGCTGCCGGTGCACCCGCAGGTCAACGACATCCTCGGCAACTTCGTGTCGCTGCTGCCGGTGGTGGTGGACAACACGGGCCCGGAGGCCTTCGGTGTTCGCGCACGCAACCAGCAGCGGCAGCTCTGGGAGGCTGCCGAGCACTGGTACGCCCGCCCCCTCGATCAGCACGCAGGCGCGTCGGTCGTCTTCACCAGCGCGCTGGCGGCCTTCACCGCGGGCGACGTGGCCGTGGCCCACGCCGCCCGCGAGGTCGAGACACCCTTCGGCTGGCTCGGCGAGATCACGCTGGAGCAGTCGGTCCGGCCGGGAGTCTGGCTCGAGAACCAGGTCCAGGAAGACCGCGGCGACCTCGTCGTCAACTGGTTCTTCCGAGCCGACTTGAGGCCTGGTGTGCCGATCGATGAGATGCTCGCTGCCTATCAACGCCTGATCGTCGAGCTCTCGGAGCGCGACGCGACCTGGCAGTAGGCGGCTTCATAAGAGTTTCAAATACGAACCCCACGAAAAGCGAGAGGCAAATGAAGGACGCGGCGATCCGCACGGCAAACCTGAGCGCGACAAAGCAGGAGATCCTCAGGCGGCGACTTCAAGGGGAGACCGTCGGGCAGACCTACAAACTCGAGCCCATCATCGAGGATGTCGAACACCGCTACGATCCGTTCCCCATCACGGACATGGTCGAGGCGCAATGGATGGGGCGCAATCGCGCGTACGATCTGGGCAACCAGGCGGCGCACGTGTACTCCGAGTTCTTCGACGGCGACTTCGATCTGAAGCGTTTCCAGGACGCCTGGAACCGCCTGCTCGATCGTCATGAGATGCTCCGCGCCTACGTGCGCCCCGACGGGCTGTACCAGATCAATCGCGAGGTGCCCCCCTACGAGATCACGGTCTTCGATCTGCGCGGCAAGAGCGAGGAGGAGGTGAAGGAGCACCTCTTCAACACGCGCCGGCGCATGACGCGCCACGTGAGCCGCGCCGACGTCTGGCCGCTGTTCGAGATCGTCGCCACCCGGGTGCGCGACGACTGGATGCGCCTGCACCTCAGCTGTGATCTGCTCATCTCGGACATCAAGAGCTTCCAGATCATGGGCAAGGAGCTGGCGACCCTGTACCAGGATCCGAGCGCCAAGCTAACCCCCGAGACCCTCGGCGTTTCGTACCGTGACTACGTCCTCGCCCTGCACCGGCTCAAGAAGGGGCCGATGTACGAGCGGGCGCGTAAGTACTGGCTCGAGGAGCGCCTGCCGGTGCTCCCGCCTTCGCCTGCGCTGCCCATGCGCAAGACGCCCACCAACGTGGACATCCCGTACTTCGTGCACCGCGCGTTCTCCGTGGACAGCAAGCGGTGGCGGCAGATCCAGGCGCTCGCCAAGAAGTACGACCTCACCCCCGACACGGCGGTGCTGGCGGCGTTCGTCGAGGTGTTTGCCACCTGGAACCGCTCGCTCGACTTCACCCTGAACGTGCTGTCGTTCCAGCGCATCCCGCTGCACCTGCAGATCAACGAGATCGTCGGCAACTTCGGCGCGACGGTGCTCCTCGCGGTGCAGAACCAGGACGGCGAGACGTTCGTCGATCGCGCCCACAAAGTGCGCGAGCAGCTGGTGAAGGACCTCGACCACTGGGTGTTCAGCGGTGTCGGCGTGCTGCGCGAGATCAACCGCCGTCAGGGCGGCAGCCTCGGCGCCACCATGCCCGTGGTGTTCGCCAGCACGCTCAACTTCAGCAGCGGCAAGGATCCCTCGCTCCTGGGCGAGGTCGAGACCTCCTTCTACGCGCAGCACATGAAGTACATCCAGCTGCAGACGCCCCAGGTCTGGTTCGATCATCAGGTGTCGGAGGACAACGGCGCCCTCGTGCTCGAGTGGGACGTCGTGGAGGACCTGTTCCCGCCGGGCCTCATCGACGACATGTGGCGCGCCTACCAAGGCATCTTCGATCGTCTCGCCGCCGGCGACGAGGCGTGGCTGGCGAAGAGCCGCGCTCTGCTGCTCCCGCCCGAGCAGCTGGCCCAGCGCGCCGCCGTCAACGCGACCGAGGCGCCCATTCCGACGGCGCTGCTGCACGAGCTGTTCGCGCAGCAGGCCCATCGTCAGCCCGACCGTGTCGCCATCATCGCGTCCGGGCGCGAGCTCACCTACGGCCAGCTCGATCGCATGTCCAACCAGCTCGCCCACCAGCTCCGCTCGGCCGGCGCCTCGCCTAACACGCTCGTCGCCGTGGTCATGGAGCCGGGCTGGCAGCAGGCGGTCGCGGTGCTCGGCATCCTCAAGGCGGGCGCGGCGTACCTGCCCATCGACGCCGCCCTGCCGGCGGAGCGGCTCGCTTACCTGCTCGACAACGGCAAAGTGGCCATCGCGCTGACCCAGGCGCACCTCGATGATCGGCTGTCATGGCCGTCGAGCGTGCTCCACCTGGTGGTGAGCACCGACGCGCTCTCCGGGCAGCCCGAAACGGCGCTCGCATCCGTGCAGGCGCAGACCGATCTCGCCTACGTGATCTACACCTCCGGCTCCACCGGTCAGCCCAAGGGCGTCATGATCGATCACCGGGGCGCGGTCAACACGATCGCCGACATGAACCAGCGCTACAACGTCGGTCCTGACGATCGCACCCTGGCGCTGTCGTCGCTGAGCTTCGATCTGTCGGTCTACGATGTGTTCGGGCTGCTCGCCGCCGGCGGCGCCATCGTCGTGCCGCCCGCAGCGGAGGTGCGCGAGCCCTCCACGTGGGGGCGCTTGATCCACGAGCACCAGATCACGCTGTGGAACACGGTACCGGCGCTCATGGAGATGCAGGTCGACTACCTGAACCGTCACGCGAAACGCCTGCCCGACTCGCTGCGCGTGGTGCTGCTCAGCGGCGACTGGATCCCGGTGCGGCTGCCCGATCGGATCCGCGCTATCGCGCGCCCCGACGTGCAGGTCATCAGCCTGGGCGGCGCCACCGAGGCCTCGATCTGGTCGATCCTGTATCCGATCGGCGCGGTCGAGCCCGAGTGGACGAGCATCCCCTACGGCAAGCCCATGGTCAACCAGCGCTTCCAGGTCCTCAACGAGGCCATGGATCCGTGTCCGGTATGGGTGCCCGGCCAGCTCTACATCGCCGGCGACGGCCTGGCCAAGGGCTATTGGCAAGACGCGGAGAAGACGGCGGCGAGCTTCATCACCCACCCCATGACAGGTGAGCGCCTGTACCGCACGGGCGACCTCGGGCGCTATCTGCCCGACGGCAACATCGAGTTCCTCGGCCGCGCGGATCTGCAGGTCAAGGTGCTCGGCCACCGCATCGAGCTGGGCGAGATCGAGGCCGTGCTGCAGGAGCACCCCAAGGTGAACTCCGTGGCCGTGGTGGCGGTCGGCGACACCAGCGAGACGCGGCGCCTCGTCGCCTACGTCGTGCCGCGCGACGGCACGCCGGCCCAGGAGGAGCTCACCACGCTGGCCCAGGCCAAGCTGCCCGAGTACATGGTACCGGCGCAGATCTTCTTCCTCGATGCGATGCCGCTGTCGATCACCGGCAAGGTCGATCGCAAGGCGCTCGCCTCCCAGCGCGTCGAGACGCGCCGGGTGTACACAGCGCCCGAAACCGCGCTCGAGAAGCAGCTCACCGCGATCTGGGCCGGCGTGCTCAACGCCGAGCGCGTCGGGATCCACGACAGCTTCTTCGAGATGGGCGGCAACTCGCTGCTGATCACGCACCTGATCGCCCGCATCCACGAGGAGTTCGGCGTGGAGATGCCGCTGCGGACGGTCTACGAGCACCCGACCGTCGCCGCGTTCGTCCCCGAGTTCGAGGCGATTCGTGCCGGCGCGCCCGCGGCGAAGGCGTCCGCGCCCATCGATCTCGCGGCCGAGGCGATGCTCGACCCGACCATCGGCGGTTGACGGTTCAGCTCCCCAGGCAGCGGCCCTCCATCACAGCTAGCAACGCTTATGACATCAGTCCTCTTGACCGGCGCCACAGGGTTTATCGGGTCGTTCGTCCTCCGCGACCTTCTGCGCGAGACGAACGCCTCGGTCCACTGCCTGGTACGCTGTGGCAGCCCTGAAGACGGCCTGGCCCGCGTAAAGCGGAGCCTGACCAACTACGGTCAATGGGACGACTCCATGACCGCGCGGATCACCGTCGTACCCGGTGATCTGTCGCGGCCCCTCTTCGGCCTCATGCCGTCTGATTTCTCCGATCTGGCCGAGCAGATCGAGACGATCTATCACTGCGGCGCGCTGGTCAATTTCATGCAACCGTACCCCGTCCTCAAAGCCACCAACGTGGGGGGCGTACAGGAGGTGCTGCGGCTCGCCAGCCGAGGCAAGCCGCTGCACCACTGCTCCACGCTGCGCGTGCACGGCGCGGTCCGCGATCCACGTCAGGTCATCGCCGAGGACGACATCTCGACCGATCAGTCGGGCTTGCACACCGGCTACGCCCAGAGCAAGTGGGTCGGGGAGCGACTCGTAGCCACCGCCCGCGAGCGCGGTATCGCCATCTCGTTGTATCGCCCCGGCATGGTCGCCGGCGACAGCCGGCTCGGGGCATCGAACCTCACCGATCTGATGTGTCGCATGGTCAAGGGCTGCATTCAGCTCGGCTGCACCTTCGACAACGACATGTTGCTCGACATCACCCCCGTCGACTACGTGAGCCGGGCGATGGTCACCATCGCCGGCCAAGGTGCGCGGCTCGGCGGCAACTTCCACCTGGTCACGCCGACGCCCGTCTCATGGCTCCAGGTCGTCGAGTGGATCCGCGCCTACGGCTATCCCATCGAGATCATGCCCTACGCCCGATGGCGTGAGGTGCTCCTCGAGAAGAGCCGCTCTGCCGCCGACAACTCGCTGGCGCCCCTGACCTCGTTCTTCCGCGCCGAGATGGGCGACGAGGTCGTTCCCATCTACGACTGCCGAAACACCCTTGGAGCCCTGGAGGGCACGGACGTTCGATGTCCGCCCTGCGATCGCGGGCTCATGAACAGATACCTGGATTACTTTGTGCAAGTCGGGTTTCTCCAGCCGTCGTCTCAACACTGAGACCCCAACCGTGATGAGCCACCGATGAACGTAATCCAACCCTACGACGCCCCCTCCAGCTGGCTTGCCAACTACTATCCCAGGCCACACCCCGCCTTGCGCCTGTTCTGCTTCCCATTCGCAGGCGGCGGCCCCTCCACGTATCGCACGTGGAGCAAGATGGTCCCCGAGGAGGTCGAGGTGTGCCCCATCGCCCTTCCCGGCCGCGAGACCCGGATCCGCGAGCCCTTCATCACGCAGTTCTTCCCGCTCGTCCGGATCCTCCTGCGCGCCCTCTACCCGCTGATGAACCGCCCGTTCGCGTTCTTCGGGCACAGCATGGGATCCCTCGTCTGTTACGAGCTGGCGCGGGCCCTCCGACAAGAGGGCGGGCCGATGCCCGTCCACATGTTCCTCTCGGCCTACGTCAGCCCGAACACCCTGCGCCTCGATCACAAGCCGGTGTCCAAGATGTCGGACGCGGAGTTCCTCGAGATGCTCCGGGGCTTCAACGGCATCCCCGCGGCGGTGCTCAACAGCCCGGAGCTGCTCTCCATCTTCGTCCCGATCCTGCGCGCCGACTTCGCCCTCGAAGAGACCTACGAGTTCCGTCCCGAGCCGCCGTTCGACTGCCCGTTCACCGTGTTCGGCGGCCTGCGCGACACCTCCGTGGGCGAGGAGAAGCTGAGAGCCTGGAGCGCGCTGACCAACGGGCCATTCGCGCTGCACATGGTCGAGGGCGATCACTTCTTCATCCACTCCTCCGAGCGCTTCCCCGTGCTCCTCTCGGACGAGCTGCGCCGCGTCGTCAAACGCGAGGGGCTCGTTTCCACCCCCCGTCTGCCATGAACAGGTGTGTGCCATGATCACCAAAGCCCTCACGCTCCTCGATGAAGAAGAAAAGGCCTTCAAGAAGTCCGTCCGCCAGTTCGCGGAGACCGTGATCCGCCCGCGCGTGCGGGAGATGGACCGCAACGCCGAGATGTCGCCCGAGGTCATCGAGCAGCTCTTCGCGCAGGGGCTCATGGGCCTTGACATCCCCGCCCAGCACGGCGGTCGTGGCGTCCCCTACTTCCAGTCGATCCTGGCGATCGAGGAGCTGGCCCGGGTCGATCCCGCCGTGTCCGTGTGCGTCGACGTGCAGAACGTGCTCGTCAACCACATGCTCACGCGCTGGGGAACCGACGCGCAGAAGCAGCGCTATTTGCCCATGCTCGCCACCACGACCATCGGCGCGTTCTCGCTCTCCGAGAAGGACGCCGGCAGCGACGCCTTCAACATGGCCGCTCGCGCCACGCTCGACGGCGATTACTACGTCATCAACGCGCGCAAGCACTGGACCACCAACGGCGGCGAAGCTGGTATATTCATCGTCTTTGCCAACACGACGCCCGGCAAGATCCACGGCGTCACCGCCTTCCTCGTCGAGCGCAACACCCCCGGGCTCGTCGTGGGCGCGCGCGAGGACAAACTCGGCATCCGCGCCAGCTCCACCACCGAGCTGCTGCTCGAGAACGTGCGCCTCCCGCGCGATCGGGTGCTCGGCATGGTCGGCGGCGGCTATGACATCGCCGTCGAGGGGCTGAACAAAGGCCGCATCGGCATCGCTGCGCAGATGGTCGGGCTGGCTCAGGGGGCGCTCGAAGCCGCCGTCGGGTACGCCAAGAAGCGCAAGCAGTTCGGCGAGACGATCGCCAGCTTCCAGGGCGTGCAGTTCGCGCTCGCCGAGATGGCCGTCGATGTCGAGACAGCGCGGCTGGTCACCTACAACGCCGCCCGCCTGCTCGAAGGCAAGGCCCCGCTCCCGATGCTCATCGCGTCGTCCTCCAAGGCCAAGTACCACGCTTCGGTGGTGGCCGAGCGCGTCGCCTCGCAGGCCGTCGAGATCTTCGGCGGCAACGGCTTCACGAAGGAGTTCCCCGTCGAGAAGTTCTACCGCGACGCCAAGATCGGCAAGATCTACGAGGGCACGTCAAACATCCAGCTCCGCACCATCGCCGCCGGCTTGATCAACAGCCTCGAGCTGTAGCGCTGGAGAACCAAACCAGACAAGGAGACGCCCGCTCCGGCGCGAAGAGGCTGGTGCCGCCGATGTACGATGCGCTCGTGATGTTGTTCATGTGAAGCCCGCTGAAGCCAGGAGGGTGCCCTCAAGACCACCAGCGAGAAGTGGATCCGCGCATCGACTTCGTCCTGCGCCGAGGACAGGAAGCGTTCTCGAGCCCGTGACCAACGACCTCACGGGCTCCATGGCGATGTCCTCCAGCGGGCGCTGGGCATCTACTCACACGGGCACATGGGCCACGTGCCTGCCACCGGGCAGTGCCAGCGTATCAAATAGCTCAGCATTCGTAAATGGTCTTGACGATTTGCAAAATTTAGCACGACGATGCGGGGGTAGACCTCTGTAATATCAAGTATTTGGTCGGTTCGATGCACTCGCGATGCAGTGTGCCTCAATGTGGAAGCACCTGCCCCATCTCCCGCTCGTCATGGTATGGTCGAGCACATCGCGTGCAGATACAGGGCTGTTCATCGTTAGCGAGATCGACGCGGAGGAGCCAGCGTGAGCGACACAAGCAAGGTCTTCATAGACATCAGGGATTTGCGGAAGGTCTACAAGCGTGGCAAGCAGGATGTCCCCGTCCTGGAGTCGATTAACCTGCAGGTTGTCGAGGGTGATTTCGTTGCCCTGATGGGACCCTCCGGTTCCGGCAAGACCACGCTGCTCAACCTCATCGCCGGGATCGACACCCCCACCTCCGGCGCGCTCGTCATCGACGGTGTCGACATCGCTCGTCAAGGCGAGAACGACCTAGCGCAGTGGCGTAGCCGCAACGTCGGATTCATCTTCCAGTTCTATAACCTCATCCCCGTGCTCACGGCGCTCGAGAACGTGGAGCTGCCGCTGCTCCTGACGTCGCTGTCGGCCAGCTCGCGGCGCGAGCGTGCGATGACGGCGCTCAAGCTGGTCGGCCTGGCGGAGCGGTACGAGCACTATCCCCGGCAGCTGTCCGGCGGCCAAGAGCAGCGCGTGGCTATCGCCCGCGCGATCGTCACGGACCCCAAGGTGCTGGTCGCAGACGAGCCCACGGGAGACCTCGACACGACCAGCGCCGAGGACGTGCTCAAGCTCCTGGAGACGCTCAACCGCGAATTCAAGAAGACCATCGTCATGGTGACCCACGATCCGCGCGCCGCCGGACGTGCGCGCACCCAGCGCCACCTGGAGAAGGGGCTCCTCAAGGAGAATTGAGCGATGGGTTATCTGCGCTTCGTCTACAAGCACCTTCACGCCAACCGCCTGAGATCGTTCAGCACCATCATCGCGCTGAGCCTTTGCATCTTCCTGGTCACGACCCTGCGGACCGTGGTCGCCGCCGTGCAGTGGGGGCTCCAGAGCGGAAGCGCCAACCGGGTCGTCGTGCGCTCCGCGCTCGGTCTGACCTCGAGTATGCCCCAGACCTACAAGTCGCGCATCGCCGCCGTGCCCGGCGTCAAGGGCGTCGCCGCATCCACGTTCTTCATGGGCTTCCAGGGCTCCAAGCCCGATTGGGGTAACTACTTCCCGAACTACGCGGTCGACGACGACTACTTCTCGCTGCACCCCGAGATCATCGTCCCTCCGGCCCAGATGGAGAGCTACCTGCGCGAGCGCAGCGGGTGCATCATCGGCGAGGCGACCGCCAAGAAGTTCAACTGGAAGATCGGCGACGTCTTCCACCTGGAGAGCATCATCCCGCCCTATCGGCGTCCGGCCGGAGCGTTCGATTTCGTCATCTCCGGGATCTATACGAGTGACGACACGCGCTTCCCCGGCACCGACCGGAGCATGATGTTCTTCCACTTCAAGTACCTCGACGACGGCATCGGTCAGCCTGTCCGCACCAAGACGTTCTCCGTGACGCTGAACGACGCATCGCAGTCCGGCAGCGTCGGCACCGCCATCGATCAGCTGTTCGAGGGCAGCGAGCAGGCCACGCGCACGGAGACAGAGGCCGCGTTCCAGGCCGGCATGCTCTCGATGGCGGGCAACCTCGCCCTGCTGCTCAACAGCATCGGGTTCGTCGTCGCCTTCACCATCCTGCTCGTCACCGCCAACACCATGAGCATGGCGGTGCGCGAGCGCCGCACCGAGATCGCCGTGCTCAAGACGCTCGGCTTCACGAGCGGCAAGGTCATGGCGCTGATCATCAGCGAGGCGTTGCTCATCGGCGTCTTGGGGGCCGGCCTGGGGCTCGTGGCCAGCTTCTTCGCGATCCGCGCCATGCCGCAGCTGCCGCTGGTCGGCGGCGTGTTCTCGCAGGCGCCCGACTCCAACCTCCTTTTCCCCATGGCCCAGGGCATGGCCGCAGGCCTGCTGCTCGGCTTGCTGGCGGGCTTCGTCCCCGCAATCATCGCGTTCCGCGCGCGGATCACAACCCTGCTCAGGACAGTCTGAAGGACAGCGGCGATGCTCTACCTAATTCTGGCGGTTGTCATTCCTCTGGCCATTCTCGGGCTGATGCGCCAGGTGGTGACCAAGCCCATTCCCCTCAAGTACAACCTGCGCAGTGTGAGCGCGCGGTGGCAGGTTACGCTGCTGTCCGTGATCAGCATCGGCATGGTGGTGATGGCATTCATCATCCTGCTCGCGATGGTGACCGGCTTCCGGTCCTCCTTGCGCAAGACTGGGAGCACGGCCAACGCCATCGTCACGCTACGCGGCTCCACTGCCGAGCTCACCTCGGCCATCGAGCGCGAAGAGCTCCAGCGGCTGGCGGAGAGCCAGTTCATCGCCCGCTCCGCTGCGGGCGCGCCGCTGGCGTCGCCCGAGGTCGTGTTGATGGCGAACCTGCCGAACAAGGCTACCGGGGAGCGCATCAATATCAGCTTCCGCGGGGTCACGCCCGCCGCCCTCCAGGTACGCACCGCCCTCAAGATGGTCGAAGGGGGGAACTTCAAGCCGGGGGTCGAGGAGATCATCGTGGGCAAGCGCCTGCGTGAGCGCATCGCCGGCGTAGCCGTGGGCAACAAGCTCCGCATCGCGCAGCGCGAATGGACCATCGCGGGCATCTTCGAGGCCGAGGGCAGCGCCTTCGAGAGCGAGATCTGGGGTGACGCCGACGTCGTGCGCGCCGCCTTCCGGCGTGAGAACCTGTACCAGTCGATGACCGTGCGGCTCACGTCGCCCGATGCGCTGGAGTCCCTCATGGCCGAGGCCACCAACCGCCCGGGCGCACAGCTCGAGGTCACCGGCGAGCAGAAGTACTATGAGTCTCTCGCCGGCTCCACCACCAAGATCCTCAACGCCCTGGCGGGCTTCGTCGCGGTGGTCATGGGCTTTGGCGCCGTCTTCGCGGCCATGAACACCATGTCCAGCATCATCGGCGCGCGAACGAGCGAGATCAGCACCCTGCGCGTGCTCGGCTTCTCCCGGCTGAGCATCCTCCTGTCGGTGCTCGTGGAGTCGATCCTGATCGCGATCGTAGGCGGGGTGATCGGCTGCGTGCTGGCGCTGCCGGCGCAGGGCCTGACGACCAGCACCGGGCAGACCGCCAGCTTCACCGAGATCGCCTTTGCCTTCGAGCTCACGCCGACGCTGCTGGCGGCTGGCGTCTGCTTCGCTTCGCTGATGGGACTGCTGGGGGGAATCCTGCCTTCCACCCGAGCTTCGCGGCTCCACCTCGCCAGCGCGCTGCGTGTGCACGCGTGAACCGCGACGGCAACAGGTAGGCAATTCCAACGGATTGCTGAACCAACGGACTATTGAACCGGAGAAACGAAAGATGCTTCGAACAAGTCTCGGTCTTATCTGTCTCGCCCCCGTCTTGCTCATGGTGGGGTGTAGCGACACGCCGGACGACGAGGATGACACGACGGCGACGGAGGGGATGACCCTCACCTTCATGTCGCGCAAGCTCTACGGCGGCGCTGACGACGAGCTGAATGCAGCCTTTCGAGCGCAGGACGAGGCCCAGTGGACCGAGGGCATGGAGGCCTTCCACGAGGCCCTCCTCACGAAGTCCTTCGTCCCGCGCGCGGAGCTCATCGCGGACGAGATCAAGGAGATCAAGCCCGACTTCGTCGGCCTGCAGGAGGCGCTCATCATCTCGACCCAGACGCCGCCGGATGGCAGTGAGACGTCGGCCACGACCGTCGAGGAGGACTACCTGCAGATCCTGCTCGCCGCTCTCGATGCGCGCGGAGAGCAGTACGAAGCCGTCTCCACCCATGATGGCGTAGACGCGGAGTTCGCAGGAACCGAGTCGGACGTGCGCTACGCGGAGCGCACCGTGCTCTTGGCGCGGTCCGATCTGGCAACGCGCGGCATCGAGCTGTCGAACGCGAAGCAGGGCTCGTTCACGGAGCAGAGCACCTGTGTCCTGCCCAGCCTTGGCGGCGACATCAGCATCACGCGCGGCTGGGCCAGCATCGGCGTCGACGTCAAGGGAAAGACGTTCAACGCCGTCGTATCGCACCTCGACTTCACCTGCGTGGGCTTCGACCCGAGCGTCCAGCTCGGCGAGGGCGACGAGCTGATCGCCGCGACCGCGCCCCTCGATCCGGTCGTCGTCATCGCTGATCTGAACTCGAACGCCGACACCAGCGGCGTGAGCTCCAACCCGCTGACCACCACGGAGACGTACAACAACCTCCGCAAAGCCGGGTTCTCCGATGCGTGGACGGGCGACGATGAGGGCTTCAACTGCTGCTTCACCGACGATCTCCTCGACAACGACGACGTGCCGCTAGATCAGCGCATCGACGTCATCCTGTACCGCGGCCCCTTCACGCCGGCCGGCGCCGGTCTGACCGGCCTGACGGCGCGGACGCCGGAAGGGTACTTGCCGTCGAACCACGCCGGCACCTGGGCTTCGCTCAAGTTCTGACCGCCGGAGACGGTAGACGTAAGGCGGTGGGTCTCGTCCATGCGCGTGGCTTCGTTCACCGCATGGTCGGGGCCGAGTTGCATGTCCTGCGCGTTTTGTCCTTGGTCAACGGGGTGAGTGGCGTGCGGCACCTGTTGTTTGGGGAAAAGTCAGGGGATGCATAAGGTGTTACGGGGCACAGGTCTGCTCATGGGTGCACGCAAGCATGACAAGGGATAAATATGATGGAATTTCCTAGGGGTTCATGCAAAGTCGGCCTCGCGCTCGCCACCCTGGCGCTGTGTGCGGGCCTTGCCGGTTGTGGAGACACGGCGGATCCGCCGGACGACGGCGTGCCCCCGACGACCGATACGCCCACTGTGTATTACGGCGTCGACACGCGGCGTGAGCTCATGATCACGAGCCTCGCGGTGGTCAACGATCCCGTGCGGGCCCAGGGCATGGGTGCGTGGACCTTCGGCAAGGCCATGACGGAGATGGCGCCGGAGGACATGGCGCCGGCTGACTTCGTGGAGAGCTGGGTGAAGCTGTTCCAGCAGCAGTTCACCGTGAACGGGTTCCCGGTGGGCTCGCGCTCCGCGGTGGACAAGCTCCTCAGCTCTTGGCCGCGGCAGGACGATGGCAAGCTGGATCTGTCCAAAGCCCCGTTCCGACTGACTGCGATCGTCAACCGCATGGACCTCCTTCCGCAGGAGGTGAGGCGCGGCGCGCCGCCGGGAGCTGGCGAGGGGCGGTTCGTCTTCGGGCTGGTCCAGGACGGTGAACCGGCCAACATGACGGTCATCTTCGAATACGCGCTCGTCGGGCCGACAGAGGCCGAGGCGAGCCAGTGGGCGTGCGCATGGCACGCGCTCGGTACGATGCCGCTGGGGAGCCCCGAATACAATGAGGCGCTGCAAGCGATCACCGACAAGTTCAGCAAGCGCGGCTCCAATCCCGATGGGGTCAACGGCAGCGCCCTGCACCAGGTCCGAACCAACGATGTGGCGCTGACCAAGACCAGCTGGGAACTGCGTGAGTTCAACCTGGATCCCGAGACAGGTCTGTTGCGGCAGGTGCCTCTGGATCGCACCCCCGACGATTCCTTCGATGGGACCGAGCGTCTGGCGCAGTTCATCAAGGAAAACCAGGATGCGATCCTGAGCGACAGCCACAACGTCGGCGATCTGTACCAGGACGAGCCCTTCCGGGGGAGCACGTCGCACATCCCGATGCACCCGTTCGATAAAGGCTGGGTGCTGCCGTCGGGCTCCGGCATTGACGCGAATCTCCGCCACGCGTTCTCGCTCTCCACCTGCAACGGCTGCCACTCCGGCGAGACGAGGACGAACTTCGCGCACGTCTCCTATGATCACCCGATGGGCGAGGAGGCCATCCTCTCGGGGTACCTCACCGGCGTCACGGTCATCGATCCGATCGACGGGGAGAGCTACACCTTCAATGAACTTGAAGCGCGGGCCAAGAACCTGAGCACGCTGCTGCAGCAGTGCGATAAATAGCGGCCCGAGTTGTCTGCTCACCCCAGGGCGAGCGCATCGGTCCGCTCAACTATCCGAAACCACTGCGTTCTTTCGTGGTGTCCCATGGCGAGATCATGGGTATCTACGGAGGGACACATGGTTTGATGCGCTCGCCGTGCACGGGGGCCAGCGCCCCCCCCATGCGCGCTGTGCGCCGCGCGGAATACCTTGCGGAGAGGCGGCCGCGGGAGTAGAAGGGCCGCGGCGGGCTCCGCGGTGGTCATCACCCCTCCCCCCCATCCAAGAAGCGACAGACTGCGCGCGGATACGGTCGGTACGGCTATTCATCATCTCGCCCTATCCAAACGTCTTTGTTCGGCTGGAGATGCCCATGAATGTTCAAGGCCAGCGTCGATGGCTTGCGTTCCTCTTCATCTCGGTCTCCGTGCTCATCATCAGCTTCGACAACACCATCCTGAATGTCGCGCTGCCGTCGATCAGCAGAGCGCTCCACGCGTCTGCCGGTGACCTGCAGTGGATCGTGGACGCGTACATTCTCGTGTTCGCTGCCCTCCTGTTGACCATGGGGGCGATCAGCGATCGGATCGGTCGCAAGCGGATGCTGCAGATCGGATTGATACTGTTCGCCATCGGCGCTGGCATGGTCACGCTCGTCGACTCGACCCGGGCGCTCATCGGCCTCCGCGCGTGCCTCGGCGTCGCCGCAGCGATGATCATGCCGTCCACCCTGTCGATCATCGCGGCCACCTTTCGCGATGCGCGGGAGCGCGCCAAGGCGATTGCGCTCTGGGCTGCGGTGTTCGGCCTGGGCATCAGCATCGGTCCCATCCTCGGTGGCTGGCTGCTCAAGCACTTCGATTGGAGCTCCACCTTCCTCGTCAACGTGCCGATGGTGGTCATCGCGCTCGTGGGTGGCCACTTTTACATCGAGGAGTCGCGCGACAGCCACGTCCGCCAGCTCGACCTGCTGGGGGTTGTGCTGTCGATCGTCGGCCTGTTCGCGCTCGTGTTCGCGATCATCTTGGCAGGCATGGTCGGCTGGACCGAGCCAACGGTCGTGAAGTCCTTTGGCGTCGCGGTGGTCGTGCTGACCCTCTTCGGGATCTGGCAGTGGCGGGCTCCCCACGCCATGCTCCCGCTCACGTTCTTCCGAAACCGTTGGTTCAGCGGGGCCAATCTGGCGCTGATCATCATCTTCTTCGCGAACTACGGCTCGGTGTTCTTCCTGAGCCAGTTCTTTCAATCGGTTCGCGGACATACCCCGCTCGGGGCGGGCCTCCTGCTCCTGCCGATCGCCTTGGTCGTGACCGTGGGCTCGGCCATGTCGGCCCGCCTGGCGGGCCGCTTCGGCAGCCGGGTGACGGTGGGGGGAGGCATGCTGGTCGGCGGCTTCGGCCTCCTCGGCATGTCGATCTTCGCATCGTCCACCGTGTCGTACGCGATACTGTTCTCGGTGCTGACGATGTTCGCGTTCGGTCTGGGCTTGGTCGTCCCCGCATCATCGAACTTGGTCATGTCCTCCGTGCCGGTTGACAAGCTGGGGGTGGGCTCGGGCATGAACGACACGACCCGCCAGCTCGGCGGCGCGTTCGGCGTGGCGGTGCTCGGAACGATCGCCAATCACGTCTACATCGAGCAGCTCGCGCCGCTGCGGCAGCGACCGGATTTCCAGGTGCTGCCGGCCCGTGTGCTCGACTTGACGATGAGCAGCATCCAGGAGGCGCACGTCGCCGTCAGCGAGCTCGCGTCGCCGCTGGCCGCGGAGCTCAACCAACGCGCGACGGAGGCGTTCGTTGCCGGTATGACCAGCGCCATGCGGGTGGGTGCGATCCTGTTCATCGCGGGCGCGTTGGCCGTGCTCGCGATTCTGCCGAATGGTGCACCAGACGGCGAAAGGCACGGGGAGTAGAGATTCATGGATACACAGCAGAACCACGACCATAGCCATGGAGTGACATCGGGCCTCAAGGGCTATATCGTCTCGCAGTTCGGCCATCCCAGGGGCCTCGTCGGCCGCCTGGTCTGCGCCATCATGGCTTGGGAGAACCGCGAGCGGAATGAGTGGGCGGTCAAGCAGATTGACGTGCAGCCGACCGATCATATCCTCGAGATCGGCTTCGGACCCGGGTTGGCCATCCGTGACATGGCGAGCCTCGCGTCCCGCGGGCTGGTGGCGGGCGTGGATCCGTCCGAGGTGGTGGTGCGGGAGGCGCGCAAGCGCAACGCTGGGGCCATCGCCGCCGGGCGAGTCGAGCTCCACCAGGGCAGCGTCGCGGCGTTGCCCTTTGGCGACGCCTCCTTCGACAAGGTTCTGGCCATCAACTCGATGCACCACTGGCAGGATCGGGCCGCCGGGCTCCGAGAGATCCTCCGTGTGCTCAGGCCAGGCGGCATGATCACGGTTATCGAGCAATCGCACGCCAAGACGGACGTGGGTCGCCCGTCGGGCGACGACCTGGTCCGCTACCTCAAGGAGTGCGGATTCCAGAGCATCCTCGTGACGCCGGGGCCGATTCGCAAAGGCGCGACGGTATGCGCGCAGGGCACGAAGTAGCGCGGCTGCCTCAGGCTACCGCCACACGACGGCGACGTCCAGAGCTCCCGTCCTGCTTCATGCTTCAACCCGCGAAGAATTGGGGCGTCAGCGCGGCGAGGCCCCTGGTGCGAGAGGGAGAGAAGAGCCGTCGACGACGCCGCTGCGACGTGGCTCCCGCAGGCGCCCCAGATGGAGTCGCTCTTCAGGCTCACCGTGCCGAGGATGAGCCTGGCGAGCACGGGGCCGGGCGCCTCGGGCAAGGGTTTGCCGAAGTGGAGCATGACATCGGGCACCATCATCACGAAGATCGAGGCAGAACCTGATCGCCGCCCAGTCTTGTCGACGATCCAGCCGCTCGCATCGCGCATGCTGCTTGATGGCGAGGAGTCCTACGCGGCGAAGATGGCCATCATGGCGGCCGCTCGCTCCGCGTATGGAACGACGAAGGATCACCTCAACGACACATCGCCGCCCGGGCGGCGCGCCGTCCCCGGCACTGAATCCCTGGAGCGCCATCTGTTCCAGTTGGGAAAGATAAATTTCGAGGCAGCGCCGAGCCGAATGTTCCGTCCACGCAGAGCAGCCTGGACGCAATTGTCAGGGATGCCCGGTCCTTGCCTCACAGTATTTAACGAACCTTTATAAAATCCGAGCCGGAAAGTATGGTAACGGAGTTCCATGTCCGGCCAGCTCAGCTCGGAGCTCGCATCGCTCCGGATCCAGCGTGATGTCACTCCCGAACGGCGGAGTCCGCTCCGTGCCGTCCTCGTCGCCGCGGTCGCGCTCGCGGCGGTGGCCGGCGCCGCCGTGTTCGCCCTGCCCAGGGTGCAGAGCGGGATCTTCAAGACCGAGGTCACCACGACGGAGGTCGCGCTAGTATCGCCCGCGCAGGCCGCGATCAACGTGACCTCGACCGGGTATGTGGTCCCGCAGGTCATCTCGCGGGTTGGCTCGAAGGTCCCCGGTCGCATCGCCCGCGTCCTCATCAAGGAGGGCGACGTGGTGAAGCAGGGGGACCCGCTCGTCGAGCTCGACGACGCGGACCAGAAGAGCCTCGTGGCCGCGGCGCAGGCCAAGGTGGCGGCGGCGCGGGCGCGCGCGGTCGCCTCCCGGTCCAGCATCGTCGAGGTCGAGCAGCAGGTCGCGCGGGAGCGGGCGCTGGTCGAGCAGCAGGTGACCGGCCGCGCGGCCATGGAGGACCTGACCGCGCGCAGGAACTCCCTCGCCCAGTCGGCCGCGGCGGCCGACGCCGAGGTGAGGGCGGCGGCGGCCGATATCGAGAGCCTCCGCGTCGCGCTGTTTGACCGGACGATCGTGGCGCCGATCAGCGGTACGGTCATGACCAAGCCGCCGGAGGTAGGCGAGATCGTCAGCCCCGAGCTCGCGCCCCTCGTGGAGATCGCCGATTTCAGCTCGCTCGTCGTCGAGACCGATGTCCCCGAGACGCGCCTCCACCTCATCGAGCCCGGCAAACCGTGTGAGGTCGTGCTCGACGCGTATCCCTCGAATCGCCACGGGTGCACCACGCTCGAGATCGGAAAGCGGGTGAACCGCGCCAAGGCGACCGTTCCGGTGAAGGTGAAGTTCGTCCAGGGAGTGAAGGAGGCGCTTCCGGAGATGAGCGCGCGGGTGAGTTTCCTCGCGGAGGCGCTGTCCGAAGAGGCGCTGAAGGTGCCGCCGAAGCGGGTCGTGCCGGAGTCCGCGGTGGTCGAGCGAGCCGGCGCCAAGGTGGTGTTCGTGGTCCACGATGGCCGGGTCAAGATTGTGCCGATCAAGGTGGCCGGGCCGGCGCCGGGCGGGCTCGAGCTGCTCGACGGCCCGGCCCCGGGGACGCGCCTCGTGGCCGGGCCGCTTGCCGACCTCGCGGACGGACAGGAGATCAAAGAGAAGGAAAAGGGGAGCGAATGATCGGGGAGTAGGGCAACGTGGAGCCGAAGCCCACCCTCGAGCTCGGGCCATCAAGGCTCTTCGCTCCGACCCGCTCCTCGCGCGGCCTTGATGGCCCCGCAGCGCGGCGCCGTGGCCATTGCGCGGATGACGGGCGGACGGGTGCCTCCGGCGGGGACTCGTAGCGCCGGGTTGTGCGGCGGGTGGCGATCGAGGATGGCGGCGAGCGGAGCAAGACGCGGACTGGGCTCAGCTATCGGGACCCGCATCTTGCGTGCTCGTTCTGCAAGCGTCCCCTGGTCGACCTGCCCGCGCTGCTAGGGTGCGGCCGGATCAATATCTGCAGTCCCTGCGTGGGTCTTTGCATGGAGATCCTCCGCGAGGAAGCTCGATGAACCGATCCGTCTGGACTGTGCGCTGAGGACTCGGAATAGCTGGTCGCCGTGGATGGTTGACGTCGCCTGGTTCATGACCCGCCCGACCCCTGGCCACCGCGCGCGAGAAGCGCTCCTCCTGTGCCTGGCGGTGCCCTTCCTCGGAGCCCTTTTCGGCGGGATCTACTCAACGCCTGCGATCCTGCTCAGCCGCGGGCGCGAACCCTGGCTCAGCCTTCTCCTGCTGTCCGGCCTGGCCCTCACCGTATTCGGCGCTGGGTCTCTCCTGCGAATCCCGGCCGGCCGCCTTGGAGGCGTCTACGTGGTCGTAGCGGTAGCCTTCTTCGTGGTCCGGAGGGCCTTCGGCAGGCTCGATCGGAATCTGGAGCGCTTCGGGGTCGTGCACCTGTTCGCGCTGGTGCTGGTGGTCTTCGCCCATGCGGCGATGCTGGTCCAGAGACATCCGTGATCGGTTAGCCAAGCAAAGCGTCATGGGAGTATTCGACGTCGTCATCGCCCGAGCGGACCGCCCCAGCTGTGGACATTTCCAGGAGTGGCGCGTCCAGTACACAAGTACGGCTACTGTCGGCTTCACGAGTACAGGCTCGGTGACCGAATTTGTTGGTTCGATGCTCTTGCGCACACGGGCGACGTGAAATCGGCGGTCGAGGCGTTGATTCAGGCGGCGGCTCTTCCGTCCGGCAACCTGCAGGACGATGTCGCGGTGGTGCTCGGCGAGCGCGTCGGCTGACGCGGCGCCGCTTCGCGGCTCGGCAGGGGGGTGCTGTCGTCGGAGCGCGGCGTCCACGGGCGGCGCGCCCGGTGTCCGGCCGGCGCTCAGCCCTGCTTGCGGGGCGCCTTGAGCGAGAGCTTCAGCAGCACGTCGTCGCGGATCAGATCGTCCTGCTTGCCCGGATAGACGATGCCGAAGTCCTTGCGGTTGATCACGAACTCCGCGCTGCCCGACACGGCGTCGGCGCCCTCGGTGATGGTCGCCGGGAAGGTGATCGTCTTCTTCACGCCGTGCAGATCGAGCTCGCCGGTGACGGTGTGCGTCGCGCCGTTCTCGCCGCCGGCCTTGATCTCGGTCGATGTGAACGTCGCCTTCGGGTACTTCTCGACGTCGAAGAAGTCCGGCGACTTGAGGTGGCCGTCGAGCTTCTCGGCGTCGCTCTTCACCGACGACGCGTCGGCCTCGACGGTGACCTTGCCGCCCGCGGCCTTGCCGCCGGCGAGCGTGATCGAGCCCGAGATCTTCTCGAATTTGCCCTCGTGTTTGCCCGTGACCTTCGAGCCGACGAAGCCGATGGTCGAGGCGGCCGCGTCGAGGGGCAGCGCCTCGGCGGGGCCCGCGGGCGCGGCGGCGGCCTGGGTCTGCGCGGGCGCGGCGGTCGAGATGGTCGCCTTGGGCTTGTCCTTGGTCGGATCTTCGCACCCCGCGAGCGAGAGCAAGAGCGCGGCGGGGAGGGCGATGCGAGCGAAACGAGCGGTGAACATGAGAGACAATCTCCTTATCGGTCAGCCAAACTGCACAGATCGCTTCGTGAACGAGCCATAGGTGAGCCCCGTGATGGGGAACTGCACCGGCTCGCTCACGTCGATCGACGCCCCCATGGCGGCGACGACCGGCACGAAATGCTCGTGGGTCGGGAGCGCCATCCGCACGCCCGGCGCGCGGGCGCGGTACTCGATGAGCGCGCCCACGTCGCGCTGCGAGAGGACCTCGGCGCACCATGCGTCGAACTCCGTGGCCCAGGGCTGCGCGACCGCATCTCCGCGCCAGTCTGCCGCGCGGAGGTTATGGGTCAAGAAGCCGCTGCCGACGATCAACACCCCCTCGTCGCGGAGCGGTGCGAGCGCTCGCCCCATCTCGAGGAGCGGAGCTGGAGAGAGCGTCGGCAAAGAGATCTGGAGCACCGGGACGTCCGCGCCCGGGTACATGCAGAGGAGCGGCACATAGGCGCCGTGGTCGAGCCCGCGGCGAGGCGCCTCGGCGACCGGCCCCAGCGGCCCGAGCAGCTCCCGGACGCGCCGCGCGAGCGCGGGGGCGCCGGGCGCGGGGTACGTCACCTGGTAGTACCTCTCGGGGAAGTTGTAGAAGTCGTAGACGAGGGGCACGGTCTCGGTGGCGCCGAGCGTGACCGGCGCGTCCACCCAGTGGGCCGAGATCATGAGAATCGCTGCGGGGCGCGGCACCGCCTGCGCCCAGGCGGCGAGCTCGGCGACCCACGCGCGATCGTCGAGCAGGAAGGGAGAGCCGTGCGCGAGGAACAGGGCCGGCATGCGCCCCTCGCGCGCTGTTTGCTGGATGTCTGACATCGAACCTCTCTCGGCCGCGCTGGACGTGGAGCTCGACGCCGGAGCCGGGCCGGGCGCGGTCGACGTCGAGCGCCCGCAGGCGCCGGCGATCGGTGCGGCCCCGCCCGCGGCAAGGAGGAGCCTCAATGCAGCCCGGCGATCCATGATGAGCCCACCCTAGGTCGTTTCCGGGAATGGTACAATGACACTGAAATGAAACGGCGGGTTGTCAAAACGGAAACGATCGACGCGAATGTGAGCGATTTGCGGGCCTTCTGCCTGGTGGTCGACCTCGGATCGATCACGGCGGCCGCGAAGACGCTGGGCGAGACGAAGGGCAGCGTCAGCCGCCGCATCACGCGCCTGGAGCACGCGCTCGGGGTGGAGCTGCTCCGCCGCAGCCCGCGGCTCGTGCAGGCGACCGAGGACGGGCTCGCCTACCGGATGCGCGTCGGCCGGGCGCTCGAGCTGCTGGAGGACGCGAACGTGGCGGTGCAGCAGGCGCGCTCGAGGCCGCGCGGGCACCTGCGCGTGACGGCGCCGTTCGATCTCGGGCTGAGCATCCTGGCGCCGCTCTCGGCCGGCTTCGCGGAGCGCTTCCCCGAGATCTCGCTGGAGCTGCTGCTCACCGAGGCGCTCCTCGACTTCGACGCCCACCAGGTCGACGTGGCCCTGCGCGCGACCTCGAGCCTCCCGGACTCGTCGCTCATCGCCCACAAGCTGCAGCACATCGAGGTCGGCCTGTTCGCGGCGCCGTCCTACCTGCGCAAGCACGGGGCCGTGCGCCGGCCCGAGGACCTCGCGGGGCACCGGCTGCTGCTCGCCCAGACCGCGCGCGGGCACGCGTCGATCGCGCTCTCGGCGCGCGACGGCCGCGATCGCGCGGAGCTCCGGGTGCGCGCGGCGATCTCGGCCTCCGATTTCTCCTTCTGCCGCGAGGTCGCGCTGGCCGGGGGCGGGATCGCGCTGGTCCCCGCGATCAACGTGCGCGGCGACCTCGACGCGAAGCGGCTCGTGCCCGTGCTCAAGGACTACGCGATCCACGGCGCCGCCTCCCTGTACCTCGTCCACCCGGGGACGCGCTTCCTGCCGTCCAAGATCCGCGCCTTCCGCGACTACCTGCTCGACGCGTTCGGCGTCCAGGGGCGGCGCGAGGCCCCCGCCGCGGCGCGGTAGCGGGCCGCCCCCTCCGCGCCTGCTCCCGCCGGAGGGCGGCGAGCCGTGCTCGCGCCGGAGCAGCGGATCACCACCGGCTGTTGCTGGGGAAGCAGCGCGGCCTTGGCCCGGCCGGCGGGCGCCGCGCGACGGCGAGCGCGGGCCGCTGGACGGCGCTGTCGACGGGCGAGCGGCGCGGCGGCACGGGCGTTGCTGGTCATGGCGAGACGATCCCGAGGACGGGCCGCGGGCCATCGGCTCCGCGAGGCCCATCCCGGCGTCTCCCGAGCGCTCCTCTCCCCCGCCGGCTGGGCGGCGGGCGGGGCGGCGCCCGGGCATCCGCGAAACGGCACCGCTTCCAGCCGCGCACCGAGGTCCATCTGCGCTCGTTCATCGACAGGGTTCGCTCACTCGCGACGTTCGCGGCGCTCTCTGCGCTCTCAGCGCTGATTGCCTCGTCCGGGTGCAAGCGCGGCGGCGAGACGAGCGCGGCTGCCACGCTCGCTCCGGACGCCCCGATCCCGGCCGAGATCCCGCGCGAGACGCGGCTCAGCATCGGTGATCCGACGGTGCAGAAGCAACTCCAGCTCTCCGGCGACATCGACAGGCTGCCATTCCGCGTCGACTGGCAGAACATCAGCGGAGGACCGCAGACCATCGAGGCGTTCCGCGCCGGGGTGCTCGACGCGGGCGCGGTCGGCGACACGCCGCCCATCCACGCCACGTTCACCGGGGTCGACGTGAAGATCCTCACCGTGCAGGTGCGGGAGAAGCCCATCTACGAGCTGGCCACCGCGCCGGGCGCGCAGGTCGCGTCCATCGGCGATCTCCGCGGCAAGAAGATCGCTTATTCGCCGGGGCAGGCGCAGGGCGCGCTCGTCCTGCGCGTGCTGAAGAAGGCCGGGCTGTCGCAGGAGGACGTCACGCTCGTGCAGCTGGGGAGCACCGAGTTCAAGGAGGCGCTCACCAGCCGCCAGGTCGACGTCGCGCCGCTGTCCGGCGTCACCTTGCTGCGTTATCTCAACGAGTACCGCGCCGAGGGCGCCTCGTCGATCGCGCACGGGGTCCGCGACAACCTCGGCTTCCTTTACGTGCGCGCCGAGGCGCTCAGGGACGCTCACAAGGCGGCCGCGCTGGTCGACTACGCGACGTGGCGGGCCAGGGCCCAGCTGTGGGCCTACGCGCACCCGGAGGCGTGGATCGAGGCGTACTACGTCAAGGATCAGGGCCTCTCGGCCAGGGAAGGGCGCTTCCTCATCGAGGCCGCCGGCAAGCCGCAGTATCCGCGCGACTGGTCCGAGGCGATCGCGCTGACCCAGGAGACCGCCGACTTGCTCGCCGAGGCCTCCGGCCAGAAGCGGTTCGAGGCCAGGACGATCTTCGACCTCCGATTCCAGACGATCGGAGCGGAGGTGGCCGGCGCCGCCGAGGGCGCCGGACCGACGGACCGGCCGGCGACGGCCGACAGGAGCACTCCATGACGACCGCACTGCCCACGAGCGCCGCCTCGCCGCGCCTCGCCAGCTTCCCGGATCTCACCGCGACCGCGGACGTCTCCGCGCCGCCGTCCGGCGCCCCGACCGGCCGCCGCCTGTCCGGCCGCCGCTTGCGGCGCCGCCTGGGCCCGGGGCGGCGCATCCCGTACGGCCTCGCGCTCGGCCCGGCGCTGCTGCTCGCGCTGTGGGCCGCCGCCTCGGCGACGGGCGCGCTCGACGCGCGCGTGCTCTCCGCGCCGTGGACCGTGGTGACCACGGCCCACGAGCTGATCGCCGACGGGCGCCTCCTGTCCAACCTGCTCACGTCGGCGCAGCGGGCCTTCCTGGGGCTCGCGCTCGGGGCCGGCCTGGGCACGGTGCTGGCGCTCCTCGCCGGGCTGACGCGCGTCGGGGAGGCGCTGCTCGACGGGCCGGTGCAGATCAAGCGCGCGATCCCGACGCTGGCGCTCATCCCGCTGCTGATCCTCTGGTTCGGCATCGGCGAGCAGATGAAGGTGCTCACCATCGCGCTCGGCGTCGTCATCCCGGTCTACGTCCACACCCACGCGGCGCTGCGCACCATCGACGCGCGCTACGTGGAGCTGGCCGAGGCGGTCCGCCTGACGAGGTGGCAGTTCATCCGGAAGGTGGCGTTGCCGGGGGCGCTTCCGGGCTTCCTGATGGGCCTCCGGCTGGCGGTGACCGGCGCGTGGCTGGCGCTCGTGGTGGTCGAGCAGATCAACGCCACGAGCGGCATCGGCTACATGATGTCGCTGGCGCGCTCGTACGGGCAGACGGAGATCATCCTCCTCGGCCTCGTCGTGTACGGGCTGTTCGGCCTGGCCTCCGACTCGGCCGTGCGGCTCATCGAGCGAAAGGCCCTGTCATGGCGCCGCATCCTGGCCGGTTGACGGCGGCCCCGCCCGCGGTGCGGATCCGCGGCCTGGTCCGCCGCTTCGGCGCCCGCGTGGTGCTCGACGGGATCGACCTCACGATCGAGCGGGGCGAGTTCGTCGCGCTGCTCGGCCGCAGCGGATCGGGCAAGAGCACCCTGCTGCGGGCGATCGCCGAGCTGGACGACGAGGTGACCGGCTCGGGCGAGCTGCACGTGCCGGACAACCGGGCGGTCGTGTTCCAGGACACGCGGCTCCTGCCTTGGGCGCGGGTGCTCGACAACGTGATCCTGGGGCTCGACGCGCCGCAGGCCCGGGAGCGCGGCCTGGACGCGCTCGCGGAGGTGGGGCTCGCCGGGCGGGAGCGCGCGTGGCCCGTCGAGCTGTCCGGCGGCGAGCAGCAGCGGGTGGCGCTGGCGCGGTCGCTGGTGCGCGATCCGGAACTCGTGCTGGCCGACGAGCCGTTCGGCGCGCTCGACGCGCTGACCCGCGCGCGCATGCACGACCTCCTGCGCGAGCTGTGCGCGCGGCACCGGCCGGCCGTGCTGCTGGTCACCCACGACGTCGACGAGGCGATCGCGCTCGCCGATCGGGTGCTGGTGCTCGAGGGCGGCCGCATCGCCGAGGAGCGGCGGATCGATCTGCCGGCGCCGCGCCCGCTGCGCGATCCGCGGTTCCTCGCCCACCGCGAGTCGCTGCTTTCGGCGCTGGGGGTCGCGCCGGGCGCGGCCGCTGCCGGAGATCCTGACGCGAACCCTGAACTGGAACGGAGTTCCCCGTGACCCAACGACCCGGACAGCTGCATCTCAACGCGTTTCTCATGAGCGTCGGCCACCACGAGGCCTCGTGGCGCTTGCCGGAGAGCGATCCGTTCGCGAACACGAGCGTCGCGCACTTCAAGAACCTGGCCCGCATCGCGGAGCGGGGGAAGCTCGACTCGGTGTTCCTCGCCGACAGCCCGGTGCTGTGGAACAACGTCGGTCGGAGGCCGGCGGGGACGCTCGAGCCGACGGTGCTGCTCGCGGCGCTCGCCGGGGTGACCGAGCACATCGGGCTGATCGCGACGGCCTCGACGACGTACAACGAGCCGTTCAACCTGGCCCGGAGGTTCGCGTCGCTGGACCACCTCAGCGGGGGTCGGGCGGGCTGGAACATCGTCACGACCGCGGGCGTGGACGCGGCGCGCAACTTCAACCTGGACGAGCTGCCGGCGCACAGCGACCGGTACGCGCGGGCGGCGGAGTTCATCGATGTGTCGCTGAAGCTGTGGGACAGCTGGGGCGACGACGCGCCGCTCGGCGACAAGGAGAGCGGCGTCTGGGGCGATGACCGCAAGATCTACCCGCCGCGGCACGTGGGGCGGTACTTCAAGGTCGAGGGGGCGCTCAACGTGCCGCGCTCGCCGCAGGGGTATCCGCTGCTCGTGCAGGCCGGCTCGTCGGACGACGGCAAGGAGCTGGCGGCGCGGTACGCGGAGGCGGTGTTCACGGCGCAGCAGACGCTGGAGGACGCGCAGCGGTTCTACGTCGATCTGAAGGGGCGTGCGCGCGCGCTGGGGCGCGATCCGGGGTCGATCAAGATCTTGCCGGGGATCGTGCCGGTCATCGGCGCGACGGAGGCCGAGGCGCACGCGCTCGACGCCGAGCTCGAGCGGCTCATCAAGCCGGAGTACGCGAAGCGCCAGCTCGCGCAGACGCTGCGGGTGAAGCCGGAGGAGCTCGACCTCGACGCGGAGCTGCCGCGGGATCTGCCGAGCGAGGATCAGATCGAGGGGGCGAAGAGCCGGTACACGCTGATCGTGAGCCTGGCGCGGCGGGAGCGGCTGACGGTGCGCCAGCTGATCGGGCGGCTGGGCGGCGGCCGTGGCCACCGGACGTTCGCCGGCGCGCCCGAGCAGGTGGCGGACGCGATCCAGCACTGGTGGGAGCAGGGGGCGGCCGACGGCTTCAACGTGATGCCGCCGGTGCTGCCGTCGGGGCTCGAGGCGTTCGTCGAGCACGTGGTCCCGATCCTGCAGAAGCGCGGGCTGTTCCGGACGGAATATGCGGGGAAGACGTTGCGAGACAACTATGGGCTGCCGAGGCCGGCAAACCTCAACCCCGGTCGGGACCTGGTCGCGGCGGCAGAGTGAGTTGCGCTACAATAAGCCTCAACCACGGTCGGATAAACCCCAACCCCGGTCGGGATCTGGTCGAGGTGCGAAGTGAAATAGATCACAATTGGCCGCAACCCCGGTCGGGGAATGAACCGCGGCTGCGGCTGAACCCAACCCCGGTCGGGGCTCGCACCGGTCGGTGAACCCAACCCCGGTCGGGACGAACGGCGGCAGAGTGAGTCGTGTTACAATAAGCCTCAACCTCGGTCGGGGATCGACCCGCAACCCCGCTCGGGCTGCCGGCAAACCCAACCCCGTTGCTCGCCCTTTCCGTTTCGTGGTGTGCTGAGGCGCATGCTCGCCTCGAAGCTCGTCGCGGTCCTCTCCGCATGCACCCTCGCGCTGGCCGCCGTCGCGACGGGAGGCTGCTCCGCCTCGGACGGTGATGCGGAGCCAAAGGCAGACTGCTCGCTGCAGGGACAGAACCAGTTCCTGTTCGAGCTGATGAAGGACGCCTATCTCTGGTACGACGGCGTACCCGACCTGGACTACCGGGCGTACCCCTCGCCCGAGGCGCTGCTCGTGGATCTCGTCACAGAGCCGCGAGACCGCTGGAGCTACATCTCGACCAAGAGCGTCGACGACGCGTTCTTCCGGGAAGGGCAGACCCTCGGGTTCGGCATGCGGTGGAGCTTCGACCAGGAGGGCAGCCTCCGGCTCGCGCTGGTCCAGCCGGGCTCGCCTGCCGGAGAGGCCGACCTCCGGCGGGGCGACGCGGTGGTGGCGATCAACGGCATCGACGTCGAGCAGGTCGTGAGCGACGACCTCTGGGAGGAGCTCGCAGGCCCCGACGAGGAAGGGTACGAGATGTCGCTGACGATCGAGCGCGCGGACGCCGAGGCCTTCACGGTCGCGCTCCGGAAGGCGTGGTATGGCATCACCACCGTCGTGAGCCCGCGTATCCTGCAGGCAGGGTCCGCGACCGTCGGATATCTCATGCTCACCACCTTCATCGAGCCTTCGGTGAGCGAGCTCGACAGCGCCTTCGCGCTGTTCAGGGAGAGCCAGGTCGACGAGCTGGTGCTCGACCTGCGCTACAACGGAGGTGGGCGCCTCTCCGTCGAGAGGCACCTCGCGAGCCTGATCCACCGGCCGGCAGAGGCCGGCGCGCTGCTCGACATCACCGCGCACAACGACAGGCACGTCGACTGGGACAAGCGGGAGACGTTCGACGACCTCGACCAGCCGCCGCTCCCCCTGTCCCGGCTGGTCGTCATCACGTCCGGCGGGACCGCCTCCGCGAGCGAGTCGCTGATCAACAGCCTGCGCGCCTACATGGACGTGAAGATCGTCGGCTCGACCACGCACGGCAAACCCGTCGGCATGTACGGATGGGACAACTGCGACATGGTCGTGCACCCGATCGCGTTCCGGGTGCTCAACGCGAAGGAAGAGGGCGATTTCTACGATGGCCTCCCCCCCGACTGCGCCGCCGACGACACGCTCGGCGCAGAGCTCGGCGACGCGGGCGAGACGTGCCTCGCCGAGGCCCTGCACCTGCTGGAGCACGGCGAGTGCTCGACCGCGGCGCGGCCGGACGGGGCGGGCGAGCGCCGCGCCTCGCCGCCGCGGGAGATCCCGTGGCGCGGCCTCCGGCGCGAGGTCGGCGCGCTCTGAGGCGCGGCCGCGCCGGCCACGTGCGGCGCGGTCGAGCGCGCCTGCGGCGTCCCGGCGCGAAACACCGCCGCTCCCGGCTTGACATGCTGAGCGGCTTGACGGACATTCCTCCGCCATAGCGGAGACCATGGCTGCGGCCAGGAGGGAATGTCATGAGCCTGCAACTCGGAAGCATCGCGCCTGATTTCGAGCAAGAGTCCACGCACGGGACCATCCGATTCCACGAGTGGGCCGGGAGCTCGTGGGTGATCCTGTTCTCGCACCCGAAGGATTTCACCCCGGTTTGCACGACCGAGCTCGGCGCTGTCGCCAACCTCAAGGCGGAGTTCGACAAGCGCGGCGTGAAGCCCATCGCGCTCAGCGTCGACGACGTCGACTCGCACAAGCGCTGGTCGGTGGATATCGAGGAGACGCAGCGCACGAAGCTGAACTACCCGATCCTCGCCGACGTGGACCGGAAGGTGTCGGGCCTTTACGGGATGATCCACCCGCAGGCGAGCGACACGCTCACGGTGCGCTCGGTGTTCGTCATCGATCCGAACAAGAAGGTCCGCGCGACGTTCACGTACCCGGCGAGCACGGGGCGCAACTTCGACGAGATCCTGCGCCTCATCGACTCGCTCCAGCTCACGGACAGCCACTCCGTGGCGACGCCCGCGAACTGGAAGGACGGCGATGAGGTGGTGATCGTCCCCTCGCTCCAGGACCCCGCCGTCCTCGCGCAGAAGTTCCCCAAGGGGTACAACGCCGTCCGCCCGTACCTGCGCCTCACCCCGCAGCCCAACCGCTGATCCGCCGTGGCGCCGCCCACGCGCGAGGCGACGACGCGACGCCTCGCCGCGCTCGCCCTCGTGTTGCCGGCGGCGTGCTCGCGCGCGCCCGCGCCCGAGTCGCTCGGGGCGAGCGGCGGCGGGCCGAGGCCGGCGGCGCGGGCCGCCGGCGCCGGCTGGAAGCTCGTCCACCACGAGACCTTCGATGCGCCGTTCCAGGAGCCCGCGGCGTGGACCGAGGATCGGTATGGCGACGAGAGCCCCTATCACGTCGATGTCTTCGACGAAGATGGTGAGTTCTTCTCCGCGCAGGGCGGCGAGGTGTTCCGGCGAGGCCTGCGGAGGTTCCGATCGTTCCGGAAGTCCTTCACGTATGGCGAGGGCGGCTGGCTCACGGTCGAGCTGTATGGCCGCGACAGCGACCGCGACGGCGTCCCCGAGACAGGCGGCCGCTTCGAGGCGGCGGGCGGCAAGGCGAGGCTCGTCTCCACCCGCCACTACGACGGCGCGATCCTCCGCTCGACCGCGCCGCTGCCCGCGCGGTACCGCGTGGAGGTGACGGTCTCGAACATCGACTTCGGCGGCCTGCGCGAGGGCAGCTGGACGCACGGGGGCAAGACCAACGGCTACGACGGGGACGAGCTGGCCGACCCGTGGCGGTTCGGCGATCACAGCGCCGCGCCGCAGTCGGCGACATTCGATAATGGTGTTTACTTTCTCTGCATCACCGATTATCCGCGGCCGGCCCCTCACAACAACGTCTTCATCCATCACCACCGGAAGGTCGTGATGGACACCGACAGCAACTTCGGCGAGGAAGGCCCCTGGTCGCAGGTATGGAACCCCTCGACCGGCCGGGCCGAGCAGGACGGATCACGTTATGTGAGCATGATCTGGCTCCGCGGCGACGCGTTCGGGAGCCCGTGGACCGGAAATGGGTTCACGTCGTACACCGCCGGCGGGTGGAAGAACGGCCCCATCTTCGTGGACAAGTACCTCGACAGGGAGGCTTACGTGGTCGCCGTCGAGCGCGACGGCCGGGGTTATGCGATGTCCGCGGCGGGCAGGTTCCACCACGGCGGCAGCACGACGTACGCCGCGCGGAGGGATTTCCGCGAGCCGCCGGTGACGTGGCACTACAACCAGCGCCCCGACGAGATCGAGGCGGAACACCCCAACGAGACCGTCGACTTCGGCAAGACCTTCGAGA
Source organism: Sorangium sp. So ce281 (assembly GCF_051527395.1). Classification (NCBI taxonomy): domain Bacteria; kingdom Pseudomonadati; phylum Myxococcota; order Polyangiales; family Polyangiaceae; genus Sorangium; species Sorangium sp. So ce281. The sequence continues at coordinate 232,382 of NZ_CP150322.1, forward strand.
CCTGGCCGGCGGGGTCGGCCTACCCGGATCACTTCTTCTTCGGTGATCCGCACATCAACTATTACGAGGGCACCGCCGAGTTCGACGACGTGAAGCTCTACCTGCCGGACGACGGGTAGCGCCCGCTCCGGCGGGCGGCGCTGGCCGGGCGCGGCTCCGGCGGCGGTCTCACCCGGACGAGCCGGCCCGGAGCCTCCGGTCGAGCGCGTTCACTTGGGCGTGCACCCCGCCGAGGGCTTCAGGAGCGGTCCCGATGCGCAGGAGTCCAGGCCGAGCCGGAGGTCGGCCACCAGGCGATCGAGCGCCTGGAGGGGCGCCGGCGCCTCGGCGTACTCGTAGAGGTGCGACGTCTCGAGACCATCGCGGCGCAGGCGCACCGACGTCGCGCCGCCGTCGGCGCAGTCAGGGCAGCCGTAGCGGTCGTCGAGGGCGGCGCCCGAGAGCGCGTCCTCGATCTCGTCGAGCGTTCGCGCGCCTTCGTCTGTAAGCATCGCCAGGTTCGAGCGGGGACAGCCCTGGTCGCGCGTGCAGGCCGTGAGCGAGAGCTCCGCGCCGTCGCGCGACACCGTCGTGATGCACTCGCCGGCGCAGAGACCGAAGGAGTATTTCGTGGAGAGCCAGATCCCCTCGGCGTCGGACGGAGCGCCGAGCGACTGTTGCCCAGACGCTGGCTCCTCCTCGGCGCCGAGAGCGCAGCCGGCGGCGAACGGGAAGCTAGCGACCAGCGCAAGGACCTTGAAGAGCGTGTTCGGTTTCATGCCAGCGCCAGACGGCAACCGCTGTGCCACGAGCCAGGACGCCGCGTGTGGCTCCGGTGCGAGCAGCGTGCTGCGGCCGGGCAGAACAAGGCTGCACGCCCGCCCGGTTGCGCGAGGCAGGCGAGCTCGCCGGAACGCGGCGTGCGGCCTGGCTCAGCCTGCGCAGCGGCATGAATGTCCGACCTCGCACTTTGCGCGAGCGAAGCGGCGCTGATCCCACGGCAGCTCGATGCGCTCGCCGGCAGGCGTCTCCACGGTCACCGGCGCTGCGCCGCGCGCCGGCGCCGGCTCAGCCGGCCGCGGCCGCGACGATGTCGCGCACGAGCGCGGCCACCTCGTCCGGCTGCGACAGGAACGGAGAGTGGCCCGCGTCGAGGCGCCGCACGTCCCTCGCGCGCTGCGACATCGCCTCCTGCACGAACACCGGAATGGCGTTGTCGCGCTCGCAGATCACGTAGGTGGAGGGCAGCTCCTGCCAGGCCGCGGCCCCCAGCGGCTCCGTGAAGGACGCCCTGGACTGAGGCCGCAGCGCCGCTGCCGCGGCGGCTGCGACCTCGTCGCTGCAGTCGTTGTAGAAGATGTCGCGCGCGCGTTCGGGCAGCATCGTCCGGCCGTCCGAGGAGGTGATCCACCATGGCGGCTCCTGGCCTCCGATCGCCGAGAGCAGGGATTCCCCCGGGCCGAGCATGAACGCGCACAGGTAGACGAGGTGGGCGACGTTGCCCGCGCGGGCCGCCACCTCCGTGACCGGCAATCCCCCGTAGGAGTGCGCGACCACGACGGCCTCGCCCGGCGCCTCGGCCAGCGCCGCCCGCACCACCTCCGCGTCCGCCGCGAGGCCGTCCGCGGCGGGCCCGACGCTCCGCAGCTCTGGCACCCGGACGTCGAGCCCGCTGTCGAGCAGCCGACACGCGACCTGGGACCAGCAGGACGGGCTGTGCCAGGCGCCGTGGACCAGTACGACCGATGAGATCTTGCGCATGTGCTCCTCTCCTCCGCAGCTCACGGCGGGACCGAAGGACGCTATCCGACCCCCTCGAGCGACACCAGCGCGCGTCGCCCGCGGCGCGTCGCCCGCTCTCCCCGCGCCTCCGCCGGCCCCCGCGCGCTTCCGCCGGCCCCCGCGCGCTTCCGTCCGCCATCCCGCGGGGATCCCGCGGCGCCGCGCCGCACCCGCGCCGCCCCCTCGACCGCGGCGCGGGATGGATGTATATCAATAGTCGGAACGTCATTCCGAATAGTGGAACTGGCATGGAGCGATCCGGGACGGTCGACAAGGCGGTGCGCGCCCTCGAGGCGCTGGGCGAGGGCGGCGGCAGCGCTTCGCTCTCGGAGCTCGCGGAGCGGCTCCGCATGCCGAAGGCGACGCTGCACCGGCTGCTCGCGTCGCTCGCCGCGCACGCGCTGGTGGAGCAGGACGGGGAGGGGCGCTACCGGCTCGGCGTCGGCCTCATCCGGCTCGGGCTCGGGGCGCAGGGGCTCGACGCGGTCGCGCGCGTCGCGAGGCCCGAGCTGGAGCGGGCGGCGCGCGCCTTCGGCGAGACGTTCTTCCTCGTCGCCGCGCGCGCTGGCAGGCTCGTCGTGCTCGACAAGGCGGAGGGCACGGGCCTCCTGCGCGCGGCGCCCACCGTCGGGGCCGAGGTGCCGCTCGACGTCACCGCGAGCGGCCGGCTCTACCTCGCGCACGCGCCCGAGCTCGTGGGCGCATCGGGCGCGGACCCGGCCATGCGCCGCGCCGCGCGGCGCGCCGCGAAGCGCGGCTACGACGTCAACGAGGGGGAGTGGATCGACGGGCTGACCGTCATCGCGGCCCCGGTGCTCGCGCGCGGCGGCCTGCACGGCTGCGTCGCCTGCGCCGCGGCCGCCCAGAGCCTGCGCGGCGATCGTCGTGACGCCGCGGTGAATCAAACGCGCGACGCCGCCGAGCGGGTCGCGCGCGCCCTCCAGGGCGAGGGCAGGAGGTGAACGGCATGAAGACATGGATCGATGGGCGGATCGTCGACGCTGCGGACGCGACCGTGAACGTGACCGATCACGGGTTGCTCTACGGCGACGGCGTGTTCGAGGGCATGCGCGTCGCGGCGGGGCGCGTCTTCCGGATCGAGCGCCACCTCGCGCGGCTCGAGATCGGCGCGAGGGCGCTCGGCATCGCGCTCCCGCGCTCGCTCGACGGGCTCCGCGCCATCGTCGAGGAGACGGCGCGCGCGCACGGCCAGCCCGAGGCCTACGTGCGCCTCGTGGTGACGCGCGGCGTGGGCCCGCTCGGCGTCGACCCGACGACCTGCGAGCGGCCGGGGCTGTTCTGCATCGTGGGGGCCATCCGCCTCTTCGACGACGAGCAGCGGCGGCGCGGCCTCGAGCTCATCACGTCGAGCCACAGGAGGCCCAACGCGGACGCGCTCGACATGCGGATCAAGAGCCTGAACTACCTCGGCTCCGCGCTCGCGAAGCTCGAGGCGAGGCAGCGCGGCGCCGACGACGCGCTGCTCCTGAACGCGCGGGGTCACATCGCCGAGGCCTCCGTGGCCAACGTGTTCGCGCTCCGCGGCGACGTGCTCGCGACGCCGCCGGCCACCGACGGGTGCCTCGAGGGCATCAACCGCGCGGCCGTCATGGAGCTCGCGCGCGGCCTCGGGCTCACGGTCGTGGAGCGCTCGATCGGGCGGCTCGACCTCTTCGCCGCCGACGAGGCGTTCCTGACGGGCACCGGCGCCGGCGTGATCGCCATCCGTGGCCTCGACGGGCGCACCATCGGCCGCGGCGAGCGCGGCCCTGTCACGGCCCGCCTGACCTCGCTCCACCGGCAGCTCGCCGAGACCGAGGGCACCCCGTTCATCGCCGCGCCCGGCGGCCCGGGTTGACCGGTTCCCCTTTCGTCACTCGGCACGTCGGCTCGCCCCTGCTCCCGCGAGACCTGGCCGCCGCGCGGGAGAGCGCGTCAGCTGTCGCGGGCGATCTCCGCGAAGACGCCGCGCAGCCAGGTGTGCGCCGGGTCCTTCGCGTGCCGCTCGTGCCACACCTGATCCACCGAGAACCCGCCGAGCTCCACGGGCGGCTTCATGACGTGCAGCTCCTCCATCTCCGCGAACACGCGCGCGATGCGCGCCGGCACGGTCAGCACGAGATCGGTCTGGGCCACGATGTGGGCCGCCACGAGGAAATGCGGGATCTGCAGCGCCACGCGGCGCGAGAGCCCTCGTTCGGCGAGGACCTCGTCCACCCGGCCTCCGCCCTCGCCACGCGGGCTGATGAGCGCGTGCGGCAAGCTCGTGTACGTCTTGAGCGTGAGCTTGCCCCGGACCGCGGGGTGGCTCCTCCGCACGACGCACATGTAGCGCTCCTCGATGAGCCTTTGCCGGTAAAACCCGGCGGGCAAGGCGGGGAGCAGGCCGATCGCGAGATCGACCTTGCCGGTCTCCATGGCGCTCCACATCTCGCTGTCGTAGGGGCGCGCGACGAGGTCGATGAAGGGCGCCTCGGAGACGAGCTTCTGCACGAGCCGCGGCAGCAGGATGAGCTCCACGTAATCGACCGTGGCGACGGTGAACGAGCGGCGCGCCGTCGCGGGCTCGAAGCGAGGGCTGCGCGCGACCGTCGCCTCGATCTTGGCGAGGGCCTCGCGGATGGGGCCGATGAGCTCCTGCGCGCGCGGCGTCGGGATCATCCCCCGCGGCGTGCGCACCAGGACGGGATCGTCGATCAACACGCGGAGGCGCCCGAGGGCGTGGCTCATCGCCGACTGGCTCAGCCCGACGCGCGCCGCCGCGCGCGTGACGTTCCCCTCCGCCAGCAGGGCGTCGAGGACGACGAGCAGGTTCAGGTCGATGGAAGCGAGATGCACGGAATGCATGGGGCCCATGCTACTAATGAGTTGGAAGGGCGCCATCGGCCGACCTAAAGGTTGGCCATTGAGCCGGCACGGTCACTGACCTCACCGAGAGCGGTGGGGGGATGCCGCCGGCCTCCGCGCCCATGTCCCGCTTCGAACTCCCGAGCACGCCCGCGGAGCCGGGCTCACGGCTCCTCCGCGCGCCCGCTCCGCCCGCCGTCATGGCGATACCCGGCGATGCCGCCGGCCGATCCGCCGGGGAATGTCGTCTCGTGGTCTTGTTTGTAAAGGTTCGTTAAGAAGTCGGAATTGTGCTGCGAGCGTCCGTGAACATTGCTGTGTCTGGTCCGGTCCGCTAAGTAATCGCCGCCTGAGATCGCCTGTGGCGCGATCCCCGCAGGGGGTCGTACCGAGGCGCAGCGGCCCGAGCGCGCTTGTCGCATGGAGCGCGCGAGGGCCGGGCCTCGAGCCTCCGGCGTGCCTCCAGAGCCGCGTGGATGGCCTGGGTCGGCCATCTCGCCCGCGGCGCCGGCGCCACGTCGGCCGCCGGCCGTCGTCGCAGCGCCAGGTCGGTTTCACCTGTGTTTCCTGGGCGCTGCCGCCGAACGGCGCGCCGCATCCATGAACGCCGTGGTTCGAAATCGGTGTCGAACAACCGCAACAGGAAGAGAGAGCGTCATGCCAAGTCCGAGATTGAGTTCCTTGATCCTCGCTCCCATCGTCTCCATTTCTCTCCTCGCCTCGTGCGCCCCCGCCGCGCCGGAGGGCGAGGTGGAAACCCTCGGCGCCGCGTCGAGCGCGCTCACGGCGCAGCAGCGGCTCGCGGCGTGCGACCAGGATCCTCGCGTGATCGCCGGGCTCGTCACGCGGGAGATCTGCGCGGGCGCCGACATCTTCTTTCGCGAGACCTTCGAGGGCAACGGCCGCTCGTGCGGGACGTGCCATCCTGTCGGAAACAACTTCACGATTGACATCCCCTTCATCGACGCTCTGCTCGTGGATAACCCGCTCGACCCGCTGTTCGTCTTCGAGCAGGACCCGGGGCTGACCGAGCTCGAGACGCCCGAGCTGAAGACGCTCGGCCTGATCCGCGAGAACATCGACGGCTTCGACGATCTCGACAACAAGTTCTCGATGCGCGCGGTCCCCCACACGCTCTCGCTGGCGACGAGCATCACGCCGGATCCGGTGGACGGGATAGCGAGCCCGCCGGTCCATCGCACGGGCTGGTCGGGCGACGGCGCCCCGGGCACCGGCTCGCTGCGCGAGTTCCTCACCGGGGCGATCACGCAGCATTACCCGACGGATCTCGGCCGCGAGCCGGGGGTGGCCTTCCGGCTCCCGACGGAGCAGGAGCTCGATCTGACGCTCGCCTACCAGATGAGCCTTGGCCGGACGAACGAGCTCGACCTCACGCAGGTGAACCTCGCCGATCTCGAGGCGAACGAGGGGCGGCAGGCGTTCCTCGACCCGGCGCGGGGCCGCTGCAACGTGTGCCACTCCAACGCGGGCGCGAACCACCTGGACACGGGGCGCAACCGCAACCTGGACACGGGCACACGGAAGGCCCCCGCGACAGGCACCATCGGCGCGTTCGACGGCGGCTTCGGCGGCTCCGGGCTGGCGTCGCCCAACATCGATGTCCTGGACATCGGCTTTCTCAACGGGTTCGGCGACGGCACGTTCAGCACCCCGCCCCTCATCGAGGCCGTGGACACGCCGCCGTTCTTCCACACGAACGCCTTCGGGAACCAGATCGAGGGCGCGGTGGCGTTCTATGTGTCGGACTTCTTCAAGAATTCGCCGGCCGGCCTGGAGCTCGAGGCGCGGTTCGGGAGCCCCGTCCAGTTCCCCGACTCCGACATCAACAAGATCGGCCGCTTCCTTCGCGTCCTGAACGCCGCGTTCAACGTCGACCTCGCAAAGCAGCGCCTGAACGCCGCCCAGGTGCTCGTCCAGCAGTTCCACGACACGCGGGCCGACGTCCAGCGGCGCCTGATGGAGCTGGCCGAGGCCGAGATCGACGACGCGCTGGAGGTCCTCGCCGTCGGCGGCACGCCGCTGCACCCCGTCTCCACGGATCGCCTCCAGCTGGCGAAGACCGAGATCGCGGCGGGCCTCTCGGCGGCGACCTGGTCGCAGCGCCAGGGCCGGATCTCGAACGCGATCTCGCGCGTCCAGAACGCGCGCGATCAGTTCGGATCGAACATCAACTTCCAGCTCGGCAAGGGCAACCTGATGTACTAGCGGAGCGCCAGGAGCCCTGTCAGGGCGCTGGCCCGGCGGTCGGGGCGACACGCGGGCCGCGCCACGGGGTTCGTGCCCCCGCCGCTGGCGAAGGCCGCACAAATCGGTAGCTTACGGGCCCCGGCATGGCCGGTATGTCAGGTGCCCTGCGCTGATGTTGTCCGGTTCACGTCCTGATATCGGTTCCCTCGCTTCGTCTGAAACAGGGCGCTCCCGCGAGGGGGGCTCGCTCCTGCTGCGGCTCCTCGGGCTGAGCTGGGCGTACCGGGGGCGCGTCCTCCGTGTCCTCGGCTACCAGATCGTCCTGCTCTCGCTGGGGCTCGCCGGGCTCGGCCTGACCGGCCTCGCCATCGACATCCTCCGCCATCGGCTCGATCCGTCGAACCGCCTCCCCGATCTGCCTGTCGGCCTCGGGCGGCTGGTCGACGCCGAGCGTGAGCCCATGCGCGCGGTCCTCTCGATCGGCGCCGCCATCCTCGCGATGGCGGCCGCGCGCGCGGTGATCAACTACGGTTACGCGCTCTCGGTGGGCTACCTCGTCCACATGGAGATCGTCCCGGATCTCCGGGCGCGGGTGTACGACAAGCTCCAGCGGCTGAGCTTCCGGTTCTTCGACGCCAACAAGAGCGGCTCGCTCATCAATCGCGTCACCGGCGACGTGCAGCTCGTGCGCTCCTTCGTGGACGGGGTGCTGCTCCCGAGCGTCATCATGGTCCTGTCGCTCGGCGTGTACGTCGCGTACATGCTCCGCGCGCACGTCCTGCTGACGCTCGCGTGCCTCGCCCCGGCGCCGCTGCTCTGGATCGCGAGCACGCTCTTCGCCCGGTGGGCGCAGCCCGCCTACCTGCGCAACCGGGAGCTCGTGGATCGCATGGTCCTGAGCTTCACGGAGGGGCTGCATGGCATCCAGGTCATCAAGGGGCTCGGGCGAGAGCGCGAGGCCCACCGCCGCTTCGACGAGCGCAGCCGCGAGGTGCGCGAGCAGCAGCAGGAGACGTTCCGGATCGTCAGCGTGCTCAGCCCGATCATCGATCTGCTCGGGCAGGTGAGCCTCGTCATCCTGCTCGGCATGGGCGGGCTGCTCGTCACGCGCGACCGGATGACGCTCGGGCAGCTCGTGGTGTTCGCCGGCATCCTGCAGCAGTTCTCGGGGCAGATCGCGAGCATGGCGACGATCGTCAACACCGCGCAGCAGAGCTTCATCGGGGCGAAGCGCGTCTTCGAGGTGCTCGACACCCCCGTCGAGATCACGAGCCCCGAGGCGCCGGCGCGCCCTGCGCGTGTCGAGGGGCGCCTCGTGTTCGAGCGCGTCACGTTCGGGTACGATCCGGAGAGGCCCGTCCTCCACGACGTCCACCTCGACGTCGAGCCCGGGCAGTTCGTCGCCGTGATCGGCCCGACCGGCGCGGGCAAGAGCACGCTGCTCAGCCTGATCCCGCGCTTCTACGATCCGACGTCGGGCCGCGTCCTCCTCGACGGCATCGACCTCCGGCGCCACGACCTCGACCAGATCCGGCGGCGCATGGGGGTCGTCTTTCAGGACAACTTCCTCTTCAGCAACACCGTGGCGGCGAACATCGCGTTCGGCGCCCCACACGCGACGCGCGAGCAGATCGAGCGCGCCGCGGTCATCGCCTGCGCCCACGAGTTCATCCGGGAGCTGCCCGAGGGCTACGACACCGAGCTCGGCGAGGCGGCGGCCAACCTCTCGGGCGGCCAGCGGCAGCGGCTGGCCATCGCGCGCGCGGTGCTGCTCGACCCGCCGCTGCTCCTGCTCGACGACCCGACCGCGGCGGTGGACGCGAGCACCGAGCGCGAGATCCTCGACGCGATCCTCAGCGCGACGCGGGGGCGGACGACGATCATGGCGACGCACAGGGCGCACCTGCTCCGCCGCGCGCACCAGGTGATCGTGCTCGACCGGGGCCGCATCGCCGAGCGGGGGACCCACGAGGAGCTGCTCCGGCGGCGCGGCCACTACGCGAGCGCCCTCGCGCTGCACGACGCCCACGCCCTCGGGGCGCGGGCGGACGACACCCCCTCGCGCCGCGCCGCCTCGGGCGCGCGCCCCGCCGAGGACCCGGCGTGAGCCGCGGGGCCAACGCGCCGAGCCGCCCCGCGACGGCGTCGGGGGCGGCCCGCTCCGCGGCCGAGGCGGCGCCGATCGACGCGCGCCTCGGCCTCGCGCGCGTGGCGCTCGGGGACGAGCCGGACCAGCACCACCGCACGCTCGATCTCGGGCTCGCGCGGCGCGTGTTCGCCTTCACCCGCCCGTACGCGCGCAAGCGGAACGCGCTCTTCGCCCTCGTGGTGGTCAGGTCGATCCAGCTCCCGATCCTGACCTGGGCGGTCGGCGCCATCATCAGCGGCCCGGTGGCGCGGCGCGACGCGCGCGCCACGCTGCTCGCCGTCCTCGGCTTCGCGGCGCTCGTCCTCTTCACCGAGATCGTCTTCCACTACCGCGCGCGGCTCGCGCTCGAGCTCGGCGAGGCGGTGGTGTTCGACATGCGCGATCGGCTGGAGAGCCACCTCCTGGGCATGCCGATGCGCTTCTTCGTGAAGACGAAGGTGGGGCGCCTCATCGGCCGCATGACGTCCGACATCGACGCGATCCGGGTGGCGGTGCAGGACGTCGTGTTCGTGAGCACGGTGAACCTCGGCACCATGGCGGTCGCGATGGCGCTGATGGCCCACGCGCACTGGCAGCTCTTCCTCGTGGTGGTCGCGATGGTCCCCGTCTTCTGGGGGCTGATCGTCTATTTCCACAAGCGCCTCGGGGCCGCCCACCAGCGCGCGCAGGAGAGCTTCACCCGCGTGACCGCGACGCTCGCCGAGTCGGTCACGGGGGTGCGCGTGACGCAGGGCTTCGTGCGGCAGGACATCAACGGCGGGCTGTTCCGCGCGCTGATCTTCGACCACTCCCGCTACAACATGGATGCGGCGCGCCACTCGGCGACGTTCCTCCCGCTCCTCGAGTTCAACGGGCAGCTGTTCCTGGCCGTCCTCGTGGTCGTCGGCGGCTATCAGGCGCTCCACGGCGCGCTCGAGCTGCGCGTGCTCGTGGAGTTCTTCTTCCTCGCGAACCTCCTGTTCAACCCGATCCCCGTCCTGGGCAATCAGTACAACCAGGCCCTCACGGCGATGGCGGGCGCCGAGCGGCTCTTCCGCGTGCTCGACACGGCGCCCGACTGGCCGGACGAGCGCGGCCTCCCGGCGCTGCCGCCCGCGCGCGGCCGGGTCGTGTTCGAGGGGGTCCACTTCGCCTACGATCCAGGCAAGCCGGTGCTCCACGGCGTCGATCTCGTCGCCGAGCCGGGGCAGATGATCGCGCTGGTCGGGCACACGGGCAGCGGCAAGACGTCGATCCTGAACCTGCTCGCGAAGCTCTACCTGCCGACGGCGGGGTCGATCACCGTCGACGGGCACGATCTCGCGGCGACCTCGTCCGCCTCGCTGCGCGCGCAGCTCGGGCTGGTGCTGCAGAGCAACTTCCTCTTCAGCGGGACGGTGCTCGACAACGTGCGCCTCGGCAGCCCCGCCGCGACGGACGCCGAGATCCGCGACGCGGCGCGGGGCCTCGACGTGCTCGACATGCTCGACGCGCTGCCGGACGGCCTGCGTACCGAGGTAGGCGAGCGCGGGGCGGCGCTGTCGCTCGGGCAGCGGCAGATCGTGTGCTTCCTGCGCGCCATGGTCGCCAATCCGCGCATCGTGCTGCTCGACGAGGCGACGAGCGCCGTGGACGCCCTCACCGAGGCCCGGCTGCAGGCGGCGCTCGGGAGGCTCTTGCGAGGGCGGACGAGCTTCGTTGTGGCCCACCGGCTGAGCACGATCCGGCACGCCGATCGCGTCGTCGTGCTCGACCACGGGCGGGTCGTCGAGCAGGGGACGCACGCGGAGCTGCTCGCGCGGGGGGGAGCGTTCGCGGCGCTCCACCGGGAGCTCATGAAGGATGGGCCGGCCCCCGCGGAGGGAGCGCGCGGCGTCAGAAGGTCAGGCGACCTCTAGGCGGACAGGGACGTTGTTGCGGGTGGCGTTCGAGTAGGGGCAAACCTGGTGCGCCTTCTCGACCAGCTGCTCGGCGTGCGACCGCTCCAGGCCCGGCAGCGCGATCCGCAGGTCGATGTCGAGGCCAAACCCGCCCTCGGAGCGCGGGCCGATGCCGACGGTCGCCGTCACGGTGGCCTCGGCCGGGATACGGGCCTTCTCCTGCGCGGCCACGAGCTTGAGGGCGCTCAGGAAGCAGGCCGCGTAACCCGCCGCGAACAGCTGCTCCGGGTTGTTCCCCTCGCCGCCAGCGCCGCCGAGCTCCTTCGGCGTCGAGAGCTTGACCTTGAAAGCACCGTCGGCAGTGGCAGCGTGGCCATCGCGGCCGCCATGGGCCGTGGCTTGCGTCGTGTACTTCACGTCAACAGGCATTGGAGCGTTCCTTTCGTGGCGATGAGCCCGGTCACGGGCAGCGCGTCCCCGCCGGGCACGGCCCGACCGGGCCGCGCCGTTCGGGGATGCTCCCATAGTGCCCACGCTCCTCCTGGGCAACCGCGGGAGGAGGCGCCACCCGGAAATCACACACGGCATCGACCGCGCGGCGTCATCCGCCTGTCATCAGCTTGAAGGCAGCTTGCAGTCCCGACAGCCGTCGAGCGACGCAGAGGCGCTCCCCGCCACCTCACGTGAGCTCAAGGGCGCGTCGATGTGCGCGCCCGGCGGCTCACCGCAGCAGGCGGTTCTTCTCCTCGAGCTCCTCCGCGTGGATCGCCCGGCGATGGAGCGCCTCCCTGAGCTCGGCCTCCAGCCGCTTGAAGGGCGTGATGTCCCTGATCGTGATCGCGACACCGTCGCTCAGCGGGATGACCTGATGCTGGAACCACACATCCTTGTGCACTGGACCCTCGCTCTGGAGCACGAAGAAGGCGTCCAGGCTCCCTTCGACCGCCCCCCGGAACCGGGACTCGGCCTCGAGCCGCGACTCCTCCGCGCGCTTGCGATCCGTGATATCGCGAGCGACGAAATAGACGAGCTCCTCCTCCGGGTGAACCGACGCGTTCCACTCGATCCGCCGGTAAGAGCCGTCGCGACACCGGTAGCGGTTCGTGAACGTCACGCTGCCGCTACCGCCGAACACCTGCGCCGACTCGGCCAGCGTGCGCTCTCGATCGTCGGGGTGCACGAAGTCGATGAACGGCGTCGACAAGAGCTCTTCGCGCGAGAACCCGAGCGTGCGCTCCCACGCCTGGCCAATCCGCTTGAAGCGCCCGTCGAAACCGGCGGTGCCGATCAGATCCACGGACATCTCGAAGAAGCGGCCCAGCTCGTCCGTTTGCTACGCTTGTTTCATGGTAAATTTCACGGCTACCAGATCCGGCGTCCGTGATCGAGCCTCTGGCGCGACGCGAGCCTCAGCGCGGCGGACGCGCCTGCAAATGGTCGGGGGGTGTGTGCTGGACGGCCGCGCTCCTGGTCAGTCGCCCTCAACGCCTGAAGGAGAGAGCCCCGCGATGAAGCCCATGACCATGCTGGTATCCCCGGGCTTCACCGCGCTTGAGATACCGCGCTCGCCCGGGGGGGCCGGTCAGCTCGTGCGGAAGGCGCGGTAGAGCTCGTCGCGCCACGCGACCAGGTCGTCGTAGCGATCTCTCAGGTCGGGGTCGGAGAAGCACCGGCGGCTGGCGGCGCCGAGCTTCAGCTGGGCGGGCGGCGCGACGTTCACGAGGACCTGGCTCATCGCGATATCCGCGAACGTGAAGCGGCCGAGGAGCGTCCGAGGCGCGTCTCCGGACGGCGCCGCCCGCGCGAGGGTCTCGCGGATCTCCTCCAGCACGGCGACCTGCGTTTGCATGTGCGCCTCGCCGTCGATCTTGTCGCTGTCGTACTTGCGGAGGGTGCGGGCGACCCCCAGCGCCCCCAGCCGCGAGGCGAGGGGGCCGAGCGCGCGGCGGACCGGCCTCGGCGCCATCTCGGCGAGCGCCTCGTCGTCGGCCAGCATGCGCGTCAGCGCGCGGGCGCGCCCGGCGGCGAGGCCGCGCTCCGAGAGATCGATGAGCCGCGCGATGTCGGCCTCGTGCTCGACAGGGAACAGGGTCGGTCCCGCGCCGCGCCCGTCGGCCCAGCGCGCGATGTCGGCCGAGTCCCCGAGCACGCGCCCGTCGTCGGTGGTGAGCACCGGCACCGAGACACGGCCCGTGAGCCGGCGGAGCTTCACCCGGAGCGCCGGCTCGCCGACGAGCGGCTGGTAGTGCCGGAAGGTGTAGGGGACGCGCCGGACGTCGAGCGCCCAGCGGGCCTTCTCCGTCCACGGCGAGAAAACGAGGCCAAGTAGCTCGGTCATGGCGCCGGCAGGCTACCACACACCGCCTCGGGCCGATCGCTCGCGGGCAGAGACGCGGCGTCGGTGGGCCCTCGGGCTCACCGCGAGCGATCTCACGGGCAGGCGTCGGTCTCGTCGATCTGGATCACGAGGTCGCGCGGCCGCCCGAGGGTGTGGCGGTGGAGGAAGTCGAAGGTCGACTCAGGTCCTCAGCTCGTCGGCGACGCCGAGCGACGCGTGCAGCGCCTCGCGTGCGCCGCGGCGGAGCTCGGGGGGGCGCGCGGTGGCGCGGGCGCGGACATGGGGGGCGCTCCGGGGCGGGACGTGTCCAGGCGCGGCACGAACGTCAAGGCGGCCCATCCAGGGCGCCTCCCGTGGGGGCGCCTCCGCTCGTGGCCAGGCGTCCGTTTTTCCGTCGTTTACGCCGTCAGGGGCCCGGAGATCGGCATACCCCGTGCAGTCACAGCGCCTCATGCGCTCCGGTGTGCGAATCCATCATCTCAACTGCATCTCGACCTGTCCGGTCGGCGGCGCGCTGATGGACGGGCGGACCCTGGGGCTCCGCGGGAGGCTGACGTGCCATTGCTTGCTCCTCGAGACGGAGAGCGGCCTGGTCCTCGTGGACACCGGGCTTGGGCTGCTGGACGTCTCGATGGCGAGGAAGCGGCTCAGCCGGTTCTTCCTCTTCCTCGTGCGACCGGAGCTTCGCGCCGAGATGACCGCGCGCCGGCAGATCGAGCGCCTCGGCCTTCGGCCCGAGGAGGTCCGCCATATCGTGCTCACCCACCTCGATTTCGACCATGCCGGAGGCCTTGACGACTTTCCTGGAGCCCAGGTCCATCTGCTCGCCGACGAGCGTGACGCCGCGGTCGCGCAGCGGACGCTCCTCGACCGGATGCGCTACCGGCCGGCTCAGTGGTCGACGCAGCCGAGCTGGATTGCCTACCCCTCGGGCGGTGGCGAGCGCTGGTTTGGCTTCGAGGGCGCGCGGCCGGTGGGGGGGTTGAAGGACGAGGTGCTCTTCGTCCCGCTCATCGGTCACACGCTGGGCCACGCTGGCGTGGCTATCCGGAGCGATGGCGGCTGGCTGCTCCTCGCCGGCGACGCCTACTTCTATCACCGAGAGATGGACCCGGTTCGGCCGGCGTGCACGCCGGGTCTGCGTTTCTATCAGTTCATGATGGAGAAGGACCGCGGCGCGCGGCTCGAGAACCAGCGGCGGCTGCGCGCGCTGCGCGAGGAGCGCGGCCACGAGGTAAGGCTCGTGTGCTCTCATGACGTCGTGGAGTTCGAGCGCATCACCGGACGAAGCCATGCTGTGCCGGCCGGAGCGGGGAGGGGCGTGTCGGAGCCACCGCTGTGGGCCCCCGCGTCGGTCGCGGGGTCGCGCTGACCGCGCACGGCAGGCCAGGGCGGTTCGTGATTACATCGCATCCCGGCGCGGCGCCGCGCCCACCGGAAGCGTGAAATGGAACGTCGTGTGGCCCCCCTCGGGGCTCTCGACCCAGATCCTGCCGTCGTGGGCCTCGACGAGGCGCTTCGCGATGTACAGGCCGAGGCCGAGGCCGACCACGCGCTCCTCCTTCGCCTTTCCCCGGAAGAAGCGCTCGAACAGGAGCGGGAGGTCCTGGGCCGGGATCCCGCGGCCGCTGTTCCGGATGGAGATCTGCACCTCGTCGTCGCGCCGCTCCAGCGCCACCTGTATCGGCGTCTCTGGATCACCGTATTTGACGGCGTTGGAGATGAGATTGGTGAGCACCTGCTCGACGCGCCCGGCGTCTGCGTGCACGATCGGGATCTCCCCGCGGCGCTCGACGTCGATGGCGCGCCCCTCGGTCTCGCTCTCCATCCGCTCGACGACCGCCTCCACGAGCGCACGCAGGTCGATGGGAGTGCGCTCGATCGCGAGGCGACGCGACTCGATCTGGGAGATGTCCGTGAGATCGGAGACCATCCGCCCGAGCCGCTTGGCGCTCGCCAGGATGTGTCCCGCCCTCGTCTTCACCGCGGTCGTGACCTGGGGCTTCCGTTCGAGCTGGGTCGCGTAGCCGATGATCGTCGTCACGGGCTGCTTCAGGTCGTGCGCGACGACCGACGTCCATTCTTCCTTGAGCCGCTCGAGCTCCTTGAGCCGGGTGATGTCGTCGAAGACGACGACCGCGCCGAGCAGCTTGCCGTTCCCGTCGACGATGGGGCCAGCGCTCGCGAGCACCGCGAGCATGCTGCCGTCGGCGCGCCGGAGCGACAGCTCCCTCGAGCTCGTGACCTCGCCTCGCAGCGCGCCCGCCGACGGCTGCTCCTCGTCCATGAGGGGCTGCCCGTCGGGCAGGCACAGGCGCCATGCGCCCGGGGGCCCGGGCGGCGCGTCTGTCCCGGCGAGCTCCTGGGCGCGGCGATTCCGGGCGATCTGCGCGCCGGCCCGGTCGAGGAGGAGGATGCCGACGGGCGAGCGCTCGATGACCGCGTGGAGCCAGCGCCGCTCGGCCGCGAGCTGTCCGAGGAGCTGCTCGCGCTCCTCGTCGGCAAGCTTCTCCGTGGTGACGTCGCGCGAGATGCCGATCCCGGCGATCGGGTCTCCGTGCTCGTCGCGCTGAATCGTGATGTGGGTCGAGACCCAGCGGGTCCGGCCGCTCCTGTCGATGATCCGGAAGGTGAGCCGGCCGCCGGCCGCGGCCATGTGCTCGACGAACGCATGATAGCGCCCGACGTCCTCGGGATGGATCAGGGTGACGAACAGCTCAGGGTTCTCGTACCAGGCCGCGGGCGGATAGCCGGTGTGCTCGAGGACGGCGGGGTTGATGTACTCGTAGCCCCCCTCCGGGCCGAGCCGTATATGGAAGATGACGTCGCTCGCGTGCTCCGCGATCATCCGCAGGCGCTCCTCGCTGAGCCGCAAGGCGCGATCGGCGCGCCGCTGCTCGGTGACGTCGAGGGCCGTGCCGATCATCCGCAGCGGAGAGCCGTCCTCGGCGCGGATCACGTCCGCCACGGTGTGGAGGAAGCGCTCTTCGCCGTTCGGGCGGACGATCCGGTAATCGACGCAATAGGGCAGGGTGCCCTGGAGCGCTAGGTCGACGGAGCGTATCACACCCTCGCGGTCCTCCGGGTGGATGCAGGCGAGGAACCGCTCGTACGTGAGCGCGCCGGCGTCGCGGGACAGGCCCAGCATCCGATAACACTCGTCGGACCAGAGCAGCTCGTTGCTCGGAATGTGCCAGTCCCAGTTGCCCAGCTTTGCCAACCTCTGCGCGCGGGCGAGGCTGTCCTCGCTCAGCCGGAGCGCGGCCTCCGTCTGCCTGGCTTCCGCGAGCGTCGCGTGGAGCTGCTCGCGCGCGCGCTCGAGCTCGTGGTTCTCCCGCTCGAGCTCCTCGATCCGCGCGCGCTGGGCGTGCAGCTCGGGGGCGGTGAGCGCCATCCCGAAGACGCTCGACAGGGCGCCCGCGATCTCGACCTGCTCGGTCTGCGGGAGGGCGGGCTGCGCCGTGGCGCAGAGCAGCACCGCGCGCAGGGTGCCGGCGAAGGCGATGGGGATCGCGAACGCGTGGGTGCAGCCGCAGCGTCGGCGCAGATGGCCGGCGTCGAGGAGCGCGTCGGCGCTCTCGTCCTCGGGCGCGACCCGCGCGATGTTCGAGCGGGCGGCGGCGCCGGCGAGGCTCGGGGCGTCGAGCGGCAGGCGCTGGAGGGCGTCCAGCGAGCCCGCGCTGCCGCCCGCGCAGGCGACGAGGCCGAGCGTGGGCGGCGCCTGCGCGACATCGTAGAGGCAGGCGATGTCGACGTGGAGGAGGCGCACCGCCGCCGCCACGATCGCTTGCTGCGGACTGTCATCGCCGGCGCGCGAGAGGGCCATCGACGCGTCGGCCACGGCGCGGGCGAGCGTGTCGCCCGACGCCGGCGGATCCCCGCGGTGTCGCTCCCTGGACGGTCCACCCCGTTCGGCTCCGCGCCCTCTGTCGTCGCTGTTCAATCCGCCCCTCGCGCGTTCTACCCGGATCCTGGTGAGCGCGAAGCGAGACTATCACGAGCCTTCGCGCCGCAACCTGGTTCACGCGGTCGTCCATCGCGGCGGCGCGACCCCGCGGCGGCGCGACCCAGGTTGCGGCGCGGCGCGGCCGTCCATCGCGGCGGCGCGACCCCGCGGCGGCGCGACCCAGGTTGCGGCGCGGCGTGGACCCGTGGACCCGACCCAGGTTGCGGCGCGGCGTGGACCCGACCCAGGTTGCGGCGCGGCGGCGCGGCGCGGCGGTGGCTCCGACCAGGTTGCAGCCGCATCGCATCGCGGACTGACCGCAACCCAGGTCGGGCTAGTAGTAGTCGTCGTCGCAACAGCTCCAGCTCGGGTGGCGGCCCGCCAGGCGGCCGCCACCCACGAAGCTTGGTCGAGCAGCGAAATGATTGATGAAAATCCCTGGCACGGCGCTTGTTTTATTGCGCCTGTCATGAGCCAGCCCCGCGAGATCGCTGCCGGAGCCACGTACCTCATCACCCGCCGCGTCCTGCGCCGGCACCTGCTCTTCCGCCCGGATGCGGCAATCACCCAGCTCTTGGTCTACGTCCTCGCGGTGTCGACCCGCCGTTACGACATCGAGGTCCATGCGCTCTGCGCCATGTCAACGCATCTGCACTTGGTCGTGACCGACCCGAGGGGCGTCCTGCCGCGGTTCTTGCAATTCTTCCATCGCATCGTCGCGCTCGGCACGAAGGTGCTTCGCGGGTGGGAGGGCCCGGTATGGGACCACGAGGCCACGAGCGTGGTGCGGCTGCTGACGCGCGCAGCGGTGGTGGAGAAGATTGCTTATGTCATGGCGAATCCTGTCGCCGCTGGCCTGGTGCAGAATGCTCGCGAGTGGCCGGGCGCCAAGGTGGATGTGGACGAGCTCGGTCGCGGCGTGCTGCGCGCGGCACGACCTTCGGTGTATCTCGACCCGGAAAACCCCCAGTGGCCCGAAGAAGCGACGGTCTCGCTCGCGCTGCCGCCGGCCATCGAGCAGGACAGCGCGGAGGGCTTTCGCCAGGACGTCTCTGCCGAGCTCGAGCGACAGGAAGCGCGGGCCCGCGCGGAGGTGCAGCGGCGAGGACTTCACTTCTTGGGCGCCGAGAGAGCCTGCAAGGTGTCCCCTTACGAGCGCGTGACGAGCTTCGAGCCGCTGCGCGACGGCAATCCGACGTTTGCGGTGGGTCGCGAGCAGGGAGATGCGTGGCGAATCGCTGGTGCCGCTGTACGTGCGTTTCGAGCGTCGTACCGTGCGGCACTTGAGCGATGGCGTGCCGGCGTACGCAGCGCTGTGTTCCCCGCGGGGACGTGGTGGATGAGCACGTTTCACGGCGCCAGCGTGGCCGACGTCGTGCTCACGGTGTAAAGCCCGAGCGGCGCCGTGGCAGGGAGGTGGGCGGGACGGGCGAGGTCACCAGTGCCTTGTCGTGGGGCGCCTCCGTATGGGACCGGCGGTGTGGACGGACGAATCTCGTGCAGCGGTGTACCCGTGCCTTCGTACGTCTGCAGGCGGTGCCGAACGCATAGGAAGCGGCGTCAGGGGCAGAGTGCTGTACGCGATGGTTGGCAGCGCGGAACGATTCCTCTCGAAAGGTGTACCCATGGGATAGTCATTCCGAGGTGGGTTGCCGCTGCGCCCCGGCCGCAACGCAACCTGGCCGCATCGCAACGTAGGTCGGTCGTTTACGGGCGCGGCGCCGGCGGCGGCGCGGCGCAACCTGGGTAGGGCGTTTATGCACGGAGGACTGCCACTTCACCCCCGTGCGCGTGAAGGCGCTCGAACCCGCGGCGCAGATCGTCG
This sequence comes from Sorangium sp. So ce281, assembly GCF_051527395.1. NCBI lineage: Bacteria > Pseudomonadati > Myxococcota > Polyangiales > Polyangiaceae > Sorangium > Sorangium sp. So ce281. The sequence continues at coordinate 251,315 of NZ_CP150322.1, forward strand.
CCGGTGCCTACCCTGCCTGCGCGATTCTCAGGAACGGTAATACCGCGTGCTGGGGCGACAACGACGAGGGCCAGCTTGGCGGCGTTTCCATCGGCTCACTGAGTACCTCCCCGAGGTGGGTCTCGCTCGCCGCGGACCCCGTGCGTCTCGCCACTGATCCGTGGCACACGCGCGCGCTCTTCGACGAGGGGAGGGGCAGGTGCTGGGGGATGACATGGGCGGCTCCCTCGGCGTCCTGCCGGCGGGCTACGCCGACATTTCCGGGGGCGCGGACGTCGTGGCTGGTGGGCGTTGCCCGGTGCCACCGCGCAACGTGCCCGGCCTGGAGGGCGTGGTTGAGCTCGCGGCCGACGGGCTCGTGGAGGCGGACGACCCGTCGCTCGAGTTCACGTGCGCCGTGCGCAGTGCCGACACTGTGGTCTGCTGGGGTGAGAACCGGAGCCACCTGCTCGGCTCGGCCACCGTGAGGAGCGAGCCCGCGCTCGTCCTTCCTCCTTCCTTCCTTCCTCAACCTGGGTGGGTTCCCGCTGCGCGCGCGGGGTGACGCGCGTTGCCGCCGGCGAAGCGCAGGCGTGCGCCCTCGACGCGCAGGGCGACGTGTGGTGCTGGGGAGACGGTGCCGTCGGAGCTGCCAGCAAGGAGGGCGGGCGCGGCGCGACCGACGTTGCGGCGGGCGGGCGGGCGGCGGGCGCGTGCCACAGCTGCGCTGCGCTCGGAACGGGACAGGTGGCGTGCTGGGGTTGTAACCTCAACGGCCAGAGCGGCGGCGGGCCCATCGTCGACTGCGCCGACGAGGTCCTCGTCGTCACCCTCGTTGAGGGCGTCGCCGGTGCGAAGGCCGTCGTCGCCGGCGGGCGGCACGGCTGCGCGCTGCTCGACGACGGCGGCGTCGTGTGCTGGGGCTCCAAACAGAGCGGCCAGCTCGGCTCCGAGGAGACCAACCTGGTCTCCGCGCCGGTGCTGGCGGCGCTCGACGGCGCGCCGCGTGGTTCCTCGCGGCCGTGGCAGGGATGGCCGGCGCCCTCGTCTCGGGCGCTGCTCTCGCCGATCCGGTGCGGCCCTTTCAGATGGATCTCGCCTTCGGCGCGCGCGCGGGCAGCGGCGTACGGGTCTTGGAGGGCAGGCTGTTTCTCGGCTGGTGCGGGTCTACCGGCCCCGACAGCGCGTCGTGGGTCCCGTACTTCTCCGCGGGGCTCTCGGCGAGCGCAGGCTCGACCGACGTTGACGATCGCCGCGGCTTCGACGGCCAGGTGCGCGTCGCGCGCTACGCGCTCGGTCCCGAGCTCCGCGCCGGCTTTGCCGGCGAGAGCAGCCCGATGAACCACTACGTCTATCTGGCCGTCGCGCCGGTCTACCTCTTCGCCGGGACGCTGAGCGACAAGCTCCCCGAGGCCGGCGGCGCGCTCGGCGCGCGCGGCCCTCGGCCTGCCCGTGAAGTGGCGCATGATCTTCGGGAGCCGGGACGAGCGGCTGTGCGACGGCAAGGACGACTGCCTGCTCGTCGATGCCCTGCGCTTCCTCGTCCCCAACCACGTCGAGCTCGCGTACGAGAACGTGGCCGGCGCGCCGGCTGAGCGGGGCGGCGGGTACAGCTTCTGAAGCGCGCCGGCGCCTCCCGCGCCCTCACCCCTCGAGATAGGAGCCGAGCTCTCGCTGCCGCGAGCGCGTCCGGAGCTTCTCGAGCAGCTTCGCCTCGATCTGACGGATGCGCTCCCGCGTCAGCGAGAACGACTGCCCGATCTCCTCGAGCGTCTCGTCCTCGTTGCCGTCGAGGCCGAAGCGGCGCCGCAGGAGCTCGCGCTCACGCGGCTGCAGCGAGTCGAGCAGCTCGCGCGTCTGCTCGATCAGCCGGCGCCGGGCCAGCATGTCCGCGGGCGTGGGCTCGTCGTTGGCCAGCAGATCGCCGTACCGGGTATCGCCCTCCTCGCCGACGGGGGCGTCGAGGCTGAGCGGCTCGAGCGCGAGCTCGCTGATCACCCGCACCTTCTCCACGGTGAGGCCGCTGCGCTCCGCGATCTCCTCGACGGAAGGCTCGCGCCCCCGCTCCTGCACCAGATCTCGCCGGGCGCGCACCACCTGGCTCCGGATCGCGGTGAGGTGGACCGGCATCCGAACGGGCTTTCCCTGGTTGAGGATCGTCCTCTTGATCGCCTGCTTGATCCACCACGCGGCGTAGGTGCCGAAGCGGTGGCCGCGGCGGTACTCGAACTTGTCGGCGGCGCGGATCAGGCCGAGGTTCCCCTCCTGCACGAGGTCCAGCAGCGGGACGCCGAAGCGCTGGTGCTCCCGCGCGATGGCGACCGCGAGCCGGAGGTTCGCCTGGACGAGCTCGGACTTCGCCTGCGCGACGGCGCGGCGCCCCCGGGCGATCGCCGCGATCGTGGCCTCGATCGCGGCGCGCTCCGCCTTGTCCGCCACGGCCGCTGCTGCGCGAAGGCTCCGCTCGATGCGCTCCTCGAAGGTCGGATCGAGGCGCAGCTCGGCGAGGCCCGCGGCGAGGCCCGCGAGGGCGGTCTCCACGCCGTCCTCGGTGATCTGCCGGCCGAGGAGCGAGCGGGCGAGATCGAGCAGCACTGCGAGCCGCTTCGCGCAGGCGTCCGCCTCGGGATCACCCGCGTCGGCCTCGCACAGCAGATCCCGGAGGCTGAGCGCCCCGACCTGGACGTCCTCCGCCGTCGAGGCGAGCTCGCGCAGCGCGACGGGCGACCGGACCCACGCCTCGAAGCAGGCGAGCGCGCCCGCCTCGATACGACGGCCGATCGCGACCTCGCCCTCGCGCGTCAGCGGCTGGCTGCCGGCGAGCGCCCGGAAGTAGAGCTCGGTCGCGCCAAGCGTGGCTTGCGCGCCGGCGGTCTTCGCGCGCCGAGCTGGCGCGCGCTCGCCCGCGCGTCCACCCGCGGAAGCGATGGAAACGGGATGACTCGATTCGGACTCGCTCGTCGAGAGCGAGGGACGGAACCTCATTCAATGCGCTCCAGTGTTGCCGCTGCGTCGTACCCGACCGCGAAGGGTGTGAGGGGGCACGATCATCAATGCGCCTCGATATCCTAACCGCTGAGGACGTAAATAGGAAAACGAATCGACCGCCGACATCGCGCATTTCCACGGCGTTTTTCGGTGTTGTTGCCCCGCTCGGCGCGGCCCGTTCTCGTTGTCCTGGGATGGCGGCGCGCGCGTGTGCGTTGCCGGACGAGCGGACGCGTCCCGCTCGATCGCGCTGCGGGGCGGAGGAGCGGGCGTTGGAGGGCGCGACGTGAGGGCGCTGGCGGACGGCCTCGAGAGGGGGCGCTCTTGAACCGACAGGGGCGGCCTCGGAGGGGGCGGAGCGAGGTCGCCGCCTGTCTGGTGGAGCGGCCGCGACGGGGCGGAGCGCTCCGAGACGGCAGCGGACGGCAACGTAGGTCGGAAGAATCGGCAACGTAGGTCGGAAGAATCGATCCTTGCGCGCGGCGGCGCTGCTGCTGAGCCGCGCTTCGAGGCGATGCGCTTCGGGCACGACGCGGAGCGTCCTGCGCGCCGCTGGCCCTGCGCCGTTCGGGCAGCGGTTGCTATGCTCCACGCCCGCGCTGCCCTCCGGAGCGCGCAGTAGCCATTCCACCGAGGAGCGACGCGCATGATCCAGATCTTCGGCACGGCCAAGTGCAAGGCGACGCGGGCGGCGCAGCGGTTCTTCGCCGACCGGGGCATCAAGGTGCAGCTCGTCGATCTGCGCGAGAAGGGTCTCTCCAAGGGGGAGCTCGCGAGCGTAGCGCGCGCGGTGGGCGGCGTGCGCGCGCTTTACGATGAGGAGAGCGCGCGGGTGAAGGAGCGAGGTCTCCAGCACCTCGGCCCGAGCGATGCGCGGATCGCGGAGCTCCTCGTCGACGATCCGCTCCTGCTCCGCACGCCCATCGTGCGCGACGGGACGCGCGCCTGCGTGGGCGCGGCCGAGGCGACCTGGAGGGCCTTCGCGGACGCCGCGAAGGGCGGGTAGCGGAAGGGCGGGCGAGGGGATCGGGGGAGGCTGGGCTCGCGCGCGGGCCGAGGCGACCTCGAAGGGAGCGCGGTCATGCCGCGACTCGCGTCGCCGCCTCGTCGCTGGTGCATGCGCAACGATTGTGCCAACGCCGAGGCGGCAGTCAGCGCTCGGGGCGCCTCTCCTCGACGTGGTGCCGTCGACGCTCCACGCGATGCTTCTTCGCCGGCTTCGCTGGCTTCGCCGGATTCGCCGGCCTGACCGAGGCCCCCGCCCTGACCGAGGCCCCCGCCCTCACCGAGGTTGCCGGCCTGACCGAGGTCCCCGCCCTGACCGAGGTCCCCGCCCTGACCGTCGCTGCCGGCCTGACCGTGGTTGCGCGGTGCACGTGGTGATGGTGATGGTGGCCGTGTCGCTCGAAGCCGACGCGGTAGCGGACCAGGGCGCGTGGCTCGTCCCGGTAGTACACCCAGCCGTGGTGCGACGGGTAGTACCAGCGGCCGTCCACGTAGTAGACGTAGGTCCCGCGGTAGTACACGCGCGGGTAGGTCTCGACATGGACCGGCGCCGCTGCGATGTGAACGACCGGCTCCTCGTACACCGCGAACTCCTGGTACGTGACGGTCGCATGCGCCGGCGCAGCGGCCCTGGTGTGGACTTCTGCCGCGCACCCGGTCGCGCCGAGGAGCGCGAGCGCAACGAGCGCGACCAGCACGGCGAGCCTGCTGCTGCGCGGCTGAGCGCGCGCCGCAGCTCTGGGGGAGGAAATATCGAGGCCTGGCACGTTCATCTCCATGGGGGTTCACAGGAGCAACTGCGGTGCCACCCGGCGAAGGCGGAGCGCCGCCGCGTGGCACCGCAGGGCGCCGCTCGCTGGTATAGCGCTTGCTGCCGTGCCGCGCATCGGCGCGACAGCGCCAGACTTGGATAAAGGAAGGCGATCCTCATGAAACTTTCGAAGGTGCTCACCGGCCTCGCTGGCTGCGTCCTCGCCACCGCTTCGCTCACGGGGTGCATCGTCGTCGATCATGACGATGACCACGATCACCTCACGCGCGGCTCGCTCACCGTCGCCCTGACCATCGACGGCAGCGACGACCCGTGGGCGTGCTTCGATTACGACGTGAGCGGGGTCGCGGTCAGCGTCGAGGACGAGGATGGCTTCCTCGTCCTCGAGGCGGTGGGGGACTGCGATGATCTCGGCCTCACCATCGACGGCCTCTCCGAGGGGTACTATGACGTCGATGTCTGGCTCGTGGATTTCGACGGAGACGCGATGAGCGATATCGTGCGCGTCGAGAGCGTCGACGTGTTCGACGGCGCCGACACGGTTGTGGAGGTCGACTTCCCGTGGACGTGGATCGACGCATGACGCGCGCGGCTCGCCTGAGCGACCGCGCGCAGGCGCCTACTCGACCGCGATCGCGGTCACGAGACCATGGACGCCGTTATTGGATTGGGTAGGCGGGGTCGCGCTCGGGGTGCTCGGCGCTCGCGAAGGCCGCGAGCAGGCGCCGTCGCCGCCGCCCTGCGGGACATGAAGCCCTGTTACTGGGACTTCTGCGATTCCCCTTGCCGCTGCGCGTAGGCCTGGGGGCCTTGCTGCTGGCCGAGCTGGGCGCCCTGCCGCTGGCCGGGCTGCACCTGGCTGACCTGTCCGCGTTGCTGCTGTCCGCGTTGCTGCTGGCCGAGCTGGGCGCCCTGCCGCTGGCCGGGCTGCATCTGGCTGACCTGTCCGCGTTGCTGCTGTCCGCGTTGCTGCTGGCCGAGCTGGGCGCCCTGCCGCTGGCCGGGCTGCATCTGGCTGACCTGTCCGCGTTGCTGCTGGCCGACCTGGATGCCCTGCTGCTGGCCGACCTGGATGCCCTGCTGCTGGCCGGTTTGCGCCCAGCCGAACTGGCCGCGTTGCTGCTGGCCGTGCTGGGTGCCTTCCTGTTGGGTGCGTTGCTGCTGGCCGCCTGTCTGCTGCTCGTGGAGCAGCAAGCAGAACAGCTGCTCGGCCTCCGTCAGGTGCTGCTCGACGTCCGCTCGCATCGCCTTCACGCTGGTTCGTATCCTGGCGTTCTCCGCGTTCGCGACGCCCGGCACGTCGAGGAGCTCGAGGGCGCGGCGATGGAAGGAGATCTGAGCCCAGATGAAGGCCGTGTCGAACTCGGCGCCTTCCTCCTCTTCCAGCGCTCCGCTCATCTCGGTCGAGCTCTCGTTGAGCTCCCGGCAGCGCGGGCACGACTCCATGTTCATCCCTGAATCTCGCGAGCCCGCGCCGATCTGCTCGGACTGGGAGTGCTCCTCGACGATCTGCTCGGCGTAGCGCTTCACGTCCGGGGACTCGGCCTTGTCCAAGGCGATCTGCGACAGATCCACCTCCTTCTGGTGGATGAACGAGATCAGCATCGTGAGCTCCGCGTCCGACGGCTGCTGCGTCGCGCCGCGCTCTCCGCGGCCTCCCTGCCTGTCGCCCTGACTGCCGATCTGTCCGCGGCCCCCTTGCCTGCCGCCTTGATGGCCGGCCTGCTCGCCGCACATCTGCCTGTCGCCCGCGCGCTGGCCGCCGGCCCGTTCGCCGCCCTGTCTGCCGCCTTGATGACCGGGCTGCTCGCGGCCTCCCTGCCTGCCGCCTGCCTGCGCTCCACCGCCCCTCCCGGCGCCTCGCGCGCCGTCTCGGCCCGTCTGTCCGTGGCTCCTGCCGTCGGGGCCCGTGCCGGTCCGATCTTGCCCATCCGTTCCACCGCGATTCGTCTCGGCGTCATCGTCGCTGCCGAGGCAGCCGCCGGCCCCCGCGAGGACAAAGCTCCCAGCGAACATGATCGCCATGAGGCGACCTGAACGATTGCCCATCATTGCTTGCTCCTTGGCCGACACCGGCGCGCTGTCGCGCTCACCTGCCGGTTATCGGCCCCGAACATCTGGGTTCGGGAAGCGAGGATGGTGAGCGAGGTGGAGCCCTAAGCCTGCATCGTCATTTCCCCGAGCGCCCCTGCGCCCCTGCGCGATCGCGCCGAGAGTCGCAGTCCTGCTCGGCGTCGACCCAGACCCAGCCGGCGCGCAGCGGCCGGCCCGGCGATCGATCATGATCCCAAGGACCCGCTCGGGCACTCGCCCGCGCGAGGGCGCGCCGGCGCCGTCCGCCCGCGCCTGCGCGCCGCGCGCCGAGGAACCCGCTCGGCCGGGGTCGCGCCGCCTTCCGCCGCGCCATCGATGCGCGTAAGCTCCGGCGACGTCCGACCGAGCGCCGCCTCGGCCCTCTGCCGAGGCGCCGGTCGCCGTCATCCTATGAGAACCTCCGCGCACAACGGCCCGTCTCCCGGGCCCGCCGCCCGCGTCGATACGACGGACATCGAGGCCCTGAAGCGTGAGCTCGAGCGGCTCCACGCCGTGGGGTCCCGGGATCGCGGGTGGCTCGACGCCGTGCTCGAGCACAGCCCGCACGGCGTCATCCTCTGCGACGCCTCCGGGAAGCTCGTCCTGCACAACCGGGCGGCAGAGCGCATCTGGGCCGGCAGCGCCTCGACCGAATCGATCGACGACTGGACGCTGTATCGCGCCTTCCACGAGGGCGGCCGCCCGTACGAGGCAAAGGACTGGGCCATGGCCCGCGCGATGTCCGAACGACGGGTCATCGAGAGCGAGGAGACCCGGATTCAGCGCTTCGACGGGACGTATGGCATGGTCCTCGGGAGCGCCGCCCCCATCATCGGGCCTGGCGGAGAGCTCGAGGGCGGGATCTCGGTGTTCGCCGACATCTCGCGCCTCAAGCAGGTCGAGGCCGAGCGCGGCGAGCTCGCCGCGCAGCTCACGAGGCAGGTCGAGGAGCTCGATCGCCGCGCCCGGCTCACCCAGGCGCTGCTCGCGGTCAGCACCGCGCTGGGCGGCGCCGTGACGGTCGAGCAGGTGTCCGCCGCCGTCGTGAGCAACATCCACCGGGTGCTCGGCGCCTCGACGACGATGATGTACACGGCGGACGACGCGGCCGGCGTCGCGGCGCTCGTCGACCACTCGGGGCTCGAGGAGCAGCGCACGAGCCCTTACGCGAGGGTGCCCCTCGACGCCCGACTGCCGCTCTCGGACGCGCTCCGGGAGCGCCGCCCCATCTGGGTGGACACGAGGCAAAGCCTGCACGCCGCGTACCCCGAGCTCGCGGCCCTGCGGCCTGTCCGCGACGACGTGAAGGCGCTCGCCGTCCTGCCGATCGTCGCCCACGCGGCGCTGCTCGGCGGCCTCGCGTTCACGTTCGCGAACGAGCGGGCGTGGAGCCCCGAAGAGCGCGAGTTCCTGCTCAGCGTGGCGGCGCAGTGCGCGTCGGCGCTGGACAGGGCGCGCCTCCTCGAGCGGGAGCGCGAGGCCCGGGCGCGCGCGGAGATGCTCGCGGCGGAGCTCGAGCGGCAGCAGGCGACGCTCCGCCTCCTGAGCGAGGCGGGCGCCGCGCTCTCCGGCTCGCTCGACGTCGCGTCGCGGCTCACGCAGCTGACCCACCTGGCGGTCCCCACCCTGGCCGACTGGTGCGCGGTCGACATGCTGAACGGCGATTCCATCGAGCGCGTGGCCGTCCACCACTGCGATCCCGCGAAGATCGAGCTCGCCGAGCGCCTCCGCGCGATGGCCCCGCCCCGGCCCGACGCCCCGGCGGGCGTGCCCGCGGTGATCCGCGCCGGTCGCTCCGAGTGGATGGCCGACATCCCGGACGCCGCCATCGAGTCCGCGGCGCTGAGCCCCGCGCATCTTCGCCTGATCCGGTCGCTCGGGCTGAGGTCGTATGTCGTCGTCCCGCTCCGGGCGCACGACCGGACCATCGGCGCGCTGACGCTGGTCCACGCGGAGTCGGGCCGTCGCTTCAGCCAGGCGGACGTCGCGCTCGCCGAGGAGCTCGGGAGCCGCGTCGCCCTGCTGATCGACAACGCGAGGCGGTTCCAGGAGGCGCAATCGCTCATCCGCGCGCTGGAGCGGACCAACGCCGAGCTCGACCAGTTCGCGTACGTGACGAGCCACGATCTGAAGGCCCCCCTCCGGGGCATCGCCAGCCTCGCCCAGTGGATCGAGGAGGACCTCTCCGACAAGCTCACCGCGGACACGCGCCATCAGATGGAGCTCCTGCGCGGGCGCGTGCGGCGCATGGAGGCCTTGATTGAGGGAATCCTGGCCTACTCCCGCGCCACGAGGTTCCGCCAGAAGCCGGAGAGCGTCGACCTCGAGAGGCTGGCGAGGGAGGTGGTCGAGCTCATCGCACCGAGGCCGCCCGCGCGGGTGGCGCTCGACGTGCCGCCGGCGACCCTGCGGACTTACAGGGTGCCCTTGCAACAGGTGCTCATGAACCTCGTCACGAACGGCCTCAAGCACGCGGGCCGCGAGGACGCGGCGGTCTCCGTGTCCGCCCGGGAGCACGGCGACAGGATCGAGGTCTCCGTGTCCGACAACGGGCCTGGTATCGCGCCAGCGTTCCAGGAGAAGGTGTGGGGGATGTTCCAGACGCTGCAGGCGAGGGACAAGGTGGAGAGCACGGGGATCGGCCTCGCCATCGTGCGAAAGATCGTGGAGAGCCGCGGCGGGCGGGCGTGGGTCGAGTCGGACGGCAAGAGCGGCGCGACGTTCCGGTTCACGTGGCCCAGGAGGGAAGAGGCGGAGGGCGCCGGGTAGTCGTCGCGCCCGCCGAGCTGCCCGGGAGCGCGCTGCCAGCGACGGGCTCGGGGGACGAGGTGCTCAGTTCGAGGGCTTCGGCATCTGGAACACCACGGCTTCCTCTTCGGCTTCTAGGTTGTTGATGTTCCAGTAGATGGACCCGCAGTCGACGGCGATCTCGAAGAAGTACGGCTGCCCGGTCGCGAGGGTGACCGCGTCCCCCATGCCGAGGTGCGCCCTCCGCACCTCGCCTTTCCCCTCGCTGTTCATGTAAACGGTCCAGTAGAGGAACTCGTCGTCCACCGCGAGCGACTTGGCGACGGCCTGAGCGTCGACCGTGGTGGTGAACGGCGGGGTGCTCGGCGCCGCGCTCGTCGCCTTGGACTGGATCGCGCCGGTGCCGTCGGTCACCCAGTGCACGACGCCGTTGGCGAGGATGAGCGCTGACGGGTAGCCGTTGGTCTCCGCGAAGACCTCGGCGGTCTCGCCGAGGGCGTCCTTCGGCTTGCGCAGGATCTGGCGCGCGAAATACTCCGACCAGTAGATGTGCGTCGCGTCGACGGCGACGCCGACCACCTGCTCGCCGGAGGCGACCTGCTCGGCCAGCGCCTGGCTGCCGTCGGCCTTCGCTCGCCAGACGGCTGTGGGCGTCTGCGTCGCCCAGTAGATGCTGTCGCCGAACGAGGCGATGCGGCCGAAGCCCGTGACGACATGCTCGCCCTCCGGCGGGGGGACCGTCGCGATCCGGATCGGGCTCGAGCTCGGCGGATCGATGGAGATCCCCAGCACGTCGCCGTTGCCCCAGTTGGTCCACGAGAGCTGCCCGCCCGAGTAGGTGACCCAGGCGGTATCTCCGAAGCCGAGGGTGCCCGGGAGCGTGCGCGCGGCCCCGCCGTCCTTCGGGATGGCGACGATGGCCTGGTTGCTGGCCATGAGCACGAGATCCCGGGTGACCACCATGCCCTTCGCATTGGACCCGAGCTCCCCTGGTATCTGCGTCACGGGGCACTCCCCCACGGCGCAGTTCGACGGGGGGCACGACGGCGTGCCCCCGGCGCTGCCGCCGTCGCCGCCGTTGCCGTCATCGCCGCCGGTGCCATCGCCGCCGTCTCCGCCGGTGCCCGACGTCATCTGGGAAGAGCCTCCGTCCCCGGATCCCGTGGTCGTCGTCGAGGAAGCGGAGGAAGCCCCCTCCGTGCCAGGCTCGATGCCGAAAATGAGATTGCAACCGGTGCCCGTCGCCGCGAGCGCGAGCAGGGCGCAGGGCAAAGCGATCTTGCTGTGCATGATGGAGTGTATACATCCCCGGCCACGCCCCCGGCGATCGCGGGCCGCCGGCCGGGGGCGACGCTTCCGTGCGACACCCGCGCTCACGCGAGCCGTCGGAGCTGCTCCAGCCGGCGCCGCGGCTCGATGTCGCGCCGCTTGATCTTCCCGGTCCTGAGCTCCTCGTAGGGCCCGCACACCGGCCGGTAATCGCACTGCGCGCACGCCCCCTCCGCCGGCATCGGCAGGAGGGCCGCCTTGTCGATCGCGTCCCCGATGATCCCCGCCACCTGGGCGGCCGCGTCGCGCGCCCGCGCGTCCAGGTAGATCGGCACCTCCGTGAACCCGCCGGCGGAGGTGCAGTAATAGAGCCGCCCGGACTCGACCTGCGTGCCCGGGGGCATGAGCTTCTCCAGCGCGAGCGCGTAGAGGACCGGCTGGAGCGTGCCGCCGCCGCTCACGACCGCGTCGCGCGGCGCCCGCGCCTTGCCCGTCTTGTAGTCGGTCGCCCGCATCGCGCCCCACACGCTCCGCTCGACCAGGTCGATCGAGCCCCGGAGCCGGACGCCGCAGTCGAGCTCCACGGGCGCGTCCGAGCTCCCCGGATCGCGGGTGGCGAGGCGGCGCGGCAGCCCGAACGACAGCTCGAAATGGATCGGCTCCCAGTCGCGGTCCTCCGCGGCGCGCCGCAGCCACTCCCGGAGGTCGGCCCGCACCGACGCGATGCCGTCGTCCCAGACGCGCCGGATCGCCGGCGCGAGCTCGTCCGCGTAGCGCGCGGCGACGCGGTCGAGCGCCCGATCGAGCTCGGCCCGCGCCTCGTCGAGCGCTGGCAGGCCGAGCGGCAGCTTGCCCGCGTCGCGCAGGGCGACCAGCACCTCGTAGAGCACGTCGTGCACGAGCCGGCCGCGCTGGAGCGGGTCGAGCTCCTCGATCGCCTCGGGCGCCGGGCGCGGGGCGAGCCTGTGCACGGCGTAGAGGAAGAAGCGGTAAGGGCACGCGGCGAAGTGCTGGAGGGCGGTCGGCGAGAACGACCTGCGCCCGAACGCGTGCTTCGCGAGCGCCTCGCGCGCCTCCGCGATCGGCTTGAACAGCCCGTCGGCGCTCGTCCAGCCCGGGATCCAGCGCCGCGCGCGGAACCGGAGCGCCCGCGCGAGGTGGGGGTTGGCGTTGAGCAGGTAGCGCGCGGTGCCGACCGTCTGCGCCTCCGGCAGGCTGAAGAGCGTCTCGAGGAGCGCGAGGTCGTGCTCGGCCGCGTCGATGGCGTCCTCGGGCCGCGCGGGCGCGGGCCAGCCGATGCGCGCGGCGCCGCCCTGCTCGGCGCGGCGCTCGAGCTCCCCGAAGCCGGGCAGCCTGCCCTCGGCCGCGCGCAGGAGCTCGAGGCCGTAGAACGAGGGCACCCGAGGGCGGGACTGATCCATGTCCACGCGCGGGTACGACACGACGAGCCGCTGGCGGGCCGCGCCGACCGCGAGCCGGAGCGCGAGGCGCTCGCGCGCCACGCGGTCGTCGCTCGTGTCGAGGCCCGAGTCGCCCCCGGCGATCGTCCGGCGGAGGGCGTCGCGGAGGATCGGGTCCTCGACGACCTTCTGCGGGAAGATCCGCTCGGCGAGCCCGGGGACGAAGACCACGTCGAACGAGCGCCCGCGGGCGCCCTCGATGGGCGAGACGAAGAGGCGCCCGTCGCGGCGGGCGGCCGGCGGCAGCACGAGGTCGGTGAGGCGGCGCGAGAGGCAGAGGCGGATCTCGCCGAGGTCCACCGGGCCGACGTGCGCCATCGGCGCGAGCTCGGCGAGCACGGCGAGCACACGCTCGGGCCGCCGGAGCGCGCGCGTCGCGAGGGCCGAGAGGCGGCGCTGCCACTCGCCGAAGGTCGCGCGCTCGCCCGGGCCGGGCAGCGCCGCGAGCAGCGGCAGCGCGAAGGCGCGGAGGGCCGAGAGGTCCGCGAGCGTCCGCGCGACGCGCGCGGCGTCGCGATCCTCGGGGGCGCGGGAGAGCGAAAGCCGGAGCTCCCGCTCGAAGCCCGAGAGCCGCGCCTCCCACCGATCGAGCCCGCCGATCACCGCCGCGTCGACGAGGATGCGCTCCCAGCGCCGCGGGGCGCGCAGGGTGCCGTCGTGCACGGGGGCGTCGGGGCTTTGGGCTGTCGGATCGGGCGTCGGGGCTGTCGGATCGGGGTTTGGAGCTGTCGGATCGGGGTTCTGGGCGGCCGGACGGAAGCTTTTCCCTGGCGGATCGAACCCGAGATCTTCCCCCGCCATCTCGTCGTCCGGAGGCGCCTCGTCGAAGCCGCCGCGCAGGAGCTCGGGGAAGAGATCGTCGTCCGGCGGCACCCAGCGATCGGCCTCGGGCGCGGCCGGCGGCGGCTCGCCCGCGGGCGTCGCGTCGGGGACCTGCGCGAGCGAGAGGTACTCGGCGAAGCGCGACGCCGACAGGTGCTCGGCGGCGCACGCGAGCAGCGCGAGCAGCGCGCGGCCCGCCGGGTCGGGCTGCACCGAGCCCTGCGCGAAGTGCGCAGGGATCCCGGCACGGCGCAGCGCCTCGACGAGGTGCGCGCGGTACTGCTCGGGCGCGCGCAGGAGGACCGCCATCCGCTCGAACGGCACGCCGCGGGCGGCCTCGCGCAGCGCGATGCGCGCGAGCTCCACGCACTCCCGGCTCTCGCCGGGCGCGGAGAGGATCTCGACCTCGTCGCCGAGCCCGGGGGCCTCGTCGGTCAGCGGGTCGAACAGGTGCTCCTGCAGGCGCGCGAGCGAGGTGCTGGGCGCCACCGGCGGCGGCTCGTCGCCCGCGCCGTCGTCGGCGCCGTCGTCCACGCCATTGCCCGCGCCGGCGCCGTCGTGCGCGGCGGAGACCGCGGTCAGCGAGACCCGCCGCGGCGGCGATCGGAGCGCCGCCTGCAGGTGGCGCAGCGAGGCGGCGTCGCCGGCCGGCACCGTGGCGAGCGCGTCGGGCGAGCGTGCGGCGACGGCCTCGAGGAGCTCGCGCTCCAGCGCGAACCGCACGGGCAGGTCGAGCAGGAGCATCGGCAGCCCGAGCAGCGGGTGGCGCGAGCGGGGGGCGCCGTCGTCCGCGGCCCGGGCGCGCTCGGCCGCGAGGCGCAGGACGATCGCGCGATCGGCGAGCCCCGCGTCGTCCAGGGCGGCGTCGAACGCGTGGGCGATGCGGTCGAGATCGGCCGGCGCGAGCGCGTCCGGCGCGACGCCGGAGAGCCGCGCCTCGTCGAGCGTCCGCGCGACGGCGCGCGGCAGCCCGGGTCGATCCGCGACGCGGGCGAAGCGGCCGAGCAGCCCGTCCTGCGCGAGCCCGTCGAGGGTGCGCGCGCAGAGAGCCTCGATGGCGAGCGGGCTGGCCGGGACGAGGCCGCGCTCGGCGAGCGCCGGCATCGCGAGCGCGGCGGCGAGGCGCCCCAGGGTGAGCCGGTGCCAGCCGAAGGTGGCGCGGCGGCCGCGGATCGACGCGCGGGCGAGCTCGCTCACGGCCTCGACCGAGGCGCCGACGAGGAGCACGCGCTCCGCGGGGCGCCGGCGGCGCAGCCAGCCCACGGCCCGATCGAGGCGGGCGGCGGCGCTGGGGGAGGTGATGACGGCGTGGGGCACGGGGGGGCTCGGGAGGCGGCGGGGAGGTGATGACCGACGCTTACGAGCCTGGCAATCCGGCGTTGGTCGAGCCCGAAGTGTAACAGCAGCGGCGCGGCGATGCTCTTCTCCCAGGCATCGCAGGGCAACGCCGCCAGATCCGCCGCCGCCTCGCGAAAGCGGCGGCCCGAGCCGAGCAGCCGCAGCAGCAGGGTTGCGCGCGCTCGGGCAGCTCCGCGAGGCGAGCACCACCACGCGCATCGCCAGGCGCGGCACGGCCTGGGGCGAATGAGCGCGACGCCCAGCTCAGGGTCTTCCAGGCCAGTACCTCACGAGCGTGTGACAGTCGCCGACCTGCCAACCCTTGGTGGCATCCCACCGCAGCTTGAAAACCTCCCCGCTGGCGTCGAACTCGTCATCGTATTCGCCCGCGTCGAGCTGCAGCAGCTCCGCGTCCGGGCCCGCGCGGCGGAAGGCCACCACCTGGAGCCGCGCGCTGTCGCCGGGCGAGAAGCGGAGCGAGGCCTCCGAGAACGCCCCGAGCTCCGTTAACGGCACTCCCACCTTGGTGCAGCCTCTCTTCGTGAACGGCTGCAGCTCCCCCAGCTCCGGAAAGCCAGCGACGCGGACGGATGGCCTGAGAAACCATCCGAGCGCAAAGGAAACGACGGCGACACCGAGGACCAGGAGGTAGCGCAATTTTGCGGATTGGAGAGAGGTATGCACGTCGTGTCCCGATGGGCTCAGGGCGTCTTTCTCGGTGGGATCCTGCCCGGCATTGCCCCGGAGCGAGGCTCGATGGGACGTCAGCGGCGGCGGGGGGTGAAGCGGACGAACAGCCCTTCCGGCTTCATCGTGAACCCGAGGAGCTCCTTCACGGGCCGCGCCGGATCGACCAGCGATACATCGAAGTCGCGCGCGACCATGGCACCCACCATGGCGCTCTCGACCATCGAGAGCGCGCGCCCGGGGCAGACCCGCGGGCCGCTGCCGAAGGCGAGGGCGGCGCGCGGATCGTGCTTGCCGGCGCCCGCCGGCCGCGGGGTCAGCCAGCGCTCGGGCACGAACGAGGCCGCGTCGTGGAAGTGCTCCTCCTTCAGGCCGAGCTGCCGCGTCAGCAGGATCATCCGCGCCCCCGCCGCGAGCCGCAGCGGGCCGACCACCGTGTCCGAGCAGGCTTCCATGAAGATGATCGGCGCGGCGGACTTCAGGCGGAGCGTCTCCTGCGCGACCGCGCCGAGATAGCGCAGCCGCTGCGCGTGCTCCGGGCTCTCGGGCAGGTCCGCGTCGCCGAGCTCGGCGTCGACCTCGGCCCGCATCCGCGCCTGGACGTCGGGGCGCAGGGCCATGAAGTGGAGCATCCAGGCCATCGTGTCGGCCGTCGTGTCCTCCCCGGCGAGCAGCAGCGTGAGCACGTTGCCGAGCACCTCCTGCTCCGACAGCCGCGCCTTCGGGTCGTCGGCGTCGCGCGCCACGAGCAATGCCTCCAGCAGTGAGCGCGGCGCCGCGGCCCGCGCCGGATCCCCGTCGATCTCCGCGCGCGTCGTCCGGAGGATGCCCAGCATCCGCGTGCGCAGCTCCGAGAGCGCCTGATCGAGGGCCCGATCGGCGGGCAGCTTGACGTGCCGCCAGTACGGAAACGGCGCGAAGAGGCGGCGGTTGAGCGCCGCGAAGACCGTCTCGAGCTGGTGCGACAGGGGGTCGGTGCCGCGCTCGATGAGGTTCATGTCGAGGCCGAACGCCACCGCGGTGGTGACATCCACCGTGTAACGGGCGAGGTCTCGCCGCGCGTCGACGGACGCTCCCCGCGCGGCCGACGCGCGCCATCGCTCCCGGAGCCGGCGGGTGATCGTGGAGAGCGTGCCGTGGCTCTCGCGCAGCTGCCCGGCGGTGAACGCGCTCATCACGAGCCGCCGCTGCCGCGTCCACTGGTCGCCCTCGGCCGAGAAGACGCCGCCGAAGCCCATCTCGTCGATGAGCTCCTGCAGCGGGCTCCAGCGGCGGAACTCCTTCGGCCGCTCGCGCAGGATGCGCTGGACGAGCTCGACCCTGCCGACGACGACGACCGGCGTGCGGCCGAGCCAGAAGGTGTAGAGATCGCCATACTTGCGGTTCCAGCCCTCGAGCGTGAGGTGAAGCTGGGTCGGCCGGATCTCGAGAAGGTTGCCGAGCAGCGGCAGCCTCCGCGGTCCCGGGAGCGTCGATAGATCGTTCACGCCCGCTGCGGGGGCGACTTCTGCTCTGGCGGTCTCCATGGTTTCCTCTCAGAGAGCGAGAGCGGTCAGCGCCGGCGCCGCCGCGCTCAAGGTGCAACGTAGCTTGTCCTGGCGTGCGCGTGGGCGCTCGCCGGCGCGCCGCCTTCGTCACGCGCCGGCGTCGCGAGCGCGGCGGCGAGGCGCCCCTGGGCGCGCCGGCGCGTGGCGAAGGCGGCGCGCCGGCCGCGGATCGACGAGCGGACGAGCTCGCCGACGGCCGCTGCCCCGCCCGCGGTCCTCCGCTATAGTGGCGGCGTGATGCTGTGCGATGTTGCCGCCGGGCAGCCTCTCCGCCCGTTGCTGGACCGCCGTGCCACGGGGCCGGCATGAACGCGTCCGACGTTCGCTGGATGGAGCGCTGCCTCGAGCTCGCGGCGCTCGCCGCGGGGCGCACCGCGCCGAACCCGATGGTCGGCGCGGTCGTCGTGCGCGGGGAGGAGCTCCTCGCCGAGGGGTTCCACGAGCGCGCCGGCATGGCCCACGCCGAGGTCGACGCGCTCCGCAAGCTCGCCGGCCGCGCCGAGGGCGCCACGCTCTACGTCAACCTCGAGCCGTGCTGCCACCACGGCCGGACGCCCCCGTGCACGGACGCCGTCCTCCGCGCCGGTATCCGGCGCGTCGTGATCGGCATGATCGATCCGGACCCCCGGGTCTCCGGAAAGGGCGCCGCCCTCCTGGAGAGCGCCGGTATCGAGGTGGTGGTCGGGGTCCACGAGCCCGCGTGCCGCGAGCTCAACCGCGCTTACATCGCGAGCACCGCCGAGGGCTTCGCCCTGCCGGCCCGGGCGACGCCGGCGTCCTGACCCGCCGCTGGGCCGGCGGGTCTCCATGGGAGAGCGCGCGAGGGCCGCGACCGCGGCGCCATGCCCGCTCCGGAGCGGGGCGAACGTCCGCGCCGTCCCTCCAGCGGCGATCGCCCCGACGAGATCGCCCCGCTCGCGCGCCATTCCAGGACTCCCCGCCGCGCCGCGCGGCCGACACGCGCGCTCGCCGAGCGTGGCGCTGGCACTGCGCTTGTTATGCCCCCCGCGCGCCCGCGGGTCCGAGCGGCGCCGAACCGTGGGCGCCTCCGCAATCCGCCGCTCTAGACACCATTTCTGGACGGAAAGGTTGCAGTATGAAGAATGCCATCCCGATCGCGATCCTGTGCCTCGGCGGGCTCGGCTGCGCGGACGCACCTCCCGGGGGCGACGGCGAGCAGCCATTGCTCACGTCCCGGCAGCGCATCATTGGAGGTGCTGTGGACACGGCGCACGCCTATGTCGTGGGCGTGGGCAATCGCAACAGGGCGTACTGCAGCGGGACCGTCATCTCGCGGCGCACCGTGATCACGGCGGGACACTGCCACGGCGCGCTCACGCGCGTCTTCTTCGGCCCGACCCTCGGGCGGCGGTCGGAGAGCGTGGGGATCGAGACGTCGAGGAGGCACCCCGCCTTCGATCCCGGGAGCCTCCAGAACGACCTTACCCTCATCCGGCTGGAGAGCGACGCGCCCGTGCAGCCCGCGCCCCTCCTGCGCGAATCGATGGAGAATACCACCTGGTACGTCGGGCCGGACTACACCTTCGTCGGTTACGGTGTCTCCGACGGCGTCGCGGGGACGGGGTTCGGCATGCGCCGCGCCGTGACGTTCCCCATCGTGGCGGTCGGCCCCGCCCAGGTCGGCGGGACGCCGGGGACGATCGACGCGACCCAGTTCTATTACCAGGTCCCCGACATGAACACGTGCGCCGGCGACTCCGGAGGTCCGGCGTTCCTCGTGCGCGGGGGCGTCGAGCGCCACGCCGGCGTGACCTCGTTCGGCGACGACCCCTGCACGCTGGACGGGGTGCAGGCGCGCACCGATCTCGACCAGATATCTCAGTTCATCCAGCCGACGATCGACGAGTTCGAGGCGGACAACCCGTGCCGCGCGGATGGCCTCTGCGAGGCGGCGTGTGACGTCGGGCCCGAGATCGTCGACCCCGATTGCGCCGATCTCCACTGCGCCCAAGATGGGGTGTGCGCCCTCGCCTGCGCGTTCCCGGCCGACCCGGACTGCGCGCTCCGCGCCGGCGTGCAGGTGCGATGACGGGACAGGTGAAGGCCAGCGGGCGCCGGGCGCGCGCCGCGGTGCGAGACGGAGATCAGGGCGTGTCGGCCGGGTCCGCCGGGTCGCTGCCGGCGCTCCGCTCGTCGCCGTCGAGGAAGCCGTCCTCGTCGCGATCGAGGCCGACGCGGTAGCCGGAGCCGGGCGGCGTGCACGTGTAAGTCAGGGGTCGCCCCGTCGCGAGGGCGATCTGGCGGAGCACCGCGTCCGGGATCGGCGGCAGCGCCATCCGGTCGGCGACGAACTGCCCTGCTCCGGTGTGAAGGAAGCCGATCTCCTGCAAGGTCAGGTGGCTCTTCGCCACGAGATCACACTCGCCGGCGTCCGCCCTGGCGATCAGGAGATCGACGCGCGGCTCGGCGGCGGCCTGGTTGCCGTACGCGAGCGTGACCTGCTGGCCGACGATCGGCGCGACGTTCGAGTCGAAGGCGAGCAGGAACGACTCGAGCTGCCGGCGGACCGCGTCGCCCGCCGGCGAGTCCGGCAGGCCGTTCGGGTTGTCCGGGAAGGTGCCGAACTGGTTGGTGAAGCCGGTGAACGGCGAGAAGCCCATCCCGCGGAAGAACCGGAACAGCGTGTCGAAGCTCCCGTCGTGAAGGAAGCCGAACCCCCGCACCTGGTCTCCCATGGGATCGTTGTCGCCGGGCAGGATGCCGAACAGCGGGGCGGCCATCCCGAACATCCCGACCTTCTGGTACAGGTTGCGCAGGTGCGGCGTCTTGATGAGCTGCGGCTGGAAGTCGAACGTCATGTTGCCGTTCGCTCCGAAGAATCCCGGCTTGTCGACGCCGGGATTGCCTTCCGGATCGAGGACGTGACAGCCATTGCAGATGGCGGTGCCGTCCAGGTTGCCGCTCATGAAGGTGTCGCGCCCGGCCTGCTGATCCGGCGTGAGCGAGTTGTCCAGGCGGCGGATCGGGTTGGGCGGATAGGTCACCTGCAGGATGAAGTCCGCGAACGCCTCCATGGAGGCGGCCGGGATCGGGCCGCTCCGGCCGAGGAGGTCGGTGAAGCCGGCCTGGAACTTCATGAACGCGGCGCGCTCGTCGAACGAGCCGCTGTCCGGCTGCGTGGTGGGCGCGTCGTTGCCGCCCGTGCGATCGCCGCGCCAGTGCATGGGGCCGTGGTTGGCCATGCCGCGCAGGCTCTGGGTCGTTGTCGGGCCCTTCATCGGGTGGAACTCCTGGGGCATCGGCTGCTGCGTGAAGAGGTTGAGCAGCGGGCCGACGAAGGGGCCCGGGTTGGTCGTGACCGGCTCGTCCGGATTGCCGAGATCCCACCCGAGGCTGTCGAAGTCGCCGAAGATATGGCAGCTCGCGCAGGAGGAGTCGCCGTGCGCCGAGCTCATGCGCGCGTCGTAGAGGAAGCGCCGCCCGAGCGCGACGCTCGGCGGCTCGGGGCTGTACATCGCGACGTGCGCTGTCTCGGTCCGGGTCGCGGTGTCGACGATCGAGATGGAGTTGTCGAAGCGGGTCAGCACGAACAGCTGGCCTCGCGCCTCGTCGAGCGCGAGCCCCGACGGGCCGCCGCCGCTCACCTCGATGTGGTCGGAAGCGTCGGGCACGAACGTGTCGCTCTCGAGCGCGGCCGTGCCGAGCACGCCGACCTTGCTCGACCCGAGCGCGGCCACGTAGAGCGTCGCGCCGTCGCTCGTGACCGCCATGTCGACCGGCTGGGCCAGGCTCGCCTCGCTCTCGGCGTTCGGCGTCGGGGCGCAGCAGACCGCGTAATCGATGTGTTTGTTGAGGTGCCGCGGCGCGACGCGCGGAGGGGTGTTGCCGGGGCGGAGCACCGTGATCCGGCTCTCGTGGAGGTGGCCCCGCAGGCTCTGCCCCGCGAAGACGCCGGGGCCCTCGAACCGCTGCTCGTTCCGCGCGTCGGTGTTGGAGACGTAGACCTTCCCGTTCACCGGGTTGACGACCATGTTGAAGAGGATCGTCCCGACGCCGGTGAAATGGCCCGAGGGCCCGGCGATCGGCCTCGGAGGGTTCGCCATGGCGTTGATGGCGAACACGTCCTTGTCGGGCAGCGAGAGCCGCACCGTGTCGTCCCAGGTGCGGCCGAGCTCGTCGACCCAGTGCGCGCCGTCGAACTTCACGATGAGGCTGACCTCGGGCGCCGGGTCGCCGAACGCGTTGGTCATCGGGCCCGGCGAGCCGCCGTTCGCCGCGCCGCCGTCGGGCACGAGCAGCTCGGTGACGACGGTGCTCCGGTTGCCCGAGTGGAAGCCGGCCGCGTAGACGCGCGCGCCGTCGGGCGTGGCGGCGAGCGCGCGCGGCGTGTCGGTGAAGAGCGTGAGGATCGCGAGCGGCTCGCCGCCGAGCGACGAGCCCAGGTGGTTCGCGTCGAACACCCAGACGTCGGCCCGGCCCACGCCGGGCGTGGTGAGCTGCGGGTCGTTCGGGTTGTTCTGGCCGCGGTGCGCCGCCGTGATGAACGCGCGGCGCCGCCCGGGGCCCGCAAATACGATGTCTCTCGGCTCATCGCCCACGAGCAGCGTGCGCTCGACGCGGCCGCCGTATCCGCCAGGGGACAGCCCGACGACGCTGACGCTGTCGGACAGGTGGTTCACGACCCACACCTCGGTGTCGCTCCGCGCCGCCACGGCGACGGGATCCAGCCCGACCGGTATCGAGCTCCGGTGGACCAGCGCGCCGTGATGGACGCGGAAGACCTCGAGGCGGCCATCCGGCGTGTTGAGCGCGAAGAGCAGGTTTCCGCTGGGAGAGAGCGCGAGCGGGCGCACCTGCCCGCTCTCGAAGAGCGTGGTTGACGGCTCGGCCAGGGCGGGGGCGCTGGCCGCGAGGACGAGAGACGACGCCGCGGCGGACAAAAGGCCGCCGGCGACCCTTCGCAGGGCGAACGGTGACTTCATGGGACCTCCTCGAGAAAGCGACTTCAGGAGCGATCGGGGATCAGATGATCATTGAAAACTAACACGGACACGCTCTTTGGAGATCCAGGAAAGAGCATTTATGTTTCAATGTTGAAATGCGCACGACGCACAGTGCACAGCGCACACCGCCCCACGATCATGCCCCTTTTCAGGGGTGCAGCGCGTCATGAGGCAAGCATTGAATGGCGACGCGCGCAGCCCACCGGCGCACCCGAGCGACGGGTGGTGAGCCCATGTGCGTTCTGCGCCGGCCGCGGAGCGCGACGCTACTTCTTCGCCGTCACGTACCGGAAGTCGCACCGCTCGGCGCCCGTGCCGAGGGTGCCCGTGCGGCGGAGCTCGACGCCGTGGAGCTCCTTCACCTTGAGGTCGTCGAGGCGGCAGATCATGGGGACGATCTCCGGCGCGCCGTGCCGCCGCGCGAACGCCACGATCGGGCACGCGCGCACGTCGAAGGCCAGGAGCGCGCCGGTGCCGCTGGCCTCGTCGAAGCGGATGCCCTCCGGCTCGTCCGCGCGCAGGCTCATCATGAGCAGGCTCCGCGCTGGTTTCAGCCGGAACACCACGTCCATCGCGGCGCCGAGGAGCGGGCTCCGGTTCAGCTGCTTGCGGTAGAAGGCCAGCAGCATGCCCTCGGCGAGGCGCAGGGCCGGCTCCCGGTCCACGCCGAGGTCGTGCAGGAGCGCCTGGTAGATCGCGAGCACCGGCGGGCCGAGCTCGAAGAGCTTGCGATTCGTGCTGCTCCGGAACCGCGGCATCGTCGCCTCCAGCGCGAGATACCGCTCCTTGGCGCGCGTGTGGAGCTCCGCCGCACACTCTTCGCCGAGCTCGCGCGTCGCGATGACTCGGCCTTCCGCGAGGATTTGCGCGAGACGTTCGGACGGCGACGACATGCTGGAAAATTACCACATGCGGCGCCGCAGCAAGCCTCCTTGTGGGAGCTTCTGTGATCGGAGAGGTCGGCCGAAGTGGCCCGCGATGCTCCTGCGATCGGGGAGTTCGGTAGGGACGCAATATGGCTCTGCCGGGATGCGCGGAGCACCGGACAGGGCGTCTGGTGAAATGAGACAGAAATCTCTCAGCAACAGGCCCAGTCGGCTCCGGGCGTCAATGCGCGCGCCGGCTCGGCAGGAGCCGGGCGTCCGCCTGTGCGGCGCTACGGCGCCGCCGGTCCCCACAGCCCGGGCACGCGCGTCCCGCAGCAAGGGCACGCGCCGCCGGAGAGGAGGACCTCCTGCGTCTCGTAGTTGAACCGACGCACCACGACCTCGTGGCAGGCGGGGCAGCGTGTATGCGAGAGCTCACGGACGCGGTCGGCCACGTTGCTGACGTAAACGTACTTCATCCCCCGCGCATAGGCGACGCCCGCCACGTCCACGAGGAACGCCGGGTCGGTCGTCATGCGATCGCGCATCTTGTAACGCGGGTAGAAGGCGTTGAGGTGCCAGGGGATGTCCGGGTCGACCCCGGCGATCTCGGCGCCGAGGGCGCGGAGGCCGGCCGCCTTGTCGTTGAAGCCGGGGACGACGAGCGTCACGACCTCGACCCAGTAGCCGAGGCGCCGGGCCTCGCCGATCGCCGCGAGCACCGGCTCGACGCGGCCGCCGAGCGTCCGGTACTGATCCGCGCTCCACCCCTTCAGGTCGACGCGGAACACGTCGGCGACCGGGCGCATGTACGCGAGCGCCTCGGGCGTCGTGTTGCCATCCGAGATGAGCGCCGTGACGAGCCCCCGCCCCTGCGCCTCGGCGAAGACGGCGCGCGCCCACTCGGCGGTGATCATCGGCTCGTTGTAGGCGCTCGCGAGCACCCCGCAGCCCGCCGCGACGGCCACCTCGACGAGATCCGCGGCGCTGATGTCGATGGGCTCGCCGTCGCCCTCCGGCTCGCGGAGGGCCTGGGAGACCTTCCAGTTCTGGCAATAAGGACAGCGCAGGTCGCACCCGAACATCCCGAAGGTGAGGGACCTCGCGCCGGGGCGCACATGGAAGATCGTGTTCGTCTCGACCGAGCGCACGTAATGGCGCGCGACGTAGCCGAACGGGACGCGCAGCTCGCCGTCCTTCTCGAAGCGGATCCCGCACGCGCCCGCCCGCCCCGGCGCGAGGACGCAGCGGTGCGCGCACGCGGTGCACCGGAGATACCCCTCCTCGGGACCGGGCTCGACGAGCGCGCCGGGCACGGTGCGGCGGGCGAGCTTCGCCGTGAGGGGCTCGCCCGCGGCGCCGCCCTCGCCAGGCCCGGTTGCAGCGCGCTCGCCCGCGGGCTCGTTCGCGGCGCCGCGAACGAGGTCCTCCACGCGGACGTGCGGGCGGGCGCCCGGATCGCGCGCGTCGAGCGGAGCGTCGATCGCGGCTTTCGGGGCGCTGCGTCCGTTCGTCTCCATGGGAGAGCGGGCATCGCTAGCATCGCAGCCGCGAAAAACAAGGGCCTTGTGGCGCGGTGGCACGGCGGTGCGCCAGCGCCGCAGCGGAGCGGCGCGGCAGGACAGCGGCGCTGCGGCGGGCAGCGGGGTGGGCCGGCGCGGGAGCGCTCTTGTCAGGCCGGCAGCGCGCCAGCGCCCTGCGCGAGGCGATCGAGCTCGTCTTGGCCGAGCTCGCGCTCGCCGGCGAACGCGATCCCCACGACGGCGCGCACGCTCGCGGAGGCGTCGCGCACGGGCAGCGCCACCGCCGCCTGCGCCGCGACCGCCTTGGCCCCGGGCCGCACGTCGCCGGACGTGTCCGTCTGCAGGTTGCACGTCTGCACGGGCTGGTCGCGCTCCCAGGCGAGCCCGGCCATCCCCTTGCCCCGCGGGACGCGGCGCGTGATCTCCTGCACCTTCTCGGGGATGTTCACGGCGGCGGCCAGCGCGAGCGCATCGCCCTCGACGAGGTGCACCGTGCCAGCGATACCCCCGCTATCGGCGACGAAGCTCCGAAGCCACGGCTCCAACGACTCTCGGCGCGCATGCATGCCCGCACCTTCGACCGCCGCGGGGCCTGCGTCAACCCAGGGCAGCTCGCGGGACGCGCCGGCGCTGAGTCAGGCCTCGTCCTTCACCCGCCTGGGCCAGCGCACGATGAAGGTGGCTCCTGCGCCGGGGCGCGACGAGACGGACACGCTCCCTCCGCGGCTCTGCACGATCTTCTTCACGACGGAGAGCCCTATCCCGGTGCCTTCCACCTTGTCGCGCGACTCGAGCGTATGAAAGAGATCCCAGATGCGCTCGTGGTACTCGGGCGCGATGCCGGGCCCGTTGTCCCGCACGGCGAACTCGAGGTAGGCGCCGGCGTCCTCACACGTCACCTCGACGCGCGCGTCGCTGCGGCGCGCGTGCTTCAGGGCGTTGCTGATGAGGTTCTGGAACACCTGCTGCATCGGGACGCGCTCCGCGGCGATCGTCGGCATCCCGGGCGCGATGTCGACCCGGGCGCCCTCGGGCGGCGAGAGCAGCTCGACGACCTCCGCGAGCAGCTGGCCGGTGTCGACGCTGACCACGTCGCCGCGCAGGCGCCCTGCCCGCGAGTAATGGAGGATCCCGTCGATCAGCGCCTCGAGGCGGCGCACGCGCCCGCGCAGGAGGTGGATATGCTCCTGCGTCTCGCCGTCCAGCTTCCCCGCCAGCGACTCCTCGATCCACTCGGACAGGTTCGCGATCCCCCGGAGGGGCGCCTTGAGGTCGTGCGAGGCGACGTAAGCGAACTGGTCGAGCTCCTGGTTCGTCTTCGCGAGCGCTGCGATGAGCTCCTCCCGGTGCTGGCTCAGCTGCTCGACGCGGCGCCGCGCGAGCACCTGATCGGTGATCTCGAAGGCGACCACCATGACGCCCGAGACGGCGCCGGAGGGGTCGTGGACGGGCTGAGCGACGTAGTTGAAGACGGCCTCGCTCACCGCGCCGCCGCGCCGGACGGGGAGGGTCAGCTCGGTCATGCGCAGCGGCTGGCCGGCCTCGATCGCGCGGTCCAGCATCGCGATCGCCTCGTGCTCGCCGAGCTCCGGGAACACCCCGCGCACGCTCCTCCCGACGAGGTCCCGCCGGCCGACCATCTCGCAGTACGGCGGGTTCGCGACCTCGTAGCGGTGCTCGGGGCCGGCGAACACAGCGATGGGGACCGGCGCCTGCATGAAGAGATCGTACAGCCGCTCGCGCTCGCGCTCGGCCGCTGCCCGCAATCGGGCGAGCTGGAGGTGCGTGGCGACGCGGGCGACGAGCTCGCGCGCGGAGAACGGCTTGGGGAGGTAGTCGTCCGCGCCCGCCTCGAGCCCCTCGACGCGCGACTCCTCCCCGGCGCGCGCGGAGAGCATGACGACCGGGACACCCCGCGTGCGCTCGTCCGCGCGCAGCGCGCGGAGCAGGCCGAAGCCGTCGAGGTTCGGCATCATCACGTCGGTGAGCACGAGATCCGGCGGGCTGCGGCGCGCCGACGCGAGCGCCTCGGCGCCGTCGGCGACGGCCTCGACCGTCCAGCGCTCGCGCAGCACCCGCCCGACGTACTCGCGCATATCAGCGTTGTCGTCCGCGAGCAGGACGCGCGCCGCCGGCCCGGCCTCGATCGCGGCGCCGCCGGACGACGTCCACGCCGCGGGGGCGAGGTGCTCGACCGCGTGATTGCCCTCTGCGCCGGGGGGCGAGTCGCCCTCTGCGCCGGGGGGCGAGTCGCCCGCTGCGCGGGGCAGCCAGCGGAGCGCCTCCTGCACATAAGGCGCTGCGCCCGTCGTCGTCGACGCCAGCGTCCGCGCGGCGTTCACGCGGTCCTTCGGCAGGTGCCCGGCCCCGCGAGGCAGCGAGACCGTGAACGACGTCCCCACGGAGAGCTCGCTCGTGACCTGGATGGTCCCGCCGTGGAGGCGGACGAGCTCGTGGACGAGCGCGAGCCCGATCCCGGACCCCTCGTGCGTGCGGGATCGCGCGCCCTGGACCCGATGGAAGCGCTTGAACAGGTGCGAGAGCTCCCGATCCGGGATGCCCGTCCCGGTGTCCCGCACGGTGAGGTCGGCGCGGTCGCCGTGCGCGCGGAGCGCGATCGAGACCGTCCCCTCGAACGTGAACTTGAGCGCGTTCGAGAGGAGATTGAGGACGATCTTCTCCCACATCTCGCGATCGACGTAGATGGGCTCGGGCAGCGGCGGGCAATCGACCTCGAAGGCGAGCCCCGCGCGCTCCATCCCCGAGCGGAAGGCGCTCGCGAGATCCGCGGTGAGCGCGGAGAGATCGGTCGGCTCATACGACGCCTGGAGCCGGCCCGCCTCGATGCGCGAGAAGTCGAGCAGCGCGTTGACGAGCTTGAGGAGCCGGACCGCGTTGCGGTGCGCGGTCTCGAGATCCGCGCCCGACAGGCTCCGCTCCGCCGACGCGAGGGCGTCCTCGATCGGCCCGAGCATCAGCGTGAGGGGCGTGCGGAACTCGTGGCTCACGTTGCCGAAGAACGTGGTCTTCGCGCGATCGAGCTCGGCGAGGGCCTCCGCCCGCCGCTTCTCCTCCTCGTACGCCTGCGCGTTGGCGATGCTGGCGGAGATCTGGCCGGCGACGAGGTGGAGGAAGCCGCGGTAATCGTCGTCGAAGAGGCGGAATGGATTCAGCCCGACGATCAGGACCCCGGCGCGCCCCGTCTCGCCCGGAGGGGAGAGCGCGAGCGCGGCCGCCCGCGTCGGCGGCCTTTGCCATGCGCCGGTCGGGAGATCGCGGAGGTGAGCCGGTATCTCGACGACGCGGCAGGACTCGTGCTCTCGCAGCACCGCGGCGAGCGGCCACGGCGACTCGTCCGTGAGCGCGATGGTCGCGGGGGCCGCGGCGTGCCCCCGCTCGAACCCCGTGCTGGCCGCGAGCTGCACGCGCCGCCGGTCCGGGTCGACGACGTAGAGGAGCGCGAACGGGAGATCCTTCGGGTTGGTCGCGAGCGAGCTCGCGCTGCGCGCGCACACGTCTTCCCACGAGCGCCCGTGTGCGGTCCGCGCCGTGAGGTCGCGGAGGAGCGAGAGCTGCCGCTCTCCGATGATCCGCCGCGTGTCCTCGGTATTGGCGCAGAGGATTCCGCCCGTGCCGCCCTGATCGTTCGGTACAGGGCTGTACGAGAACGTGTAATACGTCTCCTCCTGGTAGCCGTTCCGCTCCATGATGAGGAGGAGCGCCTCGTCGTAGGTGCCCTCGTCGCGGCGCATCGCGGACGCGGCGCGCGGCCCGACCTGGCCCCAGATCTCGCGCCACACGACGGACGCGGGCTGCCCGAGCGCCTCGGGGTGCTTGCCGCCGACGATCGACTTGTAAGCGTCGTTGTACAGATTGATGAGCGAGTCGCCCCACCAGACGAACATCGGCTGGCGCGACGTCAGGACGATGCGCACGCACGTCTTGAGGCTCTGCGGCCACGACGAGACCGGCCCGAGCGGCGTCTTCGACCAGTCGATCGCGCGCATGCGCGCGCCCATCTCGCCTCCGCCGGCGAGGACCGCGCGAGCGTCCGCGCGATCCAGCGGCGGGCCCTCCAGATCGAGCGACATGGGCCCTTTGTAGCGTGCTGTAGGTGGCGGGAGAAGGGCAGAAAAACAATGTGTTTGGGTTGCCCGGGTGATCCGCCGCACCGCGGAGGGGCCGGCGCGGCGGCGCCGCTCACGGCGGCGCGTCGAGCACCGCGCGCAGCGCCCGGCGCGCCACGTCGGGCGAATAGCCCTGGCGGGCGAGGAAAGCGTAGAGCTTCTGCCGCTGCTCCGCCGGAGCGAGCCCCGAGAGCGAGCGGAGCTTCTTGCGCGCCGCCCGCTCGGCCACGGCGGACTCGTCCGTTCCCTCCTCGGCCATCACCTGCCGTATGGCCGCGTCCGCCACGTCGCGCGAGACGCCTTTGCGGGCGAGGTCCTGCTCGATCCTGCGGCGCGACCGGGGCTTGCCCACGATGCCGGAGCGCGCCTTGGCCTCCGCGAAGCGCGCGTCGTCGAGCAGCCCGTTCGCGGTGAGGCGCTCGATGGCGGTCGTCACGTGCTCCCTGGGCTCGCCCTTCTCGATCAGGCGCTTCTCCAGCTCCCTGGCCGATCGCGCCCGGAACGACAGGAGCCGCAGCGCCCGCTCGTAGGTCTTCTCCTCGCCCGCGGCGGTCTTCCGCGGCGACTCGGCCGCGGCCCCGGGGCTGTCCTGGCCGGGGGCCAGGCCGGCGGCGGCCTGCTCGGGCACCGTGGCGAAGGGGACCCCATCCACCAGGATGACGACGTGGCCGGGTTTGTCGGGCGAGGGGGCGATTCCCGTGATGATCGGCATGCCCGAGGGACGATGGCGCACCCCGCGCGGGCCGCAAGCTCCTGTTCACCCCGCCTGTTCCCGGCCGCGGCAGGGCGCCTGCTGGCTCGCCTCACCTGAACGACCGCGCCCGCCTGGTGGAGCCGTCGACACGGAATTTGACACGCGGGGGCGTGCCGGCGTTTCCTGCTCGCGAGGAGACAGGACGCCATGCCCGGGCAACGGCTCGTCTACAAGCTGCTGAACGACACCATCGATGTCAGGGTCGTGGTGGGCTACATGCCGACGGCGAGGGCGCTGGCGGTGGACCAGACCGAGCCCGAGAAGCTCGACCCGTGGTGGTGGGACGCGGGGGGCAGGCGGCCTCTCGGAGTCGACAAGCCAACCATGTCGATCGAGTACATCGCCTCCTATCCCAAGAAGCTCGGATACCTGATGATGATCCAGGTCCTGTGGGTGCCCGACACCGATCGCGCGGTCCTGGAGAAGAACTCTTTCGACATGGACCGCCTCACCACGTTCGGGGATGGGCTGGCCACGATCGACGGCGGCAAGGTGGGGGCCCCGGCGCGCCTGCGCACCGGGGCGGAAGCGCCGCACAGCACGTATCCTTTCTTCGCCTACAACGCGGCGTACTACAAGCCGCTGAAGCGCCAGTCGGCCACGAGGACGTTCCGGCACAAGGACTATGCGAGCGCGGCGGGCAGCCACTCCGCGCTGATCTTCGACTGCGTCCTGGTCGCCAAGCTGAGGACCGAGGTCGCCCCGCTGAGCAGCCTCACTCTGAAGCTCTCTTCCTCGAAGCCGAAGACACAGCCCAACTTCGGCGTGCTCGACTCGTTCATCTGGGGAATGGACAACTACAAGGAGGCGGTCTTGAAGAGGCGGACGGACATCTCTCCGCTGATGACACAGGTCCTCGCCAACGAGTACCCGAACACGAAGCTCGAGTGGCTGACGGACCCCACCAAGATCGACACGCTCTACGAGCCCTTCACGACGGGTTCCAGCACGGGGTCGAGGAAGACGGGCATCACGAGTACGGGCGGCAGCAAGACGTTCGATTGAGGGCCGCGGCGCCCGACGTCAATTGCTCCTTTCTCTCGCGCTGTGATACGACCCGACGTCGGAAGGCGACGCGGGATGAAGACCATCATCGATGTCCATTACACCTGGGTGGGGCCGCCTCACGACCAGGACCATGACGTCGAGGGGCCCAGGTCGCTCCTCGCCAAGCTGAAGAACACCAGCAAAACCACATACCACTGCTACTTCTGGTGCCTCGATCGCTACGTCAAGAGCTTCACGAAGAAGCTCGCGATGCTCAAGCTGAGCATCACCGTGCGCAGCATCGAAGGGTTCTTGAACAGGTGCGGCTGGACCAGCTACCGCTGGTACTACTGGTACGGGACCAAGGAGGACGACGCGGTCGCCCATGTGCGCGACATGATCGAGATCTTGCCTGTGAAGGACACGGTCCTCTGGGACAAGGGCAACGTCAACACGAGGGATGTCGTGAACGCCAAGAACGTGTGGTCGTTCTTCCTCCTCTACACCTGGGGAGGGTACCACTTCGACACCGGGATCAAGGCGGACGACAAGAAGTCCCCGTCTCTCGTCAAGTACGACACGTTCAAGGCGCCGCGCTCACCACAGGACGAACAGGTGTCCGTGGCTCACCACAAGATTCAGGGCAAACAATTCACGTTCACCTGCGGCGGCATCGTCGGTGAAGGGGCCTACTTCTTCGGGAGCGAGAATCGTAGCAACGCGATCCACGCCCCGCGCTTCGACGTGTGGGCTCTCTACAGCCCGCGCCACGACCACCGCGCATTCGCGGCCCTCTCGTGGTACTACCGAGCGTGGAAATATTTGAGGAGCAAGAAGCTCGGGGATGAAGCGTATCGTCAAGCGTTCCGATCCGCGGTCGTGAACGCGGTGTACACGGCGCTCGTGCACGATGCCAAGGGGTTCTGCTCCAACGCCATCCCCAAGGAGTGCTGGTGGAAGTGGGGCGAAAACAATGACACGGTGCCGGAGCTCGGCGTCCTCAAGGTGTTCCACGGCTCGCACCGCAAGAGCAACGAAGACAGGAAAGACATGTTCTAAGCCGCACGTGCTCGCCGTTCACGAGCGCGCTCTCCGCTGGCCTCCGCCCCGGGCTCACCTCTTCTCGACGCGCAGCCGGCTCCCCTCCAGCACGACGTCGTACGTCGCCTCGGAGGAGGGGAAGATCGCCTTCCAGTCGCCCGTCGGGTGGTAGAAGAAGACGTAGAGCGCCACCATCCCCTTCGCGGGCGGCGACACCGAGATCTCCTTCTTCGTGCCGGGGAACACCACGGCTGTCTCCAGCACCGAGTCGTCCGGCGCCGTCACCTGGAGAGAGGCCGCCTGGTACGTCTCTTCGAGGTACGTCTTCGAATCGACGTTGCGGACCACGAGGTAGCAGGGCCGGTTCTCGTTCAGCGCGTCGTCCGGGCGCACGTGGAACTGCACCTGCGACTTGCACCCGAGCACCGCCGGCGCCGCGAGGGCGGCCGCGAGCAAGGGGAGGGGCAGGCAGGGCAGTCGCACGCGGCGATTATCGCGTGAAGGCGCAAAGGGATCCACTTTGCCGGCGAGCGCCCGCGACGCCCCTCCCTCGTCCTCCTCGTCCTCCCCGGTTCCCCGGCGATCCGCGCTCAATCGAGGGACGGCGCCCGGAGCAGCCCCGCGGGGCTCGGCTCGAACAGGAACGCAGCGTACCTCCGCGGGTCCCCGGGGGACTCGGGCGGGGCCTTCCAGGTGACCTTCGAGCCCGCGACCTCGGCGCGCTGGATCAGGTGGAAGAACGAGAAGTCCGCGGCCGCGACGTCGATGGTCTGGATCCGGGGCTCGCCGCCGCCGGTCGGCGTGGTCTGGATTCCCACGCTCGATGTGTTGGCCTGGCCCCCTGCCGGCGACCACGCGACCGGGAAAGGCTGCCATGAAGGGGCCTGATTGAACGCATAGAAGGTGGCTGTCCCCGACTGCAGGAGAGCCAGGGTGATCGTGCGCTCCGGCTCGACCGGCGAGAGGGGAGGGGCCTTGATGCGGAACGCGATGGGCTGCGGCTTGCCGTCGGG
Source organism: Sorangium sp. So ce281 (assembly GCF_051527395.1). Taxonomy (NCBI): domain Bacteria; kingdom Pseudomonadati; phylum Myxococcota; order Polyangiales; family Polyangiaceae; genus Sorangium; species Sorangium sp. So ce281. Next base: position 283,278 of record NZ_CP150322.1, read on the forward strand.
CCCGAAGAGCATCTTCTGGAGGCCCTGCGCCCACGACGCGAGCCGGAGCGCCCCCGCCGGGACCTCGACCGCGCCCGCCGAGGGGACCGCCAGGGGCGTGTAGCTGCCCGCCGGGCCCTCGCGGCACACCGGCCCGATCAGCGACGCAAACGACGCGAAGAAGGTGCCCTTGGGCCCGAACGTCGCCTCCACGTCGGCCGCCTGCGCGTCCACCGTCGATCGCGTGTCGAAGGGGAAGCGCCCCAGGATCGGGGTCACGGACGGGCGGAGCTCCGCTGTGTACGCGTCGGCCGCCGCGCGGTCGAGATCGGCCTTCCCGAGCGCGAGCGCCCGCTGCACCGCGAGGCGGAACGGCCGGCGGAGGGACTCGGTCACGGACGCGTCGTTCAGCCACGCCTCGACCTCGGCGTCGGGGGATTTCGCCGGGGTGCGCAGGGCCGAGAGCGCGAGCGCGCCGATCGGGGCCAGGCGATCGTCGAGCGGCGCGTCCCTCTTCGGCGCCGGAGGGGCCCTGTCCGAGAGCGAGGGGACGAGCGTGATGAGGAGCTTGTAATAAGGCTCCAGCGCGGGATACTTGCCGTTCTCTCCGGTCAGGAGCCGCGCGATCGGGCCGAAGTCCGCGACCGGGTCTCCCACGAGCCGGAGCAGCGTCCCCGGCGAGCCCGGGATGCTCGCCTGATCCGCGACGCGCTTCTGGAAGGTGGTGAAGAACGAGGACGGAGACACCATGTCGGCCACGTCCGCCGCGAGCGCGGAGGCGCCGCCTCGCGAGAGCTGGAAGCTCTTGTAATACGCGTCCGTCGCGTCGCGCAGCCCCGCGCCGTAGCTCGACGCCGCCGAGCGCGTGGGGCGCAGGTAGATCTCGCGCTCGGAGACGTCGAGTCCCGTGCTCGCGAGCGCGGCCTCGAAGCCCGCGAGGCCGGGCTCCACCTCCGCCGTGAACGCCTCGTGCGAGTACAGGCCATCGATGTACGTGGACGCGCCGCGCCCGGGCTGCGGGAGCACGGGGGGATACGCCGCGTCCCTGGGGAACAGCACCGATCGCCTGGACGAATCCGCGAACAGGGCGTCGAGGTAGACGAGCGCGCGGCCGGCGACGATGGCCTGGGCCCACTGGCCCATGTCGAAGCTCCACGACTGGGCATCGAGGACCACGGTGTAGACAGGCGGCTTCTTCGCCTCCGGCTCGGCGCTGGCCGCCGCGGTCGAGGACGCGCTCGCCGAGGCCGACGCCGGCGCGTTGGGGGCCGCCGGCGCGGCGCTCGACCTCGGTGCGGCGGAGGCGACGCCGGCCGCCGGAGCGGCGGCGGAGGCGACGCCGGCCGCCGGAGCGGCGGCCGTCCCGACGAGCTGCTTCAATCGATCGAGCAGATTGTCCGACGGCATCTCCGCCGTGGCCTCTCTCGCTTTCGGCTCCACGATCTCGGGCGGCACGGCGATCACCTGGAGGTCCAGGACGGCCTGCCGCAAGCCTTTGCCCGCGCCCGGCGGCCCGTCGAGCGAGGCTCCCCGGACGGCCGCGAGCAGGTGCTGGAGCGTGCCCGCGTTCTCCTGCATCCACGGGCCCGCGTCGCTGGTGGTGCCCTTTCCGAACAGGTTCTTCTGGTGCGGATGACGGGCCTGGAGTATCCGCGCCGCCTCGTCGAGCTCCGACTGCTCCGCGGCGTCGTGGACCGCCTGATCGAGCTCCCCCGCGCTGTCCTGGAGCTCCTTCAAGGGCTCGGTCCGCAGGCGCTGTCCGTGCAGCACGTCCGACAGGCGGCGGAAGAAAGAGGCCCAGTCCGCGCGGGAAGAGCCCTGCGGCAACGCGGTGATCTCGGGCAGGTTCGAGAGCTCCCTCTCGGTCGGACCCGCGCCGTCGCTCACGGTCAGGTAGCTCTTCAGGGTCCGGGGCGACATGCCGAGCGCGGCGGCCCACGCGGCCTCGTCTTTCTGGATGATCGCGCGCAGCGGGTCGCCCTCCTTGCCCGCGTCGAGCACCGAGAGCGCGCGGATCCGCGCGGCGCGGTCGGTGCTCTGGAGCTTGGGATTCAGCATTCCCGCCTCGACGGCGGTCCGATACCGCTCCTCGATCTCGGCGCGCCGCGACTCGAACAGCCAGGCAGAGCGGTCCATCCGGAGCACCTCGGCCGCGGCCCTCTCCTCGACGGTCCTCGACACCCTGTCGCCGTGGCTCACCGCGTCCGCCATGATCGTGACGGCGCTCGCGGTGCGCTCGACCGAGCTGCGCTGCACCGTGAACACGATCGCCCCGAGCGCCAGCGCCGCGGCCAGCGCGAGCCCCACGCGCGTGATGAAGCGGCGCTCCCGGGCTCGACGGTCGCTGCTCGCGAGCTCGGGATCCTCGGCCAGCGCGTCGCCGGTGGAGCGGAAGCGCTCCAGCTCGGCCGCGGCCGAGAGGAACACGCCGTTGACGATCGGCGCGTCCTTCGTCGAGGCGAGGAGCGACTCGAAGAACGGCCCGAGGGCCCGCACCGTCTCCGGGCCCTCCGACGAGACGAAGCCCACGAGCTCGGGGAACCTCGTGGTCCGGGCGCCGAGCGGCGTCACGCGGCGCCACTCGGGGGGGAGCTCGTCGGACTCCCTCGGCGCGATCGGGCCGCGGGCGTTGGTCTCTTCGAGGATGTCGCAGAGCGGTAAGAACCCGGCGGAGCGAGCGTCGCAGTGCGTGACCGCGACGCGCACGTTCACCGGAGAGCCGCGCAGATCGGTGAGGAGTTCGAGCTTGCGCCGCACCACGCGGCCGAGATCGCGCAGCCCGGCCTCATTCCACGAGAGCGAGCTCGCATTGACCACCACGATCACGCGGAGCGCCTCGAGCGCCACGCCCCTCCAGAGCTTGCGGAGCGCGTCCTCGGCCTCGGGCCGCGGGTCGAACAGGAGGTCTGCGGCGATCTCCTGGACGCGCTGTCCATTGCCTGAATACACGTCCAGATCGCGGCCGTCCGGCGTGTACCGATCGCCTTGCTTCAGGGCTCCGCGGATGAGGGTCGTCTTCCCCGACAGCCGCTCTCCGAGCACGACGACCACGGGGCCGTCGCGCTCGCGCCGGGGCATCGCGGCGACGGCCTTGCGCCACGCGCCCGCGAGGTCCAGGTCCTCGGCCTTCTTCCCCTGGGCGGCGCGGCGCTTCCGGATCCACCCCACGGCGAGCACGACGAAGCAAAGGATCCCGACGACGAGCGCGAGGATCCCAAGGATGAACCACCCGTCCACGCCGGAGCCGCCCGCGACATCCATCCCAGCTCAGCCCACTGCTTCCAGCAGGTCCTCGATGGTCTCGAAGGTGGCCACGAGCTTCGCTGGGTCGACCTTTGCCCCCGGGCCGACGGCTTCGTGGAGCGGCGCGAGCACGGCGGCGACCGCCGTCTTCGAGAGCGAGGCGGAGAGGCGGGCCTCGACGCTGGCGAGGAGCGCCTGCTCGGGCGAGACTCCGCCCTTCGCCGGCGGCGCGGACGGGCGCGGCGCCGGTGCGGCATCGTCGGACCCCGGGCCAAGGCGCTCCATGGGGGGATCTGACCACGGGCGGCGCGCGGCCACAAAAAAAAGGCGTCTGCGCTGTCTCTGCCCTCACCCGCGGCGATCGGCGCTCAGAGCGAGAGCGCCTTTCGCAGCCTCGCAAGCCAGGATTCCGGGGGCCGGGGAATCGCCAGGGGCGAGGCGCGGGGCGCCGGGGGCACGAGGAGCCGCAGCGCGTTCTGCACCTCCTCCGTGCGCTCGCGGAGCAGATCGGGGGCGCCGGCGTAGCCGCCGGTGAAGCCCTCCGAGAGGCAGAATCGATACAGGGTCAGGAGCAACAGGACCCGATCGCGCTCGTCCGAGGGGGGCTGATTCGCGAGCTGCTCGGCGCGCGGGACGAGGGGCGCGAGCTCCTCGAAGAACAGGTCTCCTCCGTCCTCGCGAGGCGCGTAGTCGCGCCGCTGCACGCGCAGCCACTCCTCGCTCCCGCCGAGCGGGGCGGCGCGGAGCATCACGCGCTCGTCGTACAGGCACACGAGCGGCAGCAGCACGTTCTCGGGCGCCGCGCGCGTCTTCCGGGACACCCGCCCTCGCAGGTGGTCCAGCTCGTCGGAGATGTCGGTCGAGAGCACGACGAGATCGGGCAGGCCCGGCACAGCGTCGAACGCGTCCTCGATGATCTTCTCGAGCTTCGCGTGCGCGGCCGTCACCTCGCGCAAGAGGTGGAGCAACCCGTCCTCCCGAGGCGCCGCGGCCGGGCTGGATGGACTGCCCACCTGCGTCACGGCGAGAGCTCCTGATCTCCCGCGCGCGGGGAGGTCGTCTCGACGTCCGCGGGCTCGGGGCTCCACGCGTCGAGCAGCGCCGAGACCTGCCGGTGGAACCAGGGCGCGAGCGCCTCCTCCCCCGCCGCGGGCCGCTGCATCTCCACACGATACACCCTCTTTCGCGGGCCGCGCGCGCCGATCGGATCCGGCGCGAAGGACGCGGTGAGGCCGGCGATCCGGCCCGGAAACCGGGCGAACGGGCTCGCGCCGGAGGCGCCGAAGAGCGTGAGGAGCGCCCGGAGGTCGCGCGCTTCGAGCGTGGGTTTCTGCTTGAGCGCGAGCACGTCCAGCCCCTTCTCGGGCGAGAGGGCGAGGGGGCTCGGCAGGGGCGGCCGCACGTTGCCGAGCACGCGGAGCGCGAGGCCGTCGAGGGCCTTCTTGCGCTGCGGCCGCACGGTCAGCGGGCCGCGCGCGTTCTGCCAGAGCGAGGGCTGCGACCAGACGGCGTCCACCTGCGCGATCCACGGCGCGGTCACCGCGTCGGGCGAGGAGACGCGCACCATCACGCTGCCGTCCTCGGGGAAGAGCGCCTCGTACGAGTCCCCTTCCTCGCCCGAGAGCGAGCGCGGCGGGACAGGCGTCAGCACCTTCTGGACAGGCCTGTAGATGCCGCGCACCGTCACCGGCTCGACCCCCTCGAGCGCCGAGTGGAGCAGCCGGACCTGCCGGGCGTCGCTCGTGCCGTCCACGGAGATCGGCTCGGCCAGATCGCTCCATGCGTTCTGCATCGGCACCACGAAGAGCGCGAACGTGTCGGCCGTGACCGAGAGCTGCTCGGGGAAGCTCGCGCCGAGCGAGATCGTCAGCGTCATCCGCTCGGGAGCGGGCCCTTCGGCCGGCACGGAGACGCGGAAGAGCAAGGCCTGCTCGGGGGCGTGAAAGAAGGAGCGGATCCGGTCGATCGGCGAGCCGCCCTCGCCGGTGTCCCACGGCCTCGCGGGCGCGGGCGGCTCGAACGACACGTCGCAGGCGCACTCGATCCCGTCGTCCTTCGTCGCGACCGCGCGCAGGAAGTGGCGGCGCAGCTCCTCGTGCAGCTCGGCCGCGGCGGTGTAGTCGCCGTGCCGCCGGACGAAGAACGGGAGCTCGATCTGGCCCTTTTGCGGCACCCTGGCCGCGAGGTGGACGCGCAGCTCCGCGCCGCGCGCGCTCCTCGCGATCTCGGCCTTCCGGATCCGGATCGGCCGCACGTGCAGGGGGCCTCGCGTCGAGAAGATCGACGCCCGCCCGTCATAGGTCTCGACCCGCATCTGCGTGCTCTCCGGCAGCTCGATCGGCGCGTCCAGGAGGCCCCACCCGTCCGCCTGGAGGAGCGCCGCCGCGGGCATCGGGGCGAACAGATCGTCGAGCAGGCCGCCGGCCAGGCGGATGATCGCCGCCCGCATCGCGGCGCTCGCGGACGCGCGCGTGCGCGCCGAGAAGAACGCCATGGCCTCGATGAGCCTCCGCACGTCGGGATCGTCCGTCCCGGCCGCGAGGTCGCCCCTGCGGACGCCGTCCTCGATGGTGTGATCGAGCGCCGCGAGCTCTTCGTGGAACAGGGCGCGAAACTGGGGTCCTTCGTCCATGTCGCCGCTCCCTCAGCCCACGTTCACGAGCTGGCCTTGCACGTTGGTGAGGCTGCCCTTGAGCGTGGCCGTGCCCGTCGACTCCGCGTTGAGCGTCGCGTCGGCCTTGATCTGGACCATCGCCCCCGACACGCTCACCTTGGTCTGCCCCGTGGCGTCGACCTCCATCGACGCGACCTTGGCCGCGGAGGACGTCAGATCCACCGTGCTCTGACCGCCTCCGGAGAGGGCGATCTTCGTGTTGCCGGTGACGCTCACGTTGGTGCCGGTCGCCGAGATGTCCTTGTCCGACGAGAGGGTCATGTCCTTCGCGCTCTTCACGGTCATCGTGTCGTCGCTCTGGTAGGTGGACGCCTTGGTCGACTTCATGGTGATCGTCTCGGAGGCCGTCACCTCGAACTCCTTGCACGAGACGCTGACCTTCGCGGAGGTCTGCGTGATGGTGCTGGTCGCGTCGGAGCCCTTCACGGTGAGCGTGATCGAGGTCCCGTTCATGGCGACGGTCTGCGTGATCTGGTCGTCCTTGTTCTCGATCGTGACGGTGATCCCCGCCACCTTGTCGAGCTCCACGGTGCAGACCAGTTTGCCCACGACTACGACCCTCCCCCTTCCGTCTCCTCGACCTTGAGGGTCATCTTGCCCTCTTCGAGGCGCAGGAGCACCGTGTCGTTCTCGTTCGTGCGGAGCACGCGGAGGACCGGCTTGTCGCTCTGGTAGTCGTGGAGCATCGAGGTGTTGCTCTTGTCGGATTTTCCGAAGAGCAGGTGTTGCCCCTGGCCGTCCTGCGGCACCCGCGCGCCGGGCCGGTGGTCGAGGACGCGGACGATCTCCGCGCGATCGAAGAAGCACGCGAGCCGCACCCGCTCGTTCTTGTAGACGGGCAGGTAGAAGGTGCCCGTCGCCTGCGCCGACATGTACGGCGCCTTGATCTGCTTGCTCTCGAAGGACGGGATCTCGACCTTGTACTCGTCCACGGACGTGGTCTCGTTCGCGGTGATCTCGTAGGTGACGTCGGTGTCCTCGCCGACCGCGCTCACGCACTTTCCTTCGAGGTAGCCCGGGAACTTCGGGGGGACGAACGGCGGGAGGGACACGAAGGGGTCGTCCTGGTCCTCGAGCAGGAGGCCGAGCTCGATCTCGAACCCCGTCGCGGTGTCGCCGTAGTCCGCCTCGGGGCCCTGATCGAGCGCGCGCGCCGACATCGAGAGATCGAGCACGCGCAGGTCGCCCGGGGGCGTGCGGATGGAGCTCGGGAACCCGCCGCTCGTCGACACGGTGACCAGGCTGCCCGGGGAGACAGGCACGGCGGGGAACCGCGCGAACGAGAGGGCCAACCGGGTCGCGGGCGCGCGCGCGCGGGCTGTCTCGGCGGTCACCTGATCGTCGCCCTCCTGCGCGACGTCGGTGCAGATCACCATGTCCTCGTAAATGCCAGTCGCGGCGTCCTGGTTCGTGATCGCCGAGAGCTCCGGGGACGCCGCCGAGACGTTCAGGACGCGCGGGGCGTACCGCACGGGCTCGGCGATCTCCCAGGTCAAGTCGACAACGTCCTCGCGCGGCAGGACCGCCGCCGTCCCCGAGGCGTCCTTGGTCTTGGAGAGCTTGTAGGTCCCGGCCGTGTGATCGAACGTCAGGACGCCCGCCTTGTGGCTCACGTACCAGATCACGAGATCGTAGAAGCTCGCGCCCGCGGCCCTGTGGAGGTGGAAGAACACCATCGGCACCGCGGCGGACAGCGTGTCCCAGTCGTAGGAGAGCGCGATCTTGTCGCCCTTGTTGGCGTCGAGGACGTCCTGGAACGACTGGTCCACGGTGAGCAGCGTCGGGTGGTGCTGCCTCCAGAGGGCGCGCGCCGCGTCCACGAAGCGGACCCGATATCTGCGGTAGAGCACCGGGCGCTCCGCGAAGCCCTTGTCGTGGATCTTCTCGGTCACGCTCCGCTCGACGACGAGGCCGCGCGTCGCGATCGCCGGGATGGTAGCGTCCTTCTGCGCGTCCGAGCGCACCGCGGCGACGGAGAGGCTCACCTCGGCGAGATCGGGCTTCTGGAAGTCGGCGAGCACGCCGTCCGTGTACTGGCCGCCTCGTGTCTGGTCGTCCTGGAGGACGAACTCCACCGTTCCTTCGGCGCCCCACGGCGTGAGGCGGAGCGAGAAGCCGCGCACGTTGCCGCCCTCGATCGTGTGGGCCGTGCCGCCGCAGGTGAGCGTCAGGGTGGCGGCGAGCCGGTCGTTCACGCGGGCGCCCTCCCTCCGTCCGGCCCCGGGGCCATGGGCTCGACGGTCACGTAGCGCAGGATCGTGTGCATCCGGATCCAGAAGGCCGCGGGGCTCCCCTCGACCTCGCACTGCAGCTGGAAGGCCGCGTACAGGGTGCTGTCCGCGCCGAGGAAGGTGAGCACCGGCTTCTCGGCGCGCGGCTCGTAGTCCTCGATGAGCTTCAGCATCTCGCGGCCCAGGGTCTCGATGAGCGGGGTCGTCGCGAGGTGCTCGTCGTAGTCGCCGAGGCCGAAGACCTCCGCCGCCTCGGCATATCCCTTCTTCGCGTTCAGCACGGTCGCGAGGTTCCGCGCGACCGACTTCAGCGCGGGCTCCATGCGCTCACCGGCCAGACGTCCCAGGAGGCTCATCGTCCGCCCTCAGCGCGCCGTGCTCGCCGGATAGGTCCAGTAGAGGGCGGCGCGGATGCCCTCCAGCTCCTTCGGGCGCAGGAAGCCGATGGAGCGGCTGGCACGCACGTACTTCCACTCTTCTTCGGGCGTGGCGACGCGCTGCGTGTCCGGGCGGTGCGGCTCCACGCGCTGCGTGTCCAGGCGGTGCGGCTCCATGCGCTGCGTGTCCACGCGGTGCCCCTCGAGCCGCTGCCGCTGCTTGCCGTCGGGCTTCGGGAGCGCGTAGACGTCGAACCGAGAGCCGAAGTCGGCGGGGGAGGCGCTCGTCCGGGCGGGGCGGATCCCGCGCGTGGAGTGCTGGTTGATCCATGGCAGCCGGCTCGGCTCGCCGAGGCGCACGTTGTATCGCTCGAGGGGCATCTCGCCGTACGGCGTCGGGCGCTCGATCACGAGGTAGATCTCCGGCGCGTCGAGCACGTCCTCGGGGATGTCCTGCGCCACGAAGCGGCCCTCCGACTCGACGAGCTGGATGGTCGGCGTCGTGAGGGGCAGCCCGTCGATCCGGGCCTCGATCGCGTGGATCAAGTCGCCGAACAGGCCGCCGAGGTCGTCGTGATCGTACCTCGGAAGGAGGCTGTCGGGCAGCGTGCCCTCGACGAGGTGGAGCTCCACGAGGAGCGACCGCAGCGCCGCGAGCACGGTGTGCGGGTGCAGGCGCGCGTGCGAGCGGCTCTCGGCGCCCTGCGGGGCGTCGAGGAGCGCGTCGTCGAGGAGGGCGACGGCCTTCATCACCTCGCCGCGCCCGCGCAGGAAGGCCTGCGTGGGGCCGGCCGACCTCCGGGCCTGGGCCACGTGCTTGCGGAGCTCGTCGGAGTACCGGGTGAGCCGGTCTCGCAACCCGACGAGGCGGGCGTGGAGATGAGGCGTCGATCGGAGCCGGAGGAGGGGTGGGACGACGGCCGGAGCGACGTGGAACGCCTTGCCGTCCCGCGTCTCGAAGCGCCCCACGTGGAGCGATCGGCCGCGCGCGGACGCCTCCTTGAACGACAGCTCGGATCGGAGGGTGACGCGGGGGGTCCCCACGGCGCCCGCCCGCTGGCCCTCGGCGGGCTCCGCGGGGAGCACGTGGAAGTACACGTCGACCTCGGGCGTGCCCGCGGCCTTGAGCTTCACGGGCTCCGGGAGAGCGAGGTTGTCGGAGGAGCGCACGATCGGCCCGCCCGGCATGGCGGCCGTCGCCCTCTCGAGGCGCAGGATGCCGCGCGAGAGGTCGCCGGGATCCCATTCCAGCTCGATCCAGCCGTACGCCGGGAGCCCGGGAGCCTCGGCCCGCGCGCGAGACTCCTCGGACAGGGACTCCTCCAGAGACTCGAAGTCTTCCGGGCGGAGGATCTGTCCGAGGTGCCAGTCGACGCGGGCGAGGCTCTCCATGTCGTCTCCCGTCAGCCGAGGGCCAGGCCCCAGGACTTGACGACGTTCTTCTGATCGGCGGTCGCGATGTGGAGGGTCTGCGCGCTGGGCTGCGGCTTGATCCCGATCTGGAACGAGTAGTTGATCGGAGACTGCACCTCGAGGGAGGCGTCGTCGGCGACCGAGACGTTGAGGTCCTCCCCGCGCTTCTCGAGCAGGCCGTTCATGTCGGTCTGGTTCGCGTGGAACGCGAGGTAGTACTTCTTCGCGACGGGGTCGTAGTCGTACACCGCGAACTGGTACACGACCTCGACGCTCGTCAGGCTGTTGATGATCAGGCTCGCGAGGGTCTGCCGGTTCGGCGCCGAGACCTGGCCGGAGAGGTACACCGCGTCGGTGACGCCCGTCTCCCACAGGGCGCCGCTCAGCACCGCCACGCACTTGAGATCCGTGGTGGGGTTCGTCGGGTCCTTGCAGGTCTGATCGACCGTGAGATCCGTGCCGGCGACCTTGATCTTGGTCAGGTAGCCGACCGGGGTCTGCTTGTCCTTCTTGTAGTTGTATCCCTGGTAGATATCGAGGCTTCTTCTGTATTCAGGCATGGCAGCTCGTCCTTTCCTCGGATCGCTTCGGGATCACTTGCCGCCCAGGCTGGCTTCGAGGCGCAGCTCGACGTCCATGCCCTCGAACTGCACGTGCGGGAGGACCGAGATGACCGACTTGTACCAGCCGAACGGTCCGGGCTTCGGCTCGACGGTCACCGAGGTGGCCTTGAAGGGGTAGTAGCGGAGCGTGAGATCGTCCGGGTTGGTCACGGTGGTGACGTAGCCGGAGAGCCACTCGGCGAGCGACTTCTGGATGTAGTCGCCGTCCGCGGTCGACCCGATGTAGTCGCGCACCATCGCCTTGACGTAGTGCGCGATGATCGTGATCGAGTAGGTGTACGCGAGGTTCGTGACGAGGAAGGAGTTCTTCGTCGCGACGTCCTCGAGGAAGGTCCTGCCCTTCTTCACGGACTGGGCGCTGAAGAACGTGGCGACCGCCTCGCCCTTCTTGTGCACGAGCGCGATGAGCCCGTTCCTCGCGAACTGGTACTCTCGGTAATCGGGGATCACGATCTCGACGGGCGGGAGGAACTCCTCCTTGCCGTCGACCCCGATGGCCCTCGTGCCGTAGACGATCTCGTCGTCCTTGCGCGTGTACGAGAAGACGGTGAGCCCGTCCACCTTGCCGCCGCCCTTCGGGCCGCGGATGTGCTGCGCCCACTCGCTCGTCGCGTACGAGCGGATGAGGTTCTTGCCGAACAGCACCACGGGGTTGCCCCAGAGGAAGTTGTTCTCGTCGCCCGGCCGCTCGGGGTGCACCGTCTCTTCATAGGCGATCTCGTTGCCGAGCTCGGGCTCTCCCGTCGAGCCCCACGGCGTCCGGACGAGGTACCGCGGCAGGATCAGGCCGATGTAGGCGGCGTAGTCCTCGTCGCGGAAGGCGTCCCATTTGCCGTACTTCGGGTTGGACAGGACGGCGTCGAGATCGGCCAGATCGGCCACGTCCTGCATCGAGTCCTTGCCCATGAACTTGCTGTTCGCCGAGGCGAGGAACGGGCAGTGCGCGGACGCCGCGATCTTCGACATGGTGCGCAGCCACTTGATGTCGGCGCCGTCGCCCCGCACGTCCTCGAACTCGTAGAGGCCGAGCATGGTCGCGAAGGGCTCCCCGCCGTACCGGTCGTACTCCTCGATGTAGACCTTGCGGAAGAGCGCGCTGGAGAAGATGTCGGAGTCGTGATCCAGGAAGTCGTTGCGCAGCTCCTCGCGCGTGACGTCGAGGAAATCGATCACGATGTTCTCCTGCTGGACGTACTGGCAGAGATCTTCGAGCCCCTTCCAGTTCCGCTCCAGCTCCTGGACCGCGGGAGTGTGGTAGACCTTGTCCAGGTACTCGCTGAGCTGTCGATCCACCTGGGCGCTGAGCTTCGAGCAGACGTCGAGGAGCTCGCTCAGGTTGGCGCCCTTGCCGGAATACAGCTTGAGCTTCGAGCCGGGCGAAAGAGGCCCGGTCGGCTTGGTCGTCACGATGTCGACGTTGAGGAGGAGCGCGGCGAGCTCGTTCATGAGCCTCGCGCCGTCGCTCACGGTGACGTCGTGATCGCGGAACTCGACCTTCGAATAGCGCACGGGCGCGCCGTTCTGGGGGGCCGGGCCCTCCAGCTTGACGAGCGCCAGCGCCCCGTTCTTGTCGACCGTCTCTCCCACGGAGGAGCCGACCGCGCTGAGCACCGCCCTCTGGAGCTCCGGCGGGCCGCCGGCCGACGCGACGAGGGGCGCCGCGGGCTTCACGATGGCGAGCTGCTGGTAGCCGGGCTGCAGAGCGGCCTGCAGGGCGAGGAGGCCTGACGTGTCGTTCTCCAGGGCGGCGCGCATCGTGTCGCGGAGCGCGGGCACGTTGCGCAGCTCGCTCTTGAGCGATCCGAGCAGCTCGCTGATGATCCCGAGGCGGTTCAGCTCAGGGATGTTCGACGCGATGGTGTCCGGATGGAACGCAGCGATGGAGTCGAACGGCAGGACGCGCTCGGCGTTCAAGGGGATCTTGCCGTTCGGCACGACCGGCGGGATCGGCGAGAGGGGAGCGGCGTTCAGCGCGTCCGACGACGTCTTCACGCCCTCGGCGCTGGCCTGGGCCCTGGTGGCGACGTCCTTCCGGACCTGGGTCCCGGCGTCGGTGGCGTCCGCGGCGGTGGCGCTCTGCCCCTTGGCGATCAGGGCGGCGAGCGCGTCGTAAGCCGCCTTCGCGGCGCTGGCGGCGTCCTTGGCGGCCCCGCCCGCCGACTTCGCGAAATCGTTCAGGTCGCGGGCCTTCTGCAGCGCGGCCTCCGCGTCGGCAGCGGCCTTGTCCAGATCCGCGCCGCTCTTGCCGTCGAGCGCGGCGACCTTGGTCGCCGAGGCATCGGTGGCGGTCTTCGCGGTGTCCGCGGCGCCCTTGGCCGCGGCCGCGGCCTTCACCGAGGCGTCGGCGGCGTCCTTCGCGTCTTGCAGCGTCGTGGCGCCGAGCGCGGTCTTCACGGCGTCCGGCAGGGCATCGATGCTCAGGGCGTCGGTGGCGGTCTTCTGCGCGCCCGCGTCCGTGACCTGCTGGGTCGCCCGATCGACGGCCGCCGCCGCGTCCACGGCGAAGCCCTTCTGCTCGTCCGGGACCAGGCCTGCCCACTGAGTCATCGTGATCGGCGTGGCCACGACCTTGGTGTCGTCCTGCTCCGATTTCTGGACGTAAAGCCTCGTTCTGAAGGCCCTCTCGCCCTTGCCGACCGTCTCGACCACGCCCGCGACGACGCCGACGGGCTCGTCCCGCGCCGGGATCGTGAACAGGCCGCGCACCTTGCCGCCGCCGCCGAGGCCCGCGTCGATCATCGTGGGCAGGCTGTCAGCGACGAGCTCGACCTGGGCGCCGAAGGAGAGCTTGCCGGCCACCTTGCAGAGGCCGTTCTGGTCCTCGGTGCTCGTGAAGCTCGCCGAGCCGGAGAGCTTCACTTGCACGCTCTCGGGCGCTCCCTCGGGCGCCTTGCTGGCGGGAAGAGCGCCCGTGAGCTGGAGGTTCGTCATGGTCCCGGGCAGGTCGGTGGCGAGCCCCGGCTCGAGCTTCACATAGGGGAGCAGCTCCCCCATGAACTTGTCCACCCTGGCGCCCAGCACGCCGAAGACGTACGAGCGAATGGGCCTGTCGTAGAGGGAGGGGAGGTGGGAGGCCCGGTTTGCGTATTCACCTTCGGCGTGAGCGTGGTCCCCGGTGAAGTTGCCGAGCACGAGCAGCCGGAAGGGCAGCTTCTTCTGCGCCTCCGTCCCGCTGATGCGCGTCCGGTAACGGAGCATCAGCCGGGAACGGAACCGTTCTGGGAAAGGATAGGGAAATTGATTGCTCACGATCTTCTCCTGGGCGCGGGCTCTCACACCGCGGAGCAGGCGTCACGAGCCTGACCGCCTTCCAGCGCGATATGGCCAGCATTTCACGGTCCAGCGCCCAGGGCCAAAGAAGCGCGGTGCAGCCCCGGTCCGCCCCGCTTCAATCGCCGCGCGAGCGCGGCGCGCGACCCTCGAACATCAGGCGCACTTCGGGCCGCGAGGCCACGACGAGGGGCTCCACTCCCACCCTGCCGTCGCCGAGCCGGAGCGCCGCGCGCCCGTCCGGATCGACGAGCCAGACGCGGAGGAGCGCCTCGGTGGGGTCGAGCCCGCGCCATACCGTGTTTTTCAGCCGGCGCATCACCTCGACGGGCCAGTCATTTTCGGTCCACGTGTCGTTCCACGTCTTGTTGAGCACGACGTCGAACCCCCACGTCGGTGAGCGCACGGTGCCGCCGAGCATGGCCGAGCCGAGCGCCGCTCGCCCGAGCTCGGCCGCCATGGCAGCGAGCCTTTCGGTGAACATCCCTCTCCGGACGGAGACCTGAAATTCGGGGAATGCCCGCGAAAAGAGCCAATGCAGCCCCGAGGGCGTCGCGAGCCGCGAGATTTGCCGCAGCCTCTCGCCGAGGTACCGCCCCGCCGGAGCGAGCCAGCCGCTCGATCCGGGGTCCAGGGCTTCGAGCCTGTCGCGGAGGAGCGCCGCGTCGATGCGCTCGATCAGCGTGAAGAGGGGCGGCCCGAGCCGCGGATCGGCCTCCAGCTCCCGGAAATACGACGGGAGCGCCGACGTGGCCGACCGGAGGCCCAGGTTCAGCGTGATGGTCACTCCGGCGGGGCCGAATCCGATGGAATCCACGGCCGAGGGCTGCGGCGCGGCGGACGAGCGGCCCCGGAGGTGGATGGGGCGGCCCGGAAAGAGGCGCTGGACGAGCCGGTAGAGCGCCCACGGCTCGAATCGCCGCGCGTGCTTCGCGAGCGCCGACTCCAGCTCACCCGCGGGGGGCGCGTCCGGCGGGCCGGAGGAGGCGGGCAATGCGGGCGCGGCCACCGCCGGTCACCCGTCCACGAAGGCGTCCAGGTCCACCTGGTAGAGCTGCTCCAGCGCCTCCCACCGCGGACTGCCCATCTCTTCCCAGCAGGGCGCGATCTCGTCGATGTGCGAGGAGAGCGCCTGGAAATAGGGCACGAAGACGTCGGGGAAGAACACCTTGGGATCGAAGCTCTTGAGGGTGCGGCGGAGGTCGTCCGCGACGACCGCCGCCTTCGGATATTGCCCGCTCTCGACCAGCAGGCTGAAGGCCTCGAGCTTCCGGAGGAGGTGCGCGAACGCCGGCGAGATGCGCAGCGTGCCCGAAGGAGCGGAGATGTCCGGCGCGCGCCAGGGAGAGACGCGGGCGGGCACTGTCTCCGAGGCGGGAGCTGGGTCGTCCTCGGGGGCCTCCGGGGCCTCCGGCGCGATGTCGGCGGGCGGCTCGGGCCGCGGGGCCGGCCTGGCGGGCGCGGCGATCCGATCGAAGTGCGTCCTCACGCGGGCCTCCAGCTCGGAGAGCGCGTCCGTCGAGCGAGGCGCCGGGAGCACCTGGGTGATGGCCTCTCGAAGCGCGGCCGAGGCGAGGAGCGCGGGCCCGCCGACGGCGTCGTGATCGGCGCGGCTCCACTGCCTGAAGGTCGCGTCCTTCATCTTCTCATGGACGTCGATGTGCTGGACGATCGTCCGGAAGAGCGTCGAATACGCCCCATCGACCGTCCGCTCCTTGCGCTCCGCGGGGCGCAGCGCGCTCCACCTCTCGGCGACGGCCTTCCGGAGGGAGGTGAAGATCGGCGCGAGCGCCTGGGGCCCCTGCTCCGCGAACAGGCCGAGCGCATACGCGGTGATGACGCGCACGTCGGTCACCCCTTTTTCGAGGGCGCTCCGGGCCAGATCCGCGCCGCCGATCGGGTCGTTCGCCATGGCGCTCTCGAGCGCGGAGAGACGGCCGTCCTCGGCGTCCTTTCCGCCGCCTGAGAGCGCCTTGTCGAGGAGCGCGGGATCGAGCATGCCTCAGACGTCCATCACCTTGAATTGCCCTGGATTGAGCACCTGGATGACCCCGCCCCAGGAGCACATGAGCTTGCAGGAGACGTCGGTGGCCGGCGGCCCTTTGATCATCACCTTGGTGTTGCCCGGCAGCCACGTCCCGGCCGGGACCGGCACGCACGGCATGGGCGTGAGCACGCCCAGCGCGGCCGCGGTGGCCGAGGCCACGGTCGGATTGGCGAGCGAGGTGCAGGCGCCGAACGGGGGGATGGTCACCACCGCCGCCATGTCGGCGATGTTCGCGGAGGGCGCGCTCGCGAGCACGCCCTTCACGGGGAGCACGGCGAGCGTCGAGGGGGCGAGCCCGAAGCTGCACATCATGGTCGCGCCGGCGACGACCTGGGGACCGGACATGGAAGGCGCTCCTCTCGCAGGAGCGCGAGCATGCCCGAGGCCAGGGGAGGAGTGAAGTTTTCGGGATCAGAGGTGCTGGCGCACCCTCTCTGGATGCTGGAGGCGCCGGGGGATCTGCAGCTCCGCTTCGAGCGCTGTCTGGAGATCCGCCTTCGTGCGGGCGATGGCGCCGCCCATGTGCGTCGTGGCGAGCCGAATACGGACTTCCTGGGTGCTGGAGACGTGGACCCCGGCAAGCGCGGCGGCCGCGGTCGTGACGCCGATCTTGGGGCGAGGATCGTACATGACCGCCTTGTCGCGAGGCGGAAAGAACGCGGCGGGCACCGCGTTGAAGACGCCCCCGTACCACTCCGTCCAGCTCATGAAATTGCCGTTGATCGCGGTGGTCTCGTCGATCAGCGTGCCTCGCAAGTACTCCGTGATGCCGTTCACGTGCTGGCGGACCATGGTCGAGGTGGTGAGGATCACGCGCGCCAGCGGGTTGACCCGAGGGGGCGCCATCATCGCTCGCATCCCGTCCACGCCGAGGTGCCAATCGAGATCCGAGACGATGGCCCGGAGCGCGCTCTCGATGTACGGGCGGGCGTCGTCGGCGTTGTTCAAGGGGCGAGGGACACTCCCTGTGTGCCGATGAGCTGGAGCCCTCGGTCCAGCGCCTGCCTGATCTCGTTGTCATACACGGGCGGCCGAGCGCGAACGTACCCGTCACGCCGGCGAGGACCCAATTCCCCGCAGGTGGGAGGTGATTCCCACCCGAGCGGGCCGCGGCCCGAGGCTCATCCGCCGGTCTCCCCGCGAGGGGGCGGTGAGGTCAGCCGCCGCCGCAGCTCCACGAGCGCGGCGACGCCCGGGTTCGCGGCGCGCGCGTGGAGGCGGCCGGCGCGGTAGTTGGAGGCGCACCACTCCGGGTCGACCTTCTTGCCTTCTCCGCGTCCGTACAGCGGGAAGAGCTCCACCGCGTCGGGGGTGTAGTCTGGCCCGAGGCGCTCGCGGACGAGCTTGTCGATCGCGTCGGCGAAGCTCGGCTCGCTCTGCCGTGCGCCGATGAACACGCACAGCACGAACCGCGTGTCGCCGCGCGCGGCCGCGCCCGGCAAGGGCACCACGGCCGCGCCCTCGCAGAAAGGCAGCTCGCTCACCGCGAGCGACAAGGCCTCTCCCGGAAACACCCGCGCTGACCGCCGAGGGGTGAGCGTGCTGCCCCACAGGTACTCCGACGCCACGCGGGCGAGCAGGAAATAGCCGTCCTTGTCCGGCTCGTCGCCGCGCCGCACGAACAGGCCGGCGTCGCCGGGCGTGGGCTTCTTCGTGGCGGGATCGAAGAGGTCCCACGGCACCCCGGGAGAAGGCAGCGTCTTGGCGTTGATCCCCTGAGGACGCCGCGCCGAGAACAGCACGGTGCCCCCCGCCGCCGTGTCGAGCAGCAGGCTGGAGAGGGGCAGCTTGCCGAGGTTGTTCCCGGCGAGCGCGGCGCGCGTCTCCATCCAGTCGAGCGGCTCCCCCACGTCGCGGAACAGCGCCTTGAGCGAGCCCGGCCACGCGCGGGGCGAGGCGCGCAGCGCCGCGGTGGCGGACGCGGAGAGGCCGAGCACGTTGACGCCCTCCGCGTCGAGGACGGCGGGGGTCGACTGGAAGGTGGCGAGCGGCACGGAGACGTACGCCGCGCCCGCGAGCCACGCCGACAGCACCATGGGCAAGAAGGCCTGTTCGTGGTGGAACCCCGGCGCCGACAGCCGCTCTCCGGGCGCGAGGCGATGGACCAGCATCGCGTCCGAGAGGGCGCTCGAGACCACCGCCTCGGCGGGGACGAGGGTGGCTGTCCCGAACGGCGCGCGGAGGGGGGAGAGCGCGCCGAGGCACGGCTCCTTCGGGGCGTAGGCGTGCGGGCCCGCGGCCGGGGCGCGCGGGGGGGCCGCGATCGGGAGCGCCTTCTTCGCGAGCTTCTCGCCCACCTTCGCGGGCGCCTTCGGATCGAGCACGACGTGGGCCGGCGCGAGGGCCTCCATGGCGGCCGCGAGCGCGAGATCGCCCGTTGGCGTTATCCAGGAGACGCACGCGCCGGCGTACAGCGCGGCGGCGAGCGCCACGACGCCGGCCACGCCGGGCGGGAGGACGATCGCGATCGCGGCGCCGGGCTTGACGCCGAGGGGCGTCCACGCCGCGGCGAGCGCGGAGGCGCGCGCGTGGAGCTCGGAGAACCGGAGCCGCCCCGGAACCCCTCGACTCGGCACCTCGACGAAGGCGATCCTGTCCGAGGCGGCGTGCCGCAGCACGGCGTCGGCGTAGACGTCATAGGCCGTTCCAGCGCGGCTCTTGAGCGTGCCAGTCCGCTCGGCGGCGAAGGCGAAGAGGGCGCGCCGGAACGCCGCGGGGTCCTCCCACGTGGCCGAGAGCGGCCCGGGATCCGTGGTCTCGTCCTCGCGTCGCAGCTCGACCGAGCGGAGCAGGGCGGCGAGATCGATCGGCATCCTGCGCTCGTAACCGAGGAGGCGCCGCCGGGTCAAATCCGCGGAGCGTGCTCCGTCACCAGCGAAGCGATGGCTGGAATGCCTGTCCGGCTCAGGGATCGATCACGAGCGTTCCAAACGCCTCGGGGACATGGAAGTTCGGCTTGCTCGTGCGGGGCGGGCTCCACGCGAGGTACTGCCGCGGATCCTTGCCCTCCATCCGGTACAGGTTCATGGGCAGCCGCGCGTTCGGGGCGAGCGCGTCCACGATCCCCGGCGCCGCCAGCAGCGCCTCGATGACGGCCGTGCGCGCCTGCGCGTCCTGGCGCGTCGCGATCGTCGCGCCGCTCGACCACGCCGTGTCTTCCTGGCGCGCGTCGCGGTCGATGGCGATATCGAAGAAATGACCGAACGGCCCGATCTCCACCTCGAAATACCGCCTCGGCGAGCCCGGGGCCGGCGTCAGGAAGAGCTCGATGCAGTCCTCTTTGTAAAGACCATGTCGCTCCGCGCCGACCGGCTTCGAGCGATCCGTGTTGAGCCCTGCGTTCGAGAGCTCGAAGAGCGCGTGGAGCCCCTGCTTCGACCAGAGGAAGCGCGCCCGCGTGGGGTATCCGGTGGGCTTGCCGGCATAGTCGGTGTCCCACAACACGGCCTTCGCGCGGCTCCACGCCGCGTCGTCGGCCTTTCCGTCGAGCACGATCTGCTCTCCCGGCGGCAGCGGTGACGCGTGCGCCTCCGGCTTCGCAGGGCCTCCGTCCGACCCGCCGCCCTGCTTCCCCTCGGGCGCCTCCTGCGAGGCCGGCGGCGCGGGATCCAGGCCCTTGGCGGGCCCGCCGGGCAAGGCTGCCTGTCCGGGCTCCCAGTCGAGCCGGAAGGGCGCCATCGCCTTGTAATGCACGGGCCTCGGGCTCTTCAGGAGATCTGCCCCGTCTCCCGTGATCGCCGTCGCCTTGAGCTCCAGCCCGAAGCGCTTCGCCGCGGCGTCGATGAGCGGCGAGGTCCGGTGGCCGCCGAGCTCGCGCGCGAGCGCGGGGCTGTTCCACACGCCGAGGAGCTCCGCCGCCACGCGGTCGACCCGCACCGGGTTCGTGCCGCCGACGGCCACCATCTCCGCCGTGGGGTAGAGGACCTGGAAGCCGTCTCCGCCCATCGCCGGCGCGCCGTCGCCGAGCACCGCGTCCGGCGCGGATATCTCGAGCACGTCGACCATCCGCTCGGCGAAGACGCGGAGCGACGATAAGTAAAGAGCTCTATCCTCCTGGCCCGCGGCCTTCGTGTCCAGGTACCCCTTGAGCTCCCTGTGCATCCTCCACTTCTGCTTGTACGCAGGCGCGCTGTCCGACAGCATGACCGTGCCCTGCATGCCCTTGATGCCGGCGGAGATGACCGCGTACCGGTGCATCTTGAGCCGGGGGAGCGACAGGAAGAGCCCGTGGTCGAGGTGCTCTGCCAGCACCTTCGGCATGAGCAGCGTCGGGACGTGGGTCGCCTGGATGCCGCGGATGGCGAGCGGCTTTCCGGGCCTGTCCCCGGCGACGTCGTAGACCCCGTCGTCGTCCATCGCGACGAGCGCGGCGCCCTCCTCCGCGGCCATCGCCTCGTAGCCGGTGCGCTGCGCGATGTCCTTCCAGAACTTGTGCGAGTGGCCGCAGCCCTCCGCGATCGTGATCTTCGTGTGCCCGCGCGCCTTGAGGCACTGCACGACGCCTCGAACGAACTCCGGCTGGGTGATTCTGCCCGTTACGCCATCGTCGCCCTTGTGCTTCGCCGGGTCCTTCACGCTGTCGAACCCGCAGATGTTCGGCTTGAGGAGCACGGGAGTCGCCGCGGGGCGCCTCGGCACCACCGCCTCGCAGATGCGCTTGCCGAGCTCCAGGGGGCCCTGGCCGCGGAGCACGGTGACGGGCGAGTCGTCGGCCTTGATGCGCTCGACGTGCCGCTTCCTGAGGGCGGCGCCGTCGATGCTGTCGGACGCGATCACCGAGGGCCCGGACTCGTACCGCTGCGACGCGCCCGCGACCACGTCGCTCGACGCGCTCGGCACCGCGGTCGGCACGGCCGGGTGCGCGGAGGCGGCGGCGAACGAGGAGGCGGTCGGCGCGGGCGCCGATGAGGACGCCGCCGCGTCGGGCGGCGGCTGCGGGGCGGCGGGGCCGCCATCGCCGGGACCGCCGCCCGGCTGGGGTTGCCGGTCCCCGCAGCCCGAGAGGACGGCGAGCAGCGCCGGGAGCGCCGCCATCGCGCGGGGAGCCCGCCGCGCCCGGCCGCCGTGGATCGTTCGTGCCCTGTTCATCCCGCGAGCACGATGGCGCGAAACGGCGGCGAGGAGAAGGCGCCACGGGACATCATCGAAGCCAGCGCCTGCGCGGATGCCGGGGGGGGTGAGGGCGGCGCGGCCCCCACCTCGCCCCGCCGCCGGCGTCCGGATGAGCGCCTCGATGCGCGCTCGCCGGGGCGGCTCACGCACTTGCAGTGCGGGCGCGGAATGAGCGTTTGGCCTGTTCCTGGTTCTGTTAAAATTGCTGTTCGTGCTGAAATTTTCGGAACTGCGGGGATGTTGTTCGCAGCGGCTCTTGTCGCCTGTGGCGGCGGTTCGAGCGGCGGGGGAGCTGGAGAGGGCGGGGGCGTAGAAGGGTACTCGGAGGCTCGGTCGACAGCGGTGTGCGAGGACGCGTGCGACGTGTTCAGCGCCGCCTGCGCGCCGAAGAACTGCTCGATCGCGTGCTTCGTGGCGGTGGACCAGTACCCGACGGAGGCGTGTTTTGCCGAGTTCGACGCCTACCACGCCTGCCTGGCGGCCCAGGAGCCCGCGCAGCTCGCCTGCGGAGCAGACGAGAACTTCTTCGGCCTGTGGGCGCCGGCGTGCAGGCCCGAGTGGACGGCGTATACGCAGTGCCGGAGGACCGGAGGCGCGGACTGCGCGGTGGTGGCCGCGGACGTCGAGTCCTGCACCTACTTCGGCGACCCTCCGGACTGGGCGACGTGCAAGATAGGGAAAGAACCGCCGCCCGGGTGCGTACCGCTGACGAGCCTCGACTATTGTTGCCCGGAAGGCACGCCGCCGTGACAGCGTGATCAGAGGCTCCGCTTCCCCGCAAGCCATGACGCCTCCCGTGCTATGCACGGCATGTGCTGGGGGCTGGCTCGTTGCCATGGAGGATGGGATGAAATGGGTTTCTCGTGCGTGCTGGGCCGTGATCGTGAAATCCCTGCTGGCGCTGTCCGCGTGCGGCGGCAGCGTCGACGACGAGGGAAAGAGCAAGGAAGAAGGCCCCTCCTGCGGGCTGGTCGCGGCGTGCGGCGGCGATCCGACAGGAACGTGGACGATGGATGAGGCGTGCCTGGATCCCGCGATGTTCGAGGACCTCGACGAGGGGTGTGACGCGGAGATCGACAGCAGCGGCATGGTGGTGAGCGGACGCGCCGAATTCCGGGCCGATACCACCTATGTCACGACCATCACGCAGCAAGGGCCGATCAAGGTGGTGTACCCTGCGGCGTGCCTCGCGGCCGAGGACATCCCGATCACGTGCGCGCAGCTCAGCGTGAAAATGCAGGGGGCCGCAGGTGGGAAGGAGTCGCCCATCACCTCGGCGGAGTGCGCTCAAGCGGGCGCCGACTGCGCGTGTACGTTTGTCTTCGGGCGGGACACGACGACGTTCACGGGCACCTGGTCGGTCTCCGGCTCCATCTTGACCCTCGAGGGCGACGAGCCCGAGGAGAGCCCGTTCTGCGCGCAGGGATCCTCGTTCACGATGGGTATGCCGACGTCGGCGGGAGAGAACGTGTCGGGGCCCATCAAGCACTACATGAGGTTCACGAAGGAGTGAGCCGCGGCGAGCCCGGTCGTCGGGGCGCCGCTCAGCGCCAGTCGAGCCCCACGATGCGGTCGAGCAGCCCCCGGTCGAGGCTCGCCTCCACCGCATTCGCGAGCCGATCGTACTCCTCGTGCCGGCTCGGTATCGCCGGCTCGCCCGCGGCCCCGGGGAGCCCTCTCCGCTCGCGCAGCGCCGCGAGGAGCGACCGCCGGAGTCCGTCGTTGTCGAGGATCCCGTGGATCATCGTGCCGACCACGGCGCCGTCCGCCGAGACGGCCCCGTCGAGCGCCGCCTCGGCCTTGCCGCCCCTCGACCCGATCGCGAACGCCGCGGCCGCGCCGCCCACCCGCTCCACGCGGCCCATGTGGATCTCGTAGCCGGTCAGCTCTCCGGCGCCCTCGCCCTCGGCCTCTCCCGCGCTCGCCGCGCCGGCCGCCCCCAGGAACGAGCCGCCCGCGAGCCGCGCCCGCACCTGCGCCACCGTCTTGGTCCGCTCGAACCGCGTCCACACCTCGATTAGCCCCAGCCCGCGCGCCGCCGGCTCGGCCGACTCGACGCCTTCCGGATCCTCGATCGCCCCGCCGAGCATCTGGCAGCCGCCGCAGATCCCGAGCGTCCAGCCGCCCTGCCGGGCGCGCGCCGCGACCGCCTCCGCGAGGCCGCTCGCGCGCAGCCACGCGAGATCGGCCATCGTGCTCTTCGTCCCGGGGAGCAGCACGAGGTCTGCATCGCCGATCTCGTCCGGCCGCTCGATGAACCGCACCACCACGCCGGGCTCGTGCTCCAGCGGCTCCACGTCGTCGTAATTCGATATCCGCGGCAGCCGGACCACCGCGATGTCGAGCTCTCCCGGGCCCGCCGGCGCCCGGCGCCGCCGGCCCTCCAGCGACACCGAGTCCTCGTCCGCGATGCGCAGCTGCTTCAGGTAAGGCACCACGCCGAGCACCGGGACGCCCGTCCGCGCCGTCAGCATGTCGAGCCCCGGCTCCAGCAGCTTGAGGTCGCCGCGGAACTTGTTGATCACGAACGCGGCCACACGCGCGCGCTCGTCGGGCTCGAGCAGCGCCATCGTCCCGACAAGCGCCGCGAACACGCCGCCTCGGTCGATGTCGCCGGCGAGCAGCACCGGCGCGTCGGCGGCGCGCGCGACGTGCATGTTCACGATGTCGCGGTCCTTCAGGTTGATCTCCGCGGGGCTGCCCGCCCCCTCGATCACAACGACGTCGTGCGCCTCGCGCAGCCGCCCGAGCGAGCGGGCGATGATGTCCTTGAGCTCTCCCCGGTACGCGAAGTAGTCGCGCGCGTGCAGGCTGCCGACCGGCTTGCCGAGCACGATCACCTGGGAGCGGGAGTCGCCCTCGGGCTTGAGCAGCACCGGGTTCATGTCGACCGTCGGCGCGACGCGCGCCGCCTCGGCCTGCACCGCCTGCGCCCGGCCGATCTCGCCGCCGTCCAGGGTCGCGAACGAGTTCAGCGCCATGTTCTGCGACTTGAACGGCGCGACCCGGAGGCCCCGCCGCTGGAACATTCGGCAGAGCGCCGTGCAGAGGAGGCTCTTGCCGACCGAGGACGCCGTGCCTTGCACCATCACCGTGAGCGCCGTCATCGGAAGAGCTCCTGTCCAAGCCCAAAGGAAACCGCCGCCAGCAGGGCCGCCGCGAGCCCGGCGAAGAGCAGCGCCGCGAGCACCACGATCCGGCAGGCCTCGTCGATGAGCCCCCGCCGGAGCGGCTCCACGGGGTCGCCGAGGCGGTAGTGGCCGCGCTTCTCGAGCTCGACCCGGAGCAGCCCGGCCATCGCCGCCATGGGCCGGCCGGCGTTCGGGCTCTCGGTGAGGCCGCCGTCGCGCAGGAGCACGGCGAGGCCGCGGCGCGCGTCGGCGCCGCGGAGCCACCCGGCGGCGAGCAGGAGGAGCGCGGTGAGCCGCGCCGGCACGAAGTTCAGCGCGTCGTCGAGCCGCGCCGACGCCTTGCCGAGGTACTCGTAGCGGCCGTGGTAGCCGATCATCGCGTCGAGCGTGTTCACAGCGCGGTAGAAGAGCGCGCCGGGGAGCCCGAAGAGGGCGAAATAGAAGAGCGGCGCGACGAAGCTGTCCGACGCGTTCTCCGCGACCGACTCGACCGACGCGGCGACCAGCGCGGGCTCGTCGAGCTCCGACGGGTCGCGGCTGCAGAGGCTCCGCAGCGCGCCGCGGGCCCCGGTGACGTCGCCCGCTTCGAGGGCGTCGCGCACGCCGAAGGCCGCGTCGCGGAGCGCGCGGAGCGCGAAGGTGGGCTTCAGCAAGAGACCTGACAAAGCGAGCGCGAGGACGGGGTGCGGGGCGAGCAGCGCCGCGACGCCGGCGCCCAGCGCGGCGAAGAGGCAGGGGACGGCGAGGGCCATGAGCGCGCCGAAGAGGAGCTCCGCGGCGCGGCCGCCCGTGGGCGCGGCGCGCTTCAGGGCCTGGATCGCGGAGCCCATCCACACGACGGGGTGGACGGCGGCGGGGGGCTCGCCGCAGGCGAGGTCGAACGCGACCGCGACGAGCAGCGCGGCGGCGGCCGTCATCGCGCGTCCTCGCCGCCGCCGACGAGCGCGACCGGGCCGGGGCGCAGGCGGAGGATCGCGCCCATCACGGCCACGTAGAGCTCGCTGGCCGAGCGGCCGAGCCGCTGGTGCGCGCGCCCCGCGAGGTCGCGGAACGCGCGGCCGAGCCGGCTCTCCGGGACCACGCCCATGCCGACCTCGTTCGAGACGAGGACGACGTGCGGCGTCGCCGACTCGACGGCAGCGGCGAGCGCCTCGATGCGCTCCTCGATGGGCCCGAGCGCGCGGCCCTCGGTCTCGTCGCGGAGCAGCAGGTTCGAGAGCCAGAGCGTGAGGCAGTCGACGACGACGACGTCGACGCCGGAGAGCGAGGCGATGCGCTCGGGGAGCGCGATCGGCTCCTCGACGGTGAGGAACGCGCCGCCTCGCTCGCGGACGTGCGCGTCGATGCGCGCTCGCATCTCGTCGTCGAACGGCTCGGCCGTCGCGATGAAGGCGCGGCGCTCGCCGAGCGAGCGCGCGAGGGAGAGCGCGAACGCGCTCTTGCCGGAGCGCACGCCGCCGCCGATGAGGGCGACCCGGCGCGGCGCCGTGCCCTGGCCGCTCATCGCGCGCGCTCCTTCCGGTGCGCGGCGGCGCTCGCGACGAGCCCCTCGGGGACGAGCGGGTTCGAGGCCCAGTGCGCGTGCACGTAGGAGGCGAGGACGCTCCCCGCCCGGTACCCCTCGCGCGCGACCTGGCCGCCGCGCCGGCGCCGCACGGAGTAGGCGTGCTCGATCGGCAAGGGCGCGTGCTCGGGCGGCGGCGCTTGCGCGGGCGGAGGCTCGGCCGGCGCCGCGGCCGGCTCGGCCGGCGCCGCGCGCTGCGACGGGCGGAGCTCGGAGTAGCGGAACTGGTGCCCGCGGAAGCGGAGCCCCGCGCCGCCGAGGATCGTGCGCGCCTGCGTCTCGACCTCCACGTACCCGAGCGCCTGCAGCTTCTCGCACATCGCGGCCTCCGCGGGCACGAGCCCGACCATGGGGTGCGCGCGCCCGTCCAGCGTGCGGATCGCCTCGGTCAGGTACATGAGCCCGCCGCACTCGGCGTAGATCGGGCCCCCACGGCCGGCGAACGCGCGGATCTCGGCGCGCAGGGCCGCGTTGTCGGAGAGGCGCTCCGCGTGCACCTCGGGGTAGCCGCCGCCGAGGTAGAGCGCGTCGACGTCGGGCAGCCGCGCATCGCGGATCGGCGAGAACCTCACGAGCTCGGCGCCCGCGGCCTCGAGGCGGCGCAGGTTGTCCGCGTAGTAGAAGTGGAAGGCCTCGTCGAACGCCACGCCGATGCGCGCCCGGCCGCGCTGGGTGGTGGGGGCATTTGCCCGGAGAGATGTCACATGAAGGCGGGAAGGCTGGAAGATCATTGATGATTTTCTTCCCGCCTTCCCGCCTTCATGTTCAAATGACCCCAGCACCGGCGTCGCCGCCGCGTCGGCCGCCGGCAAGGGCGCCGCCCCGCGCGCGATCTCGAGCAGCGCGTCGAGCCCGATCCACGCCTCGGCCTGCGCGCCCCAGTGGTCGAGGCGCTCCTCGGGGAGCGCGGCCTCGTCGGCCGTGCGCAGGCCGAGGTGGCGCTCGGGGAAGCGCTGCGCCTCGTCCCGCGGCAGGCCGCCGAGGACCGGCAGCGACCGGTTCACCTGCGCCTGCGCCTGTCGGAGGATGTCGAGGTGGCCGCGGCTGCCGACCTGGTTGCACACGACAGCGGCGACGCGCAGCGCCGGATCGAAGCCCGCGAAGCCCTGGACGAGCGCCGCGACGCTGCGGGCCATCCCGGACGCGTCGATCACGAGCGCGACCGGCGCCTCGAGCCACTTCGCGATCTCGGCGGTCGAGCCCTCCTCCCCGGTCGGGCTCGCCCCGTCGAACAGCCCCATCACCCCCTCGATCAGCGCGACGTCGGCGTCGGCGGCCTCCGCCGCGAACGTCGACAGGACCGCTTCCCGGCCCATCATCCAGCCGTCGAGGTTGTGCGATGTCCCGGCCACGGCGCGGGCGTGGTACGTCGGATCCAGGTAGTCGGGGCCGCATTTGAACAGCGCGACCCGCAGGCCGCGGGCGCGGAGCGCGCGCGCGATCGCCACCGTGGCGGTCGTCTTGCCGACGCCGCTCGCCGTGCCGGCGACGACGAGCCGGGGGATGGCCCGGGACATCAGAAATCGACTCCGATCTGGGCCTTTTGCCCCTGCTCGAACGGGTGCTTCACCGACTTCATCTCCGTCACCAGGTCGGCGAGCGCGAGGAGCGCGTCGGGCGCGTTCCTGCCGGTGATCACGACGTGCACGTGCGCGGGCCTCGCGCGCAGCGCCGCGAGCAGCTCGTCCTCGGCGACGAAGCCGTAATGGAGCGCATACGTGATCTCGTCGAGCACCACGATGTCCTGCTCGCCGCCCGCGATGAGCGCCGCGGCCTCCTGGAAGGCCGCGCGCGCCGCGGCCTTGTCGCGCGAGAGATCGTCGCTCTCCCAGGTGAAGCCGCGCCCCATGACGAGGAACGTCAGGTTGGGGAGCGTCTCGGCGAACAGCCGCTCTCCCGTCTTCCACTTCCCCTTGATGAACTGCACGACCGCGACGCGCATGCCCCGGCCGAGCGCGCGGAACACCATGCCGAGCGCGGCCGTCGTCTTGCCCTTGCCGTGGCCCGTATAGACGATGACGAGCCCTCGTCGACCTGCCGCCGCTCCGGCGCTCTCCTCCGCGCTCACGAGTCCTCCTCGGGCGTGCCAGGGACGAGGAGCTTCTTCTCGGCCTTGCGGAAGCGGTGGCTGAACTCCGGATCATAGAGCCGCGAGTCGGCGAAATCGGTGGAGGTGAGCACCCGGCCGACCAGGATCATCGACTGGCTCTTGATGCCCTCGGCCCGCACCTTGTCCCGGATGTCGGCGAGCGTGCCTCTCACGATCTTCTGATCGGGGCAGCTCGCCTTGTGCACCACCGCGACCGGGCAATCGGCGCCGTACGCCGGGGTGAGGGCCGCGGCCACGTCCTTGAGCAGGGTGATGCTCAGGAACAGGCACAGGGTCGCCTGGTGGCGGGCGAGCTCCTCGAGCCGCTCGGCGGGCGGCACCGGCGTGCGCCCCTCGGCGCGCGTCAGGATGACGGTCTGCGAGAGCTCGGGCAGCGTGAGCTCGCGCCCGAGCGCCGCGGCCGCCGCGGTGAAGGACGAGACGCCGGGGATGATCTCATACGGTATCCCGAGCGCATCCATCCGGCGCATCTGCTCGGCCGTCGACCCGAAGAGGACGGGATCGCCCGTGTGGACGCGCGCCACGTCGTGCCCTGCGTCCCTGGCCTCGACGAGGACCTCCACGATCTGGTCGAGGGTCATGCCGGAGGAGTCGATGACCCGGGCGTCCGGCCGCGCGGACGCGACGATCTCCTGGGGGACGAGCGAGCCCGTGTACATGACGACCGGGCAGCGAGCGACGAGCTCGGCGCCGCGGACCGTGATGAGCCCGGGATCGCCCGGGCCCGCGCCGATGATGTAGACGCGCATGGGGGGTTCTTTCCTTGCTTCGTGCGCCGGCGATCCCGGAAGGGACCGCGGGCGCGCGAAACTAGAGCGGTCCCGAAGCGAACGCCAGCGTTCATGGTGGAGCTCGCGCGCTCTGCGCGAGGGGCGAAGATGACGGATGATGACGAAGACGAAGCGCAGGCCCGAGGACACGAACCTGCGGTGTGTGCCGCGAGGCTCCCGTCTTCTCCCTCGGACGTGCTGGTCCGGGGCCTTGCTCAGGGCATGCGCCTGTGATGCGATGGGAGGTCGCACCCCTCTCCAAGGAAAGGCCATGGACCAGCAGAACGGAAGGTCTCAGCCCTCGACGCCCATCCTGTGCGCGGCAGCCCTCTTCGAGCCGGCGCTCCCGGCCGCGTGGGGGCCCACGCTCGATCTGCTCGCCGACATCGAGGAGCTGCAGGACGCGACGACGGGCAGCCGCGAGGAGCGGGAGGCGAGGGGGCGCGATCTTCACGACCGGCTGATGCGCGGCATCGACGCCCTGAGCGAGCCGACCCCGGACGAGTTCCACGCGGCGAGCGCGTCGTTCCGGGCCTGGTTCACCGAGGCGGTGCTGCTCTGGCTCCGGTTCGCCGGCAGCAGCTCCGCGCCGCTCATCGATACCGTCGCGTCGCGCCCGCTCCTCGATTTCCCGCTCGATCTGCCGGAGGGCAGCGAGGGGATCCCGCGCGTCCGGCGGGCGCTGCGAGAGGCGCTCGGGTGGGACGAGGCGGAGCTCGCGCAGGTCGAGGCCGCGATGGATCACATGACCTCCAACCTCGCGGTGAAGCACGCGATCACGAAGGCGATCGCCTCGCAGCTCGCCGCGAAGGGGGGCGCGTCGCCCGCCGCGTGCGCCGAGCTCATGAGCGCGATCTACGGCCCGCTGCCGTGGCGCCCGGGCGACGTGGATCTGCTCATGACGTCGACCGCGATCTTCCTGTGCATCCGCGCGTCGGCGCCTGTGACCGGCTCGCCCGGAGCGGGCTCCGGCGAGGCGCCGCGGCTCGAGGTGCCCGGCTGGGACGAGCGCCCGGAGGAGGAGCGGCGCGCCATCTCCGCCTTCATCGCCCGATGCGACGACACGAACACCGCGGCGACGGCGCGGTTTCCCGCGTTCGGCTACTTCGACCGCGCGGCCATCGATCCGGCGCTCGCGCGCTCCCTCGCGGACGCGGCCGCGGTCCCGACGGAGGTCGTCACTCAGACCCTCGCCACCATGGTGATGGTCCTCCGGACGCCGGAGGTCGAGGACTACGTGGTTCATGACGCCTGGGGCCATGCGTGGCAGGAGGCGCTGGCCGAGTTCGAGTGGGAGTACGCGGTGCTGCCGCGGATCGAGGAGCCCCTCGCGCTCGACACCGTCTTTCCCGGCGCGGTCGGCCCCGGCATCGCCTCGGCCTTCGTCGAGCGCGGGGGCCGCACCGAGCTCGACGAGGCGGCGCTGCTCCGCTTCGCCGAGGCCGACATCAGGGCGCGACTCCAGGTGGCCGCGAGCAACGGCATCGCCGAGATGCTCGCCGATTTCATGGAGAGCAAGTACGCGTGGCACAGGCCTTCCTTGAAGCTGCCGGACGCGTCGCTGCTCCCCATCACGGGCCTCAAGCTCGATCTGACGGTGGGCGACGTTCGCCGCCAGGTCGCCCGCTGGTCGAAGCCGTACCGCGCGCTGGCCGAGGACGAGGGGGCGCGCGCCCGCCTCGTCGACGCGCTCTCGCCGCGCGTTCCGGCTGCGGGGCTCAAGGAGGCGGTGGATCAGGCGGGCGCGCTGCTGTGGCGCGAGCTCGCGACGGCGTTCGACGACACGCTGCGGCCGGTGGCTGCCAAGGGCGGAGGGATCCGCGCGAGCGCATGCCGCCGGATGGTCCTGCAGCTCGCGCAGGTCGCCGCGGTGCTCGAGCGGACGCTCGCCGCGTCGTGCGCGGGCGGGCCGCGGAGCGGGTCGCGGAGCGGGCCGCGGACGGAGCTCGCCTGGCGCGACCCGGCGCTGTGCGTGGACCTGCTCCTGGTGACGATCGCCCGGTTCTACGAGCACGAGCGGCAGAGGAACTTCTGGCACCTCGACCAAATCCTCTCGACCGGGTTCGTGGACGCCTGCGGCCGGCTAAGGGCCGCCATGGCGAACGCCGAGTCGCCCTGAGTCTGTCCTCCGGAGATGGCGTATACTTCCGCCGATGTCCGGCGCCCAGCGCGACGTATTTCGGCTCTGCGGGGCCACGATCGACGGCAAATACCGTGTCCTCTCCGCCGTCGGCGCCGGCGGGTTCGGCGTCGTCTATCGCGGCGTGCACGAGGGGTTCGACGCGCCCGTCGCGATCAAGTGCCTCAGGCTGCCCGACGAGCTCTCGCCCGAGGCGCAGCAGGATTTCGTCCGACGGCTGCGCGACGAGGGGCGGCTCCTGCTCCAGCTCTCGCGCCTCTCGCCCGGCATCGTCCAGGCGCTCGACATCGGCGCGTTCACGACCCAGGACGGCGCTCGCGTGCCCTACCTCGTGCTCGAGTGGCTGGACGGCGAGACGCTCGCCGGCCACCTCGAGCGCCTGCGCGCCGGAGGCGGCGGCGCCCTGTCCCGCCGCGAGGCGATACGCCTGCTCGACCCCGCGGTGCGCGCCCTCGCGGTGGCGCACGAGCAGAACATCGCGCACCGCGACGTCAAGCCGGAGAACCTCTTCCTCGCCGAGGCGGGGGGCGCGAGGACGCTCAAGGTCCTCGATTTCGGCATCGCCAAGATCATCGGCGATCAGCGCTCGCGCACCGCGGCGCTCGCGAGCACCGCGGAAGGGCCGTCGGTGTTCACGCCCCGCTACGGCGCCCCGGAGCAGTTCGACAAGCAGCGGGGCGCGACGGGGCCATGGACCGATGTCTTCGCGCTCGCGCTCGTCTTCGTGGAGCTCGTGACGGGCGCCCGGGCGCTGGAGGGGGAGGGGATCGTCGAGCTCTATTCGGTGGTCGTCGATCCTGCGCTGCGCCCCACGCTGCGAGCGCGCGGCGTCTCGGCGCCGGACGCGGTCGAGCGCGTGCTCTCGCGGGCGCTCAGCGTCGCTCCGCGCGACCGGTACCCCGACGCCGGCGCGTTCTGGCGCGCGCTGATCGCCGCGGAGGGGCTCGAGGACGAGCTGCCGAGCCTCCCGCCGCGCTCGCCGCCCGCGGCGCGAGAGGCCGAGACGCGGGTCGAGAGCGGGAACGCGCGGGGCGGCCCTGCGCCAGCCGCCGGGCACGCGGGCACGCCCGCGGGGATCGGCTTCGAGCCGACCGTGCCGCACCGGACCGACCCGGCGTCGCTGCGCCCCGATGGCGCGCCGCCCGCGCCCGCCGGTGCGGAGCCTGCGCCGCGGCCGGAGCACGGGGCCGCGTCGGGCGAGGCCGTCGCGGTGCGGACCGCACCCGACGAGCGCGCGCGCCCGGGCCGGCGCGGGCTCGTCGCGCTCGCGCTGGTGGCCTCGGCGGTCGCAGGCGCCGCGGTCGCGGTGCTCCGGCGTCCCCCGGAGCCGCCGCCCCGGCCGAGCGGCGCAGCCGTCGCCGCCCCGGAGTCGCCGCGCCCCGCCTCGAGCAACCCGGAGGCCGCGGCGCTCTACCAGGAAGCGCTCCAGGCCTACCGTGACGGCGCGCCGGACGTGGCCGCGCGCGCGATGGAGCGCGCCGTCGCGCTGGATCGCGGCCTCGGCGCCGGCCACCTGCGCGTGGCGATCTGGACGTTTCGACAGACGCCGGGCGCGGCGCGCGAGCACTTCCAGCTCGCGCTCCGGCACCGGGCCGCCCTCGGCGAGCGGGACATGGCGCTGCTCGACGCGGCCGAGCCGTACGTGCGCCAGCCCTCCGACGCCGTGGCATGGGAGCGGCGGCTCGAGGCCGCTGTCGCGAGGTTCCCGGCCGATCCGGAGCTCCTCGTGTACCTCGGCGGGGCGAGGTTCGCGCAGCTCCGGTTCGACGCCGCCGTCGAGGCCTACGATCGGGCGCTCGCCCTGGACCGGGGCCACGTGCTCGCGTGGGGGCTCAAGGGAGAGTCGCTCGGGATGAAGGGGGATGTCGCGGCGGAGCTCTCCGCCTACCAGGCCTGCGCCGAGACGGCGCCCGGCGCGACGCTCTGCCTCGCGAACCGGGTCCGCCTCCTCCATCGCCAGGGCGATTGCCGGCAAGTCGAGGAGCACGCGCGCCGCTGGCTCTCGATCGATCCGAAGGCGGCGCCGGCGCACCGGCACCTGGCGCTGGCGCTCCACGCGCGGGGCGCGCCGCGCGAGAGCGTGCTCGTGGCGCTGGAGCAGGGCTGGGCGGCGGTCCCCGAGGGCGAGCGGAGGGCGAAGGAGCTGCTCGATCGGAGCTCGCTCGCGGTCCTGGACGGCGATTTCGAGCTGGCGGTGGAGCACGCCCGCGCGTGGCAGCGGGAGGTCGCCGGCAGGAACGATCAGGACGCGCACGCGAGCCCGGCCCTCAAGCTGGCGGAGCTCTACCGTGAGATGGGTTTGCCGCGGGAGGCCGGGCGGGTGGCGGACGATTTCCTCCGCCGGATGAGCGCCTGGTCCGAGCCGGCGACCACGGCCGACTGGACCATCGCGTTCTTGCCGTACGGCCTCCGGGCCGCGTCGATGACGCAGGAGGCGTACGACGCGGCGCGCTCGGCGTGGGTGGAGCGGGTCCAGTCGAAGTGGCGCGCCGCGGCGCAGGAGATCAAGCCGGAGCACCGCTGGCTGCTCTGGACCGAGGCGTACGCCGCCGCCGTGGAGACCGCGGCCGACGCGGCGGCGGCGTTCGAGACGATGCCGCTCGACCAGCCGCTCCCGTCGGAGAGCGGCCGGTGGCTCCTGCTCGATCTGCACATCGGCAAGGTGTACGCGCTCGTGGGGAAGGGGCAGGAGGCGATCGGGCCGCTAACGCGCGTTGCGCGCTCGTGCGCGGCCCTGGCCGACCCGTTCTCGACCACGGAGGCGCGGCTTTATCTGGGCATGGCCCTGGAGGCGACAGGCGATCTGCGCGGCGCCGCCGCGGCGTACGAGGCTGTCCTCGAGCGCTGGGGCAAGGCGCGCCCGCGATCCATCTCCGCGGAGCAGGCGCGAGCGCGGCTCGGCGCGCTGCGGGCGCGGCGTTAGTTCCGCCCGCCAGGAGTCCGGCCAGGGATCTGAGAGAGAATTGAACGCAAAGGCGCAAAGGCGCAAAAAGAATAGATCTGTATACCGCTGCGCCTTTGCGCTCTTGGCGGCTTTGCGTTCAATTCTCTCTCCGCTCGCGATGCGGATCCCTGGTGGCGTCGTGACGCGCGGAATTCGCCGTCCACAGTCATGTCCAGAGCTTGCGCTCGTCAGGGCGCCGGCTTGCCGGGGACCTCGCCGCCGACGAGCGCCGCAACGGTGTCGAGCATTCCCTGCCTCCGCCTGTACCCGGCAGCGAGCTTCTCTCGCATCGCTGCCTGACCGAGCGGATGACCCGTATCGGGGTCGAGCGCCTTGAACCCGCGTTGGACAAAGAAGTCGATGTACGGCTCGAGCTCGTCGATTGCGGCGTCGACATCGCCCGGTGGATGGTTCGGAACTGCGATCGTGACGACGTTCTTCCAGAAGGAGACGGCGATCCAGAAGGCGCAGCCTGGGCGCTCCACCGTGATTCCGATCCCGCGTGCCAGGTAGTCGGCAACGCTCATCCCCGCGTCGCCGGCGAGATCCTGCGCTGCCGCCTGATGATCGATGTCCTCCTCGACGAACTCGCCGAACGCGCTCAGAAACGCGTCTGCCCAGACGCGGTTCCTGTTGTTGCGATGCCAGATCGGCTTCTCCAGATCGATCGTGTACATGGCCGCCTGACCGCCCCACCGGAGACCGCTACCACGGAAGCACCGCGCAGACCGGCCTGCACGGCTCCACCCGTCACGCCAGATGGCGCCGATCTCGTTTACCACCCTCCTCAGATATCGTTGATCGTGATGCGCGCGCCCGGGGCGACGTCGTTGCGTGTCACCACCGAGCCGTCGGGGAACGTCACGCGGATATCGACCGACGCCGCGGCCCCCATCCCGATGATCAGCGGCAGCTGGCTCTGCTGCCGGTTGCCCCACTGGCCGGCGCCCACGAGGTAGGTCGCCACGCGATCGGCCCCTGTATAGCCGCCCGCGCGGAAGTCCCCGTCGCCGTCGAGGTCCACGTCGACGCGCGCGCCGATCGCGTCGCGATCTTCCCTCACGTTCGCGTCGGTCGCATTGCCGTCGCGATCGGTGAGCACGCGGACGACCGCGTAGCCCGGCGCGCGACAAGGCATTCCGGTCACGTCGCGGCGGTAGAGCGCCGTGCCCCCGAAGCTCGTGGTGAGGAGGTCGAGGTCGCCGTCGCCGTCGATGTCCGCGAACGAGCCGACCTGCTGCGCGGCGACCCCGAGCGAGGCGCCGGCGGCCACGAACCTGCCCGCGTCATTGCGGTAGAGCGTGTCGCCCGCGTACGCGTCGAGGTCGCCGTCCTGGTCCCAGTCGGCCCACACGCTCGCGCTCATGAACGAGCCGTCTCCGAGCCCGACGCTCGCCGCCGTGGAGGCGGAGAACGGCGCGCCGGCGCCGGCATTGTAATAGAGCCGATCGTCCGCGTCCCCGTCGCGCACCGAGAGGAGATCGAGATCGCCGTCGGCGTCGATATCGATCCAGGTCGCGCCGCCCCAGCGGGAGCTGGCCGCCGGCGTGTCCTCGAGCCCGGCCGATGTCGAGACGTCGGTCCAGCTCGGCGACGTGAAGCGGAAGAAGCGGTTACCGTTTCCGGTCGAGCCGGTGGCCATGTAGAGGTCGAGATCGCCGTCGGCGTCTGGATCGGCCCACGCCGCGCTGTCGCCCTGGAGGAAGGTGCTGAAGCGCGCGCTGTCATCCGCGAACGGCAGGGCCCCGTCGTTCCGGAACATGGCGGACGTGCCGAACTCCGAGCCGAAGAACAGATCGAGGTCGTTGTCGCGATCGTGATCGACCCACACGGCCGGGCCGGGCGTCGTGGTCGTGAGCTCGAGGTTGGCCGAGAGCGCGACGTTCGTGAACGTGCCGGTGCCGTCGTTGCGATAGAGCCGGTTCGGGATCGTGCCGTAGCGGGTATCGTTGGCGACGAAGATGTCCATGTCGCCGTCGTTGTCGAAGTCGGCGGCGATCACCGGGTAATGCTCGGAGGTGGTGCCGAGATCCTTGATGCCGCGCGCGGCGGCTCCCTCCGTGAACACGCCCGCGCCGTTGTTGATGTACAGGCCGCTGCCGCGCAGGAACACGTCGGGGTCGCCGTCGTTCTCGACGTCGAGCCACGCGACGACCGAGCTGCCTGTCGTCGCCGGCAGGCCCGAGGCGGCGGTCACGTCGGTGAAGCGGAGGCCGCAGGTGACCGCGGGCCCATCGGCGCACACCCCCATCGCGCAGCCGCCGCACGCGCCGCTCGGGCACCCCGTGCACGCCGTGCCCTCCGGCGCGCGGTTCGCGACGCACTCGCCCGCGCCGTCGCACGTGTCGGCCGCGTCGCACTCGCCGTCCGCGGCCGCGCACTCGGTGCCTGCTCGCCGCGGCGCGGCGAGGCACTCGCCCTCGATACACACGCCGCGCATGCAGCCGCCGTCGAGGTGGCTGCAGTCCACGCCGGCGCACAGCGGCCCGCCGCCGGTGCCCGCGTCACCGCCGCCGTCGTTCCCGCCGCCGCCGTCGCTCTTGCCGCCGGTGCCCGCGCCGCCGCCGCCGTCGTTTCCGCCCCCGCCTCGGGGCTCTTCGCCGGAGAACGTCCTCGACTTCGCCGAGCAGCCCACCGCGAGCAACGCCGCCGCGAGGGCGAGGAAAGACCGTTTCACGTTCGACCTCCGATCGTCGCTCCCGCGGTCGCCGCGGGAAGAGCGATCCGGCCGAGACTACTACAGGCAGCGCAGAACGTTGTCGCGCACGAGCTGCCAGATGGGCTCAGGGGTACCGGCCACCCAGCGCGTGTCGCGCTCGACGGGCGACGGGGCATCGTCAGAACGGGTCGTCGTGGCCGTGGATGAGCCGCCACGGCCGCTCGCCCTGACGACGTCCGGGGTGCATTCGAGGGAGACGAGCCTTGAAGTGGCTCCTCGACACGCACGTCGCAATCTGGTTCGCCGCCGACCCCAACCGCTTACGGCGGGAGGTCGTCGATGCGGTCCAGGATCCCGGCGCGCAGATACTGATTTCGGTCGCATCCTGGTGGGAGCTTGCGATCGAGCACGCCATCGGACGGCCAAGGCAGCCTCCCGCCGGGGCAGCTTCGGAGTTGGTGGCTTGGCTATACGACGGTGCGGGAGCTGGCCATCGAAGCGGCGCACGTCTGGATGGCGACTTCGCGTGTCGGGGCGCGCCCGCCGCCCGCCCGCCTTGACGCCGCGTCGGTTCCTCCCGATCCTGGGCGAGAGGCCACGGTTATGACCCTACAGCACGACGCGCTCCCGAGGTCCGTCGGGCGGATCCGCGCGACGCTCAATCGAGGGGGCTCGGTCTACGGCACGGGTTTCCTTGTGACGCCGACGCGCGTCCTCACATGTGCCCATTGCCTGCGAGGGCCAGCGGAGGAGAAGGCTGCGCAGGGGAGCATCTCCTTCACCCAGGCGCGAGACGCGTCGGAGGTCCCGTTCAAGGTCGTCTTCGAGCGCTTCGATCCGGACGTCGGCCTCGACATCGCGGTTCTCGAGCTTGCGCGCCAGGTCGAAGGGACGGCTTGCCTCCCGCTCTCGGGGGAGGATCTCGCCGAGCACCCCGACTGGCGGAGCTTCGGCCACCCGCTCTCCATCGAGCGGGCGCCGCTCTGGCTGGGTGGCACGGTCGACGGGTCGATCGCCCGGCGCGCCGCGGGCACCGACGGCTGGCTGCTCTCGCTCCACGTCAACGGGGACCCGGCGCCAATCGAGGGCATGTCCGGCGCGCCCGTCCTCACCGAGCGAGGGGTCGTCGGCCTGGTCAGTCACCAGCTCTACAGGCGCGTCGTGCCGGACGGCGGCGGCAAGCCCTCGGTGAGCCCGGCGTTCGCGAAGGCGTTCGCGGTCCCGACCCGGCTCCTCCAGTCGATCCCCTCGTTCCTCCGCTCGATCGCGGGCTCGTCGCGCGTGTTCCTCGCCTACCGTCGCAAGGAGCCGGAGGCCACGTTCGTCGCGGAGCTCCAGCGCGCGCTCCAGGGCGCGGGGCACGAGGCATTCGTCGATCTCGACATCAAGGTCGGAGAGGACTGGGCCCGGCGCATCCAGACCACGCTGGAGCGGGCCGACGTGTTCGTCCCCGTCCTCACGCCCGAGTCGCTGGAGAGCCAGATGCTCCTGCAAGAGGTGCGCATCGCGTACGCCCGATGGCGGCAGACCGGACGGCCGATCTTGCTCCCTGTGCGTGACCCGGCGCTGGAAGCGCTGCCCTTCGAGTTCGACACCTACCTCGGGCGGCTCCAGTACGCGCCATGGCGCGGCGAGCAGGACACGCCCAGCGCTGTCCGCGCCGTCATGGCGGCGATCGGCCACCAGGCCGTCGAGCCCGGCGTCCCCCAGGCACCGGCCGCGCCTCCGTCGCTCCCGAAAGCCGACTTCCAGCGCATCCGGATGAGCGCGGGGGCCCTCCCGCCTGGCGATCTCTTCTATCTGGAGCGGCCCGTGGACGCCGACGCGTACGATCGCATGGGCTCGGAGACATTCGTGCTCACGATGTTGAGCCCGTCCGGCTTCGGTAAAACGAGCCTCGCCCTGCGCCTGCGTCAGCGCTGCGAGGACGAGGGGCGCCCGGTGCTGCTGATCAATTTTCGCTCGTTCGGACGGCTGCCGAAGGACGACGGAGAGAACCGCGGGTACGTGACGTTCCTGAACGACCTCGCGCGCGTCTTCTGCAAAGGGCTGAAGCTCCCGATCCCGACGCAGCCGCTCGAGAGCCCGCCGGATTTCGAGGAGGTCCTGATGATGGCCCTCGAGGACATGCCTCGGCTGGTCCTCATCCTGGACGGGGTGGACCGCGTGATCGAGCGCCCCTACGCCGAGGAGTTCTTCTCGTCGATCCGCTCCTGGATCGACGCCGTCCACCTGAGCTGCAGCTTCGTGCTGTGCATCGCGACCGAGCCGTCCGACCTCATGAGGGACATCGCGCGGTCGCCGTTCAACATCGACAAGGGGCCGATCGAGCTTGGTACGTTCGCGCCTGGTGACATCGCGATCGTCGCGGAGCGGGCGAGCTTCCGATTGGGGGCGGCCCAGGTCGATCTGCTCCATCAAGCCACGGGCGGGCACCCCGCCCTCACCCGGCAGGCCCTGGCCTACGTGCTCGCCCCCGGGAAAGGCACGCCCTCGGCGCCGCCGACGTCGGCCGAAATCCGCGACCGCGTCGCCTTTCTTCACGAGCAGTGCGGCTCCTTGACCGGGCCCTTCTCCATGAGCCTCAAGGCCCTGCTGAGTCGAATCGAGAGCATCCCGCCGCAGCTCCCGGACCAACCGAAGCTCGTCTCCGTGATGCGCAAGATCGTCCACAACAGGACGCTCTCCCCGGTGGAAGCGAGAGCCGCCGCCGCGCTGGTGACGCTCGGGCTCGTGCGCGCCGAGGGCCGTCCAGCGCCGCGCTTCGTCGCGTTGAACCTCGCCTACGCGCAGTTCTTCGGCGCCCTCACGTGAGCCCGCCGGACGACATCCGTCAGCTGCAGCCCATCAAGGTCGGGGGGACGGTCCCCGACCTCGCGATCTACATCACGCGACCCGAGGACGAGGAGGTCTATGACCTCCTCGCGGCCGGCACGTATTGCAACATCCTCACGTCGCGCCAGATGGGGAAATCGAGCCTCGTCCATCGGGCCATGCAGCGCCTCCAGGCGGCGGGTATCCGGGTGGTGTCGGTCGACCTGAGCGCGCTCGGCGGAAACCAGCTGAAGGACGGGACAGCGTGGTACCGGGCTCTGCTCCTCAAGATGGCGCTGAGCATGGGCGCGAGCCGACCCTTCAAGGCGTGGTGGTCCGAGCGGCCGGCGGAGGAGGCCATGGGCGCTCGATTCCAGGCGTTCGTCGAGGCGTTCTTGCTGGCGGATCCGACATCGATCGTCGTTGTCTTCGACGAGGTCGACGTCACGCAAGGCCTCGGTTTCACGGACGACCTCTTCCTCACCATTCGCTCCCTCCACAACGAGCGCGCCTCGCGGCCGGAGCTCGACCGGCTGACCTTCTGCCTGGTCGGGGTCCTCACCGCGGACGAGCTCATCAAGCGCTCGACCAGCACGCCGTACAACGTGGGCAGCACCATCCGCCTCACCGATTTCTCGCGCGAGCGCTGCGACATGACGCCGCTCGATGCCTACCTCGCCGGCCACGGGCTCCCGGGCGCGGCGGTCGTCGACGAGATCCTCGCCTGGACGTCGGGACAGCCGTTCCTCACGATCGCGCTGTGCGAGAAGGCCGCGCGGGCGCGCAGCGCCGACGTCGAGGCCTTCGCGCTCGCGGAGATCAACGACCCGACCACGTTCAAGGTCCACTTCAACCGGATCGAGCAGATCGTACGGGAGCGCATCGCCGGATCCTCGCACGCGCGCTCGCGCTACCTCACCATGCTCAAGCGCAAGAGCGTGCCCGGTGTGCCCGAGCGCGACGAGGAGGCCCTGCTCCTCGCCGGCCTGGTCCACCGGAACGCCGATGGCAGCCTCCGCCTGCGCAACCGCATCTACGGGCTGCGGTTCGACGAGCGCTGGGTCCGGGAGATCCTGCCCGCGCCGCCCGTGCCGCGGTGGGTCTGGGGCCTGCTCGCCGCGGTCGTCGTCGCGGGCGCCGGGACGGGCGGGGTCCTGTGGAAGCGCAACAGGGATCGAACGGAGCAGGAGGCGATCGAGCGCCAGAACAAGGCGCGGCGGGGCGCTGAGGAGATCCAGAACGCCACGGACGACGACAAGGCCTCGGCGACCTGGAGCAGCCTCCGGGCCGACGGGCTCGCCGGCGACGGCTCGCCCGCGCGCGAGGCGGCGCGCGCCTACTGGGATCGACGCGGGAGAGAGCTCGACGAGCTCGCCAACCAGCTCGGCGCCGCGGCGTGCTCCGAGGAGGCGGCTGTTGTCCGGGCGTTCGCCGCCGCGCGCCGTGGGGCTGACCGTGCGCCCGCCGTGCCGGAGCCGGACATCGCGGCCACGCTCTGGCTCCCCGCGCAGCTCAACGAGGGCACGGAGGAGAAGCGCTGCAAGGAGCGGCGCGCGGAGACCTGCGATCGGCTGGAGCTCTCGGATGGCACGCTGACGGCTTCGTGCTCGGGGAAGCTCGTCGTTTTTCGCCCGGACCTCGCGCCGATATCAATCGCCGGATCCGGGACCCGGCGCGTGCAGATCCGGCCTGAGGGGAGCTGGTCGATCGGCGCCGCGGACGACGCGCTGGTGATCAATCGAGGGGAAGGCGCGGTGACGCTGCCGGTATGCCCTGCGCAGGGAGCGCGGGACGCGCGCCGGTCGACCTACGTCATCAGCTTGGAGATCAAGCCGTCCGGCGATGGCGCGATGATCGCTTACGTCTGCTCCGACGGGACCTACGGGCGGCAGTCGATCGCCCGCCTCGACGCCTGGTTCGAGGGGCTGACCAAAGGAAACAAGTCGCCTCCGGTGGACGGAGGTTATGGCGCCCGCGCGGCGGCGTGGCTCGGCGACCAGCTGCTCATCGCCACGGCCGGCCACGAGGGCCGCGTGAAGGTGAAAGGCGGCCCGGGGCTCCGCCTCCCGCTCGTTCATGCGCTCGCGAGCTTCGCGGGGAATTCGCGCCTCGTCGCGTTCGGCACGGGGAGCTTCGTCGAACGAGCAACCGTGACCGCGCCCATTCTCGGGGTGCTGGCGCGCTCGGGTGATCAGGTGGCCATCCAGCAGCAGTGGCCCCTGACCCTCTGCAACGCGCCGTCGTGCTTCGTTCGGGCGGTGGCAGGCGTCGACGAGGATCATCTCGCGGGTCTGCTGGTCGACGCGGTCGATGGCCCGAGCCCATCTCGGACCTGGCTGGTGCTCGTGCGGGAGGGCCAGCCCGACGTGACGCTCCTGGACGAGAGCCCGGCCGATGTGGCGGTCGGAGCCTGGCAGACGCAGGTCGTGGCCGCGGTCCCGCTCGTCGGGAGGATGAGGCTGCACGCGTGGGAGCGCTCGACCGATCGATCGTGGGAGGCGGCCCAGCGCCGCTTCGGCCTGACGATCCGTTACGGGAAGAGCGCGCGCATCGAGCGGTTCGACGAGGTGGGGCCCCAGCGCGTCCGGCGCTTCGAGGACGTGTTTCCGGAGCGATGAGCCCTCATTGCTCCCGAGCCCCCCAGTTGACCCCCAGCCCGACGAATGGACGCACGGCGCCGCCCTGCGGCACGCGCTCGTCGTCGCGGATGGACGTGAACTGCGGGAAGCGCGCGAGCCCGCCGCGGGCGCGGAGCTGAAGAAAGAACTCGTCGTCCATCGTCGGAATGAAGACGTTCACGTCGAGGTAGCCGCCGGCGCTGGAGGCAGAGGCCGTGTAGTACCCGGTCACGAAGCCGGCGAGATCCAGGCGCACGCTCGGCGCAGCGTTGACCGAGGCCCCGAGCTCCAGGCCGGCGCCCGCGAGGCCGAAGTAGCCGCGAGGCCGGCCCGACTCGCTCTGCGCCGGCAGGACGGCGATGTCGATCGGACGCAATGCGAACTTTATGCCGAACAATTCCGTCGGAAATACCACGAACCCCAGCTCGGCCCACTGCACGAGCCCCGGCCGCCCCTGGACGGTCAGGGCCGTCGCTCCGCCGAAGCTGAGATCTAGCGTCGTCTCGAACTCGTAGGGATCCGCGATGCTATCGATGTAGAGGAATTCGCTTCCCGGGCGTGAGCCCTGCCGGCGGCGCACACACGCGAGCCACGAGAGGTCGGCGGTGCCCTGTTGGCACTGCGCGTCGAGCTTGACGAGCGCACCTGCGTCCGGCGAGGGCATTGCCGCGCAAGAGGCGATGTCGCCCTTCAGGCAGCCGGCCCTGAGGAGCTCCAGGACCTTCGCGCTCGACGGGTTCACGTGGTCCTTGTGGACGCGCAGGTAGGCTTCGCTCGCGCAATACTGGCCGCCGTAGCTGTTCTCGCGATCGAGGCACTTTTTCGTCATCGATTTGCGAACCGATTTGCGATTCGCGGCGCCTTCCTTTTCGCCGGAGCGTAGGTCGAGCCACACCTCCCACCGGGCCAGCTCCTCGGCGCTCCGGATGGACTTCTCCGCCTTGCCGGTCCTCCCGTGTTGGCGCCCAACGTGCTGCTCCGGCACGCGCCGGGTATAAGCGCGGTCTGCGAAGACCCAGATGTCCTCGACATCCCTCGGCCGCACAGGCACCTCGACGGACTTCGATCCGACGGGGGCCTCACCGCTCCACAGCACCCGCTTTTCATGATTCACCAGCTGGATGAACAGGCCATCGAGCGGGTGCTTCTTCTCCCCGTTGCGAATCGTGACCGACGTCGCCGGTTCGAGGCAGATGGGGGCATCCAGGTCGGGGCCGCCCGGCGCCCCCACCGTCACGGTGATCTCCTTCTTTTTGAACTCGTCCGCCGACACAGCAAACCTGTGATCGCCCTGCGGGAGCGGCATGGGATCAGTCGGAAAGGGTGCCCTCCACGGCTCGACCTTCGCGTCGGAAGCCTCCGGGACGATGAGGATCCACTCGGGTGGACTGGAGTAAGCGCACGCCGGATCCCACCTGAGCTTGACCCGCACGAACGGGGCCAGCGTGACGGGAGGCGGTCTGGTGAGCCCCGACGGGGCGACCTTCACCGAGACGGGCGTCGGCCCGAACCCCGCCGCCTTCAGGCAGAATTTCTGCGTGCCCGATCTCAACCCGTTCTTCGGCGTCAGCGTCAAAGGCGTCCGGCCGAGGGATCGTCCCTCGGCCGACTGGCACCCTTCCAGTGCCGCCGGGATGCGGAACACCTCCGCCTCGCTCGGCGAGCTCGTGAGCTCCAGCGTCGGAGGAGGAGGCGGCGGCTTGATCGGCTCGGGGAGGCACTTCAACGTCGCGGGATCGCGGCCCCACAGGCATGGTGCTGCGGGAGCCTGACCGGAGGCCTCGCGCGCGAGGGCGGCGAAGCCCAGCACGAGCCCGACGCGTCCGAACAGGCGAACCAGGCGGCCGGCGCACGCGGTCACGACGCGAGGGTACCCGCAGTCGCCGCACGCGGGCAAGCAGCGCGGCGCGCGGGCCTTGTCCGGGCGGGTCGAGTCGGCTCTATTGACGGTTGGAGGTATCGATGCGCGAGGTCATCGCGGTGCTGCCGGCCG
This sequence comes from Sorangium sp. So ce281, assembly GCF_051527395.1. Taxonomy (NCBI): domain Bacteria; kingdom Pseudomonadati; phylum Myxococcota; order Polyangiales; family Polyangiaceae; genus Sorangium; species Sorangium sp. So ce281. Next base: position 326,990 of record NZ_CP150322.1, read on the forward strand.
AAGCCGTGGCGAGCTGGGAAGAAGCGCTCCGGGCGGCGGCCCGTGGTGACGGCGAGGCGCCCGCCGGGCCGGAGCTCGAGGCGTTCTTCGACCCGTTCCGCCCCGCCGCGGCGGTGGCTTCGGATCCGGAAGACGCGATCGGGCTCGTCCGGAGGGGGGTGCGCCTCGCGCCATTCGCAGAGACGACGCCGCTCCTGCCGCTCTATGCGGCGCTCGGTCGAGAGCTCCCTCCGCCCCTCCGCGTGGCGAGCGAGGAGCAACGTTATGAGTTCCTCCTCGTGGCGCTCACGTTCAGCCTGCGCCTCGACGACGACGAATCGCCGGACCATGCCGAGTTCGTGGTGAAGATCCGCGACGGTATCGACGGGCCGCGCGCGTCGCGGGCCGTCGAGGTCTTCCCGCAGCGCGTGCACGCCGCATATTTCCAGGCCTCGGCCCAGCTCTCCGTCGCGCTGGAAGCGTCCATGAAGTTCTCCGTCGAGACAGAGGCCGTGCCCCGCGCGGGCGTCGACGCGGCGGCGGAGGCGAAGGTGCTGGCCGGCCCTTTCACGATCGACATCGGCCAGACAGAGCTGGACGTCTCGGGCGAGGGTGATCGCGACATCGGGTGGGTGTATCGCGTCCGACGCGCGCTCGAGGGCAAGAACGACTTCAGGAGCTTCCTGGTGCTCAAGGTCGCGCGCGAGACGGAGAAGGTCCGGCTGCTCGCGAACATCGGAGTCCGCACCTACCGGCGCACGTGGAAGACGCTATGGCTGCGGGAGAAGCTCCCGATCCTCTATGCGAGCGCGGCGCTCGACATTGAGCTGCCGAACCGCGATTGAACAAGATCCGAAACATGCTTCGCCGTCAGGCGAACCTGCGCGCACGTCCGACCGCCAGATGGCCCGCGTCGTTCGGCGCTCGTCTCCCCCGCAGATCAGCGGCGGTGGCAGAAGCGAGCGATGCGATTCACCCTTGACATCTTCGATTCACTTCTTCTTGCATTGCACCGGCCGCATTGGACGGCATCCACGCATGGCGTTCGGCCACCTCATGGCGCGTCCGGCTTTCGGACCCGCGGCGGCTCCCGTGGTCCCTCCGGCAGGGCGCCGGCGCTGCCACGGCCTCCGAGTCAAGAGGGGGCGCGCGTCCCGCCCGGACGCGCTGCGTCCGCGGGAGACGCGAGCCTGTTCGTTCCACCTGGACCCGTCCCGGTTCTCCTGCTTTCCTGCTGCCCACCGTGACCGCATCCCGTGACGAGCGCTTCATCTCCCTCGTCCCCCGCCTCGTGTCGGCCACGTACTTCGACGAAGCTGCCACGGCGGTCCTCCAGGCCATGTTCACCTGCGTCGAAGAGGCGCTCGCCGACAGCCCGTTCGCCAGCCGCGCTCGGATCCTGCGTGGCGTGGTCCACCTCCGCCCCGAGGACAGCTACCAGCGCCTCTTCGGCGTCGACCGCCTGAGCGGCGCGCGCATCGAAGGCACCGGCTATCTCACCTCCGGCAGCGTCTGGAGCTGGATCGAGAAGCACCGCTGTTCGGTCTCGATCGACGTCCAGCGCGCTTCGCTCCGCTCCTGGATGCCGGACGGGGCCATGGCGCTCCGCCACCTGCCGGATGGGGCCGGCATGCCCGGCGACGCGACACGTGAGCGGATGCTCGGTCGCGACGCGACCCACGTCCATGTCGTCCCGCTGCGCGCGCCGGGCGGCAGCGTCGACGGCATGATCACGATCGAGGCGAGCTGCAGGGGGGCCGTCGGGCTCGAGCTCCCCTGGGCGGAGTGCCACGAGGAGCTGGCGATCCTCGCCAGCATCGCCGGGGCCTTCATCGCCGCCCGCGCGCTGCCGCTCCGCTCGGACGAGCCGGCGAGCCCGGACGAGTTCCTGCCGGTCGTCGGTCAGAGCACCGCGCACCTCGTCGAGCTGCTCCGCGCCTTCGCCCCGCGGGACGACACCATCCTGATCACCGGCCCGACCGGCGCCGGGAAATCCAGGCTCGCGCGCTGGTGCCACGAGCACTCGCAGCGTCGGGGCCAGCCCTTCGAATCGCTGGACCTCCTCGGCGTGCCCGAGGACCTGCAGATGGCCGAGCTGTTCGGCTGGAAGCGGGGCGCCTTCACCGGAGCGGTCAAGGACAACCCTGGCGCGGTCGCCCGCGCCGCGAAGGGCACGCTCTTCCTCGACGAGATCGACAAGCTCTCGCTCAAGGCCCAGGCGGGCCTCCTTCGCTTCATCGAGGAGCGCGCTTACCGGATGCTGGGCGATGACGGGGCGGGGGAGCGCCGCGCCGACGCGCGCCTCCTCGTCGGCACCAACGCCGATCTGCGCGCCGCCGTGCGCGCCGGCCGCTTCCGCGAGGACCTGTACTACCGCATCAACGTCCTGCCGGTGCGGCTGCTCCCGCTCGCCGAGCGGCTCGACGAGCTCCCGCGCTGGGCCGACTACATGCTGAACCGGCGCAATCAGGAGGCCGAAGGCAAGGGGACGGCGCGCTTCGAGCCCGAAGCCATGAAGCTCCTCGTGTCCGCGCCCTGGCCGGGCAACCTGCGGCAGCTCGACAACATCGTCCGGCGCGCTTACGCGCTCCAGCTCGCGGGGCAGAGCGGCCTCGGCGGCGATCTGGTGATCCAGCGGCGCCACGTCGAGCGCGCGCTCACCTTCGACAGCGACGCCGAGCCGAGCGCGCTGACCAAGCTGCTCTGGCGGGCGGCGCTCAGCTTCGTGAACGAGGCCGAGCGACGCCGCGGCGGCAGCGCCCCGCTCCCGCTCGAGCTGACCGACGCCTTCCGAGGCATGGTCCTCGGCGCGGCGGTGCAGCGGGCGGGCAACCGGGACGACGCCTTCACGCTGCTCGGCCAGGAGATGCTGCTCAAGAACCGCAACCATCATCGGACGCTGCGGCGCGAGCTCTCGCGGGTGCGCGAGGTCCTGGACCTGCTTGGAGGTGAGGTCGATCCGGATCTCCTGGCGGTGCTCGACGCCGACAAGGAGCCCTGAGGGAGCGGCGCCAGCGCTCTCCGAGCGCCTCCAGCGACCACGAGATCGATCATGCCGTGCTATGTTGGAAACGGTGCCGCGCTCGCGCCAGGCGCCACGTTCGACGGGCGTTACGAGATCCTGGCCAAGCTCGGCGAGGGCGGCTTCGGCGTGGTGCACAAGGCCCGCCAGCTCACCACCGGGCAGCCGATCGCCCTGAAGATCCTGCGCCTCGCCGAGCAGGGAGGCGTCGCGCAGGCCGACAGGCGGGTCACGCGCTTCCTGCGCGAGACGCGGCTCTGCGCCCAGCTCCACCACCCCAACCTCGTCCAGCTCGTCGACGCGGGGCAGGTCGAAGATGGGACCCTCTACGCCGCGTTCGCCTTCGCGCCCGGCGACGACCTCGCCGCCCTGCTCGAGCGAGAGGGCGCGCTCGCGCCGTCCGAGGCGCGGCACCTGATGCTCCAGGTGCTCGACGCCCTCGCGTGCGCCCACGCGGCGGGCGTTGTCCACCGCGACCTCAAGCCCAGCAACATCATGGTGATCCCCACGGGCGCCCGCCGCAACGCGCTGGTGCTCGACTTCGGGATCGGCGCCACGCTCGACGACGGGCGATCCACGCGCCTGACCGGCAGCCACGACGCGCTGGGCACGCCCGGCTACGGGGCGCCGGAGCAGTGGCGCGGCGCCGAGGCTTCGCCGCGCGCGGATCTGTTCTCGTGGGGCCTCGTGTTCCTCGAGTGCCTGACGGGCAAGCCGGCGTACTGCGGCACGGAGGCCGAGATCTTCTACCGGCTGCTCGGCCCCGATCCCGTCCCGATCCCCGCCGCGCTCGAGCGCCACCCCCTGGGCGACCTGCTCGCCCGCGCTCTCCGCAAGGACGAAGGCGCGCGCGATGTCACCGCCCGTGGGCTCTTCGAGGCGCTCGACGCCTGCACCCTGCGCGGGCTCTCGCGCGAGGCGATGCTCGGCGCCGGCGGCGCTCCGGCCGGCGGGGACACGCGGTCGCTCGCCTTGGCCGCGACGGTCGCCACGTCGCTCGACCGACGGAGGGCGCCCGCGCTCGACGGCGAGCGCCGGCAGCTGACGGCGCTCTGCTGTCACCTGAGGGCGCGCGCGGCCGCCGGGCAGGCCGCCGACGCCGAGGCGCTGGACGATCCCCTGCGCTCGGCGCTCACCCTCTGCGCGGACGTCGGGCGCCGGTACGGGGGGTACGTGGCCGCGGCGCTCGGCGACGATCTGCTGGTCTACTTCGGCTACCCCAGCGCGGCGGAGGACGACGCCAAGCGCGCTGCCCGCGCGGCGCTGGCGATGGCCGGCGCCGCGCAACCCGAGGACGCCGAGGACCCACGCAGCGCGGCGCCGGGCGTGCGGATCGACGTGAGCGTCGGCCTCCACACCGGCCTGGTCGTCGACGGGAATCTGGGGGATCTCGACGGCGCGTGCCTCGTCACCGGCGCCACCCCGCGGCTCGCCGCGCGGCTCGCCGCGCTGGCGCCGCCGGGAGCCGTGGCGGTCAGCGCCGCGTCGCAAGCGCTGCTGCGCGCCTCCTTCGACCTCGAGAGCGAAGGGGGCCGCGCCATCGAGGGAATCGCGGCGCCGGTGGAGACCTACCGCCTCCGGCAGGAGCACGGCGCCGCGGCGAGGTGGCCGACCCCCGACGGATCGAAGGCCCCGCTCTCCGGTCGAGATGCGGAGATCGGGCTCCTCCTGGAGCGGTGGCGCCGCGCGTGCGAAGGGGCGGGCCAGTCGAGCCTCATCACCGGCGAGCCCGGCATCGGCAAGAGCCGCCTGGCGCGCGCGCTGCGCGATCGGGTAGCGCACGAGGACCACACCTTCCTCGAGGCGAGGTGCTCGCCCGCCACGCAAAACAGCCCCCTGCGCCCGGTGATCGAGCTCCTCGAGCGCGCGCTCGGGCTCGACCAGGAGCCCGACGTGGGCAGCAAGATCGCGCGGCTCGAGGGGGAGCTCGCCGGCCACGGCTTCGCGCTGGCCGAGTCCATGCCGCTCTTCGTGCCGCTCTTCTCCCTGCCCCTCGGCGCCCCGTACGCCCCGCTCGACGTCTCGGCGCAGCGGCAGAAGGCGCTGACGCTCCAGACCGTCGCGTCGCTGCTCCTCGCGATGGCCGACAGGCGGCCCGTCCTCCTGCTGGCCGAAGATTTGCAATGGGCCGACTCCACCACGATGGAGTTCCTTGCGCAGGTCGTTCGCGAGGCGCCCGCGGTCCCCCTGTGCGTCGTCATGACGGCTCGCCCGGAGTTCTCGCCGTCGTTCTCGACGGCCGATGTGCTGCTGCTCCCGCTGAGCCGCCTCGAGCGCGCGCAGATGGAGGAGATGCTCACCCGGCTGGTGGGCAACAAGGCGCTGCCTCCCGCCGTGATCGAGCAGGTGGCTGGCCGCGCGGACGGGGTCCCGCTCTTCGCGGAGGAGCTGCTCCGGATGATGGTCGACTCGGGGCTCCTCGTGGAGCGGGAGGATCGCTACGAGCTCACGGGGTCGCTTTCGAGGGCAGCGATCCCGGGGACCTTGCGGGCGCTGCTCACGGCGCGCCTGGATCGGCTGGAGCGCGCCAAGGAGACGGCCCAGCTCGCGGCCGCGCTGGGGCGGGAGTTCAGCGTCGAGGTGCTCTCGGCAGCGAGCCCGCTCGGCCCAGCGGCGGTGAAGGACGACCTGGAGCGGCTGATGAGCGCGGGGCTCCTGCTGCGCAAGCGGCGGCAGAAGGATGCACTAGGGGTGTTCAAGCACGCGCTGGTGCGGGATGCGGCCTATGAGTCGCTCTCCACGGGCGCGCGGCGGAGGGTCCACGCGCGGATCGCTGCGACGCTGGAGGAGCGGTTTCCGGAGATGGTCCGGACGCGGCCGGATCTGCTCGCGTACCACCACGCGGCGGCGGAGCAGAAGGGGCAGGCCGTCGGTTACGCGCAGCGCGCCGCGGAGCAGGCGCTGCAGCGCTCGGCCTACGCCGAGGCCGTCGTGCACGCCTCCAATGCTGTGGCGTGGGCCGAAGCGCTGTCGGGCGCCGAGGGGGTCGAGGCCGAGCTCCGCGCGAACGGCGTCCTGACCCAGGCCCTGATGGCGAACCATGGTTGGGCCGATCCGCGGGTCAAGGCGACCGTCGATCGCTCGGCCAGCCTGCTGCAGCTGCTCACACAGGACAGCGAGCACCGTGTGCCGACGTTGAGCTTCCTGTTCGTCTACCATCACGTGGCCAGCAACCGCCGAACGGCGCGCGCGTTGATAGAAGAGCTGGTCGCCATCGCCGAGCGCTCCGGCGACCGGGGGCTCCGCGCCGCTGTCGAGGCGCTCTACGCGCTCGCCCTCTTCGTGGATGGCGACCACGCAGCCGCGCGGCGCGTGGCCGAGCGCGCGGTCGAGCTCTACGATCCCGACCTTCATCGGGACCACGGGGTGCGGTTCGGGCTGGACTCGCTTGTCCTGGCGAAGGCGTACGTGGCGCAGCTCTGCTGGTACTCCGGCGACACTGCCTCTGCCTTCGCGCACATCACGAGCGCCCTCGAATGGGCGCGCGAGGTCGGCCACGTGCCCTCGATCGCCCTTTGTCTGCTGTATGGGTGCATGATCTACCAGCTCGCTGGCGACCGGCGCGCGGTCGCCTCCATGGCCGGAGAGATCCTCACCCTGAGCGGTAAACATGGGCTGCCTGCCTACGAGGGCTATGCGAAGACCCTCCACGACTGGGCGACCGGCGACGACCAGCGCGCCCGGGCGATCATGGAAGGCCTCTCCAGCCTCGGGTGCAAGCTCGGCCTCTCGTACTACGGCTCTCTGATGGCCGACCGCCAGACCGAGCGCGGCGATCTCGACGCGGCCATCGCGTGCATCGACCATTGCCTCTCTTTGTGCCGCGAGAACGACGAGCACTACTACGAGCCCGATCTCCACCTCCGCCGGGCCATGTACGAGGCGCACAAGGATCCTGCGGCCGAAGGCGTGCGGCTCTCGCTGGAGCAAGCCGCCCGGCTCGCGCGGCGCTACGACATGCCGAGGATTGAAGCGCTGGCGACGCTGGAGCTGCTCCGGCGCTTCGGCGGCGCCTCGCCATACCGAGCCCGCCTCGACGAGTTGCTCGCGCTTCACCCCTGCCTGCGAGACATCGCGGAGCGCTTCACGAAAAAGGAAGAATTCGATGAAAGACATGAGCCAGCTGATGCGGTTTCGCACCGCGTATTTGCGCGCGATCGCGGGAGCGTGGAGCGATCCTGAACTTCTTGAACAGCTGACCACCAGCCCTTACGCGAGCGAGGCTGGCACCGGCAACACCATCACTGTCCTGAGGGAGTATGGCTTTGACTGGGAGCGCTCACCGTGGAACAATGTATGCCAGATCCAGATCGTGGGCAACACCAGGCTCGAGTGGACTGGCGACGAGTGGATCTGGCCCAGGCCCGCGCCGTCTTCACCCCGCAATACCCCACCGACCGCCCTGCCCCCGATAGACAGCCTGACGTTGTGGCTGCCGCTCAGCGCGCCGTCTTCCGCCGGGAGCACGACGTCTGGCGATCATCCGATCCAGGCTCGCGCGCTCACAGAGTTTTACATGCAGCACGCGAATCTGTTCAGCGACGACTGGGGGAATTGGTGCATCAAACCGGCGGATGAGGCCGTCGCGCCGCTCCAGGTCGACCCGGGCGACGCGACCAGTTTTTACGGGGAGGTCTGCATCAGCTCGCCGACGATCTCCGGCCAGCTCATGCCTGACGACGCGGATTTCACGGCGTTCAAGGTCGCGCTGCTCGGGGCGATGGCCAAGGCATGGGCCAACCCGTCCTTCAAAGAAATGCTCCAGACCAACGCCATCCAAGCTCTGCAGACCATCCGAAGGTACAGAATGCCCTGGGAGATGGGGCTCTATATCCAGGAAGATAAGGGCGCCAAATGGGACGGCGCTTCCAACTGGAAGGCTCCCGCCGGTGGTAGGGGCAACGGTGTAGGAAATAACGATACAACAGGCGACGAGGGGCTTGGCGCAGGAAACAACAATCCCAGAAACATTGCTGGCCCCTGGGAGTCTAGCCGGCGTCACATGCTCACGCTCTGTCTGCCCCAGCCGCCGGACAATTCGAGCGACGAGCCTCTCGCCGTCGCCGCGTACAACGCCGCCGGGGCACAATACCCGTTCAGCTGCTGTTCCTAGCGGTCGGAACCAGGACCGATGATGGAGCCCCTGGAGCTGAGCCAGGTGCTGGCGTTCAAGCCCACCTTGCGGGTCGAGCGCATGGATCCCGGCGTGGTCTTCCTGACCGGTGAGCGGGAGCGCTTCGTCCTCGTTCGTGTAGCCGCCGAGGAGCCGAGGAGCCGAGGATGCGAGATGGATTTCGGATCATCGATGTGGACCGTCACGTCCTCGAGCCCGTCGCCATGTGGCCGGAGTACCTGCCGGCGCGGATGAGAGAAGTTGCGCCTCGGTTCGAGCCCTTCGGTCCCCCCGAGACCCTGGCCGAGCGGCTGAATCGCCTGGGCGAGCACACGCTCCTGCCCACGCCGCTCACCCTCTGTGTGGCCGGCGAGCCCGTCATGCGCGTCCCCGAGGCGGCGTACATCGAGGCCGGGCTCATCGCCGAGCGTCGTCGCGAGCTTCTCGCCGCCGCGGCGACGCCTTCGGGGCACCTCGCCGAGATGGACGCGACGGGCATCGACGTCGCCGTCATGCTCCCCACGTATGCGTCCTACCTGGTCAACGACGACTCCATCGACGCGGAGCGCTCGCGCGCTTACGCCAGCGCCTACAATCGATGGCTGGGCGGTTTCTGCTCGAGCGCGCCTGCCAGGCTCCTGGGCCCGGCGCTCATCTCACGCCACGATCCGGAGGCCATGGTGGGCGATCTCGAGCAAGCGGTCCATGGCGGCGTGCGCTCGGTGGTCCTCCGGCCCAACCCGGTGCAGGGCCGCACGCTGAGCGCTCCTGCCTATGCGCGATTCTGGGCCGCGTGCGAGCACCACGCGGTCGCCGTCCTCCTGCACGAGGGCACACACGCGCGTCTCCCCACGGCAGGCGCTGATCGCTTCCAGACCCAGTTTGGCCGGCATGCCTGCTCTCATCCGATGGAGGCGATGATGGCGCTGCTCTCGCTGATCGAGGGCGGCGTGCTCGAGGCCCACCCGACGCTGCGGGTGGGCCTGCTCGAGGCGGGGTGCGGCTTTCTGCCTTACTGGCTCTGGCGGCTCGACCACGTCGAGTACGCGCAGATGCGCGGCGAGGTGCGCGGCCGGGTGCGCCGGCCGCCCTCCGAGTACTTCCAGCGGCAGTGCTGGATAGCGCTCGAGCCCGGCGAGGCGATGCTCGACCGGGTGGTGAAGGAGATCGGCGCGACGCGGATGGTATTCGGAACCGATTTCCCCCACCTCGACCACGGGCCCGGGATGGTCGACGAGGTGATGGCGCTGCGGGACGCGCTCGGGGACGAGGCGCTGCGGACGATCCTCTGGGAGAGCCCCTGCGGCCTCATGGGGATGTAGGGGCACGGCCGCGGGCGGCTCCGCTCCGCCCGGATCCTGATGGGTCCAGGGAGGCGAGGCGATCCCCGGCCATCCGGCGGTCGCTCTCCTCGAGCGAGCCACTTGCACATGCTCCTTGGCGGGTGAAAACAGGAACGGCGATGGATCCTCTGGAATTGAGCCAGGTGCTGGCGTTCAAGCCCACCCTGCGCGTCGAGCGCATGGATGCGGGCGTGGTCTTCCTGATCGGCGAGCGCGAGCGCTTCGTCGTATCCGGCGCCTGCGCCGCCGAGGTGGCCGCGCTCGTCGACGGCCGGCGCACGGTGCACGAGATCCTGAGCGCCGCGCGCGATCGGTTCTCCGAGCCCGAGACCCTGTATGCCCTGAGCCGGCTCGCGGCGCGCGGCTACCTGGTCCCCGCAACACCGGAGCTCCCCTCCGAGCACGCGGCGTTCTGGCGCGGGGTGGGTCTCGACGGCAAGGCGGCTGCCGAGGCCTTGAGCCGGACCCCGGTGTCGGTCCTGGCCGTCGGCGAAGCCGCTCCCGCTGCATGGATGACCGAGGCGCTCGAACAGGCAGGCGTGCGGATCGACGGCGAGGCGGCGGTGCACGTGGTCGTGGCCGACGACTGCTTGCAGCCCGAGCTGGCCTCGATCAACCGCCGCGCGCTGCGTGAAGGGGCGCGCTGGTTCCTGATCAAGCCTGCCGGCGTCCGGCCGCTCATCGGGCCCGTCTTCGAGCCCGGCGCCGGCCCCTGCTGGGAATGCCTGGCGTTCCGGATGCGCCAGAACCGCCCGGTCGAGGAGCTCGTTCGCCGGCGCCGGGGGCACGAGGGCCACGTCCCTCCCCCCAGGGCGGCCACCGAGGCGAGCGTACGGACCGCCTGCGGGCTCGGCGCCTCGGCCATCGCCCGCGCGCTCGCCAGGGAGGAGTCCAGCTCTCCTCAGGCGCTCGGTTCCCGGGTGCTCGCCCTCGACCTGGCCACGTTCGAGATCACCGCGCACGCGGTCGTCCGGAGGCCGCAGTGCCCGGCGTGCGGCGATCCGGCGCGGATGGCGGCCGTCGGCGAGCGCCCGATCGAATTGCAGCCGGTGGAGAAGGCGCATTACGAGGACGGTGGATATCGCCGGCAGACCCCGCGGCGGACCTACGAGCGCTATCAGCACCTCGTCAGCCCGATCACCGGCGCCGTGACGTACCTCGCGCCGATGCCGGGGCGGGACACCGAGCTCCGCGCCGTGTACGCGTCCGGCTACCTGGCCTGCCCCCGGGAGGGCGTCCCGCGCACCAACGTCTTCGACAAGAGCTGCGCCGGCAAGGGGCGCAGCGTGGACCAGGCCAGGGTGAGCGCGCTCTGCGAGGCGCTCGAGCGAACCAGCGGCGTCTACCAGGGGGACGAGGCGCGCGTCCGCGGCAGCCAGGACGAGCTCGGCGCGGCGGCGCTCTCGCCCGGCGATCTGCTGAACTTCAGCGAGGCGCAGTACCGCGAGCGCGCTCACCTCAACGCGCGGGCAGCGGATCGTCGCCAGTGGGTACCGGAGCCGCTCGACGCCGGCACCCGGATCGACTGGACCCCGGCCTGGTCGCTGAGCAAGCGCGAGCGGCGCTACGTCCCGCTGGCCTACTGCTACGCCGAGGCCCCGGCCGAGAGCGGCACCGCGTTCTGCGGCCCCTGCGGCAACGGGGTGGCGGCCGGCACCTGCCTCGAGGAGGCCGTGCTGCAGGCCCTGCTCGAGCTCGTGGAGCGCGATGCCGCTGCGCTCTGGTGGTACAACCGGCTCGCGCGCCCGGCCATCGCGCTCGACAGCTTCGGGGACCCGTACTTCGAAGCCCTCCAGGAGGACTATGCCCGGTTCGGCTGGGCCGTCTGGGTGCTCGATCTGACGCACGACCTCGGTATCCCCACCTGCGTTGCGCTCGCCCACGAGGCCCGGGAGGATCGGTTCACCATCGGGTTCGGCTGCCACCTCGACCCGCGCCTCGCCGTGCAGCGATCGCTCACCGAGCTCAATCAGCTCTTCGAGCCTGAAGGCGCGCGCCGGGCGCCGTGGGACCTCGAGCGGCTGCCTGACCGCGCGCATCTCTTCCCGAGCCCCGATCTCCGCCGGGTCGCGGCCGAGCACCTGCCCCGGATCGGCGGCGCCGATCTGCGCGCCGATATCGAGCAATGCCTGGGTCGCCTCGACGCCGCGGGCCTGGAGCTCGTCGCGGTGGACAAGACCCGCCCCGACATCGGCTTGCCCGTGGTCCAGGTCATCGTCCCGGGGCTACGCCATTTCTGGCCCCGGTTCGGCCCGGGGAGGCTCTACCAGGTGCCCTGCGCGCTGGGGTGGCTCGCCCGCCCGCTCGCCGAGGGCGAGCTCAACCCGGTCCCTCTGTTCGTCTAGCTGCCGAGGATCCGCGCATGCGAGATCCTCCTCCACGAGGGCACGCACGCGCGCCTCGTGCAACGGAAGCAGCCGGCCAATCGGGGTGAGGTTCGTCTGCCCACGTGCCCCCCGGCTCCATGGCCGGCCGCGCATGTCTCTGGAAGAAGCGTCGTGTCTCCAGGTGACGCAGCCCGGCCGTCGTCGGCTGCCGGGGGGCCCCTGCATGCCCGCGCGGGCCGCGCCGATCGCCACGTCGGCGGCTCGCGGGAGACGGTTCGAGTGCCTGGTATGCGTGCTGCAAGTGACAGTGGACAGGGGACAGGGGACAGTGGACAGGCGACAGGGGACAGGGGATCGAGGTGACCCGGCTCTAGAGACAATTCGAGGCGCCGCGGGCGAGGGGCGTGACGTTTGCGTTCCTCGCCGCGGAGAAAGCCGACTTCCCGTGTCCCCGCTTTGCCGCGCTTCGGGGGTCGTACGAACGTAGGCCCGACGCGGCAACCTTCACACAAAACAGGTTTGGCGCACGGGGCAAACCTGCCCTTCGCGCCATGACGGGCGGCGCCCGGTCTAGGCCAAGGGGGCCTCGACGCAAGGTCGCCGCTCAGGCAGCAACTCTCACCAACGAGCAGGAGTGAATCATGAGCAAAAGCAGGCAAATCCTTACGGTCGATCCGAGTGACGTCGTGATCAATTTCACGTATTCGCTCGGCCAGACCAACCTCGGCGTAAACAATGTGAACACCGTGAATATCTCGGTGACCAACAAAAGCGAATACGCGCTGCAGAATGTTACCCTGAAGCAGGAGGATATCATCGTTTGGTGGTCGGGGAGCAAGGACCCGGTGACGTCTAGCTTTTCGATAGTGATCCCGGGAGGTAAGATGGTCTTCTCCTCCGTGGCCCCTTCCACGACGTCTCCGACGCAGGGCTTCTTCGTGACGCCCACGCAGCAGGCGCTCAACTATATCTCGGGCACAATCTCGTTCTCCATCAAGAGCGGGAATATCACATACGACGTGGTGGCCGATACAGGCGGTCAGAACACGTCGGACAACTGGACCGTCACCACGCGGAACTAGCGCGAGTTCGGTCCTGTGCTGGGGATCGAGGCGCATGGTGAGATCGCGCCCGGCGTCGGCCGCTCGCGAGCTTCGCCGGCGTGCGTCAGGAGCCGAGCTCAGAGGCAGCGCAGGACGTTGTCCCGCACGAGCTGCCAGATGGGCTCGGGGATCCCGCCCAGCCAGCGCGCGTCCCGCTCGACCGGCGCCTCGGCGTCGTCGAGCGGGTCGTCGTGGCTGTAGACGAGCCGCCACAGCCGCTCGCTCACCGAGCCGTTCCGGTCGATCACGAAGCGGTGGACGAGCTTCTTCGCGAGCTCCTCGCCCTCGACGTCGAGCAGCAGCACCGGCGGCGCCACCTCGATCTCGCCCGCGTCGCGCAGCGGCTTGAGCCGGACATAAGCCCCCTTCACGAGGTCGACCTCGTCCGGCGGCTCGAACCCCGCCGCGCGGAAGTCGCACGGCGCCTTGGTGTTGCCGATGAGGTAATACGCCCCCTGGGTCTCGGCGAGGATCGCGCCGCCCAGCCTCCCTACGCGTGCCATCTAGACCTCCTCCGCGGTGCCGCTCTCCTCGGAGAGCACGAGCGTGCGCCCCGGCGTCTGGCCGGGGAGCGCGGCTCCATCCCATGTGTACTTGTTGGTATACCCGCGCGGCGTGACCATGTACCCCTCGAACATGAAGGTGTTGGTCGACCCGACGAGCACCGTCGTCAGCATCCCGATCTCGTACTCGAGGAAATGGTCGAGATCGGTGAGCACCGCGCTCTCCAGCTTGCGGTAGGCGCTCTTCACCAGCGCGACCGGCGTCGTGCCCGCGCGGTGCTGGCGGATGATCTCCTGGGCCCGCACGATCTGGCGCGTCCGCCGCCCGCTCGCCGGATTGTAAAGGCCGATGACGAAGTCGGCCGCGGCCGCTGCCTCGAGCCGCCGCTCGATGACCGGCCACGGGGTCAGGAGGTCGGAGAGCGAGATGGCACAGAAGTCGTGGCCGAGCGGCGCGCCGACGAGCGACGCGCACGCGTTGAGCGCCGTCATCCCGGGCACGATGCGGAGCTCCGGCGACCCGCCGCGCTTCCAGCCGATCTCCTCCAGCACCTGGAAGACGAGCCCGGCCATGCCGTACACGCCCGCGTCGCCCGACGAGATGATCGCCACGCGCGCCCCGTCCCGCGCCCGCTCCACCGCGGCGCGCGCCCGGCCGATCTCCTCGGTCATGCCGGTCTTGATCACCTCCTTGCCCTCGATCAGGTGCTTCACCAGCCGGATGTAGGTCGTGTACCCGACGATGAGGTCCGAGGCCGCGATCGCCTCGAGGGCGGCGCGGGACGCGTGCTCCTCGGCGCCAGGGCCGATCCCGACGATCGACAGGACTCCTTTGCTGTCACCCATGGCTCTCCTCCACGTTGCGCTTCGCGAACGGGACGCGCGCCACCGCGAGCGTCATGGACCGCCCCACGCCCTCCTCGGTGTACGCGCGCTTCGGCACGAGCAGCCTCGCGGCCCCCGCCGCCCGCAGCGCGGCCGGCTCGGCGACGCCCCGGGCGCCGACGTGCTTCTTCACCGTCTCCGACGGGTTCTCGATGCCCTCGGTGGCGTCGAGCTCCTCGGGCGTGAACGTGACCAGCGGCCACCCCCGCCGCGCCGACAGCGCGAGCAGCGCCTCCTCGTCGGCCTTCTTGTCGATCGTCGCCAGCGCCTTCACCGATCTCGCCGACAGCCCGTGCTCCTCGAGCAGCCGGTCGACGCCGCGCTCCACCATGGCGAGCGGCGCGCCGCGATCGCAGCCGATACCCAGGACCAGGCTCTTCGGCCGGTAGACGACGGCGCGCTCGACGATCCCGGGGTGCGAGCGGGAGAGATCGCGATCGCTGGCGACGAGCAGGATCTCCCACGCGCCGGGGTCCACGCCGTCGAGCGACGTCGCGTAACGCACGCCCGGCGGCAGCGCGGTCGCCTCGGGCCAGAACGAGGGCTCGCCGGTCTCCTGGACGAACAGCACCGGCGCGGCGTTCACGACGGCGGCGCAGCCGCGCGTCACGTTGCGGTCGGGATCGTCAAGGGTCCATCCGAGCTCCCGGCCGAGGATGTCGACCGTCAGCGTCCCGAGCGCGTCGGACGCCGTGGTCACCACCGGCTGCGCGCCGAGCAGCCCGGCCACCTTCTCGGTGAACGCGTTGCCCCGCCCGACGTGCCCGGAGAGCACGCAGATCGAGAAACGCGCCGTGTCGTCGACGCACACGACCGCAGGATCGACCTTCTTGTTCTTGAGCAGCGGCGCGATCATGCGCACGACCGCGCCGACGCTGATCACGAAGACATGGCAGTCGTAGGCCGTGAACGCCTCGGTCAGGAGCGGCCCCATCGGCAGCGGCAGCGGCTTCGCCCCCGCCGGCGCCCCGTCGAACAGCTTCTGCGACACGTAGAGATCCGCGCCCGGCAGCCCCTCGATGAGCTTGCGCGCGATCGAGATCCCGTGCCGCGTGATGGCGTAGATGGCGTA
Organism: Sorangium sp. So ce281; assembly: GCF_051527395.1. Classification (NCBI taxonomy): domain Bacteria; kingdom Pseudomonadati; phylum Myxococcota; order Polyangiales; family Polyangiaceae; genus Sorangium; species Sorangium sp. So ce281. The sequence continues at coordinate 342,337 of NZ_CP150322.1, forward strand.
GGGCTTGCGCTCGGCGGTCATGGGGCCTCCGGTTCGGTAACAGCCTTGTCGAAGCCGCCCGGCGGCGAGGCCGGGGCCTCCCCGACGAGCAGCCCGCTGCGCTCGCCGCGCGTGACAACGACCATGGCGAAGCAGTCGCCCCGCTCGCCCTGCGCGGCCCGGAGATCGCGGACGATCCGCTGCTCGGGCATCGTCGCCTTGGACACGAACACGGCCCGATCGAGGAGGCCGGCGCGCGTGAGCGCCTCGGTCACCTTCGGCATCTCCGAGCCGATCTTCATCAGGACCACGGTGTCGAAGCGCCGGAGGACGTCGGTCAGGTCGTCGACGCCGTACGTGGCGGGCAGGATGGCGATGCGCTCCTGCCCGTCGGCGAGCGCGAGCCCGCTCACGGCAGGGACCGCCGTGACCGAGGTGACGCCGGGGACGACCTCGACCTCGAGCCCGGGGAAGCGGCGGAGCGCCTCGCGGCGCACATAGACAAAGGTGCTGAAGAGCGACGGATCCCCCTCGGTGGCGAACGCGACGGTGAGGCCGCGCGAGAGCCGGTCGCCGATCTTCTCGACGGCCGCGTCCACGTAGGGGCGGACGCGATCCGGGTCCTTGCTCATGGGGAAGGTGAGGAGCAGCCGCTCCTTGTCCCGCTGCTTGCCGACGACGGGCTCGAGGATCCGGTAGGCCATCGAGGCGCCGAAGTCCGAGCTGCGGGGGAGCGCGAGCACGTCCGCCTCCTGAAGCACGCGCACGGCGCGCAGCGTGAGCAGGTCCGGCGCGCCGGGGCCGACGCCGACGCCGTAGAGCTTGCCGAGGCCGCTCATGACGCCTCCGAGGTGGACCGCGGCGTACCGGAGGGCGCGGGCCGGGCCTGCTCCGCGCCCTCCGCTGCTTCTGCTTCCTGCGCCTTCGCCGGCTTCGTCGCGGCGAAGATGTGGATCGGGTTCAGCGCCTCGTACCGCACGTAGCGCGCGAGCGGGACGCCGCGCGAGACCGAGAGCAGCGTGACCTCGGGGTCGAGCCCCCGCGCCCGCAGCGCGCGGTACGTCTCGGCGACGTTCTCCATCGTGATGGCGTTGACCACGAGCCGGCCGCCCGGCCGCAGCCGATCGAGCGCCACCGTGACGATCTCCTCCATGCTCCCCTTGCTCCCTCCGACGAACACAGCGTCCGGGTCCTCGAGCCCCGCGAGCGCCTCGGGCGCGCGGCCCGCGACGACGCGCACGTTGTCGACCCCGTGCGCGCGGACGTTGTCGCGGCAGATCTCCACGCCCTCCGGGTCCACCTCGATCGCGTAGACCCGCCCGAGGGGGCAGAGCATCGCCGCCTCGATCGAGACCGACCCCGAGCCGGCGCCGACGTCCCAGACGACCGCGTCGGGGCGGATCGCCATCGAGGCGATCGAGAGCATGCGCACCTCGCGCTTCGTGATGAGGCCGTTCTTCGGCATGCGCTTCGCGAACGCGTCCTCGTGCAGGTAGGGGACGGCCGGCGGCGGGCGCCACGCGGGGTCGCTCCGCAGGAGCAGGAGCACGTTCAGCGGGCCGATGTCCTCGCAGGCGGCGAGCGCGGGGAGGTCGAACGCGCGCACGCGCTCGCCGGCGCCGGCGAGGCTCTCGCAGACCCACGCCCTCCAGCCGGCGTCGCCGTGCTCGAGGAGCCGCGCCGCGAGGCGGGCCGGGCCGTTCTCGCCGTCGGTCAGCACCGCGACCTTCGAGAGCCGGCGGAGGCGCGTCGCGAACCCCTCGGGGGAGCGCCCGTGGACCGAGACGAACGCGGCGTCGTCCCAGGCGATGCCGGTGCGCGCGAACGCCCACTGGACCGAGCTCAGGCTCGGGATGATCTCGACGTGCTCGCCGCCGAGCCTCCGGACGACGAGCGCGCCGACGCCGAAGAACAGCGGGTCGCCCGAGGCGAGGATGCACACGTTCTGCTCGGCGGACAGGGCGTCCACGCGGTCGAGCGCCGCGGACAGGCCGCCCTTGAGGGCGATCTTCTCGCCGCGGAACTGCGGGAAGAACTCGAGGTGCCGCTCGCCCCCCACGAGCACCTCGGCGCGGGCGACCGCGGACGCGGCGCGGCTCGACAGGCTGGCGCACCCGTCGTCGCCGATACCGACGACGGTGACGGCGCGGCGCGCGCTCATCGCGCCACCTTGGCCGCTCCGGAGGAGCCCGCGGATCCTGTCGATCCCGGCGGTTCCGCCGATTCCGCCGACAGGAGCAGCAGCGCGTGGACGATCGCGACGGCGATGGGGCTGCCGCCCTTGCGGCCGCGCGCCACGATGGAGGGGAGCCCGGACGCGATCAGGGCCTCCTTGGACTCCGCCGCCGACACGAAGCCGACCGGCACGCCGATGACGAGCGCAGGCCGCGCGCCCTCCTCCCGGGCGAGGCGCACGACCTCGAGCAGGGCCGTCGGCGCGTTGCCGATCGCGACGATCGCGCCGTCGAGGAGCCCGAGCCGGTGCGCCTTGCGCATCGACTCGATCGCGCGGGTCGAGCCGGCCGCGGAGGCGGCCTGGATGACGTCGTCGTCCGAGATGAAGCAGTGGATCGCGCAGCCGTACGACGCGAGCCGCTGCTCGTTCAGGCCGACGCCGATCATCTTCACGTCGACGAGGACCGGCGCGCCGCCCCGGAGCGCCGCGATGCCCCGCGCGATCGCCTCGGGGTGGAGCCGCATGAGCGACGAGAACTCGAAGTCCGCTGTCGCGTGGATCACGCGGCGGACGACCTGCCACTCGGCCTCCGGGAACCCGTGCGCGCCGACCTCCTCGTCGATGATCGCGAAGCTCTTGTCCTCGATGCGCCGCCCGAGCGCGGTCATCTGCCGCATGTCGTTCACCGCGCGCACCTCATCACCGCTCATGGCTCCTCCGCTCTCTCCGCTCTGTCCGCACCGATGGCACCGGCGTCGCCGGCCGGATACCGGCCGAGCAGCGCCCCGTTGAAATCGACGAGGCAGGCGTGCACCTCGAGGGCGCCGCCCGCGTGACGCGAGGTGTGCTCGACGACGCGCCGGCAGATCCCCCCCGGCACGCCGGTGAGCCCCTCGCGCTGGCACAGCTCGAGCACGTGCCGCGCGGTGTTCGCCTGCCGGATCTCGGCGGCGATCTCCGTCCGCGCGCCGAGCTCCTCGGCGATCTGCGCGAGCAGCTCCATGCTCACCTCCGAGCCGGCGGCGTGCGTCATCATCTTGCCGTCGGCCATCTTCGAGAGCTTGCCGATCATGCCGACGATGACAGCGCGCACGATCCGCCGCCGCGCGGCGTGGCGGACCCCGGTGCCGATGAAGTCGCCCACCTGGATGAACGCCTCCTCCGGGAGCTCCGGGTAGAGCTTCATCGCGTACGCCTCGGATTTGCCGCCGGTCGTCAGCGCGAGCGCCGCGATGCCGCGCTCGGCGGCGACGTCGATCGCCTGCACGACGCTCGCGCGGAAGGCGGCGGTCGAGTACGGCTTCACGATCCCGCTCGTCCCGAGGATGGAGATGCCGCCGAGGAGCCCGAGCCGCGCGTTGATGGTCTGCTTCGCCATCTCCTCGCCCTGGGGGACGCTGAGGGTGACCGTGGCCCCGGCGAAGCCCGAGCCCTCGAGCTCCTCGAGGACCATCTCGGTGATGTTCCGGCGCGGCACGGGGTTCACGGCCGGCGCGCCGACGGGCAGCCCGAGCCCCGGCTTGGTGACGACGGCGACCCCGGCGCCGCCGCGGATCTCGACGCCCGGCTCGCGGCGGAGCTCGACCTCGGCGACGAGCTCGGCGCCGTGCGTGCAGTCGGGATCGTCGCCGGCGTCCTTGACGACGCTGCACGTGGCGCGCGGCCCGTCGCGATCGCAGCGCCTCAGCGGGAAGGTGACCTTCTGCCCGTTCGGCAAGGTGGTCTCGATGGCGTCGACCGCCGCGCCGCGCGTGAGCACGCGCGCCGCCGCCTTGGCCGCGGCGGCCGCGCACGCGCCCGTCGTGAACCCCTCGCGCTGCCCCTTCGGGTCTCTCGGCCGGACCTCTACCATCCAGGGATCCTGAACGATTACGCGGATTTCTTCATCGGGTTGTTGAAGAAGCTCTCGAGGAGCACGCTGCCCTCGGGCGCGCCGAGCGAGGCGAGCCGGTCGCGGAGCGGGTAGAGGACCGCGCCGTCGCCCGCGCAGAGCACGGCGTCGTGGGGCCCTGCCGCGAGCTCTCGCTCCACGAGGGCGCACGCGCGCGCCGGCCGCTCGGGGTGGCCGACCGGGGGGAGGTCGCGGGCGACCGTGAGGCGGACGGCGGCGGGGAGGCGCTCGCGGACGAACGGCTCGGAGGCGAAGGTCTCGCCCGGCTCGACGAGCCAGAGCAGGTCGAGCTGCGCCGCGCCGGCGGCGGCCGCGCTCCGGGCGATCCCGAGGGCGGCGGTGATGCCGGTGTCGGTGGCGATCACGAGCGCGCGGCCGGAGAAGCCCGGCGCGAGCCGCAGCTTGCCCCAGGGTCCGCTGAACTCGAGCTCGGCGCCGGCGGCGATGTCGTTGAGCACGTTCGAGCCCGGCCCGGCCCCGACGCGCTTCACCGCGATCTCGACGGCGCGCTGCTCGGCGTCGCTGGAGAGCATCGAGTAGGCGCGCTTCGCGAGCCTGCCGCCGGGCAGGGTGACGCCTGTGTTGATGATGACGTACTGCCCGCCGGCGAAGCCGATCTCCGCGCCGTCGACGCGCTCGAGGCGGAGCAGCCGGGCGGCGTCGCCGAGCGGCGTTGCGTGGGCGATCCTGATCTTCGGGTTGCCTTGTGTTGCCATGACGTCGCTCCTGTCTCCGCGCGGTCGCAATCACGCGCCCCATGGTCTTTCCGGTGAGCGGGGCGTGAGCGGCGCGCGCTTCACTCGGCCGGGTAGATCTCGTGCACGAAGTCGTGCATCTCCTCGAGCTCCCGGTAGAGCCGGCCGAGCCCGTCGACCTGGGCGCGCAGATCGAGCTCGACCTGCTTCGTCAGGATGAGGAGCGAGCGCAGGTAAGGCAGCTTCGGGTCGCCGGCGGCGGTCTTCGCGACCTTCTCCTGGAGCTCCACGAGCGACCCCTCGAAGAGGCGCGAGAGGCTCTTCAGGTCCCCGGCGCGCAGCATCGCCGAGACCGGCCCCGGCTCGGCGGCCGCGGCGCCGAGCTCGGCGAGCTCGTGCGCGCGCTCGCCCGGGTCGTCGATCCCCAGGATGTTCATGAGCCCAAGGCGGAGCGCGGCGATCTCGTGACAGGCCATGTCGGTTCTCTCCTATGCATCCTTCATTGCATGATGTCGTCGACGAGCCGGGCCACCAGCCGGTCGCCGAGCAGGTGCTCCTCGACGAGGTCCTTCGCGTCCTCGTCGCGGACGCCGCGGTACCAGACCCCGTCGGGGTAGACGGCGACCGTCGGCCCCTCGCCGCAGCGCCCCATGCACGACGTCCTCGTCACGCGGATCTGCTGCTGCTGGCCGGCCTGCTTCACGAGCCGGCGCACCGAATCGAGCAGCGCCAGGCTGCCGCGGTCGACGCAGTCGGCGTTGCCGCAGACGAGCACGTGCTTGCGCAGCGAGCGGTGCGCGTGCGGGTGGTTCGACGCCTGCGTGTGCGTGAGCGTGTGGCGCACGCTGTGGAGCATCGCCTTGAGCCCGCCGACCTCCCGGGCGAGCCCGGGCAGCGCGGTGCGGTACATGCACGTGTCGCAGGGGAGCGGCGCCTCGCCGGCGAGCGCCTGGCGCGCGCGCTCGTCGATCAGGCCCTCGAGCGCGCTCGACCGGCCGAGGTGCGGCGCGAGCGAGGCCCGGATCCACGGGTACGTCGACGAGAAGCGGTCGACCTGCTCGGCGAGCTTCGTCATGAGCCGCCCGGCGAAGAGGAAGTAGGGGACCACCACGACGCGCTCCGGCCGGTGCCGCGCGACCCGCTCCAGCGTCTCCTCGACCGAGGGCCGGGTGACGCCGATGAAGGTCGGCTCGACGAGCTGGAGCCCGCGGCCCTCGCCGATGAGGCGCGCCGTCTTGCAGAAATCGCCGTTCGCGTCCGGGTCGCTCGACCCGCGCCCCACGACGACGAGCGCCGACCGGGCCCGCGCCGCCGGGTCGTCCGGCAGCGCGGTCGCGGCGCGCTCGAACGCGATCTGCGCGAGCGCCGGGTGCACGCCGAGCGGCCGCGCCGCCGAGAAGCGCACGCCCGGGTGCGCGGCCCGCGCCCGCTCGAGCGCGAGCGGGATGTCGTTCTTCACGTGCCCCGCCGCGAACAGGAAGAGCGGCACGACCGCCACGCGGGACACCCGCGCCGCGAGCGCCGCGAGCGCGTCGGCGAGGTGAGGCGTCGCGAGCTCGATGTAGCCGTGCTGCACGGCGATCCCGGGCCGCGCCGCGGCGTAATCCGCCACGATCGCCTCGAACTCGGCGTTCGACGCGGCGTCGCGGCTGCCGTGGCCGATCAGCAGGAGACCGTCGTCATGCACGCGAGCGCCTCCTCCAGGGTGAGCGGGAGGCCCGCGCCGCCCCGCGGCGGCGCAGGGCTCATCCGGGTCCAGAGCTCGGCGACCCACGGCCGCCGCACCCGCGCCCGCGCGAGGAGCTCCCCCCGCGCGAACACCTCCCGCGGCGGCCCGTCCGCGAGGACCTGGCCGTCGCCCAGCAAGACCGCGCGCGAGGCGAAGAGCGGCACGAGATCCACCGCGTGTGTCGCGGTGACCAGCGTGGTCCCCTGCTGCTCGGCGAGCGCGCGCAGCGTCTCGCACAGGGCGAGCTCGCCTTCCGGGTCGAGCCCCGCGGTCGGCTCGTCGAGCAGCAGCACCCGCGGTCGCATCGCCAGCATCCCGGCGATGCACGCGCGCTTGCGCTCGCCGAAGCTCAGCGCCTCGATGGCCCGATCGGCGAGGTGCGCGATCTGGACGGCGGCGAGCGCCGCCTCGGCGCGGCGGCGCGCCTCGGGCGCGGGCAGGCCGAGGTTTCGCGGGCCGAACAGGACGTCGTCGAGGAGCGTCGCGCCGAGCAGCTGGTCGTCCGGGTCCTGGAGCACGAGCGCGGCGCCCGCGGCGACGGCGTCCGAGGGCGAGCCCACGCGGCGGCCCGCGATCTCGACGCCGCCGCCGGGCGCCGGGAGGAGCCCGACGAGCGTCCGGAGCAGCGCGGTCTTGCCGGCGCCGTTGCCGCCGAGCACCGCCACGGACTCGCCCTCGGCGACGTCGAGGCGCACGTCGCGCAGCACGGGCTCGCCGCGCCGGTAGCCAATCCGGGGGGCGCGCAGCGCGATCGCGATCATCCGGCCTCTCCCGCGGCGACGCTGAGCCCGAGGGCCGCGAGGGCGGCGGCGGCGAACGCGACGTTCGCGGCGGGCGCGCTCGTCCTCCGGTCGGCGACGGGGAGCTTCCCCTTGTAGCCGCGGAGCTGCATCGCGAGCGCGGCGCTCTCGGAGCGCTCCAGCGTCCGGAGCGCCACGACGCCCGCGACGGCGCCGGCCGAGCGCGCGGCGGCGCCGGGGCGGGTGAACCCGCCGCGGAGCGCGGCTGCGCTCCACGCGCTGTCGGCCGCGCTCTGGAGCACGCCGGCGAAGCGCCGCGTCAGCGCGAGCAGCTCGACGAGGGCCGCGGGGACGCCGAGCCCGGCGAGCGCCGCCTCGATCTCGGCGGGCGCGGCGGCGCCGGCGAGCCACCGGAGCACCGCGGCCGCCGCGAGGACGCGCGCGCCGATGGCCGCGGCGCGGCGGGCCCCCTCGGCCGTGATCGCGTCGACGGGGAACGGCGCGCCGGGGAGGAGCGGCGCCCCCGGCGTGAGCGCGAGCGCGAGCGCCGCCGCGACCGCTCCGAGCCACGCGGCGGGCGCGGCGGCGCGGAGGACGGCGCGCGCCGGCGTGCCCTGGAGGCGGAGGGCCGCGCACGCGAGGAGGAGCAGCGCGGCCGGCGTGACGGGCGAGCGCGCGCCCGCGGCGACGCAGCACGCCGCCACGGCGGCCCCGAGGCGGAGCCGGGCGTCCACGTCCCGGAGCCGCGCGGGCGGGTCAGTCCGCACGGAGGCCTTCGCCGCCGGCCTTGCCCGCCGGCGCGCCCGCGCGCTCGACGAAGAGCACGCGCGAGAAATAGCCGACGGCGAAGCCGGCGAGGAGCCCGGCCCAGAGGAACGCGAAGAGCAGGAGGTCGCCCTCGAGGCCCGCGAACAGCGGCCCCGTGTCGTGGCGCCCCGCGTCCTCGGCGACGCGGCGGACCACGGCCTCGTCGACGCCGTCCCAGGACGCGTTGCCGCAGGCGGCGAGCCAGAATGAACCGGCGAGCAGGAGCGCCGCGCGCGCGCGCCGCGCGAGCGGCGCTGGCAGCGGGCGCTGTCCGAGCCGCCGCGTCACGACGCCCCCGGGGCGAGCCGGACGACCTGGAGCCGGTCCAGGATGTCGGGCCGCCGGGCGCGCAGGAAGACGAGCGCCCCCGCGGTCATGACGCCCTCGAGGATGCCGAGCGGCAGCTGGGTGGGGACGAAGGCGAGGGCGACGCCCGTGAACATGGACGTCACCGAGCCCTCGCCCGAGAGCCCGAGCGCGAGCGCGAGCGCCGTGGTGGCGTACGTTGCCCAGTCCGACGTCACGCCCGCGAGGAAGCCCGCGACCCAGAGGTTCGCGCCGCAGCGCCGCGCGAGATGGAAGGCGAAGTATCCGGTGAAGGCGCCCGCGATGCCCATCGACGCGACGTCGGCGCCGAGCGTTGTGAGGCCGCCGTGCGCGAGGAAGAGGGCCTGGATAAGGAGCGCCACCACGGTGACGAGGACGGTCATCCAGGGGCCGATGAGCACCGCCGCGAGCCCTGTGCCGCACGGGTGGGAGCAGGTCCCGGCGGTCGGCACCGGCACGGGCATGCACGAGATCGCGAAGACGGCGGCCGCGATGAGGCCGACGAACGGCTTGTAGAAGGCGTCCTGCTCGGTGCGGCGCCGGAGCAGGTGGAGGGCGATCGCGACGAAGGGCAGGGCGATCGCGTTCCAGAAGGCGCACCAGCCGAGCGGCAGGACGCCTTCCGCGAGGTGCATCGCCGCCGCGGGCCGGGGCGCGAGGAGCGTTCCCAAGGACACGGCGGCGATCGACAATGCGCGGCCGTGAAGACCGATTTCGGCGCTCCGGGTGAAGTCCGCACCCGGACGCCACGAAGACGTGCGCAAGCTGCACCTCGTGGGAGGCTCGGGTAGGTCTCCCGGCTCATGGGTTCAGGGAGCTGCTTGAGCTCCCAGCGCTGCGTCCACCTTCCCAGGCCTCTTTCAATGAGGCCCAGTGGTCTTCGGAAGCAGCTCCCCACTCACGGTGGCGGGACCGCGCCGGTTTTGCACCGGCTTCCCTGTTATGCCCCGGAGGGCACCCGAGGAATGGATTGTCAGGCCGGTGCTCGGTAATCCCGTTTCGTGCCCGGCGTCAAGGACGTCGCGCCCCGATCGTGGAGGAGGGGGCTCGCGGCCCGCCGCGAGCCCCCTCGTCCGCGGCGTCGGCGCGGCGGTGATGCCTGCGCAGGTGGACACCCTGCCCTCGGGGGCGCTGCCGAGGCGCACGAGGCCATCGCCGCCGAGGCGCGCCGTGCGCCCGCCGGCGCCCCCCATCGAGCGGTCATGGGCGCCGACGAGCGCTCGAGGCCCTGTCGTGCTGTGGCCCGAGGTCGAGAAATTGACCCAGACGCATCACGCGACGAGTCGTCGAGCGCACGTCTCGAATTATGTCCCCCTTAGATAAAGTCTGTTTACTTTGTCGCCGCGCGGGCGCAGCCCCCGTCTCGGTTGGGGCCCGGACGAGGGGCTCTCGTGCGTTTGAATGCGGGCGACGGCGCATTCCTTCCGCAGTGTGCTTTGTTCGTCCTGACTCTTTACTCGGGAGCAGGTGTCCGGTGTACGGCCTGTTGCCTCGTGGCCTCTCTTATTGAAGAGATGAGGGATTTCGTGTTCGCTCGTCTCGGAATGCGAGACGAGCGCTGTGCTGGGTGCTGTCTCTGGTGGAGGGGTATGCCCGGCTCGAACGTGAATTCCCGCAGATCGTGTGTGTGGGGGCCGCGCGCCCGCCTGGCTGCCTGGCCGCCTTCGCGCCTGGAGCGTTCTGCTCGCTCGGCGTGCACGCGTTGCACTTTGTTATCGACAACGCGCTTGCGGATGCCACAATCTGACTACCGCATGCGCACCGGCGCGGACCCCCCAGCCCGGAGCGCATGCGGTCTTTCTTCTGCACCGTGGCGGACGTTCAAGACTCCGTCGCGGTTTCCCTGCCGCGGTCATTCTGGGCCCCCCTCCAGCGTGATGCGCGGTATTTTTTTTGCCCTCGAGCGCGCGGTTCGCGCCTCCCGAGGCGTCACTTTCCGGTGAACGTGGCCTGCGATTTCGCCAGGAACGCTTTCATTCCGAGCTGTTGATCTTCGCTGCCGAAGAGCGCGGCGAATGCCTGTGCTTCCAGCTCGTTGGCGGCGGCGAGATCGAGGCTCTCGCCGCGCAGGAGGACGCGCTTGGCGGCGGCGACGGCGAGCGGGCCGCGCGAGGCGATCTTGAGGGCGGTCTCGTGGGCGCGCGCGAGCAGCTCGGTCGCCGGGAAGACGGCGTTGACGAGCCCGATCGACAGCGCCTGCTGGGCGGTGATCATGTCACCTGAATAGACGAGCTCGCGCGCGCGTCCGGGCCCGACCCGTCGCAGCAGCCGCTGGGTCCCGCCGAACCCCGGGATGACGCCCAGGTTCACCTCGGGCTGGCCGAGCTTGGCGCCTTCGGCGGCGTAGATGAAGTCGCATGCGAGGGCGAGCTCGCAGCCGCCGCCCAGCGCGAAGCCGTTGACGGCGGCGATCACGGGGAAGGGGGCAGTCTCGATGAGCTCGGCGAGCCGGTGGCCTGCGTCGGCGAACCGCTTCGCGGCGATGCTGTTCATGGTCGCCATCTCCGCGATGTCGGCGCCGGCGACGAACGCCTTGCCGGCGCCGGTCAGCACCGCCGCGCGGACCTCGTTGCCCTCGGCGGGCGCGAGGAGGTCGCGGAAGGCCGCGGTGAGCTCGCCGAGCACGGCGGGGTTCAGTGCGTTGAGTTTGTCGGGCCGCTGGATGGTCACGGTGGCGACGTGATCCGCGCGCTCGACGGCGACGAACTGGAGCGTACCGCGAGCAGGGGCCCCCGGCTGCTGTTCTTGAGCGGTCATGGAGCGTGGTTAGCAGCGCGCCGCGCCGGGGGGAAGCGCATGCCGTGGGCCAGGGAAGGCGTCATTCCTTGTCCTCTCGGGCCTGCTATGCTGAGCCCGTGGCCGAGCCGACGACCGAGCGATTTCCAGAGGACGTCACGCGCCTGTTCTGGGACACGGACCCGGACGCCATCGATCTGGAGCGGCACCGCGACTACGTCATGGAGCGGGTGATGAGCCGGGGCGGATGGGCGGCGATGTGCTGGCTGAGGCAGGCGTACTCGGCGGAGGCGCTCGCTGACTTCTTGCGCCGGAAGGGGCACCGGCTTGCTCCTCGGGAGCTTGCGTACTGGGCGGTCATCGCTGGCATCGATCTGCCGATCCCCCGTGGAGGCGCGCGGCCGACGTGGGCGGGGCGATGACCGAGGTTCTTTCCAGCGCGCAGCGCACGGCGCTGGAGGTGCTGGCACGGGCCGTCGAGCCATCGACCTACCTGGCCGGCGGCGTCGCCGTGGCGCTTCGGCTGCAGCACCGGCAATCGCGCGATCTCGATCTGTTCACTGCCGAATCGGATCCGGCGGCGTTGGTGTCGGCGCTCGTCGATCCGACGATCCGGGTCCTGACGCGCGCGGAGGGGACGTTGTACCTGGAGGTTGGGGGGGTTCCGGCGAGCATCCTGCGGTATTGTTATCCGCTGCTGGGGCCGCCCGAGTGTCTATCCGGGATCCCTCTCCCGGTCGCGTCGCTCGATGACCTGGAGTGCATGAAGCTGTCGGCGATCGCGGGGCGCGGGGCGCGCCGGGATTTCTGGGACCTCCACGCGCTGCTCACGTCACGAGGGCGCAGCGTGGGGCAGGCGCTCGATGCGTACGCGAGGAAATATGCAACCGAGGATGTTGGCCACGTGGTGCGCAGCCTGGCCTATTTCGCCGACGCCGAGGCGGAACCGATGCCGGCAGGGATGACGGAGGAGCGGTGGACGCAGATCCGATCCGATCTCGTAGCGTGGGTGCGCGCGACATGACGGCCCTGCGAGCCCGCGTGCGATCGTAGTGAGTCGGGCAGACCGCCCGTCCTCCGACCCGCACACCCGTGTTCGCCTCGCGCATATCCCGTCGCCGTCCCCCTCATCCCCCCTGGAGAGAGCCAGGGAGGGAGGGGGCGCCGCGCGGGGGGCCGGCGGGGTAGGGCCCCACGAACCCGAGCGCCGGCCCGCTCCGTGCGACGCCCTCTCTGACCGGCCGCGCCGTCCAGCCGGCCACAGCCCCCCAAAAGGCGCGAGTTCGTGGGAGGGGCCCCCGCCGGCCCCCCGCGCGGCGCCCCCTCCCTCCCTGGCTCCGTAGCCGCCGCCTACACCGCCCGCCCGCTCTTCTGCCCCTTCTCGTCGTACACGTAGAACCCCCGCCCGCTCTTCTTCCCGTACCACCCGGCAGCCACCAGGTTCCTGAGCAGCGTGGCCGCCCGGTACTTCGAGTCCCCGAACTCCCGGTGCAGCACCTCCGCGATCGAGAGCACCGTGTCGAGCCCGATCAGGTCCGCGAGCTCGAGCGGCCCCATCGGGTGGTTCAGCCCGAGCCGCGCCCCCGCGTCGATGTCCTCCGGCGTGGACAGCCCCTCCTGGAGCGCGAAGCACGCCTCGTTGAGGAACGGGATCAGCATCCGGTTCACGATGAACCCGGGCTGGTCCTTCGAGGTGATCACCGTCTTGCCGAGCCCCACCGAGAGCGCCCGGACGGACTCGTACGTCGCGTCCGACGTCTGGACCCCGCGGACGAGCTCGACCAGCTTCATCAGCGGCACCGGGTTCATGAAGTGCATCCCGATGACCAGCTCAGGCCGCCCGGTCACCGCCCCGAGCCGCGTGATCGAGATCGACGACGTGTTCGACGCCAGGATCGCCCCCTTCGGCAGCGCCGCGTCGGCGAGCTTGAAGATCCCGCTCTTCACGTCGAAGCTCTCGGTCACCGCCTCCACGGCCAGGTCGACCCCGCCAAGGCCCGCGATCCCGTCGGCCACCGCGACCCGGCCGAGGAGCGCCTCCCGCGCCTCCGCGGCCAGCTTGCCCTTCTCCACCTGCTTCGCGAGGATGGCGGCGATCTGGGCCTTGCCCGACTCCGCCAGCGCCCTCGAGACGTCGCACAGGACCACCTCGAGGCCCGCGGCCGCGGCGATCTGGGCGATGCCTCGCCCCATCTGGCCCGCGCCGATCACCCCGAAGCGCTTGATCGTCGTAGCTTCCATGGCCGCGGTTGATAGCCGAAGCCGAGAGCGCGGTGAACCGCCCTCGCCCGCGGCCCGACGGCCCGACAGCCCGCCCGCTCGGACGTCCCCGCGCCACAGGAGCAGAAGGGCGCGAAAGCTCCGGCCGACCTTCCAGGCCCGCGGGGGCGAGGAACCTTGAAACCGTGTCGTCCGCCCGGCTATCTTCGCCCGGCCCGTGAACGGACCGGACCGAATTCGCGAGGTCCGCGGAGAGACGATGAGCGTTGAGACGATTCGGATGGCCCTTGGGCGTCTGCAGGACGAGCCCGAGAACGAGGCAGCCTGGAACGAGCTCGCGGAGGCCGTGACTGCTCCGAACAACGGCGCGGGCCCCGGGGACGTCGAGCGCCTGCTCGGCGCGGCGCGCGGGCGGCACGAGCAGCGGAAGGAATGGCAGGCCGTGGCCCGCCTCCTCGAGCTGGAGATCGCCCTCGCCGCAGGCAGCGCCGTCGAGCCCGCGATGCAGGCCGAGCTCGCCCGCGTCTACCACGAGGAGCTCATCGACGTCGATCGCGCGGCGGCCGCGTACAAGCGGCTGATCGAGCTGCGCCCCGACGACGACGCCGCGGCCGAGGCGCTCGAGACCGACGCCTCGAAGCGCGAGCGCTGGCGCGACCTCGTGGACCGGTACGTGGCCGAGGCCGAGGGCGCGACCGACGGCGCCTTCAAGAGCGCGCTCTACACGAGCGCGGCCGACATCGGCTACCGCTACGGCCGCGCCGAGCTCGGCGCCAGGGTGGCCGAGCTCATCGAGCTCGCCCTCATGCTCGACCCGAAGAACCTCCGCGCGGCCAACCTCGCCGAGATCGCCTTCTCCACCGCGGGGGACTGGGACGCCGTCGTCCGCGTCCAGTCGCTCGTCAAGGGCGAGGCCCAGCTCAAGGAGGACCGCATCGCGGCGGCCGTCCGCGCGGCGCGCACCACCAAGGCGCACCTGAGCGATCCGGCCCGCGCGGTCGCGGCGTACGAGGAGCTGCTCGACCTCTCGCCCGGCCAGCCCGAGGCGCTCTCGTTCCTGACCGAGGCCTACTCCGCCGCGGGCGACTGGGATCGCCTCGTCGCCCTCTACGAGGACCAGCTCCGCAGCGGCGGCGTGAAGCCCGGCGAGGAGCTCGGCATGCTCGTGCAGATCGCCATGGTCCACTGGCGCATGCGCGGCCAGCCCCAGGCGGCCGAGCCCTATTTCGACCGCGTGCGCCGCGCCGACCCCGCGCACGCCGGGATGCTCAACTTCTACCGCGAGGTGCTCGATCAGCGCGGCGACAAGCCGCGGCTCACGACGATCCTCACGGACGCGCAGCGCGCCGTGCCCGACGGCCCCGAGAGGCGCGCCATCGCCACGGAGCTCGCGCGGCTCGCCGAGTCGCAGGAGAACGCCGCCAAGGCGATCGAGCAGTACAAGTCCGTGCTCCGGACCGACCCGGAGAACCGCCAGGCGCGCGACGCCCTGAAGCGCCTCTACCTGCAGACCGAGGGGTACAACGCCCTCGTCGAGCTCCACCGGCAGGACCTGGAGCGCACGCCCGCCGACGACGTCGCCGGCAGGGTCGCGGTGCTCCGCGAGATCGCCGGGATCTACCGCGATCGCGCCAAGAACGACGCGGCCCTCGTCACGGTCCTCACCCAGATCGTCCAGCTCGACGACAAGGACGCCGACGCCGTGCGGGAGCTGACCCGCATCTACGAGTCGCTCGGGCGCTGGCGCGACCTGCTCTCGTACCAGCAGCGCCTCGCCGAGCTGACCGAGAGCCCCGCCGAGAAGGCGGGGCTCTACCGCGCGGTGGCGCGGCGCTGGTTCGACCAGTTCTCCAACGTCCAGAACGCCATCGCGGCGTACGAGGCGCTGCTCACGGTCGAGCCGATCGACGAGGAGGCGCAGCAGAAGCTCCGCGAGCTGTACCTGAAGCGGCGCGCCTGGCCGCAGCTCTACTCGCTCTACGAGCGCAAGCTCGAGGCCGCCGAGGGCGCCGCGAAGATCGAGCTCCTCGGCGAGATGGCCAAGCTGGCCGCCGAGCGGCTCGACCGCGGCGCGGACGCGATCGCGCTGCAGAAGCGGATCCTCGAGCTCGACCCGAGCGCCCCCGGGGTGCTCGACGCGCTGGAGAAGCAGGCCGAGCGCGAGAAGGACTTCGCCACGGTCGCCGAGGTGCTCGAGCGCCGCGTCGACCTCGCGCCCGACGACGCGGCGCGGCTCGTCTCGCTGCAGAAGCTCGGGGCCGTGTACGCCGAGCGCCTCAAGGATCCGGCCCAGGCGGCGCGGACGTGGCGGCGCGTGCTCACGCTCTCGCCGGGGCACGCGCGCGCGCTCCGCGTCCTGCGCGACGCGTACTTCGCCGCGGGCGACTGGGACGGGCTCGAGGAGCTCTACGCGTCGCAGAACGACTGGGAGGGCCTCGTCGACTTCCTCTCGGGCGCGGCGGACAAGGCGACCGACCCGGCCACGAAGCTCGACATCTCCTTCCGCGCGGCCCGCATCTTCGAGGCGCAGCTCAAGGCGCCCGAGCGCGCGGCGCGCTCGTACGAGCGCGTGCTCAGCGTCTCGCCGAAGGACGCGCGCGCCGCGGCGGCGCTCGTGCCGATCTACGAGGAGGAGGAGAAGTGGGCCCGGCTGCCGGCGCTCTACGAGATCCTCCTCGACGCGACGGACGACGCCGAGGCGCAGGTCGGCATGCTGCGCAAGCTCGCGGCGGTGACGGGCGGGCCGCTCTCGGACAAGCCGAGCGCGCTCGGCTACGCGCGCCGCGCCTACGAGCAGAAGCCGGACGACGAGGGGCTCGATCTGCTCGAGGCCTGGTCGCGGGCGGCGGGCTCGTGGGGGCCGTTCGTCGAGGCGGTCGAGGGCCGGCTCCGGACGGCGGAGGACCTCGCGACCGACGTGCAGCGCACGCTGCGGCTGAAGCTCGCCGAGGTGTACGCGCGCGAGATGGGCAAGCTCGACGAGGCGGTGACGGTCTACCGCGGCCTCGTCGAGGACGACCCGTCCGACGACGACACGGTGCGGGCGCTCGACGCGCTCCTCCGGGCGAACGAGCGGCAGGCCGATCTGCGGTGGCTGTTCGAGCTCAGGGCGAGCCAGGTCGGGGGCGAGGACCGCGCCGAGATCCTCGAGGAGTGGGCGACGCTCGAGGAGGAGGTCTTCGGCGACCCGGCGAAGGCGATCGAGCTCCTGCGCAAGGTCATCGCGCTGACGCCCGGGCGCATCAACGCGCTGCGGGTGCTCTCGCGCCTCCTGAACGCCGCGGGCGAGTACGAGGCGGCGTCCGTGATCGTGGCCACGCACCGCGACGTCAGCGAGGGCGACGAGCGGGCGCGCCGCGAGATCGAGCTCGCGGCGCTCTACCTGGACCGGCTGGATCGGCCGGCGGACGCGTTCGATGCGGCGGTGCGCGCGCTCGATCTGGCGGCGCACGATCCGGACGCGATCGCCGTCCTCTCGCGGCTCGTCGAGCGCCCGGAGACGCGCGTGCGCGCGGCCAAGGTGCTCGCCGTCGAGTACGCCGAGACGGGCAACCACCGGCGCGAGGCCATGGCGCTCCGGGTGATCCTCGAGGCGGAGCGGGAGCCGGAGCGGCGGCGGGAGCTCTACCTCACGCTCGCGAGCGTCGAGGAGGCGAAGCTGCACGCGGCCGGGACGGCGTTCGACGCGCTCCTCCGGGCGCTGCACGAGTTCTCGGACGACATCGAGCTCTGGGACCGCGCCGCCGAGCTGTCGCGGCGCGCCGGCCGCCCGACCGACCTCGCCGAGGCGTACCGCGTGCACCTCGTCGCGGGCCGCACCGAGGGCGACAAGGTGCTCGGCAGCTCCGTGGAGGTCGAGCTCTGCGAGCGCGCGGCGAGCCTCCACGACGAGCAGCTCGGCGACCCGGAGGGCGCGAAGCCCTACCTGGAGCGGGTGTTGAGCCTCGACCCGAACAACCACCGCGCGTTCGAGCGGCTGAAGCAGATCCTGACGGCGGCCGAGCGGTGGGGCGAGCTCGAGGAGCTCTACGACCGCGCCGCGAAGGGCACGACGGACCAGAGCGAGCGCATCGAGCTGCTCAACGAGGTGGCGCTCATCGCCGAGGAGATCATCGGCGACGCCGCCAAGGCCATCGGCTACTACGAGCGCATCCTCGAGCTCGATCCGTTCTACACGGCGGCGCTCGACTCGCTGGAGAAGCTCTACGAGCGCGAGGGCCGCTTCCGCGACCTCGCGGCGCTCCTCGAGCAGCGCCTGAAGACGGCGACCGAGGCCGAGAGCGTCGAGATCAAGCTGTCGCTCGGCAGCATCTACCTCGACCGGCTGCACGAGCCCGATGGCTCGCTCGGGCACCTCGAGGACGTGCTGCGGATCCGCCAGAACGATCCGAAGGCGCGCGAGCTCGTCGAGCGGCTGCTCGACATCGGGGCGCTCCGGCTCCGCGCGGCGCGCGTGCTCGAGGCGGTGTACGAGGCGCGGGACGAGATCCGGCAGCTCGTGCGGGTCCTCGAGATCCGGCGCCAGGGCGCCGAGACCGAGTCGGAGCGGCGCGAGCTGCTCCGGCGGGTCAGCGTGCTCCAGGACGAGCGGCTCAGGGACGACGCGGGCGCGTTCGCCAGCCTGTCGGAGCTCCTGCCGCTCGAGCCGGAGGACCTCGCCGCGCGCGAGCGGCTCATCGAGATCGGCCGGCGCCTCGGCGAGCACGAGCAGGTCGCCGAGGTGCTCACGGCGGCCGCGGACGCGTGCGGGACGGCCACCATCCGCGGCGAGATCCTGATGGAAGTCGCGAGGATCTGCGAGGACCTCCTCGGCGACGCCGACCGGGCCGAGAAGGTCTACCAGCGCGTGCTCGCCATCGATCCGACCGATCCGATGCTGGTGATCCCGGCGGCGCAGGCGCTCGGCCGCATCTATGCGGCGAAGGAGCAGCACCAGGCGCTCGCGGGCGTGCTCGCGATCGAGGTGCGCCTCGAGGAGAACGTCGAGACGCGGCGGTCGCTCTACGAGCGCATCGGGACGCTGCACGAGACGGTGCTGGACGATCCGGCGAAGGCGATCGAGGCCTGGCAGGCGCGGCTCGGCGACGACGGCGCCGACGTGGCGGCGCTCGCGGCGCTCGAGCGGCTCTACGAGCGGACGTCGCAGTGGCGGGAGCTCGTCTCCGTGCTCCGGGCGCGGGAGCAGTCGACGACCGAGCCGGAGGAGCGGCGGCGCGCGATGACCAAGGCGGCCGAGACGCTCGCGCAGAAGCTCGCCGACGTGCCCGAGGCGATCAACGCGTGGCGCGCGGTGCTCGACGAGTTCGGCCCCGAGCGCCCGACGCTCGCGGCGCTCGAGGAGCTCTACGAGCTCGACGAGCGCTGGGTCGACCTCGCCGAGACGCTCGAGGTGGACCTGTCCCTCGCGGTGGAGACGCCCGCCCGGCTCGATCTGCTGGCGCGGCTCGGCGACGTGCGGCGGCTGCACCAGGCCGACGCGACGGGGGCGCTCGAGGCGTACCGCCAGGCGCTCTCGCTCGACCCGTCGAACGCGCGCTGCCGCGCGGCGCTCGAGGCGATGCTCGAGCGGGAGGACGCGCGGCGCGACGCGGCCGAGACGCTCGAGCCGCTCTACGAGGCGGACGGCGACGCCGAGCGCCTCCTCCGGGTCCTGGAGATCAAGGTCGAGACCTCGGATCTCCCGAGCGAGCGGCTCGCCACCCTGCAGAAGTCGCTCCGCACCGCGGAGGGGCCGCTCGGCGACACGTCGCGGGCGTTCGGCTACGCGCTCCGCGGCGTGCGGGAGGCGGCGGGCGAGCCCGAGGTGACGACCTGGATCGCCACGGTCGAGCGGCTCGGCGAGGCCACCGGGCGCTGGTCCGAGGTGTGCGAGCTGTTCCAGCGCATCGCGCCGGACATCCTCGACGGCGACGTGCAGCAGAACGTGCGGCTGCGGGTCGGCGAGCTCGCGCGGCACAAGCTCGACGACCGCGAGCTCGCGGTCGAGCAGTACAAGAAGGCGCTCGAGGCCCGCGGGGACGACCGGCGGGCGATGATCGCGCTGGAGGAGCTCTACGGCGAGGCGCGCGACGCCGGGCGGCTGCTCGAGATCCTGAAGCTCCGGGTCGAGAACGCCGAGATCGACGAGGAGAAGACGGGGCTGCTCTTCCGGATCGCCGAGCTCGAGCGGGGCCCGCTCGGGGACCAGGCCGGCGCGATCGCGACCTACGAGACGATCCTCGACATCGCGCTCCACCCGGACGCCATCGCGGCGCTGGACGCCCTCTACCGCGAGGCGGGGCGCTTCCAGGACCTCATCCGGCTCTACGAGCGGCAGCTCGACGTGCGCGCCGGCGACCTCGCCGAGCTGCACGTCAAGATCGCGCTCGTCGCGCACCGGCACACCGAGGACGTGCAGCGCGCGTTCGACGAGCTCTCCGAGGCGCTGCTCATCGATCCGGCGCACGAGGGCGCGGTCTCGCTGCTCGAGGCGATCCTCGAGGGCTCGGCCGAGGCGGAGCACCGGGCGCGCGCCGGGGAGATGCTCGAGCCGGTGTACCTGCGCCGGGCGGACTGGAACCGGGTGAAGATCGCGCTCGACGCGCGCCTCGCCGCGAGCCAGGACCCGGTCGAGCGCCGCGATCTGCTGCAGCGGCTCGCGACGCTGCACGAGGAGCAGCTCGAGGATTACCGCGCGGCGCTCGAGACGGTGGCGAAGCTCCTCCACGAGGACCTCACCGACGAGGGGGTCTGGGCGGAGCTCGAGCGGCTCGCGAAGGTGGCGAGCGCGGAGCGGCGGCTCGCGGAGATCTACGCGGCGGAGCTCGGGGAGCTCACCTCGGACGACGCCTCGAGCGCGAAGCTCAGCCGGCGCACCGGCGAGCTCTACGCCCAGCTCGGCGACGTGGCCGACGCGCTGCGGTGGTACCGGCGCGCGCACGAGTTCGAGCCGGACTCGCGCGAGCTGTTCGACGCGATCGACGGGCTGCTCGTCAAGGAAGGGCGCCACGCGGAGCGCATCCAGCTCTACCGCGCGGCGCTCGACTACCGGAAGGACGAGGACCGGCTCGACGCCCTCCACACGATCGCGCGCCTGGAGCGGACGGAGCTCCGCGAGCCCGCGCTCGCGATCGAGACGTACCGCGCGGCGCTCGACGTCGACGAGGACGACGCCCGGGCGCTCGACGCGCTGACGGAGCTCTACCGCGAGCTCGACCGGCCGCGGGACCTCGCCGACCTCTACCTGCGCCGGGCCGAGGCGGCCCCGAACGGCGAGCGGGCGGCGCCCTACCGGCTCGCGCTCGCGGCGCTCTTGCGCACGCGGCTCGAGGACACCTCGGGCGCGATCGATCAGCTCGAGGCGATCGTCGGCGAGGTGCCCTCGCATGCCGAGGCGATCCGGGCGCTCGAGGCGCTCATCCAGGACCCGGAGCACAAGGCGCGGGTCGTCGAGATCCTCGGGCCGCTCTACGAGGGGGCGGACGACTGGCGGCAGCTCGTCCGGCTCAACGACGAGCGGTTCGGCCTCGCCTCGGACGCGCGCGAGAAGGTCGCGGTGCTCCGGGAGACGGCGAAGCTCTGGGAGACGCGCGGCAATGACGAGCTGCGCGCCTTCGACGCGACCCGGACGGCGTTCGGCCTCGATCCGGACGACGGCGAGACGCGCGGCGAGCTCGAGCGGCTCGCCGAGCAGCTCGGCGCGTGGGAGGAGCTCGCGGACAGCCTCGAGGCGGGCGTGAGCACCACGTCGGACGAGCTCACGAAGCGCGAGCTGCTCTCGTCGCTGGCCAAGGTCTACGACACGCGCATCGACGACCCGCGCCGGGCGCTCCGCGCCTACGCGCGGCTGTCCGCGCTCGACCCGAGCGATCCCGAGCCGCTCGAGCAGATGGACACCCTGGCCGTGCTGCTCAGCGACTGGGACACGCTCATCTCCGTCCTCGAGAAGAAGAGCGAGATGGCGTCGGACGAGGAGAACGCCTCGATCTGCCGGCGCATCGCCGAGACCAAGCTCGAGATGCTCGAGGACACGGAGGGCGCCATCCAGGCGTACGAGCGGGCGCTCGAGCTCGATCCCGAGAGCGCGATGACGATCGACGCCCTCATCGAGCTGCACGAGCCGCGCGGCGCCGCGAGCCGCCTCGTCGAGCTCTACGGCCGGCGCGTCGAGCTCGCGGGCCCCGACGAGGAGGAGCTGCGCTACGACCTCAACGTGCGCGCCGCCGAGCGCTACGAGCGGGATCTCTCGAGCCCGCGCGACGCGATCGCGGCGCTCAACGCGGCGCTCGAGGCGAAGCAGGGCGATCCGGCGGTGCTGTCCTCGCTGGAGCGGCTCTACCGGGCCGAGCGGATGTGGGACGAGCTCCTGTCGAACCTGATGCTCCAGGCGAGCGCGGCCGCGGACAGGGACGCGCGCATCAAGCTGCGGACGGCGATCGGCGACCTTTACGCGGGGGAGCTGGAGAGCCCGAGCGACGCGATCGAGCAGTACCGGCTCGTCCTCGACGAGGACGCGGTGAACGACCACGCGATCCAGGCGGTCCGCGCCATCGGCGAGGGCCGGGAGGAGCTGCGGCTCGACGCCGCCGAGGTGCTCGAGCCCGTCCTGCGCGCGGCCGGCCGCCACGAGGAGCTCGCGGCCGCGCTCGAGCTGCGCCTGCGCGCGCAGACCGAGCCGACCGATCGGGCCGCGACCCTCCGGGCGATCGCCCTCGTGCAGGACGTCCAGCTCGGGCGCCCGCTCGAGGCGGAGCAGGCGCTGCTCCGCGCGCTGGAGGACGCGCCGGACGACGCGTCGCTGCACGGCGAGATCGAGCGGCTCGCGGAGCGCACGGGCGGCTTCGGCCGCTACTGCGACGCGCTCGCGCAGCGGGCCGGGGCGACGTTCGACGCGACGATCGCGAAGGACCTGTTCCTGCGGATCGGCCGCATCGCCGAGGAGAAGCTCGGCGACGACCGGCGCAGCGCCCAGGCCTACGCGAAGGCCGTCGAGCACGCCGGCGACACGCCGGAGCTGCTCGAGGCGCTGGACCGGCTCTACGGCCGCCTCGGCGACGAGCGGGCGCTCGCGGACGTGCTCGAGCGCCGCGTCGCGGTCACGCCCGGCGATCGCGACCAGGCGGATCTCTTCTACCGGCTCGCGGTGATCCAGATCGGGTCGTTCGGCGACAAGTCCCAGGGCCTGAACACCCTGCGGCAGGCGCTCGATCGCGCGGTCGATCACGAGCGGGCGAGCGGCGCGCTCGAGGCGCTCACCGAGGACCCGGGGCTCTTCGACGAGGCGGCCGAGGCGCTCGAGGGCGTCTACCGGACGCGGGGCGACAACGCCGCGCTGGCGCGCCTCTACGAGAAGCGCATCCGCTTCGCGCCGGGCGGCGCGGAGCGGATCCGCATGCGCCTCGACCTGGCGAAGGTGCTCGAGGTGCGCTCGAACGACCCGAGGGCGGCGCTGGAGACCCTCGAGAAGGCGCTCGCCGACGACCCGTCGGACCCCGACGTGCTCGGCGAGATCGAGCGCCTGGCCCCGCTGACGGGCGGCTGGGCGAGCGCCGCCTCCGCCCTGGAGCGGGCGGTGCAGGCCGGGACCGAGCTCGACGGCGACACGGCGCGCGACCTCTGGATGCGCATCGCCGAGTGGCAGAAGAACAAGGTGGGCGACGCCAAGGCCGCCGAGGCGGCGTACGAGGCGGCGCTCACGCACGATCCCACGAGCGAGCACATCCTGCGGTCGATCGAGGAGCTGCAGCGGGCGCCGGGGCGCGAGCGCGACCTCATCGGCACGCTGCGCCGGATCGCCGCCCTCGACGGCATGGAAGGGAGCGCGGGCGAGCTGCGCCGCGAGGCGAAGGAGCTGGCGGAGCGCGCGCTGGGCGACCGCGAGCTCGTCGAGGCGATCCTGCGCGAGATGATCGCCGCGGACGAGGGCGACACCTGGGCGCTCGCCGAGCTCACGAAGGTGCGGGAGGAGGCGGGCGACCACAAGGAGGTCTTCCGGCTGCTCGTGCGCCAGTCCGAGCTCTACGCCGAGGCCGAGCGCATCCGCGACGCGCGGCACGCCGCCGCGGCGGTCGCGCGCGAGCGGCTCGGGGACGACGCGGCGGCGATCGAGCTCTACGAGACGCTCTTCGAGGCGGATCCGGGCGACGAGCGCGCCGCGACGGCGCTGCGCGAGCTCTACGCGAAGGCCGGCAAGCACAAGGAGCTCCTCGCGCTGCTCGAGCGGCTCACCGACCTGGCCGAGTCGCCCGAGGCCCGCTCGGCGCTGCGCCTCGAGAGCGCGGAGATCTGCCTCTCGCGGCTCGACGCCGTGAGCGAGGCGACCGAGCACCTGCGCGCGGTCCTCGACGAGCAGCCCGACAACGAGAAGGCGACGGTCCTGCTCGCGCAGCTGCTCGAGAAGACCGGCCGCGATCAGGAGCTGTCGGACCTGTTCGTCACGCAGATCGAGCGCGCGAAGGACCGCGGCGACGTCGCGGCGGAGCTCTCGTACAGCGTTCGCCTCGGCGAGGTCTACGAGGCGCGGCTGAACGACACGGCGCGGGCGATCGAGACCTACCGCGCGGTCCTCGAGCGCGAGCCGCGCCACCACGGCGCGCTCCTCGCGCTGGCGCGCCTGCACGAGCAGCGCGGGGAGAAGGCCGAGGCGGCGCAGCGGCTCGAGGTGATCCTCGAGGACGCCCGCGCCGCGGAGGCGGTGGGCACGGCGCTCCGGCTCGCGGATCTGCACCGGTCCCTCGGCGACGAGGGCGCGGTCCGGCGCGTGCTCGAGCGGGGGCTCGCGGCGGACGGGTCGGCGCAGGAGATCAGGAAGCAGCTCCTCGCCCTCTACGAGAAGCAGCAGGCCTTCACCGAGCTCGCCGATCTCATCACCGGCGACGCCGAGGCGGCCGCGCAGCCGGCCGAGAAGGTGGCGCTCTACCGCAAGGCGGCCGGCATCCACCTGGCGAAGCGGAGCGATCCCGGCCGCGCGGCGGACCTCCTGGTCAAGGCCACCGAGCTCGTGCCGGGCGACCGCGAGCTCCTGCTCGCGCTGTGCGACGCGTACAGCGCCTCGGGCCGCGGCCAGAAGGCCGCCGAGGCGCTCCAGCAGATCGTCGAGTCCTACGGCGGCCGCCGCTCGAAGGATCTCGCCGCGATCCACCACCGCCTCGCCAAGGCCTACCTGGCCGAGGGGCAGCGGGAGCGGGCGCTCGCCGAGCTCGACATCGCCTTCAAGATCGACCCGGGCTCGATCGCCATCCTCCGCGACCTCGGCGTGCTGGCGCTCGATCTGTCGGAGTCGGGCGACGACGCGGCGAAGACGGCGCACATCGATCGCGCGCAGAAGACCTTCCGCGCCCTGCTCCTCCAGAAGCTCGACGAGAGCGCGCCGATCAGCAAGGGCGAGGTCTTCTATTACCTCGGCGTGATCAGCCACCGTCAGAACGACGACAAAAAGGCGATCCAGATGCTGGAGCGCGCGCTCGACAACGATCGCGACTTCGCCCCGGCGAAGGAGCTCCTGGCGCAGCTCAAGAAGTGACGTAATCTCGCCGCGTGACGCGGCTAGTCAGCATCGACGGTGTCATCCACCGGCCGGAGGAGGCCAGGGTCTCGGTCTACGACCGCGGCTTCCTCTACGGCGATAGTGTCTTCGAGACCATCCGCACCTACGGCGGCGAGCCGTTCGCTCTGGAAGAGCACCTCGCCCGCCTGGAGCGCTCGGCCGAGCGGATCGCGATCGCCCTGCCGATCCCGCGCGACGAGCTCGGCCGCGAGGTCGTCGCGCTGCTCCGGGCAGCGACGGCGGCCGGGAGCGCCGGGGCCACGGCGGGCTCGGCGTCCGCCGGCAGCTCCGTCGCGCCGCTCGAGAGCACCATCCGCGTGATGCTGACGCGCGGCAGCGGCCCGCTCGGGCTCGATCCCTCGCTCGCGGGCGCGCCCCTGCGCGTCATCCTCGTCGAGCCGCTGAAGCCGCTGGCGGGCGGGCTCTACCGCGAGGGGATCGCGGTCGTCACGATCCGCACCCAGCGGGCCGGCGACGCGGCGCCGGGCGCCAAGGTCTCGAACTACCTCGAGAGCCTGCTCGCCCTGCGCGAGGCGCGGGCCGCGGGGGCGCACGAGGCGCTGATCCTCGACCCGTCGGGTCATGTCGTCGAGGGCACGACGTCCAACGTCTTCCTCGTCGAGCGGCGGCCCGCGGCGCACGAGGGCGCGGAGGACCCGGGGTACATGCTGATCACGCCGCCCAGGGAGGCAGGGATCCTCGTCGGCATCACCCGGGCCCACGTGATGCACGTCGCGGGCGAGCTCGGCATGCCGGTGTGCTGCGAGCCGGTCACGATGGCCCGGCTCCTCGCCGCCGAGGAGGTGTTCATCACCTCGAGCCTCCGGGAGATCGTCCCCGTCGTTCGCGTGGACGCCCACACGATCGGCGCGGGTGTCCCCGGCCCGAAGGTCCGGGCGCTGCACGCGGCTTTCCGCAGGAGGGTGGGCGCCGGTGCGATGCCCCTCCCGTGGGAGACGCTCTGAGCCCGCCGCGGCCGGCTCGACAGCGTCGAAATCTTGCGATCCATGACGTGCCGCTCGGCGCGGGCGTCCAAGGAACTGGCCGGCATGTTCCCTGCGCGGGTCGGGTGGGGCTCGCAGTTCGCCCGCCGTACAATCTGCCCGAGAGGAATCCATGATGAATCGCTCGCTTCGAATCGCCTGCTTCCTGGTGTGCTCCGTGTCCGCTGCAGCGACGGCCGGGTGTGCCCTGAGCATCGACGACAACTCCATCACCGCCGAGACCCTCGTGCGTTACGAGGGCACCAACGAGCGCGCTCGGGTCGACTACCTACCCACCCAGAGCGTCCGCATCGTGAGCGAGAACGGGGACGTCGAGGTCGTCACCGGGGACGTGAGCGAGGTCGAGGTCAGCTTCTCCCCGTTCACGATGCGCAAGAAGGACGAGAGAGAGGTCGCGGTCGAGGAGATCGAGAACGACCTCAAGCTCGCCGCGATCGTCGACGGCGATGTCGTGATCTCGACGCGGCGCGTCTCGGGCGGGTGGGGAGGGCTGGGCGCCGACATCCAGGTCGTCCTGCCCGCCGCGTTCGACGGCGGGCTCCGCGTCGAGCAGGACAACGGCGGCGTCGAGATCAACCTGGACGGCGCCCCGTCCCGCGGCACCACGGTGGTGAGCGACAACGGCAGCATCGACGTTGTCGGCGCGCGCGGCGCGATCGACGTGGCCACCGACAACGGCCATGTCTTCGTCGACCTCGACGCGTGGAGCGCCTCCGATGGCGCGATCAGCTCCGGCAACGGCGCGATCAAGCTCGCGGTGCCGGCCGGGGTGGACGGGACGATGACCGCGCAGACGCTCCACGGCGACGTCGTGGAGCAGGGCATCCCCTCCACGTGGGCCACCGCCGGCGAGGGCAGCGCGACGTCGTACACGATGGGTGACGGCGACGGCGGCCTGCTCGAGCTCTTCACCGAGAACGGCGACATCACCATCGCGGTGAAGTAGCGCCGCCGGGACAAAAGCCGAGAGGCGAGCGCCGGGTCGCCCCGGGCTCGCCTCCTGGCCTTTGGGTCACCGGCTTCGCGTCGCCGGCGCGCCGGCGAGGCCGGCGTTCCCGATCACCCGCCGGTCGACGGCTGGGCCTCGGCGCCGGAGCCCTCGGCGGGCTCCTCGCCGCCCGCCGCGGCCTCCCTCGCGGGCGGGACGGCGCCGGCCGGGACCGGGATCCGCAGCTGCCCGCCGCCCTGCTGGGCGAGCACGCCGAGCGCCTTCTGGAAGAAGGCCGCCAGGAAGGGGATTTCCCGCGGCGGCGAGGTGATCAGCCCGGCGTCCTTGATGGCGCGCGCGACGGCGAGGGCGGTGGTGGCCGCCGCGTCGCCCTTGCGCGCCCGCAGCGACACGGCGCTGCTCCGCATCCGTGTCGCGAGCTGCCCGCGCACCTCGGGCGAGAAGAACCGGTCGGTCGCGAGGTCGATCTCCTCCCGCATGGCCGTGTTCACCAGCCCGGGATCGCGCATCCCGGCGGCGCCGAGCCGCTGGCCGACCTTCTGCAGGAGCTCGTCGAGCGCCTGCCGCGCGGGCAGCCAGTGCCGGAACTCGGGCTCCTCGTGCAGCGCGGCGGAGCCAGCGATCTGCGCCGTCACCAGCTCGTCCGTCAGGCTCTCTTCGAGGTCCGCCGCCGGGTGCCTCGGCTCGGCGTCCGGCGCGGGCTCGATGAGATCGCGACACCCCTCGAACCCGAGCGGCACGACCTGCCCCGACACCGCGTTCTGCCGCTTCGCGGCCGCGATCCGGTGGCGCGCCCACTCCAGGGAGACCGGCACGGGCGCCGTCCCCAGGTTCTCGTACGCGCGCGCGCGGCCCTCCTTGATCTGCGAGCCGCTGAGCCACCCCGCGCCGGCGTGCAGCACGCCGACCGAGTCGCGCACGATCACCTCGGCGATCCGGTAGCGGCCGCTGGTGTCGCGGCTCGTGATCGCGATGGCCTCGGTCCCGCTCGAGTCGGGCGGGATGAGCGTCGCCTCGACCACCTCGGCGCGCTCCTCCGCGAGCCGCACCACGCGCGGGCGCGTCGGGATCGCCGCCCCGCGCGACTTGAGCACGTTGAGCGCGCGCCGCGCCGCCTTCCGCGCCGCGCCGGAGGCGTCCTCCGACTCGGCGGCCGCCGCGATCGCCTCCGCGTTGGAGGCGCCGAGCCAGGCGTCGACGAGCGCCGGCGCGGCGTCGCCCGCCGACTTCAGCGCCTCGAGCGCCCGATCCCAGCCCGCCGCGAGCACCTCGGCGTCGAAGTCGACCTTCGTCGCCCCGGCGCTCGGGCTGCCTTCCGGGCGGGCGCCGCTCTCGGCCTTGCTCTTCGCGGTGGCCGCGGCCTGCTGGGCCTTCGCGGTGCGCGCGCCGAGCGCCTCGCGCGCCGTGAGCGCCGGCTTCTCCGCGGTCGCGACCGGCTTCGCCTTGGCGGCCGGGAGCGCGAAGAGGAGGTGCGCCGGCTTCGCCGGCCCCTGCGGCTGCCGGGCGCTCTTGCCCGTCACGACCGTCGCGGTCGCGCCCTGGCCGACCACGGTCACCATCCGGTCGCTCTGCTGCTGCTTCGCCGCGGCGGGTGCCCGTCCTTCGGCGCCCCCGGGGCCCTGCGGCCGACCGCCTTCTGCTGCCGGCCGCGCCGAGAAGCCGCGGTCGGGCCTGGGCCCGCGGTCGGGGCGCGGCCCACGGTCGGGGCGCGGCCCGCGGTCGGGGCGCGGTCCACGGTCGGGCCTGGGCCCGCGGTCGGACCAGGGGCGGTCGGGGCGCGGCCCGCGCTCGGGCCTCGCGCCCTGCTCTGCGCCTGCTACCTGCGCCGCTCCAGGGCCCTGCTCGGGCCTGGGTCCACGGTCGGGCCTCGGCCCGCGGTCGGGGCGCGGCCCGCGGTCGGGCCTCGGTCCACGGTCGGGGCGCGGGCCGCGATCGGGCCTGGGCCCGCGGTCGGGCCTCGGCCCGCCGGAGGCCACGGCGGGCCGCTCGGGCCTGGGCGCGCGGTAGTCGCGCACCACCCGCGGCGCGGCGGCCGGCGGCGGCGCGGCGTCCTCGGTCGTCGGCGGCGGCGCGTCCGCGAGCGCCGGCCGCTTGCGGGGCGCGATGAGGTCCAGCAGCGAGCCCTGCGGTTCCTTTGCGGCGGCCTTCGACGAGGGACGCGGCGCCTCGCCTGCGGGCTGCGCCGGCGCGCCCTCGGAGGGCTCGTCGGTCCGCTTCACGCCGCTCGCGCCGACGGACGTGCTCGCCGAGCGGACGACCCTCCGCGCGCGCGGCTTGTCTCCGCTCTCTGCATCGGGGGCGCCTTCGCGCGCAGATTCGGGAACTGCGCTGGCGGTCCGCTCCGTGCTCTCGCTCTCGTTCTTTGTGCTCATGTCGAGGCTCCCGGGGACATAGTGGAGATGGGGACCGCGGCCGCGGCTCCCCGATTATCGCGAAAGATGGGCAACAGCTTCGATCTCGACGGCGGCGCCCTTGGGCAGCGCCGCCACCTGCACCGTCGCCCGTGCGGGCAGCACGCCGCCGACGGCTGCTCCGTACACCTGGTTGACGATGGCGAAATCCGCGAGGTCCGTCAGGTAGATCGTGGTCTTCACCACGTCGCTCCAGCTCGCGCCGGCCGCGGACAGCACCTCGGTCAGGTTCTTGATCACCCGGGCCGTCTGCTCCTCGATCCCCCCGGCGACGAGCTCGCCCGTCGCGGGATCGATCGGGATCTGGCCGCTGCAGAACACGAGATCTCCGGCCTTGACGGCCTGCGAGTAGGGGCCGATGGCGCGCGGGGCCCGATCGGATGTGATGGCGATTTTGGACATGTGGACCTCTGAAGTTCGTGAGCGCTTCGGCGTGAAGAACGCCCGCCCGCCCCGGCCCTGGCTTTCGTGGGCTGGGGCCGATTCTCGCGTTTCCTGCTAGCCGAAGCTCTTCCGGCCTTCGATGGCTCGCCCCAGCGTCACCTGGTCGGCGAACTCCAGATCTCCCCCGTGCGGCACGCCGCTGGCGATCCGCGTGACCTGGATCCCCATCGCGCCGAGCTCCCGCGCGAGCAGGAGCGCGGTCGCCTCTCCGTCGACGGAAGGCGGGGTGGCGACCAGCACCTCCCTCACCGGCTGCTCGGGATCGCGCACGCGCGCCCGGAGCGCCTCGAGCGGCAGCTCCTCGGCGCCGACCCCCTCGAGGGGCGAGAGGAGCCGGCCGAGCACGAAGTACCGCCCGCGCATCGCCCCGCTCCGCTCGATCGCCAGGAGGTCCTGGACGCGCGCGACCACGCACAGGAGCGCGCCGTCGCGCCGCGTATCCAGGCAAATGGCGCAGAGCGCCCGGCCGCCGTCGTCGACCTCGGTGATGTGGCCGCACCGGATGCACGGCCTGATGTGATCGCAGAGCTCGACGAGCTCGCCGCCCAGGTCGCGCGCGGTGTCCTCGCCGGTGGTCACGAGGAAGAGGGCGAAGCGCTGCGCCGTCTTCTCGCCGACGCCCGGCAGGCGCGCGAGCAGCTGGGCGACCCGCGACAGCCGGCCGGGCAGGCCGCCGGGCGCGCTCCGGAAGCCGGCCGCGGGCGCGCCCCGGTCGCCGTTCGGGACCCTCGAGGAGCCGGGGAGCGAAGCCGGGGAGCGCAACGCCGTCAAGGGTGCATGCCGGGGAGCTTGACGCCGCCGGTCACCTTGGTGATCTCGGCCTCGACGAGCTTGTCGGCCGCGTCGAGCGCCGAGTTCGAGGCGGCCACGATGGCGTCGAGCGCCATCTCCAGGCCCTCGCTCGCGAGGAAGGCGGGGTCGACCTCGATCCGGCGCACCTTGCCCTCGCAGGAGACCACGACGGTGACCTTGTCGCCGGCGGCGGTCGCGCTCACCTCGCGGTCCTTCAGCTCGCCCTTCACCTGGTCGATCTTGCGCTGCATGCGCGCCGCCTGGCGAACCAGCTCGTTCATTCCGCCGCGAAATTGCATATTCAGATCGGCGTCTATGCCGTGAACCGCGCCGCGCCGCAACCGTGAAGGGGAGGGGGACGGGGGACGAGGAGGGGCGCTGGACGCGCGGCCCGCCGACGCAGCGCGCGGCCGTTCGACGCAGCGCGCGGCACCGCGGGCGTCGCCCTCCGGGGCTGCCCGCTGCGAGCGGGCTCCTCCGTCTCTTCAGGGGGCTGGTTGGCGCGCTCTCCAGGGGCTCCCTGGCGCGTGCTGTGGCCCGGTTCCGGTAGGTTCCGGCCCTGGCGCGGGGCGGGGTGCATTTTGTGCGGCAATTCTGGCAAACTCTCCGGAATGCAGGGCGACTTCCGTACCGGCCACAGCCGCGGCGACGCGCCCGCGAGAAGGTGCTAGTCGAGCAGCGTATGAGCTACGTCGTCCTCGCGCGGAAATGGCGCCCGCAGTCCTTCGAGGATCTCGTCGGACAGGAGCACGTCTCCACGACGCTCGCCAACGCCATCGCGCGGGATCGCGTCGCCCACGCGTTCCTCTTCACGGGCGTCCGCGGGGTCGGCAAGACGACGAGCGCCCGCATCCTCGCGAAGGCGCTGAACTGCGTCCACGGGCCGACGGCGACGCCCTGCCAGACGTGCGCGCCGTGCGCCGAGATCACGGTCGGCGCGGACGTCGACGTCCAGGAGATCGACGGCGCGAGCTACAACGGCGTCGACGAGGTGCGCAAGCTCCAGGAGAGCCTGCCGTACCGGCCGGCGCGCGACCGGTTCAAGATCTTCATCGTGGACGAGGTCCACATGCTCTCGAACGCGGCGTGGAACGCGTTCTTGAAGACGCTCGAGGAGCCGCCGCCGCACGTGAAGTTCATCTTCGCGACGACGGAGGTGCACAAGGTCCCGGTCACGATCCTGAGCCGGTGCCAGCGCTACGACTTCAAGCTCATCGGGGCGCAGGCGATCGCGGCGCGGCTCCGCTGGGTGCTCGATCAGGAGAAGATCCCCGCCGACGACCCGGCGCTCAGCGCGCTCGCGCGGGAGGCGGCGGGGAGCATGCGCGACGCGATGAGCCTGCTCGACCAGGTGATCGCGTGGGTGGGGACGAGCGGCGATCGCATCACGGCCGAGGGGGTGGCGAAGGTGCTCGGCGTCGCCGACCGCGTCGTGCTGCACCGGCTCGCGGGTGCGCTCGTGGACGGCGACCCTGCGGCGTGCGTGCGCATCGTCGGCGAGCTCGCGCAGGAGGGGTACGATCTGCCCCACGTTGCCCGCGATTTCCTCGCGCACCTGCGCGATCTCGTGGTGGCCAAGGTCTGCGAGGACCCGGCGCCGCTCCTGGATCTCGCGGACGAGGAGATCGCCGACACGCGCGCGCTCGCGGCGCGGGCGGACGCGGACGATCTCACGCGGCTGCACCAGGGCTTCTCGCGCGCGTTCGACGACATCGCCCGGAGCGGCCAGCCGCGCGCCTCGTTCGAGATGGCGCTCGTCCGGCTCGCCCGGAGGCCGCCGCTCCTGCCGATCGACGAGCTCTTGCGCCGCCTCGGCGATCTCGAGCGGCGCCTGAACGGCGGAGGCGGCGGCGGGGGTGGCGGCGGCGGCGCGCCGGAGCGCGGGCCGCAGCGGCCTGGCGCGCCGCCCGGCGGAGCGGCTGCGCCCCGGCGCGGGGCGGCATCGGCCGAGGCAGCGCCCGAGGACGCGCGCGCCTCCGGCGCGGCGGCGGCCGGCGCGGCGAGAGCGAATGACGCGGCGGCGTTCAATGGCGCGGCGGCGAGCGGCGCGGCGAGAGCGAACGGCGTGGCGGCCACCGGCGCACCGGCGAACGGCGTCGCCTTCGCGAGCGGCGCGGCGGGCGCGGGCGTGGCGGGGAGACCGGCTGGCGCGGCGGCGAACGGCGCGGTAGCGGCGAACGGCGCGGCGGCGAACGGCGTGGTGAGAGCGAACGGTGCGGCGGCTGTCTATGGCGCGCCGGGCGGGGGCGGGGTGGCGCGAGCGCACGGCGGCATGGCGGCGAACGGCGGTGTCGCGGCGAGCGGCACGTCGGCTGCCAACGTCGTCCCCTTCGTGAACGGCGCGCCGGGCGTGCACGGCGCCGCGACCAGCTTCGCGAGCGGCGGCGCCGCGCCGGCCTTCGCGAAGGCGCCGCCGTACGCGAGCGGCGCGGTCGCGCCCGCGTACCGCGCCGACAGCGCTCCGCCACCGTCGCCGCGCGGCGCGCTGTACTCCGTTCCGCAGAGCGCGCCGCAGTTCGTGGCGCCCGGCTCGGCGGCGAGGTCGAGCGCGCCGCCCTCGGCGCAGGGCCCGGCGCCGGCGTCGAGCGCGCCGCCCTCGCCGCAGAGCCCGGCGCCGGCGTCGAGCGCGCCGCCGCCGCCATCGATGAGCGCCGAGGACCTCGCCACCTGGCGCGCGGTGATCGCCGCGGTCCGGGTGCAGCGGCCGGCGCTCGCCTCCGTCCTCGAGCACGCGGCGGTGCTGGAGCTCACGCCGACCCGCGTCGCGCTCGGCTACGAGGCGAACTCGTTCCTGTCCGGCCAGGCCACCGAGCCGGCGTCCCGCGACCTGCTCGCCCGCGTCCTCGGCTCCCACTTCGGCGCCCCCGCCGAGCTGGTCTTCGAGACGATCACCCGCGGCAGCGCCGGCCCGTCGCTCGCCCAGGTCGAGACCGCCGAGCGCAAGGCCCGCGTCGAGGCCGCCAAGCGCGCCGTGGCCGACCACCCGCTCGTCACGGCCGCGATCGAGCTGCTCGGCGCGGAGCTCAAGGACGTGCGGCTCGCTCAGGATTTCGCGGAGGGGTGAGGGCCCCGCGCCATGCGCCCAGGCGCGCCGGGCACGGCCGTGGGCTGACGGCGGGGCGGCCTCAGCCTCCGTCTCGCAGCCAGCTGCGGAACGCCTTGACCGACTCGTGTTGATCCGGCCAGCGCACGAAGCGCGCGAGCGCGACGAGATCCAGATCCGGAATGAGCTCGCTGGCCGCGATGGGCTCGTACTGCTCGCCGCGCAGCGCATGGATGTGGAACGCGTCGCGCTCCCAGAACCAGACTTCGCGCACGCCGAGCCCGCTGTACACAGGCAGCTTGTCGAGCCCGCCGCTCGTCAACACCACCTCGATCGCGAGTTCAGGGAATTCCTTCAGCGTGCCGCCGACGCAATAACACTCGTCGGGCTCGAGGCCGCGTGACTTGGCCTCGCGCTGGAACGTGGTCGAGCCGTAGCCGTAGAGAGGCACGTCCCGCTCCAGCGCGAAGAGCTCGATGAGGCGGGCGATGCTCTTCTTCGCCACTTCGTGATCGGTCGACGGGCGCATCAGCTCCAGCGTTCCCTCGCAGAAGCTCATCCGCAGGCCAGGGGTGTCGAGCTCGTCCCGCAGCCTCACGTAGGTCTGCCAGGGGACGTCGTGCATCACGAACCGCTGCTCCCCAGCAGGAGCGGTCGAGGACGGAAGCGGCATGTGCGCAGCGGCTACCATGGGCTCGTGCCGAGGATAGCACGCTCGATGAGCCGCGCGCGGCTCGCCAGGAGCTCCGCCCGCTCCTCCACCGCGCCGGGGCCGACGTCGATCACCTCGAAGCCCGCAGCGCGGTAGAGCGCGCCGAGCCGCTGGTTGATCCGCTCCGCCTCGGCCGCGCGCGCCTCTCTGCTCTTGCCCCAGCGCGGCTCCTGGAGCTCCGGCATCACGGAGAACAGGAACACCAGCGCATAGCGCTCGAACGCGGGCTCGCCTGCCGGCCAGGGGTACTCCGCCTCTCCGCTCGTGCGCAGGTAGTACTCGACCGGATCGAGGTACCCGCGCTCCAGCCAGTCTCCCTCCCGCGCGTCCGCCTCGATCTTCTTCTGGGCCTCCAGCACGAGCGCGGCGAACTCCCGCTTCCGGCACATCGGACAGAGGTGCTCCGGCGCGTCGATCGGGCGAAACGGCGCGTCCGGCGCGTGGCCGTGGGTGCGCGCGCCGAGCTCGTCGAGCACGCGCCGGTGCGCCTCGCCGTGCACGCGGTAGCCCCGCGTGGACGCGAGGTGACGGAGCGTCGTGGTCTTGCCGCACGAATAGGCCCCTGTCGCCACGAAGAGGGGTTTGCCCATCCCCGGCCCACCTATCGCCGCGCCCACCACACCGAGCCTGCGCCGCGCTCGATCGCCCGCCCGGCGCGGGACATGAAGTGAGCGACGGCCTCCAGGACGCCCGGGTGATCCTCGTTGTGGTCATGGCCCGCCAGGACGGCGCCAGGCTTGAGCCTGGGCCACCACGCCTCGAGATCGGCGAGCACGGCCGCGCGGTCGTGCGAGCCGTCGAGGAACACGAGATCCAGGCTGGCGTCGGCGAAGCGCGCCGCCGCGTCCGTGGACGCCATCCGGAGGACCTCTGGCTGGATCCCGAGCGCCGCCATGTTCGCCCTGAACGCGCCGGGCACGTCCTCCGCGGCGAGCATGGCGCGATACCTGTCGGCGTACTTGTCGCTCGAGCCTTCCCATGTGTCGACGCAATGGAGCGCGACCCCGTTCCTCGCGGCGAGCCGCCCGACGTACGCCGTGGAGAGCCCCTTCCACGAGCCCACCTCGACCATCGCGCCGCCCCGGAGGGGGCGCACCAGCGCCCGGTAGGCGAGGCCGTCCTCCTCGGAGAACCAGCCCTGGATGGGCGCGACCCGGGTCACCGGGAACAGCGCGAGCAGCGCCGCGCGCTTCTGCGCCGGATCGCGGTACTCGTACTGCCTGTCGCACAGCTTGGCGAAGCAGCGGGCGTCGTGCGCGATGAACAGAGGCCGCTCGATCACGGCGAATTTCTTGAGCGACGTGGACCGCTCGGGCTCTCGCTCCCCTCTCCGGATCTCGCCTTCGGTCGTCGCGAAGATCACGTCTTCGTGCCGGATCGGCCGCGCTTGATCCGGGCCGTCGGTCCAGGCCCTCTCTCCTGGGTATCCTGCGCGGTCGGTGCCGTGCTCGAGGAGGCGAGCCAGCTTGTCCGCCTCGCTCGCGCGGAACAGGAGAGGGGGAGGGGGAGGAGCGCCGCGCCCTTCGAGCTCGTCCAGGACCTCCTCGAGGAAGAGCAGGTTCCGGCCGATGTACGGAAGGGGGATGACGAGCGGTGTCATGTCGTGGTGAGCGAGGCGCGCATCGATGGAGGAGGGCCGAGGACGCCGTCCCAGGGTTGCCAGGTCGAGGCGAGCCTCGCATTGGGGTGGAAGATGAGCTCGTGGACGATGCCCGGGCCCGAGCGCTTCGTCTCCTCGAGCTGGGCGAGGTCGGCCTCCTCGAAGACGACATCCATGTCCTCGAAGCGGAACACCTCGACGTAGTAGTAATAGCCCACGATCTGCCGCTCGAACGAGAACCGCGCGTCGGCGCTCAGCGCGTCGAGCAGCGGCTCGAGGCGGACGCGCGCGCGATCGCTGTATTTGACGACGTGGTTCTCGACCACGGCGGCCGGGTCGGTCTTCATCAGCTGCCGGAAGATCACGTTGTCCACGCCGAGCGACCGGGCGAAGCGCAGGTAATCGACGATGGGCTCGACCGCGTCGATCTGCCCGTCGAGGAGCACGCAGGAGAGGCGCACCCGGGTGCCGCCCGCGGAGGCCGCCGCCACGACGCTGCGCAGCTCGTCGGCGCGGAGGCCGTCCTTCATCACCATCAGCCGTGCGTTCCTGTCGTGATCGGGGTGGGCGCGGCTGATGTTGAGGTGCTGGACGCCGGTGTCGACGATCCAGTCGATCACCCGCTTTCCTTCGCGCTGCTGGAGCAGCCCCGAGCCGTTCGTCGTGAGCGTCCGCTTGCGGCCCCGGTGGGCCTGCCCGAGCGCGAGGATGCGGGGCAATCGCGGATCGTGGCTCGGCTCCCCGCCGGTCACCGAGATCGTCGGATCGAGCGGCCGGAGCGCTTCGAGGGACGCCGCCATGGCATCGAAATAGCGCCCGTCGTCGTCCTCGACGCTCTTCTGCACCGACAGGCTGCGCCCGCGCGACGCGGGCCTGAGCTCCTCGACGCAGAAGTGGCATTTCGCGTTGCAGGGCTGACGGCTGTAGATGGAGAAGTTCGCGTTGCGATAGACCTCGACCGGCTGGCCCCAGAGGTCGAAGCGCACCGTGTCGCCGGCGGTGCTGTTGCGCTCGAGATCGAAGGCGCGGCTCTTCAGGCGGCGCCACTCCTCGCGGAAGGGGCGGGCGCTCACGGCAGCCTTCTCATCGCGTCGGAGCGCGCCACGAGGTCGGGGCCGAAGGCGCTGCCGTCCGGGTTGAGCATCGTGAAGTGGGTCCCCACGAGGAAAGGCTCGTCCCAGTCGTCGCGCTTCTGCGCGAAGCCATAACGCTGGAGGTGGAACACGTTGGCGAGCTCGAGGAGCCCCGCGTCGCGCACCGCCTCGACGACCCATGCGTCGCCGTCGGGCTCGGTCTTGCGCAGCCGGACGTTCAGGACGAGCTGGCGATCGCCGCCGAGCGCGGAGAGCCGCTCGCGCAGGGCGCGCGCGAGGGCGAGCAGGCCGCCGTCGTTCTCGAGGAGGTGGTGGTTCACCGAGAGCTTGATCGTGGCGGGCTCGCCGAGCTTCTGGAGCCAGGCGTCGAGGCCGGCCGGATCGCGCGGGATCTCGACGCCGTTGGTCACCACGACGACGCGCGCGCAGCGGGGCTCGGCGCGGGCGAGGCGGACCATCTCGTCGAAGTGCGGGTGGATCGTCGGCTCGCCGCCCTCGAGCTGCACCTCGAAGGGGCCCTCGGCCGGGAAGCTCGCGCGGTAGCGGTCGAGGGCGAGGAAGGTCTGCCCCCGGGGCGACGAGCAGGTGCAGCACCACGGGCAGGAGCGGTTGCAGTGGTTCGAGGTGGCCACGTAGAGCCGGTGCGGCCGCTCCGCCGTGGGGCGGTCGAGCGGCAGCGTGCCCGTGAGCGTGGCGTTCTGGGGGCGCGTCGCGGTCGGCATGGAGCCTCCTGCGAGCAGGATACGGCGGGGTGGGGAGGGGATGAAGGAGATCCGGGGCGGCGGATCACGGCGATGGGGCCATCGCACCGAGGCCGAAGTGGGAGGCGTAACCGAGGGCGATGGGGCCGCGGACGGGCTCGGCGAAGGTGAGGCGCAGGCCGAGGCTCGCGGCGATGGGAGGGCGCTGATCGGGCTTGAGCTGGCGCACGTTGCGAAAGTGACGCCAGCGCGCCGCCAGGCGCTCCTCCGGCTGGGGAGCGCCCTCCCCGCGCGCCTCGACGCGGACCTCACCGGGATGACGGTGGCTCCATAGCTCCCAGAAATCGCTCGCGGCGCAGTAGCCGCTTCCGTCGAGCTCCACCTCGATGCGCTCGGCACGCGGCAGATTCCGGGATGCGAGCTCGGCCTGGACCTGGCCCTCGAGCGAGCTCGCTCCCTGCCTCTTCAGGTGCCGCGGAGGTACGAAGGGCAGCACGCTTTTCCAGACCCTCGCCGCCCTGGCATAAGGCACCGCCTGCTCGAAGTCTTCCCGCGTGCCGGTGCCCACCAGCGTGACGAACGTGAGCGCCTCTTTCATGTGAAATTGCCGCAGCTTGGAGAGCGCATCCTGCGCGCGTCCGTCGAACGCCATCGCCGCATGCACGAGCACGTGGTCGATATGGCCTTCGCGTTCCAGCGACGCCGGTAAGAGCCAGGCGTGTCTGTGATCCTTGAGCCGCTCTCCACACGCGTCTCTCCCGCTCAGGCAGGAAGATGGTCCGCTGCCGTCGCGGCGATCCGAGTGGCTGACGAGCTTCGCATGCAGCACCTCCATCCAGAGCAGGCCGTCCACGAGGCGAGGCAGGACTTCTCCTCGTGCGGTGTCGGACGACAACGCGAGGAGCGCCGTGTCTTTCTGCGATGCGCTCCGGTGAGCTGCCCGCGTCGTGCTCGCTGGCACCTTCGCAAGCGCGTCTCGGCGGCGCCAGTACGATAGCCATCGACTGCCGGGCGGCTGACTCCACCCGTCCCGCTGGAGATCGCTGGTGTCCTTGAGGAGCGCCGCCAGGAGGTCCGCCGGATAAAGCGCGTCGAGCTTCGCGGCCTCCTTCGAAGCCGCGCTCTTCTTCGGCGCCTTCGCGCCTCGCCGCGCCGGCTCCTCCTGCTCGGTGCCGCGCGCTGCGCCCACGCGCTCGCTCCGGAAGGCCGCGTACTCCGGGGCGCCGAGCGGCGCGAGCAGCGCGATGCGCTCGTAGCCCGGCCCGGGGGCACACTCCGACGCGCGGCATGGAGACAGGTCCTCCGGCAGGACCTCCGTCGCCTCGGCAGCCACCCAGGACTCGGCGCGTCCCAGGTAGCTCAAGCGCTCTGCGAGCGCCTCGAAGAGCGCTCGCTCTGCCGCCGTGGGCTCCACGTCCCAGGTGACGCCGAGCACCGCGCCGTCGCCGCGCCCGACGAACGCGAACGCATCGAGCACCTTGGCCGTGGCGTTCTTGTGGACGGGCATGTAATGGCGCGTATGGCCCGTCGACGCCGGCGGAAGATGGTAGCCGGGCGGCGATGTCGCCAGCCGTTCTATCAGCGTCCGGCCTTCCGGCGGCACCGCCGTCCAGCCGAGCCGGGCGAACCCGGTCGCGAGGAGCGCACGGCAGAGGCGCCATGGGCTAGGTGGCCACTCGATGTCCCCTTCGTTCACGTGACGGCCCCAGGGGGTCGCGTGGTACGAACCGGCCAGGAACCGGATAGCTAGCCGCAGCATCAGGCAGAGAAGGTGACGGTCGTCGGAGCGCCGGCGCCCGCGAACAGGTCCTTGCACGCCGCGATGGCCGAGGGCAGCTCCGCCCGCAGCGCGGCCACGGGCGGCACGACGAACGACTCGGGGCGAACCACGCGCAACGACCCCTGCGGTGTGAGGTCACACGCTGTCCGCAGGCGCAGGTCACCTTCCAACAGCGCCGCGATCTTGTAGAGCGCGAGCAACGTGAGCAGCCGCTCCGCCGCCGCGCCGAGGCCGTAGCCGCGGATCTGGTGCAGATCGAGGCTGAAGAACGCCATGATCCGTTTCGCGGTGTACTCGTCCCGGTGGAACGGCACGTTGCCGAAACCTTTGCCCGTATCGCCGCTCGGGTTCACCGCATCGTTCTTCACGCCACCGGAGGCGGCCACGCGCACGTCCTCGGCCTCGATGAACGACGACAGCGCGCGCTCGATGCGCAATCGCCCGCCCACGAGGTCGGGCTTCGCGAGGAAGAGGCCGTGAAGCAGCGTGTTCGCGTCGTAGCGAAACACGATGGCCGCGAGCTTTGTGCGATCGATCGGCCCCTCCGCGAGGGGGGCGGTCTCGTCCTTCAGCCGGTTGAAGAACGACTTGTCCTTGCTCTCCAGGATGTAAGGCGAGTTGAGCCGGTGCGCTTCCGTGATCGAGCTCGTGAGATAGCTCTTGTCCGGGCGGACCACGCGCACATACGAGAGCGCCTTGAGCTCGGGGACCAGGTCCTGCGCGGTCCGGTCCCAGCACACCGCTTCGAGCCGGTTGGCCATGCTCTGCGCGCTCTCGACGAGCAGCCGCTGCCCGCCGTTCACGGGATCCTCGAAGACGCTCGCGCCCAGATCCGGGAAGCCGGTCGGCTGGAAGCGGACCCCTTGCACGGGGCGCAGCTCCTGCTCGAGCAGCAGGCGCGAGGGGTACGGGGCGCGATCGGGGAGCAGGGCGCTGAGATCGATGGGCATGATCACTCCGACGTTGCATGTGCCGCGGGCAGCGGCGTGGACGGCGCGTCCTCGACCGCGGAACTGGCCGGCTTACAGACCAGCCCGAGGAGCTTCACGAGATCCTCGGGCGCGACAGGGATGGCGAGTGTCGCGGCGAGGCGCCGCGCGAGATCGGCGGAGCCCGCGACGAGGCGCAGCTTCGGGCGCGCGCCGGCCGCGGTCAGCGTGCGCACCGCCGCGGCTCCTGCGTCGTGCAGGCGCCCCGCGACGAGCAGGCGGAGCGGCGCCGGATCGAGGCGCGGCTCCAGCGGCGACAGCTCGCCGGCGCCATCGCGGCCGGGAGCAGGCCGGGGCTTCACCTCGTCGGGCGTGTACGCGAGCCGGAAGAGCCCGTGGAGCGCCGACGGGCGCTCGGCGCGCGGCGCGCGCGACGGCCGCGGCGCACGCCTCCAGTCGACCGCCATCAAGGCGCGCGACAGCCCGGCGACGCGCGCCTCGTCCACCGCGCCGTCCAGGAACAGCGCGACATCGTCCAGGTGCGCGTACGCGCGGCCGCGCAGGGGAAAGGCGCGCGCCCCGTGGAGCGGGGCCTCGACCATGCGGCGCAGCGCCACGGCGGCGAGATCGTCGGCGAGATCGCGGCCGGTCCAGACGACGCGCGGGTCGCGCACGAGGCCGTCGGTACCGAAGGCGAGGCGGCGGAAGCCGGAGCGCGGATCCAGCGGGAGGCAGTGCGCGCGGATCGGGCCGAGCTCGTCCGCGCCGGGGCGCTCCGCCGGGCCTGTCTGCGACGCGATGGCGGCGGCGAGGCGCAGCTCCGCGGAGCCGTCGTCGGCCGCGCTCCACCACGCGTGGGACAGCGGCGGAAGCGGCCCGAGCCACGGCGCTGACGCCGCGACCTTCGGCCGCGAGACGAGCGCGCTCTCCGCCTCGGCCAGCCCGAGGAGCAGCCGTTGCCAGCGCTCCGGCGACCCGTCGCGGCACACCGCCAGCATCGCCGCCTCGACGCGGCGGAGCGCGCGAGCGA
Source organism: Sorangium sp. So ce281 (assembly GCF_051527395.1). Taxonomy (NCBI): domain Bacteria; kingdom Pseudomonadati; phylum Myxococcota; order Polyangiales; family Polyangiaceae; genus Sorangium; species Sorangium sp. So ce281. The sequence continues at coordinate 383,650 of NZ_CP150322.1, forward strand.
GCGCCGCGGGCGCGCTGTCGCCCTGGCCCAGGCGGCGCAGGCCCTCGACCCAGGGGTCGATCTCGTCGAGCAACCGCGACCGCGACGAGGTGCCGGCGCCATCGCCCGCCTCGACCGTCCACCGGCCGAGCGGCACCGCGAGGTTTGCCTGCCCGTTGCGCTCGATGTACCCGAACCGGACGAACTCGGTCACGCCGCGGGCGACGCCTAGCCCGGTGACAGCGCGCGCCGCGTCGATGGCGTGCCCCGCCTGCCGCTTGTTCGCGCTGGCGACGAGCCGCCCCTCGGCGAAGAGGGCACGCACCTCGGCGAGCGTCGCCGCGCCGCCCCAGAGCGGCATCCACTGCTCGCCGCGCTGGTTGCCCTCGTCGGCGGCGCACGCGCTGGCGTAGCCGCCGGCCCGCGCTCGCACCGCGAACGGCGCGGCCGCCTGCACCAGGTCGGCGCTCTCGAGCCTCCGCACCGCGGCGACGGGCAGGAGCAACGCCCCTTCGAGCAGCAGGACGAAGTCCCACGGGTTCACGAGCGACTCGCCCATGTAGCCCGAGGCCTGGTTCGGACCGCCGGCGTTTCCCGGCAGGAACTGGCCGACCGCGCGCCGCTCCAGCCCCGGCGCCGGCTCGCCGAAGAGCGCGGCCGCGAGCAGCGGGCGCGCCGCCGGCCGCGCGGCGCCGGTCGCCGGATCGAAGAGCTCGATCAGGCGCTGCATGCGGTTGTTGGTGAAGTCGAGCCGGCCGTCGTTGCCGCCCGTGCCGAGCAGCGCGGGGTACTTCGCCGCGTCTCCGGCCAGGACCACCGCGGCGTCGAGCCACGCGAGCATGGCCTCGGGCCACGCGCGCCGGCAGGCGCGGATCATCTCGAGCTTCTCCTCGCCCTTCGGGCTCTCGGCGCGCGCCGCCACGATCGCGCGCCCCGCGGCGATCGCCTCGCGGTAGGCGGCGAAGCGATCCGCCGGCGACGACGAGAGGGGCTCGATGCCGTCCTTCGTGTCCTTCGGATAGAACCCGCTCCCGCCGTTCCACGGCGCGATGATCGGCGACGGCGCGTAGGCCTCCAGGAAGAAGCGCGCCAGGTCATCGCGATCGAGCGACGTGACGAGCTCGAACCGCCCGCTGTTCCAGCGGGCCCGCGCCCCGCGGTCGGCCTGGCTCGCGACGGCGCGGAGGACGCCGAGCGCCTTGAGGTAGCCGGCGATCGGCTCGGGGGTGCATCCGGCGAGGTGGTGGAAGTGGAGGCTCATGAGGTCGCGTCCATCGAGGCGCGCGCATCGGCGGCGCGGAGCAGCGCCTCCAGGTAGGCGAGCGCGAAGGGGCCCCACGCCTCGAGCAGCCCGGAGACGCGCTCGCCCCAGGAGGCGCCGAACCGCGCTCCGACGCCGAGCGCGGCGGGCTCGAGGGACAGCGTGAGCGATGGAACCGGGGCGTCGTCTTCCGCGGCGGCGAGCTCGAACGGGGCGAGCGCGTCGTCCTCGCACACGCCGTGGATGCCGCCGTGGCCCTCGGCCTGGTCGAGCGGCGTGCTCGTCCACGCGGTGCGCACCTTGCCGTGGTGCGCGCAGACGAGGAAGGCGACGAGGTTGAGCTCCTCCTCCGAGAGCGCGGCGAGCTCGTGCGCGAGCGGATGGCTCCGGTCGATGGAGGTCTCCGGCGGCGCCGCGGGCGGCGGCTCGCCCAGCGCTGCGAGGAGCTCCGCGCTGCCCCCGAGCAGCGCGGCATGCTGCGGATCCGCGCGGCGGAGCAGCGAGAACAGGGCGAGGACGCTCGCGAGCTCGTGCCGGAAGCCCGGCCGTGTCGGGTAGCCCTTCCCGGTCCACGCCCCGCGCGGCGCCTTGGCGAGATCGCGGCGCAGGCCGACTTCACCGGCCTCCGCGCGCGCGTCTTGCCGGATCGCGTCCTGGAACACCGCATGCGCCTTGCCGGCGTCGTGCCAGCGCGCCGTGAGATCCAGGAGATCCGCGAGCCGCGCCGGCAACCGGAGCGCCGTCGCGATGCCGCGCAGCTCCTCGGCCGTCTCGCGGCCGTGCGTGGCGATGCTCTTCCACGCCGCCTGCGACAGGCTGTCGTCCTCCGCTGCCTCGGCGCTCTGATCGAGCCGAAGCGCCGCGCTCTCGGCCGGCTCCGCCGGCGGAGCCACGGGCACGACGTCGGCGCTCGCCTTGGGGTTCCAGCCGAGATCCGCCGTGTACCCGCCTGCGGACGACGGGAGCAGGAGCGTGCTCCCCGGCGGGATGCGATCGACCTCGTCGACCCTGCGGTAGGTGCCGAGCACGTAATCGAGCGCGAAGACGGGGCGCCCGCGGCGATCGGCGCGCACGAAGTCGCGCAGATCGCGGACCGGGACGGGGCAGAGCTCGGCGCGGTGCACCCGGCCGACGAGCTCGCGGGGGACGCTCTTGCTCGCCGCGTCGACAGGCCTCCAGAAGACGCGGACGTCGCGGTCTTCCCCGCTCCGGATGTACCGGCCGACGTCCAGATCGCTGCCGGTCAGGTCGGGCGTCGTGTCGAACAGCTCATCGACGTCGCGGCGGCGCAGGACGTGGGCCGGCGCGTAGCGGTAGAACCGGCCGAGCAGATCCGGGGCGCACGCCTGCTCGAAGGCGTCGACGGCGCGCGGCGAGGCGTCGCCGGCGCTCCGGGCGAGCGTCGCGGCGGCCTCGGCTGCGGCGTCGAGCTCGGCCTCCGCATAGGGCGCCGTGGTCTTCGTCTTGCCCAGCACCACGATGGCGCCGGACTCCCCTTCATAGCGGGCGCAGCGCCCGAACCGCTGGACCAGGCTCGACCAGGGAGCGAGGTCCGTGATCAGCAGGCGCGCCGAGATATCGACGCCCGCCTCGACGACCTGCGTGGCGACGATGATGCGCCCTTCGTCGGGAAGCGCCTTGGGTTGGCTCGCGGCGCGGCTCAGGAAGTCGCGGCTCCACTGGGCCCTTTCGGCGCCGCGGAAGCGGCTGTGCACGAGCTTGAGCTCCGGCGCGCCAGGGCGCCGGACACGCGCCTTCCCTTTGCGCTCGTGGCATCGATCGTCGAGCGCCTGGAAGAGGTCGACGGCGCGCTGGACCTGGTTGACGACGATGAGCGAGAGCGTGCCCTTTTGGTGCATCTCCAGCGCGAGCTTGGCGACGTCGGCCTCCGCCGCGACATCGCGGAGGTCGATCGACTTGCTCACCTCCCACAGCCCTCCTTGGCGCTCCGCCTCCGGGATGCGCACGGCCTGTTCGTCGAGGGCGGGGACCTGTCCTCCAAAGTCGACGGTCGCGAGCCACCCGGGCTGGAGCGTGGCGCTCATCCACCATGCATGGGTGGGCCGCAGCCGCCGGCGCGCGGCCGCATCGTGGTCGCGGAACGCGGCGAGCTGCGCGCTCGTGGCGAGTCCGACATCCATGAGCTGGATCTCGTCGAGGACCCAGAGCGCGTCCTGGCTCACGAGCCCGAACGGCATGGGCCACCGCGCGCGGCCCGCGCCGTAGCCGCGGTTCATGGCGCGCGAGAGCAGCATGTCCTGCGTTCCGAGCAGGATGGCCGGCTGCTCCGGAGCGAGCTCCCAGCGCTGGCCCTCGACTCCGCCCATGAGGACGTGCACGGCGACGGACCGCCCCGACCGCTCGAGCCAGGCCCTTATGGCGGTCTCGGTTTGCTCGACGAGCGTGCGCATCGGGAAGCAGAAGACGAGGCGCGTGGGCCAGCCGAGGTCCTCACGGCGCACGCGATGGTAGAGCCAGGGAAGCACGACGCCCGCCGTCTTGCCGAAGCCGGTCGGGATGCGGAGGAGCCGGTGTCCGCACTGCGTCGCCTCGCCGAGCGCGCGCTGCCAGCCGTGGGGCGAGAAGCGGGTGACGGTCTCGAACCAGGCAGCGTAGGGCGGCGGAGGCATCACGTGGGGACGTTCCAGGTGCCGGGCGCGCGGGGAGGCGCCTCCTTCAGGCCAGAGCAGCTTCGCAGAAGAGCGAGGGCAGGGGAAGCGTGAGATCGACGCTGGCGGCGGCTCATCCGCGCTGTTTTGAGCGCTCGATTGTCGCTTGCAGGATCTGCAGCGCCAGCAGGTCCTTGGGACGTCCCGCTTTCTTTTTGACTTCGACCAGCTTCTCCAGGGTGAGAACACGGATGGAGAGCCGCGGTGTCTCCAGCGTGAGCGTCTGGTCGAGGAGGCACTCATAGGTTGTCTCGTCGTCGTGCATGCTCAGCGTTCCCAGCAGATCCAGCGGACCGAATTTCGTGCTCAAAGGCTTCACGCCGAACGTGGTCAGGTGCGACTCGGTGGGAACGATGTGTCGGCCGGCGAAATCGCGGAATCGGGCCTCGAGCGCGGACAGTGCGTCCAGCATCCGGCGGATGTTCGGTGCGTCGCGCGAGTACAAGACATCGAGGTCCTTCGTGTTCCAGTCTGCGCCTTGCAGGCTCGCGGCCACGCCGCCGATGACAATGAACTCGACCTCGTGCGCCTCGAGGATCTCGAGGATGCGCCCGAACGGGACCCCCGCGTACGACTCGATCATCTCAAGCCTTTCCCTTGGCGTCATGTCGAGGACCCAGTCGATCAGGGTCAGATCGACGCCCTCCTCGTTGCACGTGGGCACGGCCAGCGCTGCGGCCTCTTCGGCGGCCAGCCGTTCCTCCAGCTCCGCGTAGATCGCGTCCGAAGCGGCGAGCGCTTCGTCCAGATCGACGATGTCTCCCTCGATGAGGCAGGCAGGGCTTTGCTCGATGCGCTGGCCGGTCCATCGTCCGGTGGCCACGACGACTCCATCCCGCAGGACGTCCACGCGATGGCCATCGACGAGAGCGGTATACCCGGTGCCCGGCATGACGGCGCCAGCATACCGCGGCAGGGCGGCCGGGTCATCCCTGTCGAGCGGCCGGCCCGCCGAGCGGCGGGATCTGCGGCTGCTACCGCGCCGGTTCTACAAGGCGCCCTCCGCATCGGGGCCAAGAAGGGGCACGCGTGTGCACTTACGGTTGTTCGCTCGAAATTATCACTATTTATGTTTTTCTGGGTTCTTGACCCTGCCGGCGGCGCCAGCATCTCATGACCTTGCAAAGGAGGCACCATGGCGTTGGAGCGAGCGCACGAGGGTGTTGCCGAGGAGCCGATCCGCCGGAGCGCGCGCAGCTCTGCGCCCATGTGCTGCTCCTGCGCGAGCACGGGTATACGTGCGACGAGGCGGCCATCTACTTTCTTGCGGCGTCTCGACGGGGAGGATCTCGACGCGGCGATGGACGCGAAGACGGCGAAGGCAGCGAGCCCGCCCGTCGAGGCCGATGGGTCGGAGGAGCTGGAAGGCCTGCTCGACGTGGATCCGTGGGGCCTCGCCGGCGCAGCGGGTGCGGAGGCGACGTCCGAGGACGCGGACGAGCAGCCCGGGGCGGAGCTCAGGCGCCTCCACCCTGCGCGGGACGACAAGCTCCCCGTCTACGTGCAGGAGCAGGGGGCGCGCATCGGTCTCGCGGGGGAACGGCTCGTGATCACCAGCCGCGCCGGCGGGCAGACGGAGGCGCGGCTCTCGAACACGTCGCAGGTCGCGCTGCTCGGCAACGTGCAGATCTCGACGCAGGCGATGCGGGCGCTGCTGGAGCGGGGGATACCGCTCTGCTTCATGACGTACGGCGGCTACTACCTGGGTCGCGCGACGGGTCTCGAGTCGAGGAACGTGGAGCTCCGGGTCGCGCAGCACCGCGCGGCGGCGGACGAGGCGTTCTGCTCATCGTTCGCGCGCGGCGTGGTGGTGTCGAAGATCAAGAACGCGAGGACGATGCTCCGGCGCAACCACGCGGCGCCCGAGGCGGCGGTGCTGTCGGAGCTCGACCAGCTCGGGCGCAAGGCCGCGGCGGCGCCGTCGTTGCCGTCGCTGCTCGGGATCGAGGGGACGGCGGCCCGCGTGTATTTCGGGGCGTTCGCCGGCATGTTGAAGGGCGCGGGCGAGGCGCGGGGCGAGTTCGATCTGGAGGGGAGGAACCGGCGGCCGCCGCGGGATCCGGTGAACGCGCTGCTGTCGCTGGCTTACGCGCTGCTCGCGAAGGATCTCGCGACGACGCTGGGCACGGTCGGGCTGGATCCGCTGCTCGGCTTCTATCACCAGCCGCGCTTCGGGCGGCCGGCGCTGGCGCTCGACTTGATGGAGGAGTTCCGGCCCATCGTGGCGGACTCGGTCGTCGTGGCGGCGATCAACAACGGGGTGGTCGCGCCGGACGATTTCCAGCGCTTCGGCGGCGCGGTGGCGCTGCGGCCCGCGGGGCGGAAGAAGTTCCTCCTGGCCTACGAGCGGCGGATGGACCAGCTCGTGACGCACCCGGTGTTCGGGTACCGGGTCAGCTACCGCAGGGTGCTGGAGGTGCAGGCGCGGCTGCTCGCGCGGGTGCTGCTCGGCGAGGTGGAGGCGTACCCGTCGTTCCGGACGAGATGAGGTGAAGGAGGAGCGCGGGAGAGCGAGGGGCGAGGGAGCGGAGGAGAGAGCGAGCGAAGGAGGCCGGCGTGAGGCAGAGCTACATCGTGAGTTACGACGTCTGCGATCCGAAGCGGCTGCGCAAGATCTTCAAGGCGATGCGGGGGTACGGCGACTGGCTGCAGCTCTCGGTGTGGCAGTGCGAGCTGAGCCGGAGGGAGCTCGTGGAGCTGCGGAGCGATCTCGGGCAGATCATCGATCCGAGGGTGGACCAGGTGCTGATCATCGACATCGGTCCGGCGAACGGGCGCGGGCTGAGCGCCATCGCGTCCCTCGGGAGGGCGTACGTCCCGTCGGAGCGGGTGGCCGTGGTGGTGTGAGGCGCCGCGCCGGCGGGGGCGGGGGACGAGGCAGGAGAGCGCGGGGGCGCGTCATCTGCTCGCGCCGCTCGGCGGCCGGCGCCCGCGCCGCTCAGCGCGCCTTGCGCTTTGCCTTCGCGACGGGGGCGCCGGTGAGGAACGCGCCGGTCTCGGCCTGGCGCGGCGGAAGCCGAGCTCGCGGAGGAGCCTTCGGTCCTCGCCTGACAGGCCGCTGCTGCCGGCGGCGCTTCGTGCCGCGGCAGAGCGGCGTTGCGTCGACGGATCCTGCTGGCGTCCCACGTCGAGACGGTCGACGATCGCGCGAGGCCCGGTCGAACGGCCCTGCCGAGAAGCCCGAAGCCGTCCCTGCACCCCCGGCCGGGGCGGTCGGCAGCTGCGAACCCGTTCGGGTGATCCGGCACGTCCAGGCGAGAGATGGTTGGACCCATCTCCCGCCTGGACGTGCCTTCACAGAAAGACGAGTGGGATCCATCTCCCGGTGGACGTGCCTCCACAAAAAGACGAGTGGGAACCATCTCCTGCCTGGACGTGCCTCCACAAAAGATGGGGGGCACCCATCTCCGCGGTGGACGTGCCTCCACAAAAGATGGGGGCACCCATCTCCGCGGTGCGGGTACGAGCGCGCTCGCCCGGGGGACTGGGACGGTCCGGGAACGCGGGCGAGCTCGGTCGCGCAGGCCGCCTCGGGCAGAAGGACGACCTGTCCGGCGCAGCGACCGACAGCCGGCGCCACGGTTCCCGCGGTCCTGGCGCCAGAACACGCCACCCCGCAGGACGCACGTGCCGCGCGGGCGTCCTGCGGGGCGGTGGGGGGTCGCCCGGTATCGTGACATGCAGGAGGAAGGAGACGGAAGGAGCGCCGGTCCCGTGCGCGTGCGCCGTTTCGTGAGGAACGGATCTGGCGGGGGGAACCACGGCGAGCGACGGCGGCGGATGGTGGGGAAGATGGCGGCGGTGGGTCGAGCGCGGTCGGGGTACCGTGGAGGGCCCGAGCCATCGGAGCTCCGCGTCGCGAGGCCGACCGACGGTGGGTGAGCGGACGAGGCCGGGCTGGAGAGACACCGCTACGCGCGACGACGGAGGGGCTGGGCACGGCGAGCGAGGGGTGTGGTAGAAGGGAGGCGACGGGCCCGCTGCGAGCGGTGGAGTGACGCGAAAATCCCGGGAGGCGCTCGCAACGCCGGTAGGTGTTTGAAATGACGATGGTTTTCGAGAGGGAGGGGGGCCTCCGGAGGGTCCCCGGCAGCCGGGGAAGGGGGGGCGAACGGGAACCTCTCGCAAACCGGCTTGCAAGTACGCGAAATCTCAGGTACGCCTGGGAGGCCTCTCTCCGCCGCTGAAAGGCGGCGGCCCCATTGAAGCAACTCGTGTTGCAGATAGGCCATGTCCGTCGACATGGCGCTCTCCGCCGCTGAAAGGCGGCGGCCCCATTGAAGCCACCACTGGGGCAGACCGATACACTGGTGTTCACCCGCTCTCCGCCGCTGAAAGGCGGCGGCCCCATTGAAGCGTCACCAGCGCCTTCCTCCGCCGCACCCCAGGCCATGCCGCTCTCCGCCGCTGAAAGGCGGCGGCCCCATTGAAGCACGTGGCCACGGGAGAATTTGGTCGCTCGCGCGACCTCTCTCCGCCGCTGAAAGGCGGCGGCCCCATTGAAGCATCGTCCCGAGCTTCCCAGGGCCGCCACCCTGGGCCTCTCCGCCGCTGAAAGGCGGCGGCCCCATTGAAGCCACGGATCGAACGCGGGGCGGTTCGCCAAGAGGATCTCTCCGCCGCTGAAAGGCGGCGGCCCCATTGAAGCGAGAAGATCAGCCAGACCGGCGATCAGACCATCTACTCTCCGCCGCTGAAAGGCGGCGGCCCCATTGAAGCCGTCCACTCGATTCCCCTCAGCGGCGCCGTCGCCGCGCTCTCCGCCGCTGAAAGGCGGCGGCCCCATTGAAGCGTGAACGTTGGCAGCCGGGGCGACGGCGTGATCCCCGCTCTCCGCCGCTGAAAGGCGGCGGCCCCATTGAAGCACCTGCACGACAACGGCGTCGTGCACGCCGACCTGCACTCTCCGCCGCTGAAAGGCGGCGGCCCCATTGAAGCCGGCCCGCTGCACGGGGCCTCTGCCAAGGCCGAGGCGCTCTCCGCCGCTGAAAGGCGGCGGCCCCATTGAAGCCGAGCCGGCCTCTGGAACCCGGACAGGCCCCACGCTGCCTCTCCGCCGCTGAAAGGCGGCGGCCCCATTGAAGCACCATGGGCGGGAGGCTTCGCGTCCTCCCCTTCCTTCTCTCCGCCGCTGAAAGGCGGCGGCCCCATTGAAGCCTGTCCCGGCCAGCCCTGGCGAGGTCCTCGCCGAGGCTCTCCGCCGCTGAAAGGCGGCGGCCCCATTGAAGCCACCGCGCTGACGCCCTCCCGCGTCGGCGCACCACCTCACTCTCCGCCGCTGAAAGGCGGCGGCCCCATTGAAGCTGCACGGTCTCCGGGACAGCGACGGCGTGCTGGACGCCTCTCCGCCGCTGAAAGGCGGCGGCCCCATTGAAGCGAGACGTGGGGCTTCGACCTGAGAACGGCAGAAGGCTCTCTCCGCCGCTGAAAGGCGGCGGCCCCATTGAAGCCCCACCAACCAGTGCGGGTGCCACAGGCAGATCCCACTCTCCGCCGCTGAAAGGCGGCGGCCCCATTGAAGCGTGCTCGGCCGCCGACGGCCTCGTCTGGGACCGGGAGCTCTCCGCCGCTGAAAGGCGGCGGCCCCATTGAAGCGCACGCCCGCGCAGTCGTTGCACGCAGTCAGCGAGCCTCTCCGCCGCTGAAAGGCGGCGGCCCCATTGAAGCTTGAGACCCGAGGGCATGATCGCGAGACCCACGAACTCTCCGCCGCTGAAAGGCGGCGGCCCCATTGAAGCTCCAGCTCCCTCTCCGCCAGGAGGACAGCTTTCTTGCTCTCCGCCGCTGAAAGGCGGCGGCCCCATTGAAGCTCCAGCTCCCTCTCCGCCAGGAGGACAGCTTTCTTGCTCTCCGCCGCTGAAAGGCGGCGGCCCCATTGAAGCATGTTGTGCCAGGTCTGGAGACCTTCGGTGTAGTGCTCTCCGCCGCTGAAAGGCGGCGGCCCCATTGAAGCCCTTCGCAGTTCTCCCTGTCATCCGGACCGATCGAGCTCTCCGCCGCTGAAAGGCGGCGGCCCCATTGAAGCTTGCGCTGGTGCTCGGCTTGCCGGCTCGCTTCGTGCGCTCTCCGCCGCTGAAAGGCGGCGGCCCCATTGAAGCTCGACGCAGGCCCAGTCGACGCCTTGCGGGCAAAGGGCGCCTCTCCGCCGCTGAAAGGCGGCGGCCCCATTGAAGCCAAGGGTACGTGCCGCCGTAGGGCATGAAGAGGATCTCTCCGCCGCTGAAAGGCGGCGGCCCCATTGAAGCCTGAGAATCGTTCAGGTTGGCCATACGACAGTGCTACTCTCCGCCGCTGAAAGGCGGCGGCCCCATTGAAGCGCCGCGCTCGTGCCCGGGTCGGTCATCTCGGGCGACTCTCCGCCGCTGAAAGGCGGCAGCCCCATTGAAGCGACCTGATCGACCGCTTCGGATTCGAGCTCGAGGAGGGCTCTCCGCCGCTGAAAGGCGGCGGCCCCATTGAAGCCGGGACGAAGGTGGCCGCCTGTGAAGAACCCGTCCCGACTCTCCGCCGCTGAAAGGCGGCGGCCCCATTGAAGCGAGAGGTCGTCCATGTCGTCGCCGTCCGGCACCGACTCTCCGCCGCTGAAAGGCGGCGGCCCCATTGAAGCTACTGCGCGGTCGAGATCTCCTTGCCCTCGCGCAGCTCTCCGCCGCTGAAAGGCGGCGGCCCCATTGAAGCGCGCCGCCGCGCCGCGAACGCGGCGCCTTCCCTGACCTCTCCGCCGCTGAAAGGCGGCGGCCCCATTGAAGCGCCACGTGCAGTTCAGCGAACGTCAACGGATCGTGTCGCTCTCTCCGCCGCTGAAAGGCGGCGGCCCCATTGAAGCGCTCACTTCGTCTGGATCCCGAACGCGCAGGAGGAGGACTCTCCGCCGCTGAAAGGCGGCGGCCCCATTGAAGCTCCGGGGTGGTGCGGCCCGGCAGCGGGGAGTACGCCCTCTCCGCCGCTGAAAGGCGGCGGCCCCATTGAAGCCACGACCAAGCAGGCGCAGGACGCGCGCGAGCAGGCCTCTCCGCCGCTGAAAGGCGGCGGCCCCATTGAAGCATGTCGGCGGTCTCGAACGAGAGCACGTAGGGCTGGCCTCTCCGCCGCTGAAAGGCGGCGGCCCCATTGAAGCTCATAAGTCATCCTCCGTGACCACGCGACCAGGGCCCTCTCCGCCGCTGAAAGGCGGCGGCCCCATTGAAGCTCATAAGTCATCCTCCGTGACCACGCGACCAGGGCCCTCTCCGCCGCTGAAAGGCGGCGGCCCCATTGAAGCCCTCGCTACGTCATGCGACAGCGTCGCACTTGGGGCCCCTCTCCGCCGCTGAAAGGCGGCGGCCCCATTGAAGCAAGACGATCAGCGCCTCGAGGTAGTCGGGGTTCGTCCACTCTCCGCCGCTGAAAGGCGGCGGCCCCATTGAAGCCACGGATCAACAGACTCCACAAGATCCACCCGGGCCACTCTCCGCCGCTGAAAGGCGGCGGCCCCATTGAAGCATGTTCCGGTGCCGCATGAAGGCGAGCCCAGGGATGAGCGCGCTCTCCGCCGCTGAAAGGCGGCGGCCCCATTGAAGCCCTCGCACGTGGAGGCGCCACCCGGCTAGGTAGTGCTCGCTCTCCGCCGCTGAAAGGCGGCGGCCCCATTGAAGCTCGATGCAGGGCGGCGGAGCTACCAGCGCGACGCAGCTCTCCGCCGCTGAAAGGCGGCGGCCCCATTGAAGCTGGGAATCGGGCAGGCTGGACGGGCGCGACGCCTCGCCGACTCTCCGCCGCTGAAAGGCGGCGGCCCCATTGAAGCGACCCCGAGCGGGGGGAGAGCTCCTTCGAGCTCACGAACTCTCCGCCGCTGAAAGGCGGCGGCCCCATTGAAGCTCGATGAGCCGCACGACCGGCGCGTGGTAGTCGAACTCTCCGCCGCTGAAAGGCGGCGGCCCCATTGAAGCTTCGTGGTGCAAATGCCGGTCGCGCTGCACGCCCACGACTCTCCGCCGCTGAAAGGCGGCGGCCCCATTGAAGCCACGGCGATCCGCTGCGGGACCTCGCACCCATCCGCGATCTCTCCGCCGCTGAAAGGCGGCGGCCCCATTGAAGCGACCCCGAGCGGGGGGAGAGCTCCTTCGAGCTCACGAACTCTCCGCCGCTGAAAGGCGGCGGCCCCATTGAAGCTCGATGAGCCGCACGACCGGCGCGTGGTAGTCGAACTCTCCGCCGCTGAAAGGCGGCGGCCCCATTGAAGCTTCGTGGTGCAAATGCCGGTCGCGCTGCACGCCCACGACTCTCCGCCGCTGAAAGGCGGCGGCCCCATTGAAGCCACGGCGATCCGCTGCGGGACCTCGCACCCATCCGCGATCTCTCCGCCGCTGAAAGGCGGCGGCCCCATTGAAGCCCGTGGATGATCGCCTGAAACGCGGCCTCGCGGAGCTCTCCGCCGCTGAAAGGCGGCGGCCCCATTAAAGCTTTTCCCAGCTTAACGCGCCAATTATAAATAGCAGTACTCTCCGCCGCTGAAAGGCGGCGGCCCCATTGAAGCAGGTGGTCTGTGCGGCCGCGGCGATGCGCGCGCGGGCCCTCTCCGCCGCTGAAAGGCGGCGGCCCCATTGAAGCGCAAACTGCTGGTTGCCGGCGCGCTCGAGGGCGTACCTCTCCGCCGCTGAAAGGCGGCGGCCCCATTGAAGCATGAGAAGCTCGCGCATCGCATCGAGCGCCTCGAACTCTCTCCGCCGCTGAAAGGCGGCGGCCCCATTGAAGCTGAACGACAGTGCCCGCGACCTCCTCCGCGAGCTTCTCTCCGCCGCTGAAAGGCGGCGGCCCCATTGAAGCGACATTGACGGAATTGAGGTATACGGTTGGTGGGTCTCTCTCCGCCGCTGAAAGGCGGCGGCCCCATTGAAGCGACGCATCGACGTTCCAGATGCGGCCCGCGGGGGACCTCTCCGCCGCTGAAAGGCGGCGGCCCCATTGAAGCGGGACACGAACGTAAGCGCAGCGGTCAACGCTGTCCCTCTCCGCCGCTGAAAGGCGGCGGCCCCATTGAAGCACACGGTCGTGAGCGCGATCGCGCTCTGCTTGGTTCCTCTCCGCCGCTGAAAGGCGGCGGCCCCATTGAAGCTACACGACGAGCTCCCCGAAGTGTCCGCCGAACCTGACTCTCCGCCGCTGAAAGGCGGCGGCCCCATTGAAGCGTTCGTAGCTCCGCCCGCCGCTGGCGGCCGGGGCCCGTCCTCTCCGCCGCTGAAAGGCGGCGGCCCCATTGAAGCACCCTCCCCCTGGCCGGCGCCAGATGGCCGGCATGACTCTCCGCCGCTGAAAGGCGGCGGCCCCATTGAAGCAATGAGTCCAAAGGCTTATATGCACGATCAACAAGATCTCTCCGCCGCTGAAAGGCGGCGGCCCCATTGAAGTTGCGTTCCGGCGCCCATCGCCAGGTGAGCAATCAGCCTCTCCGCCGCTGAAAGGCGGCGGCCCCATTGAAGCTAGCTGCCGCCGCTCATCGCCGCTCGCCTCCCTTCCTCTCCGCCGCTGAAAGGCGGCGGTCCCATTGAAGCGCCATGGCCGCGAGGAACCGGGCATCGTCCACGCCGCTCTCCGCCGCTGAAAGGCGGCGGCCCCATTGAAGCATCGAGTCGAACAGGTCGAGCCCGGGGCCGCAGGCCCTCTCCGCCGCTGAAAGGCGGCGGCCCCATTGAAGCCTCGTCCAGACCGAGGCCGTCCTCCTCATCGTCCTCGCTCTCCGCCGCTGAAAGGCGGCGGCCCCATTGAAGCAGGCAGTCGAGCATCCACGGCTCCGCCTTCAGCTTCCTCTCCGCCGCTGAAAGGCGGCGGCCCCATTGAAGCGAGTCCCGGCCGGTCCCCAATCACTTTAGGTTCCGTCCTCTCCGCCGCTGAAAGGCGGCGGCCCCATTGAAGCTTGCGGTCTTCCAGTGGATCTTGCCTTCACGGACCCTCTCCGCCGCTGAAAGGCGGCGGGCCCATTGAAGCATGTCGATCTTGCTCTGCTCCGCCTGTGCGTGCTTTCTCTCCGCCGCTGAAAGGCGGCGGCCCCATTGAAGCCCGCGGAAGCTCGCAAGGTTGCCGTCCGCGCGAGCGCTCTCCGCCGCTGAAAGGCGGCGGCCCCATTGAAGCTCTGCGGCAGCCGGGCGCGGCAGTCGCGCACGCTGGCCTCTCCGCCGCTGAAAGGCGGCGGCCCCATTGAAGCAACCCCTTCCGGACCTCGCCCATGTCCACGCCCGTCGTCTCTCCGCCGCTGAAGGGCGGCGGCCCCATTGAAGCAGAACGAGGTTGCCTTCAGAAAGTCGTGCAGCGGACTCTCCGCCGCTGAAAGACGGCGGCCCCATTGAAGCATCGAAGTGCAGCACGTTGCCTTCCTCGTCCATGGGCACTCTCCGCCGCTGAAATGCGGCGGCTCCATTGAAGCGATAGGTACGCGTCGAACACCGGACCGAAGGTAGGCCTCTCCGCCGCTGAAAGGCGGCGGCCCCATTGAAGCGTGAGTGCGGCCATGGCTCGTCCCCCCTTCTGCGCGCTCTCCGCCGCTGAAAGGCGGCGGCCCCATTGAAGCATCCGGCGCGCGTCGCGTTCGGCGTCTGATCGGCGACTCTCCGCCGCTGAAAGGCGGCGGCCCCATTGAAGCTGGACGGTCGGAGTCGTCGCGCTATCAATATTCGAATGGCGACAATTGTACCGTCATTCGTCCGCTCGGGACGTGGCTTTGCCGATATTCGTTCGAGAAATTGGGAGGTGGACAGATGGCACATGCACGGCGTGTGGCGGAGGCGCTCTCTGACGGGCTGAACTGCGCCTCTGCGATCGTGGAGGCGCTCGACGTCGGCTCGCCGGGGGCCGACCTTCCGATGGATGAATGGGTAGGGACTCTTCGCGCGATGGGGGACGCTCTCGAAGCGATCCTGGCGAAAGAGGTGACGACGGCGCTCCTCGTGCATCAAGGCGACTGTGACGTCGCCCGACGATTGGCCGCCCTGGTGTCGGACTGGGCGACCACGCGCCAGCCACCTCACGAGCTGCGCGCGGTGGCCGTGGCTGTTTTGCGACTCTCGAGCCGCGGCGAAGCCGGATCCGCACCCGACGGGCAGGAGTGATCAGCCAGGGATGAAGAACGCCGGCGCATAGCCCGGGCTCAGATCCTCGTACAGCTGGGTGCCCGGGATCCGGTTCCAGAGGTGCCCGAGGAGCAGCGCTCCCCCCGCCGGCCCTGACAGGAACAGGTGGACCCTGCGCGCTCCCGTGGCGCGCACCTGATCGCGCACCACCTGCCTCACCGCGCGCGCCCACCCCTTCGCCCGCGCCGCGTCCGGGATCGCCGTGTCGCTCGGCGCAGGGGCGGCCGCGATCTCGACGAAGCGCCCGACGGGAAGCCCGCTGCCCCGCAGATACCCGAGCACGTCCTCGGAGATGTCGTTGGCCACGCTGAGGCCCGCCGCCAGCTCGCCCCCCGCCCCGAGCTCCACGGGCGGGCCGACGCGCAGCGGGAGCTCGCCAGGCACCACGTCGCTGCTCCACCGCTCGCCGCGCTGCACGCACGCCACCCGGAACTTGCGCGTGTCGCCGAAGGTGACGCCGGCCGCGAACCACGCGGGCAAACGCATGTCGCCGCGCACGAGGACCCGGTCGAACCCGAGCGCGCGGATGCGGCGCTCGGCGGCCTCCAGCTCCGGCAGCAGGCGCCCGTTCCAGTCCCGCGGATCGCGGAGCTGCCGGCGCGCCCGGGGGTGGTCGCCCTCGAACCGGTCGACCCAGTCGAGGTGCTCCGTCGCCCCGGCTGCCCAGGGATCGCGATCGATTGCCTGCACCACCACGGTCGCCCGGCGCGCCTCGCCGTGCAGGCCGCGGCGCGCGATCTCCGCGGCTAGCACCTGCCGATCCACCTCCTGCCGGGCCCCCGTCACCCACGCACGGATCATCTGGACGCCCTGCTCCACCGCGAGCTCATCGCTCCTCAGCCCCACAGCGGCCATCCGATCCGAGACGCTCGTCGCGAGCCCCGTCCACCCCGGCTGGCCGGTGAACAGGACGAGGTGATCGAGCATCTCGAGCAGATCGGCCTCCGCCACGCCGACATGGTCCGCCCAGCGCTTTCGCCCGAGCCCAGCCTTCGATCTCGGCGCCGCCCGCCGCAGCCTCGGGCCGAGCGTGCCGGTGCGTCCGTCCTGCAAGGCCAGCACCGGATCGGACACGTCGAGCGATCGGTTCGTGTACAGGCCCATCCTCGGCCGCTGTCCGTCCCGCGACAGCGTCTGCCAGCTCGCCCAGAACATCTGTAAAGGGCTCTTCCCCCTGTCGGTCGCCGGCGTGATCCACCAGGCCCGGTCGATCGGGTGGCGCCCGTCCACCGAGTACTTCACCTGAAAGTGCTCGTCCGCCGCCGTCCGGCGGCGCACAACGACGTCGTCCACGTTGCCCGCGTTCTTCACCTCGATCGCGATCCCGTCGACGTCCTCCGCCGGCATCAGCGCTCGCAGCGCGTGATACCAGGCGAAGAGGTGCTGGTAGTCGTGTCCTTGGAGCGCGGCTCCCGCTGCGCTGAGGCTCATCTCGGCTTCCCCTCCGGCCCTCGGGCGATCCCGCGGCCAGCTTGCTGCGGCGCCCGCGCGCCGGCAAGCGAGAGCGCCTCGCGCCCGCGCGCTGGTCCTGCCGGAGCCTCATCGGCTAGATTCCGCTCACCCGATCATGGACCTCCCGGGCGACAGGTTCGGTCCCTACCGACTCCTCCAGCCCATCGGCAGCGGCGGCGCCGGGCGCGTCTTCCTCGCGGTCCACCAGCACATGGGCCAGGAGGTGGCGCTCAAGGTCCTCTCGCACGAGTCGGCCGGCGACCCCCAGCTCGCGGCGCGGTTCGTCCAGGAGTCGCGCGCCCTCGCCCAGCTCCGCCACCCGGGCATCGTGCGGGTCCACAACTGCGACAGACGCGAGGACGGCGCCGCCTACCTCGTGATGGAGTACCTCGACGGCACCACGCTCCGCGCGTGGGTGCAACGGCAGGACGGGCCGGCGCCGCTCGACGCCGCGCTGGCGATCGGCCGGCAGCTCGCCGACGCGATGAGCGAGGTCCATGCAAAAGGGATCGTTCATCGCGATCTGAAGCCCGAGAACGTCCTCCTCGTCCCGGACGAGGCGGCTCCCCTCGGCCTCCAGCCCAAGATCCTCGACTTCGGTATCGCCAAGGTGCCGCCGGCCAGCGACGAGCGCGGCGATACGCACGTTCAGACCGCCGCACACAATTTCCTGGGAACCTCGGCGTACATGGCGCCGGAGCAGTGCAGGAACGCCGCCGAGGTGACCGACCGGGCCGACGTCTACGCGCTCGGCGTGGTCCTGTTCGAGCTCATCGCGGGGAGGCCGCCGTTCGTCTCGACGGACGATGTGGAGCTTCTCTATCACCACGTGCACCAGGAGCCCCCGCACCTGGACGAGCTCGTGCCCACGGTGCCCCCGGCGCTCAGCGCCTTCGTCTCCTCGATGCTGGCCAAGGCGCCGGAGCAACGACCCACGATGATCCGCTGCCGGGACATGCTCGCGCGGTCGTGGGCGAGCGAAAGAAACGAGTGCCCCTTCCCGGGATTACAGCCGTTCACGGAGGCGCAGGCCGAGCTGTTCTTCGGGCGCCATGTCGAGATCAACGAGCTCGTGCCCGTCCTCGAGGAGATGCGCGAGGAAGGCGCCAGGCGCTGGCTCCAGATCGAGGGGCCGAGCGGCACCGGGAAATCGTCGCTCGTGCAGGCCGGGCTCCTGCCGAGGCTGATCGAGCGAGCTCCAGGGGCGGCGCCGTGGCTCGTCGTGACGCTCCGCCCGTCCGAGGACCCGATCAAGAGCCTCGCTGCCGCGATCGCTTCGGTGCGCGCAGCGCAGGAGCCCGCAGGGGCGCAGGCAGAGATGGAGGCCGCGCTGCGCTCGGAAGGAAATGCGCTCGCCGCCCTCCTCTCCCGCTGCGTTCCCCCGGGAGCCAGGCTGCTGCTCGTGGTGGAGCAGCTCGAGGAGCTGTTCGCGCTGGGCGGCGCTCACGTGCGCCAGGTCGACGCCCTGCTGTCGGCGTGCCTCGCCGCCGAGCGCTCTCCGCTGCGCCTGCTGACGACGCTGAGGAGCGATTACCTGCACCGGCTGGAGCAGGCGCCCGGCCTGGCGCGGGCGCTGAACAGCAAGGCGTGCCGCTATCACCTCCGGCCGATGGATGGCGAGGCGCTCGAACAGGTGATCCTCGGCATGGCCACCCGGGCCGGGCTCCGGCTCTCCGAGGGGCTGCCCGCGCGCATGGTGCGCGACGCGGCCGGCACCGACGCGCGGCTCCCGCTCCTGGGGCATACGCTCCGCAGCCTCTGGTCGTCCCGCGCCGCGGGCGCGTTGACCCACGACCACTACGAGCAGATCGGCGGGGTCAGCGGCGCGCTGGCTCGCCACGCCGCGCTGCTCCTCGATGCGCTGGGCGAGCAGGGGCGAGAGCGGGCCAAATGGCTCATCCTCGATCTCGTCCAGGTCGGTCGCGGCGTCCCCGACACCCGGCGCCCGAGGACGCGGGGAGACGTCCTCGCAGCCGCGGGAGGCGACAGGCTGGCGGAGGACGTGCTCCTGCGGATCTCGGGCATGCCGGCCGGGGAATCGCCGGCAGCGTCCGAGAGCCTGCGGCTCGTCGTGATGGCCGCGGATCCTCCGGCGGAGCCGTCCCAGCAGCGCGTCGACCTGGTGCACGAGACGCTGCTGCAGAAGGTCCCGGCGATCGTCGGGTGGATCGAGGCCGAGCGCGCGCTCCTCGAGCGGCACGCGGATCTCGAGGTCGCGGCGCACGCGTGGGCGCAATCAGGGAGGCGCGAGGATGGGCTGCCCTGGGGCTCCCTGCTGGATCACTACCGCGGGAAGATCGCCGCGGCGGGCGACCCGGGGCGGCTCCTGCGGATGGCCAGCGAGCGGGCGCGCACGTTCCTGGGAAAGGCGGAGAAGCTCGAGCGGCGACGTCTCTGGATACGGAGAGCGCTCATCCTGATCCTGGGCGCCGCGGTGGTCGCGATCTCCGCGACGGCGCTCTGGGCCTGGACGGAGCGGCAGCGCGCCGAGGAAGAACGGCAGCGCGCGGAGCAGGAGAGGCAGCGCGCCGAGGAAGAACGGCAGCGCGCCGAGAAGAACCGGCAACACATCCTCATGGCCACGAGAGAGCTGGTCGGCGATCTCGACTGGAAGCTCGGCAGGGTCCTGTACACGTCGAGCATCCGGGCGATGCTGCTCGAGCACCTGGACGAGAACCTCTCGTCCCTGCGCGAGGAGGAGAAGGACGAACCGGACGTCCTCCGAGCCGTGGTGGATATCAAGCTCCGGCGCAGCGATTTCGCCCGAGCGAATGGGCGCCTGTCCGAGTCGTACGCGTTCGTCTCGCAGTCGGAGGACCGCATCCGGCTCGGTCTTGCGAAGGACCCGTCGAGCGAGATCTTGCGCCTGAGGCTCGGGTGGACCCACTCGAAGCGCGGGAAGCTCAACCTCGCGTATGGGCGATACGAGCTCGCCCGCGACGATTTCGATCGATCGGTGGCGGTGCTGAGCGGCGTGCGCTCCGTCGAGCCCAACAACTACAGGCGCACGCTCGCGACGAGCTACGCCGAGCAAGGGGAGGTCCAGCTCGAGCTCGGCCATGCACCCGCCGCCGCGGCTCGATACGAGGATGCCCTCGGTCTGCTCGAGCAGATCGACGAGCCCGACGAAGAGGGCAAGCGATACAACCGCTCCTTGATCGCGCAAACGCTGGCCGCCCTGGGGGCTGCCGCGCGCAGGAGCGGAGAGCTGCGCGTCGCGGTGCGCCACATCGAGCACGCCCGTGAGCTCGCGAGAGAGCTCTTCCAGGGCGAGCCGGGGAACGTGTACTTCCGCTTGATCCTGAGCAAGACCGAGGCGGCCCTGGCCGCGGCGCGGGCGGAGGGAGGGCAGGCCGCCGAGGCGCTGCGGCTCTACGAGCAGGCCGCCGGCACAGGCGAGGCGTTGCACCTCGGAGATCCGACCCACAAGGAGTACGGGTTGCTCCTGTGCCAGAGCCTCCGGGGGGTGGAGGAGCTGGCGGGGGCCCGCGGAGGGCGGACGCGCGCCGCGGAGGCGCGCGCACGCCGGTGCGAGGTAGCGCGTGGGTTCGTCGAGCGGGACCCGGAGGACGTGCGGTTCAGGCGCCTGGCCTGCCCGTGAGCCGGCAGAAAAAATAAAGGACCGCTCCGCGATCG
Organism: Sorangium sp. So ce281; assembly: GCF_051527395.1. NCBI lineage: Bacteria > Pseudomonadati > Myxococcota > Polyangiales > Polyangiaceae > Sorangium > Sorangium sp. So ce281. The sequence continues at coordinate 403,749 of NZ_CP150322.1, forward strand.
ATCTTCCGCGGAACGGCATCCATCCGGATCGAGGCGCGCATCGCGCCCGTTCCATGATCACCGCCCAACTTGCGCCCTCCAGAGCCCGGCCTTGCAACGTCCGCCCCGTGGCGTACGATGGATTTCATTCTTCTATGGGCCAGGAAGCCGTTCCACTGGAGGAGCTCATCGCGCGCGCGCGGGCCGGAGATCAGGCGGCGATGCGGCAGCTGTTCACGTGGTCCGCGCCGCTCCTCGAGGACTGGGCGTCCCGTAGGCTGAGGAGGAAGCAGCCGGATATCACGCGCCCGTCCGACCTCGTGCAGGAAGCGTCGGACAGGGCCTCTCGCGGCATCTCCTCCTTCAGGGGGACGACGACGGCCGAGTGGCTTTCCTGGCTGGAGAGCATCGTGGAGACCTGCGCTATCCAGTCCTTCCGCGCGGCCGCCCGCAAGAAGCGGGACAGGACCGGCGAGGTGCCGCTCGACGAGGAGAAGCACCTCGTGCCCCAGCTGAGCCCCAGCCAGGCCGCCGCGGACGAGGAGCAGTGGCGGCAGGTGTTCGGTCGCATCTTCGAGCTCCCGGAGGAGCAGAAGACGGCGATCTGGCTGTGTTACCTCAAAGGTCTTCGCGTCTCCGACGCGGCTCGATGCATGGAGAAGTCCGATGCGGCGATCCGCGGCCTCTTGCACCGAGGCATCGAGGCGCTCCAGGAGCGCGTGACCGGCGCTGCGGAGCCTGCCTCTGCGGCGCATGGCGCCCGTCGGGCGGCTCAGCTGGCGGAGGACGCCAGGGCGGCGTTGCTCTCGTACCTGCGACGGCGTGAAGCCGGAGAGCGCGTCGACGCCGGCGCGTTCATCGCCGAGCACGCCTCGTGCGCCTCGGAGCTTCGACCCATGCTCGAGTGGGTCGAACGGATCGAGGCGCAGCGGCTGGCGCGCCTCGGGGAGCTCGGGGAAGAGGGAAGCGAGGAGCGTTGATGCTGGCGCCCGGCGTGAGGATCGACGGCTACGAGGTGGTGAGCATCCTGGCCATCGGGGCGATCTGTCATGTCTACGAGGCGCGCGCCGGCCAGGGTCCTTGGCCGGTTGCGGTGAAGGTCCTGCACGAGGCGTTGTGCGCCGATGAGGAGCTCGCGACCCGGTTCCGGAACGAGGCGAGCGTCCTCCGGAGCATCCAGCACCCGCACGTGGTCCGCCTGTTCGCGTCGGGGACCCTGCCGTCAGGGGCGCCTTATATGATCCTGGAGCGGCTGCCCACCCACCTCGCGCGCGCGCTCGCCGACGCGGACGGCGCCCTGCCGCCGAGGACCGCGGCGCGCCTCGCGTCCCAGATCGCGAGCGCGCTCCTCGCCTTGCACGGCCGGGGGATCGTCCACCGCGATCTGAAGCCGGCGAACGTGCTGCTCGACGCACACGATCTCGGCGCCGCCCAGGTCCGGCTCGCCGATCTGGGCCTCGCCAAGGTGCGGTCGGAAGCGCGGGGTGAGCCGATCGCCGCCGGCCACGTCTCGACCGGTGGGAGCGCGCTGCTCGGGACCTGGGACTACATGGCGCCCGAGCAGTGGATCAAGTCCAAGGCCGCCGGCGCGGCGGCGGACGTGTACTCCCTCGGTGTGCTCCTGTTCCAGATGCTGTGCGGCCGTCTGCCGTTCGTCGCGGACGAGCCGAAGGACCTGATGGCGCTCCACCTGTTCGAGCGCCCGCCGCTGGGCGGGCTCGACGAGCGGACCCCGCCGGCGCTGCGCGAGCTCGTCGGCCGGATGCTGAACAAGGTCCCGTCGACGAGGCCGGCCATGCAGGAGGTGCTCGGCCAGCTCGACGGCCTGCGGTAGCCGAGGGGAGGGCTCGTCGAGAAATCGACAGGGCCCGCGATCGATTTCCTCCGGAGCGGCGTCTTCCCCCGGTGGGAGCGACCGAGCAGCCGGCGGCCGCCCCGGCGTGCCGTTCCCCCCGCGCTCCTGCGGAGCCGTTCCTGGAGGTCCATCCCGTGGCAGACGTGCAGAAATATTTCGTGCAGTTCGACGAGGCCATCCGGTTCGATAGGGACCATGAGAAGCAGATCCTCGCGGAGAAGCGTGAGCGCATCCTCCGCAGGCTGAGCGAGGGCATCAAGCGGCAGCGCGTGGAGGGCGTGAAGATCCCGTCCTACGAGCCCTTCAACCAGGGCAGCTACGCGATGAACATCGGGGTGAAGCCCGTCGATGGCGACTTCGATCTCGATGTTGGTTTGCGCTTCGACCTGTCGAAGGACGAGTACCCGGATCCCGTGGTCGTCAAGACATGGGTCCACGATGCGGTCAAGTCACACACCAACAAAGTCGAAGTCCGCCGTACGTGCGTGACCGTCTTCTACCAGGAGGGTGGGGAAGACGTCTACCACGTCGACCTCGCGATCTACTCGAGCGGTAAGAGGAATTCCGACGGAAAGGACTACATCGCCAAGGGCAAGCCCGGATCGCGCCGGGAGGAGCGCTTCTGGGAGCCGTCCGACCCGCAGGAGCTCCAGCGTCTCCTCACCGCCGCGCACTCCGGTGAGGATGCGCAGCAGTTCCGCCGTGTGATCCGCGCCCTCAAGCGCTGGAAGGACCTCCGCCTCTCCAGAAGCCACGGCAGAAAATCCACGAAGGGGATCGCCTTGACGGTCGCGGCGTTGCACTGGTTCAGGCCGTGCAAGCGGCAAGCCGCATCCGCGAGCGATACGAAGTACGACGACCTCGGGGCGCTGAGCAATCTGGTAAGCACGATGCTGAGCCGGTTCATGCCTGTCTGGAGCGCGGAGGAACTGCGGTCTGTTTCACGCCTTCGGATCGAGAACCCCGTGGCGCGGAATTACGATTTGTGTTCGAACATGTCGACCGCAAGCATGCTCGGGTTCAAGGAGACCCTCGAGAAGCTCGATGCCGCGCTGAAGAGGGCCCAGAACGCCGTGGAGCTGCGCGCTGCTTGCAAGGAGCTCGGGGAGCAGCTCGGCGACGATTTCCCGCTTCCCGAGGGCAAGTAGCGCAGTTGGTGAGGAGCGAGCTACCATGGCGAACAACGAACTCCAGATCCTGATCGCAGTCGACCTCTATCCTGTTGTCTCCGTCGCCGAGCTCTGCGACACGCTCCCGCACGAGCGCGAGGACCGCCGCACGCTTCTCCTGACGAAGTTTGGCGCTCCCCGGCTCGCGCCTCCCCCTGACGCCTCGCCGATCGACTGGCCGGCCATCGGGCGCGCCGTCGAGAAGCTCGTGGCGGAGGTCCAGGCGATCCGCGCGGACAAGTCCGCCGTGCTGTTCATCGGCGGCCGTGGCCCGCTCGCCGTCTTCGTCCACCTGGGCTACCTGCTCTCCAAGTTCGGTGGCAGGCAGGTGGTGCTCAACCAGCCACCCGGCGGGGGCCCTTGGGAGCACTTCCCCATGGAGGCGGTAGCCGGCGAGCGGCCACCCCTGCTCGACCTCTTGGTCGGCTTGCCCGCCGAGGAGGTGCCGAGCTCGGGGCGCGTCGGCATCTACGTCGACACCGCCGGCAGGGACACGTGCACGGACGTCTTCCGCGACTTCATCAAGGAGGAGGGCGACCACGTGGCCGGCGTCGTCAAGCTCCGCTCTTCGACCCAGCTTCGCCTCACGCCGGAGGACGCGCCGGCGCTCGTCCTGCAGCTCGCGCAGTTCTTCTCGCAAGCTCCCACGCGCTACCCGGACCGCTCGGGCCTCTCGCTCTTCGTCGGTGGCCCGGCGCAGGTCGCCTTCGCGGTCGGGCGCGCCATCAACCCGACGGTGGTCGGGGTCGGCACGGACATCTGGCTCACCGAGTACCGCGCTCCGCGCTACGAGCGGGTCTACTCGCTCCCGTTCAACCCGAGGACCGAGCCCGAGATCCCGCGCGGCGCGGAGGACGTGAACGCGCGCCGGGACGTGCTCGACGCGATGGTCGCAGCGATCGACGAGCTGAAGCGACACATGAGAGCCGAGCACCTGCCCGCCGACGTGCTGTCGGCGAACGATCGTAAGAAGTTCATCGACCGCCTCGTCCGCCTGGAGCGATCGACGGATGCGAAGAATGGCGGCGCGTTCAGGCTGCGCGTGATCGAGGGGCACTATGCGCTGGGCGAGGGGATCGCCGAAGCGCTCCGCAGGAGCACCGTGCCTCAGCAGCAAGGCTTCGCGAAGCTGCTCATCATGCACGAGCTCCTCCACGACTGGCAGGCTCTCCGGAGCACGAACTACTCCGCCGTCGGTGGCGCCGGCTTCGTGCTCGAGCAGGTCGACTATGCGGCGGACGCGTTCGCGGTGCGGGCGCTGATGAAGATGGAGCTCGACAGGGGCGGCGACGCGGCTCGCGACGAGGTGCGCGCTCGTCTCGAGCGCTGGCTGGAGTGGGTGCTCCACGGCATCTCGGCGTTCGACATCATGGCACAGGGTGCGATAAAGATGGCCCGGCTTGACGAGCGCCGCCTCCGTCGATACCTCATGTGGCATCTTCAGCTCGCGCGCGCGGCGACGATCCGGGAGCCGGCGCACGTCGATGAGATGCTACGTCCGCCGCTGACCGTCGAGCTCGCACCGCTGGCAGGTCAGCTCGATACCGAGCGCTACGAGAAGGTCGTCAAGCGAGCGCTGCCCGATACCGAGCTATTTTGCGCCATCGGCGGGCACCTGGTCAGGCAAGCCCGGCGTCCAGGATTCGAACCCGGCGCTCTCGTCGACGCCGTGAAGAGCTATGCGCGTGACCCGATTCAGCAGGCCATGGTGTTTCTGGTTGACGAGTACAGGGGCAAGCTCGCTCCATGGAGTACGTGAGACGTCGTTGGCGCGAGCGGCGCGCAACCATGAAGCACGCAGAAGGGAGATCCGATGCCTGAGCATCTGCTCGTCGTTTCTCTGGCGCCCGCGCACGAGAGCCTGCAAGAGTTCATTTCCCGGGCGCGGCGCTGTCACGACCTGTGGTTTTGCTCCTGGTGGATCGCCGCGCTCAGCAAGGCCGTGGCGCGTGGCATCGCCGAGGCCATCGGAACCGGTGGCCACGAGGCCCTGCTGTTCCCTGCGCCAGCGTCGGTCGAGGAGCTCGCGCCCGCGTCGAGTCTCACGGTGGCCAACAAGGTGCTCGCGCTCGTGTCCGCGGACCGGGATCCGGTCGAGCTGGCGCGCTCGGGTGTCCGCGCGTTCGAGCAGGCGCGCGATCGATGGACCGCCGAGATCTTCGGGCGGGTGGGTCGAGACGACCGAACAGGGCGGGACGACCCGGGGCGCCTGGAGAACTTCCACGAGCGCGCCGCGCGCGCCCAGGTCGCGGAGCTGTTCGAGACGAGCTGGGTCGCCGTGCCGCTCGGTGGCGGGTTCCCCGCTGCCCGCGCCGAGGCCGAGCGCATGCTCGCGGCGCGCAAGCGGACGCGCACGTTCCATCAGCCCTCATGGGCCAGGGACGGCGTGCCGAAGTCCTCGCTCGACGGTCTTCGCGATGCGGTGCTGGACGAGCGCATCTACGAGAAGCCGGTCACCGGCCGAGCGCGCCCTGCCGCACTCGCCTCCGAGGAGCGGCGCCGCTTCTACGACGTGCACGGCAGCGAGCGGCTCTGCGGCGTGGGTCTGCTGAAGCGCTTCGGGCGGCGCGTGATCGACGAGGCCGAGCGCATCCCCAGCACCAACCACCTCTCGACCCTGCCCTTTCTGCGCGGGCTCGATCGCGACCAGATACGCCATGAGGCCGTCCGCCGGGCATGGCGCGACTACCGTGCGGCGCTGGAGGAGGCCGGGGTGCTCGGCGAGTTCCAGGACGCTCCGCCGCTGCTCCGCTCCGCCTTGCTGGGCAAGATCGACGGTGGCGTGCTGTACCCGGGCCGCGTGCGCGAGGCGCTCGACGATGGTGGCGCGAGCGAGGCGACGAGGCGCGTTGTGGAGGAGAGGCGCTGCGCGCTGCTGAAGGCCACCGGACGCGGCGAGCCCAGCGCTTACTATGGCATCCTCGTCGCGGACGGCGACTCGATGGGTGATCTCATCGCGAACCTCGAGACGCCCGGCGAGCAGCGAAGGCTTTCGACGACGCTCGCGCGCTTCGCGCGGGAGCGGGTACCCGCGATCGTGCAAGAGGGCGAGGGCGCGCTCCTCTACGCCGGCGGCGACGACGTGCTGGCGCTCTTGCCGCTGCACACGGCCCTGACCACGGCGGTGCGCCTGGCGCAGGCGTTCCGGGAGGAGCTCGCATGCTGGGCCACGTCCGAGCGCGCCCCCTCCTTGTCGGCCGGGCTTGCGGTGGTCCACGCGTGGAGCCCGCTCGAGGAGGGGCTCGTCGCGGCGCGCGAGGCGGAGGCGCGCGCCAAGGCGAGGCGCGCCAGCCCGACCGACAAGAAGAACGCGCTCGCGATCGCGGTCCACAAGCGCTCTGGAGCGCCCTTGACGGTGTGTGATCGCTGGGACGTGCTGGCGCCGCGGCTGCAGCGCGCCGTCGACCTGCAAGTCAAAGATGCGCTGCCAGGCACCATGATCGAGGAGCTCGCGGCGCTGGAGCGGCTGGCCGCGGGGCTCCGCGGCGACGCGCTGGACGAGGCGCGCGCCGTGCAGCGCGCGGAGGCGCGGCGGATCCTCGGGCGCAAGGACATCGACCGCGCGGTCCTGGAAGAGCTCGGGCGCAGGATCGAGGAGCGGGAGCTCGACGGCCCCACGCTGGGCCGCGAGGTGGCGGTGGCGCGGGTCTTCGCGCAGGCGGCGAAGGAGGCGAAGGGATGAGCGTGTGGACGATCGAGCCGCGCGACCCGCTGGTGGTGCGCGACGGGCGGCCGAACCAGGGGCGCAGCGAGAGCGCGGCGCGCGCGTTCCCGCTTCCTTCGACGGTGGCGGGCGCGGTGCGGACGCGGCTGGGGCTCGGGGCCGATGGCGTGTTTGCGCGGACGAGCGCGGACGAGCTCGCGGCGCTCCGTGCGGTGGCCGTGCGCGGTCCGTGGCTGGTCGAGCCCGACGCGGGGACGTTCTATGCGCCGAGCCCCGCGGACCTCGTGGTCGTCGCGGGCGAGGAGCGCCGGACGATCACCGCGCTCTCGCCCGCACCGTTCGCCGCGTCGGGCCTGGTGGACGAGGGGATGCCCGGTGATCTCCTCCCCGTCTGGGCGTATGGCCGTGCGCACGAGGAGAAGGAGAAGGCCAAAGATCCGCCGGCGTTCCTCCGCTGGGATGCCTTCGCCCGGTGGCTCGTCCGGCCGGGGCGGCGCGCGGGCGAGGAGGCGGACAGCACCCTTCACGACGCCATCGACGCGCTGCCGCGCGAGAGTCGGCTGCACGTCCAGGTGGGTGAGCACGCGACGGCCGAGGAGGGGATGCTGTTCGAGACCGAGGGGCTGCGCTTCGTGCACCCGGGGACGCGGGCGCCGCTCGCGCTCGCCGTCGAGGTGGATGACGCGGCGGCAGCGAAGGTGGGCTCGTTGCGTGAGGGGCTGGCGCCGATGGGGGCGAAGCGCCGGCTGGTGCGCTGGGCCAGGGCGAATCGCGCCTTGCCAGGAGTCCCCGACGCCGTGCTGAAGGGAGCGAGCCTGGAAGGCACCCGGTGTCGGATCCGGGTGGTGCTCCTCACGCCTGCCGTCTTCGAGGAAGGCTGGCGTCCTCGCATGTCGCCGGGAACGCCGCTCGGGCCGGCCGAGGGCGTGACGCATGTGCGGCTCGTCGCGGCGTGCGTGGGGCGGCCGCTCGTCTTCTCCGGGTGGGATTTCGCGAAGCAGCAACCCAAGCGGACGCGGCGCGCGGCGCCGGCGGGGAGCGTGTACTGGCTGGATCTCTCGGGGCCTCCCGCAGCGCGGCGTGCGTGGGTGCAGCGGGCCTGGGCGCAGGCGACGAGCGACGCGGAGGAGGACCGCCGCGACGGGTTCGGGGTCGCGGCGATCGGCAACGTGGTGGAGGAGGGAGGCGCGGCATGAGGAGAGGGCCAGGACGATCACCGTCAGCGGTGCCGACGGAGCGAACGACGCCCGGGATGATCGACGAGGTGCGCACCTACGAGTTCCTCACACCGGTCTTCGGGGGCGGCGTGAAGGTGGATGGGCAGCACAAGCGCGCCGACCCGGTGACGCCGGTCCGCGCGGCGTCGATCCGCGGCCAGCTCCGGTTCTGGTGGAGGGCGTGCAATCCACGCGGTTGCCGGACGCCCGAGGAGCTGCGCGCCAAGGAGGACGCGGTGTTCGGCTCGACGGCCGAGCCGAGCCGGCTTTCGGTGGAGGTCGTCGCGCAGCCCGCGACCTATGCACCGATGGAGGTGCTGGCCGGCAAATTCGATGCGGTGCGGGGGATGGAAGAGATCGCGTATGGGGCTTTCCCATTGCGTGCGGACGCCAGATCCGGAGCAGGAGATGCACACGGTGTGCTGCACTCGTACTCGGGTCCCTGGCAGGTGCGCCTCCGCTATCCCAGCGACGTCCAAAGCGACATGGCGGCGGCGCTCTGGGCGTTCGCCCACCTCGGCGGGTTGGGTGGACGCACGAGGCGTGGATTCGGCGCTGTCGTGGAGGTTCGGCCTGGCTTCCCACCGCAGACCTCGCTCGACGCAGAGTGGGCGTCCCACGTTCGCGGGCTCAAGGTGGCGTGGCCGCACCTGCCCTCATGGCCGGAAGCCGCGCGAAGGCTCGTCGTCCGGCGCGAGGCAGGCTGGCAGAGCGGCCTGGCAGCCCAGAAGTTCCTGCTCGGCAAGCTGCGCGAGCTGCGGCAGGGCACCGTGGGTCGCAAGAACGGGGGGACCAAGAGGGCGGGGCGCTCCTTCTGGCCTGAGCCTGACGAGATTCGCCGGCTGACCGGTCGCGCTCATTCGAATCACAAGCCCGAGCATCCAGTGAACGCGTTTCCGCGGGCCGCGTTCGGCTTGCCCATCATCTTTCATTTCAAGGACGAGAAGGGCGGCGAGCCAGCGCAAACGATGCTGGTCCCACGCGGCTACAACCGATGGGGCTCGCCGCTCGTCCTCCGGCCGCACCGGGGGTCCGAGGGAATTGAAGCGATCGCCCTCCTGCTCGAACCGCGTGTCCCGGACGAGATCGAGCTACGCGGAAAGCGAGAGCGTGACCGCTGGCAGGTGAAACGCGGGCTGTCCTTCGACGGTGCCCGCAAGACGTCCCCGATGGGTGCCAAGGCCGTTGACCCTCTCGACCGATTCCTGGAGTTCTTCAATGAGTGAATCCATCAAGCTCCTGTTGATCAAGGCGCTCTCGCCGGTCCACTGCGGCACGGGGCAGTCGGTCGGCGGCATCGATCTGCCCATCGCGCGCGAGAAGCCGACCGGCATTCCGCTCATTCCGGGCTCGACGCTGAAAGGCGTGCTCCGCAGCGGTCCGAACACGGACGAGGGGCTGCACAGGGCGGTGTTCGGGCCTGACACCGCGAACGCCGGCGAGCACGCGGGCAGCGTGCAGCTCGCGGACGCGACGCTGCTGTTCCTGCCGGTGCGGAGCGCGCGCGGGACGTTCGCCTGGGTGACGTCGCCCTACATCCTGCGGCGCTTCGGTCGGGATGTGCGGGAGGCGGGGTGCAGCGAGCTTTCGCCTCCCGCGCTCAAGCCGGACGAGGGCAAGGCGATCGTGACGGGCGGCGCGCTCCGGATCGCCGATCTCGGGGACAAGGTCGTGCTCGAGGACTACGATCTCGAGTCCGCCGCCAGCAAGGAGCTCGAGCGCTTCGCCGGGGTGCTAGCGAAGGTGCTCTGGGGGGCAGGCGATGATGCCGCGGACGAACGAGGCCATTTCGCCGCGCGCGTGTGCGTGGTGCACGATGACGTCATGGCGCTCCTCCTGGAGACGTGCCTCGAGATCACGACGCGAGTCCGCCTCGACGCGGACAAGAAGACGGTCGTGAAGGGCGCGTTGTGGACCGAGGAGGCGCTGCCGGTCGAGACGATCCTCGCGGGGCTCGTGCTGGCCACGCCGGTGAAGCAGCCGAAACCCCTGCGCGACGGGGGCCCGGACCGGTACGAAGCCAAGGCGCTGCTCGGCTATGTGCAGGGCCTCGCAGCAGGCGGTGTGGTGCAGCTCGGCGGCAAGGCGACGGTGGGGCGAGGGCTCTGCCGCATGACGATCGTGGGGTGAGGCATGCCGTCTTTGGATCAACAGCGCGCGCTCCTCGCTCACAAGCACGTCACCGAGGTCAAGCAATGGCCGGACGAGAAGCTTCGCAAGAAGTACGGTGGTATGGTCCACCGGCTGCCGGCGCTGATGCGCTCGGCGGGGCTGAGCCAGGCGCTGCACTTCGTGTCGTCGCGCAAGGCGGTTGAACAGAAGCGCGTTCTCGACCATCTCGCGGCACAGCTCGGGCGCATCGACGCACGAATCACGAGCGGCGAGGCGCTGTTGGAGCTCGTTCGCGGGGCGCCGCTGCCGAAGTACCTCGTGCTGACGCGCGAGGCGCTCGCCTGTGTGGACTGGTACCGGCGGCTCGTGCAGGGCGAGCTCGGCATCGAGGCGGGGGAGCAGGACGATGACCGCGATTGATGGACGCCGGCGTGACTTGAAGAAGATCCGGCGTCTCCACGTGCAGCACGCGGGGCTCTTGCTGGACAAGATGCTCGTCTGGCCCGAGGTGCTGGACGATCGGGCTGGCCAAGAGGCGGCGGACAAGGAGGCGCTCCGCGCTTTGCTGGAAGCGGCGGAGTCGATCAAGGTGCCTGAGGGCTATCCGCGCGCGTTTGCGCGGCGGAGGGCGCTGCTCGAGCAGCTCGCCGGGAACGTCGAGCGCGGGGTGACGCAGGTGCGGCACGCGACGGCGGAGGGCCGGCTCGTTGTGAACCTCGGCGCGGCCGCGGCGCGGGAGACGAACATCGCGCTGCTCCACACGTGGGGCGTGCCGTACCTCCCCGGCAGCGCGCTCAAGGGCCTGGCCAGCGCCGCGGCTCACGCAGCTGGTGTGGCCGCCTGGCAGAAGGCGGACGCCAGGAAGGAGACGCCTCAAGGCGAAGACCATCGCTCGCTGTTCGGCGATACGGACGAGAGCGGTTGTGTCGTGTTCCACGACGCATGGTGGTGTCCCAGAGGGGACCAGCTGCCGCTCGATCTGGATACGATGACCGTACACCACAGGGGCTATTATGGGGACGGCGCGAGCCCGCCTGCCGATCACGACGAGCCGAACCCCGTGGCGTTCTTGACGGCGAAGGGGGCGTTCCTGATCGCGTTGACCGGGCCCGAGGAGTGGGTCGAGGCAGCGTTCGAGTGGCTCGACGTGGGGTTGAAGCACGATGGGATCGGCGCGAAGACGGCGGCGGGCTACGGGCGCATGCGCCTCGAGAAATCACCGCGGCAGCGCGAGAGAGAGGAGCGAGAGGCGGCCGAGCGCGAGCGGCGCGAGGAGGAGAGAAGGCGGGTCGGCGCGAGGCGCCGCCGGCTGGGCGATCTGGTCGCGGCGTTCAGGGGCAAGTCGACTGCGCGGCAGGTGTTCGAGGAGATCCAGCAGATCTCGGCGGAGGAATCGCTCCACGACGACGTGAGGGGAGCGTTGCGGGCGCTTTATGAGAAGGAAAGGGAGTGCTGGCGCGACTGGTTGAAGCGCGACGCGAGCCCCGAGCAGGTGGAGTTTGCGGAACGGTTTCAGATGAGACCCATCGAGCCCTCGCAGAAGCCAATGGTCTCGGTGGGGGCGGCCCCTGCGCCGCGGCGGGCAGGGGCGTGGGAGAGAGGGCTCGCCTGGATCGCTCGCGACCAGAAGAACCGATCGACGCTGCACTTCGTCGGCGCAGCCGGGCGAAAGCCGGAGGAGCGCAACCGGAAGGACGTGAAGATCGAGGAGAGAGACCTCGAAGAGGCGCTGTGCGCGGCGGCGCCGGGCGCGCCGGTCGAGGTCGAGGGGGAGCGCGACGGCAGGAAGATCGTCGGCATCCGCCGGCCGATCCGGGGGGATTGAGCGCTCGGCCCGGCGGCGGGAGCGAGGCGCGCTGCGGGGCGGGTGCACCCGCGACGGACGTCGAGGCGTCGCGGGCCCGCGAGGCGGGCCCCGGCCCGTCGGTCTTCAGCTCGCCGCCGGGTCCGCGAGCCAGGCGGTGAGCGCTTCTGCGGAGCGCTCCAGCCGGACATCGTCGAGGCGATCCAGGCCGAGGCGGTCGAACCGCGAGGCCAGCACGGAGCGCTCCGCGTCGGCTAGCGGCCGGCCGAGCGTCTTCTCGAACTGCCTCGCCAGCTCCTGGAGTTGCCCCTCCCTGATGCTTTCCTGGAGCATCTCCTGGCGGACCCCATCCCGGATCGATTGCTTGAGCTGCTCGAACCACTGCTGCGCTTCCGTCATGTTTTCCTTCTGTTCTCCGCCTTGCGGCGCCCGCGCCGAGCGCTCGCGACCGGAGCACTCGGAGTGCAATCGCGCACAGTGTTCTTGCCGAAGGCACCGAACGTGCCGCGCATCGGTGCGGTGGCGAGGATGGGATTTGTCGGGCGTCTCGGCAAGCCGATCGCGGCGCTCATCGTGCTGTTTTTGCGAAGCGAGCGAGAGGGGCGCCGCGTATGGGGAGGAGCAGGAGCGGCAGTATTACGTCTGCCGCATCGATGTCGTGTCGCAATAGCGTTGTGAGCGCGGCGCTGCGCGTCTGCTGCGGCGTCCGGGGCACGCGCGTCGATGGATGGAGGGGGCGTGAGTACGAGGCGCGGGAGAGGGCGTGTGCGCGGTGTGCCCGCGCCGCGCCGCTCAGCGCCCCTTGCGCTTGCCGTTCGCGGCGGGGGCGCCGGTCTTGGCCTTCGCGACGGGGGCGCCGGTGAGGAACGCGCCGGGCTCGGCCTGTGTCGTGTCGGCGTCGGTGTCGCTGTCGTCGTCGGACTCCTCGTCGGCGTCCTCGCTGGCGGGGGCGGCCCTGGAGGAGCTGGAGCGGCGGAAGCCGAGCTCGCGGAGGAGCCTTCGGTCCTTGATGGCGGTCTGGACGATGGTGCTCCACTCCAGGTACCAGTCCCAGAGCTCCTGTTCGGCCGTGTCGAAGTCCTCGTCCGTGGTGGCGGCGGGCGGGACCTCGGCGGTGGACTCGAGCTTGCCTGCGCGGGCGAGGAGCTCCTTTGCCTCGTCGACGACGGCCTTGGTGAGGCCGCGCTTGGTGAGGATCTTGCGGGCGTCGTCGCCCTGGGCGTCGGGGCCGCCCTTTTCCTTGGACCTGGCGAGTTTCTCCCAGCGTTCGACGAAGGTGCCGACGGAGACGAGGACGGCGGCGCCCTCGGTCTGGGCGAGGTTGCGGAAGACGAAGGCGTACGCCTGCGGGGTGTGGCGCTTGAGGGTGGCGGACGCGATGGGGAACCACTTGTTTTCCCAGGCGTCGATCTCGTTGATCAAGCCGATGTCGGCGGCGGCGGCGGTGGCGACGAAGCCGAGGCGGGTGCGGGTGACGCGCTGGAGCAGGCGCCATCCCTCGGCGAGATCGTCATCGGAGAAGCCGTGGGCGACGAGCGCCGCGGCGACCTTGTTCTTGCGGAGCCCGAGGAGCAACAGGAGCACTCGCTCGGCCTTCTGACCTATCGTGAGCTTGGCCATGGTTCACCTCCCGGCGTAGGGAGTTAACGAGTGGATGGATGGCTGTCGATGGGTGGAGTGCGTCCGGAACGTGCTCTGCGCGTTCGCGGGGCGTGGCGAATGGTGAGGACTGCGGGCGGGAGGGTCGCGGCGGGGTGCTGGGGAAGGGCGCCTGCGGTCGGGGAGCGGGAGTCCGGTGCCGGAGGGCGGGGCGCCGGGGTCGGCGGGCGTGGGCCCCGGATCGGCGGGTGCGGGCCCCAGGTCGGCGCGCGCGAGCCCCGGGTCGGCGGGCGCGAGCCCCAGGTCGGCGGGCCGCATCCCCAGCGCGGAAGGCGAGCGCCCCGCGGGGGGCGAGGCCGGCGAGCCGGGGGATGAGTCGGGCGAGGTGGGGGGCGAGTCGGGGGACGCGGGGATGACGTGGTGCCACGCGGGGGATGAGTCGGGCGAGCCGGGGGCGACGGCGCTGGAGGCGGGGCGGCGAGCGGCGGAGGTGGGGGATGGAGCGGCAGAGCAGCCGGGCGGAACGGAAGGGCTGGGCGAGCGGGGGCGTGGGTGTGGTAGAAGAGGGCGGGAGCCGCGGTCGCGAGCGGTGGAGTGACGCGAAAAACCCGGGGGGCGCTCGCAAGGCCGCCAGGTGTTTGAAAAGACGATGGATTTCGAGGCGGCCGGGGGCTTGCGGAGGGGTCTCCGGCGGCCGGAGCGGGGGGTGGAACGGGAACCTCTCGCAGACCGGGTTGCAAGTACGCGAAATGTCAGGTAGGTCTGGGAGGCCTCTCTCCGCCGCTGAAAGGCGGCGGCCCCATTGAAGCTTGGCGGTGTTGAAGTTGCGCACACCTTCCAGATAGCTCTCCGCCGCTGAAAGGCGGCGGCCCCATTGAAGCAGCCTTCTGGTTGCCTACGCTCGACACGGATTCGCTCACTCTCCGCCGCTGAAAGGCGGCGGCCCCATTGAAGCGAGGCCCGCGCTCTCTAGCGCTGCGCGCCAGAGGTGACCTCTCCGCCGCTGAAAGGCGGCGGCCCCATTGAAGCGCGCAGTACTTGGCGTGAGCCTGCTCGCATGCCCGGCTCTCCGCCGCTGAAAGGCGGCGGCCCCATTGAAGCAGTCGAGACAGCGAAGAGATATTCGGGACCATCCGGTGCTCTCCGCCGCTGAAAGGCGGCGGCCCCATTGAAGCTTCGCCGGTGCCCCCGACGTGTTCCCGGCGGCGATGCTCTCCGCCGCTGAAAGGCGGCGGCCCCATTGAAGCCGGTCCTTTCCGGGCAACGTGCCCGCGCAAATAGTACTCTCCGCCGCTGAAAGGCGGCGGCCCCATTGAAGCACGCCGATCCACGATCGGCTAAGGTGCGGTGAGTCCTCTCCGCCGCTGAAAGGCGGCGGCCCCATTGAAGCTACGGGAATGCTGGCCACCTGATCCTGGAGTCGATCCCTCTCCGCCGCTGAAAGGCGGCGGCCCCATTGAAGCGTGTTTCGCCGCGTCTCGCCCGTGCGGTCCTTCCATCCTCTCCGCCGCTGAAAGGCGGCGGCCCCATTGAAGCAGTTGGTGTTCGCGCAGCGGTCGGATCTGCCCGGTCTCTCCGCCGCTGAAAGGCGGCGGCCCCATTGAAGCCTGAGCGGCTCCCCCTTGGCCTGTGTCAGGGTCTGGACCAGCTCTCCGCCGCTGAAAGGCGGCGGCCCCATTGAAGCCTCGCGATGCGCCACCAGCCGTCGTCGTCGTAGCCCACGCTCTCCGCCGCTGAAAGGCGGCGGCCCCATTGAAGCTCGGCCACGGCGCGGGAGTAGAGCGCCTCCGCCTCCGCCCTCTCCGCCGCTGAAAGGCGGCGGCCCCATTGAAGCAGCTTACCGGACGTCACCACGACGACCTTGAACCCGCTCTCCGCCGCTGAAAGGCGGCGGCCCCATTGAAGCGTCATGCGGAACATGTTGGCTCCGCTTGCGTTCCACGCACTCTCCGCCGCTGAAAGGCGGCGGCCCCATTGAAGCCGGCGGTGGTCCCGGTCGTGGCTCGGCTGATGGAGGACTCTCTCCGCCGCTGAAAGGCGGCGGCCCCATTGAAGCGAGGTCTGCCGGCCGGGAGAGCGCGCCAGCGAGGCGGTACTCTCCGCCGCTGAAAGGCGGCGGCCCCATTGAAGCCCGGCCGTGACGCAGGAGCCGTCGCCAGCGCAGGCCTCGCTCTCCGCCGCTGAAAGGCGGCGGCCCCATTGAAGCGGCACCACCATGGCGAAGTTCGCCCACCACCGCGTCGACCTCTCCGCCGCTGAAAGGCGGCGGCCCCATTGAAGCATCCGCGCGTCCGCCGAGACGGCCCGGCGCTCCATCCTCTCCGCCGCTGAAAGGCGGCGGCCCCATTGAAGCCCGATGAAGTCGACGATCGCTTGACGCCCGGCCTCCTGGCTCTCCGCCGCTGAAAGGCGGCGGCCCCATTGAAGCAAAACGGCCTTGCCGACGGTTTCTTTCATGCGGTCCCCTCTCCGCCGCTGAAAGGCGGCGGCCCCATTGAAGCTTCCAGGAGCACCGTTACGGCCGCCCGGAAGTGTCTGCCTCTCCGCCGCTGAAAGGCGGCGGCCCCATTGAAGCTCGGTCATCGTGCCTTCGTCGCTGATGAGGCCGACGAGCAGCTCTCCGCCGCTGAAAGGCGGCGGCCCCATTGAAGCACATGCGGTCTCCCATTGAGGAGACAAGGCGCATGTCCTCTCCGCCGCTGAAAGGCGGCGGCCCCATTGAAGCGAAGTCGTCGGACGCAGCGGCGCTCGCTCTAGCCCTCTCTCCGCCGCTGAAAGGCGGCGGCCCCATTGAAGCGGCATACGCAACGATCCGCTGCGGTCGCGCCCGCGCCTCTCCGCCGCTGAAAGGCGGCGGCCCCATTGAAGCATCGCTTTGGTAAAGCTCCCGTCCCATGCCGAGATGCTCTCCGCCGCAGAAAGGCGGCGGCCCCATTGAAGCAAGTCTCGAACGACGACTTGGGAGGCCGTTGCCGTGAACTCTCCGCCGCAGAAAGGCGGTGGATCCATTGAGGCGTGCGCAGGGTGAACGGCCGGATCGATCTCGCGACCCTCTCCGCCGCAGAAAGGCGGATCGGCGCGTCCGGAAGGACTCGGAGGAAACAGATGCAACATCGATTGAAAGTTAGGGTAATCGCTCTCGTTCTGTGCGGCGTATTCCTGCTCATGCTCAGCTCTGCATGCGACTTGAGCTACGAGTGCGAACCCGTGGAACCGGGAGGCGCTGGTGCTGGGATACCGACAGGCTCAGCAGGGGCAGGGGATCATTTTAGAGATGGTGAACAGGATGGAGAGGAAGACATCAACGCAGCATCGGAAGCGCTGATGGCGGGATGCACGTCAAAGGACTGCTACGACATGTTCGAGGACTGCGAAGACATCGGCGGAAGGTGCATCGTTGGATTCCCCGGATGTGACGTCCACGGCAGCAGCCCGTGCAAGTCTTGCCTCGCTGCCTGCCTCGACGACCGGCCGTATCCACCACAGTGCAACTGTAGACAATGCGGGTTTCGCTGATGAGCTACTCGCTTCAAGATGCCGTCTATGTCGCGATAGGCAGAATCGCCCAATCGGAGCTGAGAAAGGTCCTGTCCCCGGTCGTGGTCGAGGATGACTGCCTTCTTCTTGGCCCGTCGAGCGCAGATCCGAAGCGCCATCGCATACTGCGGACCCGGTACTGGGGGGTCCAGCCATCTGCGGAGCTGAACAATAGCATTGCTCGCGACGATAATAAGCCGATCTGCATAGCGCTGCCGCCGACGATTGACGGACTGCTGAGCTTCTCCAGGATCTGCGCTTCCGGGGCTGCTCGAAGGCGACATGTGTATACGGTGGCGCTTGAATCCGATGCCGTCGGCGCAATGCCGCAGGGGCCTGACCCGTCGCCAAAAGTTTATGTCGATGTCGCTGACGCGCTGAGGCGAACGCCGCCCATGGCGCGGTGTTCAGAGCTTGAGATCGCGCTCTCGGGTACGCTGTGGAAACTGTGGTGTCGACGCTCGCCGGTCGCGATATCACGATTTTGCGCGACGGGTGGCGCGCTGCACCCGCTGCTGGCCAATCTTGGGCGCTATCATGCGGGATTCTTCCCGCGACGGACGGAGCGCGGCCTGTTGATGTCGCGCTTTGACGAGCTCCTGCTGCGCCAGCTGTCCAGCGATTGGATCAAGCCGGTTAAAGTGTTTTCCAGCGGAATGAGGGCGCAGTCCGGTCTACATGCCTGGCTCTCGCACGTCGGCGATCTCTACGTGTCGGAGCGACTGCTGTCCTGGTCTCGCCACACCCACGGACGGATTATCGAATGCGAGGAGCATCCGGAGAAGTCGTCCGAGTTGAGTCGATGGTCCTTCCGATGGCGTGCGGGAGGGGAGGCGATACTTGATGCGCTGCCAAGCTTGCAGGTCGCACCACCGGTTGCTATCGGAGGCGCCGTTGCATACGACCCAGAACACGCCTGGATATGTCGCTTTGATGTGCGGGGTACGCCTTACGTGACTCGGCTTGCTGCCGCTGACGGTTCCGCCGGTCGTGCCGCAACAGGCTGAACGCTCGCCACGACAATGCGGGTCGTGGCGACGCTCACGTCAGGTGGCAGCCGACATCTTCGCCGCTCTCTTTCTCCTGGCGCGTGGCTTCTCGGGTGAGCTCGTGACTGCGGTCGGCGTCGCTGCCGCTTCACACCCTCGCGCTTTCGTCGGCCCGCATCAGGTAGGTGAGCTCGAATGCGTCCGTTGGGAGAGCGAAGCGGCAGCTCTCGATGCCGGGCACCGGATGGGCGACCGTCGTCGGGCCGTGAGATTGCCATAGGCTGCCCGATCGTCGATTCCGACTGCCGTCGTTTCAGTTGACAACGCCGTCGCCTCCGGCGTTACCATCCTCCGGCATGAAGCCGATCACATCCTGGCCGGTCGTGGCCGGGCTCGTCGTCATCGCTATCGCTCTCGGCTGCAGCGGCGGCAGCGCGGGCGCCGGCGGAGCGGGCGAAGCGGGCGCCGGCGGAGCGGGCGGAGCGGGCCCCGGCGGCGGCGCAGGCGGAACGAGCGACGGTGGCGGCACGGACGGCGCTGTCGCGGGCACCGGCGGAACGACCTCTGCGGCCGGCACCGGTGGATCGCTCGCGGGAACGGGCGGTGGCGGGGATGGCGGCGGCGCGGCGGCCGGCGGCAGCGGCGGCGACTCGGGCGCGCAGGGGGGCGCGGGCGGCGGCGCGGGCTCGACCTATCGGCCCTGCCCGACCGACGGTACGGCGTGCAAGATCATGCCGTTCGGCGACTCTATCACCGACGGATACAACGGGGACACGCCGGGCGGCTATCGCGTCGAGCTGTTCCGGCTCGCGCACGCAGCGGGCAAGAACATCACGTTCGTCGGTTCGGGATCGAACGGACCGAACACCGTTGGCGGCGTGGCGTTCCCGCACAACCACGAGGGCCACAGCGGCTGGACGATCGCCCCCGCCGGCGGAAGGAGCGGCATCTCGACGCTGGTGTCGACCGTCATGCCGCAATACAAGCCCGACATCGTGCTCTTGATGATTGGAACCAACGACGCGATCGACAATCACGACATGCCCAACGCCCCCGAACGTCTGGGCGCGTTGATTGACAGCATCTACGCGCAGCTCCCCGATGTCCTCATCGTGGTGGCCGCGCCCGTCCCGTCGCGCGGCGACGCGAGCAAGGGCGACGACACCGCGCTCAGCGCGCGCATCAAGACCTACGGCGACGCCATTCCGGCGGTGGTGAAGGCCCGCGCGGACGCAGGCCGACACATCATCTCCGTCGACATGTACACGCCCTTCAATCCGAACAAGACCACGTTACTCGAAGATCAGTGGCACCCCAACCTCCAGGGCTACGTGCTGCTGGGCGGGCAGTGGTACGCGGCGTTGCAGCCTCTGCTCTGACGGCGCGGTCGCTCAAGGGAGGCGCGCGGAGCCTGACGCCCGGCGCGGCATGTGCAGGCTCGACCAGGGGGTAGGTCATCTTAGAGCGCCGAACAGAACCGGACCGAGCCAGGCGGCCGAGGGTGGGTGCTGCGCTAGACGGCGGCGCCGGCTGCCCCGCGCACGGGCGCTCGGGGGAGCACGGCACCTCGGCCGGCGTCGCGGGCTCTTCTTGCGGGGCAGGCGCTGCCTGCAGGCGCGCGCGGTGACCGGCGTCGTCACCCGGGTGAGCGTCGAGCGCGCCGACGGCGACGGGCGCGCCGTCGTCCGCGTGCGCGTCGAGCCGCGGCTCGCCCTGCTCGGCGAGGGGCGGCAGAGCCGGATCTTCCAGGAACAACCCCTCTCGGGCGTCCTCGGCGCGGTGCTCACCGAGGCGGGGCTGCCCCACCGCTTCTCCCTCGCCGCGCCCCGGCCCCCGCGCGTCTACTGCGTCCAGCACCAGGAGAGCGATCTCGCCTTCATCACCAGGCTCTGCGCGGAGGACGGCGTCTTCTTCTGGTTCGAGCCGCCCGAGGGCGGTGACCCGGCGGCGCCCGAGGTGATCGTCTTCGCCGATTCCCCCGGGGCCTATGCGCAGGCTTCGGGGTGACGAACGAGCAGATCCAGGGCAACCCGCTGCCGAACGCGATCAAGGACAGCGTGGCGCCCGTGGCGCGGCAGGGGCGCGATCCCAAGCTCGAGGTGCCCTGGAACGGCGAGCGCTTCGACGACCGTTACAGCGATATCGACATCGCGATTCCATCGCTGTTCCGTGACGGCGAGGACACGAGGAGCGCGAGCGAGCATAACGCCGAGCCCATCGCGACCGACCAGCCGGCGCGCTGGGAAGCGGCGACGCGCGGCTGGGGCACGGCGATGAGCAGCGCGCTCGCCCGCGACGAGCCGGAGATCCTGACGCGCTTCGCGAAGGCCCTCGCGACCCAGGAGCGGCGACTTCGCGAGTTCCCGCCGCGCATCGAGTCGCTCGGCGAGCCCGTGGCCCAGCAGGGGGACATCGACGGCGCGCGCGCGTTCGAGGGCGAGCGCGCGGCGGAGCGGCCGTCGTACCTGCGCGACGAGGCCGCGAGCGCGCCCCGGGAGGCCGCGAGCGCGCCGTGGCCCGCTCCGCCCGCGGAGCCGGCGCCCGGCGCGCTGCGGAACCTCCACGGGACCGCCGAGATGAGCCGGTTCGTCCCCCGGCCCGCGCTGCCCTTCCAGGAGCTCGATCCGGCGCGCGAGCCCAGCAAGAAGCGCTGATCCCGAGATGGACCCTGTATCGCCTGGGCCAGGAGCACGACCAGCGCTGCTCGGTCGAGGTCAGCTCGGACAGGTCAGCGCGGCCGCAGGTCACCTCGCCCAGAGGACCGAGAGATCGAGCTCGATGGCGTCGAAGGGCTCGGCGCGGACGCGGGCGGCGTCGCGGTGGACGACGGCGGGCCCCCAGCCGCGATCCGCGCCGAGCACGTAGACCTCCAGCGTCCGCGCGATCGGGTCGACCAACCACGCGTTCCGCACGCCCTCGCGCGCGTAGATCGGCATCTTCTCGTCGCGATCGACGCCCGCCGTCGAAGGGCTCAGCACCTCGCAGATCCAGTCGGGGGCGAGCGCAAAGTAGGCCGTCTCGGGCAGTTCGGGCAAGCGCTCGCGGCGCCAGCCGGCAAGGTCGGGCACGAGCGCGTCGATCTCCCCCGGCGCGTCCGGATCGCGGAAGTGCAGCTCGGGCTCGTCGATGATGTGCCAGCCGCCGGGCCCTCCGTCGCCCAGGTCGAACGGTCCGCCCAGCTTGATGCCCAGCCTGGACGACGCCCGTGCATGTCGCGGTGCCGGCCGGGGGAAGACGTGCAGGGTGCCGCGGACGAGCTCTGCCACCTGGTGCGCCGGCACGGCTTCGAGGTCGGCGTACGTGGCGCGGCGCTGCTTCTCGGCGGGCTGGCCCATGGGCGAAGCCTGCACGGGGGCGCGCGGCGAGGCAAGGCGGTGAGGCGCAGGGTCGGGTCGGCGCGCCGCCCGGCTCGCTCATTGCGCCACGAGGTCTCCTGCAAGGCGCGGCGCGACCTCGTAGGTCGTCTCGTATTGCGCGGCGAGGCCGGTCACCGTGATGTCCTGATCGATCGCGAGCGACACCGTGTCGATGACAGGTTGCCCGTCCACGAGATGCACGAAGACCTGGATCTCGCCCGAGCCGTCGTCGATGTACACCTTGAAGCCATAGGGCTGGTCGTCCTCCACGGCCTTGGTCACGCTGCCGCCCACGCGCACCAGCAGGCCTTCGACGGGCTCTCCGACATCTCCGGTCGTCACGTCCTTCGGTCCGACGGATCTGGCCTCGCCGAGCGTCGTGACCGCGGCTGCCTTGGCATTGAGCACCGTCTGCTGGGCCGTCTGCCCGAGCTTCCCCGTGACGCGCACCCGGATGTCGAGGTCGAGATCGAGCGCGTCGGGCAGGCTCACGTAGATGCCTCCGGTGTCGTCCTGCAGCGCGAAGCCCTGCTCGCCGGTCGCCGAATTGAATGTGCCGGGCGCGACGGTCACGACACCGTCGACCGTCGCCGTGGAGCCTTCGGCCAGGCCGCGGGCTTCGGCGATGGCGACCACCACCTCCTCGTCCGGAGCAGGCGACTCTTCGTCAGAGCCGCAGGCCATCGTCGCGAGGACGCAGGTGGCGAGCGCGATCGAGACGATGCTGCGAGTCGAAACGGTCTTGCGCATTCCCGTCTCTAGCCGTGCTGCCCCCCGCGGACAAGACATGACCCCGGCGCGCTGGATGTCGCCCCTTGGCACCCGCCCCCGCGTCGATTCTGTGACGATCCCAAGAATCCCCCGCAATTCTAAGTATGAGCCTCTCTCTCCCCTCCCGCCTCCTCCCGCCGACCTGGTCCAGCACAGCACCTGGACGTCCATGCACGCGACCGCCGTTCACGTCCTCCCGGGCATGCTCCGCTACCTCGGCGTCGACGAGGACGACATCGACGACCTGTCCCAGGAGGTCCTCCTGGGCGCCTACACAAGCCTCCCCCGGTACAACCCCGCCTATCCCGCCGCGGCGGGCGGCTCTGCCCCACTGCCTCCGGCCGCCTCGCGGCGTCTGCAGGACTTCGTGCCCGCCGTGCCAGCTGCCGCCGCGGACACCGCCCAGGAGCAGCAGGAGCAGGACGACCCCGCGTCGCTCCCTCCACCGGCGCCGCGCAATACGAGGCGACCTACGAGGTCGCGCCGCGCTCGCGCCGGCGCCGGCCCTCTGGGCCCACCGCCTGGGCCCGATCGCGACACCGCTCCTCCTCTCGCGTGCCGTCCACCCCGATACGCGACCGGAGACCGGTCCCGGGGGGCGGTCGCGCTCCGATGCGCCGCTAACCGACGCGATCTCGGACAAGGAAGCTTCACCCCCTCGTGCGCCCACGGCGGCGCCGGCAGGTGCCTTCCGCCAGCGCAAGCGCACCGCGCTGGAGCAGCACGCTCCCTCCACCCAGGATCGAGAGCCGCTCGCCGACGAGCTGCAGCTGCTCGACGCCGCCAGGCAGGCGCTGCTGCAAGGAGACAGGGCGACCGCGCTGGAGCGCATCGCCGCCCACGAGCGACGGTTCCCCGAGGGGCAGCTCAAGCTGATGCGCGAGCGGCTGCGAATGAAGGCGGCGGCGGCGCAGGCGACGCAGGCCGGCGGCGCGGCGGGGCAGAAGCTTCCGTGACCGCGCGGAGGAGGCACGTGCGCCGGACATCGCACGGCGAGAGCGCGAGCATGAAGCGGGCGGCCCGCGCGGCGCTCGCCTCGATGGCCGCGGCCGCGATCTCCGTCATTGGCGTCACGCCGGCCCGGGCCGAGCCCACGCCCGCGCCGTTCCGGGTGCGGATCGAGCTCATCCGCGGGCCAGGCGCCGAGGATTGCCCGGACGAGCCGTTCCTGCGCGCGGAGACGGCCAGGGCGATGGGCGGGGTCGACCCCTATGATGCGGAGGCTCCGTTCACGATGACGGCGTCCATCGAGCGCCGGCACGGCAAGCTCGCCGCATCGCTGTTCCTCCGCGATGGCGACGGTCACGGACGCTGGGCCGACGGGTTCAGCGCGCGCGACGACTGCAAGGTGCTCGTCACCGCCATGGCCGTGTCCATCGCCTTGCTGCTCGACGACGCCGCCGAGCTCCCCGCACCACCGGTTGCACCGGCGAAGCCCGCTTCGCCGCCCGCGCCGCCCGAGGAGCCCTGCTCGCCGGACCGGCCCTGCCCGCCAAAGCAGGCCCCTGCGCCGCCATCTCCGCCGCGTACGGCGTCGCCCCGGAGCCGCGCGTCGCCGGTTACGGGGGAGCGCTTCCGCTGGGTGGCCGGCCTGGGCGCGGTGACGGGCCTCGGGATGACGCCCGGTCTCGCCGCTGGGCCGGCGCTGTCGGTCGGGGCACGCTGGCCAGCGTGGTCGGTCGCGCTGGAGGTCCGTGCGCTCGCTTCGCTGCCGAAGACCATCGACAAGGTTCCCATGGCGGTGTCTCTTCTGACGACGAACGCTGCGCTATGCCATCATCGGCAGATTCTTTTCGCCTGCGGCCTCTCCGAGTTCGGGAGGCTTCGTGCTTCCCCCGACGTCCCCTTGGGTGGAGCGTCGCGGCTGAATCTTCGCGCTGGACTTGGTGCACGAATCGGCATCGACTGGCCCTTCTCCGAGAGCTTCTCGACGAGCGGATACACCGACGTCGTACAGACACTGATCGACACGGCGATCGATCGTCATCCAGGTGCTCCTGGATCTGAGCGCGCCCTGTGGAGCGCACCGAACGCCTCTGTGGCGTTCGGGCTAGGTGTACACGCGAGCTTTTGAGCGATCCGGTAACAAAACGAACGGAAACGGAAGCGGCGCCGTAAATACGTGAATAGCCAAGTGGTGATGAGAAAATGTTCGGATCCGTGAATGCGCTGGGGCTGATGGTGCAGCATCGTGAATGCGCCTCTTGCGCCGTAGACCCGCGGTCAGGTAGGTTCGCAGCGATGCGCAAGTTTTCCTTGGCTCTCTCAGGCCTGCTGTTGTGCCTTGGTTGTGAACAAGAGCCGATTGTGATCACGGGTCCCTGTCTGCCCGAAGAGATCGAGCACAATCTGTCCGGTTGCGGCGTCTTGCGCGACGCCGGAGCGGACGGCGGCCAGGGCGGCGCCGGTGGCCAAGGCGCGGCCGGCGGCCAGGGCGGCGCCGGCGGTCAGGGTGGCGCCGGCGGCGACATGCACAGCTCGCTGTGCTCCGGCCAGTGCGCCCCGCCTGCGCCGCTCGGCTGGTTCGGCCCGGCGCTGCTCTGGTTCGGCCCGGCTAAGGCCGTCCCCGACTGCCCCGCCGACGCGCCCACGCTCGGCTACGAAGGCTTCGCCGATCTCCAGCAGCCGCCGATGGACTGCGCGGTCTGCGCGTGCGACCCGCCCGAGGCCTCGTGCGGGCTCCCCACCGGCTGGGCCGCATCGTCCGCCTCGTGCCCCGGCGACGAGCCGGGCACCGTGATGACCTCGTTCGCCGCGCCCGACGGCTGGGACGGCGCGTGCACCGCGGCGAACCCGATCCCCGAAGGTCAGCTCTGCGACGGCGAGCCCTGCGTGCAGTCGCTCACGATCGCGGCGCCCTCGGTCGCGACCGGCGCGTGCACGCCGCGCATCGACGCGCCGCCGCCTGTCCCCAGGCTGGATCCGTGGGCGACGCGGGCCAGGGCGTGCCTCGCCGGCGCGTACACCGCGTGCGAGGACGCGACGACGTGCGTGCCAGCGGCGCCGTCGGGCTTCCTGACCTGCGTCTACCACGAGGGCGGCGACGCCGGCTGTCCGGAGGGGTACGCCGCCAGGCACGTCTTCTTCGAGGACGTGATCGACGGCCGCGAGTGCACCCCCTGCGGCTGCGGCGATCCGACCGGCGCCTCGTGCACCCTCATGGCGTCCGTGTACCGCGACGCCGCCTGCACGGACCTGCTCGCGTCGAGCCTCGTCAGCTCCAGCGTCCCGTTCTGCGTCGTGACGCCTCCGGGCGTCGGCCTGGGGAGCAAGTCGGCCGTGATCGCGGATGTCGAGCCGGGCGCGTGCGCGCCGCACGGGGGCGAGCCGGTGGGCGAACTCGAGGCGAGCGCGCCCTCCACCTTCTGCTGCATGTCATGACTGGCTTCCTCCTGGAAGCCCTCTCGCAAGAGCGCACTGCACCGCCGCGCTCGCCGCCCCCAGCGCCTCGCTCCCGCCGCCCACCGTGGCAGCCGCGCCGTGAACGTCGTCCCCCGCTCCGCATTGAAAGGCCATGAATTACAACTTCAGACACCACTGCAAGCGTGGGCTCTGTTGAGCATGGCGAACATTGTTGAGCTTGGCGGGGCTACTCATGTTGTTTTCGATGGGCTCACCACCGAGCGGCTGTTGCAGGTTGGTGCGACCCATGTCGTGTGCGCGTCCGACCGTCTCGTCATCGGTCCGAGCCGTCGGGATGCTCTGGAACATGCGCGAGCGCGTCGTGCGTGGTGGAATTCGACCGAAGAATGGGACAAGCTCTATTCGTCGGATGCCCGCTGGGAGCCCCCCGTCGCCTTGTGGGTGTCGGCGAGCCTTCACGAGCGGGTGAATCTCTGGAGGACTTGCAGCTGGTTGCGCCCTCTCGGGTTCGCGCATCACGAACTATTTGTTCTCGATTTTGAGCCTGTTCCTCCGTCGAGAGCAGCGAGCCGTGAGGCGTTGACTCGTCCGTTTACCTGCTCCGAGTCCGTGTCCGATCATGCGGACGAGGTCCTTCTGGACCGCCTTGGTAAGGCGCAGTCCTGGTCGGGGGAACGCCTCGAACATGCCACTCGCCTCTGGGACAGCTACGTCGACGAGAACCCCTTGTCGTTCGCAGAGAGCTGCAGGGCTGGCGTCGAAGGCTTTCCGGAGCTTGCTCCCCTGTGGGCGTTCCTCTCCTGCCAAGCTCACGGATGCGCCAAGCCTGCCCGTCGCCGGGACCGAGGCGTACTCGGCTTCCGCCCCCTGGGTGCTGCTCGACGACGGACGGGTCGCTCGGCTGTAAGAGCCAACGTGCTCCGTACGGCGGCTGCCTCATCGTCGGTATTCTAGAAAGCGCCCAGCACCCCGACCCCGCCGCCCTCCGGGCCGATGAGCGGCACGATGCGCGCGTGCACCCGCGCCGGCGAGCCCTGCCGTGCCGCCGCGGCGCTCGCGCCCTCCGCCCTCGATGGGCCCGAGGTCAGCACGAGGACCGCCCCCGCGGCGAGCGCGGCGACGCCCACGCCGACGCCGATCGTGGACACGAGCGCCTTGGTCTCGGCCGCGTTGATCTCTTTGCGACCTTCCGGCGTACACCGCTTCTCCGGACAGAGCGTTTCGTCCTTTTCCGCGTCGCTCGCTTGCCCCGCGGCGAGGATGCCGAACACGGCGCCGACGCCGAGCACCGCCACGCCGGCGCCCCCGATCACGAAGCCCGCGGGCTGCAGGCCGCCCCCGCCGCTGCGGACGCCGGCGCCGCCGCTGGCCGGCGGCGCCTGGGGCCCGGCGGGCTTGCTCGTGGGCGCCACCGGCAGGAGCTTCGGGATGGCGATCGCCTTCAGATCGGCGCTCTCGCCGACCTGGACCGTCGTCGACCAGACCGTGTAGCCGCTCGCCGTCGCCTCGACCTCGTGCGCGCCGGGATCGATCGGGATCGGCGTGCCGAGCGCGGCCGCGGGGATGTCGCCGCCGTCGACGCGGACCAGCAGGCCGGGCGTGTTCTCCGCGTTGAGCTGGATCTTCGAGAGCCTCGGCTCCAGGGCGTCGATGTGCTCCTGCGCGAACGCCTCGCGCGCGGCGTTGCCCTCCTTCTTCGAGGCGAAGAGCGCCTCCTTGAACTGCCCCCACGCCGTCGCCGTCCTGCCGAGCCCCTCGTTGCACAGGGCCAGGTTGAGCAGCGTCCCCGTGCCGGGCCGCAGGCGCTGGCTCTCGGCCAGCTTCGGGCACGCCTGCGCGTACGACTTCGCCTCCATCAGGCGGCGCCCCTCCTCGAACAACGTCTGGGCGAGCGTCGCGTCGCCGCCCGCGCCCTGCGCGGCAGCGCCCGAGGGCGCGAACAGGGCGGCCGAGCCGAGCACGACCGCGGCGAGGGCGAGGCGGGCGCGACGGAGCGCGCGGGGGGCATGGACTGTCGAGGGGATCATGGCTGTGGGCTCAGTGCGGGTCGTTCAGGTCGATGCCCTTCGGAGGGCGCTGCGTCGTCGTGGCTTGCGACGGGCGGGCGGCCGGCGTGGTCCGCCCCGCAGGCGCGCCGCCCCGGGTGGCCGTGGGCGCCGTCCTCGGCGCCGTCCTCGGCGACGCCGCGGGGGCGCTCGCGGCCGCCGCGGCGTTCGGCGCGGGGGCGCTCGCGGCCGCGGAGGCGCTCGCCGCCGCTGTGTCAGCCGTGGTCGCTGCGTCGGCTGCCGCCGCCGTCGGTCGGATCGTCGGCCCGTCCGGCGTCGTCGTCCCGGCGGCAGGCGCGGGCTGCTCGGGGGCCGGCGCCGGCGCGGCGGTCTCCGGCGCGCTCACGGCGACCGTCGGCGCCGCCGCCGTGCCCTCCGCCCCGTCGGCGCCGCCCCGGCGGAGCATGTAGACGCTGCCGACGATGAGCCCCAGGAGGAGGGTCGCGGAGATCAGCGCGATCGCGAGGATCGCGGACGGGGAGACCGATAGCCCAGGGATCCGGCGCCCGTCCGACGAGATCCCGAGGTGGGTCGACGAGGCGAAGGTCGCGGCGGCGCGGGAGCTCATCGGCGCGCTGTACGGACCGGGGACGATGTGCTGCTGCGGCGTGGGCGCCGGGAAGCCGTTCGGCGGGACCGGGCTCGGCCTGCCGTCCTCGGCAGGGTGAGGCCCGAAGGCGCCGTTGCCCGGTGACGGGGCGTGCGAGAACGGCGACGACGGGTGCGGATAGGGCGTCGAGGCGTGGGCGATGGGCGACGGGGCCTGCGGGAACGGCGTCCCGTGGGGGAGCGGCGTCGGCGGGCGCGGCTGCGCGGTGTCGCGCTGCCAGGCGGGATACGAGGTGGGCCCCGGCCACGACGGCTCGCGCGCGGCCGGCCCAGGGAGCCTCGAGTCCACGGCGGGGAACGACGGCTGCGACCCGCGCTGGCCGCCGGGGATCGCGGCGTGCAGCGACAGGCCGCCCATGCGCGCGATCCGGGCCAGGGTCGGGTACGTGCGCGCGGGCGCGAACGGCGCGAGCGACACGATGAGCTCGGCGACCGACGCGTGCCGGTGCTCGCGCTCGCGGGCGTACGACTTCTCCAGCACGGCCGCGAGCGCGGCGGGCACGTCGGGGCGGATGTCCCGCAGCGGCGTCGGCGTGCCCGTCAGCACCTCCGCGCAGAGCTGCGGCAGCGTCTCCGCGAAGTACGGCTGCCTGCCGGCGAGCAGCTCGTAGAGCGAGACGCCGAGCGCATAGATGTCCGTCCGGTGATCCACCGAGCGCGTCTGTCGCATCTGCTCCGGCGACATGTACAGGGCCGAGCCCAGCGCCGCGTCCGTGCCCGTCAGGACGTCGACCCCTCCGGTCGCCATCTTGGAGATGCCGAAGTCGAGCACCTTGACGAGCGGCGAGCCGTCGACGCGCGCCGTCAGGAACAGGTTCGCCGGCTTGAGATCGCGGTGGACGATGCCGAGCCCGTGGGCCTCGACGATCGCCTCGCTGCCCTGCGCGATGTAGTCGATCGCGTCCTCGATGCCGAGCACGCCCTGATCGCGGAGCAGGCGGGCCAGGTCGCTCCCGATCAGGAACTCCATGACCATGTAGGGCGCGCCGTTCTCGAGCGTGCCGACGTCCGAAACACGGGCGACGTGCTCGCTCTTGATCTTCATGCCGGCCTTCGCCTCGCGGAGGAAGCGGGCCGAGCCCTCGGGGTGCTGGGTGAACTCGGGGAGCAGGAACTTCAGGGCGACCCGCTCGTCGAGCACGACGTGGCGGGCCTCGACGACCACGCCCATGCCGCCCTGGCCGATGACCCGCTCCACGCGGTACTTGCCGGCGAGCACCGTCCCCGGCTCGACCGGGGGCAGCGAGGGCTGTTTCGTCTCCGAACCCGACACAGCGGGCGATGATCACCGCTTCGCCCTCGGACGGCAAGCGCGGGCGGCGCCGGTGTCGGGGCGCGGCGTGGCGAGGCGGACAGAACGGCGCCAAAGGCGCCGCAGCACGCGGTTTTTGTGCCGCCGTACGGTCGATTCGTCACACGGCGCGCGCCGCCGCGAGGCCGCGCCGCCGCGCCGCCGCGCCGTCGGACGCTCGCGTCGCCGCGCGCTCGCGCCCACGCGCCGCCACGCCGTCGACCCCTGGCCGAATCGTCCTCGAAACGATCGCGCAGCGCGCCTCACGCGCGTCACGGAAGGCGAGACGGAAGAGGGCACTTCTGGTTGGATAGGGCCACCCCCGGAGACGAACCACCGTGCGCCTGCTCATCCAGCACCGGACCCGTTACACCTATCCCCGCCCCGCCTCGCTCGGCCCGCAGCTCATCCGGCTGCGGCCCGCGACGCACGCGAAGGCGAAGATCGAGTCGTACAGCCTGAAGATCGACCCGCCGATCGCGGCGCGCTGGCAGCAGGACCCGTATGGCAACCACGTCGCGCGGGTGCTCTTGCCCGCGGGCGAGCGCGTCGCTCAGCTCGACGTCCTTGTCGAGCTCGCGGTCAGCGTGCGCCCCGTGAACCCGTTCGACTTCTTCCTCGACGAGCGCGCGAAGGAGGTCCCGTTCGCGTATCCGGCCGAGCTCAAGCAGGACCTGGCCCCCTTCCTCGACAGCGCCGATCCGTCGTTCGCCCGCGGCCCGCTGCTCGACGAGTTCCTCGCCGGGCTGCCCTCGAAGGGCGACACCGTGTCGCTCCTCGTCGCGCTGAACACCGCCGTGAACCGGCGCATCAAGTACGTCATCCGGGAGGAGGCCGGCATCTGGACGCCGGAGGAGACGCTCGCGCAAGGGCGCGGCAGCTGCCGCGACTCGGCGGTGCTGCTCATCGCGGCACTCCGGTCGCGCGGGCTCGCCGCGCGCTTCGTGAGCGGCTACCTCGTGCAGCTCACGGACGAGGGGATGATCCCCGACCAGCCGCGCGGCGTGAGCCGCGACGTCGTCGACCTGCACGCGTGGGCCGAGGTCTACCTTCCCGGCGCAGGCTGGGTCGGCCTCGACGCGACGAGCGGCCTGCTCTGCGGCGAAGGCCACATCCCGCTCGCCTGCACCGCCTCGCCCGCGCTCGCGGCGCCGGTCGAGGGCACGAGCGACACGCGCGCGACCGACGTGACCTTCGAGATGAAGGTCGGGCGGCTCGGCCACGAGCCGCGGCCCACCACGCCCTACGAGGAGCCCGTGTGGCAGGAGCTCCTGTCCGTGGCCGATCGCGCGGACGAGCGGCTCGCCGCCGCGGGCCTCTCCCTGACCATGGGCGGCGAGCCGACCTTCAACTCGCGCGAGTACCCGGACGCGCCCGAGTGGTGCGAGGGCGCGCTCGGCCCGACGAAGTGGTCGCAAGGGCTCCGGCTCGCGCACGAGCTCCGGCGCCGGATCACGCCGGGCGGCGTCCTGCTGCTCCGCGCCGGCAAGCACTACCCCGGCGAGAGCCTGCCCCGCTGGGCGCTCGAGATCATCGGCCGGCGCGACGGCGTCCCGATCTGGACCGAGATGTCCCAGGCGCGCCACGCCGATCCGGCGACCAGCGCGTCGCGCGGGCGCGGCGTCGAGCTCTCGCGGAAGTTCGCCGGCGCGCTCGCGGCGCGGCTCGGGCTGGCCGACTTCCTGATGCCGGCCCTCGAGGACCCCTGGCGCCACCTCCAGGACGAGGCGAGCCTGCCCACCGACGTCGACCCGCTCAAGGCGAACCTCGACGACCCGGAGGAGCGGCGGCGCCTCGCGCGGGTCCTCGATCGCGGGCTCGGGCGAGAGGTCGGCTTCGTCCTGCCCCTCGCGCGCCAGTGGGGGTCGTGGATCAGCGAGCGCTGGGGCTTCCGGCGCGGGCACCTCTTCCTGCTCCCGGGCGACAGCTCCATCGGCCTGCGCCTCCCGCTCCGCTCGCTCGTCGCGGTGGCCCCGCCGCCGCCGATCGAGGAGCTCGTGTCACCGCCCGACCCGCGGCGCGGCGAGCCCGAGGCCGGCGAGGAGGAAGAGAGGCAGCGCCGCGTCCAGCTCCTGGAGGGCGACGGCGACCCGGAGCACGCCGAGACGGCGCGCGCGCGCGCGGCCCAGCGGCACGCCCACGACGGCGAGCGCGCCGCGCATCACCCCCAGCGCGCCGCCCCCGCCGCGGGGCGATCGGGCTACGGCGTGCGCACGGCGCTCTGCGTCGAGACGCGCGACGGCATCGTCCACGTCTTCCTGCCGCCGTTCCTCGCGCCGGCCGACTTCTTCGAGCTCATCGCCGCGATCGACGCGACCCGGCAGGAGACGGGCATCGACGTGCTGCTCGAGGGGTACCCGCCCCCGTCCGGCGCGAGCGTGCTCCGCTTCTCGGTGACGCCGGACCCGGGCGTGCTCGAGGTGAACCTGCCGCCCTCCGACGGGGTGCGCGCGTACGCGTCGCTCCTGGAGACGGTGTTCGACGCGTCGCTCCACAGCGGCCTGCACTGCGAGAAATACCTGATCGACGGGCGCATGGCGGGGAGCGGGGGCGGCCATCACCTCACGTTCGGCGGCCCGACGCCGCTCTCGAGCCCCTTCCTGCGCCGGCCGGATCTCCTGGCCAGCCTGCTCACGTTCAACCAGCACCACCCGTCGCTCTCGTACATGTTCGCCGGCCTCTTCGTCGGCCCGACGTCGCAGGCGCCGCGTGTGGACGAGGCGCGCCACGAGAACCTCTACGAGCTGGAGATCGCGCTCTCGCGCGCGTTCGAGCGCCGGCAGAACGAGCCGGCGTGGCTCTCGGACCTCCTGTTCCGCCACCTGCTCGTGGACATGACCGGCAACACGCACCGGGCCGAGGTGAGCATCGACAAGCTGTTCGATCCGCAGACGGCGCACGGCCGGCAGGGGCTCGTCGAGCTGCGCGCCTTCGAGATGCCGCCGCACTTCCGGATGGCGGTCGCCCAGGCGCTGCTCGTCCGCACGCTCCTCGCCTCGTTCGCCGAGGCGCCGTACACGGGCCGGCTCGTGCGCTGGGGCCAGGCGCTGCACGACCGCTTCCTCTTGCCGTACTACCTGTGGCGCGACTTCGAGGACGTGCTCGATCACCTGAAGCAGCGCGGGCTCGCCCTGCCCGCGGACGCGTACCGGCCGTTCATCGAGCTGCGCTGCCCGGTGGTGGGCACGCTGCACGCCGGCGACGTGGTGCTGGAGGTGCGCAACGCGATCGAGCCGTGGCACGTGCTCGGCGAGGAGCTGACGACGACGGGCACGTCGCGCTACGTGGACTCGTCGATGGAGCGCATCGAGGTGCGCGCGCAGGGGCTCACGCCGGAGCGCCACACGGTGCTCGTGAACGGCCACGTGCTGCCGCTCCGGCCGACGGGGACGGCGGGAGAGCACGTGGGCGGCGTGCGGTTCCGCGCCTGGGCGCCGCCGCACAGCCTGCACGCGCACATCGGCATCCACCACCCGGTCCACATCGACATCCTGGACACGTGGGGCAAGCGCTCGATCGGCGCGTGCGCCTACCACGTGTGGCACCCCGAGGGCCGCGCCTTCCACGACGCGCCGCTCACGCGGTTCGAGGCGTCGGCGCGGCGCGCGCAGCGGTTCACGATCGAGGGGCCGACGCCCTGGCCGGTGACCGCGAAGCAGGCGTTCGCCCACGGGGACGCGCCCTACACGCTGGATCTGCGGCGCTACGCCGTGGACCGGCCGCCGCCCAAGCCGCAGAAGCCCGAAGACGAGGGGTGAGCCGCGGGGCCGCGCCCCGGTGAGACCCGGCGCGGCCGGAGGCTCCCTTGGACGGAGGGCCGTCGCCCACGGTCGAGCCGGGTGTGACACTTTGGCCCGGCGCGC
This sequence comes from Sorangium sp. So ce281, assembly GCF_051527395.1. Taxonomy (NCBI): domain Bacteria; kingdom Pseudomonadati; phylum Myxococcota; order Polyangiales; family Polyangiaceae; genus Sorangium; species Sorangium sp. So ce281. The sequence continues at coordinate 436,972 of NZ_CP150322.1, forward strand.
ACGCCCGGCGCGCCGCGCGGAAAACCCCGGCGCCGCGGGCGCCGAGCGCCGCCATGGCCTCCTCCGCTGTGGCGATTTGCCTTCTCGCAGGATACCCCACGTCCGCCGGCCGGGGCGCCCGGGGGACCCGGAGCTCCGGCGCCGAGCTCGCTCTGCGCGGCATCACGGCTCTCCAGGTCCGCGGCCCGACGGGGGAGTCGCGTCAGAACAGCGGTTGGTACGCCCCCTGCTTGAGTGTTCGATGTCCCCTGCATCGCATGCGGACAGTACACCACGAAGGAGGACAATCCATGTTGCGCAAGGTGCTTGCCGTGCTCTTGGTCTCCACGATTCCCCTGGCCGCCGGCTGTTTCGTCGACACGGACGACGACAAGGACGAAGGGGGGGACGACTGCATCACGGCGTGTTCGACGGATCGAGACGATTGCATCGCGGCGTGCGACGACGACGGCGATTGCGTCTCGGCGTGCGAAGAAGATCACGACTGCGACTCGCTCTGCATCTGAGCGCGCCGCGCCGTCCGCTCGACGCGCCGCCGCCCCCGGGATGCCGGCGCGCAGCCCGCCGCTGCGGTCCGCCCCGGCGGGCGGCGCGTGGCCGGAAGGGGAGGGGGATCAGGCCGCCGAGAGGTGGTGGCGCGCGAGGAGGTCGTTCTGGAGCCAGAGCAGCTTGTTGAAGGCGCGGAGGGTGCGCACCTCGGCTTCCCGGTCGAGGCCCAGCGACAGGATGGTCTGGAGCAGGGCGTCCGACACGAAGCCCATGAGCGCGTTCATCTGCACGAGCGGGACGACGACCTCGGGATTGCCGGCCTTCGCGGTGTGGATCTTCCCCACCATGTCGAGGTAGGCGACCATCTTCGGATCATACGGGTGGGTCACGAGCCGCACGAGGTAGCCTGAGAGGTGCTGCTTGCGGAACTTGATCTGCTCGTGGTCCAGCGTGAGCGACGCGAGGTCGGCCGGGGGCGCCCCCTCGTAGCCGTGCTGCTTCGGCACGAAGTGGCGCTTCGTGGCGTCGTAGAGGAACAGCTTCTCGTACACCGCGTCGACGAGCGCGTCGACCCGCGGGGCGAGGTGCGGCGCGGCGCCGTGGATCGCCGCGATGTCTGCCTCGCCGAAGCCGACAAACTCGATGAGGTACCCGAACCGATATTCGAGATCTGACTCCAGACGGCTCTCGTCGACGTGTTTCATCACGACGGTTCTCCTCCGCGTCTTCGCCGGCGGCGTGCCGCGAGACAGCGCAGGGTGAAGACACCGGACCGGCTGTCGCCTGTCAAGCCTCGACGTGACAGGCCGCGGCGGTACCGCGCGGCAGGGGCGCGCGCCGTCTGCGAGAGATGTCTGCCGCCGTGTCCGCTCGGGAGCGCCCGGCGAGGGGCCGACGGCGCGCGCCGCTCGCTGGTCGCTGCGCCGGTGTAGGGGGAGCTCCGATCTGGAGAGCAGGCGGCCACCGATGGCTGGGCTGCGCCGCCGCTCTTATGGCCAGGGTTCGGTGGGAGCGCGTTCGGCCTCTCCCCACAGCGCAGCGTCAGGAGGAGGTTATGCAGAACACTGGACCGACAGCGGATCCGAAAGGCGCGGGCCCGAAGCCGCCTTTCGAGGGCAAGACACAGGAGCGTCCCGGAATCGAAGCCAAGATGGAGCCGCGGCCCGATTACGGCGAGTCGTCGTACAAGGGGCTCGGCCGGCTGAAGGACCGCATCGCGCTGATCACCGGAGGGGACAGCGGGATCGGCCGCGCCGTCGCGCTCGCGTTCGCCCGCGAGGGGGCCCACGTGGCGATCTCCTACCTGAGCGAGCACGAGGACGCGAAGGAGACGGCGCGGGTCATCAAGGAGGCGGGGCGCGAGGCGCTCACGCTACCCGGCGACCTGGCCGACGAGGCCCATTGCCGGAAGGTGGTCGAGGAGGTGGCGCGCAAATTCGGGCGCATCGATGTCCTGGTGAACAACGCGGCGGAGCAGGGGAAGGCCGTCGAGCGGTTCGAGGACATCGACGCCGCGCGCCTCGAGCGCACCTTCCGCGTCAACATCCTGGCCATGTTCCACATGATCCGGTACGCGCTGCCGCACATGAAGGAAGGCGGCTCGATCATCAACGTCGCCTCGATCCAGGCGTACCAGCCGAGCCCGGATATCCTCGATTACGCCTCCACCAAGGGGGCGATCGTCACCTTCAGCAAGGGCCTGGCGAAGGACCTCATCGAGCGTGGCATCCGCGTCAACGTCGTCGCGCCCGGCCCCGTGTGGACGCCGCTCATCCAGCAATCGTTCGACAAGGAGAAGGTGGCCACCTTCGGCAAGAATCATCCCATGGAGCGCCCGGCGCAGCCGGCCGAGCTCGCCCCGGCGTTCGTGTTCCTTGCCTCGAACGAGGCGAGCTACGTCAACGGCGAGGTCCTCGGCGTAACCGGCGGCAAACCGCTCTCTTGAGCCGCTCTGGGGGTGGAGGGCGCGTCAGGGAGCGGTGAGCTGCTTCAGGTCGACGCTGACGCCGAGGTGGTGGAGCGCGTCCTCGGGGCGGGTGAAGATGCCCATCGGTTTTTCATAGCCCTTCGAAAGCCGGCCGAGCTGGAGCACCCCGGTCGCGCTCTTCAGGAGGACCGCGGTCTTCTTGAAACCTTGCGTCAGCCGCGTGTGACAGTGCGCGAACGCATTCTCGAATCCGGCGTCGTTGCGCAGCGGTGCGTCGCGGGCGTCGACGAGCAGGAGCGTGCGCCGCCTGGCGATCGCCTCGAGCGACCGATCGATGCGCTCGAAGCTCAGCTCGATCGCCGCGATGCTCGGATAGTTCAGCGAAGTTCGCTTGATGAGCACGAGCTGCTGAGCGGGGTCGTGATGGACGACCGCGTACGGGTCCCGCTCAATCTCGCGCAATCCGTGGAAGGCCACGACGGAATGGTATGCCTGTTCGCCCAGGGCGTCGACCCCGGCGGGCGCCGCGCGGCATGGCGGCTCGCGGCGGCTCACCGGTCACTCGCAATCCGCCCCGCACCGCGCCTCTTCGCATGCGAAGACCGCCCCGGCAGCCTGCACTCCGTCCGCGTGCATCGCCGAGCACACCTCCAGGCAGCCATCTCCGTCCGCACGACACGTATCCACGCACGCGAGCATTGCCCTGCACGACGGCTCGGCGATGCACGCGTTCATCTCGGCTGCGCACCCTGCCAGCCGGCAGGACGCGCAGGGGGACAGCGCGTCTCGCGATGGGCATTGCGCGCTGCACCGCTCGGACGCGCAGCCGCCCTCGAGGAAGATGCCCGAGATGCCCGCCCGGTGCGCCGTGAGGCACGCCTGCTCGCACGCCACGTCCTCCGCCGCGCAGCCGAGGAGGCAGTTGCCCAGCGCGGCGCACTCCGCGCTCCGCTGGCACGCGCAATAGCTCTCCTGGCAGCGCAGGGCGAGGCATGTCGTGCACGGATCGCCGAGCGACGCGCAGTCGTAGACCGCCTCTCCCCCCGCGCCGCCGCCGGCCGTCGTGGAGCTCGCCCCCCCGCCACCGCCTGCGCCGCCTGCGCCGCCTGCGCCGCCTGCGCCGCCCGCGCTCCCGCCAGCGCCTGCGCCGCCTGCGCCGCCTGCGCCGCCCGGGCCGGCGCTGCCAGCGCCGCCCGTCCCGGGGCTGCCGTCCGTCGAGCTGCAGGCCGCCGCCAGGAGCGCCGCTGCGGCGCACGTCTTCCAGGAAGAGAAGGCCATGGTCGACGCTACCGCGAAGGCCGCCGGCGGCTCAAGGTGAGGTGCGGAGGGAGCGCGCACCGATGCTACGGTGCCCGGCCGAGGAACCTCCCCATGATCGCCATCGTCAATCCAGAGCTGGATCGCTACGTTCACGACCACTCCGAGCCGCCGCCCGCGCTCCTCGACGAGCTGCGCGAGTTCACCCTGGCCCACGAGCCGAGGGCGGTCATGCAGGTCGGGCGGGTCGAAGGCTCCCTGCTCAGGATGCTGGTCGCGCTCATGCAGGCGCGCCGGGTGCTCGAGATCGGGACGTTCACCGGCTACTCGGCGCTCAGCATGGCCGAGGCGCTCCCGCCGGACGGCGAGCTCATCACGTGCGATCGCGACCCCGAGGTGGCCCGCATCGCCCGATCGTTCTTCGATCGCAGCGAGCACGGCGGGAAGATCCGGATCGCGCTCGGCGACGCGCTCGCCACCCTCCGCGCCATGCCGGCGAGCCCGGCCTTCGATCTCGTGTTCATCGACGCCGACAAGGAGCGGTACCCGGCCTACTACGAGGAGGCCCTCCCGCGCCTCCGCCGCGGCGGGCTGATCGTCGCCGACAACACCCTCTGGAGCGGCGAGGTCCTCGCCCCCGAGAGCGCGGACGGCCGCGCCATCGCCGCCTTCAACGATCTCGTCTTCGGCGATCCCCGGGTCGAGAAGGTCATGCTCACCGTGCGCGACGGGGTGACGCTCGCGCGCAAGCGCTGAAGGCCGGGCGCGGCGGGCGTGCGGCAGCGCGCCGCGAGCGCCGGCGGCGCGTCCGAAATCCTGGCCGGATCCCGGGCGCGCGGCGCTAGAGTCGGGCCAGCATGCTGCTCGCCATCGACGTCGGGAACACCAACATCAGCTTCGGGGTGCTGGAGGGCGAGGTGCTCCAGCACCACCTCCGCTGCGAGAGCGCCCGCTCCCGCACCTCGGACGAGTACGCCGTGCTCGTCCGGCAGATGCTCGAGCTCCGCCGCGTCGACCTCGCCCGCATCGACAGCGCGATCGTCGCGAGCGTCGTGCCGACGCTGACCGACACGATGGTGGGGCTCGTCGAGCGGGCGTTCGGGATCGAGCCGCTCGTCGTGGGGCCGGGCATCAAGACCGGCATGTCCATCCTCTACGAGAACCCGCGCGAGGTCGGCGCCGACCGGATCGTCAACGCGGTCGCGGCGCACGAGTGGGGGCGGCGGCAGTCCGCGCCCCGCTCCGCGCCGGCGCGAGCGCACGCGGCCGAGCCCGACCGGGGCGATCACGCCGCCGCCGGCGTCATCGTCGTCGACTTCGGCACGGCGACGACGTTCGACTGCGTGACCCCGAAGGGAGAGTACCTGGGCGGCGTCATCGCGCCGGGCATCCAGATCAGCGCCGAGGCGCTCTTCTCCCGCGCCGCGCGGCTGTCCCGCGTCGAGATCGCGCTCCCGCCCCGGGTCGTCGGCCGCAACCCCGTCCACTCGATGCAGTCGGGCATCGTGTACGGCTACGCGGGGCTCGTCGACGGGCTCGTGGGCCGCCTCCGGCGGGAGCTCGGCTACCCGTGCCGGGTCCTCGCCACGGGCGGCCTCGCGCAGCTCATCGCGCCGCAGACCGAGACCATCGAGGAAGTCGACGACGACCTGACGCTCAGCGGGCTGCGCCTCATCTACGAGCGGAACGCCGAGCGCAACAGCGGGCCCGCCACCCTGCCCCCCGCGGCGCGCGGAGGCGGCCAGGATTGACGTCGCCCGTGTCCGTCCGCGCCCCGCGCCGAGCGAGCGCGCCCTCCCTCCCGGCGCCGCCGGCGCCCGGCCGGGGCCTCCGCCGCGCGCTCGTCCTCGCCGCGGCGCCCGCGGCGCTCGTGCTCTCGCTCCTCCTCGCCGTCCTCCTCGGCTCCGAGCCCGTCTCGATCGCGCGCGCCGTCGCCGAGCCCGGCCTCGACCGGACCCTCCTCATCGACGTGCGCCTGCCGCGCGTGCTCCTCGCGGCCGTCTCCGGCGCCGGCCTCGCGGCCGTGGGCGCCGCGTTCCAGGCGCTGCTCAGGAATCCGCTGGCCGAGCCGTACGTGCTGGGCGTCTCCGGCGGCTCCGCGCTCGGCGCCGCGGTCGCGATCGCGCTCGGCGTCGGCGCGACGACCGTCCTCGGCGCCACGCTCCTGCCCGCGGCGGCGCTCGCCGGCGGCCTCGTCGCGACGGTGCTCGTCTACGCCATCGCGCGCGGCGCGGCCGAGGGCACCTCCGGCGCCTCGATGCTCCTCGCCGGCGTCATCGTGAACTCCATCGCGGCGGGGCTCATCTCCTTCCTCAAGACGCTCGTCTCCCCGTCGCGCGCCCAGCAGCTGCTCCGGTGGCTCATCGGCTTCGTCGAGCTGCCCACGACCTCGGCCCTGCTCGGCGTCGCCGCCTACGTCGCCGTCGGCTGCGCCGTGCTCCTCGCCGACGCCGCGCGGCTGAACCTCCTCTCGCTCGGCGACGAGTCGGCCGGGACCCTGGGCGTCGACGTCCGCGCCGTCGAGCGCCGGGTCTTCCTCGCGTCCTCGTGCATCGTCGGCGCCATCGTCAGCCGCACCGGCCTCATCGGCTTCGTCGGGCTGATCGTCCCGCACGCGGTCCGCCGGCTCTGCGGCGCGGATCACCGGCGGCTCCTGCCGCTGTCGCTCGTGGCCGGCGCGGTCTTGCTCACCACGTGCGACCTCGTCGCGCGGCTCCTGTTCCGGTGGCTCGGCACGGAGCCGCCGGTGGGCGCGGTGACCGCGGTGCTCGGCGGGCCGATGTTCCTCGCGCTGCTGCGGCGCTCGCCGCGGCTGTAAGGGCGCGCGGGCGCGTCAGGTCATGCCGAGGAGCTTGTTCATGCTGGCCTCGTCCGCCGGCGTGAACGGGTAGCGATCGAACTCGGCGCTCGTGACCCACCGGAACGCGTTCACGGCCAGCGACGCGAGCTCGCCGCTCTTGATGTGGCACTCGTAGAGGTACAGGTCGACGACGTAGCGCTCGTAGGGGTGGCTCACGAACGAGATCAGCTGGCCCACCTCGATCTCGACGTCGAGCCGGTGGCGGACCTCGCGCTTCAGCGCGGCCGCGTCCGTCTCGGTCTCCTCCACGCGCCCCCCGGGGAACTCCCAGAGCATCGGGAGCACGGCGGTCGGCCGGCGCTGGGTGATGAGGTACCGGCCGTCCTGTTCGATCACGGCGGCGACCACGCGGATGGTGCGGACCATTTCCATGGCGAGTGTCTCAGGGCTGCTGAGCGTACGATGGAGCGTCGGGTTGTGCGAGCGGGACGGTCGCCGTCCTCGGGGCGCCGCTGGCGCGCGCTCAGACGTTGATGCGGAACAGTTGCTGACCCATGAGCAGGATGTCGCCGCCCGTGATCTCGGTCTCGCCGAGGACGCGGAGGAAGGTGCCGTTCGAGCTGCCGAGGTCCGTGAGGAACAGCCGGCCGCCCTGGAGCGAGATCTGGCAGTGGAGCCCGGAGACGTAGCCGTCCTCGGGGAAGAGGATGTCGCCGCGCTCGCGCCCGAGGTGCAGGCCGGTGTCGGGGACCGGGAACGCGTTGCCGGTCGCGTCCCTGCCGATGATGAGGGCGAGCCGCGCGACGTAGCCCTTCGAGGGGCTGCCGAGGCGCTCGACGCCGTCGGGGGTCGTGGGCGCCGGGGAGAGCGGCTCGACGCGGACGATCTCCTGGCCGATGCGGAAGACGTCGCCGTTGTCGAGCTGCACCGGCGTGTCCCTGCGCAGCCTGCGGTAGACGCCGTTCAGCGAGCCCTCGTCCTTGACGAAGAGCCGCCCGCCCTTGATCGAGAACGTCGCGTGGCGCGGCGAGAGGTAGCTGTCGCCGCCGAAGATCGTGCCCGAGTCGCGCCCGACCAGCGTGGGGTTCGTGGGCAGCGTGTACGAGCCGGCCTCGGTGCCGTCGGCCCGGAGCGCCGTCAGCACGACGTTCGCGGCGCCCGACGTGGGGACGACCGGCGTGGACGGCTGCGCGGCCTGGCCCGCCGGCTTGACGAGCTTGAAGCCGCACAGCGCGCAGAACTTGTTCGACGGCGGGTTGGGCTCCTGGCACTGGGGACAGACGACCGTCCCTGCGCCGGCCGCCGGCGTCGCGGGCGCGGCTGCGGCCGCCGCGGCCTTCTTGCCGGCGCCGGTGTCCTCCCCGCGGGCCGGGGCGATGAACGCCGCGGGATCGACGAGCGCGGGCGGCGGGGGCGCGGCCGCGGGGCCCTTCTGGGCGCCCGTGCCGATGGCGGTCGGCTCATCGCCGTAGTCCTTCGCCCGCGACGCCGCGGGCACGCCGTGGGGCGGGGTGCCTGCCGCGAACTTCTTGGGCGAAACGTCGCGAGGCAGCTCGGCGCCGCAGCCGAGGCAGAACTTGTAATGGTCCTGATTTTCCTTGGAGCACTTCGGGCAGGTGATCACCACGCCTCCTCACAACGAGCGACCGGACTGGATCCCAGGGCGAACGGCGGCGGGAGCATATTCGCCGCGGCGGCCCTCTGTCGACTGTCTGTCGCTCCTTCGCTCCTCGAGCGGGGGTCGCGCGCCGCCGCCCGCCCGTTCGCCGGGGCGATTCTGCCCGGCAAATCGCGGCTCGCCGGGCGCGGGCGGCCGCGGTTTTCCCGGCGCGGGCGGCCGCAGTTTTCCGGGCGGGGGCGGCCGGGCTCGCCGGGCGCCGGCGGCGTGGCTCACGTGGGGCTCACTTGGAGAGGAGCGCGAGCGCATCACGCACGAGGTCGCCGAGCGGGGCGCTGTCGACGCGCGCGCCGAGGGCGGTGACGGCGCGCTCCGCCTCGGCCGGGCGGTAGCCCATGCGGGTGAGCGCGCTGTGCAGGAGGTCCTGCTTGGCGCCGGTGGCCGCGGGCGGGGAGGCCGCGGGGGAGAGCGGGGCCGCGGGGAGATGGACGAGCTTGTCCTTCAGCTCGAGGACGAGGCGCTCGGCGGTCTTCTTGCCGACGCCGGGGATGGCGGTGAGGCGCGCGGTCTCCCGGCGGGTGATCACCGCGGCGAGCTCCCCCGCGCCGAGCGCGCTGAGGATGGCCATCGCGATCTTCGGGCCGATGCTGGAGATGCCGATGAGCACGCGGAAGGCCGCCCGGTCCTCGCGCGTCGCGAAGCCGTACAGGAGGAGCGCGTCCTCGCGCACGTGGGTGTGGACGAACAGGGTGATCGCGTCCGAGCCGGCCTTCGCGTTCGCGGCGATGCCGCGCGCGCGCCCCACGGCCCCGAGCGGGACGGTCACCTCGTAGCCGACCCCGCTGACGTCGAGGACGACCGTGCCCTCGTCGCCTTCTTCCACGACGTGGCCGGAGAGCCGGCCGATCAATGGACCTTGGCCCCTTGCTGGATCCACCTGCGGAGGGCGTCGCGCTCCGCCGAGGGCAGGAGGTCGCCGCCAAAGGGCATCGGGGCCCCGCAGCCGTCGGGGGCGCACTCGAGGTCCCCGCAGCTCAGGGTGTCGTCGAGCTTGTGCAGGAGGAAGCTGTTCGCGGGGTCGCCGGCCGTGATCCGCGGCATCCCGGAGGGCGCCCTCGACGCGACGCCGACGTTCTGGGCCGCGATCGCGTCGATCTGCGCCTGCGTGGCCTGCTCGCTCAGCGTCGGGCCGAGGTACGCGAACCCGGCCGAGCCGGCCTCGGCGCCGTGGCACGTCGAGCTGAACGAGCAGGACCGCTGGAAGATGGGGAGGATCTCGCCCGCGAAGCTCACCTCGGGCGTGGTGCCGTCGAACTTGCTGTAGTCGAAGCACGCCGTCGCCGCGGGCCCGGGGCCGTCGTCACCGCAGCCGGCGCCGGCGCACGCCGTCACGACAAGGAAAATCAGGAAGAATTCCCGCACGTTCACCCCTCGCACCCAGATCTCGGGGTGGGACCCTAGCAGAACTGCGCGTGCTCCGTAACGCGTGACGTCGCGCCGCTCACCTCGGGTCGCGTGCGTCGCGTGCGGTTGTTCCGGCGCGGCGCGCGGCGCGTCGCCCCGTCGGGGGGCGCGGCGTCCCGTCGCGGGGCGCGGAGATCGCCGCGCGTTTGGCCGGCCGTCGCGGCGGCGGGTAGGCTGGGCGTCCCATGAGGATTGGCCTGGGCATCGGCGCGATGGCGCTCGCGCTCGCCGCGCTCAACGTCGGTTGCGGCGGAGGGCGGGACGCGGTCGAACGAGAGCTCTCCGAGCTGCGCGCGGAGCTCGTCAGGGTGCGCGCGGAGAACGCGGTGCTCGCGGATCGTGTGGGCTCGCTGGAGCGCTCGCGGGGCGGCGCCCGCGGCGCGGCGCGCCCTGACGAGGCCGGGGCGCGCGCCGCGCCCCCGGAGGAGCCGGACAGGCCCGACCTCGAGGTGGTGCGGCTCGCGCCCGAGGACGACGGCGCGCGGCCGCCGGTGCTCCGCTCGACCGCGAACGGCGCCGTGATCGAAGAGCCCCCGCGCGGGTCGCCGCCGCCGAGCCCGCCCCCCTCCACCCCGTCGAGGCGCAAGCGATGAAGTTCCCCGCGAAGGCAACGCTGGTCCTGGTCTCCCTGGCGATCGTCGCCGCGCCGCCGCCGGCGCGCGCTCAGGACCAGCAGGGCGGCGAAGAGGGCGCCGGCCAGGCGCCGGGCGTCACCGTGGTCCAGCTCCCGAGGGGCGAGCCGACCGTCGAGACGCAGGTCGTGGTGCCGGGTTATCCGCAGCCGGGGTTCGATCCGAACGCCCACCTGCCCTCGAGCTCCCGGGGCACGACGGACACGTCCCGCCCGTCGGACGGCTTCGATCTGGGCCGCCGCAGCGAGGGCCCCGCCTCGGTGAAGGGCGGCGCGAACGGCAGCTACGTCGTCGAGGGGCAGTTCGTGCCCGAGTCGCACTCGGTGCGGCGCGGCGACACGCTCTGGGACATCTCGGGCAGGTACTACACGAACCCCTATGCGTGGCCGCAGGTCTGGGCGTTGAACCCGCAGCTCCAGAACCCGCACTGGATCTACCCGGGCGACCGGATCCGGCTCCGCGACCCGAGCGAGGGCCCGACCCGCGGCAGCATCGGGTTCGGCGCGAACAAGCTGACGCGAGGGGGGCGGGTGCCGTCGAAGACGATCTTCCTGCGCGAGCTCGGCTGGGTCGACGACGTGAAGAAGGACACGTGGGGGGAGCTCGTCGCGAGCCCCGACGACCAGATGCTCCTCAGCGAGGGCGACGACGTCTACCTCCGCCTCTCGGACGATCACGAGGTCTCGATCGGCCAGGAGCTGACGATCTTCCGCGAGATCAAGAAGGTGAAGAGCGGGGACGTGAAGGGCGAGCTCGTGACGGTGCGCGGCACGGCGCGCGTGGATCGTTACAACCCGAAGACGCACATGGTGCGTGCGCGGCTCATCGAGTCGCTCGACGTCGTCGAGCGCACGGACAGGGTCGGCGCGGTGCTGCGGCGCCTCGACGTGGTGCCGCCGGTGGGCGCCGAGGCGGATCTCGAGGCGAAGATCATCGCGGCCGTCTACCCCTACCAGCTCGTCGGGCAGCACCAGGTGGTGTTCATCGACAAGGGCGAGAAGGACGGCGTGAAGCCGGGGCAGCGCTTCTTCGCGGTCCGGCGGGGCGACCGCTGGCTGCAGCAGATCGGGGGCGCGGGCAAGCTGGCCACGGTCCGGCCGCGGGTGCAGGACGAGCGTGCGGCGCAGGTCGACGAGCCGAAGTTCGGCGTCGACGAGGAGCTGCTGCCGGACGAGACCTACGCCGAGCTGCGGGTCGTGCACGTGCGCGAGCGCACGGCCGCGGCGCTCGTGACCCACGCGATGTACGAGGTCGAGCGGGACGCGGTGCTGGTCTCGCGCAAGGGCCTCTGAGGATCGACCGCCTGCGGCGTTTCACGGCCGGGGTGCCCGGGGCGAAGCCCACGGGCCCGCGTTCGATTGCGTGAGCGAGCCAACGTGCGAGAAGGCAGCGGCCCCAGCCGTCGGCGCGCCGCTCCGAGGGGGCCGGAGGGGGCCGGAGGGAGATCAAGCGCTGCCGCCGCGCTGACCGCGCAATGTCTCCACGAGGGGGGCGCCGGCGCGGTATGCTGTTCCGCCTGGCATGCGTCGCCTTCCCGAAGTCCAGTCCGAGCTGAAGGGCGTGGATGGCGATCCTCCCACGCAGCGCTCGTTCGACAGCGTGACGGATCGCTGCACGCCGAGGAGCGGATCGCTGGCCGAGGCGCTCGGCGAGGGGGTGGTGCGGGGGCCCCGTTCGAGCGCGGCGCCCCCGAGCCTCAACAGCACCCCGCCGGAGGCGCGCGGCCACGCGCTGCGGGAGCGCGGCAACCTGCTCCTCCGGCGGAACGACTACGCGGGCGCCGCGCGCGACTACGACGAGGCGCTCGCGCTGTTCCGGGCGATGGGCGACGTGCTCGGGCAGGCCCAGGTGTTCATGGATCGGGGCGCGCTGCGCCTGCGGGAGGGCGTCCCCGTGCAAGCGGTGCGGGACTACGACGAGGCGCTCGCGCTGTTCCAGGGCGCGGGCGCTCGCGCGGCGGAGGGCGACGCGCTGAGGGCGCGGGGCTTCGCGCGCGCCGAGGAGGGCGATCTCGGCGGCGCGGTGTGCGACTACGATCTGGCGATCCAGCTCTTCCTGCAGCTCGGCGATCGCGAGCCGCTCAAGCCCCGGGCCGGGTCGCGCGGGGCGGCCGCCGGCGCCGACGCCCCGGGCCCCTCGGAGCCGCCTCGCGCCCGCCCTCACGGCGCCGCGCACGGGCGGGCGCTCAAGGCGCGCGGCGATCTGCGGGTCCGGCTCCGCAACCTGGCGGGAGCGGCGCGCGACTACAGCACCGCGCTCGCGCTGTTCCAGGACACGGGGGATCGGAGCGGGCAGGCCAGCGTGCTGAAGGCGCGGGGCGACATGCGGTTCGGCCAGGACAACGTGACGGGCGCCGCGCGCGACTACGACTGGGCGCTGACGCTCTACCAGGCGACCGAGGACCACCTCGGGCAGGCCGGCGTGCTCAAGGCGCGCGGCGATCTCCGGGTGCGGCAGGGGGATCTGGCGGGCGCCGAGAAGGACTACGACCAGGGGCTCGAGCTGTTCACGGCGACGCGCGACGTCCTGGGCCAGGCCGCGGTGCTGAAGGCGCGGGGCGATCTGCGCTCCGTGCAGGAGGACCTCGTGGACGCGGTGCGCGACTACGACCGGGCGCTCGCGCTGTTCCGCACGGGCTTCGAGCGCCGCGGGCAGGCCGCGACGCTCAAGGTGCGGGGCGATCTCCGCCGCAAGCAGTTCGAGCTGGTGGCCGACCTCGTGGGCGTCGCGGCGGCCGACGCGTCGGACCTGGAGGAGGCGCTCGCGGACTACGAGCTGGCGCTCGCCCTGTTCGAGGTGCTCGAGGACGGCGCGGGCCAGGCCGGCGTGCTGCGGGCGCGGGGCGATCTGGCGCGCATCCAGGGGGATCTCGCCGGGGCGCTGTCGCTCTACCTCGGCGCGAAGCGGCTCCTGGACGTGTCGGGCAACGCCGCGGAGCTCTCGGCGACCCTCGCCGAGATCGCCCGGACGCACGCGCTCGCGGGCCGCGCGGCCGAGGCGCGCGCCGCGGCGGAGCAGGCGCTCGCGCGGGCCGATCGCGCGACCAGCGCCGAGTGCCGCGAGCTCGCGGAGGCGATCCTCGCCGGCCGCGTCGTGGCCCGGGACGAGGCTCCCGCGAAGCGCGACTCCAGGGCGCCGAACGGCCTGAAGCGGTTCGACTGAGAGGGCCCTGAGGCGCGCCGGAGCGCGGAGGGCGCCCGGGCGAGCCTCCGCGGGCGGCGCGGCGCGCGCCGAGGGCCCGCGCGCCGCTCCCGGCGAGCGGAGACAGACGTCGACGGCGCTGATGGCGAGTTGACTCGATCGACGGACAGCCACCCTGACTCCGCTCGATGCTGCCGAGAGCCAGGATGACCCGATAAGGAGGTCTCCGCCCCGAGAGCTCCGGAGTGCGTCGTCTACGTGTACGGCACAAATCCAGGCGCGCCACGGCCCGGGTGGTAATCCCTGCTTCCGTACATGTCGGCATGGCATCGCGCCGCGGTGTGATGATCCGCCGTCACGACAGATGGGCGACACCACGGCATCGTGAGCACGTTGCAGCGCTGTTTCCTGGTTGGCCGCCGCGCGCGCTTCGGGATAGAAAAGAATGTCTTAAGGAGTCATCTACATGAAGAGAGGCTTGAAAGCAGTGCTCGCCCTGTCCGCTGCGCTCGCTCTGCTAGGCATCGGTGCGCCCGCGGACGCGACGACGGCCGTCCTGCTCTCGCGGGAGGAGCTCGTGCGCCAGTCGGCGACGATCGCGCGCGTGATCGTCGGCCGATCGTACACGACGGAATCCGATGACGGAAAATCGATCGTGACCCGCACCGAGCTCACGATCACCCAGCCGCTCAAGGGCGGCGCGGCGGACAAGGGGGGCTCGAAGATGATTGTGCTGGAGCAGATGGGCGGCACCTACAACGGCAAGACACAGCGGCTGCTCGGCGACGCCAAGCTCTCGCCTGGCGAGGACGCCGTGGTCTTCCTGCGCTCGGGCGACAAGGGGCGGTGGCACCTCACGGCGCTGGCGCTGTCGGCCTATCACGTGGACAAGAAGGGCATGGCGCGGCGCATCCTCGATGGGCTGCACCTCGTCCGGCGGACCGGGGCCGCGCTCGTGCCCATCGAGGCGCCCGTCGAGGAGGTCGAGCCCATCGAGAGCCTCATGACGGACGTCGTGCGCATCGCGGGAGGGAAGTGAGGTGAGGCGCCGCGTCGCCCTCGCCGCCCTGCTCGGCGCCGTCTCGTCCCTCGCCGTGGCCCGTGAGGCCGCCGCGTGGACGCCGCTCGATGACGTGGTCCCCCGCTGGGGCAAGCTGCCCGTCGCCTACTCCATCAACCGCTCTACGATCCCGGGCGAGATCTCCGCCTTCGCCGTCGCCCGTGTCGAGACCGGGTTCGAGGCGTGGTCGAACGCGGGGTGTACGGCGTGGCAGGTCGACTTCCTCGGCGACACCACCGATCGTTACAAATACAACGACGGCAAGAACGTGTTTCAGTGGATCAGCTCCTCCTGGCCGAACATGCTCGGCGACGTCAACTCGGTCATCGGCGTCACGTTGCCCGTCTGGAGCTTCGACGGCGCCATCGTGGACGCCGACATGGTCTTCAACGACGTCGGGTTTTGCTGGAACGACACCGGCAACAACGGCTGTGTCGACACACAGTCGATCGCCACGCACGAAGAGGGGCATTTCCTGGGCCTCGGCCACTCCGGCGAGCGGAACGCGACGATGACCCCTTACTATGTCGTGGGCTCGTCGATGCGCACCATCGAGCAGGACGACATCGACGGCGTGTGCGCGCTGTATCCCGTCGGCGGGACCACGGTCGCGAGCGCCACGAGCGCTGCCAGCGGCGGCGGCGACAGCTGCGATAGCTGCTCGAACGATTCGCTCGAGGACACCTGCAGGGCGGCCTATGACGCGTGCGGCGCGTCGACCGCGTGCAGGGGATTCATCGGCTGTGTCAACGAGTGCCAGGACGACGCGTGCGTCGAGCGATGCATGAATGACCATGCCCAGGGGGCCAGCATGTATATCCGCATCCTCGAGTGCATCTGCGGGGAGTGCTCGACCGAGTGCTCGACCGAGTGCGCCGGCTTCGAGGGCGGCGGCAGCGGCGCCGGCGGCAGCGGCGCCGGCGGCAGCGGGGGGGATGGCGGAGCGGACGGCAGCGGCGTGTCGACCTCCTCCTCCTCCTCCTCCTCCTCGGCCGGCGGCGGATCGACCGTGGGCGCGACCGTGAGCTCGTCGGTCGCCTCGAGCGGCGGGGTGGGCGGCGCGGGCGGCGCCGAGCCGGACGACACGCCGAAGAGCGGCGATGAGGACTCTGGCGCCGATGCCGGGTGCTCCTGCTCGACGACCGGCCGATCGGCCGATCTCGGCGGCGTCATGCTCCTCGGCGTGCTCGGCGCGCTGGCGTCGCGACGGCGCCGGCGCTGAGCGTTCGGTCGCGGGGCTCCAGGGGGAGCACCGGCCCCCGCGGCGGCGGGGATCGCGTCTGGGCCTGCCGCCATCTCGGCGTCTCGCCTGCTCCCACCTCTCCCGCCTCGCTCCCAATTCTTGTTTTGCCAATTGACACAATAGAAAATCGGGCTACCCTGAAGCTCGTGACAGCGCCAGGCCGCCCGCGCGGCAGACCGAGGAAGGATCCGCAGCAGCTCGCGACATGGGTTCCGCCCGAAGGCTGGTCACGCCTGGTCGCGTGGATCTCGCCGGAGGAGCGGATGGCGCTGAAGCGCGTCGCGCTCGAGGCGAACACCTCCGTCGCGGAGCTGGTGCGCGCCCTGGCGAGCGGGCTCGCCGGAGGCGTCATCACCCCTGACGAGCTGCTCGGCCAGGTACGAAAGGGCATTCAGGTCATGGAGAAGATTCCGACGATTTTCGATCGCGGCGACGACTTCAAGGTGCTCCCGAAGCCGCGGGAGGGGTGCGAGTGGGTCTTTGCGGGCGAGGGCCGTCCCACCGAGAAGCTCGACGGCACGAACGTGCGGTTGACCCTCCGCTCGGGCCACGTGGTCCGGGTCGAGAAGCGCAGGAACCCGAGCAAGCTCCAGAAGCAACAGGGAATCATCGACGGCTGGTACGTCGACGCCGACGAGCACGGTCCGGAAGACAGGTGGATCTTCGAGGCGGTTCGCGGGACGGAGTTCCAGGGCTGGCCGGACGGCGAGCACTCGGCCGAGGCGCTCGGACCGAGCATTCAGGGCAACCCGCTCGGGCTCGCCAGCCACATGGTCGTGCCGTTCAACCTCGAGATTCCCGTCTACGATGACGTCCCGAGGTCGTATGACGGCCTCCGCGGCCTGTTCCAGCACCTGGAGAGCCGCTTCGCCCCGGGTCACCTCGCGGAGGGGATCGTGTTCCACCATCCCGACGGCCGGCGCGCCAAGATCAAGCGCAAGGACTTCCCCGGAGGGGCCGGCAAGTCGCGGTGAGGCTCCGGCCGATCGGGGCGCCTCTCCGCCGGGATCGAGGCAGCTCGCGATTCGCGCCCGTAGGGTGGGCGCTCAGCGCCGCCGCCTGCCGCGCGCTGGCTTGCCGCGGCCTCCGCCGCGCGGCGCTGGCTTCTCTCCAGCGGGGCGCTGGGCCGGCTTCTCTCCAGCGGGGCGCTGGGCCGGCTTCTCCGGCGGCGCCTCCGTCGTCCGGACGACGAGCAACGCCCGCCCGCGCTCGAAGGTCGGCGTCACGCTCACGTAGCCGTTCTCCCGCGCGAAGCCCGCCATGTCGCCGCGGTGCTCATCCATGTACCGGCTGAACCGCGTCCAGAGATCGCGCGCCTCCTCGTCGGCGAGGGGCGCGCCGTCGATGGAGGCGGCGAGGTTCGAACGATCGCTCACTGGATCCCGTACTCCTTGAGGCGCCGGTAGAACGTCCGGCGCGGCAGGCCCACGACCTGCGCCGCCTTCACCCGGTTCCAGTTACAGCTCGAGAGCGCGACAAGGATCCGCTCCCGCTCGCTCGCCTTGTGCGCGTCCAGCGACGTCTCGACGTGGTGTGGGTCGCTCGACGGCGGAGCCCGGCCCGCGCTCGCGGGCGCCCCGCCGCCGGCGGGCGCTCGGGGCGCGGGCGTGGCGCCGCTGTCGAGCGAGCCCCGCAGCGACCGAGGCGCCGCGTCGGGGAGCTCGAAGTCCTCGCTCTCCAGCTCGGGGCGATCCGACAGGACCCACGCGTTGAGCAGCACGTTCTCGAGCTGCCGCACGTTCCCGGGCCAGGTGTACGCCGACAGCCGCTTCAGCGCGGCGCGGGACACGCTGCGGCGATCGCGGCCGTAGCGCGCGGCGAAGATCCCGAGGAAGTAGTCGATGAGCAGCGGGATGTCCTCGATCCGCTGGCGCAGCGACGGCACCCGCACCTCGACGACGTGCAGCCGGTAGTAGAGATCCTCGCGGAACGTGCCCCTCGAGACCATGTCGGCGAGATCCCGGTGCGTCGCCGCGATGACCCGCGCGTCGACCGGCTCCTCGCGCGCGCCGCCGACCGGACGGACGACCTTCTCCTGCAGCACACGCAAGAGCCCCGCCTGCATCTTCTGCGGCATCTCCCCGATCTCGTCGAGCAGGATGGTGCCGCCGGTCACCTCCCGGAAGAGCCCCTTCCGGTCGCGATCGGCGCCCGTGAACGCGCCGCGGACGTGCCCGAAGAGCTCGCTCTCCAGCAGGTGCTCCGGGATCGCGCCGCAGTTGACGCCGACGAACGGCTTCTTCGCCCGCGGGCTCGCGTTGTGGATCGTCCGCGCGACGACCTCCTTGCCCGTCCCGCTCTCGCCCGTGATCAGGATCGGGATGTCCGTGTCCTTCACCCGGTCGATGAGCGCGTACACGCGGCGCATCGCCTCGCTCGTGCCGACCAGGCCCTCGTAGCCGAAATGGCCGCGGATCACCGCGCGCGCCGAGCGCAGATCCCGCCGCGTCGCGGCCAGCTGCGCGGTGCGGTGGCCGAGGAGCTCCTCCAGCTTGGCGCGCGCCGCGCGCAGCTCCTCGTTCGCGCGCTCGAGCTCGCGGGCGCGGCGCTCGTTCTCGCTCACGAGGCGCGCCGTCTCGATGGCGATCGCGACCTGATCGGCCAGCGCCGTCAGCGTCGGGAGCTCCACCTCGAACTTCGCCGCCGCGCTCAGCCGCGTCTCCAGGTACAGCGCGCCGATCACCTGCCCGCTCCGCTGCCGGATCGGCACGCACGCGACCGACTGCAACATGAGCTGGTGCACCGAGACGTAATCGCTCATGCGCGTGTCGTCCCGCGCGCTCGCGGTCACGACCGGCTCGCCCGTGGAGATCACCCGCTCGGCGATCGAGCTGGAGAAGCGCGCGTGCGGGTCGTCCCCCGCCTGGTCGCGCGAGGCGTGGATCGAGAGATCGACCGCGCCCTCGCCGACCGGCGTCAGCTCGTCGCGCGGCGGCCGCTGCAGGATGATGAACCCGCGCTCCGCCTGGAGGAGCGCGATCGCATGATCGGTCACCTTCGCGAGCAGGCGCGCGAGATCGTGCTCGCCGGCGATCTCGCGGTTGATCTCGAGGACCCGCGCCAGCCGGTCCTCGCCCTGCGGGGCCGCAGCGCCTGCCTGAGCCGCCGCGCTCTGCTGGGTGAACGGCACCGTGCGGCTGCTCATCAGCTCGAGCATCGCGGCCGCCCGGATCTCCTTGCGCCGCGCGTCGTTCCAGAACACCTCCCGGAGGTCGCGCGGCAGCTTCGAGGCGATCTCCTCCAGCGTGATCAGCGCCTCCTCGCGGTCGTGGCGCGCCCGGATGAGGTGCCCCCGCTCCGTCTCGAGCTGCGCCCGCGCCTCCAGCGCGCGCCAGATCCAGTCGCGCTGGCCCGCGGCGCGCGCCGCGTCGAGCGCCTCGTCGTACGCCGCCCGGGCCCGCCACTCGTCGCGCGCGAGCGCCGCGACGCGGCCGCGCGCGAGCGCGAGCAGGGCGCGGTGGGCGCCGGTCGTCCCCAGGCGCTCCGACGCCACGTCGATCTCCTCGCCGAGGGCGCGCGGATCCGCGACGGCGCGCGCCACCGCGAAGAGCACGCGCTCGAGCCGCGCCTCGACCCCGTCGATGCGCCGGCCCATCGCCTCGTACGCCTCCGCGCACTCGAGGCAGAGCCGCTCGGCCTGCTCGAGATCGCCCGAGCGCGCCGCGTGCTCCGCCTCGAGCGCGAGCAGCTGCGCCTGCTGCTGCGGCGCGAGATCCGCGCGCTGGGCGGCGAGCGCGTCGAGCGACACCCGGGCCCGCGCGAGCCGCCCGAGGTAGAGGTCGAGGTTCGCGAGGTTGAGGAGCGCCTGGCGGATCGTCGCCACGCGGCCGGAGCGCCGGCCCAGGTCGACGGCGGCCTCGAGGTGGCGGATGGCCGCGCCGAGGTCGCCCTGGAGCTTCGTGAGCGCGGCGAGGTTCAGGCGGGTCGTCGCGAGCGTGCCCGCGTCGCCGGCCTGCTCCGCGGCCGTGAGCGCCTCCTCGTAGACCGCCTTCGCCTCGCTGAGGTGGTCGTCCCGCTGGAGCGCGAACGCGAGCGACACGAGCGCGACCGACAGGATCCGCGGCTCTCCCGTGAGCCGCGCGAGCCGGACCGCGTGCTCCAGCGTGCGCTTCGCGTCCTCGTGCCGGGAGGCGAAGCTCTGCGCGAGCCCGCGCGTCGCCACCGCCTCGGCGACGATCGCCTCGGGCGAGGCGCCGAACGCGGCGGCCGTCGCGAGCTCGGGGCGCGACGCGCCGGTCAGCCCCGCCTCGATCTTGAGCGGGCCCACCCGCTCCACGGCCTCGCCCGCGCGGCGCTCCGCCTCGCCGTAGTCGCCGGTGCGCACGAGCGCGCGGGCCATCTGCAGCGACCAGAACGCCGCCAGCGCGTGATCGTTCGAGGCCTCGACCTGGTCCTTCACGCGCGCGAGCTCGGCGAGCGCCCGCGCCGTGTCGCCGCGGTTCATGGCGAGCCGCGCGCGCGCGATCGTCAAGGAGGGCACCGCGGGGGCCGAGCCGCCGCCCTCGTGCCGCCCGAGCGCCTCCGCGGCCGCGTCGTAGTGGCCGCGGTCGAGCAGCCGGTGGATCTCCGCCGGCCGCAGCGCCGCCCCCTCGGCGCCCGCGCCGCCCGGCCCGGACGCCGCCGCGCTCGTCGGGGGCGCGTCGAGCAGCCGATCGACGTCCTCGGTCGACGCGACGGGCGCGCGCGCGATGCACGCGACGATCTCGCGGATGCGCCCGGGCCACCGCCCCGCGCGGGAGACGACGTGCGCCGCCACCGCGTCGCTCAGCGACGGGATGGTGCGCTGCACGAGCTCGCGGGCGACCTGCTCGTCGAGCGGCGCCATCTCGAAGCGCTCGAACCCGCGGCCCAGGCGCGCGGGGGAAGGCGCGTCGCCGGCGGGCGCGCCGCTCTCCGATGGAGCCCCGAGCACGAGCACGAGCTTGCCGCCGGCCTTCCGCACCTCGTCGAGCCGCTCGATCGCCGTGTCGCCGAGCCGATCGGCGTCGTCGACGAGCGCCGTCACCCGGCCGAGATCGTGCTCCGACAGCTCGATCGAGAGCGCCTCGCGCGGGTCGGCCACGCGGGCCGCCTCGACCCACGCGACGGCGTACCCGCCGACCTCGAGCGACCACGCGATGCGCCGGAGCAGCGCGCTCCGCCCGGAAGCGCGCGGGCCTTCGATCGAGAGCCCGCCGCCCGCGGGCAGCGCCATGATCTGCGCGAGCAGCCGCGTGGAGGGCGCGTCCAGCCCGACGATGGGCCAGACCACGGCGCCCGCGTCCGCGTCGGGCCGCGCGCCCGCCTCGCCCGGCCCGGTGGGGAGCCGCGCCGCGCGCCGGAGCGCGTTCGCGAGCTCGTCCGCGCTCGGGTAGCGCGCGTTCGGGTCCTTGGCGGTCGCCCGGTCGACGACCCCCTGGAGCGCCTCGACGACCTTCGGATCGCGCTCGCCCCCGCTGTCGCGGAGGGCCTCGGCGAGCGTCGCGCCGAGCGCGAACACCTCGGCGCGGACGGTGAGCGGGTCGCCCTTGAAGAGCTCCGGCGCGGCGTAGCGGGGCGTGAGGCCCACGGGCCGCGAGCCGTCGTCCCGGAACGGCGCCGCGAGGCCGAGGTCGACGAGCGTGGCGCGGCCGTTCTCGCCGACGATGATGTTCGCGGGCTTCACGTCGCCGTGCAGCAGGAGCGCGCGGTGCAGGCGCGTCAGCTGATCGGCCGCGTCGGCGATGGCCGCGAGGTTCCTGGCCAGGTCGCCCTTGCGCGCGAGCAGATCGGCGAGGCTCGTCCCCTCGACGAGCTCGCGCACCATGAAGGGCCGCCCTGACGCGGGCAGCCGGCCGAAGCGCAGCACGCGCGGCACGCCGAGGCCCTCGACGCCCGACAGCGCCGCCGCCTCGCGGACGAGCGCGAGCACCTCCGGCTCGTCCGCCTCCTCGCCGAGCGTCTTCAGCGCGGCCGTCTTGCCGGTGAGGCGATCGCGCACCGCCCACACCTCGCCACCACCGCCCTTTCCGAGGGCCCCGATCGGCTCATAGCGCGGCGGAAACAGCGGACGCGACGTCACCTCATCCCTCGATCAGAGGCCATACCCCGCGGACAGCCCGAAGAACAACCCTGTGATGGAGAAGCCGGCGTCGAGCCGCGTCTGAAGCTGCTTGATCGGCTTGTACCGGAAGCTGAGCTGCGGGAACGAGATCCACGGGAACACCGACGGCTTGGATCCTCCGTTGATCCAGCTCGGCTCGTCGTAGTCGCCGAAATGCTCGTTGGAGCCGTCGCAGAAGCCGCCGATCGGGCCGGGGCACTTGCTCCACGAGCCCACGTCGTCGGGGTCGAGGCGAGACGGGTTGTTCGGGTACGCCTGCGCGCGGTAGAGGTCGCCGAAGACGACGCCGAGCCCGACGCCGCCGCCGATCAGCAGGGAGAAGCGGCCCTTCTCCTTGTCGAGCGGGATCTCGTAGAGGAGATCGGTCGTGAAGTAGACGAGCTTCATGGTGCTCGACACCATCTCCCAGGCGTCGTCGCCGTCGTTCTTCCCCTTGAAGAGGAAGGGATCCATCGAGTAGTCCGCGTAGGAGATCGCCAGATCGATCTCGAGCCCGTCCCTGCGCGTCGAGAGCTCCGGGCCGAACGTGAACACGTTCACGCTCGACCCGCCGTCCGCGAAGAGGTTGATCATCGCCTTCGGCACGATGAGGTTCCGGAACCGGAGCCCGGCGAACCGATAGGTCTTGCCCTCCCGCTCGAACGGGGCGTTCTCATCCGCCGCCTCGGGCGGCGCTTCCTGCGGCTTGTCCTTCTCGCCGGGCGCCTTGTCGTCCTGCGCCTTCTCGTCCGTGGCCTGCTTCTCGGCGGCGGGGGAGTCGTCCGGGTTGCCTTCGGCGTCGTCCTTGGGCTGCGCGCCGGCGCTCGACGAGAAGCACACGGCGCCGAGCAACGCGGCGAGCGCGGCGGCCCTGGCGTGCGCCCCGACCGCGAGCTGCCGACCCATCTTCACGTGGTACATTGTAGGTCACCTAGCGATGCGTAAGTTCAGGGCCGGGCTCCGCGCCCACGGAACAGGCGCGCCGAGGCCAGGTTCGGGTTCTCCGCGCGCCCCGGTGGACCGGGCACCGGCGAGGGGAGGGTACACGAGACGCAGCGCCGTGTGACGCCTGCGGACCGCCCACGGCGGAGCTTTTTCCACGACCGCGCGTCAGAGCGCGCCTGCTCGTGATCGCCTTCGATGGCCGTGCGATGTTGGCGCGGCAGGGCTCCACGGCGGCGGCATTGCTGGCGGACCAAACGAGGTTGCGCACAGCAAAATAATCCGCAATAGACGGAAAGGATGATCCTGCATCAGGCCCAGGTCGAGCAGACGATCGACCGCGACGAGCGGGACAGGTTCATCAAGGAACTCGTGGTGGTGCGGGTCCGCAGCACCGCGCACGAGTCCCCGCCGGCGAGCCGTGGGATCGAGGGGGCGCGCGCGTCGGGGGTGGACGACGCGGAGCCGGTGGAGCGGGACGTGCCGCTGGCGATGATCCGCAAGCGGAGCGCGCGGCTCCGGAGCACGGTGGCGAGCGTGCTCTTGGTCCACGGGTACGGCCAGAACCGGTACATCTGGCACCTGCCGTCGCGGAGCTTCTCGAACTACCTGGCGCGCGCGGGCTTCGACGTCTTCAACCTGGACCTGCGGGGGCACGGTCGGTCGCGGCACCTCGGGGCGCGGCGGCCTGCCCACGTGACCGATTTCGTCCGCGAGGACGTGCCGGCGGCGATCGAGGAGATCCGGCGCATCTCGGGCCCGCGGCCGGTGTACCTGATCGGCCACTCGCTCGGGGGCCTCGTCGGCTACGCGACGGCGCCGACGATGGGGGACGCGGTCGGCGGGATCGTCACGCTGGGGAGCCCGTACCTGTTCACGCACGGGTCGCGGTCGCTCGCGCTGCTCGGCCGGCTGATGCTGACGGTCGACCGGCGCGTCCCGCTCGGGCAGGGGGCGCTCCCGCTGTCGGCGTGGGGCGAGCCGTTCCGGTTCGTGCGGGCGTTCGTCGAGAGCCCGATCTTTCCGCTGCCGATCCGGGGGTTCGTGCCCGGCTCGATGGAGACGCGGGTGCTCACGCAGCACATGTCGCTGGCGATGGACAGCGGCAGCATCACGGTGCTCCGGAACATGTTCCTGGACGCGGCGGCGTCGCGGAAGAGCGGCCACCACATGGGGAGCCTCTTCGGCTACGCCGAGCGCTTCGAGCAGCTCGACGTGCCGCTCCTGGTCATCGCGGGCACGCACGACGACCTCGCGCCGCCGGCGTCGGTGAAGCCGGCGTACGAGTTCAGCCGCTCCTCGGACAAGACCTACCGCGAGTTCCCGCGCGGCCACCTCGACATCGTCGTCGGCCGGGACGCGCCGCTCACGGTGTGGCCGCTCATCGAGGCCTGGCTGAAGACGCGCATCCGGTGGGCGGCGGCGAGGGGGCGCGAGCAGCTGAGCGCGTAGGACGCCACGCGAGGGCGCCGGCGTGACTGCTATCGTAGGCTGATGAGCATCGAGCTCCGGCAGCTGGGCGCCGAGCAGTACGGCGAGTTCGTCCATCCCATCCTCACCGCCTTCGGCGCGCTCATGAACGTCGATCGCATGGAAGGGACGAAGCGGCTCCAGGAGTTCACCTCCCGCCTCGGCGCCTATGACGGCGAGTCGCTCGTCGGGGCCGCCGGCACGTTCTCGCTCACGATGACCACGCCGGGCGGCGCCGCCCCGGTCGCCGGGCTCACGGCGGTCGCGGTCATGCCGACGCACCGCCGCCGCGGCATCCTCACGCGCCTCATCCGGCGGCACCTCGACGAGGCGCGGGCCGCGGGGCAGCCGATCTCCGCGCTCTGGGCCACGGAGGGCTCCATCTACGGCCGCTTCGGCTACGGCCTCGCGTCGCATGCGTGCTCCATCTCGATCGAGCGCGATCGCACCGCGTTCCGCGGCGAGGCGAGCGCGGAGGGCCGGGCGCGGCTGCTCGGGGAAGCCGAGGCGCTCGAGGCGTTCGCGCCGGTCTGGGAGCGCGCCCGCCCGCTCGTCCCCGGGATGCTGGCGCGCTCGGAGCCGTGGTGGCGGGGCCGGCGGCTGAGCGACAACGACTTCATCCGCCAGGGGGGCGGCCAGCTCCAGCGCGTCGTGATCGAGGTCGACGGGCGCCCCGAGGCCTACGCGCTGTACTGCGTGCACCACCGGTTTGACGCGTCCTCGATCCCGATCGGCTCCGTCCGCGTCATCGAGGCGATCGGCGCCTCGCCGCTCGGGACCAGGCTCGTCTGGCGGTACCTCTTCGACATCGACCTGGCGCAGCGGATCGAGGCGAGCTTCCTGCCGCCCGATCATCCGCTCGGCATGCTCCTCGTTGAGCCGCGGCGGCTGCGCCTCACGGCGAGCGACGGGCTGTGGGTGCGCATCGTGGACGTCGAGGCCGCGCTCGCGGCGCGCGCCTATGGCAGCGGCGAGGCGCTCACGCTCGAGATCACCGACCGCGATTGCCCCTGGAACGCGGGCCGGTTCCAGCTCAACGGGGGCGAGCGGCGCGCGACGCGGACCACGGCGGCGCCGGACCTCCGCCTCGACGTCACGGCGCTCGGCTCGGCGTACCTCGGCGGCGTCTCGTTCCGTTGCATGGCCGACGCGGGCCAGGTCGAGGCGCTCTCCGGAGGCGCCGTCGAGCGCGCGGACAGCCTGTTCCGCGCCGCGCGCGCCCCGTGGTGCCCCGAGCTCTTCTGAAGGCCAGGCCCCGATGACGCTCCCGCTCCGCGGCGTTTACGCGGTGACCCCGACCCGCCGCCGCCGCTTCCTGTGGGCCGCCTGGTGGACGGTCGAGCCGGCGCGCGAGCCGTTCCGCCCTCCGGACGCGAGCCAGGGCGGCGCGCGGACCGTCGAGGAGGCGCGGGCGCAGGCCGAGCGCGCCGCCGGGCGCCCGCTCGTCGAGATCGAGCCGGCCTGGGCGACGGCCTGGACGCGCGTCCTGCGCGGCGAGCCCCCGTGGCCCAAGCCGCGCGCGCGGCGGGAGGCGCCCCCGCCGCCCCCCGGGCCGTCGAGCCGCGCGCCGTCGCGGCCCGCGTCCGCGCGCGGCGCGTCGCCGTTCGCGGTGCTCGGACTGGCGGAGGCCGCGAGCGCGGACGAGATCCGCCAGGCGTTCCGCCGGCTCGCGCTCGTCACGCACCCCGATCGCGGCGGCGACGCCCGCGAGTTCATGCGCGTCAAGTGGGCTCACGACGAGGCGATGTCCAGGCTCGCGCGGCCCAGGCGCAGGTAGCGCCGCCACGGGGATCCGGGGCTACGGGTGGCTCGCCGCGGCGACCTTCCCGGCCTCGTCGAGGAGCGGCGCGTACTCGCGCGCGAGCAGCGGGTTGCCGCGGAGCGCCTCGTCGAGCGAGGCCCCGGCGCGCTGGGCCAGATCCAGGCGCGCCGCGCGCCCGCGCTCCGCCTTCGCCCGCAGGAGGAGCAGCGCGCCCTTCCTGGCGCTCGCCAGCGGGAAGCCCGGGTCGATGGCCAGCGTGCGCTCGATCAGCGCGAGCCCCGCCTCGACCTCCGAGCGCACGTCGAGGAGCCCCGGCCTGGTCAGGGCGGCGCGCTGCCGGTGGACCTCGGCCAGGGCGCCGAAGATCCTCGGGTTGCCCCCGTTCGCCTCGAGGGCGCGGAGCAGCGACCGCTCCGCGGCGCCGAGCGCCGCCGCAGGGCTGCCGCCGCGCGACGCGGCCCACCGCGCCGAGAGCAGCTCGATGTGCCCGAGCGCGAGGAGCGCCCCCGCGTGCTGCGGCCTCGCGGCCACGATGGGCTCGAACGCGCCCCTCGCCGCGCGGAGCGCGGCCGTCGGATCCTCGCCCCGGAGGAGCGCTCCGTGCGCCGCCTCGGTGCGCGCGAGGCCCGCGCCCTGCTTGGCCTCGAGATCGTCCGGGTTGAGGTGCGCCGCCGCGCCGTACGCCTCGATCGACCGCGCGAGCGAGACCTCCGGGCTCCCGCCGGTGAGCCGCTCGTGCCGGCCCTGGATCAGGTAGGTCAGGGCCAGGTTGTTGTAGGCGCGGTAGCTGTCCGGGCGCCGCCGCAGGGCCGCCTCGAGGCTGTCCTTGGCCACGTCGAGCGACTCCTCGGGCGACGCCCCGTGGTCGAGCTCGTACTGCGCGCGCCGCGCGTAGAGCCAGCCCTGGTTGAGGAGCGGCGGCATGTCGTTCGGCGCGATCTCGATCGCCCGCTCGGCGTACGACGCGCCGATCTCGAAGAGGGGGAGGGGATCGGCGCCGCGGGACGCGGCGTACTCGGCCATCATGCCGTAGGCGATGGCGGCGTCGTTCCACGCCCAGAAGGAGTTCGGGTCGAGCGCGAGCGACCGCTGCGCGCTGTCGACCGCGCGGCCGAGCGAGGGCCACGCGTCGAGCCCCACGGCGCTCTCGTGCGACGCGAGGAGGAAGAAGCTCGCCCCCATCGCGCCGTACGCGGTCGCGTCCGACGGGTCGCCCCGGGCCGCTTGCTCGCTGGCCGCGACCGCCTCGACGAGGTCCGACCTCGGGTCCGAGCCGCGCGACAGGTCGCGCCTTCCGCGGTGCACGAGCGCCCAGGCCTTCTTGGCGAGCGCGCCGCTCGCCCGCGGGTTGGCCCGGAGCGCCTTGTCGCACCGGGCGATGATCTGCGCGACGACCTCCTCCGCGTCTCCGCCGCGCTGCGCCTCGATCAGCATGATCTCGCTCAGGGCGCGCGCGGCCGCCTCGTGGACGTCGGGATCGCTCTCGGCCATCTCCGCCGCGGCCTCGTACGAGGCGACGGCGCCCCAGAACTCGACGAGCGCCGCCGCGTGCTCCCCGAGGTCGCGCGCCGCCGTGCCCTTCGCGAGCAGGACGTCGCCCTCGAGCTTCTTCGCCTCGTATTCCCAGGGCGATCGCGCGAACGCTCGCCGCGCGTCGGCGAGCGCCTCGTCGAACCGCCCCTCGTAGAGCGCGATGAGCGCCGCGGCGTACGACGGCGGCTCCGCGGCCGATCTCACGCTGTCCCTCAGGTACCTGAGCGCCGGCTGCTTGTGCCGCTCCTCGAGCTCGAGCTGGTGCGCGGACCGCTCCCCCTTGTCGGCGAGGCGCCGCGCCCGATCGAGCCCCTTCAGGTAGAGCATGCCGTGCACGAGGCCCGCCGCGAATTTCGCCTCGCGCGTGGCGTACCCGCTCGCGAGCGCCGCCTCGAGGTGCGCGAGCGCCTCCTCGGGCTCGTGCAGCGCGAGGTGCCCGCGCCCGAGCGCGTAGCGGCCGGGGCCCTCGACGAGATCGCCCGTCGTCTCGCGCATGCCCTGCATCTTCCGGTCGATCTCGCCCAGGCGCGCTCGGATGACCTCCTTCTCCCGCGACACCTCGTGGAGGGGGAGCGCGTAGGCGTAGCGCATGAACAGCTCCATCTCCTTGACGTCCTGACCGAAGCCCTCGGCCAGGGACGCCACGCGCGCGGCGAGCTCGGCCTGCCGCGCGGCGGCGAGCTTCGCGCGGAGGGCGACGGCGCCCGAGAGCGCGAGCACGACGAGCGCCACGGCGGCCGCCGCGACCGCGAGCCTGTGCTTCCTGGCGCGCTTCAGGGCGCGGTAGCCGATGCCCATCGGCCGCGCGTCGATCGGTTCCCCCTCGAGGTAGCGCTCGAGATCGAGCGCGAGCATCTTCGCGGAGTCGTACCGCCGCTGGGGCTCCTTCTCGAGGCACTTCATCACGATGGTCTCGAGATCGACGGGGATCCGCTTGTCGATCTTTCGCACCGGCGCCGGCGGCTCGCGCGCCACGCGGGCGATGAGGCTCGTCACCGAGGGGTCGACGAACGGCGGGCGCCCGGCGAGGACCTCGTAGAGCGTGGAGCCGAGGCAGTAGACATCCGTGCGGCGGTCGAGCTGGCGCTGGCCCCCGGACACCTGCTCGGGCGCCATGTACGCCGGCGTCCCCTCGCCGCTCGCCGTCGCACGGGCGTCCGCCGCGGTGTCCCTCGCGAGCCCGAAATCGAGGAGGTAGGGGCGGAAGGCGCCCTCGGCCGTCCGCTCCACCAGGATGTTCGCCGGCTTGATATCGCGGTGGATCAGCCCGAGCCGGTGGGCGGCGTGCAGGCCGTCCGCGACGTCGGCCACGAGCTTCACCCGCTGCTCGAGGGACATCTGCTGCGCCGCCCGGTGGAGCGGCTGGCCGTCGATGTACTGCATGGCGATGAACGGCTGGCCCTGCGCCTCGCCCACCTCGTACACCTTGCAGATGTTCGGATGCTCGACCCGGGCCTGGGCCCGCGCTTCCCAGATGAAGCGCTGGGCGAGCTCGGGATCGTTGCCCCGTATCAGCTTGAGCGCCACGTACCTGTGGAGTCGCGGGTCCCTGGCCTTGTAGACCGTGCCCATTCCCCCTTTCCCGATGAGCGACTCGCACTCATACCGATCCCAGTTGCGGATGGGAAACCTGCTCGGCACGCGCGACGAGGGCGGCTCGACGCACTGGAACACCGTCTCCTGCGCGGCGCCCGAGCTCCCCGGCGGGGCGGAGCGGGGCGGCCTGCTCTGGGGTGCGATCGAGACGGGGCGGGACGTGGGCTCCTCGCTCGCCGGCCACGCGGCGTTCGCACTCTCCGGGCCCGCTCCTCCCATTCGGCTCATGACTCGGACCCTTTTCAACAGCGAAGGTGGAGCCCCCCAGCGCATGGCCCCGAATCGCCATCATCCCGGACCGCCTGCCGCGTGCCAGTGAGCGCCTCGCTTCAGGCGTGAGCTACGAGCGATGTGACAAAACTGTCGCCCAACGGTAAACCTGAGTTTACGTCCATGTCAACACCCCGGACTGGGCCTGTCGCCGCGCGGGGGCCAGGGTGCGATGCGCTCGGCGCGGCGATGGGCGTGGGGCGGGAACAGGCGGCGGGCGCGACGTTCAGCGACGTTCAGCGACGTTCAGCGACGTTTCAGCGCCGCGCCGACGACAGCGCCAATGAACGATCCGACGAGAGAGCAGCGAGGAGCGGGACGCCGTTCGCGACGCTCCTTGTGGGGCGCGCGACATGATGCCGAGGTGGGTTCAGCTGCTCCGCTGCTCATGGGCCCGCCGGCGGGCTGGTCAGTACTTGACGGTGCAGCCGAACGCCTCGGTCTCTTTCGTGGAGATCGCCTTGCCGGCGGCGAGCTCGGCCAGCGCGGCATCGACGTAGTTCGTGACCTGCTCGCCCGGCTCGGGCTCACCGCCCTTCGTGCTGTCGATGGCGCCGGCGTAGACGACCGTACCCTGCGGATCGATGACGACCATGTGCGGTGTGCGCTGGGCGCCGTACGCGCGCCCCACATCGCCCTTCTCGTCGATGAGGAGCGGGTAGCTCATCCCGAACTCGCCCTTTGCCTTCACGTTCTCTTCCTTGCCGGTGCCCTGCTTGCCCGGGGCGCCCGAGTTGATGGCGAGCCACACGACCCCCTTCTGGGTCTGCTGCGCCGGCACGTCCTTCAGGCCGCCCTGGCGGTGCGCGAGCTGCACGAACGGGCAACCGGGGTTGAACCACTCGAGGACGACCGTCTTGCCCTTGTGATCGGCCAGCTTGACGGGCTTGCCGTCGAGGTCCGGCAGCGTGAAATCGGGCGCGGGCTGCCCGATCTTGGCCTGAGCCGCCGGCGCGTCCGCGGCCTTCGCCTTCGGGGCGTCGGCCCTGGCGGGCTGCGGCGCGGCGGCGCCGGTGGCCGCGGGCGCGCTCGCCTCGCCGGGCTGGGTGCACGCCGCGAGGGCCGCGGCGAGGAACGTCAGGGAGATGAGCCTGTTCATCCAGGGACGCTTACCACGCGTCGCGGGAGGCGCATGCGTCACGGGAACTCCGGCCAGCGATCGCCGGTCGCCCACCGGTATCGAAGGCCGAGCTGGCCGAGATCCGCGCCCAGCAGGCCGAGCCGATCGGGCGTCGCGGCCACCACCATCACCGTCCCCACCGCGTCCAGGTGGTGCGTCAACGACACGGCCAGCACGGGGCCGACGCGCACGACGACGCTGTCGCGGCCAGGGTTGCCGAGCACCTCGGCGGCGGCGCCCAGGCGGAGCTCGCCGAACCTGTCCATCTCCGCCATGTAGCCGAGCCGGGCCCGGTAGAGGTACGGCGGCTTCATCACCGCGTGGAGCGCCTCCTCGTAGAGGTAGAATCCCTCCGGCGTCCCCAGCACCGCATAGCCGGTCGCGACGCCGAACAGGCTGCCTCCGAGCAAGGGTATCGAGCCCGACGCCTCGATCTCCGCCGCGACGTACCGCGACGGGGGGCCCTGCATGAGCTCGGTGTCCCTGCGCGTGTACGACGCCCGAGGCTCGAGGAAGTACTGGGTCGTCGAGAAGGCGTACCGCGCGCCGCCGCGGATCTCCACGCTGGGCAGCGCGGCGCGGAGGCCCAGGTACTCCGCGCCGCCGCTCGGCGACACGCTCGCGTAGGCCTCGATCCCGAGCCAGGACCAGTGCGGCTTGCCCACGCCGAGCGCGAGGCTCGGCCTGAAATAGATCACGCCGAGATCCATCAGCGCGGAGAGGAACGGGCGCGCGGCGGCGCTCCGCGCCCAGTAAGAGCGCTTCTGCAGGAGGTCGATGCCCGAGGGCACCGGCGGCGGCTCGCCGGCGGGCGACGGCAGGTCGGCCAGATCCTGGGCGCCGGCCCCGGCGGGCAGCAGGGTGAGCCCGGCGAGCGCCGCGGCGGCGGCCAGCGCGCGGCGGAGCGCCATCGCTAGAACCTGCCCACCAGGTACCCGCCGAGCGGCGCGGGCGCGAAGCCGAGCGTGACGCCGTCCCCGCGCGGCGCGTCCGGGGCGGGGGCGCCGCCGCGGTAGTGCAGGAGCCACGGGAGCCCGAGGCCGGTCAGGGCGCCGACCGCCGCGCCCGTGAGCGCGTCGGTCGCGAAGTGCTGGTCGGAGACGACCCGGAGCGTCGCCACGGCCGCCGCCGTCCCGAGCGACGCGGCGCACGCGAGCGCGTCGGGGGCGCCGCCGCCGTACAGGGGCAGGCGCGCGTGGTGCGAGCACACGAGCCCCGCCGCCGTGAAGGCGGTCGAGCTGTGGCCGCTGAAGAAGCTCCTGTACCGCTTGCTCCCCCGGCAGTCGCGGTCCTGCTGCGCCTCCGGCCCGGCGCACCCGACGCGGTAGGGGCGCTCGCGGCTCGTGAGCCCCGCGACGACGCCGTTCAGGGCCGCGTTGAGCGCGAGCGCCTCGACGTCGATCATCGCGATCTCCCAGGCGACGCTGCCGCGGCCGTGCCCCCACCAGGTCACGAGAAGGGCGTCCACCGCGAGGTGGTTGGTCATCAGCGTGAGCAGGAGATCGCTCGCGTCCCGCGCCATCTCGCGCTGGCGATCGCTGCGGATGCGCAGGGCGCCGCGCGCCGAGCCGTCGAAGCCGTTCACGGTCGTCCACCGGCCCTCCGACGGCGCGATGGCGAGCGTGCCGAAGGCGGTCGCGGCCAGGAGCCCCGTGGCCACGTACTCGCTCACGCGGAAGCGCGGCCAGGCCGGATCCCACGTGACCTCGGGCCGCGCGCGCGAGCGCTCCTCCGGCGAGGCCCGGCGCGGCGCGCCCGGCAGCGCCGCCCCGGAACGGAGGGCGGCGGTGTCGCCGGCTCCCCGTGTCGCCGCGCCGGACGGCGCCGCGTGCGGCTCGGCTCGCGCCGCTGCAGCGCCGAGCAGCGCCGTCACGGCGAGCGCGCTGGAGACGAACCGGAGGGGCGCGGCGCGCCTCAAGGAGCGGACCGCGCGATCAGAAGTCGGGGTGGCCGATGACGAGGAACTCGAGCGGCCCGGCGCCCGTGTTGCGCAGCCCGTGGTGTACGTTCGTCTCGACGTGCATCATCTGGCCGGGACCGAGGGGCACCTCGCGGTCGCCGACGATGCCGAGCGCCTGCCCGGCCAGGATGTAGATGGTCTCGGTGGTCTCCGTGTGGAGCTCGCGCGAGATCTCACAGCCGGGGCCCATCGTGCCCCTGTAGAAGCCGAACGCGTGACCGCGGTCTCTTCCCAGCAGCTGCGCCATGAAGACGCCTCGGTTGGGCAAATACTCCATCACGTCTTCGTCCGCTGCGGTCAGCACCACGGCCCCGTCGATCTGCTGCCTCATGGCGATCCTCCTCCTTCACGAGTGAAGTCGCTGGGAGATCGATCCGTTACAGAAGCGCACTGCGTTCTGTCAACGGCGCTCCGCGCGAACCGTGCGACGGCGGCCGTCGGCGCCTCGGCTTCCGTGCTTCCGTGCTTCCCTGCTCCTCTCCTTGCACGTTCCCGTTCTCTGCGTTTCCCGGCTTCAAAAAGGCAACACCACGCTCGCGGCGGCGCGGAGCTCGTAGCTGAACGACATCGTCTTCAACCCCTTCGGAGGGAGCTCGACGTGGCCACGGAGGAATCCGTCCTTCTCGTCCAGCGTCCAGCCGGGGGCCTCGCCGAGCGCGACCTCTACCTCGGCCACCTCGCTGACAGGGATCCGCTCGGTGACCAGCACCCGCTTCACGTTGCTGGAGAGGTTGGACACGGAGAGCTTCACACGCCGGCGGATCTTGCGGCTCCCCGTGAGCGCGGCGGTGTCCTGCTCCTCGTCGACGGTGCGCCGCACGCGCACGGCGTCGTCCACGCCGAAGCCGAGCTCGAACGGCTCGCCGGCGCCCACGAAATCGAGCCGGGCGCGGCCGATGAGGCTGCCGCCCCGCGCGACGCGCACCGGGCCTGCCAGCAGCGGGCGCGGCCGTCCGCCGGCGCCGCCGCCGTCCAGCGTCACCGTGGCGCGCAGGTGGGCCGCGGGGTGGACCTCGGGGTACAGCACCAGCGCGAGCTCGGCGGGGAGCGAGCGCCGCGCGATCTCGATGCGCGTCGGGCGGCCGTCGGAGGGGAGGGTCACCGGCTCCGCCGCCTCGAAGATCAGCGGCTCGCCGCCGTCGTCCACTCCCGGCATCTCGTCGACGGCCCGCGCCCCGCGGTCGAGCCCGGCCGCGGCG
Source organism: Sorangium sp. So ce281 (assembly GCF_051527395.1). Taxonomy (NCBI): domain Bacteria; kingdom Pseudomonadati; phylum Myxococcota; order Polyangiales; family Polyangiaceae; genus Sorangium; species Sorangium sp. So ce281. The sequence goes on from NZ_CP150322.1 coordinate 470,516, forward strand.
ATCGCCTGGTCGCGCGCCTCGACGATCACGCGGCGGCGCTCGGTCTCCGTCTTGCGCCGCGCGCGGAGCACGTCGTCCTCGAGCAGCGGCGCCTCGGCGCTCCTCGACGGCCGCGCGGTCGAGAAGCGCGCGGTGACGTTCTCCCAGGCCTCGCCCGTCGCCTGCCACGCCGCCGCCCAGGTGGTGAGCTCGATCGAGCCGCCAGGCCCCTGCGCTGCCGCGCCGCCCGCGCCCGCGGCGCCGGCGGCGAGCCGCGCCAGGTGCTCGGGGCGCCAGATCGCGCACGCGACGCGGTACGTCAGCTCGATATCGACGGGCTGCGGCCCGGGGGCGTGCACCTCGACCTCGATCACCGCTTCATAGCGCGGCTGCTCGACCGACCCCTCGCGCAGCCGCGTTGCGGCGCGCCGGGCGTCCTCCTCGGCGCGCGCCCGCGCCGCGCGCGCGTCCGCCGACGCGCCGAGCGCCTCGGCGAGCGCCGCGTGCAGCGCCTCGGCGCCGCCGCGCCACGAGGCGAGGCGCGCGGGCTCGCCGGCGTCCTTCGGGACCTCGCTCATCGCCCGCGCCCACTTCGCGAGCAGCTGGTCGAGGTGGGCCTCGCGGCGCGACGCCCGGTCCCGCGCGCGCTCGGCGGCGCCCGCCCGCAGCGACGCCTCGCGCTCCTCGCGCTCCAGCGCGTCGATCGCCTCGCGGCCGAGCGCCGCCTCCCTGTGCGCCCTCCACCGCACGCGCGCCGCCGTCACCCGGACCGCATCCGCGCCCGCGACGCGCGCCTGCACGGTGCGCTCGTCGACGAACACCGAGACGCCGCCGATCGCGATCCACTGCGCCCCGGCCTCGACCTCGACGCGCGCCGCGCGCACGACCTCGGCGCGATCCTCGAACAGCGTCACCGCGCGCGCCACGCTCGGGCGCGGCGTGCGGGCACCTTCGTGGCCGCCGCTCTCTTCGCTCCCTCCGCCGCTGGCGCTCCGCCCAGCCCGGTCCGAACCGCTCGCATCCGTTGCCATGGTGCGCTCGTTTCCTTTGTTATTCCCGACGGTTACCGCCTACGATCTCGTTCTTGGACGAGAGCACCACGCGGTAGGTGAAGGCGACGGAGGCCTTGCCACCCGGCGCGATCGGGACGCGCCAGCGCAGCCCGCCGCGCACCGGCTCGCCGAGCTCCTCCTGGGTGTACGGCTCGGCCTTTGGCTGTGACGAGAGGAGCTTGATCTCGACGTCCTTGTCGTCCGTCACCGGGATGCGGTCGAGGACCTCGACCTCGACGCCCATGCCGAGCGACGAGGAGAGGTCGATGACGACCGCGTGCTCGACGGCGAGCGAGCCGCCGAGCAGGCCGGCGCTCGACTCGTCCACGCGCGCGTTCCTGGCGACCCGGATCCGCTCCTCGACGCCGAGGCCGGCGCGGAGGAGGCCGCCCCGGTCCACGCGGCCGAGCGCGGACTGCGCCGCGAGGGCGCCGTCGACGAAGATGTCGACCGGCCCCGCGAGTAGCGGGGCGTCGAACGGGTTCTCGACGCGCGCCTCGCGGTAGACCTCGGCGGCCTCGCGGGGCGCGGTCACGAACCGGGGCGCGGCGGGGGCGCGCGCGGCGCCCAGCGCGACACGGTGGAGCCTGCCGTTCGACGGCACGTCGGCGGCGCTCTCGCCGACGTAGAGGTGGTCGAACTGCCCGCGCGAGTCGCGCGGATCCACGGCCCGGGGCGGGGCGCCGAGGTCCGCGATGTCCTGCTCTGCCCGACGCGCGGTGCGCCGCGAGGGCCCGGGCTCGTCGCGCGCGAGCCGGCCGCGCTGGTTGCCCGCGCCGGGGAGGTGCAGCGCGTCGAAGTCGAGCCACTCCTCGACCTGCGCGGGATCGAGCGGCGCCGGGGCGGCCCCGGCGCCCTCCAGCGCCTGCTCGGGAGCGAGCCATTCCTCCTCGAGGCTGGCCTCGACGCTCGCCGCGGAGCCCAGGGCGCTCCGGGGGACGGGGGGCGCGCTCGCCTGGGGAGCCGGCGGCGGGGGCGGCGCCCCGTAGCCGCCGCCGAACGACGGGAGCGACAGCCCGCGCGACTTGCGCGCCGGCGCGGCGAGCGGCATCGGCGGGGCGAACGCCATCGGCGCGGCGGCCTGCACCGGGGGCGGCAGCGCGCCCGCGCCGGACGGCGCAGGCGGCGCTGGCCTCTTCAGCGCCGCGAAGGGCTCCGGGCTGGCCAGGCTCCGCGTGGCCTCGTCGCCGTCACGCGCGGGCGGGAGCTTTCCAGGCGCCGCGGTGGTCCGCGCGGCCGGCTCGGGGAGGGCGGCGACGAAGCGGTCGAACCCCTCGAACATGGCGTCGAGCCCCTCCGGCGCGGGGCGGTAGCCGCGGCGCGGGGGGCGCTGCGCGCGGCTGAGCCGCAGCGAGGCGAGCTCCGGGAGCCGCGTGTCCTGCACGAGATCGGCGGTGGCGAGCGCGAGGCGCACGTCCTTCCAGTCCTCGCCGGAGGCCTGCGCGACGAGGGCGTCGAGCTGCAAGGCGACCTCGGTCGCGCCGCGCGAGAACCGCGCCGCGTAGGCGGGCCACCAGCGCGCGGCGAACACGGCGTACTCGAGCCGGAGCGCCGGCTCCCCGGCCGCGCCGCCGCGCTCCGGCGCGAGCCGCACGACCACGTCGAGGCGCGCCGGGTCGCGCTCCTCGACCTCGCCGCTCGTCGCCTGGGCGGCGTCGAGCTGGGCGCAGAGGAGATCCTTCCGGGCGCGCTCGAGCTCCGCGTCGAGCGCGGCGGCGCGGGCGTCGAGCGCGGCGAGCTCGTCCGAGAGCAGGCGGCTCACCGCGAGCGCGTCGCGGATGCGGGCCGCCGGGTCGCCCGGCCGGAAGCGCCGGGCGAGCTCCGGATCGAGCGCGACGGCGCCGAGCTGGTCGCGCCAGAGGCGGAGGTGGTCGCGCTCCGCCGACAGGCGCGCGATCGCGAGCTCGAGCTCGCGGAGCTCGGCGGAGAGCGCCGTCCTCGAGACGGGCGCCGGGGGCACGACGAGCCGCGCGCGCACGCCGATCACGTCGCGCACGTCGCGCACGTCGCGCGCGGGCCCGGAGGCCGCCGGGGCGCCTGCGGCGGCGCCGCCCGCGGCGTCGACGAGCGCGCGGAAGCTCCCGGGCTCGGCGAGCGGCGTGATCCCCGGCACCGAGATCTCGACCGCCCCCCGGGGGAGCGGCGCCGCGAGCTCGACGCGGCGGGTGACGATCGCCCCGCGCGCGTACACGACGACCCCCTCGATACGGCTAGCGCACTCGATCTTCTCGGCCGTCATCGCTCGTCCCCTCGCCCGCGAGCACCCCGTGAGAGCGCGACGGTATCACGCCGCGCGTGGGCCCGGATAGCGGGCTATCTCCTCGTGTCGAGGAAGCCGAACCCGGGCAGCGCGTCGATGCCGTAGGCGCGCAGCGCGAGCTCGTCGAGCCTGTCGAAGTCGCGCCGCCGGAAGGAGCTGCGGAGATCGCGCATCAGCTCCTCCGCGACGCTCTCCGGCGGGGGCAGGCGGATCCGCCGCAGGTACTGGGCCTGGAAGCGCAGGTAGCCTCCGCGCATCTTGACCGCATAGGACCACACGAAGAAGAGGGCGACCCTGGAGGCGAGCAGCCCGCCGAGGGCCTCCATGTCCCAGCCCTCCGAGGTGATGAAATAGAGATTGTGGTGCGGATAGAACCTGCCCTCGTCATAGACCACCTCGTTGGAGCCCGCGATGTCGGGGACGAGCAGCTTCGGGGCGGTGGTCAGCCCCGGCGCCACGCGATCGATGGTGCGGAACCAGCCAGCGCCGCCCCGCCGCGCGATGTAGCGCCTCCTGATCTCGGCCTCGTGCGCGTGCAGGTACGCGGAGAGCCTGGGGTACTCCTCGAGATTGACCACCTTGCCGTCGGATCCGAAGGGATTGATGACGAACCGCCTGGCGTCGCGGATGCGGCCGTCCTCGATATCGTGTCGCATGACGATCGGCACGAGGCGATCGCGCTCGATATCCACCTCTTCGCCGACGATGTAGATCCTGTCGTTCCCGGTGGCGACGCCGATGCCGACGCGCGTCCCGCCGACCTCCTCGATCGGCGCGAACCGCGCCTCGAGCGCGCGTAGGGCCTCGAGGTGCTCTGGCGAGCCGAGCACCCACGGGTCGTCGCCCTCGAACCAGGAAGCGTACTCCGACACGGCGACGCCGGAGCCGCGCTCCGCCGCGCCCGCCTCCGCGCGTCCCTCTGCCCGTCCCTCCGCGCGTTGAAGCGCGGCGGACGCGGCCTCGCACTCCTCCGGCGAGGCGGTGCGCAGCGTCGCGACAGGGACGCTCCCCGTCTTGCCGGGCGACACGGCGAATATCGACGGGTAGGCGACGACCTCGGACTCGAAGGGAGACGCGCCGCGCAGCTCGACGTAGCACCGCACCCGGAACCACCTCGACAGCAGCCGGCGGAGCGGCGCGCCGTACCGGTTGAGGGTCCACCGGTCGGCGCAGATGAAGGAGAGGACCCCGCCGGGCGCGAGGAGCTCGAGGCCGCGCTCGATGAACGCCACGTAGAGATCGGCGCGGTCGTAGAGCGACCTGTACCGGTGTCGATACTCCTCCTGGAGCTCGGGCGAGAGCTGTTCGATCCTGACATAGGGCGGGTTGCCGACCACCGCGTCGAACCGGCGCCCCTGGCTGGTGAGCAGGAAGTCGCCGTGGGCGATCCAGGCCCCCGAGAGGCGCGTCGCGTCGCCGTGCGGCAGCCCGAGCCGCGCGAGGGCGCCGGCGACCGCGAGGCGCGCGCGGTCGACGTGATCTCGCTCGACGTCGTACGACCGGATCGCCGGCTCGATCTCGAGGAGGTCGCGATCGTGGCGGCGCGCCGACTGGATCAGCCGCTCGGCGGCGGGGACCAGGAACGCGCCGTGGCCGCAGGCTGGCTCGAGCAGCGACAGCGACGCGAGATCCCGGTCCGCGGTGTAGCCCGCGAGATCGAGGATGAGATTCACGACGTGGGGTTTGGTCAGCACCACGCCGTGGGCCTCGCCCGACGAGCGCTCGCCGTAATCGTAGGCGCTCTGCGGGAGCATGACCGTCAGATCGAGGGCTGTCTGCATTGGCGCCGCGAGCATGGTAGCCGCGATCGGCGCGCGCGGGCGACGCTCCACGGCCGCGCTCGCTGCGCTCGCCGCGACCGCGCGGCGCGCGAGGCCGCGTCCGGCCGCCTCGCGCCGGGCCTCTTCCCCGCTCGCGTGCCGCCGTTGACGCGCTTTCTGCTTCTGCCTCTGCTTCTGCGTCTGTGCTCGGGGCGAGGCGCGGATCGCGTTTCAGGAGGCGTCGCCGTCGAATAGGGTAGAGTCGCCACATGGCCTTCCCCGTGTCTGTCCGTCCCGCCAATCGCCTCGCGGCGAGCGTCACCTGCGGAGGCGCCGTGCAGCCGCCGGCCGCCGGCCCGGACGCTCGGCCGAGCGAGGGGGGCGCGTGATCCTCGGCATCGGCATCGACGTCTGCGGCATCGGACGCATGGAGGAGGCGCTCGCGCGATGGGGGGAGCGGTTCTGGGAGCGGGTGCTGTCCGAGCCGGAGCGCCGTTCGCTCGCGCACCGCGTGGACCGGGCGACGGCGCTCGCGGGCCGCTTCGCCGCGAAGGAGGCCGTGGTGAAGGCGATGGCCGGCGCGCCGGGCGTCAGCTGGCACCACCTGGAGGTGCGCGGCGCGCCGCGCATGCCGCCGACGATGGCGCTCCACGGCCCGGCGCGCGCGCTCGCCGAGCGCATGGGCGTCCAGCGGGTCCACCTGTCGATCACGCATGATGCGGGCGTGGCGGCGGCGGTGGCTATCCTGGAAGGGGACGGCGAGAGCCGATCCCCGACCGAGGAAGGCGAGGACGGCGAGCGCCGATCCCCGACCGAAGAGGACGAGGACGGCGAGAGCCGATCTCCGACCGAAGAGGACGAGGACGGCGAGAGCCGATCCAGCCTGGACGAAGGGAAAGAGCGCTCGTGATTCCGGTCCTATCGCGCGCGCAGATGCGCGCCTTCGACAAACACGCGATCCACCAGTGCCACGTCCCCGGCGTGGTCCTCATGGAGAACGCCGGCCGCGGCGCCGCCGACGTGATCTCGGCGATCATCGAGGGGCGCAGCGCCGGGCAGCCCGGCGACGCCGCGCTCCGCGCGCCGCACCCGCTCGGGTCCGGCCTTTCGCCCGCGCGGGCGTTCTGGCCGGCGACGTTGCCCTCCGGGGCGGGTCTCCGGGGCCGCCCCGGGAGCGTCCCGCCGCCGTCGAACGGCCGCCGCGGCGCCGAGGAGGCCCGCGCCGCGCGCATCCGATCGTTCCCGGTGCGGCACGTCCCGAGCCCGGGGCAGCCCGCGACGTACCCCCTCCACGCCCGCGTCGTCGTCGTCTGCGGGGCCGGCAACAACGGCGGCGACGGCTTCGTCGTGGCGCGCCACCTCCTCGCCCGCGGCGCGGAGGTCCAGGTCTTCCTGGCCGCCCGGTCCGAGAAGGTCACCGGCGATAGCCGCATCAACCACGACGCCTACGTCGATCTCGGCGGCGCGCTGACCGAGCTCCCCCCGGGCGCCTCCCTCGCCCCGCTCGAGGTCGCGCTCGCGGGGGCCGACCTCGTCGTCGACGCGATCTTCGGCACGGGCCTCGACCGCCCCATCGAGGGCCACCTCGCCGACGTCATCGGCGTCCTCAACACGGCGACCTGCCTCTGCATCGCGCTCGACGTGCCCTCGGGCCTCGACGCCGACAGCGGCGCGCCGCTCGGCGCCGCGGTGCAGGCCGACGAGACCGTCACCTTCGGCCACCTCAAGATCGGCCTGCTCACGCCCGAGGGCGCGCGGCTCGCGGGCAACGTGCACGTCGTCGATCTCGGGGTCCCGGACCGGCCGATCCTCGCCCAGGTGGGCCACGTCGCGGAGGTCCTCCGCACGGAGACGATCGGCTCGTCGCTGCGCCCGCGCGAGGCGAGCGTCTACAAGCACCAGGCGGGCAACGTGCTCGTCATCGCCGGCTCCTCGGGCAAGCTCGGCGCCGCGCTGCTGACCGCGCGCGCGGCGATGCGGACGGGCGCGGGCCTCGTGACGATCTGCACCTGGGCCGACACCGCGCGCGCGATGGAGTCGCGCGTCGTGGAGCTGATGACGACCTCGATCGATCCGGCCCGCGTCGCGGCGTCGCTCGACGGCGCGCTCGCCGGGCGGCGGGCGGTCGCCATCGGCCCGGGCCTCGGCCTCGACGAGCGGGCGCGGGCCGCGGTGGATCACGTCGTGCTCGGCTGGGACGGCCTGAAGGTCGTCGACGCGGACGCCCTGACGCACTTCGTGGGGCGCCCGGAGGCGCTCGCTACCGCGCGCGGGAGCCTCATCATGACGCCGCACTCCGGCGAGCTCGGGCGGCTCCTGGGCCGGAGCGCCCGGGCCGTCGAGGAGGACCGCTTCGGCGCCGTGCGCGAGGCCGTGGCGCTCACCCGGGCGATCGTCGTGCTCAAGGGGGCGCGCACGATCATCGCGCTCCCGGACGGCCGCATGTTCATCTGCATGGCGGGCAACCCCGCGCTCGCCACCGCCGGCTCGGGCGACGTCCTGACCGGGATGATCGCGGCCCTCCTGTGCTCGATGGATCCCACCGCCGCGGCGAGCGCCGGGGTGCTGATCCACGCGCTCGCCGGCGATGTGTGGCGCGCGCAGACGGGCAGCGATCGGGGGCTGCTCGCGGGCGAGATCGCCGAGCTGGTCCCGGGCCTGATCGCCGCGCTGGCCGCCGGGAGCGACCCGCTCTCGACGTGACGCGAGCGCCTGCTCCGCCGGACGCCCCGCCCGGCGCCCGCTCGGCTGGACGCCTCGCCCGGCGCCCGCGGGGGTGGGGCCGCCGGGCCGGGCGCGCCGCGGGGCGGCTCGCCACCCTGGCGCGCCCGCTCTCCCTGCTGTCGATTTGACACGCGCCCGCGTGCCTCCGCCCGCGCCGTTCAGCGCGATCCGCGGCCTTCGCGAGGTCCGCGCGGTGGCACCTGCCTTGCCAGTGCCGGATACGCAGGAGGTCCCGCCATGCTCGTCCACGCCGCTCATGCCCCCGCCCGGTCCTCGAACCCAGCGCCGCCGCCCGGCGCGCCGCGCGCGCTCGGGCGCGGGCCGTCCTTCGGTGTGGCGCGCGCGGCGCGGACGGCGCCGGGAGAGGGCGCGCGGGGAGCGGTCGACGAGCTGCTCCGGGGCCTTGTCGAAATGACACCGGAGCTCTTCGGCCGCGCGCTGCGGCTCTCCCGGACGCCCGCGACGGCCGAGGACCTCGTGCAGGACACGGTGGAGCGCGCGATCCGGTTCGCGGGGAGCTACGAGCCCGGGACCAACCTGCGGGCGTGGGTGCACCAGATCCTCTTCAGCGTGTTCATCACCCGCTGCCGGCGCAGCCGCCGCGAGCGCAACGCCCTCGACGTGCTCGCGACCGACCCGTGCGCGTGGACGGCGCCGGAGCGCTGCGCCGACATGCACGCGCTCTCGCCCGGCGTGCGGCGCGCGCTCGCGACGCTCCCGCCGACCTTCCGTGACACCCTGGTGCTCGTGGACCTCGAGGAGATGTCTTACAAGGACGCAGCGACGCGGCTGGGCGTCCCGGTCGGCACCGTCATGAGCCGCCTGCACCGCGGCCGGAAGCTGCTCGCCGAGGTGCTGCGTGGCGAAGCGCCGGACGGCAAGACCGAGGCGGCGAGCGACGTGAAGGCCGCGGCAGCATGAGCGATCGCGGCGCCGCGCCCGCGCGCTGCGCCTGCTTGCCGCGGTGATCCGCGCCCCCTACCATCGTCGTGCCACCGAGGAAGCGTTCCTCGCCAGGAGGCACCATGGCAACGACCGCGAGAGAGCCTCACGTCGTGATCGTCGGCGGAGGGTTCGGCGGCCTGAACGCGGCAAAGGCGCTCCGCGACGCGCCCGTCCGGGTCACCCTCGTCGACAGGACCAATCACCACCTGTTCCAGCCGCTGCTCTATCAGGTGGCGACGGCCAGCCTCTCGCCGGCCGACATCGCGGTCCCGATCCGATCGGTCCTGTCGCGCCAGCGCAACGTCCGGGTCCTGCTCGGCGAGGTGACGGGCGTGGACCTCGCCGGCCGGCGCGTCACCGTCGACGGCGACCCGCTGGACTACGACTTCCTGATCCTCGCGGTCGGCGCGACGAACAACTACTTTGGCCACGAGGAGTGGGCCCGGTTCGCGCCGGCGCTCAAGAACCTCGACGAGGCGCTCACCATCCGCGAGCGCATGCTGCTCGCCTTCGAGGCCGCCGAGCGCGAGGAGGACCCCGCTGCGCGGCGGCGGCTGCTCACGTTCGTCGTCATCGGCGGCGGCGCCACGGGCGTCGAGATGGCCGGCGCCTTCGCCGAGCTCGCGCGCTACATCCTCGCGCGCGACTTCCGCTCCCTCGAGCCTTCGCTCTCGCGGGTGCTGCTCGTCGAGATCGGCGCCCGCATCCTCCAGGCCTTCCCGGAGAGCCTCTCGGCGAGCGCCGAGGAGCAGCTCACGTCCCTCGGGGTCGAGGTCATCAAGGGGCGCCGCTTCCGCAGCATCGACGAGCACGGCGTGCTGTTCGAGGACGGCGAGCGCCTCCCCGCCGCGACCGTCATCTGGGCCGCGGGGGTCCGCGGCACCCCGCTCGCGCGCGCGCTCGGCGTCGAGCTCGATCGCGTCGGCCGCGTGAAGGTCGGGCCGGACTGCTCCCTCCCCGGGCACCCGAGCGTCTTCGCGATCGGCGACATGGCCACGCTCCGCGACCGGAACGGCGTCGACGTGCCCGGCCTCAGCCCCGCCGCGATCCAGGAGGGGCGCTTCGTCGCGCGCTGCATCCTCGATGATCTCGAGGGCCGCCCGCGCGGGCAGTTCGCCTACCGCGACAAGGGGACGATGGCGACCATCGGCCGCTCGCGCGCCATCGCGAAGGTCGGGCGCCTGCAGATGTCGGGCACGCTCGCGTGGCTCGCCTGGCTGGCCGTCCACGTGCTGTTCCTTATCGGCTTCAGGAACCGCTTCACCGTCATGTTCGCGTGGATGTGGCAGTACATCACCTTCAAGCGCGGCGCCCGCCTCATCACGGGCCATACCTCGCCGGTGCTCCTGGCGGCGCCCGTGCCTTCGGTGCGTCGCCCGTCGCCCGCGCGCCCGGTCGCGGAGGCGGTCTCCGGCGGCCCCTGAGCGCGCCCTTCCCCCCGCTCGCTTGACGCGCGCCCTCCACCATGGCGGATACGCGTCCAGTGAAGGCACGCAGAGCCCAGACCCCCGCGCGATCGGCGGCCGCCGAGCCGCCGTCCCCACCCGCGCCCCCGGCGAGCGAGCCTGGCGGGGACGACCCGGTGTTCGACGACGCGTCGGACCTCACGCCGGTCGTCGCCTCCAACCTGAAGCGGTTCCGGGCCGAGCGGGGCCTGTCGCTCGAGCGCCTGGCGAAGGCGTCCGGGGTGAGCCGGGCGATGCTGGGGCAGATCGAGCTGGGCCAGAGCACGCCGACCATCAACGTCCTCTGGAAGATCGCGCGCGCCCTCGGGGTCCCCTTCTCGGCGCTGATGAGCCAGGCGACCTCGCCCGTCACGACCGTCATGCAGGCCTCGCACGCGCGCATCCTGCGCTCGCGCAACGGCGACTTCTCTTCCCGGGCGCTCTTCCCGATGGACCGGCCGCGCAACGTGGAGTTCTACGAGCTCCGCCTCGCGCCGCGCTCGGTCGAGCACGCCGACGCGCACGCCCCGGGCACCGCGGAGAACCTGATCGTCACCGAGGGCTCGGTGGAGATCACCGTGGCCGGCGAGCGGCGCCTGATCGAGACCGGCGACGCCATCCTGTTCGAGGCCGACAGCCCGCACAGCTACCGCAACCCGGGCAGCGTCGAGGCCGTCATGTACCTCGTCATGACCTACGGCTCGCGCGGGTAGGCAACCCCGCCCCATTTCCGGACCCCACCGGCCTCGTGTCCCTCCGGTATCCAAGACATGTCCTCCGTTATTTTGGCAGATCTCCCTTGCGCCCTCTGCTTTAGCGTGAGATATGTCCGTTATAACGGCGGTCACCCGCTGCGAGGAGCAAGGAGGCGGAGCGATGCGGATCACCTGGATTGGTGGGTTGGATCGCAACCAGGCCCAGCTGGAGCGGATGGCGCTGCAGGCGGGGCACCATCTGGAGTTTCACACGGGCAACACGGGCGGCCGCGGGGCGGCCGAGCTGCGGGCGGCCATCGAGCGGGCCGATCTCGTGATCGTGCTGACCGACGTGAACAGCCACGGCGGCGTGCTCCTCGCCAAGAAGCTCTGCCAGAAGCTCGGCCGCGCGGCGTTCATGGCCCGGCGCTGCGGCGCCTCGCGGTTCCAGCAGCTGCTCGACGCGCTGGCGCAGCGGGAATCGCGTTATCTCGCCACTGGCTAAGGGAGTAGGGACGATCGATGCGATGCTTGATGACGATGCTCTGTTGGGCGCTGGCGCTGGCGCTCTCGGCGTGCTCGAAGGGCGACGCGGCCGGCGCCTCGAAGTCGGGGTCGGTGCAGATACTGAACGTCTCGTACGACCCCACGCGTGAGCTCTATGAAGAGGTGAACGCCGCCTTCGCGAAGCGCTGGAAGGAGCAGAGCGGACAGGACGTCACCGTCAAGCAATCGCACGGCGGCTCGGGCAAGCAGGGCCGGTCGGTGATCGACGGGCTCGAGGCGGACGTGGTCACGCTCGCGCTCGCCTACGACGTCGATGCGGTCGCGTCCGCCGGGCTGATCAAGGAGGGATGGCAGGCGCGCCTCAAGGACAACAGCGCTCCTTACACGTCGACCATTGTCTTCCTGGTGCGCAAGGGCAACCCCAAGGGCATCAAGGACTGGGACGATCTCGTGAAGGAGGGCGTGGCGGTCATCACCCCGAACCCGAAGACCTCCGGCGGGGCGCGGTGGAACTACCTCGCGGCGTGGGGGTACGAGCTGAAGCGGGCAGGCGGCGACGAGGCGAAGGCGAAGGATTTCGTCGGCCGGCTCTTCAAGAACGTACCCGTCCTCGACACGGGGGCGCGCGGCTCGACAACGACGTTCGTCGAGCGTGGGCTCGGCGACGTCCTGATCGCCTGGGAGAACGAGGCGCTGCTCGCGGTGAAGCAGAGCGGTAAGGACAAGTTCGAGGTGATCGTGCCGTCGATCAGCATCCTCGCCGAGCCGCCTGTCGCGGTGGTCGACAAGGTGGTCGACAGGCGCGGGACGAGGGCGGCGGCGGAGGCGTACCTCGCCTTCCTCTCCACGGAGGACGGCCAGCGCATCGCGGTGAAGCACTTCTACCGCCCGCGCAACCCGGCGATCCTCGCGGCGGCCGAGTCGGAGGGTGTCTTCCAGAAGGTCGCGCTCTTCTCGATTGACGAGGTCTTCGGCGGGTGGCAAAAAGCCCAGAAGGCGCATTTCTCCGACGGCGGCGTCTTCGACCAGATCTACCAGGCCGGTAAGTAGACTTCGTGGCTCTCCTCTGGCGGCGACAGAGCGTTCTGCCCGGCTTCGGGCTGACGATGGGGATTACGGTAACGTACCTGTCGCTGCTCGTGCTCGTCCCGCTGTCGATGATCTTCCTCAGGACGGCGACGCTCCAGCCCGCCGAGATCTGGGCGGTGGTGACCTCGCCGCGCGCCGTCGCCTCGTTGAAGATGAGCTTTGCCGCGTCGCTCATCGCGGCGGGCATCAACGCGGTCTTCGGCGTCCTCGTGGCGTGGGTGCTCGTGCGCTACAGCTTCCCGGGCAAGTCGATCGTCGACGCGCTCGTCGATCTGCCCTTCGCGCTCCCGACGGCGGTCGGCGGCATCGCGCTCACGGCCATCTATGCGCAGCAGGGGTGGGTCGGTCAGTTTCTGTACCCGCTCGGGATCCAGAGCGCGTTCAGCCGCCTGGGCGTCGTCATCGCGCTCACCTTCGTGGGGCTCCCGTTCGTCGTGCGGACCGTCCAGCCGGTGATGGAGGAGCTCGAGGCCGACCAGGAAGAGGCGGCGGCGTCGCTCGGCGCGGGCCGCTTCGAGATCTTCCGTCGCATCCTCCTGCCCGCGCTCTGGCCATCGATCCTCACGGGGTTCGCGATGTCGTTCGCGAGGGCGTTCGGCGAGTACGGGTCGGTCGTGTTCATCTCCGGGAACATGCCCTTCAAGACGGAGATCGCGCCGCTCGTCATCATGACCAAGCTCGAGCAGTACGACTACGCGGGCGCGACGGCGCTCGCGCTCGTGATGCTGCTCTGCTCCTTCGTGCTCCTCTTCCTGATCAACCGACTCCAGTCCTGGAGCGGCGCGCGCGGGTCGTCGCGGAGCGCTGTCGAAGCGCCCCAGCCCGCGCCCGAGCGGCCCGCGGGGACCAGAGCGCCCGGGGTCGCGCCGTAGTGGCTGGCGCGGCCGGCAAGCTGCGGGTCAGGTCGCGCGGGGCGGTGCGCGGCGCGACGTCCGAGCCCCCGCTGGTGCGCTGGGCGCTGACGGCGGGGGCGCTCGCGTTCCTCGGGTTCTTCCTCTTCCTGCCGGTCGTGGCGGTGTTCATCGAGGCGTTGAAGGACGGCCTCGCGGGGTACTGGCGGGCGATCACCGCGCCGGACGCCATCGCCGCCATCGAGCTGACGCTCACGACCGCGGTCGTCGCCGTGCCGCTCAACCTCGTCTTCGGCGTGGCCGCGGCCTGGGCGATCGCGCGCTTCGAGTTCACGGGGAAGAGCCTCCTCGTCACGCTCATCGATCTGCCGTTCGCGGTCTCGCCGGTGATCTCCGGCATGATCTTCGTCCTGCTCTTCGGGGCGCAAGGGGTGTTCGGCCCCTGGCTCATCGAGCACGACCTCCGGGTCATCTTCGATCGTCCGGGGATCATCCTCGCGACGACGTTCGTGACGTTCCCGTTCGTCGCGCGCGAGCTCATCCCGTTCCTGGAGAGCCAGGGGGCCGACGAGGAGCACGCGGCGCTGTCGCTCGGTGCGAGCGGGTGGAGCATGTTCTTCCGCATCACCCTCCCCAACGCGAAGTGGGGCCTGCTCTACGGCGTGGTGCTCTGCAACGCGCGGGCGATGGGCGAGTTCGGCGCGGTGTCGGTCGTCTCGGGGCATATCCGGGGGCAGACCAACACCATGCCGCTGCACGTCGAGGTGCTCTACAACGAGTTCCACTTCTCGGCGGCGTTCGCGGTCGCCTCGTTGCTCGTCCTGCTCGCGCTCCTGACGCTCGTGGCGAAGCGCCTTATCGAGCACCGGGCGCAGCGAGACGCCGCTCCGGAGATCGACCCGGCGGCGAAGGCCGGCGCGGGGTGACGCGCGCGCTCCGTCGCGCGCGACGGAGCGAGGGCCGCTGGAGGGCTCGACACGAGCGGTACGAGAGGGAGCGCCGGGGACACGGCGCTTCCCTGGAATCGCCGTCGCGCGGGAGAACGGATGGCCCGCGGAGAACAGCGGATCTCGGCGCTTCGCCGCGGGTGAGCGCCGCGGGAGGTGCGCTGTCGGGGCGCGCCCAACTTGCGATTGGCCCCCGGCGCTCCAGGTTCGAGGGAGGGGTCACCATGCGGTTCTTGGAAGCGGTTGGGCGTGTGATCGGGGCAGCGCTGTCTCCCATCGCCTTGGGGGGCAGCTTCATCCGGAGAGCGAGGCTGTTCCATCCCGACGGCGTGGTCTACTGCGCGGGGGTGAAGGCGCTCGTGGTGGAGGGCGAGGTCGGCGCGCTGGCGCAGCGGCTGGCGGGGCCGGCGCTCGTGCGGCTCTCGGGCGGGATATGGCGGTGGCGGGGCGGCAAGGGCGAGCGCCGTCCGGACGTGCTGGGGGTCGCGGTGCGCTTCCGGACCAGCGAAGAGGTGACGCCGGCCGCGAGCGCCGGCGATCAGGACCTCATCTTCGTGAGCGCGCGCCGACTCTTGCTGCTCCCGTTCGCCGTCTTCACGACGAAGAGGCACGACTTCCTGGACAACGACTACTACCCGCTGGCGCGGTTCGACGTGGCCGGCTTCGGTCGCGCGGAGTTCCGCCTGGTGCCGCTGCGCGCGGCGGTGGTGAAAGGCAACCGCGTGGAGAAGCTGGAGCGCGCCGCTGCGGCGGGGCTCGCGCTGCTGCGCCTCGAGGTGAGGCGAGCGGGCTCGCGCGCGCGGTGGATGGCAGTGGCCGATATGGAGCTGTACGAGCCGGTGGACATCGACCAGCGCGCCCTCCGCTTCAACCCGTTCCAGACGGGGAAGGGGATCGTGCCGCGCGGGCTGCTCCAGGCGACGCGGCGGGCGGTCTACGCGGCCAGCTACCTCGGGCGAGCCCTGGGGGGGCGGGAGAGGGTGCCGCGCGCGGGAAGGCCACGGCGCGGCGTGCGCGAGCAGTAAGCGGCGCGGGTGTTCTGGAGGGCTGCGGAGGGGAGGCGCCGGAGCCCCCTCCGGCGGCTCCAGGATCGGGACGGGAGGGAACTGGAAGCCGGAACGACGACGGGGAACCACGGGAACGACGGGAACGACGGCGGGGAACGACGGCGGGGAACGACGACGGAACGAGCGCGGTGGAGCGCCGGCTGAAGGGGCGGCTCGGCCGCGTGAAGGTAGACGGGGTATCAAAGGCGTTGACAGCCGGGCAGAGATGAGGCATGACCTCCCGCCGCTTCGAACAGTCGGTGAGGTAGCCAAGTGGTTAGGCAACGGTTTGCAAAACCGTTATACGCGGGTTCGAATCCCGTCCTCACCTCCGCAACGACGACAGTCCGGCCCGAGCGTTGACCGAGATGCCGCGGCCTCACGAGGCGAGCGCGGTGCGCCGGCGAGGCTGACGGGCGCTTGCCAGCGCGCCGGCATCGTCGACGTGAGCCGGAGCGGTATGGTCGCCGCCACGGCGCTCGCGTCCTCGCCTCAGCGAGGAGCGAACCAGGTGTAGCCGTGGTCGAAGCAGAGCTCCTCGTCCGCATGGATGTCGTGGAGCGCGATGGCAGCCATCGAGTCCGGCACCGGACCGTCATTCATCACGTTGGGTGTCGCCGAGGGATTGTAGAGCGCGAGCAGCCCCCACGCATACGCCTTCTCCCGCTCCGGCTCCTCCCCCCACGTGAACACGTGATGGAGAGCCTGTCAGTCGCGGCGGCCCTCGGTCTTCAGATCCGAGGCCTGGAAGCAGCCGACAGCGCCCCACTCTCGGGTCACAGCCACGCTCCAGCAGGAGACGCGGTGCCACGCGCGGTCCGGACCTCGCGCTCGAGCACAGCGGCGAGAGAGGGGCGCGCAGCGAGCGCGGCAGTGCCCCATGGCCTATCGGCAGCGCGGCCCATCACGATCGAAGGGCTCGGCCGCTGGCCCGAGGACAGCGTGCCTCGCACGACGTTCGTCGCGATCGGCGCGGCCGCTGGCGGGCAATTCCTTCGAGGACAAGCGGATGAGCTGCGAGCGGAACATCGATGGATGGGCGGCTGGCCGGCGCCCTCCGCGGCGCCCGTCCTCGTGATACCGTGGCGCGGCTGGAACACGCCATCCGGGCGCCGCGGTGGCGCCGCTGGCTCCGGCGCGCGGATGTGCGCGTGCGCTTCGAGGGCGACCCCGAGGCCGTCGTCGCGTGGGCGCGCGAGCTCGGGATCACGTCGAAGCTCGGCGCCTACCTGTCCCTCGCGCTCGGCTCCTACGAGGTGACGCCGCGCGAGATGGCGGCCGCCTACGCGACGTTCGCCGCGGGCGCGCGGCGCCCTGGCGATTTTCGCCGCACGACGCCCGCCCCACGCGGCGCCGCCGCGCGCTATGTTCCGGCCCGCCCGCATGAAGTGGTCGCCGATCCTCGCCGCCCTGCTCCTGCTCGCGGCCGCGTGCAAGAAGCCCGACCCCGCCGAGGAGGCGGTCGCGCTCTCGCCGCAGGCCGCGAAGGGCAAGGCCCTGTTCTCCACCCTCTGCGCGGCGTGCCACGCCCCCAGCGCCAAGCTGGTCGGCCCTCCGCTCAGCGAGATCGCAGGGCTCTACAGGACCGATCCCGCGGGCATCGTCCGCTGGGCCGTGACCCCGGGGCGAAAGCGCGCCGACGTCCCCCCGATGCCCAGCTTCCGCGGCGTCCGGGAGTCGGATCTCGCCGACATCGCGCAGTACATCATCGAGGCCGGCACCGCGGCCGGAAAGCAAGGTCCATGATCTATTCGTTCGTCCTCGTCGCGCACTCGTGGCTGCGCTGGGTCGTCCTGCTGCTCGGGCTCCTGGCGCTCGCGCGGTCGGTCCGCGGCTGGGCCCAGCGGGGGCCCTGGACGGCGGCGGATCGCAAGGTCGGCGCGGCGTTCGTCGGTTCGCTCGACGCCCAGCTCCTCCTCGGCGTCTTGCTCTACACCGCGCTCAGCCCGCTCAGGCCCACGTCGCTGGCCGCGCTGAAGGCCGCCATGCCCATCGCGGCGCTGCGCTTCTTCGCCGTCGAGCACATCTTCGGCATGATCGTGGCGGTGGCGGTCGCCCACGTCGCCTGGGCCCGGGCGAAGCGAGCCCCGGACCCCACCGCGCAGCACCGGCGCCTGGCGCTCGGCGTCCTCGTCACGCTGCTCGTCATCCTCGCCGCCATTCCCTGGCCCTCCATGGCGTACGGTCGCCCGCTCTTCCGGCTGCCCTGAGAGGCCGTCCGCCGCCGCCGGCGCGTCCCCGGGGCAGCAGCCCGGGGCGGCCGGCTACGCGACGTCCTCCCGGCTCATCCGGAGCAGCCACAGCGGGGCCAGCGCCTGCGACAGGCTCCGCACCAGCGACGACTCGGCGTACCCCATCACGTAGTCCTCGATCTCGATCGGCGCGGTCGCGCCCGGGCGGCGCGGCGGGTCGAACCGGACCCGCCGCACCACCGGGAGGAGCTCGGCCGGGTTCGGCGGGAGCGCGCGCCCGCGCCGCGCCGCCTCGTCGAACGCCGCCTGCAGGTCGAGGTGCTCCCGGACCGCGCCCGCCGGCGAGAGGCCCGGCCGGGCCGGCAGGACGCGCACCCGCACCACCTCGGGGCCGCGCGAGAGCGACGTCCAGACGTGCGCGCCCGTCTCGAGCTCGAAGAAGTCCATCACGCACAGGCCCACGACGCTCAGGACGAGGAGCTCCGCCCCGCGGCCGGGGGCGGCGAGCATCGCCTCGAGCCCCGCCGCCCCGCGGCCCTGCTCGACCACGCGCGCGCGCCCGTCGCCGTCGGACGCGCTGCCGAGCGGCGCGCACGCCCACCCCTCCACCTCGCCCCCCGCCTCGCCGTAGGCGCGCGCGAGCGCCTCGAAGAGCCCCTCCTCGGGCTCGTCGCGCGCGCCGGCCGGCCTCTCGTCGAAGCGCGCCGCGCGGAGCAGCTCGATCAGGACCGCGTGCTGGCCCGGCTCGTCCACCTTCCGGAGCGCGCGCCGGAGCGCGTGGCCCTCCGCGATGCACTCCAGGACCTCTTGCTTCGCCGGCCGGCGCAGCGGGCCCGGCAGTTGGCGCCGGTGGAACAGGCGCACCCGGGAGCGGCTCCACTCGTCCTCGACCGTCACGTAGCCGAACCGCCGCACCTCCAGGTCGAGGTGCTGCTGCTCGTCGTCGTCGCCGCTCCGCCGCCGGACGAGGTCGATCCGCTCGCGGAACGCCCGGATCGCGCCGCGCATGGCGTCGAGGTTGTAGATCGCCTCGGCGTGCTCGTGCGCCTCGGGCCCCTCCGCGGCGGTCCGGCCGTGCTCCGCGAGGTGGTAGCGGATCCGCTCGGAGAGGCGCGCGAGGCCGTCGCTCCGATCGAGCGCGTCGACGAACTCGAGCAGCGGCGAGAGCTCCGCCGTGAGCGCGCCGAGCGGCCTCGCCATGAGCGGCGCGAGGGCCCACGCCGCGGCCGCGGGCTCGGCCTCCGCGAGCGCCTCGCGGTGCAGCGCAAACGCGGGTGACGCGGGTGACCCGGGTGACGCGGCGCCCTCGCCCGCCGCGGCGGCGCCGTCGCCGCGCGCGGTCGTGAAGATGCGGATCACCTGCATCGCGGCGGGCGCGCCGCGGGTGAGCGCGTCGCTCAGCAGCGATCCGATCTCGTCCTCGATGAACCGTTTCACCGAGCGGGCGCCGTCCTCGGCCACGAACGCCTCGCGCGCGATCCGCTCGGCCACGCCGGCGCCCCGGCGCACGAAGACGCTCCGCTCGGCGAGCCCGCGCCGGCCGAGCAGCCGGTCGAGCTCCTTCTCGGCCACCCGCACCGCCACCTCGGGCGTCAGCGGCCGGAACGGCACGACGCGATCGATCCGGTTGAACAGCTCCGGCGGGAAGAAGTCGCGCACCGCCCGCGCGACCTCCTGGGCCGACTCCTCCGCGATCGCGAGCGCCCGCGCCTCCGACAGCCCCGCGCCGCCGAAGCCGACCAGCGCCCGCGACCGCGCGCCCAGGTTGGACGTCATCACCACCACCGCGTGGTGGAAGTTCGCGGGCCTCGCCGCCGCGTCCGTGAGCCGCCCGTCCTCGAAGAGCTGGAGCAAGAGGCCGTGCACCGACGGGTGCGCCTTCTCGATCTCGTCGAGCAGCACCAGCGAGAACGGCTGCTCCCGCACCCGCTGCGTCAGGAGCCCGTCGGGCGCGTAGCGATCGCCGACGAGCCGCGCCGGCGCGTCCGGGCCGCTCTGCTCGCTCATGTCGAAGCGGAGCAGGCGCGACGCGCTGCCGTAGATGAGCTCCGCCATGCACCTGGCGAGCTCGGTCTTGCCGGTCCCCGTCGGCCCGGTGAAGAGGTACACGCCGTACGGGCGCCGCGGATCCACGAGGCCCGCCTTGATGCGCGCGACGAGGTCCGCCGCCGCGCGCACGGCCTCCGGCTGGCCGATCACCCGCCGGCCGAGCTCCTCCTCCAGCGCGCCGGCGTCGAGCGGCTCGTCGCCACCGAGGAGGAGCCGCGGTACGCCGGTCTTCTGCGACAGGAGCCGCAGCACGTCCTGCGAGCCGACCGGCCGCGGCGCGTGGCCGCGCGCCGGCCCCGGCTCCCCGGAGGGCGAGGGCGTCACGCCCGCGCGGACGACCTCGCGCAGGAGGTCGACGGCCTTGCCCGGCAGCGCCTGCGCCGAGAGGAGCGAGCCGCCGAGGTCGAGGATCGTCCGCAGCACGTACGGGCTCACGCGGGCGGCGTGGCGCTGCTCGAGCGCGCGGACCTCCCGCACCATGAGGCGGAACGTCTCGGAGGGCGTCGCCTCGGGGAGGAAGAGCGGCGTGAACAGGGCCGCGAACGACGGGGACTCCTGCTCGAGGAGGCGGAACGCCTCGGGGGAGCACTCGCCGACCATCACGATCTCGCGGCGGGAGAGCGGGCCGCGGAAGAAGTCGGCGAGGGAGCGCTCGCTCTCGCGCGACCTGCCGATCCGGCCGAAGTGGTGGAGGTCGTCGATCACGAGGATCGCGCCGCGGCTGCGCGCGTCCTCGACGAGCTCGACGCACCGCTTCTCCCAGTCGCCGAGGTGGCTCATCCCGGCGATCAGCCTGCGGCCGCTCACGGCGACGACGTCGCGGACGCGGTCGAGGTTCTTGTGCGCGCCGTACCCGTCGGCCGCGAGGAGATCGTGCACCGCCCGGTGGATCAGGGTCGTCTTGCCGCACCCCGGCGGGCCGACGACGACGACCGGCTGCGCCCTGCCCGCGCCGAGCAGCAAGGCGAGCTGCTCGCGCTGCGGCGATCGCGGCACGCCCGCGTCGAGGTTGCCCTGGGCCGCGCGCTGCGTGAGGCTCACGCCGAGGCTCGGCAGGACCTTGAGGCCCCGGCGCTTCTTCCAGCGGAACGCCGGATCGGCGCCGGTGTCGTCGTCGCCCGGTCGATCCGGCAGATCGGCGAGCGCCGAGCGCGGGGCGCACGAGAACGACAGCGCCGTGATGCGCTCCTTGCCCCGGCTCCAGAGCCGCGCGATCTCGTCGTCGTCGAGCGCGGCCCACGCGACCTGGAACAGCGCGCGGAGCTGCTCGTCCAGCGGGAGATCCTCGCGGATCGGCGCGGCCTCGCCCTGGCGGGCGGGGTGGTAGGCGAAGACGACGCGCTCCTGCTCCGACGCCCAGCGCGGCTCGATCACGACGGGACAGAGCCCGCTCACCTTGCGCCGCTCGGCGGTGCCGGAGAGCGTGAGCTCGAGGCGCACCTTCTCGAGCCGGATGCCGCGGGGGAACTCGAAGCGCGCGAGCTCGGCCGCGCGCGCCTTCTCGAAGACGGGCCTGAGCTCGTCGGTGAGCAGGCGCCGGACGCGCTCCGCGTGCCGCCCCTCCCGCGAGCGCGTGCTCGGGCCGAGGCCGAGCGTCACGCACTCGACGTTCGTCGTCCGCCGTTCGAAGAGCGGGATCGTGAAGTGCACGGCCTCAGGGTAGTGGCTCTGCCAGGTCAGGCGTCCGGCAAATCATCCAGCGCCGGGCCGTCCCCGCCCGCGCTGAAGTACTCGCTCCGATCCAGCCCGCTCCCCTCGTCCTCGAGCAGGAGCAGGTGCGTCAGCGCGACCTCGTCGAGCCGCTCCCAGTACCACGCCGGATCCATCGCGATCCGCGCCCTGCGCCCCGCGATCAGCGCCGCGCCCTCGACCTCGTCGAGCTCGCGCGCGGCCGCCCCGCGCCGCCGCGCCGCGGCCGAGCCCGCGGGCGGCGGGGCGAGCGACCTGTGCTCCCACTGGTCCTCGGCGATGTCGGCCGCGTGCGCGACGAAGTGCACGAACACGTGCAGCCGGCCGTCCTTTGACGCCTCGCCCGCCTCGCCCGCCTCGCCCGCGTCCCGCTTGCGCGTGACCACCCGGTGGAGCCCCCGCTCCAGCGAGAGGAACGCCCCGGCGTACGCGCCGGTGCAGCGGAGGAGCACGCTCCGGAACCCGCGCTTCGGCTTGTCGAGCGCGTCCAGCACGTCGCCCGGAGCGCGCGGCGGGCCCCACCGCCGGCTCGCGGGCCACGCGCCGTCGCCGGGCCCGGCCCGGTCGCCGTCGATGTGCAGCGTCGCGCCCCACCCGCGCCGCGGGAGCTCCTTGAGGAGCGGCGCGAGCCACCGCTCGAACGCCCCCGCGTCGAGCTCCTCCAGGATCAGCGTGATCGCGTCGCGCCGCGACTCGGTCGCGACGAGCGCGCGGGGCAGCACCTTGCGCACGCCCTCCCACGCCGCGCGCGCCTCGCTCGCGAGCCCGCGCACCTCCTCGCCCTCGAGCAGCGCCATCAGGGCGAGCTCCTCGACGCCGTGCATCTCCTCCTGCGCGCGCTCGAGCTGCCCCCAGAGCTCGCTCAGCCGGTGGTGCTCGGCCTGCAGCGCCGCGGCGTCGATCTCCTTCCGCCGATCGCGCGACGGCCCGCTCGCGAGGCTCAGCTGCGTCAGCAGGAAGTCGATCTGCTCCTTGAGCTGCTCGAGCGGCCCGAGGCCCATCCACCGGTCCACCTCGCGCCGGAGCTCGCCGACCTGCTCGACGCCGAACGCCTGCTGCGCGGCCTTCGCCGCGCGCCGCCGCCGCGCCACGAGGCGGAGCGCGGGCGTCTCGGCGCGGGCGACCACGGCGCCGTCGGCGGGCGCCGCCGCTTCAGGCTCGCCCGCCTCGGTGACCCACACCGCGAGATCCCGCGCGTCGCCCCCGAGCCTCGCCAGCAGCCGCGCGAGCGGCGCGGCGAGGTGCTCCTCGACGTGGCGCCGCAGCGCCCGCGCCCCGTACGCCGGCGCGTGGCCGTCCTCGGCGAGCCGCGCGAGCGCCCGCTCCGACACCTCGAGCGCGACGCCCGCCTCGGACAGCCCGCGGCGCTGGGCGAGGCGCCGCGCCGTGAGGCGCGCGACCTCGGCGAGCTCCGCCCGGGTCAGCGCCCGGAACGGCACCACGCGATCGATGCGGTTCACGAACTCCTGCCGGAACGCGCCCGCGACGACGCGCTGGTAGTGCGCCTCGTCCAGCGCGGCCTGATCCTCCGGCCGCTCCGCGCCTCGCTCGCCGGCGAACCCCGCCCGCGCGCGCCGCTCCGCCGCGCCGAGGTTCGACGTCATGATCACGATCGCGTTGTGGAAGTACGCCGTCCTGCCGCGCGCGTCGGACAGGCGCCCCTCGCCGAGCACCTGCAGCAGGAGATCGAACACGGCCCGGTGGGCCTTCTCGATCTCGTCGAGCAGGAGCACGCAGAACGGCTGCTCGCGCACGCGCTGCGTGAGCAGCCCGCCCGCGCCGTCGGTCCCGCGGATCAGGCGATCGGCCGCGCCCTCGCTCGAGAACTCGCTCATGTCGAACCGCGAGAGCCGCTCGGGCGAGCCGAAGAGCAGCCCGGCGAGCGCGCGGGCGAGCTCGGTCTTGCCGACGCCCGTCGGCCCCACGAAGAGGAACGCCGCGAGCGGCTTGTCCGGCGGCGAGAGCCCCGCCTTCACCACGGCGATCGTCTCGGCGAGCGCGCGCACCGCGCGCTCCTGCCCGACCACGCTCGCGCCGAGGTCGCGCGCCACGCGGTCGACGCGGAGCGGGAGATCGTCGCGCAGCAGGAACGCCGGCATCCCCGTGCGCATCGAGAACAGCTCGTGGAGATCGCTCCGCCCGAGCGTGACCGGCTCCCCCTGCGCGGTCCGCTCCCGCTCGTGCACGGCGCGCAGGTCCTCGTAGAGGCGGACCGCCTTGCCCGGGAAGGCGCTGTAGGGCAGGTAGCGCTCCGCGAGATCGACGAGCGCCGTCAGCGCGTCGCCCGCGACAGCGGGGCGGTGCGGCTCGACGCGGCCGTCGCGCTCGGCGCGCGCGGCGAGCGCCTTCCGGGTATCGGCGGCCGAGAGCGGATCGATCCGGACGCGGCTCAGGCCCGCGAAGAACGCCCAGTGCCGCCCCTCGAGCGCGTCGAGCCGGTCGTCCCGGAGCTCGCACAGGACGCGCACCCGCCCCTCGTCGAGGTAGGGCCGCATCGCGCCGGCCAGGTCCACGTGCCCCCCGTCGACGCGCTCGGCCAGGAGATCGTCGAGGTTCTCGAAGTAGAGCACCGCGTCGAGCGCGGCGGCGGCCTCCATCACGCCGTGGATGCGCTCCTGCCACTGCCCGAGCCCGCTCATGCCCGCGATGAGCTGCGCGCCCGACGTCGCGTAGACGAGCCGCGTCTGGCGGGCGACGTACGCCAGCGCGAGCGCGGTCTTCCCGGCGTGCTCCGGGCCCACGAGCAGCACGCCGAGGCGCTCCTCGCCGTCGAGCAGCGCCGCGAGGCGCGCGAGCTCCGCGTCGCGGCAGGTGAGCGGCGGCGTCGCGAGCGGGCTCCGCTGCGCCGCCACGTGGAGCGGCGTCGCCACCGCGACGAGCGTCTCCACGGCCTTCTTCCGCAGCGCGCGCTCCACGATCGAGGCGCCGCGCGGCCCGTGCCCGCCCGCGCGCTCGGGCTCGGGCAGCGGCGCGTGGAGCACCTCCAGGCGGTGCGCGCTCCCGGGCAGGAGCCCCAGGTGCTCCCACGTCGACAGGACCTGCGACGCGAGCAGCCGGCGCACCTCGTGCCGGATCGCCGTCTCGATCGGCTCGCCCGCCTCCACGTAGAACGCGTGCCCGAGGCTCGGGACGAGCACCCACGCGTCGCGATCGCCGCGCTCCGCCGCCGGCGTCTCCGCCTGCCCGCGCGCGTCCAGCTCGCCGGCCGGCACGACGACGCAGGGGAAGCTCACCGGCACCTCGTTCCGCAGCTTGCGCGGCAGGTCGTCGCGCGGGACGGGGACGCTCACGGAGAGGAGCCCCGTCCCTTGCGGGAACGAGAGCCGGGAGACCGCCTCGGGCCGGGCGCGCGCGGCGTGCTCGCGCAGGAAGAGCTGCTGCTCGACGAGGACCTCCTCGTCGCGGCCGAAGCTCGCGACGTCCGGCGCCGCGACGGGGAAGGCGAGGCACGCGCCGTCGAAGCGCTCGCGCACGAAGACGAGCGCCCTCGCGGTGCGCCCCTCGCTCGCGTCGCGAGCCCCTTCCGCGGACGCGCCCGCTCCGTCCTCGGGAGCGGGCGCGGATCGCCCGTCGTCGCTGGAGCTCGTGCTCATCCGGGAGGGCGGAGCAGAGCCGATCCGCCCTCCCGGCGCAATCAGGTGATCAGCGTGATTCGCGTGATTCGCGTGATCCGCGTGATCCGCTCACGTCGGGTCGGCCTTGGGC
Source organism: Sorangium sp. So ce281 (assembly GCF_051527395.1). Taxonomy (NCBI): domain Bacteria; kingdom Pseudomonadati; phylum Myxococcota; order Polyangiales; family Polyangiaceae; genus Sorangium; species Sorangium sp. So ce281. Next base: position 495,451 of record NZ_CP150322.1, read on the forward strand.
GTGGTCGGCCCGCTCTTGGGCAGCTCGGGCTGCTTGATGTAGTCGGTCGGGAGATCGCCGGTGAGCGACTTGAGGAACGCGACGATCGCCTTCACCTCTTCGGGCTTGGCCTCCACGCCGAGCTGGTGCCACGCCATCTTGGTCACGGTCTCGTCGAGCGTCGCGATCGAGCCGTCGTGGAAGTACGGGAAGGTCTTCTCGACGTTCCTGAGGCTCGGGACGCGGAAGAAGAACTTGTCCTTCTCGTCCTTCGTGGCGTCGAAGCGCCCGTTGTCCTTGAGGCCGGGGAACTCCTTCACGAGGCCGAGCTTCTGGAACGTCGAGCCGCCGACGGCGACGCCCGTGTGGCAGGTCGGGCACCCGAGCGAGATGAACTTGTGGAACCCGGCCTTCTCCTCGGCGGTAAGGGCCTTGTCGTCGCCGCCCAGGAACTTGTCGAAGCGCGACGGCGTGACCAGGCCGCGCTCGAACGCGCCGATCGCCTTGGCCATGTTGTCGTAGGTGATCGGCTCCTTGTCGTCGGGGAAGGCCGTCTTGAAGAGCTTCACGTACTCGGGGATCGACTTGAGCGTCGTGATGACCCGCTTCTCGTCCGGCATGGCCATCTCGACGGGGTTCAGGATAGGCCCTTTGGCCTGGTCCTCGAGCGTGGCCGCGCGGCCGTCCCAGAACTGGGCGATGTGGGGGCCCGCGTTGTACGCAGTGGGCGAGTTGCGGCCGCCGAGCTGGCCCTTGTGCCCGGAGGAGAACTGCTTGTTGTCGACGCCGTAGGTCGAGAGGCCATGACACGAGTTGCAGGAGATGTCGTGGTTCTTCGAGAGGCGCGTCTCGTACCACAGCATCCTTCCCAGGGTCACCTTGTCATCGGTGATCGTGTTCTTGTCCGTCTCGAATTTTGCGGGCAGGACCTTGAAGGACTTGACGTCGTTCGGATCGAAGACGAGCGGCTTCACGTCGCTTGTCGCCGCGGCGGGCTTCGCCGTGCTCGAGGCCGGGGGGGCCTTGTGCTCGTACTCCGCGGATCGTTCGCAGGCGCCCAGCCCGGCGGCGAGGAAGAGCACACTGATGAGAGATGAGGGCCAACGCATGAGGTCTCCTGGCTTCGTGAGGACGCCGTCCACGGTATGAGAGAGCCGCCGTGGACGTCAACGCGCGCCGCGGCCGCGGCCGCGCCGTCGCCGCTCGCCGGCCAAGGCGCGGAGCTGGCGGCGGTCGCGGGGGGCGCCCCCGGGGTGATGCGTGTTACCGGCCGGTTGCGACTCGCGGTCTCGAAGGTAGCGCAATGGATGTCGAGGTGCCTCCTGCGCGCCTATCTCCTCCGAGGTGCGCTTCTCCGTTTCACCGGATTTCTCCGAGGTGTCGCGCGGCGCGCTCGCGCGGCCTGCGGGGTGTAGCGGGCGAGCTGTGGCAGGGCGGAAGCGCGGAGGTGCGGAAACGCCGGAGGGTGGAAGCGCGGGAGCGCGGAAACGCCGGAGGGCGGAAGCGCGGGAGCGCGGAAACGCCGGAGGGCGGAAGCGCGGGAGCGTGGACGGGACGATGCGAGGCCGGTCGGCGAGGGGCCCCTTGCGCGCCCGGGGGGCGCCGGGCAACCCTTCGGCCGTGCAATCGCCGATCGACAGCGGGGTCGTGCTCATCACCGGCGCGTCGTCGGGCATCGGCCGCGCGCTGGCGCACGAGATCGCCCAGCGCGCCCGGGTGCTCGTGCTGGTCGCGCGCCGCAAGGATCGCCTGGAGGCGCTGCGCGCCGAGCTCGCCGCGGCGCGCCCGGCGCTCGCCGTGCTCGCCTTCGGCTGCGATGTCACCGATCGGGCGGCGGTCGACGCGATGCTGCTCGCCGTCGAGGCCGAGGTCGGGGGGGTCGACGTCCTCGTCAACAACGCCGGCTTCGGTGACATCGGCGTGTTCGATCTCTCCGCGTGGTCGCGCACCGAGCAGATGATCGCGCTGAACGTGACGAGCCTCGCGTACCTCACGCACCGGCTCGTCGGCCCGATGGTGTCGCGCGGGCGCGGCGCGATCGCGAACGTGAGCTCCGGCTTCGGGCTGACGTTCGGGCCCGGGATGGCCTCGTACGTCGGCACGAAGCACTTCGTCACGAGCTTTACCGAAGCGCTCCGCCTCGACCTCGCCGGCACCGGCGTGCGGGTGACGCAGGTCTGTCCGGGGCCCGTGCGGACCGAGTTCAACGAGGTGGCCGGCAACTTCACGGGCCTCGAGCCGCCCGCGCTCCTGTCGATCGCCCCGGAGCGCTGCGCGCGCGCGCTGGTCCGCGCGGTGGACCGCGGCCGCGCGCTCGTGGTGCCCGGGGTGGTGGCGTGGCTCGTCATCCACCTCGGCGTCATCTGCCCGCGGTGGCTGCTCCGGCTCGCCTACGGGCCGATCGCGCGCGTGCTGCGGAAGAAGCAGCGCGCGGTGCGCGACGCTCCGGCGCCGCCCTGAGGCGCCCGCCCCTCGGGCCCACGATCGCCGGGGCGGCGCGCGCGCTCGTGGCGCAGGATCTGGGCGCTGCGGCGAGAGCTGCGGACCAGAAGGTTCATCTGCGGCCGTGTCCGCCCTCGTGGTAGCGTCTTGCGCCGCTCGTCGAGCTCCTGAGGAGAACCACGGATGAAGAAATATCGGTGTCTGGTCTGCGGATTCGTCTATGACCCGGCGGTCGGTGACCCCGACACAGGCGTTGCGCCCGGGACCTCGTTCGAGGACCTGCCTGACACCTGGATGTGCCCGGAGTGCGGCGCGACCAAGGCCGATTTCGAGCCGATCGACGAGTGAGCGGGCCGCTCCTCCGCGCCGTCTCGGCGAGCCTCGCGCCGCGGACAGCGCGGAGGCGCCGGCGGGGTGAGCACATCGGCCGCGCGGTGTCCGCGCACCGATGTGCTCCTCGGATCGCGCCGCGCGCCGTCCCGGTGGACGCTCCACCTCATCCACCGCGGATGGGCCTGGCGCACGCGGCCGGGTGAGCGCCATCCGCAGCCGCGCGGGCGCTCAGCGCCGCGAGGCACAGGGCGACGTCAGGCAACGCCGCGGCAGGCGCTCAGCGCGCTGCCTCCCCGTGCTGACGGGAGCACCTCATCGCGGTCACCTCGCGACCGATCGAGCTCATGCGCTCTCCGTGGACCGCTTCACATGCGGTCACACGCCTTCGAGAGCGTGGCAATGGCGTGGAGGATGAAGAAGAACGGCTAAGAAAGAGAACTGAGCTGCTTCGAGGGTGGACCTGACAGGGATCGAACCTGCGACCTCTAGAGTGCGATTCTAGCGCTCTCCCAACTGAGCTACAGGCCCTCGCTTTCGAGAGCGCGGACTCTACTCGCCGGGGCGCTGCTGTCAAGCATGGATCGCGGTTTTTCTCCACCGCCGGTCAGTCGTTGGGGAGGACCCTGGGCGCCCCACCAGGTCCCCCTGCTTCCCCTGGTTCCCCGCGCCCGAGCACGACTGCAGGAGGTTGCCCCGGAGCGGCAGAAAAACCGCCAAGCCGCCAAGGACGCCAAGGGGGAGAGGGGGAAGGGGGCCGTCCGGGCATCCGCCCTATTCCCCGGTTTTCTTGGCGTCCTTGGCGGCTTGGCGGTTCCCTTCCCCGGCCGACTTCCCGCAGCAGCGCTAGTTGGCAGGGCTCGGCGGCGCCGCGGGCGCGCCGGGCGCCGGCGGAGGCTCCGCCTGCGCGCGCGCCTGGGCCTTCGGGTTCTGGAAGAGGAAGAGCTTCTCGCGCTCCTCCCCGTAGCTCTGCGTGCTGCCCCACTTCGGGTTCCAGTCCTTCACCCAGTACACCTCCCCGGAGACGATCGCGTCCTCGGGCCGGCCCGTGCGCTCGGGGTACCGGTAGATGTACTCCTTCATCGCGTCCCGGTACGCGGTGTTCGCCGGCAGCTTGATGCGGGCGAAGTAGTCGCACCAGATCTGGGTGTACGCGAAGCTCTTCGCGTGCAGGAGGTCGAAGTTCGGCGGCTCGCCGGTGAAGGGGTTGATGTGGCGGCCGTCGACCGTGATGGCGTCGACGACGATCGTCCCGTCGTCCATCACGGGGTTCGGTGAGAACATGAACCAGCCCTGGAGGAACCGGAGCTTCTGCGAGAGGACACGCGTCGGCTCGGGGTGAGGCACCTTCCAGCGGTTCTTGATGACCCAGAGCTCGACCGCCGCCTGGTTGACCGCGCCGGCGAACATCACGAGCACGGCGAGCTCGCGAAACGTCGCGAGCACCTTCCGGCCGGCCAGCCGGAGCGGCGCCGGCGGGGGCGCGATCTCGGAGCGCTCCGGGATCCGCGCGCCGAGCGCCCGGCCCAGGCTGCGGCGGTGCGCCGCCTCCATCGCCGCGGTCGCCGCGTCGCGCACGAGCGGCAGGCGGAGCGCCCACGCCACGGCGGGGCCGAGCGGGATCGCCGCGATGACGTCGGCGAGCGCCGCGGCCCCCTCGGCCGCCTCGCCGCCAGGACGCCGCACGGCGAGCCCGTAGGGCGCGGAGCTCGACGCCTCGAAGGTGAGCAGGCCGAACCGGTCCATCCGCTTCAGCACGCGGCAGGCGAGCACGGCGCCCGGCGAGCGCGGGTCGAACAGCACCACGCGGGTCCGATGCACGCGCCGCATCGTGCGCGCGGCGATCTCCCAGTCCTCGCGGCTGATGAGGAGCGTGGAGAACACGCAGAGCGCCCACGCGAACGGGCCCAGCACGAACGTCGTGCCGAACCCGACGTGGAGCAGGTTCATCATCACGAGCGTGAGCCGCCGCGCCCACACCCGGCCGAGGGGCGACAGCAGGCACACCGGGATGGCCGCCTCGAACGAGATCACCATCCTCGTCATGAACAGGATGAGGAAGTTCGGCGCGTAGTCGCGGATGTCCGCCACGATCGGCGTCACCATCCGGTCGACGTAGAGCACGAAGTGGACCGCGGTCCCGTTCTTCCAGGCGGGGCCGGTCTTGTGCACCACGTTGAAGAAGTAGATCGCCGAGAGCTGGATCAGCAGGACGGGCCCGAGGACGGTCACATAGGCGTCCGGCTTCCGGGGGTCGTCGAGCGTGGAGCGGTCGTTCAGATCGTCCGCGGTCCGCTCGCGGCTCCGCTTCAGCGACGCGAGGAGCGCGTCGACGGAGAAGCGATCGCCCAGCGGCAGGAAGCACGTCCAGAGCAGCAGCAGGTTGTGGACGACGTAGCCGCCGTTCTCGATGAGCAGGACGCGCCCGTTCATGCTCGTGACGAACACGAGCGAGAGCACCTGCATGAGCTTCGTCTTCCAGCCGATGAGCAGGCAGACGTAGGTGGCGAAGATCACGGCCCAGAGGACCCAGAGCTCGCCCGGCGTGGAGAACGCGTTGACGAGCGAGAAGTTCCCGCCGCCCTGCGGGCGCCAGAGGTTCACGTGGTTCGGCAGGACGCCGATGTCCGCGAACATGTCGGACCACGCCCAGCTGCGGCGGAACAGGTCGCCGATCAGGAAGAAGCCGAGCAGGATGCGCGTGAAGCCGAGCGTCCGCCGGTCGAACGTGAAGAAGCTGTCCCGGAGGATGTCCCACATCGAGGGCCCGCGCGGCCGCGGAGGCGGCTCCGGCGCCGCGCCGTCTTCCTCGTCGTGCCCGCCCTCCGCGGCGCCGTCGTCCCCGGCGGCCCCGTCGCGCTGCGCCGCGCGCGCTGCGCCGTCGCCCGCGCCGCTCGCGGCGGCGGCCTCCGGGCCTGCTTCGCGGCTCTCGCCGGGGTCCTCGTTCCGGAGCGCGCCCTCGGGCCCACCCTCGTCGCGATCGTCTTTTGCGTTCATAAGGCGTCGAGATCGATGCTGCGCGAGCGGAGCGCTCGCCGTTCCCATCCCCTACCTACCGCAACCGCGCTGGCGCCGCACGAGGCGACCAGGAGCGCGACGCGTGAGCGCGCCGGGTCACGCCCTGTGGGCAGGATCGCGACGGCACGGCGCGCTTGATGCGCGCGGCGCGGGACGGTAACGAGGAGGGCGACGTGCGCCCCATGCCCAACGCGCCCGACGCGCCCGACGCGCCCGACGCGCCCGACGCGCCCGACGCGCCCGACGCTGAAGAGCGCCTCGCGCTCGCGAGCTGCGCCTTCGTGGCCGGCTGCATCCTGCTCGCGCCGCGCGAGTGGATCTCGGCGGGGCTTTCGCTCGCGCTCGCTGCGGCGCTCTTCGGGTGGCACCTCCGGCGGCGCGCCGCGGCCCCGAAGGGAGGGCCGGCGGCGCCCGCGCAGGGCGCCCGCGGCGCTCAGGGCGCGCCGGGTGAGCCGGGTGAGCCGGGTGAAGAGCCGCGGGCGCCAGCCTGAACGCGCAGCGGAGGGCGGCCGAAGCGGGCGCGCACGCGGTCGGCGACGGCGCGCACCCGCGGCGCCCCGAGGAGCCGCCGTTCCAGCCGCCGCTTGCCGGGGATGTCGAGGAGCATCACGCCGATCAGGATCACCAGCGCGCCCGGACCGGGGACGCCGGGCAGCGACAGCAGGATCCCGAGCGTGACGGCCATCACGCCGAGCAGGTTCTTCCCGACGCGCGCCGCCCCGCGCACCCAGGCCGGACGCCCCTCCAGGAAGGGCGACTCCTCCTGCCTCTCCAGGTAGTCCTCGGGCAGCCGGACGAGCACGACAGTGACGAGCGCCATGCCCGCGATGAAGCTGGCGAGGCACACGCCCACGCCGATGGCGAGCTGCTCGCGGTGCGCCTCGGCGAACCCGAGGGCGGCGTCCGTCATCGATGAGGCGGAGGACATACGGCGACGAGGCCAGAGCATACGGCGCGCGGCCGGCTCGGGCGAGGCGCGCCGGGCGGCTCAGGGGACGAGCACGGTGCCGATCGCGCCGGGCTCGCTCGCCTCGCGCGCGAGATCGCCGGGCTTGAGCCGCCCCAGGATGTGGATGCGGCGGACCCCTTCGGCGAGCGCGGCGAACGACTCCTCGAGCTTCGGGATCATCCCGCGCGTGACGGCGCCGCTCGCGATGAGGGCGCGCCCTTCGGCGACCGTGAGGCTCGGGATGCGCGAGGCGGGATCGGAGACGTCGCGCAGCACGCCCGGCACGTCGCTGACGAGGAAGAGCCCCGCCGCGCCGAGCTCGACGGCGACCCGGTTGGCGACCGTGTCGGCGTTGATGTTGTACGCCTGCCCGTCCGCGCCGGCCCCGAGGCAGGCGAGGACGGGCAAGTAGCCGCCGCTCCCGAGCAGCTCGAGCAGCGCGCGATCGACGCCCGTGATGTCGCCGACGAGGCCGAGGTCCACCGGCTCGGGTCCGGCGCCGGCGTAGATCTGCGGCGGCCGCTTGACCGCCGAGAGGGCGGGCCCGCTCGCGCCGTGGAGCCCCACCGGCCTCGCGCCCGCGGCGACGAGCGCGGCGCAGAGGTCGACGTTGAGCTTGCCGGCGACGACCATCTTCATGACGTCGAGCGTGTCGGCGTCGGTGACGCGCTGGCCGGCGACCTGCCGGACGGGGATGCCGAGGCGCTCCTGCAGCCGGGTGGCCTGCGCGCCGCCGCCGTGGACGACGATCGCGCGCGCGCCCGCGCGGGTGAGCGCCGCGAGGTCGCTGGAGAGGATGGCGAGGGCAGGGCCGCCCACGACCTCGCCGCCGAGCTTGATGACGAGCGGGCCCGCCGCCGTGGTCACGGGCGCCTCCGCGCTGCTCTGGGACATTTCATGAGGGACACACGTACCACTTCTGCTGCGGCCCGTGCAGAGGCCGCCCGCGCCCGCGCCCGCGCCCGCGCGCGGGGTGGCAGCGCGAGCGGGCGCCGGCGCCACCCCGCGCGGGCGGCGCTCGGCCCTCCGTGGCTTCCGTGGCATGCTGGCGCGGTGATCCAGGCCCTCCGACAGGCGCTGTCCGGCCGCGCGGAGCCGATGCTCGCGCTCCTCGAGCGGCTGGTGAACCTCAACTCGTTCACGGACAACCCGCGCGGCGGCGACGCGGTGGGCGAGGTCCTGGCCAACGAGCTCTCGACGATCCCCGGCCTGTGCGTGCGGCGGTTCGCGAGCGCGCGCTACGCGGCGCACTGGATGGCGGAGAGCGAGGCGGCCAAGGCGTCGCCGGTGGGGCACGTCGCCCTCGTCGGGCACCTCGACACGGTGTTCCCCCCGGGGGTCTTCGAGGGCTTCCGCCTGGACGGGGAGCTCGCGCGCGGGCCCGGCGTGCTCGACATGAAGGGCGGGCTCGTGGTGGTGATCGAGGCGCTCAGGGCGCTCGAGCGGATCGGCGCGCTGCCGGCGATCCCGGTGCGGTTCGCGATCGTGGCGGACGAGGAGGTCGGGTCGCCCGAGGGGCGCCCGCTGCTGCAGCGCGAGCTCGCGGGCGCCGCGTGCGCGCTCGTGTTCGAGGCGGGGCGCGAGGGGGACCGGATCATCACCGCGCGCAAGGGCACGGGGGGCGCGACGGTGAGGGCCACGGGCAAGGCGGCGCACGCCGGCAACGCGCACCGGCAGGGCGCGAACGCCATCTGGGCGCTCGCGCGCTTCGTCGACCGGGCGCAGCAGCTCACCGACTACGGGCGGGGGGTGACCGTCAACGTCGGCAAGGTGAGCGGAGGGCAGGGCAGGAACACGGTGCCCGACGCGGCGGAGGCGCAGGTCGACCTCCGCTTCGTGAGCCGCGCGGACGGCGAGGCGATGCTGGCGGCGCTCGCCGCGGCGGCGCGCGAGGCGGCCGCCGAGGTGCCCGGCACCGCCGTGCAGGTCGAGGGCGAGATCGCGCGGTCGCCGCTCGCGCGGACCGACGCGAGCGCGGCGCTCTGCCGTGAGTACGCGGCCTGCGCGCGGGCGGCGGGGCTCGGCGACGCCGAGGCGCCCCTCCTCGGCGGCGGATCCGACGCCAGCTCGACGGCCGAGATCGGGATCCCGTCCATCGACGGGCTGGGGCCGCGGGGGAGCGGCTTCCACACGAAGGACGAGCTCCTCGAGGTGGGCACGCTGGTCCCGAAGGCGGAGGCGCTGGCGGCGTTCCTGCTGGGCCGGCGCGCCTGAGGGGCGGACGGGCGGCGCGCGCGACGCCGACGCTCGCCTGCCGCGGGCTGCTACGTCCGACCCCAGTGGATCACCTGGGCGGCTCCGTCAGGTTGCGCCTGTAAGGGATTCCCTTGCTGCCATGACCCGAACCCGCGAGAATGTATTTATGGCAAGTGGGGCAGCTTACACATTGACGGGCGTCATCCACGAATCCTCGGCGACGACGGTCTACCGGGGGGTTCGAGAGAGCGACCGCTCCCCGGTGGCGATCAAGCGGCTCAAGAGCGAGCGCCCGCTGCCTGTCGAGATCGCGAAGCTCAAGTACGAATACGCCATCGCCCGAGACCTCGCGCTGCAGGGCGTCGTGAGGGTCTATGGGATCGAGATGGTGGGGAGCAGCCTGGCGCTCATCATGGAGGACGCGGGCGAGCGCCCGCTCAACGAGCTCATCAGCGCGGGCAAGCTGAAGCTGGAGGACGCGCTCCGTATCGCGATCTCGATCGCGGACGCCCTGGAGTCGATCCATCGGAGAGGCGTCACTCACATGGACGTCAAGCCGCACAACATCCTCGTCAACGCGGAGACGCTGGAGGCGAAGCTGACGGATTTCGGCAGCGCGACGCGCCTGTCGCAGGAAGCCCATAAAGCGAACCGCTTCGCGTCCTTCGAGGGGACCCTGGCCTACATGTCGCCGGAGCAGAGCGGGCGGCTGAACGTCGTCATCGATCGCCGCACGGACCTCTACTCCCTGGGCGTCACCCTGTACGAGATGGTGACGGGCGTCCTCCCCTTCCGGACGACGGACCTCATGGATCTCGTGCACAGCCACATCGCGCGGACCCCGCCGGCGCCGCACACCGTGTCGCCCGCGGTGCCGAGCGCCGTCTCCGACATCGTGATGAAGCTCCTCGCCAAGAGCCCCGACGACAGGTATCAGAGCGCGCACGGGCTCAAGGTCGACCTGGAAGAGTGCTCGTCGCAGCTCTCCGCGAAGGGGAAGATCGAGCCGTTCCCCGCCGGCCGATACGACTACGTCGATGAGCTGCGGGCGCCTCAGAAGCTTTACGGCCGGGAGACCGAGGTCGCGCTCCTCTCCGACGCGTGGGTCCGCACGAGGCAGGGCGGGAGCGAATCCGTCCTTGTCTCCGGCTACTCCGGGATCGGCAAGTCGGTCCTCGTGAACGAGCTCCAGAAGAGCGTCGTTCGCGAGAGAGGGTATTTCGCGACCGGCAAGTTCGACCAGCTCAACCGGACCACGCCGTACGCGGCCGTCGCGCACGTCTACCAGGAGCTCATCCGCAACATCATGGCGGAGCCCGCCGAGGCGCTGGCGCAGTGGAAGCGCAGGCTGGCGGCGGCGATCGGCTCGAACGGGCAGCTCCTCATCGATCTGATACCGGAGCTCGAGCTCCTCCTCGGCCCTCAGCCGGCCGTCCAGGCGCTCGGCCCCACCGAGTCGCAGGCGCGGTTCCAGCTGACGCTCCAGAACTTCTGCCGCGCCTTCCCCTCCAAGGAGCGCCCCCTGGTCCTCTTCTTCGATGACCTGCAGTGGGCGGACGCGGCGTCGCTCAAGTTCCTCCAGACCATCGCGGCCGAGGCGCGGATCCCTTACATGCTCATGATCGGCGCGTACCGCGACAACGAGGTCGACGCGAGCCACCTGTTCTCCGTGGTCCTCGGGGAGCTCCGCAAGAAGGCGGCGGCGGTGAGCGAGCTGACGCTCAAGCCGCTCGCCTTCGCCGACGTGAACCAGCTCGTCGCCGACACGTTGAGCTGCGATCCTCACCGCGCGGAGCCCTTCGCGAGGCTCATCTTCGACAAGACCCGGGGCAACCCGTTCTTCATGAGCCAGCTCATGAAGAGCCTGCACGCCGAGAGGCTCCTCTCGTTCGACCCCGGCGGCTTCTCGTGGACATGGGACCTCGATCGCATCCGCGAGGCGAAGGCCTCGGAGAACGTGATCGAGCTCATGGTGGGCAAGATGCGCCGGCTGCCCGAGCGCGCCCAGCGCATCCTCTCCCTCGCGGCGTGCGTCGGCCACCAGTTCGATCTGACGACGCTGGCGATCGTGACGAGGCGGTCGCGCCTGGAGGCGGCCCGCGAGCTCTGGGGCGTGCTCCGCGAGGGCTTCATCCTCCCCGTGGACGCGGAGTCCAGGTTCTTCGATATCGCCATGGACGGTGAGCTCGCCGTCGCGGAGGACGGCTCCGGCGAGGAGCTCAACGTCTCTTACAGGTTCTTGCACGATCGCGTGCAGCAGGCCGCCTACGCGCTCATGGACGACGCGGACAAGCAGGCGGCGCACCTCCAGATCGGGCGGCTGATGCTGGAGGACAGCAGGCGAGAACAGTCCGAGGCCGAGCTGTTCGACATCGTGGGCCACATGAACAGGGGGGTCGCCCTGATCACGGACGATCGCGAGAAGCGGGCGCTCTCGCGGCTGAACCTCGACGCCGGCAAGCGGGCGAAGATGGGGGCGGCCTATGACGCCGCGGTCCATTACCTCGAGATCGGGACATCGCTGCTCGACGCCGAGAGCTGGAAGAGCGAGTACGAGCTCGCGTTCGCGCTCCACGCCGAGCTCGCGGAGTGCAGGTGCCTGAGCGGCGGCTTCGAGGCGGCCGAGCCGCTGTTCGACGTCCTCGCGACCCAGGCGAAGAGCACGCTGGATCGCGCGAAGGTCTGCGTGCTGCGCATGACCTTCTACCTGATGCTCGGCCAGATCAACCGGGTGATAGACCAGGCGCTGGAGGCGCTCGGGCTCCTCGGGGTCGAGTTCCCGCAGGCCGCCGAGGAGCGCGAGGTGATGCTGCGCGCGGAGCTCGCCGCCTTGCGCGCGAGCCTGGAGGGGCGCGCGATCGCCGAGCTCATCGACCTGCCGCTGGCCTCCAGCGCGGAGACACAGATGACCCTGGGCCTCCTGGGCGAGCTGGCGACGCCGGCGAACGCCGTGGATCCCACCCTCGGCCTGCTCGCGGTGGTCAAGCAGATCAACCTGTCGATAAAGCACGGCAACTCGGCCACGTCCGCCCTGGGGTACGTCTCGTTCGGCAGCATGCTGGGGAACGATCTGCCCCTGTTCCGGGACAACCCTCAACGATACGAGGAAGGGTACGAGTTCGCGAAGCTCGGGATCGCGCTCAACGAGAAGCTCAACAACGTTCGCCTCACCTGCAAGCTGCTGATCTACTTCGCGGCGACACTCCATCTGTTCGAGCATCTCTCGGCGACGATCGACTGCTTCGGGCGTTCCCGCCAGGCCGGGCTGGCGAGCGGCGACCTGGTCTATGCGTCGTATTGCTGCATGCACATCGCGGCGGCGAAGCTGAACCTCGGCGACGATCTGGACGCGCTCGCGGACGAGATCGAGCAGAACCTCGCGCTCGTGCGGCGGATCGGCGACCTGACCACGATCCACGCCCTGGTCTGCGCGAAGCAGGTGGTCGCGAACCTCACGGGTCGAACCGAAGGGGGGCACTCCCTGAGCGGCGGGTCGTTCGACGAGGCCGAGTTCACGAGGTCGATCGAGGGGCCGGAGCTCGGCTACGTGGCCAGCTGGTACAGCGCCTTCAAGCTCCAGCTGAGCTACCTCCACGGGGACTACGCGTCCGCGCGCTCGCTCCTGGCCACGGCCGAGCGGCAGAGCGTGGGGTGGACGACCCACGCCTGGGCGACGGAGATCGTGTTCTTCGGCTGCTTGACGCTCGCGGCGTCGTGCGACGGGGCGCCGGACGGCGAGCGGGCAGAGCACATGGAGGCGATCGCGAGGCTCGAGGCGAAGCTGAACCACTGGGCGGAGCTGAGCCCGTCCAACTACGCCCACAAGAGCACCCTCGTGGCGGGCGAGGTGGCGCGCCTCTCGGGGAGGACGCGGGACGCGATGATGCTCTACGAGAAGGCGATCGAAGCGGCGAGGGCGAGCCGGTTCGTGCGCGACGAGGCGATCGCGAACGAGATCGCGGCGAAGCTGTACGAGGCCGAGGGGCTGCTCCGGTCCGCTCGGGCCTTCATGACGGACGCCTACCACGCGTACCTCCTGTGGGGGGCGACAGCCAAGGTGGAGAGCCTGGCGCGGGTCGCTCCCCACCTCGTGCCTGCCGACGGAGGGCTCCTCGGGCCGCGCAGCGTGGTCGCCTCGTCGCGCTCCGGCAGGGCGCAGACCACGTCGACGACGCGGCTCAGCACCAGCATCCTCGACGTGGAAGCGGTCATCCAGGCTGCGCAGGCGCTCGCGGGCGAGGTCGTCCTGGAGAGCGTCGTGAGCCGGCTGATGGAGATCGTCATCAAGAACTCCGGCGCGCAGAAGGGCGCCCTCATCCTCGAGCGCGAACAGCACCTGCTCGTCGAGGCGGTCGTCACGGCGGAGCCGAGCTCGCTCCGGGCGGGCCTGGCCGCCCCGCTCGAGGGGAGCGCCGACGTGCCGGTCTCCATCGTGCAGTACGTCGCGAGGACGAAGGAGCCCGTGATCCTGGCGGACGCGACCCAGGAGTCCCGGTTCGCGGGCGACCCGTACATCGCCGCGTACGCCCCGAGGTCGATCCTGTGCCTGGCCATGGTCCACCAGGGCCGGACCAAGGGGATCATCTACCTGGAGAACCGGCTCGCCCCGAGCACCTTCAAGCCGGCGCGGCAGGAGCTCGTCAGGCTCCTTCTCACGCAGGCCGGGACGGCCGTGGAGAACGCGCTGCTCTACGAGCACCTGGAGCACCGCACGGCGGCGCTCCAGGAGGCCGAGCAGCGGCTCGGGGTCGAGTTCGCCGGGCGAGAGCGGAGCGAGCGGGAGCGCCTGTCCTTGCAGGAAGAGATCATCCGGGTGCAGAACGACCGGCTCGCGGAGCTGTCCACCCCCATCATCCCGATCACCGACCGGATCATGGTCATGCCGCTGATCGGGATGATGGACAGCGCGCGGGCCCAGCAGGCGCTCAGCACCGCCCTGCACGGGGTCGAGTCGAACGGCGCCGAGGTCGTGATCATCGACATCACCGGCGTGAAGCTCGTCGACAGCGACGTCGCGAGCACGCTGATGGCCACGGCGAGGGCCCTCCGGATGCTCGGGGCGCAGGCCGTGATCACGGGCATCCGCCCCGAGGTCGCGACGACCCTCACGGGCCTGCAGATCGAGTTCAGGGAGATCGTGACGCGGGGGACGCTCCAGAGCGGCATCGCGTACGCGCTGCAGAGGACCGGGAGGACCGACGGCCTCGTGAAGAGCGCCGCGCGTTGAGCGCGGCGCCGGCTCGACCGGCTCAGGTCCTCGCCTGTCCGCTGTCGGGGCTGCTGTCCGGGCCGCTTCTCCGGGAGCTCCATCGGCTCAATCCCGAACGCGCGGTGCTCTCGGGGATCCTGGCCCGCACGCGGCTCTGCGCCGTGATGTGCGCCCGGACGACGCGGGCCACGGACGCGACCTGAGGCGGCTCCATCATGGTGAAATGGTTGCCCGGGACCTGGTGCATGACGAACCGTCCGCGGGTGAGGTCCCTCCAGTAGTCGACGTCGTCGGATTCGCTCGCGTCGAGCTGCTCGTGCGCGCGCACGAACAGGACGCTGGCTTCCGTCGGGCGCGGCTCGTAGAGCGTCATGGCGCGCCAGGTGCTCAGCACGATGGCACGGAACGGCGCGTCCTCCTGGAGCGCGGCGACGAAGCCCTGGTACGCCTTGGGGGCCGCGTCCTTGAGCCCGATCAGCTGCCGGAGCACGTCGTCGGCGCTCTCGATCGACGCGCCCCGCGCGGCCGCCAGGGATCCGGTGTCCAGCAGGAGGAGCTGCACCTTCTTCCCTTCCGCCAGGAGCTGCTGCGCCATCTCGTAGGCGATCACGCCGCCGGCCGAGTGGCCGCCCAGGAGGTACGGGCCCTCCGGCTGGACGGCGCGCAGCTCTTGAACGTACCGCGCCGCCATGGCGGGGATCTCGGTGAAGACGGGCTCGTCGGGCTCCATCCCCGACGCCCGGATCCCGTAGATGGACAGCTCGGCGCCCATCTGCCGCGCCAGCTCGCGGTAGATGAAGATCGTGCCGCCGATGGGCTGCACGAGGAACAGCGGCCCCTTGCGGTGCGACCCGACGTGGAGCGGGACGGTGAGCCGGCCGCGCCCGCGCCCCGACGCCACGCTGGCGCTCCTGTGGGTGGGCGGCGCGGCGGCGCTCGAAGGCTGGCTCTCGTGGATGTGCTCGGCGAGCGCCGCGACGGTGCGGAGCTCCAGCAGCGTGTGCACCGAGAGCTCGACCTTCAGCCGCTCCTTGATCAGGGTCCGCACCGCGATCGCGCTCAAGGAGTCCCCGCCGAGGTCGAAGAAGTTGTCGTGCGGCCGCACCTTGGCCACGCCGAGCACCTCCCTGAAGATGCCCGCGAGCGCGCGCGCCGCGTGATCCGCAGGCGCCCCGGCCCTCTGCTCGGAGCTCGCGTCGCCCCGGTCCGTCGCAGGCGCCGGGCGCGACGCCGCGTCGCCGCTGTCGAGCGCCGACGAGGGCGCCGCCGTCGTCGCGGGCGCCGGGCGCGAGGCGCCGAGCACGTACGGCGTGCGCTTGAACGGGTACGTCGGCAGCGGGACGCGCCGGCGCCGCTCGTCCCGGGAGAACGCCGCCCAGTCGACGTCGGCGCCGGCGCACCAGAGCTGGCCGACGGCGGCGAGCAGCGCCTCCAGGTCCGTCCGATCGGAGCCCGAGCTCGCCATCGTGGTGAGAATGAGCCGCCCCGCGCCGGCGTCGGGGTGCTGGCTCGCCAGCGTGGACAGCGTCCGCCCGGGTCCGACCTCGACGAAGGCGTGATCCGGGTCGAGGAGCAGCGCTGCGAGCCCTCGCCCGAAGCGGACGGTCCCCCGGAGGTGCCGAGCCCAGTAGGACGGATCCTGGGCATCGGCGTCCGTCATCCACGTGCCGGTCAGGTTCGAGAGCATCGGGATGCGCGGCGCCCGTCGCTCCAGGGAGGCCGCCAGCTGGGTCAAGCGGTCCGCGAGCGGGCCGACGAGCGAGGAGTGCGCCGCCGTGGCGATCGGCAAGCGCCGGGTCTCGTGGCCCTCGCGCGCGCACTCCCGCTCGAGGCGCTCGATCGCCGGCAGCGTCCCGGAGACGACGCACACCTCCGGGCCGTTGACGGCGGCCAGGGAGAGGCCGTCGCCGAGCCGATCGAGCAGCGCGTCCTCGGAGAGATGCACGACGAGCGTCGCCACGTCCCTGGGCAGCTGCTCGTACAGGCGCCCGCGCGCCGCGATGAGCGTCACCGCGGCCTCGAGCGACAGCACGCCCGCGACGCAGGCGGCGGTGTACTCGCCCAGGCTGTGTCCGCTGACCGCCGCGGGGCGGATGCCCCACGACAGGAGGAGCCGCGCCGTCGCGACCTCGGTCGAGAAGATGGCCGCCATGTTCGCGCAGGGGGCGCGCAGCTGCTCGGCCGCGCGCTCCTGCTCCTCGGGGCCCGGGAAGAGCAGCGCCCGGATATCCATGGAGAGCGCGCGCTGGAACAGCGTGGCGCACTGATCGAGGCTCTCCCGGAAGACGCGCTCGCTCCCGTACAGCTCTCGCCCCATGTCCACCCGCTGGGAGCCTCCGCCGGGGAAGAGGAACACCACCTTCGGCGCGCGGCCCTCGGCGACGTCGCCGAAGGCGTGGGCGGGATCGCGCGCTCGCAGGCGGGCGGCCGCCGAGACCGGCTCGCGGCAGACGACGGCGCGGCGATGCGCGAAGCGCGCCCGCCCCTGCTGGAGCGTGAAGGCGACGTCGGGGAGGGAGACGTGCGCCGCGTGCCGCAGGTGCCCGGCCAGCCGATCCGTCATGCCCTCGAGCGCTTCGCTCGTCTGCGCGGACAGGACCAGCAGCTGGCAAGCCCGCGACGGGCCGGACGGCTCCAGCGCGGGCGCCTCCTCCAGGACCACGTGGGCGTTCGTGCCCCCCATCCCGAAGGCGCTCACCCCGGCGCGGCGCGGGCGCGTTCCGCGCTTCCAGGCGAGCGGCGCGGCGTTGACGAAGAACGGGCTGCTCTCCAGGTGGAGCTCGGGGTTCGGGCGCCGGAAGTGGAGCGTGGGCGGGATCAGCTCGTGCTCGAGCGAGAGCGCGGCCTTGATGAGCCCGGTGGCCCCGGCGGCCGCCCCCAGGTGGCCCAGGTTGCTCTTCACCGAGCCCAGCGCGCAGAACCCGACTTTGTCAGTGCCATTTCCGAAGGCGCGCGACAGGGCGGCGACCTCGATCGGATCGCCGAGCCTCGTGCCCGTCCCGTGGCCCTCGACGAAGGTGATGCTCTCCGGCTCCACCCCCGCGGCGGCGTGCGCCTTGAGGATCGCCTGCGCCTGCCCGTCCGTACCCGGCGCGGCGTAGCCGACCTTGCGCGAGCCGTCGTTGGTGATCGCGGATCCGAGGATGACGGCGTGGATGTGGTCGCCGTCGCGCAGCGCGTCCTCCAGCCGCTTGAGCACGACCACCGACACGCCGCTGCCGGCCACGGTCCCCTGCGCGTCGGCGTCGAACGGCCGGCAGTGGCCGTCCGGCGACGCGAGCGAGCCCTCCTCGTGGACGTGGCCGAGCCGCGTCGGCGGGAGGACCACGACGCCGCCCGCGAGGACCATGTCGCACTCCTTCGTGGCGAGGCTCTGGCAGGCCAGGTGCACCGCGACGAGCGACGTCGAGCACGCGGTCAGCACCGTCACGGCGGGCCCGCGGAGGCCCAGCTTGTACGCCACCCGCGTCGTCAGGCCGTCGGTGACGTTCCCGGTGAGGATCCGGTAGTACTCGGCGCTCAGCGGCGCCTTGGGCATGCCGACGCGCTCCAGCCAGTACAGCGGGGCGTCGCTCCCGGCGAAGACGCCGATCGACTGCTCGCACGAGAGCGGGTCGTAGCCGGCCCTCTCCATCGCCTCCCAGGCGCACTCGAGGAAGATCCGGTGCTGCGGGTCCATGAGCATCGCCTCGTTCGGGCTGTAGCCGAAGAACCGCGCGTCGAAGCACATCGCGTCGTCCAGCACGCCGCACGCCGGCACGAGGTTCGGCGCGCGGATCAGCTCCAGATCGACGCCCGAGGCCTCCAGCTCCTCGGGCGTGAAGAAGCGGATGCCCTCGACGCCGTTGCGCAGGTTGAACCAGAGCGTGTCGACGTCGCGCGCCCTGGGGTAGCGCCCGGACATCCCGACGATCGCGACGGCGTTCGCGGGCGCCGCCTTGCGCTCCGGCGCGGGGGCCCGGCGGCTCGAGGGGCGCGTCGGCGGCGCCGGCGCCGCGGTCTCGTCTGCCTCCGCGGCCCGCGAGGCCGCCCCGAGGTGAGCGGCCAGGCTGCGGATCGTCGGGTGCTGGAACAGCTCCACGATCGGCACGCTCCGGCCGAGGCGCGCCTGGAGCGCGGCCTGGACCTGCACGAGCAGGAGCGAGTGGCCGCCGATCTCGAAGAACCGATCATCGAGCCCCACGCGGTCGAGGTCGAGCACCTTGCGCCAGATCTCGCTCAGGACGGCCTCGATGTCCGAGGCCGGCGCGGCGGTCCTGGGCTCGGCGCTCGGCGTCGGGCGCTCGGGCGCGGGGAGCGCGCGCCGATCGACCTTCCCGCTCGCGTTGAGCGGCAGCGCGTCGAGCTTCACGAAGATCGCCGGGACCATGTACTCGGGGAGCTTCGCCGCAAGGAACGCCCGCAGGGCCGGGAGGAGCGCGCGCGCCTGCTTCGCGCGGAGCGGGTCGTTGATCAGCGGCGAGCGCGCCTGTCCCTCGGCGGCGCTCGCGCCGAGGAGGGCGCGCGGCCTCCGCGGATCCCCGTCGCGCTCGAAGAGGACGTCCATGCGCTCGGGGCCTCCGGTCCGCGACCAGGTGACGCGGACCGCGTAGCCCAGCCTGTCGCCGAGCTCCCAGAGCGCCTCCGGCTGGATCGCGGCGCCGGCGCGCGCGGGGCCCGCGGCGCAGAGGTCCTCCTTGGTCCCGCTCGCCGTCGAGAGCGCCGCTGCCAGGGCGACGTCCGCGTGCACGCGCGCGTTCGGGATGCCCAGCACCTCCAGCGCCTCGGGGCGGTCCTCCCGCAGCGACCGCTCGATCTCGCGGAGGTCCGCCGCGGCCGGCCCGCCGATCGATCGCGCGATCGCGGCCGGCTCCGCCGCCGCGCCCACGAACAGCACGACGTCGTACCGGTAGCGGGTCATCTCCTCGGCGCCGTGGCCGCGCTTGAGCCAGATCTCCACGTGGCTCACGCCCGGGATCCGGCCGCGCAGGGCGCGGAAGTAGTCGGGCGCGACGACGAGCTCTTCCTCGGTCGAGAGCGCCCGCCGCACCCGGCCACGCAGCTCCTCGGCCGCGGTGTCCGGCGACGCCCGGTGGAGCTGAACCGACGCGTGGAAGGCCTCGAGCAGGGGGAGGCTCCGCACGTCGCCGATGAACACGAGCCCGCCGGGGGCGACCGAGCGGACGGCGCCTTCGATCACCGATCGCAGGTAGTCGGCGCCGGGGAAGTACTGCACGATCGAGTTGAGGACGATCACGTCGAAGCTCCCGGGCTCGACGTGGCTGAAGTCGTTGGCCTCGCGGCGCGCCAGCGTCACGTGTGCATACGCCCTGGCGGCGAGCCTGGGGCGGAGCAGGGAGATGGCCTGCTCGGAGAAGTCGGTCCCCAGGTAGGCTTCGCAGCGGGGCGCCGTCTTCAGGAGCAGGAGGCCTGTCCCGCAGCCGATCTCCCAGACCCGCTTCGGCTGGAAGGACAGGATCCGCTCGACCGTGAAATCGCGCCACGCGCGCATCTCCGCCGCCTCGATGGGCGCGCCGGTGTAGCTGCTGTTCCAGCCCGTGATGTCGAGGTCCGGATCGGTGACGGCGGTGTCCTTCGCGTAGGTGTCGTCGTACAGCGCGCGCCACTCCGTGACGTGGCCCGCCTGGAGGCTCGCGTCGTGCGCCGCGGGCTGCCCGCCGCTGCTCGGCACCACGTAGGCGACGAGGCGTTTGTCGCCGTGGGCGTCGTCCGTCGCGAGGACGACGGCGTCGTCGAGGGCGGGGTGCTGCCTGAGCGCGGCCTCGATCTCGCCGAGCTCGAGGCGGAAGCCGCGGATCTTGACCTGGTGGTCGAGCCTGCCGAGGAACTCGATGTTGCCGTCGTGCAACCAGCGGACGAGGTCGCCGGTGCGGTACATGCGGGCGCCGGGCGCGTCGGAGAAGGGGTCGGGGAGGAAGCGGTCTTCTGTGAGCTGCGGGTCGTGGAGGTAGCCGCGGGCGAGGCCGTCGCCGCCGATGTAGAGCTCGCCAGGGACGCCGACGGGGACGGGCTGTCGGCGCGGGTCGAGGACGTAGACGCGCACGTTGTCGATGGGCCGGCCGATGGGCGGCTTTCGTGAGGCGCCGCGGTCGTCGTGGGCGCCCCTGGCGAGGGCGCAGGAGGTGGTGACGACGGTGGCCTCGGTGGGGCCGTAGTTGTTGACGACCTCGAAGGGGATGGCGCGGTGAGGCCAGCGCCGTAGTCTGTCGCCGCCGGTGAGCAGGGCGCGCAGCGAGCAGCGCGCGGGCCAGTCGAGGCGCAGCAGCTCCTCGGCGATCGGGGTGGGGACGAAGGAGACCGAGATGTGCTGCTCCAGCAGCCACTGCTGGAGCTCCAGGGGCGAGCGGCGGAGGGGCTCGGAGGGGATGTACAGGCAGGCCCCGGAGCAGAGCGAGGGCCACATCTCCCAGACCGAGGCGTCGAAGCCCGGGCTCGCGATGAGGGTGGTTCGATCCGTGCTGGACAGGGCGAACCGCCGCCTGTGCCAGGCGACCAGGTTGGTGAGCCCGCGGTGCTCCACGAGCACCCCTTTCGGCCGGCCCGTCGAGCCCGACGTGTAGATGACATACGCCGGGTCGGAGGGGCCCGTGCTCCTCGGCGGCGCCGAATCAGGCTGCCCGGTGAGCGCCCGCCCGTCGGCGTCGAGGCGGATCACCACGCCGCCGAACGCGGGGATGCGGTCGGCGAGGCGCGCCCCGGTGATGAGCACCGGCGCCCTGGAGTCGTTCAGCATGAGCTCCAGCCGCTCGCTCGAGCTCTCGGGGCCGAAGGGGACGTACGCCCCGGAAGCCTTGAGGACCCCGACGATGCCGATCAGGAGAGCGAGCGACCGCTCTGCATGGATCGCGACCGCCGTCCCCGGCTCCACGCCGGCCTCGCGCAGGCGGTGGGCGAGCTGGTTCGCCCGGCGATCGAGCTCGCCGTACGTCAACGAGCCGCGGTCGGTCACGGCGGCCAAGGCATGCGGCGCGCGCGCCGCCTGCTCCTCGAACAGGTCGAGGACGCACCGGTCTCCTGGAGGGTCGACCGCCGTGTCGTTCATCTCGATCACGAGCCTCCGCTGCTCGACGCGCGTGAGCAGCGGCAGCGACGACACCGGCTGATCCGGCCCCGAGGCCGCGGTGGAGAGCACCGTCAGCAGGTGCTCCGCCATCCGCTCGATCGTCGCTCGGTCGAAGAGATCGGTGCTGTACTCGAACATCCCCGTCACGCCGCCGGGGCTCTCCCAGGAGTACAGCGAGAGGTCGAAGATCGTCTTCTTGGCGTCGGCCTCGATGGGACGGACCTCGAGCCCGGCGAGCGCGAGATCGCGCTCCGCGGGGCTCTGCGGGGCGAAGGCGATCTGCACGACCGGGTTGTAGCCCGGGCTGCGCTCGGGCCTCAGCTCCTGCACGAGCACATCGAAGGGCAGCATGTCGTGCTCGTAGGCCTCCAGGCACAGCTGCCGCACCCGCTGGAGCAGCTCGTCGAAGCTCGGGTCGCCGGACAGATCGACGCGCAGGGGCACGATGTTCACGAAGAAGCCCATGATCTCCTCGAGATCCATGCGCGCCCGGTTGGCGCTCGGCATTCCGATCAAGAGGTCGTCGCGCTGCGTGTAGCGGTGCAGCAGGACGGCGAAGGCGGCCATGAGGACCATCGTCACCGTCATCCCCCGCTGGGCGCTGAGCTCCCCGAGGCGCTCCGCGAGCGGCGCGTCGATCCGGAAGGAGACGGTGGCGCCGCGCAGGCTCTGGATCGCCGGCCGCGGGTGATCGCTCGGCAGATCGAGCAGAGGCGGCGCGTCGAGCAGCCGCTCTCTCCACCAGGCGAGCAGCGCTGCTCGGGCGCTGTCCCTCATCTGCTCGCGTTGCCACGCGGCGAAGTCGGCGTACTGGATCGCGAGCTCGGGCAGCGCCGCGGGGGCGCCCCGGCGGTGGCCGTCGTAGAGGATGGCGAGCTCGCGGAACGCGAGCTCGATGGACCAGCCGTCGGTCGCGATGTGATGGAGGTGGAGCCACAGGACGTGGTCCTCCGGCCCGAGCTTGAGCAGGCAAGCCCGGAGCAGGGGGCCTCGCTCGAGGTCGAAGAGGGTCTGCGCCTCCGCGTTGATGCGCTGGTGCGCCGCGACCTCCCGCTCTTCCGGGGAGAGGTGCTGGAGATCCATCACGTTGAGCTGCAACGAGCTCTGCGGGGCGATGATCTGGACCGGCCGCCCGTCGCGCTCCGCGTAGGTCGTCCGCAGGATCTCGTGCCGCTGCGCGAGCTCGCGGAGGCTCTTGTCCAGCGCCCCGGTATCGACGCGCCCGCGCAGGCGGAACGGGAACAAGCAGTTGTAGGCCCGGCTCTCCGGCGCCAGCCGCTGGAGGAACCAGAGGCGCTCTTGCCCGAAGGACAGGGGCAGCGGCCCGAGGCGCGGGACGGGCGAGATCGCGCGCTCGACCCCGCGCGCCGCGGGCTCCTGCCTCACGAGGGGCGCGAGCTCGGCGATGGTCGGGCGGCGGAAGAGCTCCTGGAACGCGAGTTCGACCCCGAGCGCGCTGCGCACCCGGGAGAGCAGCCGCACGGCATGGACAGAGCTGCCGCCCAGCTCGAGGAAGCTGTCATGCACCCCCACGCGCTCCTGCCGCAGCACCTCCTGCCAGATCTCGGCGAGCGCCCGCTCGACGGGAGAGCGAGGCGCGACGAAGGCGTGCGCCAGCGCGGCCCGCGCGGGGCCGGGGGCCGGGAGCGCCGCCCGGTCGACCTTGCCGTTCGCCGTCATCGGCAGCGCGTCGAGCGCGACGAAGGCGGACGGCACCATGAACTCGGGCAGCCTGCCCTGGAGGTGAGCGCGGAGCGCCGCCGGCGACGCCTCCACGCTCTCCACTCCTCGCGCGGAGGCTCCGTCGCCGCCCGTCGGGACCACGTAGGCGACGAGGCGCTTGTCGCCGTGGGCGTCGTCGGTCGCGAGGACGACGGCGTCGTCGAGGGCGGGGTGCTGCCTGAGCGCGGCCTCGATCTCGCCGAGCTCGAGGCGGAAGCCGCGGATCTTGACCTGGTGGTCGAGCCGGCCGAGGAACTCGATGTCGCCGTCGTGCCGCCAGCGGACGAGGTCGCCGGTGCGGTACATGCGGGCGCCGGGCGCGTCGGAGAAGGGGTCGGATAGGAAGCGCTCGCGGGTGAGCTCCGGGTCGTGGAGGTAGCCGCGGGCGAGGCCGTCGCCGCCGATGTAGAGCTCGCCGGGGACGCCGGCGGGGACGGGCTGTCGGCGCGGGTCGAGGATGTAGACGCGCACGTTGTCGATGGGCCGGCCGATGGGCGGCTCGCGTGAGGGGCCGCGGTCGTCGTGGGCGTCCCTGGGGAGGGCGCAGGAGGTGGTGACGACGGTGGCCTCGGTGGGGCCGTAGTTGTTGACGACCTCGAAGGGGATGGCGCGGTGAGGCCAGCGTCGTAGTCTGTCGCCGCCGGTGAGCAGGGCGCGCAGCGAGCAGCGCGCGGGCCAGTCGAGGCGCAGCAGCTCCTCGGCGATCGGGGTGGGGACGAAGGAGACGGTGATCTGCTGCTCGATCAGCCACCGCTGGAGCTCCAGGGGCGAGCGGCGGAGGGGCTCGGAGGGGATGTACAGGCACGCGCCGACGCAGAGCGCGGGCCACGTCTCCCAGACCGAGGCGTCGAAGCCCGGGCTCGCGATGAGGGTGGTTCGATCCGTGCTGGACAGGGCGAACCGCCGCCTGTGCCAGGCGACCAGGTTGGTGAGCCCGCGGTGCTCCACGAGCACCCCTTTCGGCCGGCCCGTGGAGCCCGACGTGTAGATGACATACGCCAGGTCGTCCGGCGCCTGGCCAGCGGCCGGAGGCACCTTGTCCACGGGCTCGCGATCGAGCATCGCCCGATCCGCGTCGAGGCGAACGACGCTGAGCCCGCGGCTCGGCACGCGGCAGGCGAGGTCGTCGCTGGTCAGGAGCGCCGACACCTTCGCGTCCTCCAGCATGAACGCGAGCCGAGCCGCCGGATAGGCCGGGTCGAGCGGGACGTACGCGCCCCCCGCCTTGAGCACGCCGAGCGCGGCCACGATCATGTCCGGCGAGCGCTCCAGGCAGATGCCGACGAGCGCGCCAGGCCCGGCGCCGCTCTTCCTGAGGAGGTGGGCGATCTGGTTGCTCCGCCGATCCAGCTCGGCATACGTGAGCCGCTCGCCGTCGAACGCCACCGCGGCGGCGGAAGGGGCGCGGCGCGCCTGCTCCTCGACCTGCTCGTGGACCAGCTCGCGCGGCGGGGCCGTCGCCGCGCCGCTGCTCCAGTCGACGAGGAGCTGCCGCCGCGCGTCGGCCGACAGGAGAGGCAGATCCGAGATCCGCTGATCGGGGGCCTCGGCAGCGCCGCCGAGCAGCGCCTGCCAGTGCTCGAGCAGCCTGACCGCGGTCGCCTGCTCGAAGAGATCGCGGCGGTAATCGAGCCGCGCGACGACCCCTGCGGCGGCGTCCTCGACGCTCACCACGAGATCATGACCGACGTACGGCAGATCGAGGTTCGTCCGGGTCAGCGTCAGCAGCGGCCCATTGCACGGCGGGGGGCTCGGGGGCGTCGCCGCGAAGAGGACCTGGACGAGCGGCGTGCGGCCCGGGTCGCGCGGCGCGGCGAGCTTCTCCAGCAGCGCCCTGGCGGGAACCTCGCTGTTCGCTCTGCCCTCCTCGATGGAGCGGTGTACCTGGCGCAGGAGCTGTCGGAACGAGGGCTGTGCGCCGAACCTGCCCCGCACGATCACCGGGCCGCCGAAGAGGCCGATGAGCTCCCGGACGTCCGGCGTATCGCGCCCGGGCAGGGGCGTGCCTATCAAGACATCCTCCTCGCCGGTGATCCGGTGCAGGACAGCCAGCATCCCCGCGAGCAGCGCGGTGAACAGGCGCGCTCCTTCGTCCAGGGCCGCCGCTTCGAGGCGCTGGAGGAGCGATCGGTCGAGCGCGCGCTCGACCGACCCTCCGTCGAAGGCATGCACGGCGGGCCGCGGCCGGTCCGTCGGAAGATCCAGGGCAGTCGGCGCGCCGGCGAGCTCCCGTGTCCAGTGGTCGAGCCGCGCGTCGAGACGATCGCCGGCGGCGCGGTCGAGCTGCCGCCGGACGTGGTCCTGATAACGCATGGGCAGCGCCGGAGGCGTCATGGAATGGTAGAGGGCGCAGAGCTCCGAGAAGAACAGTCCCACGCTGAAGGCGCCGTCGCAGACGAGGCCGTGCATGGACAGCGCGACCAGGTGGCGGCGCGGGTGCGCCCGGATGAGCGTCACCCGCCAGAGCGGGGCACGCTCGAGATCGAAGGGGCGAGCGGCCTCCTCGCGGGCGGCCGCGAGCGCCGCCTCGTCCGAGGTGGGCTGTAGGTCCGGGGCCAGGTCCACCTCTCCGAGGTCGATCGCCACCGCGGGCCTGACGACCTGCGCGGGCTCTCCCTCGCGCTCGACAAAGGAGGTCCTGAGCGGCTCGTGGCGCGCCGCGATCTCCTCGACGGCGCGGCGCAATCTGGGTACATCGAGATCCCCGTCGAGCCAGGCCGCGCCGCCTTCATGGATGACCGGCGCGGGACCATGGACTCGAGCAAGGAGCCATTTCGTCTCTTGCTCGAAGGAAAGTGGCGCGTACGTCAGCTCAACCATGGCGCATGCCCTCCTGTCCGTTGATGTTAGAGAGCACCTCCCTCCTCCCGCTCCGAGCGTTCGGAGAGGCCCTTGCAATGGGCTCACGCGCGCCGCGTAGGCGGCACCCATGCAGGTTGTCAGGCACTCCATTCGCTCGCGCGCCGGCTGTCGGCTCAGCGATGTCCTCGGTGACATGGCGCTCCTCCTCCCGAGCGCGCAACTCATCCCCGAGCGCGCATCAGGCGTACGCCTGTCACGGAACCATCACGCGAGAACTCGACGTCTTCGCCTCCCCCGGCGACACCTTTTTTTGGTCTACAGTATTAATAATGATCCTTTATCTTAGTATTGCCAAGCGGAATGATCAAAATCGTTCGTGCGACGAACGGAAGGCTCATCTCGATCATGTTCGAGTTCCCGCCCGAGTTCCCGCCCGAGCTCTCGCCTAAATAAGTTCATCTGTGACACGCCCTGCGCTGGTCGGCGCGGCGCGGCGGGCGCCCGGGGCCGCGCCGGCCGGGGACCGCGTCTGGCCCTGAACAGCCGGCGCCTCCGTGGCTCGGCGGAGGCTGTCCGCGGAGGGACCGCGAGGGCAGGCGCTACTCTTTGGGAGGATCGGTGAAGAGCATACCAGTCGTCGCCGTGAGCTTCTCCAGGATGGCGGGCCCGAAGCGCTCGGCGAAGCGCGCCCTGTCCTCGGGCGCGATGACGATGTCGCCCGGCTCGTCTTCGCGCTCGTCCGTGATGATGGCGAGGAGCAGCCCGGGCTCCTGGCCGACGTTCTCGAACTGCCGGTAGACGCCCACGGGCACGTCGATCATATCGAAGGGCTCGAGCGTCGTCTCGTCCGTGGCGCCCTCGTTCCAGCGCAGCGCGAAGCGTCCAGCGAGGCACAGAAATACCTCCCTCGAGCGACGGTGTGCGTGCAGAGGGACCTTGTCGCCAGGCCTGCAGCTGACGATGCCCACGCTCATGCCTTTGGGGCCGACGATGGCCGGCCCCGTCCCCTCGCGCGCGTCCCCCGCCGCGTGCGCCATCAGGAGATACAGAGGAGGGTTCACGGCGTCGAACGCCTCCTGTGGGATGCTGGTGTCCGTGGTGTGATTCACGTGAGCCCGGAGCTCGCCGAACCGCGCGATGCGCGAGCGCATCTGCTCCGGGGTAATCTTCAGCGTCGTCATGATAGATCCCCCTTGTCTGCCGCGTCCGAGCTCCTGGAGCGCTCGGCGCGGCTCGTCTCCAAAGATACCGCGGGCTATGGCGGTACGCTCGATCGATTCCTTGCTTCGAATCGACTTTATCGCTCGCTATCGTCGCGTGTCACGCGGGTGGCGCGCGTGAACCGTGTGTTGGCTGAGTAATGGACAATACTGGGCCAGTGTAGTAGCGTGGCCCGGAAAGGCCGCTCTCTGGAGGAGCTCGGAAGCGTCGAGACGCGATGCTGCCGATCCCGCGGAGCGCCGGACGGTGGAGCCGATACGGCCGCGGCGCCTGTCGGTCATGCCTTGGTGAACGACATTGAATTCCAGGGACAGCCGTTTCCGCCGCGCCGGCAGCGCCGTGGTCACTGGCGAATTCCAGCGGCAGCCGTTTCCGCTAGGCCGGCAGCGCCCGCGTCACCGGGGGCGAATCCGGCGGGCGTGTCAGCGCGTCACTCCAGCACCACGAACTTCAGATACCGCCCCTCCCACCACGCCGGCAGCGTCGGGTGGTCCTCCGGCTGCCCGTGGATCGCCCGGATCCGCAGGTCGTCCCGCTCCAGCGTGGCGTCGTCCAGCGTCGCCAGGAAGTCTTCCGCCGTGATGTGGCTCGAGCACGACGCCGCGCACAACACGCCACCTCGATCCAGCACGCGCGCGACCGCGGCGTGCAGCCGCCGGTAGGCGCCGAGCGCGCGCGGCTTGGCGCGCTCGCTCGGCGCGAAGCTCGGCGGGTCGCAGATGATGAGATCGTACCGGTCGCCGCGCGCGCGGGCCTTCTCGAGGAAGTCGAACGCGTCCGCCGTCACGAACTCGTGGGCCGCCGGATCCACGCCGTTCTCGCGGAACGTGCGCTGCGCCGACGCGTGCGCGGCCGACGCCGAGTCGACGGAGGTGACCCGGCCCGCGCCGCCGAGCGCCGCGGCCACGGAGAAGCCCCCCGCATAGCTGAACAGGTTCAGCACGCGCCGGCGCCCGGCCGCGAGCGCGCGCACGCGGGCGCGGTTGTCGCGCTGGTCGAGGAACGCCCCCGTCTTCTGGCCGCGCGCGAGATCGACCTCCATCGCGACCCCCGTCTCCCTCACGAAGAGGCGATCCGGCAGCGGCGGCCCGTGCAGGTGCGCGAGCTTCTTCCCGTCCGCGTCCTCGCCCGCGGCCTGCGCGCGCGCGCGCAGGCCGATCGAGCGCACGCCGCGGGCGCCCAGCGCGCGCGCGAGGTGCGGGAGCAGGCGATCGAGCCAGGGCGCCAGCATGTCGCCGTCGAGGCGGATCACCGCGGCGCGGTCGTACCGATCGATGACGAGCGACGGCACCCGGTCCCCCTCGCCGTTGCACAGCCGGTAGGCCGTCGTGTCGCGGCCGGCGAACCAGCCGTCGCGCAGGGCGAAGGCGCGATCGAGCCGCTCCGCGACGGCCCGCTCGTCGAGCGGCGGCGCCTGCGTGCGCTGGAAGACGCGGACGGCGATCGCCGAGTCCGCGTCCCAGAGCCCTCGCCCGAGGAACGGCGCCCCCTCGGCCGACAGCTCGACGACGTCGCCCGACGCCGCGGCGCCGCCGCGGTGCGCGCGCTCCCCGCGCTTGCCCTCGCCGCGCTTGCTCCCGTGTCCGCCGCCGTCCGCGATGCCGTCTCGGTAGACCCATGGGTGGCCGCGGCGGACGGCGGCGGCGGCTGGCGCGGTGAGATGGACCCGCATCGACCCCGCCTAGCACGGTAAGCTCGCAGCGTGCTGCACCGAGTTCGTTCGTCCGGATGGGCCTGCCTCGGGGGGATCTCGCTTGCCGTCGCGGCAGGCTGCACGCAGGACCACGGCGTCCTCGGCCGGGATCCGTCGGGCGGGGCCAGCACCTCCGGCGCCGGCGGCGGCCCGGCAGCGACCACGAGCGGCGCGTCGACGACGACCACGGGCGCGGGCGGCGGCGCGGTCGAGCCGCCGGGGCCGACGAAGCTCACGGTGGTGAACGGCATCAGCGATCACGACGCCGTCCGCTTCTGCTTCCTCGCGTACCCCGACGGGACCGGCGCCGGAGTGGACCCCTGGCCGGGCGCCGCCGCGGGCCTCCCGTTCGCCCGGGCCCAGGAGATCGAGCCGCTCGGCGCCGCGATCCCCGAGGGGACGAGCCTGCGCGCGCACGTGATCGCCGGCGACCTCCGCGCGACGGAGGGGCTCGACTGCGCGGAGATCCTCGCGCTCGCCGCGGAGAGCGCGGCCCCGATCGTGGCCGCGGGGCTCCCCGTGCTCCCGGCGCCCGTGTTCGCCGAGGAGAAGAGCCTCCTCGTGGTCGCCACCGGATGCCTCGGCGGCGAGGGGCACACGCACGAGAGCGAGAAGGAAGGCTGCGGCGACGCCTACGCGATCGACACGCCGACCGCCGGCCTCGTCGCGGTCGCCATGTCGCGGCGGACGAGCTTCGGCAGGGTGAGCCTGCAGGTCGCGCACGCGAGCACGGCGACGCCGGTGGTCCATGTGGCGCTGGCGCCCGGGCGCGACGACGCGACCGGGGTGACGCTCGCGCAGGACCTCTCCTACGGCGCGATCGCGCCGTTCCCACCGTCCACCGGGTTCTCCGTGGGCGACCTCGGCGCGCTCGACGAGGTCGCGATCGAGACCCGCGATCCCATCGAGGGGATGGTGACGTCGTCGGTGCCGATGCGCGAGATCCTGGCGAGCAGCGACGTGCCGGCGGCGGACATCAGGGACGGTCAGGGGTTCGTGCTTGTCGCCGTCGGGGCCGCTCCGGGGGCGGAGCAGGGCGGGTTCTGGCATCCCCTGACGTACTCGCTCTTGCGGGCGAATCCCTGAGCTTGTTCCCGGATCATCCCATTACCGGCGAGGTTCCGGGGTTCACCGTCTCTCGTCGGACGGAACGACCACGCCTCGCCTGGCAGCGCGCTGTGGACTCGCCTTGATTCCGCCTCGGGCATCAAGGCCCCATCGAGCGCGGTTCGCAATGCCACGATCCTGGCGTGTGGTGCCGTGTTGTCCGGTATTTGCGCAAGGCCCTGATTGCTCCTGTACGGCCGACTCGGGTGTGTCCGGCGTGTCTGCCGCGCTTGCAGCGCGCGTTGTCTTATCGGAGGATGAGGGGCCTGCCCCCTCGGTCTCAGGCGCCCCCCTCTCCTCGCAGAACAGCGCTTCGCGGGCCTCCTCACGGCTCTGCCTGGCTCTTCGGCGAGGAGCGTCGCGCCGGGAAAATCGTGAGTCGCTCGACGAACGGGAGCGCCCTGTACGGATGCCATCACGGGACAACCACCCGCCGTGACGATCGGATGAATCTCCAGTATAACGCGAGTGCCGAAATTCCGAGGGAGGGAGGGAACATGGCGACACAGGTATTTGTCGGGGCGAGCTCCGCGGCGGATCCGAAGGAGGCTGCTTCAGAGGCCGTGGCGGCGGCGCTCCGCGGGTCTTCCCGCGCCGAGCACGCGGCGCGACCGGCATTCGCGCTCGTCTTATCGACGGACCAGTACGACGCCGACGCGCTCGCCGCGGCCGTCACGAGCCAGCTGCCGGGCGTCCCCTGGGCGGGGTGCTGCACTGCCGGCGTCTTTGCCGGCAGCCGGCTGCTCCGGCAGGGGCTCGTGGTGGGGCTTGTCACCTCGGAGACCGTGCGCGTCGGCGTCGGGGTCGCGCAGCCGGTGAGCCAGGACGGGCGGCGCGCCGGCGTGCTCGCCGCCTCGCGCGCCCTCGAGAGGTTTCCGTCGTCCGTCGCGCCCGGGTGGAGCCGCGCGCTCATCGTGCTGCCGGACGCGGTCACGGGCAACGGGGCCGACGTGGTGCGCGGCGCGGTCGAGGTCGGCGGGACGGGCGTCGTCTGGGCCGGCGGCGGCGCGGGCGACAACCTCCGCTTCGTGCGCACCGCGCAGTTCGCGGGCGGCAGGGCCTACTCGGACAGCGTGGTCGTGGTCGCGATCGACTCGCCGGCGCGCATGGCGACCGGCATCCGCCACGGCTTCCGGCCGTATGGCCCGCCCACGATGGTCACCCGCGCCGAGGGGACGGTCCTCGCGGAGCTCGAGTACGAGGGCGCCTTCTCGGTCTACCAGCGCACCGCGCGGGCGAGGGGGGATCAGGTGAACATCGACGGCTTCGCCACGTTCGCCATGACCCACCCGCTCGGCATCCCGCAGGCCGACGGCGAGCACGTCATCCGCGATCCGCTGCGCGTCGTCTCGCCGGGGGGGCTCTACTGCGTCGGCGAGGTCCCGGACGGGTGCCTCATCCGCGTCATGGAGGGCGACCCCATCGGCCTCGTCGGCGCCGCGCGCGAGGCCGCGACCACGGCGCGCGACGCGGTGGCCGGGCCCATCGCCGGCGCGTTCGTGTTCGACTGCATCTCGCGGTGCATGATGCTCGGCGACACGGTGCGCGACGAGCTGGCGACCTTCGAGAGCGAGCTCGGCGAGAGCGTCCCGGTGATGGGATGTCTGACCTTTGGCGAAGTCGGTACGCTGGGCCGAGGCGTACCGCAGTTTCACAACAAGACCGCTGTCGTGCTCGCCCTGGGGGCCTGAGCGCGGGAGCGGTTGGAGCCCTGTCATGGCGAGCGGCGAAGAGCACGAGATCCAGGAGGAACGGCTGGCGCTCCTCAGCGTCCTCCAGGAGCTCACGGTCGCGGCGCTCGACCTCTTCGATCCGCACCAGCCGATGGGGGTCTTCCTGGAGCGGCTCGCCGAGCGCCTGAGCTGCATCGCCGTGCTCGTGCTCGTCGAGCCGGCCCCGCTCGCCCCGCGGCTCCTCGACGCCGCCGGCCTGTCGGCGAGCTCGCGCGCGCTGCCCATCCCGCCGCGCTCGCCCGCCCCTGCGGGCGGGCCCAGCGGCGCGGGCGCGGGCCTCTCCTTGCCGTACCCCGAGCTCGCGCGGCCCGGGCTCGTGACGTGGCACTTCTCGCTGGAGGGGCAGGGCGACAGCGGCGCGTCCGGCCTCCTCCTCTGCTTCGAGAGCGAGCCCCCGTTCGCGCCCCGGTACCGGGGCATGATGCGCCGGCTCACGGCGACGTTCCGCACGGCGCTGGTGCACCGCCTGCTCTACGCCCGCATGATCGAGAACGAGCGCGAGCGGGCGCGGAACCTCGCCGCCGCGGAGGCGGGGCGCGCGGCGGCGGAGGCGGCGCAGCGGCGCGCGGCGTTCCTCTCGGAGGCGAGCCGGCTGCTCTCGAGCTCGCTCAATTACGAGGCGACGCTGGTGCGCGTCGCGCGCCTGCCGGTCCCGTTCGTCGCGGACTGGTGCATGGTCGACATCATCGAGCGCGAGGCGATGCTCCGGCGCGCGGTCGTCGTCCACGCCGATCCCCAGAAGAGCGAGCTCGCGCGCCTCCTGCAGGGCCAGACGCCGATGGACTCGGTCCTCCCGTCCGGCGTCGCGCGCGTGCTGGAGACGGGCGAGGCGGCGCTCTGCGAGGTCGCGGGCGCGCCCCTCGCCCCGGAGAGCGAGCGCGGCTCGTACGACAGCGAGCCGCCGGTGTCGGCCAGCGAGGCGCTCCTCATGGAGCTCGGCCTCCGGCGTTACATCTCCGTGCCGCTCGTCACGCGCGGCACGATGCTCGGCGTGCTCACCATCGCGTCCGGCCGCGACGATCTCCTGTACGGCGTGGAGGACCGGGCGCTCGCCGAGGATCTCGGGCGCAGGGCCGCGCTGGCGATCGACAACGCGCGGCTGTACGAGAGCGCGCAGCGGGCGATCCGGGCCCGGGAGGAGCTTGTCGCGGTGGTGTCGCACGATCTCAAGAGCCCGCTCGCCACCATCGTCATGAACACGAGCCTCCTGCGCCGGAAGCTGCCGGGCGCGGACGAGGCGGTCGAGGTGCGGCGCCCTGTCGAGCGCATCCAGAAGGCGGCCGATCGCATGAACCGCCTCATCCGCGATCTGCTCGACCTGGCGAAGCTCGACGGCGGCCACATCTCGATCCAGCCGGTGCCCCACGACGTCGCTGGCCTGCTCGGCGACGCCATCGAGCTCCTGCGGGAGGAGGCGGCGGAGAAGTCGCTGCGCCTCGAGCAGAGCGTCGAGCTCGGCGTCGATCGGGCGCTCTGCGATCGCGAGCGGATCCTGCAGGTGATCGCCAACCTCGTCGGCAACGCGATCAAGTTCACGTCGGCCGGCGGCGAGGTCGCCGTCCGGGCCGAGCCGTGGGGCCGGGAGGTGCGCCTCTCGGTGCGCGACACGGGCCCGGGCATCCCGGAGGACCAGCGGGCGCGGATCTTCGAGCGCTACTGGCAGGCGAAGGAGACGGCCCACAAGGGCACGGGGCTCGGCCTCTCGATCGCGAAGGCGCTCGTCGAGGTGCACGGCGGGCGGATCTGGGTCGAGAGCAAGGTGGGCGAGGGCAGCACGTTCTTCTTCACGCTGCCGATGGTGGAGGCCGCGAGCGCGACCTCGGGAGTCGCGGCAGGCACGCGCCTCGGGGCCTGACAGCGGCCTTCGGGGTTTGCCGTACAGCGGTGTAATCACATCACCGAGGCAGGAGGGTCTCTTCGCCTTGCGTGTTGGCGGTCCGATCCGTTCATCGCTATACCTTGCCACGATGAAGGACGTCGGGAACGACAGGGGCGATGCGGCGCCGGCCGAGGCTCGATGGGGCGATGACGAGCGGGGGCTCGTCGGGGCCGCGCTCGGGCTGCTGGGCATCCGCAACCTCGTGCTCGCGATCCACGATCCGAGCTTTCCCTCGGACGACGCGGAGGACATCGGGCGCGGGTCCCCGAATACCGAGGGGGGGCGCCGATTCCTCCGGTTCGCGCGGGATCTCGGCTTCGACGGCGTCCAGCTGGGGCCGCAGGGGGAGACCTCTGCCGACAACGCGTCTCCGTACGACGGCGCCATCTTCTCGCGGAGCACGCTGTCGATCGCGCTCGCCCGGCTGGTCGAGGACGGCCCCTCTGGCGCGCTCCTCCGCCCCGAGTCGCTCCGGGAGATCGTCGCCGGGCGGCCTCCTGGCAGCGAGGCTCGCGCGCAGCACGGCCATGCCTACCGCGCGCAGCGCGCCGCGCTCCGCGAGGCGTACGCGTCGTTCGAGGGCCGGCGGAGGCGCGGCGAGCTCGGCGAGCTCGCCGACCTCGAGCGCCGCCTCGACGCCTTTACGCGGCGGAACGCGGCGTGGCTCGAGCGGGACGGGCTCTACGGCCCCCTCTGCGCCGAGCACCGGAGCGGCTGGTTTCACGGCTGGTCTGGCGAGCCGGAGCTGGACCGGCGCCTCTACGCGCCCGGCCCTGGCGAGGTGGTCGCGTGCGAGGAGCGCAGGAGAGCGCTCCTCGACCGGTACCGCGACGAGCTCCGCTTCTACGCGTTTTGCCAGCTCCTCGCGCACGAGCAGCACGCGGCGCTCCGGACGGTGACGGCCGAGCTCGGGCTCAAGCTCTACGGCGATCTGCAGATAGGCTACTCGCCTCAGGATGCCTGGGCGTATCAATCGGTCTTCCTCAGGGGGTATCTCATGGGGGCGCCGCCGAGCCGGACCAACCCGGAGGGCCAGGTGTGGAGCTACCCTGTCCTGGATCCCGCGCAGTACGCCGACGCGTCGTCCGGCGGGCTCGCGCTCGTCCGGGCGCGGATGGACAAGATGTTCGACGAGTTCGACGGGGTGCGCCTCGATCACCCGCACGGGCTCGTCTGTCCCTGGGTCTATGCGGCCGACGCCCCCGATCCCCTCCGCGCCGTCCAGGGCGGGGCGCGGCTCTTCTCGTCGCCCGATCTGCCGGAGCACCCGTTGCTCGCGCGGTACGCCATCGTCTCTCCCGGGCAGCTGAACCGCGCCGTGCCCCGGTATGCGGACGACTGGGTCACCTCGCTGTCCCCGGAGCAGGTCGGGCGCTACAGCGTCGTTTTCGACACGATCGCGCGCTGCGCGGAGGCCCGCGGGCGCGCCATCTCCGACGTCGTGTGCGAGGTCCTGAGCACGCTCCCTTTCCCGCTCGGGGCCGTCCTCGATCGGCACGGGCTGGGGCGCTTCCGGGTCACGCAGAAGGCCGATCTCGACAACCCGAAGGACGTCTATCGCAGCGAAAACGCCGCGCCCGCCGACTGGATCATGGTGGGGACCCACGACACGCCGCCGCTCTGGAGGCTCCTCGACACCTGGGAGCGCGCCTCGGCGCTGGGGCGGCAGGCGGCGTACCTGGCGACGCGCCTCGCGCCCTCGCCGGCCGAGGAGGGCGCGATGGCGCGCGCGCTCGCGTCCGACCCTCGCGCGCTGGCGCAGGCCAAGATCGCCGACCTCTTCGCCAGCCCGGCGTCGAACGTGATGGTCTTCTTCGCCGATCTGCTCGGGATGAAGGAGATCTACAACACGCCCGGCACGGTGGGCGACCACAACTGGTCGCTGCGGGTCCCACGCGATTACGAGCGGTCCTATCTGGAGATGCGCGCGCGCGGCGTGGCCCTCGATCTCCCGCGTTCGCTCGCGCTCGCGCTGCGCGCGCGGGGGGGCGCGGGGTCGGTGGAGCGCGGGAACCTCGCCCGGCGGCTGGAGCGCTGCCCGCGCTAGCCGAGAATTTTCCCGAAAAATCCGGGAAGATACTTCAGTTCGGGCTCCACACGGCCCACTTCCCCGAGGTGGCCCATGTGTCGCTCGCATCCTTGAACGCCCCGATGAACGCGGCGCTCGTGTCGAAGAACCCGTCCGGCGGCGCGACCGCGTCCTGGGTCAGGGACGTCGCGGGACCGAACACGGGCGCGGACGGGTCGAAGCAGCCCTGGATGCCCGGGTCCTCCTCCCGATTCTTCCGACCGGGCTCGCTCAGGAACGCGATCTCATCGAAGCCGCCGTCGTCGTCCTGGAGGATGCCTGTCCCGTCGCTCGTCTCGGCGTAGGCGAGGTCATTCACCAGGTTGAAGAAGATCGAGCTCGCTATGTTCTGCTCGGGATCCGGGTCGCGCACGTCGAGGCCCGACTCGAAGCCCGTGACGATCGTGTTGGCGATGTTCGCCTTCGTCGACCGGCGGAGGAGGATGCCGTACTGCTCCTTGTCCACGTCCACGCCCTTCCCGCAGAGCGTCGCGTTGTAGATCGTCGGCTCGCTCCGAGGCTCGAGCGCCGGCGTGAGCGCGAGCGGGTCGTTGTCCCCCTCGAACCCGTTCGTCTCCTCCGCGACGCTCGGGTCCAGCTGCGCCACGAGGAACTGGAGCTTCCCGCGATAACCCTGGTCCCAGTCGAAGGCGTCGTCGCCGCTGTACTGGCAGGCGAGGTGCTTTGCGTTCACCGTGCCCCCGAAGAACTCGAAGCAGTCGTCGGACACGTGCCTCACCTGGACGAAATCGATGATCGTCCCCCTGCCGACCCCGCCGAGGGTGAGCCCGTTGATCTCGTTGTTCGGCGCGATCTTCACCCCGGAGTACTCGATGCGCACGTATTTGAGCGTGCCGCTCGAGTCGTTCTCGTCGATGCCCCCGTATCGCCCGTTGTTCGTCAACCCCTCGATCTGGCCCGGGGTGCGTGCGCCGTTCGCGTCCACGTGGTTGGTCGGCGCGTTGCCGAGGAGGAGGACGCCGCCCCAATCGCCGGCCATGCGATCCTCGGGGGCCTTGCTGCTCGTGAACACGATGGGCTCATCCCGGGTGCCCACGGCGATGAGCTTGGAGCCGGGGTGCACAACGAGCGTCGCGGGGACCTGCGGGTTCGTCTCGCCGAGGACGGTCGTGCCCTTCTCGATGGTCAGCGTCGCCCCGGCCGAGACGTTCACCTGGCCCTTGAGGATGTACTTCTTGTCACATCTGAGCGTGAAATCCTCCGTGATGTCCCCGGTGATCTCGACGGTCGGCTTGTCGGCCGCCGCGCACCCGCCTGGCGGATCGCCGCCCTCGCCGCCGGCTGAGCCGCTCGACGAGGGGACGCAGGTGCTGTCCGTCCGATTGCAGATGGCGCCGTCGAACTGCGCGCAGTCCGCGTCGGAAGTGCATTGCACGTCCCGCTGCTCGATGATGAGCGAGCACGCGAGGGCGCTCGTGGCGAGCGCGCCCATGGCCAGCGCGAGGGCGGCGGCAGGTGGTGAATCGACGGGGCTGCGCTCGTGGTTCATTGCAATCACCCGATGGCAAGGGAATCGTCTCTGTCAAGCAGGACTGTGCTGTCCGGCCGACAGGGACGTGGCGAAACCGTCGCTGACAGGCCATCGCATTCGCGAGAACGTCACATGACGGCCGCTTCGAGGTAACAGGTCGCGGGCATTCTCCGGTCCGGGCTGGCCTCCCTCGGGGGATCGATCCGGCACAGGTCGAATGAGCGCTCCCAGCGATCCCAATGGTTGGCGGAAATATCGCCCGATTGCCGAGATCGGCAGGGGAGGCATGGCCGACGTCTGCCTCGCGGTCGCCCAGGGCCCCGTGGGATTCAACAAGCTCGTCGTGCTGAAGCGGGTGCGGCCCGAGCTCGTGGAGGACGCCGACATCCTGGCCATGTTCCTCGACGAGGCGCGGCTCGCGGCCCGATTGAATCATCCGAACGTGGTTCAGACGTACGAGGTCGGCGACGAGGGAGCGCGCTTCTTCATCGCCATGGAGTACCTCGACGGCCAGCCGCTCGGCAGCATTCGCTCCCGCATGGGGCACGACAAGGTCCCGCTCCCGCTCCAGGTTCGCGTCCTGTGCGACGCGCTGGCCGGGCTCCATTACGCGCACAACCTGCGCGATTTCGACGGAACACCCATCCACGTCGTCCACCGCGACGTGAGCCCGCAGAACATCTTCGTCACCTATGATGGCGTGATCAAGGTGGTCGACTTCGGCATCGCCAAGGCGGCCGACTCGCTGACGGAGACGCGCACCGGAACGCTCAAGGGCAAGGTCTCGTACATGTCGCCGGAGCAAGCGCGCGGAGAGCGCGTCGACCGGCGCTCCGACGTCTTCTCGGTGGGGGTGATCCTCTGGGAGGCGATCGCCCGGAGGCGCATGTGGAAGGGCTTCAACGACCTCGCGATCCTCGGGCGGCTCGCCATCGGAGAGGTCCCGAGGCTCCCGGAAGAGGCGTCCGGGGTCGAGCTCGACCCCGAGATCGAGCGGATCTGCCAGAAGGCGCTCGCGCCCGCGCTCGAGGACCGTTATGCCTCCGCGGCCGAGCTGCAGGCGGATCTCGAGCGCTGGCTCGGCGAGCGCCACCGGGGCATGTCCGCGCGGGAGGCCGGCGAGATCGTCGCCGGCCAGTTCGCCGACGACCGGGCGCGGATCAAGCAAGTCGTGGAGGAGCAGCTGCGCGGCGTGCGCTGGACCGGGAGCTATCCGAGGGTCACGCTGACGCCCGACCTGCCGAAGCTGAGCGCCGGTCCGATGTCGATGACGCCCACCTTGACCGCGCCTGCGGCGGTCAGCGCCTCCTCGGACGGGAGCTCGATGCTGCCCTCGGTCAGCATGACCGGCGCGAAGGAGCGCCCCGCGCGCCCGAACCGCGCGATCGTCGTGATCGCGGTCACCTTCGTCGCCATCGGCGGAGCCGTGAGCGTCGGGGTCTTGCGCGCGCAGCCATGGAGGATCGCCGCGAGCGATCACCACAAGGCGCAGGTCGCCGCGCAGCCCGCGGCGGAGCCCTCTCCGAAGCAGGAAGAGGCCATCCGCCTCGTCGTCCGCGTCTCGCCGGTCGACGCGAAGGTCTCCATCGACGGCTCGCCGATGTCGACCGGCGCTTACGAGGGCCGCCTCGCCAGGGATGGCCGCGCGCACGTCATCCGCGCGGAGGCGCCGGGTTTCCTCGCGCAGGAAGAGAAGGTCACGGCAAGCAACGATCTCGTCGTGAGCCTCGCCTTGAAGAGCGAACCGCAAGCGCAGCCAGGGAGGCTCGCCGCCGTCGGTCGGAGCGCCCCGGTGAGCGTCGCCACGGCGCCGCCTGCGTCCGCCGCGCCGCCGTCGAGCGCGCCCGCGCCGCCGTCTGCCGAGCAGAAGCCGAAGCGGGGGATCGATCTGGAGAGCCCGTACGCCCGATGAAGACCCCGAGAGCGCTCGCCCTCTGCGCCGCGATCGTGCTCAGCGCCCCGCTCGGCGCGCTCGCTCAGCCTGCCGGTGACAAGACCGAGGAGGCCGACGCCCGCTTCCGGCGA
Organism: Sorangium sp. So ce281; assembly: GCF_051527395.1. Lineage (NCBI taxonomy): Bacteria > Pseudomonadati > Myxococcota > Polyangiales > Polyangiaceae > Sorangium > Sorangium sp. So ce281. The sequence continues at coordinate 534,379 of NZ_CP150322.1, forward strand.
GGCGTCGAGCTCTACAACGAGGTGGATTATGGCGCTGCGCTCACCGAGTTTCGCCGCGCCTACGAGCTCGCGCCCGCATATCAGGTGCTCTACAACATCGCGGGTACGTGTTATCAGCTGAAGGATTACGCCTGCGCGCTGCGCGCCTTCGAGAGGTACCTCGCCGACGGTGGCGAGCGGATCCCGGGCGGCCGGCGGGCCGAGGTGGCGCGGGACATCGCCGTCCTGCGGAGCCGCGTCGCGACGGTGGAGATCTCGACCTCGGCGCCGGACGTCGAGATCTCCGTGGACGGCGTGCCGGCGGGCAAGACGCCGCTCCCTGAGCCCCTCCTGATGAGCGCCGGGCGCCGCCGCATCGCCGCCGAGGCGCCGGGCCGCCCGGCCGTGTTGAGGGTCGTCGACGTGGCCGGCGGCGATCACGTTCGGCTCAAGATCGCGCTCCCCGAAGCGCGGGCCCTGCGGGACTCCGGCGAGGGTGCGGGCGGCGCGCCGGCTCCGCCGCCGGCGCCGCCGGGCGCGCTGCGGATGGACCGCGCGCCTCGCCAGCAGCGGAGCGTGCCCGTGTTCCCCTGGCTCGCGACCGGCGCGCTCGCCGTGGGCGCGGCCGCCACCGGGGTCCTCGCGCTCGGCGCTTCCGGGGACCTCGACGCGGAGCTCGATCGGTATCCCGGCGCCGCCCGCGCCGTCGAGCGAGCGCGGGCGAGGAGCGAGGCGCTCGCGCTCACCACCGACCTGCTCGCGGGCGCCGCCGTGCTCGCCGGCGGCATCTCGATCTACCTCACTGTCGCTGGTGCAGGCCCGGAGCGCGGCGATGGAGAGCGCGCGTCATCTCCTCCGGTGAGGCTCACGATCGCGCCGGCGTCTCTCGAGCTCGCGGGCTCTTTCTAGGACCGACGCAGAGCGTCGCAGGGTCGCGACGGTCAAAACGCTTGCATCCAGCGCGCTGGAGCTGCATTGATCCGGGCGATCGCCGCGGTCATGGGGGCCTCTCCCGTGCGACGCCGCGGCGACGGTGCGACAAGGTGGTCAATCACCCGCGCTGCCAGCGAGTCGAGAACGAGATGGGAGACACCAGGTGAGCACGACCAAAGCGTCTCTTGGGACCCTGTTCCTCATGCTCTCCCTGGCCGCGCCTGCGCTCGGGCAAGAGGCGGCGCCGCGGCAGCCCGTCACGGACAAGACGAAGGAGCGTTGGGCGAAGAGCCAGGGAGGCCGGTTCGGCTTCGAGATCGACGTCCTCAGCTCGTCTTACCAGCAGGAGATCGCGGCGGCTGCCGGCGAAGAGGCCTCCGTCGAGGAGTCGTCGCGGCTCGGCGTCGCCATCACCGCCGCCGCCCAGTACAAGCTCTTCGCGGGCCTCCACCTCGACGCGGAGATCCCGTTCGCCTACGGCGACGTCTCGGGCCCCCAGTCGACAGACCTGTTCGGCAGGCGGTTCACGAGCGGCGCAGGATACAGCCAGTTCTTCATCGGCAATCCCACGTTCGGCCTCCACTACGCTGCCAACGCCCTTCCCATCCTCGCGCTCTTCGGCGGCATGAGCTTGACGATCCCGCTCCACCCGCACCCGGGGACGGAGCTCGAGGTCGCGTCGGTGGCGAACTTCCCCGCGCGGGCTTACTTCGATGCGCAACGGGTGCTGCTCGCCCACTGGGCCTTCCGGGCGCGCGTCGGGACCGAGATCAACGTCGGCAAGGTCCTGTTCTTCACCCACGATCTCGCGAGTCAGGTCTTCTTTCCGACCCGGGACGGGGAGGACACGAAGACCGTGATCGAGCAGGGAAACGAGATCGAGTTCCGCCCGTTCGGGAACTTTGGCATCGGCATGCGCCTTCAGGCGGCGTTCCCTCTCTCCTCGAGCAACTCAGCCCAGCTCGCGGCGGAGCCGTTCGTCGGCTGGGAGCCGCTCGTGAAGGGCTCCTTCACCCGCGTCGGCGCGCTGGTCGCGCTCGACGACGACCTCGGCTTCGGCCTCGATCAGGGGAAGGTCGCCACCATCCGCGTCGCCCTGGGCAGCAAATGGTAGGGAGCGAGCGCCGCGGGGGGCGAGCTACGCTGAGCGGCCCGTGACGACGACCCCCAGCCCGAGCCGCGACCCCTGGGTCGGCGTGCCGCGGCCGAACCCTGCTGCCCGGCTTCGACTCTTCTGTGCGCCTTATGCGGGCGGCGGGTCGTCGATCTACAGCGCCTGGTGGCGCGAGCTCCCCGCGCACACGGAGCTCTGCCCGCTCAAGCTCCCCGGCCGGGAGGCGCGCACGAGCGAGCCGCCGTTCGAGCGCCTCTCGCCGCTCGTCCAGGCCCTCGCCACCGCGCTCGAGCCATGGCTCACGAAGCCGTTCGCGCTGTATGGCCACAGCCTCGGCGCGCTCGTTTGCTTCGAGCTCGCGCGCGAGCTCCGCCGCCGGGGCGCACCGCTGCCGCGCCACCTCTTCGTGTCCGGCCGGCGCCCTCCTCACGTTCGCGGCTCGGATCCGCTCCACGGCCTGCCCGAGCCCGAGTTTCTGGAGCGGATCCGCCGCATGGGGGGCACGCCCGACGAGGTGCTCCGCGACCCGGAGCTCCTGGCGCTCTTCCTGCCTGTCCTGCGCGCGGATTTCGCGGTCAACGAGGTCGAGCCGTTCGTCCCGGGGGCCCCGCTCGAGTGTCCGATCTCCGCGTTCGGGGGCCTCGACGACGAGCGCGCGTGCCGCGCCGATCTCGAGGGCTGGCGCCATCACACGCGCGGGGCCTTCCGCGTCGAGATGTTCCCCGGCGGACACTTCTTCCTGCGGAGCGCCCGGGAGCCGCTCCTGCGGTCGATCTCGGCCGTCCTCGGCGACGTCGAGCGCGCGCTCCCCGCGTGACGGCCGGCGCTGGGTGGGTGTTGAGCCCGGGGCGGGAGCCATGCAAAGAAGGAGGGACCCGCAGCCGCTCTGCCTCTCTGCCCCTTTGCCCCTCTGCTCCTCTGCTCCTCTGCTTCCCCGGAGACCCGAACGATGACCGATTTCCAGTACCAGGACATGCTCCCCCTCGGCCATGACGAGACCCCGTACCGCCTCGTCAGCCGCGACCATGTCTCGACCTTCGAGGCCGCCGGCTCGACGTTCCTCAAGGTCGAGCCGGAGGGGCTCACCCTGCTCGCGCGCGAGGCGATGCGCGACATCGCCCACCTCCTCCGGCCCGGTCACCTCGCGCAGCTCGCGCGGATCCTCGGCGATCCCGAGGCCTCCTCGAACGATCGCTTCGTCGCCCTCGAGCTCCTCAAGAACGCGAGCATCGCCGCGGGGGGCGTGCTCCCGTCGTGCCAGGACACCGGCACGGCCGTCGTCATGGGCAAGAAGGGCCAGCTCGTCTTCACGGGCGGCGGCGACGAGGCGGCGATCGCGCGCGGCGTCTTCGAGACCTACCGCGCGCAGAACCTGCGCTATTCGCAGCTCGCGCCGCTCGACATGTACCGGGAGGTCAACACGAACGACAACCTCCCTGCGCAGATCGAGATCTTCGCGACGGACGGCGACGCCTACAAGCTCCTGTTCATGGCGAAGGGCGGCGGCTCCGCGAACAAGAGCTATCTTTACCAGGAGACCAAGGCGCTCCTGAACCCGGAGAGCCTGCTCTCCTTCGTCGAGGCGAAGATCCGCGCGCTCGGCACCGCGGCGTGCCCGCCGTACCACCTCGCCATCGTCGTCGGCGGCACGTCGGCCGAGTACACGCTCAAGGTCGCGAAGCTCGCCTCCGCGCGCTACCTCGACACGCTCCCGGCCGACGGCAACGCGCGCGGGCGCGGCTTCCGCGACCGCGAGCTCGAGCAGAAGGTGCTCGAGCTCGCGCAGCGGACGGGGATCGGGGCGCAGTTCGGGGGCAAGTACTTCTGCCACGACGTCCGGGTCATCCGCCTGCCGCGCCACGGCGCCTCGTGCCCTGTCGGCATCGCCGTCTCGTGCTCTGCGGATCGTCAGGCGCTCGGCAAGATCACGCGCGAGGGCATCTTCCTCGAGCAGCTCGAGACCGATCCCGCGAAGTACCTGCCCGACACCACCGACGCGGATCTCGAGGGCGAGGTCGTGAAGCTCGACCTCCGCCGTCCCATGAGCGAGATCCGCGCGGAGCTCTCGAAGTACCCCATCCGCACGCGGCTCTCGCTGAGCGGCCCGATGATCGTCGCGCGGGACATCGCGCACGCGAAGATCAAGGAGCGCCTCGATCGCGGCGACGGCATGCCGAGCTACCTGCAGGAGTTCATGGTCTACTACGCCGGGCCCGCGAAGACGCCCGCGGGCTACGCCTCCGGCTCGTTCGGCCCCACCACGGCCGGCCGGATGGACGCGTACGTCGACCTCTTCCAGGCGAGCGGCGGCAGCTACGTCATGCTCGCGAAGGGCAACCGCTCGCCCGCCGTCACCGCGGCGTGCAAGAAGCACGGCGGCTTCTACCTGGGCTCGATCGGCGGTCCGGCCGCGCGCCTCGCGAAGGACTGCATCAAGAAGGTCGAGGTGCTCGAGTACCCCGAGCTCGGCATGGAAGCGGTCTGGAAGATCGAGGTCGAGGATTTCCCCGCCTTCATCGTGGTGGACGACAAGGGCAACGACTTCTTCGCCGACATCAACAAGCCGGCCGGCCGGAAGCTCGAAGTCGCCGGCTGACGTCCGGAGCCCGGGAATCGCGGCCGGGCAGCTCCCCTCTACCTCCAGCGCCGGCGCGGCGGCGCCGGCCGCCCTCTCCATCCGCGCCAGACCTTCCAGGACCTGCGCAAACTCCGCTTCGGCGGCGCAGCCACAGCGAGGTCGACTGGCGACGATGTCTCCTAGGATCGGCGTCGAGGCCGGGTTCCATCCGTTCGTGCCACGGCTCGTCGCCTGCTTCCCCTGCTGCCATCAGGGGATGACGAGGGTGACCGAGGCAAATGGTCACATTCGAGGCGTCTTGGCCCCTGTTCAGCCCGATGTCGGCTCGACGAGCGCTGCTGGGGCCGCGGTCCGCGGGGGCACGGTCCGTGCTTTGACCTCGTGCGGAAGGAGCTGAGCATGACGGTTCGACCTGATCGCACGGTGTCTCATGGCCGCGCTGACGCCGGGCACCACCGCTTCGAGGATCGGCACGGTGGCCCCGATGGATCTCGCCATCAGCTGGAGGTGGATCGCCTGGATCGGCTGGTGCGCGCAGCGCAGGAGATCGCTGGTCAAGCGGAGCGTCGCGAGCGCGAGAAGCGCAGCGACGCGGGCCAGGAGGCGAGGCCCGGTGACGGCGGCGTCAAGTCGCGTCCGGCGCCGAGGAACCCGAGCATCGCCGACCTCGAGCGCGCGGACAACGAGGGAATGCTGCCGCCGGGGGAGACGTGAGCGCACGCGCGATGAGCCTCGAGGGGCTCGTCGATCGGCTCGTGCCGAGCGCGCTCCGCCCCGCGGAGCGCGCGCCCCTCGCCCCTGCGCTCGACGCGGAGGTACGGCACGTCGATACGTGGAGCGCGGGGCGCCTCGCCTATTACGTGGACGCCCGCGCTGCGGGGCGCCCCGTGGTGCTCGTGCACGGGGTCGACGCGGCCGCCTCGTCCAGGGAGATGGCGCCCCTGTTCGATGCGCTCCGCGGCGAGCGGCCCGTCTATGCGCTCGATCTTCCCGGCTTCGGCCTCTCGGAGCGGGCGGACCGCGTGTACGATCGCGAGCTCTACCGCGCCGCGCTGCGCCGCTTCCTCACGGACGTGGTCCGCGCGCCGGGCGGCGCCGACGTCATCGCGCTCTCCCTCTCCTCGGAGTTCGCCGCCGCCGTCGCCTGCGAGGAGATGAGCATTGTTCACAGCCTCGTGCTCATTTCCCCGACGGGGCTCGGCCGTGAACCTCCCGGATCGAGCGCCCTCCTCCGGGCTGTCTCGCGCGTCCCCTACGCCGCGGAGGCGCTCTTTCGCGTGCTGGCTGCGCCGCCCAGCATTCGCTGGTTCCTGAAGAAGAGCTTCGTCGGCGCGCCGGATCCGGGCCTCGTCGACTATGCCATCCGCGCGTCGAAGGAGCCTTTTGCCCACCAGGCCCCCCTCGCGTTCATCGCCGGTGCCCTGTTCACGGACGACGCTCTCCAGCGCCTCTATGCGCGTCTGCCCGTCGCCACCCTGATCCTCCACGACCGTGACCCGTATTCGGGCTTCGAGCGCCTCGCCGAGCTCACGCAGCGGAACGCCCGCGTGGAAGCCGCCCGCATCGCGCCCACGCTGGGTCTCCCGCACTTCGAGCAGCTCGACGCCACGCTCGATGTCGTGCGCAGGTTCTGGGCGCAGGACCCTTGGTAGCTCTCCTCCACAGAACGACCAGGACAGCCTGGTAGGGAGCTCCGCGCAGGGCGGACGTCGATTCCCTGCGGAGCCCCGAGCTCCGCAGGGAAGCCGAGGTCGTCCTGTCCGCTCAGGAGCCGTCGCCCTCGACCTCGAACATGTATGCGCCATTACTGACTGGCCCGTTCTCGTGCCAGCGGGCCTGTGCTCCGCTGGTCTCGTGCGACCCTGAGGGGCCTCAAGGATCGACCTGCGACACGCATCCAGTTCCACCGCTCCTGAAGCGCCTGGTGTACAATGGAGCGGTGGCGGAACACCGGGTGTGCCGACAGGAGCACCCGGTGTGTGTGTGGTCACGTGCGAGCCGGTTCGATCGGGGTCATTTCGTTAGGACCATGACATTTGCGGCGCGGGAGGGGTGACCTGGCGCAGCAATCCGGCGATGGAGCGCTGCGCCAGGACATCACGATGGATGGTCAGGCGATGGAGCAACGCGGCACGCGTCTACAGGCGGCGCGGATTGTTTCCAGGCGTAAAAGTCTTTGCAAACTCCAGGTCAACGGGCTAATTAAGCTCTTATAGCGGGGGATGTCGTGAATTCAGGCGGTCAAACCATCTCTTCGACCCAGCAAGCGAGCAACAGCTTGCTTGGTCGATACCGCCTGATTGCAAAATTGGGTCGTGGTGGGATGGCAGACGTGTTTCTGGCCGTCTCCCGCGGGCCCGGGTCGTTCAACAAGCTCGTAGTTGTGAAGTGTCTCCGCGTCGGGATGGCGGATGACCCGCGCTACGTCCTGATGTTCCTGGACGAGGCCAAGCTCTCGGCCCGGCTCAATCACCCCAACGTCGTTCAGACCTACGAGATCGGGGGCGAGAGCGGCGGGTACTTCATCGTGATGGAGTACCTCGAGGGCCAGCCGCTCAAGGACGTCGTGAGGGCGGTTGTGAGCGGCTGTCCTGGCGCCGCGAGCTTCACGCGGGGGGCGTGGGTCAGGGTCATCGCCGAGGCGCTGCGCGGGTTGCACTACGCGCATGAGCTCGCGGACTTCGATGGCGGTCTGCTCGGCATCGTGCACCGCGACGTCTCGCCCCACAACATCTTCGTCACGTACGACGGAGCTGTGAAGATCGTCGATTTCGGCGTCGCGAAGGCGGCCCTCAACGCGGCGCACACCGAGAGCGGAACCTTCAAGGGCAAGATGGCCTACGCCGCGCCCGAGCAGGCGATGGCGAGCGGGGACGTCGATCGGCGGGCCGATATCTTCGCCATCGGCATCGTGCTCTGGGAGCTCCTGGCGATGCGCCGGCTGTTCGATGGCGATCACGTGGCCGTGATGCACCAGCTGCTCACGCGGGACATCCCGCGGCTCTCCACCGTCGTGCCGGACATCGACCCGGCGCTCGACGAGATCGTGGCGAGGGCCCTCCAGCGGGATCCCGATCGACGTTTCGCCACCGCGCAGGAGATGGGCGACGCGCTGGAGAGTTACCTGCGGGGCTCGGGCGAGGACGTCCGCACGGAGCAGCTCGGCGCGCACGTGCTCGAGATGTTCGCGGAGAGCAGGGCGCTCGTGCGCCAGCAGGTCACCGCGCAGTTCGAGTACCTGACCTCGATGGACGTCGCGGGCGACATCCAGCGCGCCTCGATGGTCGGAGAGTTCCCCCGCGCCTCGATGGTCGGAGAGTTCCCCCGCGCCTCGATGGTCATGGGGATGAACCGCTCGATGTGGCCCTCCGCGACCGCGGCCGGTCTACCCCTCCTGAGCGATCAGAGCCACAGCCTCCCCGCCAACCATCATCACGAGCCCCCGGCCGTCGATCCCGGCAGCCTGGGCGCGACGGTGGGGCGCGCCTCGTCCTGGCGGCAGCGCGGGTATCTCGCCTCTGTGCTCGGGGTGGTCGCGCTGCTCGCCGCGGGGGCCTTCGTGATGTTCCGCGAGCGCTCGCTGGGGCCCGGCGCGCTGGAGCAGCCTGCCCCGGTGCCCACGGCTGCGTCGGCGACCGAACCGAGCCCGATGAAGGCCAAGGTCACGATCAAGAGCGAGCCCGCGGACGCGAACGTGAGCTGGAACGGGACCATGCTCGGCAAGACGCCCCTCAGCGTCGAGCTGCCTCAAGGGATGCAGGTCGTCGTCGTGTCCAGGGCCGGTTGGGTCGACGTGTCGATCTTCCTGCAGCTCTCCGCGTCGGACGTCGTCGAGCGCACCGTCGCGCTCCGGCGTCAGGACGTCAGCGCGATCCCTTCGAACTAGAGCGGCGGGCGACCGCCGCGCTGGAGCGGGCGCAGGTTCGTTTGCCGGGCCTGACAAACTCCGCTCCTTCGTTGGCATTTTTGGTGGGAAATCGAACGGGGAGACGGGTGGGCTCTTGCTCCCCGTCTCCCTGTGAGTTTTCCCTGAAAATTCGAGGGGATACTTCAGGTGCCGGCCCGGAGGACACGCATGGAGGGCGCGGCCCTGGCGGCGAGGCGGCGGACTTCTCGACCGAGCCAGTCGAGGAAATCGAGGTTCCACGGAGGCCCGTCCGGCCAGCGCTCGCGTATGCGGGCGGCGAGATCGAGATCCCAGCTCCCGTAGAGATCCACGAGCGCGTCATGCGCCTTGCGGCCGGCCAGCGCTTCAGGGGCCCCGCGAGGCTCGCCTCCGTGCGCGAAGGCGTCATCGCAAACATAGTAGTTGCACGTCGCCGCGCGCCGCTCGGGGGGGATGGTGCAGCCCTCATGACCGTGGAAAGCGCACCTCTTGGGGAGCGCTCTGCCATCGCTGCCCTGGGGCTCGACCCGCAGGATGAGCAGGCCGCGCTGGCCCGGGCGCAGGTTGCCCGCGGCCATCTGCTCGAGCAGCCAGCCAGCGCCGCCGAGCGAGACGATCCGCCCGATGTCCGACCACTCGACCCCCGGCGGGCTGGCGCAGCAACCCGTCGGGCCCTGCGGGCACGAGCCGCACAACGTCGAGTGCAACCGCGTATGCATGCCCGCGAGCTCCAGCCGGATCATCGCGCCACCAGCGCTCCTATGCTCTGGGCGTGATCAGACGCTCCAGCCCGCGCAGCGGGATGTCCAGCCAGTCAGGCCGGTTGTTGAGCTCGTAGCCGACCTCGTAAATGCACTTCTCGAGCATGTAGAAGTCGATCAGCAGCACCGTGTCCGCGTCGCTCGCGGGCACGTACGCCGCCGTCTCGTCGGTCCGCGGCTCGGCGGTCGCCTGAGCGCGCGCGACCGTCTCCATGTATCCCGCGAGGTAGCTCGCGGAGATCCACGCCACCCAGGCGTCGGTCCACGGCTTGAGGACGGCGACGTCCTCCGGCCGGAGGCGAGCGTCCCGGAGCGCCGATGAGCCGGCGTAGTCGAACGAGCGCAGCATCCCGCCCACGTCCCGGAGCGGGCCGCGCTTGTAGCGGCGCTCGCTCAGCGGCCTCGCCGGCTCCCCCTCGAAATCGATCAGGATGAAGTCGTCGCCCGTCGAGAGCACCTGGCCGAGGTGGAAGTCGCCGTGCGTCCGGATGCGGGGCATGTCGAACTTCCTCGACACGATCTGCTGGAGCTTCGCGTTGATCTCGGCCTCGCGCGGCAGCATCGCCGCCACCTGCTCCCGCACGTTCTCGGGGAGCGAGCGCTCACGCTTCCTCAGCAGCGCGAAGGTGCGCGCGAGCATGCCGTGCGCCGACTGGAAGATCGACTGCTGGTGCAGCGTCGAGAACGACTGCTGCCCGAACGCGGGGTCCTTGCTCTGCTTGCCGAGCGTGAGGTGGAGCTGCGCGGTGCGCTCGCCGAGCAGCCGCATCCTCACGAGCTCGGTGCCCATGAGCTGGTTCACGAGCGGCGGCGGCGTCGCGCGCGACGCGTCGACCAGCGTGCCGGTCGGCATCGGCGGCGCGCCCCTCTTCGCGGTCTCCTCGTCGGCGAGCACCCGCTCGAAGAAGCGGTTCAGCGCCTCGAGCGTGCTCGTCCACGCGTCGCTCTGGCTCTGCACGTACTCCTGGAGCATCGCCACCGTGGTCGCCTCGCGACCGCGGGCCTGGTACTCGATCGCCCCGGCGAGCCGCGCCGTGGCAGGGAACTGGTGCTCCGTCAGGAACCGGCCGATCTCGAGCTCCGGGTTGATGCCCTCCTCGACCTGCCGGAAGATCTTGAGGAGGAGCTTGTCGCCGTAAATGATGGTCGTGTTGCTCTGCTCGCTCTCGGAGATGCGCGCCGGGAGCTCTCCCTCGGCGCCGAGCGCCTCGAGCGTCGTCCCGAGCGGCAGCGCGTGGAGCTCGCCGAGCGAGCCCGTCGCGACCCCCTGCACCCGGATCGCGGCGAGGACGAGCGCGGCGAACTCCGGGGTCGCCAGCGCGTCGTAGAGGACGCCCTCCGGCGCCGCCGCGCTCTCCGGCTCGGGATCGCGGATCGTGACGTCCGCGATCACCGCGTGGCGCGTGCGCGTCGCGAGCGTCCGCGCGTAGTCGCCCGTGGCGAAGCCGATCGGCACGACATACGTCTCCGGCGAGCCGTCCGTGTACTCGACGCGCGCGAGCAGGAGGTAGTGCTCCGCCGCGGTCTGCTCGCCGCGCACGATCGGGATGACGTCCGCGAGGGTCGTGGCGCGCCGCGTGCGCGCCTTGCCGCGGAACCAGCGCCGCGCCGCGATGAACTTCCCGAGCGCCGGCTCGAGCACCCTGCGCCCCTCCGGGGAGAGGAGCGCCCGCCACGAGCCCTTCGCCGCGATCGCGGGCGCCGCCTCGGCGTCGCCCGCGGAGATCGCCGGCGTGGCCGGCTCCAACGCGAACCAGAAGAAGTCGTGCCGACCGAGCGACAGGGGGTAACCGCGGCTCGTGATCTCCGGGAAGCGGTTCCTGCCGAACAGCTCGACAGGCACCATGCCCTCGAAGCGCGCGAGATCGAGCTCGACGTGCTGCGCGTACCGGGAGAGGTTCGCGACGACGAGCAGCCGCTCGTCCGCGTGCGCGCGGATGAACGCGAGCACCTTGCCGTTGTCCGGGTGCAGGAACTCGATCGTCCCGCGGCCGAGCACCTTGTTCTGCTTGCGCAGGGTGATGAGCCGCTTCATCCACCAGAGGAGCGAGGCCGGGTTCTGCTGCTGCGCCTCGACGTTGATCGCCTCGTAGTGGTACTCGGGGTCGATGATGATCGGCAGATAGAGCTTCTGCGGGTTCGCCCTGGAGAATCCGGCGTTCCGATCGGCGCTCCACTGCATCGGCGTGCGCACCCCGTCGCGATCGCCGAGATAGATGTTGTCGCCCATCCCGATCTCGTCGCCGTAGTAGAGGACGGGGGTCCCCGGCAGCGAGAAGAGCAGCGCGTTCATCAGCTCGATCCTGCGCCGCGTCTTCATGAGCGGGGCGAGCCGCCGGCGGATGCCCAGGTTGATCCGCGCCGTGTGCTCCTGCGCGTAGACGCGGTACATGTAGTCCCGGTCCTCGTCGGTCACCATCTCGAGCGTCAGCTCGTCGTGGTTCCGGAGGAACGTCGCCCACTGACAGGTCTCGTGGACCACGGGCGTCTGCTTCAGGATGTTGACGATCGGGAAGCTGTCCTCGAGCTCGACCGCCATGAACATCCTGGGCATGAGCGGGAAGTGGAAGTTCATGTGGCACTCGTCGCCGCTCCCGAAGTACGCCGCGGCGTCGGCGGGCCACTGGTTGGCCTCCGCGAGGAGCATGCGATCGGCGAAATTCGCGTCGATGTGACGCCGGAGCTTCCGCAAGAACTCGTGCGTCTCCGGCAGGTTCTCGCAGTTCGTCCCTTCGCGCTCGTAGAGGTACGGCACGGCGTCGAGCCGGAGCCCGTCGACGCCCATCTCCAGCCAGAAGTCGACCACCTTGAAGACGGCGGCGTGGACGTCCGGGTTCTCGAAGTTGAGATCGGGCTGGTGGGAGTAGAAGCGGTGCCAGTAATAGGCGTTGGCGACCGGATCCCAGGCCCAGTTCGATGTCTCGAAGTCCTTGAAGATGATCCGGGCGTCCTTGTAGCGGTGCGGCGTGTCGCTCCACACGTAGAAATCGCGCCAGCGCGAGCCCTTGGGCGAGGTCCGCGCCCGCTGGAACCACTCATGCTCGTTCGAGGTGTGGTTCAGGACGAGCTCGGTGATGACGCGGATGTCGCGGCGGTGCGCCTCGCGCAGGAGGCGGGCGAACTCGCGCCGGGTCCCGTAAGACGGGTTGATGCTGGCGTAATCCGCGATGTCGTATCCGCCGTCGCGCAGCGGAGAGGGGTAGAAGGGCAGGAGCCAGATCGCGGTGACGCCGAGATCTTGGAGGTAATCGAGCTTGTCGACGAGTCCCTCGAAGTCGCCGATGCCGTCCGCGTTCGAGTCGCTGAACGCGCGGACATGGACCTCGTAGATGATAGCGTCCTTGTACCAGAGGGCGCTGCCTTCGGCGGGAGGGGGCTTTTGATCCTGGCTCATGACTGCTCCGGCGATGCGCGTTGTCCGCGCGACGACGCCGGGCGCACGGGACGCAGCGGCTCGGGCCCTGTGCGGCGTGAGCACGCCGCCCGGGCCAGAGGGCCAGGAGGCAAGGCACGCTGCGGAGTCCGCCACTGGGCGCGCACTGCCGTCCCCACGCAGATGACGCGGATCACGTGTATAGTTTAGCTACTCGGGATTGCAAGACCACGCGTGCCCGACTTCGGTAGCATGCCACGCGCGGGGCGCAAAGCGGCGCCGTTGCGTTGTTTGCGTCCGGTCGCGTTCGGTTGCGTTCGGTCGCGTTCGGTCGCGTTCGGTTGCGTCCGGTTGCGTCCGGTCGCGCCCGGTTGCATCCGGCTGCCCCCTTTTCCGCACGCTTGCACCCGCGCGCTGTCGAGATCGCTGCTTCATGAGCTCGACCCACACGTCGAACCGCAGCCGGTGTAAGAAGCGCTGGCACTCGTTCTGCGATCGGGCGAGCTCATGCCCATCGAAGGAGCATTCTCATGATGCGTGTCTTCCACGTACTCCCGCTCTCGCTCGCCGCGCTCGGAGCGCTCGCGTGCTCGTCGACCCCCGAGCCGACGATCGACCCGAACAACCCGTGCCCTCCGGGCCAGTGGTGCGCCTCCGCCGTGCCGACCACGCCGGCGACGGCGGTGCCCACGCCCACCACCACCGCCGCGCCCGCGGGCTCCGCCGCGACGCCGATCCCGCCGGTCGCCGCGGTGGCCGCGACGCCGATCCTGCAGGGGATGGGCACGACGGAGGCCCCGGGGATGAAGCCGGACGGCGGGCCGTTCGCGGGGCAGTTCCAGGAGGGCCAGGCGCTCGAGCAGCAGATCAACATCTCGCCCGGCAAGTGCTACACGGTCGTCGGCATCGGCCTCGGGGTCCAGGAGCTCGACATCCAGCTCGTCTCGCAGCCCGCGCCCGCGCTGCCGCCCGTCGTGCTCGCGCAGGACAGCACCAGCGGCGCCGCGGCGACGCTCGGGGGCAAGGCCTCCGGCTGCTGGAAGAACCCCCTGCCGATCGGCGGCCCGGGCAAGGTGATCCTCAAGGCGACGAAGGGCGCGGGGATCGCGGCCGCGCAGGTCTTCATCAAGTAACGCTCCCCGCGCGGGCTGGCCGAGCCCGCCTGCGCGCGAAGACGCCCGGCCGTGCGCGCGCCGGGAGGCGTGCGCCTCGCGCGCGACTCTTCTATTCCCGCCGCCTTCCTCCTCCTCTAGAGCAGACCGGCGCGGCCGTGGGCCGCGCGCGCGACTCCATGAGCGAGACCGTCTTCCTCGGCCCCGACGCCAGCAACGCCTGCGCGAGGCCGCGCTGGGAGTGGCTGTCGTCGCGCCTGCCCCCGGACCTCGAGCAGGAGGCGACGAGGCGCGTCGCGTGGATGGCGCTCTGCACGATCGTGGCGGGCTCCCTCGGCTTCCTCGTGTCGGAGATCTTCCCGGGCCTCGAGCTCGGCCCGTACCCGATCCGCGTCGCGGTCTTCCTGCCGTTCATGCTGGTCTCGGCCGCGCTCTTCGTCATCGCGCGGAAGGGGCTCCTGTCGCCGCCGCGGATCGTCGATCTCTCGTTCGCCTACAAGATCCTGGGCGCCGCGCTGCTCTCGGTCATCTCCAACGCGCAGCCGTGGCCGGAGGGGCCGGTGTTGCCGGGATGGCCGCCGGTGGCCGTCTGGGTGCTCATGTTTCCCATCATCGTGCCCGCCCCGAGCGTGCGCACGCTGTTCACCTCGACGCTGGCGATCCTCACCGATCCGGCCTGCCTCTGGGTGCTCGTCCGCTCGGGCTTCATGGAGCCGCCCTCGGGCGAGGCGATGCTCCGCCGCTTCTTCCCGAGCGTCATCGCGCTCGCGCTCTCCGTCCTCGTGTCGCGCGTCGTCTTCGGGCTCGGGCGCAAGCTCGACGCGGCGCGGGAGCTCGGCAGCTACCGGCTCGTCGAGCGGCTCGGCGGCGGCGGCATGGGCGAGGTGTGGCGGGCGAAGCACCGGATGCTCGCCCGCCCCGCGGCCGTGAAGCTGATCCGGCCCGAGGCGTTCCAGGGCGAGCCGTCGAGCAACGGCAACGCGAAGGCGCGGTTCGAGCGCGAGGCGCAGGCGACCGCCGCGCTCCGATCGCCGCACACGATCGGGATCTTCGACTTCGGCGTCTCCCGCGACGGGTCGTTCTACTACGTGATGGAGCTGCTCGATGGCATGGACCTCGACACCCTCGTCAAGCTGGACGGCCCGCAGCCGCCCGCGCGCGTGGTCCACCTGCTCCGGCAGGCCTGCCACTCGCTCCACGAGGCGCACAAGGCCTTCTTCGTGCACCGCGACATCAAGCCCGCCAACCTCTTCCTGTGCCGCTACGGCGCAGATCTCGACTTCTTGAAGGTGCTCGACTTCGGGCTGGTGGCCCAGCGCAGGAAGGACGCGGATCCCTCCAAGCTGACGGCGGACAACGCGATCACCGGCACGCCCGCGTTCATGGCCCCGGAGGTGGTGCTGGGCGACCGCCCGATCGACGGCCGGGCCGACCTCTACGCGCTCGGGTGCGTCGCCTACTGGCTGCTCACCGGCGCCCTCGTGTTCGAGGCCGAGACGGCGATGAAGACGATGTTGCTCCACGCGACGGAGGCGCCCGTCGCGCCTTCGAAGCGCGCGGCGCGCGCGATCCCGCCCGCGCTCGACCGCATCGTGCTCGACTGCCTCGAGAAGGACCCCGCGCGGCGGCCGCGATCGGCGCGCGAGCTGTCCGAGCGGCTCGCCGCGCTCCGCATGGACGCGGAGTGGACCGAGCAGCACGCGGCGGCGTGGTGGGAAGCGATCGCGCCGCCGTCGCTCTCGGGCCAGGCGGCCAGGGCGGCCGTCGACGCCTTCGGCTGAGCTCCGCGCGCGCCCGGCCCGGGTCCTCAGCGGATGTTGAAGTCGACCGTCATCAGCTGCCCGCCGCGCTCGATCGCGACGGACAGGCGGTTCGCGGTCCGGAGCCGCGCGTAGGCCTCCAGCGCCTTCTGGGGATCGGTGACGTCGAAGCCGTTGATCGACCTCAGGGTGTCTCCGCTCTCCAGCCCGAGCGTCTCCAGCAGCGAGCCTCGCCTGATCCTGAGCTTCAGCCCGACGACCTGGTCGCCTCGTCGCTCCGGGGTCACCCGGGCGGAGCGCATGAGCAGCGCCTGCTGCTCGAGGATCTGATCGACCGCCGCGCGGTCGACGTTGAACTCCGTGGCGCTCACCCGCCGGATGCGGGCGGCGATCTCCGGCGGGATCGCGTTCAGGTTGTTGTCGCTCCCGACCGGCCTCGCCTGAGGCCGAGGCTGCGGCGCGGGCGCCTCCTCGCGCGCGCTCTTCCCGAGCTTCCCGAGCTGCATCTGGCAGCGGGCGCCGCCCGCGGTGATCCAGACGCGGTCCCACGCGATGCGCGTGAGCGTGCCTCCCGCCGCGTCGCCGCCGAGCCGGCGGAGCTGCGTCTGCCCGTCGGGGCCCTCGATGGCCGCGAACGACCACGCCGCGTCCTGCGACGCCGCGATGAGCACCACGCGTCCGGCGTCGCAGGTCGGATCGCTCCACGGATCGCCGTGCGCCGCGGGCGCGCGCTCCTCGGGAGCGCCGCCCGGGGGCGGGAGGAGCGGCCCCGTCGCCGAGTCGAACGGGTTGCGCTGGAGGATCACTTCAGCGCTCGTCGCGTGGAGGCCGTCGCGCAGCGCGGGGCGGGACGCAGGGGGCGTGGAAGCGAGCCTTGCGGCTCTGTCCGGGATGATCGTCCTCCCGATCAAGTGAGACACCCCCGACGCCTGAAAGTAGGCGGCGGACGCGATCATCGTGCCCGCGATCCACAGGAAGTGGTGCTTCACAGCCGCATCCAGGTCCACGGGTCCTGCTCTTTCTGGGGCTCGATCGCCGCCCGCGCGCGGGGCGAGCGCCGCGCGCACGCCAGCGTGCGCGCGGGGCGAGCGCCGCGCGCACGCCGGCGTGGAGGCGACCGTGCACAATGTCGCCACCGACCCTCCCTCTCGGGACGCGCAGCACCGCGCGTGCCGGCCCGTCGCGCCGGAGCGCCCGCGCGAGCGCCTGTCAGCGCGCGCCTTGACCCGAACGGATCGGCGCGCGTCCACGAGCCGCGCGAGCGTCCACGAGCCGCGCGCGCCGCGGCGGCGCTCATCGAGAGGGAGAAGATCGAGAGGAGGAAAGGGTGGGGCAGCGAGCGCCGGCGGGCGGCTCGCTCAGGGCTTCGTGTCGGGCGCCTTGGCGGCGACCGTCGTCCCGGGCTCACCGCGGCCGCGGCGGTACACCCAGGCGGCGAGGACCTTCCGGTCGCTCGCGGAGAGCTTCTCCTCGAACGCCGGCATGTGGCCTTCCAGGTCCTTCGCCATGGCGGCCGGCGGGTAGGCCTTGCCGCTGCCGGGGTTCGTGATCTGCGCCTCGATCCACGCGACCGAGGCCCAGCCGCGGAGCTCGGGGGCGGCCGACTCCTCGTCGTCGGTCTTGCCGTCGAGCCGGTGGCAGCTCGTGCACCGCTGCCGGACCATCTTCTCGCCGGGCGTCCCGGCGCCGGGCTCCCCGCGCGCCTGCCCCTCGAGGAACGCGGCGATCGTCTCCTGGTCGGCCGCGCTCATCGGCGTGAACACCTTCGCCGCCTCGGGATCCGCGGGCGGCTTCACCGCCGACGGCATCATCTCCTTGAACGCCGTCTTGCCGAAGAGGTGGTCGGCGTCGGGATCCCTCAGCACCTCGAGCGCCCAGGCCTTCGTCCCGAACCCGGTGAGGTCCGGCGCCGTCTGCTTGTCCTTGGGCGGGCCGAGATCGTTGAGCCGGTGGCAGCTCGCGCACTCCTTCTTGTAGAGGTCCTCGCCGCGCGTCTCCGGGTCGTTCCGGAGCATCGCGAGCGCTCCCTCGGGCGGGACGCCTTGCTTGAACAGCGCCACCGCGCGCGCGGTCCGCGCGGCGCTCTGCGCCTCCGAGCGCTGGAAGCCCTCGTCCTTCGCGTCCTTCACGAACGACTTCCCCAGCAGGCCGACGGCCCCGAGGCCGATCAAGAACAGCGGCGCGAGCGCCGGCAGCCGCGCGCGGAGCGGGCCGGGCTTCCTGTCGATGAACGGCAGCAGGGCAAGGTACAGCCCGACCACCCCCGGCAGGCCGACGGTCGCGATGAGCTCCAGCGAGCCAGGGAAGTACTTGCGCAGCTCGAAGAGCGGGCGGAAGTACCAGGCGGGGCGGGCGTTGTAGTCGCTGACGGGATCCGCGGGCGCCTCGAGCGGGGCGCCGTGCTCCATGGCCGCGAGATCGAACACGACGACCAGCACGAGCGCCACGGCCAGCAGGATCAGGCCGAGCTGCTTCGGGTAGAACCGATCCGCCTTGCCGAGGTCGGCGCCGTGCGGCGTGCCGAAGCCGTGCCTGCGGAACTGCGCGAAGCTCGCGGCGAGCAGCAAGGCCATGACCGCCGGCAGCACGAAGACGTGCAGGCCGTAGAGCCGCGTCAGCGTCAGGTGGCCGAGCGAGCTCCCGCCGATGACGAGCTGCTGCGTGAACGGCCCGACCACCGGGACCGAGCCCATGATGCCCGTCTCGACGCGCGCGCCCCAGTAGCCGTCCTGGTCCCACGGGAGCGGGTTGCCCGTGAAGGTGAAGCCGAGGATCACGCCGAGCAGGCCGAGGGTCAAAAACCAGCCGATCTCGCGCGGCGCGCGGTACGCCCCGTGGAGCGCGATCCGCGCCACGTGGATCGCGATCAAGATGACGAGCGCCTGCGCTCCGAAGTAGTGGAGGCCTCGGATGAGCCACCCGGCGCGCAGGGTGAAGTTGATGTGCGCGACGCTCGCCCACGCCGTGGTCGCGCTCGGGGCGTACGCCGACATGAGCAGCGCGCCCGTGACGACCTCGACGAGCAGCAGCAGCGCGAGGGCGCCTCCCCACACGTAACCGATGCGCGCGCCGCCGGGGATGGGCGCGTCGAGGAACCGGCGCAGCGGCTCGCGGTGCCCTATGCGCTCGTTCAGCCAGTCACCGAGGCTCATCCTGCGATCTCCTGGAGCTCGGCGACCCCGTCACGGTAGCGCCGGAAGTCCACCTCGAGCCAGCCGTCGACGACCCGCGTCGCGAGCGGATCCATGGGGCGCGGGGACGGCCCCGTCTGAGGCGCACCCGACAGGCCGAAGCGCGACGCGTGGCACGGACAGTTGAAGCTCTTCTTGTCGTCGTTGAGCTCGATCCCGCAGCCGAGGTGGGGGCACGTGGCGCTCATCGCGCGGATCTTCTCGCCCTCCCGGATGACCCAGATCGCGCCGAGCATCTGGTCCTTCGCGACCGTGAAGGCGTCGCGCTCCTCGCCGATCACCTTGAGCCGCCGCGGCTCGCCCGGCGGGAGGTCCGCGAGGCGCCCGACCCGGACCCAGCGCTCGCGCCCGCCCGCGGCGCCGGCGCTGCCTGCGGCGGGAGCCGCGATGAAGCTCGCCGCCGGCACGGCGATCGCGCCGGCGCAGGCCAGACCGCCGATCGCCACGAGCACCTTCAGGGCGCCACGCCGCTCCTCGGGGGCCGGGCCTGCAGACGGCGCGCCGGCGCTCGTGGGCACCCCGTGAGGCCCAGGTTCGTGCGGCAATCCATGTCCGAGGTACCCACCGGCACCAGGTTCCTTTTGCGTCGGCTCTGCCATCTCGTAGGCTCTCCCTCGCTCGCGCCGCTCTCCGAAGGCCGCCCAGACTGGAGCGAGGTCCCCGGCGGCCGAAGCGGACGCAGCATATCGAAAACACAGGCGTAACGTTGAATCCTCGCCATCGCGCACCTCGGGGCGATTGCGCTTCGGCCGGCACAGCCGAAAGTTCTCTCTCCGTTGTCCGGGTCCCGATGCCTCGTCCCGCCGCCGCAGCGCTCGTGATGTTCGCCGTGCTGGGGGCCTCCGCCTGTGCCGCTTCGCGTCAACCGCCGGCGTGTACGCGTCCCGACCTCAGCGGGTGCGCCATCGAGGACGTCTCGTTCGAGGGCGTCGACGTGATCAGCGGCGACGAGCTCGCCGCGCGGATCGCGACGGCCGAGAGCTCGCGCCTCCTCGGCGGCGCGCTCGAGCCCGTGCCGATCCTGAGCGTCTGGGACGCGCTCACGGTCGAGTACGAGCGCTTCGACCGGTTCGTCCTCGAGCGGGACCTGGCCCGCATCGAGCGGTACTACCGCGCGCGCGGGTTCTACGGGGCGCGGGTGCGGGCGGCGCGGGTGCAGCGGTTCGGCGGCCCCGGCAAGCAGGGGCGCGTGCGGGTGCGCATCGTCGTCTCCGAGGGCGCGCCGGTGAAGATCGCGTCGGTGGATCTCGCGTGGCGGGACTGGACCCTGGAGAAGGGCAGGGACATCGGCCGGCCGGTGACCGAGGCGAAGGACGAGCTCAAGGTCGGCGAGCGCCTGGACGAGGCGCGGTACGAGGAGCTCAAGAAGGACCTGCTCCGGGTCCTCACGGATCGCGGCTTCGCCTACGCGAACGTGGAGGGGCACGTCGACGTCGACCTCGTGAAGAACGAGGCGCGGATCCGCTACACGATCGAGCTCGGCCCCGAGTGCAGGTTCGGCAAGGTCAAGCTCGAGGGGCTCGGCGAGCTGCCCGAGGGGCCCGTCAGGACGGCGATCGGCGTCGAGGAGGGCGAGCGCTTCTCGACCGCGGATCTGGCGGACGCAGAGCAGGCGCTCGCCGACTTCGGCGTGTTCGGCGCCGTCGCCGTGAAGCCCGAGCTCGCGCCGCCCGGACAGCCCCAAAACCCGGTCGTCCCCGTGACCTTCTCCGTGCAGCCGGCCGCGCTGCGCGCCGTGAAGCTCGGCGGAGGCGCCGAGGTCGGCTCGCGCGTCGAGGCGCACCTCGTCGCCGGGTGGGAAGATCGCAACTTCCTCGGGGGGCTGCGCCGCTTCAGCGTCGAGGCCCGGCCGGGGCTCGTCTTCTACCCGGTGGAGTTCTCGAACCTGCTCGGCAAGGAGCTCGGGGACACGTTCCGCCTCTTGCCGGAGATCCAGCTCCGGACCGAGCTCCGCCAGCCCGGGGCGATCGAGCGGCGCACGGCCGCGGTGCTGCGCGGCTCGTTCAAGCTCTACTGCCCCCAGACAGGTGAGTTCTGCACCAAGCCGGACAGGCAGGGCGGCGCCGGCGAGGGGGGGGCAGGCGCTGCACCAGGGGCTGCCCAGGAGGCTCCGGAGCACGCGATCGTCGGCTACCGCGAGTACGTCGGCTCCATCGGCGTCGAGCGGCCCTTCCTGAAATCGGACCTGAACGCGGCCCTCCTCTACAACGTCCAGCTGAACAGCCCGTTCACCTACAATTCGGCGCGGCTGCCCTCCGGGTTCGGGACCCTCTTCATCCCTTACCTCCAGGCGCTGGTGTCCTATGACCGCCGGCTGAACGAGGCGGGGAAGCCCGATAGGGTCACCCCCCATCACGGCTATTACATCGCGCTGGACACGCAGCTGGCCGGCCATCTGGCGTTCGACACCGCGATCGCGGAGGCCCTGGTCGGCGAGAAGGCGCAGGACGAGCGGGACAGGCGGTTTCACTCCGCGCGCGACATCCGCCTTCAGCCCGAGTTTCGCGCCTACCTCCCTGTTTCGAGGAGATGGACGCTGGGTTTCCGCTTGATGACCGGCTGGCTGTTCACGGGCGACTACGGCGACGCCTCCGTGGATCCTGCCCGGTGCGACGCCCTCGCGGGCGTGGACAGGGACCGTTGCCGGAGAGACGTGGGGGCCGACCTTCAGCTGATGCAGTTCCGCGGGTTCTTCAGCGGCGGCGCGACCAGCAACCGCGGATACGGGTACAACGAGGTCGGCCCGCACGCCCGCGTGCCGAGCCTGAGGGCCGGCGGCAGCGCCGACGAGGAGGACGCCCCGCTGGTCCCCATCGGAGGCCGTCTGCTGTGGGAGACGAGCCTGGAGCTGCGGATACCGCTCGGCGAGAGCTTCGGTACGGTGATCTTCGCCGACGCCGGCGACGTCACCCGGGAGCACCGGCTGTTCCGCTCGGGAGCGCAGCGCCTGCACCTCTCGGCGGGCTTCGGGCTGCGCTACGTCACGCCGGTCGGACCGCTGCGCTTCGACGTCGGCTACCGCATCCCCTGCTTGCAGGTGCTCGGCGTCTGCAACGAGACAGAGGCAGCAGGCTGGCCCGAGGACGAGCGGCCCCCGGGCAAGCTGTTCGATGTGTTGCCCATCGCCGTGAACCTGGCGATCGGCGAGGCGTTCTGACGTGCGGTGATCCGTCCGGCGGGCGACGGAGGCCCGCGCCTTCAGGCAGGCCGCGGGCGATCAGCCCTCTTCTTCTTCGACGTTCCAGGCGGACAGCGCGGTCATCCCGATGGCGACCGAGCAGAGGCAGCACAGGGCGGGCTCCTCGAACCGGAGCTCGTCGCCGCGCGACCACACGTAGAGGCCGCGCCCGTGCGGTTCTCCCGCGATGGCCCTGTCGCACACGTCGCAGCGGTGCTCGGTTGCGCCTGAGGCTGCTTGGCGCGCACGCAGCGCGTTGTCGGCGATCGCGTCGACCGAGACGCAAATCGGATGGGCCAGTGTCCCCGTGAGCCGGTAATCCGCACTTGCGGTCCCCTCCGGCGTAGGGCAGGGATCCAGGTTCGCGGTCCCCTTCAGAGCGCCTTCAATCACATCCACCTCCGGCGGCAGGGCCGAATCTAGCTCAGGCCGAGACGGGACGCACGAGAAGGCTGCGCCTGAACACCATCAGGCTTGGTCCAGGGCGCAGATGTAGGCGAACGCGTTGGAACGACGCGTCATAACCTGCATGACGCGTCGTTCTTGTGTGCAATGACAGCGGAATTTGGCGGATCAGGCGCTGGCGGACGCGGCCGTCTCGGCGGCGTCCTGGGCGGTGGCCGGGCGGCTGCCGGCCGAGCGGTCGAGAGCGCAGCTCTCTTCGAGCAGCTCGACCACGTCGAGCTGGCGGATCGACTCCTCCTTGGACTGATCCTTGAGGCCGTCGGTGATCATCGTCTGGCAGAACGGGCAGGCGGTCGCGATGGTCTTCGCCTCCGTCTGGAGCAGCTGCAGTGTCCGCTTGACGTTCATGCGGTCCTTGTTCTGCTCCTCCATCCACATCTGCGCGCCGCCGGCGCCGCAGCAGAGCCCCTTCTGCCGGTTCCACCCCTCGGCCTCGACGAGCTGCAACCCGGGGATGCGCTTCAGGATGTCGCGCGGCTGCTCGTACACGTCGTTGTAGCGGCCGAGGTAGCAGGAGTCGTGGAAGACCACCTTCCCCTCGACCGGCTTGCTGGGGACGAGCTTCTTCTCGGCGACCAGGCCGAGCAGGAAGTCGGTGTGGTGCACGACCTCGAACTTCGCGCCGAAGTCGGGGTACTCGTTCGCGAGCGTGTTGAAGCAGTGGGGGCAGGTCGTGACGATCTTCCGGATGCCGCCCTGCTCCTTGTAGCCGTTCAGGGTCGCGGCGTTCTGCTCGGCGAGCATCGCGAAGAGGTACTCGTTGCCCGCGCGGCGCGCCGGATCGCCGGTGCAGGTCTCCTCCTGGCCGAGGATGGCGAAGTCGACGCCGGCGGCCTTCAGGAGCCTGGCGGTCGCGCGGGCGATCTTCTTCGCGCGGTCGTCGTAGCTCGCCGCGCAGCCGACCCAGTAGAGCACGGGGGCCTGCGGCTTCTCGGCCATGGTCGGGATCTCGAGCCCCTCGGCCCAGTTGCCGCGGTCGATGCGCGCGAGGTTCCAGGGGTTGCCGTTGACCTCCATCGCGTTGAACGGATTCCCGAGCTCCGCCGGGAACTCGCCCTTCACGAGGACCAGGTGGCGGCGCATGGAGACGATCTTGTCGACGTAGCTGATCATCACCGGGCACTGCTCCTCGCAGGCCCGGCACGTCGTGCACGCCCAGAGCACGTCCGGATGGACGACGTCCGCCACGAGGTCGACCGGCTTGTACGCGACCTCGGGGATCGGGACCGGGTTCTCCGGCGCCGCCTGCTCCGCGTGCTCCTGCGTCTCCGCCGCCTGCCCGTCCTGCGCCGCCGCCCCGTCGGTCCCGTTCGCCTGCGCCGCGTGGCCGTCGCCGGCGGCGCGCTGCTCGCCTCGCGGGCCGCCCGGCCTGCTGATGAACTCCCCCTCTCGGCCGTACAGGTGATCGCGCAGGTCCAGGGTGAGCTGCTTGGGGCTCAGGATCTTGCCCGTCTTGTGGGCCGGGCAGTTGTCGCTGCAGCGGCCGCACTCGGTGCACGTGTAGAAGTCGAGGATCGCCTTCCAGGTGAAATCCTCGATTCGCGAGACGCCGACCGGGGCCGCCTTCTCGGGCTCCTCGGCCGCCTTCATGACCATCTCGCCGATCGCCTCGGCGGTGCCCGCGACGAGCGGCAGCCGGCCGCGCGCCCCGATGTCGCGCGTGAAGACGTTCGGGATCGACGTGATGATGTGGAAGTGCTTCGAGTGCGGGAGCAGGTTCAGGAACACGAGCACCAGCGTGACGTGCGTCCAGAACCCGATGTGCGCGAGCACGACGAGCGCCCCCGGGCCGGCGCCGCTCAGGAGGACGGCGAACAGCGAGCCCGCCGGGGCCGGGAACAGGTGCCAGCGGAGCGCCGCCGGGTCCGCGGGGACGCCCGCGAACGGGGCCGTCACGGTGGCGACGCGCTCGCAGAGCGCCGCGTCCGCGGGGCCGCACGCCGCCGTGGACCAGCGGTGGTGGAGCACCAGCGAGGCGCCGTCATAGAGCATGTCGCTCACCATCATCGTGACGATGATGCCGAGGATGAGGAGCCCCTCGCCGGACAGGGTCATGCGCCGCTCGCGCTTGATCGCCCGGTAGTAGATGAACACGAGCGCGCCGAGCACGACCAGCGTGGCCATGACGTCCTTCACGAACTCGTAGATTCCGCCGAGCGGCACCGCGCCGATGCCCGGAAGCCGCACCGGCTCGTGCCCCAGGATCCACAGATCGAACGACGGGTCGAAGCCGCGCCCCCACAGGATCAGCGTCCGGAGCAGGAGAACCAGGAATCCGAAGAAGATGAGCTTATGCGCCAGCCCGGCGAGCGGGTAGTAACCCATCTTCCGTTGCCGGAAGGCGTACTCCCAGGTGCCTTTGAGGCGCTCGGCGATCCGGTCGAGCCGGTCTTCCCCGCGCCCGACCTTGAGGAGCTGCCAACGCCGGTTGGCGCTCCACGCAAAGGCGGCGAAGAGGCCGACGAGCAATGTGAGCATCCACGTGGGATTCATTCGCGGGGCGTCTCCAGGTGTAAAATGGCCACATCTTTTAAGGTGGGCGGCTGCCGGACGTCAACCGCGCGGCGGCGCAGGAACGCGCGGGGCTCCTTCGCCGGATTTCTGTTCTTGCAAGGGCGGATACGTCGGTGCGCGCTGGGGCGCCTCGCGCGGCGGGGGCGCGGGCGGCGCGCCGCGCGAACGGCTCAGAGCGTGAACTCGACGCTCTTCTCTTCGGTCGCGGCGGAGGGAGACAGATCGAGCGCCATGCTGTACGACCGCTGGCCGACCCGCGCGCTCAGGCGGACGCGGATGGGGGCCGTCGCGTCGTTCAGCTTGTCGAGCCGCACGACGACGCGGTAGCGGCCACGCGCCGGCTCGCCCTCGGTGAGGAAGACGTTCTCCACGTTCTGCTCCTGGCATTCGCCGCTCACGCGCGGGCAGTCACGGTCCTTCATGAGGCCGCTCGCCGTCGGCTCCCCGACGCGCGCGAGCTCTCCCGCCGGGTCATAGACGTTGAGATCGACGTCGGCCTCGGGCTCCTCCCAGGCGATCGTGAACTGGAGGATCCCGGTGTGGAGCCCGCAGCCCTCGTCGATCACGCCGTTGCAGTTGTTGTCGCGGGCGTCGAAGCAGAGCTCGACGCCCGTCGGTGTGCAGGCGATCTCGAGCCCGACGCCCTCGGGGACCTGGATGTCCTTCGGCTGGAGGGGCGGCCTGGGCGGGGGCGGCGGCACCTCGATGCAGCCGGCGAGGAGCAGGGCGAGGGCGGCGGCGCCGCGCGCCGCGCTGGCGAGGCGCGCGCGGAGGCCGCGAGACGCCGGCAGGCGCGGCGCGGCGCGACGGGCGCGCGGCGCGCGCCGCGGGGGACCGGGGCTTCGCATGGGGGGCTGCATGTTATCCGCCTTCGGGCTCCCGCGGGGCGCCGGCGCTGCGCGTCTCGAGCGCGGGCGGCGCGGGCGGCTTCCGCGGCCTGGGGCCGCGCGGCTTCGGGGGAGGGGGCGGCGTTCCTCCGAGGGGCAGGGGCAGGGGCATGCCCCGCGCGGCCAGGATCTCCGCCGCGTGGGGGACGGTGAGCACCAGCGCGCGCGCGTAGAGCGTGATCTGGTAGGGCTCCGGCAGGTCGCCGGGACGGCCGTTCGTCGCGTGCTCGAGCAGGATCGCCGCGGTGACGCTCACGTTGAGGCTCTCCGCGAAGCCGCGCATCGGGACGCGCACGGCGCGGGCGCAGGCGGCGGCCAGGTCGGGGCGGATGCCGTCGCGCTCGTTGCCGAGCACCAGCGCGAGGCGGGGGATGCTCGAGAGGTCGCGCGGGGTGAGCTCGCCTTCCGGGTGGGTCGCCACGAGCTCGTGCCCCGAGGCGCGGAGCGCGGCGATCGCGGCCTCGGTGGTCGCGTGCGTGCGCACGTCGACCCAGCGCTCGGAGCCGCGCGAGACCGTGTTCGAGACCAGGAACTGCTCGGCCCGCTCGATGATGTGCAGCCGCTGCAGGCCGAACGCGTCGCAGGAGCGGAGCACGGCGGCCCCGTTGTGCGGATCGTGCGGCGCATCCATGGCCACGGTGACGGCGTCGAGCCGCGCCGCGATGACGCCGCGCAGCCGGGCCCTGCGCTCGTTCGTGACGAACTCCTCGAGGATGCGGGCGACGCCCGCGACGTCGAGGGAGTCGAGCGCGGCGAGCAGCCTTCGCTGCTCCTGCGCGACGAACGAGCAATTGGGGGTCGAGCGGCGCATGGCGGGGGGCGCCTCTATAGCAGGTCGATCGCGACCGCGATCCGCTCGCTCTCTGCGTACTCGACCACGGCGCAGTCGCCGGGAGAGCCGTCCTCCCAGGCCAGGCAGACGAAGTCGGCCTCGGCGTCGAGCGCGATCATGGGGTGGTGCCACACGCCGGGGCGATAGGTGATGCCCTGGGCGCCGTGGGCGATGAAGGCGCCGAGCGTCGTGAGCTCGGGCCGGTCGCCGCCGAGGGCCACGACGACGAGGTAGCGCCGCGCGCTCATCGGCACGAACGCCTGGGTCGTGCCGGGGTGCTTCTCGAGCAGGGCGATCGGGAGCGGGAAGCTCGAGCGCGGGGCGCAGCGGAACACCGAGACGTTCAGCGAGGCCTGCCCGGGGCGGAGGTTCTCGATCGCGGCGAGGTGATCGAAGCGCCGCGCCGTCCCCTGGTTGGCAGGCCTGCCGGGCTCGCCGTGCGGCGAGGCCATGAGGATGTCGCCGTACGGCGCATACGCTGCGGGGCTGAGCGAATGGGCTGCGATGCGCGGGCGGTGGCTCATCGTCATGGGCGACTGTGGCGGCGCGCCACGCGTGTGGCTTCCCTGAGGCCCTCCTGCGCGGTGCGTGGAGCGCGCCGGCCGAGGGCACGACAGGGAAAGGGTATCACGTCGCGGGCCCGCCGCAGCGCGCCAGCCCGCCGCGAGCGCCATGGGGCCGGGTTTTGCAAGGCGCCTCGCGACGCAACCCCGGCGGGTAATGCAAGCGACCCTGGAGCCAGTCATGCGGATTGTTCACAAATCGACATTTCGGAAGCGCCTCGCGGTGGCCTCCCTGTTCCTGGCGGTGCTCGCCGTCATGACGTCCGTCGTCGGCTGCCAGCGCTACGACGTGCTGGTCGAGAAAGATCAGATCGCGGCCCAGAAATGGTCCGATCTCGAGGCAGATCTCCAGCGGCGCTACGACCTGGTCCCGAACCTGGTGGCGGTCGTGAAGGGGTCGGCCAAGCACGAGGAGCAGACGCTGGCGAGCGTCGCCGAGGCGCGCGCCCGCGCGACCAGCGTCCAGCTCAAGGCCGACGATCTGACGGATCCGGAGAAGGTGCAGGCCTTCCAGAAGGCGCAGGAGCAGCTCAGCGGCTCGCTCTCGCGGCTCCTCATGGTGCAGGAGCAATACCCTGATCTCAAGGCGAACCAGGGCTTCCACGGCCTCCAGGTCCAGCTGGAGGGGATCGAGAACCGGATCCTCCGAGCGCGCCAGGAGTACAACCAGGCGGCGCGCGAGTACAACGCGGAGCTCCTGAAGATCCGGGGCCAGGTGGTGAACAAGGCGACGGGCCAGCCGTTCAAGCCGCGCGTCTATTTCACCGCCTCTCCCGAGGTCCAGTCGGCGCCGAAGGTCTCGTTCTGATGAGGGGCGCGGCGATGCGCCGGATCGGCACGAGCGGGGCGCGGCTGCGCGCCGTGGCCAGAGCCGTCGCGGCCGCGCTCGCGCTGGTCTGCGCGCTCGTCGCGCGGCCGGCCCTGGCCGACTTCACGCCGCCGGCGCTCACGGGGCACGTCGTCGACACCGCCGGGCGGCTCGATCCGTCCGACATCCGCGCCCTCGACGCGAAGCTCGATCGCATCCGCCGCGAGACAGGGTTCGAGATCGTCGCCTTCGTGGCCGGCTCCCTCGAAGGCGAGACGATCGAGGACGTCGCCTACGAGGCCTTCAACACCTGGCAGCTCGGCCAGCGCGGGGCCGACAACGGCGTTCTCCTCGTGATCGCCCCGAACGAGCGGCGCGTCCGGATCGAGACGGGCAAGGGCGTGGGAGGTGCGCTCACGGATCTCCAGTCGAACGACATCATCCGGCAGACCATCAACCCGCTGCTCAGGCAGGATCGATTCCGCGACGCCATCGACCAGGGAACGGCAGAGATCGCCAGGACGCTCGTCGCCGGGACACCCGAGGCGGAACGGCGGCCGGCGCCCGGCGCCCGGCCGGCGCCCGCCCCGGTCTCGCCGATCCAGGTCGGCGTGACGGTCGTCGCCATCGTGGCGGCGCTCGTGCTCGCGCTGGTTTCGCCCTCCTTCCGCTGGTTCCTGTGGCTCGTCCTCCAGGCGATCCTCTTCCGAGGCGGCGGTGGCGGCCGCAGCGGCGGCGGCGGATCCGGGTTCGGCGGCGGCGGCGGCGGTCGCTCCGGCGGGGGCGGATCCAGCGATAGCTACTGAGCCGCTGCGCGCCGCCCCTTCACCCTGTGCAGGACGGATCGGGCCGATCGGTCGGCGTCCGCGCCGGCCTTTCGATCCGTCGCTGTGCTCACCCCTGGCGTGACCGGGCGGGCACACGCGACATCGACGCCGGCGCGGCGCGCGTCGAGCCGAGCGGAGATTCCAGGGCGCGCGCGATCTCCCGCTGCGCGCTGACCAGGCGACGCTACGCTCTCGTCATGGCTGCTGCCCTGCGCCCTGTCTTTGTCGTCGATGCTGTCCGGACCCCTATCGGCCGTTACGCCGGCGCCCTGGCGACGGTCCGCCCCGACGATCTCGCGGCGCACGTCCTCGACGCGCTCGTGCGGCGCAACCCTTCGCTCGCGCCGCGCCTCGATCACGTCGTCTTCGGCGCGACGAACCAGGCCGGAGAGGACAACCGCAATGTCGCGCGCATGGCCGCGCTGCTCGCCGGTCTCCCTTACGAAGTCCCGGGCGTCACGGTGAATCGCCTCTGCGGCTCGGGGCTCGAGGCGGTGGCCGACGCCGCGCGGATGATCGCCACCGGCGAGACCGACTGCGCGATCGCGGGGGGCGTCGAGAGCATGACGCGCGCGCCGTTCACGATGCCCAAGCAGGCCGAGCGCTTCGAGCGGAGCGCGCCGACCGTCTACGATACGACCCTCGGCTGGCGCTATCCGAACGCGCGGATGGCCGCGCGGTTCGAGCTCCAGTCGATGGGGGAGACGGCCGAGAACGTGGCCAAGAAGCACGGCATCAGCCGCGACGAGCAGGATCGGTTCGCGCTCCTCTCGCACGAGCGCGCCACGCTCGCCTGGGAGTCGGGGGGCTTCGCCGCCGAGGTGGTCCCCGTGCTCGTCCCCCAGAAGAAGGGCGATCCCGTCCTGTTCGAGCGCGACGAGGGCGTGCGCGCCGACGCCTCGCTCGAGGCGCTGTCGAAGCTCAAGCCGGCCTTCCGCGAGGGCGGGACCGTCACGGCGGGCAACTCGTCGCCCCTCAACGACGGCGCCGCGGCCCTCCTGCTCGCCTCGGGCGACGCCGTGCAGGCCGCCGGCGCGACGCCGCGCGCGCGGGTGATCGCGACGGCGACCGCCGGGGTGGATCCCAACCTCATGGGGGAGGGGCCGATCCCGGCCGTGAAGAAGCTCCTCCAGCGGACCGGGCTGCGCGTCCCCAACGTGGACCTCTTCGAGCTCAACGAGGCGTTCGCGGCGCAGGCGCTCGCGTGCTCGCGCGCGCTCGAGCTCGACCCGGCGCGCGTCAACGTCCGCGGCGGAGCGATCGCGCTCGGGCACCCGATCGGCTGCTCGGGCGCGCGCATCGCCTGCACCCTCGTGCATGCGATGCGCGCGCGCGGCGCCAAGGTCGGGGTCGCCTCGCTGTGCATCGGCGTCGGCCAGGGCATCGCGACGCTCTTCGAGCGCGCGTGAGGTCATTTCGCCGCTCGTTCGCGGCGCCAGATGAGATAAGACCGCCGCAGCAGAACGCAGGAAGGGGGGCCCGCGGCTCACCTCCCTCGGCTGACGGCGCCGCCTCGGCGGCCAAGAACTGACGGCGCCGCCTCGGCGGCCAAAAAAAGGAGAAGGCCTGATGGAATTCCCCCCGATCAACGTGCCCGGCACCGGCAAGCTCCACGCTCGGCTCAAGACCTCGCTCGGTGACATCACGGTCCGGCTCGAGGAGGAGGGCGCCCCCAACACGGTCAAGAACTTCGTCGGCCTCGCCACGGGCACCATCAACTGGACCGATCCGAAGACCGGCCAGGGGATGCAGGGGACTCCCTGCTACGACGGCGTCCGCTTTCACCGGGTGATCTCGGGGTTCATGATCCAGTGCGGCGACCCGCTCTCGCGCTACCCGGACAAGGCGCAGCTCTGGGGCACGGGCGGCCCCGGGTACAAGTTCGCCGACGAGTTCAACCCCTCGCTACGGCACGAGGGCGCCGGCGTGCTCTCCATGGCCAACGCCGGCAAGAACACGAACGGCGCGCAGTGGTTCATCACCGACGGGCCGACGCCGCACCTCGACAACCGCCACACGGTGTTCGGCAAGGTCGTGGGCGGGCAGGACATCGTCAACCGCATCGCCAACGTGGCGACCACGCGCGATCGGCCCAACCAGGACGTCGTCCTCGAGCGCGTCGAGATCTTCCGGCAGTAGGCGCGCTGCGCGCCGCGCGGCGCCGTTCAGCGCCGCGCGGCCAGCGCGGTGCTTCGCTCGTTCAGCGGGCGCAGCAGACGGTGATCCTGTCGTCGCCTTCCTCGACCTCGCCGCTGGGGGCGCCGCCGCGCGGCTGGCAGCTGCCGCTTCCGGTCACCTCGATCGACACCGAGGCGGCGGGGGGCGGGTCGTCGACGCAGGCCCCGTTGAACGGCACGGTCTCACCGGGCCCCCGGCAGCGGCTCTGCTCGAAGAGCGTCAGCGTCGCCGCGCAGCGCACGCCGCCCGTGTCGCACGTGCATCGCGTGCAGCCGCGGTCGTCGACCATCGAGCTCGCGAACACGTGTCGTTCGCCGAACCCCTCGGGGCAGCTCCGCTCGCCGTCGCGCCAGACGCAGGCGCCCTGCTCGAACGGCGCATCGATCTCTCGCGGGGCGCAGGCCTCGTCGGCCTCACATCCGCCGGCGTCCGACGCGGCGGCGCACACGAGCCCCTCGATCCCGAAGCGCGGCGGCGGCAACGTCGCCTCGCCGCCCGCCGGAGCGCACGTCGCCGAATCCACGCCGGGCGCCTCGCCGCTGTAGCTGCCGGCCTGGAAGTCACCGCCGATGTTGATGCAGTCCTCCGTCTGCACCGGCAGCGTCACGTCCGCCCCGCCACACGCGCCACGCGTGTACACCGTGACCGCGGGCGTCTCGCACGCCACGGTCGGCGCCCCGCACGCGCACGGGCTGCAGGTCGCGGGTGTGTCGACGGGATCGCGGCCGCCCACGTCCACCCGCTCGGGGAAGCCCTCGGGGCAGGCGACGTCCGCGGCCTCGGGGCCCTGGTACAGGAGGCCGGGCCCTTGCCAGCCCTCGGGCACGGCGACGCAGGCGAACCCGCCGCAGTCGTCGTCGGCGCAGTCGACGGCGCCGTCGCCGTCGTCATCCTCGCCGTTGGTGCACCGCTCGCCGCCGCCGGCGCCGCTGCTGCTGGTCGTGGTGCTCCCAGCCGACGTCTGGCCTCCTCCAGCTCCGCCCGAGCTGCTGGCAGCTCCGCCCGAGCTGCTGGCCCCGCCGGAGCCGCTCCCGGACGGTCCCGGGAAGAGCTCGGGCTCGAACTGGTCGAAGTCCTGGGTGCAGGCGCTCGCCGCGAGGAGAGCGACGAGCGCGGTGACGCTTTGGAAGGCAGAGCGGCGCAACACGACCTCCGGGATCGGCGGGCTTCGCCTCGGTTCGAAGGAGCCCGACCGACGGTACCACGAAGCGCCCGCCCGCACGGCGAGCTCCGCAGCCGGCAATCCCGGTGCCCCTTCGCCCCGTCCGAAGCGCGCCTGCCGCGACGCTCCTTGCTGCGCCGCGCCCCGTGCGCTGCGTCATCCGCGCGGGAGCGCGCGGGGATCGCCCGACCAGAGCGATGCGAGCGTCTCGATCTCCCGCGCGAGCTCCTCCGTCGCCTTGTGAGCGAGCCGCGCCCGCTCTGCGACGAGCGCCTCGATGACGGGCGCGCGCGCGTCGGGCGCCAGCTCCTCCGCTCTCCTCATCTGCGCGAGCGCCTCGTCGGCGTCGTGCAGCTGGCCGAGGCGGCGCTGCATCCGTGACGCGGATTTCGCGGTGCGCTCGGCGCGCTCTCCGAAGAGCGGCGAGAACGTCTCCGCGGAGTAGCGCAGCCGCTTGAAGCGGATCCGGAGCGCGTGCATGGCCGCGCCGTCGCCCGGGTCGCTCGCGGCGAGCGCGCGCACGTCGTCCAGGGCATCACCGATCGCTCGCCTCGCGAGCGCCTCGGCGCCGCGCTTCCTCGCTTTCCGGCGCGAGATGAGCCGCTCGAGGCGCGCGAGGTGATGCTCCAGCCGGGGCCGCTCGCCCGCGGCCGGCGCGTCGGCCTGCGTCGCGCCCGCGTCGCCCGCTGGCGGATCGGCCTGCGTCGCGCCCGCGTCGCCCGCTGGCGGATCGGCCTGGGTCGCGCCCGCGTCGTCCGGGCGATCCTGCCGGAGCAGCTCGACGACGTGGGTCCTCGCCTCGCGCTCGCGGCCCGCGCGCTGCGCGACCCATCCTGCGACGGCCGCCCGGGCCGCCTCGTCCAGATCGAGCGCGGTGAGCGTCTCGCGCAGCACCTCCTCGTCGCGCAGCGCGCCGGTCGCCCGCGCGAACTCACGGAGCCCTTCGGCCACGGGGCGGAGCCGCCTCCTGCCGTAGATGCGTCGCGCCGGCTTGAGCAGCGTCCGGAGCCGGCGAAGCGAGACCCGGAAGTCGTGCACCGCCTCCGCGTCCGGCTCCGCGCTCTCGCCCTGCTCGCTCGCGGCGACGACGCGCCGCGCATCGGCGCGGACGCGCTCGATGTGGGAGAGCAGCACTGGACCCAGGAAATCTCGCGCGGAGAGCCTCTCGCCGCCGCCGCCGCCGCCGGCTCCGGCGCCACCGCCGCCCGAGGGCGGGGGGCTCCCCTCGAGCGGCGTCACAGGCGCGTGAGCGCCACCGTCACCAGCGGGCGCCTCCCGAGCTTCGCCTCGAGCGTCCGGCGCGCCGCGAGCCGGGCGATCTCGATGATGTCGTTGTCACGTCGCCGCGCGCGCGGCTCGCAGTCGTTCACCGCCTGCGCGACCGCGCGCGCCGCGGCCCTCAGCGCGCCGCCCTCGAGCTCCCCGGTGACCCCGCGGGCGAGGACCTGCGGCGGCGCCGCGAGGGCGCCGTGCACATCGACGACCAGCGACACGAAGGCCACCCCGGAGCGACCGAGGTTCGCTCGCTCCCGGAGGACCTCCTCCCCGAGCTCCTCGCCGCCCGCCGTCGCCACCCGGCCGGCGACGGCCCGGCCGCTCCGGCCGAGCGGCTGCGTCTTGCCGATCTCGACGACGTGGCCGTTCTCGGCGACGAGCACCTCGGACACGCCGCGCTCCCGCGCGAGCTCCGCGTGCCGCGTCAGGTGGTGCAGCGCGCCGTGCACGGGGAGGAAGCCGCGCGGCTGGGTGAGGTCGATCATGCGCGCCTGCTCCGTCCGGTGCGCGTGCCCGCTCGCGTGGACGCGCCGATCCGTCGACCACGTCACGAGCTCGACGCCGAGGCGGAGCAGCCCGGCCATCATGTCGACGACCGGGCGGTCGTTGCCCGGGATGACGCGGCTCGAGAGCACCACCCGATCCCCCTCTTCGAGGCGCAGGTGCGGGTGCGTCCCCGAGGCGAACCGCGTCAGCGTGGAGGCCCGCTCGGCCTGCGTGCCGCTCGCGATGACGAGGAGCCGCTCGCGCGGCATCGAGGAGGCGACCTCGGGCGGGACGAGCAGGTCGCTCGGCCACGGGAGCCTCCCCACGGTCTGCGCGGCCCGCACGTGCGTCTGCACGCTGCGGCCGAGCAGGCAGATCTTGCGGCGCGCGCGGATCGCGGCCTGACCGAGGGCGAGGAGGCGCTGGATGTTCGAGGCGAAGACGCCGACCACGACGCGCGCCGGCGCGGTCTCGACGAGCTCCGCCAGCGCGTGGGCGACGGCGCGCTCGCTCCCCGCCTCGCCGGGCGAGTCCACGTTGGTGCTGTCGGACAGGAGCAGCCGGACGCCGGCGTCGCCGAGCGCGCGGAAGCGGGCCTCGTCGGTCGGCTCGCCGTCGAGCGGCGTCGGGTCCAGCTTGAAGTCCCCGGTATGGACGACGAGCCCCGCGGCCGTGTGGATCGCGAGCGCCGTCGCGTCGACGATCGAGTGCGTCACCCGGAGCGGCTCCACGACGAAGCCGCCGATCGCGACCTCGCGCCCGACCTGCGTGGGCAGCAGGCGCACCTTGTCCTCGAGCGCGTGCTCCGCGAGCCGGTAGCGCACCAGCTCCAGCGCGTGCGGCGGGCCCCAGACCGGGACGTCGAGGTGACGCAGGAGGAACGGCAGCCCGCCGATGTGGTCCTCGTGGCCGTGCGTCAGCACGATGCCGCGCACCTGATCGCGGAGCGCGAGCACGTGATCGAAGCGCGGGTGGTACACGTCGACGCCGAGGTCCGTGCTCGGGAACGTCACCCCGCAGTCGATGAGCAGCAGCCCATCCGCCTGCTGGAGCGCGAGGCAGTTCATCCCCACCTCGCCGAGCCCTCCGAGGGGCACGAGCCGCAGGGTGGACGGCGGTGGCAGGGGGAGCTGGCTCGGGGCGGGGGCGCTCTGCTCGGGATGCACGTTCGGTGGAGGGGGTCTGCCACCCAGGGCGCCGGGGGCCTACGGCCCGCGGCTTGCTGGGCTGGTCTGAAAGAGAGAGGACGACTTCTTCAAGACGTAACCCACATCGGCTCGCCGTCCCCTTCGAAACTTGGAGCGACAGTGTAGCCACAGGGTGGGCCCTTGCGTCACGCTCTCTCTTTCCAGTTCCAGCGCCGGGGCCAGGCGAACGCCGACCTCACCGCCGGATCCCGCGCCGCGCGGACCGGTTCCTGCACACCCTGTCTCCCTCCCCACCCCATCGTGACCGCCGGCGGACGCCGAGCCGCCTCTCCGTCGCCTGTCCCCCTGATTCCGAGGAGCCTCCGGTGATCGCTGCCCTGCTCGTCAATGTCCTCCGCCTGCTGCTGCTCCCCGTCAGCGCGCTCCGCTGGGCGTTTGCTGCACCTCGGGGCGGGTATGTCGTCCTCGAAATCGACGGCCGCGTGGTCGACCTGCAGCCCCCCCGGGTCCGCCTCGCGCTCCCGTGGCGCCGGAGGAAGAGGGCTCCGCTCTCGGTGGAGCGCGTCCGCGAGCTCGGCAAGCACCTGATGAGGGATCCGCGCCCGGCGGGGCTGCTCCTCCGGATGCGGTCGGTGCACGCGGGGCCGGCGGTCGCGGCCTCGCTGCGGGACGCGCTCCTCGAGATCCGGGCGGGGGGCAAGGACATCGTCGCCTACCTGCCGATGGGCGCCGACACCACGACGCTCCTGCTCGCCTCGGCCGCGCGGGCCATCGTCGTCGGGCCCGAGACGATGGTGTCGCCGCTCGGGTTCGCGGTGGAGGGCCGCTACGTGCGCCGCGCGCTGGAGCAGATCGGCGTCGAGCCCGAGGTGTTCGCGAAGGGGATGTACAAGAACGCCGGCGAGGTGCTCGTGCGGGACACGATGAGCGCCGCGCAGCGCGAGCAGGTGGGCGCCCTGCTCGACGGGCGCCTCGGGGACCTGACCGCGGCGCTCGCCCAGGGGCGCCGCGTCGATCGCGAGACGGCCGCGCTGTGGATCGACGAGGCCCCCTTCGGCGCGGAGCAGGCCGTCGCGCGGGGCATCGTCGACGCGGTCGCGTACGAGGACGAGCTCGATCACATGCTCGCGGCGGGGTCGCTCCCCTGCGCGACCGCTGCGCCGCGCCGCGCCGAGATCGGCGCCGAAGACGCGGACCGCGCATCGGGTGGAGGCGGCGGAGGCGCTCGCGCTGCAGCGCGGCATTCGAAGAAGCGCCTCGTGTCGGCGGACCGCTACCTGGGCGCGCGGCGCGCCCTCTCGATGACGCCGGTGTGGCCTCGGCCCATCCTCGGCGTCGTCGAGGTGCACGGCGCGATCGTCAGCCGCGCCCGCTTCCGGGGCGCCTCCCTGGCCAGCGAGGAGCGGCTCGTCGCGAGCCTGCGCGCGGCGCGGCAGAACCCGCGCGTCCAGGGGGTCATCCTCCACATCGACTCGCCGGGCGGCTCCGCGCTCGCGTCCGACAGGATCCACCACGAGGTCACCCGCCTCGCGGAGGTGAAGCCCGTCGTGGCGTGCCTGTCGAACGTGGCGGCGAGCGGCGGCTACTACGTGGCGGCGGCCGCGCACGCGATCGTCGCGCAGCCGCAGACGATCACGGGGAGCATCGGCGTGGTCTCGGCGCGCTTCGCGCTCGGTCCGCTGCTCGAGCGCCTCGGCGTCTCGACCGACGTCGTGAAGCGCGGCGCGCGGGCCGACCTGTTCTCGCCGTCGCGCAAGCTCGACGCGGGGGAGCGGGCGGTGGTGGAGCGCGAGCTCGACGCGATCTATGCCGCGTTCCTCCGCGTCGTCGCCCGCGGCCGCCGCCGCCCGGTCGAGGAGATCGAGCCGCTCGCGCAGGGGCGCGTCTACAGCGGCGCCGACGCGCAGGCGCGCGGCCTCGTCGACATGCTCGGCGGGTTCGAGCGGGCGCTCCACGAGCTGCGCCAGATGATCGGGCCCAAGGCGGCGGCCATCGAGCCGGCCATCGTGCGCGCGTCGCGGTACATCCCACCTCCACCGCTGCTGCCGGCGCCGGTGCCCACGCTGCTCCAGCTCCTCGGGCTTCGAGGGATCGCCCAGGAGGTGGCGCTCGCCGTCCACTGCGAGGGGGAGCGGGTGCTCGCGTATTGCGCGGAGGCCGGCGACCTGGACTAGGCGGCGACGGCCGGGGGACCACGCCGCGCCCGGCGCGCGCCCGCGCCTTGCCCGGCTCCGTGGAAGAGCGGGTGGTTGGTTGGCGCATTCCCGGGAAGAGGCGGATTTTCTCGCGGGAGAAGCTGTGCGTAATCTGTGCGCCCGGTGGGTAGCACCTGTTCAGAGCTGATCACGGATCGCTAGGAATCCCGTACCGGACAGAGAGGCCCTATATGTGGGCCCTGTTCGGAGGGAGATCCCAACATGTAGCGGTTCTCCTTGACGCACGGACCGTTCGCGAGTTTGGATAGCAAGCGGTCAGGCGCTCCCGCATGTCGGCGCACGCCTTTCAGGCATGGCACCTGAAACTATGCTCACTGGTCTGAAGACGGAACGTTCGAGCAGGTAGTAGGGGAGAAGCGACGAGACCTGTGGAGATCGAGGCGATGAGGCCTCGGACTTCTCCAGGGAACTCTTTGTGCTTTCGGTAGGACCCGGGTCACCGCCAGGTGCGGTGGTTCACAGGAGGACTTGGAAATGGCCCAGTCGGCAGTTGTGGGTGACGGCGGTAAGCTCCCCGCCGGGAACGGCAAGATGACGGCACGGATGAAGGAAGAGGGGGAGGCTCGTCCCGTGACCGGGGGGGCCGCCAAGGCGCAGGTCGACGGCGCAGCCTCGAAGAAGGGCGCGAAGAAGGGGGCCTCGCGCCCCCGCGGGCTCGGGTTCGACCGGCGGTTCACGCACCGGGCCGCGGATCCGCTCGATGAGGTCACCTGGGAGCGCCGCTCGAGCGTCATCACCAACCCCGACGGCTCGGTCGTCTTCAAGATGGAAGGGGCCGAGATCCCCGCCGGCTGGTCGCAGCTGGCGACCGACATCGTCGTCTCCAAGTACTTCCGCAAGGCGGGGATCCACGGCAAGAAGGAGCTCGGCGAGACGAGCGTCCGCCAGGTCGTCCACCGGCTGGCGCGCACCATCCGCGAGGCGGGTGAGCACTTCGGTGGCTACTTCGCCTCGGCGAAGGACGCGGACACCTTCGAGGCGGAGCTCGCCTACCTGCTCGTCCACCAGTACGGCGCGTTCAACTCGCCCGTCTGGTTCAACTGCGGGCTCTACCACCGGTACGGCATCGAGGGGTCGGGCGGCAATTTCGCCTGGAACGAGGCCTCGGCCGACGCGGGGAACGGGAGCGCCAACGGGAAGGCGTCGGCGCCTCGAACGAACGGGGCGGGCGCGGTCGACGACATCGTCGAGACCCGGAACGCCTACGAGCGGCCGCAGTGCTCCGCGTGCTTCATCCAGGCGGTCCAGGACGACCTGATGAGCATCTACGACCTCGTGAAGAGCGAGGCCCGGCTGTTCAAGTACGGGTCCGGGACGGGGACGAACTTCAGCGCGATCCGCGGGAAGCAGGAGAAGCTCTCGGGCGGCGGGACGAGCTCGGGGCTCATGAGCTTCCTCGAGGTGTTCGACCGCGCCGCCGGCGCGACCAAGAGCGGCGGCACGACGCGGCGCGCCGCGAAGATGGTCTGCCTCGACATGGACCACCCGGAGATCGTCGACTTCATCCAGTGGAAGGTCCGCGAGGAGAAGAAGGCGATGGCGCTCATCGGCGCGGGGTACCCCTCCGACTTCAACGGCGAGGCGTACCACACGGTGAGCGGGCAGAACTCGAACAACTCCGTGCGCGTGAGCGACGAGTTCATGCGCGCGGCGGCGACGGGCGCGGCGTGGGAGACGCGCTCCCGGACGACCGGCGAGGTCGTCGACACGCTGAGCGCCAAGGATCTCTGGCGCCAGATCGCCGAGGCGGCGTGGGGCTGCGCCGATCCGGGCGTGCAGTACGACACGACCATCAACCGCTGGCACACCTGCCCGAACACGGCGCGCATCAACGCCTCGAACCCGTGCTCGGAGTACATGTTCCTCGACGACTCGGCCTGCAACCTGGCGAGCCTGAACCTCACCAAGTTCCTCCGCGAGGACGGCTCGTTCGACATCGAGGGCTACCGCCACGCGGTGCGGGTGTTCTTCGTCGCCCAGGAGATCCTCGTCGACTTCTCGGCGTACCCGACCCGCGGCATCGCGAAGAACTCGCACGACTACCGCCCGCTCGGGCTCGGTTACGCCAACCTCGGCACCCTGCTCATGCTGCAGGGCATCCCGTACGACTCCGATCAGGGGCGCTCGGTCGCGGGCGCGCTCACCGCGATCCTCTGCGGCCACGCCTACCGGGTCTCGGCGGAGATGGCCGCCGCGAAGGGGCCGTTCGCCGGCTTCGCCAGGAACCGCGAGCCGATGCTCCGGGTGATGGGCATGCACCGGGACGCCGCCTACGCGATCGACCGCGACCGCTGCCCGGAGTCGCTCTGGCGGGCCGCGTGCGCCGACTGGGACGAGGCGGTCCGGATCGGGCAGGAGCACGGCTACCGCAACGCCCAGGCGACGGTGCTCGCCCCGACCGGCACCATCGGCCTCCTGATGGACTGCGACACGACGGGCATCGAGCCCGACTTCTCGCTCGTGAAGTTCAAGAAGCTCGCCGGCGGCGGCTACTTCAAGATCGTGAACCAGTCCGTGCCCGAGGCGCTCCGGCGGCTCGGCTACCCCGAGGCCGAGGTGCAGGAGATCGTCGCCTACGTCTCCGGCACGAACACGCTCCTGGCGGCGCCGCACGTGAACCGGGCGTCGCTCAAGGCGCGGGGGCTCACGAGCGACGACCTCGCGAAGGTCGAGGCCGCGATCCCCGGCGTCTTCGATCTGGATCTCGCCTTCGGCCCCTGGATCCTCGGCGAGGAGGCCTATGACAGGCTCGGCGTCTCCAAGGAGTCGCGGGCGCGCTTCGGCTTCTCGCTGCTCCAGCACCTCGGCTTCTCGGCCGCGGAGATCGAGGAGGCGAACGAGACGATCATCGGCCGCATGACGGTGGAGGGGGCGCCGCACCTGCGCGAGGAGCACTACGCGGTGTTCGACTGCGCCAACCGCTGCGGCAGGAAGGGCCGGCGGTACCTCGCGCCGATGGCGCACGTCCGCATGATGGCGGCCGCGCAGCCGTTCCTGTCCGGCGCCATCTCGAAGACCGTGAACCTGCCGAACGACGCGACGGTCGAGGAGGTGCAGCGGATCTACGAGGAGGGGTGGCGCCTCGGGCTCAAGGCGGTCGCGCTCTACCGCGACGGCTGCAAGGCGTCGCAGCCGCTCTCGTCGACCTCGAGCTCGAGCGACGGCAAGGAGAGCAAGGGCAAGGCCGAGGTCCCCGCGCCTGTCGTCCAGGCAGCGACCGCGCTGGCGAGCCAGGCGCGCCCGCGGTCGCCCTCGGCGGCGGCGCCCGAGCGGTTCCGCCTGCCCAGGAAGCGCAAGGGCTTCACGCAGGAGGCGCGCGTCGGCGGGCACAAGATCTACCTCCGCACCGGCGAGTACGACGACGGGACGCTCGGTGAGATCTTCATCGACCTCCACAAGGAGGGCGCCGCGTTCCGCTCGATGATGAACTGCTTCGCGATGGCGGTGTCGATCGGGCTCCAGTACGGCGTGCCGCTCGAGACCTTCGTCGAGCAGTACACCTTCACCCGCTTCGAGCCGCAGGGCGTCGTCGAGGGGCACGACTACGTGAAGATCTCGACGTCGATCGTGGACTACCTCTTCCGCGTGCTCGGGGTCGAGTACCTGAACCGCTACGACCTCGCCCACGTCCAGCCGGTCACCTCGGCCATGGAGGACCCTGTCGAGTCGCGGGCGCAGGAGAGCGGCGTGGCGTCGTTCTCGTCGAGCGCGCCGGCCGCGGCGGCGCTGGTCGAGGGCGGGGGACGGGCGGCGAGCGCGCTCGACGCGCAGCTCGAGGACATGATGGGCGACGCGCCGGTCTGCGACGGCTGCGGGCACATCACCGTGAGGAACGGGGCCTGCTACAAGTGCCTCAACTGCGGCAACAGCATGGGATGCAGCTGAGCTGCGACGGGCGGGGGTGGGGGTGACGAGGGAGGGGCCGGCGGGGGGCCCTCCCACGAACTCGCGCCTTTTCGTGGCTATTGCTTCGTGAACGGGGGGAGACGGATCTGAGGGGCTGAGCTGCGATGCGGGCCGGCGCTCGGGTTCGTGGGGCCCTCCCCCGCCGGCCCCTCCCTCGTCACCCCCACCCCCGCCGACTCGGGGGGGAAGGGGGAGGGTGGGGGAGATGGCCGAGCGGTTGGGGGGAGGCGGGGGCGGCGGGGGGGGCCGTACGGGCTTGTACCCGGGCAGCCGTATGGATGCGCTCGGAGAAGCTCTGTAGAAGACGGGGCATGAGCCGGTCGCGTTCGTCCATCGCCTTCGTCGCTCTTGTCTGCAGCATCCTGTCGAGCTCCTGCCGGAAAGAAGAAGCAGAGCCGGAGACAATCCCCGCGCCTACACCGACAGTCGCGCCCGTGGCAGCCGATCCGGTGCCGACGGCAACAGCGACGCAGGAGCCGGCGGCGGACCAGGAGCCGGCGGCGGCGGCTTCCGCCGAGCCCGCTGCTGCGCCAGACGCAGATGCGGGGGCGGCGAAAGCCGAGGCGACGGGGACGACGACGTCACGGGGGGGAGGCGCCTCCATCCAGGCGTGCTGCACGGCGCTCCACGCCGTCGCCACCAAGTCGGGCAAGTCGCCGGAAGCCAAGTCGAAGGCGGCGACGGCATCGCATCTGTGCGCCGGGATCGAGAAGCTCGTGAAGAGCGGGAAAACCCCGCGCGCCAAGGCGCTCACCCAGATCCGAGCAAGCCTCGCCGGGACCACGCCGCCCCCCGAGTGCAACTGAGCCGGGCGGCCCGGGCACCGCCTCGTCCCGGGTCGCGGCACCCCACCCCGATCCGGCGATCTCGAGCGTCGCAAACCTGCCCGGCCATGGAGGGCGCGCGGCCGGACCCTGTAGCCTGCGCGGTTGCGCGGCGTTCCTCCGCGCCGCAGCGGCGGGCGATGGCGCCCGCCGCCGCGCATCGATCCCCACGGGAAGGAGCTGTCATGC
Source organism: Sorangium sp. So ce281 (assembly GCF_051527395.1). Lineage (NCBI taxonomy): Bacteria > Pseudomonadati > Myxococcota > Polyangiales > Polyangiaceae > Sorangium > Sorangium sp. So ce281. Next base: position 576,524 of record NZ_CP150322.1, read on the forward strand.
CCTCGAAGCTGGTCACCGATCGTCAGAAGAGCGCCAACTCCGTCGTCGCGTCCGGCGAGACCCACGCCGGCCGGATCGCCGCGGAGCTCGAGGCGCTGCTCTCTCCGCACCTGCGCAAGGGAGAGAAGATGCCGGACGTCTCGCTCTTCACGCACATCGTCGCGCGCGCCCTCGCCGAGGCGCGCGATCGCATGGTGGCGGCCGACGAGGCGCACCAGGCGGAGCTCGCCGACGACGCGGCCCCGCGGGAGGCCCGCGACGAGGCCGCCGCCGCGCTGTACACCGAGCTGACCGAGCTCCGCGAGTGGCTCACCGGCCTGTACGGCGCCGCGGCGCTGGCGCGCCTCGGCTTCACGGACGCGACGCCGCGCGACCCGGCGCAGCTGGAGCGCTTCGCCGGCGAGGTGGCGCGCGCGCTCGGCGCCAGGGACCTGCCGAAGCCGCGCCGCAAGGGGATCCGCTGGGACGCCGAGGAGACGGTGCTCCGGATCGAGGGCCTGCGCGGCGCGCTCCGCGGCCACCTGAAAGATGTGGCCCGCGAGGCGCGCGAGGCCGAGGCGACGCTGCTCGCCAAGACCGCCGCGATCGCGGCGTACGACGATCGGTTCAGCCGCGCCGCGACGTTCCTCGTGGGGCTGTTCCGGCTCGCGGGCCACCCGGAGCTGGCCGCGCGGGTGCGCCCGTCCTCACGGCGGCCCGGCCAGATCGAGGCCGACGCGCCGCCCGCAGAGCCGGAGGGCGAGGCCCCGGTGGCGCCCGAGGAGGCCGCGCCGCTCGGCGGGTGAGCGCGAGCGCCGCGGACGCGGCCGGGAGAACCCGAGGCGCGAGCGCCGCGGACGCGGTCGGGAGAACCCCAGGAGCGCACGCGAGCGCCGCGGACGCAGTCGGGAGAACCTGAGGCGCGCTCGCGAGCGCCGCGGACGCGGCTGGGGGAGCGCCAGGCGCGGTCGCGAGCGCCGCGGACGCGGTCGGGAGAACCCGAGGTGCGCTCGCGAGCGCCGCGGACGCGGTTGGGAGAATGCCAGGCGCGCTCGCGAGCGGGTAGTGCTGTCATTTGAACATGAAGGCGGTAAGGCGGGAAGAAAATCTCAATGATCTTCCCGACTTACCGCCTTCATGTGAACCCTCTCTGGGCAAATGACAGCACCACCCGCGAGCGCTGCCGCTGGAACAGACAGACTCAGGCGAAGTGGTCGTACCCCCGCGCCACGAGGCTCGTGAGCTGCCCGTCCGGTCCGACCAGCGCGACGTCGCTCGCGCCCTCCTCGCGCGGCGCGCAGCGGCCGATGGCCACGAAGCCGGCGAGCTGCCCGACGTCGGGGCCCGCGACCACGACCGCGTAGTCCTCGCCGCCGTAGAGCGCGAGATCCAGCGCGTCCGCGCCGAGCAGCGCGGCGGCGTCGCGGAGGTCGGCGCTCACGAGCGCCGCGGGATCGAGCAGCGCACGCACGCCGCTCGCGCGCGCGAGGTGCGCCACGTCCGCGACGAGGCCGTCGGAGACGTCGACCGCCGCGCGGGCGCGCGCCGCCGCGCGGAGGCCCGCCTCGATGCGCGCCACAGGACGGCGGAACGCGCGGAGCGCCAGCTCAGCCGCCGCGCCGGCCGGGGCGACGCCGCGGTCGAGCAGCGCAAAACCGGCCGCGGCGAGGCCGACCGGACCCGCCAGCGCGAGCGCGTCGCCAGGCCGCGCGCCGTCGCGCCGGAGCGGCAGCGCCGCGACGCCGAGCGCCGTCGTGGTGATCGAGATCTCGCCGCCCCGCGAGAGGTTCCCGCCGATGATCGCCGTGCCGATCTCGTCGCACGCGGCGCGCTGACCCGTCGCCAGCGCGCCGAGGTCGTCGTCGCTCACGTCTGGAGGCAGCACCAGCGCGGCGAGCAGGCCGACCGGGCGCGCCCCCATCGCCGCGAGATCGCTCGCCGCGGCCATCGTCGCCCGGTAGCCGAGATCCTCGAAGCCCAGGAGATCGCGCCGGAAATGGACGCCCTCGACGGCGCTGTCGACCGTCCAGACGAGCGGCTCCGGGGCGCCCGGGAGGGCCCCGTCCCGCGGGGCTACCGGCGCGAGGATCGCGGCGTCATCGCCGATGCCGCACAGCACGTGGTCGCCCGTCGCGCCCCCGAGCACGGCGCGCAGCATGTCGATGCGCTTCCACTCGGAGCGCCCGCTCATGGGAGCCCGCTCATTGGAAGATGGGCGGCAGGACGCTGTTCGCCGGCGAGCCGGCGACCGTGGGCAGCTTGACCACGAACACGGTGCCGTGCGGCTCGTTCGGCTCGATCCGGACCGTGCCGCTGTGCGCCTCGACCAGGCGCTTGACGATCGAGAGACCAAGCCCCGTGCCGCCGTGCTCCCGCGTCGAGCTCTGATCGATCTGGTAGAACGGGTCGAACACCTTCAGCCGCTCGCCCGCAGGGATGCCGATGCCCGTGTCCACGACGCGGATCTCGACCGCCTGCTGGAGCGGCGCGACGAGCACCAGCCCGGGGAGGTCGTCCACGTCCTCGCTCACGGCGCGCGCGACGAGCAGCACCTCGCCCCCCGCCTCGGTGAACTTCACCGCGTTCTCGACGAGGTTGATGAACACCTGGCGCAGCCGGTCGCCGTCCCCCAGCACCGGCGGGAGATCGTCCTCGGCCTGGATCCGGAGCTCGACGCCCTTCTTCGAGGCGGCCGGCGCGATGGTCGACGCCGCCTCGACGAGCACCGGGCCGACGGCCACCTCGGTGCGATGCACGATCAACGTGCCGCTCTCCAGCTTCGAGAGATCCAGGAGGCTCATGATGAGCCCGAGCAGCTGCTCGCTCTTCGACCGGATCGTATCGATGAACTCGCGCTGCTCATCGGTCAGAGGCCCGCCGATGCCCTCGGCGAGCATCTCGCTGTACCCCATGATCGACGTGAGCGGGGTCCGGAGCTCGTGCGACACCGTGGCCAGGAAGTTCGACTTGAGCCGGTCGAGCTCCTTCAGCCGCTCGTACGCCTGCTCGAGCTCGGCGTTCTTCTGCGACAGCTCACGGAAGCTCTCGCGGATCGACGCGACGTGCATCGTCGAGGTGAGGAGCGACTTGTGCCCGCTGAACAGGATCAGATCGAGGACCGAGCGGAGGTGGTCCGCGATCGCGCCGAGCCGCTCCGGCCGGAGCCGCGGCGCCCGCGGCCGCCCCTCCGCCGCAGGCGCGAGATCGAGCTGGGACGCCGCCTCGATCTGCGCGGCAGGGGGATCGTCGAGGCCGTCGGGGAGGTAGGGGCCCAGGATCGACCGGCCGATCGCACGCCCGTCGTACTCGATCGGGAACACCTGGTAGAGCGCGCCCTCGAAGCAGGGATCCGCGACCTCGCTGCCGGCCGGCGCGCCTTGCCTCGCCGTCCGATCCGCCGGCGCCACGCTCGCTCGCCGGCCTTCCTGCTCGCCGGTCAGGCCGCCGAGCGGCGGGAGCGGCGCGAGCGCGCCCGACTCCGCGAGCGTTGCGCCGTTGATCGACTGGATCCGGATCGGCAGGCCGAACAGCTTGTGAAATGACGCCGCCATCTCCCCGAGGGCCTGGCGATCCACGAGATCCTCGAGCGAGAGGGGGCCGATGCCGACCAGGTCGACCACCGGCGCCGCCGCGGGGGGAGGCAGCGTCGAGGGCTCAGGCGCGCTGGACGCGCCGTCGCGCTTCGAGGAGCTGGGCCCGTCCGCGACGCGCGCCGACGGCATCGGCGCGGAGCCCGGCATGCCGAGGAGATCGTCGTCGTCGAGACCGAAATCCGCCGGCGTCCCCTTGTGGGCGTCGGGCCTCATGGAACGATCCGGGAGCTCTTCTCGAGGCTGCCGCCCATTCGTCTCGCCAGGAGGTCGTTCACCGAGCTCGTCGCCCCGAGCTGGCGCGCCGCGCTGTTCAGGAGCTCCTCGCCGCTGATCGACAGCCGCTTCGAGAGCTGATGCGTCTGATCGAGCGTCTCCCACGTGAGGTGGAGCAGACCCATGAGCGTCTCCACCGTGCCCACGCCGCGGGTCGCGACGGCCTTGTACACCGGCTCCTTGCCCCGCGCGGCGAGCCGCGCCAGCTCCTCGTCGCTCCGGATGTCGGGCAGGTCGCGCTTGTTGAACTGGATGACGAGCGGCATCCTCGCGAGATCGAGGCCGTTCTCTCGCAGGTTCTGGCGGAGATCGAAGAACGCCTCGGCGTTGCGCTGCGTCTCGGAGATCTGCGAGTCGGCGATCAGCGCGACCCCGTCCGCGCCCTGGAGCACGAGCCTCCGCGTGGCGGCGTGCATCGGCTGGCCGGGCACGGTGAACAGCTTGATGCGGAGCGAGACGTCGCCGTCCTTCGCGCGGAAGGTGAGCGGCAGGAGATCGAAGAACAGCGTCCGATCGTCCTGCGTCTCGAGCGTCATCAGCCGTCCGCGAGCGTCTGACCCGGCGAGGCCGTGCAGCGAGACGAGGTTCGTCGTCTTGCCGCTGAGCGCCGGGCCGTAATAGACGAGCTTGATCGTCACTTCACGGGCTGCGAAGTCGAGCTGCACGGCCGCATTCTCGCATGAGCGCCCGACGATTGGATATGGCCACGGCGCAGGGCGGAGGAGGTCGGGCTGGGCCGGATCTCCTCCTCCTCCTCCCTTGTCAGGAGGCGTGCGCTCGCTCAAGCCGAGTTCAGGCCGAGCCGCCGGGCGCGTTGGGCACGCTGGACACGGGCGGGGGGATCGGCCTGCTCTCGCCGTTCTCGACGGTCCAGAGCGCGCTCCGCAGCCCCTCCAGGCGCGACGTCAGCGCCCGGAGCGCCTCGGCCTGGGCGTCGCACGCTTCGAGCTGGCTCTCGCTGCTCGGCTCGGCCTGGACCCGCTCCTCGCGCGCCGCCTTGAGGACCTCGATGACCTCCCGGTGCAGCTCCTGGCCGGCCGTGACCACCCACGCGTCGAGCCGGCTCGCGAACTCCTGGATCATCTCGTCGAGCTTCGGCCCGATCCGGGTGGCGGCCTCGCGCAGCGCGATCGGCGCCATCTCCTTCGCCTTCTTGCGGGTCTCGGCCTCGACCTTCTCCTTCACGTACACGGCCAGGACAGGCGCCGCGAGCGCCAGGATCCCGCCGAGCAGGGCGTTCGTGAACATCACGCCGAGGCCGATGGTGAAGAGCGCGAAGACGCCGACGTCGTAGCCGAACGTGTCGACCTCGACGTTCGGCGTCTTCACGTCGCCGCCGAGCGCCTCGCTGACCCGCTTCGCCACGTCGTGCGCGTCCTCGCGCACGAGCGCGATCGTCTTCTCGGCGAGCGCCTCGAGCGCCGTGGCGATCTCCTTCGTCTCGGCCTGCGCCCACTCGGCGAACGTGCGCTCCAGGAACGCCCCGAGGTAGACCTTGATCTCGTCGGTGTGGGCCTCGTCGATGATCGCCGGGAGCTGCCGGAGCACGTCGTCGACGAAGCGATCGAGATCGCGGTGCACCCACGCCCGGATGGCGCTCACCTCCTCGCGGATGCCGGCGCGCCGCTCCTCGATGGTGCGCGACTGGCCGGCCAGGTCCTTCTCGATCATCTCGATGCGGCGGCTGAGCTCGTCGCGCGACATCGCGGTCGCCCGCCGCCGCGCGTCCACGCCCTTGCCGAGCAGGCGCGCGGACTCGAGGCCCTCGCCGAGCGCGTTGTCGAGCAGGATGCGCCCGCGCTCCTCGGCGAGGAACCGGGTCAGGTGATCGAGCAGCTCCGGCATCCCGCTGCCGGGCCGATCGCCCTCCAGCGCCCGCTCGCTCGAGATCGGGAAGACCACGGGCGATTTGACGAGCTTCCCGAGCTCGCTCCGGATGTAGGCGAGCGCCTCGACCTCCTCGTCCTGGCTCCAGATGTCGCGCTTCGTCACGACGAACAGGATCTTGTCGCGCGACTGCCCGAGCAGCTTCTCCTGGAGGAAGACCCGCTCGCTCTCCTTGAGCGGCTGGCCTGCGTCGATGAGGAACAGCACGGCGTCCGACCGCGGGATGTAGCTGTAGGTGATGTCCGCCCGCTGGAGCGAGAGGTCGTTCACCCCGGGGGTGTCGACGAGGACCACGCGCTCGCGCAGGAGCTCGGCCGGGTACCCCACCTCGAGGAACTTCACCTCGCCGGCGCTCGACGAGCGCTCGCCGCCGACGGTGAAGGCCCGCACGTCCTCGAACGGCAGGCCGGTGCGCTCGCCCGACGCGTAGACCACCTCGGCGCGCGGATCGGCCGCGTACTCGAGGTGGTGGATCACCGCCGTCGTGGGCGTCACGCCGACGGGGAGGATCGAGGCGCCGAGCAGCGCGTTCACGAACGTCGTCTTGCCGTGGTTGAACTCGCCGACCACGACGAGGTGGAACCGATCGGCGTCGAGCTTCTTCACGAGATCGTTCGAGATGCGCGCCGCGACGCTCTTGGCGCCGAGGGACTCGGCGAACGTCACGAGCTCCCTGAGCGCCCCGGTCACGTCGTCTTTGCGGCTGTGGAAGGATTCGAGCATGTGCGTCTACCTCGGCCTTGCGCCTTGCCAGGAGCGGGAGCCCCTCAGCCCCAGATCTTGATGACTTCGTGCACCTTCTCGTCGACCTCCTCCATGGAGAGGCCGCCCGCGCCGAGCCCGGCGTGGCGCTTGTAGAGCTCGCTCTCGGCGAAGGCCCGGAGCGCGAGGACGCGCTTCGGCAGCCACGGGTGGCTGGCCGTGAACTCGGCGAACCTGCCGACGCCGCCCTTGCCCTCCTCGTGCTGGGCGATGAACGCCTCGAGGTTGAGCTCCTCGTACAGCTTGGTCGAGCCGAGCGCGAGCTTGGTGAGCGCGCGCGTCGAGACGTCGAGGCTCTTCGCGCAGAGCAGGCCGGCGCGGTCGCAGGTGACCTCGGCCCGGCGCGACCAGCCGGAGAGCGCGAGCATCGCCGGGCCGACGATCCACTTCACGAAGACCGACGCCATCCGCGTCAGGTAGTGCATGGCGGTCAGGTAGACCACGTGGCTGTTGTGGATGTGGCCGCACTCATGGCCGATGACGCTGAGCAGCTCGTCGTCGGTGAAATGATCGACCAGCGCCGAGTGCACCATGATGAACGAGTCGTCGTTCGTCCCGTAGGTGGCCGCGTTGAGGGTGGGGCTGTTGACGATGTAGATCGTCGGGGTCGTGATCCCGAGCGTCTCGGCGCAGTGGACCGCGAGCTTGTGGACGCGCGGGAACTGCGCGGGGCCGACCTTGACGGCGTGGCCGAGCAGCTCGTTCTTGCCGACCGTCTTGAACAGCCTGACCGCGGCAGTCACGGCGAGCTCGACCGGACGCATCTTCTCGAAGGCGAGCCGCGTGTTCTTGTCGGACACGTAGGCATACGCGTTGCCCGCGCCGTCCCCGCCGCCCGCGCGCTGGCCCTTCCGTCTCTCGATGAAGCCCTTGAAATCGAGCGTTCCGACCTGTGCCATCCGGCGAAGGTAACGGCCGGGCCGGGACCGCGCAACGCCGCCATCGCCAGGCGCAGCGAAGTTAACGCAAAATCACAGACGACCTCCGCTCACATCTGAATCGGGCCTGAATCATCGGGCCTGAATCGGACGGCGGAGGCGCCGAGCAGACGGCGAGCGGACGGTGCTCGGACAGCGGGAGACGTCAGGCGCGGGCCCGGTGTGGACCGGGCGCGCGTCGGCGCGGATCAGACGCCGAGCAGCGCGAGGAGCCCCTCCGGGCCGAGGCGATCGAGCGCCCGCTGCCGCGCAAGGAAGCGCCGGAAGTCCTTGTAGACACCGCTGCCCTTCGGGCGGAGCTCGAAATCGGTGATGCGCGTGATGGAGAACCTCAGCGCCGCGATCACGCTCTCGTGGAACAGACGGTCGCGCTCCTCGGTTGAGAGCGGCCGCACCGCCGTGTAGCCGGCGGCGAGCGCGGACACGAGATCCGGGTCGAGATCGTCGCCGAAGCACCACGCGAGCATCGTGACGGCGAGGTCGAACGCGGCGCTCCCGCGCGAGGCGCTCTCGAAATCGAGCAGCGCCGAGATCTCGCCGGCCTCCCAGAGCACGTTGTCGCGGAAGAGGTCGCCATGGATCAGCGTCTGGGGGCCGGGGGTCCGCGGCGCCGCGGCGCGGACCCGTTCGAGCCGGCCGGTGAGCTCGTCGACGGCGGCGGCCACGTCGGGCGGGAGGGCCGGGGCGGGAGCGGGGGGCGCCGACGTCGCGCCTGTGGCGGGCGCAGGGGAACGGAGCCCCCGGAGCCGCTGGTCGAGGCCGTCGAGGTCGAACCGGCTGGTGTTCGCCCCCTCGAACGAGGCGCCGACGAGGTGCACCCGCGCCAGGGCCGCGCCGACGCGGCGGGTCGCGTCCGGCGTGACGCGCGCCTGGCAGAGCGACGATCCCGCGACCCACGGGAACAGCGCGACCGGCTTTCCAGCGTGCTCCGCGACGAACGCGGCGCCATCCGACGCGGCGCCCTCCGACACGGACGCCGCGTCGGAGGGCGCCGCGTCGCGGCGCCGGAGCGGCTGCGGGGTGGCGACGCCCCCGGCCGCGAGGTGCTCGAGCATGCGCGCTTCGCGTGACGCGGCGCCGAGCTGCTGCTCCTCGTAGACCCGCAGGAACACCTGTCCGCGGCCGCCGGCGAGCGTCAGCGCGAAGTTGGAGTTGACGCTCCCGGCGAGCAGGCCGCGCACGTCGGCGATCTCCAGGCCGTAGAGCGCGCCGATGCGGCGGGCATCCGCGAGCGAGAGGGGGGTCAGGATGGCCATCGCGGCGCAGGGTAGCCTCGTCTCGCGCGCGGCCTCCACAGGAACCTGGAGGAGCGCGCCGGGCGGGAGGCGACGACGGACGGGGAGGCGACGGAAGGGGGACGAGCGACGAGAAAATGCGCGCTCCGCACGCAGATCCGCGGTGCCCCTGGTCGCGGACCGGCCCCGCGTGCGTTATGAAATCGAGTGAGCGGGAGCGACATCCCCCTTCGACTATCGAATGCCCACCCTCTACGGAAACACCACCGGACTCAGCCCCCAGGCCACCAAGACCCTCGAGCGCATCTACCGCCGCAAGGTCCCGCTCGCCAGCATCGCCACGCCCGAGCTCATCAAGGCGCTCGCCGAGGCGTCGCATGAGGCGGGGCGCCAGGTCGGCGCGCTGGTGCACCGCTCGGGCGAGATCGACTACGTCATCGTCGGCGACGCGACCCGGCTGATGCTGCCGGACATCGGGCGCCTCCGCGCCGCGCAGGGCCGCTTCAGGGCGCTGCGGCTCGTCCACACGCACCTCTTCAACGAGCCGCTCACCCGGGACGATCTCGTGGATCTCGTCCGCCTCCGGCTCGACCTGGTCGCGGCCGTGCAGCTCACCCCGCAGGGTGAGCCGCGGACCCTCCAGTACGCGTACAACGTGCCCGTCCACGGGAAGGAAGCGGTCACGGTGACCGTGGACGAGGCCGAGGGGCGCGGCGACGGCCGCCGGGAGGCGGCGCTGCCGTATCGGACCGTGGGCCCCGTCGCGATCGGTCGCGCCGACGTCGATTTCGGCGCGCTCATCCAGGCGCTCGAGGACGAGTTCACGAAGCGGTCGCGCACGCGGTCGGTCGCGGCGAAGGACGGCCGCGCGATCCTCGTCCACGTCGCCGAGAAATCCAAGGCGGGCGCGCTCGCACGGGCCGAGGAGAGCCTGCGCGAGCTGACCGAGCTCGCCGGGACCGCGGGCGTCGACGTCGCGGACACGGTCCTCCAGCTGCGCGATCGGCTCGACCCGCGGCTCGTGCTCGGCAAGGGCAAGCTGGACGAGGTCGTGCTGCGCGCCTCGGAGCTCGACGCGGAGACGCTGGTCTTCGACCGGGATCTGACCCCCTCCCAGGCCTCGGCGATCGCGAAGCACACGGATCTCAAGGTGCTCGACCGGACGCAGCTCATCCTCGACATCTTCGCCCAGCGGGCCGAGTCGTCGGACGGCAAGCTCCAGGTCGAGCTGGCCCAGCTGAAGTACACGCTGCCTCGCCTCGGGCAGAAGGACGACTCCCTGTCTCGCCTGACGGGCGGCATCGGCGGGCGCGGTCCGGGCGAGACGAAGCTCGAGATCGGGCGCCGCCGCGCGAAGGAGCGCGTCAGCTTCCTGGAGGCGCAGCTGAAGCGGCTCTCCCGCCAGCGCGAGCAGCGCCGCCGCCGCCGCGCCCGGCTCGGCGTGCCGGTGGTCTCGATCGTCGGTTACACGAACGCCGGCAAGAGCACGCTGCTGAACACGCTGACCGGCGCCGACGTGCTCGCCGAGAACAAGCTGTTCGCGACCCTCGACACCCGCTCGAGGCGGCTGCGCTTCCCCGAGGAGCGCGAGGTGGTGATCACCGACACCGTCGGCTTCATCCGGGAGCTGCCGAAGGACCTGTTCGCGGCCTTCCGGGCGACGTTCGAGGAGGCCGCCGACGCCGACCTCCTGCTCCACGTCGTGGACGCGAGCGATCCCGCGCGCGACCAGCACATCGAGACGACCGAGGCGCTGCTGACCGAGCTCGATCTCATCGGCATCCCCCGCATCGTGGTGTTCAACAAGGCGGACCTGATCGCCCCGGCGGAGGGGCGGCGGCTGCTCCTCGGGCACCCGAACGCGGTGGTCCTGTCCGCCACGGACCGGGAGACGACGCGGGAGCTGCTCGCGAAGCTCGCGGAGCGGCTCAAGAGCCGCTGGGAGGAGGCCGCGATGGTGCCTGTCTACGAGGCGGAGGCCGCGGAGGGCGAGCTCGGGGACGGCGGGCTGTTCGAGGGGGAAGCCGAGTCGATGACGGTGCTGGGCCCGCCTTCGAGCTCCAGGGCAGGAGAGATCAGCGCGCGTGTGAGAGGGACGTTCGAGGCGTGAGCTCCGCCGGGCTCCACAGGGAGCCCGGCGGGAGCCGGGGAGAGCTCAGGGCGTCGGGATCTCGTCACACGTGAAGACGGAGGGGAGGCACTTGTCGCTCGCGCACTGCTCGTTCGTCGTGCAGTCCTCGCCGCCGGCCAGCTTGCAGGCGCCCTTGCCGTCGCAGACGTTGATGCCGCTGCAGTCCGCCCCGTCCTCGCTGCCGAGCAGGACGTTCGAGCAGGTGCCCTCCAGGTCCTTCACATTGCAGGCCATGCACGCCGTGTCGCAGGCGGTGTCGCAGCAGACGCCGTCGACGCAGAGCCCGCTGGCGCATTCGCTCTCGGCGTCGCACTCCTGACCGTTCGCGGGCTTGCACTCGCCCGCGGCGTCGCACGCCTGGCCCTCGTCGCAGCCCAGGCCCTCCGTGCCGGCCGCGGCCAGCACGCAGGCGCCGTCTGCGCACTCGTGGCACTTCGCGCAATGCGCGTCCTCCATGCACTCGGTGAAGCAGGCGCTGGCCGCCTCATCGCAGGCGAACTCCTCGCACGCTTTCTCCTCGCCGGGCGCGCACTCCACGCTCTCCCCGTCGCAGGTGCCGCGGCTCGTCTCGACGCCCTCGGAGCACGTCGCCTCGCCGCACGCGGTCTCGGCCTTCGAGGGGCCGCACGCTCCGTCGTCGCCCGACGCCTTGAGCGCGGCGGTGCAGGCGTCGCACTCCGCGTCGCAGGCGGCGTCACAGCAGACGTCGTCGGCGCAGAAGCCGCTCGCGCAGTCGGTGGCTGCGGTGCACGCCTTGGCGGTGTCGCACTTCGGGCAGATGGAACCGCCGCAGTCGACATCGGTCTCTTCGTTGTTCATCGTGCCGTCGGAACATCCGTCGCTGGGGACGTTCTCGTCCCCCGGGATGCGCGAGCGATCGACCGAGGCGATGAGCTCGCAGCCCATCCCGAGCGCCGAGAGCGCGCCAGCGCAGAGCGCCATCGCGAGAAGGTGCTGTTTCTTCCACATAGTAGTCCCCTTAGAAGGTAAACCGCGCGGCGGCGCCGCCGCCTGTCGGGCTGACGAACGGAGTGACGAACGCCTTCTTCGTCACGCTCGACGCTGCGGCCTTCGCCTGGGCCGGGTCGTCGCTGAGGAGCAGGACCGCGCCGGTGACGCCGAACGTGAGCGCCACCGCGAAGGACATGTCCGCGATGAGCGCGAAGCGATCGACCTTGTCCGCGGTCTTGGTCGTCGGGGCGTCATCGAAGTCGCTCTTCGCGCCGAGCGCCTGGATGCCGAAGATCGTCCCGACCACCACACCGGCGCCCGCGAGCCCGAGGGTGACGTAGGCCGGCACCGGAGAGCGCGACTCGATCGGCGCGGCCGGCGGCGGCGGCTGCGCGGGCGGCACGTCGGCGGGCGGCGGCGGGGGCTGCGCGGGCGCCGCAGCGACCGGCGCCGGCGCCTGCGGCGTCAGCGTGACGTTGACCTCGCGCGCCTCGGCGAAGGTGACCTCGAGCTCCTGGCTCGCGTCGGCGAACCCCTCGGCGGAGACGGTGAGGGTGTGCTTGCCGGGCGGGACCGAGAGCTCCTTGCCGGTCTGGGCCACGCCGTCGACCGCGACCTTGAGGCCAGGCGGCGCCTCCGGGACGGTCGCGACCTTCACCTTCGCCGGCGTCTTCTTCAGGGCCTCGACGCGCGTCTGGCCCTCGGCGATCTTCTCCTTGAACTTCTCGGCGTCCGGCTTCGAATCGAGGAAGGCCTGCCAGGCCGCGACAGCCTCGGTGACGAGGCCCTGCTTGTCGAGCGACATGGCGAGCTTGTACTTCGGGGCGGCGCCGGGCACGTGCTCGTCCGCCTGGCGGTACAGGTCGGCCGCCACGGCGTACTCGCCCTTGTCGAACCTGGCCTCGGCCTCCTTGTAGAGCTTCTTCGCCTCGTCCTTCTTCTGCTTCTCGGTCAGCGCCTTCTTCGGCTTGGTGGTGGTCACCTTCGTCGCGGGCTCACCGGCCGCGGGAGGTGTCGCGCCGGCCGCGGGCGGCGTCGCAGCGGGGGTGGGCGCCTGCGCCGCGGAGGCGGCTGGCTTCGCAGGAGCCGCCGCAGCGGCCGGCTTACCTGCCGGGGGCGCTGCCGGCTTGGCATCCGTCTGCGCAGATGCCGGACTGACGCCCGTCAGCGTCAGGAGCCCAGAGACCATCGCCGCCGAGGTCAACATCGTCAGCCGGCCCGATCGTGAACGCATACCGTAAGCCCTCCTGCGCGGATAGTGTCGCGTGGGCGCCCACTTAAGCCTTGAAGGCCGCTCTACACAAGGGGTTTCGCGTTCATCCGGGGGCCGCGCGCTCTCTGTTACCGAATTACCGAAGCCCGCGCCCCCGCCGCTCCGGCGCGGCCTCTTCGGACATCAAGGCTCGTCGCCCCGCTCCAGCCATGCAGGGAACCGAAGCCTCGCCTCCAGCCCGAAGCCCAGGGTCGCCCGGCGCATGCGCGCGGCCCGCTCGGGGCCCCGAGGGAGGCTCTCGCGGAGCCTGCGCAGCGCCTCGATGTAGCGGGCGAACCGAGGATCCGAGAAGAGGGCGCCGAGGTCCTCCCGGATGCGCCGTATCGTTCCAGGGCTGACGCCATGGCTGCTGAAGCTCATCGTCAGCCCGGAGGCAGAGACCACCGAAGGATTGACAAAGTTCGACACCTCGGGGCGATCCAGCGTGCAGACGAGGCGCCCGGCGCCCGCGAGCTCCCCGTGGAGGCGCCGCGAGAGCGCCTCGTCGCCCGGCACGAGGAACACGATCGCCGCCCCGGCGAGGTCGCTTTCCAGGAATGCTCGCCGGCGCAGATCGAGCCGCCCCTCCCGGCTGGCTCGCTCGATGGCCCCGTCGACCTGCCCTGGCGCGACGACGGAGACGCGAGCGCCCGCCGAGAGGAGGCGCTCCACGGTGTACGGCGCGTCGCCGTCCGCGCCGATGACGAGCGCCCGCTGGCCGTTGAGATCGAGCGCGATGGGAAAGAGGCGCATGGGGGTGGAGCCGACGCGAACAGAGCGTCCGCGCGACGAGTGTAGACCGGCGCGCCGCCCGGCGGGCGAGGGGCGTGACGCCGAGCGAGGCGGCCGCGCGCGTGGCTCAGCGGCCGGGAGACCGCTGGGGAGGAGGAGGCGGGCTGGGCGGCGGCACCGGCGGCAAGAAGGGCTGCGTGCGGAAGGCGAGCCTCCGGTCGGCGTTGCCGATGCGCGTCACGAACAGGCCGACGAAGGAGCCGAACAGCGAGTCGCCCGGCCCGATCGCCGTCGAGCCGGGCGGCCGGGTCACCCACCGCTTGATGCGATCGAGCATCTCGGCGCTCATGGGGTTCACCTCGATCAGCACGGCGACGAAATAGCGGCTGCCGTCGCGGACGAGCGACCGCTCCACGAGCGGCAGCCGCCGGGCCTCGGCGCAGTTGCGGAGCACGCCCTCGACGTTGATCGCGACCGTGCTCGACTGACCTCCGGCCTGGATCAGCTGGATCCGGAACACCTCATCCCAGAGGTCGTAGACGATCCTGCAGCTCTTGGCGGCGAGCGCGACAGGGTTGCCCCCGCTCTCGTGGAAGAGGTAGCCGCGCATCGTGATGACGGTGGGGAGCCCGCTGAGCAGCTTCTTCGAGATCTCGCCGTCGACGACGTCGCGGAAGCCCACGGTGAGCTGCACGATCGTCTTGTCGAGCGTGAGGCTCGCCACCCGGGTGGGCAGCGCGGCCGGCGCGCCGAGCGCCTGCTGCGCGTCCGCGTCCGCGATGTCCTTGGGCCCCGGCCCCTCCTGGGCCATCGACCAGCTCGCCCGGAGGGCGAGCGCCGCGAGCAGCGCGATCCCGAGCCAGCGCGCCGCTCCGCGGCCGAGCGCCACGAGCGCTCGCCGCGCCTCTCGGAGGCGCCAGGTACGGCGGCCTCCGCCCGCGCGCCGCGCGTCGCGCGTCGCGCGCTTCGATCCGCGATGTGCTTGGGAGCAGATCGAGCAGATCATTTCCGCGCACCGCGCCGCGCCGGGATCAGCCCGAGCAGGTTCGAGAACGCGAGCGTCACCCCGCCGACCGCCGTGTCGACCCGCAGACCGAGGTTGTAGGTGACGTCCACGGGCACGCGGGCGAAGCCCCCGTATCCGCTCGGCGCATCGGTGAACTCGCGGCGCGTCGCGAGGCCGTACAGGCCCGCGGCGCCGAAGAGATCGACGCCGTAGATGGAGCCGCGGCCGGCGTAGACCGGGATGCGGTACTCCGCCTCGATCTTCGCGGCGAAGTCCCCGTACCGGACCTCGATGATGTCCGTGCCGAGGAAGTTCGGCGGTTGCCTCCGATCGGGCGCGAGATCGAGCAGCCGATCCGGCAGGAGGTCGGTGAGATCGCCGACGTAGAATTTCTCGAAGAAGGGCGCGTCCCCGGCTATCGCGCCGGCGAACGCCTCGACGCGGAGCACGTGCCGCAGCGGCAGGCGGAACCAGCGCTGCGCGCCGAACTCGAACTTCTGGTAGCCGTAGTCGCTGCCGAACGGCGGTACGCCCACCGTGACCGAGACCGACGCGAGCGTGCCCTGCGTCGCGAGGAAGGGCGCGTCGCGCGTGTCGTGATCGATCGCGGCGTGCAGCGACGAGAGCACCGTCTTGCCGCCCAGGATGTCGAATTCGATGGGCTCGCGGCTGTTGCCGCGCATGTGCGAGGCGACCGTGGGCACGGTCGCGTCGATCTGCTCCAGGTGGTAGTCGAGCGACAGCCGCGAGGAGGAGGAGACGTCGTGACCCGTGCCGAGCGTCGCGCCGAACCGCTTGTAGGCGACGACGGCGTAGCCGGTGACCTCGCGCTGCTCGAGCAACGGGGACTCGAAGAGGACGTCCCGGTTGCCGAAGAAGTCACGGGCGTCGTTGTAGAGCACCGTCACCGTGGCCGACCAGCGGGTCCCCACGAAGGCGGGGTCGACGAAGCGGGTCCTCAGCGCGAGCTGGTCCGCCGCGAGCCCGACGCCGGCGCCGAGCGTGATCCCTGTCCCGGCGAGGTTGGTCTCGGCGACCTGCACGCCAGTGAACGCGGAGAGCGGCTTCGCGTTGCCCGCGGTGTCCTCGTCGGCCGCGATGCCGAGCCAGAGGTCCTGCACGACGAACGTGTTGCGCTCGACGACATCGATCACGAGCGTCGCGCTCCCGCGCTCGGCCCCCTTGCGGAGCGAGAACCCGACCGACGCGAAGAACCCGGTCCCGAGGAGGCGGTAGCGCGTGAGCTCGATCTCCGGATCCTCGACGTCGAGCAGGTCCCCCGCGCGGAACCTGACGTAGCGGAGGATCACGCGCGCGGCGGTCCGCACGTTGCCTCGGATCTCGATGCCGTCGAGGGTGTACCGGACGCGATGCCTCTCCTGGAGCGCCGCGCCGGGCGACAGCGCTGCCGCGCCGGGCGACAGCGCTGCCGCGTGGGGGGGCGCGGAAGCGCGCGGCGCTCGCTCCTGCGCCGTGGCTTCTGCGCCGGCGCCCACCGCGCCTTGCCCGAGCGCGCGCCTCGGGCACGTCCCCAGGAGCAACGCGCACCAGAGCGCGAGGTGGGCGCGGCCGAGCGCAGGGGGCAGGGGGATGGCCCGGGAGCGTGAAGAGCTCCGGAATCGAGGTGGATTCACGGGATTCCTGCAACGCCGCCGATGCCTCCCGAGGCGTCGGCGACGCGCCCTTCAGCAGCGCACCCTAGCATGATCGATCGCCTCACCGGAGGAATCGGTCGCGTCGAGATCGACCTCCGCCGCGGCGTCCTCGGCGACGGCGTCGGAGGGGACGGGGGGCGACGGCGCCCTGCAGCGGATCTGCGCCGCGGCGGTCACGCGCTGTGGCCAACGTGCGTCGCGCGGCGCCGGGGCGGGCTCCGTGCGCTCTGCCAGCACGAGCAGGTCCTGCCGGGCCGGCGTCGGCTCGATCAGGTGATCGGCCGCGGCGAGCAGCAGCGCCCGGACCTCGGTCCGGACGCTGGCCTCGCGCGCCCAGCGCGGGCCGACGCTCGCGGCGATGGCGCGGGCGAGGAGGAGCTCGGCGCGGCCGCGCACGTCCGCGGGGATCCAGTCCGCGATGAGCGGATCGGCGAGCATGGATAACGTCTTGCGCAGCGCTGCGACGCGGCGAGGGCCGAACCTGTCCGGCGCGCGCTCCGCGTGGCGCGCGAGGCGCCCTGCCCTGCGGAGCGCGCGCCTCGCCGCCCTGCCGACCACCGCGCCGCGCACGGTGAGCCGGTCGCGCGGCGCATCGACGGCGCGCAGCACCGCGGCCAGCGAGACCCCGCCCGCGATCACGAGCGCGACCGTCACCGCCGTGGCCTCGAGGCCGCGCAGCTGCCAGCCGCCGGTCGCCGCGACGAAGGCGCAGGCCGACGCCAGCAAGAGCCCCAGGGAGCCCAGCGCGCCTGCGGTGTGCGAGCGGCCGCGCCAGGAGCCGCCTTCGCCGTGGAGGGGCCGCGCGTAGCCGTCCGGCGCGATGAGCCGTCCTCCGCTCGGGATGAGGCCCACCATGGCTCGCCGCGCCGCGCGCCCGAGGCCGACCTCCAGCGGGCCGAGCTCGATGCCGGGCGGCTCACGGAACGGGCTCACCCCTCCAGAATAGCCCATCCGCCGCCCTCACGGAGGGCGGGGGCCGGCGCGCAGCTGCGGCGGCGAAGCCTCGCCGCCTGCCGCCTCGCTCTCGCGTGCGCCGCCGCCGCATCGAGGCAGCGGCGCGCGGCGCGTCACGGCTTTCCCGAGCTGTCCTTCTGTGCCCGCGACGCCTTCTCGACGAGGCCGCTCGTGCCCATGCGTGACGCGAGCGCCGAGAGCACCGCGCGCAGCGGGACGCCGCGCGACGCGAGGCCGACCAGCAGGTGGTAGATGACGTCCGCCGCTTCGGACGCGACGCGCTCGTCGCTCTCTCCGGCGATCGCCTGGGCCAGCTCGCCGGCCTCCTCGCCGAGCTTTGCGCCGATGAGCGGCGCCCCTCCGTCGAGCAGCTTCCGGGTGTAGCTCTTCGTCGCCGACGACGCCTTGCGCGCCTCGATCTCGCGCTCGAGGGACTCGAGCAGCGCGGACGCGTCCTGCCCCTCGTCGGCGGCCTCGGGCTCCCCGTCGCCGCGGGCATCGACCTGCCGGAAGAAGCAGCTCGCGCTCCCCGTGTGGCACGTCGGGCCGCGGGGCTCCGCGAGGATCAGGAGCGCATCGCCGTCGCAGTCGGCGTGGACGCTCGTCACGGCGAGCGTGTTGCCGCTCGTCGCCCCCTTCTCCCAGAGCTCGCCGCGCGATCGGCTGAAGAAGGTGGCGCGCCCCGTCTCGAGCGTCCTGGCGAGCGACTCCCGCGTCATGTACGCGAGCATCCGGACCTGCCCGGTCAGCCGATCCTGCACGACGGCCGGTACGAGCTTGCCCTCTCCGAATGCGATCTTCACGGTCTATGCCTCTCCGGTGGTGTCGGGCGCCTCGGCGGCGCCGTGTTCGCGGGCCGTCGCCCGGCCTTCGTCCTTTGCGCTGCCGCGCCTGGCCCGCGGCGGCGCGTCGCCGGCCTTCGACGGCGCGGTCCGCTTCTTTCCCGGCGTGTCGTCCTCGTCCTCGTCGTCCTGGTCCTCGTCGTCGTCGCCGTCCGCTTGCTTGTCGGCGGCCGCGGCGGGGCTCCCCGGGAGGCTGAGCGCCATCGCCTGCTCCGGGTGGTCCAGGGCGGCCTTGTGATAGACAGCGAACGCGATCGAGGCGGCGAGCCCCGTCGCCAGCGCGACGGCCTGGGAGGTCGAGTACTGGAGGGTCGCGGAGGCGGCGAACGTCTCCGGCCTGAGGGCCAGGTACAGGGCGATCGCGGGGACGAAGGAGAGCACCTGCGTCACCTTGCGCACCGTGTTGTCGCGGAGGAGGTGGGAGAACCCGATCGTGTACGCCACGGCGAAGATCACGAGGCCGGCCGGGAGCAACACGTGCTCCGAAAGCGACGGAGGGATCGAGCCGCGCTCCGCGTCGTCGCGGAGGAGCTCGAGCAGGTAGCGGCAGACGCCGTAGGAGAACGTGAAGATGAGGAAGATCTCGCCACGGAACTTCTGCCGGCGGCGCGCGAGGAGCAGGAGCGCGAGCAGCCCTGCGCCGACGAGCGCCTCGTAGATCTGCGTCGGGTGCACGGCGAGCGACGCCTCGGAGCTCGGATCCAGCCCGCGCTCCTTGACGTGCTGCACCCACGCCGGGGACCCGCTGCCGTGGTCCAGCGTGCCCTCGGCCCAGCGCGGGAACGTGCCGAGCTTCTTCAGCCAGGCGGGCGCCGTCTCGCCGAGCGGCCGGCCGAAGTCGCAGCCGAAGAGGTAACACCCGATGCGCGTGATCATCAGGCCCGAGGCGAGGCTCGGGACGGCGACGTCGGCCCAGGGGAGCAGCGGGATGCGATGGGAGCGCAGGAACAGGTACGAGCCCAGGAAGCCGCCCAGGAAGCCGCCGTACGCCACCAGCCCGCCGCGGCGGATGTCGAACATCGCGCTGAACGAGTCGAACTCGTCGAGGTTCGTGAGGATGTAGAGCACGCGGGACCCGATGACCGCGGCGCCGGCGGTGACGACGTAGCAGTTGGCCATCGTCTCCTTCGGCAGGCCGTCGCGCTCCGCGAGCCCGAGCGTCAGGTACCAGCCGACGACGAGCGAGAGCCCGAGCATGACACCGTAGCTATAGATGGGCAGCGGACCCAGGGTGTAGGTCTGCTCCGTGACCTGGGAGGCGATCGCCGCGAGCGCGACGCCTGCGATGCCCGCGGCCGTCGCGCCTGGCTTGTTCTTCGCGATGAGCAGCCCGATCGCGCCCGCGAAAGCGATGCCCGCAGCGATCAGGAAGACCCAGAGAAGGGGCACGGTCCAGGCGGGCAGCGGGACGCGGAACAGGATGGGATGCATGGCGCCTCTCCTTACGCCTGGGCTTGGGGACCATCAAGCATCGTCTCTCGCGCATGACGCAGCGAGCCAAAGCGTTCGCTGACGCGGGTCCAACCGCGCCGGGCGATCTCGATGTGCCCGGGCCGCCGGCGCTGCGCGATGTTCTCCCCACCCTGTCGACGGGGCGCCCGCGAAGCGGCTCTCGAAGTCCGCGCGCGCCGCTGCTAGCATCGATTCCGTGCTCTCTGGCCGTGCCACCGTCGGGGTCCTCGCAGTGCCTGGACTGCTCGTGAGCGCGGCGTGTGTTCCCGAAGGGCCGGCCACGGGGGACGTGAGCGCGCGGCCAGCCGGGACGGTCGCGCCGACGGTCTCCTCGCAGACCGCGGGCGCCGCTCCGGGAGCGCCGGGGGCGGGCGTGTTCGAGGACGACTTCAACCGGCCGGCGCTCGGCGCCGACTGGAACGCCTTGAGCCCAAAGTGGGCCATCGACGAGGGGCAGCTCTGCGTGCGCGCCGCGAGGAACCGCGGCGTGTGGTTGAAGCGGCCGCTGCCGGAGAACGCCCGGATCGAGTTCGACGCCATCGCCGAGGCCCCGGACGGTGATCTCAAGGTCGAGCTCTGGGGAGACGGTCGGAGCGGGGCGACGGCGGCGAGCTACACGAACGCGACGAGCTACCTCGTGATCCTCGGAGGGTGGAAGAACACGAAGCACGTGCTCGCGCGCCTCGACGAGCACAGCGCCGAACGGCTGGAGATCGACGTGGATCCGGACAGCGACGACGACCGCGCGCGGCCAGTCGCGCCGGGGCAACCGTATCGCTTCCGGATAGAGCGTCGTGACGGCAGGACCCTCTCCTGGTCGGTGAACGACGTCGAGTACCTGGAGCTCAGCGACCCTGCGCCGCTCTCCGGTCCAGGGCACGAGCACATGGGCTTCAACGCATGGGATGCGCCGGTCTGCTTCGACAACCTGCGCATCACGCCCCTCTAGCCGCGATGGAATCGGGCGAGGTCGAACGGGAGCTCGAGGAGCTGGAGACGCGCATCGAGCGGCTGCGCGCGCTCTACGAGCAGTACTTCATGGGGATCGAACGGCTGGAGCCGCTCATCCCGCGCAAGGACGTCGAGCGTCGCATCTGGGTGATGCGGCGGGAGCAGATCAGGAACACCGGGCTCCGGTTCAAGTTCCAGATGCTGATCCAGCGCTACAACACGTTCCAGCAGTACTGGGGCCGCATCTCGCGCGAGATCGAGAACGGCACGTACCGCCGCGACGTCATCCGCGCAGCGAAGCGGGTCGGAGCGAAGGAAGCGCTCACGATCGTCGGCCGCAAGCGGGCAGAGCGCTACGCGGAGCTCGCCGAGGAGCAGGAGACAGCGCGCGAGCCGGTCCACCGCGCCGATGACAGCGGCGATCAAGACGAGATCGACGTCGACGACGAGGCGGTCACGCTGGCGCCCCCGCCTTTGCCCGCCGCGTCGCTTCTGGGAAAGCGATCGCTGGCCGCGCTGGCCGCCGAGCAGCCCGCGCCCCGCGCCGCGGTCGCGCCGCTGACCGCGCCGGAGGCGTCGAGCGCGGCGCCCGCCAGCTCGCCGGTGCGCCCCGCGCTCGCGCCGCCTGCCATGCCGCAGGCCGCCGCGGCCGTGAAGCCCGCGCCGCTGGGAGGGCTGCCCCGGGGGCTCGGCCTGACCAGGCCCCAGCAGAAGCCGGCGGAGAGCAAGCCGGCAGAGGCGAAGCCGGCCGAGGCCTCGCCAGCAGGCGCGAGGCCGCCGGCGCGCCCGGCCGCCGACAAGGCTCAGCCTGCGGCGGGCGCGAACAGCCGTCAGCGGCTCGCCGAGCTCGCGGCGGAGATGCGCGCTCAGCGCACCAAGGCCGGCGACGCGGCGAAGGCCGCGGCCGGGCCCCCGGACGCGTTGACGGACGTCGCGCCCGAGCCTCCGCCCGCTCCGAAGCGACCGCCGCCCCCGGGCCCCGTCAAGCCTTCTCCTGGCGCTCCGGCCGAAGCCCCAGCGACCGCTGCGGGCGAAGCGAAGGGCACCGGAGCGAGGCGGCAGGAGCGCGTCCACTCGGAGCGCCCGCCGTCGGCCCGGCGCCGCCGCTCCACCGCGCCGCCCGCCGCCGAGGCCGGCGCGGCGAGCGGCGCTCGGCATACGGCGCCGCGGACGCCGTCGCGCCCCCCGGAGGCCGCGCGCGCCGGCCTCGACGCCGCGGTGCGCGCGCGACCCGCGCCCCCGCAGCGATCGGCTGCGCGCGACGACGAGCTCCCGGAGCAGCGGCTGCGTCAGATCTACGCGAAGTACGTCGAGACGAAGCGCGCCGCGCGTGAGTCGACGGCCGGCGTCACCTACGAGCGCCTGGCCGAGAGCCTCCGCGCGCAGGCCGCGAAGCTGCGTGCGACGAACCCGGCCAAGTCCGTCGACTACGATGTCGTCGTCAAGGACGGCAAGACCCTGCTGAAGCCGATCCTCAAGTAGCCGAAGATCGGCTGGCGGCAGGGCGGACGCGGCGTCCCGAGGCGGGGACCGGCGCGCGACCGACGTTCGGCGCGGCGAACGCCAGGAGCGTGGGCGTCCCGAGGCACGCTCGGTTCGCTGAGACGCTCCCGAGGGCGCTCGCCGTCGTCAGACGGCCGGACTGGGCGGGTGAGAATGTTCCGGCGGATCAGTGATGGGCGACGCGGCGCCAAAGCTGCGGCAGTCGCTGGACCCGCGCAGGTACTCCGGTGTCGTCCTCGACGAAGAGGATCGCACACGCCGTGCGGTCGGCCTCGCGCATCCTCGCGCACAAGTCGGCCAGGTCATCGTCGGCGTCCACGACGTCGGCTTCGGCCGGCTGGGAACAGCCTTGAACGTATTTGACATTGTCAAGGGCGATCCATCGCCCAGCGAACTCTTTGGATCGACATATGTCGCGCCAGCTCATTCGAGGCGCGGCCAAACGAATCTTACTGCCCATTTCCCGTGAGCGACCTTCTCCCCCATGTTCCAAAGTCAAGCGCCGACCAAACTAAGCCAGGACGCGGCGTCCACTGAACTTTCAGAACTGTCGAGGCAGGATCTAGCACCGGTCAAAATCAGGCGTCAAGGCAAGCCTGGAACAGCCGGGACCCGCTGAGCGTTGTGTCCGATCCGGCCCGCCGCCTTTACCGACATTGCGCTGGCAGCTGGGACATCGCCTCACCCGCCCCGATCCGCGCGGCGGCCAAGGCGTGGGACTTCGCCGCACACCCCTTGGACGCGACTGCCCGCTTGGCGCTCGCGCTGATGGCGGCCCTCGCCTCGGCCTTCTTGGGGCCATCGCACGACGCGAAGCGCTTCACTGCGAGATCGGTGTTGCCGCCGTTCGCCAGGTTGATCGCGGCCCTGCACTCCTGCTCCGCCTTCTCGTTGCCGGGCGGCGGCACCTTGGGCCCGGTGGTCGCGGTCGGCGTCGACGTGCTCTTCGGGGTGTCCGGAGCCGTCTTGTCCGGAGCCGCCTTGTCCGGGCCGGTGGGCTCGGGCGGGGGAGGCTCCGGGGTGGCGGTGGGCGTGCTCGTGGGCGTGCCCACGGGATCCGACGCCACGGTCACCGACGGCGCGCCCGTGGGCAGCGGGATCGCGGTCGACGTGCTCTCCTCCGTCGTGCTCCCGCCGCTCCCCTTCGTCATCATGACGACGCCCACGACGCCGAGCACCGCGACGGCCGCGACCGCGGCGAGGATCGGGGCTGCCTTGCTCTTCTGCGGCGCCGGCGGCGGCGCGGGGAACACCTGGCCGCTGCCCGTGGGCACGGCCGGGTGCGCCGGCACGACCGCCTGATCCATGACCGTCGCGGCCTGATGGGCCTGATGGTTGACGACGGTCCTCAGCGGTCCCGATCCCGTGGGCGGCCCCGCGACGAACAGCGGCTCCCCGAGCTGCGTCTGACCCGAGCGCGACGGCATCAGCGCCGTCCCGCTGGTCGGCGCCTCGCTCCCGACGAGGGTCCGCGGCGCCGCCGCGAGCACCGAGAGGCGGGCGCCCGCGCCGATCGTGAGATCCTCGTAGAACTCCCGCGCCGACTGCTGCCGGTCCTCGCGCCTCTTGCTGAGGGCCCTCATGACGGCCGCCTTCATCTTCGGCGGGGCCGCGGCGCCCATCGGCACGGCCTCGAACGGGAACGGCTGCGCCGTCATGTGCTGCGTCGCCCATGCCCACGGCGTGTCGGCGTCGAACGGCAGGCGCCCGGTGAGCATCTCGTAGGTCAGCACGCCGAGCGAGTAGACGTCGCTCCGCGCGTCGAGCTCGGTCCCCGTGAACTGCTCGGGGCTCATGTACGGCGGGGTGCCGAGCACCGTCCCCTGCTGGGTCAGCTTCTGCTCGGCCTTGGCGCTGCGCTCGTCGCGCTTCGCGATGCCGAAGTCGAGGACCTTGACGTAGTCCTCCTCGCCGGCGCGCTTGGTCAAAAAGATGTTGGCGGGCTTCAGGTCGCGGTGGACGATCCCCTTCTCGTGGGCCTCCTGGAGCGACCCGCACGTCTGCGCGATGATGCGATCGACGCGCTCGGGAGAGAGCGCGCCGCCCCGCTCGAGCGCCGTCTCCAGCGACTGCCCGTTGAGGAGCTCCATCGCGATGTAGAGCTCCCCGGTGTTCGTCTGCCCGAAGTCGTAGACCTTGATGGTGTTCGGGTGCTCGAGCTCGCTGACCGTGCCGCACTCCCGCATGAAGCGCGCGACCACCTGCGGATCCTTCGCGTGCTGCGAGAGGAGCGTCTTGATGGCGACCTTCCGCACCGACGTCCCCATCGGCTGCTCGCCGTCGTAAACGCGGCCCATCCCGCCCTCGCCGAGCACGCCGATGATGCGGAACCGGCCGCCGACGATGGCGCCGATGAGCGGGTCTGCTTCCACCGGCGCGACAGGGAGGAGCGCGCCGCACGTGGCGCAGAAGCGCGCCCCATCGATGTTTGGCTGATGGCAAGCGGGACATTCCATGCGATCGAACCTCTACCCCCGAAGCATGACGGAACGCGATCGTCGCCTCGGGCCGCTCCGCGGCGCGCCCGGGCGAGCGTGCGCCGGGCAGGATCGCAGCAGCCGCGAGCGGAGCGCAAGGGACCTCTCGCTCGCCCGAGGCGCGGCCGACGCGCGCCCTCGTCCTCGTCGTCGTCTTCGCGCCCTTCGTCTTCGCTAGCGTTTGCGCTCACGCGGCTGCTTGCCCGAGGCGCGCCGTCGCAGCGCGCGGCGTTCGGCGCGGGCTCGCGGCCCGGGCGAGCAGCTGCGTGAGCGCCTCGCCGCTGCGCCGCGCGCCGCGGGAGCGTGCTCCTCAGACGTCCGCCCTTGAAAATCGGGAGCGCTCGAGCGAGATCGGCGCCGTCGGAGGACGCCGGCGCTCTGGACCGCCCAGCTCGACGGCGCGGTCAGACAGCGCTCTCGCAGCCGATTCCAGCGAAACGGACGAAAACGATGCACACCGCTTGACACGTCTCTTGCAGGGGGCTAAGAGCCTCCTCCCTTCGCGGGACTCGTCTACCTTCGGAGCGACGTGAGCGGCACCAACAGCTTCACCTCGCTGCGGTCCAGCCCGGTCGGGACACTCCGAACCGTGCAGGCAGGCGGTCCAGCAGGGCCGGGAGTTGATTGCTCGCACAGAAGTGATCGGTCTTGGGACATTTCGCTAGGTCAGCACGCACGTTTCCCGGAGCCCGGGGACGGGCAGCGGGTGGATGCCGCTGGCGTAGCTCAATCGGTAGAGCACCTGCCTTGTAAGCAGGGGGTTAGGGGTTCAAGTCCCCTCGTCAGCTCCGATGCAGGGCAACAGGTCGGTGGTTCGGGAGGTCAAGGCAGAGACAAAGCCGGTAAAATCTAATAAATAGAGAAAATCTGGAGGGTTGCCCGAGCGGCCAAAGGGAGCAGACTGTAAATCTGCCGGCAATGCCTACGATGGTTCGAATCCATCACCCTCCACCGGAGCGACGTCTCGCTCCGAAGGCGGTCCGACCAGGAACCAGATCCGCCGGGGTCACTCTCGACGGAAGCCCGCGGGCGTAGCTCAGTTGGTAGAGCGTCAGCCTTCCAAGCTGAACGTCGCCGGTTCGAACCCGGTCGCCCGCTCCGTGGTCGGTCGTTTGCCCACCTAGCTCAGTTGGCAGAGCACGTCCTTGGTAAGGACGAGGTCGTCGGTTCAATCCCGATGGTGGGCTCCAGCGAGGACAGCGAAACGCAGCCGCGAACTTCATTTCGGCAGGAGACATCTCGATGGCCAAGGAGAAATTCACTCGTACGAAGCCGCACGTGAACGTGGGCACCATCGGCCACATCGACCACGGCAAGACCACGCTCACGGCGGCGCTCGTCAAGGTGCAGTCGAAGCGCAACCTGGCGAAGGCGATCTCGTACGCCGACATCGCGAAGGGCGGGACGGTCCGTGACGAGACGAAGACGGTGACCATCGCGGCGGCGCACGTCGAGTACGAGTCGGCGAACCGCCACTACGCGCACGTCGACTGCCCCGGGCACGCCG
Organism: Sorangium sp. So ce281; assembly: GCF_051527395.1. Classification (NCBI taxonomy): domain Bacteria; kingdom Pseudomonadati; phylum Myxococcota; order Polyangiales; family Polyangiaceae; genus Sorangium; species Sorangium sp. So ce281. The sequence goes on from NZ_CP150322.1 coordinate 602,604, forward strand.
ACTACATCAAGAACATGATCACCGGCGCGGCGCAGATGGACGGGGCGATCCTCGTCGTGTCGGCGCTCGACAGCGTGATGCCGCAGACGCGCGAGCACGTGCTGCTCGCCCGGCAGGTCGGCCTGAACCACATCGTCGTGTTCCTCAACAAGTGCGACGCGGTGGACGACCCGGAGATGCTCGACCTGGTCGAGATGGAGGTCCGCGAGCTCCTGTCGAAGTACAAGTTCGACGGGGACAACGCGCCGGTGGTCCGTGGCGCGTCGCTGCCCGCGCTTCAGGGCGACCCGAAGTGGGAGGAGACGATCCAGCAGCTGCTCAGCGCGCTGGACAGCTACATCCCCGAGCCGGTGCGCGACATCGACAAGCCGTTCCTGATGGCGATCGAGGACGTGTTCTCGATCAAGGGCCGCGGCACGGTGGCCACGGGCCGCATCGAGCGCGGCGTGATCAAGGTCGGCGACGAGGTGCAGATCATCGGCTTCAAGGACACGAAGAAGTCGGTCGTGACCGGCGTCGAGATGTTCCGCAAGCTGCTCGATCAGGGGCAGGCGGGCGACAACGTCGGATGTCTGCTCCGCGGCGTGGAGAAGGAAGAGATCGAGCGCGGCCAGGTGCTGGCGAAGCCCGGGTCGATCACGCCGCACACGAAGTTCACCGGTGAGGTGTACGTCCTCAAGAAGGAGGAGGGCGGGCGCCACACGCCGTTCTTCACCAACTACCGGCCGCAGTTCTACATCCGGACGACGGACGTGACCGGCACGGTGAACCTCCCCGAGGGGGTGAAGATGGTGATGCCGGGCGACAACATCACGATGACGATCGAGCTCATCGCCCCGGTCGCGCTGGAGGAGCAGATGCGCTTCGCCATCCGCGAGGGCGGCAAGACGGTGGGCGCCGGCGTCGTCACCAAGATCCTCGCGTAGGAGGCCGACGTGGGCGAGCAGGCCGGTGGGTGGCGTGCGGCGCGCATCGCCGTCTCACTGGCCTGCCGCGAGTGCAAGTCGCGGAACTACAAGACCACGAAGGCGCCGGACCAGGTGGTGTCGCTCAAGAAGTTCTGCAAGCAGTGCAAGAAGCACACGGTTCACGACGAGACGAAGTGAACGAGTGCTCGGGAAGGCGCAGCGATTCTAGGGGTATAGCTCAGTTGGTAGAGCAGCGGATTCCAAATCCGCAGGTCGGGAGTTCGAGCCTCTCTGCCCCTGCCGGGGGATGTGGGCGCCTCAGGGCCGCCCCCTGGATCCTCACCGAGCAGGCAGTTGTCTGCCGCGGGTCGGCGCGTTTGGTGTTGTTATGGCGAAGGGTCAAAAAGACAAGCCGCCGACGAAGGTCGCGGGGGACGAGGCGCCGGAAGAATCCGGACCGGGCTCGCCTGCCGAGGACTCGTCCCTCGTGACGCAGAGCGAGGGGACGGGGGCTGCTGACGCGAAGGACGCCGGGGCGCCGCGTGCCGATGAATCGAACGACGCCGACGAGGCCGAGGACGAGGAGGTCGCGGCCGCTCAGCTCGGCTCGGAGCGCTATGTGCTCGCCGGCTTCTTCGCCGCGGGGATGCTGCTCGCCTACCTGCTCGGCAAGGTCGTCCATGGCGTCTGGGCGACCCTCGCCAACAAGGACTGGTTCAGCCGGGCGCTGCCGGCGCTCTCCGCGGTGGGTGACGACGACAAGACGACGTACGGCATGATCGCCGGCGGCGTCATCGCGCTGGTCGTCGTGTTGCGCGCGTTCCGCAACGCCGAGCTTCGCGCCTGGAGCGACGATGTCGCCGCCGAGCTGGCGAAGGTGAAGTGGCCGACCAAGAAAGAGGTGACGAATGCGACGTTCGTCGTCATCGCGACGACCACCGTGGCGACCCTCTACCTGGCGCTGCTCGACCGCTTCTGGGCATTCGTGACCAACATCGTTTACGGCGATGGAAGCTGAAGCAGGGAGACCCTGAGGGAATCAAGCGCCATGGCCAAGAAGTGGTACGTCATCCATACCTACTCGGGATACGAGGCGAAGGTGCGCGACGCGCTCCAGCAGCGCGTGAAGCAGTACAGCCTGGAAGATCGGTTTGGCGAGATCCTCATCCCGAGCGAGACGGTCACGGAGAACCGTCCCGGCGGTAAGACCCGCGTTCGTCAGAAGCTCAGTCTGCCCGGCTACATCTTCGTGGAGATGGAGATGAACGAGCAGGTCTGGCACCTGGTCAAGGACACGCCCAAGGTGACCGGCTTCATCGGCAACCAGACGCCGCAGGAGGTCCCGATCGTCCAGATCGACAATCTCCGGCGGGGGATCGTCGAAGGGGCGGTCAAGCCGAAGCCGCGGCTCACGTTCGAGGTGGGTGAGGAGGTGCGGGTCCTCGACGGCGCCTTCGCGAACTTCACCGGCACGGTCGATGACGTGAAGATGGACAAGCAGAAGCTCAAGGTGAAGGTCAGCATCTTCGGCCGACCCACCAGCGTTGAGCTCGACTTCTCAGCCGTGGAGAAGCGCTAGCCAGGAACGGACGGCTGCAAACCTGCGGGCGAGCACCGCGCCTCCGCGGTGCTTCGCTGTTTCTCTGAATGGTAGACCGCCCGTCGGGCGGCGGTTCGATAGGGTGCGAGATTCATCATGGCGAAGAAAGTCACAGGGTACGTGAAGCTGCAGCTTCCGGCGGGCAAGGCCAACCCGTCGCCCCCCGTCGGTCCGGCGCTCGGCCAGCACGGCGTCAACATCATGGCGTTCTGCAAGGACTTCAACTCGCGGACGGCGGCGCAGGGGGACATGATCATCCCGGTGGTGATCACGGTCTACTCGGACCGCTCGTTCACGTTCATCATGAAGACGCCGCCGGCCTCCGTGCTCCTCAAGAAGGCGGCGGGGCTGGAGACGAAGAAGAAGCCGGGCGCGGGCTCCAAGGAGCCCAACAAGGTCAAGGTGGGCAAGGTCACGCACAAGCAGCTGCAGGAGCTTGCCCAGCTCAAGATGCAGGACATGAACACGACGAACCTCGAGTCCGCGATGCGCAGCATGGCGGGCACGGCGCGCTCGATGGGCATCGACGTCGTCGACTGAGGTGGTCGTGGCGCTCCCCGCCGTCTCGGGGATGCAGCGCCCCGCCGCGCTGGCGCCCCGAGAGGGGCGTCCAGCGGGCCAGAAGCAAGACTTACCACGGTAGTTTGAGGCGCACCGTGGGAGGCGAGAGCCGTTAAGAAGGAGGGCATGTGCCGAAAGTCGCCAAGAAGAAAGTCGCAGCGCGGGCAGTCGTCGACCGCGCTCGAAAGTACACATTGCAGGAGGCGTGCGCGCTCGTGAAGCAAGCGGCGCCCGCCAAGTTCGACGAGACGGTGGACCTCGCGGTCCGGCTGGGTGTCAACCCGCGGCACGCGGACCAGATGGTCCGTGGCGCGGTCGTGCTCCCGCATGGGACGGGGCAGTCGCTCCGGGTCCTGGTCTTCGCCAAGGGCGAGAAGGCCAAGGAGGCCGAGGCGGCCGGCGCCGACTTCGTCGGCGAGGCGGATCTCGTGAACAAGGTCCAGGAAGGCTTCATGGACTTCGATCGCGTGATCGCCACGCCCGACATGATGGGTCTGGTGGGCAAGCTCGGCCGTATCCTCGGTCCGCGCGGCCTGATGCCGAACCCGAAGGTCGGGACCGTGACGTTCGACGTGAAGACGGCCGTCTCGGAGGCGAAGGCCGGCAAGGTGGAGTACCGCGTCGAGAAGGCGGGCATCGTGCACGCGCGGATCGGCAAGGTCTCCTTCGCGGAGAACGCGCTCCACGTGAACGCGGACGCGTTGATCCAGGCGCTCGTCCGGGCCAAGCCGGCGACGGCGAAGGGCATCTACCTCCGGAGCATCACGATGTCTTCGACGATGGGCCCCGGGGTTCGCATCGACCCGGTCCACTTCATCGGCAAGACGGAGGAGGCGTAGCCCATGGAACGATCCCAGAAGGAAGTGCTGATCGGCTCCGTCCGGCAGAAGTTCGAGCGGATGACTTCCGCGGTCTTCCTGGACTTCAAGGGGATGAACGTCGAGGCGGTCACCAAGCTTCGCGATGAGTTCCGGAAGTCCGGCGTGGAGTACCGGGTCGTGAAGAACACGCTCGTCCGCCACGCCATCAAGGAGCACCCCTGGGCGAAGACCCTCTCGAAGAGCCTGACCGGCATGACCGGCGTGGCCTGGAGCTACGAGGATCCGAGCGCGGCAGCCAAGGTCGTCAAGGCGTTCCGCAAGGACAACCAGAAGCTGCAGATCAAGGCGGGGCTCATCGAGGGGCAGATCCTCTCGGGGGACGCCGTCGAGACGCAGCTCGCGACGATGCCCGGCAAGGATGAGCTTCGTGCCATGCTGCTCGCGACGCTGCAGGCGCCGCTCCAGCAGTTCGTGCAGCAGCTCAACGCGCCTCTCCAGAATTTCGCCTATCTCTTGAAGGCGAAGGAAGAGGAAGCGGGCAAGCAGGCCTGAGAGGGTGCTTTCGTATCAATTGGGCCTTGCGCCCGTCTGGTTTTGGTTTACATGGCCCCCTCCCCGGGGCGCGCAGAAGAGTTTGAAGGAGTCTTGCAATGGCTGAGATCACGCGCGAGCAGGTCGTCGATTACCTCTCCAACCTCCCTGTCATCCAGATCGCCGAGCTCATCAAGGACCTCGAGAACAAGTGGGGCGTCAAGGCTGCCCCCGCGGCCGTCGCCGTCGCGGCCGGCCCGGCGGCCGCCGCTCCGGCCGAGAAGGCCCCGGAGCAGACCGAGTTCGACGTCATCCTCGCGAACGCCGGCAGCAACAAGATCGGCGTCATCAAGGCGATCCGCGAGATCACCGGTCTGGGCCTGAAGGAGGCGAAGGACCTGGTCGAGGCCGCGCCGAAGACCGTCAAGGAGCAGGTTTCCAAGGCGGACGCGGAGGAGATGAAGAAGAAGCTCGTCGAGGCAGGTGCTACCGTCGAGCTCAAGTAACGATCACCGCTCCCTGCAAGGGAAATCGGGATCCGCCGGCGGACGGCGGCAGGGGCGGTCGTCCCTGCCGCACGTCCCGCTTTTGTCTGATGAACGGGACCGCGTTTGCGGGCCCTCGCGCAACGCTGAAGAGGGCCGCGAGTACGGGTCCTCGGTCAATCCTGAAGAGGACCGCGGGTGCGGGTCCTCGGCCAACGTCGGAGCTCAATGGGTCGCCACGCGGTCCGCTCTGCCCCCACAACCAAGATGTTTTGGGTCCTCATTCCCTGGGGACGCTCGCTCGCCATTCGTGCGTAGCTTCGTGTTCGTTGCTCGGTTCGAGCCGTGCGCCCGCCCCGCACCGCTCGTGTGAGCCGGAGGAAATCGATGCCGTCGGTCGTCCAATCCAACTTCCGCGTCCGTAAGAACCTGGGTCGCGTTCGTCGCATCATCGACGTCCCCAACCTGATCGACATCCAGAAGTCGAGCTACGACAAATTCCTCCAGATGAGCGTTCCGCCGAACGAGCGGGAGGAGGTCGGGCTGCAGGCGGTGTTCCGCTCGGTCTTCCCGATCAAAGACTTCAACGGCACGAGCGAGCTCGTCTTCGTCTCGTACAACCTCGAGCCGCCGAAGTACGACGTCGATGAGTGCCGCCAGCGCGGTATGACCTACTCGGCGCCGATCAAGGTCACGAACCAGCTGATGATCTACGACACCCGCGACGGCGGGGAGCGGATCGTGCGCGACATCAAGGAGCAGGAGGTCTACTTCGGCGAGCTCCCGCTGATGACCGAGACGGGCACGTTCATCATCAACGGCACCGAGCGCGTCGTCGTCAGCCAGCTGCACCGTAGCCCCGGCGTCTTCTTCGATCACGACAAGGGCAAGACGCACTCGAGCGGCAAGCTGCTCTACTCCGCGCGCGTGATCCCGTACCGCGGCTCGTGGCTCGACTTCGAGTTCGACCCGAAGGACATCATCTATGTTCGCATCGATCGCCGGCGGAAGATGCACGCGACGGTGCTCCTGCGCGCGCTCGGGTACTCGACGCAGGACCTGCTGAACTACTTCTACTCGACCGAGACCGTGTACCTCGAGAAGGGTGGAAAGTACGCGAAGAGCATCGAGTACGATCTCCTGGCCGGTCAGCGGACGACGCGCGACATCAAGATCGGCAACGACGTCATCGTCAAGAAGAACACCAAGTTCACCCGTGCCGCCATCCGGAAGATGAAGGAGGCGAAGCTCGAGCGGCTCAGCCTCGAGCCGGAGGAGCTCGTCGGGAAGGTCGCGGCGCACGACATCGTCGACCCGGAGACCGGCGAGGTCGTGGTCGAGGTGAACGAGGAGCTCACCGAGGCGAAGCTCGAGCGGCTGCGCGACGCGAACATCGAGCAGTTCCGCATCCTCTTCATCGACGGCCTGAACGTCGGCTCGTACCTCCGCGACACGCTGCTCACCGACAAGGTGAAGACGATGGAGGACTCGATCCTGGAGATCTACCGGCGGCTGCGGCCGGGCGATCCGCCGACGCTCGAGACCGCCAAGACCCTGTTCCACAACCTGTTCTTCAACGCCGAGCGTTATGACCTGTCGAAGGTCGGCCGGCTGAAGCTGAACTACAAGTTCTACCGGGATGTCCCCGAGGACGAGCGGCCGGGGCTCGATCTCACGGTGCTCACGCCCCAGGACATCCTGGAGACCGTGCGTCACCTGATCGAGCTCAAGAACGGGCGCGGCTCGGTCGACGACATCGATCACCTCGGCAACCGCCGCGTGCGCGCGGTCGGTGAGCTGATGGAGAACCAGTACCGCATCGGCCTCGTCCGCATGGAGCGCGCGATCAAGGAGCGCATGAGCATGTCGCAGGAGATCGACACGCTCATGCCCCACGATCTGATCAACGCGAAGCCGGTCAGCGCGGTCGTGAAGGAGTACTTCGGGAGCTCCCAGCTCTCGCAGTTCATGGACCAGACCAACCCGCTCTCGGAGGTCACCCACAAGCGCCGCCTCTCGGCGCTCGGCCCGGGCGGCCTGACCCGCGAGCGCGCCGGGTTCGAGGTGCGCGACGTCCACGCGACCCACTACGGCCGCATCTGCCCGATCGAGACGCCGGAAGGTCCGAACATCGGCCTCATCGCGTCGCTGTCGACGTTCGCCCGCGTGAACGAGTTCGGGTTCGTCGAGACGCCGTACCGGAAGGTCGAGAACGGCCGGGTGACCGAGGACGTGATCTGGCTCTCCGCGCTCGAAGAGGAGGGCAAGTACATCGCGCAGGCGACCGTGAACCTCGACGAGGGCGGCCGCTTCAAGGAGTCGCTCGTCTCGGCCCGCTACAACGGCGAGTTCAAGATCGTCACGCCCGAGATGGTCGAGCTGATGGACGTCGCGCCGAACCAGATGGTGTCGGTCGCCGCCGCGCTCGTGCCGTTCCTCGAGCACGACGACGCGAACCGCGCGCTCATGGGCGCCAACATGCAGCGTCAGGCCGTGCCCCTCGTCGTGTCGCACGCGCCCCTCGTCGGCACCGGCATGGAGGAGCGGCTCGCCCGCGACTCCGGCGTCTGCGTCATCGCGCGGCGCCCCGGGGTCGTCGAGAGCGTCGACGCGACGCGCATCGTCGTCCGCGCCGAGGGCGAGGGCGCCGAGGTGCCCGATATCTACCACCTCATGAAGTTCCAGCGCTCGAACCAGTCGACCTGCTACACGCAGAAGCCGGTCGTCAGGACGGGCGAGGTGGTGAAGAAGGGCGACGTGCTCGCCGACGGCCCGTCGACGGACATGGGCGAGCTCGCGCTCGGCCAGAACGTGCTCGTCGCGTTCATGCCGTGGCAGGGCTACAACTTCGAGGACTCGATCCTGGTCTCCGAGCGCATCGCGAAGGACGACGTGTTCACCTCGATCCACATCGAGGAGTTCGAGTGCGTCGCCCGCGACACGAAGCTCGGCAAGGAAGAGATCACCCGCGACATCCCGAACGTCGGCGAGGAGGCGCTCAAGGACCTCGACGACTCCGGCATCGTGCGCATCGGGGCCGAGGTGCGGCCGGGCGACATCCTGGTCGGCAAGATCACGCCGAAGGGCGAGACCCAGCTCTCGCCCGAGGAGAAGCTGCTCAGGGCGATCTTCGGCGAGAAGGCCGGAGACGTCCGCGACAGCTCGCTCAAGGTGCCGCCCGGCGTCGGCGGGATCGTCATCAACGCCCGCGTGTTCTCGCGCAAGGGGACCGAGAAGGACGATCGCGCGCGGGACATCGAGGATCAGGAGCGGGCCAGGATCGAGCGGACGCGCGACGAGGAGATCAAGATCCTCCGCGACTCGTTCTTCCGCCGCATCCGCGAGCTCCTCCTCGGCAAGGAGGCGACGGGCAAGCTCGTCGACGACAAGGGCAAGGTGCTCTTCCAGAAGGGCGCCATCATCGACGAGCCCTCGCTCGCCGAGATCCCCCGCAAGTACTGGGGGGAGATCCCCGTCGACGACGCCGAGCGGGTCCAGCAGATCCTGCGCGACCTCGAGGAGCTCGTCCGCACGCGCGAGGAGCACTTCCGCGACAAGATCGATCGCCTCTCCAAGGGCGACGAGCTGCCGCCGGGCGTCATCAAGATGGTGAAGGTCTATATCGCCATCAAGCGCAAGCTCCAGGTCGGCGACAAGATGGCGGGCCGCCACGGCAACAAGGGTGTCATCAGCCGCATCCTCCCCGAGGAGGACATGCCGTATCTGCAGGACGGCAGGCCGGTCGATCTCGTGCTGAACCCGCTCGGCGTGCCGAGCCGCATGAACGTCGGTCAGATCCTCGAGATCCACCTCGGGTGGGGCGCCTTCGAGCTCGGCAACCAGCTGACGCAGATGATCGAGCAGCAGCGGGCGAGCGCCGAGATCAAGGAGCACCTGAAGGCCATCTACGCGGGCGACGAGACGATGAACGGCTTCTTCGACAACCTCGACGACGGCGACGTCAAGCGCTTCGTCAAGACGGTCGATGAGGGCGTGTTCATGGGATCGCCGGTGTTCGACGGCGCGCACGAGTCGGACATCAAGGGCGCCCTCGATCTCGCAGGTCTCCCGACCTCGGGTCAGGCGATCCTCTTCGACGGGCGCACGGGCGACGCCTTCGATCAGAACGTCACGGTGGGCATCATGTACATGCTGAAGCTCCACCACCTGGTCGACGACAAGATCCACGCTCGCTCGATCGGGCCCTACTCGCTCGTCACGCAGCAGCCCCTCGGCGGCAAGGCGCAGTTCGGCGGGCAGCGGCTCGGCGAGATGGAGGTGTGGGCGATGGAGGCCTACGGCGCGGCCTACGCGCTGCAGGAGTTCCTCACCGTGAAGAGCGACGACGTGATGGGCCGCACCCGGATGTACGAGGCCATCGTGAAGGGGGACTACACCCTGGAGGCGGGGCTGCCGGAGAGCTTCAACGTGCTCATCAAGGAGCTCCAGTCGCTGTGCCTGAACGTCGAGCTGGTCGAGACGAGCGCAGGCGTGGAGGCGTCGGCCGCGGAGGAAGAGGAGTGATGCAGTTGGTCACGTCACGAGCGCCGCGCGCCTTCTCGGTGACGGCAGGGGAGGCGCGCCGCGCGGGCGGCGCGCTCCCGAAGGCTCAAACAGTGGGCGCGGACAGGTTCATCGGTTTCGTTTCTGTCTCCGGAGGTCTCCATGCGTGACATCTTCAGCTTCTTCGAGAAGCCCAAGGACCCGCTGTCGTTCAGCGCCATCCGCATCTCGCTCGCGAGCCCGGAGAAGATCCGCGAGTGGTCGCACGGCGAGGTGAAGAAGCCGGAGACCATCAACTACCGGACGTTCAAGCCGGAGCGCGATGGTCTGTTCTGCGCCAAGATCTTCGGGCCTGTGAAGGACTACGAGTGCAACTGCGGCAAGTACAAGCGCATGAAGCACCGTGGCATCGTGTGCGAGAAGTGCGGCGTCGAGGTCATCCAGTCGAAGGTCCGGCGCGAGCGGCTCGGGCACATCTCGCTGGCCACGCCGGTCGCCCACATCTGGTTCCTGAAGAGCCTGCCGTCGCGCATCGGCAACATGCTCGACATCACGCTCAAGGACCTGGAGAAGGTGCTTTATTGCGAGGCGTACATCGTCATCGATCCCAAGGAGACTGGCCTCATGCGGGGCGATCTCCTGAGCGAGGAGCGGTATCTGCAGCTCCTCGACGAGTACGGTGACGACAAGTTCAGCGCCGGCATGGGCGGCGAGGCGATCCTCGAGATGCTCAAGCAGGTCGACGTCCACGGCCTGGCGGAGCTGCTCAGGACGGAGATGCGCGCCGCGACCAGCGAGGCCAAGCGGAAGAAGCTCGCGAAGCGCCTCAAGGTCGTCGAGGCGTTCCGTGAGAGCGGCAACCGGCCCGAGTGGATGATGCTGACCGTGATCCCGGTGCTCCCGCCGGATCTGCGCCCGCTCGTCCCCCTGGACGGCGGCCGCTTCGCGACCAGCGATCTCAACGACCTCTACCGCCGCGTCATCAACCGCAACAACCGCCTGAAGCGGCTCCTCGAGCTGAACGCGCCGGAGATCATCATCCGGAACGAGCGCCGGATGCTGCAGGAGGCGGTCGACGCGCTGTTCGACAACGGCCGCCGCGGCAAGACGATCACCGGCCCGAACAAGCGCCCGCTCAAGTCGCTCTCCGACATGCTGAAGGGCAAGCAGGGCCGGTTCCGCCAGAACCTGCTCGGCAAGCGCGTCGACTACTCGGGCCGCTCCGTCATCGTCGTGGGCCCGACGCTGCGCCTGCACCAGTGCGGCCTGCCCAAGAAGATGGCGCTCGAGCTCTTCAAGCCGTTCATCTACAACAAGCTGGAAGAGCGCGGCTACGTCAACACCATCAAGAGCGCCAAGAAGATGGTGGAGAAGGAGCGCCCGGAGGTCTGGGACATCCTCGAGGAGGTCATCAGCGAGCACCCGGTGCTCCTGAACCGCGCCCCGACGCTCCACCGCCTTGGCATCCAGGCGTTCGAGCCCGTCCTCATCGAGGGCAAGGCGATCCAGCTGCACCCGCTGGTCTGCGCGGCGTTCAACGCCGACTTCGACGGCGACCAGATGGCGGTCCACGTGCCGCTGTCGGTCGAGGCGCAGATGGAGGCGCGCGTGCTCATGATGAGCACGAACAACATCCTCTCGCCCGCGAGCGGCAAGCCGATCATCAACCCGACGCAGGACATCGTGCTCGGGCTCTACTACGCGACCCGCGAGCGGAAGTTCGAGAAGGGGTCGTACCGCGCGGACACCCTCGCCTTCGGCGAGGACGGCGTGGCGCAGGGCTACCTGCGCGGCGTCTACGCCTCCCTCGAGGAGGTGCGGATGGCGTACGACAACGGCGAGGTCGCGCTGCACGCCGGCGTCCGCGTCCGCGTCCCGATCATCGACGACGAGGGCAACCCGCAGCTCGACGAGTTCGGCCACGTGAAGCGCCGCATCGTCGAGACGACGGTGGGCCGCGTCATCATCTCCGAGGTCCTCCCGAAGGGGGTCGCGTTCGAGTACGCGAACAAGACCCTCGACAAGAAGGCGCTCTCGGCGCTCATCGACGTCTGCTACCGCATCCACCGCAACAAGGAGACCGTCCTCCTCGCGGACCGGCTCCGCACGCTCGGCTTCGACCACGCGATGCGGGCGGGTATCTCGATCTGCATGGATCACATGGTGATCCCGCCGGCCAAGAAGGTGCTCCTCGGCGAGGCGCAGAAGGAGGTCGAGCGCGTCGTCGAGCAGTACCAGGAGGGGCTCATCACCGACGGCGAGCGGTACAACAAGATCGTCGATATCTGGGCGAGCATCGCCGACCAGGTCACGACCGAGATGATGGCCGGCATCGGCAAGGAGACGGTCGTCGACCACGAGACGGGCAAGGAGTCGATCGAGCCGAGCTTCAACCCGATCTACATCATGGCCGACTCCGGCGCGCGCGGCTCCACGCAGCAGATCCGGCAGCTGGCCGCGATGCGCGGCCTGATGGCCAAGCCGTCCGGCGAGATCATCGAGACGCCGATCACCGCGAACTTCCGCGAGGGTCTCAGCGTGCTCCAGTACTTCATCTCGACGCACGGCGCCCGGAAGGGGCTCGCCGACACGGCGCTCAAGACGGCGAACTCCGGGTACCTCACCCGGCGGCTCGTCGACGTGGCGCAGGACGCGGTCATCTCCGAGTTCGACTGTGGCACGCTCGACGGCATCCGCGTGGCGAAGCTCGAGGAGGCCGGCGAGGTCATCCAGCCGCTCGGCGACCGCATCCTCGGCCGCGTCGCGCTGGAGGACGTCGTCGATCCGCTCACCGGCGAGGTGCTGATCACGGCGAACACCGAGCTCGACGAGCAGGCGGTGCGGTCCATCGAGGACGCCGGCATCGAGGAGGTCGTCATCCGCTCGGTGCTCACGTGCCAGCTCCGCCGCGGGGTCTGCGCGCTGTGCTACGGGCGTGACCTCGCGCGCGGCTACCGGGTCAACATCGGCGAGGCGGTGGGCATCATCGCCGCCCAGTCGATCGGCGAGCCGGGCACGCAGCTCACGATGCGCACCTTCCACATCGGCGGCACCGCGGCGCGCGGCAAGATCGAGGCGAGCTACCTCGAGGCCCGCACCGAGGGCACCGTCCGCCTCCGCCGCGCGGTCGTCCAGAAGAAGAAGGACGGCACCATGGTGGTCATGAACCGCCACGGCGAGATCGTGGTGGTCGACGAGACGGGGCGCGAGCGCGAGCACAACCGCCTCGTCTACGGCGCCATCCTCAAGAAGGCCGACGGCGAGCGCACCAAGCCCGGCGAGCTGCTCGCCGAGTGGGACCAGTTCGCGACGCCGATCCTCACCGAGGTCTCCGGCGTGGTGAAGTTCGGCGACCTCATCGAGGGCGTCAGCGTGCAGGATCGCCTCGACGAGGTGACGGGCCTCTCGCGAAAGGTCGTCATCGAGTCGAAGGCGGCCGACGTCCGCCCGCGCATCTCGCTGAAGGACCCGGAGTCGGGCAAGACGCTGAAGCTCCCGAACAGCGAGCTCGAGGCGCGCTACCTGCTCCCTGTCGGCGCCCACATCGTCGCGCAGGAGGGGGATCTCATCGAGGCCGGCGAGGTCATCGCCAAGATCCCGCGCGACACGACGAAGGTGCAGGACATCACCGGCGGTCTGCCCCGCGTCGCCGAGCTGTTCGAGGCCCGAAAGCCGAAGGATCACGCGATCATCAGCGAGATCGACGGCGAGGTCACGTTCGGCAAGGACACGAAGGGCAAGCGGAAGGTCATCATCACGCCGTACTCGCCGGACGGGCACGCGCTCGGCGATCAGGCGCGCGAGTACCTGATCCCGAAGGGCAAGCACATCCAGGTGCAGCCGGGTGACCGGGTGCGCGCGGGCGACCCCCTCCAGGACGGCCCGCCGAACCCGCACGACATCCTCCGGGTGAAGGGCGAGAAGGAGCTCTCGGCCTGGCTCGTGAACGAGATCCAGCAGGTGTACCGGCTCCAGGGCGTCGGCATCAACGACAAGCACATCGAGGTCATCGTCCGGCAGATGCTCCGGCGGGTCCGGGTGCGCGAGGTCGGCGACACGAACTTCCTGGTGGACGAGCAGGTCGAGAAGCACATCTTCGAGAAGGAGAACGAGACCGTGCTCGAGCGCGGCGGCAAGCCCGCCATCGCCGAGGCGCTCCTCCTCGGCATCACCAAGGCCAGCCTGTCGACCGAGTCGTTCATCAGCGCCTCGTCGTTCCAGGAGACGACCAAGGTGCTCACCGAGGCCGCGATCAACGGCAAGACGGACGATCTCCGCGGTCTCAAGGAGAACGTCATCATGGGCCGCCTGATCCCGGCCGGGACGGGGCTGCCTGCCTACAAGCGCCTCCAGGTCGTGGTCGAGGGCGAGCCGGTGGCGCAAGCGCCGTACGTCGCCCCCCGGCCGCGTCCCGAGGAGACGCTCACGGCCGTGAACGAGGAGTAGCGGCTTGCAGGCGCGCCCAGGGCGGGATCCAACCCCGACCCCGGGCGCGCCGCCCATCTCGCGAAGCGCGCTCGCGGCGGCTCGGGAGGCGTTTTGCCCTTCGCCCCCGGCTCACCGGGCTGGCGAGCCGCGCCGGACGTGGCGCGCGCGCCTACCCGGAGCCAGTCTTCACTTCCACGTCGCAGCGTATCGGGTCGCGCGGGCATCGCCAGCCAACCGGCGTCGGCTGGAGTGCTCACGGGGCTCGCGCGCCGCGCCGAGCTCTGCTCTCATTCCTCGAGCGCACCCCATGGCTGCATACGCCGCGAGCGGCTGGCCAGCTCTCCCCGCGTGCTCCCGTTCCGCGAGGGTTCTTGGGCGCGCCACCTCCAATTTCTGGGTAGAATCAGGGTTTCGATGGCTTCCGTTCAAGGATTGAACCAGCGGATTGCCGATCGCCTCGTCCTCGAGGGGCGCATCACCCCGGACGATCACCGTCGTGCGGTGGAGTACGCGATGCGTACGCGCGGCCGCATCGAGGACGTCATCATCGAGCTCGACATCGTCAACGAGGCCGAGCTCCTGAAGTTCATCGCGACCGTCCACAACACCCGCTTCGTCTCGACCGAGAAGCTCTCGAAGGCGATCATCGAGCCCCGCGTGCTCGCCAAGGTCTCGGCGATCACCGCGACGTTGCACGGCGTCTTCCCGGTGCTGCTCGACGATCGGAACACGACGCTCTCGGTCGCGACGGCGGATCCCGACAACGACGTCGCGCTGCACGAGATCCGGCTCGCCGCGGGCGTGCGGGACGTACGCGCCATCGTCGCCAGGCCGGCGGCGGTCCGCGCGGCCATCGCGTACCACTACCGGGGCGACACGACCGCGTTCAACTCGCTGCTGCGCCCGGTCAACTCGTTCGACGAGATCCTCTACACCAACAGCAATAACCCGTTCGAGCGCGCGTCGATGACGCACGAGCGCGCCTCGATCACGCACGAGCGCGCGTCGATGACGCACGTGCCGGCGGTGGTCCCGCAGCCGGCGCACGGGCAGACGATGCACGGGCAGACGATGCACGGGCTGCAGGCGCACGCGGCGCCCACGCAGGCGGCGCCGATGCACCCGCAGGCGATGCACGTGCAGCCGGCGCACGCGGCGCCCACGCAGGCGGCGCCGGTGCCTGCGGCGCTCGTCACGGCGCCGCAGGTGCCCGCGGTGATGCGGGCGCCCTCCGCACCGCCCCGCGTGGCCCCGGCCGGGCCCCCGCCCACGCCGGTGCCCCCATCGCCGCCCCCCCAGCAGCACGTCGCTCCCGCGCCGATCTCCGCGCCGGTCGCCGCGGCGCCGCCCCCGCCGCCGCCGCATCCGACGACGACCCACGCGTACGTCGAGACGCTCAACGTCCTCGTGAGCCTGCTCGAGAACGCGCGGCAAGACCTTCGAGGCCACTCCTCCACGGTCGCCCGCATCGTGCGCAAGCTCTGCGAGCGCATCGGCCTGCCGCCGACGACGGTCGCGAGCTACGTGGCCTCGGCCTACCTGCACGACCTCGGCAAGAACGGCCCGTACCACCTCACCGCGCTCAACGTGGCCGAGTACGAGGGGCACCGGCTCGCCGCGACGAAGAGCGTCGATCTTCCGGCGCACCTCATGGAGTCGGTGGGGCTGCCGCAGGAGGTCGTCTCGGCGATCAGCATGATGTACGAGCGCTACGACGGCAGCGGCTTCCCCGATGGCCTGTCCGGCAAGGAGATCCCGCTCGGCGCGCGCATCCTCGCGGTCGCGGACACCTACGCCGATCTCACGCAGAACCCGCGCAACCCGTACCGCAAGGCGCTCCGCCCGCCGGAGGCCTGCGACGTGCTCGCGCAGTACCGCGCCACCATCTTCGATCCGAACATCGTCGATCTCTTCCGCCAGGTCATGACGGGCGACGACATGCGCGCGAAGCTGCTCTCCGATCGGCACCAGGCGCTCATCGTCGACCCGGATCCCGAGGAGACGACGGTGCTCGAGCTGCGCCTGCTCGAGCAGGGCTTCGAGGTCTCGATCGCGCGCAACGTGGCGCAGGCGCGCCGTGAGCTCGAGACGAAGGACATCGAGGTGGTCGTCAGCGAGATCGACCTCGAGGAGCCCGACGCCGGCCTCGCGCTCCGCGCCGACGCGCTGAAGCTCGGCTTCGGCCGCGACAAGACGTGGGTCATCCTCACCGCGAAGACCGACCGGCAGACCGCCCAGCGCGCCTTCGATCTCGGCGTCGACGACTTCGTCTCGAAGCCGGCGTCGACCGACGTCATGGCCGCCAAGCTCCGCCAGCTCATCGAGCGGCGCTCCACGACCGCCGTCCCCCGCGGCGTGTCCGGCTCGCTCGCCGAGATGGGCCTGCCGGACATGATCCAGATCTTCTGGCACGGCCGGAAGACGTGCGCGCTCAAGATCCAGGCGAACTCCATGGCCGGCGAGATCCACTTCGCCGATGGGCAGGTCGTCCATGCGCTCTGGGCCGGCGCGCAGGGCGAGGACGCGTTCTACCGGATGCTCACGCTCCGGGAGGGCGACTTCCGCCTCGACCCGAGCTTCTCGCCCAGCACCCGCAGCATCACCGCGTCACCCGAGGCGCTGCTCCTCGAAGGGATGCGACGCCTCGACGAAGGGACCTTGTCCTAGGCGCGCCGCGCTGGAGGCCCCTTGAAGAGCCCCGTCTGCATCGAGACCCCGCGGCTGCGCCTCTTCATCGCTCCCGTCGAGCTCGCTGGCCGCTACCTCGCCTATTTCGAGCGCAACCGCGACCACCTGGCGCGGTGGGATCCGCCGCGCCCCGAGGGCTTCTACACCGAGGCGTTCTGGCGCGAGCGCCTCCTCCGCGACCACGAGGACTTCGCCGCGGATCGCGCGCTCCGGCTCGCGCTGCAGTGGCGCGGCGCCCCCGGCGGCGAGGTGATCGGGGTCTGCAACTTCACGCAGTTCGTCCGTGGCGCCTTCCAGGCCGCGACCCTCGGCTACTCGCTCGACCAGCGCGCCGTGGGCTCGGGCCTGATGTTCGAGGCGATCGAGGCGGCGATCGCGTACATGTTCGACACGCTCGGCTTCCACCGGGTGATGGCGAACTACCTGCCGCACAACGAGCGCAGCGGCCGGCTGCTCCGGCGCCTCGGCTTCGCCGTCGAGGGGTACGCGCGCGATTACCTGTTCATCGACGGCGCCTGGCGCGATCACGTCCTGACCGCGCTGACCAACCCGAGGTCCACGCCTCCGGGTGGGTCGCGAACGACGGGGGCAGCGCACCCCGTCCGCGGCGCCGGCCCCCGCCACGGTTGATCCGGCCGCTCCTGTGATCGCGCCGCTGCGCGGCGTCCTGGCCGCTCGCCCCTGCCGGGCGGCGACCAGACGGCAACCAGGCGAGAACGCTGAAGATTGCGGCTTCCCGGCCCGCGACCGCCGCGCGCCGCGTCTTGCCCCGCAGCGGGCGCCGCCCTAGCTTGTCCCGAGGCGTGGACCGCGGGTGCGGCCGCGACCCGGAGGCACATGTACGGTCCGCAAGGCAACGGTGGCGGCAGCGCACGCAGGCCAGCGCAGCGCTCGACGAAGGTCACGGTCCCCGAGATCCGCTCGCGCAAAGGGGTCTCGCCGATCGCGATGGTGACGGCCTACGACTTCACGATGGCGCGGCTGCTCGACGAGGGCGGCGCCGATCTGCTGCTCGTCGGCGACTCGCTGGGGATGGTCGTGCAGGGGCACACGACGACGCTCCCCGTGACGGTCGAGGAGATCTGTTACCACGGGCGCGCGGTGGCGCGTGGCGCGCGGCGGGCCCACGTCGTGGGCGACATGCCGTTCATGAGCTTCCAGCTCTCTCCGATGCACGCGCTCGAGAACGCCGGGCGCATGATGAAGGAGGGCAGCTTCGAGAGCATCAAGCTCGAGGGGGGCGAGGAGATCGCCGAGCACGTGCGCCGGATCGTCGCCGCGGGCATCCCGGTGATGGGCCACCTCGGGCTCACGCCGCAGTCGGTGCACGCGATGGGCGGCTTCAAGGTGCAGGGCAAGGGCGACGAGGCGGCCGAGCGCCTCATCGCCGACGCGCGCGTCCTCGACGAGGCGGGCGCCTACGCGATCGTGCTCGAGGCCATCCCGCCGGATCTCGCGCAGGAGGTGACCGCCGCGGTCTCCGTCCCGACGATCGGGATCGGCGCCGGGGCCGGCTGCGACGGGCAGGTGCTCGTCTGTTACGACCTGCTCGGGATGTTCCGCGAGCTGACGCCGAAGTTCGCGAAGCGCTTCGCCGAGGTCGGCGACCAGATCGTGGAGGCGACGCGCGCCTACGTGGACGAGGTGCAGTCGCGCTCGTTCCCCGCTGCAGAGCACAGCTTCAAGCCGAACGGGCCTCGCCGGGCCGCCAGCGTGCCCGCCGCGCCGGCCAAGACCGAGTTCGCGCCGGCCGACGAGATCCCCCCGCACTGGCAGACGCACTGAGCGCGGCAGCGCGGTGCGGCGCGGTCGGTTGACGCGACTCGACGCCGGCTGCTCCGCGCCGGCAGGCACGGGCAAGCGCGCCGGAGGGGGCCAGCCTCAGCTCGCCTGGCCTTCCGCCGGCTCCTGCCGCCCTCCGATGGCGCGCAGCAAGAGCTCGACCGCGAGCAACAGGAGCAGCAGCAGCGCGACGTAGGGCGACCCGTCGATGGATGCGGCCATGCCGCCCAGCTCGGCCGCGCGGGCGCTCTCGGCGACGCGCCGCGGGCGGAGGTCGATCTCGCGCTCCGGGACCGACACGACGCGCGTCGAGCGCTCGCCGTCCAGGGTGAGCTCGTAGAGGCCGGCGAGCGGCGGAGACACGCGCAGGCGCCGCTCGACCTCGGCGACGGGGAGCGCCTCGCGCGACCGCGAGCCCTGCGAGGCCCCGTCGCGGTCGACCCGCACGCGCTCGACCTTGACGTCGTGGTAGCCGTCGAACGTCCACAGCTCGCCCGCGGCGAGGCGCCGCGCGCCGCCGCGGGCGCGCGCGGCGCCGACGAAGCCGTCGAGCAACGACAGGAACGCGGGCCGCAGCGCGACGTCGCTCTCCTCCGTGCTGAGCGGCAGCGTCATGAACAGCACCACGCCGCGCCCGAGCGGGCGGCGCACGAGGAACGGGGCGCCGTCCGCCCACCGGGCGAGCACCTCGGCGCCCTCCGAGGCCTCCGCGCCCAGCGTCGCCCGGCCGCGCGGGGCGACGTCGGCGAGGCCGGGCGCGGACGGGCCGAGCCAGCCCGCCGTCGCCGGATCCACGCCGGGCACCGGGGAGGCCGACCAGCGGACGACGCCCGGGACCAGCGGTTCGAACCCGGCGCCGAGCGGCGCTGCGGCGGCGCGCTGGCCGAGCGTCAGCAGCGCGACGCCGCCGCGCTCGACCCACGCGGCGAGCGAGCGGCGCACCTCCGGCGTGAAGCCGGGCGCATCGTCGATGATGAGCCCCGCGTGCGCGGCCAGCTCGTCCGCGTGCTCCGGAACCGAGGGCAGCGGCCTGATCTGCGCTTCCAGGTCGAGCGCCGAGAGGGCTTGCTCGAGCGGCGGCGGGCCGCCCGTCTCGACGTGCGTGGTCGCGGGGTCGACCACGACCGCGATCGAGAGCGGGCCGCCGGCGGAGATGATCGGGGCGCGATCGTCCTCGGCGATCGCGTCGCCGCCGGTGAGCGCGGCGATCAGGATCTCGGGCGTCCCGGCCGGGAGGTCGATCGAGAGCTCCTCGGCACGCAGGGCCGGATCGAGCGCGACCTTGCCGAGCACGGCGTCGCCGGCGCGCACCTCGAGGGATCGCCCCGCCGCGGCGGAGGCGCCTGTCGCCGAGGCGCCTGCGGCGGCCGAGCCCGCGGCGGGCGGCGCGTCCGCGCCGCCGTCTCGCTGCGCGACGGCGACGTCGGGCCCGCGCGCCGCGGTCGACGCGGCGGTGCAGACGACGCGGACGCGCGCCTTCTGGCCGGCTCGATCGGCGCGCACGATCCCGCAGTCCTGGCCCGTCGCCTCGAGCTCCTGGAGCGGCACCCACGTGGCGATGTCGGGGGTGCCCGAGATGGGCGGGGCGCCGGGCGTGCCGTCCGCCAGGTCGCTGAGGAGCACGATGCGTTTGTCGCTCTGCGGCAGGCCACGGAGCAGATCGCGGGCGAGCGCGAGGGCGCCGTCGATGTCGGTGGCGCGGTCCGACGGCGCTACCGCGGCGAGCGCCTCGCCGACGGCGGCGAGGTTGGTGGTCGACGCGAGGGCGACGCGGGCCGGGGCGCCCGCGAGGACGAGCGCCGCGGCGTCGCCGGGAGCGAGGCCGCCGGCGAGCTCGCGCGCGGCCGTGAGCGCGCGCTCGAACCGCGAGGGCGCGTGCGAGGAATCGTTGATCGACCGCCCGTCGCGCGCGGCGCCCTCGGCGCCGTCCGGGCGCGCCCGCATGCTGAGCGAGTCGTCGACGACGATGGCGAGCGCGACCGACGCGCCGGCCCTGCGGCTGAGCGACAGGTGCGAGCAGCGCAGGAGCGGCGTCGCGCCGAGCACCGCGAGCGCGAGCACCGAGACGGCCCGGGTCGCGAAGAGGGCGCGGTCCTCGAGGAGGCTCCGGCGCCGGGCCGCCGGCGGCGTGGGCGGGACCAGGCGCGCCGGCGGGAACGGCCGCTCCTCGGCGCGGCGACGGCGCAGGAGGTGCGCGGCGACCGGCGCGCCGACGAGCAGCGCGACCAGCAGCGCGCCGAGCGTGACGAAGCTCATCGGCGCACCTCGGCGATCGCCTGCACGAGCGCGCGGACGACGTCGGTCGGAGGATCGGCGCTCGTCGCGCGGAGCAGGCGGCCGCCGCGCGACGCGAGCGCCCGCGACCAGGCCTCGGCCAGGGCGGCGAGGCGCGCCTGGTACTGCGCGCGGACCGCGCCCGCGTCGGCCTCCACGACCGCGCCGCCCTCCAGCGCGCGGAGGCGCACGTTGCCCTCGAAGTCGAGCGTCGCCTCGCTGGGATCGAGGACCTGGAGGGCGATCAGCGTGCGGCCGCCGGTGCTGAGCGACGTGAACGCCGAGAGCGCGCGATCGGCGCCCGACGGGGCCGCGCCGGATTCATGAGCGAGATCGATGAGATCCGAGATGAGCAGGACGACGGCGCCGCGGCGGGCCTTCTTCGCGATGGGCGCGAGCGCGCGCTCGACGGCGCCGGCGTCGCCGCTCCAGTCCTGGGCGGCGGAGGTGGCCTCGAGGGCGCCGACGATCCGCTCGAACGCCTCGCGCCCCGCCATCGCGGGCAGGCCGTGGGTGCCGGCGCCGCCGAGCCAGGCGAGCCCCACCGGGTCGCCGGTGGCGAGCGCGACGCGGGCCATGGCCGCGGCGATGAGCGCCGCGTAGGCCAGCTTGGCGCCGGGCGCGCGCCGGCCGCGGTACGACATCGAGGCGGTCGCGTCGACGCACAGCCACAGGGCGCGATCGGTCTCGGTCTCGAACTCGCGCACCATGAGGCGATCGTGGCGGAGCAGGGCGCGGCGATCGAAGAAGCGGAGATCGTCGCCGGGCACATAGGGCCGCTGGCCGCCGAACTCCACGCCCGCGCCCTTGCGGACGCTCCGGTGCATGCCGGCGTAGACGCCCTCGGCGACGGCGCGCGACTTGAGGCGGAGCGGGGCGAGCCCGCCCCAGTCGATGGGGAACGCGGCGAGCGAGGCGCGGTCGGAGGCGAGCGGCACGGTGTCGCTTCTTAGCCTGGATCCACCGGGCGATCACCTCGCGGCAGCGGCGCGTCGGCGCTGCGGGTGGACGCGCGGCTGCCGTGCGTCGGCGCTGCGGGGTGGACGCGCGGCAGCCGCGCGCCGGCGGCGCGCCGAGCCGCGCTCGGGGACGCTCCTCGGCTCCCTCCCTCGCGCGCCTTTCTCGTGGGCTTTCCCGTTCTTCCGGGGGCGAGGGCTTGCCGATGCGACGCCCGCCGCACATCAGCTCCGTGGAATGGCTGACGAGAAGAGGCCGGCGTCGCGCGCGTGGCTCGGGTACCTGCTGATCGCGATCGGGATCCTGGTCCTTTCCGGGATCGTCAGGTCACGAGGGCGCCCGTTCGTGCCGTACGACGAGGCGGTCGCCGAGGTGCGGCGCGGGGAGATCTCCGCTGCGATCGTGAAGCCCGACGAGATCGAGCTGATCCGCCGCGAGAGCCCGCAACGACCGGAGGAGCGCGTCCGCGTGACGCGGCTGCCCGGCGTCGAGGACGAGCCGCTCGTGAGGGCGCTGCTCGACAAGCAGGTCCGCATCGAGGCGAAGAGCCCCCAGACGTCGGTGTGGGTGCAGGTGGCGATCTGGATGTTGCCGCTCCTCCTCATCAATGTGGCGTTCTTCATGATGCTGCGGCGGGCGGGGCAGGGGGCCGGCGGGCCGCTCGGGTTCCTGCGCAGCAAGGCGAAGATCTACGATCGATCCAGGCAGGATCCGGTGCGCTTCTCGGACGTGGCCGGCGTCGACGAGGCCAAGGACGAGCTCGTCGAGGTCGTCGACTTCCTCAAGGAGCCCTCGAGGTACCGCTCGCTGGGCGGGCGGATCCCGCGCGGCCTCCTGCTCATCGGGCCGCCAGGCACCGGCAAGACGCTGCTCGCGCGGGCGGTGGCGGGCGAGGCGAACGTGCCGTTCTTCTCGCTGAACGCGAGCGAGTTCGTCGAGATGTTCGTGGGGCTCGGGGCCGCGCGGGTCCGCGAGCTCTTCGAGGAGGCGCGCAAGAGCGCGCCCAGCATCGTGTTCATCGACGAGATCGACGCCGTGGGCAGGACCCGGGGCGGCCTCGGCGCCCTCGCGACCCACGACGAGCGAGAGCAGACGCTCCACCAGCTCCTCGCCGAGCTCGACGGCTTCGACGCGCGCACCACCGTGATCCTGATGGCCGCCACCAACCGCCCCGAGGTGCTCGATCCGGCGCTCCTGCGGCCCGGGCGCTTCGATCGCCAGGTCATCGTGGATCGGCCCGATCTGCGGGGCCGCGAGGCGATCCTCGCCGTCCACGCGCGGCGGGTGCCGCTCGCGAGCGACGTCGATCTCGGGCTCGTGGCGCGCCGCACGCCGGGCATGGTCGGCGCCGATCTCGCGAAGATCGTCAACGAGGCCGCGCTGTCCGGGGCGCGGCGCGGCGCGAGGGAGATCGGACAGGCCGATTTCGACGAGGCGCTCGATCGCTCGCAGCTCGGGCTCCGGCGCCGCGGGCAGATCATGACCGCGGAGGAGCGGCGGCGCGTGGCCTACCACGAGGCCGGGCACGCCCTCGTCGCGCTCGCGCTGCCGGCCGCCGATCCGGTGGAGCGGGTGTCCATCGTGGCCCGCACGATCGGCGCGCTCGGCGTCACGATCCAGGTGCCCCGCGACGAGCGCCAGCTGGTCACCGAGCAGGAGATCGAGTCGCGCGTCACGGTGATGCTCGGGGGCAGGGCGGCGGAGGAGCTCGCGCTGGGGCAGGTGTCGAGCGGCGCGCACGACGATCTCGGGCGCGCGACGGCGCTCGTCCGCGAGATGGTGACCCGCCTCGGGATGAGCCGGCGCCTCGGGCTGGCCGCGCTCGCGCGCACCGTCGGCGCGCCGATGCTCGGCGTGCTCCAGGAGGAGCGCACGTGCAGCGAGGAGACCGCCCGCGAGGTCGACGAGGAGGTGAGGGAGCGGCTCGGCGAGATGTACCTGAAGGCCAAGCAGCTGCTCGTCGATCGCCGCGAGGGCCTCGAGGCGGTCGCGGAGGCGCTCGTGCTCAAGGAGACGCTGCGCGGCGAGGAGCTGCAGGAGATCGCGGCCGTGTCGACGCGGCGGAAGATCGCCGTGGGCCCGCCGAGCGCGGCGTGAGCCTCAGGCCGCGCGCCGCCGGCGCCTGAGGCCGCCCGCGAGCGCGACAAGCGACAGGCCGGCGGCCGCCCAGGGCCGGCCGCCGGCACTGCCGCGCGGCGCGCCCCCGGACGCGCGGCAGGCGCAGCCGCCGTCCTCCTCCGCGAGCTCGCCGCCGCCTGCCGGGGCCTCCGGCTCGCCGACGCCGATCCCTCGCACCGCGATCCTCTGCACGGGCCGGTCGGGGTCGTTGGACTCGACGAGGACGGTCGCCGCGAACTCGCCGCTGGCCTTCGGCGCGAAGCGGATCGCGAGGTCGATCTCCGTTTCCGGGTCGATCCCGAGCGCCGCGTCCGCGAGCTCGAAGCTCTCCGCGTCGTCGGTCGTCACGACGGCATCGAGCAGCGCCTCCCCCGCGTTCGAGAGCCGGACGAGCTCCACGTTGGCCTGCCCCACCTCCACGGCGCCGAAATCGATCTCCTGCTTGTC
Source organism: Sorangium sp. So ce281 (assembly GCF_051527395.1). Classification (NCBI taxonomy): domain Bacteria; kingdom Pseudomonadati; phylum Myxococcota; order Polyangiales; family Polyangiaceae; genus Sorangium; species Sorangium sp. So ce281. Next base: position 626,707 of record NZ_CP150322.1, read on the forward strand.
CAGCGCGAGGTCCGGGAGCGGCACATGGACGCGCTCGCTCTCGAAGACCCATTCGCGCTCGGTGAGCGGAAAGGCGAGCGGGATGTCGGCGAGCGGGATCGACCACGAGCGGCCCAGCAGGCTGACGCCGAACGCGGGGACGAGGTGGAGCGTGCCGTCGTACCGCACCGAGCCCTCCGGACGAACGTTGAGCTCGACCGACGGGCCTCCCAGGTAGTCCACGGAGGAGGCTCCGCCTTCGGAGGTGACGTCGCCTCCGCTCACCGTCGCCTGATCGAGCGTCTCGATGGCCACGCGATGGGTCGTGTAGCGGGCCGCGACATCCATCGCGATGTCGAGCTCGAACCTCCCGTCGATGCCGGGGATCGAGCCGCCGATGAGGTCGCCGAGCGACACGGACGCAACGCGCTGCAGCGCGGTGGAGCTCTCCAGCGTGATGCCCGGCTCCCAGCCCCAGGCGTCGAACTGCTCTCGGGCGTGCACCCGGAAATCGATCTGGGGCACATAGGGGATATCACCCGTCCAGTCGAAGTCCTGGCCCAGGACGGAAACGCTGATGCGTCCCTGTGCGCTGACATCGAGTCCGATATCGCAGCTGAACACGCCTCCTTCCGGGGCGCCTGGCGCCTTGAGCGCGAGCGCCTCTGGCCACGACGCCTCGAGCGCTCCGCTCAACGAGATCTGGGTGTCGGCGTAGACCGCCGCCCCGAGGCTGACTTGGAGCGGTGAGCCCGGCGGGACCCAGCCTGTATCGAAGTCGAGCCCGAGCGGGATGGCGTCTTTGCGCTGGAACGTGAGCGGTCCCCGCGCGCACTGGAGCGGGTCGTCCGCGCACGGCACGGCGAGCGAGTCGTACGCCGAAGCGGCCGCGGGGGCGAAGAGGGCGAGCGCGGCGGCGGCGCAGGGGAGAGCGCGCCGCCGCCGGGGCCGAGCAGAGCGGAGAGCCGCGAGGGCTGCGCCGCCGGACAGCAAGGAACGCATGAGAACGATTACCACGATCCTCGCGCTCCACGCCATAGCCGCAGCCCCCGATGGCGGCGCGCCAGGCACGTCCCAGCTGCGTTTCAGCTGCGTTCCAGCGCGTCCTAGCGCGCCCCGAACAGCGTGCCGACCACGATGCCCGCGGCCGCGCAGAGAATGGCCACCACGGTCCAGAGGATGAGCTCACGCGACGCGCCGCCCGCCGTCGGAGCAGGGCCAGCGGGCGTCTCGCGGACCACCGCGGCCGTGCGTTCGGGTAGCGCCCTGCGCACCGCGCTCTCCCTGGGCGTCACCGGCTTGTCGACGTGGCCGACGCCCGAGACGGAAGCACCGTCCTGGACGGGCGCGGCGTAATCCAGGCCGGTCCGCTCGAGCGCGAGATCGGTGATCGAGACGGCGTCCGCGAGGCTCGCGGGGGTGTGGTGCACGACGCGCCGTTCTTCTCGGCAGGCGCGCAGGGCGTCGGCGAACGCCCTGGCGCTCGGGTGCCGCTCGGAAGGGCTCTTGGCGAGGGCCCTCAGGATGACGGCCTCCAGGCCGGCCGAGATGAGCCCGGAGCGCTCGCTGGCGCGCGGCGGCAGCGGCTGCTCGGCGATCTGCGCCGTCATCACGGCGATGGGCGTCCGCTTGTTGAACGGCACGGCGCCGACCGCCATCTCGTAGAGGATGCAGCCGAGCGCGTAGATGTCGCTGCGCGGGTCGACGTCCTCCCCGCGCACCTGCTCGGGCGCCATGTACTCCGGCGTCCCGAAGATCATGTCTTTCTCGGTGAGCCCGGTCGTCTGCTGCTCGCCGTGCACCACCTTCGCGAGCCCGAAATCGACCACCCGGACGCGGCCCGCGAAGGGTGACGGCGCGGCGCCCGCGCGCCCGTCCGGGCGCTCGATGAGCACGTTGGCCGGCTTGAGATCGCGGTGGACCACGCCCGCCGCGTGCGCCGTCTCCAGCGCGGCGCAGATCTGCAGGGCGATCTCGATCGCCAGGTCGATCTCGATCGGCGCGTGGTCCCGCAGGAGCTCCTCGAGCGAGCTGCCGTCGATGTGCTCCAGCGCGATCACGAGGAGCCCGCCCTCCTCGACGAAGTCGAGCATCCGGACGACGTGAGGGCCCTCGACGCGCTCCAGGATGGCGGCCTCCCGGTGATAGCGCCTGAAGATCTGGGGCGTGCCCGAGAGGTGCCTGTGGATCACCTTCAGCGCGACGCGCTGGCCGTCCTCGTCGCGGGTGGCGCGGTAGACGACGCCGGAGGCCCCCTCGCCGATGACGGACTCGACGGTGTACCGCGACGCGACGCCGTGCCCGGCGGGCAGGCGATCGGGCGCGGGCTGCAGCGAGGTCACCGCCCACCGCCCGCGTCCGCCGGGATCGGCGGCGCGGGATCCGGCGAAGGCGCCCTGAGGTGCAGCTCCGTCGACGAGGTGCAGGCGCGCACGATCTTCGGGCTGAGCTCGATGGGATCGAGCCGCGCGGCGGGGTCGGCCTCGCGCCACGCGGCGCACGCGGTCTCGGCGAGCCCTGTGGCGTCGAGCGCGACGTAGGCCTCGAGCAGGTGCCGCTGCACCGTGGCGATCTGCACCCGGGCGAGATCGCCGTAGCCGAGCAGGCGGCTCGCCCGCGCCACGGCGTCGATGTAGCGGCCGCTCCGCACGTCGCCGGCGAGCTGCGGCAGCTCGGCGTCGACCCGGCGCTGGGCGTCGCGCGCGCGGCCGGCCCCCTCGGAGCGCACCAGCGCGCCGGAGCTCGCGGCCTCGGCCTTGCCCTCGGCCGTGAGCGGCAGATCCGTGAGCGGGACGAGGATCACCATGCCGCGGCGCAGCGGGTCCTGCTTGAGGTGGTTGTACTTGTCGAGCATCCACGCCTGGTCCCGCTTGCCCAGGAAGCGATAGGCGATGGTGAGCAGGGTGTCGTGCTGGCCGACGACGTACCGCAGGTTGTACGGCACGATGATCTCCTGCCCGTCGGTCGGCTCGAGCCAGGGCCACGTATCATTCGAGATCGCGAGGACGTCGCTCCGGTCGGCGGTGCCGAGCAGCCGCTCCGCGAGGATCGCCCAGGTCTCGCCCGCGGTGACGCGGTGGTGGCCGAGCGCGGGCACCTCCAGCCGCAGGCCGGGCATGATCGGCACGCCGGCGCCCGCGTCGAGCGCGTTGGCGGCGACGAGCACCTGCTCCATCTGCACGCGCCCGTAGGTGCGCTCCGCGATCTGCGCGAGGGTCTCGCCCTTGCGGACGACGTGCGGGAACGCCGCCGCGGCGCTGCCGACCAGCGTCGTCGCCGCGAGGGCGCCCACGGAAAACCAAGCTCGCCGAGGCATCACGCCGCCGAGGGTACCAGGGGATCGCGCGCCGTGGGACGCCGCGCGACCGCTCGCGCGGCGGCGCGCGGGGAACGTTTGCCACGATTTCGTCGCGCCCGTGGTTTCGTGCCAGAGTGCGCGCGACGCATGAAAGACACGACGACGTCCGGCAGGATCCCGACGTGGCTCTCGCGGCGCTCGCCTGCGGCGGCGCGGCTCCTCACGGCCGGCCTGCTCGGGCTGGCGACGCCGGGCTGCCTCGTCCGGCAGGGGCTGTACGACGAGGCGCGCGCGGAGATCCAGAGAGAGCGCGAGGCGGGTGACAAGGCGCGGGCCGAGGCCCAGAGCGCCCGCGCCGAGGCCCAGAGCGCCCGCGCCGAGGCCGCGGAGCGGTCCGCGCAGGCCGCCGTCATCGAGGAGGAGCTGGCGCGCCTTTCGGACGACCTCCGGGCGCGCGATCTCAGGCTGTCCGAGGTGACGACGGCCGAGGCGGGGCTCGAGCGGCGGCTCGACGAGCTCGCCGCCATGAACGAGGAGCTGTCCGCGCGGCTCCGGAGCGCCGGGCAGAGCGTGGGGCAGCTCGCCGGGGAGCGGGGCAGCCTGTCGGCGGAGCTCGCGGAGACGCGGGCCAAGCTCGACGATCTGCGCCGGAAGCAGGCGGCGGCGGAGGCGCGGGCGGCCGGGATCCGCGACGCCGTGGAGCGGCTGAAGGGCGCGGCCTTCGCGGGGAAGGTCCGTGTCGGGCTCCGCGGCGGGCAGCTCGTCGTCGAGGTGCCGAGCGACGCGCTGTTCAACGGCGCGAGGGCCGAGCTCACGCAGCGAGGGCGGGCGGCGCTGGACGAGATCGCCGGCGTGCTCCGGACGATGCCGGCCTTTCGCTTTCAGGTCGCCGCGCACACGGACAACGACCGGAAGGCGATGAAGAGCGCGAGGTTTTCGTCGAGCTGGGATCTCTCGGCGGCGAGGGCAACGGCGGTGGTCAAGCGGCTCGTCGAGCGCGGGATGTCGCCGCGGAGCCTGTCGACGGTCGGCTATGGCGAGTTCAGCCCGGTCGGGCCGAACGACACGGCGGCAGGGCGGGCGAGGAACCGGCGGATCGAGATCGCGCTGGTGGCGGAGCAGGAGCATACGACCGGCGCGGACGCGGAGGCCGGCGGCCGGTAACGCGCGTGTGGTGGCGGCCGTTCATGCGTAGGTCAGGAGCGTGACGCCGAGGATCTCGGCGGCGGGGGAAGGTCGGTTTCTGAAGAGATCCACGAGGATCTCGTGGCGCATCGCCGCAGCGCGCACGCCGCGAGGATGCACAGCGCCGGCGTCACGACCATGTGATACCGGTCCTCGCCGAAGAACACGGCGTGCGTCAGCGCCACCGACGCGACCGCGAACGCCAGGTAGCCGACGACACCCCCGTTCGCGGGCCGGCCCGGCAGCGGCAGCGCGGCGATCAGCGGGATCGCCACCGCGAGCGGCCAGAACGCGTGCCCGTCGCCGAGCACCCCCCACGCGACGAGCCCGAGCACCGCCGCGAGCGCGAGGAGCTGCGCGACGAGCTCCCGCCGCGGCATCGCCACGACCCCGAGCGCCGCGGCGGACAGCAGGGCGAGGTGCGACGCCGTGAGCACGCGGCGCCCCGCCGCGCGCCGCTCCTCGGGCCACGCCGCAGGGCTCGCCTCGCCGAGATAGCCCATCGGGAACGACTCGTGATCGAAGGTGAAGCCCAGCTTCCTCGGGATCAGGGCCAGCCAGCGACCGGGATCCTCCTTGATCCACTGAAGCCCCGCGGCCATCCAGCAGCGGTCCTGCGCCACCTGGCCGCGCGCGATCGGGCAGCCGTCGCCCGCGCGCAGCGTCTCGAAGCGGCCCGTCGCGCGCGGGAACGCGCCGATGGCGAGGTTCCAGCCGCCGTTCGTCGAGACGAGCGCGCAGCCGTCCATCACGCGGCAGTTGCGGATCGTCCACGGCGCCACCACCGCGAGGGCCGTCGCGGCCGCGAGCGCCGCCGCGAGCGCGCCGCGTTTCCACGCGGCCGCCCCTCCTGTCGCCGTCGCCGCCGTTCCTCCGGGCGCGGACGCCGCCGGGCCGCGCATGGCCAGCAGCGCGAGCGCCGGCGCGCAGAGCAGGCTCTGCGGCCGCACCAGCGCCGAGAGCCCGAGCGCCACGCCCGCGAGGACCGCGCCGCGGGCCGGGCGACCGCGCGCGGCGTCGCGCGCGAGCAGCCAGGGCGCCGTCACCAGGCCGAGCGCCGCGAGCGGCTCCGTCATGACGAGCGCCGCATAGACGATGAGCCCCGGCGAGAGCGCCGCGAGGAGCGCCGCCACGCGGGCGCGCGCCGGCGTGGTCGCGTACCGGGCGAGGCGGTGGACCACGACGACGAGCAGCGCGCCGGTCACCGCGTTCGCGACGGTCGCCGCGTGCGGCCCGGCGCCGAACAGCCGGTAGACGAGGGCGAGGAACCCGCTGTAGCCGACCGGATAATGGCACCACGGGTGCCAGACCGCCTGGCCCCCGACGATGAGATCGTCCGAGTAGCCGAGCCCGGCGGCGATGCGGCGCGCGCCGAAATCGTAGTAATGGCCGTCCCACACGGGCTCGCGCGCCCACGCGATCGCCACGTAGAGCCGCGGCAGCAGCGCGAGCGCGAACGCGAGCGCCGAGAACGCGAGATCCCCGCCGGCGCGTTCTGATGTGCCGCACGCGCCGCGCCCGTCGCGCCCGCCTCCGATCCGCGCCGCCCCGTCGCTTCCGCGCGACGCCTCAGCCATGCGGCTTGGCGCGCGAGCCCGCGGAGATCTCGCGCAGGCGACGCATGTAGGTCTTCGCCACCTGCGCCGGATCGAGCCGCAGGTACTTGGCAATTTCCTGAACGAATCCATGTACGTAGACGGTCGCGGGCAGGTCGCCTATCGCCTCGTTCTCGATCGCCTGGAGGTGCGCCAGCGAGATCTTGGTCCGCTGCGAGATGTCGGTGAGCTCGACCCCCTGCGACTCGCGCACCTTGCGGAGCAGCGCGCCGCTGAACTGCGTCTCGGCGTTGATCTCGCGCGCGAGCTCGGCCTGGAGCATGGCGAGCTCGGCCGCGGCGGCGGCGTTCTCGGCGCGCACCGGGCCGAGCTGCGTGCGCGGATCGTCCGGGTAGGTCGAGAGATCGTACGCGCGGCGGCGCACCGGATCGAGGAGGGTGTCGTGCGCCTCCTCGATGCGCGCCTGCTCCCTCTGGAGCACCGCGGGGCTCAGCACGCTGACCACGGGCAGGCTCCCCTCCCGGTAGGTGTCGCGCTGGCGCTTGTAGGCGCGCCGGATCTCGTCGTCGGCGGCCGTCCGCGCGAGGCCGAGCGCCTCGTAGAGCGTCGGCGGCGCGGCGCTCTTCGAGGCGGCGGCGAGGGCGCGGGCGTGCGCCTCGGCCGGGCGGGAGTCGCGCGCGGCGAGCAGCGCGAGGATGCGCCGGGCCACGCGCTCGAGGTTGCGCGCGCTCTTCGACGTCGGGCTGTCGATGAGGAGCGGCTGGCGCCGGCGCGCGGTCAGCCACACCGCGTCGTCGTGCTCGATGTGCCCGAGGTAGTCGAGGGAGATGCCGAGGAAGCGCTCCGAGACGGCGCTCATCGCGGGGCCGAGCTCCAGGTCCGAGCGGTGCCGGGTCTGGCTGACCACGAGGTGCGGCTTCACCCGCGGCAGCTGCGCGGCCGCGAGCGACGCGACCCCCTCGTCGAACCGCTTCACCTCCATGATGAAGTCGCGCGGCGTCGCGAGCGCCGGCAGCGACGCGGCCACCTTCTCCACGAGCCGGATCTTGAAGCGCTCCTTCATGAGCGCCCGGCGCAAGGTGCGCTGGTAGAGCGCGCGGCAGAAGCGGTAGGAGTGCTCGACCGCGAGCGGCTCGGGCGTTGTGGCGCAGATGCCGACGTCGGCGTGCAGGAAGAGGTCGAGCGTCGAGGAGCCGGTCGCCGCGCCGAGGCTGACGATCACGTAGTCGACGTCGAGCTCCTGGATCATCTTTATCCAGTACGCGGCGCGGCTCGGCCGGAGCGGCGTGGCCGTCATCGGGTCGTACGCTGTCGGGACGAGCCGGAGCCCGGGCACCGTGGTCGCGATCGGCTCGGCCTTGCCCTCCTCGATGTCCTCGCGCGTGACGAGCGGCGGCGCCTCGATCCCCAGCGCGGCGTGCAGCCCCGGGCTGTAAGCGTCGGTGTCGATGATGATCACGTCGCGCCCGAGCTGCGCGAAGTACACCCCCAGGTTGACCGCGAGCGTCGCCTTGCCGACGCCCCCGCGGCCGCCCCCCACGGCGATCAGGCGGCGGGATCGCGAGCTGGAGAACGAGGTGATCTCGCCCGGCAGGGGGAGATCGTCGTCCGCCGAGCCGGGCGGGAGGGTCGAATAGCGCGGCGGAGGGTAGGACTCACCGGAGCTGGACAAGGTTCCTCTTCGTGCGGCGCGCGGCTGCGCGCGGGCGGGATGGTGCGGCGGCGAGCGGATGAGAGCGGCTCGCGGCGCGAATCCCTCCTAGCACGCGCCGCGCGCGGCCATCAGCGTCGCCGTCGCCGGGGCTCCGGGCCGACGCCGAGGGCTCCGCGCCTGCCCGCCCCGCCGCAGCTCCCGCCGCGCGAGCCGCCTCGACGCGCCCAGGCCGCTGGGCTAGTCGCTCCCCGTGGCTACCGTCCGACCTTTCCGCGCTTACCGACCCCCCCAGGCCCAGGTGGCTCGCGTCGCGAGCCCGCCGTACGACGTCATCTCGACCGCCGAGGCGCGCGTCCTCGCGGCGGGAGGCCTGCACAGCTTCCTCCGCGTCTCCCGCCCCGAGATCGACCTGCCCGAGGGGACGGACGAGCACGACGACGCCGTCTACGCCCGCGGCGCGCAGAACCTCGCCGATCTCATCGCGCGCGGCGACCTCGCGCAGGACCCGGAGCCGCACCTCTACCTCTACGCCCAGAGGATGGGTGATCACCGGCAGATCGGCGTCGTCGGCTGCGCCGCGGTCGCCGAGTACGAGCAGGACGTCATCAAGAAGCACGAGAAGACGCGCCCCGACAAGGAGGACGACCGCACCCGCCACATCGAGGAGCTCGGCGCCCACGACGAGCCGGTGTTCCTCACGTACCGCGCCGACGCGGGCATCGACCGCGCCGTCGCGGACGCCTTGCAGTCGCCGCCCATCTACGATTTCACGACCGCGGACGGCGTCGGGCACAAGCTCTGGGTCCTCGGCCGCGCGGCGACCGCCGACCTCGAGGAGCGCTTCCAGGCGATCCCGACGCTCTACGTCGCCGATGGCCACCACCGCAGCGCCGCGGCGGCGCGCGTCCACAGGAAGCTGCGCGGCGACGGCGGCGAGCACGACGTCTTCCTGGCCGTGGTCTTCCCGCACGACCAGATGAACATCATGCCCTACAACCGCGTCGTGCGGGACCTCGCCGGCCGCAGCGCGGAGGCGCTGCTCGCGGCCCTCGGCGAGCGGCTCGACGTCGCGCCGGCGAGGGACGGCGCGGCCGCCACCCCGGCCGAGCCGCGGACCTTCGGGCTCTACCTTGGCGGCCGCTGGTACACCGCCAGGGTCCGCCCGGGGTCGTTCGACGCGAAGGACCCGGTGGCCTCGCTCGACTGCTCCATCTGCCAGGACCAGATCCTCGGCCCGATCTTCGGCGTCAGCGACCCCCGCCGGGACAAGCACGTCGATTTCGTCGGCGGCATCCGCGGCGTCGCCGAGCTCGAGCGATGCGTCGACTCGGGCGCGTTCACGATGGCGATCCACCTCTATCCCACGCAGATCGACGAGCTCTTCGCGGTGAGCGACGCGGGGCTGCTCATGCCGCCGAAGAGCACGTGGTTCGAGCCGAAGCTCCGCAGCGGGCTCTTCATTCATACGTTCTGACGAGCGCGCCGCGCCGGGGGTAGACTGCGCCCCATGGCGGACATCAAGCGTGTATCCCCCCAGCAGGCCAAGAAGCTCATCGACGAGGAGGGGTATCTCTACCTCGACGTTCGGAGCGAGCCCGAGTATGCGGCCGGGCACCCGAGCGGCGCGCACAACGTGCCGCTCATGCACGCCGGCGCCGGCGGCATGAAGCAGAACCCCGACTTCCTCGATGTGGTCCGCGCCCTCTATCCCAGCGACGCGAAGATCATCGTGGGCTGCAAGTCCGGACAGCGCTCGATGCGCGCGGCCGAGGCCATGGTGTCGGCCGGCTACACGGCCGTCATCGAGCAACGCGCCGGCTTCGAGGGGCCGCGCGACGCGTTCGGCGCGATCACCGAGCCGGGGTGGGGGCCGGCCGGGCTGCCCGTCGAGACGGCCACGCCCGGCGGCTCCTACGCCGAGCTCCGCAAGAGCGCTGGCAGGTAATACGTCCGGCGCGCACGGCTCGCGCCGCGGCGCCGAGCGTGTCGTCGCGGCGTCGATCGCGTTGCCGGAGGCCGCTCGCTCCGCTAGGAATCCGCGTGCTCCACGGTGCGCGTGTCGCGGTGGTCATCCCCGCGCGGGACGAGGCGCGATGGATCTCCGAGGCAGCGGCGTCGGTCCCCGCCTTTGTCGACCACGTGATCGTCGTGGACGACGCCAGTCGAGATGGCACAGCCGAGATGGCGCGCGCGGTCGGGGACGAGCGCCTCGAGGTGCTCGTCCACCCGGAGTGCCGCGGCGTCGGCGCGGCGATCGTCGCTGGCTACCGGCGCGCTCGCGCCCTCGGCGCCTCGGCCGTCGCGGTCATGGCCGGCGACGGGCAGATGGATCCGCGCGATCTCCCGCGCGTCGTCGCCCCGATCGCCTCGGGCGAAGCCGATTACGTGAAGGGCGATCGGCTGCGCCACCCCGACGTGTGGCGCGTCATGCCGCTCCAGCGGCTCGCCGCGACGGCGGCGCTCGCCGCGCTCACCCGCCGCGCGGCGGGGCTCGACGCCCTCTCCGACAGCCAGTGCGGGTACACCGCCATCTCGGCCCGCGCGATCGACGCGCTCGACCTCGACGGCCTCTGGCCCCGCTACGGCTATCCGAACGACTTGCTCGCCGCCCTCGCGGCTCGCCGGCTCCGCGTCTGCGAGGTCAGCGTGCGTCCCGTCTACCGCGGTGAGGCGAGCGGCCTGCGCGCGCGCCACGTGCTCACCATTCTTTTCCTGATCACCAGGAACGCCATAAGGCACGCCCTGAGCTGATCAGGAAAATCGCAGAACTCCCGCGCCCGGACGGAACGTGTGAGTGGGAGTCGAGCGAATCGACATGAGCCGCTGCGCAAAACGGTCGACAACTCGCTCGTTGGTCTCATAGCAAAGCTGCCTGGCGACCTGACTCATCAACTTGGCGCGGAGAGGCCCCAGAGGCGCGGACCCCGCAGCCATGCTTCAACAAGGGGGGTGACGGACGTGGCCATCAGCCGAGCCGCCTGGGCTAGAATCTGGAATCCGGGGAGGTCGCGGACTCTGTCGTTCACGCCTCGGGTCGTGGCCTATGCATTCGGCATCGAGCTGCCGTACAGCCTGCTTGTCCCGGTCGCTCACCTGCGCCTCCTCGGCGTCGTGGATTCGGCGGTCCAGGCGCGGCTGCTCGGGCTGATCGGGCTCATGTACCTCGTCAAGACCGGGGGGCTGATCGCGCTGCTCGTCCACATGCTGCGCCCGATCGAGCGCCTGCGGCAGTACGCCGTGGCCCATCGCCTCCAGAGCGGCGCGGGCGTCGAGGACACGAGCAGCGGCGGCGCGGCGCCCCCGGAGGAGGTCGTCCTCGCCGCGGCGAACGCCGCCTACGACACCCCGCTCGCGTTCGCGACGGTCTGGGCCGTGTCGTGGGGGCTCCTGTACCTGCCGGTCACGATGGCGCTCTACCTCATCGCGCCGGACCAGAGCCCCCTCGGCGTCCAGCGCGGCGTCGCGCTGGCCCTGTTCGCGCTGGCCCTGTTCGCGGCCGCGCTGCCGCTCGCCTACAGCATCCTCGGCCGCCTGCTCGCCCCCGCCGCCGGCGTGATCTCGCTCATCGCGCGCGAGCGCGGCCTCTCCATGCCCGGCAAGGGGTACTCGCTCGCCGTCCGCCTCGTGATCCTCGGCGCCTGCCTCGCCATCGCGCCGACGAGCTGGATGGCGGCGATGGTGCTCGGCGAGACGGCGGGGCCGGCCAAGCCCGGCCTGAAGCTCACCCTGGCGATCTTCTCGATGGTCGCGGTCACCTGGGCGCCCGTCTGCGCGGGCTTCCTCGCCGGCGCCCTCGCGGGCCCGCTCCAGCAGGTCGCCGCGGTCATCCAGAAGATCGTCCAGCGCGGCGAGGTCGACCGGCTGGAGCGGATCCCGATCTATTTCAAGGACGAGATCGGCGCGCTGGCGGGCGGCGTCAACGCGATGGTCGATCGCCTGGAGGAGTCGTCCCGGCGCACGCGGAGCTACCTGGCGGAGCGCGAGCGCCTGCTGCAGGACGCGGCGCAGCGCGCGGCGCAGCTCGGGGCCGTGCTGGACAACCTCGTCGAGGGGGTGTTCGCGTGCGACCGCCAGGGCCGGCTGACGATGATCAACGCCTCGGGGCTCAGGCTGCTCGGCCTCTCGGGCCGCTCGGAGCAGGCCGGCCGGATGGTCGAGGAGGTGATGGACCTCGGCCGGATGCGCCACAGCGACGGCCGCGCCTTCACGCGCGACGAGCTGCCCATGGTGCGGGCGCTCGCCGGCGAGACCATCGTGCAGGAAGAGCAGGTGCTCGCGGAAGGCCGCGCGGGCCGCGACGTCTTCCTGAGGACCAGCGCGGCGCCGATCCGCAGCGAGGGCGGGGCGGTCCTCGGCGCGGTCGCGGTCGCCCGCGACGTGACGGAGCTCATGGAGCTCGATCTCGTCAAGGATCAGTTCATCCGGGTCGGCGCGCACGAGCTCAAGACGCCGGTCGCGATCATGAAGGGATACGCGCTCGCGCTCCTGCGCAACACGAACGATCTGCCGGCGCCGCGCCGCAAGATGCTGGAGGCCATCGACCGCGGCGCGGACAGGATCAACCGCATCGTCGACGATCTCCTGGCCATCTCGCAGGTCACGCTCGACGTGCTCCAGGTCTCCGAGGAGGACGTCGATCTGAAGGAGCTCGTGCAGGAGTCGGTCGATCGCGTCGCGAAGTCGGCGAGCCGCCACCGGGTGCGGCTGTCGCTCGACGCCGAGCGGCCGCCCGTCGTGCGCGCCGATCCGGAGCGGCTGCGCCAGGTGCTCGCGAGCCTCCTCGACAACGCGGTGAAGTACTCGCCCGACGGCGGCGACGTCGAGGTGACCGTCGCCGTCGCCGAGCGCGCGCCGGCGTCGTCGCCGCCGTCCTCCTGCGACGCCGCGCTCTTCTCGCAGCGGCACGGCGCGGCGCCGCGCTTCGAGGCGGTCGTGTCCGTGCGCGACCAGGGCGTCGGCATCCCCGCCCACAGGCAGGAGCGGATCTTCGAGCGCTTCTTCCGCGCGCACACGGACACGCGACACGACTACGGCGGCATGGGGATAGGGCTGTTCCTTGCGAAGGACATGATCACCCGCCACGGCGGTCGTATCTGGTTCGAGAGCGAGGAGGACAGCGGCAGCACGTTCTATTTCACCCTTCCACTCAGCAGCGAGGCCCCCGTGGCCGATCGACGATGAGCGACAGACACGCAAAGACGGTGCTCCTCGTGGAGGACGACGCGGATCTCGTGGCGCTCGTCTCCCTCGTGCTCCAGGAGGACGGCTACCGGGTCAAGATCGCGTGCAACGGTCGCGAGGCGCTGGCCAAGCTGGAGCACGACCTGCCGGATCTCATCCTGCTCGACATGAAGATGCCGGTGATGAACGGCCCGGAGTTCGCGCGCGAGCTCGAGGTCCGGCACGGGCGTCAGGCGCCCATCGTCGTGCTCACCGCCGCGGCGGACGCGCACCGGCGGGCGGCCGAGGTCGGCGCGGACGCGTGGCTCGGCAAGCCGTTCGAGCCGGACGCGCTCCTCTCGACGGTGAGGCGTTACACGGGGTGAGCGCGGAGGAGCTGCCGCCGCTCGGCGAGGTCGCGCCGCACCTCGGCCCAGTACCGCGCGGGGAACCGGCGGTGATCGAAGCCGGTCGCGCGGAACACCCGTGTGATGCGGGCATAACGGCGCAGGCTCCACTCCCTCATGATCTGGAGCGAGGGGTGGAGGCCGCGCGCCTCGATGAACGGCGCCGCCCGCGCGTAGAGCGCTGGCATGACCTCATCGAGCCAGTACCGCATCAGGGCCTGGTATCCGGGCGTGTCGACGCACCGCCCGGAGATCACCTGAGCGCGCGTGACCCCGTGGCGCGCGAGCTCCTCCTCGGGCAGGTAGCAGATGCCGCGATCGGCGTCCTCCTGCATGTCCCTCAGGTTGTTGAAGAACTGATCGAGCCGGCCGAACTCCCCGGCAGCGCCCCAGTGCTCCTTCGTCAGGAACGGAACCAGCTGAAAGATATGGCCTGACAGCCGCACCAGCATCGTGTCGTGCTCCTTCAGGGTGCGGATGAGCAGGCTGGGAGCGTGGTAGTCGGCGAGGGCGAGCAAGTAGGCGTCCCAGGCGGCGAGCGAGCGCGGTTGCATCTCGTCCGGGTCGGGAGGATCGAGCGCGGGGCGGCGGAGCCACAGCGCGTGGATGGCAGAGAGCTCGCGCGCGAAGGGGCAGCACGGATCGACGAAGCCGCAGGAACGGACGCGCCTCCACGCCACCATGAAGCGGCTGAACCGCCGCGCGTGGGGCTCGATGCGCTCGTTCTCGGCGAGGCGATCGACGATCCGGATCCAGCGGATGCGGTCGAGCCACGCCCGCTTCACGTCGGGCGCGAGGCCGAGCACCCACGCGGCGTTGTCCTCGTCTTTCAACGCGTCGTCCGACAGGGCCCGATAGTGCGATGAGCCGACGATCGCCGAGATCGGCTGGTAGGGAGTCCGCTCCGATGCCGGTGCGGCAGCGGGCGGGTAGGGCGGTCGAGAGGAGATGTGTTGAGTAGGTTTCACGATGTCGAGTGCCGCACGTTGAACGTGCTTGTCGCCGGTGTGTCGCCCTGGCTTCGCGCGGTCACTGGCGATTATGGACGTAGCTCACCCTGTTTGCTTGGGGCGCCTGCGCCGGTGATGAATGGTGGCGCTCTACCGTGTAGAACTTTCCGATCCTCCGAGAGATGCGCGGTGACGCCTGTTCGCCTTCCTTTATGAGGCCTTATCGTCTCCCAGTCGACGCGGAAATTCGTCGTCCAGGGCACGGGCGCCGGAGATAATGCATGGATTCCCTGTGTGTTTTGCCGGTGTGTTGGGAACATGCCGTCAATGATCGTCGGTGTATACCCTGGGTCGATACATTGTCCAACGGATAACGTCAGTGATGGCCTGACGTCTCGGCCCCCTCTCGCTCCGTCTCGGCGGTAGCTCAGGTGTTCTAGGCACATGGATTATTCCGGAGTTCCTGGCGGATGGCCTCTGCGCCTCACGTGACGGCGGGTGAGCGCCGGGGGCGAGCCGCTTTCTCTGCTCGGTCTGCCTCGGTGAGCGGCGCGACGGGAACGCTCCGATTCGCGATCGGACGCGATGCTAGACGCGCTCGTGAGAGGGGGAATTCAGCGGTTGTCATCGCGCCGTGCGTGCTGCGGTGAACGGCCCCGATCTGTGGTTGTGACCACGGTCCAAAGCGATCATCCGCGCTCGGCGCGCCCGCGTGGCGTCCGCTCCAGACAGAGGCGATGGACTCGAGGAGAGGCCCTGGGGAGCCTCGTCCACCGCTCTGTCGCAGGGGGACGTGGACGATCGAGGCGGTGCTCCCCGGAGCGGGCTCCTGACGCGGTGATACGGCTCACCGCCGCCGCCGCGCCGCCGGCGCACGGGTGAGGTGCTCCGGGCGGATCTCACCCGCCGCCACGGTGACCAGAGCGCTCCCTGTAGCGCCGACCTCACCGATCATGCGACGGGCGCTCACACTGGAGGATGCCTGTGCTCTATCCGCGCCCGGACATCACATCTCTCGTCTCCGAGCTTCGCCGGATCGAGCCGCGTCCCCGCGCGGCCATCGTGTTCAGACCTGCAATCCAGAACCTCAGGTTCGAAAGACGTCAGGAGCATCCTTAAGGTCAACTCCATGAATCGAGCAAGGTCGGGCCCTTGGCCCGTGTCTTGCTAAAGCTGAAGGGCAGAGCGCCCGTGACGGCTTCCCCCCCCCGCCGTCGAATGGGCGCTCTTTTTTTGTGTTCTTCGTCCGGGACGCGAGGTCCTAGCGCTCGTGCAGCCGGGCCACCCGGTCGCGCCAGTACTGGAGATCGAGCGCGGAGAAGACCGCGGCGGCGCGCGCGATCTGGCGCTCGCGCTCCGGCTCGCGGCGCGGGAGGTGCCGCGCGAGCTCGAAGCGGGCGCGCGCCTCCTCGACGGGCAGGCCGCGCTGCAGGGCGTCGGCGATCGCCGCGGCCCAGAGCCGCCTCGCGCGCGCGTGGCCGCCGGCGAGCCACGCGGCGAGGCCGCGCAGGCGGAGCGAGGTCGAGCGGCCGAGGGGGAAGATGCGCGCGTACCGGCCGAGCGCGCGGCATGCCTCCGCAGAGAGGCGCGAGAGCTCGCGCCGCTCCGCCGGGCCAGGCGCGCCCTCGAGCAGCGCGAGCAGCACCTCGCACGCCGCCGCATAGCCGTACAGGCAGTGGTAGCCCGCCGGCTGTCCCTCGCGGAGCATGGGGAGCGTCCGCTCGGCGGCCGCGCGGGCCTCGCCCTGCGCGCCGCGGAGCAGGTGCCCCAGCGCGACCTGGCCGTGCGTGATCTGCTGCGTGCGGTCGCCGAGCCGCTGCACCTCGGCCGACAGCGCGTCGAAGATGGCGATCGCGCCCTCGCCGTCGCCGAGCAGCAGCCGGCACTGCGCGCGCCCGCTCTCCGCCCAGATGTGGCCCTGCGCGTTGTCGCTCTCGCGCGACGCGATCACGAGCGCGCCGTACAGGTCGAGCGCCTCCCTCCAGCGGCCCTCGGAGTACGCCACGCCGGCGAGCAGCGTGATGCACTCCTCCTTGCGGCGGCGGTCGTGCAGCGCATCGGCCAGCCGCTCGGCCTGGGTGAGCAGCGCCCGCGCGTCGCGGCACCGGCCCTCGCCGAGCGCCGTCAGCCCGCGCAGGCACGAGACGAACGCGACGCCTTGCGGGTCGTCGAGCGCCGCGGCGACCGCCGTCGCGCGCGCGGCGTACGCGTCGACGACGGCCTTCCACGGGACGTACCCGAACGCGACGCTCAGGGTCGCGTACCCGCGCGCGAGCGCGAGCGACGGGCCGAGCCGCGCCGCGGCGTTGGTCGCCGCCAGCGCGGCCAGGAAGGCGAGCGTCGGCTCGTTGCGGAACAGGTAGGTCTCCGACAGCTTCTCCGCCGCGAGCGACGCCTCGGCGAGGCGCTCGCGCTCGGCCGCGTCGCGCGCGACCGGGGCCGGCAGGCCAGCGACGTGCGCGAGCTGCAGGCCGAGCTGCTTCAGCGAGGCCATCGCCGGGCGCAGCCGCTGCCCGAGGCCCGCGCGGCCGCTCGCCGCGCGCTCCCCCGCGCGGAGCCACGCGGCCTCGTCCCGGCAGAGCAGCTCCAGCGCCGCCGCGCAGTGCCGCTCCGCGCCGAGCAGATCGCCGAGGTTGTAGTGCGCCTGGCCGAGCCGCCGCTCCCAGCGCGCGCGCCGGAGCGGCGGCGCGCGCTCCTCCGGCGGGTGAGCGCCGTCGAGGTCGAGCGCCCTCTTGTAAAAATCCACCGCGTCGCCGGAGGCGCCCGTCGCGAGGGCCTGGGCGCCCGCCTTGTCGAGGTACTCCAGCGTCTTCTGGACGGCGCCCGCGATTCCATAGTGGTGGGCGAGGAGCGGGTACGACAGCGCGAGGCCCGGCGCGTCGCGGTGGCGCTGCTCGATTGCGCGCGCGGCGGCGGCGTGCAGGGCACGCCGCTCCGGTTCGGGGATGCCCGCGTAGACGATCTCCCGCAGCTTGTCGTGCACGAAGCCGAGCCGCCCCGGATCCGTCTCCTCGAGCACGTGGCGGCGGGCGAGCTCCGCGACCGCGTCCATGGCGTCGACCTCGGCGAGGCCCGCGGCGCCGAGCAGCAGGCGCTCCTCGAGCTCGCGGCCCAGCACCGAGGCGAGCCGCGCGAGCGCGAGCGCCTCCCGGCTCAGCCCCGACAGCCGGCGCGCCACGAGCTCGCGCAGCGAGCCCGGCAGCGGCAGCGGCGCGGGCGGCTGGCTCTCGCGCGCGGCGCGGGCGAGCCGCTCTGCGGCGGCGCCCTCGGCGCCCGCGCGGATCCGCCACGCGTAGGCCTCGTCCCGGTAGATCACCCGCTCCTGGATCGCGGCCCGGAGGTACTCGGCGATGAAGAACGGGTTCCCCTCCGACTGCTCGAAGAGGTACTGCACGAACGCCTCCGGCGGCTCGTCCAGGGCGAGCATGTCGCGCACCATCCGCCCGACCGAGCCGCGGTCGAGCCGCCCGAGCTCGAGCCGCGAGGCCCAGGGGGCGCCGAGGAGCGAGGAGAGCGCGGGCGACGTCTCCTCGGTCCGGTAAGCGCACAGGAGGACGACGGGATGGGCCGCGAAGTAGTCGGCGTCGAGGTGCTCGAGGACGGCGCGCGAGTTCTCGTCGGCCCACTGGAGGTCGTCGAGCACGAGCAGGACGGGCCGCGTCGCGGCGAACGCGGCGAGCGTGTCGGCGAGCGCGGTCCGCAGCCGGTAGCGGGCCGCGTCCGGCGGCAGCTCGGGCGGCTCGGGGTAGCGGTCGTGGCCGTGGAGCTGGGCGAGCGACGGCTCGTGCGGCGCGAGGACCCTGCCGCGCGGGCCGAGCAGCGCGTCGTAGCCCGCGGGGCCGAGCTCGTTGCACCGGTCGGCCACCGCGAGCAGCAGCGGGCGGAACGGGTGCAGCGGCGCGGCCTTGACCGCGCCCTCGCGCTCGACCTCGGCGGACACGGCCGCGCACGCGCCCGTGACCACGGCCATGCGGTTGAGCGCCGCCTGGTGCGCCGCCTCGACGGCGAGGCGCGTCTTGCCCACGCCGCTCTCGCCGCCGACGACGACGAGGCTGCCCTGGCGCTGCTCGTGGGCGCGCTCGAGCGCCGCGGTGATCTGCTGCAGCGCCTCCCCGCGCCCGGCGAGGCGCGGCCGGTACAGGTACGGCTGCGCGTTCGGCACGCGCACGCGCACCCGCGCGCGCGCCGTGCCGCTCCAGTCGCGCGGCGGCGTGTCGGCCGCGCCGAGCTCGGCGAGGGCGGTCGCGACCTCGTCGGCGTAGCCGAGCCGGTCCTCGGGGCGCTTCTTCAGGAGCCGCGCGATGATGGCGTCGAGCGCGGGAGGCACGTCGGCGACGAGCTCGGAGGCCGGGAGCGGCTCGGCGTAGAGGTGCATGGACAGCACGACGGAGCTCGAGTCGCCGAGGAACGGGACGCCCCCGGTCACGGCCTCGTAGATCATGCAGCCGAGCGCGTAGAGGTCCGCGCGCGCGTCGACGAGGTCGCCGCGGATCTGCTCGGGGGACATGTAGTCGGGGCTGCCCATCAGCCTGCCGCCCGCCTGGAGCACGTCGCGCCCGGTGTGCCCCTCGAACTGGAAGGCGAGGCCGAAGTCGAAGAGCACCGGCGTGCCGTCCGGGCGGATGAACACGTTGTCGGGCTTGAGATCGCGGTGGACCAGGCCCCGGCCGTGGACGTACGCGAGCGGCCGGCAGATCGCGCGGAGGAGCGTCAGCGCCTGGCGGAGCGCGCCGCCCGCCGCGCGGTGGAACGGCCGCGGCGCGAAGGGCTGGTACGAGCGCGGGATGATCGACGCGGGCGCGATCTCCGCCGTCGCGGTGCTGGCCTGCGCGTTCATGGCCGTGGAGACGCTCACGGTCGGCTCGCTGCTCACGCTCCCGCGGGCGCGCCAGCGCTCCTGGTTGTGATCGCGGAGCGTGCGCCCCTCGATCAGCTCCATCGCGTACCACGGGATCCCGCCCTGGACCCCCTCGTCGAGCACCCGCACGACGCCCGGGTGCTCGACGCCCCGGAGCGCGTGGATCTCGCGGCGGATGCTGGAGACGAGGCTCTCGTCGCCCACGCAGACGGTCTTCAGCGCCGCGAGCGCGCCCGTGACGCTGTGCTGCGCGCGGTAGACGACCCCCATCCCGCCGCGGCCGAGCGGCGCGAGCACCCGCCACGGCCCGATGGACACCGGGACATCCGGGGGGTGCCTGGCCTGTCCCGAGCTCGGCGTCGTGATCATCGAGGGGCCGACGCAGCCTTGGCCCGGGCCTGGATTCGCCCCAGGTGGTAGGTCAAAAGCGGTTTCCCGACATCCACGCTGGAGCTGAGTACATCCACCCTACGGCGCGCGATGATGTCACGGCGCGGCCGACCGTACAACAGGTCTGTGTGGAGGCCAGCTCATCGCACGAACGCCGCGCGGCGGGGCTGCCGCACCGACAGGCGACTACACATCAGGCAGCGGAGCGTGGCTCGCGCGGCGCTCGGGCGGGGACGTCTCGGTTCTCTCGCGGCGCGCGGACCGCCGGGGATCGCCTGCTTTCCCCGCTTGGTGGATTCGACATCTCCGATGTCGTTGTCCCGTTTCATCGAGCTTCGACCGCGCCGTGCGATCCCATCGTGCACAGCTGAGCTCGCGGTACACGGTTTGCTCCCGGTGCGCTCACGGCCCGCGCTGGCGGCCGCACTTAGAAAGGGAACCAACGAATGAAGCATTCGACTCATCTCGGGGCCTTGTTGACCGTCCTGTCCCTCGCCGCGTGCGGCGGCGAAGGCGCAGATTCCGCCCCGACGGACAGCGCCGTGAGCTCCAAGCAGCTCAGGGATCTGACGGCCGATGATGTCCAATCCGCCTGCGATTCGCTCGCGGCGAGGGTGAAGCTCTCCAAGGAAGATGCCTGTGAGTACCTGGGGCTCGTCGCGTCTCCCGCCGTCGGGCAGCCGTGCAGCACGGTGAAGGACGAGTGCCTCTCCACGGCCGACGAGGCGGCCGCGGATCAGGACGACCACGCGGCGGATTGCATGCCTCCGACCGAGCACCGCGCCGGCTGCTCCGCCACGGTGGCCGAGTACGAGGTCTGCCTGCTCGCCCAGACGCAGCGGGTCCGGGCGCTCACGTGCGACTCGGCGCTGAGCTCGCTCGAGGCGGCTCCTCCGGAGTGTGACGCGGTGGCGCGCAAGTGCCCGCAGATCCTGGACATGGGCGGAGATCAGGGCGCCGAGAGCCCCTGAACACGGCGCCGGGGCGCGGGCGGCCACCGATCATCGGCCACCGATCATCGGCGATCGATCATCGATCATCGCGCTCAACGTGGACGCACGGCTCGCTGCCTGAACGAATCGCCGGTAGGCACGACACGGCCGCTTGGCGGCCGTGAGTGCCATTGTCCTACCTCTGTTTCCCTGGATCTTTTGATTCCTACCGATATTCGTGCTCGTCCGCGCCTTTCAGGGCATCTCGGCGTATGATGGGCTCCGCAGCCGGCGCGCCCGGGGAGGTTCAGGCCTCGGCGTCTCGGCTCAAGCGAAGTCGCGGCTCGCGCCGAGGGTTCGCTGGTACAGAGGAGGATTTCATGAAGATCACCAAGGTTTCCGGAGTGCTCGCCCTGCTGCTGATCGCCGCCGCGGCTGCTTGCGGCAAGGGCGAGCAGCCGGCTGAGGCGAACGCGACGGTCGAGGTGACCGCCACCGCCGAGTCGGCGATCGGCGAAGGCGCCTACGTCGAGGAGCACGAGAGCGGCAAGGCCGCCTTCAATGTCGCTGCCGACGGGAACGTCAAGGCCGCGGTCACGGGTCCGGACGGCAAGCCGATCCGCGAGGACGTCAGCGGCACGCTGGTGTGGAAGGACGCTTCGGGGGAGAAGACGGTGCCGCTCACGCTCGACGCGAAGACCGGCCTCCTGGTCGCCGCCGGCCCCAAGCTGGAGGCGGATCTCACCGAGATCGGCTACACGCTCAACGTCGCCGGCAAGCCGTGGAACGGGACGCTGCACGTGCCCGCCGGCGGCACGGCCGAGCTCTTCGCCAACGCCAAGGCGTCGGCGGAGCTCGGGCTGCCGGAGGGCAAGCTCGGCCCGCACGGCGGGCGCATCGAGATCGTGGGCGACGACCGCCTCGAGCTCCTGGTCGACGAGGTGAGCGGCGAGGTCCGCGTCTATGTGCTCGACGCCGACCTGAAGCCCATCGACATCGGCGAGCGCAAGATCACGCTCGGCGTGGTGGCCGAGGCGCCGCAGGTCGTCGTCCTCGCTCCGGCGGTCGCGACCGCGGACGTGGCCGCGACCGCGGCCGCGGGGGTGACCGCGGGGGCGTACCTGACCGGCAAGCTCGCGCTCGCCGCCGATCCGCTGAAGCTGACCATCGCGGTGCGGAACGCGGGTCGCTCGGCGGTGGCCCTGTGCGGCTACCGGGCCGGGGCGGCGTTCGCCGTCCACGCGCGCGCCCCGCGGGTGAAGGTGCGCGTGAAGACGGACTGGGACGCGCACGTCCACGCCCTCGCGCAAGCCGACCTGAAGGCGAAGGCCGACATCGACCCGAAGGTCCACGTTCACGCGGGGGCCGGCGCCGCTGCCAAGGCCAACGCGAAGGCCAACGTGCACGTCAAGGCGCCGAGCGTCCGCGTGACGCCGCCGAGCGTGAACGTGCAGATCAAGGCGCCGAAGATCTCGATCCCCAAGCCGAGCTTCAAGGCGTCGGCGTCGGCCCGCGCGAGCGCGGGCGCGAAGATCGGGGCGCACTGACGCGCCCCGGCGGGAGGGGCGGGCGGCGCGGGCCGCCCGGCGAGCCCTCCCCCGACCCTCCTCCGAGGCGTCGGAGAGCGTGTCGTTGACGCGGAAGACCTCGGCGAAGCGGCCGCGGCGGACCTCTCCGCCCGCGGGCGCGGTGGCGGCTGTGGTGCTCGATCCGGCGTCGAGCGCCCCGCTCCACCGGCAGGTTTACGAGGCGGTGCGCGGGGCGATCGTCGCCGGGCGGCTGCGGTCCGGGAGCAAGCTGCCGTCGACCCGGGCGCTCGCGGCGCACCTCAGCCTGTCGCGCAACACGGTGCTCGGCGCGTACGCGCAGCTCCTCTCGGAGGGGTACCTGCGCGGCCGGATCGGCTCCGGGACGTACGTCGCCGACGCGCCGCCGGAGCGCGTCCTGCTCGCCCGGCCGAGCTCCGAGCCGCAGCCAGCGCCCTCGCTGGATGGCGCTTCCCTCTCGCGGCGCGGCGCGCTCGTGGCGGGTGCGGCGTCGCCGTTCCTGCGCGCCACCGCGCCGCGCGGTCCTGCCGGCTGGGCGTTCCAGGTGGGCGTGCCCGCGTTCGACGCCTTCCCTGCCGCCGCCTGGGGCCGGCTGATGAGCCGGCGCTGGGACCGCTCGTGGCAGGCGCTCCTGACGCGCTGCGAGCCGCAGGGGTACGCGCCGCTGCGCCGGGCGATCACCGACTACCTCGTCACCGCGAGGGGCGTGCGGTGCACGCCGGACGAGGTCATCGTGGTCAGCGGCGCCCAGCAGGCGATCTCGCTCGCTGCCGAGGTGCTGCTCGATCCCGGCGATCCGGTCTGGGTCGAGGATCCGGGCTACACCGCGGCGCGCAGCGCCCTGATCGCGGCCGGGGCGACGCCGGTGCCGGTCCCGGTGGACAGCGAGGGGCTCGACGTGGCGACGGCCGTCCGGCGATCGCGCTCGGCGCGGCTCGCCGTCGTGACGCCGGCGCACCAGTTCCCGCTGGGCGTGACGATGAGCCTCGAGCGCCGACGCGCGCTCCTCGACTGGGCGAGGTCGTCGAGCGGCTGGGTTTTCGAGGACGACTACGACAGCGAGTTCCGCTACGCGGGCCGGCCGCTCGCCGCCCTTCAGGGCCTGTCGCCGGGCGCGCGGGTGATCTACGCGGGGACATTCAGCAAGGTGCTCTCGCCGTCGCTGCGGCTCGGCTACCTCGTGGTGCCGGAGGGGCTGGTCGACGCGTTCGTCGCGGCCAAGGCGCTGGCCGATGTGTCGTCGCCCTCGCTGGAGCAGGCGGTCCTGGCCGATTTCATGATCGAGGGCCACTTCGCGCGCCACGTGCGCCGCATGCGCGTGCTGTACGAGCGGCGCCAGGCCGCGCTGGTCGCGGCGGCGGAGCGAGAGCTGTCGGGGCTGCTCGAGGTCGGCCCGGCGCCCGCCGGCATGCACCTCCTCGGCTGGCTGCCTACCGGGCGCGCGGACGGCGCTGCGGCCGAGCGCGCGGCGGCGAGCGGCGTGCGGTGCGTCGCGCTGTCCGAGCTTCGCACGCGCTCCGCCGGACGGGGAGCCCTGCTGCTCGGCTACGCGGCTTTGCCCGAGGACGAGATCGCCGAGGGCGTCCGGCGGCTGAAGGCCGCGCTGCGCCAGCGCTGAGCGCCCCGCACGTGGATCCAGCCGATCGGGACGAAGTGGATCTCGCGCTCGCCCGGCGCGCTGCCTAGAAAATGCGTTCTAGCTCTACTGCGGGAAGTTGCCCCGGATCAGCAGAAAAACCGCCAAGGCGCCGAGGCCGCCAAGAGAAGAGGGGGAGGGCCGTCCCGGCATTCCCCTCTTATTTCCCTGGTTTCTTGGCGGCCTCGGCGCCCTGGCGGTTCGCTTCTCAGGGCGACCTCCCGCAGTCGTGCCAGGTGCCCGCGCGCGGGGTGGCCGGCGCGCGGGCGGACGGAAACCACGGAGGATGGACCCATGCAATCACGCATGAATTACGAGAGCGTCGCCCCCGAGGCGTATCAAGCGATGCTCGGGCTGAGCTCCTACGTCAAGCGCTGCGGGCTGGAGAAGACGCTGATCCCCCTCGTGTTTCTCCGCGCCTCGCAGATCAACGGCTGCGCTTACTGCATCGATCTGCACTGGAAGGAAGCGCGGGCCGCAGGTGAGGACGAGCGGCGGCTCTACATGCTGAGCGCGTGGCGCGAAGCGCCCTGTTACAGCGAGCGCGAGCGGGCCGCCCTCGAGTGGGTCGAGGCGGTGACGCTCGTCGCGGCAGAGCACGTGCCCGATCGCGTCTATGACGCCGTACGCCAGCACTTCTCGGAGCGGGAGATCATGGATCTCACCTGGGCCGTGGTGACGATCAACGCCTGGAACCGCGTGGTGCTCGCCACCCGGGCCGTGCCTGGCTCCCACAGGTCGGTGAAGCGGGAGCAGGCGTGAGCCGGCGCGCGGCCGCGGGCTCCGTTCGAGCGGCCTGCGCGCCGTCGTCATTCAGAGCCGGCGGCGGATGACAATCTCCCTGTTCCGAACCGGAAGTGCCTCGATGGCGGATGGTCAGCCAGGGTCATCCGCTGCCGCCAATGCCCCGATGCTGGGCGTGTGCCCGACGTGCCGGGTCGAGAGCGGCCTCGCCTTGGTCCTGCGCGGCCTCGCCTTCTCCCGCACGCGCATGAGCCTGAGAAAGAAGCCGTGATGTTTGCTCACCCGGGCAGCGCGCGGTAATCGATCTTCCCCGTCGACGTCCGCGGCAGCTCGTCCATCGCGACGATCTTCTCAGGGACCATGTACGGGGGCAGCCGCTCCGCAAGGTACAGCCTGAGCGAGCGGTCGTCCGCGTCCCCTGCGAGGGCGACGAAGCCGCGCAGCGTCTTGCCGAGCCGCGCGTCCTCCACGGCGATCACCGCGGCCTGGCGCACCGCGGGGTGCGACGCCAGCGCGGCCTCGACCTCGCCCGGCTCGACCCGGTAGCCCCGGATCTTCACCATCCGGTCGATGCGGCCGCGGAAGTAGAAGAGCCCGTCGGCCTTGCGCTCCACCCGGTCGCGGGTCCGGTACGGGCCGCCGTCCACGGTCGTCGGCCCCGAGACCACGAGCTCGCCCGTCCCGGGGCCCTCGATGACCCGGCCGCTCTCGTCGTCCGCGTCCAGCGCGAGCAGCGCGCAGGCGGCGTAGGGGCACGCGACGCCGATCGGGACCTCGCTCGCCCCGTCGAGCGCCGCGCGGTCGACCCGGTGGAACGTGCAGACGTTCGTCTCGGTCGGGCCGTAGAGGTTGTAAAGCGCCGCGCCGGGCGCCCGCGCCGCGAGCGCCGCGAGCTCGCGCGGCGGGAAGACCTCGCCGGCGAAGAGGATGGCGCGCACGGGGGGCGAGAGCGTGAAAGCCGGCGCCGGCGCGCCCGCGTCCGCCGCGGGGAGCGCCGCGACGAGCTTCATGAACATCGAGGGCACGCCGTAGATGACCGTCGGCGCGAGCGCGCTCACCGCGTCGCGGAGCGCGCGGCCCGAGGCGAGATCGCGCCGCGCCATCGTCACGAGCGTCGCGCCGGCGCGGAACGTCGCGAGGTGGTCGAACCAGGCGAGATCGAAGACGAGCTCGGCCACGCGGAGGACCTGATCCGCCGGCGTGAGCCCGACGAGGTCGATGCAGAAGGCCGTGAACGCGTCGAGCCCGGCCCACGTGATGGGGACCGGCTTCGGCTCGCCCGTGCTGCCCGAGGTGTGCAGGATGCACGCGACGTCCTGCGCGCGGTCGTCGCAGACGCCGCCGTCGCCGCCCGCGTCGGTGCGCGCGGCCCCGCGCAGCGCGCGCCCCTCGGCGTCGAGCTCCACGCGCGGCAGGCCGCCGCCGAGCTCGGCGTCGATGCCGTCCGCGAGGCCCGCGGCCGCGGCGTCGAGCACGAGCGCCCGGCACCCCCGGGCCCGCGCGATCCGCCCGAGCCGCGCAGGCGGCGCGGTCGCGTCGAGCGGGACCGCCACGGCGCCGGCCGTGAGCACCCCGGCGAGCGCCACCGGCTCGTCGTGCGCCCGGCCCAGCGAGAGCAGCGCCACCCGGTCCCCCGGGCGCACGCCGGCCCCGGCGAGCGCCGCGCCCACGGCCGCCGCGCGCGCCGCGAGCTCGGCGTAGGTCATCGCGGCGCCGCGCGACGCGAGCGCGACGGCGTCGCCGCGCGCGGCCAGGTCCTCGGCGCGCAGGCGGAACGTGCCGGCCACGCGCTCCCCGCTAGCCCTGCGCGGCCGCGATGCGGCCGGCGACGAAGCGCGCCATGCTGTCCACGGTCGACACCGCGTCGAGGTCCACCTCCTCGTCCGGGATCTTCACGCCGAAGCGCTGCTCGATGAACACGAGCACCCGCGTGAGCGACATCGAGTCGAAGCCGGACCCGCCGGCGAACAGATCCTCGTCCAGGGCGAGCGGCGCCTTGCGCAGCAGGATCTCCTTCGCGATATGGTCGTGCAGCGCGCGCCGCACCGTGTCGAGATCGTAGGTCACCGCAATGGTCCCTTTCCAGCCGGAGCCCGGGCGCTCAGCCGATGGCCGGCGTCGCCTTGCGGGCAAGATAGTCGATGAGGTCGATCTTGGACACGACGCCGAGCACCGTCTCCTTGTCGACGACGAGCGCGATCTTCGCGTCGCTCAGGACGCCCTTCAGGAGCTCGACCTTCGTCGCGGGCGTCACGGTCGCGTAGTCGCTCTCGACGAGCCCGCCGATGCTCGAGTCGAGCGTGCCGCTCCCCGTCACGAGGTGCCGGAGCAGGTCGATCTCGTGGACCATCCCGCGCAGCTTGCCGTCCTGGGTCACCGGGAGCTGGCTTATCCCGTGCGATTTCATCATGTCGATGACCTCGCGGACCCGGGCGTTCGCGTCGGCGGTGACCACCGCCCCGCTGGGCTTGACGGCGAGCAGGTCGCGCACCGTCCCGAGGCCCTTGTCCTCCTCGAGGAAGCCGTTCTCTCGCATCCAGTCGTCATTGAAGATCTTCGAGATGTACTTGGACGCGCCGTCGGGCAAAAGGACGAGGATGTTCTCCTTCTTCCCGCTCTGACGCGCGTACTTGATCGCGCCGGCCACCGCCGCGCCCCCGGAGCCGCCCACGAAGAGGCCCTCGAGCCGCACGAGGTCCCGCGTCATGAGGAAGCACTCCTTGTCGTCGACCCGGATGATCTCGTCGATGATCTCGAGGTTCATCGTGCTCGGGAAGAAATCCTCGCCGATCCCCTCGACCTTGTAGGCAAACGGCTTCGTGATCCGCTTGGTCTTCACGTAATCGTAATAGAGCGAGCCGACCGGGTCGACGCCGACCATCTTGATCTCCGGCTTCCTCTCCTTGAGGAACTTGCCAATGCCGCTCAGGGTGCCCCCTGTCCCCATGCCGGCGACGAAGACGTCGAGCTCGTCGCCGCACTGCGCCCAGATCTCGGGGCCGGTGGACCGGACATGGGCCTCGGGGTTCGACGGGTTGTGGTACTGGTTCGCGTAGAAGCAGTTCGGCGTCTCGTCGGCGATGCGCTTCGCAACCTGGTAGTAGCTGCGCGGGTCGTCGGGCTCGACGGCGGTGGGACAGACCACGACGCGGGCGCCATAGGCGCGCAGCGTCGCGATCTTCTCCTGCGACATCTTGTCCGGCATGACGAAGACGCACTTGTATCCCCGGATGGCCGCGACCATGGCGAGCGCGGCGCCCGTGTTGCCGCTGGTCGCCTCGACGATCGTCCCGCCGGGCTTGAGCCCGTTCGCCTCGGCGTCGCGGATCATGTTCAGCGCGACCCGATCCTTGTGGCTGCCGCCCGGGTTCAGGTACTCGCACTTCACATAGATGTCGCTCTCGAGCCCCTCCGTGACCCGGTTCAGCTTGACGATCGGCGTGTCGCCGACGGCCTTCGTGATATCGCTGCGCGCGCCTCGCATCATGGGGAGACCTCTTAGCCGCCGCGCGCCGCAGCGACAAGGGGAGCACGCGGGCGCGACGGCGCCGCGAGAGGCGGGCTCGCCACGGCGCCGGTGAGCGCGCGCCTGCCGTGACTGCCGGGCCCGGCCGCCGGTCACCCCTCCTATCCTTCCGGAAGGAACGACAAAAGAAATGGTGTTTACGATGGGGCCCATATCGCCCCTGTCCGGCACGTTATCGTGACGGGTTCAAAGGCCCTGACGGTGGCGAGCCAGCGCTCTCCCGGGGCGAGCCGCCGGGGCGCGGCGCTGGCGCGCTGACGTCAACGCCACGCGGCGCTGCTGCGCGCGCCGGGGCGAGCGGGCCGGCGGGCGATCTCGCGCAGCGCTCCCTGTGGTAGACTGGCGAAATGGCGTCCGAGCCGAAAGTCCACCCGAGCGCCGAGACGGCGCTCCTCAAGGTCCGCTCCAGGGAGATCGCGTTCAGCCGCTTCCGCGTGCAGGTGACCGCCGGCCCGGACGCCGGGGCGTCCCAGACGTCGGACGCGACGGAGTTCGTGATCGGCACGGCGCCCGGCAACCAGCTCATCCTCACCGACCGGGCGGTGTCGCGGCATCATTGCGTGATCTCGGTCACCCCGCGCGGGTTCTTGCTCCGCGATCTCGGCAGCAAGAACGGCACGACCCTCTCCGGCTTCCGCGTCGAGGCGGCCTATCTCCTGCCGGGCGCCTCGCTCGGGGTCGGGCAGTCCACGCTCCGCTTCGAGCCGCTGGCCGAGGAGATCCGCGAGCCGCTCGGCGACGAGGAGCGGTACGGCCGGGTGCTCGGGCAGAGCGCCGCGATGCGCCGCATCTTCGGGGCGCTGCCGCGGATCGCCGCGTCGGACTCGACGGTGCTGATCGAGGGCGAGACGGGCACGGGCAAGGGCTTGCTCGCCGAGGCGATCCACGAGAGCAGCCCGCGCGCGGGGGGGCCGTTCGTCGTGATCGACTGCGGATCCATCCCGCCGACGCTCATCGAGGCCGAGCTCTTCGGGCACGCCAAGGGGGCGTTCACGGGCGCGCAGGCGGCGCGCGCCGGCGCCTTCGAGGCGGCGCGGGGCGGCACCGTGCTGCTCGACGAGATGGGCGAGCTCCCGCTCGACATGCAGCCGAAGCTCCTGCGCGTGCTCGAGGAGCGGCAGATCCGGCGCATCGGCACCATCGAGCCGACCAAGCTCGATATCCGGATCATCGCGACGACCAACCGCGATCTCCGCCAGGAGGTGAACCGCGGAAACTTCCGGTCGGATCTCTACTACCGGCTCAACATCGTCCGCCTCCGCGTCCCCGCGCTGCGCGAGCGCCCCGACGACATCGCGCTGCTCACCGCGCATTTCTACCGGCAGCTCGCGCAGGGGCAGGACCAGAGCCCCCCCGGCGAGCTGCTGGAGGCCTTCATGCGGCAGGACTGGCCGGGCAACGTCCGCGAGCTCCGCGGCGCGGTGGAGCGCGCGGTGCTGATGATCGATCCCGCGCTGTTCCGCGAAGCCGTGATGGGCTCCGAGGGGGCGGACAGCGGCGCTCCGGCGCTCCCGGCGCCCCGGGATGACGAGCTCAGCCTGTCGTTCCGCGAGGCGAAGGAGCGCGCCGTGGCGCGCTGGGAGCGCACGTTCCTCACGTCGCTCGTGCGCGCGAACGGCGGCAACCTCTCGCGGTCCGCCCGCGCGGCGCGGATGGACCGCAGCCACCTGCGCGAGCTCCTCCAGCGGCACGGCGTCTCGGCGACGGAGGCGTGACGGCCGGGCCCGCGGGCCAGCGCCGGAGACGGCCGCGCGCGCGCGTCTGGTGAGGGGTGAGCGGCCAGGGCGGCGCCGGAGGCGGCCCGCCGGAGCTCCGGCGGGCGGCGCCAGGGCGCGCCCTCTCGCTGGTTACTGATTGGCCTTCTGCCGGTTCTCTCCCTTGAGCTCCTTGGCCTTCCCTTCGGCGGCCATCTGCTCGTCGTCGACCAGCTTGCCGACTCGGTTCTTGATCGCGCCGGCGGCCTCTTCGATCGCGCCCTCCGCGCGCTCGTTCGCCTTGGCGTCCTCCTTCTGTCCCTTTCCCCGGAGCTCCTTGGCGCGGCCCTCCGCTTCCATCTGCTCGTCGCCGAGCAGCTGGCCGAGGCCCTTCTTGATCTTGCCGCCCAGCTCTTCGGCGGCCCCTTCATTGCGATCGCTTGCGTTGCTCATTGCATCCTCCTCGTGGCGCGGCCGCCGCAGAGCCTCTCTGCTGCGCGCCGCCGCCGTCGACCTCGCATTGGCAACCTCGGGATCTAGCAACCGGTGCGCCATCCCATCGCAAACGGCCTTTTCGAGGACGCGGAAGGGCGATTGGGGCAGGCTACCTCGCCCGCGCTCTGCCTCTCGGCTCGCCTGAGGCAATACGCCACGCGGTGGACAAGCAAGCAATCCCTCGCTCCGACCGGACGGCCCCCGCTCTCCCGGGGGCGCGCCGCGCTGCGGTCGGATTTCGCGGTGAATGCGGTGACGCGAGCGCTCTGTCCGCGGCGTTCAGCTCGGCTGGGCGTCTGTGGAGAGCCGGGACTCCAGGGCGTGGCGCGGCGTTTGCTGAACAGCCTGCATAGCAACGAGGAGCGCCTCGCTCCTTTCTGGGAGGTTCATCATGTCGTTCATTCTCTTTCTCCTGTTTGGCCTCGTCGTCGGTGCTCTGGCGCGCCTCATCGTCCCTGGACGGGAGCCGGGCGGGTGGGTCGTCTCGATGATCATCGGCGTGGTCGGCTCCTTCATCGGCGGGCTGCTCGGCCGCATGTTGTTCATGTACCGTGAGGGTGAGCCGGCCGGCTTCTTCATGTCGCTCATCGGCGCCATCCTGCTGACCGCCGGCTATCAGGCGATCGTGCGGCGCCGTACGGTGGCATGAGCGGGCGGGGCGATCCTCGCCTGAGGCGCCACGCCCGATACCGGCCCGCGGCGCTGCATGAAGGAGCTCTGGATCCGCCGCCCCGATCTGTAACGCCCGGGAGCACCTCGGGCCGGGAGCAGGGGGCGCGGAGGAGGCGTCGCGGCCGTTGAGCGCGATCTCGGCCCGGGCGGCGCGGCGCGCTCCGTCCCGCTCGGCCGGCCGGAGGGGCCCTGCTCGTCGCACGGCCCTCCCCCAGGGTCGTACGACGAGCAGGGCCTTCGGCGGCCTGCGCTCAGTCCGGCGCCGCGTTTCCGCCGGCGCCGCGCCCGCTCGCCGGGTAACGCTTGACGCCGCAGGAGGCTTTGGGCTTGCTAGCGCGCTCCGCGCTTTTACCCAAGGTCCTGGCCATGTCGTTCTCGATCCTGCCCCCGCCGATCACGCCCCTCGCCGCGATCCTGCCGTCCGAGCCGCTGCTGCTCATGGGCGCCGGTCCAGTGCCCATCCCGCAGGCGGTGGCCCAGGCGAATGGGGTCATCATCAATCACCTCGGCCCCACCATGGATCGCGTCATCCAGAACGTGAAGTACATGGCGGCCTATGCGTTCCAGACGCGCAGCGACAAGATCCTCGGCCTCGCCGGGCCCGCGTCCGCGGCGATGGAGATGGCCGTGGCGAACCTGTGCTGGCCCGGGCGCAAGGTCCTTTGCCTGAAGGTGGGGACGTTCAGCGGGCGCCTCGGCGAGATGGCGCTCGGCGTGGGCGCCGATGTCACGTTCCTCGAGGGGCCGCCCGGGCGGCCCGTGACGCTCGCGGACGTGCGGGAGGCGATGAAGAAGCAGCGCTACGACGTGGTCACGATGGCGCACGGCGAGACGTCCTGCGGCGTCCGCATGGTCGAGATGCCGGAGATCTGCAAGCTCGCGAAGGCGCAGGGCGCCCTCACGATCGTCGACGCGGTGGTCACGCTCACGGCCATGCCGGTGCACATGGACGAGTGGGGCATCGACGTCGGCATCGTCGGCGGGCAGAAGGCGCTGTCGTCGATCCCGGGCGTCTCGGCCTGTGCGTTCTCGCAGGACGCGTGGAAGGTCGTCGAGGAGCGCCCCCTGCCGCGCCCGCACTGGTGCTACGAC
Source organism: Sorangium sp. So ce281 (assembly GCF_051527395.1). Lineage (NCBI taxonomy): Bacteria > Pseudomonadati > Myxococcota > Polyangiales > Polyangiaceae > Sorangium > Sorangium sp. So ce281. The sequence continues at coordinate 658,482 of NZ_CP150322.1, forward strand.
GCGACGCGCGCGCAGCGGTTCTGGGGCTACCAGCAGTACCACTACACGGCGCCGGTGCCCGGCGTGCTCGCGCTGCACGAGGCGCTGCGCCTCGTCTGCGAGGAGACGCTCGAGCGGCGGTTCCGTCGCCACGAGATGAGCTCTCTGGCCATGCAGGCGGGCCTCGAGGCCATGGGGCTCGAGCTGTTCGCGTCGAAGGACGTGCGCCTCAACAGCGTGCTCGCCATCAAGCTGCCGCCCGGCGTCGACAGCGCGCGGATCCGCGAGTACATGACCAAGGCCTTCCGCGTCGAGATCTCGGGCGCCTTCGGCCTCAACATCGTGCGTGTGGGCCAGATGGGCGAGCAGTGCCGCTCGCACAACCTGTTCAAGACGCTCTACGCGATGGGCATGAGCTTCCAGCGAGAGGGCGTGAAGCTCGACGTCGCCAAGGGAATGGCCGCGCTCGAGCAGGGGCTGGCAGGCGATCGCGATTACTTCGTGGACTAGCTGGACTAGCTCTGCCCCACGGTGGCCCGGTCCGGGATGGCCGGACCTGCGCGCCTCGCGGCGGCAAGGGCTTGCTCGCGGCGCTGGCCGGCGTCGATCCGGCTCCGATGCGCGTCGAGCAGGTCGCTGCGCGTCAGGATCCCGAGGACCTTGCGGGGGGCATGCCTGGACACGACAGGGAGCCTCCCCACCCCCTCGGTGACCATGTGATCGGCGGCTTCGCGCAGGGAGCTGTCCTCGAACACCACGGCGGGCGGCCGCCGGACCAGGTGGCGGATCGAGATGGTACCGGCCTGCTCGGTGAGCACATCGCGCTGGGTGACCACGCCGACGAGCTCCCCCCGGTCGTCCACGACCGGGAAGCCCTGGTGGCGAGAGCCCGCCGCCTGCGAGAGCAGGAAGGCGCGGGCCGCCTCGACCGTATCGTCGGCGGCGAGCGTCACGACGGGGCGCGAGGCGGCCTCGCCGGCGGTGATCTGCGCCAGGTGATCGGCCGCGTACTCGACCGTCACGCGCGCGCCGCGGCGGGCGATCTTCTCCGTCATGATGGAGTGCCGCATCAGCAGGCTGGAGACGAGGAAGGCCGCGCTGCAGCCGCCGAGCAGCGGCAGCAGCCCCATCGGCTGCCGGGTCGTCTCGAAGGCGAAGACGACGGACGCGAGGAGCGCCCGGGACGCGCCCGCGAAGATCGCCGCCATCCCGACGAGCCCGGCGACGCGCGCGTCCACGCCGAGCCCGGGGAGGAGCGCGGTCGCGGCCAGGCCGAGCATCGCGCCGAGCCCGCCGCCGACGGTGAAGAGCGGCGCGAGCGTCCCGCCCGAGGTGCCGCTGCCGAGCGCGATCGACCAGGAGATGAACTTCATCAGCGACAGCGACACGAGCGCGGCGAGCGCCAGGCGGCCGCTCAGGATGTCGTCGATGTTGCTGTACCCGACCCCCAGCGTCTGGGGCGCGAAGTAACCCACGACGCCGATCGCGACGGCGCCGATCGCCGGCCACCACATCCAGTGGAACGGCAGCCGCTCGAACGCCTCCTCGATCGCGTAGATCGCGCGGGTGGCGCCCGTCGCCGCGAGGCCGAGCGCCGCGCCGAGCACGATGTAGAAGGCGAGCGCGGGGCCGGTCGAGGGCGCCACGGACGCCATCTCGAACGCGGGCGCGGTGTGGCCCGCGCAGAGGCGCGCCGCCGTCGCCGTGGTCGCGGCGAGGGCGACGGGGATCACCGAGCGCGGGCGGTACTCGAAGAGCAGGAGCTCGATCGCGAGCAGCACGGCCGCCACCGGGCTGCCGAAGGTCGCCGACATGCCCGCCGCCGCGCCCGCCGCGAGCAGCGTCTTGCGCTCGTCCGCGGTGATCCGGAGCAGCTGCCCGACCAGCGAGCCGAGCGCGCCGCCGGTCGCGATGATGGGGCCCTCCGCGCCGAACGGACCGCCGGTGCCGATGGCGATCGCCGCGGAGAGCGGCTTGAGCAGCGTCATCCGCGGCGGGATGCGGCTCTGGTTGAACAGCACCTGCTCCATCGCCTCCGGGATGCCGTGGCCGCGGATCGCCTGCGAGCCGTAGCGCGCCATCACGCCGACGACGAGCGCGCCGGCGATCGGCACCACGAGCACGAGGAGGCCCAGGTTGTGCTCGGCGGGCGACGCGGGGGCGGCGGACAGCCGGCCGAAGAACGCGAGGTTCGTGATGACGGCGATGAGCGCGGTGAGCAGCTCCGCCGCGAGGAAGGCCACGCCGCCGAGCGCGATCGCGAGGCCGCTGACGAGGACGACCCGCCGGTCGACGGCGGCGCTGGGGGCGGGGACGCGGAGGTCCTCGAGGGTCGGGCCCATCGACGGGGCGACAGGGATGCTCTCGGTGACTGGTGGGGGCGGGCCGTTCAATCTGGACAATTCAGCTCTCCTCGCGGTGTGTCGCTTTGGGTTTGGCTCCGGCGGGGGTCTCCTCGCCTTCGAAGAACAGCGGGGGGGCCTCGTCGCCGACGCCGAGCGCCCGGGCGAGGGTGGTGAGGCTCTGCGCGAGCGCGCTGCGCTCGTCGATGGGCAGGCGGTCGACGGCGATGACGAGCTCGGCCTGCGCGGTGCGGGGCGCGCGGCGGAGCAGCGCGCGGCCGGCAGGGGTGAGCGAGATCTCGGTCCGGCGCGCGTCCTCGAGCGAGGCGCGCCGGGTGACGAGCCCCCGCTCGGCCAGGCGCGTCACAACGACCGACACCGAGCTCTGGTGCGTCAGCGTGCGCTGCGCGAGCTCGGCGATCGAGGACGCGGCGGCCTGATCGAGCTGCTGCAGCACGAACAGCTGCGCGCTGCTCAGGCCGAGCTGCCGCTCGCACGCGCGCGACGAGACGCGCAGGCGCTGCACGATCGCGCGGATCGCATCCATGACCCGCTGCGCGTCGGGCCCGCCGGGGGCCTGCCGCGCGGGGCTCTTCCGGCGCGCCGTCGAAGAACCATGGGCTCCCATATAATTGCGCGGGAACCTACGCCGCTCGCCGGTCAACCGCAAGCAGTCTGCGGGCCTCCGCGGGGCAGGGGCGGATCCAGGCGGGCCGTCCTCGACGGGGCGGTCGCGGGCGGCGGTGGATGGCGGCGGTGCGGCGTCCGGCGCGCGGCGCGCGGGCCGGGAGGCAGCGCGCCGGGCGGACCGTGCGGGTGACGCTACGCGGGGCGTCGCCTGCGCGGGCGATCCAGGCTAAGAACCGGCCCTCCCATGACCTTCCAAGACCTCATTGTCACCCTGCAGAAGTTCTGGGCCGATCGCGGCTGCCTCATCGTGCAGCCGTACAACTCGGAGGTCGGCGCCGGCACCTTCAACCCGGCGACGTTCCTGCGCGCGCTCGGCCCCGAGCCCTGGAATGTGGCCTTCGTCGAGCCTTCCCGGCGGCCCGCGGACGGTCGTTACGGGGAGAACCCGAACCGTATGCAGCAGTTTCACCAGTTCCAGGTGATCCTCAAGCCGAGCCCGATCGACATCCAGGACCTCTACCTGGAGTCGCTGCGGGCGATCGGCACGAACCCGCTCGATCACGACGTTCGGTTCCTCGAGGACGACTGGGAGTCGCCGACGCTCGGGGCGTGGGGGCTCGGCTGGCAGGTGTGGATCGACGGGCTCGAGATCTCGCAGTTCACCTACTTCCAGCAGATCGGCGGGATCGACTGCCGCCCCGTGTCCGGCGAGCTCACCTACGGGCTCGAGCGGATCGCGATGTACCTGCAGGACAAGGACAGCATCTACGACGTCGTCTACTCGGACAGGGGCGGGAAGATCGTGCGCTACGGGGACATCTACCAGCGCGCCGAGTGGGAGTGGTCGACCTACAACTTCGAGGAGGCCGACATCGCCGAGCACTTCGCGGCGTTCGACGTGTGCGAGGCCGAGGTGAAGCGGCTCCTGTACCGGGGCGCGGATCCGGCGGCGAAGGGGGCGGCGATCGATCCGAGGAAGGCGCTGGTGCTCCCGGCCTACGATTTCGTCGTGAAGGCGGCCCACCGCTTCAACGTCCTCGACGCGCGGGGCGCGATCAGCGTCACCGAGCGGCAGCGCTTCATCGGCCGGGTCCGCGCGCTCGCGCGGGCGGTCGCCGAGACGTACGTCGCGCAGCGCGAGGCGCTCGGTTATCCGCTCCTCGGCGAGCAGCAGGCGAAGGCGGCGGAGTAGCGCCGCAGCCGAGGCGGCGGGCCGCGCGCCGCAGCCGAGGTGACGGGCAGCGCCCCGTCGCCTCGGCCAGGCCGCGCGTCGCGCAGCCTCAGCCGGCCGGGTTGTCCGGGATGAAGTCGCGGCGGGTGCAGATCGCGACGACCGGCAGCCCCGCCGCGCGGATCGCCTCCGCGCCGCCCTCGAGGCGGTCGACAAGGGCGATCACGCCGACCACCGAGGCGCCCGCGGCGCGCAGCTTCTCGACCGCCTTCAGCGTCGAGCCGCCCGTCGTGATCACGTCCTCGAGGATCGCGACGGGCATCCCGGGCACGAGGCCGCGATCGCCCTCGACGAGGCGCCGCGAGCCGTGGTCCTTGACCTCCTTGCGCACGTAGAGCGCGGGGAGGGGGCGGCCGCGCAGGAAGCTCGTGAGCGACACAGCGCTCGCGAGGGGGCACCCGCCGAGCTCGACGCCGGCGACGGCCTCGCACCGCGGGAGCGCGCCGAGCGCCTCGAACATGAGCGAGCCGACGAGGGCGTGGCCCTCGGCGGTCAGCACCGACTGCTTGCAATCGATGAAGAAGTCGCTCTCCCGGCCGGACGCGAGGACGACGCGCTTCTGCTCGAACGAGCGCTCGCGCAGCAGCGCGACGAGCCGCTCCTGCTCCGAGGCGCCGGCGGCGCTCACCGGCCGCCCCGCTTGCGCAGCGAGGCCTTCGCGGCCCCCTTCCGGAGCGCGGGGACCACGGGCGGCGGCGGCCCGCCGGCGCCCTCGGCCGCCTCGGGCTCGTCCCCCTCGCCGGCGGCCGAGGCCGACAGATCGGCCTCCTCGTCGTCGTGAACGGCCGCGAGGCGCGGCTCCGGCGCAGGAGCGGGCCTCGCCTCGACGACCGGGGCGGGGCGCGCCGCCGGAGCGGGGCGCGCGGGGGCAGGCGCGGCGCGCGGTGCAGGCCGGGCGGGCGGCGCGGGCGCGCGCTGCTCCGCCGGCGCGCGCGCCGGACGCGCCGCCGCGGCGCGCGGCGCAGGTGCAGCGGCGGCGACCCGCGCCGGGGCGGGGGCGGGGGCCGCGGCGAGCGGCGCGCCGGTGGTGACGTTGCCGCGCACCAGGGCGCCCGCGTGGATGCCGATCTGCGGCGCGCCGAGGTCGCCGACGACGCGCGCGCCGGGCTCGAGGATCACGGCCTCGTCGCCGGAGATGTTCCCGGCGACGGCGCCGCGGACGACGACGCGCCGCCCGCGGACGTCGCTCTGGATGAGCGCGCCCTCGCCGATGGTCACGTCGCCGGTCATGACGACGCTCCCCTCGACGCGGCCGAGGATCTCGAGATCCCCGTCGCCCTGCACGTTGCCGCGGATGGCCGTCGTCGGCCCGATCGAGGACTGGGCGGTCATCGGCTACACGTCCATGTCGACGTTGCCCTTGAACGAGGCTCCGTCCGCGATGGTCAGCCGCGACGCCTTCACGTCGCCGACGAGGCGACCGCCGGCGAGCAGATCGACGCGATCGGCCGCCGTGACGTTGCCGGTCACGTTGCCGCCCACCTGGAGCGACGCCGCCCCGATGTCCGCTTCGATCAGCGCCCCTGCGTCGATGGTGAGAGGCCCCTCGACGGTGAGCTTTCCGCGCACCGTCCCGGCGACGATCACCTCCTCGTCGGAGGTGATCTCGCCCTCGATCGTGAGCCCGTTTCCGATGATCGTACCCGCCACGTTCGTGCTCCTCGCCGCGCCCTCGCGGCGCGATTCTTCGTCCGTCAACGCGCGCTACCGCCCTGCCGGTTCACGCCGCGGGGCCTGCCCGCGCCCGCCGGTCGTCCGCTCCGAGAGCTCGGCCGGGAGGTCGAACTCCGCCTCGATGCGGCCGGCGAACGCCGCGCCTTCCTCGAGGATCACCTCGCTGCCGCCCACGTTTCCGGCGTACTGCGCGGTCGCCCGGATCGTGACGGGGCCGCGCGACGCCACGTCCCCCGTGAGCTGGCCGGAGACGACGAGCGAGCTCGCCTCGACGTCGCCGGTGACCGTCGCCCCGTCCTCGATCTCGAGGTCGCCAGACAGCTGGATGTTGCCCTCGACGCTCCCCTCGACCCGGAGCGAGCCGTCGCCATGGACGCGCCCGCGGATGCGGGCGCCCCGTCCGATGAGCGATTCGGCAGCGTCCGATTCGCTGCGCGTCGTTGTCGAACCTCGGGCCATTCTCGTCTCCTGTGCGCGGGAGGGAGCCGCGCGAGCCGGGGCGCGCACCAGACGCCCGGCTCGTCCGCTGGAGATGGGCGAACTGGATCGCCCGGCCCCGCGGCGGCGCGGACGCTACTCCAAGCGGCTGCGCCTCGCAACCGGCGGGCGGGCTCGGTGGCGGGGGCGCTCCATGGACCGACTGCAGGGGAGCCCTCGGGGGAGGGGGCGTCGCGCGGGGGGGTGAGGGGGCCCTCCCACGAACTCGCGCCTTTTGGTGGCAATGGCCGGCTGTACGGAGGTGGGGAGTCCGTGAGGCGTCGCTGCGGTGCGGGCCGGCGCTCGGGTTCGTGGGGCCCTCCCCCTCACCCCCCCGCGCGACGCCCCCTCCCCCCGAGGGCTCTCTCCGGCGGGGAACGCGGAAGGGGAGCGCGCGAGGGGAACGGGGAACGATGCGCGGCGATGCGCGGCGATGCGCGGCGACGGCGCTTGCGAGCGCGCGAGGGGGGCGCTTCCTGCGGGGCTGGCTCGGGTGATACGGTCTCTCTTGACTGGGCTTTCCTTGCTCGCGACGCCTGCTGTGGCCCTGACGGCGAACCGACTCGGAGGGCTCGGCGCGCGTCGCCCGTGGGGGCGAGCGCAGACCAACCAACCCGGGGGTTCCTCATGCGGAAGATAGCTATCGTGGGGTCTGGACAGGCCGGCCTGCTCGCGGCGCACGCCCTTGTGAAGGCCGGCTACGAGGTGACGCTCTACTCGGATCGGACGCCCGAGCAGTGGCTCAACGAGTCGAAGCCGACCGGCATCGCGGCGCGGTTCGACGTGGCGCTCGCGTTCGAGCGCGAGCTCGGCCTGGCCTTCTGGGAAGACGCCGCGCCCCAGGGCCACGGCGCCCAGGTGACCGCGTGCGCCGCCCCGGGCAACCGCCTCCTGACGCTGGCGGGGCGCCTGGAGCGGCCCTTCTTGGCGATCGATCTCCGGCTCCAGAGCCACCGGTGGATGCTCGAGCTCGAGCGGCGGGGCGGCAAGATCGTGATCGAGCCCGTCACGATCGCGCGGCTCGACACGATCGCCGCCGAGAACGACCTCACCGTCGTCGCTGCTGGACGCGGCGATCTGTGCAACCTGTTCGAGCGCGACGCCGCGCGCAACGTCCACACGGAGGCGCAGCGCAACGTCGTCATGATGTGCGTGACCGGCCCGAAGCTCGGGTTCGACGGCATCCCCATGCTCCCGGTCAAGTTCAACCTGTTCGCGGGCCTCGGGGAGGCGTTCTGGGTGCCCTACCACCACAAGGACGTGGGACCGAGCTGGAACTGTCTCTTCGAGGCGGTGCCCGGAGGGCCGCTGGACAGGTTCCAGGGCGCGAGGTCAGGCGAGGAGATCGTCGCGATCGCCAAGGGGCTGATGAAGGAGCTCATCCCCTGGGACTACGAGTGGTTCAGGAGCGCCGAGCTGTCGGACAAGCACGGATGGCAGAACGGGCGGGTCGTCCACGCGGTGCGCAAGCCCGTCGGACGGCTGCCCTCCGGCCGGATCGTGACGCCGCTGGGCGACACGGCGATGTCGATCGATCCGATCGGCGGCCAGGGCGCCAACAACGGCAACAAGATGGCGCGCAACCTGGTCGAGTGCATCGTGCAGCACGGCGAGCGCCCGTTCGACGCCGACTGGATGACGCGCACCTTCGATCGCTTCTACGCGCGGCACGGCGGGCCCACCGACCGGTTCAACAACATCCTGCTCGCCGGGGTGTCGCCCCCGATGGCCCACCTCCTCATGGCGCAATACGGCAGCGACGGGCGGGCGGACAACACGAGCGGGCAGCAGGCGCTCGCCAACGCCTTCGTGAACAACTTCAACGATCCGGCGCGGCTGACGGCGGTGCTCGAGGACGTCGGGCGGGTGCGCGCGTTCATCCGGCAGACGACCGGGAAGCCGTGGCCGCTCGCGCTCGCAGCAGGGGGCGTGGGCGTCGGCATCGCGCAGGTGCGGCAGCGCATCGGGCTCCCGCCGGGGCACCCGGCAGCGCCGGTGCACGCCGGCGGAGCGCTCGCGTAGCGCGCCACGGCTCTACGTGGTCGCGGAGATGGCTCCGCGATGGCTACTCCAGGACGGCGTGGTACCGTCCGCTCGGCGTGACGATGACGTGGGCCTGGAGCGGGACGTTCAGCGCGTAGGAGAGATCGCGCAGCTCCTCGGTCATCGCGTGGTCCTCCGCGGTCGGCGTCGGATCGCCGCTCGGGTGGTTGTGGGCCAGGACGAAGCCGACGGCCGCCATGTCAAGCGCCGTGCGCAGAATGGTCGAGCGGCCTGCGTGGACGGCGTCGTCGACGCCGCGGGCGAGCATGCGCGTCTCGCGCACGCGGCCATGGCTGTCGAGCGCCGCGATCCACAGCTCCTCGTGAACGAGGGGCGCGAGCCTCGGCCCGAAGTACCGCGCCACGCGCGCGGCGTCGGTGAGGCGCGCGCCTCGGCGAGCCCGCGCGGCGTGGGCGCGGCGGCCGAGCTCGAAGGCCGCCGCGAGCCGCGTCGCGTCGAGCAGCGCGATCTGGGCTCGCTCGGCGATGGCCGCCGGAGAGAGGCGACCGAGGGACGGCAGGGCGGCCGCGCCAAGGATGCGCGCCCCTACGGCCGGGATGCCGAGCACCATCTCGAGCAGGCCGGCCTCGGTCGCGGTCGGGATCTCGGCCGCCGTCTCGGCGGGGGCGTCGACGGGTGCGCCGCTCATCGGGGCCACCTCCGAGCGCGGGTGAGCGAGCGGGCGAAGAGGCGGCGCGCGAGGCGGAGGCGCGTGGCCACCGTCGGCCTCGGGATCGCGAGCGTCGCCGCGATCTCGCGCGTCGTCAGGCCGGCGGCGGTGAGCGCCAGGACCTCGCGGAGCTCCGTGCGGAGGCGGTGGAAGGCACGGAGCAGCCCGCGCGCGACGATGCGCGCCTCCGGAGAGGGAGCTGCGAGGGGAGCGAGCCGATCGGGATCGACCGCGGGCACCTCGTGCCGGCGGTACGCCTTGTCGCGGTGGTGCGACGCCTGCCGCAGGGCGACCGCGACCAGCCAGGCGCGCAACGCGTCGCCCGGCGGCTGATCGGGGGACGGCCGGAAGCGGCCGGCGCGCATGCTGCAAAAGGCGCCGAGCACGGTCTCCTGCGTGACGTCGTCGAGATCCGCCGCGCGGACGCCGCGGGCGCGCAGCGCGCTGCGGATGAGCGGGCGCTGTTCGAGGAGCGCGGTGGGGTCGAGGTAGACGGCGGGGTGAGGGGGCTGGTGACGGAGGGGTTTGGTCGGGCGGGCGAGCCGGCTGAGAGCAGCGGGACGGGGACGGCGACGGGAGGACGGATCGATCTCTTGGCCCTGGTCAGAGCGTAGACGTACGGTTTCCATGTCGGACCTCGTGGAAGCGGGGTTCGGCCACGCCGCCCGGGGTGTTAGCAGCACCCGCGGGCGGCACTTTTGTGGTCTCGCCACGTTACGAACTGACAGCCGGCAGGTCAAGGAAATCCGATCTGCTGGATCGTTATTCTAAACCCGGCGCGGGAGTACGCGAAGGGCGTGCGAACGCTCACGCTCGATACCCTCCTGCTCTACATCGCGGCGAACCTGCGGCGGATACGCCAGCAGCGCGGCATCACGCAGGAGCAGCTCGCGGAAGCGGCCGGGATCGAGCTGCGGACGATGCAGGCGATCGAGGTTGGGCGGCAGAGCATGAGCCTCGGCACGCTCGTCAGGCTCGCGAACGCGCTCGATGTGTCGCCTGGGGTTCTTCTCCGCAGCGCCGCGATGCCCGAGATCAAGCGAGGTCGGCCGCGCAAACGTCCCGCCGGCACCTGACAGTCAATCCCCAGTGTCCGCACCTCGACAGCCCGCGGCCATCCGCGCCCTTCTCCACCTGGCGCATCGCCGGCGCGTGCGTTGTTGCGGCTTCGGACGCCGTCCCGCGTGGTGGAGAACTCGGCGAACTGCGGCAACCTGAACAGCCCCGTCGCTGACCGGCCGGGAGGTCGCAGGGGCACTCCTTCGCTTCGGAGGGGTAGGGCATAAAGGACCCGCTCGCGCCTTCGTCCGGTGTAGAGACCGTACGGTCCTGCGCTGGCCTCCTTGACAAGATGGGCCAGCCGTCGGCTAGGCTACCTTTCCACGATGCGTGGGGACGGCACGTGGGGGTGGGATCGGAGTTCAAGGCGCTCCACGCGGAAGCGGCGGTCATCGGTCGAGAGGACTGATCACGCCGAGAGGACCGCGGTCGACGATGTGGGTGTAGATCATCGTGGTCCGTACATCCTTGTGGCCGAGCAATGTTTGGATCGTCCGGATGTCGGTGCCCGCCTCGAGCAGGTGGGTCGCGAAGCTGTGGCGGAGGGTATGGCATGTCGCGCGCTTGGTGAGCCCCGACGCCCGTCCGGCATTGTTCACGGCCCTTTGCACCGCCGATTCGTGCAGGTGGTAGAGGACCTGTCGACCCGTCGCTGGATCGGTGCAAGGGCGAGAGGCGGGGAAGAGGTACTGCCAGGGGAGGCTCGTGGCTGCTCCTGGCATCTTCGCTCGCAGAGCGTGGGGCAGGTCGACCTCGCCGCGGCCAGCCGCGAGTTCCTTCTTGTGCCGTTGCGCCACGGCGTCGAGCTGGGCCTGCAGCTCGTCGCGCGCCCGAGCGGGGAGCAAGGCCGGCCGGTCGTGCTGTCCTTTCCCGCGGCGCACCATGATTTGCCGTCGATCAAGGTCGACGTCTTTGACGCGAATCGAAAGCGCTTCGAGGAGGCGGAGGCCGCTTCCGTAGAGGAGCTCGCCGATGAGTCGAAAAGGTGGGATCAGGTGCTCGAGCAAGGTGAGAGCGTCCTTTCGCGAGAGGACCGTGGGGAGGTGCTCCGGCCGGCGGGCACGCTCGAGCGCTTCGAGCCGGGGTATCTGCAGGTCGAGGACCCGCTTGTAAAGGAAGAGGAGCGCGCACAGCGCTTGGTTCTGCGTGGACGCCGCGCTGCGGCGCGCGACCGCAACATCGTTGAGGAAGGCCGTGACCTCTTCCGCGCCCATCTGCCGTGGGTGCTTGCCGTGATGAAAGCGAATAAATGCCCGGATCCAGTGGACATACGCCTCTTCGGTACGCGGCGAGTAATGCAGGCGCCGGATGGTGGCGCGCACGGCTTCGATGAGGGTCATGGGGGTGGTTCCGATTGGTTGGGGCCGGTTCATCGGACCCGCAGTGACCCTTATCGGCGCAGGGCGGGCGCGAGTTGCGGCGGCCAGCGGATATTTGGGCCGCACATCAGTCGCCCGAGGCAATCAATCACAGGCGCGCATCTTGCTTCTCGGCACACCGTCGCCGTCCGAAGCCCATCAACGGCGATACGTAGTTGTGTAGCGGCGGCCTATCTCCGGAGATGCGCAGATAGCCTGCGGAAGATCGCGACCTATCCGCGGGGATATCTAGATATGCTGCGGGGTGCCGCGACTCATCCGCGAGAACACGGTGATCGGGCACCGCGGTTCGCAGCCTACATGCAAAAATGCGAAGATATATCGCGCGGCACAGATGATTGCGACGTTAGGCGCACATGGAAGATCCCTCATCCGTGCACCGCTCAAATCTACCCCCGCTTGTCTTGGCATTATGCACACACGACAGACCAAGCGCTCATCCCGGGAACACCTTCGCCTGCCTCAACCCCTCAACATGTCTGGCGTTAACACAGGAGCAACTGACAATATGGCCATTCGACATTCCCTTTCGTCCTTGACCGTACCATTCACTCTAATCTTTGCAGCTTGCGCTGGTAGTCTACCGGAACCCCAATCGACAACCGCTCCACCCGGCGAGTTAAGGCAACCCAGCCTTGTAGCACACATTGACAACGATCCTGTCGTCGTGGCAAGGACGACCTGCAACAATGTGGGTCTCGCAATTAAGCAACAGCAGCTCTGGCTGAAGAAGCGAACTGTCACCCAGAAGAATGCTGGGGTTCTCATAACTACTTTGATCGGCGCTGGAGGTGCGGTCACAACCACAATCTTGGCCAACAATCAGCATGTCAATTCGACCACTTTGACCTCAGATGCCACGCCGACCACCGTTATGGGCACAATCACGGCCGGTGCGACCGCGCTTGGCGGGGTTCTATCCGCATTCGTAATAGGAGCGGGCAACGATGACGAGATCAAGTTATACGACGAATACGCCGCATCCATGAACGAGAAGCAGAGAGAAATGAACACTGCCTGTGCGACCGCACGTGCCCGTTCGCCGGTGCCGTTGTCGACCACAACGGTATCTCCACCAACGCCCGTTTCGACTTCTCCTGTGCCAGCTCCGGAAGCGTCCGCCACGCCAGTCGCTCTGCCTCCTACACCAGCAACCGCGCCCTCCTCGAGTACCGTCGCCCCGCCGGTCAGTGCTGAACAGCACATTTGCGACAAAGCGGCAGTGGAGGCAAGGAATTTCTGCGAAGATGTCAAGACAAAACTGCGTTATAGGGTAGAGTGAAAGTTTCGCGTGATGGACGATATAGAGGCGCCTAACGTGCTGTTGCACCAGACGGCCTGCTTGCTGCGGATGCGGCGATGCCGCGCCCTTGCGGCGCCGACGGCCGCAGGTGAACAGCACGTTCGGCGGGCGGGCACTGTGCCAAGGCGGGCCAGGAGGAGGCACCCACATTCGCGACTTCCAAATACGAGCTCTCGATCGCGCATGTGGTGGCGAAAGGACTCTGCCCCCTACACGCTGCGCAGCGAGGTCGAGGTAACACGTGACGCAACGTCATTGAAGGCATCTGAGTTTTCCGATGAGTATGCTATGGGGACTCGATGATGGCTGACGACATCGTTCTCAATACACTTGCCGGTCCCGTCTCCGTTCCCACGGACGGGTTGCTGGTATTCCTCGACGAGACTGGCGGCGAGACTCTAGCGGATAGAAACCATCCCGTGTTCGGACTGGGTGGTTGCGTTGTTCGCGCTGACGCCTACCGATCGTCCGTCGATGCTCCTTGGCGCGAAATGAAAGTGCGTGCCTTCCCGAACAAGAGAGGCCCCTTGCACGCATCGAAGGACCGGTTCACTGGCAGACAGAAAGCCGCTGTTTCTGCGTTCTTTCAAGCCGCGCAGGTTGGGCGGATGGCCGCAGTGATCTCTTGCAAGACGCAGATCGAAGTCACCATCCCGAACTTCCAGCTTGTTGTTGCAGCATGCTTGAAGCGCCTGGATGCGCTCGCTCCGACGTTCTGGCCCTTCAGCGAAGTTCACGTCATCGTCGAGAGCGCCCAGCGGACGAACCCCCTCATCCAGCGCTTTCTGGGAGCGTACGACCACATGAACGCCGAAGACGACGGCGTGAATACGGTGCTTCCCTTCCACAAGTACTTCGCTGACAAGGCGGCCTGCCTCGCCGGCCTGGAGATCGCTGACCTCGTGATGCATGCCGCGGGCGCCTGTGTACGCGAAGAAGCAAAGACGGTAGGCAGCGGCCGTGCGCGACGAGATTTTGAAACGATTTTTCGCTCAGCTGGACCGCACCTCGCTAGCTTTCTCCAGGTCTCATCGGTCTCGCCACCCAACGCGGTCTAAAGGTGGCCGCGCCTAACAAGCCCGTGCATTCCGACGATGCGCCTCCCCCCTACATCTCCTGCGTCGGCAGCGCGCACTGGCGGTCCTGGACCGCGACCTCGAACTGGCGCTGCCACTCGCAGAAAGGCTGGAGTTGTTCGCCTTCCCCGACAACGTGCCGCCGAACAAGCCGTTGCAGCGGGCGGGCCGCTGAACGGCAAGGCGTTCGGCGCCAGAGCGCGTAGCCGACGGTTGTTGTCGCCCAACACCTGATGCGGGCGGGAACGCCGCGGGGCAAAGCACGCCGTCGCCGATGTCACCGCGCCACGCCACGAAGTCGCCGGCCGGCGACGGTCGTGGTAGCGCTGCTCCTGATGGCGAAGGGCAACCGCACGGCGACGACGCGCGAGGTTCGATCCTCGCAGCGACAGCGGCGTGTTCGCGTCTACACCGCCTGGCACCCGGTGCTCGTCGCGCTCCTGGAGCACGTGCTCCCCGAGGGCTGGTACCAGTGCATCTCGGAGTTCCAGCTCGCCCGCGAGCCGCTCCGCGTCGACATCGTCATCCTCCGTCGCAGCCGTCGCGGAGCCCCACCCAGGCCGCGCCTGCTCACGAGCGTGGTGGGCGAGCTGGCCGAGCACACGCTCGTGCACTTCAAGGGGCCGACCGACGAGCTCGAGCGCGACGACGCGCGCATGCTCCTCGCGTACGCGCTCCAGTACCTCGTGGTGGCCGAGATCGAAGCTCCCGCCGCGGTCGCCCTCCGCGTGCTCGCGCCCCGCCTGACCCCGCGCTTCACCGAGGCGCTGATGTCGCTCGGCTGCGCGCTCACACCGACCGGGCCGGGCACGCACGAGGGGCGGCTCGGTGTCTTCCCGCTGCGGGTGGTGGAGACGGTGCCCGCCAACGCTCGCGAGGGCGAGCATCTGCTGTACACTGTGACCCCTGGGATGGTCGCCGACCCCGGCGGCATCCCGGCGCTCTCCCCGGCGGAGGTCGCGGTGTTCTGGGCGCTCCTGGAGCATGTCGAGCAAGTTCGACACCCCCTCCCGGGGCAGAGGAAGCGGCACATGAAGGACGAAAAGCGGGTCGTCGAGAGCTTCGAGCAGGCGCTGGCACGCCTCGTTGCGCGGCTGCCGCCCGAGCAGCGCCTCGCGGGGCTCGCCCCGGAGCAGGTGCTGCAGGCGTACGCGCCCGAGCAGCGCCTCGCGGGGCTCGCCCCCGAGCAGGTGCTGCAGGCGTACGCGCCCGAGCAGCGCCTCGCGGGGCTCGCCCCCGAGCAGCGCCTCGCCGGGCTCACCGAGGCGCAGGCGGTGCTCGCGTTGCCGGACGCGATGCTTCGTGCGTTGTCGGAGGAGTACCTCGCGACGCTGCCCCGCCAAACCCAAGCGGCGATTCAGAAGCGCCTCGGGGCGGCATCGGGGCGGCAGCCCGCGCGCCGACGAAAGACGCGCAGCCCTTCGAGATGACGACGGGAGAACGCAAGCCGCGGTGGTGGTCGCGTGATTCGTTCTTCCTGACCGGGCGCCGAACAAGCCAATGCGGCTGCCGGTTCGGGCAACCGCGCTTCGCGCGGCAGCCCGCCCCGCAGCAGATTGGCGAGGCGTTAGGCGGGAGATCCACACGGAGCAATGAACATGCCGAGACTCGTTCAGTTTATGCACCCTGGCCGCCAGCCGGCTCACCAAGGCCCAGGGATCAAGCCCTGGAACACCGGAGAGCATCGTCGGAGCTTCCTGGTTGCGCCGGGTACCTTCAACGCATCCGTGTCCGGTCATTCCGAAAGCGCGACGCGGCTCAGTTTCTGGGGTGAGTGGGAGGCCCCTGCGACGGGCATCGCGCTGACTGACGGAGGCGAAGCGCATACGGCGTTTGCACCGCGGGCCGTGACCTTTCCAGGACGAGCCGGTCTTCAGAATACGGATCCATTCGTGTTCGATGGTCCGTTCATCTACTCGTGCTGCAAACAAGTCAGGAGGGACGGGACGCCCACCTACCTGCGAGATCTGCATCGCGGAGACGTCGTGCTGTTCGGATCAAACGTCGGCGGCTCCTTTGTTTTGGATACCGTCTTCGTGGTCTCGGACAGCGTGTCCTACGGAATTCGCAGCGGGCCCAGGACGCTGACTGGGCGCGTGGCGCAGTCGTTCGTCGAAGCCACCCTGAAGCCACTGGCCTATACCGATGGAAATACGGACGGTGAGGGACTACGTGGGGCCTGTGGGATCGAAGGCTGGGATGATGACGACGAGCGCGCCTCGTGCCAGCCCTTGGCTGGCAGCTCGGAGGTCAAATATCGCCTCTACTGGGGAGCCACGCCCGAGGCTCGTGTGGATGGCATGTTCAGCTTCGCTCCCGCACGGCCGGTTTCCAACCCTCTCGTTGCCTTTGCTCGTCCGAGCGTCAGGGACTTTGTCTCCCCGGGCATGACCACCGGCTTTCGCGAATGCCTTGTAGATGGGCGCAAGCGAACCGTGAAGGAGGCTTGGACCTACATCGCGGACTTGGTCCTTTCCGCCGGCCTGGTTCTGGGAACGTCCTTTCAGATCGAAGCCGATGCAAACTCCGCCTAACAAGGGCTTGGTGCTGACCGTGCGCTGTGGCGAGCGGAGCGAGGCACAGCGCACGGCAGCACAAGCCCCAGTCGTTAGGCGTTCCGAGGGTCCAGACGCATGAGAAGATTCGATTCCCAGTTTGGCGCGGTGTTCGGTCTCATGAAGCACGTCGCTCCGACCTACTTCGCGGATCCGAAGACCGCCGCGTTGAAGGTCCTGGGGGGCTGACCGTATGGAGAAACTCGTCCTCGTACATCTCTCGGACATCCACTTCACCGGCTCGTCGGGGAACGTTCACGACGTCGACCAGAACGTTCGTGACGAGCTGCTCCGCGACGCCACCGAGCTGACCACGAAGCTCGGTGCCGCCACCAGCGTGCTGGTCACCGGGGACATCGCCTTCTCAGGGAGGAAGGAGGAGTACCAGCACGCCTCAGCGTGGCTACGAAAGGTCTGCGATGCCGTCGGGTGCGAGGAGCAGCAGGTGTCCGTCGTACCGGGCAATCACGATGTTGATCGAAGGCTCGCCGGTGGCGTGATCACGAAGATACTCCACCAGAGCATCCGTGCTCTCGCCGGCCCAGCGATCGATTCGAAGCTGCGCGAGTACTTCTCCGACACCCAGTCGGCGAGCGCGCTCCTCGCGCCGCTGGCCGAGTACAACGTGTTCGCCCAACCCTACGGGTGTGAGATCTCGGCCAAGGCGCCGTACTGGCAGCGCGATCTCCATCTCGCGTGTGGCACGACGATTCGCATGCGTGGCATTTGCAGCGCCTACGTGTCGAACGCCGAGGACGACAAGGGGAAGATGGTCCTCGGAACCGCCTACGCTGGCGTGCAGCGTGAGAACGGCGTCCTGCACCTGACGCTCTGCCACCACCCGCCCGAGTGGTTCCTCGACCAAGATCCCGTCGAAGACCACCTGAAGTCCAAGGTTCACATCCAGCTCTTCGGACACAAGCACGCCCAGCGCGTGGACGTGATCAACGACAGGGTCCGTCTTGTCGCCGGCGCCATGCATCCAGAGCGTCGCGAGCCTGCGTGGGTTCCCACATACAACGTGCTCGAGATCGAGCGACGCGACGAGGAACACATCGGCCTGCGCTTGTACCAGCGGCGCTGGCATCAGCCTGAGACGAGATTCGTCGCCGAGTACGACCCCAACAGCGGCATGGAGTACCGCGAGTTCAAGTGGCCCGGGTTTCCGCGCCGCCGTCCCGTAGCCGCAAGCCCCCAGCAGGCCCCCTCGGCGGCGGTTGCCCAGGTCGCTCGGCCTGTTCCCGCTCCGGTCGAGGTCCCCGCCACACCGGCCGTCGACGCGAACCCCAGCGCTGAGGACCACAAGCAGCGACTCACGTTCCGTTTCCTCAGGCTTCCGACGCTTGATCGGTACCAGATCGCGCTGACGCTCGGGCTGATGCGCGAGGGAGATGACGCCTTGCCTCCCAGCACCGTGTTCCTCGAGGTCTTCCAGCGGGCGGTGGAGGCACAGCGTCTCGCGGAGCTGTGGGATGAGACTGAACAGCGCCATGACGACCGGGCGCCCTTCAACCCTTTTCGTAACTCGCAGGTCGGAGAGTAGCGCCCATGCACAAGAACTTCGCAGAGTGGTATCGGCTGGTCCGCATCGAACCGAACGGTGACGTTCTTAAGAGCCGATGGGCTGGCGTCGAGGAGTGGAGCGCGACTCTCCACGACAAGGACGATGCGGTTCTCGAGACGGTTCGCATCTTCCAGGGACTGCCGGAGGTCACGTCGCGCGAGCCCTTCTTGGCGGCGTTTCGCAAGCACGATCCTGCTTTTCAGCAGCGCAACAACGAACTTGAGCAGCAGGTGCTCGCTGGAGCCGCACTCGTCCACGTTGTGACGCGCGATGAGGAGGACGACAACCCTCGCACGGCCGTTCTCGCAGGTGCTGCTCTCGCCGCATCACGCCTTCGCATCGCGGAGGGGCCTCTGGAGGAGATCAGCCTGGAGGTGCTCTCCGCTCTCCAGGAACTGGCGAGGCGTCAGCGACGCCGAAAGGGCTTTGACTCGACCCTCCTGACTGCCGAGGAAGAGAAGGCCTTCTCGAAGACGATCGAGACCAACGTTCCTGACCACAATCACCTGCGCCAGAGTTTCGCGACGGCCTTTCAGACCATCCTGGAGGCCGTGCATCGCTCGGAGAGCGCTCTTGCCGACGCTGCGCACGATCTTCGCTGCGCAGACGAGGAGACCAACATCCTGTGGTGGTTGGAGGGCGGATGCAGTCGGGACCTCCACAAGCCATGGAGTGCGCTGAAAGACGAGGTGCCCCTCACTGCTGGGTGGGAGCTGGCCGACCTCACCGACGCTGCCTTGGGGCCGCGTGAGGTTACTGCGTTCTTGGAGAGGGTTGTGAGCTCGACCAAGGGGAGAAACAAGGACCAGCCGCTCAACGTGTACGTGAACGCCGTCTCCGACGACTGGTCGAAGACGCGGACCGCTGACCTCCCCGAGCGCGCGTTGGACCTCGCGCCCTTGTCGCTCGCTCTATTGCAGCGGGCAAGGAGCGGCACGGCGAACTGGCAGCAGTACTTCGAGAAGACCGGCGGCGTTGCTGCCACGAAACCGCTCTCGCCGGAGGTCGTTGCAAAGCAGGCCTACGTAGAAGCCGTCTTGCTGCGCACCCTCGCAGCCACGGAGGACTGATATGGCTGATGCTCCTTCCGCAGAGGCCGCCGCCGCCAACGCCCCGGTCGAGGAGCCCGCGCCGGCCTTCATCGATGTGTACGCGGGCAACGAACTCAGCAGCGAGGACGCCGATGCGGTGACCCTGCGCTCGCCGGCTCATCTCGTTGTCTTCGCGGGAGCTTCCGAGAGTGGGAAGACGACGGCGCTTGCCTCTCTCTATGAGCGATTGAGCGACGGCCCGTTCGCTGGATTCCAGTTCGCAGGCTCGCGCTCGCTGCTTGGCTTCGAGCAGATCTGCTACCTCAACCGCCTCGCCTCCGGCGGCGCGGACCCTGATACGCCTCACACTCCGGTTTCCGACGAAGCCGCCTACTACCACCTCGCTCTGCGCGGAACCGATCCCGGCGCGAAGCGGCGCCATGTCCTGCTCTCGGCGATCTCCGGGGAACTCTTTCGACTCGCGAAGTATTCACGAGAGGACTGCGAGCGACTGACCTTCCTCCATCGCGCCAACACGATCGTCGTACTCGTGGACGGTGCGCGCCTCGCCGTCAACGCGCAGAGGACGAACGCACAGTCGGATGCATCAAGCATTCTTGAGAGCTTCCTCGACGCGAAGATGATCGGGAGTCGCTGCCGAGTAGAGTTCGTCTTCTCGAAGCTCGATCGCGTTGTCGAGGCAGGTGAAGCAGCCGTCGAGTTCCTGAACACGACCGAAACGAAGCTTAGAACGAAGTTCGGGGATCGAGTCCCCCACCTTGGATTCCGGCGTATCGCCGCGAGGCCCGAAGTCGACCAGAGCAAGGTGCCCCTGAACGACGGCTTGGTAGATGCCTTCATTGCTTGGACGACGCCCGTCGCTGTGGGCGCAGGCGCGGCGCCCCAGAACGCCCCTCCGATCGATGCCCGTGAATTCGCAAAGTACGGTTGGCGGCACTCCGCAAGGAGGGAGTCTTGAGCACCGCAGAAAACCTACTCTTCATGGGTCTGCCGGGCTCGGGGAAGACGACGTTCCTGGCGGCGCTCTGGCATGTCCTGGACGACCGCAGCAGTGAGACGCGCCTGAAGCTCAAGGGGCTGAGCGTCGATCGGACGTACCTCCATCAGATCACGACGGACTGGCAGGCGTGTTCGCAGGTCCAGCGCACCAAGCTTGAACACGAGCAGTTGGTGGTTCTCAGCCTTGCGAGCGGCACTACCGACTTCGAACTCACCGTACCGGACCTCTCGGGTGAGGCGTTCGAGCAGCAACTCCGTGACCGCAAGATCGCCGTGGGCCACCACGAGAATATCCAGCGAGCGACGGGCTTCGTGCTGTTTGTCCACCCTCGGGTGAAGGAGGGCACGCGGATTACGTACTCGCGGCAGCTCAGCGCCGTACTCGACGGTGCGCCTACCCAGCCCGCTGTGGCCGGCGGCAGCGCGTCGCCTAGCGCCATCGAGCCGTGGTCGATCGAGAAGCTGCCGACGCAGGTGGCTCTCGTCGAACTGCTGCAGTTCGCCCTCGAAAGCGCTGCGAGGAAGGTGCGGGTCGCGGTTGTCATCTCGGCATGGGATCTCGTCGAGAAGGCATCGTTCACCGGGACGCCGCACGAGTACCTGGCGCGCGAAATGCCGCTGCTGCGGCAGTTCCTCGAGTCGAACGATGACCGCCTTGAGCACACGGTGTTCGGCGTGAGCGCGCAAGGAGGTGACATCACGGTGGACGAGCAGAAGAGGGCGCTGCTCGATCTCGACGACGCACTGAAACGAATCAAGGTGCTGCACGGCAATGAGGCCGGTCAGGACATCACCAAGCCGATCGCGTGGCTCTTGGAGGAGAGGTAGGCCATGCCTCCCGTGAGCATCCACCAGGCGATTCACGGCTACCGCGATGGGCACCGCCTGCTGAGCAGCTCGGTGTCTCTCAGCGCCGACTCTGCACGGGCGATGCTGGTCTTGAGCGACATGTCCGGTCCCGCCATGCATCCGGGCTTCGACGAATACCTCACGGGGTATCCGTTGCCTGGGAGTGAGTTCTTCGTCTTCGCGAAGACTTGGTACGCACCCGAGATGCAGCGACCCGGCTGCGTGTGGACGCATTCCCTCTTGCTGTCTCGTGAGCAGCTCCCGCAGACATCCGCATCGAGCCTCGTCTCGAAGTTCCGCCGGCCTCAACAGGAGGGCGTGGAAAGTGCAGCAGCGATCCCGATCGAGCTCGAGGGAGCGGGCGATGGTGGCAAGGTCGACGGTTTCGCAGATCCGACGGCAGCCGGCGCTCTCGTCGGAGCTGTGCTCGGCCAAGCACGCCCGGTGATCGTGACCGTGGAGAAGGCCGGTCAACTCGAACTCACGATCCTTCGATTGTGGGAGGATCTTTGGCCGGCGGCCCGGGCGCGCTTCTCGTTCTGCACGGGCGCACTGATGCCCCGCTCGGTGGCTGGTGCGCTGATGGACCTTCAGGCTGTCCCGCGAGCGGTCCCGTCGTCGCAGTTTCGCAAGAGCGCAGGCGCGGCGCTCGTGCTCGACCTTCGAACCCCCGGCACCGTAGATGCATGGGTCGAGCTCTTTCTTGAAGGAGACAAGCGAGGCGAATCGACGTTTCGCTCATGGCTTGATGCCGCTGCAGGGGCCGATGCTTCACGAGGCGTGGTGCCGAGTCTCGCTCCGCTCTTCGGCGCGTGGCACGCACCGGGCTCGTCGGCGCGGACCGCTCTCGCGAGCGTCGTGGACGCGAAGGACATCGCCCCCGGCGTGCGTAGTCGCCTCGTCGGCATGGTGTTCGACCGGGCCAACGCGGAGTCAGGTGCCGCTGCGCGGCGCGAGCTTCTTCAAGACCTCAGTGGGCATCGAGACAACGACCTCGCCCCGATCGCCACGACGCTCGAGGAGCAGACGCGGCGGCTATTTGAGGACTCTCGATCGGAGGGTGTAGCGCTCGTCCTGTCGCTGTTGGGGGGCGCGCTGACGGAGGTTGGAGAACGCGTGCTTCGCGCTGCTGTGCTCCTTCTAACCTCGAGCGACCTGGAGTCCTTCGGGGATGCGCAGGCAGCGTATCTGCCTACCGTCGTCGGTGCGAACCATCAACTCGCGTCCTCGCCCGTTCTCTGGCGGCAAGTAGGCAATCGAAGTGGGGAGGTTCTCTCCCAGCTTGGTGGCATGAGCCTGCCGGACGAAGAGCGCGCAGCGATCGTTGACGCCATCATTTCCGCGGGGCGCGATGTGTCGGTGGACGCGCTCATCCGCTTCGGAGGGAAGGCGGCGGTCTTTCGAGGCCTCTCCGCGATCGCGTCGGAGCAACTTCAGCTCTCGTGGCCGTGGCGGTCCGCTCTCGGTGGTCAACGCGATGCCGTGCTGGAGTGGCTTGAGAGCCTCTCGGCTCCATCGCTCGCCGACCTCGAGCTTGGCAGCCGCTTCGTAAGCCCGAAGTACACCCAGTCGCGGCTAGCGACGGTGTGGAATGCCGGAACGGCCAGCGCCGGGGTATTCCCGTCGCGGGTGGCTGCATTCGGTCTGACGCTGGCCTTCTGGGAAGGCAACCTGAAGTCGCCGCTCTTCGCCGCATGCTTCCAGCCCACGTACGACGCGGCCGGCAACTCGCGCCTCGAGTACGACGAATGGGAGTGGCTGCGGGAGTTCGCGCCGTCGTCGTCGTACTGGAGGGACTGGGACAAGTGTGAGCGTCTCGCCAAGGCGATGGCGCGCCTGTTCGAAAAGCAGAACGCGTCGTTGGAGACGATGTTTGCGATCGTTCACAGCCGCCCGGCGGTTAGGAAGGTCGCTGCCGTCCTCGACGACGACCGGGACACGCGGCGGTACCTGAAGTCGCTGCGGAAGGCGGTCGAAGCGTCGTCGATCGGCTCCCGCGAGCAGCGCGATGCGCTCCTGGAAGACTGGTGACCGGCCGACGCGCACTCACTACTTCCATAGGTGTGAGTGGCGACGAGCGCCCGGACCACCCACGGAGCACAAGTGAGGCAGCAGTTGAACTGTGTCGCGGGATTGCTGGAGCAACTGTAACCGAGCGAAGAGATGAAGGATCATGAAGACACCGGGAGACGAGACGCCTAACAACAGCATGCAGCGGACGGCGCTACGCGCCGCCGCTGATGCTGAGCGTTGGGCGGCGGAACGAGCGCAGGACTGCGGCGAGGATGATGGCATGCGGATCGTGACCTGGAACATCCAGCATGGCGGTGGCAGGCGCGTGCCGCAGATTCTTCAGCATTTGGAGGCACTGCTCCCGGACATCGCGGTCGTGACCGAGTTCCGACCGGGCAGCACTGGGAGTGCGATTCAGGCAGGTCTTCAAAAGCACGGACTCCTTCACCAATCCGTGGCAACCACGCGGCTGCAGCAGAATTCCGTTCTCGTGGCCGCACGTCGTCCGTTTTACGTTCGGCCACCAGTGGGGATCCCAGCAGGTTACGAGCATCGGTCGGTTACTGCGGTATTCGATGACTTGATCGTATGCGGGTTGTATTCCCCCAACATGAAGGCCAAGGCGCCACTGTTCGACTGGCTTCTCGGGCGAACCGAGCTTCTCGGTGGGCGCGCACTGCTTGTGGGAGACTTTAACACTGGCCTGCACTACGAGGACGAGTCCGGCGCCACTCTATTGTGCGCTAAGCACTTCGCGGGACTCTTGGGACAAGGGTGGGTCGACATCTGGCGAACTAGAAACCCGCAAGGTCGCGAGTTTTCCTGGGTGAGCAACGCGAACAACGGGTTCCGCCTCGACCATGTGCTTGCGTCGCCCGACCTTGCTGGAGCGGTACGCGCAGTTGCCTACTCGCATGAACTGCGGGTTCGCGGCGTATCCGACCACTCCGCGATGTTCGTGGACTTGGATCACGCCGCGGAGCTCACTCCCTGAGGAGGTTGCATCGTGCGTGACCAGCACCCGAGCACGTGGAGCCACCAGCCGGGCGGGCCGCCCAACTCACGCCCTCAGCTCGACGCACGAGACAGCGAGACCACCCACGAGCATCCATCCGCGGCCGGCCGCCCAAACACGAACTGCACCGGACGACGCCCGCTTCTTGTCTTGCGGACGCCCTTCGGTTCCGGGGACGCCCGTGGTAGGATGGCACGTCGTTCCTGCGGGTGTCGCCGGTGAGTTCGAGGTCGTTGGGCCGCCGGGCCTCATGGTGCACGGGTGGGCCTGCGTGACCGCGGCCTCCCAGGCCCGACGAAGGAGAGCCGTGGACACGTGCGCAGCGGGAGCGCAATCCACCGGCGCCTGCCTCGCGCTCGATCCGGGCCCGCTTCCACCGCCGGGATGCGCGGGGCCTCATGACGACGGCACTCGGTACGAAGGCGCTCCGTCCGCCAGGGATCGCGCTCGACTGGGCAGGGGTGGGGCGCAGTCGGGCGCGGCTGCAGCCTCTGCCCTTGCGATCCCTGCGCCACCGTTCGCTCCGAGGCTGCCCTTGACGGAGGCCCCACCTCCGGCGCTGCCTGCGTCCCCAGCGCGGCTGCCGCGACGGGAACGGCGGGAACGGCGCGACATGCTAGACTGGACAGCGGCGGAAGTGGAGGTTGGGCATGATGGACGCCGAGCAAATTTTCCAGGAGATCCGTAGTCTTCCGACCGATGCGCAGCGCACGCTCATCGAACGTATCGTTCGGGAGCTGGGCGGCACCCGGAGCGAGCCGGCGGGGCTGGCGAACCCACCGGACGATCCGTTCCTAGGACTGCTCGCCGACGAGCCGGAGCTCGCCGACGAGATCCACCAGGTCGCGATCATGTCGCGCCACCAGGGGCGCGAGGCTTTCAATGGCGACGAGAACCCTTCTTGATACGGACATCTGGTCCGAGATCCTCAAGGCGAAGGATCCGATCGTCGCAGAGAGGGCGCGCAAGTATCACGCAGAGCTCGGACGCTATACGCTCTCAGTGGTCACCGTGATGGAGGTAGTTTACGGCTATTCGCGCGTGGGTCGTGACGATCGGATTCAACAATTTTTGTCGCTGCTGGCGCGAGCAGAGGTCTTGTGGCTTGACCCCACGGTAGCCGAGCTCGCGGGCCGGATCCGAGCCGATCTTGAACGCCTGGGGAGCAAATTGACGATCGAGGATACCCTGATTGCAGCGACGGCGATCCGTCATGGGCTTCCCGTCGCAACGGGAAACACGCGCCATTTCGTCAAGATCCAAGATGCGGGGTACCCGCTCATGCTCGAGAACTGGAGAGAGCCTATCTTATGAACCCGCAGGGTACTCAGGACGCCGTGCGGTACGCATACGGCCCAGCAAGCCGCTGCTGTCGGCGGCGCTTCGCGCCGCGTGGCGGCGGGCCCGAGACGCGTCCCAGCAGGCCGGGGCGCGAACCCAGCAGACCGTGGAGCGCGGCCAGCGGGCCGGAGAGCGCGGCCAGCGCCGTCGAGACGGCCGGGAATCGTGCCAGCAGGTCGGAGGAAGCGTACCAGCAGGTCGGAGGAAGCGTACCAGCAGGTCGGAGGAAGCGTACCAGCAGGTCGGAGGAAGCGTACCAGCAGGTCGGAGGAAGCGTACCAGCAGGTCGGAGGAAGCGTACCAGCAGGTCGGAGGAAGCGTACCAGCAGGTCGGAGGAAGCGTACCAGCAGGTCGGAGGAAGCGTACCAGCAGGTCGGAGGAAGCGTACCAGCAGGTCGGAGGAGCCGCACCAGCAGGTCCGGGTAGCCGCACCAGCGGGTCCGGGTAGCCGTACCGGCGGGTGCTGGCACGCGTCCCGGGGTTGCTGGGGAGTCGCCGGGAGGTGCTGGCGCGGTGCCGGGAGTCGCTGGCAGCCGGCCTGGCCGAGGCGCGCGATAGCCTTCGCCGCGAAATGCGGGCCAGAGCTCACATGAACGAGCACGCCCGCAAGGCGCTGGTTCGCGGCGGCGTCCCAGCGGAGCGGATCGCGCACGCGTTCTCCTCGGACGCCCCCTATCGTTTCGGACGCCCCCTATCGTTACTCCGACGTCCTCGCTGCGTGAGCGCGGCCGCCGCCTGGGTGGCGCCGAAAGTACACGGTCTCCCCCGACGTCGCGTCCGCCTCGCGATGGACGAGAATCCATGTCACAGGCGAGCGGGGGAGGGCCGCCCGTGCGCCACGCTACTGCGTGATCTCTCGGGGGGGCGCCGCCGCCGACGCTCCGAACGCGTAGGACACGCCCACTTCGGCGCGGAAGGGGACGAGCGGGGGCGGCTCGAGGCCGTGGGTGGAGCGATAGCCCGCGCGCAGCCCGAGCTCGACGCTCGAGCCGATCGACAACCCGAAGGCGAGGCTCGCGTCGAGGTAGCCCCCCGCGGGCGCATAAAAGCCGTCGCGAATGCCCTCGTAGGTCGCGCGCGCGCGATCGCTCGCCGCGATGTACGTGCTCAGGATCGCCGTGTAATCCACCTCCAGCGCGATGAACCAGCCGCGCTGGAAATACCCGCCTGCGAGCCCGGGGTGCGCGCCCACGCTCACGAACCGAAACGTCTGGTTGTCGCCCGTCTGCACCGGCAGCCCCAGGCGCCCGGCGAGCCCCCAGCCGCCGTGCTGCAAGAGCGTCGCGCGCGCCGCCGGCTCCAGGCGGAAGGAGTCGAGCGCCGGCACGAGGAAGACCGGCAGCGTCAGCCCGATCTCGAGGTCGAGGCGGCGCACGAGCCGTTCCATC
This sequence comes from Sorangium sp. So ce281, assembly GCF_051527395.1. Taxonomy (NCBI): domain Bacteria; kingdom Pseudomonadati; phylum Myxococcota; order Polyangiales; family Polyangiaceae; genus Sorangium; species Sorangium sp. So ce281. The sequence continues at coordinate 685,122 of NZ_CP150322.1, forward strand.
GGAATCGCTCGCCCGTAGGCGAGCTCCAGAGCGGGCGCGGAGTTCCATCCGAGATTGACGTGCGTCGCGCTCTCTTGCTCCCCTTGATACCCGCAGATGGGCGCGGCCGACGCGACCGCGGAGACCGCCGTCGCGGCGATCGCCGCGGCGAGGGCGACGGCCCTCATCTCGCCCCCTCGTATGCGCCGAGATGGGCGCGCAGGACCTCCATGACACGATCGGGGTGCTTGTTCACCCAGCCGTGGTCTTCACCTTCGATGCGGACGAGCTCGACGTCGCAAAAAAGAGGGGCGTGGCGGCGCTCTTGTTGCTCGAACCCGATGACGGTGTTGATCGTCGTTCCGATCAGGGTCACCGGCCTGCAGAAGCGATCGAGACCGGAAGAGAAATCGAAGTCCCACGCTCCGTCCGTCTTCGCCGAGCTCTGCAGGTCCCGCATCGCGCGCGCGCCCAGGCGGAAGGCCTTGAAGTTGTCCGGGTCGTCCGGATCTTCGTAATACCCTGGCTGCGACCAGCCCTGTCCCAACGAGAGGAGGAAGTCTGCGCGCGCGTCTCCGTCGGGGCTCATGGCCCATTCAGACCAACCGAGATCGTTCAGCCCCTCGGCGGTGAGGCCGAACGTGAAGAGCTCGGTCTCGTTCGCGATCGCCGCGTTCAGGAAGCCCGGCTCGCTGAGGACGGCCTCTCCGACGCGGTCGGGGTGCCGCTGGATATAGAGGGCCGCGTACATGGCGCCCCACGAATGCCCGAACAGCGTGACCGGTGCGTCGGGGGAGAAGCGCTGGACGAGCTCGTGGAGATCCGCCGCGTACGTCTCGACGGTGAAGTCCGATGAAGGGACGCGCTCCGAGAGACCGGTGCCTCGCTGATCCCAGTGGACGACGAAGTACCGCTCGGCGAGCGCGCCGAGGCCGAGCATGCCGCGCATGTCGCCGCCGGGGCCGCCGTGCAGCGTGATGAGGGTGGGGTTCTTCGGGTCCCCTTGCGTGCGAAGGTGAATGAGGGCGCCGTCGCGGAGGGTGAAGCGAGGCAGCGTGTCGTCCTCCGCGACCGTCCTCGGGACGAGGTTTCCAGGCGCACCCGGATCCAGACAGCCCGAGGCGAGCACGACGCACGTCAGACAACAGCGGCGGGCGAACGAGCGCATGACCGGAGCGTACGAGCCCGGGCCGCCCCGGGCATTGTGCCGCCACGCCAATCGATTGTCCGGCGGTGCCCTCGGCTACGCCACGGAGCGCTCGCGGAGCTGGCCCGGCGTGCTCCCCGTCCACCGCCGGAAGGCCTTGTAGAACGCGCTCACATCGGAGAAGCCCACCAGCGAGCCGATCTCCGCGAGCCCGAGGGCGGGATCCTCCAGGTAGCGCAGCGCGAGCTCTTCGCGGGTCTTCTCGACGAGCGCTCGGAAGGGAACGCCGTCCTCCGAGAGGCGTCGTTGCAGCGTGCGCGCGCTCAGCCCGAGCCGCTTCGCCACCGTCGCCAGCTTGGGAGCTCCGCCGTGCAGCTCGAGGGCGAGCGCGTGCCGCGCGCGCTCCACGAGGCTCGCCTGGGCGGGCGGGAGCTTTTGCACGAGGAGGGCGGCGTGGCGCTCGAGGACGGCACAGAGCTCGGGGGCGGCCCCTTTCATCGGCGTCGCGAGCGCCGCGCGCGGGAGGACGATCGCGTCGCCGGGCGCTCGAAATCGAACCGGGCAAGCGAAGATCCGGGTGTACGCCTCGAGCTCGGCGCAGCGCGGGTGACGGAACTGGATCGAGGAAGGCGACCACGGCGTGACGGCGAGCGCGCGGAAGCGAAGGACGATGTTCGCGAAGCCGAACTCGGTCGCGACCCGGTGCGGGGGCGCGCCGGGTACGTGCTCCCGGACGAGCCGGGCCTCCGTGCGATCGACGTGAAGGACATGGCGCACGGCCGTGCTGATGACGGCGAAGTGCCGCGAGAACCTCTGGAAGGCGTCGCCCACCGTGTCGCTCGACGCGACGACGTAGTCCATCACATCCCAGTGGCCGATCGAGAGCGCCTCCGCGGCGCGGAGCCCGACGCCCGGATCGCCGGCCCTCTCGACGACATCGTCCCAGAGCGCGATCCACCGGCGATAGGAGAGCCGGAAGTCGGGGTTGCGCAGCTCCTCCGGCGTGAGCCCGTGCGCTCGGGCGAGCGAGCTCCCGTCGATCCTGGCAGCCTCTGCGGCCCCGAGCACGCTCCGCAGCGCCTTCACGCCGACGCTCAGCGCGCGCTCGCCCTCCGCCGTCACGAGCGGGTCGAGCCGCCGACGAGAGCTCATGAGGCGGGCCTGCGTGACACGTTCACTGCCGCCCGCGGCGGCGCGCCAGGATCTTCTCCGCCGCGGTGAGCGGCCGCCCCTCGCGCGCCGCCTCGCGGTCTGCGGGCGCCGGGGTCTCGTGCATGGCTCGCCGCGCCGCAGGCGCTGCGGCCGCTCCGCGCTGCTCCTGCCGCGCGGCTGCCTGGTCTGCCGGCCATCCCGCCTGCTCGGGCCCCAAGGATCCCGGGGGCGCGGGCCCCTCGGGCGGCGCCCTCCATCCCGCCTGCGCTGGCCTCCGCGTGGGCGCCGTCCACGCCGGCTGCGCTGCCGCCTGCCCCGGCTGCGTCGGCGCCCGCACCGGCTGCGCCGGCTCCCCGGGCGCCCCCCGCGCCGGCTCGCCCCCGCCGCGCCCGTCATCGCGCAGCGCCGGTCCCGCCTGCGCGCCCTCGCGCCGCTCGCGCCCCCGCTCCCTGGCCGACAGCAGCGCCCCCACGGTCGCGCCCGCGGCGGCCGGCTCCGCGGCGGCTCCCCACCGCGCCGCGCGGAGCCGCTCTCCCGCCCGCGCGAGCCACGCCGCCGCCGCCTCCGGCAGCGCGAGCCGCCGCGCCGCCACCGCGAGCAGCAGCGCGAGCGCGGCGAAGAACACCAGGCTCGGCGTCGCGTCCCGGTACGCGAAGCGCTTCGACGCCCGATCCTCGAAGATGCCCGCGAGCGTGTCGCGCCGCTTGCCCCCGGTGAACTCCGCGATCCGCCCGAGCAGCGACAGATCGCTGCCCGTCGGGCGCAGCTCCTCGCCGGCGGTCATCGCCGCCCCCGTCGTCCCGACCGCCTCCCCCGTGAGCTCGTCCCGGGCCACCGCCACGTACGTCCCCGGCCGCGACAGCGGAAGCTTCGCCGTGTACGCGCCCGCGCCCGTCGCCTCGAGCGGCAGCTCTCGCGAGAAGCCGTCGGGCCCCGCGACGTGCACGACCAGCCGGCGGAACGACTGCGCACGCCCGTCGTCGCCGATCACGCTCGCCCGCACCGACAGCTCGCCGCCCGACGCGTCCGCTTCCAGGCGCACGCGCGGATCCTCCTCCTTGCGCGTCACGTCGCGCGCGGCCTGCGCGATCATCCGCGCCGCGCCGGGCCAGCGCGTCCACGCGGCGCCCCAGCGGCCCTTGAGATCGCTCGTGAACGCGGCGGCCCGGCCGAGCCCCGCCGACCACACGGCGAGCACCGGATCACCCTCCGGCCCGGACAAGAGCACCGCCGATCGGCTCTTGGCGACCGTCACCACGTAGCCCCCGAGCGGCGGCGCCTCGCCGAACGGCACGCCGGCGGTGATCGACGACGGCGCGCCCAGCGCGACGTGGAACGGCTCCTCCACGATCGCGCTCTTCGCCGCCATGATGGTCTCCTGCGTGAACACCGCGGGCAGCCGCGTGGCGTCCTCGACGAGGTAGAAGCGGCCGCCGCCGATGCGCGACAGCGCCTCGAGCTCCGGCACGTCGTTGCCCTGGCCCAGCGCCACGACGCTCGTCGTCGTCCCGCGGCGCATCGCCGCCTCCACCATCGCGCGGCACGGCCCCATGTTCTCCGCGTCCGACCCGTCGGCGAAGAGCAGCACGTGCTTCAGGCTCGAGGTGTCCCGGTCGAGCGCCTGGTAGGCCGCCTCGAGGGTGATGTCGACGTAGATGCCGCCGCCGCCCGGGCCCACGGCGCGGATCGCCTTCTCGATCGCGGCGCCGTCCGCGACCGGCCCGAGCGGCACGCTCCACCGCACCGCCGTGTCGACGTGCGCGACGCCGAGCCGATCGCCGGGGCCGAGCAGCGAGGCCGACCGGGCGGCGGCCTCGTTGGCGAGCTCGAGCTTCGTGTGGGCGCCGGCGGTCGCCGCCATCGACCCGGAGATGTCGATGCCGATCACCTCGGCCAGGCTCGCCCGCCGCCGCTCCTGCTTCAGGTCGAACGCGACGGGCGAGATCTCCTCGAGCGGCGTCCGCGCGTAGCCGCCCGGCCCCATGCTGCGATCGCCGCCCATCAGGAGGAGCCCGCCGCCGAGGTCGCGGACGTAGCTCGCGAGCGCGTCGATCTGGCCCGGCGAGAGATCCGACGCGCGGATGTCGCTGAGCACCACGACGTCGTAGCCGGCGAGCTCGCCGAGATCGGCGGGGACGCGGCTCAGGCCGCCCTCGTCCACGCGGAACGCGCCGTCCGCGAGCGCCCGCGCGACGAACGCGCCCTGCCCGGCGTCGCCCTCCAGCACGAGGGCCGCCGCGGCCCCGCGGACGCGCAGGAACGCGCTCGCCGCGTTGTCCTCGGCCGCCTCGTCGAGCCTCGGATCCTTCGCGGTGATCTCGACGTCGTAGCGGTGCAGCCCGGGCCCCGGCGCCTTCTCCCGGATGCGCAGCACGTCTTCTCCCGCCGCGATCGAGGCCTCGGTGCGGGCGATGAGCTCGCCGTCGCGGCGGAGGCGGATCTCGACCTCGGCCGGCGACGGCGACGACGTGACGAGCCGCAGATCGAGCGCCTCCCCCTCGTCGGCCCGCGCGGGCGCGCGGAGGGCGACCACGCGGACGTCGGGGACGAGCCGCTGCTCGAGCGGGATCACGTCGATCGGGAGGCCGGCAGCGACGGCGGCGGCGGCCGCGGCCATCGTGTCGCCGCGGGTCGCGACGCCGTCGCTGAGCAGCACGACACGCGCCGCGGAGTCCGGCGGCACCTCGGCGAGCGCGCGCCGGATGCCGGCGGCGAGGTCCGTCCCGTCCCGGCCGAGCGCGACCCGCTGCGGGGCCGCGAGCTGCGAGCGCGGGCGCGGCGGATCCTCGGTCGCCGCGCCCGCGGCGAACGCGATGGTGGCGATCCGATCGTCCTCGCGCATGCCGAGCTCGGCGACGGAGAGCTCCTGCGCGACGCGCCGGTCGGCGCTCGGCACGAGGTCGATCGAGCGGCTGCGATCGATCGCGATCAGGACGGTGAGCCGGTCGAGTGGCCGGCCAAGCTCTGGCCCGGCCACGGCCATGGCCGCGGCGAACGCGGCGAAGGGGGCGAGGAAGTCGCCGAGCCGCGCGCGCCACGCCCCCTGCCGGCGGGCGTACGCCGAGGCGAGCGCGAGCGCGAGGTACCGGAGCGCGATGAACGACGTGGCGCCCAGCGCGAGCAGCGCGCCCCAGGGCCGCGCGAGCCGGAGATGGGCGTCCGGGAGCAGGCCGCACCAGACGAGGCCCACGTAGAGCGCCGGCAGGGCGCCAGCCACCATCCAGCCGAGCAGGATCGGGCGGCGGAGCGCGCCGCGCCGGAGGGCGAGGCGCAGCAGCGCCGCGAAGACGAGCGCGCCGGCGAGCGTGGCGGCGCAGGGGAGGGCGCGCAGCGCGGCCGCCGGGATCAGGGAGGCCTCCGTTCGGTCCGCATGCGGGGGAGCCGCAGTAAATCATCTTTGCGGGGGCCCGGGGACGCCGCTTCGGCGGGTGTGGCCGAGTGCCCCATGGGCGCAGCCGTGGGGCGTCTCTGTCGGTGTCGCGCGGGTTTCATGGGGCGCTCCGGCGCATCGGAGCACCTTTCCATGTTTGTCAGGGATGGCACGCCGTCTGCTTGGCGCGGTGAAGAGCGGTCGTGGCGCGGCGAGGCCGCGCAGCCGGGGCAGGAGAGATCATGTCGCGCATCGAGACCACGGACACCTGGAGCGGCACGGACGGCGGCGCATGGGATCTCGACGAGGGGCTGGGCGAGCCCGCGCCCAGCGCGCACCACCACGCGCACCACCAGGAGAGGGATCTCGTCGCGGGCAAGTACCGGCTGGTCCGCAGGATCGGCGAGGGGGCGATGGGCACGGTCTGGAGCGCGACGCACGTGGCGCTCGGGTCGGAGGTCGCGATCAAGCTGATGCGGCCCGAGCTCCGGTCGCCGGAGCTCGCGGAGTACTTCGTCCGCGAGGCGCGCGCCGCCGGCCGGCTGAACCACGCGGAGGTCGTCCGGATCTTCGACCTCGGCGAGACCGCGGCGGGGGACCCCTACCTGGTGATGGAGCTCATCGAGGGCGAGTCGCTGAGGAGCGCGCTCTCGCGCGAGGTGGCGATGACGCCGGAGCGGGCGATCGCGCTGCTCCTCCCGGTCGCGGGCGCGATGCACGCGGTGCACGAGAAGGGGGTCGTCCACCGCGATCTCAAGCCGGACAACGTGATGCTGGTGCGCCGCCGCGGCGGCCGGCTCCAGCCGAAGATCGTCGATTTCGGCGTCGCGAAGATCGTCTCCGAGCGCGAGGCGAGCCAGGCGTCGGCGAGCTTCGAGGTCTTCGGCACCCCCGACTACATGCCGCCGGAGCAGGTCCTCGCCGTCCCTGACATCGATCGCCGCGCCGATATCTGGTCGCTTTGCGCGATGCTGTACGAGCTCCTGTCGGGCCGGCCCCCGTTCTCGTCAAAGAACGCGCTGGACGGCCTGCGGGCGGTGCTGCAGGACGCGGTGCCGTCGCTCGTCGACACGTGCGGCCTCGACGCGGATCTCTGGGCGATCGTGGAGCGCGGGCTGCGGAAGGAGCCGTCCTCGCGCTGGTCGAGCATGCGCGAGCTCGGCGAGGCGCTCGCCGCGTGGCTGAGGGCGCGGGGCGTCCTGGAGGACGCGCGCGGCGTGTCGCTCGCGGGGGAGTGGCTTCCTTGCGAGGAGCCCTGTGTCCCTGCGGGCCATGGCGCGACGCCGCGCGCATCCTGGTGGGTGGAGGAGCGGAGCCGGCCGAGCCGCCGGTGGTCGTCGCGCCGCCGGGTACACCGGGTGCACCGGGGCCGGCCTCACGGCGAGCAGGCGGCCTGCCCTTGAGGACCGGCACGAGCCGCTGAGCGGTCCGGGCGCAGCGGTGGGGTGAGCGAGCGCCGGACTGGCTGGAGCAGGGCCCGGCGGATGCATGGCTTGACCTCGCGGCCCGCGTGTTGCTCTGCTCTGGCGGGTGAACGCTCGCGCTACACCGTCGCTGCGCATCGCGCGGCTCGTGATCGAAAATTTCCGGACGTTTCGAGAGCCCACGGAGATCGTCTTCACGTCCGACGGCGTGGCGGACGAGATGCCCGTGTTTCACGGGGCCAACGGGGCCGGCAAATCCAATGCGCTCGCGGCGATCGACCTGTTTTTTCGGGTCGCCTCGTACTGCTTGCGCGCGGTCGCTGGCGCTGGCGGGATGAGCCCGGATGCAGCGTGCAAGCTGCCGTGGGGGTTTCGTGACGAACACTTCGGCTTGTGGATGAACCACCGGAGCTGGCCTCCCGGTGTTCGCGACCCGCAGCGGGTGGAGGTTCACTTCGATGATGCGCGCCTCGGCGCGCTCCGCGTCACGCTGACCCCGTCGGGCAACGACGTCCTCCTGCGGCTGGAGAGGAGGCGTTCCGCCCCCGCGAACTTCTGGGAGGCGCCGCGAGCGGGCAAGAACGCGGGCGGTGTCGTACTGAAGGATGGCACGGGAGACGTTCTGCAAATCGATGAGATCTCCCCGCTGCAGAACGCCCTGGAGGCGCCGCTCGGCCCCGGGAGCAAGCCGTTCTTCCTGCTGGATGCTCGTCGTCGAGACTTCCGGGCCATCGGTGAGGGGGGGGCGCGCGACGAGGGGGGCAGCACGCTGTCCGCCACCACGGCCGAACGCCTCCTGGCGCTGGCAACGTCGCTCGATCCGGAGGAGACGGAGCGCTGGCGCGTCTTCGTGGAGCTCATCCATCGGTTCAAGACCCTGTCGGATCGAGAGATCTCCGTGCTCCGCGCGCCCGTGGCGGGCGGGGAGATCACCGATCTGCGCTTCGAGGTCCGGGGCAAGCAGATCCTACGGCTCTCCGAGCTCAGCTCGGGCGAGCAGCAGGTGGTCGCCCTCGTCGCGGCCGTGCTCACGTCCCGTGCCGGCCTTGTTGCCATCGAGGAGCCGGAGATGAGCTTGCATCCCGAGAACCAGGAGCTCGTCCGCGACATCCTGCGCGAGCAGGTGCAACGCGGGATCGTCGATCAGATGTTTCTCGAGAGCCACGTCCAGGTCTTCGACGGCCCGGAGGTGCTCCGGTTCAGCCGCTCCCCCGAGGGGGAGACGCTCGTTGCGCGGCAGCCTTCGCGCTCGCTCGACAGGCTCCGCGCCCACGCGCGCGAGAGCGGCGCCGATGAGCAGTGGGTCACGCCCGACGGTTACACGCAGCTCCCTGCGGAGATGCGAGACAAGCTCGGTTTGCAGGGCGGCGGGTATCTCTGGTTCTTGCGCTCCAGGCCGGAGGGCCGCTGGGAAGCCTGGACGGAGGCGGACCTCGAGGCGCAGCTCGGCATCGGCGACGGCTCCTCGAAGGATCCCTGACGTGCGGCTGTGGATCGATACGAACGCAGCGCGCAGCCCGAGGGCCATTCGCGACCTCTGCCGTCTCGCGAGGAGCAAAGGTGTCGAGGTCCTGGTCCATGCGCAGGTGTACCTGGAAAGACGGCGGCAGCAGCGGGTGGAGAGCGGCGAGCAGTTCTCGGGGATAGCGTTCGACGACTTTCTCCTGGTGCACCGGGTCCGGGTCGTCGACATCCACCTCGATCAGCCGACCGCAGCTCGATGGGCCGACGGCTTGTGCCAGCGGTATCCGACGGACCGCGATTGGGAGCTGGCGAAGCAGCGTACCCTCGGTGGCCAACTGATCGCCGATTTCAAGATCATCCCTGGAAAGATGCCGATGACCACGGACTGGCTCATCGCCCTCGCCGTCGAGGACGACCCCGCATCGCGCATCATCACCCACGACGAGGGCGAGGAATGGCAGCGGCTCCGCGAAGCCGAGCCGAGGCGCGCCTTCCGCTGGGACGAGGCGGTCACCTGGCTTCAGAGCCTGCCCGCGGACGAGCCGTCGCCCGGCTGAAGCGCATAGAGCGCCGCGCGAGGGGGCGGCATCGACCCGTGGGAGGTGTGCCGGCGTTCGCTCGGCGCCACCGAGCCTGCTCGGGAGCCCCGGCCCCGGAGGGCGCGGTGGTGTATGCTCGCGCAGGTCGCGCATGAACCTCGCCGAGAAGCTCGTCCGGTCCGCCACGCTCGCCGATCTCGACGAGCTGCCGCCCGGCTGGCGGGGCGAGATCATCGACGGCACGCTGTACGCCTTTCCGCGTCCCCGCTTCGTTCACGCGAACATCGAGGACCTGATCACGGCCGACCTCAAGAACCCCTACCAGCGGGGCAGGGGCGGTCCGGGAGGGTGGTGGATCCTCTCCGAGCCGGGCATCCAGATCGAGCGTGCGCCGGAGATATCGCCCGACGTCGCGGGCTGGCGCCGCGCGCGCATGCCCGCGCCGCCGCGGCCCGCGGAACCCATCTCCCTCGTTCCCGACTGGTGCTGCGAGATCCTCTCGCCGCGCACGGCGGGCTACGACAACCTCGTGAAGCGCCGCTTCTACGCCGAGATCGGCGTGCCTCACCTGTGGTACGTGGATCCCGTCCGGCGGACGTTGCTGGTCAGCCAGCTCGAGAACGGGCGGTGGGTCGAGCTGGGGCTGCACGGACGAGACGAGAAGGTGCGCGCGGCGCCGTTCGAGGTCGTCGAGATCGACCTGGCCGAATGGTGGGAAGGGCTCGACGAGGACGAGGGCGACGCGCCCTGAGGCGCCAGCTCACCGAGGCGGACTGCGCTCGTCTCGTGGTCGAGCCGATCGGGCCATGGATCCCGCCTGCGGCAGGTCAGGAGGGCGCGGGTCACCGCGAGGGCTGACCCGTGCGCAGCGGGCCACCTCGCGAGGTGGGCCAGGGCATGCAATTGGCCGCCGATCCCGGGATCGTGAAGACATCCATCCCGTGCTCGAAGGTCTGCACGAAGACCTCGAGCTGGCCGTCTCCGTCGAGATCACCCACCGCCGGCGCGGCGGGCGCGCCGTTGCCGTTGCCGTTGCTGCCGGGGTTCGGCAGGGGCACGTCGTGCAGGACCGCGCCGTTCGCGCCGAGGATCACGAGGTTGCCCGAGTCGAGCACGTCGGGAGCGCCGTACGTCGCCAGCAAGACCTCGGGTGATCCGTCCTGGTTCAGGTCGGCCACGGTGGCCTCGGTCGCGAACATGATCGATTTGCCGTGCATGTAGTTGTATCGCCACAGGAGCGACGCATCGGGGCCGAACGCATAGAGGTAGCCGTCGTTCATCGGGACGATGATCTCGGGCCGCGCGTCCCCCTGGAGGTTCACCGTCGTCGGCGAGGGCACGCCGTTCGGCGGGTAATAACCGTCGATCGCGAGCGGCCTCCCGCCGCGCGGGAGCGTCTCCCACCCGGGCTTGCGCATCGCCGATCGGCTGCCGTCGCCGTGCGCGCCCTCGAGCACCATCACCGCATACGCCTGCGTCTCGTAGGGCTCGTGCATCTCGACGTTCGGTACGCCGACGACCTCGTTCCGCCCGTCCCCGTCGAGATCGACCACGTTCGGCGGCGACGCGGTCCATTGCAGCCACTCGGCGGAGCTCGGGTGCGGCCACGTCCCGGTATGGAGATGGTAATGATCGCCCTCCACCTTCGGGTCCGCCCAGCGGATGAACTGGCCCCAGGTCAGCGGCTGGTCGGCGAACGCGTCGTCGCGGTTCTTGAAATACGGCGCGGCGTCGATGGCCACGCCGTCGTGGTTGAACGCCTGGATGTGGTGGTTGTCGTAGGTGGCCAGGATCTCGAGCTCCGGGTCGTCGTCGATGTCGCCGATGCCGACGTTGAGCCCATAACACCCGAACCCGGAGTGCCCCATGCCGTTGCGATCGGCGTCGTTCCCCGGGCCGCTCTGGTTGTTGTACCGAGGCCAGGCCGCGAAGGCGGCGCCCGCGGCGGCGGGCCGATAGAGCGACCCATCCGCGCTGAAGACGAAGACCTGCGCGCCGCCGTCCTCCGTGGTCGCGGTCTGCGTCGTCGTCGCCACCACCTCGATGGTGCCGTCACCGTCGAGATCCGCCGCGGCGAGCCCGCGCACCTCGGGGACGTTGCCCGCCGTGGTGGTGTCCACCGGCCACCCGGCTTTCGGCGCGAGCCCGTCCTTCCATTCGAATGCGAAGACCTGATGACCGTTGCCATAAACGATGTCGATCGCGCCGTCGCCCTCGAGGTCGGCGACCACGTGCGGCGCGTAAACCCGGTCCTCCCCGGCCTCGGCGCGATCGATCTCCTTCCCGCTCGAGTCGAAGACGAAGAGCGAATAGTAAGCGGCGATGAGCTCGTTCTGACCGTCGCCGTCGAGGTCCATCACCACCGGCGATGCGTACCAGCTCGTCTGCCCGGGCAGGACCATCCGGTGCTCGGGCGCCTGCACCTCGCCGGCGCTCGTGCCCACCTCGCAGATCGGGTTGCGCGTGCCGCCCGTGCCGCTCGCTCCCGCCCCGCTGCTCGCGCCGCCGCCGCTCGCGCCGTCCCCGAGCTCGCCCCCGGCGCAGGCCGCCGCGAGCAGCGCGAGGAGCAACGCCGCGCCGCCGAGAGGCCACCCACCCAGGCCGGTGCGCGCGGCCCACGGCAAAGGCGGCGGGTGTTGAGGCGCGGTGGGGAACGCGCGACTGGAACGGCACGGGCGGCGCTGGGTAACCATGGGACCTCCGGGGGATGCGCCCGCGGGCGACGCCCGCCGGTGGAAAAGGACAGGAGCCAAGCTCATCGAGATTACCAGGAACCTTCCGAGCCGGGGATACGAGAGCTCACCCGAGGGGAGCCTCGCGGGATCGCCGTGAGGGTGGTTGCCCAGGGCAGAGTGTGGTTCGTTGCCACCGGTGGTGTATCATGTAGATCTCGGAGAGTGACGACGCGTTCACCCCTGGAGGCGCCGCATGGCCACGATAGAGGCATTCATTCCGACGGTGGTGCTCTTCGAGACGATCACCGACGTCGCTCGTACCCACAAGGCGCACCTCGTGCTCCAGCGCTTCGAGGGAGCGCACGGCGGCGCGATGCTCTCCGTCGTCGAAGCGAGCCGTCTCGCGGCTCACGAGTATCTGAAAGGCGGCTATCAGCTGGTGTACCTGGCGTCGCGGAGGGCGCCGGCCAGCGCGCAGGACTGGGGCTTCTTCGACCGTGAGGCCGCAAATCTGCTCGAGTTCGCCGGTGCGCGTCAGCGCGGTCAGGATCTCGAGCAGGTCACGATCCGCCCGGTGGCGAAGAAGACCAACGTGGCCACGTTGTTCGCCGCGACCAGGGCGGCGATCGTGGCGAGCTGCAAGCGAGGAATGAGGCTCAACGGCCGGCTCTACCCGAAGATCTTCTACGCGAAGGAGCTCGAGGCCGGGGGCTTCCAGCTGTGGGTCGATATCGAGACGAAGACCCTATCCGCCGAGATGGCCGGGTAGGGCCTCTGGCCCCTCGCGGCGCGGCCTTGGCGCCCTGGCGATCTTTCCGCTGACCCGCCGCAGCGCTGGGCGGCAGGGCTGCCGCGGCCTTGCAGCGGCCTCGGCACGCGCGTGAAGTACCAGACGTCGAAGACCACGGCAGTTCACCGGTCCCGACCTCGCCCCCGAAGATCCATGGAGCACGGTCATCGAGCGCCTGGACAGCCTGACGTTCCCTCGTCCATACGAGGTTGGCACGGCCCTCGGCATGACCGACAAGGCGCGCTGACGTCTGTTCGCGTGGCCCTCACGGGGCACAAGCAACCGCAACGCGCGGGGCAGATGAGCTACCCTGCGGCCATGGGGCACATCACCCTCTCCTCTGCCAGCGGGCGCGTCACCATCACCGACGAGGTCTCGGACGCGACGCCGCTCGAAGGGAGCGACCCTGTGGAGATCGTGGTCATGGAGGGCAGCGAGACCATGGCGGTCAGCCCACAGACGCTGCGGGGCATGCAACTGACGGACGGCACGGTCATCGTGGTCGACGAAGACACGCGGGAACGCATCCAGCGCCGGATCGAGAACCGGAGCGGCCGGATCGACATCCTGATCCAGGAGCCGGGCCGGCCAGGAGATTGGCGGCCCACCGTCGTGCAGTCTTTCTCCGATGTATCGACGTCGAGGCATGACGAGAGGCAGGGCGACGATGACGCCCCTGTGTACCTCTCCGACGATGACTCCAGCGTCCATCGCCGGGGTGACGAGGACGATCTCCTCGACGGCGGCTGGAACGGAGGCGGCGGCTGGCTCAGAGCGAGCGAGGGGGACGAGGAGGACGAGAGCAGCGGCCAGCCGCGGGGCAGCATCGATGGATCGATCTTCGATCATCTCGTGCAGGACGATGCGGCGGATAGCCGCGGCCAGCCCGTGAGACGGCAATTGACGCTCGACGGGGACAAGGGCATCGGCAGGCTCGTCCTCGGTACGTGGAACGCGTCCCATTTCGGCGCGCGGAAGGACATCAAGAACCCCGGCTTGCTCGACATCGACGACGAGGAAGGCTTCGACGAGGCGATCTTCGACGAAGCTCCGTCGGAGACCGAGCAGGACAGTTACTACAGCAAGCGAAACAAGGACAAGGAGATACGCGGCGAGGGCGAGAAGGACGCCAAGGCCCAGTACCTGGTGGACATGCTCGTCGGCGCGATGCAGGCGGGGCATGCGATCGATGGGCTCGTGATCCACGAGATCAACAACGGCGAGGCGTTCCAGGAGGCCTTCGAGGACGCGGCCAGGAAGGCAGGGATCGACGGCGAGTACGAGCTCCACCTCGGGCCGCGCCTCCACACCGGATCGGACAAGCACGCGCAAAAGGAGCGATATCCCGTCGTCGTGCGCACGGCGAAGCTCCAGGTCGAAGGCGTGGAGTACATCCCGACCCACAGCGCCAGCGAGAAGGGGAGACCCAAGGTCGTCGCCGGCGAGCCGGTCCAGACCACGGACGTCGCCACCGTGAAGACGCCCTCCGGCAAGTCGCGCCCCCTCATCGCGTACACGATCAAGCGGAAGGACCGTCCTTCAGCGAAGCCGCTCAAGCTCGTCAACGTGCACACCAAGCCGGGCAAAGGGGGGCTCAGCACCGCCGCGGGCGTGAACGATCGCCGGCCGGTGTTCGCGCAAGTCGAGCCCGCGTACAAGCACGCATCGAAGGACGACGAGCACATGTGGGTCTTCCTCGGGGACCACTACCTGGCGGGCCAGGACGTCGTGACCAGCAGCGGGGAGCGCTTCGACGAGTCGCTCCCACCCGGGATGCTCAACCTCGATCCGGAATCGAAGACGAACACGATCGAGAAGATCCACACCGATGTGGAGAACGCCCGCTGGAGGTACAAGACGATCAAGGCCCGACGCGCCAGCGAGGGCGCGAAGAATGCTGTCACGAAGCTCTCCAGCACGAACACCGGCAAGCGCAAGCGCGGAGCCAAGGAGCCAGAGAAGAAGCCCCCCTCCAGGGCGACGCTCAAGAAAAAGCTCAAGGGCATCGAGAAGGACCTGAGGAGCCTGGAGAACCACGATACCCGCGCGAACGCGAAGAAGGACATCGCGGCCCTCCAGCGGCGACTGGCCGCGCTGGATACCACGCTATCGCAGAAGAAGGCATCGCTCGACGACGCTCAGAAGAAGACCCTCGAGCTCAACGCCGACACCAAGGAACAGGTCTACCAGAGCCTCCGCGCCCGGGAACAGGCGTTCATCCAGAAGCAGAAATCGGCCCGTCGGGTGACGCGCGCCGAGACGAGGAGGGATCGCGCGCGGAGGCTCCGCGACGCAGCAGAGGGCAGGGATCGCGCGCGGAGGCTCCGCGAAGCAGCAGAGGGCAAGGATCGTCCGGAAGCGTCGGCGCTCCTCGCAGAAGCCGACCGGCTGGAGGAGCAAGCTGCAGCTCAGGAGAAGGCCGCGTCCGGTGAGGACCGGCAAGGCGCCTTCCTCGACAGGAAGCGGACGATGGTGGCCGACAAGGCCGTGGTCAGCTCGCGCTTCGTGGTCCGCAAAGCGGCGCTCATGACCGTGCTGCCCGGAAAAAGGAACGAGAAGCCGAAGACCGCCTTCGTCGAAAAGGACGAGCTTTACTCCAGGAGCGGCGGTGGCTGGGAGGCCACGGGAGAGCACTTCGCCCTCGCGCAGGGCCGGGTGCTATCGGACCATGGGGCGATGGTCATCGTGGTCAGCGACGACCCCGCGGATCAGAAGGCGGCCGACGAGATGATGGACGCGCTCGTCCTCGAGCCGTCGGGCCTGGCGAAGACCCTGGACGAGGCCGGCGACGAACCCGAGAGCGAGCAGGAGGCCGCGAGCGACTTCGAGCCGGACAGCAGCGACGACGAGGACAGCAGCGACGACGACGAGGACAGCAGCGACGACGACGACGACGAGGACAGCAGCGACGACGACGAGGACGGCGACGACGGCAACCAGGACACCGACAATCAGGACGACGCCGGCGGTGACGACGCCGGCGGTAAAGAGGCCTCCGGCGAGCGCTCGCCGCCCTCCAAGAGGAAGAAGCTCGACAACAGCAGCGTCGGGAGCCTCCACAGCGCGACGATGTCACGCACGGCGCAGCGGCAATCCACCCCCACCCGGCCGACCACGACGAGGACCTCGATCACGAAGCAGACGAACAGGCCGAGCAAGACAGCGGCCAAGCGCAAGCGGCGCTGATCGTCCTGCTCGGTGCGCTCACCCCGTATCTGGCAACACGCCGCCGGTCGAGATCTCCCGCCCGTCCGGCAGCCTCACGCGGGCCCCGCGCCGCGCGCTCCCCGCGTCCCACATCGCCGCCGTGCCTTTTCCGTAGGTCGCCTCGCCCGCCACGACCGCGCGCCCGTGCGCCTGCAAGCACGCCGCGACGAGCTCCGCCGCGGAGGCCGTGAAGCGGTCGACCCACACGACGAGGGGCATCGTATACGGCGCTCCCGGCCGCGCGCGGTGCTCGGCCGCGTCGCCGTCCTCGTCGATGACGGTGGCCAGCAGCGTGCCTACGGGGAGGAAGCCGCCGGCGATCTCCACCGCGGCCTTCACGTCGCCGCCCGGATTGCCGCGCAGGTCCAGCACCAGCACCTCCATGCCGCGGGCGCGGAGCCGCCCGATCTCGCGGTGGAGGAGCGCCGGGCCGTCGATGGCGATCCGCGGGAGGGCCACGCAGCCCACGCCCGGCGCGAGGATCTCGCCGGACAGCCCGTCGCCGGCGGCCCCGGGCGCGAGCGCGACCGCGACCTCCAGCGCGCCCTGCAACGACCCGCCGATGCCCGCGCGCATCGTGAACACGTTCGTGGCGCTGGGCACGGCGATGAGGCCGAGCGGCGCGTTGAAGTTGTTGCCCGCCGTCAGCGACGCGAGGTGCGCGGCAGGCAGGAAGTTGAAGAACACGTTGGTGAACGACGCCGTCACGACGGCCGCGCCCTTGATCGTGGGGTGCATCACGCCGGGCTCGTCGCCGATGGACATCGGGATCACCGAGCCCACGGTCAGCGACGGCATCATCGAGGTGAGCACGTTCGCCGCGAAGACCGTCGCCATCGCGTTGAAGGCGACGTTGACGTACGGGATCGGCACCCCGACCGGCGGCGTCCTGCACACGTCGGGCGCGGCGATGAACTGGCCTGCTCCTCGGTTCGCTACGGGCAACATGGCGCGATCACCCGAGGTGTACCTGCTTGCCCTGCACCGTGGCCGTCTCGTCGGTCACGATGGTGGCTGTCCTGGCCTGGAGCACGGAGCTGCCCGCGACCACCGTGCGCGCCTCCTTCGCCTCGACCTCGAGCATCGACGCGACGCGCTGGTACAGGTTCGTGGCCCGCTGGATCAGGGTCTCTGCCCAGGTCGTGACGCGGGAGGCGTGCACCGTCACCTCGGGGCTCCGGATCTCCACGCCCCGATCGGCCGAGAGCCGCAGCGTGCCCCCCTCGGCCGCGAGATCGACGTCGCCGGAGAACCGCAGCACCGCGCGCCCGGAGCCGCGCAGCACGCCGATCGCATAGAGATCGTCGCGTTTGCCGATCACGAGCAGCACGTCGCCGACGGCCGGCTCGTACGGCGAGACGAACGCCATCGTGGCGTATCGCTCGGCGCCGTTCGACAGGACCACGAGCACGTCGCCGGCCTCGATCGACAGCACCTCTGCAGGGCCCAGAGTTTCTGTCTCTGCGCGCGGGAAATCGGGGGTGATCACCTCGGCTGTGGCACGCTGGCTCATGTCCTGTCCTCCTGCCGAGGCGGCGGGCGCCACGCTTCGGCCTCCAAACGATCGACGTCGGTCCCGCGAGCGCCGGTCCTGCGAGCGCCGCCCCACGATGCCTTCTCCGCGCGCAGCGCGTGCAGGTTCGCGCCCGAGAGGTCCGCGTCCGAGAAGTCGGCCCCTTCCGCGGCCAGATGCGACAGATCCGCGCCGGCGAGGCGGGCTCCCCGGAACGACGCTCCGGCCGCGTGCGCCTCGGCCAGCACGGCGTCGGCGAGGTCCGCGCCTGTCAGATCCGCCCCGTCCAGCGAGGCGCGCGAGAGGACGGACCGCCGCAGCTCCGCGCGCTGGAGGTGCGCTCCCCGGAGCTCGGCCTCCCCGAAGAACGCCAGCTTGGCCCGCACACCCGCGAGGCGGGCCCCGCCGAGCTTCGCGCGCAGCAGCGTCGCGCCCCGGAGATCCGCGCCTTCCAGGTTGGCCTGCGCGAGATCCGCGTCGGTGAAGTTGCTCCCCGAGAGATCGGCGCCGTGAAGGTCCGCGCCCGCGAGCTGCGCCTCGATGAAGCCACAGGCGCGCAGGGTCATGCCGGCGAGCGGCACGTTCGCGAGATCGGTTCCGGTGAAGTCGGTGCGATCGAAGATGGCTCTTTCGAGCCGCGCCCCCGCGAGGGACGCTCCGCGCAGGAGCGTCTGCTGGAGCAGCGCGCGCGTGAGGTTGGCTCCGGCCAGACTGGCACCGTCCAGCACCGCGCGGACGAGGCGGGCGCCCTCCAGATCGGCGTTCGACAGATCGGCGTCGAGCAGCACGACGCCCGTCAGGTCCGCGCCGGCGAGCCTCTGCCCGGCGAGCACCGCGCCCTGCAGATAGGCGCGCTCGAGGCGGGCGCCGGTCAGGTCCGCGCCGGTGAGATCACAGCTCGCCAGGACCGCCCCGGTGAGATCGGCCCCGCGCAGGTCGGCGCCCCGCAGATCCGCCCCGCGCAGCGACGAGCCCGCGAG
Source organism: Sorangium sp. So ce281 (assembly GCF_051527395.1). NCBI lineage: Bacteria > Pseudomonadati > Myxococcota > Polyangiales > Polyangiaceae > Sorangium > Sorangium sp. So ce281. The sequence continues at coordinate 703,362 of NZ_CP150322.1, forward strand.
ATCCGCGCCCGCGAGATCCGCGCCCGCGAGCTTCGCCGCACCGAGGTCGGTCCCCGGCGCCGCCACGCCCGCGGCCTCGCCGGGGCCGAAGAGCGCGCCGTCGAGCACACATCGCGTCATGCGGGCCGGCAGGCGCGCGCCCCGCAGATCGGCCTGGACCAGCACCACGCGTTCGAGCGCCGCGCCCGACAGATCGGCGCCGCGGAGGATCGCGCCGAACATCGACGCCCCCGTGATGCGGGCATCTCTCAGGTCCGCGCCGGTGAGGTCCGCTTTCTGGAAGGACGCCCCGTCGATCGTGCGGCCGCCGAGCGCCGCGCCGGCGAGCTTCGCCATGTCGAGCCGCGCCTGATCGAGCCGCGCGCCGTCGAGCTTCGCGCCCGTCAGATCGGCGCTGATGAGCATCGCGCCCCCGAGGTCCGCGCCGGTGAGATCCGCGCCGCGGACAGGCGCCCTCACCAGCTTCGCGCCGCGCAGGACCGCGCCGCGGAGCTGCGCCCCGCGCAGGTCGCACGCCGCGAACGACGCGCCCTCGAGGTTCGACCCTTCGAGCACGGCGTCGCGCAGGATGCACCGGACCCACTCCGAAGAGGCCAGATCCGCCCCCGAGAGCGCCGCGCCGCCGAGGTGCACGTCGACGAGCCGGGCGCGCGGCATGCGCGCGCCCGTGAGATCGCGCCCGCGCAGGTCGAACCGGGTCACCCGCTTGCCGGCGAGGCCGTCGGTCTCGCGCATGCGACGGATCAGCTCTTCGGGCGTCATGATGGATCCAGGAGGGCCCGGGTGAGGTTCGCGCCGGCGAAATCGGCGCTCGAGCCCGCGGCGCCCAGGAGGACCGCCTCGAACAGGCTCGCTTGCCGGAACGACACGCGCGTGAGCGTCGCTCTCCGCAGGTCCACGCCGAACAGGTTGGCGCGATCGAAGCTGGCCTGTTCGAGGCGCGCGCGATCGAAGCGGGCTCTGCGCAGATCGGCGCCCGAGAAGCGCGCGCCCGCCGCCTCCACCTCCGAGAAGCACGCGTCGTGAAAGGAAGAATACCTGAAGTCTGCATCCGTGAGATCCGCGCGCACCCACACGCTGGCCGGGCCCTGTGCGCCGGTGAACCGCGCGCGCCGCAGCCGCGCGTCCGAGAAGCCCGAGCGCCCGAGCTTCGCGTCGGTGAAGTCGGCGCGGTCGCCGGCGATCTGCGTCAGCATGCACCGGAGCAGGCTCGCGCCGATCCACGCCGACTCTTCGAGCCGCGCGCCCTCGAACAGACACTGTGTGAGCGCGGCTCCCGCGAGCCGCGCCCCCGTCAGGCTCGCGCGCTGGAGGAGCGCCCGCTCTGCGACGACGCCCTCGAGATCGGCGCCTTCCAGATCGATCTCCTCGGCAAAGACGCCGTCGAGCCGCGCTCTCGTGAGCCGCGCGCCCCTCGCCCGCGCGCGCGCGAGCTGCGCCTGCGCGAGGTCGGCCCCGGAGAGATCCGCGTCGCCGAGCTGCGCCTCGGCGAGCACGGCTTGCCTCAGGCTCGCGCCCGCGAGGCGCGCGCCGCGGAGATCCGCGCGCGCGAGGAGCGTTCCATCGAGGCGCGCGCCCTCGAGGTTCGCGCCGCGCAGATCGCGGCCGGACCAGTCTCGCCCGGAGGAGTCGCCCCCCCGCGAGGGCGTGTCCGCGTCCTTCGCTGCCCCCGGATCCCCCTCGGGAAAGCCGCCCAGGCGGGGATCGCGCAGCGCCGCTTCCAGCGCCTCGAGCCCGGGGACCGCCGCGCCGGACGCCCGCGCCTCGAGCGCGAGCCCGCGGAGCTGCGCGAGGCGCCTTGCGAGCACAGGCCGTATCCTCGCATCCGTCAAGGGCGCCTCGGCCGGCGGCGGCGCGGCGGGCGAAGGCGCGTTTGCCAGCGCGGCGGCGACCCTGGCGGGCAGATCGAGGCCGCGCCGCCCGGTGTGCGCGCCGCCGGCGGTCACCGCCCTGGCGATCGCCGCACGCAACCCGGACGGCAACGTCGCGAGCGTCTCGTCGAGCTGCGCGGCGAGCCGCGGGTCCACGGGCTTCTCCGGCGCCGCCGGACCGGGATCGACCGCGGCCCACGGGTCGCCGAACGAGGTTGGCACGCTCTCCTTCACCGGATCGCGCTCGAACGCCTCGAGCGCCGCGCGGTACCGCGCCTCGGGCTCTCTGGGGCTCGCCATCGGCTCGGACGCGAACAGCACCGTGCGCACGCCCCGGAGCTCGGCGTCGGGCACGGCATCGACGCCGCGCCACACGAGCGAGAGGCGGAGGGCGTCGAGGTCGGCGAACAGCGTATCGAGGACCATCGGCACCTCGCGGAAGCGACCGGTGGTGTCCATCAGGAAGGCGCGCACGCGCAGGCCCGGGAGCGCGCTCTCGAAGAGCACACGGTCGGGGTGGAGGTTCGCGAACGACAGCGCCTCGTCTCCGCGGAGAAAGGGGACCTGCTGGTCGCCGGGCGCCGCGTTGAAATGGCCGACGTCGAAGTCTTCTGCGTGGTACGGAGCGCGCTCCTTCCGCCACTCCGGGCCGTACGCGGAGCCGAGCTTCCGGGCGCGCTCGGGCCAGCGCGGCGAGAGCGGGCCAAAACCGGCGGGCGCCGGGCGGTCACCGCGGCTCTTGATCGGCTCGCCCGGAGACTCGATGTTTGGCAGCTCCGGGGTGTCCAGCCCCTTCCCCACCGGGTTCGCCGCGTGGCGCGGTCCGCCGAACGCGTGCGTGTACGCGACCGGCATCTTCACGAAGCGGGCCGGGTCCGATGGGTAGTCTCCGAGGACGCCCGGCACCCAGGTCCGCGGACCGACGACCTGCAGGACCTTCGAGAAATCGCCGACCGCGAAGCGGACAGGGCACGACGCCACGGGGCGGCCGGAGGGCGCGTGGCACGTGCCGAGGAGCAGCAGATCGGCGAGCGGCTTGAAGTCCGCGAAGTCTCCGGGATACACGATGTCACCGGAGAGCGCGTCGTCCTCCGGCCGGTGGCGCTCGGCCGACAGGGGCTCCTGCACGAGCAGCGGATCCCCCTCGGGCAGCGCGGCAGCGGCGCCGTGCACGAGCTCGAACGTGCCGCGCACGATGAGCGTGACCTCCGGCCGCGGCGGGCGCCGTGACGAGGGCTTCACGCCGGAGGCGAGGGGCGTCAGGTTCTTGATCTTCATGCGCCGGATCCGAGGGCGCCGTCAGAGGAAGCTGTGCTGCGCGCCCACCTGGGTGTGGGTCGTGCCCGTGGCGAGCCTCTGCGCCGCTGCCTGGATCTTCTTCGGCGTGATCTCGTAGGTCGCGGCCAGATCGACCGAGATGCCGGCGCCGACGTTGACCTCGATCTTGCCGGCGATGCAGATGTCCATCATCAGCGCGAGCGTGATGTCGAGCACCGTCCCGATCGTGATCGACTGTTCGCTCCCGATCGTCAGCTCCTCCACATCACCCGACACGATCTCCGTCTCGGACCCGATGATCGTGGACACCGTGTTTCCGATGGTCGTGTCCTTGATCGACGGGCACACCGTGGTGCTCGTCATCGACGACGCCGTGGTCGTGTCGGTCATCGAGGTGACGGTGGTGGTGCTCGCCATCGACGTGGCCTTCGTCGTGCTCTCGATCGCGCCGGCGCACTCGGTCGTGTCGCGCATGGTCATGGCGGTGGTCGTCGACTCGATGACGTCGGCCCAGGTCTCGTCCTTGATCGACGGCACCGGCAGCGCCGAGGAGCCGGTGTACGACTCGATCGACCGCGCCCACGTCCGATCCGTGATGCGAGGGTTCTCCTTGCCCTTCGCGGGCGCCGCGCTCCCGGTGATGCTCTCCTTGAGGTTGCCCGAATAGACGTCGTGCGTGTCGCCGTGGTACGTCGTGAAGACGTCGCCTTTGATGCTCTCCTCGATCACGCGCCACGTACCGTCGTAGTTCTGCACCCAGCGAATCTCGCTGCTGCCCTCGAACGTGATGCCCGTCTCCGAGACGTGCCCGCCCGAGACGTCCCAGCCGGAGTCGTGGTCCTGCCGGCCGCGAACCAGCATGCGGTAGTTGCCCTGCACGATCTCGACCTTGTCGCCGCGGGTCGTCGTGATGCGGTTTCCGTCGGAGTGGTCTCGCCAGCCACCCCTTGTGTGGAGCTTCGCCGTCTCCGCCTGTCGCTCCGCGACCGGGGTGAACTGAGGGCAGCCGTCACGCACGCGGTCGTCGTCCACGAACGACGTGACGAGCGCCGCGAGGTCCTCGCCGGAGGCGCGCGGCGCGCCCGGGCTCGCGGCGATGGTCGGGTCCTTCACCGCGCCGAGGCGCAGATACGACGACATCGCCTCGGCCTCGCTCGCCGCGTTGTTGAAATTCGGCACCTCGATGAGGATGTACTTGCCGCCGACGCCTTCGCCCTCTTTCGTGCCCATGTGCGCTAGCAGAGCCAGCGGGACATCGCTTGTCAAGGGCGTGCGCGGACTCCCGGAGAGCCGGGCGCCGTCACACCTATTGGTGTCTTCACACGGGTGCGGGAAGTTGCCCCGGATCAGCAGAAAAGCCGCCATGACGGCAAGGCCGCCAAGAGGAGATCGGAAGGGCCGTCCCCGCATTCCCCCTCCTGTTCCCCTGGTTTCATGGCGCCCTCGGCGCCATGGCGGTTCGCTTCCCAGCCGGACTTCCCGCAGTGTCGCTCAGGCGGCAGGGCTGCCGTGGCCTCGGACGCTCCGCGGCGCGCGCGTGAAATACCAGACGTCGAAGACCACGAAGGCGAGCGCCGCGAGCGCGAGCAGCCAGGTCCACTCGACGTGGGCGTCCGGCTGTCCCGCCGCGCTGGAGACGGCGACCTCGCCGCCGCCCTCCGCGAGGAGCGGCCTCGGCGTGAGATCGCTCTCGGCGACGCTCGTGAGGTTCGCCGGAACGACGACGGACCCGGCCTGCGGTCCCTGCCAGGCGAGGCGGTAGAAGCCGGCGCGGGGCGTCTCCGCGACCACCGCGACGCCGGCGCGCTGCGCGACCTCGAGCCGCTCGCCCGCAGGGCCGATGGCCTGGAGGTCCCGCGCGGTCGCGGGGACGCTCACGCGCAGCGGCTCGCCGGTGCGCGCGGGGCCTGTGATGCCGTGGGCGCGGTGGGCGCGCGCCTGCTCGAGCAGGTTGCGCACGAACAGCACGAACGACGCCTTGAGCGGCCAGTCGCTCTCGCCCACGTCGAAGCCGAGCAGCGTGCCGGTCCGCGAGGCGGTGGAGATGTCGGTCGCGATCGTGCCCTCCTGGGCGCGGATCAGCTCCTGCGTCGCCGCCTCCGGCGTGAGGGACGAGGCCGCGCGCAGGTTCACGCCGTCCAGCGTCAGGAAGCGCAGCCGCGGATCCGCCGTGTCCCACGAGGTGAGCGTGGGGCGATCGAGCGTCTGCCCGACGAGCGTGCCGGCGCAGCGCCCGGGCGGCGGGTTCACGATCAGCAGATCGCCCCCCGGAGGATCGGGCGGGCACGCGCCGTCGATCACCACGAACGTGTCGGGATCGAGCCCGGGCTTCCCGAGCAGATCCGCGAGCGCGCCCGAGGTCACCGAGGTCATCGGATCGGACGCGAGCGCCCGCTCGAGCCAGACGGAGCCGCCGGGGGGCGCTCCCGGCTGCGCGCCCTGGGCGTCGCCGCCCGGGCCCTCCTTGCCGGCCGACGCGAGGAACACCGGGAGCTTGTCGCCGGCCGGCACGCGGCCGTAGGCGACGTCGTCGAGCGGCATCGCGTCGCGCGGCGAGAGCTCGAAGACGAGCCCCTTGCGGTAGTCGCCTGGCGACGGGCGGAACGTGAGCACGACCGGGAGGCGCTCGCCCGGCTTGACCAGCACGCGCCGCGAGCCGAGCACGTCCGACGCGTTGTCCTGCCGCATCGTCACGTACACGTCGCGCGGCTGCGCCCCGAAGTTCGCGACAACGAGGAAGGCCTGCACCTCCTCGCGCTGCTCCGCTCGCTCGCCGTCCGCGCCGCTCGCGCCGCTCGCGCCAACCACCGCGCTCCCGGAGCGCACGTCGACGCGGACGATGGCGGCGTTGTCGACCGGATCGCCCACGGTGATGACCTCCACCGGCAGCGACGCGCCGCGCAGCGAGGCGGGGCGGGCGAGGTTGCCGTCGGTGATCGCGACGACCCGGCGGGCGCCGCCGAGCTGGCGGAGCCGGTCGATCCCGAGCGCCACCGCGGCCTCGAGGTCGCCCTCGACGTCGCGCGCCGCGAGGGGGTCGATCGCCGTCTTGAGCCGGACGAGATCGCGATCGAGCGCAGCGACGAGGCGCGCGTCGCGCCCCGCCTCGACGATCAGCGCGTCGCTGCCCGGGGCGAGGCCGGAGAGGAGGTCCCTGGCGAGCTGCTTCGCGAGCTCGACGCGCGTGGTCGCCTCGCCGGCCGGCCCTCGAGCGGCCGCGGACATCGAGGCGCTCGTGTCGAGGACGATCGCCACGTGATCGCCGGTGAGCTCGCGCCCGCGCGAGGCGGGGCGGGCGAGGGCGAGGGCGAGGAGCGCGAGCGCGAGCGCCTGCAGGACGAGCGGCAGCTGGGCGATGAGCTTCCTGAAGGGCGCGCGCGCCATGAGATCGCGCTGCGCGGCGGCCCAGAGCCACGTCGAGGGGACGCGCCGGCGGCTCCGCTTGATCTTGAGGATGTAGAGCAGGACGAGCGGGCCGAGCAGCGCGAGCAGCCACAGGCCGCCGGGCGAGAGCAGCGCGAGCGGGGCGCCCGCGGAGGCCTGTGCGAGCGGGGCGGCCACGTCAGTCGACGCCCCTCGCGACGAAGCGGCGTACTGCGCCCTCGAGCGGCTCGTCGCTCCGCGCGCGCACGTACGTCGCCCCGTGGCGGCGGGCGAAGGCGCGCAGCGCCTCGCACAGGCCGGCGAAGCGGGCCGCGTAGGCGGCGAGGGCCGCGGCGTCCAGGGTCACGTCGACGAGCGCCCCCGTCTCGGCGTCCTCGAGCGTCAGGTCGCCCTCGAAGCTCGGCTCGAGCTCGTCGGCGGCGACGACCTGGAGGGCCGCGACGTCGTGGCCGGCCTGCGCCGCGCGCCCGAGCGCGGCGGTGACCGGGCCGGGGTCGAAGAAGTCGGAGACGACGCAGAGGAGGCCTGGCCGCGCGCTCTGCCGCACGACGGCGTCGATGGCGCGCGCGAGGTGCGTCCCGCCGGAGGCCCTCACGCCGTCGAGGGCGCGGAGGAGCGCGGCGAGCCCCGCGCGCCCGCGCACCGGCGCGTGCTCGCGGGCGATGCCGTCGCCCGCCACGAAGAGCTGCGCGCGCTCGGAGCGCGCGAGCGACATGTAGCCGATCGCGGCCGCGAGCCGGCGGGCCGCGTCGAGCTTCGTGGGCTCCCCGAAGTCGAGGGACGCCGAGGCGTCGCACACGATGCGGGCGATGACGTCCTCCTCGGCGCGGAACAGCTTGAGCACCGGCTCCCCGGTGCGGGCGTACGCGGCCCAGTCGATCCGCCGCATGTCGTCGCCGGGCGCGTACGCCCGGTGCTCCTTGAACTCGGCCGAGCCGCCGCGGCGCCGCGCGAGGTGCTCGCCCGCGCCGCCGGAGCGGGCGCGGATCTCGAGCCGCCGCTGGAGCACCTCGAGCTCGCGGACGAAGCTCGCGCCGAGGAGCGGTTCGGGGGACGAGGGGAGCATCGGAAGCATCGGAGAGGAGTAGACATCGGCGCGGGCGGCGGTGCCAGCGGGTCGCGGAGGAGCGGCGGCCCGCGCTCGGCAGGGGCGCCGGCCGCGCCCGGCCCGTCGTCGTTCCGCGTCGCTCCGCGGCATCGCGACAGACCGCCACGGTGGGGCAGAGCACCCCGCTCGCGCTCGCCGTGGCCCGCAGCTCCCGCCTTCTGCAGGCGCGCCGCTGCTCCGTGGCTCGCTTTATGCGAGCCAGCGCTGTGGTTCCGCTGTCCGTGCGCCGGCTCGGCCGGTGGAGCCGCCGAGCGCCCCGTACCGATGTGTCACCCGAAAGGAGGCACCGTGAAGGCCCTGGTTTTCCACAAACCTTCGGACGTCCGGGTCGAGGACGTCCCGGATCCCCGGCTCGAAGAGCCCACCGACGTCATCGTGCGCGTCACCGCGACCGCGATCTGCGGCTCGGATCTGCACATCTACAACGGCTTCTTCCCCCAGGCGAAGCCCATGGTGCTCGGCCATGAGTTCATGGGCGTCGTCGAGGAGATCGGCCCGCAGGTCACGAAGCTGCGGAAGGGCGACAGGGTCGTCGTCCCGTTCCCCATCGCGTGCGGGCGTTGCTTCTTCTGCCAGGCGGAGCTCCCCGTCCATTGCGAGAGCTCCAACCCCAGGCACTACGGCCCCGAGGGCGGCACGCTCGAGGGCAAGGGCGGCGCCCTCTTCGGGTACACGGACCTCTACGGCGGTTACAGCGGAGGTCAGGCCGAGTACGTGCGCGTCCCTTACGCCGACTTCGGTCCACGGAGGGTGCCTGAGCGCCTCACCGACGAGCAGGTCCTCTTCACGACCGACATCCTCCCCACCGGGTGGACGGCGATCGAGTGGGCCGAGCTCAAGGGGGGAGAGACGGTCGCCGTGTTCGGATGCGGGCCTGTCGGCCTCGCGACCATGAAGTGCGCCTGGCTCCGCGGCGCGGCGCGCGTCATCGGCGTCGATCGGGAAGAGTACCGCCTGAAGACGGCCCGCGAGATCGCCAAGGCCGAGACCGTCCACGTCGACAAGGTCGACGCCGTCGAGGCGATCCGCGCGATGACGGGCGGGCGCGGCGCGGACGTGTGCGTCGACGCGGTCGGGATGGAGGCGCACCGCGGCCTCCTCGAGAAGGCCTCCAGCGCCCTTCACGGCCAGGTCGGGACGATATCGGCCCTCCGGCTCGCCATGAGCGCCGTGCGCCGGGGCGGGGTCGTGCCGGTCGTGGGGGTCTACGGCGTGTCCTATGACAACTTCCCGCTGGGCCAGCTCTTCGACAAGGGCCTGAAGCTCCGCGCCGGCCAGGCGCCGGCGCACAACTACATCGACCGGATCCTCAAGCACATCGAGGACGGCCACCTCCGGGCGGACGACATCATCACCCACCGCCTGCCGCTCTCGCGCGCCCCGCAAGGCTACGAGATCTTCAACAAGAAGCTCGACGACTGCGTGAAGGTCGTCCTCAGGCCCTGAAGCATCCCCTCGAATTTTTCGGGAAATTCACAGGGAGGCCGGGAGGCGGGGAGTAAAATCCCACCAAGCTCCCCGTCTCCCCGCCTCCCTGTTCAAATTTTCTCTACATCCGGCGCTCGGGAGCGGCCACGCGCTCGGGCTCCGCGGGCACGCGAACCATGGCTGCGCGCCCCTGACGCCTGACACCGGCGTCAGGGGCGCGCGGCCGCGTTGCTTTGTAATTGGCTGAATTGATGTTTGTTTGTTCAGGGTATGGCGCTTGCTTGGGGCCGGACCTCGGCGAGCGCCCCGCTCGCTTGCTCGGCCACCCGCGATGGCCTCTGATCGCACGGAAAGAGAGCTCCCGATGGCTCGAGATCTGCGCTCAACTCGAACGCTCCTTCACCCCTTGTGGATAGGAGCCCTGGCGCTCCTCGTCCTCAACGATCACGCCCTCAAGGGCTCCGGCCTGCTCCCTGGGTGGTTGACCGGGAAGCTCAGCGACTTCGCCGGGCTCCTGGTCGCGCCCGCGGTCCTCGCCTCGCTGCTCCGCGTGACCTCGCGCCGGGGATTCCTCGGCGCGCACGTCGCCATCGGCGTCGTCTTCTCGGTCATCAAGCTCGCTCCGGAGGCCGCCCGCGCGGTCGAGGGGCTCATGGCGCTCACGCCGCTTCCGTGGCGGATCACCGTCGACCCGACGGATCTCATCGCGCTGCCGCTGCTCCTCATCTCGTACCGCGTGCTCGGCGAGGCGATGGGGCGGCCGGAGCCCGCGCGCCCGGTCGCTCACCGCCTGGCGCTGATGGCGGGCAGCCTGGCCTGCGTGGCCACGAGCAAAGAGCAGCCGATCACGTGCGGCGACTCCGAGGGGTGCGGGCCGCGGGAGCCGCAGGAGCTCGCGTCGCTCGTGATCGGCAACACGACCGGGAGCGAGCAGCTCATCCGCGTGCGGCGCCTCCGGGAGTCGGTGCGGGTCGACTGCGACGTCCTGCTCGACGACCCGACGAGCGCCCTCTCGCGCGATCTGTTCGCGAACGCCGAGACCTGGCTCATCGCGCCCGGCCGCGCGCTCCCGCTGGGCAACGCGGGGTGCGACGCCTATCTGATCGACGCCGACGGGCTGCCGCTCACGCTCCTCGCGTGGTCCGTCGCGGAGTTTCCGGAGCAGGAGCTCGTCACATCGACGGAGACCCCGCAGATGGATCGGATGATCACGCTGCAGCGCGCCGGGGCCAGGCTCGAGCTCGTCGAGCACCCGGCGATCTTCCCGGCGCCGCCCATCGAGACGCCGTCTCCCGCGGGCGCATGCGGCGCCTCTGCCGAGGGGAGCGGGCTCGACTGGACCGTGCCCGTCCGCAGGGCAGGGGTCCTCACCGGCGTGACGTCGTCGCCGGACGGGTGCCACGCCCTCACGCTCGATCGCGGCGAGACCTTCTTCCTCTGCGCCCCTGCCGAGGCGATCCCGTTCAGCGAGGGCGACGTCCTCCATGTGAGCGCCGTCGCGATCGACGGCGGCAGGTACCCCGAGCTCCTGCAGGACCAGCTGGCGTTCGCGCGCGGCCTCCACATCGAGAGCGAGACGCACGCGGTGCTCGCGCTGCGCGGCAACGTGCTCGCCCGCTGGTCGATGGTCGGCCGGCTGCCAGGCGCCCATTTCACGGCCGATCTCGCGCCGCTCGCGGCCTGCGGCGCGTTCCACGACGCGTGCGGCAGCCTCGTCGAGCCGCTCGAGGCGTCGCTGCTCGGCGACGGCGTCTCCGGGGTCGTCTCGCTGCGGCCCGGCGAGAGCGCGGCGCTCGCCGAGGGCGCCGGCACGCTCTTCCTCGTGCGCGCCGACGACATGCCGGTGCGCGACGCGGAGTGCTTCACCGTCCCCGTCGATCAACCCCGCCTGCTCGAGTCGGTCTTGGTCGCCGCCACCGCGGCGCCGTAGGAGGTCACGCCATGAAGATCCGAATGCATGAGGTGCTCGCGCTCGGCGCCGCCGCCGCGCTCGGCGCGGCCGGCTGCGCGTCTTCAGACGGCGAATCCGGCGGCAGGGCCCTCCCCCAGGGCCCTCCCGGGTCCCCGTCCCCGGGCAGCGCGGGCGTCTCCCAGGGCGGCGCGCAGGACTTCGGCCTGTTCCGGCAGATCCTCGAGGACGGCGAGATCCCCGGGCCGGACACGCTCGACGACGTCGGCTTCTTCGCGGAGCACAAGCTCGATTACCCGGCCGCGACCTGCGGCGAGGACGTGTGCATGCACGGGCTGCTCGGGATCATGGGCAACATGATCAGCGGGTCGCCCTGCACGCTCATCCAGATCGGGATGAACTCGCCCGTGGACCTCGGCGCGCTCGAGCGGCCGCCGCTGCACCTCGTCATCGCCGTCGACACGAGCGGCTCGATGCAAGGCGACCCGATCGCCTACGTCAGGGCGGGGCTCGTCGAGATGATCGACGCCCTCGAGCCGACCGACCGGATCTCGCTCGTGCGCTACTCGGACGCGGCCGAGGTCGTCCTCGAGCAGGCGGAGGGCTCGGACAGGGAGGCGCTCACGGAGGCGTTCGAGGGCCTGACCGCGCGGGGGTCGACCAACCTGTACGAGGGGCTCTTCACCGCGTACGCGCTCGCCGAGCAGCACCTCGATCCGGCCTGGCAGAACCGCGTGATCTTCCTTTCCGACGGCGTGGCCACGGCCGGGCTCACCTCGCCTCAGCGGCTCGTGTCGCTCGCGGCCGGGTACGCGGAGAAGGGGATCGGCCTCACGGCCATCGGCGTCGGGGCCGAGTTCGACGTCGACGCGATGCGCGGGATCAGCGAGGTCGGCGCGGGCAACTTCTACTTCCTCGAGGACCCGAAGGCGGTGGAGGAGGTCTTCGCCGAGGAGGTGAAGACGTTCCTCGTGCCGCTGGCGCTCGACGTGGAGCTCGACGTCGCCGTGGGCGACGGTTACGTCGTGCGCGGCGCGTACGGCACGAACGGCTGGCAGGGCGGCGAGCGCGGCGGCGCCGTGCACATCCCGAGCCTCTTCCTCGCCGGCCGGACGAGCGCCGCGGAGCCCGTCGGCTCCGGCCGGCGCGGCGGCGGCGGTGCCATCCTGCTCGAGCTCGTGCCGAAGCCCGACCAGCAAGGCGTCGAGGACCCGCGCGCCGTGGGCAGCCTCGCGCTGTCGTGGCGGCACCCGCTGACGGGCGAGGCGCACGCGCAGGAGGTCGACATCGAGGCGCCGAGCGCGCCCGACGCGCCGCCGGAGGCCGGCTATTTCTCCGGCGACACCGTCGAGAAGGGCTTCGTGATGCTGAACCTCTTCGCCGGGTTCGAGCTCGCCTCCCAGCTCGCCGCGGACGCCGACCCCCGCACCGCGCGGCGCACGCTCGAGGTGCTGCGGCCGAACGTCGAGGCGTGGCTCGCGGATCACCCGGACCCCGACGTCGAGGACGACCTGCGCTACGTCGATCTGTTCATCGAGAACCTCATCACGGCGGAGGCGAACGTGCAGCCCTACACGCCGGCGGAGCCGCCGAACCCCTGGCCCGCCGATTGAGCCCCGCGCGCCGCGCGCCAGGTGACAGCGACGCGCGCCAGGTGACACCAGCGCGCCGCGCCCGTGACCCCCATTCACGTGGATCCACCTCAACACGCGTCTCGACGTCTCCACGTCTCCACATGCGCTCCGCGTACCCGCGTACACAACACAACAACGCCTCCTATGCGCCGCAAACGTGCGCCGCGGAGATGTCGCTTCCGCGCCGCGATCGCCTTGTGTAGGATCGAGTTTTCGCGGCCGTAGAGGAGGAGAGTTCACCTATGCGAAGATCCATGTGGTTCGGGTTGGCCGGCATCGCCGTCTGTCTCACGGCCGCTCTCCCGGCGAGCGCGGGTGTCCCGGAGTGCGGCAACATTCGCTTCGAGGGCCTGTCGAACTGCGAAGTGCGCGTCACGGGCGAGTGCACCGCGGGCTGCAGCGAGCTCGGGATCTACAAGACCGCGTGCGCCACGAAGCTCGTGCCGGTCTGCAAGACGGAGTGCACCCTCTCGGCGGAGGCGGGCTGCACGGACAGCTGCACCGAGCAGTGCAGCGCGGACTGCGACAGGGGCATCAATGTCATCTGCTCCCACAACTGCTTCGTCGAGTGCACCACCACGCGGGACGTCGAGTGCGGTGGCGCCGTCGACGCCGCCCAGTGCGCCGCGACGTGGGACGCGAACTGCGACAGCGAGTGCGGCGCCAAGTGCGTGACGGTGGATGGCGGCTGCTACCAGCACTGCATCGAGTGCTGCGGGGGCTCGTGCACGGCCGACGCGAACATGGACTGCCAGACCACGTGTCAGAACGAGGAATTCGAGGACTGCGAGCACGAGTTCCGCGCGAACTGCGACGCTTCCTGCAGCGGTGACGGCGCGCTCTTCTGCAACGGGAAGTACATCATCGCCGGATCGCAGATCCCGGCGTGCGTGAACGCGCTGCTCGCGCAGGGCATCAGCGTGAAGGCCGAAGCGGAGGTCACCATCGGTCCAGACGGCATCGACGGGAACCTCGCAGCCGGCATGTGCGCCGCCAGGCCTGCGAGCAAGGCCTCCCTCACCGCGCCGCTCGCCGTGTTCGCCGCGGCGGCAGGCTGGCTTGCGCGGCGCCGCAAGCGCTCGTCGCGCACGTCGAGCTGAGCGTCCTCAGGTGAGCGTGCGGCCGACCCACGAGACGCTGCTCGCGCTGCTCCTCCTGTGCTCCGCGGGCTGTGCGGGCGAGGCGGCTGACGCGCTCGTGGTGATCGGTCTCACCACGGATATGGCGGTCGGCTTCCAGTTCGATCACATCGAGACGACCACGAAGGTGGATGGCGTCGTCACGGGCACCGAGCGTCTCTCGTATGGCAGGGGAGAGCTGTCGCTCCCGGCCGAGCTCGTGGTCGGGCCAGCGCCCGACGGCGCGGAGATCGAGCTGTCCATCGCGGCGTTCCGCGACGGCGAGGCCGCTCCCCTCGTGACGCGGAGGGGCGCGACCCGCGCGGCCGGCGGGCGGCGTCTGCTCCTGCCCGTCTCGCTCGACGAGGCGTGCTGCGCGACCACCTGCGCGGCGAGCGCGACCTGCGCGGCGGGGGCGTGCGTCGAGCCCTTCATCGCCCCCTCCGCCCTCACCGACTACGATCCGCTGTGGATCGCGTCGGCGAGCGATGCATGCAAGACGCCGGGCTCTGGCGACCCTGCGGTCGTGATCGGGCAGGGGGAAAGCGCGTTCGCTTCGCTGGAGCCTGGCGAGGTGGTGCCGATCGAGGCGGGCCCTCAAGGGGGCCATCACGTGTGGCTCGCGCTGCGCGTGACCGGCCTCCGGCAGATGGGCTCGCGCCTGACCGTGGAGGGGCGCTTCCCCGAGCTGGAGTTCGAGCTCCTTCCCTTCACCGCGCAGGTCACGATGCACAAGGCCGGGGAGGACCGCTGCGAGATCGATGGCGTGCGCTTTCAGGTGGACCGGGGGCTCCCGGTCGAGGCCGTCCGGGGACAAGCGCTCGACATCGAGATCACGCTGGAGGACCCGAACGGCGACGTCGGGACGGCCGCGCAGCGGGTCGTCATCTCTCCCTGACGCCTCCCCTGTCGGAGCGGCTCCACGAGGCCCTCCGCTTTGGTCCTGGCCCAGCCGAGCACCCCTCGTACGACGACGCCAGGGCGTCGAGACCTCCGTCGCGCCGCCGCGGCCGCCGCCAGGCACGCAGCGGCAACTGCGCCGGCCCGGCCCTCTTCCGCGCCGCCGGTGCGGCAGCCGCAGCCCGCGTCGTTCGGCCGCGCCCCGCCGCCTGGCCCATCCGGCGCTCCGCCCGAGCCCGTTGTGGTCGCCGGGCCTCCGCCGCTCGCCGGGCCTCCGCCGCTCGCCGCCGCGGCGCCGGCGCCGGTTGCGCCGGTCGAGACGGCGCTCGTGCCGCCGCCGGCCGCGGGTGAACCGGCATCCGGCGTGCAGTCCCGGTGGCCCGTCATCAGCGCGATCCTCGGCCAGTCCGTCGGGCAGACCGCTCCGACCGCTGTGCTCGCCGCGCACTCCAGAGGACCACGAATGCAGCTCTGCTGGAGCAGCGGCTCGAACGTCGCGCCGCCGTCGAGCGAGCGGCCGATCGTGAAGCCGTCCAGGAACTCGCTCGCGCATGCGTAGAGGCCCGATTCCGTCCAGGCGAAGCAGCGCGGCGCGACGCTCGAGACGCGCTCGAAGGCCAGCGTCGACGAGGGCGCGCGGAAGACGCCGTCGATGTCGCTGCCCACCGCCACCGTCGCGCCGTCCGGCGAGATCGCGAACGCGCGCACGAAGCCCTCGGTCGCGAACACCGGCGCGAAGGCCGCCCCGCCGTCCGTCGAGACGAACAGGCGCCCCGGCGCGCTCGCGATCCGCACGTACAGCACGTCGGCGTCGAGCGGATCGACCCCCGCGATGTACGGCTCGCGCGACGTCGTGCTCCCCGGCACCGCCGCGGTCTGCCACGTCTCCCCGCCGTCGGCCGAGCGCGCGAGCACCCCCTTGACGGCGTCGCCCTCGCTCGCGAGGCCGCTCACGTAGACCCGCCGCGGATCCGACGGCGCGACGTCGACCGTCCGGGCCACAAAGCCCGCCGGGAGCGGCGCCCCCGCGCCGGTCCAGCTCGCGCCGCCGTCGCGCGACGCCCAGAGGCCGTGCCGGGTCCCCGCGGCCACCGCGACGACGTGCGACGGATCGCCCTGCCGGACCGAGAGATCGATCACCTCCCGCCCCGCGAGCTCGGCGGCGCGCGCCCAGGCGCAGCCGCCCTCGGCGCCGACCGCGATCCCGTCGGCCAGCGCGGCGAGCACGCGGCCGCTCGCCGCCGCCGCGATGGGCGGGGACTGGCCGCCCGTGTCGTCGTACCCGACCGCGCCCTCGCAGATCCAGCGCCAGCTCGCGCCTCCGTCCCGCGTGGTCAGCAGGCCGTACGTCATCCGGGCGACGGCGCGCGCTGGATCCGCCGGGTCGAACACGATCTGGTCCGCCGAGGGAAAGACGCCGTTCGCGGCCGCGGGGGAGGGGAGCGTCACGGCGGCGAGCGCGACGGCGCGCGCCGCGGTGACGAGCGCGACGGCGCGCGCAGGGCGAGCGCCCAGCCTCACGGCGCGCGGGGGAGACGAGCGCATCGAGGATCCATCGTACCGCGGCGCGCGCGCCGAGAACCGCCCCCGCGCCCTCCGCGCCCCGCTACACTCGCCGCAATGCCGGAGCGCATCGTCGTGTCCTTTCGAGGTACTGCGGCCCTCTCGCAGCCAGACAGCACGGACGCGGTCGCGCCGTGGCCCGGCCGCCGCGGCGCGCCGCGGGCGCACGCGCCGCCGTCGCGCCAGAGGGGCGCCGCGCGCGCCGCCGGCGGCGCCGCGCGCGGCGAGGAGAGCTACCTCGCGAGGGCGCTCGCGCTGAAGAAGCGCGCCGAGGCGCTCGGCGCCACCCTGTGCGCCTGGAGCGCGCAGACCTTCTCGTTCGAGTTCACCCCCGACGACGTCGAGGAGGCGGTGCTGCTCGCCGCCCTCGCCGCGGAGGACGCGGCGGTGCTCCCCGACGCGCGCTTCGCGGTCGGCATCGCGCAGGGCGAGATGACCTACGTCGGCGAGGCGGGGCGCTTCACCGCGCTCTCCTGGGGGCAGCCGCTGCTCGTCGCCGTCATGCTCGCCCGCGTCGCGCTCCCCGGCGACGTGCTCGTCGATCCCGCGCTCCCCGCCGTGACCTCGGGCGAGCTCATGACCCTCGGCGCCCACCGCGGCATCGACGGCGCGCGCCGGGTGCGCGGCCTCCGCCTCGACGCGCAGCAGCCGCTGCGCAGGCAGGTCGCCGAGAGCGTGGCGCGCCTGTGCAAGCCGCCGCTCATCGGCCGCGACGCCGAGCTCGCCGAGCTCGCCGTGCCCCCCGGCTCCCTCGCGATCGTCCGGGCCGAGCCGGGCGCCGGCGGCACGCGGCTGCTCCACGAGCTGGAGCGGCTGCTCGCGCCGTCGCGGAGCCTGTTCGTCGCGCCGATCGGGGCCTCGCGCGAGCCGTTCGGCGCGCTCCGGCGCGCCCTCGCGCGCGCGGCGCTCCGCGCCGAGAAGGGCCGCGCCGGAGCGCCGGCGCTCCCGGATCGGCTGAAGCCAGCGCTCGCCCGGCTCCTCGCCGGCGAGGGCGTCGAGCCGAGGATCGCCGCCGAGGTGCTCGCCGTGTGGCTCGCCCCGTCCGACGTCCGCGTCGGCCTGCTCGCCGTCGACGACGTCTCCGAGGTCGACGCCGCGAGCCTCGACGCGATCGCCCTCGCCCTCTCGCCGGGCGGCGGCCCGCGCGCCGTCGCCCGGCTCGGGCGCTCGGATCCGCTCCCCGCGCCGCTCACCGCGCTCACCCCGGCCGCGACGGTCACGCTGGGGCCGCTCTCCGCGCCGGGCGCGCAGGATCTCGTCCGCCGCCTCCTCGACGGCTGCATCGACGAGGCGGGCGCGCGCCGCTGGGCCGCGCGCGCGCCCGCGTTCCCGCTGGCCGTGCGCGAGCTCCTCTGCGAGGCGCTGGAGAGCGGCGCGCTGCGCTGGATCGGCAGGAGCGTCGGGCCGCGCCGGCGCAGCGCCGGGCGGGGCAGGCCCCCGCGCACGATGACCGGCGCCGAGCTCGCCGCGCCCCCCGCGCTCCGCTCGATCGAGGGCCGCCTGCGCCTGCTCGCGATCGGCCAGCGCACGGTGCTCACCGCGCTCGCGACGCTCGGCGGGGACGCGTCGGACGCGGCGATCGACGCGCTGTGCGACGGCACCGGCGCCCCGAAGGTCGCCGCGGTCCAGGCGGCGCTGCTCGGCGCCGGCTGGCTCTTCCGGCCGGAGCCTGGCTGGCTGCGGCTCTCCTCGCGCACGCTGCGCGACGCCCTGCTCGCGGGCGTCCCGCCGGGCGAGCGCGCCGCGTGGCACCTGGCCGCGGCGCGGGTCGTCGAGGATCACGCCGGCGTGCTCGGCCTCGCCGACGCCGCGTGGCACGCCGCGAAGGCGGGCGATCGGCGCTCCGCGGCCGATCTCGCCGGGCGCGCCGGGCGCGCGGCCGGCGACGCGCTGCTCGAGGGCTCGGCCGCGGAGCTGCTCGCGTTCGCCGACGAGCAGGAGACGGCGAGAGATCACCGGGACGGGGCGCCGGACAGCTCGTCGAGCCAGCCGCCCACCTACCGCACGCCCATCGAGGTGGTCGGCGACGCGCCGGAGCCGCAGCGCGCGGCGCCGGTCGGCGAGCGCTCCCGCCCCGACGCGCTCGCCGCGGAGGGCGCGCGCGGCGAGGGCGCGGGCGACGTCGCCGGCGCGCCCGCGGCGCAACCGGACGACACGTCCGCGGACTTTGCCGACGCGACCTCCCCGGACGTCGGCCTTCCGTGCGGCGACGCTTCCGGAGATCTGCTCGCGAAGACCACGGAGTCGCCCGTCATGTCGATGAACGACATCGCGGTCCGCCTCGCCGAGCTGGCCAAGCAGGCGCTCGTCCAGGGCGACCTCCGCACGCTCGAGCGGCTCGTGGGCGAGCTCCGCCGCACCGGCGAGCACCTCGATCTGGCGGAGCGCATGACCGGCCTGATCTCGCTCGGGCGCGGCGCGAAGGAGGAGGCGCTCCGGCGCTTCCGGATCGCCGCGGAGGCCGACGCGTCGCCTTCGCAGCGCGCCCGGGCGCTGCTCGCGTACGGCGTCGCGCTGGCCGCCGCGGGCCGCACGGAGGGCGCGCTCCTCGAGGCGCTGAGCGCCCTCGCGCGCGCCCGCGAGGCCGAGGATCCCCACGGCGAGCAGGCGTGCGCGCAGTTCCTGGCGCAGCTCGCGGCCGCGACCGGGCACGAGGGGGCGGCCCGCGCGTGGGCGCAGGTGGCGCGCCTCGCCGGCGCGGAGCCCCCCTCGTGACGGCGCATTGACAGCGTCGCCGCGGCTGTCCATACCGCGGGCCATGTCGTCTCGAGAGCCCTCCGGCGAGCCGGCTCCCGCGCCGGAGCCCGTCGAGGAGCGCGCCGCGCCGCCGGCGCGCGCCGGCGCAGGAGCGCGCGCCGGCGCGCGCTGGGTCGCCGCGCTCCTCGCGCTGGCGCTCTCGCTCGGCGCGATCGCCGGCGTCGCGTACCAGCGCTACGCCGCGGTGCACCTGCGCGCCCTCCCGAGGGTCCCGGGCTGCGTCCGCGGGGCGCGGGTGGCGCTGCGCAAGCCGGTCGCGGTGTCCGGCACGGAGCCGCGCCAGACGGCGTCGGGCGAGACGGTCTACCTCACGCCTGGGGAAGATCGCGCCGTCGCCTGCGCGTTGCAGCTCGACGAGGCGCTCGCTCGGCACCTCGCCGGAGCGCTGGCCGAGCAGGCGCCGGCGCAGCGCGCCGCCCGGCTGAGCGAGCTCGTCCGCGACCGCGTGCCGGCCGACCCGGCGTACGATCGCGCCGCCTCTGCGGCGTACATGATGGCCTCCGCGGCCCTGCGGGGCCTGCCAGACGACGTCGCCGAGGTCCGCGCCGCTGCGGAGGAGCTCGATCGGCACCAGGCCTGCCGCTTCGACACGCGCCGCCCCTGTCCGACGCGCCCGCCGCTGCCAGCGCTCGTCTGGCTCACCGGCGCCCCGGCGGCGCTGAGCCTGCTCGGATTGCTCTGGATCGGCCTCGCCGCGAGCGCCGCGCGCACCAGGCGCTGGACGGCGCGCAGGGGCCGCTGATCGCCCGAGCTCCCGCGCGTCGCGCGCCTCTGTCGGCGCGCGATCGCCTCAGTCGATCGCCTCGACGCGAAAGCTCGACTGGACAAGGCGGCGGGGCCGGGCCCCGATGTCGGCGACGTCGAACCCGAAGCCCGCGCCCTGGTGGTGGATCCCGCCCGACGTGGCGCCGCTCGGCATCTGCACCGACGAGCTCACCGTGACGTAGACCTTCGCCCCCTTGGCGAACGCGGCGGTCATCGCGAGCACGCGCCCGGTGAGCTGCGCCGCCGCCTCGCGCGCCACCCGCGCCCAGAGCGCCGCCGCTCCGGCCGTCGACGACAGCGCGCGCACCCCGAGCACCGCGCCGGCGCCGCTCAGGTGCACCTCGAACACCGCGCGCGCCGTCGCGGGCGTCTCGGCGCTGCGCACCGCGTCCGCCACCACGGACGCGACCGTGCCGGCGGCCGGCAGATCCAGCCCCAGCGTCTTGTCCCGATCGCGCATCGCCTCGCGCAGCAGCTCGCCGGCCCTGTCCGCCGAGACCTCGCGCGGCGCGGCCGGCGCGGTCGGCGCCGGCGCCGGCGGCGCGCGATCCGGCAGGACGCCGGGCAGCTGCCACACCGGCGCCCCCCCGAGGCCGGCGACCCCGCGCGGCGCCTCGGCGGTCGGCGGCCCGTCGTACTCGCTCGATGGCGCCGGGGCCGGTGGCGCCACGGGACCCTCCCGCGGCTCGACCGGCGCCTCCGCCGGCGCCGGCCGCGCTTGTGGAGCGAGCGGCCGCCGCTCGCGGCGCGCCGTCCGGCCGAGGACCGGCTCCGCCTCGCGCGGCCGTGCCTCGTCCGGCGTGGGCGGCGTGGGCGCGCGCGCCTCGTCCTGCTCCGGCGCGCGCGGCGCGACGGGCTCTATCTCGATCTCCACCTCGCGGCGCGCGCCGCTCGAGCGGGCCTCGAGCGGCGGCCCCGGGGCGCCCGCGATCCGCGCGAGCAGCGGGATGGCGGCATGGAGCAGCGTCGCTGCGAGCAGGAAGCGGACCTCGCGGGAGAGCAAGCGCCGAGCACCTTGGTGGGTGCCGGACAGGGGCGCAAGTGCGCGTTTCGTCGCCGGCGTGCTCACGTCCCCAGCTCCCGCTCGCGCGCACCCGCGCAGCCCCGGGCGCACCCCACCCGCTCCCTCGCTTTGCCGCCCGACAGGCTCACCCACGCGTGTTCCAGCAGGGGCCAGGGTATTGCGGCCACGCTTAAATATGCGCGTACGGCACGGTTGCCGCTTGAGCTCGAGACCGTACTGGTCGATGCTCCGCCTGCCGCGACGCCTCCCGGGCTCACGGCAGGAGCAGAAACGCAGCGCGCTGCCGCCATGCGGCGCGCTCACGGAACAGACGCAGCGCCTGGCGAGCCAGGGCCGGGCGCTACATCCCCGTTGTAAGGGAGGGGTATCGAAATGAACGGAAACGTGCGCGCTGACGGGTCGCCTGCGGACCTGTCGCCGACGCCCACGCCGCCGCCCGTGACCGTGGTCCAGCGTTGCCCGGATCGCGGTCTTCCCCTCGACCTGCCCCCCCTCGACATGGCCCCCGCGCCGGAGGAGCAAGCGTTCCTTCCCGGCTTCACCCCGCCAACGCCGCAGGGGACGCCGCCCTTCCCCATGGCCGGGGCCGGGCCGTACGGCTCCTGGTCCGCACCCTCGCCGGGCGAGCGCCGCGCGCGCGTGTGGCGCGCCCTCGGGGCGTTCGTCCTGGCCGCGGCCACCGTGATCGTCGTCGTCGCCGCCGCCGCGCGCGGGATCGCCGCGCGGATGCCGATCGCCTCCGCCGAGGCCTTCCGCGCCATGAGCCCCGTCGACCGCGCGTCGCTGCTCGCGCTGCGCTCCTCGCGCGAGGACGCCGGGGCGAGCGCGGCCGTCGCGCCGGAGGGGCTCGCGCGCTTGCAGCCGCCGGCGCCGCCGCCCGCGCCGGCGACGCCGCTGCCCGCGATCAAGCACGACGGGTACGCGTCGATCCGCGGCGGCGTGCTCTTCACGCCCGACACGTTCAGGCCCACCGGGTCGAGCTACGATCTCCTGCTGCACTTCCACGGCAACACGCAGCTCGTCCGCGAGAGCGCCGAGGTCGCCGGGCTGAACGCCGCGGTCGCCGTCATCAACCTCGGCATCGGCTCGGGCGCGTACGAGGACTTCTACGCGACGCCGGGCGTCTACGAGAGCCTGCTCGCGGACATCGACCGGGCGCTCGCGCAGCGCGGGCTGCCGACCCCGCGGCTCCGCCGGGTCGCCCTCTCCTCGTGGAGCGCGGGCTACGGCGCGGTCGCCAAGATCCTGGAGCTCCGCCGCGGCGCCGAGCCCCTCGACGCGATCCTCGTCACCGACGGCATCCACTGCGGCTTCGTCCCGGAGCAGCCGAGCGGGCTCAACTCGCTGCAGCTCGCCTCGTTCGCGCGCGCCGCGCAGCTCGCCGCCTCGGAGAAGCTGCTGTTCACCATCACGCACTCGGAGATCGACCCGATCGCGTACGCCAGCTCCACCGCCACGGCCAGCTACCTGCTCGACGCCGCGGCGGGGCGCCACGTCGAGCGGTCGCCCGCGTCGGACGCGCCCCCGCACCTGCGGCTGCGCGCGGCCGAGGGCGCCGTCTCGAAGAAGCTCGAGAAGCAGATGATCCCGACCACCGAGGCGAGCGTGGGCGAGCTCCATGTCCGCGGGTTCCGGGGCAACACGCCCGAACACCACATGGCGCACCTGCTCCAGATGGCCTCGACCGTCCTCCCGGAGCTCGTCGAGCGCTGGCGCGACGGCGGCGATGCGTCGTCCGAGCGCTGATCGACGGGCGCGGCAGGGTCAGCTCCGGCTCCGCGCCTCGGCCATCCAGGCCCCGATCGCCGTGGCCACCGGGTGATCCGCCCCGAGCTCCGCCTCGGCGAGCGCCAGCGCCCGCTCGTACAGCGGCAGCGCCGTGGACGGCCGCCCCGCGGCGTGGTGGACCTGCGCGAGCCGGACCAGCGTCGGCCGGAGCAACGGGTGGGCGGCCCCGACCAGCGCCTCCCGCGCGGAGAGCGCGCGCTCGTACAGCGCCGCCGCCTCGGCCGAATCCCCGAGCGCCTCCCGGGCGGCCGCCAGGTTGTGCAGGATCGACGCGAGGAGGCCCCCCTCCACGCCCGTCCCCGCCTCGGCGATCTCGAGCGCCCGCCGGAGCATCACCTCCCGCTCGGCGGTCGGGAGGTCCTCTTCCAGCTCCAGGAACGTGGCGGCGTTGTAGAGCGCCTCCGCGACGAGCGCGTGACGGGCGCCGAGCGCCCCCTCCCGCAGCGCGATCGCCCGCCGGAAGAGCGGCGCCGCCTCGGCGCGGGCCCCCCGCCTGCCGAGCAGCAGGCCGAGCCGGTTCAGCAGCGCCGACAGCTCGACGGGGTCGGGGTCGCGCATCCGCTCGTAGCCCGCGAGCATCCGGCGGAACAGCGCCTCGACGTCCTCGAGCTCGCCCTGCCGCTCGAGGATGGCGGCCAGCTGCTCGAGCAGCCTCGGCAGCGGCGGATCGGCGCTCGCCGCCGCCTCGGCGATGGCGATCGCCCTCGCGGAGCTCGCGCGCGCCTCGTCCAGCCGCCCCTGCGCGAGCCGCGCCGAGCTCAGCGCGTAGAGCGGCGCCGTCAGCTCGGCGTCCCCGTCCCCGTAGATCTCCTCGGCGATCCGGAGCGCCCGCGCGCATGTCGCCTCCGCGTCGGCGTGGCGCGAGCCGGCGAGCTCGGACGCGGCCACGTCGAGTAGGCGCCGGTACTCTCTCCCCCTCCACCAGCGCAGCACGGCGCGATCCGGTCGCATCCTCCTCTACTACCTCGTCCCCACCCGGGAGGGCGAGAAGGCCGGCAGGGACGTCCGGCGCGCACCGGCCGGCGTCCGGCGGCGGCGCCCGCCAAGGATGATCGGAAGAGCATCGCGCGGGCGCGGAGCAGTGTACTCTGCTCGCAGGATCTCGTGGCGCGAAGGTGCGATGCAGACGCTCGATGCCAGCAACTGGCGGTTCCCGTCAATCGGGGCTATGGCGCACGGCGCATGGTGCGGCGCCTCCCGGACGGCCTCTCGATCGGCCTCTCGACCGGGGGCACCTGCCTCACGAACGGGGCGATCGTGGAGGCGATCGAGGAAAGGTCGCCAAGGACATTTCTTCCGTTTAGACTGCCCCGACGGCCCCACGCGCCGACGCTCCCCACGATCATGAGGTCCAGGCTCACGCATCGCGAGGCATCGTCACCGAGGGGAGGGCTCGCCCGCGCCCGCACGGGGAAGGCGACGGAGTTCATATGAGTGGTGCCAACGAAAACGTCGTCGATGAAGTAGCGCGCAGCGAGCCGATCGATCCGTTGCTCGGAAAGGTGCTCAACGGAAAGTTCAAGATCCTTTCCCAGCTCGCGACCGGCGGCATGGGCACGATCTATCGCGGCGAGCAGATGCCGCTCGGGCGCCCGGTGGCGATCAAGGTCTTGATCCCGAACCAGGCCTCGCGGCAGCTCGACCCGAACTTCCACAAGCGCTTCTTCCTCGAGGCGAGCATCCTCGCGCGCCTCCAGCACCCGAACATCGTCACCGTCTTCGACTACGGCCGCATCGAGGCCGACGATCAGGACCGGTTCTTCATGGCGATGGAGTTCCTCGAGGGCGAGACGCTCTTCCGGCGCGTGCGCCGGCAGGGGCGCCTGCCGCCGCCCGAGGCGATGCGCATCGCGCGGCAGATCGCGCGCGGGCTGCGCGAGGCGCACAAGCACGGCGTCGTCCACCGCGACCTCAAGCCGTCGAACATCATGCTCGTCTCCAACGAGGACGCGGAGGAGGCGGTCAAGATCCTCGACTTCGGCCTCGTGAAGCAGCTGGGCGACGACTCGGAGGAGCTCACGCAGCAGGGCGCGTTCCTGGGCTCGCCGCGCTTCATGTCGCCGGAGCAGATCTCGCACGGCAAGGTCGATCTCAGGACCGACATCTACTCGCTCGGCGTCATCCTCTACCAGATGCTCTGCGGGAAGGTCCCGTTCGAGTCCGAGAAGTCGATCCAGATCCTGATGGCGCACCTCCAGCAGCCGGTGCCGCGCATGAAGGAGCGGAACCCGGACGTCGACATCCCGGAGCCGCTCGAGGCGCTCGTGATGCGCTGCCTCGCGAAGGATCCGGACGGCCGGCCCGCGACGATGGACGCCCTCATCCAGGGCCTCGGCGAGTGCGCCCGCGGCATGGGCGTGACGACCGCGTTCGGCGGCACGCAGATCACCTCGTTCGAGTCGCTGCCCGGTGTGCAGATCTCGTCGCGTTCGTCCACAGTGCAAGCGCTCAAGGATGCGGTGACGCTCCCGGCGCCGTCGACTGACGACGATCCGAGCGGGCGCACCTCCGGCGTCGGCTCGGGCCCGGGCGCCGCCGCGACCGCGGCGGGCGCGTCCAAGGGCGCGACCGGCGCGCAGGAGGCCCCCTCCGGCGGCGGGCGCAAGGCGGTGATTTTTGTCGCGATCGGCGCGGTCGTCGTGGCGGCGGGCGCGTTCGCGCTGACCCGCAAGCCCGCGCAGCCCGAGGCCACGCCCGAGGTCACGACCGCGCCGACGACCGCGCCCGCGGCGACCAGCACGCCCACCGAGCACAAGGGCGCGCCCTCGTTCATGCTGATCATCGAGTCGATCCCGGCGGGCGCCGACGTCCTGGAGGACGGGCAATCGCTCGGGCAGACGCCGCTCCAGCTCTCGATCGCGAACGAGCAGGTGCGCGCGTCGCCTCGCCGGCTGACCCTGCAGAAGGAAGGCTTCCAGCCCTACTCCATCGTCCAGGGGCCGTCGGAGATGTCCGTGCAGACCGTCGCGCGGCTCGCGCAGGTGGCGGCGCCTGCGAAGACCGAGGACCCGCCGTCGAACACGAGCTCGGGCGGCAGGCGAAACTGGGGCAGGCCCGTTCGCCCTGCAACGCCCACGGCCACATCGAAGCCCAGCCCTCCGGAGAACACGGCGCCGTCGATCCGGATCGACCGGTAGCGATCAGGGCGCGCCCGACGAGCACCATCGGCTAGCCCCTGATTCGTGAGGGGGTGATCGTGCCGCGGGTGCTCGCCATGATGGGGCCCGATGCGGTGGTGATCGCGCTCTGCGGCGACAGGACCGACGAGGATCTGTTCGCGGCGCTCCCCCCGACCGCGCTCACGATCCACGTGGGCGGCGGGGAGAGCTCCGCGGCGTTTCAGCTGCCCGACCCGGCGTCCGCGCGTCGCTCGCTGCGCGCGCGCGTCGCCTGAGGGCTCGCGCTGCGGCTCACGCCCTGGCGCGGCGACCGCGCCGCCGGAGGGCGGCGCCGAGGAGCGCCGCCGCCCCGGCGAGGAACGCCCCCGATCCGGCGACCGGGCCGCCCGCGAGCGCACCGCCGACGCTGCACGCGCTGGCGTGGGCGTCGTGCGCGGCGTCCGCGTTGCCCTGCGCGGCCTCGGAGCACGCGGCGGTGTCGTCGCCGTCCGCGGCGCAGTCGCCGGCGGACGCGTCGGCATCGCTGGCATCGACGTCGCTGGCGTCGGCGTCGCTGGCATCGACGTCGCTGGCATCGACGTCGTCGGTGTCGCTGGCGTCCGCCTCACCGTCGCTCGGGGCGGCATCGCCGCCGACGTTCCACGCCTCCTCCGCGGGGCTGCTGTCGCCGTCGTCGAGGTCTCGATCGCCGTCCGCGGCCCTCATCGCGAACGCCGCGAGGCTGGAGCCGGACTCGTAGGCGCCGATGTCGATCGCGCCAGCGACCGGACGCAGCAGCGGTCCGCTGGTCGCGCGGCCGCCCCTCTTGGGCGAGGACTGCGGCACGGTGAGCGGCTTCGGGAACGGGTGCCCTGCCGGGCTCGGCGTCGCGCTGGAGCCGGCGTTGACGAGCGGGCTGTTCGACGCCGGTCGGAGATCCAGCGCGCTGAGGTTGGTGAAGCCGGGGTCGGTGCCCCGCACCGTGCCTGTCCACGCCGCGGGGATGGCCGAGGAGCCGGTGGGCACCCAGTTGTTGGCGCCCGAGATCAACGCCGTCCCGCTCTTCCAGGTCGCGCTCCTGTCGACATAGACCTCCACGCCGCCGCCGCCGCGCCGATAGAACACGTTGTTGCTCAGCTCGACGCTCTCGATCCCGTCGAACATCCTGATCGCCGGCCGCGACCCGGGGGCGAGCAGGAACGTGTTGTTGACGAACCGGAAGCGCCCCCACGTCTGCCCCGTGCCGTCGCCCCCGGCGCGCACGGCGAAGTGCTGGCCGGTCTTGACGATGACATTGCCGACGACGTCGGAGTCCTCGCGCGCGAGCCCCTCGTCCTGGCCGTCCGGCCCGATCAGCTCGAGCTCGTGGTATTTCGCGCCCTCGATCCAGTTGTAATAGATCTCGTTCCGCTCCGCGCGGCTCTTCACGTTGTTGCCGCCATTGCCGTCGTGCACGTAGCAGTGCCGCATGCGGAACACCGAGCCGAGGCGCGTCTCCTCGTCGGTCGCGATGTAGATGGGGTGCCTGGTGTCGCCCGAGCCGCAGGCATAGACCTCGACGTACTCCAGCGTGAGGGAGCCCGACTCGGAGTCGGCGCCGAGGATCCCGTGCCCGGCGCAATGGTGCACCACCGAGTCGCGGATCGTGATGTCGTGCGCTTTGTTGAACACGCAGCGGCCCGAGCCGCCGGTGATATCGAAGCCTTCGAAGGTATAGTGATTGCCAGCGAAGACGACGGTGTTCTTCCCCCCCGATAGGACGGGGCGGCGGCCGTTCACGCGAACGCCGCGGATCGTGATCTTCTGCGCCTCGGTGCCCGATTTCTTGAAGAACAGATCCCCCGGATAGGTCGCGTCGCCCTCGACCAGAACCACGTCCCCGGCAGCGAGGCGAGGGGCGACCTCCGCGAGGCTCGCATAAGGCTTGCCTCGCCCCACCTCGTACGTCGCTGCGCTCGCCGGCGAGGCGGCGAGCAGCACGGAGAGCCCGATGCCCGGCGCGACGAGAGAGAGTGTGACGAGGTGCCTTGTGTTGAGTTGCTGCATTGGCGTACTGTCGCGTGCTGTAGAGTCCGAGTGCAAGCTGCTTTTTAATGAAATGCATGATGGGTAATTCAGGCGACACCTGACGGCGGGAATTCCTGCCGTTATTCCCGTGTGCCCAGCGGGTTTAACCATTGCTGAGAATCCTCGCCGTCTGCCATTTCTCGATAATTTTTGGTAAATAACAGCAAATCGGTGCGAACGCCGCGAAGAGCGTGAAGAGCAGGGGTGCGCGGGTGAAGCGCGGGAGGAGCGGGAGGAGCGCGAGGGGCTGGAGGAGCGCGAGGGGCGAGGCGGGCGGTTCCTCTCGGCGCGCGCGTCGTTCCGTGTCATGGAGCCGACCATGTTTCCGGTCGTCCTCGCCTCCACGTCTCCGTTCCGGAGGGCGCTCCTCGATCGCCTCGGGCTCGCGTACGAGGCCGTCGCGCCGGCGTTCGAGGAGATCGCGCCCGAGGGGACGTCGCCCCTCGCGTGCGCCCGCCTCTTCGCGGAGGGCAAGGCGCTGAGCCTCGCGCGCGCGCGGCAAGGCGCCCTGATCATCGGCGCCGATCAGGCGCTCGAGCTCGATGGGGAGCTCCTCCGCAAGCCGGCCTCGCTCGACGAGGCGGCTGACCAGCTCGGGCGGCTCTCGGGGCGCGTCCACGCGCTCCACACCGCCGTCGCGGTGCACGCGCCGCCGGGGGTGCCGCTCGCGGCCGGCGAGCCGCGGACGCTGGCCGAGACCGTCACGGTGGAGCTCCGCGTCCGCCCGCTCGGCCGCGCGCAGATCCGCCGCTATGTCGAGCTGGATCGGCCCATCGGCAGCGCGGGAGGGTACCTCTTCGAGAACCACGGACCGTGGCTGTTCGACGACGTGCGCCACGCCGACGAGGCGGCCATCGTGGGGCTGCCGCTCGTCCCGCTCTGCCGCCTTTTGCGCCGCTTCGGGGTCGATCGGCTCGACCCGCCCGCGCGCGCCTGAGCGCCGGCAGGCTCCACGCAGGCCGGAGAAAGCGCCTGCATCCTGGGAGATACGGTAGGTTCCCGCCAAAACGCGCCATGCGCGTCGTCGAGCGCCGAGCGCCGAGAAGACGCCCGAGGGAGCCAGGAAGTTGCCGGCTGCCCCAGGCGCCCCGCTGTCCGGCGGCGCAGGCGGGGGGGGCGCGGCGCTGTGCGTGCCGGGGCTCCCAGGGAGGGGCGGCCGTGGCGCGCCCGTTGCTAACCGTGGTTCCAGGGTCGAGCCTGCCGCTGGGCCCTCACGAATGAGCATCTTCTGCCGGGCGACGCCGACGGGGCGGGCCAGGCGCTCGACGAGGTGAGGCGATGATGGAACGCCCGCCCTTCAACGCGGCCGAGGCGCTCACGGCGGCTGATCTGACCCTGTCCTGGTCGGCCCTGGAGAACGAGGAGCGGGTGCAGGCCTATCGCCGCCTGCGGCGCGAGGAGGCGGAGGATTTCTTCGAGGGTCTCCCCACGGCCGACCAGGCCGCGCTCCTCGTGGGCCTCACGAAGGGCGAACGCAAGCTGTGGCTCCGCCTGCTCGCGCCCGACGACGTGGCGGACCTCCTCCTCGAGGTGTCACCGGCCGACCAGGCGGAGCTCCTCTCCTTGCTCGACGACCCGACGCGGCGCGAGGTGATCGCGCTCCTCGCGTACGCCGAGGACGAGGCCGGCGGGCTGATGAGCCCGTGGTTCGCGCGCGTGCGGCCGGAGGCGACGGTCGACCAGGCGATCAGCTATCTGAAGCGGCAGGCCAGGGATCACCTCGAGACCATCTACTACGGGTATGTGCTCGACGCCGAGCAGCGGCTGCGCGGCGTGGTGTCGCTCAGGCAGCTCATGATCGCCCCCGGCGACCGGCGCGTCAGCGACGTGATGAAGACCGACGTCGTGTCGGTCAACGAGGACGCCGACCAGGAGGCGGTGGCGCGGACCTTCGCGGAGCACGATCTCGTGGCGATACCCGTCGTCGACAGCGAGGGTCGGATGAAGGGGATCGTCACCGCGGACGACATCGTGGACGTCGTGGAAGAGGAGGCGACCGAGGACATCCAGAAGCTCGGCGGCATGCAGGCGCTCGACGCGCCCTACCTCCGGACCCCCCTCTCCAGGATGCTCGGCAAGCGCGCGGGCTGGCTGTCCGCGCTGTTCGTGGGCGAGCTCCTCACCGCCACGGCGATGGGGTATTACGAGCACGAGATCGCCCGCGCCGTCGTGCTCGCCCTCTTCGTGCCGCTCATCATCTCGAGCGGGGGCAACTCCGGCTCTCAGGCGACGACGCTGGTCATCCGGGCGATGGCGCTCGGCGAGATCCGGCTCGTCGACTTCTGGCGCGTCAGCCGCCGGGAGCTCGCGTCGGGCCTCGCGCTCGGCGGGATCCTCGGGACCATCGGCTTTGCGCGCGTCATCGCCTGGGAGAAGCTGTTCGGGGCCTATGGCCCGCACTACACGCTCCTCGCCCTGACCGTCGCGATCAGCCTGGTCGGCGTCGTGACCTGGGGCACGCTGGCGGGGGCGCTCCTGCCGTTCGTGCTCCGGGCGCTCCGCTTCGACCCGGCGAGCGCCTCGGCCCCGTTCGTCGCGACCCTCGTCGACGTCTCCGGCCTCGTGATCTACTTCAGCGTGGCCGAGCTCCTGCTCCGCGGGGTGCTGCTGTGAAGCGGGGGAGCGCCCGGGCGGCGCGGGCCTAGAGGCTGACGCGGGACGCCAGGTAGCGCGCCACATACGCGCCGAGCACGCGCGCGTCCTCGCGCCAGCGGCCGCCGGGCTTCAGCTTGTCCGCGTCCGCGGAGGTCAGGTTCGTGTTCGGGATGGGCGACGCCGTGCGGCTCGAGAGCTGGACCTCATCGAGCACCCGGCCGTCCGGCGTCGTGAGCCGGAGCGTCAGCCGGATCTGGCTCGGGGCCGAGGAGACGACGGCGTAGAAGCCTGGATTCATGTAGCCGACATAGGGCTTGATCACGAACGGCGCCGACGTGGGGCCGTCGGACGGCGCGACCTCGATGCCCTCCTCCTGGGCGGCGGCGACCAGGGCCTTCGTGAACTCCTCGTTGATGGACTCCTTGTCCGCCACGAAGCGCTGGTGATCGTCCGCGTCCTTGCTCGCGAGGTACTGGTCCTCGCGCTGGTCGAGGATGAACAGGCCCACGTAGTCGATGGGCATCAGGGCGAAATACCGCTGGCCGACGAACGTGTCTGGGCTCGCCTGGGTCACGACGCGCCAGCGCGGCCCGCACCCGGCGAGGGCCGCGAAGCCGAGCAGCGCGGCCGCGATGAAGCTGCGACGGTGCATGAGGGTCTCCTTCAGATGGCCCGCCTTGTAGGCCATGTCCGAGCGAGCTGGCAAGGGCGGTGCAGCGCGCCGCGCCCGGGCGGGCCGGTCCGGCGCGGCGTGACGGCGCGGCGGCGGCCCGCGCGCTCCTCCGACCCGGACGGGGCAGGCGGCCCGCGCATTCGAACGAACGCTCGCGCGCGCGGGCTCGCCCCGCGCTCGCGCGCGCTGTGCAATGGGCGGACACGACCCGAGCTGGCCTGTCGGATGCATGTTGGATTTGACAGCTGAAATGGCTACCTCGTACGAGGATGCCTTTCCATCGACGTTGGAGGTAAACCCATGATCCCGAATTTCGTGGCCGGTCTCTTCAGCATTTTTCCCATCCTGGTGCTCCCGTTGCTCGGCGTCGATCCGCCGGAGGACGCCGGAGGCAGCGGCTCGCAGGTGGGCGAAGGCTCCGAGCTGGAGATCCCAGGCTTGCCCGGGGAGGGCGCCTCGCGGTTCGTCTATTCGATCTCCTGCATCGAGGGCAGCACCGGAAAGAAGGCCTTCCTCACGGAGGACGACTTCTGCAGCGCCCTGCGCGACGAGCAGGTCTGCTCCGAGAGCGCGGCCCTCTTCGCGCTCTTCCACGGCTGTCCCTGAGCGCCCGCGCGGCCGCGGTACAAACCCTTGACATTCGAGGGGGGCCTTGCTCTTCCTAGCGAGCGCGGACCGCCCCGCGCGGCCCTCCCCCCCACAAGGTCGCGCGCCTCGGAGGCTCAGATCGTGACGAACCTCTATCTCATCCGGCATGGAGAAGCGCTGGTCAACGTGAACCATATCGTGGGCGGGATGCGCGGGGACACCGGGCTGACGCAGCTCGGCGTCCTCCAGGCGGAGCGCCTGCGCGATCGCCTGGCCGCGACGCGCGAGATCCCCGCCGACGTCCTGATCGCCAGCACCTATCGCCGGGCGCAGCAGACGGCCGAGATCGTCGCTCCCGCCCTGGGGCTGCCCGTCACGCTCGACGACGAGGTCCAGGAGCTCCGCCCCGGCGAGGCGGACGGGATGCCGGTCGGCGAGGCGATGGTGCGCTACGCGATCGATTTCGAGCGCGAGCCGTACCGGCCGGCGAGCCCCGGTGGAGAGAGCTGGGCTCAGTTCATGCTTCGGGTCTCCGTCGCCCTCGATCGCGTCACCCGTGAGCACGAGGGGCGGACGATCGTCGTCGTCACCCACGGCGGCTTCATCGACGTCGCGTTCCTCCACTTCTTCAGGATGAACGCGCTCGCCTTCCCGAGCGCGCACTTCGCCACCCGCCACACCTCGCTCACCCACTGGCAGCGAAGGCGGCGCTGGGGTCGGGCCGAGGCCTGGCACCTCATCTATTACAACGACAGCGCGCACCTGCGCGACGTCGAGCGGACCGTGCGCATCCCCTGGGCGGAGCTCTCCACGCTGGCGCCGAGGCTCGTGGATGATCCGTCTGGGCCGCCGTCCTCCGAGAGCGGCGAGGGGCGCTAGCGCGCGGCAGGCAGCCAGGCAGCCGCCCGCCCGCGGTCCCTCCCGGCCCTCGCGCTTGCGCCTCCGCCTCGGGGCGAGCTACATGACCCGTATGATGGGTCCCGTTCACGCAACCTTCCTCATCGCCGCTCCCGACCAGCCCGGGCTCGTCGCGCGACTCGCGGGGTTCTTCTACGACATCGGCCTGAACATCATCGACGCGAGCAATCACACCGATGCGTTCATGGACGAGGGCCCGCGCTTCTTCATGCGTCTCGTCGTCGATCTGTCCGGCCTCGCCTCGCCGGCCGCCGTCGCCGCCCTGGGCGGCTCGGCCACCCGCGGCGCGATCGAGGCCGCCTTTCGCGAGCTCGCCGCGTCGCTCTCGGCGCGATGGTCGGTGGAATACAGCGATCACGTCCCGAAGATGGCGATCCTCGTCACGAGGGATCCTGCGTGTCTCTACGATCTGGTGCTCCGGCAGCGCGCGGGCGAGCTGCGCTGCGAGATCCCGCTCGTGATCTCCAACCACCCCACGCTCGAGGCGGTGGCCGAGAGCTTTCGAATCCCTTTCTTCTGCATCCCGATCACCCCGGAGACCAAGCGCGAGCAGGAGCGTCAGGTGCTTCACCTGCTGAGGAGGCACCATGTCGATCTCGTCGTCCTGGCGCGGTACATGCAAATCCTCTCCGAGCAGATGCTCGATGAGGCGCCGCCCGTCATCAACATCCACCATGGGTTCCTGCCGGCGTTCCAGGGCGCGAAGCCTTACCACCAGGCGCACGCGCGCGGCGTGAAGCTCATCGGCGCGACGGCGCACTATGCGACGCGGGACCTGGATCAGGGGCCGATCATCGAGCAGGACGTGGCGCGCGTGAATCACCAGATGGGCCCCGAGGAGATGACCCGGATGGGGCGTGACGTGGAGCGGCTCGTCCTCTCTCGCGCCGTCCGGGCGCACCTGGAGCGGCGGGTCATCGTCGAAGGCCGTCGCACCGTCGTTTTTTGAGCTGCGGTCACCCGCTTCGGATACGGGCCCACCTCGGCGTTTTCGGTGCTCAGCGCACCGGAGTGCGCTTCCGCGCCGAAAACGCCGATCTGGGCCCGTCTCCTGTGCGGGAGACCGCCGCTCTGCTCGGCATGGTGCAGAGGTGGTGGAGACCGCTGCGGATCTCCAGAACAGTGCCCCGACCGATCTGGCGGTCGGGGCAATCTGGGCGATCGAGCGCGGGGGAGGTGCGCGCGGCCGGGCGCGCTCTCCTGGGAGCGCGATGAGCGCGCGCGCGAGGCGTTAGGGCCGGCCCTGCTGGCCGGGCGCGGTGATCTGGCCTTGCTGGCCGGGCGCGAGCTGCCCGAGGGCGGCCGACTGGCCATGAACGCCCGACTGGGAGATGGCGGCCTGGCCGAGGCTGGCCTGCTGGCCAGCATAGCCCTGGATCCCATGGCTGGACTGCTGGCCAGCATAGCCCTGGATCCCATGGCTGGACTGCTGGCCGGCATAACCGCCGAACCCGGCCTTGGACGGCACCTGTGCCTGCCCGGGGAATATCCCGGCCTGGCTCGGCACGAGCGTGCCCTTGCCAAGGAACACCTCGCCCTTGCTGGGCCCGAGCGCGCCCTTGCTCGGTCCGAGCGCGCCCTTGCTGGGGAACATCTCGCCCTTGCTCGGTCCGAGCGCGCCCTTGCTGGGGAACATCTCGCCCTTGCTGGGGAGCATCTGGCCCTTGCTGGGTCCGAGCACGCCCTTGCTGGGTCCGAGCACGCCCTTGCTGGGTCCGAGCACGCCCTTGCTCGGGCCCATCTGGGCCTGTCCGGGCGCGAGCTGCGCCGCGCCCATCCCCACGAATCCGCCTCTCTCCTCCTCCAACGCTTGGTCGACGGCCCCGATCTCGTCGTCACCGAGATCGGTTTGATCGAAGTCCGCCTCGTCCGTATTCACCGTACAACCGGCGGCCAGAGCCGCCAGAAGAAATGCAGGCACCAGCATCTTGCTATGCATCGACATGATCGTTTCCCCCCGATGTCCGCGAGGGCCCACCAGGCCCAGACATCTCGGCTCACCGCAGAGCAGAGTGTGTGCCTGGTGGAGCTGTGCAGACGTTTCCGCTCCCGGCGTGCTTGACGTCCGCGAGGGCGTGAATGCAGCGCGATCGGCGCCCCGCAGCGGAGCCCGCGCGATCCGGGGTGAGCGGATCGTCGGGGCGCGCTCATTCCCCTTTTCTCCGGCGAAAGGACGTGTCGGGTCCAGCCAGGGCGCACCAGCGGCCCCGCGCGCCCCGTGAAGCCCTGACGGCAGGGCGCGCTGCGCTGGTGGCCCCGCCCTGCTCAGGACGCTCTGTGGTGCGTCGCCCGCGGCGCGCTGGCGTGCTGGACGGCGCGTTGACGCTTGGTCTGTCCGCCCCGGCCGCAGTCCGTCAGCGAGGCGCCGCGCGCCCAGGGCGCACCACCGCGCGATCGCGGGGGGCGCGGGCTCTGCGCGTGCGGGACGGGCGGCTCACGCCTCGGGCTTCTTCCCGAACAGCCACTTCTTCGCCTCGTCGTCCATCGGCTGGCTCGCGTTCCGCAGCTCATTTCCGACCGCGAGCCCGCGCTCGACGGCGGGCCTCGCGCGCACCGCATCGAGCCACCGCTTGAAGTTCGGGAGCTCGTCGGCCGACACCCCGTACCGCTCGTGCGGCATCGCCCAGGGATAGCTCGCCATGTCGGCAATCGAGTACTCGCCCGCCAGGAAAGGCCGGTCCGCGAGCCGCTTGTCCATCACGCCATAGAGCCGGCGTACCTCGTTGGTATAGCGCTCGATCGCATAGGGGATCTTCTCCGGCGCATAGTGACTGAAATGGCCCGCCTGGCCGCTCATGGGGCCGAGACCGCCCATCTGCCACATGAGCCACTGGGTCACCTCGTAACGACCGCGGACGTCCGAGGGGATGAACTTGCCCGTCTTCTCCGCGAGGTAGAGCAGGATCGCGCCCGACTCGAACA
Organism: Sorangium sp. So ce281; assembly: GCF_051527395.1. Taxonomy (NCBI): domain Bacteria; kingdom Pseudomonadati; phylum Myxococcota; order Polyangiales; family Polyangiaceae; genus Sorangium; species Sorangium sp. So ce281. Next base: position 738,750 of record NZ_CP150322.1, read on the forward strand.
CGGAGATCGGCGCCCCGCCGCCCGGCGGGTCGTGATCGACGATGGCGGGCATCCGGTTGTTGGGGCTGATCGCGAGGAACTCCGGCTTGAACTGCTCGCCCCGCCCGATGTTGACCGGGACGAGCCTGTAGGGGAGGCCCGTCTCCTCGAGCATTATGCTGATCTTCCAGCCGTTCGGGGTGGGCCAGTAATAGAGATCGATCATCTTGTGCTCCGTGTCCGTGGGTCGTCGCCGATCGCGACGGCGTGCTGTCTCAGGCGATGGATCGTGTCTGCCGGGCGCCGCGCCGCTTCGCGCTGGCGCCGCCCGGCTCGTCGGACAACCGGTGGCACGTCGCCCCGGGGGGAGCAACCGGCGTTTGGGCGCGCCGCCTCAGCGCGGCGATCCCGCCGGTTCGCGCGCGGGCCTCGCCCCGTCGACGAGCGCGCGCAGCGCCGCGATGTGCCCGGGCCCCGTCCCGCAGCACCCGCCCACGATCGTGGCGCCCGCCTCGATCCAGCGGCGCGCGAGCTCCGCATAACGCGCGGCCGCCGAGCCGCGCTGGTCGACGCCAACGCCCCAGCCGAGCCCCTCGGCCTCGGCGCCCGCGTTCGCGTAGGCCCCGAACGGGACGCCGCACGCCGCGAGCCGCTCGATGTGCGCGAGCGTGCGAGTCGCAGGGGTGCAGTTGACGAGCACGGCACTCGCGCCGCGGGAGGCCGCCTCCCGCGCGGCGAGCCCGATGTCCTCGGGCGAGAGCAGATCCAACCCCGGACCCGCCGTGAACGACACCCAGGCTTCGACGCCCGTGGCGACCGCCTCCTCCAGCGCCACGAGCGCCTCGCCGACATGCGGGAACGTCTCGCAGAGGAGGAGGTCGACGCCCGCCCTCGCGAGCGCCTGCGCGAGCTCGCGGTGCTCGCGCCGCGCGTCGGCAGGGCTCAGATCGGGCCGGTAGCAATCCTCGAGCGGCGCGATGCTGCCGGCGACCCGGTGCTGTGGGCCCTCGCCGCGCACGGCCTCGCGCGCCAGCGAGACCGCGCGCGCGGCCAGCTCGGCCCAGGCGGCGCCCGCCTGCCTCCGCTTGGTGCGGAACGTGTTCGCCGTGTGCACCGTCGCGCCTGCGCGCGCGTAATCCCGATGGATCGCGCGGACCACGTCGCGGCCGTGCGCATCGAGCAGGGCCGCGGCGCTCCAGAGCGGCGCCGGCGTCGCGACCCCGCGCGCGGCGAGCTCGGTCCCGAGCGGGCCGTCGAGGACCACGACGGCAGCCTCGGCGGACACAGCAGCTGAACCGAGCGGCGATCTGGCCACGTCCACCATGTAGGCTCCGGTATGTCCGCGGCCGGCTTCCACGGCAACCCCTGAGTCGGGTCATGTCCCGTCTGCGGCTCGGGGTAAGCGAGGCCCCGCACGGTGCACCGTCCCGACCACTGTGCGGTAGAAAGAACGATGGAATTCTCTTTCCCGCCGGGAAATTACTTGCCAGGTATGGGGGGCCTGCGGCACCGTTGAAATGAATTCATCTTCCCCTCATTCCACTCGACTCGCCGGAGTCGTGGCGTCCGACAAGCAAGCGATCGTTTGCAGGACCGACGCAGGACCGACATGGGGGAGCTCCCGCTGGCCCGCGCGAGGCCAGGCGAGCGCCGTCAGTGAGCCCATAAGAAAGGAACTCCATCATGATTCGACTGACCATCCGTTCTTCCAAATCGCTCGCTCTCAGTCTTGCGCTTGGCGTCATCGCAGTGGCCGGGTTTGCCGGATGCAGCGCGTCGGAGGAGGCTCCCGCCGATGACGCGGTGACGCACGAGCGGATCACCCAGGCGGAGGTCTCGAAGGCCCTCGAGACGAGCGAGTTCCTGAACCTCGACATGAGCCGAGACACGGTCTACGCCCTCGATTACTCCGGGGGGGCCATCGACTACGCGCGCATCAAGCTCTCCACCGGCAACGGCAAGGAGATCTTGCTCTCGGAGCAGATGGCCGCCATCGAGCAGGCGGACCACGGCGACTACCCGGCGCCCGTCCTGACCGAGGCGTCGGGCGATCGGTTCAGCATCTCCTCGAACGAGGCCGCCTTCGGCAAGCTGTCGGAGAGCGAGCTCGACCAGCTGAGGACCGACGGGTTCTTCTACTCCGAGGAGCCCCCGGCGGGCCCCGGGGCGAAGCCGCAGAACACCGACCCCGACTGCATCCACGCCTTCTGCGAGGACTGTGTCGACAACGTGACCGGCGGGCGCCCCGAGACATGGCTGCCGGGCACCTACACCTGCTACCTCATCGAGCACGTGTGGTGCTGAGCCTCGCCTGACGGACTCCTTCCCCCCTCGCTCGCAGGGCCTCGTCGATGCGTTCGCTCTCGGTTTGGTGCGCTGCGCTGCTCGCCCTCGGGGGCACGGCGTGCGGAAAAGACGGACCCGTGCTCCCGAGCGGCCTTCCCCGGCCGCTCGCGGGGATCTACATGGACTTCGGCGCGGCGCCGGAGGAGGACCGCTTCCGCGCGCTGATGGGGTTCCCGACCCGGGATGTCCCCGGGCTCGAGAGCGCGATCGAGGACATGTACGATCCCGGGAAGCCGGACACGTTCCGGAAGTACATGTCGGTCGAGACCTGGATGGAGCGCCACGCCCCGTCCGAGAGCGACGTCGCGGCCGTCGAAGACTGGCTCGTCCAGCAGGGGATGGAGATCCGGCGGCGGTCCAAGAACCGGCTCCTGCTCGAGTTCGCGGGCACGGTCGAGCAGTTCAACACCGCGTTTGACACCGAGCTCCGCGACTTCGAGCGCGAGAACCCCGCGGCCGGCGGCAAGCCGCTCCGCACGTTCGGCGCGCTCGATCCGCTCAGGCCGCCGCAGCGGATCATCGACCTCGCGTCGGGCGTCATCTCGGTCGAGATCCCCGCTGACACCGATCCGCTCCCGCCCGAGGGGGGCGCGATCGAGACGGACCCTCCGCCGGAGCCGGAGCAGGGGTACACGCCCGCGCAGATCGCGCGGGCCTACGGGGTCGAAGGGCTCCACACCGGCGGCCACGGCGGGCAGGGCGTGAAGCTCGGCGTCGTGGTCGGGGCGACGTTCAAGACCCGGGATCTCCAGTCGTTCTGGCAGTCGTTCGGCATTCTCTCGCGAAACAACCCCGTCGAAGTGGTCACCGCGGATCCGATCTCCACGCGTTATGTCGAGAGCACGCTGGACATGCAGTGGTCGGGCGCGATGGCGCCCATGGCGGAGCTCGTCGCGTACCAGGGGCCGGACGCGCGCACCCACTCCATCCTCTATGCGTGGAACGAGGCGATCGCTGCCGGCGAGGTGTCGGTGCTCTCGACGTCGTTCGCGCACCGCGAGGAGACGGAGGCGCAGCCGATCCGGGAGCAATACAACGAGGCGGCGCGCATGGGCGCGGCGCTCGGGATGACGATCGTCGTCGCGAGCGGCGACTCGAGCAGGCCCGACGTGCCGTCGTCGAGCCCGTACGTGACGTGCGTCGGCGGGACGGTGCTCGAGCTCGGCGACGGCGGCGAGGTCGCGCGCGAGGTGGCGTGGAGCGGCTCCGGTTCGGGCCGATCGCGCGCCTTCGATACGCCGTGGTGGCAGGAGAGCGTCGTGACGGACGCGCAGGGCACGCGCGCGGTCTCCGATGTCGCGCTGGGCGCGTCGTCGAACTTCCCGTACTGGCTCTACTTCCTGGGCGAGTGGGATCAGCGCGGCGGCACCTCGTTCGCGGCGCCGGTGTTCGCCGGGCTGATGGCGTCGGTGAACAGCCACCGGATCGCGCAGGGCAAGCCCGTCGCCGGGTGGCTGAACCGGGCGCTCTACACCGATGCGGGCGTGCAGGCCGCGTTCCGCGACATCACCGAGGGCAAGACCGCCGAGGGGTTCAGCGCGGGGCCCGGCTGGGACTATCCGACCGGCTGGGGCGCTCCGCTCGCGGACAAGCTCGCGGAGGCGCTCCCGTAGGAAAGCGTCATCCTCTGGGTCGGATGGCGTTCCCTGTCGCGTTCCTGTTCCTCTCGCTCGTGTCGCTTCCGCTCCTTGCGGCGGCGGCGCTCGGCTGTGACCGCCCAGGCCGCTCCGCCGGTCCGGCGCCCGCGCCGCCCAGCGTCGCGCCCGCCCCGGCGCGGGAAGAGGCAGCGCAGGCCGCGGACGGCGGCGCGACGCCGGCGGCCGCCGCCGGGGACGCGGCGGCCGCTGCTGCGGGGGCTGCGCCGCTCCGCGCGGGCGCGCCGTTCGTGGAGCTGCCTGTCGAGGGGTTTCCGAGCGCCGTGGTGTCGGTGCCGATCGGCGCCACCGCGCGGCGTCCCGTGCTCATCGCGTCGCACGGCAACTACGATCGGCCCGAGTGGCAGTGCCAGGTGTGGCGCGACATCGTGGGTGACGGCGTCTTCGTCCTGTGCCCGAGGGGCGTCGCGCGGCCCGATTCGCCGTCGGCGAGCGACGTCCGCTTCACCTACGAGAGCAACGCCCGCCTGGAGAAGGAGATCGACGCGGGGCTCGCGGCGCTGCGGGCGCGCTTTCCCGAGCACGTGGATCCCGGCGCGGTGATCTATACAGGCTTCTCGCTGGGCGCGATCATGGGCTCTGCGATCGCCGCGCGCCGGGCGGCGCTCTTCCCGCGCCTCGTGCTGGTCGAGGGCGGACACGACAAGTGGACCCCGGCGACGGCCAAGGCGTTCGCGGACGGCGGCGGGCAGCGGGTCCTCTTCGTCTGCGCGCAGGCCGGGTGCGGCGGCGCCGCGGCCGCGGCCGCGGCGCGCCTCGACAAGGCAGGGGTGCCAGCTCGCGTGGCGCGCAGCAAGGAGGCCGGCCACCGGTACGACGGGCCTGTCGCCGAGGAGACCCGACGGGCGCTGGATTGGCTGATCGACGGCGACCCGCGCTGGTAAACGCCGCTCGGCGACGCGAGGGGGAGCGCGCGCGTTGAGCTGCTGTGGCTGCTCGGCGGGTCGAGTGAACCTCGCGCCCGCCGACGCGGCGTGGCTGTTCGCGTGGACCGAGCCCCCCGTCCCCGAGGGCTGGCACGCCGCGTTCAGCGACAAGGGCGGGACGCTCGTGTACATCCACGCCTGACCGCGCGCGGCCAGGGGCGGCGACGTGTAATACCGCCGGGCCGCGCGCGTCGGCCATGCATGCAACCCGGGACGACACTGTTGGCGATCCAACTTCCTGCGCTGAGTTCTGGAGCGCTCGAGCTCAAATGCGGCATGAAGCCGGTGCGGGGCGCGGTCGCCCTCGGGCCCCGCACGTGATCGCACTCGCCACGCTGGAGCGGCTTCCATGAAATCACCTCACCCCGCCGGCCCGAACGCCCTGCTGATGCTCGTCGCTGCGCTCGCCGGCTGCGCGCCGCGCAGCCTTCCCGCGAGCTTCCCCGCGTCCTCTGCTGCCTCGCCGCAGGCCGCGGAAGCTCCCTCGCCGCGGATCGGCGTCGCCCTCTCGGAGGAGCCTCCGCTGCCCGGCGAGCCCGCCGCGGGCTGGGTCGGACTCGAGCCGGCGGGGGCCGCGGGCGCCGGCGCCGACCCTCACCAGCACCACCATCATCACGGCCCGGCGCCGGCGAGGCCGCCGGAGGGCGGCCCGGCGGCTGCCACGCCCGAGGAGCCCGTCCATGCGCACTGAACGCCGGCGATCGCGCGCGCTCGCCCCGCGCCTCCTGCCGCTCGTGGCGGGCCTCGCGCTCTCCTCGGCGGCCGCGGCCGGCTGCGCCGCCCCGTCGTCGACCGCCGACATGGCGCGGATCCGCGAGCTGTCCCGCGTCGAGCTCCCGCCGAGCGCGGCGTCGGAGGAGGTCGATCCGGCGCCGGCCGAGGGCGCGCGCGCCCTCGGCCAGGCGCCGCGGCAGCCGCTCACCGCGGACGCCGCGGTGCGGATCGCGCTGCTCAACAACCGCGAGCTGCGCGCCGTGCTGAAGGAGGTCGGCGTCGCGCGGGGCAACCTCGAGCAGGCGGGCAAGCTGCCGAACCCGGAGATCGCGATCGAGGTCACGCCGCTGCAGGAGGGGGTCGAGCACGCGCACCTCGAGCTCGCGGTCGAGATCGACCTCACGTCGGCGCTCCTCTCGCCGCTCCACGCGAGGGCGGCGCGGTCGGAGCACGAGGCCGCGCGCTACCGCGCCGCGGGCGCGGTCGTCGATCTCGGCTACCAGGTGCGCGCCGCGTTCTACGCCGCGCAGGCGGCGGAGCAGCGCCTCGGCATCGCGAACCGCGCGCTCGACGCGTTCGCCGCGGCCCGCGACGCCGCCCGCGCGCTCTTCGAGGCGGGCAACGTCCCGGAGCTCGACGTGGCGACGCAGGAGGCGGGCTACGAGGAGGCGCGCGTCACGGCCGCGCAGATGGAGCTGGAGCTCCTCTCGCAGCGCGAGCGGCTCACCCGGCTGCTCGGCCTCTCCGGCGCGGCGACCTCCTGGACGATCGCCGGCGCGGTCCCCGCGGCCCCCGAGGCGCTCGCGACGCCGCCGCGCGCGGAGTCGCTGGCCTTGAGGGCGAGCCTCGAGCTCGCGGAGCTGCGCAGCCGGCTCGAGGCGGCGGCGGGGCGCGCCGGGGCCTTGCGCGCCGAGGGCTGGGTGCCGGACGTGGCGATCGGCGTGCACGGCGAGCGGGAGCTCGGCGCGGGCGGCGAGGCGCACGAGCACCCGTGGGCCCTCGGCGCCGGGGTCCGCCTCTCGCTCCCGCTCTTCGATCGGCGGCAGGGCGCCGAGGCCGCGCAGGCGGCGGAGTTCGACGGCCTGCTCGAGCGCTACCACGGGCGCGCCGTCGACGTCCGCTCGGCGGTCCGCGAGGCGCAGAGCCGGCTCTCGTTCGCGCACGCGCGCGCGCGGCACTACGCGCGCGTGATCCTCCCGGCGCGCAAGCGGGTGATGGAGCAGACGTTGCTCCAGTACAACGCGATGCAGGTCGGGGTCTTCCAGCTGCTCTCGGCGCGCCGAGCGCAGCTCGACGCCGAGCTCGCGGCGGTCGAGGCGCTGCGCGAGCACTGGACGGCGAAGGCTGCGTTCGACGCGCTCCTGGCAGGGCGCCGCGTCGAGGCCGCGGGGGCCGGAGCTCCCGCGGCGATGCCGAGGGCCCCGGCCACCGGCGAAGGAGGGCATTGACATGGATCGACGTGCTTTCATCCACGCGGGCGGTCTGGCCGCCGGCGCCGCCATCCTCACGCAAGGGCTCGCCCACGCGCAGCAGCGCCCTGGCGCGCCGCCCGCCGCGGGCGCCGCTACGGCCCCGCCTCGCCGGACCGCGGCGCCCGGGGGGCAGCCCGCCGTGGTGACGCCGAACGGCAGCACGCTCCCGCTGCGCGTGGTGGACGGCGTGAAGGTCGGCCACCTCGTCGCCGGCCCCCTCGAGCACGAGATCGCCCCCGGCCTGAAGAGCGAGGTGTGGGGCTACAACGGGAGCACGCCCGGCCCGACCATCGAGGCGGTCGAGGGCGATCGCCTGCGCATCTACGTGACGAACTCCCTGCCGGAGGCCACCACGGTCCACTGGCACGGCCTCGTGCTGCCGAACGGCATGGATGGAGTCGCCGGGCTCACCCAGCGCCCGATCGAGCCCGGCGAGACGTATGTTTACGAGTTCGTCGCGCGGTATCCGGGGACGTACATGTACCACTCGCATTTCGACGAGATGACCCAGATCGCGCTGGGCGCGGTGGGGATGTTCGTCGTGCACCCGAGGAGGCCCAGGGGGCCGCGCGTGGACCGGGATTTCGTGCTGATGACGCACGAGTGGAAGATCAACGCGGGGGCGCGCCGGCCCGACCCGAACGCGATGAGCGATTTCAACGTCCTCACGTTCAACGGCAAGGCGTTCCCCGCGACGGCGCCGCTCGTCGTCGGCCGCGGCGAGCGCGTGCGCGTGCGCCTCGGGAACCTCGGCCCGATGGATCACCACCCGATCCACCTGCACGGCCTGTCGTTCCAGGTCACGGCGACGGACGGCGGGTTTGTCCCCGAGTCGGCCCAGTACCCGGAGACGACGGTCCTGGTCCCGGTGGGCAGCACGCGGGTCATCGAGTTCGTCCCCGAGGAGCCGGGCGACTGGGCGGTGCACTGCCACATGACCCATCACACGATGATGCAGATGGGCCATGGCCTGCCGAACATGGTCGGCGCCGAGACCCGCGCGCTCGATCGGCGGATGCGCCGCGTGATGCCCGGCTACATGACGATGGGGACCACGGGGATGGGCGGCATGGGCGAGATGTCCATGCCGATCCCCGCGAACAGCCTGCCGATGCGCGGCGGGGCCGGGCCATTCTCGTACATCGACATGGGGGGAATGTTCACCGTCCTCAAGGTCCGCGACGATCCGGACAAGGCGGATCCGGCCGGGTGGTATGTGCACCCGGCCGGCACCGTGGCCGGGCCGGCGAGCGCCGAGCGGATGCGGGCGGACGGGATTGACCCCGCTTCTGGAGGGAAGCCGGGCGGGTGATCTCTCGACGCGAGCGAAAGCTCGCGGTCGGTACCTCGTCCGCGCGTCGAATCGAGGAGGCCGGGGGCTCGGGTCGATCGCGGCCGCGCGGGTCGGCCGTCTCGATGGACACACGGAGCGCGGCCGAGCGACCACAGGTCAGCCAAAATCTTCAGTGATTTCAATGAGCCAGAAGCGGTCCACGCCTTGCCATATCCGGTGGCGAGGCCGGGACGCCCCGGATCGCGGAGGAGTGCTTCGATGGCAATGAAGATGGCTCGACGGATGACGTATCTGGCGCTTTGCACGGTCTCGCTCGTCGGCTGCGGCGAGCGTCACGACGCGCGGCCTCCGGCGCCGGCCGCTGCCGCGTGCCCCGCGGTGACGCAGTGCCCCGAGCCTGCAGCCGCCACGGCGGCGGCGCCCGCAGGCCTGCCGGCCGCGACGGTGACGGCGCCCGCGCCGGACGCGAGCGTCGTGGCGGACAAGGGGGGCAAGGGGAGCCGTGAGGCCAAGGAGAAGGGGAGGGGGGCGGCGGAGCTGAAGGTGAAGCGGCTGGTGATCGCGGAGGGGGTGAAGGACCGCGAGCCGGTGGCGCCGGGGACGACGTTCCACGCGCCGGAGACACCGCGGCTCTATGCGTACCTGGAGGTCGAGAACCGGGGCGACGTGGAGGGCGAGGTGACGGTGGCGTTCGTCCCGCCGGGCGGCGGGGAGCCGGTCGGGAACGTGACGCTCGGGGTCGGGCCGTCGCCGCGGTGGCGGACGTGGGCGTTCACGCGCGGGGCGCGGAAGGCGGGGGAGTGGACGGCGATCGTGCGGTCGGAGACGGGCGAGGAGCTCGCGCGCGCGCCGTTCGAGGTGACGCTGTAGCCGAGGGCGGCTGGGCGCATCCACGAGGCTGCGGCGTCAGGCGGGCACGAGCTCGACGAGCGTGATCTCCGGTGGACAGTTGATGCGGACCGGCAGCCAGCCCCCGGCGCCGGCGTTGACGTGGAGGCGACGGCCCCGGTGCTCGTAATGCCCGTTGTGGTAGAGCCCGGCGGGCAGCATCGGCGTGAGCGCGTAATCGCCGATCCGGCCGAGCGAGATCTGCCCGCCGTGCGTGTGGCCGGACAGCATCAGATCGAACGGCAGCTCGCGCGCGGTGCGGAACGTGCCCGGGTGGTGGCTGAGGAGGACGCGCGGCGCGCCGTCGTCCCGCATCTGGCCGAGCGCTCGATCGAGCCCGTCGCGCGTCGGGCGCCGGGCGGGCTCTCCTGGGCGCGCGCGGCTCGGGTAGTCGATGGCGCCCATCCACAGGCGATCGCCGCCGATGCGGACCTCCCGCGCCTCGTCGACGAGCACCTGGGCGCCCGCTTCCTCGAGGCCCTTCACGATCGCCCCCGCGCTGGCCGACCGGGCGGCGATGTACTCGTGGTTGCCCATGCAGAAGAAGAGCTGCCCTCGGGCGGGGCGCAGGCCCCGGAGCAGCCGCGCGGACAGCTCGAGCTGCGAGACGTGGTGATCGAGCAGATCGCCCGTGACGACGTGGATGTCCGCGCGGATCGCGTTCATGGCGTCGCGGAGCTCGTCGAGCCGCTCCGCGTCCATGAAGCTGCCGACGTGCACGTCGCTGAGCTGCGCGATGGTGACGCCGTGCAGGCTCGTCAGCTCGCGGCGCACCGGCAGCGCGAGCCTCACGACGACCGGACGCTGGCGCGACGCGAGCACGCCGCCCATCGACACCGCGACCGCCGCCGCGGGAAGCGCCCACGTCGCGCCGACGACGAGGCGGCGGCGGCGCTCGTCGACGGCCTCCGGCCGGGCCTCGACCTCCGCAGGCCCGCGGACGTCCTGAGCGGCTGGATCGGCCTGAGCGCCGGCGCTGGCCTGCGCGTTCATCGCAGGCTGGGCATCGGCCGCAGGCCGGGCGTTCCGGGGCGGCCGGAGCCGGCGGAGCGCCCGGACGGCCGCGCTCGCGAGCGCGGCGAGCCCGAGGAGCGACCCGTAGAGGAGCAGGCCCACCTGCGCGCCCATGGCGATCAGCGCCAGCGGCTCCGGCGCGTGGCGCTGGAGCGCGCGCAGCCCCGAGAAGCTCGCCGCGGCCATGAGCAGCGCCGGGAGGGCGGCCAGCAGCAGCCCGGCGGCGCAGAGCCCGCTGATCATCGCCCCATGTCGAGGGAACGCCGCGCGCAGCCGCCGCCAGAGGATCAGGCCGAGGAGGCCGTTGACGAGCGTGACGACGAGGCCGCCGAGCTGGTACACGCGACGGAAAGTAGCATCGCGTCGATCGCGCGTCCGGCCGCGGCCTCGCCGGCTGCGCCTAGGAGCCAGCCGCTCCGTCAGGCACCTCGGCGCTGACCGGGATCTCGCGTGCTTCGAGCCCATCGAGCGACGCCTTGCCCGAGAGCGCGTCGAGGTCGCCGCGCGCGTCCCGGAGGTAGCCATTGAAGAACGCGGCGAGGTAGCCCATCGCGATCGCCTGCTGCTCGCGCCGCGAGAGCCCGGCGTGGCCGTCGAGCGGCTCGGCGAGGCCGAGCGACGTCGTGTAGCCGAAGTGGTTCGCGCCGGGCACGGTCACGAGGTGCTTCGGAGCGCGCGCGCGGTCGTAGAGCGCCGCCGGGACCGCGGCGGCGATGGGGTCCGCGGTGCCGCGGACGACCAGCACCGGCCGAGGCGCGAGCGCGTCGATGGACAGCGCGCGCTCGGGGGCGCCCGCCGGCGCGAGGAGCGCGAGGGCGCGGACGTCGAACGGGCAAGCGGCGTCGAGCGCGAGCGTGAGCGCCGCCTGCGCGCCGAGCCCGTGGCCGAGCAGGCCCACCCGAGCGAAGTCGGCCAGGAGCGGGCCCCGGGAGCCGGCGCGGAGGTGCGTGAGCGCGTCCCGGAGCACCGCGGCGCGGCGCAGCGGCGCGTCGTCGGGCGTGAGCCACGAGAGATCGGGCGCGACGACGACGAAGCCCCAGCGCGCGAGGTGCGCCATCACGCCGGCGAGCTGGCGGTAGTCCTGGGCAAGACCCGCGGGCGACCCGGCGGTGGCCGCGCTCGTGGCGAGGCGCCGCTCGTGGGCGATCGCGATGACCGGGAACGGGCCTCCCGGGGAGAGCGGCGCCTCCTCGCCGTCCGCGGACGCGGGGTAGTAGAGCAGCGCGGCGCTCCGCGCGGGGCACCGGTAAATCGCGCCCTGGAACGGCCATGTGTCGGGGTAGCAGGCGTCCGCCGACAGCGAGAGCGCGCCGATGCGCCGGAACCCCGCCCGGTGCGGCCCGGCGCGCAGCCGCGGCGAAGCGCCGGTGGGGAGCGGCGCGGGCGGAGGCGAGCTCGTGGAGGGGAGCGGGCGATTCGTCGTGGCGGCGGGTGGGCGAGAGGTCGTCGCCGCGGGCGGGCGATTCGTCGTGGCGGCGGGTGGGCGAGAGGTCGTCGCAGCAGGCGGGCGATTCGTCGTTGGGGCAGGCGGAGGGAGCGTCGCCGGAGAAGGGACATCTGCCGGGGGAGGGGACGCGTTGCCGACGATCGCGCGCTGCGACCAGACCGCGCCGTCGCGCGTCGCATGGACGATCCGCCCTTCGGCGCGCACGGCGAGCTCGATTCGCCCGAGCGGCCAGCTCTCGATCACCGAGACCGCCTCGCACCGGCCCAGATCGGTGGCGAACACCGTCGGACCGCGGAAGCGCGCCCCGGGGGCGCCGTCGTCACGGCACCACCGCGCGAGCCCCACGCGCGCGAGCGGCGAGAACAGCTCGAGCGTCCCAGGTCCGCCGATCGTGCTCCGGACGAGCGCCGGTGCCCCGCGGACCCCGGAGACCACCTCCTCCGGGCCGTGCCACGCAGCCCCGGACCCGGGAGAGCGCCGGAACATCACAAGGCGATCGCCGGCGCGCGCGACGACCTCGAGGTCGCCGGGCGCGTGGGGCCCGTGCGGCGCGCCGGCCACGCGCTGGATCATCGCGACCGCCTCGAATCGACCGAGCCCCTCGCCGAAGATCACCGGGCCGCGCCAGCCGAGCTCCGCGGTGTCGTTGTCGCGGTGGTAGTGCGCGATCCCGCCGCCCGCGTGGGGCACCACGAGCTCGAAGTTGCCTTTGCCCCCGAAGCCGCCCTGGATCAGGGCGGGGTCGCCGGCCGCGCCGTCCGCGAAGAAGCGCGGCTCGCTCCACGACGGCTCGCTCGAGGGCGCGCACCAGAACGCGGCCAGCCGATCCCCGATGCGCGCCACCGCCTCGAGGTGGCCTGGATCGCCGAAGTTGCTCTGGATGAGCGACACCGCCTCGACCGGGCCGAGGCCGCTGGCGAACGTCGCCACGCGCCGCCACGGCCCGGAGGCGTCCTCGCGGCGGTGGTGCTCGACGCCGAACGGCGCGTCGGCGGCGGGCAAGAGGAGCTCGAGCGTGCCGCGGGAGGCGCATTGCAGGAAGAAGCCGCTGGTCGTGGTGGGCATGGCGCTGACGGCACCCAATTTACCGGTGAGGCGCCGCCGCGCCTACCGCAGCATCTCGGCGAGCCGCTCGCCCGTCGCCGCCGCGAGCCCCCGGGCGAGCGCCCGGGGGTTCAGCTCGACCGCGACGGCCACCGCGTCCGGCGCGTGGGTGGCGAGCGGCGGCTCGACCGGCGCGTCCAGCCCGAGCAGGTGGCCGAACGAGCCGCCCGCCAGCTCGTTCCAGGCCGCGAGCAGCTCCTCCGAGGCGGCCTCCCCGCTCGTCGAGAAGTCGCCCGCCACCGCGATCGCGAGCGCGATCCCCTCGCGGGCGCTCGGCCTCGCGGCCGCGCCCACGGCGGTCGCCGCCGCGAGCAGCCCCCGCGCGCCGCGGGCGAGCTCCCCGTCGAACGGCCCCGGCGCGAACGCGCGCACGGGCGCCGGGCCGAGGCGGGCCTCGAGCGCGCGCAGCGGGCCGCCCGAGAGCGCCGCCGGCGAGCGCTTGAGGCGCCCGAGCGCGTACAGCGACGCGACGCGCGCCGGCCCGCGCAGCGGGCTGCCGCCGTCCTGCACGCAGGCCACGTCCTCGCCGAGCAGCACCAGCGCGTGCGGCTTCGTGCCGATGTCGCCCGTCACGCGCACGACGTCCGGGCGATCGAGCGCGCGCCGCTCCTTGCCCGTGAGCCGCCGCCGGAAGAGGCGCTCGATGGCGCGCGGGTCGCCGCTGTGGCGCGCCACGTAGAGCGTGGCGCCGCCCGCCGGCCCCGCGCCCGCGTACGACGCGATCGCGGCCTCGCGCACCTGCCGCAGATCGACGCCGGTCGCGCGGGCGTGCCGGGCCAGGTTCTCCTCGGGCGCCACGAGCGCGATCGACGGGATGAGCCACGGCACCGCCGCGACCTCGCGGGGCCGGACGAGGATCAGCCACCTGAGCCCCGCCTGCGGCAGGAGGCGCGTCAGGTCCGCCGTGGCGAGCGGCGGCAGCGGCGGGCTCGGCCGGGCGGGCGGCCGCGGCGCGCCGCCGCACGAGGGCAGCGCGAGGCCGAGGGCGCAGCCCAGGACACCGCCGAGCACGGCGCGCCGGCGAGGCGCTCGCCCGGGCGCGTCAGCCAACGACGAGGTAGGCGAAGCGGCGGTTCTTCGAGCCGACGCGGACCAGGTAGCGCTTCCCACGCTCGAGCTTGAGCTGCTCGTCCTTGACCACCTCGCCCTCGAGGTGCACAGCGCCGCCCTTCACGAGGCGCCGCGCCGCGGAGGTCGACTCGGCGAGCCCCGCCAGCGCCAGCGCGTTGCCGATCGGGATCGTGTCGCGGTCGCTCGCGACCTGGAGCTCCTCGATGTTCTCCGGCAGGCCGCCGGCCGCGACGCTGCGGCGCCGCTCGAGGGCCGCGCGCGCGTCCTCCGCCGAGTGGAAGCGGGCGACGATCTCCTGCGCGAAGAGCTCCTTCACCGCGATGACGCCCTGCTCGCCGCGGAGGACCGCCCCCCGCAGGGCGGCGATCTCCTCGGGCGGGCGCGACGACAGGAGCTCCATGTACCGCCAGATCACGCCGTCATCGACGAGCATCAGCTTCTGCAGCATGTCGAACGGCGGCTCGGTGATGCCGACGTAGTTGTCCGCGCTCTTCGACATCTTGGCGCCGACGACCTTCCCGTCCTCGACGCGCGCGTTCGTGCCCTCGAGGAGCGGCATCGTCATCACCATCTGGGCGCGCTTGCCGTAGCGGGGCATCAGGTCGCGCGCCACGAGCAGGTTGAAGAGCTGATCGGTGCCGCCGAGCTCGATGTCGGCCTCGAGCTCGACCGAGTCGTAGGCCTGGAGGAGCGGGTACATGAACTCGTGCACGTAGATGGGCCGCGCCTCCTCGTAGCGCTTCTTGAAGTCGTCGCGCTCCAGCATGCGGGCGACGGTGTACTTCGCGCAGAGCTCGATCATCTGCGTCGGATCGAGCTTGTTCAGCCACTCGGAGTTGTAGCGGACCTCGGTCCTGTTCTTGTCGAGGACCTTGAACGCCTGCGCCTGGTAGGTCTCCGCCGCGGCGACGACCTCCTCGCGCGAGAGCCGCGGGCGCAGCTCGTTCTTGCCGGTCGGATCGCCGACCATCGCCGTGAAGTCGCCGACCACGAAGACCACGTGGTGTCCGAGCTCCTGGAACTCCCGCATCTTCTGCATCACCACCGTGTGGCCGAGGTGGAGATCGGGCCGCGTCGGGTCGAAGCCGGCCTTCACGCGCAGCGGCTTGCCCTCGCGGATCCGCTCCTCGAGCTCGGCTCGGACGTGGAGGTCGACGACACCCTTGCAGAGGATCTGGAGCTGACGTTCGGCGGGGACCATGGGGGCCCGCTTCTACCGCGCAGCGGAACCGCCCGCCAGGGGGCGACGCGCCTCGGCGCGCCGGCGACGAGGGCGTGGGGCGCGATCAGGGCGCCGCGTGCGACGCCGTCACGTCGTGCGGCGCGTCACGTCATGGACGCGCCGCGCGGCCCCTCATTCGTCGTCGGTCTCCTCGTCGTCGTCGTCGTCGTCGTCGTCGTCACCCGAGATCGCGTACGCGCGGCTCGCGTTGACGAGCTCCTTGAGCTCCTTGCCGACCTTGAAGAACGGAAGGCGCTTGGCGGGCACGGGCACCGGCTGGCCCGTGCGCGGGTTCCTGCCGCTGTAGGGCTTGTACGGCCTGACCGTGAAGCTGCCGAACCCGCGGATCTCGATGCCTTCGTTGCGCTGGAGCGCCTGCGTCATCGCGTCGAAGACGCAGTTCACCACGAGCTCCGCTCGAGCCTTGGTGAGCTCCCCCCGTCCCGCGATCGCGTCGATGAGCTCGCTTTTCGTCATGGTCCACCTCCCCCACCCGAGCGGACCGCCGCCGGCGCTCGACTTGCCGCTTTCCACCGCAGTGCTCCAGGGGATGCGCCGCTCCAGGAGCCGCACGACAACAGAATCCTATGAAAAGCTCGCATGTTACGGGACTAGCGGTCAACCGAATTCCCGCCCACAACGGAGAGCGCGTCGAGCGCGAAGAGGGCTTCCCCCTGCTCGTTTCCCCCCTGCCTGGATTCCCCCTGCTCCGCCTCCCCGGTCGCCGCCGCGTCCTCGCGGGCGAGGGCGAGCTCGATTCCGACGGCATCCTCCGGGATCGGGTGCGGCGGGAGCTCGGCGCAGGCGAGCGGCGCGCCCGGGGGGCTCGGCGCGGCGGGCCCGACCCGCCAGACGTGGCGCTGGACGCCGTCGACGAGGAGGCGCACCTCGCCGGCGCCGGCGCCCGAGAGCGCCACGCGCGGGCTGATCCGGGCGCCGCGGAGCCAGGGGGCGGGCAGGCCGACCCGGACGACGGCCTCGCCGCGCCCCGCCGCGTGCACCGCGAGCAGGCGCCCGCCTGACGCGCACGTGCCGCCGGCGTGCTCGGGCAGCGCGAAGGCGCCGCGCTGGTCGCGGGGCGGCCACAGCGACTCGCCCTCGATGCGGGCCTCGCCGGGCGGCTCGGCGTCGAAGACGAGCGGCGTGATCGAGACCGAGGCGAGGCCGCCTCCGTCCGGGATTGCGAAGCGGTAGCGGTACGCGGGGGGGCGACCGCGGGCCTCCCACGCCATGCGGTCGATCGCGTCGCCCCGGTAGCGCAGCACCGCGACGTCCTCCGGCGCGGGATCGAAGCCGAGGTTGAAGCCGTGATCGGTGTCGACGAACACGAGGCCGCGCGAGACGCCCGCGCGCGCGACGGCGGCGGGGTCGAACATGGGCAAGCCGCCCTCGCGATCGCGGAGCGCGGCGTGCTCGAAGCCCGCGCGGAAGGCGAAGCCGGCGAGCGGGAGCGCCGCCGCGAGGAGCGCCGCCGGGAGGAGCGCTGTCGGGACGAGCGCTGTCGGGAGGAGCGCTGTCGGGACGAGCGCTGTCGGGAGGAGCGCGCCACGCCGGCGCGCGGGGCCGCGTTCCGCGCGCGCCGCCGTCGCAGCGCGCTCGGCGAGCGCGAGGGCGGCCATCGCCGCGAGGACGTGCTCCACCGGCAGCACGTCGGCGAAGAAGCGCGCGCCGCCTCCCGGGTAGTTGCCGTCGAAATAGAAGGGGGCGTACGCGGCGATCTGGAGGAGCGGGGCGATCGCGAGGGCGCGCGAGCGCGGCCGCCGCCAGGCGATCACGGCGCCGGCGAGCACGAGCAGCGCGAGCGGCTCGGCGTTGAGCGCGTCCACGAGGTGGAGCTTCAGGCGGCGCAGCGTCGTGCCGGCAGCAGCCAGAAAGCCGTATCCTTCCGCGAGGTTGTGACGGACGAAGTCGCCGTGTTCGCCGAGGCAGCCGACGCCGGCGCCGAAGCCGTAGCGGAAGCAGCCGGGCGGGCCGTCCGAGACCGCGTAGTACGCGGCCTGCGACGAGGCGAAGGCGCCCGTCGCGGCGCGCTGGTGGGCCGCGAGCAGCGCGAGGCCGGGGAGGGCGCCGAGCGCCATCGCCGCGGCGAGCCGCGCGAGCCGCGGCGAGGGGCGCGGCGGCGGATTGCCCTCGCGCGGACCGGCCGCCGCGCTCCCCGGCGCGATCGCCGGCAGGATCACGAAGGGCAGCGTCGCGGCGAGGGCGAGCGCGCTCGGCGGGCGCGTCGCCGCGAGCCAGCCGGCGGCGAGCCCGGCGAGCGCGGCGGCGCGGACCGCCGGACCGAGGGGCCCCGTCGCGGCGCCCGTCGATGCGGCGGCGCGGGCCTCGTCGAGCGCGCGCCGCGCCGACGCGAGCGCGACGGTGAAGCAGAGGGCCGCGAGCCCGTGCGACATCGTGTCGGCCGTGTGGTAGCGGAGCGCGGCGCAGAGCGCCGAGAAGAGCGCGGCGACGAGCGGGACGAAGCGGATCGTCGCGGCGCTCCCGGACGGGGCCGGGCCCTCCGGCGCGAACCGCGCGGCCAGGTCGTAGGTGGCGATCGCGAGCGCCGCGGCGAGCGCTGGGCCGACCGCGAGCGGCGCGCCCGCGAGGAAGCCCAGCGCGAGCAGGGCGGGGTAGCCCGGGGGGAAGAGGACCGCGACCTCGGCCGCGCAGTTCGCGCCGGAGGGCCCGGCCATCGTGTCGCCCGCCGCGTCGCTGCGGACGAGGAAGCGACCGAGCACGGAGGCCGCGGGCTCGTCGAGGGGCCACGCGAGGTAGCCGGCCGCCATCGCGCGCGCCTCGAGCCAGTAGCTGGTCGCGTCGATGATGCGGGGGCCGCCCCGCAGGTAGACCGCGACGTACGCGGCCGAGAGCAGCGCCGCGACGACCGAGAGGGCCGCGGCGATCGCGGCGCCCAGGGCCGCGCCGGAGCGGGGCGCGGGGTCGCGGCCCGAGCGCGCGGCGCCGGGGCGTGGAGGCGCGGGGCCGGCCCGCGCGGCGGCGGGCGAGCGGCGGAGGAGCCAGGCGCCGGCGAGCACCGCGGCGAGGGCGAGCGCGAGCGCGATCCATTGCGCGGGGTCGCGGGGCAGGCCGGCGCGCACGTCACTGTCCAGCGAGCGGGCGCGCGCCGGCGCCGCGCGCGGGGCGATCGAGGATCCAGACGTGGTGATCGACCCACTCCCCGTCGACCGGCGTGAGCGTGAGCGTGAACGTCTCGGGCAGGCCCTCGGGGAGGTCGAGCGAGGCCTCGGTCCAGCCGTCGCCCCTCTTGAGCGCGAGGTGGCCGATCTCCCGGCCGTCCGCCGTCGCGCGGATCGTGGCGGCGCGGGGCGCGGCGGTGCGGACCACGAGCCTGCCCTGGCCCTCGCGGGGGGCGCGCAGGCGGGCCGCCTCGCTCCTGCCGCCCGGGATGGCGCGCCCCGCGTCGAAGCGATCGTGCCCTGATCCGCGCGGATCCGGGAGGACGCTGAAGCCGACGAAGCCGGCCTGAGGCCGCGGGAAGGCGTAGCCGTGCTCCCGCTCGCTCACGAGGTCGGCGACGTCGAGCTCGTCGACGATCCGCTCGTCCTCGCGCATCGACGCGGGCGCCTCGCCGTACGCGAGCGGGCTCCAGTCGGCCTGGTAGATGACCTTCTCCGCGCCGCCGCAGATCACGTTGCCGACGACGGGGATCGCGGCGATCCGCCTGCCGAAGATGGCCGGGAGGTTGCCCCACCAGCCCGGGTAGATGGCCAGCGTGTCGGGGCGATCGTCGGCGGGGATGCGCTCGATGAGCTCCAGCGAGGCGCCCAGGCCGTGGACGCCCGCGCGCGCGAACGGGAGATCGTGGTAGCCGCCGAGCCCGATGAGGTCGAGGCCGGGCCGGTCCGACGCGTAGAGGAGCGCGCCCGCGTCGCCGACGAGGACGCGGCGCACGTCGAGCTGGGCGAGGAGCTTGCCGGCGACGAGGTGCTGATCGCGGATGTTGCGGCTGGCGCGGCCGAAGAACCAGATCTGGTCGCGCATCCTGGGCAGCTGGTGCGCCCAGAAGAGAGCGGCCACGGCGAGGGCGAGCGCGACGCGCGCGCACCAGAGGCCGCGCGCCACGGCGCCGCCGCGGGCCGCGGCCGCGAGGCCGCCGAGGGCCCCGAGCCGCGCCCTGAGCCCGGCCGGGGCGCTCTCCGGCCGCTCCTGGCGGCGCTCGTCGCCGCTGGCCCACGCGGCGCGCGCGACGAGCAGCGCGAGCCCCATCGCCGCGAGCACCAGCAGCCAGGCGACCGCGGGCATGGTGTAGCGCTCGTTCTGCCAGCGGACCTGACCGTTCAGGGACACGAGCGCGAGCCACCCGACGACCTGGACCCAGAGCAGCGCCGCGGCCCCGCGGGTCTTGCGCGAGGCGAGGGGGACGAGCGCGACGGCGGGCACGAGCCAGCCCCAGGGGAGGGCGTCCGAGAAGTGGTGGTTGGTGTTGCGGGCGACGACGTACGTCGCGAGGAACTCGTAGGTGTCCCACTTCTCGGAGGACGTCATGTACGGGTTGTTCAGCGCCAGCTTGGCGATGGCGCCGCTCGCCGCCCACTCGCCGGTGAACACGCGGTTGGCGACCGCCTGGGCGAGGCACGCGAGCGCGCCGGGCACCGACGTCCGGAGCAGGGTCGCGATCGCCGCGCGCGCGCCGTGGGCCCGCTTCACGGCGATGGCCGCGTACACACCCAGCGCCGCCACGCAGACGACCGACTCCGGCCGGGTGGCGTAAAGGAGCGCGCCGGCGAGGCCGGCGGCCCAGCCGAGGTGGGCGAGGCGCTTCGGCGGCGCCGCGGCGCGCACGTCGTCGGTCGTCCGCGTCGTCCGCGTCGTCCGCGTCGTCCGCGTCACCCGCGTTGCCGGCTCGCGCGGCGCGTCGGCTGCGCGGGCGACCGAGAGCGCGGCGAGGGTGGCGAGCGCCCAGGCGCCGAGGTGGAAGGCGTTCTCCATCCCGCTGAACAGCGACCAGTCGAGCGCGCCGATGGAGAGCGCCACGGGCGGCAGCAGGTACTTCGCCCAGCGCCCGACGGGCTCGAGGAGCCGCGCGCCGACGAGCAGGAAGCCGAGCATCGAGGTGCACGCGACGATCGCCGCCCACTGCATCAGCAGGACGCCGCGGAAGCCGACGAGATAACCGAGGGCAAGGACGAACGGGTAGCTCAGGCTCGTGTTCCCGCTCGAGAAGCCGTTGCCCTCGGACCACTCGAACGGGTACCCGCGCGCGGTGGCGCGGGCGTAATCGAAGTGGATGAAGACGTCGTCGAGCGGCGCCGACCACATGCCGCCCGTCTGCTGGTGCATCGCGCTGTAGAACGCGACGGCGGCGTAGAGGACGCATGCCCCCGCGTAGGCGGCGAACAGGATCGGATCGACGCGCGGCCAGGCCGCGACCAGGCGATCGAGCCAGCCGGGTGGCACCGCCGGGCCGGCGCCCCGGGAGGCGGTGGTCTCGGTGTCGCTGGTTCCGTCCGTTCCGTCGGGGGAGGCGCTGCTCGGTCGGGGAGCTGCGCTTCCGGGCGGCGAGGGGGAACCAGGGTCGGCGCTGGACGGTGACACGCGGCTCTTTTACACGACTTTCACGCAGCCTGACCCGAGGAGCCCGCCCACGAACGTGGCGCCGCCAGCTCTGCCCAGCACGTTTGCAAGCGGCTGCTTCAGGATTGAAATGGGAAAGACATTTTACTAGCGAAAGTCCACGAACTCGGAAGGGAAGCTCTTGGCCCGCATCCTGCTCAATGAGCAGCTGCAGAGCGCCCGTGACGGTCTCCCCCCCCGCCGTCGAGCGGGCGCTCTTTTTTTTTCCGTTGCCTCCTCCGGCCGGAGTCGTTCGAGGCGTGGGCCGCCGAGGCCGGCGCCGATCGGGCGGCGTTCCGCGCGGCCTTCGACGAGCAGCGGCACGCGCCGAAGATCGACCGGGACCTCGAGGCCGGCCAGGGCCTGGGCATCCACGGGACCCCGGCGACCTTCGTCAACGGGGTGTTCGTCAGCGGGGCGTGGCCTCTCGACAAGTTCCGGACCCTCATCGACGGGCAGCTCCGGGCGGCCGAGGAGCTCCGGCGATCCGGCGTCCCGCAGGAGCGCGTCTACGCGGCCCTGTCCGAGCAGAACAAGGCGCCCGCTCCGGCCCCGAAGCCGCCCTCGCCGCCGGCCCCCGAGGATACGACCGTGTGGAAGGTGCCTGTCGACGGGTCGCCGATCCGGGGCAACCCGGGCGCGCCGGTCACGCTGGTCATGTTCTCGGACTTCGAGTGTCCGTTCTGTCGCAAGGTCGCCCCGACCGTCGACGGCCTCGAAAGGAAGTACGGCGCTCAGCTGCGCGTCGTCTTCAAGCACAACCCGCTCCCCTCCCACGCGCGGGCGCCCCTCGCCGCCGAGGCGTCGATCGAGGCGTTCCGGCAGAAGGGCGAGGCCGGCTTCTGGGCGATGGCGCAGCGCCTGTGGGAGGACCCGTCCGAGAATGGGCCCGGCCGCGCGGCGCTCGAGCGCCACACGGCCGCGATTGGCCTCGACGTCGCGAAGCTCCGCGCCGCGCTCGACTCGGGAGCGCGGAGCGTCCTCCGGGCTGGATCGGATGTACGCGGGGTATCCCGCTTGTGCGCAGGACGGCGGATGGCCTGGAGACGAACGACGCGGGGTGGTCCCATTCACCGCGCGCGTCATGGCGCGCGCGGCTCGACAGCGGGTGACCTCCTGCCCACGCGGGGATACCCGGCGGCCGTTCAGTGGGCGAACGGGTTCGGCGGCGGGCGCCTCGCCTCGCCGCGCGGGCGGCGCGATTTCAGGACAGGCCTGATTCTTCTTGCCGGTCCCGGTTGAGAAGATTTCGCGCCATCCTCCAAAGGCGTCCGCGCGCCCTCTGCGCGCTCCCGTGCGGCCTGCGCGTTGACCCCTCTCGCGCGCGTCGAGTAGAACGATCTTCGCGCCAGAGCGCGCCACCCAGTCAGCGCCAGCGCGGATTGGAACCGCAAACGATGCGTTGGTTCGTCGAGATCTCGTCGTTAGGCCAGAACGCTCCGCCGAGCAGGAAGGTGTGCGTCGAGGCCCCGCAGTGGCAGCCCGCGCTGCAGAAGGCCCGGGCGCTCCGCGGCGATGGCGGCCCGCTCAACAATTTCTCGGTGGATCTGCTGGAGAGCGGCTACCGAGCGATCGATCCGGCGACGCGCGTGCGGTACGTCGTGCAGCGCGCCCCCGACGACGCGGCGCTGACGGACGGGACCGACACGCCGGCGGGCGCCTCCCCGGCCGGGGCGGCCTCTCCAAAGCCGGCCGAGCCTGCGGAGCGTGTCGCAAGGAAGCGCCCGATCGCGCCCACGGTCCCGTTCATCTCGATGGGGACCGCGCTCCTCGTCCCGGAGCCAGCGGGCGCCCAGGCGCAACCGGCGAAAGGCGGGGAGGCCGCGCCGGGGCGGGATGCGCCGCAGGAGCGAGGCGCCGAGCCGGAGCGAGCGCCCGCGGAGCTGCCGCCGTATCAGCTCATCTCGCAGCGCGAGGAGAACCCGTCCGAGCGCTCGCCGCTCACCTACCGAGAGCTCGTCTATGCGGTCGCGACCGGCACCCCGCGCGATCTCGTCAGCGCGCTGCTGGTCGATCGGCTCGAGCGCGCACGGCAGCGCATCGACGACGCGCGGCCGGGCAAGTTCATCCATATCGCCGTGTTCGATCACGTCTTCGACGGCCGGCCTCAGCGCAGCCCGCTCGCGACCCTCGCCTGGAAAGATTGGCGCTCGGCCGAGCCCGAGATCCAGTTCCGCCCGCGCACCGGCGGCACCGCACCGCCGCCGGCCATGCCGCCCGCGGACGTGGCGCCGCCGGTCGCCGTGCCGCCAGCTGCTGCGCCGCCTGCGGATGGTTCACCGCCGGCCGTCGCGCCGCCTGCGGACGTAGCGCCGCCGGTTGCCGCGCCGCCTGCGGACGCGGCGCCGCCTGCGGACGCTGCGCCGCCTGCGGACGCGGCGCCGCCTGCGGACGCTGCGCCGCCTGCGGACGCGGCGCCGCCTGCGGACGCTGCGCCGCCTGCGGACGCTGCGCCGCCTGCGGACGCTGCGCCGCCTGCGGACGCTGCGCCGCCGGTCGCCGCGCATTCTGCGGACCTGCCGCGGCCAGCCCTCACGCCGCCGGCCGACGTGGTGCTGCTCGCGGTGCCGGCCGACCAGCAGGGGGCGCCGCCACGTCTCCAGCTCGTCCCGGAGCCGCCCGAGGTCGCTACCCCCACGCCGGCGCCGCCGCGGCGGCGCTCCTCCTTCCCTCCGAAGAACGGGCGCCTCTCCGGCGACGACCTCATCGCCGAGCTGTTCGAGGCGTGCAGCGACCTGCACTTCCTCCAGGACACCCTCGCGGGCGCCGACTTCATCCTCGCGCTCACGCTCGACAAGATCCCGTGCGCCTTCGGCCTCGTGTCGCTGTTCGACATCAACCGGCGCGAGTTCGTGGTCGTCCGGCAGTACGGCGGCAAGAGCGCGCTCCTCGCCAGGCTGTCCGAGCGGGCGCCGCTCCCGCTGGCCGCGATGCGGTCGAGGCGCGCCGTCGTGGTGCCCGACGCGGCCAAGGACGAGCGCGCCATGGACGAGCGGTGGAAGGCGATCGGCGTCGAGCTCCGGAGCGTCATCTGCGCGCCCGTCGAGCTCGCGGGCCGCTACCTCGGCCTCCTCGAGATCGGAAACCCGCTCGACGGCAAGCCGTTCTCCGAGAGCGACGGCAACGCGCTCACCTACATCGGCCAGCAGTTCGCCGAGTTCGTCGGGGCGCGCGGCGTGGTCCTCGAGCCCGGCCTCGTGACCGCGGGGGCGAAGCAGGCCGCCCGCTAGCGGAGCCGAGCGATGGACCTCCTCCCCTCCGCCGGGAAGCGCCATCGCGTCCCGTACTTCGCCCTCGTCCCCGCCATCGTCGTCGCCGTGCTCGTGCTCGGCGGGATCGCCCTGCGCACGACGCTGCAGATCGAGAAGGCGCGGCAGCAGACCGTCTTCGACGCGACGCTCACCCTCGCCGACGAGCGCGTCGACCGGCTCGACAAGCTGATCATCGCCCAGGACAGCGTCGTCGCCGCGCACGTCGACGTGGCGAACCTCTCGGTCATCGCGCGGCGGTGGCTCCCCACGGCGGCCCGCGAGACGCCGACCGTGCGCGCCATCCTGGTCCTCGACATGGACAACGCGGCGCACGACGTGCTCGCGTTCGCCTCGCGCGGCGCGTCCGGGCGGGAGGACGACGCCTTCCGCAAGCTCCTGCTCGCCCGCCTCCTGCCGCAGATGAACTTCGGGGGCGACACGACCGAGCTGCGCCACCTCCACCACGTCATCGATCAGCAGAGCCTGCTCGTGAGCTACTGGCAGCGCGAGCACGCGGGGCGCAGGTTCCTCGTCGTCGCGTGGCACGAGGTGCCGCGCCTTGTCCACGAGGTGATGCCCCGGCTGTTCCGCGACCTCGATCGCGAGAAGAGCCGGATGAACGTCATCGACGAGGAGGGCCGCATCGTGTTCGGCCCGCCCATCATCGGCGGCGAGTTCACCGTCGGGCGCCCCTTCCCGACCACGCTCTACAACTGGCGCCTCCAGATGGCGCTCACCACGGCCGAGGAGCTCGGCGAGAAGGTCGAGCGGCAGCGCCTGATCGAGATCCTGATGGTCGGCTTCTCGGCCCTGGTGGCGCTGGCCGGGCTCGCGATCGTGGTGCTCGCCTCCGTGAACGAGCGGCGGCTCGCGGCGCTGAAGAGCGACTTCGTCGCGAACGTGTCCCACGAGCTCAAGACGCCGCTCTCGCTCGTCCGCATGTTCGGCGAGCTCCTCCTCGGCGGCCGCGTCCCCAACGACGAGAAGCGCCGCCAGTACCTGCAGATCATCGTGAGCGAGAGCGAGCGGCTCACCGCGCTCATCGAGAACGTCCTCGATTTCGCCCGCGTCGAGCGGGGCAAGGCCGCCTACGAGTTCGCGCGCGGGAGCGTCGCCGAGGTGGCCACGCGCGCCGTCGACATGTACCGCTACCGCGCCGAGCGCGAGGAGATGACCGTCGAGCTCACGATCGCCGACGGGCTGCCCGAGGCGCTGATCGACGCGCGCGCGCTCGAGCTCGCCCTCGTGAACCTGCTCGACAACGCGCTCAAGTACGCGAAGGACGGCGGCCGCGTCGCCGTCGCGGTGGAGGTCGAGGGCGGGGGCGGCGGGCGCCTCGCCGCGCTGACGCGCCAGGCGAGGCAGGTCACCATCCGGGTGAGCGACCGCGGGCCGGGCATCGATCCCGACGAGCAGAAGCACATCTTCGAGCGCTTCGCGCGCGGGCGGCGGGCGAGCGAGCGGCAGGTGCGCGGCAGCGGGATCGGGCTCGCGCTCGTGAAGCACATCGCCGAGAGCCATGGCGGCGCCGTGCGGGTCGAGAGCCCGCTCACCGACGACGGGCGCGGCAGCGCGTTCGTCGTGTCGCTCCCCGCGCTGGAGCACGACCGGGAGGCGCAAGAGCGCGCCGCGAACGCCGAGCCGGTCGTGGCCGAGCCGGCGCCGGACGCGGGGTCGCCGTGAGGGCGCGCGGGAGCGGCAAGGCGGCGCCCCGGCCGGGCGACGCCGCGGTCAAGGCGGCGCCCCGGCCGGGCGACGCCGCGCGGGGCGCCGCGGTCAAGGCGGCGCTCGACGGGGTGCGCGCGCGGTGCGCCGTCGAGGAGCGCCGCGCGCGAGACCCGGTCTCCTTCGTTCATCGCTACACGGACCCGGCCGATCAGGAGCTCGTGGCGCTCATCGCCGCGTCGCTCGCCTTCGGCAACGTGAAGGCGCTGCACGCCAAGATCGGCGAGGCGCTCGATCGCCTCGGGCCGGAGATCGCCCTCACCGCGGACGACGCCCGGGCCGTCTCGGCGCGGCTGCGCGGCTTCCGGCACCGGATCTACCGCGATCGCGACCTCGTCGGGCTGATCGTCGGCGCGCGGCGGGTGCAGCGGGCCTCGGGCTCGCTCGGCGCCGCCTTTGCGGCCGAGCTCTCGCGCACCCGCGACCTGCGCCAGGCCCTCGGGGCCTGGGTGCGGGCGATCCGACGCGCCGGCGGCCTCGACCGGCGCCCGGACGACCGCGGAGCCGCGCACATCCTCCCCGATCCCGAGAAGGGCAGCGCCGCCAAGCGGCTCATGCTCCTGCTGCGGTGGATGATCCGCCCTGCGGACGGCGTGGACCTCGGCCTGTGGCCGGTGCCCCCGTCGGCCCTCCTCATCCCGGTCGACACGCACATCGAGAAGCTCGGCTACAACATCGGGCTCACCGATCGCAGGGGCGCCACCTGGAAGACGGCAGAGGAGATCACCGCGGCCCTCCGCGGCTTCGATCCAGCCGACCCCGTCAAGTACGACTTCGCCCTCTGCCACCTCGGCATGCTCCAGCAATGCCCGTCGCGGCGCGATCCGGTCCGCTGCCAGGGGTGCGGCGTGAAGCCGGTCTGCCGCCACTGGGACGAGTGAACACGCCCCGCGCGGCAGATTTCCGTCCGGGACAGCTACAACCTCGATCAGATCGAGAACGCGAGGGCCTTCGAATTTGAATCGGATTGCAACTGTGATTTTCAGCCATGCAATGGTGGCTGGTTGTGCTGGGTGTAAGTATTTGAAACTCTGTTCGACGTGGGTCGGCACAGAGCCTGCAAAATGACAGGCGAGCGCCGTCGCGGAGACCTTCCCCCCCCAGGTCCGCGAGGCGCTTTTTTCATTTTGTCTCCGGCAAGCGCGTGAGCGCGGCCGTCCGGCAGACGGCACGGCAAGAAGAGCGCCGCAACCGAGCCCCCCCGAGCTCTGCTGCGGCGTTCTTCCTGCCGTGCCCCCTTTCCCGGGTGCTTACGGGACCCTTGCCAGCTCTCTCCTCGCCCTCGTGTGTTGCGATCCGCATGCCACGTTCCGGGCTGGTAGATCTGGAACCTTTGTGCACGCCTGTGCTGGAGCTCTCGATCTCGCGCCGCGGTAGGCCTGGGCACATGATCATGTCCCCGCGAGACGCGAATCCCAGGGAAAACGAGCCGCTGCCAACGTGCGTTTCCGCCAGGGGCAGTCGCCCCACGTGCTGTCCGGCGCGATGGGATGGAGTGGCTTCCGGGACGCTGTGTGACTTTTTCACGCGCTGCAGGAGATGATCGTGAAACGTGCTGTTCCCATGGATTCATGATCATCCAGGCGAGCGAACTGGGTTGCGGCTTCGACGAGCGACTGGCCTGTGTTCCGTCCATCCTGCCTGGTGAAAAGAATGTCGAGGTTGCCTGCATGCGGAAGCAGCGCCAGCAGGTAGATTGACCGTATGGTCTGGACATTCGGGGCAACCGTCCTGGTGGCGCTGGCGCTCGCGGCGCTGGCGGCGATCGGGCTGTGGGCGCACCTCCTTTACTGGGTCAAGCGGCTGACGCTGCCGCTCGAGTACAGCGTGGAAGAGGCCCTGCGGACCGAGGATGGCGCGACGATCGAGATCCGCCGCGTCCCGCGCCCGGACGGCGCGGCGGCGCAGCCGGACCTGCCGCCGATCCTGCTGGTCCACGGGCTCGCCGCGAACCACAGGAACCAGGACATCCACCCCGATTACTCGCTCGCTCGCCACCTCGCCACGCTCGGGCGCGACGTGTGGTTGCTGACGTTGCGCAGCGGCCGCCTCCTCACCCGCGCCGAGCGCCGCAGCGTCCGGTTCTCCGCCATGGTCCGGTACGATCTTCCCTGCGCCATCGAGGCGATCCTGGAACGCACCGGCGCCCGTTCGCTGGACTATGTCGGCTTCTCCATGGGGGGCATGCTCCTCTATGCGGCGCTTGGCCGGAGCGTCGCCGGCGATCGGGTCCGCCGGGTCGTCCTCGTCGGCTCGCCTGGCCGGCTCACCACGCCGGTGCGCCTCATGCGCATCCTGCCGGGCCGGCTGTTGCCGGGCGTCCCGCTCCGCCTCATGGCGCGCAGCGTCGCGTTCGCGTCGGAGTGGCTGCCGACGCCGATCCATCACGCCGTGGCCAACCCGCGCAACGTGCCTCCCGGCGTCACGCGGCTCGCGCTCGTCAACTGCATCGAAGACATCCCAGCAGCGCTGAACGCCGACTTTGCCGCGTGGATGGCGAGCGACGGGGAGATCCGCGTGGACGGCGAGAGGGTCCTGGACGGCCTCGCCTCGGTCGCGGCGCCGGCCCTGTTCATCGCGGGCAGCGCCGACAGGATAGCCCCCGCCTCGGCGGTGCGCGCGGCGTTCGACGCATGGGGGCGCGATCGTCCGGAGACGCCGAAGCGCTTTCTCGTGCTCGGGCGCGACTTCGGAGCGCGGGAAGATTACGGTCACGGCGATCTGGCCGTCGGCGCCTATACCGGCGTCGAGCTCTTCGAGCCGATCGCTCGTTTCCTCGGCCCCGAGCTGCAGGCCGAAGACGCGCCGGGGCCCGAGACGGGCGCTGTGGCGCTGGAGGCCATCCAGGCGCGTCAGCCGACATCCGACGAGGCCGCTCCGATGCCGGATCTCCCGGCCGCCTGACGCCCGTGGAGGTCGAACGCGCGCGCGGGGAAGTGCGGTGATCGACGATTGCAGCGCGAAAGCGAAGAGGCGTATCCTCGGCGCCGGATCTCTCGGAGCCACGCGGTGGCCGGCCTGTCCGCCGAAGGATGTTCATGAGTCACCCCGGATTGCGCGCCAGATTCGAGCCGTCGTCGACGGCGCTCTGGCTGACGATCGCGGCGCTTGTCGCCCTTGCCGCCCTCGCCGCGTCCTGCGCGGGGGACTCGGCCGCCGCGCCGTGTGATGACGGCCTCACGCCGTGCGCGGGAGCGTGCTTCGACACGCAGGCCGATCCGGACCACTGCGGCGGCTGCGACGGCGTCTGCGCGAGCGGGACGCGGTGCGAGGCGGGCGTGTGCGTCGGCGGGGGCGGCGCGGGCGGAGCGGGCGGAGCGGGCGGAGCGGGCGGAGCGGGCGGCGAGCTGTGCGCCTCCGGCCTCGTGGCGTGC
This sequence comes from Sorangium sp. So ce281, assembly GCF_051527395.1. Taxonomy (NCBI): domain Bacteria; kingdom Pseudomonadati; phylum Myxococcota; order Polyangiales; family Polyangiaceae; genus Sorangium; species Sorangium sp. So ce281. The sequence goes on from NZ_CP150322.1 coordinate 767,788, forward strand.
AGCGGCGGCTGCGTCGACCTCGCCACCGACGCCGCCCATTGCGGGGGCTGCGGCCAGGAATGCGCGGCCGAACAGCGGTGCGAGGGCGGCGCCTGCCGCTGCGCCTCCGGCTTCACCGCGTGCGGCGGCGGCTGCGTGGACGTGGAGAGCGATCCGCTGCATTGCGGGGCCTGCGAGGCCCGCTGCCCTCTCCACGAGACGTGCGTCGAGGGGGCGTGCGCCTGCGACGAGGGCTTCGCGGTCTGCGGCGGCAGGTGCGTCGATCTGGCCGTCGACCCGGCGCATTGCGGCGCGTGCGGCGCGGCGTGCGCCCCGGGGCTGTTCTGCCGGGAGCGCGCGTGCGCCTGCGCCGCCGGCGACTACGAGGACATCGGCTCGACGGTCCCTCGGCTCCTGACGGGCACCACGGTCGGCGCGGAGACCTATTTCCCGCTCGCCTGCATGGGAGTCGGCTCGACCCAGTTCGTCTACAGGTTCACGGCGGAGGAGGCCGGCAGGTACAGGTTCGACACCGCCGGGTCGAGCTACGACACCGCCATCGGCGTCCTGGACTTCGACGCCTGCGAGGAGCTCGCGTGCAACGACGATCACGGGGGAGCCGTGACGGGCAGCGCCTCGGTGGCCCTCGAGCAAGGGCAGAGCGTCCTCCTCGTCGTCTCGGGCTATGACGGCGCGCAGGGCGACTTCGCCCTTCACCTCGACCGGATGGCGCCGCCGGCGTGCCCGCTCGACACCCTCACGACGGCTCTCCCGCAGAGCGTCACCGGGGACACCTGGGGGCTCGGCGACGCCGTCTCGACGGGTTGCGGTTCAATCGACACCCCCGACGCGAGCTACAGTTTCACCGCGCCGCGCGCTGGCAGGTACGTCTTCGACACGTCCGGCTCCACGTTCGATACCGTCCTCGAGCTGCGCAGGGGGTCCTGCTCCGGGACGGTCATCTCTTGCAATGACAACGACGATGCCATGGGAGCCAAGACGTCGCGCCTCGTCGCGAGCCTCGCCGAGGGCCAGACGGTCGTCGCGGTCGTCGACGGCATCGACGGCGGCTCCGGGCCATTCACGCTCAACGTCTCCGAGTTCGTGCCGCCTCCCTGTCCGGAGCTCACGCTCGGCGCCACGTTTCCGCAGACGGTGACGGGCACCACGGCTATCCCGGATCGCGTGAGCGCCGTCCCGTCGCCCTGCACCAGCGACAGCGGCCCCGAGGCCACCTATGCCTTCACCGCGCCGGCGACCGCGCTCTACACCTTCGATACCTTCGGCTCCTCCTTCGACACGGTCCTGCACGTCCACGAGGGGACATGCAGCGGCGAGAGCGTCGCGTGCAACGACGACACCTCTGGCCGGCAATCGCAGGTGAAGGTGATGCTCCGCGAGGGAGAGACCATCGCCGTCGTCGTGGACGGCTACGCTGCAGTCGCCTCCGGCGCCTTCCAGCTCAACGTGAGCCAGACCTTCGTCCTCCCGTGCCCGCTGATCGATCTCGGCTCGACGGTGCCTCAGACGGTGACGGGGAGCACCGCGGATGCGGCCGACGTCCTGCGCCCGAGCTGCGGCAGCGGCGCCGGCGAGGTGACCTACCGCTTCACCGCGCCCGCGGCCGGCACCTACATCGTCGATACGTTCGGATCGAGCCTCGATACGGCGCTCTCCGTCCTCGACGGCAGCTGTTCCGGGGCCGAGCTCGCGTGCAACGACGACGCGCTGGGAAGCTCGCCGTCGCGGCTGACGCTGGAGCTCGACGAGGGGCAAACGATCGTCCTCCTCGTGGACGGCAGCGCCGCGGGCGCGTCGGGCGATTTCACGCTCAACATTGCGCCGTTCTCCGGCGGCGGCACCTGCTCGACGGCGATCGATCTCGGCTCCGTCGTCCCGCAGCTCGTGACAGGGAGCACCGCGGAGCGGCCCGAGTCCGTTCGCCCGGCCTGCGGCTCCTCGTCGAACGCTCCCGACATGATCTACCGCTTCACCGCGCCGGAGGACGGGCTCTACATCTTCGACACGTTCGGATCGAGCTTCGATACGATACTCCAGATCTTGAACGAGAGCTGCAAGGGGACGTCGCTCGGGTGCAACGACAACACGGACGGGAAGCAGTCGCGTGTCGCCCTCGGCCTGGCCGCCGATCAAACCGTCCTCGCCGTCGTCGACGGCCTCGGCACGAGCTCCGGCGACTACGTGCTCCAGGTGGACCGGTTCACCGGCCCGGGGACCTGCGCGACGGCGATCCACCTCGGATCGCCGCTGTCGCTCACCAGGACCGGCTCCACGCGCGGCCAGCCCGACGCGGTGCGGCCGAAATGCGTGTCCGCAGCGACCGTGTCCTCTCCGGAGACGGTGTTCACCTACACCGCCCCGATCCGGGGCACCTATGTCATCGACACGATCGGGTCGTCGTTCAACACCGTCCTTCACGTCCACGCGCGCGGCTGCGCCGGCACCGAGCTACAATGCAACGACGATCTGACCAGCTCGCAAGCGTCGAAGGTACAGATGGTGCTCGCCCCCAACCAGACCATCACCGTGGTCGTCGACGGGTATAACGGCGCGTCCGGCGACTTCACGCTGAAGATCGCCAAGCTCTGAGTCTGCGCTGGATGTGCCCTGGGGCCGGCCTGACGACGGCATCTGTCGCGTCGAGCCCGCGAGGGCGCCTCTCCGCGGCGCGGCGAGCGCGGTCCGGGCCGCGGCTCGACCTGCGCGCCGCCAGCCGAGCACCCCCGCCGGTTGCGGATGCGTCGGCCGTGGGCGTATCCTGGCGCGCGCCTCGTTATCCGCGCGCCTCGAGCGGCCACGCACCCCCAAGGATGGCTATGAACAGATCCGGATCGCGCCCCAGGCCCGCCCTGTCGTCCGCCGCGCTGCTCCTGGCTGCGGGGGGCGTCCTCGCGGCGTCCTGCGCGGAGAGCCCCAGCGCGTCGGGCGAGTGCCCTGACGGGCTGTCGCGGTGCAATGGAGAGTGCGTCGAGCTCCAGGCGAACGCCGAGCACTGCGGCGCGTGCGGCGGCGCCTGCGAAGAGGGGCAGCTCTGCGTGAAGGGCCGCTGCAGCGAGGGCGGCGGCGGCGAGGGCGGCGGCGGCATAGGGAGCGGCGTCGGGGGCGGAGAGAAGTGCGGAGAAGGCCAGACCGACTGCTCAGGCAAATGCGTGAACCTCGAGACCGACCTGCGGAACTGCGGCGATTGCGGCGTCGCGTGCGCGGAGGGGCGCGTCTGCGCGGACGGCTCCTGCGCATGCGCGGGTGACCTCACGGAGTGCGACGGCGCCTGCGTGGATGTGCTGAGCGACAGGCGCAACTGCGGCGAGTGTGAGTCCAGCTGCGCGCCTGCCCAGCTGTGCGCCGAGGGCGCCTGCGCCTGCCCTGCAGGTCTCGCGGCGTGTAAAGGCGCGTGCGCCGATCTGCAGACGAGCCAGCTCCACTGCGGCGCCTGCGGCGTCGCGTGCGGGCGAGGGGCGGTATGCCAGGCAGGCGCCTGCACCTGCGTCCTCGGGACGTACGACGAGCTCAGCGACATCTTCCCGCAGACGATCACGGGGACCACCGTCGGCGGCGAGACGAACTACGATCTCGCGTGCGTGGCCGCCGGCTCGTCGGAGCGGGTCTATCGCTTCACGCCGTCCGTGGCGGGGACATACACGCTGGACACCGTCGGTTCCACCTTCGATACGGCCATCGGGGTGCTGGGAGCGACCACCTGCGCTCAGCTCGCCTGCAACGATGACATGGCCACCGGGGTCCGCCAATCGAGGGTCCGCGCGGTCCTCGAGGCGGGCCAGCAGGTCCTCATCGTCGTGACCGGCTTCGACGGAGCGGAAGGCGATTTCACGCTCAACATGGTGAAGGCCGATCCGCCGAAGTGCCCTGGGTGGGTGATAGACGCTGCGCTCCCGGCGACCGTCACCGGCAACACCGAGCACTTCGGCGACGCGATCCGGCCGAGTTGCGGAGTCGCAGACAGCCCCGACGCGAGCTACAGCTTCACGGCGCCGGCGGCCGGGAAGTATGTATTCGATACCTTCGGCTCCGGGTTCAACACGATCCTGGAGCTGCACGACGGCGCGTGTGATGGCGACGTGCTCACCTGCTCCGACGACTCAGGAGAAGGGTCGCAGTCGCGCGCCACGGTGGAGCTCAGCGCCGGCCAGAAGGTGGTGGCCGTCATCGACGGCTTCGAGGGCGCGCGTGGGCCCTATACGCTGAACGTCGCCGCGTGGGCTCCGCCCGCGTGCCCCATGGTGGATCTCGGCTCCACCTACCCGCAGACGGTCACGGGCCGCACGTCAGGCCTCGACGACGTCCTCCAGCCCCCGCCGGACTGCGCCAAGGGCAATTCCCCCGAGGTCAGCTACAGCTTCACGGCGCCCATCGCCGGCCGGTACACATTCGATACGATCGGCTCGACCGTCGACACGGTGCTCCACGTTCACGACGGCAGCTGCACGGGCGCCTTGCTGGGGTGCAGCGACGACGCGGAGGGCTTGTCGTACCAATCGCAGGTGTCCACGCCCCTCGCGCAGGGGCAGACGGCGTATGTGGTCGTGGACGGCGCGTCCGGGAAGCACGGCGCGTACACGCTCAACGTGAGCGGCACCCCGAGCCCCCCGTGCCCGGAGATGGCGCTGGAGTCGGTCGTCCCGCAGACCGTGTCGGGGACGACCGTCGGCGCCGGCGACTACGTGAGCGCGCCGTGCGGCATGCCCGGCGGCGCAGACAGGGCGTACAGCTTCACGGCGCCGGCCGACGGATTGTACGTCTTCGATACGTTCGGATCGAGCTTCGACACGGTCGTCCACGTGCGCGCCGGCTCGTGCGGCGGGGAGGTGCTCGGCTGCAACGACAACGCCGTGGTCGTCCAGTCGCGGCTCGTGGTGCCGCTCGCCGCGGGGCAGGAGACCGTCGTCGCGGTCGACGGCGCTGAAGCCGATGCCGCGGGCGCGTTCACGCTCAACATCAGCCTGTTCGATGGGGACGGCACCTGCGGGAACCCCATCGACCTCGGCTCGACGGTCCCGCAGACGGCGATGGGCTCCACCCTGTTCCAGCCGAACTCGGCCACACCGAGCTGCGTCCCGTCGAGCGGCAACGACAGGGTCTATCGCTTCACCGCGCCGGCGGACGGGACCTACGTCATCGACACGCTGCCGTCGAACTTCGACACCGTCCTTCACGTGCACGACGGCGACAGCTGCTCCGGCCCCGAGCTCGCGTGCAACGACAACGCGGTCATGGCCAGCTCGCGCGTGACCGTGACCCTCACCGAAGGGCAGGTGATCACGATCATCGGCGACAGCCGGCGCGCCGCTTCCGGCAATCTCACCCTCAACATCGCCGCTGTCCCTTGAGCGGGGCGCGCCCCGCTCGGTGACCCGCCGGCCGGCGGGGAGCGGGGCGGCACGGCGGCTGTGGCGGGTCGGTCGCTGCGGCGGGCCCGGGGGGCTCGGGGGCCATGGGCCGGGGAGGGGAGGCGCGGCTCGGCGCGCGTGGGGGCAGGTGGAGCGGCATGGAGAGACAGGGAGCCATGGAAGGCGGCCAGCGCTCTCGTCGGTGAGCGACGCGGGCGAGGTACGCGGGCGAGGTGTCGACGCGCACGCCCTAGGAGTTTTCTTGAGAGCGGCGCCCGCCCGTGCGAGTCTCGGCCCCCTTGGGACTTGCGCCCGTCGTCCGGGACGCGCCCCTGTGATCCGGGTCGAACCATGCCAAAGGAACGCGTGTTCTCTCTCGATGCCGTTCGGACCGACGGCTGGTTCGAGCGCATAGGCGACGGCATCGGCAGCTTCCAGGCGCTCTGCGAGATCGTGGGCGAGGCGTTCTTTGCCTTCTCGATGATTACGGGCGCCCGCATCACGGCGCTCACCGTCGACCGCCGCAACCCGGACAACACCCTGGTCGACTTCGTTATCGCGCCGCCGGGCGAGGAGGACATCGACGGCGACGTCCAGCGGCTCACGCTCGCGGATTTCCGCCACCGCCTCGTCGGCGCCCTCCTCACGGAGGACACCACGCCGCCCGCGCCCGAGCGGGACACCGACCTCGAGGGCATCCAGCTCCACATCGGCGTCCGCTACCTGCTGCTCGCCCCGCTCTACGGCTACAGCCTCCGCAAGCTCGCCGTCGAGGGGAAGACCTCGCGCCTCCTCCTCCTGCGCGACGGCATCGAGGAGACCCACGAGCTCAACGAGTTCCGCGCCCGCATCCGCTCGCACGTGCGCGACGAGCTCGAGCGCGCGTCGGCCGGCGCGCGCTCCGCCATCGACCTCACGAAGGTCGCCGAGGCCGAGGTCGCCTCGCAGCGCGGCGACTTCCCGAAGGTGATCCAGCTGCTCGGCACCTGGCCGGCCCCGCTCGCGATCTTCCTGCGCACGCCCGAGGGGCAGATGCTCACCCCGGACGCCCGCAGCCTGATCGCCAAGGGCCTCGGCCTCCTCGGCACCGCGTGCGTCAAGCTCGGCGAGGAGCACCAGGGCGAGGAGGTCATGCGCCTCGCCGTCCAGTACGCGCACGACGGGGCCGCGGCCGGCGACATCTTCCGCCGGCTGGGCGAGGCCATGCTCGACGACGGCCGGGCGGGCGAGGCCATCGGCCCCCTCCGGCGCGCCGCCAACCTCGGGGCCCCGCCGAAGCAGATCTGGCCGCTGCTCGCGCGGGCGTTCGTGCAGCGCAAGAAGTTCGTCGCCGCCCTCGCCTGCGTCCGCGAGGCGCGGAGCGTGGGCGTGGCGGACGCCGACATGGTGGAGGAGATCCGGGAGATCGAGGCCACCCTGGGGACGGCGCTCACCGCGTGGCGAGGGCTGGTCCTGGCCGCGAACCGCTCCTAGGATCGCGGCCCGCGCGTTGCCCACCAGTTGACCGACCGCCTCCATTGACACCCCCGCGGCGGACGACTAGATCCGGCGCGGATTAAGCCGGGATCGCTCGGATTTTTGCTGCTTCAGGCAGCATCGCCGCGTCGCTCTCACCTTTTGGACTGCATGGTTCGGGGCCGCGGGCCCCGAGGTCTCGCCCCGAGACGCCGCGCGCCTCGGCGAGATGGTCGACCCCTCCAGGGGGTCGACGCGTAGGAGTGCTCTCTCGATGGCCACCTACATCCCCCTGTTCCTGCTGTTTCTCGTCGCCGCGATCATCGCGCTCGCGATGTTCACGCTGACGTCGCTGCTCGGCCCGAGGAACCCGACGCCCGAGAAGATGATCCCGTACGAGTGCGGCAGCGACTCGACGGGCGGGCGGTTCGTCAAGCCGAGCGTGAAGTTCTACCTGACGGCGATCCTCTTTGTCGTGTTCGACATCGAGGCGGTGCTCATCTACCCGTGGTCGGTCCAGTTCCGCACGCTCGGGTGGACGGGCCTCGCGACGATGAGCTCGTTCGTCGCGCTGCTCGTCGTGGCGCTCGTGTACGTGTGGAAGAAGGGAGCTCTGGAATGGGAGAAGTGAAGGCCGGTGGGCCCTCGACGCGGGTGATGGAGGGCTCCGAGCACGGCTTCGCGACCACACGCGTGGACGCGCTGCTGAACTGGGCGAAGAAGTACTCGCTGTTCCAGTACCCGTTCGTGACGGCCTGCTGCGGCATGGAGTACATGGCGATGGCGAGCCCGCGCTTCGACATGGCGCGGTTCGGCGCCGAGGTGCCGCGCTTCTCGCCGCGCCAGGCCGACCTGCTCTGGGTGGTGGGGACCATCAGCCAGCGCCAGGCGCCCGCGCTCAAGCGCATCTACGAGCAGATGGCGGACCCGAAGTGGGTGCTCGCCTTCGGCACGTGCGCCTCGTGCGGCGGCTTCTACGACAACTACACGACCCTCGCCGGCATCGACAAGATCATCCCCTGCGACGTCTACGTGCCGGGCTGTCCGCCGCGCCCCGAGGCGGTGCTCGACGGCCTCATGCTGCTCCAGGACAAGATCGCGCGCGGCGATCGCACGCCGGCGATCGTCAAGCCGCGCGAGGACCCGGCGCAGACGACGGAGCACCTCATCGCCCTCCAGCGCAAGGAGCGGAGCCTGCCATGAGCAAGAAGGTCCTAGAGCTCCTCACGGCGCAGTTCCCGGGCGCCGTCCTGGAGACGCACTCGCAGTTCGGCGACGACACGGCGGTGCTCGATCCCGCCGTGTGGCGCGACGCCGCCCTGTTCCTCCGCAACGACCCGCGGACCCTGATGAACATGTTCGTCGACCTGACCGCGGTCGACTACCTCTGGCGCGGCGACGTGCCCCGCTTCGAGGTGGTCTGCCACCTGCGGTCGCTCGAGCGCAACCACCGCGTCCGGATCAAGGCGCGCGTCGGCGACGAGGAGGGCAACGGCGCCGAGATCGACTCGATCGTCCCGGTGTGGAAGGGCGCGAACTGGTTCGAGCGCGAGTGCTACGACCTGCTCGGCATCGTCTTCAAGGGGCACCCGGATCTCCGGCGCATCCTGATGTACCCGGAGTTCGAGGGGCACCCCCTGCGCAAGGACTACCCGGCCAACCGCATCCAGCCGCTCATCCCGTTCCGGGACGTGCCGAACACCGGCAAGCTGCCGCCGTTCGGCCCCGACGAGGGCATGAGCTTCGGCCGCCAGTCGCACGACTTCGCGCTGCACGGCCCTGGGGCGTCGATCGACGGAGACGAGGCCGTGAGCAACGGCAAGCGCGCGGGCGCGCTGGAGGAGCGGAGCTGACCCATGGAACCCCTGGATCGCGAGCTGGACGAGGCCGAGCTCGACCTACCGAGCGAGCCGATGCTCCTCAACATGGGGCCGTCCCACCCGGCGATGCACGGCACGGTGCGCATCGTGCTCGAGCTGTCCGGTGAGACGATCAACAAGGCCGACGTGCAGATCGGCTACCTGCACCGCGGCTTCGAGAAGATGTGCGAGCGCGGCACGTGGTCGCAGGTCTTCCCGTACGTCGACCGGCTCAACTACGTCTCGCCGATGCTCAACAACGTCGGCTTCGCGCTGGCGGTCGAGAAGATGCTCGGCGTCACGGTGCCCGAGCGCTGCCAGTACTACCGCGTGATCCTCGGCGAGCTGGCGCGCATCTGCGATCACATGATCTGCAGCGGCGCCATGGCCATGGAGCTCGGCGCCTTCACGCCGTTCCTCTACCTGTGCCGCGCGCGCGAGATCTTCTGGGAGATCTTCGAGGAGGAGACGGGGGCGCGGCTGACGCACAGCTTCGGCCGCGTCGGCGGCATGGCGCGGCCGCCCACGGCCGACTTCAAGGCGATGGTCCGCGTGGGCCTCGCGCGCGTGCTCGCGCTCGTGAACGACGCCGAGAAGCTCATCCTCAAGAACCGCATCTTCCTCGACCGCCTCGACGGCGTCGGGCAGATCTCGCAGGAGGACGCGCTCGCGCTCGGCTGGACCGGCATCGTGCTTCGGGCGACCGGCGTGCCCTACGACGTGCGCCGGGCGAACCCGTACATGGTCTACGACCGCTTCGACTTCGACGTGCCGGTCGGCACGCGGGGCGACAACTACGACCGGTTCATGTGCCGCCAGGAGGAGATCCGCCAGGCGGGGAGGATCATCGAGCAGGCGCTCGAGCAGATGCCCGACGAGGGGCCCGTCAACATCGACGATCCGCGCATTGTGCTGCCGCCGAAGGAGGAGGTCTACACGACCATCGAGGCGACCATCCAGCACTTCAAGATCGTCATGGAGGGCATCAAGGTGCCCGCGGGCGAGTGCTACTCGTACACCGAGGCCGGCAACGGCGAGCTCGGCTTCTACCTGGTGTCCGACGGCAGCGGCACGCCGTACCGCGTGCGCATCCGTCCGCCGTGCTTCGCCACGACGCAGGGGCTCTCCCAGCTCATCACCGGGCTGATGATCCCCGACGTCGTGCCGACCTTCGGCTCCCTCAACATGATCGGCGGGGAGTGCGACCACTAGCGACGGCGCGAGGAGCGCTCCCGTCATCGACTTAGGAAAGCAAGGGCCCTCCGCGGCCCCGCCGGGAATCGAGAGCACGATGCCTACGATCAAGATCGACGGAAGGGAGATCCCCTTCGAGAGCGGTGACACGATCATCCGCGCGGCGCACCGCGCCGGGATCGACATCCCCCATTACTGCTGGCACCCGGGCCTCAGCGTCGCCGCCAACTGCCGGATGTGCCTGGTCGAGGTGATGCCGCCGCCGGGGCGGCCGGCGATGAGCCTCGACATCCTCCGCTGGGACGCGGCGAAGCAGGACTACGTGCCGGCGGCGAAGCCGAAGCTCCAGCCGGCCTGCCAGATGGCCTGCGCGAACGGCATGGAGGTGCTGTCCGACAACAGCGACCACGTGTCCGAGGCGCGCTCGGCGGTGCAGGAGCTCCTGCTGCTGAACCACCCGGTCGACTGCCCGATCTGCGACCAGGCCGGCGAGTGCCGCCTCCAGGACTACTGGCTGGAGCACCAGCGCAAGGGCAAGCGGATGCGGCAGGAGCCCGTGCACAAGCCGAAGGCGGTCACCTTCGGCCCGACCATCGTGTACGACGCCGAGCGCTGCATCGTCTGCACGCGGTGCATCCGCGTCTGCAACGAGCTCGCCCGGGATCCGGTGCTCTCCGTCCGCGAGCGCGGCAATCTCGGGGAGATCACGGTCTCGCCGGGGCGCGAGCTCGACCACAACTACACGCTCATGACCGAGCACGTCTGCCCGGTCGGCGCGCTCACGTCGCGCGACTTCCGGTTCAAGGCGCGCGTCTGGTTCCTCCGCAGCGCCCGGACCGTCTGCCAGGGCTGCGCGACGGGCTGCAACGCCTACCTCGACTACGATCCGCGCAACAACACGCCGTACCGGCACCGCCCCCGCGAGAACATGGCGGTCAACACGTACTGGATGTGCGACGAGGGCATGCTCTCGTACCGGCACGCGGTCGATGGCCGGCTGCTCACGGCGCTCGTCGGCAACGACGACGCGAGCCTCGACGACGCGCTCGCCGCGGCCAAGGAGCAGCTCGCCGGCCACGGCGACGACCCGCAGAAGGTCGCGATCGTCCTGTCGGCGCAGCACTCGAACGAGGACAACTTCGCGCTCTACCACCTCGCCACGACGTACCTCGGCGCGACCGACTTCTTCGTGTCGGGCAAGCCGCTCGGCCAGGGCGACGACATCCTCATCAGCGAGGACAAGAACCCGAACACCCGCGGCGCCGTGCAGATCGCGGCGGCGACCCCGCCGCGCCCGGTCGCGGAGCTGCTCCAGGGGATCGCGTCCGGGCACTACGCGTACGTGCTCGCCCTCGGGTCGGACCTCGAGGTCGACGCGGGCGAGGCGCAGCGGGCGTTCTCGCGGCTGAAGGGGGTGGTGACGATCGCCGCCCACGAGGGGCCGCTCGCGAAGGCCGCGCGCGTCGCGCTGCCGGCGTGCTCCTGGGCCGAGGCCGAGGGGACGTACGTGAACGGGAAGGGCCTGGCGCAGCGGAGCGAGCGGGCGCTGCTCCCGCACGGCGACGCGCGCCCGGCCTGGGAGCTCATCGGCCGGCTCGGGCGCGCGCTCGGGTACGAGACCGGGTGGAAGACCCTGGCCGAGCTCCGCCGCGCGATGCCGCCCGGCGCGGCGCTTGGTGGGCCAGCCGGGGCCGCGGCGCCCTCTGCGAACGCCGCGCCGGCGCCCGCCGTCGCCGACGGCGCGCGGGTCGAGCCGAAGAAGACGGAGGCCACGGCATGACCAGCGTCGAGCTCGTTCTCGCGATCGTCAAGATCCTCATCGTCGTCCTGTTCCTGCTGAACATGGCGGCGATCGCCACCTGGGCCGACCGGCGCCAGGGCGCGATGGTGCAGGACCGCGTCGGCCCGAACCGGGCGGTCGTCTACCTGCCGTCCCTGGTCGTGCGGGGCATCGTGTTCTTCCCGCCGGCGCTGCTCGCGGCCCTCTCCGTGTTCACGGCGACGCGCCCGGCGTCCGCGCCTGCCGCGGCCGAGACGATGGTGGCCGCCGCGCAGTTCGCGGTGGCCGTGGGCTGGCTCGGGCTGATCGTGTTCTGCGCGTCGGCCCGCAGCGGCGGCCCGATCAACCCGGCCGAAGAGGCGCTCGCCCGCGTCGAGCCGCGCAGCATCTTCTACGGGGGCGTCATGGCCCACGTCGCGGTCTTCTTCCTGACGCAGGCGGTCCCGCTCACGGCGGCGCCCGTCGTCGCGCGGATCGCGTGCGTGCTGCTCGGCGCGCTCCTGCTCGTGACGGGCGCCTATGCGGCGCTGCGCGTGCCCGAGGGCAAGATCCCGCTGCGGCTCCTCGGCACGCTCCACGCCGCGGCCGACGCGATCAAGATGATCTGGAAGGAGGACTTCATCCCGAAGAACGCCGACCGGCTCCTCCACTCGCTCGCGCCGCTGCTCGCGATGTTCCCGGCGCTCGTGACGTTCGCGGTCATCCCGTTCGGCGACAAGCTCTGCTTCGAGGACAACGGCGACGGCGTCTTCGGCTTCGGGGACCTCCCGCTGCTCAAGCGGACGGTCGACCAGGCGTTCACGTGCGGCGGCCACGTCGTGAACCTCCAGGTCGCGGACCTCAACGTCGGCATCCTCTACATCTTCGCGATGGCGGGCACCGGCATCATCGGCGCCGCGCTCGCCGGCTGGGCGAGCGACAACAAGTTCTCGCTGCTCGGCGGCCTGCGCGCCGCGAGCCAGATGGTCAGCTACGAGGTCGCGATGGGCCTCAGCGTCGTCGGGCTCTTCATCATCTACGGCAGCGTCCGGCTCGGCGACATGGTGCAGTGGCAGGCCGAGCACGCGTGGGGGATCTTCGTCCAGCCGCTCGCGTTCATCCTGTTCCTCGCGGCCCTCGCGGCCGAGACGAAGCGCATCCCGTTCGATCAGCCCGAGGGCGAGAGCGAGATCGTCGCCGGCTACTTCGTCGAGTACTCCGGGATGAAGTTCGGCATGTTCATGACGGGCGAGTACGTGGAGCTCATCACGTCGAGCGCGCTCCTCGTCACGCTCTTCTTCGGCGGCTACCACCTGCCGTTCCTGGACCGCGACGGCATCAACATCGCCTTCGGCGACGCGACGCTCTTCCAGTACAAGATGACCCACGTCGCCGTGAGCCTGACCTACGTGCTGGCGTTCTTCGGCAAGACGATCCTCATGGCGTGGGTGCAGGTCTTCTTCCGCTGGACGCTGCCGCGCTTCCGTTACGACCAGGTGATGCGGCTCGGCTGGACGAAGCTCCTGCCGCTCACGATCGTCAACATGATGGTCACGGGCATCGTCGTGCTGGCCGTCGACTCGGCGCCCGCGGGGCTCGTCGGCGGTCTCCAGGTCGCGGCGGACGTCACCCACGCGATCGTCGCCCTGGGCGGGTTCGCGGCGGTCGTGGCGCTGATCGCCGGCCTCCTCGAGCCGATCGAGCGCCAGCGCACCGTCAACTCCACCGCTTCCCGGTTCGCGGCGGCGGCGGGGGGCACCAAGGCGTCGCCGCAGCAGGCATAGAGGAGGATCTCACATGGCGAGAGCTACCCCCAGCACCACGTGGACGAAGCCGGCCGGCAGGCCGATCGCCGGCAAGCCGATCCCGCGCCCGACCCGGAGCGCCGACGTCCAGGCCTACATCCCCGAGGTGGTCAGGGGCCTGGGGATCACGATGAAGCACTTCTTCAAGAACACGAAGGAGATGGTGCTCGGCCAGAAGCCCGACCCGGTGCTCCACGCGCTCGAGCCGGGCGTCACGACGATCAGCTACCCCGAGGAGAAGCGCCCCTACCCGGAGCGCTTCCGGGGCATCCACCGGCTCACGCTGCGCGAGGACAACTCGCCCCGCTGCGTCGCGTGCCTCTGCTGCTCGACGGCGTGCCCGGCGCAGTGCATCGCGATCGAGCCGGCCGAGTACCCCGACGGCGATCGGCGGAAGGGCTACGAGCGGTACCCGAGCAGCTTCGTCATCGACGAGCTCCGCTGCGTCTTCTGCGGCTTCTGCGTCGAGGCGTGCCCCGTCGACGCCATCCGCATGGACACCGGCCTCCACGCGGTGCCCTACGACTCGCGCGAGCAGTTCATCTACCGGCGCGATCTCCTCATGAGCCTCTCGGATCGATCGGGCTCGCGGCTGACGGCGAACAAGCGCCACGAGCCGGGCGACCCGACGCACCCTGGCCTCTCGCGCGACCACGCGGATCACTGAGCCGGGCATCTCGCCTCTCGTCCGGCCGAGGTTCTGCTAGAAGGCCGGGTCATGGCGACGACGTACGGCTCCTTCGAGGCGGTCATCGGGCTCGAGGTCCACGCGCAGCTCCTCACCCGGACCAAGGCGTTCTGTGGCTGCGCGACCAGCTTCGGCGACCCGCCGAACACGCACACGTGCCCGGTCTGCCTCGGCCTCCCGGGGGCGCTCCCGGTCCTGAACCGCGAGGCGGTCCGGATGGCGGTGAGCGCCGCGCTCGCGCTCGGCTGCGCCGTCCAGGAGAGCAGCGTCTTCGCGAGGAAGAACTACTTCTACCCCGACCTGCCGAAGGGCTTCCAGATCAGCCAGTTCGATCGGCCGCTCGCGCTGCGCGGCCAGCTCGAGATCGAGACCGAGGCGGGCAAGACGCGCGCGGGGATCACGCGCGTCCACATGGAGGAGGACGCCGGCAAGAACGTCCACGGCATCGGCGGCCTGTCGGTCGTCGATCTCAACCGCGCCGGCACGCCGCTCATCGAGATCGTCGGCGAGCCCGACCTCCGCTCGGGCGCGGAGGCGGCCGAGTACCTGAAGCGGCTGCGCGAGATCCTGATGTTCATCGGCGTGAACGACGGCAACCTCGAGCAGGGCAGCTTCCGCTGCGACGCCAACGTCTCGGTCCGCAAGGTGGGGGAGACGAAGCTCGGCACGCGGACGGAGCTCAAGAACATCAACTCGTTCCGCTTCGTCGCCGAGGCGATCGACCTCGAGATCCGGCGGCAGATCGCGCTCATCGAGCAGGGCGGCCGCGTCCGGCAGCAGACCCGCGGGTACAACGCCGAGAAGAAGGAGACGTACCTCCTCCGCGACAAGGAGAACGAGTCCGGCTACCGCTACTTCCCCGAGCCGGATCTGCCGCCGCTCGTCGTGGACGAGGCGTTCCTCGCCGGCGTGCGCGGCGCGCTCCCGGAGCCGCCGGCCGACAAGCGGCGCCGCTTCACCGAGTCGCTCGGCCTCACCCCGTACGCCGCGTCGGTCCTGACCGGCCACCCGCGGATCGCGGCGTTCTTCGAGGAGGCCGCGCGCCTCCACGGCGACGCCGTGAAGGTCGCGAACTTCGTCCAGGGCGAGGTGCTGCGCGACACCCGGACGACGGGGCTCTCCGCGGCGTTCCCGGTCGCCCCCGGCCAGGTGGCCGCGCTGCTCCGCCTCGTGGACGAGGGCGCGATCAGCGGCAAGCAGGCCAAGGAGGTCTACATGGAGATGGCCGGCACGGACCGGGCGCCCGGCGACATCGTCCGCGACAAGGGCATGGCCGTGATGAGCGACGCGGCCGCGATCGAGGCGGTCGCCGCGTCGGTCATCGCCGCGAACGAGAAGCAGGCGGCGGCGTACCGCGCCGGCAAGACCGCGCTGTTCGGCTTCTTCGTCGGCCAGATCATGAAGAAGACGGGGGGCAGCGCGAACCCGGCCGTCGTGAACGACGTGCTGAAGCGGCTGCTCGACGGAGCTCCCGCCACGGGCGGGTGACGGGGCTTTCTCCAGGCGCAAGCGTGAAATAGGGTGCCGCCGGCAGGCGCCCTCGCCGCGCGAGCCGGGGCGCGCCCGGCGCCTCCGCCTCGCCGAAGCCTGGTTCCACGATCGCCCCGAGCGGGCAGGACATCCGACGCATGGTCAGCGCTCGTCCCCTCGACGCCCTCCGCTTCCCTCTCCGCACGGCTGGCTTCGTCGGCCTCACCTTCGGCATGTACGGCCTGCTCGAGGTCGACACAGCGATCTCGCCCGCGGCCGACCGCGAAGTGGTCCTCCACACATGGATGCGCCGGTATGGGCGCGCGCTCCTGAAGCTCTACGGGCTCGACGTGCGCGCGGGCGGCCTCTTCCAGGGTGAGCTCGCGGCGGGGCGCGCCGCCGGCGCGGCCGATCCGGCGGGCGCCGGGTACTGCCCTGGACGCGACGCCGCTGGGCTCGGCCGGCTGTTCGTGATGAACCACCGCTCCGCGCTCGACATCATGATCACGCTCGCCTTCTTCGAGGCCACGGTCGTGAGCCGGGCCGACCTCGCCGGATGGCCGGTCATCGGCATGGCGGCGCGCCGCGTCGGAACGCTCTTCGTGGACCGTTCCAGCAAGCGCAGCGGCTCTGCGGTCGTCCAGGCGATGTCCTCCGCGCTCAAGGGCGGCCGTGGTGTGATGGTTTACCCCGAGGGGACCACGTTCGCCGGAGATGAGGTGCGGCCCTTCCGCGCGGGCGGCTTCACCGCGGCATGCCGCGTCGGCGCGGAGATCGTCCCTGTGGGGCTCGTGTACGGCGGCGCCGAGTCCTCCTACGCCGACGAGTCGTTCACGACGCACATGGCCCGGGTGAGCCGTGCGCGACGTATCCCGGTGGCGCTCGAGGTCGGCGCGCCCATCGCCACGGTAGGCCAGGACGTCGGCGAGGTGCGCGACGAATCGCACCGCGCCGTCCAGGCGCTCGTCCGCCGCGCCCGCGCGCGGCTCGTCTCCGACGGTTAGGCGCCGCGCTCTCTCCTGCGCCGCTGGCTTCTGCGATCGGCCCTCGCTACGATGCGGGCCGCCGGCGACCCCATGGAGCGTGAAGGCAACCCTAGCGAGACCGCCATGGCATGGCAGGTCCTGAAGCCCCCCCGCGGAGGGGCGATCCATAATGAGCTGATGTTCCTGGCGGACGCGAGCGAGCAGCTCACCGGATCGCTTGATCCTCATACGATCCTCGATCGGCTCGCGCGTCTGTCGGTGCCCTACCTGGCGGACTGGTGCACGGTCGATCTCATCGAGCGTGGCGCCGCGGACACCATGGGCCTGGTCGGCTCCGTGCCGCCGCCGCCGCCGTTGGACGGCGATCCCGCGTTCGTGGCCGGGGCGGAGGGGTTCGACCCGGCGCCCGTGGCGGGCATCTACGCGGCCCGGCGCCAGCGCGCCGCCGCGGACTCCGACCCGGCGGGGTCCGATCGCGCGGGCCACGCGGGCGCGACGCGGCGGCGGTTCTGCCGCGTCGCCGCGAGGCACGTGAACCCCGAGCGCGAGGGGCTCCTGCGCGCGATCTCGCCCGACGCCGAGGAGCGCCTCGGCATCGCCAAGGTGCTGCACAGCGGCGAGTCCGAGCTCTTGCACGAGCTCGATCGCGACAAGAGCGACGAGGCCGCCGAGCGCGCCGCCGCGCTGGAGCAGCTCGGCACGCGGTCGGCGATGGCGGTGCCGCTCATCGCGCGCGGCCGCAAGCTCGGCGTGCTGTCGTTCGGCGTCTCGGAGTCGAACCGCATCTACTCCGCGGACGATCTCGTGCTCGCGGCCGAGCTCGCGCACCGCGTGGCGCTGGCGCTCGACAACGCCTACCTCTACCGGAAGGCGGAGGAGGCGCGCCACGCCGCGGAGCGGAGCGCGGACCGGGCCGCGTGGCTCTTCGCGGTGACGGCCGCGCTGTCCGACGCGATCACGCCGCCCGCGGTGCTCCGCGTGCTCGCGAGCGACGTCGTCGCGGCCGCCGGGGCGATGACCGGCGTGGTGGCGCTGCGCGCCGGGCTCGGCGGCGAGCTCGAGACGGTGCGCTCGACGGGCTACCTCGAGGCGCAGATCGCGCGCTTCAAGAGCTTCGACCTCGGCGCGGAGCTGCCGCTCGCGCGCGCGGTCCGGGAGCGGCAGCCGATCTTCCTCGAGTCGGAGGGGCGCTTCGGCGAGTTCGAGCCGGGCTTCGCGTCGTGCTGCGTCGCGACGGGCGAGCGCGCGTACGCCGCGATCCCGCTCTTCCTCGAGGGGCGCGTGCTCGGCGCCGTGGGGTTCGGCTTCTCTGCGCCGCAGTCGTTCACCGAGGACGACCGGGCGTTCATGCTCGCGCTGGTCCAGCAGAGCGCGCAGGCGCTCGAGCGGGCGCGCCTCTCCGCGCTGCAGACGGAGGAGGCCATGCACCTCTCGCACGAGGTGCTGAAGCAGATGCCCGAGGCCATCCTCGTCACGGACGTCGAGGGCAACATCCGGTACTGGATGGGCGAGGCCGAGTCGATCTTCGGCTACCTGTCCGAGGAGATCGTCGGCAAGAGCATGGCGCTCCTCCACCGCGAGGACGTCCGCGAGGAGAGCACGGCGCGGATCCTCCAGCAGATCGAGGACGCGCGCACCTTCGTCGGCGAGGTCCCGTGCGTGCGGCGCGACGGCTCCGAGGTGCCGATCGAGATCACCGCGTACGCGGTCCACGACCAGGAGGGTCGCCCGCTGTTCCTCGTCGGCATCCACCGCGACATCACCGATCGCAAGCGGGCCGAGGAGGAGCGCGCCCGGCTGATCCGGGTGCAGGCGGCGCGGGCCGAGGCCGAGGAGGCGGCGCGGCGGTTCGCGTTCCTGGCCGAGCTCAGCACGGCGCTCGCCGCGTCGCTGGACTTCACGGCCACGCTCCAGTCGCTCGCGCGGCTCGTCCTGCCGGTGCTCGCCGATTTCTGCCTGGTCGACATCGACGACGGGCTCGGCCTGCGCCACGTCGCGGCCGCGCACGTGAGCCCGCTGAAGGAGCCGCTGCTCCGGTACTTCCACCCGAGCCGGGTCGACGGCGAGCCGGGCCCGGTGGCGCGCGTGCTGCGCACGGGCCGGTCGGAGCTCTACGCGGACGTCCGCGGGGACGTGCTGCTGAACGAGGCGATGACGAGCGAGGAGGCCACGGCCAACCGGACGCTCGCGCCGCTCTCGTACCTCGTGGTGGCGCTCCGGGCGCGCGGGCGGATCCTCGGCGCGATCTCGCTCGTGTCGTCGGAGTCGGGCCGGTTCTTCGAGCGGTCCGACGTCGCTTTCGCGGAGGAGGTGGCGCACCGGGCCGCGCTCGCGCTCGACAACGCGCGCCTGTACCGCGAGGTGCAGGACGCCAACCGGCTGAAGGACGAGTTCCTCGGGACGGTGTCGCACGAGCTGCGGACGCCGCTCAACGCGATCCTCGGCTGGGCGAGGATGATGCAGGCGGGCTCGCTCGACCGGGTCGCGGAGACGCGGGCGCTGTCGGCGGTCGAGCGCAACGCCGAGCACCAGGTGACGCTGATCGACGAGCTGCTCGACGCGTCGCAGGTCGTGACGGGCACGCTGAAGATCGAGCGGCTCGCGGTGGAGCTGACGTTGCCGGTGCAGACGGCGGTCGAGTCGATCCTCCCGTCGGCCGCGGGCAAGGGCGTGGCGATCGAGACGAGGCTCGATCCGGAGGGGGTGTTCGTCGAGGGCGACCCTGCGCGGCTCCAGCAGGTCGTGTGGCACCTGCTCTCGAACGCGGTGAAGTTCGCGCGCCCTGGGGGGCTCGTGCAGGTGCAGCTCTCGCAGGACGAGCGCTTCGCCGAGGTGAAGGTGATCGACGACGGAGAGGGCATCTCGGCGGACTCGCTCCCGCACGTCTTCGAGCGCTTCCGGCAGGAGGACAACAGCGGCGCGCGCCGGCACGGGGGGCTCGGGCTGGGGCTGTCAATCGTGCGGCACATCGTCGGGCTGCACGGCGGCATGGTGCGCGTGACGAGCGCCGGCCCGGGGCGCGGGACGACGTGCACGGTGCAGCTGCCGCTCTCGACGGGCGCGACCGCGACGGCGCTCACGAACGCGGGCATCGCGCCGGACCCGCGCAACCCGTTCCCGCGGCTCACCGGCGTGCGGGTGCTCATCGCGGACGACGATCCCGACACGCTGGCGATGCTCTCGGCGGTGCTGCGGCGCTGCGGGGCCGAGGTCAGCACGGCGACGTCGAGCAACGAGGCGCTGAAGCTGCTGGAGACGTCGGAGCCGGCGCTGCTCGTCGTCGACATCGGGATGCCGGGGGAGGACGGCTACTCGCTGATCCGGCGGGTGCGGGATCTCCTGCCGCGCAAGGTGGGGCGCACGCCGGCGCTGGCGCTGACGCCGTACGCGCGGACCGAGGACCGGGTGCGGGCGCTCGCGGCCGGCTACCAGATGCACGTGCCCAAGCCGATCGAGCCGATCGAGCTGGCGGCGGCGGTGAAGTGCCTGGCGACCGGGTTCATGCCTTGGTCCCGGGAAGAGTGAGTGACGGGGGATCCGGGGGGCACGCGCCGGGGTGGGGGTGTGCGCGGCAGCGCGCGGGGGGCGCTGGCCATCCGCCAAGACGGGGGCGGGGGAGCTTGCGCATGAAACACCGCCCGGCATGTCTCACTTCGGGCCTTGCCTTCTGAGACGTTTCGTCGCGCGCCACACAAGGCGCGCCTGGGACGTGGAGCCGGCTTGGACCTTATGGCACCTCGTTCGGTGCTCCAGCGCGCCCCCCGCGCGCTGCCGCGCACACCCCCACCCCGGCGCTCACCGCCTGGACGCCCGTTGAAGAGAAGAAAGGGGGGATCCGGCGGCAGCGGGCTGATCTGTAGACGCCGGCCGCGGTTCACTGCGGCGCTCTGCGCTGCCCCCGTAAAGCACAAAGATCGATCCGCGGGTGCTTCGCCCCCTATGCTGTGCTCGTGCTGCACGATGCAGGAGCTGGCGGATCTCTTCGGCTGGGTGGGCACGACCATCGAGGGCAAGTACCGCGTTGACGAAGTCGTCGGTGAGGGCGGCTTCGGGGTTGTTTACCGCGGATACCATCTCGGCTTCGATATGACGGAGCGATCCGGCTCTGGGACACGGCGGGTTGGGAGCTGAAGAAGACGCTCACAGCTCATACAATGCGTATTGCTTCCATGGTCTTCGACCCCCGCGGTGAGATCGTGGTTTCAGGCTCGTCTGATGGCACGGTGCGAGCCTGGGAGGGAGCCTCGGGGAAGGCGTTGCGCGTGCTCGGAGAGTGTGCGGACGCCGTCGAGTGCGTGGCCATGAGCCCGGACGGGCGGCATGTGGCCGCGGCGTGCACGGACGGGATGGTGCGAATCTATCGATGGGCGAGCGCGATATGACCTGCCCTTCTTCGAGAAACCAGGGCGAAGTATCCTGCGAGCTGCTGGAACTCTCCGATCCTCTTCGCTGGGAGAGGCTCCAACGAGCGAGGCACGGACGACCAGCCGCTCACTCCGCCTGCACCGGCTGGTCCATCGGGGATACCTGCTTCCGCGATACGACGTGCCGCTCCAGGAACACCGTTCCGAGCCCGGTCACGAGCAGCGCCGCGCTTAGCAGCGCAACGCACGCGAAGCCCTCGGCGGTGGGCAGGCCGGAACCCCCGCGCTCAGCCAGCGGCCCGAAGAGGACGCCCGCGAAAGCCCCCGTGCCGAACTGCACCATTTGGAATGTGCCCATATAATGCGCAGACTCTTTCTCGGGCACCGACAGCAGCGCGATCTTGTCCAGCGCGGGCATCGCCAGCGTCGAGCCGAGGCCCAGCAGCACGTAGGAGGCACCCAGCGCGTACCAGGGCATAGGCGGATGCAGCGTCCCCAGGAAAGAGAGGCAGCCGCCGACCGACAGGCCAAGCCCCGCGGCAATCGCCAAGTAGGGGCGGTGGTCCGCCGCGCGGCCCGCCCACATCGACAGCGGCAGCGCCAGCAGCGGCTCGACCAGCAAGAGCCGGCCGACCACGTCCGGGGTCAGTCCGTGCACCTGGCGCAGGTAGCTCGGCGCGAACAGGCCAACTCCGCCGCTCGCCAGGTAAAGCAGGAATACCCGCATGCAGCCGATAAGGAAGACGGCGTTGCCCAGCGCGCCACGGGGCAGCAGTGTCGAGGCCGCGTCGGCGGTGCGCTCGAGGTACATGAAGATGGCAACCGTGAGCGCCAGCGCCACCATCAGCACGAGGCGAGCCAGACCCGACATCGTGCCCACGCCCTGCGCACAGAAGATGCCCGCCAGCAGGGTAAGCGCGGCCCAGACGGGCAGCCGGCCCGCGGGTCGCTCCGGCGGCGGGGCCACGCGTGGCAACACCAGCGCCGAGCTTATCAGGCACACGAGCCCGATGCCGGAGAGAGAGTAGAAGATCACCGGCCACGCCGCGTACTGCACCACGAAGCCGCCCAGAAGCGGCGCGATGAACGACGCCACCGCGAGCACGCCGCCGAACCAGCCGAAGGCCCAGCCGGTGCGCTCCGGCGGGAAGAGGACGCGAATGAGTCCCATCAGCGCCGGGACGATCATCGCGTCGGCCAGCCCCTGAAGCGCCTGAAAGACGAGGAACAGCGGCCATGAGCGCGTCAGCCCGCTCAACAGCGACGCGGCGACGAAGAGGGCAATGCCGAAGAAGAACTGTCGCCGAAGCCCGACGCGGTCCGCCAGCTTCCCGAAGAACGGGAGGCCCACCGCGAAGAACGAGAAGAACACCCCGTTGCGCCACTGCAGCGTCGCGTACGTGACCCGGAGGCTCCGCGCCACGTCTACGAACGCGATCGACAGCATCGTCGTGCTCATCACGCTGGCGAACACGCCGAGCGAGATGGTCATGATGGTGAGGCGGGGCCGCTTGGTGTGCGAGGGCTCGGTCACGATTTCACCTTCATGATAGGTCTCAGGACTGCCTCCCGCAGCGCCAGGTGCGGCGCGCCTTGGCTCATCGACAGTTCGTCCTGCCCGCCTTTGTCGCAGCCGCCAAACGCATGATCGATGAAGGTCAGGTCGTCCGCAAGGCCGCTCAGCTGCGCCATCGCCGCTGCCTTGTCGTCCACGATGTCAAAGCAGCGCACCCGCTCACCGGTCAGGATCCCGTTACGGATCCTCAGACCGTAGACCGGCCGGACGATGAAGTCGCGCCCGGTCGACCAGCCGCCGATTGCGCCCACGCAGTACACGCCTCGCTCTACGCTCGCCACGAGTGCCTCGCGCGACGCCGTGCCCGGCTCCACATACATCACCGACATCCGCGGGAGCGCGCGCGGCGCGCCGGGGGTGCGCCGCCCATTGCCCGATCGCTCGACGCCCAGCCGCTCGGCGGTCTCCCGGCTGTACAGCAGATCGTTCCAGATGCCGTCGCGGATTAGCTCGGTCCGTCTCGCCGGGGATCCCTCGTCGTCGAATTGATAGCTGCCCAGGTGTCCGGCGAGCCCGGGATCGTCCACGACGCGCAGTGGGAGCTCGGTCCAGCGGTAGCCCAGCCGGAAGCCGGCCGGGACCATCGATTCGAGGTAGTTGTCCGCTTCGGAGCTGTGGCCGATGCATTCGTGGATGAGGGTCGAGGCGATCCACGGATCCAGCACCACCGGGCACCGCTCCACAGCAGCGAGCGGCATGCCGTCCACCGCCGCGCGGATCTCCTCGACAATCTGCCCAGAGGCGAGCGCGGCGCGGAGCTTCTCCTCGAGCGGATCCAGCCCGGCGTCTGGCGCTGCCGCCTGCCAGACGACCGGCACGCGCGAGCGCGGTCCCTCGACGACGCACTTCACCAGCATGGCAGTGAGTGTTGTGACCAGTTCCCGCTCCGCGACACGCTTGCGAACGACGCGGGAATCGAGAATCAGTTCCCGGGACTCCAGGTGCCGCGCCCAGGGTGCGAGCGCCTCGTCAAGCGCGTGGCGCCACTGCTGGGCCGAGAGCTCCAGCGCGTCGTGGGGCAGCAGGAGCGGATCCGGCCGCGCGGTGCCCAGACGGGCGGAGACCCCATCCTGTTCGATCTGGACGCGATGGTAGGAGCGGACGTCCATCACACCGCCAGCGCCCGCTCCATGCCGGCGACGATCGCGTCGCCCTCGGAGGTCAGCCGCGCGTGCCGCAGGATGGTTCCGATGGCCACCTTCACCCGCCCCTCGATTTTCTGGAGGTACTTCTCCATCGGTGCCTCCGGTGGGCTCGGGACGCCTCCGTTCAGCATGCGGCGGGTCATGTGCAGATCCTGGATGAACGAGAAGACGCCATGAAAGAGCGCCGACATCGGCCGGGGCATCGGGACAAAGGGCGATGGGTGGAGCTCGTCATCCGGGTTCGTCGCCAGGCGGAAGACGTCGAGAATCGAGCTCAGCTTGTTGTGCGCGGTCTCGTGCACCAGCGTCTGCGCTATCATGTAGTCCGGCCGCGCGCTCGAAGCGATGAGCCCGCGAAAGCCCGCGACGCTCCCGTTGTTCGGATCCAGCCCGCGCGAGCTGACCGGCAGCACGAGGCGGATACCCTCCTCAAGCTCCGCGTGGGCTGCCGGCCAGAGCTCGCGGACGAGCCCCAGCCCGCGCGTCATTGACGCGCGGAATTCATCGAGGTCCGCGTCGGTGATATCGAGGTGGAGCGGGCTCACGCGGCCTTGATCTTCGCGCTTAGGGAAGAATTCGGTATACCAACCGCTGGTCCGCATCAGCAACACGCGCCCGCCCGGCGCGGTCGGTAGCGGCGACAGCGTCACGTCACCGCGTGCCGGGCGCTCCTGGCCCAGCAGCGCGGCCACCGACACCTCGAAGGGCGATGCGCCGCCGACCCGGAGCGCACCGCCCTCGCGGACGACCGGGAGCACCTCGGGCAATGCGAGCGGCACCTCCAGCGCGCGCAGCACCGGGAAGAAGAGGTGCAGCTCGCCGCGCCCGGACGGTGCCAGCAAGATCGGCTCGCTCTCGGGCAACGCCCCGTTCGCCAGCAGGACGGGCAGCAGAAAGCTCCCCAGGTGCCGCACGATGAGCTCCACCCGCGGCGGGTAAGCAAACTCGATGGCTTCGGCCATGCGCCAGATCCACGATGTCAGCTCCGGCCCGAGCACCGTCTCGCGGATGTCCCCCGGCTTCAGCCCCACGAATGCGCTGACGAGCGTCGCCAGCGAGCGCTTGTGTGCCGGATCCCGGAGGAGTGGGTATGCCTTCGCGCACGTGAGCAGGAGCCGCTTGAGATACGGCCGGTAGACGCACTCGCGCAGCTTCTGATTCTCGCGCGTCTCGGTCTCAGGGAGCACCAGTCTGCCCAGGTCCGGCCGCGGCAGCGGCGGCTGCAGTAGGGACCGCACCCGGTCCATGTCAAGGTGCAGCTCGTCCTTGGCGGGGGCCGGCGCAGGGGCCGCCTCCGCCTCCACGCCCGCGAGAACCCGGATGCGCCGGGCCCGCGCACGCCAAAAGCGGCGCTCGACCTCTTCTAGCACGACGGGATCCCGGAGCGCTTCCCCTATGCCGGCGAACCAGGCCTTGACGCGAGCGGGCATTGCGGGTGAGGGATCCGAGAAGTCGGTGAGCTCGGCGGTGGGCATGGGTGACCAGAAGCGCTGGTCCAGAGAGAGCACCTCGGTCAACAGGGGCATGAGCTGCGCCCCTGATTCGCTGTTGAACCGCAGCGATACGCTCGTGGAGGGGCCGCGTGATACGCCCCAGTGCGCCCAGAGGATGGGGATGTAGAGCAGGTCCCCTGGCTCCAGCGTGTACTCGAGAGCGTCCTCGGGCATGAAGACTGAGCCCACATCGGGCGCGTGGAGCATCCGCTGGCGAACGATCTCCTGCTGGATGAAGTCGGGCGCGTGGAGCCGCCAGATTTTCATCCCCCACTGCTGGAGGACGAAATTGTCGCTCGTGTCGAAGTGGCTTCCGATGCTGTGGCCGTCGTTCGCCTTGATGCCATCGAACCCGACGCTAGTGCAGCCGAACTCGGCGTGGAGCTGTCTGGCGATGGCCCGCAGCCGCGGGACCACCCGGTCGATGTGCTGCCCGAAGATGACGTCGTCGCCCGAGCGCTTCAGCTCTCCCGGCGCGACCGTCTCCAGGAGCGTGAACGCCTCGTCCAGCTCGGCCTCCTCGACGGGTCGCTCCAGCAGATGGAGCGCGCCACCTTTGATGAAGAGGGGGCGCTTTCGCCAGTAGTCCCGAAAGAACTCCTCGCGACCGATTCCCGGGAGAGAGAAGCTCACAGGAAGGCCTCCTCGTACGTTGTCGTCAACCGGGCCAACCCGTTCCTGGCGTGTGCTGCTTCGCGCTGACGGCCCAGGCGTGACGCCGCGATCTCCGCCAGCTGATAGGGCTCCCGCCGCAGCGGAAGCTCCTCCAAGCACCGCGCTGTCAACGCCAGGCACTCCTCGAAATTCTGGCGCTTGCACTCGGCCAGCGCCCGGAGGGCCAGGCCGTGCGCCTGGATCGTGTCGACGAGCTCTCCTTCGGCGCGCGCCAGCCATGCCGCGGCCGCGCCGTGCTGGTGGCGCGCCAGGAACTTGAGCCCCAGCTCGTAAGCGGGCCACGTCGCGCGATCACCGAGGGCCTGCGCCTGCGCGTGGCTCTCCTCCGCGTCGGCGAGGCGGCCGGCGCGCGCGCACAGGAGCGCCCGCAGCGCCATCCCTGGCCCGCCGAGCGGGAGGAGCTCCTCGCTGGTCAGCGCGTCCAGCGCGTCATCGGAGAGCGGCGACCCGCCCGCGATGACCTCCATCGATCGCTCAGCGTGCCGACCCCGCGGGGACGACGGGACGAACGCAAAGCCCATGGCTCGCGATAGCGCCTCACCGAGCGGACGGAAGGAATCGGGCATGAAGCCGCTGTAGATAGAGTACGTCATCGTCGGCGGCTCATCGAGCAACCCGAGCGCGGAGACCGCGGTCACCACGTTCGCCACGCTGTGTACGGGCCGCTCGCCGCCATTGTAGAAGTAGTCGAGATCCACGTCCAGTCGCGCCCCGACGAGGTCCAGCCCGCCTAGCCGGCGCAGCGTCGTGGCTTCGATGACGAGCGGACCGACGGTCGCCCGCGCCGAGGCCGCGCCGGCCCTGAACGTGGCGGCCACCTGGTGGCCATGACCTGGCAGCAGCGACAGCGCATTCCACAGCGCCGCGCCAAGCTGACGCGCGTCGAGAGGCCGCTCCTCGGGCAGCACCCATATGACCCGGCGGATGAGCCCGACGTCCGCCGCCGCGTACAGGAAGTTGTCCAGCCCATACGGGAAGCGCTCATCGTCGCGGAAGGGCAGATCCCGGTTCAGCGCGTCTAGCGAGCCACCCCGCGCCGCCTCCCGTACGCGCGAGAGCTGGCGTGGGCGGATGCGCTTGAGGTCGAGGTGGCGATCGAGCACGACCACCGTTTCTTCGCGCCAGCCTGAGCGGTGCCAGTGCGCGAGCACCTCGCCGTGCTCCTCGAAGGAGATGACCTCGCGGCGCCTCACGCGATGACCCCCAGGCGCGCCAGGCCGTCGGCCAGGGCGGAGAGCGAGGCTACCGTCGTCGAGACGCCCCGCTCGGCCAGCGTGCGTGCGGTCTCGTCGAGCCGTTCGCGGCCGCGTTCGACGAGGGCCACGGCCGCGGCAGTCGAGGGCCCGCGCAACAATCGACCGGGCGCGGCGGCGTAGAGGAAAATGACCTGGCCCGATTCGTCCGCCGAGAGCGGGCGCTCGGTCAGGCTCCGGGCGTAATCGAGCGGATAGCGCTGGACGGCGTAGCGCGCTGCGCCGTTCGATCGAATGAGCGGGGTGCGGAGCTCGAAGCTGGGGTCCCGGTTGATCACCAGGATGGCCAGCATGCCCGTCAGGAATTCGTGGGTGAGCAGCAGCGGCGCGTACGGCGCGAGCGTCAGGAGCGTCCCCTCGCGGCGCAGGAACTCGAAAAACGCCTCCTCGATGGAGATGCCGGCGCCCGCGTAGGGCACCTGCCGCACGTCTTCGTACTCTGGCGACTCGACGAAGCGGTAGATGACCTCGAGGGGCGCGCACCCCTTCCGCTCCAGGAGCGAGAACAGGTCCGGAAACGTTCCGCGCATCCCGCCCTCAAACTTCAGCTCGCCCCGGAGTACATTGCGGCAGATGGACTCGCTCAGGGTCACGAGCTCGGCCCTGTCGATGGGGCGCAGCAAACACAGCTCGCGCGGTTCCAGGCCGAGCGCGTCGAACCGACCGGCGAGGAAATCGTCGCGGAAGCTCCGGTGGTGCAGCAGCCGATAGAGCGCGCTCTGGAGCGGTTCAGGCATGGGCAGGCTCCTCGGACCAGGCGGCCACGATGGCCTTAAGCCGCTCGAAGTTGCGGACTGACTTCGGGAGCAGCTCCCCGTCCTCGCGGTACTTTGGATCTTCGAAGGTGACCGCCCGCGCCTGCGGGCAGCGGGGCAGCAGGTACTCGAGTAGCTCGAGCTGCTCATCGAGCAGGACGCCGTGGTGAAGATCCCGGAACTTGTCACCCACGATCTGGCACCCGGATAGGTGGAACTCGTGGCAGGACCCGAGCGGCAGCCGGTCCAGCCCGTCGAAGCGGCGCTCGCCTACGCGGCCCTTGAGCCACTGATAGCTGAGGATGTGCCCAATATCGAGGGTTACGGGCGAGCCGGTCTCGTGGGCGACGGTGCGGAAGAAGTCGAAGGCGTCGATGTCCCCCACCGAGATCGTGGCTCCCTCGGTGAATCCGGGGAACTCCACCGAGAGCGGGGCCGCTAGGGCCGACTGCCAGGCGCGCACGTTCTGGATGCAGGCGGCGAGCCCCTCCTCGGTCAGGAAGGGCGGCAGCGGGTACGGCAGCGCCTTGTTGGCTATGGACCACAGCCCGAGGTCCTCGACGATCCACAAGAAGCCGTAGCGCTCGACGAGGGTATTGGTGAATTCGATGACGGGCCGACGGTCGTACGGCTCCAGCGTCGCCATGTTGAGCAGCGTGTGATGAAGGGCGCGATGTGCGATGTCCGGCGCGGCGGCGAACAGGGCGTCATAGGCCGGGAAGTAGTCCTCCGCGCGGAGTCGGTTCCGGTTCCCCGGCTGGAACGCAAAGATCATGTAATTGAAGCATCGCTGATAGCGGTCGAGGAAGCGGTGCACCTTCAGCGTGACGGTCTCGCCGCGCACCGGGTCGCGCTCGAAGCCGATGGGCTCGCCCCACGGCAGGTCCATGCCGACACCCAGCCCCAGCCGCTCGGTCGTGCGGAATCGAATCTCGTTCGTCGTCATGCGGTCCTCTGCTCGGGGATAGGCTCGCCCGCGCCGGTCGCCCGCAGGCGGCCCAGCAGCGCAGCGCCGTCCCCGTCGGTGGCGACAAGCGTGTCACCCTCCGTGTGGAGCGCTGGAGGGAGCCGGTGGAAGGTCTGCCACAACAGGTTCACCAGGAAGGTCCCGGGCGGACCGCCGTCCAGCCGCGCGCGCAGAGGCCGCGCCCAGGGGAACAGCCTGAGCGCAAAGACCGGCGCGCTCCGGCGAGGGTGCCGGCGCTCCGGCGGGAGGTCGTCGTTCTTCCTCGGGTGCACGTTGTGGTGGATGCTCAGGAACCGCTCCTGGCGCTCCTCGAAGGAGGGGTCGCCCTCCATGACACGGAGCCGGTAGCCGACCCGCCCCTGGCCATAGCTGAGCAGCGCGTTGCCCTGCAGCGCTGCTCCCTCCTCGAGGGCGAGGCCGTAGCGTGCGGGATCCTCGGAAAGACGCGTGCCCGGCTCGACGATGAGCATCTGCATCACGTCGATGCCAATCTTGTCCGCGTTCTTCGTCAGGAAGGCCTCGGACGCGGCCAGCTCCTCGGGGGTCTCGTCGAGGATGCCTCCCATGACCGAGAGGCGGAGCTCGATACCCACGGCATGGAGGTTGTCGATGATTTGCTGGTAGTCGGCGGCGTGGACGCCCTTCTCCAGCTTGTCCAGCAGCCGCTGCGAAGTGGTCTCGTAGCCGACGGCCATCTGGACGCAGCCCAGCGCGCGTAGCTCATGACAGAACCCGATATCCAAAAGCTGCTTCTCGAACCGGCAGCGGACGCTGAACTCAATGTGAATGCCGCGGCGCGCGAGCCGCCGCATCGCCTTGATGGCGACCGGGAGGTTCGTCATCTCGTCCACGAGGTTGATACGTCGCACGCCGTATGTCTCGACGATGTGCTCGCACTCGGCGGCGATCTGCTCCGGTGCCTTCTGTTGATATCCCAGCTTCCGCGAGCGGTTGCCGTAGGAGCAGAATGCGCAGCGGGCCCAGAAGCATCCGACGCAGGTGATGAGCGGCATCTGGATCGAATCCATCAGGTAGCGCCGCCAAGGGAGGTCGCTGAAATCCGGAGGAGGGAGGGTATCGATGGCCGGGGCCGGATCCATCCGCGGCGGCGCCCGGTCGTCGAGCCACGTCACGGACGGCACCTCCGACCACGGGCACTCTCCGGCCACGGCCTGGGCGAGCGACACCAGGGTATTCTCTCCGGCCCCTGTCGCGAGGCAGTCGACGTACCTTGCGATAGCGGGGACGCGCGCCATGGCCTCATGGCGTAGCAGGATCTGCTGCCCACCGAAGACGACGAGCGTGTCCGGGAAGCGCGCCTTAATCCACCGGGCCATCAGGAGCGATGGCCATATCTGGCTGAAGAACGCCACCGAGACCCCGACGATGGCCGGGGGGCGCTCACCGAGCGCGCCCGCGAGCAGCTCCCGCAGAGCGCAGGCGCCGAGATCTTCCACCGCCGGCTCGCCGAAGGCCTCGAGCGCCAAACCCATCGCGGGCAGCGACCTGAACGCGCGCTTGAGGGCGGAGCCCTCGAGCAGCAGCTCGATGCCATGGCTCATCAGTCGGACCGCCGAGCCGCCCTCCTGAATCGAAGCTGCCTTGTCGAAGACGCGTGCGCGCAAGGTGTTACACACGCCGCGCAGGTAGTGCGCCATCTCGATGCGGTACGCGTCGCGCAGGGGCGCGCAAGACGGTGTCTCATCCAGCTTGTGCTCGAGGTACCGGCCGAGCACCGGCTCTCTGAAGAGCGCGAAGGCGAGCTCGATATTGAGATCGCGCTGCCTCACGGCCAGCCCCGCGCGGCGCAGGTAGGCTGTCAGCATCGGGAGGCTGAGGTAAGGGAATAGCCGCGCCTCGGTCGACGGCGGGAATAGCAGCAGCGCGTCCCCTCCGGGGGGCCCAGCGTCGTCCGAGCGCCCTTCGATCTCGTGGTCCATTGTCGGCTCTCGGAAGGCGATGACCCGGTGCCTCTCTCGGGGCACCGGGTCATCGAGGTGACTACTCTTCGGACTTTTCCGTCTCCTGCTGCGCCACATCGTCCGAAGTCACGCCGAACCGGAACATGTGGAACGCGTTTCCGATCTTCAGCTCGTTCGACTCGATGACCTCAAGTTGCTCGAGCTCCTTCACCTGATCTTGGCTGTTCATTTGCTATGTTCCTTGGCTTGGATGACCCCGTGTAATTGCTGCGCCGCTTGGGGCCGGGCACCCCAAGAGGTAAGCAAGGGCAGCATGCGCGTTCACAGTTGTCAATCCAATCATGGATTCCAGCACAATTCTGACCGTCATCGCGCGATGGCGTCATCCCGGAGCGCCCTCTCAAATCCATTGAATTTCAATGAGTTCGTTGGGTATCGCGTGGGTCGCGCTCCTAGAGTATTACGCCATGCCTCGATGCTCCCTGGTGCCGGCATGGTCGATGCGTGTCATGGGAGAAGGCATCATAGGAACGTTACGTCCGGAACGTCGACCCTGCTGGTTCCCGCACCTGCCGACCGTGGCCGCGCAACCGGCCACGTCGGAGGAGCTCCGCCGTCGCCTGGCGAGGGTGGCACCGTGCTCGGGTCGATGCTCCTCGGAAACCGCGTGAATCTGGACAGGCCGACCTCTGGCTCCCCGGCCCGGACGGGTTCGACCCGGCGCCCGTGGCGGGCATCTACGCGGCCCGGCGCCAGCGCGCCGCCGCGGACTCCGACCCGGCGGGGTCCGATCGCGCGGGCCACGCGGGCGCGACGCGGCGGCGGTTCTGCCGCGTCGCCGCGAGGCACGTGAACCCCGAGCGCGAGGGGCTCCTGCGCGCGATCTCGCCCGACGCCGAGGAGCGCCTCGGCATCGCCAAGGTGCTGCACAGCGGCGAGTCCGAGCTCTTGCACGAGCTCGATCGCGACAAGAGCGACGAGGCCGCCGAGCGCGCCGCCGCGCTGGAGCAGCTCGGCACGCGGTCGGCGATGGCGGTGCCGCTCATCGCGCGCGGCCGCAAGCTCGGCGTGCTGTCGTTCGGCGTCTCGGAGTCGAACCGCATCTACTCCGCGGACGATCTCGTGCTCGCGGCCGAGCTCGCGCACCGCGTGGCGCTGGCGCTCGACAACGCCTACCTCTACCGGAAGGCGGAGGAGGCGCGCCACGCCGCGGAGCGGAGCGCGGACCGGGCCGCGTGGCTCTTCGCGGTGACGGCCGCGCTGTCCGACGCGATCACGCCGCCCGCGGTGCTCCGCGTGCTCGCGAGCGACGTCGTCGCGGCCGCCGGGGCGATGACCGGCGTGGTGGCGCTGCGCGCCGGGCTCGGCGGCGAGCTCGAGACGGTGCGCTCGACGGGCTACCTCGAGGCGCAGATCGCGCGCTTCAAGAGCTTCGACCTCGGCGCGGAGCTGCCGCTCGCGCGCGCGGTCCGGGAGCGGCAGCCGATCTTCCTCGAGTCGGAGGGGCGCTTCGGCGAGTTCGAGCCGGGCTTCGCGTCGTGCTGCGTCGCGACGGGCGAGCGCGCGTACGCCGCGATCCCGCTCTTCCTCGAGGGGCGCGTGCTCGGTGCCGTGGGGTTCGGCTTCTCTGCGCCGCAGTCGTTCACCGAGGACGACCGGGCGTTCATGCTCGCGCTGGTCCAGCAGAGCGCGCAGGCGCTCGAGCGGGCGCGCCTCTCCGCGCTGCAGACGGAGGAGGCCATGCACCTCTCGCACGAGGTGCTGAAGCAGATGCCCGAGGCCATCCTCGTCACGGACGTCGAGGGCAACATCCGGTACTGGATGGGCGAGGCCGAGTCGATCTTCGGCTACCTGTCCGAGGAGATCGTCGGCAAGAGCATGGCGCTCCTCCACCGCGAGGATGTCCGCGAGGAGAGCACGGCCCGGATCCTCCAGCAGATCGAGGACGCGCGCACCTTCGTCGGCGATGTCCCGTGCGTGCGGCGCGACGGCTCCGAGGTGCCGATCGAGATCACGGCGTACGCGGTCCACGACCAGGAGGGTCGCCCGCTGTTCCTCGTCGGCATCCACCGCGACATCACCGATCGCAAGCGGGCCGAGGAGGAGCGCGCCCGGCTGATCCGGGTGCAGGCGGCGCGTGCCGAGGCCGAGGAGGCGGCGCGGCGGTTCGCGTTCCTGGCCGAGCTCAGCACGGCGCTCGCCGCGTCGCTGGACTTCACGGCCACGCTCCAGTCGCTCGCGCGGCTCGTCCTGCCGGTGCTCGCCGATTTCTGCCTGGTCGACATCGACGACGGCCTCGGCCTGCGCCACGTCGCGGCCGCGCACGTGAGCCCGCTGAAGGAGCCGCTGCTCCGGTACTTCCACCCGAGCCGGGTCGACGGCGAGCCGGGCCCGGTGGCGCGCGTGCTGCGCACGGGCCGGTCGGAGCTCTACGCGGACGTCCGCGGGGACGTGCTGCTGAACGAGGCGATGACGAGCGAGGAGGCCACGGCCAACCGGACGCTCGCGCCGCTCTCGTACCTCGTGGTGGCGCTCCGGGCGCGCGGGCGGATCCTCGGCGCGATCTCGCTCGTGTCGTCGGAGTCGGGCCGGTTCTTCGAGCGGTCCGACGTCGCCTTCGCGGAGGAGGTGGCGCACCGGGCCGCGCTCGCGCTCGACAACGCGCGCCTGTACCGCGAGGTGCAGGACGCCAACCGGCTGAAGGACGAGTTCCTCGGGACGGTGTCGCACGAGCTGCGGACGCCGCTCAACGCGATCCTCGGCTGGGCGAGGATGATGCAGGCGGGCTCGCTCGACCGGGTCGCGGAGACGCGGGCGCTGTCGGCGGTCGAGCGCAACGCCGAGCACCAGGTGACGCTGATCGACGAGCTGCTCGACGCGTCGCAGGTCGTGACGGGGACGCTGAAGATCGAGCGGCTCGCGGTGGAGCTGACGTTGCCGGTGCAGACGGCGGTCGAGTCGATCCTCCCGTCGGCCGCGGGCAAGGGCGTGGCGATCGAGACGAGGCTCGATCCGGAGGGGGTGTTCGTCGAGGGCGACCCTGCGCGGCTCCAGCAGGTCGTGTGGCACCTGCTCTCGAACGCGGTGAAGTTCGCGCGCCCTGGGGGGCTCGTGCAGGTGCAGCTCTCGCAGGACGAGCGCTTCGCCGAGGTGAAGGTGATCGACGACGGAGAGGGCATCTCGGCGGACTCGCTCCCGCACGTCTTCGAGCGCTTCCGGCAGGAGGACAACAGCGGCGCGCGCCGGCACGGGGGGCTCGGGCTGGGGCTGTCGATCGTGCGGCACATCGTCGGGCTGCACGGCGGCATGGTGCGCGTGACGAGCGCCGGCCCGGGGCGCGGGACGACGTGCACGGTGCAGCTGCCGCTCTCGACGGGCGCGACCGCGACGGCGCTCACGAACGCGGGCATCGCGCCGGACCCGCGCAACCCGTTCCCGCGGCTCACCGGCGTGCGGGTGCTCATCGCGGACGACGATCCCGACACGCTGGCGATGCTCTCGGCGGTGCTGCGGCGCTGCGGGGCCGAGGTCAGCACGGCGACGTCGAGCAACGAGGCGCTGAAGCTGCTGGAGACGTCGGAGCCGGCGCTGCTCGTCGTCGACATCGGGATGCCGGGGGAGGACGGCTACTCGCTGATCCGGCGGGTGCGGGATCTCCTGCCGCGCAAGGTGGGGCGCACGCCGGCGCTGGCGCTGACGCCGTACGCGCGGACCGAGGACCGGGTGCGGGCGCTCGCGGCCGGCTACCAGATGCACGTGCCCAAGCCGATCGAGCCGATCGAGCTGGCGGCGGCGGTGAAGTGCCTGGCGACCGGGTTCATGCCTTGGTCCCGGGAAGAGTGAGTGACGGGGGATCCGGGGGGCACGCGCCGGGGTGGGGGTGTGCGCGGCAGCGCGCGGGGGGCGCTGGCCATCCGCCAAGACGGGGGCGGGGGAGCTTGCGCATGAAACACCGCCCGGCATGTCTCACTTCGGGCCTTGCCTTCTGAGACGTTTCGTCGCGCGCCACACAAGGCGCGCCTGGGACGTGGAGCCCGCCGGGACCTTATGGTTCTTCCCCGGCGGCGATGTGGAATTGGAAGAAAGAACAATAATTTCGAATGGTTGTGGCTCGTTGTTGGCCGGGTGCTCTCGAGGCGTGGCCCAACGCGCCGCCTTCGGGCGCATCCGCTTCTGCCGTTGCAGCGGCGGCAAGGTCGCCCCCGGTCAGCGCCCGGTGGAGCGGCGCGGCCGCGATGGAGATCGCGCTGCTCACTGAGCCCGTTTCCTCGGACACTGGGCCGCCGCCCGCTACCGAGCCGCCCTTGCCGGTCAGCTCGGGGATCGCTTCATCCAGGGGGGGCGAAGGCGCCCAGGCCGAGCTCCGCGACCTTGCGCGCGGCGCGCTTGTCGTGGTGGATCTGGCTGCTCGACTTGTGCCCGGTCCGATCGGAGATCCACGTCTCCGTGCGACCGATGGAAAGCCTGATGGTGATCGACCACGCCTGATGCAACTCCTGTCACATTCCTTTCGAGGCCTTCCTGCTCGGCGGTAAAGGGTGTTCACGACGGAGTCGACGAAGCCGTCGTAGCTCCACCTTGTCGACGATTATTGCCCACTGCCCTTCGATCCGGCGAGCTTGCACCAAGCCACGGCGGCGCCACCCATGCAGGGTGACAACGTTGTATCCCGTCTTGCCCAGGTTGTGAACGGGACGGCGGATGCGCTGATGTGTTTGGCTCCCACCGACCCTCCTATACTGCCGAGCGGCGCGCTCTGCTTCGTAGCGTGCACGCTCGAGGCGCTGCTGCCAGAGGGCTTCCTGCCGCGCACGCCGCTGCTCGAGATCGGTGCGGACCCGCAGACAGATCTCTAGCGCGGCCGGCGTCAACGCCGAAAGCGCCAACGCCGTAACCACCCGATCGACACAGGGGCCTGAGATGCCCCCTGACGCGTCAGCCAATGTGCGTGTGGAGGAACTCGACCGTGCGCTGCCACGCGAGCGCGGCGCTCTTCGGCTCGAACTTGGACGAATCGGTCGAGCGCATGAACGCGTGGCCGGCGTCGTAGACGTAGAGATCCATCGCGCCTCCACCGGAGCGCGCCGCCTTCTGGATCTCTTCGGCTACGGAAGGGTTCGCCCAGTCGTCCACCTTGGCGTAGTGCCCGCAGATGGGCGTCTTCACCTCGGCGAACTCCTCCGGTGCGATCCGCGGAAGACCGTAGAACGGGACCGCCGCCTCCAGGGCCGGCCGCACGTAACGTGCCGCAGCGAGGGTGAGCGCGCCACCCAAGCAGAAGCCCGCGACCGCGACCCTCCCGTTGCACCGCGGATGCGAGCGCAGGTAGCCGACCGCGTGGCCGAGCTCACCTACGGCCTTCTGGAAGTCGAAGGCGCCGATCAGCTTCGCCGCCTCCTCGTCGTTCTCGGCGAGCTTGCCGTGATAGAGGTCGGGGGCGAGCGCGAGGAAGCCCGCCTGCGCGAACTGCTGGCAGTGCGCTCGCATCACCTCGTTGAGGCCGTGCCACTCGTGGACCACGACGAGCCCCCCGACCTTGCCCGAGCCAGGCGGCTCGGAGAGGGCGCCCTTCATCTGCCCCGCGTTCCCCAACGAAAACGTCACCATCGTCGTCATGTTGTCCTGCTCCTTTCGTCACGCACTTCTCTTCACCAGGGCACGGGGCCGCGCGCGTCGAAGAACCCGCCGGTCGGGCCGGCGTCGTCGAGGAGCGCGAGCCTCACGGACGCGCGGGCGCCTTCCTCGACGGTCTGCGTGCCGCGGTGGCCATTCAGGTCGGTCGCGGTGTAACCGGGGTCCGCGGCGTTGACCTTGA
Organism: Sorangium sp. So ce281; assembly: GCF_051527395.1. NCBI lineage: Bacteria > Pseudomonadati > Myxococcota > Polyangiales > Polyangiaceae > Sorangium > Sorangium sp. So ce281. The sequence continues at coordinate 804,314 of NZ_CP150322.1, forward strand.
TGCCCGTCGGGGCGAGCTCCTTCGCATACTGCACCGTCACCATGTTGAGCGCCGCCTTGGAGGCGGGGTACGCGATGGCGTTGAACGACGCGTACTCCCACGCTGGGTCGCCGTGGTTCGCGAGCCCGCCGAGCCCGCTCGACACCATGACGATGCGCGCCGCGGGCGACGCTCGTCGGAGCAGCGGGAGCATCGCATTCGTCACGGCGATGGCAGCGAAGACGTTGACCTCGAACACGTGGCGCACCTCGTCGAGTCGCGTCGCGCTCGGCGTGGAGCGGCCGAGGAGGATGCCCGCGTTGTTCACGAGGACATCCAGCCGCCCGAGGTCGCGCTCGATCGTGCGATGCGCTTCGGCGACGCTCGCGGCGTCCGTCACGTCGAGCGCGATGAAGCGCGCGTCGATGCCCTCTCGGCGCAGCGCCGCAGCGGCTCGCGCGCCGCGCTCCTCGTCGCGTGCTCCGACGAGCACCGTCATGCTCGCGCGGCCGAGCTGGCGGGCGGTCTCGAGGCCGATCCCCTTGTTCGCGCCCGTGACGAGCGCTGTTCGCTGGACGTTCATGCCCTCCATCTACGACCGAGCGTCCAGAGGAGATTGGGCGATCTTGGCTCGACGCGCGTGCTTGGGGAGCAGGGAGCCGCCCGAGAACGCCCTAGCGCCGAGAAGGGCCGCGCGGTATCGTCCTCGGCGTGGACCTGTCGGCGGCGCAGCGCGGGCGGAGCCGGATCGCATTCTCACGCCCGGCTGCGCTCCCCGGCCTCACTGTCGGGCAGTTCCGGAGCGACGGGCCCCTGTTCACCTGCGTGACGGACCGCTACGCCACCGCGCTCCACTTCAGTGGCCGCTCCGAGTGGTCGCTTCGAGGCGCGCGCTGGTCGAGCGGCCCGGGCACGATCGACGTGAAGGTCCCCGGAGAGGTCTTCGCAGAGCACGCCCGCCAAGGCCAGCGGCGGTTTCAAGTCGTGATCTTCGACGCGCGCATGGTCGACGAGGCGCGCGCGACGCTGGACTCTCCCGCGTCGCCCCCGACGGAGAACGCGCTCTGCGCGCACGACCCGCGCGCTGCACCGTTGGCGGCGTTGCATCGCTCGCTGCTTCGCGGCGACGCGACGCCTCTCGAGCTCGCGGGTGTGTCGTCCGAGGCGCTCGCCGCCCTGTGCGAGCTCACCACCATGCGCCGAGATCCACCCCGTCCGCGCAGCGCGTGGGCTCGCGCGGTGACGCGCGCGCGCGAGCTCCTCGATGCGCGGTTCACCGAATCGATCGCGCTCGACGAGCTCGCCGCCCACGCGCGACTCGACAAGTTCCGCCTCTGTCGTGCCTTCCGCGAGGAGGTCGGGCTTCCCCCGCACGCGTACGTGACCTACCGGCGCGTCGGCCTCGCAGGGGCGCTGCTCGCCCGGGGAGTCCCTCCGGCGGAGGTCGCTGCGCGCGTGGGGCTCTACGACCAGAGCCAGCTCCACCGGCATTTCAAGCGCATCGCCGGGGTGACGCCGGGGGCGTACGCCCGAGCCGCCCGCTGACTCTTTCTCCTCGACGCGCCGCGCCTCGCCTACGCCTGCCGGATCAGCTTGTCGATCTCCGGCGGGATGCAGCCGTAGCCTTCGGCGGCGGCGAGCAAGGCGGCGTTGTGAGGTAGCCCGAGGTGTCGCGGTCATGCCCGCCACCCTTCGACGTGACGAGCTCTAGCCAGCACGCTCGAGCGCGACGGCTCGCAGCGCGCGCCAGATCGCTGCCTTCGCCTTGCGGATGCCGTCGGCACTTTCTCCGTCACGATTGGAGCTGCACGACGTCGCCCGTGCGCGGGCGGCTCGTCGGAGAGCGCTGTGGGGCAGGCCACGGTTACCGCGCGCCGACGGCCGAACGCCTGGCGCTGTGCACGATGCCGCACGTGTAGCAGCGTTGCCCGCCAGCGCGGCCTGACGACCGCGCGGTTGGAGCTGCCGACGGCGCGAGGGTAGCTGCTCCTGCCCTATCTGAACCTCCGTTGTTGTGGTGTTCGGGATCGCGACGGAGCCTGAACGAGAGCCCGCGAGGAGGCCCGAAATGGTAATTCTGACGACCCGGTATCTCGTCGCGAGTTACCTGGATCTGGTCAGGTGTGGAAACTTGTCGCATACGTATGCAAGGGCGGTGCGCGGCGGGCACGACCGCGGGGCGGCCCGAAGGGCGCGGCGCCAGTCGAGGCTGGAGGCTGCACGCCTGGAGGCGCTGAAGCGGATGGGACCGCCGATGGAGGGAGGAGGAAAACTTGCAAGCAGCATGCGAGCCGCGTGGGAGGCGGCGGAGCGCGGGAGGCACGCGGTCCCAAGCCCACGGTGAGCGTGCTGAGCATCGCCTCGCTCGTCGGGTTCATGAAGGTGAGCACGTTGAAGTCGCTCATCGCGTTCGGGTCCGGCCGGCGCGCCCCCGCGTTGATCTTCCACTCGTGCGTCATGAGCACGAAGTCCCTGTCCACGCGCGGCCCACGGGGCTTCTTCGGATGCACGATGAACATCCCCACGCCGCCGAGCGCGATCTGGGTCATCTCGTCGAAATGGGAATGGTACATGTACGTCCCCGGGTACCGGACCACGAACTCGTAGACGTACGTTTCCCCGGGCGGGATGTGTTTGTCAGAGCGTTCCACCACGACATGGTCGTTCCTCCTGAAGAGCTCATCGCCGGGAGCTCGGTCACCCAGGTACACGGGTCGTCAACGCGCGCCTGGTTCCAGGCGGACGGCCGTGAGCGCTCTGCTTCCGGGCTGCACCTCGCAGACGCGGGGGACCCGGCGGCATTAAGAGAAATCTTCTACCTACCACCGCTACGCGACGCGAGCGCCTCAAGGCGCTCCGGCGCAGACCCCGCGTTCCCCCGCGACACCTCCGCATTCACGCGGCGCCGCGCCGGCGAGGTCTGGCGCTTCGCCGGCCGCGCTGTCCCGGGCGCGCGCCAGGCGCTCGGCGGAGCTGCGGCCGAACTTCAGGAACACCGCCGGCGTGACCACGATGTCGAGCAGCGTTGACGAGAGCAGGCCGCCGAGGATCACGACCGCCACGGGCTGCAGGATCTCCTTGCCCGGCTGGCCTTTGGACAGCGCGATGGGCACGAGCGCCAGGGCGGCGGTGAGCGCCGTCATCAGCACCGGGACGAGGCGTTCCAGCGAGCCGCGGACGATCATCGCCTCGCCGAACGACTCCCCCTCTTCCTTCATCAGGTGGATGTAGTGGGAGATCATCATGATGCCGTTGCGCGACGCGATGCCGCACAGCGTGATGAACCCGACCAGGGTCGCGACCGAGAGGACACCGCCGGTCAGGACGACGGCGAGCACGGAGCCGACCAGCGCGAGCGGGATGTTCAAGAGGATCTGGAGCGCCACCGTCCACGATCGGAACTGCGAGTACAGGACCACCAGCATCCCGGCGAGGCTCGCGATCGAGAGCCACCCGATCAGCCGCGACGCCGACCGCTGGCTCTCGAACTGCCCGCCGTACGTCGCGTAGTAGCCCGGCGGCTTGGGGATCGCGTCCACGGCGCGCTGGATAGTGCTCACGACCTGCTCCAGATCGCGCCCGGCCACGTTGGCGGAGACCACGATCCGCCGCTGCGTGTCGTCGCGGCTGATCTGGTTCGGCCCCATGCTCTCCGTCACGTCGGCGAGGTCGGACAGCGGCACCTTCGCGCCGCTGGGCGTATCGACCAGCGTGCGCCGCAGGACGTCGATGTCCTCGCGGAGCTCCGGCGGGTACCGCAGCACCACATCGATGGTCCGCTGGCCCTCCAGGATCTGCGTGACCGTGCTGCCCGCGAGCGCCAGCTCGAGCAGCTCCGAGAGCTGGCCCGCGTTGACGCCGAGCTGCGCCGCGCGCTCCCGGTTCGCCTTGATGGCGATCTGCGGGATGAGCACCTGCTGCTCGATCTGGAGGTCCTTCACCCCCGCGACCCCTTGCATGGCGCCCTGCGCCGCCTTGCCGAGGCGCCGCAGCTCGCCGAGGTCCTCGCCGAAAATCTTCACCGCGACCTGCGCGCGGACGCCTGAGAGCAGGTGATCGAGCCGGTGCGAGATCGGCTGTCCCACGCTGACCGCCACGCCGGGGATCTTGTCGAGCTGGTCGCGGATGTCGCCGAGGATCACCCCCCGCTCCCGCTCGGACGCCCGGAGATCGACGTCGATCTCCGAGTAGTGGACCCCCTCCGCGTGCTCGTCGAGCTCTGCCCGGCCGGTCCGCCGCCCCGTCGAGACGACCTCGGGGACCTCGTGGATCAGCTGCTCGGCGAGGGTGCCGAGCCGGCTCGACTCCGCGAGCGAGGTGCCGGGCCTGGCGATCACGTTGATCGTGAGCGTCCCTTCGTTGAACGGCGGGAGGAACTCGCCCCCGAGGAACGGCACCGTCGCCGCGGCGGCGAGGACCAGCGCGCCCGCGGCCGCCATGACAGCCCCGGGGTGCCGCAGCGACACCCCGAGCACGCGCCGGTCCGCGGCCTTGAGCTTGCGCACCAGCCAGCCCTCCTCGTGGCTCATCCGCTTCATGGACGGCAGGAGATACGAGCAGAGCGCGGGTGTGACCGTCAGGGATACAACCAGCGACGCGAGGATCGACACGATGTAGGCGATCCCGAGCGGGGCGAAGAGCCGCCCCTCGATGCCGCTCATGGCGAACAGGGGGACGAAGACCAGGACGACCAGGATGGTCGCGAAGACGATGGAGCTCCGCACCTCGCTCGACGCGTCGCGGATGACGTCCATCGCCGGCCGCGGGGAGGCGAGCGCCCGGTTCTCGCGCAGGCGCCGGAACACGTTCTCCACGTCGACGATGGCGTCGTCGACGAGCTCGCCGATCGCCACGGCGAGCCCCCCCAGCGTCATCGTGTTGACCGACAGGTCGAAGGCCCGGAACACGAGCGCGCTCGCGATGAACGAGAGCGGGATGGCGGTCAGCGTGATCGCGGTCGTCCGGAAGTTGAGCAGGAACAGGAAGAGGACGATCGTGACGAGGATCGCGCCGTCGCGCAGCGCCTCGACCACGTTGTGGACCGCGCTCTGGATGAAGGTCGCCTGCCGGAAGAGGTGCGGGTTGATGGTGACGCCGGCGGGCATCGACCTCTGCAGCTCGGCCACGGCCCTGTCGATGCTGCCGGTGAGCGCGACGGTGTCGGCGCCCGGCTGCTTCTGCACCGAGAGGATCACGGCGGGCTTGCCGTCGATCGACCCGTCGCCGCGCTTGATGCGCGCCGCCTCTTGCACCGTGGCGACCTGCGCCAGGGTCACCGGCGTCCCGTTCCGCATGGCGATGACGGTCGCGGCGATGTCCGCTTCGGTCCGGGCGCGGCCGAGCGTCCGCACGAGGAACTCCAGCCCCCGCCGGTCGACGTAACCGCCGGTGGCGTTGGCGTTTGCGCCCGCGAGGGCACGCGAGATCTCGTCGAGCGACACCGCCGCTGCCGCGAGCTTGGCCGGATCGACCGTGACCTGGATCTGGCGTACCTCGCCGCCGATGGGGATCACCTGCGCGACCCCCGGGATCGTGAGCAACCGCGGCCGGATCACCCAGTCGGCCTGGGTCCGGAGGGTCATGGGCGAGACCCCCTCGCCCTGCACCCCGATCAGCAGGATCTCCCCCATGATCGAGGCGACGGGCCCCATCTGCGGCGTGATGCCTTCCGGGAGCTGCTCCGCCACCGTGGCGAGGCGCTCGGCGACGAGCTGTCGGTCGCGGTAGATGTCCGTGGACCAGTCGAACTCGACGTACACCACGCTCAGGCCGACGCCGGAGGTCGAGCGCACGCGCTCGACGCCGGGGGCGCCGTTCATCACCCGCTCGAGGGGCACCGTGACCAGCGTCTCCACCTCCTCGGGCGCCAGCCCAGGAGCCTCGGTCATGAGGGTGACCGTCGGCCGATTCAGGTCAGGAAAGACGTCGATGGGGAGCTTCAGGAGCGAATACGTCCCGTAGACGAGCACCAGCGCCGCCGCGGCGATGACGAAGAGGCGGTTCCTGAGCGAGAAGCGGATCAGGGTGTCGAACATGGTTTCTGCTAGCCCCCTGCGGCGAGGAGCACGGCCATGGCGCCATCGACGACCACGCGCTCTCCCGCCGCCACGCCGGCCGTGATCCCCACGGCGCCGGCGGATTTCGGCCCGATCGCGACCGCGCGCAGCTCGAACGTCTCGGGGCTGATCTTCACGATGACCGTGGGCGTGCCGCTGCGATCGAGCAGCGCAGACACCGGGACCACGACGCTCTCGACGGGCGCGCTCCCCGCCATGCTGATGTTGGCGAGCGCGCCGACCCGCGCGCGCCGGTCCTTGTTGTCGAACTCGAAGAGCGCCTGGACGGTGCGGGTCGCCGGGTCGACGAGCGACGCGACGGCGAGGCGCCTGGCCTCGAAGCGCGCCGCGGGATCCGTGACGAGCGCGACCTCGGCGCGGTCGCCCGCGAGGCGCGCCGCGTCCGCCTCGGGGATGCGCACGTCGACCCAGAGCGTCGCGAGATCGACGATGCGCCAGAGCTCGGTCCCCTCCGCCACCTGGGCGCCCGGGCTCACGCGGCCGGAGACCACCGTCCCGTCGATCGTCGCGCTGAGCCGCTGCGCACCCGCCCCGCCCGCGAGCACCCCGACGTCGGCCCGGGCGCGCGCGACCTCGGCCCGGGCGATCTCCACCTCGGCCTCGGCGGCCTGGATGTCCTTGTCGGCGACGATGTCCTCGAGCTCGCGGCGTCGCGCGAGCTCGCGCTCCGCCAGCCCGAGCCGCGCCTCGGCTGCGGCCACCCGGGACGCGGCGTCGCTGCGCGACAGCCCGAGCTGCGCGCTCTCCGCGCCGCCCAGGCTCGGCCGGAGCGTCGCGAGGAGCTGCCCCTTCTTCACGTCGTCGCCGAGCCGGAGGAACCCGCCCTCGGGCGGGAAGAGCCGGCCGGACGTCGGGGCCACGACGGCGAGCTCGCCGGCGGGGCGCGCGACGACCGTGCCGATCTGCCCGAGGCTCGTGGCCAGCGCGCCGCGCTTCGCGCGCTCGGTGCGCAGCCCGAGCAGGAACTGGGTCTCGATCGGCACCCGGGCCACGTTCGGGTCCGCCGCGGCGCTGGCTGCGGGCTTCGCGGGCGCGCTGTGGTCCTCGCCGCCGTGCGCGTCGGCGCGCTCCCCGAGGCCCGTGACCGCGAGGGCCGAGGCGATGGCGAGCGCGGCGGTGATGGCGCTGACGGTGGGCGGACGGGCGCGGCTCACGAGGCCACCTGTGGGAGCGCGGAACGATCCTCGGGGCGAAGGGTGGGGGCAGGCGGCTTCCGCCGCGAGCGCCGCCCGAGCGCATACCCGATCCCGCCGCTGAGCACGGCCAGCGCGCCTGCGGCCGCCGCCAGAGCGCCGAGGGGCACCTCCCGGCCCGGCGTCATCCCGGTCGGCGCGGCGGCGGGCGCGATGGCGCCGAAGCGCAGGTCCCCGACGAGCACGAGGTCGAAGGCGTCCCCGGCCTCGACCGACACGACCCCGTTGGCCGTTGCTCCCTCCGGGGCCGCGGGGAGCGCGACCTCATAAACACCGGCGGCCGTCGTCTTCCCCGCGTCCGCCGCGAACGTCAGCCCTCCCTTCAGCTCGAGGCGGACACGCGCGCCTTCGACCGGCGCGCTGGAGTCGGCCCGAGCGACGTAGAGGCGCGCGGGCAACGGTCCTTCTGCCTTCTTCGCCGGGTATTTGATGACGACCGAGAACACCGCCGTTTCCCCGGACACGACGTGCTCTGTCCCGATGCTCGCGGCGCTTGGTGCGGCGGGCGCCGCATGATCCTCGCCGCCGTGCGCGGAGGCGCGCGGGACCGACGCAACGATCGCGAGCGCCACGGCACAGGCGAGGTGCTTCTTGTGCATCATGGTTCTTCTCCGAGCATGCGGGACAGCTCCGCGCGCGCCTTCACCTGGGCCCACGTCAGCGTCTCGCCGCGGGCGTAAGGCGCGGGCACGAGCGTCAGCGCGGCAGCCAGGGCTGCGAACCTCGCGCGTCGGCTCCGGTGCGGGCGCCCGCTCGCCATCTCAGTGCCCCTCGTGTCCCGTGTGGCCGTCATGTCCCGCCCCCGGATGACCCTCGAGGTGGAACGCGAACCGGAGCGAGGTCGCGGTTCCTCCGGCCGGCGTGATGCTGAGCACCCCGTCCACGTGGTCCTGCTTGATCGGGTCGATCTTGCCCCGCAGGACATCGGCCTTCTCGTCGTAGGCGAGCGCTACCTCCTTCGTCCCTGCGACGACGGGGCGGAGGCTCGCCGTGACGCCCTTCGCCGAGCGAGGCTTCTCGGCCGTGTCCAGCATCCAGACCGTGATGTCGCCGGTCTTCTCGAGCTTCACCTCGACGTGGCCGCCTGCGAGCGACTGGACGACCCCGCCGTGGGGCGAGCCGTGGGCGTGATCGCCCGCCGGGTGGTCAGCGGGCGCGTCCGCGAAGGCCGCCGTCCCCCCGGCCGGCACCGTGAGCGTCATCTTCATCGGCGCGCTGCGGACCTTCAGGTCCCAGGTGTAATCCGCATTGTCCGGCGCCGGGCCTTTGGCCGAGAGCGAGCCCTTCGCCTCGTTCGGCGCGAGCGTCAGGGTCTGCTTCTCGCCCTTGCCCTTGGGCTCGATCGTGATGGTGCCAGTGACGTCCTTCGGCGGGATCGGCGTCCTCACTGCGTCGCTGGCGTACAGGTCGATGGCGCCGTCGGCCCCGATCACGACCTCGACGTGGTTGTCGCCCTCCATCGTGACCAGGCCGCCGTGACGGGCGTTGTGATCCGCGTGGGGGCGCGTGCTCGCGGCATGGTCGTGGGGCGCCTTCGTGGGGGGCGGCGCCGCGGCCGGAGCCTGTGTCGAGGCGGCTTTTTCGTGGTCGTGGCCAGGTGTCTCCTTGTTGGAGCAGGCCACAAGCGGGATCGAGACGAGCAGAGAGAGAAGGATTTGGCGCATCGTGCTTTCCTGGAACCGAGGTTCTTCCCCTGGAGAGCAGGGCCCTGAGCAACGAGCGCGCCAAGCGTTCGCGCGCCGGAATCTCGGGCTTCTGCGCGGCGTCCGGTCCTCGTGGTGACCTCGACGGTCACGATTTTGTGACCGCTTCGGTCACAGACCGTCCCTCGGCTGGGTCGGGAACCACGCCGGCCGGGCCTGATCGGCGGCTCCGCGCGCAGTCAGCGCTCCGATTGCGGCCCCGGTACGCGGCTTGCGAGGATGCCCCCGTCCATGGCTCCGCCTCCCGTTCCGCAGCGCCTCTATCGACTCCGCCGCCGGCTGCTCCTGGTCATCAGCCTCCTCGTCGCCTTGGTCGTCGTGAGCGGCATCGCCACCGTGCTCACCGGCCTCGCGTCCCGTCGCGCGATCCTGGAGGCCCACGACCTCGAGGTGGCCTCGCGCCGAGCTGCGCTGCTCAGCGTCACCGCGCGCGAGCAGTACATCCACGAGGCGCACACGATCATCCTGCGCGACCGCTCGCACGTCGAGCACCACGATGCCTGGGTGAACGAGCTCGGCGCGAAGCTCGCCGAGCTACGGCCCGGCCTCGACGCCGAGGCGGCCACGACGCTCGACGACATCGGGAAGACGAGCCGCGAGCTCAGCCAGCTCTTCTCCACGGCCATCCTCCCCGCCATCGATCGGCAGGACTGGCACGAGGTTCACCACGCGCATGACCGCGCGAACGCGCTCGTCGACCGGATGACGGAGCATGCGGACAGCCTGGCGCTTCACTTCGACGAGCGCGCCATGGCCGCGGAGCGCCGGGCTGAGCAGTTCATCCGGTTCGCCTTGATCCTCGCGACCGCCGTCTGTGCGCTCGCCGCGGCGCTCGCCTTGATCGCCGGGCGCAAGCTCTGGAGCTCTTTCTCCACGCCGCTCTCGTCGCTCGAGCGCGTCGCCGGACGCGTCACGGCGGGAGATCGCAGCGCTCGCGTCGAGCCGGTCGCAGCCGTGGAGCTCGCGGCGGTGGCCGACGCGTTCAACCGCATGCTGGACGCGCTGTCGCGCACCGAAGCCGACCTGGTCGCCTCGGAGCGGCTGGCGGCGATCGGCCGCGTCGCCGCGGGCGTCGCGCACGAGATCAACAACCCCATCGCCGTGATCCGCGGCTACGTGAAGACGATGGCGAAGGAGGCGGAGAAGCCCGAGCTCCGCGAGGAGCTCTCGATCCTCGATGAGGAAGCGGCGGCCTGCCAGCGGATCGCGGAGGAGCTGCTCATGTACGCGCGCTCTCCGATCCTCTCGCCGCGCCCCGTGCAGGCGGAGGAGCTCCTCAGGGACGCGGCCTCGCACTGCGACGGCGGGCCGGGGCGGCGCGACCAGGCCCCGCTCGTGGACGCCGAGCCGTCCTTCATCAACGTGGATCCGCTCCGGATCCGGCAGGTCATCGTCAACCTCGTGGCCAATGCGCGCGAGGCGACCTCTGGAACCTCGGAGCGTGAAGAGATCATCGTGCGCGGACGGCGGCAGGACGATGGCTACCGGATCGAGGTCCTGGATCGGGGAGCTGGCATTCCCGAGGAGGCGCGCGAGCGCCTCTTCGAGCCGTTCTTCACCACCCGCCGCGACGGCACCGGCCTCGGCCTCGCGGTCTGCTATGGTCTCGTGACAGCGCATGGCGGGACGATCCGGGCGGAGCCGAGGCCGGGGGGCGGGTCCCTGTTCGTGATCGACTTGCCGGGCGTCCTCACCGAAGAAGCTAGGGAGAGCCAGGAGCGCGCATGAAGCCGACAGTGCTCGTCGTCGACGACAAGGCGAACATGCTGGCGCTGCTCTCGAAGGTGCTCGGCAAGAGCGCCAAGGTCCTGACGGCGCGGGGCGTACGGACGGCGCTCCAGTTGCTTGAGACCGAGCCGGTCACAACCGTCGTCTGCGATCTGCGCATGAACGACGGGGACGGGCTCGAGGTGCTCCGGGCAGTGCGCGCGCGCTGGCCCGGAGTGCCTTTCATCCTGATGACCGCGTACGCGTCGGTCCCGACCGCGGTCCAGGCCATGCGCGAGGGCGCCTACGACTACGTGACGAAGCCGTTCGACCCGGACGAGCTGCGCGCGCTGGTCGAGCGGGCCATGGCGCAGGCCGCGGTGCTGAAGGGCGAGCACGACGCGCCGGAAGCGCAGGGCTTTGCCGGCATGACGGGGCGCTCACCCGCGATGCGGGCGCTCTACCAGCTCATCGAGCGCGTGGCGCCGACGGACGCGACCGTGCTCATCCTGGGTGAGACGGGCACCGGGAAGGAGCTCGTGGCGCGCGCCATCCATGAGCATTCGTCCCGCGCGTCGCACCGCCCCATTGCCGTCAACTGCGCCGCCATCCCCCGCTCGCTCATCGAGAGCGAGCTCTTCGGCCACGTGCGCGGCTCGTTCACGGGCGCGGTCACGGATCGGGCGGGGCTCTTCGAGGAGGCGCACGGGAGCACGCTGTTCCTCGACGAGATCGGCGAGCTCAGGCCCACGGTCCAGGCGAAGCTCACGCGCGTGCTCGAGGAGCGGGCGGTGCGGCGGATCGGCGAGTCGCGCGAGCGCAAGGTCGACGTGCGGCTCATCAGCGCGACGCACCGCGACCTCCGGGCCATGGTCAAGACCGGCGCTTTCCGCGAGGACCTGTGGTTCCGGCTCAACGTCTGCGTCGTCGAGCTGCCCCCGCTCCGCGAGCGCGCGGAGGACATCCCGCTCCTCGGGCAACGGTTCCTCGCCGAGCGGGCGCCGCAGTCACGCTCGTCCGCGAGCGGGTTCTCGGCGGCGGCGATGAGCGCGCTCCAGATGTACCGGTGGCCAGGCAACGTGCGCGAGCTCAAGAGCGCCGTCGAGCGGGCGCTGGTCATCGAGACGACGAGCGAGATCCGCCTCGAGTCGCTGCCGCCCGAGGTGCAGGGGGCGAGCCCGCTCCGGCTCACGAGCTCGAGCGATGTGGACCTCGCTCAGCTCTCGTACCGCGAGGCGGTCGACGCCTCGCGCGAGGAGATGAACCGGCGCTACCTGGAGGCCGTGATGCGCCGCTTTCGCGGCGACGTGCTGAAGGCCGCCGCCCACGCGGGCGTCGAGCGGGAGAGCTTCTACCGGCTCCTCCGCCGCTGCGGTCTCTCGGCCGACGACTTCCGCGAGGAGCGCCGGGGCACGGACGGGTCGAAGAACTGAGCGGGCATTCACCGCGAAGCAGTGGCGAGCTGGCGTCTCGAACGACGGAACCCATTGACCAGCTCGCCAGCGATCGCCGGCGTCATGCGGCATCGCCTCCTGCGGGGAGCGCCGGGCGGCCGTTCGAAGCTACAAACGGAGCCCGCGTGGTGCTTGGGCTGTAAGGCGGCGCAACCATGAGCGTCGGCGAGGAGGGAGACGACATGAACCACGGGCATCACCACGAGCACGGCCACCCTGCTCCCGCCGACCTGGACCGAGAGCAGACGAAGGATCCGGTCTGCGGGATGACCGTCTCGCCCGAGACGGCCGCGGGGCGGCACGAGAACGGCGGTCGGACGTACTTCTTCTGCAGCGAGCGCTGCCTCGCCAAGTTCCGTGCGGAGCCCGAGAGGTACGCGCCAGTCCAGGCGAGGACCGAAGGCGAGCCCACGCTGGACCAGGGCATCTTCACGTGCCCGATGCACCCCGAGGTTCGACAGACCGGGCCGGGAACGTGCCCCTCGTGCGGAATGGCTCTCGAGCCGGTCGAGCCGGTCCAGCCGGCGACGCGCGTCGAGTACGTCTGCCCGATGCACCCCGAGGTCGTCCGCACGGAGCCGGGCTCCTGCCCGATCTGCGGGATGGCCCTCGAGCCGCGCACGGTGACGCTCGAGGACGCGCCCAACCCGGAGCTCGTGGACATGTCCCGTCGCTTCTGGGTGAGCGTCCCGCTGAGCCTCGTTGTCCTCGTGCTGGGGATGTCCGAGATGATCCCGGGCCAGCCGGTGCAGCATCTCCTTGGCCACGGGCTCGTCTGGATCGAGTTCGCCCTCACCACGCCCGTGGTGCTCTGGTGCGGCGCTCCGTTCTTCGAGCGCGGCTGGGCCTCGATCAGGACTCGGCACCTCAACATGTTCTCCCTGATCGCCATCGGCACGGGCGCCGCCTACGCGTACAGCGTCCTGGCCACGCTGGCGCCCGGCGTCTTCCCCCACTCCGTCCGGCACGGCGGCGCGGTCCCGGTCTACTTCGAGGCCGCCAGCGTCATCATCTCGCTGGTGTTGCTCGGGCAGGTCCTCGAGCTCCGCGCCCGCAGCCGGACGAGCAGCGCGCTCAAGGCGCTCCTCGGCCTCGCCCCGAAGACCGCCAGGCGTCTCGCGCCGGACGGGCAGGAGGAGGACGTCCCTCTCGAGCACGTGCAGCCCGGCGACCGGCTGCGCGTGCGGCCCGGCGAGAAGGTGCCCGTCGACGGAGAGGTCCTCGAGGGGATCAGCGCGGTCGACGAGTCGATGATCACCGGCGAGCCCATCCCTGTCGAGAAAACGCCCGGCGCCCGCGTGGTCGGCGGCACCGTCAATGGCACAGGCGGCTTCGTGATGCGGGCCGATCGCGTCGGGCGCGACACCCTGCTCGCCCGGATCGTCCAGATGGTGGGCGAGGCCCAGCGCAGCCGCGCCCCCATCCAGCGCCTCGCGGACGCCGTCGCCGCGTACTTCGTGCCCGCCGTGATCGCGATTGCGGCGCTGACCTTCGTGGTCTGGCTGCTCGTCGGACCGGAGCCCAGGCTCTCCCACGCGCTCGTCAACGCGGTGGCGGTGCTCATCATCGCGTGCCCGTGCGCGCTCGGCCTCGCCACGCCCATCTCGATCATGGTCGGGACGGGGCGCGGCGCGACGGCCGGTATCCTGATCAAGAACGCCGAGGCGCTCGAGACCTTCGAGAAGGTCGACACCCTCGTCGTCGACAAGACCGGCACGCTCACCGAGGGCAAGCCGAAGCTCGCCTCGGTCGCGACGCTGGGCGACCTCCCGCCGAACGAGATCCTCCGGCTCGCGGCGAGCCTGGAGCGCGGCAGCGAGCACCCGCTCGCGACAGCGATCGTCGCCGGGGCCCTCGAGCAGAAGCTCGAGCTCCTGCCGGCAGAAGGGTTCCGGTCGATCACGGGCAAGGGCGTGGTGGGCTCGGTGGCCGGGCGCTCGCTCGCGCTCGGCAACCTCAAGCTCTTCGAGGAGCTCGGTATCCCGCCGGATGATCTCCCGCGTCGAGCCGAGGAACGCCGACAAGAAGGCCAGACAGCGATGCTCGTGGCGGTGGATGGCAAGGCGGCCGGCATCGTCGGCGTGGCCGACCCGGTGCGCGCCTCGACCAGCGAGGCCGTCCGTCTCCTCCGCGAGGAGGGCATCCACCTGATCATGCTCACCGGCGACAGCCGCACGACGGCGGAGGCGGTCGCCCGGAAGCTCGGCATCGAGCACGTCGAGGCCGAGGTGTTGCCCGATCAGAAGGCCGCGGTTGTGAAGCGTCTCCAGGCCGAAGGCCGCATCGTGGCGATGACCGGCGACGGCATCAACGACGCGCCCGCGCTCGCCCAGGCGCACGTCGGCGTCGCCATGGGCACCGGGACCGACGTCGCCATCGAGAGCGCCGGGATCACGCTCGTGCGCGGCGACCTCCGCGGGCTGTTGCGCGCGCGGAAGCTCAGCCGGGCGACGATGCGCAACATCCGACAGAACCTGTTCTTTGCGTTCGTCTACAACGCGCTCGGCGTGCCGGTCGCGGCGGGCGTCCTCTACCCGGTCCTCGGACTGCTCCTCAGCCCGATGCTCGCCAGCGCCGCGATGAGCCTGAGCTCGGTGTCCGTCATCGGCAACGCCCTCCGGCTGCGTCGGACCGAGCTCTGATCGAGGCGCCGGTGCCGCGAATAGGTCAGCGTCGGAACGGCAGGGACAGCACCTGCCAGAACTGCTGCGACGGCGGATAGCCCGCGGAGCGGTCGACGCCCAGGCGGCGCGGGGCCGCGTCCGGCCGGTACACGAACGTCCCGAAGACCAGATCCCACAGCGGAAGTACGGTCCCGAAGTTCCGGGCCTCGTCGATGTCGGCGCTGTGATGATAGCGGTGCAGCTCGGTGCCGATGAACACGTAATTCAGGAATCCGGCGCGGATGTCGACGTTGAAGTGCGAACTCATCGTCTGGAGATCGATGAGCAACATCGCCGCGAAGACGGCCTGCGGCGACAGTCCCAAGATCAGCAGGGTCGACTGGATCAGCACCGCCGAGATGAGCGCGTTGAGGGGGTGAAACACGCCGTGCATCACGACGTACACGCGATCCGGAAGGTGATGGGCCAGGTGGACCTTCCACAGGAAGCGCCCCAGGGCTCCGTTGCCTTCGTGGCTGAGGCGATGGAACCAGTACTGCAGCAGCTCGAAGACCACGAGGAAGATCCCCACGCTGGCGAGCCGCTGCGCCGTTGAGCGTCCACTCGATCCCGAACTCCCCGCCTCTCCTCGCCGCCAGCCGATATTCGAGGCGCGGGGCGATCGCCTCCGTGTCGCGCCACGGGGGCACATGGGCTGCTGCTGGCGAGGGGAAGGAGGGAGACTGCACCGCTGGTCCCTGGCTCACGTCGATCGACGCGAGCGCGTTCGGGCGCCGGGTGAAGCGGTCGACGACGCTGAGCTGCCGGCCGGCCGCGGACGGCGGGATGGTGATGTCGAGGTCGATCCGGTTGCCAGGCGCGAGCTCGAACCCCGCGGGGTCGAGCGGCTTGGCGGTGTACAGCCCGTCGACCGCGATGACCCGCGCGTCGAGGCCGGAGAAGTCTGGCGCGAACACCCGCCCGTTCGCTGCGTTGAGGAGCCGCAGGCGAATCCGCTCGCCGGGCCGGGCTTGCCGCCGGCGTGCGCGGCGCCGGCCGACGCGGCGCGCTCCGGTGCGCGCCGGGGAGGATGGGGCCGGAGAAGGAACGCCGCCGCGATCCCCGCGACGAGCGTGGCGCCGACGATCAGCCGAACCCTTTGCGACGCGGTTGCCATCGTCTCGTGTCCCTCCGCTCACGTTCCGTGGTGCTTGTGGAGGCCGACCCCGGGGGTGTCGTTCCAGCGGCCGGTCGCGTAGCACATGATGGGTTCTCCTCTCATTCCTACTTGGACGACGCGCGAGCCTCCGCCCCATTACATGTCGGGCGCCGAGGCTCGGCTCGCCTGCCTCGGGAGCGAGCTCCTCCACCGCCGCGCGACCCCGCGCCAGGCTCGGAGGCCAGCCCGGCCGTGCGCCTTGCCGGTGAGCGGACGGATCGAAGAACGGAGCGGGCATCGCCGCCGGGCCAGCGGGCGACAAAAATATGTCCGCGCGTCACGCCTGGCCCGCTGGTGCCTAGAACGAGCGGCGGCGTCCCGTTGCACCTCGCCGCTGTGACCAGATCGGTTACATTCGGGGGACACCAGGAACCAACAAGGAGACACAGTCATGGCTTACTCTCGCCTCATCGGCCTCGCCGCCGTCAGCATCGCCCTTGCCGCGTGCGGAGGCTCGGAGACGGAAAGCTCTCATGCCCACGGTACGGGCGGGGGTGGCGGTGCGGAAGCTGCGAGCGGCACGGGGGGGCACGCCGGCGCTGGAGAGGGCGGCGGGAGCGGCGGCGGGCCTGCGGTGACGGTGCCCGACGCGCCGGTCCTGTCGTTCGTGATGCCGATGCTGGACGTGCTTCACGTCGAGTGGGTGCCGCAGCCGGAGTGCGATCAGATCGAGGCCGAGCGCAAGGACCCGATGAACGACTACGCCGTCGCGTTCACCGTCGCAGGGTCGAAGAAGGCCTACATGGATTCCGATGCGACGGAGGACATGGAGTACACGTACCGTCTTCGCTGCAAGGTGGGCGAGGTCTACTCCGGGTACTCGAACGAGATGTCCGGCAACCCCACCGACGAGGAGAGCGCGCCATGATACGGCTTTCGCGTGCTCTTTCGGGCGTCGCCTTGCTGTCGCTGCTCGCGGCCGGGTGCGCCGCCGATCGGGTAGAGGAGCCGCCCGCCCCCGATGCCTGGGGCGAGCCCGCCGCCGCGCCCGACAGGAACCCCGATCCCCGGATCGTCGAGGTCGACCTCGAGGCCAGGGAGGCAGAGAAGACCTACCTGGAGGGCACGACCACCGCGGTCTGGTCCTATAGCGGTACGGTCCCCGGGCCCCTCATCGAGGCGAACGTGGGCGACACGCTGATCGTCCACTTCAAGAACAGCCTGCCGGAAGCGACGACGATCCACTGGCACGGCGTCCGGGTGCCCAACGAGATGGACGGCGTGATGGCCGTGCAGGAGCCGATCGCGCCCGGCGAGACGTTCACGTACCAGTTCACGCTGCGGGACGCGGGGTTTTACTGGTTCCACCCGCACGTGATGGAGCCGGAGCAGATCCAGAAGGGGCTCTTCGGCCTGATCCGCGTGCGCGGACCGAACGAGCCGGAGGCCGATGTCGAGAAGATCGCCGTGCTCGGGGACGTGTTCCTGAACAAGGACGGGACCTTCAACGAAGAGCTCGACGACGACACGATCATGATGGGCCGCGAGGGCAACGTCGTGCTCGTCAACGGCGAGGTGATGCCAGCGCTCGACGTGCAGCCGGGCGGGCTCACGCGTCTCCGGATCGTCAACGTGGCGAACGGGCGCTTCTTCAACCTGGCGCTCCCGGGCCACACGTTCCGTGTCATCGGCACCGACGGCGGGCTGATCCCGAAGCCGTACGACACCGAGAGGCTCCTGGTCTCTCCCGGCGAGCGCTACGACGTGCTGCTGATCGCCGAGGGCGAGCCGGGAACGGAGCTCACCCTGATGAACGAGCCCTACGAGCGCGGGCACCACACCGGACTGGCCGAGCCGATGCCGCTCGCCAGGGTGCGGATCGGCAAGGGATCCCGGCTGTCCGGCCGCACGCTCCCCGAGACGGGCCCTGCCATCGAGCGGCTACCGGGCGGGACGGCGGAGAAGACGATCACGTTCGACGAGGGGTATGTCGACGGCAAGCTGACGTTCACGATCGACGGCAAGGCGTATCCGGACGTGCCGCCGATCGGCATCGGGAACGGATCGGTCCATGTCTATGACCTGAAGAACGACGCGGAGATGGATCACCCGTTCCATCTGCACGGCGCCTTTTTCCAGGTCCTGGCCAGGGACGATGTGCCGCTGGCCGACGACGAGCTCGCCAACAAGGACACGGTGGTCCTGCCGCAGCGGTCCACGGTGCGCATCGCGACGCGCTTCGATGAGCCCGGCATGTGGATGTATCACTGCCACATCCTCGAGCACACCGAGCGCGGCATGATGGGCGAGATCCACGTCGAGCCCTGAGGAGCCGGCCGCCTTCGCTTTTCATGAGAGGCCTGGCGCAGCCCGAGGCGAGCAATCCAGCATGCGCGGACGTCAAAGCCCTGGCGGGCGTGCAGCCGGCACGCTGGCGAGCGTCGACGACCTCATCCAGGCCTCGCTGGAGGCGGGCGCGAAGCGCGTCCGCCCGCTCCTGATGACGGTGCTCACCAACGTGTTCGGCCTCCTCCCCGTGCTGCTCGACGATGGCGTCGGGGCCGACGTGGCCAAGCGCATCGCCGCGCCCATGTGGGGAGGGCTGGTGTCGCTCACGCTGCTGACGCTCCTGGTGATCCCCGCGATGTACGTGGTGTGGAGGAGCTTCGAGCTCCGCCGGGCCACGCCCGCGGCGCCGCCTGCTGCGGCTCCAGCGCTGGCCGCGGCGGAGGAAGCCGCGCAGGGCTGACCGCGCTGCGTAAGGTCGTTCCGTTCAGCGCCGCCCCGCGCGGCGCCCTGGCCGGTCTCAGGGCACGCTCTGGTGCCCCGCGCCGGCTGCCCCGCCCGGCCGCATCTGCGCGACCTGCTGACATGCGGCGGCGCAGCGGCGGCACTCGTCGGCGCAGGCCCTCATCTGCGCGTCACCCGTGAACTTGTCACAGCTCTGGGCGCAGAGCTCGCAGATGCTCGCGCACGCGGCCGTGACCTGGTTGTGTTGCGGCGAGCCGCGCATCAGGAACGTCGCGGTCGTCTCGCAGATCCTGGCGCAGTCCTGCATGAGCTGCATGTGGGATGGCTCCGCGTGCGAGCCTCCCATATGGAGGCAGTACTGGATCGTCTGGACGCAGATCGACTCGCAGCTCTGGGCGTGGCTGGCCGTGTTCACGAAAGCCGTGCTCAGAGTGAATGCCTTGTGAGCCATGTGTCCCCCCCTTATTCAATGATGCTTCTCGATGCCTCGTGAGCTCATCTCGCGCGCGCACAGGATGAGCCCGGCTGGCAGGGCGAGAGACTTGTCGAATTCACCAGGTTCGTCATGTCAGAGAGCTCCGCATTCGCGGCTCGGATGGAGGCTGAACCAGCGCCGGCGCCGCGCATGCGTCGTGCCATTCTGCTGGCCCATGCGTCTGGGCTGCTCACAGGGCGATGCTTGGAACAGATCTGGGCGGATGGGATTCGAGAGGGGTGATGGGATCGATGTGACCTGCACGGTCACTTTCATTGATCCGAACGACCAGGCTGTCGCCATCCGCGGCCGGTGCGCCGGTGCGGGCCTCCGCCGCATTACGGTCGAGCGCGGATTTCAGCTCGCGTGCCGGAACCGGCGGAGCCGGAGGGAGCTGAGGAGCACCGAGACGCTCGACAGGCTCATGGCCGCGCTCGCCAGGACCGGCGACAGGAGCCAGCCGGTCAGCGGGTAGAGCGCGCCGGCGGCGATCGGGATGCCGACGACGTTGTAGATGAACGCCCAGAAGAGGTTCTGGCGGATGGTCCGCAACGTCGCGCGCGAGAGCCCGAGCGCCGTGGGCAGGGCGGCGATGCCGCCACGGAGCAGCGCCACGTCGGCCGCAGCGACCGCGATGTCCGTGCCGCTCGCGACCGCGATCCCCACGTGGGCGCCGGCGAGGGCTGGCGCGTCGTTGATGCCGTCGCCGACCATGGCGACGATGCGCCCGCGCTCCCGCTCCTCGCGCACGATGCGCGCCTTGTCCTCGGGGCGGACCTCGGCGAAGACCTCGTCGATCCCGAGCTGCTGCGCCACCGCGCGCGCCGTCGCCTCGCGGTCCCCTGTCACCATGGCGACGCGCACACCGAGCTGGTGCAGCGCGGCGACGGCCTCCTTGGCTTCGGGGGTAGGCAGGTCGGCGACCGCGACCAGACCGGCGAGGCGGCCGTCGACGGCGACGAACGACGGGGTGTTTCCGTGCCGGGCGAGGCCCTGGGCGAGCTCCTCGAGCGGCGTGGCGTCGATCCCGAGCTCGGCGAGGTACCGGGCCGTGCCGATGCGCACTTCCCGGCCGTCGATGCGGGCGACCACGCCGCGTCCGGCGTCGGCGCGGAAGTCCTCGGGCGCGGAGAGCGGGAGGTTGCGGGCGCGCGCGCCCTCGACCAGCGCCTTCGCGACCGGGTGCTCGCTGCCGAGCTCCGCTGATCCGACGAGGCGCAGGAGCTCGTCCTCGGAGACCTCGGCCAGCGCCTTCACGGCCGCGAGCTGCGGGCGTCCGGCCGTGAGCGTGCCCGTCTTGTCGACGAGGACGGTATCGACGCGGCTGGCGGCCTCGAGCGCCGTACCGCCCTTCACGAGCACGCCGAGCTCGGCGCCGCGTCCGGTGCCCACGGCCACGGCGGCAGGTGTCGCGAGGCCCAGGGCGCAAGGGCAGGCGATCACGAGGACGGCGACGAACCGCTCGAGCGCGGCAGCGAACCCCGCCGCGCTCGGATCCATCGCGACCCAGACGACGAACGCGAGCGTGGCGATGCCGAGGACCACCGGGACGAAGATGGCGCTCACGGTATCGGCGAGGCGCGCGATCGGCGCCTTCGAGCCCTGCGCCTGCTCGACCGCCTCGACGATGTGGGCGAGCGCGGTGTCGGCGCCGGTCTTCGTGATCCGCACCGTGAGCTGCCCGCTCTGGTTCAGCGTGCCGCCGAACACAGGCGCTCCGGTGCTCTTGTCGACGGGGAGGCTCTCGCCCGTGAGCATCGACTCATCGATGGCCGAGGTGCCGGACACGACCTCGCCGTCGCTCGGCATCCGCTCTCCCGGCCGAACGCGGACGATGTCGCCGGGCGAGAGATCCGCGGCCGGGATCTCCTCCTCCACATCGCCGCGGAGGCGCCGCGCCGTCCTGGGCTGGAGCGCGACGAGCCCACGCACCGCGTCGGTGAGGCGCTTGCGGGCGCGTGTCTCGAGGAGCTTGCCGAGCAGGACGAAGCTGATGATGGCCCCGACGGCCTCGAAGTAGACATGCGGCCGCATGCCGTGCTCGGCGTGGGGAAAGAGCTGCGGGGCGACGACGGCGATCGCGGAGTAGACCCACGCGGCGCCGGTGCCGAGGGCCACGAGCGTGTTCATGTCGGCCGCCCGGTGCCGGAGCGCGGCCCAGGCGAGCCGGAAGAACCTGCGGCCGGGGCCGACGACCACCGCGGTCGCGAGGGCGAGCTGGACGAACCGGCCGATCGTGCCGTCGGCTCCCGGGATGCGGCCGTGCGACATCCCGAGGACGAGCAGCGGGACGGACAGGACAAGCGAGATCACGAAGTCCCGCCGGAGGACGCGCCGCTCGCCGTCGAGGCTCTCCTCGGCGGCGGCTGCCCGGTCGGCAGGAGCAAGGGGGGTGCTGCCCGGCGCGGCGCTGCTCTCCGGGACGCTGTAGCCCGCGCTCTCGATGGCGGCGACGAGGGTCTTGGTGGACGCGGCGGACGGGTCGAACGTGACTATGGCCGTGCGGGTCACAAGGTTGACCTTCGCGTCGCTGACGCCGGCGATCGCGAGCAAGGCCCGCTCGATGCGCCGGACGCAAGCGGCGCAGGTCATGCCCTCCACAGGCAGATCGATGCGGCAGATGGCGCCCTCGTCGGTGTCCTGCGGGGCGGGAATGGAGACGGATGCGGTCGACATGATCACCTCTTTGTCGACCAGCGCAGACGCAGGGTCACTCCGCGGATTACGGCAAGAGCGCTGGAGCTCACCGCGCAAGCGGCTGCACGGCCGGCATGTCCGGGGCACTGGGGGGGCTTCGCCCAGCTCCCCCGACAAACGCGACGGCTCCTGCGCCGTGTAATGAATCCCGATGGCTGCGTCTTCGGGGGTGAGCGGCCTGTGGGTCGCCGAAAGGAAGACGTCATGAAAGAGACCATGCTTCAGGTGGACGGGATGAGCTGCCCGTCCTGCATCCGCCACATCGACAGCGCGCTTCGCGAGCTCGGCGGCGCCGTGGCCAAGGTCGACGTGCGCCTGCGCGAGGGCACCGTCGTGGTGCAGCACGATCCGACGAGCGCGCCCGTGGACGCCCTCGTCGAGGCCGTGCGCGGGGCCGGTTACGACGTGCGCCCCCGCGCCGCCTGAACGCCCGCAGTGCCCGGGGCTCGTGGCCTGATGAAGGTCAGGTCACGAGCTCCGGCGGGCGCGACTGGTTGAAGGTCCCCGCGTCGCCATCGTCGGTGGAGGGCTGCTGGCCTCGAGCGCGCTGCATCCCTCCGGAGGCTCGGCCACGCGGTGACGCTCCTCGAGGCGGCGCCCTGGGCGCTCGGGCGCCTCGTGCGCGGGGCAGAGCCTTGCGGATCGCGGACCGCCGTCCGCCTCGGGACGACTCAGCGCGTGGGGCGCAACCCCGCCAGCGTGACCGCGACAAGCCGGCGGACGGCAGCCTTGGACGGCAGGCTGCCGGCTGCGGTCAGGGCGTGGAGGCAGTACTGCGCGAGCTCGTCCGGCGCGACATCATCCCGGAAGGCACCGGCCTTCGCGCCCTCCGCGACCAGGTCGCGGATGAAGTCGCGGAGGTGCTGCTGCGCGCGGGCGACGTGTTCACCGCGATGCAAGAGCGCCGAGAGCTCGGTGGTGGGGTGCTCGTGGGCGATGAGCGCGAAGGCCTCGAGCACGGCCTCGAGCCGCGCGCCCGCGTCACCCGCCTGGTCCCGGACGGCGGCGAGGTGCTTGAGGTGGCCGGCGATGTGCCGTTCGTGCCAGGCGACCAGGATCGCCTCGACGTCGGCGAAGTACTTGTACAGCGTCGCGCGCCCGATGCCGGTCGCCTCGGCGATCTGCGACATCGTCACCGACGCCAGTCCGTGCTCGGCGACCAGCGCCGCGGTGGTGTCCAGGATCGCATCGTGCACCGCGCGGCGGTGCGTCTCGATCGTCTCGTTCCACAGCTTCGGCACGCCCGGAGTATACACGACGACAGTATCATAGACAAAGTGATTTGACGTGTACAAAGTGTATTGATAAAGTTGAGGTCGACCCTGACATCCACGCTCAACCGAGGAGATGCACATGGCTGACCCGCCCCGTTATCCCGACGCCGGCCTGAGGCTGGACGGCGGGTCTACCCCTCCCACGCCGCGCTGGGTGAAGGCGTTCGGGGCCATCGTTGTCGTCCTGGTCGTGCTGTTGGTCGTCCTGCACCTCACCGGCATGAGCCTTGGTGGTCCAGGTAGCCACACGCCGGCCGGTCACCGCGGCCCCGCGCCTCTGGAAGGCGGCCACGGATGATGACGATGACCCCCCCGCTCCGGAAGCTCGCGCTCACCGCGCATGTCACGTCCTCGGTCGGCTGGCTCGGCTCCGTCGCGGCCTTCCTCGCGCTCGCGATTGCCGGTTTGACCTGCCAGGATGCGCCGATGGTGCGCGCCGCCTACATCGCGATGGATCTGATCACGTGGCTCGTCATCGTTCCGCTGAGCCTCGCCTCGCTGCTCACCGGGGTGGTCCAGTCGCTGGGCACGCCGTGGGGCTTGCTCCGGCACTACTGGGTCGTGTTCAAGCTCCTGCTGACCGTCGTCGCCACGGGCGTCTTGCTGCTGCACACGCGGCCGATCCACTACGTGGCGAGCGTCGCGGCCGAGACGGCGCTGTCCGGTGGAGATCTTCGCCAGGTGCGCATCCAGCTCGTGGCCGATGCTGCTGCCGCCCTGGTGACGTTGCTCGTGGCCACGGCGCTCTCCGTGTACAAGCCGCGGGGCGTGACTCCCTACGGGCGGCGTGAGCAACGCGCGGCGCTCGTGCCGTAGCTGCTGGGACTGCGGCTCGGCCCCGGCAACGGGCCGAGCCCAACGACGCTGCCGTCTCTCTACTGGCTAGGGCCACCCCTCGTTTGCGCGCAGAGGTCGCGGTTGGTCCGCGCCGGGGCCATG
This sequence comes from Sorangium sp. So ce281, assembly GCF_051527395.1. NCBI lineage: Bacteria > Pseudomonadati > Myxococcota > Polyangiales > Polyangiaceae > Sorangium > Sorangium sp. So ce281. Next base: position 828,325 of record NZ_CP150322.1, read on the forward strand.
TCGCGCAACCCCAGCAGCGGCCCCGAGCTGGTCGACGCACACCTCGGCTTCCGCAAGCGCCACGGAGCGCCACGGCTGGCCCGCCTCGCTGCCCCGGTTGTGATGCCAGCAGTGTCGAGGTGCCATGGGCGCGAGAACGGCGGAAATAGGTCGATTATTTTTGGAAAATTGACGCCCCTGATCGGAGTGCGTCCTAGATCTTCTGGCGAAGCCAGCGCGTGAAGGGCCCGAGGAAGGTCTGTTTCCAGTGGACGTTGAAGTACACGTCCGCTTCGCCGAGCTCGGGGTTGTGATCGATGGTGACGGACGCGGCGCGATCGAAGAGACCGGCGGTGTCGAACATGGCGGGGCCGAAGCCGGTGCCCTCGACGTAGATGAGCACGTCGCCGCGGAACGCGGAGAGGTTCGAGAAGTGGCTCGCGTCGCGCCCCGAGAGCCCGCACGCGAGATCGCGGACGGCGGCGAGGGAGCCGTAATTGTCGAAGAGGGGGCCTACGAGCTCGAGCCGGGACTGGTCGCTATAGACGAGGCTCTGTGTCTCGAAATCGGCGACGGCGCGGACGAACGAGGGCGTCGGGGCGAGCGCGCCCGGAGGGGGCGGGGCGCCGAAGACGAGCAGCATGGCGAGCTGGTTGGTCGTGCCCGAGGGGAAGATGGGCAGAGGAAACATGCCCTGAGGATCGGCGGCGGCGCCGCGCAACGCGAGCCCGAGGACGGCGATGCTGGGATCGTAGGTCGAGCCCGCGGCGAGCGCCCCCTCGAGGTTGCTGCAGATCGCGTCGTTGTGCGCGGCGATCTCCGGATCTTCGGTGTAGAAGGTGCCCTCGTAGAGAAACACGCCCGAGAAGGCGCGGGGCGCGCGATTGACGAGCGCCATGGCCGTGTTGGCGCCCGCGGAGAATCCCCCGATGACGGGCCGCGCGCCGGGGTTCTGCGAGCGCACGAGGGCGAGCGCGAAGAGCCCGTCGTTCGAGAGGGTGTCGAAGTCCCAGTCGGCCATCACGCTGCAATCGGCCGCGCCGGACTCGCACGCGCCGGGCGGGAGCTCCGTCCTCCGCTGGTCGACGAGCCAGACGTCGTGGCCGGCCATGGCGAGCTCGCCCGCGGCCGACTTCGCGTACCTCCCGGTCTCGCTGATCTCGTAGAACTCGCCCGGAAACGTGAAGGGGCTGAAGAGGATCACGGGCTCGCTGCAGCCGCGGCCGGCCCCGCGCTTGCTCACGTGGATGATCGAGAATCGATCGAGGGGGCTGTCCCCGGCGTCCACTTCGTAGACCACCCTCTCGAGCGATGGATGCGGTCGCGTGACCTCGACCGAGGCGATGTCGTACGCGCCGAAGGCGCTGCCCGCGAGAAATCCCAACCATCCCAGCATAGGCGCTTCCCTCCATGGGAACGAGGTGAACACCACGATGTTCACCGTGGTGCTTCGAGCGGCGCTCGCTGCTCGAAGCATCCATCTTCCGCTCGCGCGCGCCCGGACGCTTGGTTGAAATTGACGAAAACGTGCGGCGTTGCCGCGTGTCGATGCTGGTGAGGTGTGGTGACGTGTGCGATGTACTCGGCAGATTCATGGAGGCCGCTGGCCCGGCTTCGGCCCGAGGCGCTACCTGCCCGACGGGTGACGGCGAATTCGCGCCTGACCGAGCCACCGTCGCCGGCCTCCGAGAGGAGCCAGCACGAGGCGCTTGACCCATATAGTATACCCCCCTATTCTATGGGCGTGCACACGGTCGAGAACAAGAAGAAGCTCATCGCGCGCGTCCGGCGGATCCGCGGGCAGCTCGAGGCGGTCGAGCGGGCCCTCGAGGGCGAAGCGGGTTGTTCGGAGGTCCTGCAGACGGTGACCTCGGCGCGTGGCGCGCTGAACGGCCTCGTGGGCGAGCTCATCGAAGCTCACATCCGTACGCACGTCATCGACGGGGAGCGTGCGACGGCACCCCAGCGGGAGGCCGCGGAGGAGCTGGTTCAGATCGTCCGCGCCTATGTGAAGTGAAGGAAGCAACGATGAGCGACTCCACGGGATCCGATCGGCTCGCCCAGCTTCGACACGCCCACGACCACGGCGCCGCCGCGCCTTCGCACGAAGCCAGGACCCGGTGGGTCGTTGCGCTGACCTTCGCCATGATGGCGGCGGAGCTCGTGGTCGGCCATGCGACGAACTCGCTCGCGCTCACGGCGGACGGGTGGCACATGGCCACGCATGCGGGCGCGCTCGGCATGGCGGCCTTCGCGTACTGGTTCGCGCGCAAGCAGTCCGGGTCGAGCGCGTTCTCCTTCGGCACGGGCAAGGTGCACGCCCTCGCCGGGTACACGAGCGCGGTCGTGCTCGCGCTCGTCGCGCTCCTCATGGTCGTCGAGTCGCTGCGCCGCTTCCTCCATCCCGAGTCGATCGCCTTCTCCGAGGCGCTTCCCGTCGCCGTCGTTGGTCTCGCGGTCAACCTCGTCAGCGTGCGGCTCCTCCACGCCGACGAGCACCATCACGAGGCGCACGACGACCATCCCGACCACGATCACCAGGACCATGGCCATCACGATCACGACGACGAGCACGCCCGTGGCCACGACCACCACGGGCACGACCACAACTTGCGTGCGGCGTACTTCCACGTCCTCGCGGACGCGCTGACCAGCGTGCTCGCGATCCTCGCCCTCCTCGGCGGGCGCTACCTTGGCTGGACGTTCCTCGACGCCGCGATGGGCATCGTCGGCGGGCTCGTCATCGCGAAGTGGAGCTACGGACTCTGCCGGCAGGCGGCCAGGCAGCTGCTCGACGTCGTCCCTTCCGAGCCCCTTGCTCAGCGCATCCGCGATCGCATCGAGTCTACCTTCGCAGGAGCGAGCGTCGTCGATCTCCACCTGTGGGACATCGGTCCCGGCGCGCGCGCCTGCATCGTTTCGGTCGCGGTGCCGAGCCCCCTGGCGCCTTCCGCCTACCGTGACGCGCTCGTCCCGATCGCGAGCCTCCAGCACGTCACGGTCGAGGTTCACCCGCTCGCTGCCGGTGACGCGCGGAGGGGCTCGTGAATTTCAGCGCGATCTTGCTCCTCGCGCTCGGGCTCGCGATGGACGCGACCGCTGTCGCGGCGGCACGAGGGCTGTCTGTTCCGGCGATTCGAGCGCGCCATGTCCTGCTCGTCGCGGGGTTCTTCGGCGGCGCTCAGGCCCTGATGCCCGTCATCGGCTGGCTGCTCGGAGCGCGGATCGGCCCGCGCGTGCAAGCGTGGGACCACTGGATCGCGTTCGTGCTGCTCGCGTTCATCGGCGGAAAGATGCTCTGGGAAGCCCGCGGCGACGGCGGCGACGACGGCGGCGAGGGCGAGACCACGGCCGATCCCTTCGCGTTGAGCTCGATGTTCGTGTTGGCGATCGCCACGAGCATCGACGCCCTCGCCGTGGGCATCACGCTGCCGATGCTGAACGCCCCGTTCGCGATCTCCGTCGTGACGATTGGCGTCGTCACGGCGCTGCTCAGCGCAGCGGGGCTCTTCGCGGGACGGCGGTTCGGGGCGATGCTCGGCAAGCGTCTCGACCTGGCTGGAGGGGTCGTTCTCATCGGCCTCGGGTTCAAGATCCTCCTCGAACACCTTGTGACGTCGTAGGCGTGTCCCCGCGGACCGCGCCCGCCGGCTTCCGAGTGCGCAGGGCCGAGGCGAGGTTGAGTTGCGTCGCAGCGCTCGCTCAGATCGACAGCGCGATCGGCGAGCGCGGCCGCGCGCTGGCCGCCGCGTCGCTGCGCGGCGTGCTCCAGCCGCCGCCCGGCGCCTCGGCGGCCTCGCTGACGCCGAACGCGCGCTGCACGAAGCACGAGCTCCGCGCATAGGCGAGCAGGTCGCTCGGCCGGACGGCGGGCATGCCACGGTGCAGCCGCCGTACGAGCAGCAGCGTGTAGAGGTCCATGTAACGCTCGACCATGCGGGCAGCGGAGTAGCGCTGGAGCGTGACCTTCCGGCCGTATCGCCCCATGCGCGCGGCGAGCGCGGGGTCGTCGCGGAGCTCCGTCAGCCTGGCCGCGAGCGCCTCGGCGTCCCCGGAAGGCACGAGGAAGCCCGTGTACCCATCGGTGAGGGCCGTTGGCACGCCGCCCACCGCGGTCGCGACGACGGGGAGCCCGGCGGCCATCGCCTCGAGGACGGCGAGCGGTAGGCCCTCGGAGATGGAGGAGACGGCGAACGCGTCGAGCGCGGCGAGCATCTGGGGCATGCGGTGCCGCCTGCCGACGAACAGCGCGCGCCCGGACAGGCCGAGCTCGTGTGCGAGCGCGATGAGCCGCGCGCGCTCCGGGCCATCTCCGACGAGGAGCAGCCGCCCGCCCTCCGGCAGCGCCTGCGCGGCCGCGCGCAGGAGCAATGCGTTATTGTTCACGGCAGAGAGGCGCGCCACGCTCCCGAGCACCCAGGCCTGCTGCGAGATGCCGAGCTCGGCCCGGACACGGGCCCGGGCCACCGGATCGGGCGCGAACCGCGACAGGTCGACGCCGCTGGCGATGACGTGCAGCTTCCCGGCGCTGACCTGTCCCTGGCCGACCAGGGTCTCGGCGGTCGGCCGCGAGACCGCGACGTGGGCGTCGACGAACGCGGCGGCGGCGCTGCGCAGCCATCGCCGGCCTTGCAGGTCCTCCGAGGCGCCGTGCTTCGTGTGGACGACCGGGACGCGGTGGAGCCAGCCCGCGGGCGCCGCGTAGACGAGCGGCAGCTGGTTGTGTGCATGGACGAGCGAGGCCCCTCTCGCCCTGAAGAGCGCGACGAGCCGGGCGGTCATGCTCACGTCAAAGCCGCGGCGCTTCGGCAGGAGCTGCACCTCGACGCCGCGCCGCCGCAGGTGCTCCGCAAGCGGGCCGTCCGGCTCATCGGCGACGGCGATCACGGTCACGTCGTGGCCCGCAGCGCGCTGGAGCGCCGCCAGATCGACGACCACCCGCTCGGCGTCGCCGGCCTTCAAGCTGCTCACCACATGCGCGATCGCGAGCTTCCATGGAAGCCCCGCCCGGCCCTGGTCGCGGCCTCCCACGCCGTAAATATCACGAACATCCATGTCTCCCCCCCTCGGACGAATGGAACAGTGTCGACGCGCGCTGCTCGTCCAGCGTGGCTGCGCTGCCTGGCTTCTCGAGGCGTGATCTGGCTTCTCCGATCGGCGGAGCGGCGCTCCGCTCCCTGGCCGATGCAGCAAAGCGATGATGGACGAGCGTCCTGGGCTTGAGAAGCGCAAGCGCCGCAGCACGCCGCGGCCGATGCGCGGCGGACGGTAGGAAAGTTGATTGGTGTGGAATATAGGCCGAACCCGAAATGTGGCAATAGAAAACGGTGATGAATGGTAAGACCGCGGTGCGCGAGGATTGCTGTCCAGGCCGGGCCGCGCGCCGTGCGCTCGCTCCGGCTGGACGGGATCCGTCCGCGACTTCCAGCCTTGGCGCGCATGTCGGGTCTCTTCCGCGGCCGCATACGGCTTTGCCCCGCGGAACCAGCGCCTCAGCGACGGAGACGCATTGTCGCGTGACGCGTCAGCGGCAGAAGAGGAACCTGCAGTTCCCGGATGCGCACTGGTTGTCTTTCGTGCACGCCGCTCCCCGGCCGCGCTTGTCCACGCACTCGCCCTCGTTGGTGCCCCACCCGCAGAACTGGCCCGCCGCGCAGTGCGCGTCGGAGCGGCAGAGGCACGTCTGGGTGAGATCGCCGCAGCGGTTGCTGGGGCACTCCTCGTTCACACGGCACCCCTGGCCGATGGCCTTCGAGCCGGGCGTGTAACAGAAGCCCGCGCCGGCGATCAGCCCGCCACAGCGGCCGGAGGCGCACTCGCCGTCGCGCGTACACAGCTGATGCTCGGCCTTCTTTGGCTCGCAGGCGTTGTCGCCGCCGACACCAGGCGTCTTCCGCGCGCAGCGGAGGCCGCCGCCGCAATCGGCGTCGTCGTTGCAGACGCAGCGGCCCGGGATCGCGTTGCAGGCGACGGCCGTGCACTGGCCGCTCTCGCACTCCTCGTCGAACCGGCAGCTCCCGCCCAGCACCTGAAATCCAGGGCAGTAGGCCGCGCCGCACTTCGTGGGATAGGCAGATTCCCGCTCCTCCGCGGGCGCGAAGGGCGCGATGCCGCTCTCGTCGAGATCGGTGGCGGGATCGGCCATCCCGGCCCGCGGCCCCTGGGCGCGCTCCCACATGCGGAGGAAGGACTCTGTCGAGGACCTCAGGCCGGTCGTGTCCACGCCCAGGCGATCCAGGTCGGCCAGGAGGTCGGGCAGCATCCCCTCGTGGGCCAGGCCCTTCTCGTCGAACTCCGTCCCCAGGGGGCCGGGCCCCTGCTCGCGCTGCTCCCAGGCCTGGCAATCGGCCTCTGCCTGGAACGCCGCCGAGCAGGCGCCGTCCTCGCCGAAGCGCGGCCGGGTCTGCTGGATGAAGCCGTTGAGATCTGCCCCGAAGGCCATGGGGACCTTCAGGCCGAGCCGCCCGTACTCGTAAGCCTGCGCGAAGGAGCGCGACGAGCCCTGACAGCTGTTCTCGACGGAGCTGCGGCTGTACTGCCGGGTCTCGTCGTGCGCGGTGCGCAGGCCGAAGATGCCGCCGGTCTGCCGGAGCATCCGGATCACCCGCGCCGGCGTGGACTTCTCTTTTTCCGCCACCGCCCTGGCCATGATCTCCCGGAAGTGACCGTGGGAGATGTAGATCGGATAATAGTCGCGCGCCCGCGCCAGCTCGAACACCCGATCCACGCCGCGCTCCGAGAGGTGCGCGACGTCGAGCAGCATCCCCCGGTCCATCATCTCGCCGACGAGCGCTTCGCCGAGGGGCGTCAGCCCGCGCACGTTGCGGCAGCTCGCGTCGACATCCATGCCCAGCGTGATCCCCGCGAGGGTGGCGCCGCAGTCGGTGTCGATGAAGCAGTTCTCGGTGTACTGCGCGAGCTGGAAGATCGGGTTGTGCAGCGCCGCCCCGCCAAAGGCGTTGTCGGTCTGGTGCACCGGCTGGAGCGTCCGGACCCCGAGGGCGTGGTATTTGGCGAGCTGCGCGCGCATCTTCGCCGCGTCGACGTCGCGGCCGAACAGGTGGCTGGCCTCGATGGACAGCACCACCGCCAGCTTGCCCGCGCCGATGATCTGCCGGGCGTGCGCCGGTGAGAGCGCGACCTCCATCCAGCCGGCATTTCGCGCGGCCAGCGCGTGGGTCATCTGGATCTGGAGATCGACATCCACCATCTCGTCGCAGGCCCGCTGCCGGTTCTGCTCCGGCAGGATCGAGCAGAGCCAGTCGTAGCTCACCGCCGACATGACGATGAGGCTCAGCCCGCGATCGTGGGCCGCGCGCAGCCAGCTCACGTGACCTTGCTGGTGAGCGATGGTGTCCCAGCGCGGCCACCCCTCGGAGGAGCGCTTTCGCTCGAGGTGGAGCCCTGTGTCGCCGCTCGTCCCCTCCGCCTGGCCGATCACCTCCGAGCCGCCGATGCCGCCGCCCAGGCCGAGCAGCGCGGACAGCGCGCCGCTGCTCGCAAAGTCGAGCATCGTCGACTGAGGGCACCGGTCCAGGAGCGCGCTGAGATCCTGTCGAACGCGCGCGTGATCGCTCCCTGGACTGCCGCCGTCGCAATCGTCCAGGGCGCCGGCGCCGTCGTGCTTGCCGTGGAGCCATCCACCCCCGAACGCCTCCTCCGACATCATGTGGAAGTGCAGGTCGGCGAACCCGCTCACCGGCGCTCCGCCGAGCGCCGCCGGGGCGGGGACCGGGAGCGCCGCGGCGGCGCCGGCTTCCGTCGCGGCACTCGCGGAGAGGCCGAGCGACGCAGAGCGCGCGAGATCGTCCGGCGCGCCCTGTTCGCCGGGAGGCGAGGGCGTTCCCGGGTCGCACGCGGACGTCGCGAGCGCGAGGGCGGCCAGGGCCGCGGTCGCGAAGGGGCGCGGCCAGCGCCGGCGGCGCGCTCGGGGCGCCGGGCCGGGTCGAGTCGATAGAGCGCGCGTGAGGCAATCGTCGGGGCAGGTCATGGATGTCGCGGTCCGGGGGTTCGGTCGTGGGGGTTCCAGGCGCTGGGGACGCCTGGTTAGCTGGGGTAGCTCCCACCGCATTTTCAAGCGGTGAACCGGGTCCGCGCGGTGCGTGGCGGGTTTTGTCAGCGCATGGCGCGGTTTGTCGCCTTCGCCGCCGGCCCAGAGGCAGCTAATCCACGCAACGATGGGAGACCGCGAGCCGCTCCGCGAGCGGGCACGGCGGCCGACCGCGTCACGTCCGCTCATCTCGGCCGATCAGGCCGTCGGGGTTGATTCAATGACAGCTCTCAGGTCCATGCTGATACGTCAGCTCATCCAATCACGAGACGCCCTCGCGGAGCCCAGGCGCGCGGGGCGCCTCCCGCTCCTCCTGTGCCTGGGCATCGTCGCATCGGCCTGCGCGGGCGGCGCCGACGAGCCAAGCGAGCCGAACGAGCCCATCGGAAGCGTGCAGCAAGCGCTCTGCTCCGCGGACGACGTGGGCTGCCAGAGCGGCGCACCGAGCTGGCCGAGGTGGTCTCAGCAGCCCGATCGGCCGGACGCCGTCTTCGAGGGGTTCGAGACCGGCTCGGGCGCCGCGAGCGCGTCGAGCAGCGCCAGCTCCACCAGCGCCAGCAGCGCGTCGAGCAGCGCCAGCAGCGCGAGCGGGGCCGGCGGAGGCTCAGGCTTCGAGTTCAAGCCCAAGGCGTGCGACCCGAACCTGCTCGGCAAGATGCCGGAGAATCCGAACCCGAAGGGCGCCGATCTCCAGAACATCACGACGAACTTCCATGTCCTGCAGTCGATGCAGATCCTCTCGTCGATCGTCAACAAGACGGCCGAGGCCATCAACGCCTCCGACACGGAGACCGTCGAGGACGCCGGCAAAGGCAGGTGCATCTGCACCCAGCGCGTGGACGCCGGGTGCACGGACGTCATCCAGAAGGGCCAGACGACCTACGAGGAGTGCTCCGACTTCTGCGATCCGGCCACGACGCCGACGAACACCTGCAGCATGGGCGTGCTCGTCTGGCTCTCCAACGACGTCCAGCAGACCCAGGAGGGCAAGGCGAAATGGGCCCGCAATATCGTCAAGTGGCTCGACAAGATGGCCGGCGAAATCGCCGACGGGCGCTTCGCCGATTTCCTGGAGCAGTTCGGCGGCGACCTCGAGAACGCGACGGAGCTGCTCGCGAAGATCCAGTGTTATATCGACCTCTACACCGAGGGCTACCACCTCGGCGGCTACTCCAAGCAGCGGCCCGATCTGCACATGTGCATCCCCTGGGCCGGCCATGGCGCGTACGCCAGGATGGGCGACAGCAACTGGGGCATCGGCGGCCGCTACGAGTCGCGTAACCTGAGCGAGGAGCGGCGCGCCCAGATGCGCACCGGCGGCTTCGCCGTGACGGCGTTCGGCGAGACGCTGAGCATCCTCCCGGGGGTGGAGTTCAACATGCAGCTCGACGGGTACAAGTGGTTCAACCGCGAGGCCCCCTTCGGCCTCGAGGAATTCGGCCACTCCGGCGGCGGCGGCCTCAGCCTCTCCGCAGCGAAGCGAAAAGGGCTCTTCTACCTCGCGGACGGGGATCAGGTCGAATCTCTCGACACCGACCACGACGGCCGGGTGTCCCCGCAGGAGTTCCTCGTCGGGACATACATGCCCTTCTCTTACACGGCGGACTACACGCCGAGCGGCGCTCCGAGCCCGGCCACCTGGCCCAGGAGCGCGGCGAAGCCGGCCGAGAAGCTGGAGGGGCGCTCCGCCGCCGTCATGGCCGCGGCGCTCAACCTGGATATGCAGATGAAGCCGATCGAGAAGGAGCTGACGAAGATCCCGCTCCCCCCGGTCCCCGGCGCGTTCCTCATCCCGTACTTCCGGCTCGGCGCCGGGGTCAAGTGGTACGACGAGGCCTATTTCATGCGCAAGCGCCTGCAGGAGGCGCTCAACAAGCACACGAACCACAAGATCGGGGAGGTCGATTTCGATCGCGACATGCACGCGTTCCAGGCGCCGGACGTGACGGGCGAGGCGGGGACGGAGGTCTCGGTGCGCCCGGAGGTGGGCGCGAAGCTCTTCCTCGGCGTGCCGCTCGGCAAGCGGCTGAAGGTCGGCGTGGAGGCGAGCATCGGCTTCTCCGTGGATCTCAAGCCGAGCGGCTCCGGCGGCGTGGTCGACCTCAACACCTCGCTCGAGCAGGCGCTCGTGAACAGCAACCCTGACGAGTCCCTCGAGTGCAAGCCCGTCTTCAACTACAAAGATCAGACGTACTGCTCGAACCGCCTCGTCGAGGAGTCCGAGCTGAACCTCGGCTGCTCCCCGCTCGACACCAACAACTCCTGCTGCCTCACCTTCGCCACCGGCGGTCGCGCCTGCATCGACGACTGGACGGGGATCACCGAGGAGTGGTGCGATTCAGGCAAGCTCTCGTACGAGCTGCTCGCCACCTTCATGAAGGAGAAGCAGGCCAAGCTGCTCAAGAGCGCCTTCCAGGCAGGCTTCACCGCCAAGTGGAACGCGAACAAGACCTGTGACGAGTGCGACAGCGACGGCACCTGCGTGACCGACGTGCGGAGCGACGATCTCCGCGACATCTCGGGCTGCCAGAAGCACGGCGTCTGCTGCCTCCCCGTGGCGTCGTCGCCCTTCGGCCTCGCCGGGTCGCGCAGCCTCACGAACGGCAGCTACGCGCAGGCCCGCTTCCTCCAGGCCGGCGACCTGGCCTATGACGCGTCGACGCGCATGCTCTACGTCGCGGACCGGACCGCCGTGCGCCGCATCGACCTGACGAGCGGCGCGGTGACGACGATCGCGGGGTCGACCGTCTCGGGCACCACCGACGGCGTGGGCACCGCCGCGCGGTTCAACACCATCTCGGGCATCACGCTCCACGACGGCGCCCTCTACCTCGCCGATCGCGGCAGCCGCACGATCCGCAAGATCACGCTGAGCAGCGGGCAGGTCACGACGGTCGCCGACCGCACGGTGGTCGGCACGCCGCGTGACGTGGCCGTGGTCGGAGGCCACCTGTACGTCACCGACAGCGCGAACCGCACGCTGATCTGGATCGATCCGGCGACGGGCGCGAACATCGCGGTCGCCGGCGTGGCGCCCTTGTCCGGGAACGCCGACGGCGTGGGGACGACCGCGCGCTTCGCCGAGCCGGCCGGCATCGTCGCCGACGGGCGCGGCAACCTGTACATCGCCGACGCGTTCAATCACTCGCTGCGCCGGTTCGAGATCGCGACCTCGATGGTCACCACGGTGGCAGGCAACGGCACCGCGGGCTCCGCGGACGGCGTCGGGACGGCCGCTCGGCTCACCTCGCCGCAGGCGCTCGCGATCGACGGCGCTGGCAACGTGCTCATCGGCGAGGGCAACAAGCCCGGTCGCGTCCGGCGCTTCGATCCGGCGCTCGGCGCCACGGCCACGGTCGCCGGCGGGCCTGGCACCGTGTGGCAAGACGGCCTGGCCACGACCGCCGTCCTCGAGCTGCCCGGCGGCCTGGCCGTGCTGCCCTCCGGCGACATCTACGTGAGCGACACGCTGCCGTCGACCGTCCGCAAGATCGGGAGCAACTGCGACGCAGCGATCCCCGGAGCCGTTACCTACGACGTCACGGAGGCCGAGTGCCCTGGCACCTTCGGCGCGTACCGTTGCGTGACCGAGACCAAGAGCGATGTCGTCGAGTGGAGGGGTCCCGGGTGCCACCCGCTCCACTCAGGCTTCCAGTCCGCGTGCGGCTGCGCGTCGAACGCCGACTGCGCGAGCGGCGAGACGTGCGACGCGGTGAAGAAGCTGTGCACGGTCGGCGGCGCGCCGGTCCCGTGTCTCTGCAGCGCGGACCCGAACCCGACCTGCGCGAGCGAGCCAGGCCGCACGTGTGTCGACGGCGCGTGCACCCGCCGCTGCAACTACGACGCTGCCACCGCGGACACCGTCTGCGGCTACGGTCAGGTCTGCACGCCCGACGGCGCGTGCGCGCCGCAGGCCGGCGCCCAGTACGCCGAGCAGGTGATCTGGGGGCTCAAGAACCCCGACGCGCCCGCCCACGCGATCGCCACCTACGGCATGAGCGAGATCGAGCTCATCGCCGCGCTCAACGCCGGCATTCACGTCGGCCTCGAGGTCAAGCTCTTCAAGAAGCCGAGGAAGTTCACGCTCTGGGACTGGCGCCGATCCTGGGATATCGGCTCGGTCGCGAAGGCCAACTTCCAGCCCGGGCTCGAGGCGACGTACCAGTGGGACAGCGCGTCGCTCGGCCAGGTGACGAACTACCAGCCGGAAGAGGTGAAGCGCTACGCACCGGCCATGTCGGAGACCGCCGACTTCCTCGCGTGGTGCAAGGACGAGCTGCCGCTCCACGCGGAGGACCCGCTGCCCCCCACCACGGAGGACGTCACGGGCAGCGTGCAGGAGGTCCTCAATTTCGGCTTCAACCTGGGAGAGCAGGTGTCCACGATGGAGAACCTCTGCATCGAAGGTCGGCCCATGATGGAGTGGCTGCAGGACAAGGACGCGCTCGCCGAGAGGTTCGTGACCGGCACCTGCACGTACGTCGGGCTGGTGAGCGGCTTGCGCGGCAACCTCAGCTTCCCGTGCCAGGACGCGCACATCAACCTGCTCAAGCACTGGGGCTGCCTTGACGCGGAGGGCTCCGCCGTCGCCAACCAGCTGCGGGTGGGCGCCTTCAGCGGCGCCGTCGTCAACACCCCGACGCCCACGTTCGATTTGACCGCGCTGCTGTACGACACGAGCAACGGGCTCGAGGCGTCCAACCTGGTGCACCCGAGCGCCCTGGCCGAGGCGTGGCTCGCGGAGGTGGAGGCCTGCTTCGACGACCACTCCGAGGACACCGTGCCTTGCAGTTGCCTCGACGACGCGGAGTGCACGACGGGACCGGGGCAGACCTGCGTGAGCGGGACGTGCCAGGGCCCCGAGGACGACGTCATCCAGTGCTCCGTCGTGAAGAACGCGGGCGTGACCGTCGAGCGCTGCTGCGGCGACGGCGTGCAGCAGGCGTCCGAGCAGTGCGACGACGGCAACGCGCAGAACGGCGACGGCTGCTCGTCGAGCTGCCTCCTCGAGACGAAGGGCGCGTGCTGCCGGTCCCAGGGCTGCACCGACCTCGGCACGGGCGGCGTCAGCTCCAGCGCGAGCTGCCGTGAGGCGGGCGGCTACTTCGTGAGCGGCTACAGCTGCGCGCAGATCGACGCCTGCGGGGCCGAGCCCATCGGCTCGTGCACGGAGCCTGACGGCGCCTGTCACACGCCGGCCTACGAGGCGCAGTGCGACGCGGTGAGCGGCGTGTTCATCGTCGGCGGCCGGTGCGAGAACGAGCCGGAGCGGCTGACGCTTCAGCCCGGCAGCGACGGTATCGATGCGACCATCACCAGCCTGAGCGGGGGCGTCGGGACCAACAACGGGAGCTCCCCGAATATGACGGCGGGGGTGTGGACCTCCAGCAATACCAGTTACGTGAACCGGAGCCTGTTCCGCTTCGATCTGTCGACCATCCCGGCGGGCTCCACGATCGAGCGGGCGCGCCTCAGCCTCTACGCCGATCCCGACGCGCGCCTCTACGGCCAGGGCACCTGGAACGGCCTGCTCCCGGGGCACTCGACGTATGGCGGCTCCAACGCCTTCCTGCTCCAGCGCGTCACCTCGGCGTGGCAGGAGAACACCGTGACCTGGGCCAACCAGCCCACGACCACGACGCTCAACCAGGTGCTCCTGCCGCAGAGCACGTCGGACGGTCAGGACTACGAGCGCGTCGACGTGACGGCGCTCGTGCGGGACATGCTGAGCGCGCCCGCGAACAACCACGGCTTCCTGATGCGTCTCGAGAGCGAGGTGGGGAACTACCGGGAGGTCTCGTTCATGTCGAGCGACAACGCGAACGCCGCGCGGCTCCCCAAGCTCGAGGTGGTGTTCCGGAGGCCCTGAACGCCGGCGCTCTAGAGCGACGGTCACCCGCTTCGGAGACGGGCCCACCTCGGCGTTTTCGGTGCTCAGCGCACAGGAGTGCGCTTGCGCGCCGAAAACGCCGATCTGAGCCCGTCTCCTGTGCGGGAGACCGCCGCTCTGCTCTGCGTGGTGCAGAGGTGGGCGGAAACTAGACATTTGGTTTTGAACGATGCTCAAGAAGGATTGGAGATGATGAGAAGGTCATTCAGAATGTTCGCAGGCGTCGCCGGCGGTCTCCTCACGAGCGTGGTGGGAGGGGCCGCGGCGCTGGCCCAGGTCGCCCCGCTGGACACGAACCATGTGCTGATCATCGACCGGTCGGGCAGCATGTACGGCGACCGCCTCGAGCTCGCGAAGAAGGCGGCCAAGATCTACTGGAACACGCTCGTATCGAGCAATGTGCCAGCGTCGCAGTCGTTCACGGAGCTGCTCGGCGTGGCGAGCTACTCCGACACCTCGTCGATCACGTACCCCATGACGGCGCTGCCGGCGTCCGGCCTGGACACGGCGGTCGACGCGCTCGTCGCGGACGGGTCGACCTCGATCGGGGCCGGCCTGGAGGAGGCGCTCGACATGCTGATCGCCGAGAGCCCGACCAAGAGCGCGCGCGAGTGCGTCATCCTGCTGTCCGACGGTCAGCACAACACGCCGCCTGCCCCGAGCGACTTCTATGGGGACTATTTCAGTCGGGTGGACGAGGTCCACTCGATCGCGCTCGGGTCCGGAGCGGACGAGGCGATGATGAGCGACATCGCGGCGAACTACGGGTTCTCGCCCGGGCTCTACCTGCGCGCCGACAGCGACAGCGCGATCGACCAGCTCGAGCTGATCGGCGCGTTCAACCGCATGGCGAACGACTGCCGCGACGGCGGCATGATCGACCAGGGGCTGACGCAGATCCCGCCTCCGTCGCCGCAGTCGCCGGTGTCGTTCGCGTGCGCGGACACGCTGGTCTCGGCGGCGCAGATCGTGGATTTCACGATGATCTTCGTCGGGGCGGCCGCGCCGGAGGTCTACCTGCTTCCCCCGTGGGACCAGACGTCCCAGATCACCGAGGCGAACTTCGCCGCGTCTGGCTCCGACCTGACCTTCTTCTCGGCGGAGAACTTCAAGCGCTTCTCCCTGCACCTGACGGAGGCGTACGAGGAGGGGTTCTGGCAGTTCTGCGCCGTCAACACCTCGGATCAGCCCATCTACGTCTACTCCGCGGTATCGACCCTGGCCGACGCGATCGAGCTCCAGGTCACGCCGAGCACGCTGAACGTCGGGGCGGCGCCGCTCATCGTGGAGGCCGAGGTGAGCCACCTGGGCAGCCCGGTGCTGGGCGCCACGGTCAGCGCGGAGATGACCGGCCCGAGCGGCGCGGTCACGCCCCTGTCGTTCCATGACGACGGTGCTGCGGCGCACGGCGACACGACGGCCAACGACGGCGTCTACTCGTTGAAGGTCGGCCAGTTCGCCGAGACGGGGAGCCACGACATCACGGTGTTCGCGGACCACGCCGGCAGCGCGACCGTCCCGATGTTCACGCGGCAGCACACGTTCGGGTTCTACAAGAACCCCGCGCCCCCCTGCCAGAGCCTCGGGCCGATGAGCACGGCGATCGTCGCGTCGGTCAACGGGACGTCCTGCTTCCAGATCGATCGGGCGAGCCTCCCGACCGCCTGGACGCCGGCGACCCTGACGCTGCAGATGAGCCCGGCGGACGGCGTACCGCTGAACGGCGTCAGCGTGTCGGCCAACGGCGGGGCGCCCCAGAGCGCCCCGGCGAACAGCTGGTCCGCGACGACCACGATCCCGTTCCCGGGCACCGCGAACGACGTCGTCTATCAGGTGAGCACGACGAGCAACAGGCAGCTTCAGATTCAATGGTATCCGTGATGCTGCAGGGCGGTCTCGGCGCGATGTGCGGCTGAGTCGGCATGGACCGCGCGCGCGTGGCGTACCTGTCCGTCGGGACCGCCGGTGAGCTCGGCTCACCGGCGGCGCAGCGCGCGGGACACCGAGCGCGCGCTCGCGTAGCCGAGCCCGGCCGCGAGCGCGCGCCTCGTGGGGTTGGACGAGGCCAGGTACCGATCCGCCAGCTCGGTTCGCGCTTGCATCAACAGGGCGCGGTGGGACGTGCCCTGCTCTCGCAGCAGCCGCTGGAGCGTCCGCGAGCTCACGCCGAGGTGCTCGGCGATGCGATCGATGTTCGGGTTGCCCTGGGCGATGCAGGTCTGGAGGGCCTGTCGGACATCGTCGACGAAGCTCGACGGGACGCCGGCGGCGACCGCCGGCGCCCCGCTGGGCTTGCCGAGCGCCTGAAGGCGCGCCGCCGCGCAGTCCTCGAGGATCTCACAGAGGCGCGGCTCGGCGGAATGGAAGGGCAGCTCCAGGAGATCCCGATCGAAGACCAGCTCGTCATAGGGGGCATCGAACTCGACCCGCGCGTCGAAGACGCGCTCGTACTCGCCTGCGACGCGCTCGCGGCGGTGCCGGAAGCGCACCGCCAGCGGGCGGATGTGCTCGCCCGAGAACGCCCGCGCCCGGAGCACCATCAAGCTGACGATGAGATCCGCGACGGCGGGCACGCCGTCCGGCGAGAGGTGGCGGAAATGCGCGCGGCGACCGGTCACCTGAAGGCTAAGGACGCCCCCATTGGCGACCAGCGGAGCGAAGCGGATGACGCGTTCCAGCGCTGTTCCAAAGCTGCTGCTGCTCCGTGTCAGGTAGTCCAGGAGGTCGAGCGAGCCGACCTCGAGCCCCTGCGCGGCGTGCAGCCCGAGCAGCGGATTGCCGCTCATCTTCTCGGCGGAGGACCATATCTGCCGCGCCGCGCTCAGGGAGATCGGCAACCCGCGCTGGCGGAGCGCCTCCGGCGGGAGCGCGGCGTCGCGCAGGACCGCGTCGATCGGCAGCCCGAGCTTGGGCGCTGCGGAGAGAAGAAGCAGGACGAAATCAGAGAACGCGGACTGAGCTGGCGCAGGGACCACGGTTCCTCACAAGCCAAATGTGTCGGAGCGTAGTCGCCGAAGCCGCCCGGGGCAACCCGGATCCTGCCGCCGGGCGCCTGTCCGTCCGGCGTCCTGCGCGGCGTGCGCGGGCCACCCGGGGATGCGAGGCCGAAAGAGGGGCTCAGGCCAGGAGGCCCGGCAGCGGCCCGGTGCACACGCCGGGAATGCCGAAGGTGGTCACGTCGTCGAGGCCCATGGCGTTGCATACCGACACGAGCAGGTTGTTGTGCGGCAGATCGGCGTACTTCATGGTGCGGCCCATCTTGAAGTAGCCGCCCGCGCCGCCGGCGAGCACCCAGGGGATATCCTTGTACGTGTGCGTGTTGCCGACGCCGAGCTCGTTGCCCCAGAGCAGCAGGGTGCTGTCCAGCACCGAGCTGCCGTCCACTTCCTTCGCGAGCGCCAGCTGATCCAGCACGTATTTCACCTGCTCGCTGTGCCAGACGTTGATCTTCACGAGCTTCTCGTTCGCGACCGCGTCGTTGTCGCCGGCGTGGGAGAGCTCGTGGTGCTCCTCGTTCACGCCGATCCAGGGATAGTACTGCCAGCTATCGGCGTTGGCCCACATGAACGTGGAGACGCGGGTCATGCCGCAGATGTGCGCGAGCAGCATCAGGTCGGTCTGCAGCCGGCCGACCTTCGGATAGTTCTCCATCGCTCGCGTGTCGAATTTCTCCGGCATCGTGAGCGGCGTGCACGACACCGCCGAGCTTTGCAGCCGCTGCTCGATGTTGCGGATGCCGCCGAGGTGCGCCTCGAGCCGCGCCTTGTCCTCGGAGCTGACGCGCGCCTTCAGGCGGCCGATATCGTCCTTGAGGAAGTCCAGCACGCTCTGGCGCTCGGCGATCAGCCGCTGGAGCTCCGTCTCGGAGAGATCCGCGTTGGCGAAGATGCGCGCATACATCTGGAAGGGATCGTCGACGGCCGTGTTCGGCTGGTTCGGACCGCGGTACGAGATGACGCGGAGCGGCTCCTGCCCCTCGATGCGCACCCCGAACTCGAGCGACGGGAACTGGCTGTTACCGCCGATGCGACCCGCGATGTGCTGGTCGACGGAGATGCGATCCGCCCAGCCGGCGGGGCCGCCCGCGCCCGTGAAGCTGCCGGCGAGCAGGGAGCCCCCCGTGAGCATCGCGCCGGGGCCCTTCATGTGCGGGCCGCCGGGCTTGTTCTCGCTCGGGACGCCGAGCTCGTCCTCGACCGTCGAGTTCATGTGCACGCCCTTGAGCACAAGCATCCTCTGCTTGTGCTCCTCGAGCGGCGCCAGGATCGGGCCGAGCGTGAGCGGCGCCTCGTGCGCGTCCCCTGCCGGGAAGAACGCCGACGGCACGGTGCCGTTCGCCGAGAAGATGCCGATGAAGCGCCTGGCGCCCGGCTGCTTCGCGTCCTGACCAAACACCGTGGCGCTCCGCCAGACGGGGCTCGTGAGCGCGACGGTCAGGGCGCCGAGCCCGCCCAGCAGCTTGCGGCGGCTGATCTGGGTGCGGAGGTCGATAGGGCCTCTTCGGTTCATGGCATCTCCTTCGTGTGCGCGTCGATCGCGCGGCGGTAAAGGAAGGCGTCCGTCTCCACGACGGCGCGGGGGAGCGCGTTCAGATCCTGGCCGGCGGCCTTGAAGGTCTCGAGCAAGCTCTCCATCGAGCAACCGTCCATGTCCTGTTCGAAGCGGGCGATCGCGAAGCGGAACCACTGGCGCGCCACGCACTCTTCCACCTCGGCGCTGCCCGCGAGCCGCTCGCCGAGCTCCGCCACGCCCTCGAACTCGCCGTTCATGTCGCGGGTGGCGATGATCTTGCCGCTCGCGTCGACCGGCTCGCCGCCGTCGAGCTCGCGGTAGCGGCCGAGCGCGTCGTAGTGCTCGAAGCCGAAGCCGATCGGATCGAGCAGCTGGTGGCAGCCGACGCAGCTCGGGTCCACCTCGTGCTGCGACAGCCGCTCTCGGGTCGAGCTGCTCGGGTCGACCTCGGGCGGCTTGGGGATGTTGGCCGGCGGGGCGGGCAGCTGCTGGCAGAGCAGCGCCTCGCGCACGAACTTCCCTCGGTAGATCGGCGAGCTCTCTCTGGGCTTCGCCTGGACGGCGAGCAGCGCCGGGAGCGTCAGGATACCCGAGGTGGCGCCGTCCGTGCGCTTCAGCGCCTGGAAGGAGTCGTCGCCGGTGACGCCGTAGTACCCGCCGAGATCTTTGTTGTAGAAGACCGTCGTCGAGGTGAGGAGCGCGCTCAGCTTGCCTCCCTCGTCGTCGAGCACGTGGTCGAAGAAGGCGTCGGCCTGCCCGCGCAGCGACTCGCGGAACGATCGTGATTGCCACTCGGGGAAGGCGTCCGCGTCCTTCACCACGCTGTTCAGGCCGTTCAGGTGCGTCCAGCTGCCGAGGAAGCGATGGACCAGCTTCTCGCCGCGCTCGTCCTCGAGCATCCAGCCGAGCTGCGCCGCGACGCCCTCCTTCGTGGTCAGGCTGCCGTCCTCGATGGCCTCGTTCAGCCTGGCGTCCGGCAGGGTGCCCCAGAGCATGTACGAGAGGCGGGCGGCCACCTCGTAGGGGGACAGCTTCACGGCGCGATCGCTCACCTTCTCCGAGGTGCCGATCTCGACGCGGTACAGGAAGCGCGGCGACTGAAGCATGCCGCGGAGCAGGAGCTCGACCCCGTGTTCGTAGCTCGTCTCCGCGCCCACGTCGAAGAGCTGCAGGTGTCGCTCGATGTCCACCGCGTCCGTGATCGGAGCGCGGTAGGCGCGGGCGCCGAAGCCCACGACCATCCGGCGCGCACACTCGCTCGGCTCGGCTCCGGCCTCGCAAGGCGCGATGTTGTCGCGCGCCGCCGGATTGCCGACGATCGCCGCGGCGATGACGTCCGCCGCGGCCTGGAAATGCTCGAGCTCGACCTGCGTCACATCCGGCTGCAAGAGGCCGAACGCCGACGCCTCGATGGCGGGGCCGAGCGCTGCATCCAGGCCGGGCACGTCGCCGACGAGGTCGCGCACGGTGTTCAGGTACTGCTCCCGCGAGAGCAGCCGCATCGGCGAAGGCCCAGGATCGATGGTGCTCGCGTCGCACCTCAATGGCTCGCCGGGGCCCGCCGACCCCGAGCCCGAGCCTCCGCTGCTCGAGCTGCCGCTCGTGCCCTCCTCCGGCGATGTGCCGTCTTCGCTGCCCAGGTTGCCGATGCACGCCGACAGCGCGAGCGCCGCGGCGAGCAGGCCCACGCTTCCGTGGGACTTGAATTGTTCAATCGATGATGTAGTCATTCAGGGCTCCGCTCGACGCTGCTGGCTACTCCGCCTCGGTGGGAGACCCGCTCGGGCGCGATCACCTTTTTCGTCGTCGAAGCGTGGAGACGTTTCGATGGGTACGAAGAGGTGGGTCTACGGTCGCCGAGCTCCGACCCGATGGCGGGAGCGCCGCCGGTTCACGGTCCTTCGATGCTGCAGCACACCGCGCAATCGTAGGCTTCGAGCAATTCGCGCCCTGCGCACGCGACGTCGCCGCACTCGGTTCCCTTCAAGGCGCCGCAGCTCGGGAGGCATTCCCCTTCGACCTCGATCGAGTGCGGCGGATCGCAGGGCGTGTCGTTGCCTGGAGGCTCGTCGCCGTCCGGCGTGAAGTACAGCCGATCCAGCTGGACGCCCTCGACGGCGTTCGCGAGGACGAGCTCGTGCGCTCCCGCCGAGAGGGGGAAGCGGAGCGGCTCGCCATAGCGCGTGTCGTCGTGGAGATCGTCCCAGAACCAGATGTCACCGACGCTGATGCGCCAGAGGTACCAGGGGCCGCCGTCCACCTGGAACCAGAAGCGGTTGTTGAGGGCGCTCGGAGCGTGGATCCGCCCCCAGATCACGTATTCTGCCCCGCTCGGCGCCTCGAAGCTGTAGCGAGCCCGCTCGAGCCCCGGCGCCTCGTCCGAGGGCATTCCGGCAGGGGGCGCGATGAAGCGGCCCCCGGAAGCGCGGCTGTCTTCACCGACGGTGAAGCCGTCGCTCAGCTCTCCGAGCTCCGCCTCGATATACGACGATCCGGACACGACAGGCGCCCAGGCGCCGACCGAGGTGATCTCCGCATCACACCCGGAGGCAGCAAGGCAGCCGAACGCCACGATGCGAGCGGCCGACCGGCGCTTCACGGCTGATCCAGGAACCGCCTGAGCTTCGCGCTGTGGGGGCTCTTGGGATACTGCTTGACGAAGGCGTGAGCACGCCGCTTCGCCTCCTGCGCGTTGCCGCGCGCGGCCAGCACGTCGATGGCCAGCACCTCGCGCTCCTGCCGGAGCACGCCGTTCGGGAACTGCGCGCGCAGGCGCTCGAGGAGCGCCGTCGCTCCCGCCACGTCTCCAGAGCGCAGCTTGGCGCGCGCTTCCGCGAGCAGCGCGCTCTCCGCGCGCAGAAGATCGGTCTCCGTCGGCTTCGGCCCGCTCGGCCGCCGGGTCGGCTCTGCCGCGGTGGGACCATCGAGCGGCGGCTCCGGAAGCGCCTTGGGCTCCTCCAGAGGCGCCACAGGGGCCTGCGGCACCTCCTGCGGCACCTCCGCGGGCGCGCGCTCCGGGGCCGCCGCGCGGGGCGGGGCAGGGGGCTCGTCCGGGGAGGAGAGGGCCCAGTACCCTCCGCCGAGCACCAGGCCGCCGCCCACGAGCACCGCCGCTGCCTTGACCGAGAGGGCCGACGGCAACAGCGAGCCGACGCCAGCCTTCGTGGCAGCGGCGGCGCTCGAGCCGGCCGTGGCGCCGACGGCCGTCCCCGCCGCCAGCTGTCCCGCGATGCCGCGCCATGCGCGCTCCTTCGCGCCCTCGGGCGGACCCACGTGGCGCACGCTTCCCAGGAGCTCCCGCTCGAGCGGGTCCGCCCCGCTCTTGACGCTCAGCAGCCGCTCAGGATCCCCCGTCACACGGCCTCCTTTCGGCTCGTGTCCTGTGCCAGCGCGAGTCGCTTGACCTCGCGCGAGAAGGTTTCGCGCGCCAGGCGGAGGCGCGAGCGCACGGTGCCCACGGAAATGCCCAGCAGGTCCGCGATCTCCTGCCCCGACTTCTCCTCGAGCTCGAAGAGGACGAACACGAGGCGCTGCGGCTCCGGCAGCTTGTTCAAGATGGCCTCTGCCGCCTGCGCGCGCTGCCGCGACTCCGCGTTCTGCGCGAGCTCCTCGGACGCGCCGCCGTAGAGGTCCATCTCCGCGGCGTCCGTCGTGACCTCGCGCCGGAACCGCGCGGAGCGCCGGTAGTCGCTCGCAACACGCTGGCAGATGCCGAAGAGCCATGTCGTGAGGAGCGATCGACCCTCGAACTCGGGGAGCTTGACATGCGCGGTCAAGAACACCTTCTGCGCCAGGTCGAGCACGTCCGCCTCGCGCACCCCGAGGCGCCTGAGCGAGCACCAGACGAAGTTGAAGTGCGCGTCGTAGAGGGCTCGAAACTCGGGGTCCGGTGTGCTCATGCCGTGACGTCCCGGTGACCTGTCAGCGAGCGAGACGAGCAGACGCCGCCAGCTCGAGCGCGGAATTGTGAAGGGACGATACCACTCGGCCTCCTAGTGGGGACGCCGGCCCGGGACGATCACAAATAAATGCGCGTGCTCCGCGCGGCGGCTACCCTCGCGTCGTCCGGATGCGGAGGCGTCGCGCTTTTCCCGTGGTTCTTGGTGCGATGCTGGCGGCTTCGGGGACCGCCACGGCACAGACCGAGCCGTTCCTGAGCGTGACGCGCGGCGCTGGCGCCGAGAGCTGCCCGGACGCGGCGGGCCTCATCGAGCGCGTCGAGCAGCTGCGCGGCCGGCCGGAGACGGGTGCGAGCGGCTCCTACCTCGTCGACTTCACCGGGGATACCGACGGCTTCCGCGTGTCCATCCGCAGCGGGAGCGGCGCGCGCGAGCTGCGCGATCGCAGCCGCAGCTGCGCCGGGCTCGAGCAGGCGGCGGCGGTGACGCTCGCGCTGCTGCTCGACTCCGACGGGCAGGCGTCGTCCCCGCAGGGGCCCGCGCCTCCAGCGCCGGCGCCTTCGCCCAGCGCCTCGGCGGAGCGGCCGCCGGTCGCGCGGCCCGCGCCGGCGGGCGCCGGCGGCGGCGAGCGCGAGGCGCCGGCGTCCGAACGTGGCGCCACGCGGCTCACGCTGGCGGCGGGGGCTGCCGGCCTGTTCGGCGTGGTGCGTCCCTTCGCGCCCGCGCTCTCCGCGGAGCTCGGCATCGGCAATACGCGATTTCGAGCGGCGATCGGCGCGCTCTGGCTCGTCCCGCAGACGCTGGAGCTCGGGCCGGGCGAGCTCCGCGAGACGATGCTCGGCGGCGCCGTGCGCGCCTGCTTCGCGGCCGCGGGCGCTGGGGTGCTGCGCTTCGACGTGTGCTCCGGCGTTCACGCTGGCCGGCTGAAGGTGGCGGCGAGCGGCTTCACGCGGAACGACGCCGTCGAGAAGACGTGGCTGGCGGTGCCGATCGAGCTGTCGCTGGCGAGTCTGGCAGGTCCGCTCGGCTTCGAGGTCGGTGCCGCCGCGCTGGTGCCGCTCCGGCGCAACGATTTCTCGGTGGATGGCGTCGGGGTCGCGTACAGGTCGCCGCCGGTCGGCGCGCTGGTGTCGCTCCGTGGCGTCGGGAGCTGGGTGCCGTAGGCGCCCTGAGGGATCCCCGCGTCCATCATGGGGCATGACCGAGCCCGAGCCTGAGCTGCCGTTCCTCGTTCGCATCGGTGATGCTTTTGACCTCAGCCACGAAGATCGTGGTACCCACTTCCCAGGCGAGGTCGTACTCCGGTTCGCTCAGGGACGGCGAGCGTGGCTGGAGACCGTGGCTCTGAAGGAAGGCGGCGAGGGCGTTCTGCGTTTTCGCGTGTCCATAATTGCCGCGCTCGATCTTCTCGAAATCTACCTCAACAAAGGGAGCGCGCGAGGTGAGGACATTGGTTTCGTCGGCATGGCGGTACGCCAAGCCGATTTGCGTTGTCTTTGGGACGAGCGCTCGCTGAGTCCATCCACCAGCCGCAGCCACGACGGCCTCCCATTGCTCGGGGGTGACGTTGAAGACCGTGCCGCCGCGTGCGCGGGCGACTGACAGGCCGGAGAGCACGTTCTCGTGTTCGTTGAACCAGAGTGGAAGGCCCGGCGGCGTGACGTATCGGATGCGGACGCGGTCCTCTACGTCTCCGGGTCCGGGTGGTGTTGCCCAATACGGGTTCTCATGATCCGGCATGCCCCGGGGGCCC
Organism: Sorangium sp. So ce281; assembly: GCF_051527395.1. Classification (NCBI taxonomy): domain Bacteria; kingdom Pseudomonadati; phylum Myxococcota; order Polyangiales; family Polyangiaceae; genus Sorangium; species Sorangium sp. So ce281. Next base: position 852,408 of record NZ_CP150322.1, read on the forward strand.
TCGACGACTTCGCCGAAGGCAACGATGCCCCGCCGACCACCGCGACCTTTCCCGCGCCAAATTATAACGTGGTCGCCGATTTTCATCGGGCGGCCGGCCGTGGTCCACGTGTCTATCGCGCGGTCCCGGACGGCATCCTCCACGCGTACGCCACTCGGCGGCGGTCGTGTGGGAGCGGCCTCCGGAGGGTACGAGGCGAAGAGGGCTGCCGGGGAGCGGCTCAGGGCGGTCATCGCGCGGTTCTTGGCGGTCATCGCGCGGTTCTTGGCGGTCATCGCGCGGTTCTTGGCGGTCATCGCGCGGTTCTTGGCGGTCATCGCTTCGCTTTTGCTGACTGTGGACCGATGATGGCAATCATCGACCGGTGATGGCAATCATCGACCGGTGATGGCGACCATCGACCGGTGATGGCGACCATCGACCGGTGACGGCGACCATCGCGCCCTCGGTGGACTCGCCGGCTCGGGTCGTGCCGGCGTCGAGGATCCATGAGCAGGCCCTGCTCGCGACCCAGCGAGAGCGCCGCGCGCTCGCCGAGAACGTGCTCTAGCGGTCACCCGCCTTGCGAACCTCGCAGCTGGCGACTAAGCCACCAGCTTGTCCCCATCATCCGACGGAGGAACCCATGGCACCGCGAAAGAAGAATTCGACTTGGACCACGTGGGAAGACATGCCGCTCGACGAGTTTCGAGTGCGGGCCGGGAAGGCCAAGGCCCTCGCCACCGAGTTCGTCGAGAAGCTCGACGAGCTCTTCCCCGGCCTCGTGACGCTCACCAAGGAGCAGCGGAAGACCGCGCCTAGGCTGCGTGACGGCGAACACGCGATGCTGCACAAGGTGCTCGACGTGGTCGACATGAAGCCGGCCCTATTCGAGTCGCTGGCCGATCAGGACGAAGGCATGGACCCGAACCGCTTCGAGACGGCGCTGCTCCGCGAGCGGATCGAGAAGCACCTGCTCTTCAGCGACGTCGCGGCGAGCCTCTCCTCGGTGGGCGGCGAGCTCGGCGACTCGACGCTCTATACTGCCGTCAAGTTCCGCGAGACGCTCTATGCCGCCTACCGCATCGCCAAGACGCACGCGCAGACCGACCGGAAGGTCATGGACGTGCTCGCGCCGGTCGTCGACTTCATGCGGAAGAACGTCGCCGCCGCGGCCGCCGCGAGAAGGACCCGCACGCCGGTTCCCGCCGAGCTGCCGAGCTCCGGAGAGGCGTAGCCTCGACCAGGGCGGGGGAGCGCGCTGATGCGGCCCCAGGAGAGGCCGCGAGCGTACAGACTCTGCGAGTTCGGCAGCATGGCCTGTCTGGCTCGTGTAGTGCACGGTCGAGTTCTCGTACTAGCCTCATCGCATGGATCAGAAGGATTCGCCGATCGCGGAGCGTCGCTACAGCGTGGAAGGTCAGCCTGGGCGAGAAATCATCTTGAAGATTGGACGGCCGTTCGAGGTGAGCCCTCCTGGGGTGGACTGGGCGTGTCCCGTCGTCTTCGAGGGCCTGGACGACGGATGCAGCAAGTGCGTGTACGGGATCGACGGTGTGCAGGCGATCCAGCTCGCGATGCAGTACGCGCGCAACCAGCTGGAGGCCTCCGGGCTGCAGCTCCTGTGGATGAACGAGGAGCCGGGCGATCTGGGGCTCCCGCGCCCGATCGAGAGCACGCTCGGCGTATGGTTTCAGCGCGAGCTCGAGCAGATGGTGGAGAGTGAGCAACGCAGGATGCACGAGATCGTGCTCAAGCTCGGCGAGGTGCGCGAGCGGCGCCGGAAATCGACTGGAGCCTAGCTTCGGCGCGGTGCCCGTTCCGTCCCGTGGGCTGGGCGGATCGACCGATGCGTGATCCTTTCATCGTCGGCTCCTGCTCCGTCGAGAAGGCGGTGCTCCTCATCACATCGTTTCGACCGACTTGAGCATCTCCGGAATGAAGTGAAGTCTCGGCCGGAGCAGCCTGTCGCGGCGCCCGGGCTGTCGGACCTGAAGCATGGCGCCGGTCGCGGAGCTGTTCGAGGCATCCAGCAGATCGTCGGTGAACGTATAACTGTAATTCTCTTGCTTGGTCGGTGTCCTGTCCTCCGCAGCGGCTTCGGGGATCGAGACGCCGAGAAACAGCAGCGCGGCTGTGACTGAGATAAGCGATCGCGGCTTCATCATGCCTCCTCGCCTTGTTCGGACACGAGCGAGGTCCGCAGATTGGGACCCTTTTTGCCGAGCTCGATGTCGCGTCGCGGAGCTCGCCGGGGCGGCCGCGGCCGGCGCGCGCGGAGCTCCCCGTCCGGGTGCCCACCCGAGGGGGCAGCCCAGGTGGACGATGCACCCCTGCGTTCCGTGCCGACAGGCGCGCTCGATGTCGTCGCGGATGGCTTTCTGGACGGACCACCCGATCCGGTGACAACGCAGGTGACATCGCTCTCCTTCCGCGTAGAATCGGGCCCGATGCTCACCTGCAGTCGAAGGAGCACGACGGGCGGTCTCATCGTTGCGGTCGTCGCGGCGCTGGCCGTGATCGTCCCCGCCGGAGCGGCGAGGGCGAGCGAGGAGACGCCGGCGAAGGTGGCGAACGGCCTCGCCGTCGGCGCTCAGCTGGAGGCGCTCGCGGACGTCAAGGTCGCCCGCGCCGAGGTCGCCCGGGGCTCGAGGGTGAGCGTGGCCAGGCTGATCGAGCGCCAGGGCCAGCTCACCGCCGTCGACGTCGAGCTCGCCGACGGCCACGTCGCGCGCGTCGCGATGGCGACCGTCCGCACGTCGTTCCGCGTCCTCTCCGAGTAGCCGTCTTCTTCGAGTCGCTCGAGTCGCTCGAGTCGCTCGAGTCGCTCGAGTCGCTCGAGTCGCCGGCTTCTTCACCCCCGCGCGCGATCGCGGCTAGGGTGCCGCCATGCGGAACCCCGCCAAGGTGCGCGTCGCCGTCCTCTTCGGCGGCCGCTCGGCCGAGCACGAGATCTCCCTCCTGTCCGCCCGCTTCGTCGTCGAGGCGCTCGACCGTGACCGCTTCGAGCCGGTGCTCATCGGCATCGACAAGTCCGGCCGCTGGCTGCTCCAGGAAGAGGCGCTGCTCCTCGGCGCGGCGCGCGACCCCCGCCTCGCCCGGCTGAACGAGGCGATGCCGGAGATCGCCCTCGACGCCCACCCCGGGCCCGCCGGCGAGGCCACGCTGACCGTGCCGGGCGGCGCGCGCTCCCCGATCGACGTCGTCTTCCCCGTCCTGCACGGGCCCACCGGGGAAGACGGCTGCGTCCAGGGCCTCCTCGAGCTCGCCGGCGTCCCGTACGTCGGCTCCGGCGTGCTCGGCTCCGCCGTGGGGATGGACAAGGACGTGATGAAGCGCCTGCTCCGCGAGGCGGAGATCCCCATCGTGCCCCACGTCACCCTCCGCCGGGCCGCCTGGGACCGCGATCGCGGCGCGTGCATCGAGCAGATCGCCGCCCTCTCCGCCCCCGGCAGCGCCGGCTCCGGGCCGATCTTCGTCAAGCCCGCGAACCTCGGGTCGTCCGTCGGGGTCCGGCGCGTCAAGGCGCGCTCCGAGATCGAGGCGGCCGTCGAGCACGCCTTCGAGTTCGATCTGAAGATCGTCTGCGAGCAGGGCGTCGAGGGCGTGCGCGAGATCGAGTGCGCCGTGCTCGGCGACGACGACCCCATCGCCTCCGTGCCCGGCGAGATCGTGGTCGGGCACGCCGACGGGTTCTACTCCTACGCCGCGAAGTACATCGACGCCGACGGGGCCACGATCCGGATCCCGGCCGACCTCTCCCCGGCCGAGGCGAACGCCGTGCAGTTGGTCGCGCTCCGCGCGTTCCGCGCGCTGGAGGCGTCGGGGATGGCCCGCGTCGACCTCTTCCTCTCGCCCGATCGCGCGCTCTACGTGAACGAGATCAACACCATCCCCGGCTTCACGGCGATCTCGATGTACCCGAAGCTCTGGGAGGCGAGCGGCATCCCCGCGCGCGAGCTGATCGAGCGCCTCATCGGGCTCGCGCTCGAGCGCGGCGCGCGCAAGGCCCGCCTCAGGACGAGCGCCTAGCGCCGCGCGGCGCGCGTCGGCCCGCGTCAGCCCCCGTCGAGCCGCACGCCGGGGGCGCCGAGCGCGGGCCGCCGCACGAGGCACGGGCCGAGCGCCTCGAGGATGCGCGCGTGGCGCTCGGCGGGCGCCCACACGAGGATGTGCCCGCCGCCGCCTGCGCCGCACACCCGGAGGACCTCGACCCCGAGGCCGTCGAGCCGCCGCTCCAGCGAGAGCGCGAGCGCGCTCGCCGCCCTCGAGAGGCGCACCTTCGCGGCCGCGCCCCGGCGCATGCCCGAGAGCACCAGCGAGAGCGAGCCGAGCTCGAAGCCGCGCGCGACCTCGCCGGCCGCCGCCACGAGCTCGCCCTTCGCCTCGCACGCCGAGCCGGCGTCCATCCGATCCAGCACCTCGCCCGACACGCGCCGCACCTCCGTGTCCACGAGCAGCAGCCCCGCCGAGAGCGCGGGCACGAGGTCCGGGCAGCCGATCGCGAGCGGCCGCACCCCCGAGCAGCCGCCGGCGTCGAAGGCGAGATCGAGCAGCCCCCCGAACGCCGCGAACACCTGATCCTGCGCGCCGCACGCGTTGCACAGGCGCTCGCGCTCGATCGCGACCGCCTCGCGCGCCAGATCCTCCGGCGCCACGGCCTCTCCCAGCGAGGCGCGCAGCGCGAACAGCGCCGCCACCGCCACCGACGCGCTGCCGCCCAGGCCGGCCCCGGGCGACGTCTCGCTCTCGACCCGCAGGGCGACCCCGTCGCCCACGCCCGCCGCGGAGAGCGTCGCCTCGATCAGGCGGAACGCGAGATCGTCGCGCGGAGGATCCGCGCGGCGGCGCAGGAGGACGCGCGCCCCTCCGGCGCCGCCGGCGCCCTCGGTCGGGCGCGGCTCCGCCCGCCCCTCGCCGCGCGCGGCGAGCTCGAGCCGCACCCAGCCTCGATCGAACGGCTCCACGATGACGCGCACGCGCAGATCGATCGCGGCGCCCACGACACGCCCGCCGTCCTGTCGGGCGATGCCGGGCAGGTCGCTGCCACCCCCGGCGAAGGAGACGCGCATCGGCGCGCTCGAGGCCGCGCGCCACAGCGGGCTTCGCAGCGTTCGCGGCGCGGAGAGGGAGCCGGCGCAGGGGATGCTCATGCTGTCCTTCGGCGCGAGCGCGACCCGCCGGGACGCGAGCCCGCCCCAGGGACCGAGGCGGAGCGCCCCGCGGCGGCACCCGGTGCAGGGAGCAGGCCATCGATGGAGCGCCCGGCGTGCACGCTTTCGCTCGGTCCCGCCCGGTCCCGCCCGGTGCCGCTCAGTTCCGCTCCGTTCCGCCCGGTGCCGCTCAGTTCAGGTCCTTGCTCGCGGGCTCGCTCCGAGGCGAGGGCTGCGCGCGGGCCGCGTCGAGGATCCGGTCGATCACCCTGAGCCCGGCCGCGAACATGTCCCGCTCAGCGCGCTCGCCGCCGGCGTGCACCTCGGCCGCCTTCTCCCGGAGGGCGAGCGCGTCGCGGCGGACGACCGGGAGGCGGGCCGCGCCCGCCGCCTCGGCGATGCACCCGGCCAGATCGTAGATGAGGAACGCGTCCTCCTCGCTGATCCGGGCCTCCGCACGGCGCCCCTCGGCGCGGGCGCGCGCCGGGGATCCGGAAGCGCGATCCCCCCGGGCGTGCGGCGCGACCTCCCGATCGTCGTCCCCGATCGAGCCCGAGGAGACGCGGTCGAGCAGGCTGGTCAGCTCGACCCGGTAGGCGGCGAGGACCAGCGCGCAGAGCGCCCCGCGATCGCGCAGCGAGAAGAGGATCAACTCGAGGAGCCGGTCGGACCGGGTCGCGCAGTTTTGCATCGCTGCCTTGTACGGCGTCCGCCCACGTGACCTCAATCCCGAACGCCACCGCCCGCGGCGGATCCGCCCTCGGACGCGGGGCACGTTACGCACCGAGGGCGCTCGCGTGGCGCGCGGCGGCACACCGAGGCGCGAACCGCCCCGTCGAGGCGCGCGCCGGCCCGTCGAAACGCGCCGAAACGCGGATAGCGTGGTGGGCCCCACGCGGCGGTTGCGGAGCTGTGCCGGATCGGTCAATAGGTCCGACCCTCCTGCGTCAACGGGCCGCGACGGATGTCTGGCGTGCTGACGCTCCGGCTCAGCCTGTCACCTCAATCCACCCTCGCATCGGCATCCCCGTGACCGCGAATCGTTCTACGAGCCCCACGCCCACCCGAGAGCAGTCCACCGCGCCGTCCTCGGCCACCCTCACGACGTCCGCCCGGCCCGCGCCGCCCGCGCCGCCCACGTCGCCCACGTCCAGCGACGGCGCGCCCGGCGCCGGGCTGAGCGAGCGCGGCGCGGCGATCGTCCGCGAGGAGGAGGCGCTGCTCGCCCGCGTCACCGCGTACCTCGCCACCGCCGCGACCAAGCCGTCGCGCCCGCCGCCTGCCGAGAACTACGAGGAGCAGCTCCTCTCGCTGCGCGATCAGATCGCGGCGGCGCGGCTGGAGGACGTGCCGGCGCTGGTGCAGCAGATGGAGCGCCTGCAAGGGATCGCCGCGCGGCGGAACGAGAACGTCGTCGAGCCCGTCGATCCGAAGTCGCCTTACTTCGGCCACCTGCGCCTCCAGGAGAAGGGCCGCCCCGAGCGCGACGTCCTCATCGGGCGCACGACGCTCGTCGACGCGAGCGCGGGCGTGCGGATCGTCGACTGGCGCCACGCCCCGGTCAGCCAGATCTACTACCGCTACGAGGAGGGCGCGGACTACGAGGAGACCTTCGGCGAGCGCGACGTCGAGGGCACCGTGCTCGTGCGGCGCACCGTGACCATCGACGACAGCGAGCTCTACCGCATCTCGGCGCCGCAGGGGACGCTCGTCCGCGGGCCCTCGGGCGGCTTCCGGGAGATCGCGACGCGGGCGACCGAGCTCTCCGGCGGGCAGGGCAGCGCGGTGCGCCCCGAGGACATGCGCGACATCGCGCGCGCGGCGGCGGGCGGCGCGCGCGGCGGGCTCGGGACGGGGGCGGCGTTCCACGCCCGCGAGGACCGGCACCTCCCGGAGATCGCGGCGCTCCTCGACCCGCGGCAGTTCGAGCTCATCTCGAAGCCGGACGCCGGCATCGTGGTCATCCAGGGCGGCGCCGGCAGCGGCAAGACGACGATCGGCGTCCACCGGCTCGCCTTCCTCTCCTACAACGGAGGCCGCCGCTTCACCGCCGACAAGATGCTCGTCATCGTCGGCAGCCCCGCGCTCCGCGCGTACATCAGCGAGGCGCTCCCCGCGCTCGGCCTGGGCGGCATCGCGGTCGAGACGTTCTCCGAGTGGGCGCGCGCGGCCCGGAAGCGCGCGTTCCCGTGGCTCGAGGCGCCGATCGAGGAGAACACGCCCTCCGTCGTGACCCGCTACAAGACCCACCCGGCGATGCTCCACCTCCTCGAGCAGCGCGCGGCGGAGCTCAAGGACGACGCGCGGGCGCGGCGCGACTCGCGCGGCACCCTCGCCTTCTGGGCGGACGTGCTCACCGATCTCGACCGGGTGATGGCCGCCTTCGAGGCGGCGGGCGACCCCGAGTTCGGCCCGGAGCAGGTGAAGCGCGCGTGGCGCTGGTGCGCGGACCGCTGCCCCGCCGTGCTCGACCTCGACCCCGGCGACCGCGCCGAGCGCAAGGCGGCGATGGCCGACGAGCCCGCGGACGACGACGACGACCGGGGCGGGGACGGGCGCGAGGTCTCGAGCGACGACCGCGCGGTGCTCGACCCCGAGGACGACGCGCTCCTCCTGCGGGCGTACCAGCTGCTCCGTGGCGAGCTCCGCAAGGGGAAGAACGTGCTCGTCTACGAGCACCTCTTCGTGGACGAGGCGCAGGATCTCGCGCCGATCGACCTCGCCGTGCTGCTCGGCGTCGTGGCCGAGCCGCGCAGCGTGACGCTGGCGGGCGACACGGCGCAGCGGCTCTTCATGGACTCCGGCTTCCGCGACTGGCGGACGACGCTCGACGACCTCGGCCTGTCGCGGGTCGACGTCGAGCCGCTGCGCATCGCGTACCGCTCGACGCGCGAGGTGCTCGCGTTCGCCCGCGCGGTGCTGGGCCCGCTGGCGGATCCGACGCCGCCCCTCGCCCCGCGCAGCGGGGCGCCGGTCGAGCACCACCATTTCCCGAGCGCCGGCGCGGCCGTCGCGTTCCTGGCCGACGCGATCCGCCCGCTGTTCGCGCGCGAGCCCCGCGCCACGCTGGCGATCCTGGCGCGCCACCCCGAGCAGGCGGACGTCTACTACGACGCCCTCAGGATGGCGGAGATCCCGAACCTCCGGCGCGTGCGCGCCTACGAGTTCGCGTTCCGCCCCGGCGTCGAGGTGACCGAGGTCCGGCAGGTGAAGGGCCTCGAGTACGACTACGTGGTGCTGGTCGACGTGAACGCGTCGACCTACTCGGCGGACGACGAGTCGCGGCACCTGCTCCACATCGGGGCGACCCGCGCGGCGCACCAGCTCTGGGTGATCTCGACGGCGGCGCCGTCGCCGCTCGTGCCGGACTGGCTGGGCTGAGGGGCAGGGGGACGAAGGGACCGCTCGAGCGCAGCCGAGCTGTGCCTCCCTCGGCAGGCCTTGGAAGGCATCGGAAAGCCTCCGAGGGGGAGATGGACACAATCGACACCGGGCCGTGAGAGAATCCTTGACCGGAGCGAGGCCGTGAGTAGATTCCCTCTCGCGCGGTGGAGCAGCCTGGTAGCTCGTCGGGCTCATAACCCGAAGGTCGTGGGTTCAAATCCCGCCCGCGCAACCACGACCCAAGTAGCAAGAAGCAAGAGGACGCGAGGATTGGTCGGAAAGGCCACCTCGCGTTTTTCGTTTTCAGGGTCTGTCCGCTGACGCCGAGCGTGAGGCCGGAGAGGCGGCCTGAGCGAGCCCGCCGTCCGGCCCCTTCAGGCGAGCGCTGCTCGTCGCGCGCTTTGCCTGCTCGCCTGGTGTGAGCCTCTCGGGAGAGGTCCTGGTCGTCCCGGCGGCGTCGCGCGCCCTGGGCCCCAGTCGCTCCACCGGAGCGCGGCGGCACGGAGCGGCTCGAGCGCAAGGGCGATAAGACGCTCACCCCTTCTGGAACATCGAGCGTCGATGGCGCGAACTCCATCGCTCTCTGCGGCTCCGGCGCGCCGCCGCTCCGATGCCCTGTCCGTCGGCGGTGTCGCTCGGGAAGTGCGCAGCGCTACGGGGCCGGTACAGGTGCGGTTCGCCAGCGCCACATCCGCGGCCTCGGTCCGCTCGTCGCGCCGCCGCGCCCCCGGCGAGCTCGCCGCGATCTGCGCGCGTTCGTCGTGCGTTCGTTGCGCCTTGGTCGGGCGTTGGCGGGGCGTTGGTGGGGCGTTGGTGGGGCGTTGGTGGGCATGGCACGCGCTTCCACGGGCCCCTCGCGCCGGCGGCGCAGCCCTCTCGCCGCGCCGTAGGCAGGCGCCGGCCCCGTGATGTAGGATGGCGATAGAGGCGGCTCCTGTGCTCTGAACACGCGCGCCACGGCGCGCACCTCACCGGCGCATTCCCGGTAACCTCCAGCGGACAACCACGATGGCCAAACCGAACGATCCCTTCGCACCCTCGACCAACACGCGCGGCGCCGCGACGCCGGGGGATGCGGCCAAGCCGCAACGCAGCGCCGGCGCGCCTGCGCCCGCGGCGCGTGCGTTGCCCTCTGCGGGGCCTGCCACCCAGCGAGGGCCGGGGGCCTACGGCGCGCCCGAGTTCCTCAACAAAGCGCGCAGCGCGCAGCCGCCGGAGCTCCTGAGCCAGCGCACCATCGAGCTCGTGCAGTGGTCCTGGGCGAAGGTGATGCCCATCTCGGACGCCGCGGCGGCGCTGTTCTATGAGCGGCTGTTCACGCTCGAGCCGTCGGTGCGGCCGATGTTCAAGAACGATATCGCCGAGCAGAAGAAGAAGCTCATGCAGACGCTCTCCGTGGCCGTCGATGGGCTGAACAACCTGCCCAAGCTCGTGCCGGTGCTCCAGGGCCTCGGCGTCCGGCACCAGGGCTATATGGTCGTCGATCGGCATTACGACGTGGTGGGCGAGGCGCTGCTCTGGACGCTGCGCGAGGGGCTCGGCGACTCCTTCTCGGCCGAGGTCGAGTCCGCGTGGAAAGAGGTCTACGGCGTGGTCTCGGACGTCATGAAGAAGGCCGCCGCGGCCCACGCGGCCGTGGGCGGCGCGCAGGCGCACCCCTCGCCGGCGCCGGCCGGGAGGGAGGCCCCGCGGATCGGCGCCCAGCAACCGGCGCAGCGCGTGGCGCCCGGGGAACCGTCGGTGCAGATGCCGAAGTCGGTGCCGCCGCCCTCGTCGACCAAGGCCTCGCGGACGCTCGTCGGGGTCGTGCCGCCCTGGCAGGGCGACCCGCCGCCCGCGCCCGCGCCCGCCGCGGCGCCCGCGGGCGCGCCGATCAGCCTGCGCACCATCGAGCTCGTGCAGCGATCGTGGGCGAAGGTGATGCCCATCTCGGACGCCGCGGCCGCGCTCTTCTACGACCGCCTCTTCGAGCTCGAACCGTCGGTGCGGCCGATGTTCAAGAACGACATGGCCGAGCAGAAGAAGAAGCTCATGCAGACGCTCGCCGTGGCCGTCGATGGGCTGAACAACCTGGGCAAGCTCGTGCCGGTGCTCCAGGCGCTCGGCGTGCGGCACCACGGCTACATGGTCGTCGATCGGCATTACGACGTGGTGGGCGAGGCGCTGCTCTGGACGCTGCGCGAAGGGCTGGGCGACGGCTTCACGCGCGACGTCGAGTCCGCGTGGAAAGAGGTCTACGGCGTGATCTCGGACGTCATGAAGAAGGCGGCCGCAGATCACGTCGCGAGCGGGGGCGGTCGCAAGGCCGACGCCGCGCCCGCGCGGGCGCCCGCGCAGCGGCCGCCCCTCTCGGAGCAGCGCGCGCCGGCGCCGTCGAGCGTCACGGAGGTGATGCCGGCGAAGAGGCGCCCGGGCCCGCTCGACGAGGACGCCGACACGCTGCACTACCAGACCAACCCTGCCCATGAGGCCATGATGACCAGCGGTATCCACCACGAAGAGTCCCGGGCGGCGGCGCGCCCGGCATCCGCAGCGCCCCCTGCCGTCGCGAGCGCGAGCCCGCAGGGGCTCGTCATCCCGTGGGCGGGCCAGGACATGGTCGTCAACGTCCACGTCAAGCTGGACGGTCCGCTGGTGACGGTCCCGGTCGCCTCGCCGGGGATCGCGTCGCCGGCGGCCGCGGCGCCCGTCGTGCTGGAGCCGACCGGCCCGAGCGGCCTCGCCGCGGGGCTCGCGATCGCCCTGCTCTCGATCGCCGCCTCGATGGCCACGGCCATCCTGATGACGGTGGGCGGCGCCGACAAGGCTGCGGCCGGCGCGGGCGCTGCGGCCGGCGCGGGCGCCGTGCCCAACATCGCGTCCCTCGCGACCTACGCCGTGCCGATCATCGTCACGGTCCTCGTCCTCTCCGCCTTCACGATGGGACACATCCTGGGGCGGGGTCGGGCGCGGAGCGACGCGGGGCCCGGCGCGGGGCAGCTGTGAGCTCCTCGTGCGGGTCGTGAGCGGGTCGTGGACTGGAAGCCGACGCATTCGCCCGGCGAGCGCACGGGTTTGATGGCAAGATGGGAATGAGAGTCCGATGATCGCGGAGCCTGCGAGTACGCTGACTCACCTGGCGGGGCAGTGGCTGGGACCGTTCCAGCTGATCCAGCTGCTCGGCATCGGCGCGATGGGCGCCGTGTACCTGGCCAGGGACAGCGTGCTCCAGCGCGACGTCGCGGTGAAGCTGATCGCGAAGGGGAGCGCGGACACCGATCCCGAGCGGCGCGACCGCTTCCTGCGCGAGGCGCGCGCGGCGGCGCGCCTCCTGCACCCGAACGTGGTGCAGATCTTCCAGGTCGGCGAGGACGAGGACGTCCGCTACATCGCCATGGAGTACGTCCACGGCCTCACCATGGCGCAGGCGGCCAAGCAGCACGGCGGCCGCCTGCCGGAGCAGTTCGGGATCGAGAAGATGCGCGAGGCCGCGGCGGCGCTCGAGCTCGCGGCGTCGTACGGCATCTCCCACCGCGACGTCAAGCCCGCCAACCTCCTCCTCAATGCGTCGGGGACGCTCAAGATCGCCGACTTCGGCCTGGCGTCCCATCCGGAGAGCGGTCCGCTCGGGGGCAGCGCCGCCCGCACGCTGGAGGGCACGCCTTTCTACATGAGCCCGGAGCAGTGGACCGGGCAGGACATCGCGCCTCCGTCGGACATCTACAGCCTGGGCTGCACGTTCTACCACCTGCTCGTGGGCAGGACGCCCTTCTCGGCGCGGGATCTCGCTGGCTGCTTCCAGGCGCACTGCCACGCGCCCGTCCCGGATCCGAAGCTGGCGATGCCGGACATCGACCCGCTCCTCGCGGAGCTCCTGCGCCGCTGCTTGGCGAAGAGGCCGCAGGAGCGGCCGTCGGCCGGGCACATCGTGGCGTTCCTCGAGGACATGCTGATGCTCCGGCGCAGCAGCGTCAGGCCGCGAGAGATGGCGGAGCCGAAGAGCGCGCTGCTCGGCGCGCCCGTGGATCTCGGCGATACGAGGATAAGCGAGCTCCCGGCGCAGCCCAGGGGCCCGCTCGCGACGCCGACGGGCACGATCCTGGTGAGCAGCTCGACCGCCGTCGGGCACTTCACCGGCCAGTACAGCTACCGGGATCATTTCGGGCTGACCGGCTATCCGTTCAGCGACATCCGGCAGCCGAGCTTCTTCTGGGACGCAGGCCCTTATGCCTGGATCTTGAGGACGCTGGCGTCGCAGATCGTCGCCGGGCAGCGCCCGGCGATCCTCGTGGGCGAGCCGGGGAGCGGCCGGACCTTCGTCTGTGAGATGATCAAGAACAAGGTCCCGCGGATCCAGGTCTTCTCGGTCGAGCCGCAGCTGCTCTTCGGGACGCGGCCGCTCGTGTCGCTGTGCAGGCAGGTGGGGGCGACGGCCATCACACCGACGCTGAGCCAGCAGTTCCTCGTCGACGCGTTCCTCGGGCAAGCGCTCCTCCGCGCCGGGTCGGACGCGATAGCGGTGCTGGTCGTCGACGGCGTCGATCCGGAGGATCACGATCTCCTGATGGAGCTCCATGACATCCTGCGCTGCGCCCCGGCGGGCAGGCTCTCGATGATCCTGGTGGGCGCCCCCGATCTCCCCGCGACCCTCGCCTCGAACGGCGTGCCGCGCGAGCTCTACTCCGGCGCTCAGTCGCTCCTCTTGCCCGGCATGACCCAGCAGGAGATGATCGAATACATCGATTTCAGGATGTGCTCGGTCGGAGGGAGCAGGCGGGGGCTCCGGCTGGACCTCGCGTCGCAGCAGCTGCTGCACGCGAGGAGCGGCGGTAGCCCGAAGCTCATCAACATCTACTGTCACAACGCGCTGACGATCGCCGCGCTCCAGGGCGAGGCGGACGTGAGCCTGTCGTCGATCCGCCTGGGAATGAAGAGCAAGAGCTACCTCACCGCCGAGGCGGCCACGAACCTGATCCGGGGCTGAGCGCGCCTCCAGCGGGTCGTCCGGCGCGGCGGGAGCGGCCGCGCGCGGGGCGATCGCGACGCGCTCGCGCGCTGGCCAGTCCCCCTCATTCCTCGCCGCGTCAGCTGTCGTTTCCGGCGGTTCCGGCTGGTGCGACCGTCCTGGCCGCCCCTGTCGCGGACGGCGCGCTCGGCGGCGCCGCGGGGAGGGGGGCGCGCCCGGGCATTGCGGCGAGCACCGCCGCGTCCGTTATCGGCGCGCGCGGCACGTTCAGCGCGCGCCCGATGCGCGCCCTCGAATGCTTGTCGTTGTCGACGCACCTGCCGCGCGTGTATGCGCTGAGCCGGTCGCGCGGCTCCTGCTTGCGGCACGCCCCGAAGGATCCCTTGATCAGCGCGAGTCCAGAGCGGAAGCATTTCTCTCGATCCCCGACGAGATCCTCGTGCGACCACCCCTCCCGGGTCTTGCCGGCGCCGACGCGGACCTGGAGCAGACAGGAGTCGAGCCCCGAGCCGCGCGCGAGCTTCCCGAGCCCGAGGTCCACGTCGCGACGGTAACCGCTCTCGAAGTACGCGATCGACAAGAGCAGCGCCATCGTCTCGGCTCGACCGCGCGGGCCGCCGAAGAGCGGCTTCAACGCGGGATCATAGGCAACCTTCGCCGCCGCGCGTGCGATCTCGTGGTAGCGCGCGCGGCCTTCCTCGGGCGTCTCGACCGCGTCCTTGATGAAGCTCTTCCCAGGCGGGGCCCATGTCATCATGATACCAACAGCCCACGCGATAATCGTATCCATAAGACATGTAAGGTCATGGGCTACCTCTGTGTCAAGCAATTCGGACAGCCTGGCTGGGATTGTCGTCGTGCGTTGTATGATCGCGTGCCGCTCAGTGTGCATTATAACGTCCTCGTCAAACTGCGAATGATCTGGGAAGCGGTGCGTCGTACGTGGTGCGCAATCGTTTTCGCACTGGTTCGCACTGGTTCGCACTGGTTCGCACTGGATTTGTGTTCGGTTGTGTTCGGTTGTGTTCAGTTGCATTTGTTGCGCACGGCCTCGCGAGATTGCGGGTGTGCTCGCGGTCAAATTCGCGCCGAGTTGTCTCGCGCTCTCGCCGCGGGGCTCACGAATGGAGTGGTCGCCTCACAGTCCTCGAGAGAGCGACTGGCCCTCACCGGGCAGGGAGCGATGATGTGCTGCGCGCGCTCGACGCGAGGCGCGTCAGGCCTTCTCGGCGGCGTCTTCTTCGGAGGTCGCGCGCCCGTCCCGACGAAGTGTCATGTCCCGGGCGCTGTGAAGGAGCAGGGACGGTCCGGGCACCGCGGCCGGTCCTCGGGACGGTCACGTTCGCGTGGCCTCGGCGTGGAACACTGGCGCGCCGACCTGGACCTGTGGTAAGCGGCTGCCACACATGATGCTCCTTGGACATGACACTTCGTCGGGACGGGCGCGCGACCTCGCCGGGCAGGCGTGGCGCGCCTGGACGCTGTTTGGCAGCCGCGCCCGTCGTGGGCGTGATGGCCGGCGCGACGACGACGACGACGACGACTTCCCGCGGCCGAACGCGATCCTCACGTGGCTCCCGATGCTGGGGCGCGCCGTCTCGCCGCTGCCCGCCTGATCGACGCGCCGCTCAGGGGCCGCTCGCCGCCAGCGTGAGCGAGCCGTCGCGGAGGCTCACGACGCGGTCCGCGGTCGCGACGCGCGACCAGTCGAACTCGCGGAGCAGCTCCGCCGGCGTGCACGGATCGGGGCGATCCCGCAGGCCGACGCAGCAGGCGAGCGCGCCGGTGAGCGCGGGCGCGCTCCGGGCGAGCGCCGCCCCGCGCGCCGCGCCGTGCGTCTTCGCCAGCTTGCCGCCGCGCTCCTCCAGGAGGAGCAGGTGGTGCCGGTAGACAGGCGCTGGCAGCCCGAGCAGCGCCTGGAGCGCCGCCTGCGTCGCGGTGCTCGGCGCGATGTCGCGCCCGCGGACGACGCGCGTGACGCCGGCCGCGCCGTCGTCGACCACCACCGCCAGCTGGTAGGAGAAGGCGCCGTCGCGCCGGCGAACCACGGGATCGCCCATCTCGAGGGCGGGCTCCTGCGACAGGTCGAGCCCGCCCTCGTCCAGGGGCCGGAACACGCCGTCGGGCAGCCGCGCCCGGATCGGCTCCACGCTCGCGCGCCACCCGCCGGGCGGGAGCGCGCGGCCGCGCGCGCGGTTGTCGTAGGCGAAGCCGCCGTCCGGGGCGCGCCGGCCGATCGCGCGCACCTCCTCGCGCGTCGCGGAGCAGGGGTACAGCGCGCCGAGCGCCTGGAGCCGGTCCATCGCCGCCTCGTGGTGCGCCCTCCGCGCGTGCTGCTCGACGCGCTCGTCGAAATCGAGCCCGAGCCACGCGAGATCCTCCTCGATCGCGCGCGCGAACTCGGGCCGGCAGCGGTCGGGATCGAGGTCCTCCAGCCGGAGGACCAGCCGCGCGCCCCGCGACCGCGCGTCCAGCCAGGCGAGCAGCGCCGCGGCGAGCGTGCCGAGGTGGGCGGGCCCGGTGGTCGACGGGGCGAACCGGCACACCTCGCTCATCGCTCTTCCTCCTGCCGCTGCCGGCCGCGCCCTCGTCGCGCGGCCCGCGGGCTCGTCACGCCGCGCCTCAGAGGAAGCGCGCGATGCGCGCCCGCACGCGCGGCTCGCCCAGCACCGCCATGACCTCGGTCAGATCGGGGCTGTTCCTCGTGCCGCAGACCGCGACCCGGAGGAGCATCGAGACGTCGCCGACATGGCCCTTCCACGACTCGGGAGAGGCCTTGTACTGCTTCACCTCGCCGGCGTAGCCCGAGGCCACCGCGATCTGCCGGATCTTCTCGAACCACGCCTCCTTCGAGTCGGCCGGGTCGAACGTGTCGAGCATCTGCCGGAGCAGCGGCTGGCGATCGCCCTCCGGGACGTTCTCGGGGAAATCGAGCGCGTCGACGCGGTCGTAGAGCTCGTCGTAGAAGAAGAAGAGCTGGGGCCGCAGATCGGGCCAGGTGGTGATGCGCTTGTTCGACTTCTTGCCGCCGCGCTCGATGCCGAGCGCGCGCTTCGTGTACTCCGGATCTCGCTCCATCAGCGCGGCGAGCTCCTTGTCGTGCTCCCTGGCCCAGTCGAGGCCCTGGGCATAGACGTCCTCGGCGCTCATCCGGCTCACGACCGCCTGGCTCACGCTCTTCAGCTTCACCATGTCGCTCAGCGCGCCGCCGGGGGCGAGCTTGTTGAGCTTGAGGGGGAAGGCGGAATAGGGCTTGTCGGGGTTCGCCTTGCGCCAGTCCTCGAACGCGGAGTTGGCGATGTTGAGGAGGTACTCGATGGTGCCTGTCTCGGGGACGCCGATCTCCCGGTAATACGCGATGTTCGCCTCGGGGTCCTTGCGCTTGCTCAGCTTGCGCCGCGCGTCCGAGACCTTCGTCTCGCCCGTCTCCGGGTCGACCTCCTCCACGCGATCGAGCTTCTGGATGGGCGGGACGTGGGCGTACTCGACCGGCCTGAAGCCGAGCGTGCGGAAGAGCTGCAGGTGGAGCGGCATCGACGAGATCCACTCGTCGCCCCGGATCACGTGCGTCGTGCGCATCAGGTGATCGTCGATCGCGTGGGCGAAGTGGTACGTCGGGATGCCGTCCGACTTGAGGAGGATGGTGTCGAGATCGTTGACGGGCATCGAGATGACGCCCTTCACGCCGTCCTTCCACTCGACGCGGCCGGAGACGTCGTCCGGGGCGCGCAGCCGGAGCACGAACGGGGTGCCGCCCGCGAGCGCCTCCTTCACCCGGGCGAGCGGCGCGTCGCGCCACTTCGCCCACCGGCCGTGGACCCCGGGCTTCACCGTGAGGGCCATCTGCTCCTGCCGGATGGCGTCGAGCTCCTCGACCGTGCAGAAGCAGGGGTAGGCGAAGCCGCGGCGGATGAGATCGATCGCGTAATCCCGGTAGATCCCGACCCGCTCGGTCTGGATGTAGGGGCCGTAGTTGCCCTGCTGCACGAACTCGCCTCGCGACGGCGCGCCACCGTCCTTCGCCGGCGCGCGGAGCACGCCCTCCTGAGGGGAGAGATCGAAGCGCGCGAGGGAGTCGACGATGGTGTCGAGCGCGCCGGGGATGGCGCGCTTCACGTCGGTGTCCTCGAGGCGGAGGTAGAAGACGCCCTCGCTCTGGAGCGACAGCCGCTTGTTGATGAGCGACACGAAGATGCCGCCGATGTGCATGAACCCGGTCGGGCTCGGCGCGTAGCGGGTGACCATCGCGCCTTTGGGCAGCGCGCGCCGGGGATAGCGCGCCTCGTACTCCTCGGGCCGCCTGGCCGACGCCGCGGCGTCGCCGAAGAGGAGGCGCACGAGCTCGTCGCGGTCCTCTCCGGGGCCCGGTTCGCGGACGGTGACGGGAAGCGTCGTCTCGTTCGGGGCCTGCTTGTCCATGAGGGCGCCTCGCTCCTGGTCTGACATCGGCGGGCAGCCATTGCACGCCCGCCTGGTCTTGTCAATCGGCTGGGGGCCTGTCAATCGGCTGGGGGCCTGTCAATCGCGGGGTAACGAGCGCGAACGAGCGTGGGTCGTGGCGCGCGCCGCGCTACTGCGGTGTGTTCTCGCCGATGAGCCAATAGGTCTTCATCGCGCCCTTGCCCTTGATCGCCACGAGGCCCCGCTCCTCGAGGAGGAAATCTCGAGCGAGCAGGGAATAGCTCGCCTCGCTCACCTGGATCCGGCCGGGCTCTCCGCTCGACTCCATGCGGCTCGCCACGTTCACCGCGTCGCCCCAGAGGTCGTAGCTGAACTTCTTCTTGCCGATCACGCCGGCGATGACAGGCCCGGTGTTGATGCCGATCCTGAGCTGGAACGGCTCGCCGTCGTCGCCGACGAACTGGCGCACGGTGTGCGTCATGGCGATCGCCATCCGCGCGATGGCCCTCGCGTGATCGGGGCGCTGCGCCGGCAGCCCGCCGACGACCATATAGGCGTCTCCTATGGTCTTGATCTTCTCCAGCCCGTGCTGCTCGGCGAGCTGATCGAACGAGGAGAACATCCGGTTGAGCAGGCCGACGAGCTCCGCCGGGGGGAGCCGCGCGGCGAGCGGGGTGAAGTCCGCGATGTCCGCGAAGAGGACGGTCACCTCCTCGAAGTGCTCGGCGATGAGCTGCTCGTGCTCCTTCAGCTGATCGGCGATCGTCCTCGGCAGGATGTTGAGGAGGAGCCGGTCCGAGCGCTCTTGAGCTCGCTCGGCCGCCGCCTTCGCCTGCTCGAGCGCCGCCTTCTGCTGGCTCTGCCGCCGCGCGTTCGCCTCCAGGGCCGACAGCATGCCGTTGATCGAGCCGGTGAGGCGCGACAGCTCGTCGGTGCCCGGCATCGCGACCCGCGCCGAGAGGTCGCCGACGCCGCCGATCTCCGTGACCTCCCGGCTGAGGCGGGCGAGCCGGTACAGGACCAGCTTCTCCAGGAGCAGCAGCGTGACGCCGCCGAAGACCAGGCCCACGACCACGGTCACGAGCACGAGATAACGCAATGTGTCATGGCCCATCCTGAGGATGGCCCGGTCGTTGTCCACGCGCACGAGCAGCGCCGGCTTGCCGTCGATGTCGTTGAGGACGGTGTATCCGGCGATCCGATCGCCGCCGAGCGGGCGGACGAGGATCGGGTCGCGGTCGGACAGGGCGGCGCGCGCCTCGCGGAAGTCGTCGGGCAACTGGGGATCGTCGAGGCGGCGCACGGCGAGCGAGAGGCCGGCGGGCTCGGTGAGGCGCTTGATCTCGGCGTCGGTCAAGAAGCGCCCGAACGTGACGGTGCCGGCGACCGGTCCGCGGCCGGAGCTGCCGACGCTCGGCTGGGAGCAGAGGAGCATCGGCCCGTCCGGGAGGAGGACGATGCCGCCTCGGATGGCGCTGCTGGGCGCGTCCCGCCCGAAGAGGAGATCGCCGACGCGGAGCCGCTCCGCGACGCCGCGCGGCAGGGGGGCCCAGCTCTTCGTGGCGTGGTCGTAGCCGGTGCTGTACACGGCGTTCCCGTCTGCGCCGGCGAAGACCGCGAGATCGATCCGGGCGATGTCGAAGAGCTGGGCGACGAGGTTCGAGCGAACGAACTCTTGATTGCCGTCCTGCACGAACGCGTAGGCGTCATCCCACTGGCTCCAGTCGGTCCAGCGCGCGTTGAAGTCGCTGCTGGCCTGGCGGAAGAGGTTGAGCGCCACGTGCACGGTACGGCGGGTGTCCTGCGCCTCGGCGGCCATCGAGTTGGCGAGGAGCGCCCTCGAGGAAACGCCGTACAAGGCAAAGCTGAGCCCGAGCAGCGTGGCGGCGATCGCCAGCAGCGTCTTCGCGCGCAGTGAGAGCAAGGCGTCGAGGGCGGGCTTCAGCGGCGCCGAGACTACCGAAATGCGGGACGTCGCGGAAGCGCGCTGACGCCAGCCGGGACGGCGCGGGCCCGTGGCGGGCGGGAGCGGGGGTGCGGCGGCGTGGTGCGGCGCGGTGCCCCTGGCCCGGTCCGGGCCGCGCGCGTGGAGGGGGCTCCGGGGCGGGCCAGGAGGTGAGGTCTCATTCTCGTTCTACGGAGGCACGCGAGGCATCGAGTTCCAGATGTGTATCGTGGACGTTCCCGTCCGTCGTTTCGGGCCGAGTCCTCATCGATATTCGCGGAAATTAAGGTCCGTGGTAATGAAAACAACTTGAACGGTTGTCTCCGTTTCCGGCGGTGATGAACGACGCTACGGTATCTCACGTTGTCTCGTGGCTTCCTTGGACCGCTGTCGTGAGAGCAGATAGAATGCGTGCAATGCACACGCCCGGCCGGCTGCTTGTCATTCCTGCGGTCCTTCTCACCCTCGCCGCGTGCGCCAACGGCACCGACGATCTGCTGCCCGGCTATTACGAGGAGCAGGCCGGCGGAGGCGGGCTCGGCGGTGATGGCGGCGCCGGAGGGGAAGACCTGTCCGTGAGCTCGAGCTCTAGCTCGAGCGTGAGCGTCGGCTCCACCGGGGCCGGCGGCGCTGAGGGCGAGGGCAGCGACGCGGGCAGCAATGAAGGCGATGGTGGCGCCAGCGGTGGTGGGGGAGCGGTGGCCGAGTGCGACTATGCGGCGCCGAACACGTGCGCTGGAGCAGAGGATCTCGGTGAGATCTCGGGCGATGACGGCGGCGACTCGGTGACGCTGACGGAGAGAGGGACAACGTCGAAGTGGTTCAAGGTCTACGTCGTCGACAAGTTCAACGTTCCTGGCTCCGAGGTCTTCAAGGCCACGCTCACCTCTCCGCCGGGGATGAACTTCGATCTGATAGTATATCCGGGAGAGCTTGAAGTCGATGCCCCGGACTGCTTCACGTCCGGCGTGAGAGGGCAAGGCACGCCTGAATCGTTCACGACCACTTGGAACGATCGCGCGGGTCCCGACGATCACCTCTGGTTCGCCATCGAGGTCCGACACGTCGAGGGGACCGCGTGCGGGAGCGAGGCCACCTGGACGCTGACGGTCAAAGGCTATTGATCCACCACCCGATCCTCGAGCCTGCGCGCAAAGCGACGCAGCATGAAGATGTCGCGCCAGGTTACACCGCCGGTCCTCGGTGATGTGGTGACTCCAGGCTGCGCACGCGACACGTCAGCGCCCGCTCGTCTCGACTTCGTACGCGCGAAGGGCACCGCGCGCCGCCCCGACGCCGCCCCGGAGGGGGCCGTCGGTGATCGGCAACACGGTGCCTCGACACCCGACACACCGCCTCAGCTCGCGCGGATCGGGATCTGACGCGGCTTGAGCGACGCGCTCTTCGGCAGGTGGATCCGCAGGACGCCCGCCCGGAGATCCGCGGAGATCTTCTCGGAATCGATGCCCTGCGGGACCACGAAGCTGCGGCGGAAGTCCGGCAGGCCTTCGACGCCCTGCTCCCGCTCGGCCGCCTCGGTCCGCCGGCCCTCGAACGTGAGCTCGCCCTTCTCCACGCGGACCGCCAGGCGATCCTGCGTCACGCCGGGGAGATCGGCCACGACCAGGAGCTCGTCGGCGCTCTCGTAGATGTCGACCGCCGGCGCCACCGCAGGGCGCTGCTGGATCTTCTCGGGGTTGCTCTCGGCACGGTGGGTCAAGCTGCGATCGGTGCTCATGTTCATCGCTCCTTCCTCGGTACACTCCAGATCCGCTCGTCGCAGGATCGTCGCTCTCCGCTTCGTTCGCTTCGTTCGCTTCGTTCGCTCCTCGGTTCTCCGCTCTCTCAGCGCGCCGTCACCGCGATCTGACGCGGCTGCGCCTCGGCGGCCTTGTTCAGCGTGAGCGTCAGCACGCCGTTCTTCAGGACGGCGGTCGTCTTCTCCGGATCGACCTTGCTCGGCAGCGTGAAGCTCCGGCTGAAGCGCACTCCGCCCCGCTCCCTGCGGTGGACGAGGTAGCCCTCCGGCGCATCCGACTTGCGCTCGCCGCTCACCGTCAGGACGTCCTGATTCAGCGAGATCTGAACATCCTTCTCCGTCAGACCCGGAACATCGGCCTTGACGACAAGGGCGCTCCCCGTGTCGAACAGGTAAACGCGCGGACCACCCACGTACCGGGACGTCTGGTCGAAATCGCCGCGGAGCGACGCGCGGGGCGCGTCCGCCTCCTCGAACACCCAGTCGAGGCGCCGGCGAAGCTCATCCATCATGGCAAACGCGCGATCGAAATCCGTGGCTCGGTGCAGCATGTCAATCCTCCATGACCGCCGCGCGCGGCGCGCGCCGGGGCTCCGCCCACGGCGCCGTCACCCTGCTCGCGACGGCCGATTTGTTGTAGCGTTACGGGACCTTGGCTCCGAGAGCCGGTCTCTTCGCACCGCCTAATCTTTGCACGGCACGTGGGGTGTCAAGAGCACGGCGCGCCGTCGTCCCCTCGAGGCAGATGGGCGGGAACGGCGGCGAACGGACTCGTCAGACTCGAACAGCCCTGGGAGCGCACCCCGGAAAGCGCTAGAAACCCCGGACATGCAGCCCTGCCCGCCCGCCCCCCGCCGCCGCGGCGTCCTCGCCGCCCGCCTCCGCTCGGTCGCCTCCGCGGCGGCGCTGTCCCTCGCGCTGATCTCGGGCGCCGCGCTGGCGCTGCCCTCGGAGGGGGACCGGGCGCCGAACGCGCGCGTCGAGGACGCGGACGGCCGCGCGCTCCAGATCAAGGCGCTTCAAGGCAAGCCGATCCTCATCGTCTACGAGGACAAGGACTCGAAGACCCAGAACCAGGCGCTCAAGGAAGCGCTGGCGAAGCTCACGAAGGGCGACCGCTACCGGCGAGGCATCGCCGTCGCCGCGATCGCCGACGTCAGCTCCTACGACTTCTGGCCGGCGAGAGGCTTCGTGAAGGACGCCATCCGGGAGGAGTCGAGGAAGGTCGGCGGGACGGTCTACTGCGACTGGGACGGCTCCTTCCGCGCGGCCTACAAGCTCCGCCGCGGCGTCAGCAACGTCGTCGTGGTCGGCAAGAACGGCCACGTGCTCTTCGCTGCCGAAGGCGCCCTCAAGCCGGAGTCGCGGAGCAGGGTCCTCGATCTGCTCCGCAAGGAAGTCGAGGGCTGACCGCAGCGAACGCCCCGGCCGGCGGAGCGCGCGCTCAGCGCCCGTCCTTGCGGCGCCGCCGCGCGTGCAGCGCGGACTCGACCTGCGCGCGGATCTCCGCCGCCTCCGCGGCCGCCACGAGGCCGCCGCGCGCCTCGATGAAGGGCCGGAGCGCCCCGGCGCCCGCGCCGCCCACGATCCACGGCACGCCCCGGCACGCGTCCGCGTAGGCGTCGATGAGCTCGCGCGCCGACGGCGGGAGCGGCGGGATCGCGACCGTCAGCGCGACGAGGTCCGGCGCGAGCGCCTCGACCGCCCGCGCGATCGCGGCGGGCGGCGTCCTCGCGCCGAGCACGACGGAGCGGAAGCCCCACGAGCAGAAGCGCAGGCCGATGCCGAACAGCCCGAGCACGTGATCCTCGTCGGCGAAGGCCGCGAGCAGCACGCGACGCCCGCTCTCGCCAGGCTGCGCGAGCCGCAGGAGGTGCAGCAGCGTCGCGCCGAGGACCTGCGAGGCGAGGTGCTCCTGCGCGACCGTGATCTTCCCCGCGTGCCAGAGATCGCCGATGCGCTCGAGCGCCGGGCCGAGCGCGCGCTCGAAGATCGTCACCGCCGGGCCGAGCGAGAGGGCCCGGTTCACCTCGGCCTCGAGGCCGTCAGGATCGAACCGGACCGCGGCGTCGACGATGCGCTCGCTCGCCCCGGCGAACGCGTCGCCGCCGCTCGCGCCCACCGGCGCGCGCGGCCCCGCCGCCTCGAGCACCATGCGCGCCGCCTCGGCCGCGGCGATCCCGCCGTTCACGTGGTCGCGCATCTTCTTGATCACCGCCACATCGTCGTCGCTGTACAGGCGGTACGCCGACGCCGTGCGCGCGGGGGACGGCACGCCATAACGGCGCTCCCACGCGCGCAGCGTCGCCGAGGACACGCCACACATCTCCGAGACGACATGGATTCTGTAGCGGCTCAACTGGATAAACCTTGCTAGGACCCGCCGAGCCGCGGCCGTCCGCGCCGGCCCGGCGCACCGGGATGCATCGGAACGGCGGGCAGCGAGGCCCAGAAAGACCCCCTCCTGCCGACGTCTTTCGCGCTTGTCATTCGCCTTTGTCAAAGGCTAGGACAAACATTATACTGAACGTCATGCAAAACACCAGCGCTTCGGCGCAGGATCCGGCGCATCCGGCCAGGTCTGACGCCTCGCCGGGCGACGAGGTGGCCGCTCCCCCGCGAGCGGCGCGCGCGGGCGGCGTCCTCCGTGGAGCGCGCGCGCCGCGCGCCGTCGTGATCGGCAGCGGCTTCGGGGGCCTCGCGGCGGCCGTGCGGCTCGGGGTGCGGGGCTACGACGTCACGGTGGTCGAGAAGCTCGACCAGCCGGGCGGGCGCGCGTACGTCCACCGCCAGGACGGGTTCACTTTCGACGCGGGGCCGACCGTCATTACGGCGCCGTTCCTCCTGGAAGAGCTCTGGCAGCTCTGCGGCCGGAAGATGGCCGACGACATCGACATGCGGCCCGTCGCGCCGTTCTACCGGATCCGGTTCCACGACGGCGTGACGTTCGACTACACGGGCGACGCCGCCGCGATGCGCGCCGAGGTCGCGCGCCTCTCACCCGGGGACGTCGAGGGGTACGAGCGCTTCGTCCGGCGGAGCGAGGCGATCTTCCGCGTCGGGTTCGAGGAGCTCGCGCACGTGCCGTTCGGGTCGTGGATGGACATGGCGCGCATCGTGCCGGACATGGTGCGGCTCGAGAGCTACCGCACGGTGTACGGCCTCGTCGCGAAGCACGTGAAGGACGACCGCCTGCGCCAGGTGCTGAGCTTCCACCCGCTGCTCGTCGGCGGGAACCCGTTCTCGACGACCTCGATCTACAGCCTGATCGCGTTCCTCGAGCGCAACTGGGGCGTCCACTTCCCGATCGGCGGCACGGGCGCCCTGGTGAAGGGGCTCGTATCGCTCATCGAGGGCCTCGGCGGCGCCGTGCGGTGCGGCGCCGAGGTGCGGCGCATCTCCGTGGAGGGCGGCCGCGCCCGGGGCGTGGAGCTCGCGTCGGGGGAGCGGCTCGCCGCCGACGTCGTCGTCTCGAACGCGGACTCGGCGTGGACTTACCGGCACCTCGTGCCCCCCGAGGCGCGGAAGCGCTGGACCGACCGGCGCATCGAGCGGCAGCGCTACTCGATGAGCCTCTTCGTGTGGTACTTCGGCACGCGCCGGCAGTACCCGGACGTCGCTCACCACACGATCCTCCTCGGCCCGCGGTACAGGCCGCTGCTCGAGGACATCTTCGAGAAGCACGTGCTCGCCGACGACTTCAGCCTGTACCTGCACCGCCCGACCGCGACCGATCCGGCGCTCGCCCCGCCCGGCTGCGACGCGTTCTACGTGCTGTCCCCGGTGCCGAACCTGCTCAGCGGCACCCACTGGCCCACGGCCCAGGAGCGGTACCGGCGCTCCATCTCGGCGCTGCTCGAGGCGACGATCCTGCCGGGGCTCGAGGGCGCGCTCGCGAGCTCGCGGCTCCTCACGCCGCAGGATTTTCAGGACCGGCTGCTGTCGTTCCGGGGCGCGGCGTTCGGGCCGGAGCCGGTGCTCGCGCAGAGCGCCTTCTTCCGGCCCCACAACGCGAGCGAGGACGTCGAGCGCCTCTACCTCGTCGGGGCAGGCACGCACCCGGGCGCCGGTCTGCCCGGGGTGCTCTCGTCGGCCCGCGTGCTGGATCGGGTGGTCCCGGATGCATCGAAGCTCGCCTGAGGCGTCGGCGGCGGACTTCGCCGCGTGCAGGGACCTCTTGCGCAAGGGGTCGAAGAGCTTCGCCGCGGCGGCGCTCCTCCTGCCCGCGCGGGTGAGGGAGCCGGCGGCGGCGTTCTACGCGTTCTGCAGGGTCGCCGACGACGCGGTCGACGAGCTCGGGGAGAACGCGCCGCCGTCCGCGGCCGCGGCCGCGGTCGCGGCGCTGCGGGAGCGGCTCGCGCGCGCCGCGGCGGGCAGGCCGGACGACAGCCCGGTCGATCGCGCGCTCGCCCACGTCATGGCGGAGCACGGGCTGCCGCGCGCGTTCATCGAGGCGCTGCTCGAGGGGTTCGCGTGGGACGCGGAGGGGCGCCGCTACGAGACGCTCTCGGACCTGAACGCCTACGCGGCGCGCGTCGCGGGCACCGTGGGCGCGACGATGTCGACGCTCATGGGGGCGCGGGGGCCCGACGCGCTCGCGCGGGCGTGCGACCTGGGCGTCGCCATGCAGCTCACGAACATCGCGCGCGACGTGGGCGAGGACGCGCGGCGCGGGCGGATCTACCTGCCGCTCGCCTGGATGCGGGAGGCCGGGATCGCGCCGGACGGGTGGCTCGCGCGGCCGGTGTTCGACGACCGGCTGGGGCGGCTCGTGGCGCGGCTGCTCGCCGAGGCGGAGGTGCTCTACCTCCGCGCGGGCGCCGGCATCCCGATGCTGCCGCGCGACTGCCGCCCCGCGATCCAGGCGGCGCGGCTCATCTACGCCGACATCGGGCGGGTCATCGCGCGCCGCGGCTTCGACTCGGTGTCGACGCGCGCGGTGGTGTCGCCGGGCCGCAAGGCGTGGCTCGTGCTGCGGGCGCTGCTCCGCAGGTCCGTCGCGCCCGCGGAGGCCCGCGAGCACGGCGCGGCGCCGCCGCTCGACGAGGTCCGCTTCCTCCTGGAGGCGGCGCGATGAGCGGCGGCGCGAGCGGCGCGACACGCGCTCTGGAGGCCACGCGATGAGCGCCGGCGGCGCGCCGGGCTCAGCCGCGCGGGAGATCGACGCGGCGCGGGGGCGCGTGCGCGAGGCGGGCGGCGAGGCGCTGCTCGCGCGCCTCGAGCACCTCGACGCGGCGCGGGCCGCCCCGGCGCCTCGACCGGGACCCTCGCCGCGGCCGCCGGATCGGGGCGCGACCGCCGATTACGATGTGGTCGTCGCGGGCGGCGGGCTGTCGCTCCTGCTCGCGCCGCTGCTCGCGTCGGCCGGGCTGCGGGTCGCGGTGCTCGACCGGGCGCGGATCGGCGCCGCGCACCGGGAGTGGAACGCCGGGACGGCCGAGGTGGCCGCGCTGTCGGCGTCGGGGATCTTCGCGAGGGACGAGATCGAGCGGCTCGTCATCGCCCGCTACGTCGAGGGGCTCTGCCGCTGGCACGGCGGCGGGACGTACCCTGTGCGCGGCGTGCTCGACCACGCCATCGACGCGGGGGGGCTGCTCGCCGCGGCGCGGGCCCGGGCCGAGGCGCTGGGGGTGACGCTGCTCGACGGGCACGCGCTCCTCGGGCACGCGGAGGGGCCGGACGCGGTCGCGCTCGCCGTGGCCGACGCGGAGCCGGGCGCCGCGCCGCGCGCGCTGTCCGCGCGGCTCCTCGTCGACGCGCGCGGCGCGGCGAGCCCCTACGCGACCGCGGACCTCCTCTGCCCGACCGTCGGCGGCGTGCTCACGGGGCTCTCGGAGGGCGACGGGGAGCGGCGGATCCGGCCGGACGTCGGCGAGATCCTCGCCACCACGGAGGACGTCGAGGAGGGCAGGCAGCACCTCTGGGAGGCGTTCCCGGGGCGGCCGGGCGAGACGACGGTCTACCTCTTCTATTACGCGCGCTCCGGGGACGTCGGGCCCGGCGCGCTCCTGTCGCTCTACGCGCGGTTCTTCCGGCTCCTCTCGCGCTACAAGGAGGGCGACGCGCGCCTCGTGCGCCCGACGTTCGGCTTCATCCCCGGCTGGTCGCGGCTGTCGGCCGCGCCGCGCGCGCCGGGGCGCCGGGTGCGGCTCGTGGGGGACGCGGCGGCGCGGCACTCGCCGCTGACGTTCTGCGGCTTCGGCGCGAACGTGCGCGAGCTCGCGGCGACGGCCGCCGATCTGGCGCGGGCGGTCCGGGAGCCGGGCGCGCGTCGCGCGCTGGCCACGGCGCGCGACGCGCCTGTGCACTCGGGCACCGGCGCGCTCGCGGCCCTCATGGCGAAGCCCGCCGGCGGGGCGAGGGCAGGGGAGATGAACGCGCTCCTCGACACGGCCTTCGCCGTGCTCCACGCGATGGGCAACGACGCGTACGCGGCGCTGCTGCGCGACGAGATGCAGCCTGCCGATTTCGTGAGGTTCTTGCGGGAGACGGCGGCGCGGCGGCCCGAGGTGTACCGCGAGGTCGTGAGCGCGCTGCCGCTCCGGGCCATCGGCCGCTGGGGGGCGGGGCTCGCGAGGGAGCTCTACCGCGCCCGCTGAAGCTAGAGCGGCGGTCACCCGCGTCGGATACGGGCCCATCTCGACGTTTTCGGTGCTCAGCGCACTGGAGTGCGCTTCCGCGCCGAAAACGCCGATCTGGGCCCGTCTCCTGTGCGGGTGACCGCCGCTCGGCGACGCGTGTAACAGGGGCGGCTGAGCGCCGCTCTATCGCGCTCGCTGCGCGGCGCGCTGGACGCGGCCGCCCGCGGCGGCGCGCCGCGCGAGGACGAGGGGCCCGAGGAACAGGCCGTACGGCGGGCCGCCGGTGCCGTGGTGGACGCGGTGCGCGTCGCGGACGCGCGCGAGGTACGGGACGCGCGCGAGGCCCGAGACCGGGAGCCGCCCGTGGACGAGCCCGTCGTGGACCAGGACGTAGGCGAGGCCGAAGGCGGTCATGCCGAGGCCGAAGCCGAACGCGGCCTCGCGCAGCGGCCCCGGCGCGCCGTCGCAGCCGTAGATGATGAGCCCGGCGGCGATCGGGGCGTGGAGGAACGCGAGCGCGTCGTTCTGCTCGAAGGCGCCGCGCCGCTTCGTGTGGTGGGAGCGGTGGATGCGCCAGAGCGCGTGGTGCCAGACCTTGCCGTGGAGGAGCGCGGCCCACACCTCCATGGTCGCGAAGGCGGCGAGCGCCGTGCCGATCCAGATCGCGAGCGTCATCGCGCCCTCCGCATGCGGAACGGCAGCAGGAGCTGCACCCAGGGGCTGGCGAAGCGATCGAGCGAGAGGGCCTCGTGGACGACCGTCGCCGGCTTGCCGCCGAACGTCGCGGCCGCGAGGGAGCGCGCGTAGAACGGCGTGTCCTCGAGGGTGCGGAGGAGCCGCGGCGCGGACCCCGGGTCGGCGGCGATCTCCCGCGCCATGCCCCAGCGCGTGTCGCCGAGCGGCCGCGGGGCGAGCGGCGGGAGCTCGCGCGCGCCGCCCGCCGCGTCGAACGCGGGCGAGAGGAGCATGCGCGTGCCGTCGCGGCGCCGGACGTCGTAGGTGAGGGCGATCCCGTCCGAGCCGACCGCGCGCGACCAGGTCCAGCGCTCGAAGGCGTGGTCGAGCGGCTCGTCGCCGGCGTTCGTGTCGAGGTAGGCGCTGCCGGAGAAGCGCAGCGAGGGGTGCGCGAGCTCGACCTCGGCCCGCGCGATCGGCGCGATCGGCGTCCAGCGGTGGAGCCCCCGCCCGTCCAGGGCGACGCCATCGCGCGCGCCGTCCGCCGCGGGCCCGCGCACGGACGGGCGGAGGCGCACCGTCCCCGAGAGCCGGGAGGGCAGAGGCGCCGTGATCTCGTCGAAGGAGACGCGGAGCTCACCCCCGGACCACTCCATCAGGCTCGGTCCGATGGCGAGCGACCGCGGCGACCTGGAGACCGCGCCCCGCGGCCGCTCGGTCAGCGCCCAGCGATCGGCGCGCGCGCCGTACAGCGCGACGTTCATCGCGCAGTGCATGAGCGGGTCCGCGGCGCCGCGCGATCGCGCCTTGGCGTAGTAGGGCGAGAAGACGCTCCCGAGCATCGCGATGATCGTGATCGCGCTCTGCCCGTCGTCGCTCACCGCGTCCAGGTACCACCAGGCATAGCCGCCGCTCGGGATCTCGAGGTCGAAGCGAG
The DNA here is from genome assembly GCF_051527395.1 of Sorangium sp. So ce281. Taxonomy (NCBI): domain Bacteria; kingdom Pseudomonadati; phylum Myxococcota; order Polyangiales; family Polyangiaceae; genus Sorangium; species Sorangium sp. So ce281. The sequence continues at coordinate 882,167 of NZ_CP150322.1, forward strand.
GTCCTCCATCACGCTCCGCGCCGCGAGCTGGCCGCTCAGCGCCGCCATCGGCACGCCCGCCCCCGGGTGCGCGCTCCCGCCGGCGAAGTACAGGCCCGGGAGCTTCGAGCGCGAGGCCGGGCGCGCGAAGGTCGAGCTCCACCCGTGGGACACCGGCCCGTACAGCGCGCCTCCCGTCGCCGGGAACATCCGCTCGAAGTCCGCCGGCGTCGTCGCCACCGGGGAGGCGCCCGTGCTCTTCAGCGAGAGGCCGAACCGCTGCAGTTGCTGGAACACGCGCTGCTCCCATTCGTGGATCTCCGTGGATGAGGGGGTGTGTTTATCACCGGTCGCAGGCGCATTGAGGATGAAGAACAGCCGCTCTCCGCCTCCCTCGGCGCCCGGGCGCGCCCCGGCCTCGGGCCCGCCGGGCTCGTGCGCCGGCGCGTCGCCGCGGTCCTCGGCACAGACGTAGACCGTGGCGTCGCGCGGGAGCTCGGCGCGGTCGAACAGCGCGCGGAACTCGGCCTCGTAGTCGCCGGAGAAGAAGACGTTGTGCCGGAGGAGGGGGAAGCCGCTCGCCTCGGCCACGAGCGCCCAGGTGACGGCCGAGAGCGAGCGCGGCTCGCTCCCCGGCGCCTTGCGGGCGGCGCGCTGGCCGAACAGGCCGGCCCGCAGCGCCGCCGGGTCGGCGTTCAGCACGATGGCGTCGGCCTCGACGCGCTCGCCGCCCTCGAGCACGACGCCCGTCGCGCGGCCGCGGCCCTCCTCGATGGCGGCGACGTGCGCGCCGCAGCGCAGCGTCGCCCCGGCGCGGGCCGCCGCCGCGGCGAGCGCCTCGGCGACGCGGCGCATGCCGCCCTCGGGGAGCCAGAGGCCCTCGCGCTCCACGTGCGCGATGACGCTCAGCGTCGCAGGCGCGAGGTACGGCGACGAGCCGCAGTAGGTCGCGTAACGCCCGAACAGCTGCCGGAGGCGCGCGTCCGCGAAGAAGTCGCCGAGCGCGCGGTGGAGGGTGCGGTGCCCGTCGATCTTCATCATCCCGCCGAGGCCCAGGTTGCCCACCGTGCTCGCGATCGTCTTGAGCGTGGGCCGCTCGGCGCGCAGGAACGGCGCCTCCACCACGTCGAAGATCTCGCGCGCGTACCGGCAGAACCGGCGGTACCCGTCCGCCTCCCGCGCCCCCACGAGCGCGCCGATCGCGTCCGCGGTGCGCTCGACGTCCGCGAAGAGGTCGAGCGTCGAGCCGTCCGGCCAGGCGTGGCGCGCGAGCGTCCCGGCCCGGCGGAGCGGCACGTGGTCCCCGAAGCGGAGCCCGAGCGACGCGAAGATCTCGTCGAAGACCCACCGCATCGTGAGCGCCGTCGGGCCGACGTCGACGCGGCGGTCCCCGAGGACCACCTCGCGTATCTTTCCGCCGACGCGCGGCGCCCGCTCGAGTAGCACCACGTCGAGCCCGCTCGAAGCAAGGAGCGCGGCCGAGGTCAGACCGCCGATCCCCCCGCCGATCACCACGACGCGATCTCTCCTGTCCGCCATGGTCGGAGTGTACGCGTCGGAGGTAGTTTGTCTATACTTTGTTTAACTGATGTTCAAACTGTTGACAAGCCCCTGAGGCTCGCCAAGACTCGCTCCCCATGGATTTCGATCGCCGGATCGAGCGCGTCCTCCTCGCCGCCATCGAGCCGCTCTCCTCGCCCGCGTCGCCGCCCGGGCTCCTGGCCGCGACGCAGCACGCCGTCTTCCCTGGAGGCGCCCGCGTCCGGCCGCGGCTCTGCCTGGCCGTCGCTTCGGCGTACGGCGATCCCGCGCCGGAGGCCGCCGACGCCGCGGCGGCGGCGGTGGAGCTCATCCACTGCGCGTCGCTGGTCCACGACGACCTCCCCTGCTTCGACGACGCGCCGATCCGGCGCGGCCGGCCGTCGGTCCACCGGGCCTTCGGCGAGCCGATCGCGGTGCTCGCCGGCGATCAGCTCATCGTGCTCGCCTTCGAGGCGCTCGCGCGCGGCGCCTTCCACGCGATGGCGAGCGGCGTGACCGACGCGCGCAGGGCGGTCCGGTTCTTCGAGGTGCTCGGGGGCGGCGTCGGGATGCCGCAGGGGATCATCGCCGGGCAGGCGTGGGAGTCGGAGGCGAAGGTCCCGCTCTCGGCCTACCGGCGCGCGAAGACAGGCGCGCTCTTCGAGGCGGCGGCGACCCTCGGCGCGCTCTCCGCTGGCCAGGACGGGGCCGCCTGGGGCGACCTCGGGCAGCGCATCGGCGAGGCGTACCAGGTCGCGGACGACGTGCTCGACCTGGTCGGAAAGCCGGAGGACATGGGCAAGCCGGCGGGGCGCGACGGGGCGCTCGGGCGCCCGAACACGGCGCTGGAGCTCGGGCTCTCCGGCACGACCCGGCTGCTGCAGCGGCTCATCCAGGACGCGGTCGAGGCGGTGCCGCAGTGCCCGCGGGCGGACGACGTGCGGTCGTGGGCGGTCGAGCTGGGGGACAGGCTCCTCCGGGTCTGCAGGGGGCCTTCGGCGGCGCTGCCGACCGTGAGCTCCATGTGACGGCTCGGGCGGCCTGACGTACGTCCGAGAGGGGCGGCCGTCGGGGGGGGCTCGGGACGTCTCAGACTGATGGGTGGGAGTGGAGCTGGGTTGTTTGCGCGTCGCGGGACGGAACGTGTGAATCCGACGTGAACCGACGTGAACCGACGTGAACCGATCTGAACCGACGTGAGCCAGAAGCGAGGTGAATTCAGGGAGGGCCTTAATGCGCTGTCGCCTGGCGATAGTGGGGCTGCGCCCAGGCTCGACGAACGCGGGTTGGGGTGCCATCCTCGGCAGGCCTTTCCGCGTCTGCCGCGGGGAGCGTGGCTGTGGCGCGGTGCAAAGGCGCTGTGTCCTGCGTCCCGTGAAGCGAGGCGTGGGTCATAGTCCGCGAGCGGGGGGATTGGGGGATGAGGGCGATTCGGGAGCAACACGCCACGATCGTTTCTCGAAAGCTCGAGGCCGACAGTCCCGGGGGGATGCGCGAGGCGATCACCTCCGCCGAGCAGCTCGCGCGCGTCGCGCGCGGGCGCCTCCGCGACCGGGTGGTGGACGTCGGGAGCGCGGTGGGCACCGCCCTCCGGGGTGCGCCGAGGAGCGCGAGCTTCGTCCGGGCGGGCGCCGCCGCCGTGCCGCTGCACGTGTCGCGGATGCTGCTCGATCGACACCAGGTCGCCGCCCACGCGCTCGCCCACCTCTACGCGGAGATCGAGGCCTGCCGCTCGCTCGCCAGCTGGGCCTGCGAGGCGGGCGGGGAGGCGAGGGCCATCGCCGAGGCGCACGCAGGGGCGCTGCTCCTGTCGCTGCGCGGCGGCGTCGATCTGGGCGGCGGAGAGATCGCGCCGCTCGGCGAGCTCGAGCTCCGCGACGACGAGGTCGCCAAGGCGATCGGCCACCCGGCGGTCGCGGCGTGGGCGCGCGACGCGGGCGCCGGCGCCGCCGTCGCGTCGATCGCGCGCGCGGCCGCCGAGCAGGGCATCCCCGCCAGCGCCGGCGCGGAGGACGAGCGCATCGGCTGGATCCGGCACAACATGCGCGACTTCGTCGAGCGCCTCGTCGAGCCGCTCGCCCCCGAGATCCACCGCCGCAACGGGCTCATCCCCGAGTCGATCGTCCGCCGCATGGGGCAGTTCGGGGTGTTCCGGCTCGCCACCGCGCCCGAGCACGGGGGCGACGGCCTCGGCGTGGCCGCCATGGCGACCGCCGTCGAGGAGCTCGCGCGCGGCTCGCTCGGCTTCGGCGTGCTCACCATGACGGCCTCCATCGCGTCGGACCTGCTCGCCCGATCCGGCACGGACCTGCAGCGCCGCACCTGGCTGGCGCGCATCGCGAACGGCGAGGCGCGCTGCGCCCTCGCGTTCGCGGAGCCGGCGTACGGGTCGGACCTCGCGCGCGTCGTCACGCGCGCCGAGCGCCAGACCGACGGCAGCTACGTCCTCATCGGAAAGAAGGCGTGGGTCACCGGCGCGTCCCGCGCCGACCTGGTGCTCACCCTCGCGAGGACCACGACGCCGGGAGGACAGGGGCAGCTGCCGCTCGGGCCGAGCCTCTTCGTCATCGCGAAGCGGCGCGGCGCGCCGGGCGCCGACTTCCCGGACGCCGGGATCGCCGGGACCGAGCTGCGGGCGCTCGGGCAGCGCGGCATGGGGCACTACGAGCTCCGGGTCGAGGGGCTCCAGATCGGCCGCGAGGCCCTGCTCGGCGAGCGCGAGGGCGAGGGGATCGCCCAGATCCAGCGGGCGCTCGTGACGGGCCGCACCTACGCGGCCGCGTGCGGCGTGGGCGTGGCGCAGGCCGCGCTGGAGCTCGCGCTCGAGCGGGCGAAGACGCGCGTGCAGTTCGGGTCGCAGCTCATCTCCTTCCCGCGCGTGGCGCACCGGCTCGGAGGGCTCATCGCGCGCGTCGCCGCCGCGCGGCAGCTCACGCGCGCCGCCGCGCACGTGGCGGACACGGGGCAGCCGTGCGAGCTCACGTCGGCGATGGCGAAGCTCTTCTCCAGCCGCGTGGCCTGGGACGCGGCCGACGCCTGCATGCAGATCCACGGGGCGAGCGGCTACGCGGAGAGCTCGACCGCGGCGCGGCTCCTGCTCGACGCCCGCAGCCTCTTCTTCCAGCTGGGCCCGCACGAGGTGCTCGCGCAGGGCATCGCGCGCGCCCTGCTCGAAGGGCCGCTGCCCTGAGGCGCGCTCCGCCGCGGCGCGCCGCTGCGCGGGGGCACGAGCAGAGGGGGGCGCGGCCGGGCGGCCGGGCGCGTGAGCCAGCGAGCGAGCGCGTGCGCTGGAGCGTGGTGGGCGCGGCGCGGAGGCGCGGCGCGCATGCCGTCGTCAGCCGAGCGCGCCTGTGCCATGATCGCGCGGACCGATGGTCCGCGTCCGCTCTCCTCGTTACGGCCGCAAGCTCGACGATTTCACGGTCGGCGCGGTGTATGCCCACCCCTGGGACGTCACCGTGGACGAGGGGATGCTCGCGCTCTTCGCGGCCTCGTTCCAGGACGCGATCCCGACCTACGCCAGCCGCGTCGCGGCCCGGTCGGTGGGGCTCAGGGACAGGCCGGTGAGCCCGCTCTTGCTCCTCAACCTCGGGATCTCCTTCAGCGTGCACGACGTGAGCGAGCAGGCGATCGCGCACCTCGCGTACACCGACGTCCGGTTCCCGGCGGCCTGCTATCCGGGGGACACGCTGCGCGCGAGCTCGCTGGTCCTCGGCAAGAAGCCGGTCTCGACGGGGGACAAGGGCGTCGTGCACGTGAGGACCCAGGTGGTGAACCAGGACGGGCTGCTCGTCTGCTCGTTCGAGCGCAAGGCGCTCGTGCCCCCTGGCCGCGTCGCGGAGCGCCCCGCGGACGCGCCGCACGCGGTCGCGCAGCCGGACGCGCCGCCGGCGCGCCTGCCGGAGGAGCTCGACGGCCCGCTGCCTCCGCCGGCGCGCCAGGGCGGCTTCGCCTGCGCGTGGGACGACTTCGAGGTCGGCGACGTGATCACCCACGAGGTCGGCAGGACCATCGGGGACAGCGAGCACATGCAGCTCGCGACCCTCCTGCGCAACTCCCACCCGCTGCACGTGGACGAGCAGTACTCCAGGTCGAGCTCCTTCGCGAAGACGCGGGTCGTCCACGGGGGGCTCGTGCTGTCCTGGGTGCTCGCGCTCTCGAGCCGCGACACGGCCGGGTGCGGCGTCTGGGACCTCGGCCTCGACGAGGGGGCGCACCCGAGCGGCGTGCTCGCGGGCGACACGCTGTTCGCCGCGTCGAAGGTGATCGCCAGGGAAGAGGCCAGGAGCGGCGCCGGGAGCGTCACCTTCCGGATCGTCGGCGTGAAGAACACGCCGCCGCGCGCCCTGATCGCGCAGGGCGCCGACCTGTTCACGCCCGAGCTCGGCAAGGCCGACGGCAGGGTGAAGGAAAAGGTCGTGGAGATCACGCGAACGCTGCTCCTGCGCCGGCGGAGCTAGCGCGACGAACGGGTTAAGACCGCCAGAAAAGAGCCGAAATTCGAGCCGCCAAGCGCGCCAAGGACGCCAAGGACGCTACTGACTTGTTCTGTGCTTGGCGTCCTTGGCGCCTTGGCGGCTCATTTCACGCTCGATCGACGTGCTCGCTGTTCTGGGCGCGCCCGCGGCGGGGCCGCAGAATGAGGAGTCCCCGGCGGGCCGCCCGCGGCATACAATGGGCGGCCATGAGCACCGCTCTGCCCCAGCGAGGAACGGGACGGCCATGAGCACCGCTGGGAGCCGTGAGCTGGACGCGCTCCGCGCGCGCGTCGCCGAGCTGGAGCGGGAGCTGGCCCACGCCCGCGCGCCAGGTCGGGTCGCCGCCGCCGCCGGAGGCCCGGACGCGCCGGCCAGAGATCCGGGCAGCGCGAGGGGCTCCGCCCTCGTCGAGGAGGCGCGGCGGCGGCTCGACGAGGGCGAGCAGGCCGCGCAGATGGGCAACTGGCTCTGGGAGCTCGGCCAGAGCAGCATCATCTGGTCGCGGCAGCTCTTCCGGATCCTGGGCCGCGATCCCGAGACGGATACGCCCTCGACGGAGACCTTCCTCGAGGCCGTCCACCCCGACGACCGGGAGCGGCTGCACGCCGGCCTGCAGCTGGCGAACGAGACAGGAGAGGGGTCGGGCGCGATCGCGTTCCGCGTGCGCCACCGGGATGGAACGGTGCGGGAATGCCTGCTGAGCAGCCTGCCCCTCGTCGAGGGGGCGGGGCCGCCGTCGCGCTTCTTCGGCGCGGTCGTCGACCTCACCGAGCGCCGCCGCGCCGAGCAGGAGCTCCGCCGCAGCGAGCGCATGCTGAAGGAGGCGCAGCGCATCGCGCACGTGGGCAGCTGGTCCTACGACATCGCGTCGCGGACGATCCGCTGGTCCGAGGAGCTCTACCACATCCTCGGCGTCGATCCCTCGGTGCGCCCGACGTTCGAGCTCTTCGCGGGCCTCATCCACCCCGAGGATCGCCACCGGGTCTTCGGCGGCGCGGAGACCGCGTCGCCGCTCGGCATCGCGAGCCCCGTCGAGTGCCGCGTCGTGCGCCCGTCCAGCGGGGAGCTGCGCCACGTGCAGATGGCGGCGCAGCTGGTCATGGACGACGCCGGGACGATCACCGGGCTGGTCGGCACGAGCCTCGACATCACCGAGCGCCGGCGCCTCGAGGAGCAGCTCCTGCACAGCCAGAAGCTCGAGGCGATCGGGCGCCTCGCCGGCGGGGTCGCGCACGACTTCAACAACATGCTCACCGCGATCTTCGGGCACAGAGAGCTCGCGGTGCGCAAGGTGCCGGCGGCGTCGCCCATCGCCGAGCACCTCACGCAGATCGGCACCGCCGCGGAGCGGGCCGCGGCGCTCACGCGGCAGCTGCTCGCCTTCGCGCGCAAGCAGCTGATCCAGCCGAGCGTGGTCGACCCGAACGCGCTGATCCTCGGGGTCGAGCCGCTCCTCCGCCCGCTCGTGGGCGAGGACGTGGAGCTCGTCGTGCTGCCGGGGAGCCAGATCTGGCCCATCCACATCGATCGGGGGCAGTTCGAGCAGCTGCTCATGAACCTGGCGGTGAACGCGCGCGACGCGATGCCCGGCGGGGGCCGCCTGGTGATCGAGACGGCGAACAGGGCGCTCGGCGCGGGCGACGGGGTGTGGGGGCCAGAGATCGAGCCCGGAGACTACGTGGAGCTCACGGTCACCGACACCGGGCAGGGCATCGACGACGCCGTCCAGAAGTACGTGTTCGAGCCGTTCTTCACGACCAAGGAGCCGGGCAAGGGGTCGGGCCTCGGGCTCGCGACGTGCCACGGCATCGTGAAGCAGCACGACGGCCACATCTGGTTCGCAAGCGCCCCCGGCCAGGGCACGCGCTTCACGATCTGCTTCCCGCGCGTGCGCGGCGTGCCCTGCGAGCAGCCTGCGAGGGCGACAGCGGCCGCCGTCGGGGGCGTGGAGACCGTGCTCGTCGTGGAGGACGAGGCGCAGGTGCGCGAGCTCTGCGTCGCCGCGCTGCGCTCCTTCGGCTACTCGGTCCTCGCGGCGCGGAGCGGCAAGGAGGCGATCGCGCTCGCGGCCGCCTATCCAGGCCCCATCCATCTGCTCGTGAGCGATGTGGTCCTGCCGGACGCGCGCGGCCCCGCGCTCTCGGCGATGCTCGCCCGCGCGCGCGCCCCGCTGCCCGTGCTCTACGCCTCGGGCTACACGGAGGACGCCCTCCTCCAGACCGATCTGCTCGACGGGGTCGCCCACTTCCTCGCCAAGCCGTACACGCCGACGCAGCTCGCGAAGGCGGTGCGCGCCGTGCTCGACGCGTCCGCGCAGGCGCGACGGGCGAAGGGCTCCGGCGACGCCCCGCCGCCGGCTCCGACCGCCGAGCGCCTGCAGTGAGCGCGCTCGTGTGCGGCGGGAGGCGGGCTCGCGGCGCCTTCGCGCGCGATCGTCGGCGTGTGCGCGCGCGTGCGCGGCGGCCCGCAGCGCGCCACGCTGGCCCCAACCGCCCGGGTGCATCTATCCTGGACGGGCGGCTTTGGCGATGAAGATCCGGGGGTCGGCGCTCATGCACACGAGGACCTACCTGCAGACGCGGTGGGGGAGCCAGGCCATGTCCGCCCTCGACGCCAAGCTGCCCGCCGCCGCGCGGGCGGTCTTCACGGCGCCCGATCTCGCGGCGCACAGCTGGTATCCCATCTCGGTCTGGAACGCGATCGCGGACGAGATCTCGCGGTGGCCCAACCGGTCCGGCGTCATCCGCGATCTCGCGGCCTACGTGGCCGAGCAGGACCTGACGCTCGCGCACAAGGTGCTGCTCAAGCTCGGCACGCCCGCGCTCGTCATGCGGCAGGCCGGCGTGATGTGGGGCATGTACTTCAACGGCGGCCGGCTCGCGCCCCTCGCCGAGGGAGAGCGGTTCTTCCGGCTGATACTTTACCTGGGGGTCGACCCGCAGTCCGACCCGGGGCGCCAGATCTGCAGAGACGCGGTGCCGGCGTGGCAGGAGAACGCGCTCCGGCTCTCGGGCGCGCGAGGGGGCCAGAGCCTCCACACGAAGTGCCGTTTCGAGGGACACCCCACGTGCGAATATGAGGTGCGCTGGCTCCGGTAGTCACCACTTGGTGCAGAAGGCGAACAGGTTCACCTGCGCCTCTTCCGCGACCACCTCCACGGGGGTGCTCCCGAACTTCGAGCGGGCGAACAGCGTCCTGAGATCATCGGTGCTGCGGTGGATCAGCTCCCACTCGAGGACGTGGTCCATGAACGCCTTGCTCGGGTTGTTCACCCCGAAATTGCCCACGACCGCGACGCCCCCGGGGAGGAGCTTGTCGTGCATGCAATTGAGGAGGCTCACGACCAGGTCGTCGCGGAGATAGTCCGTGAGCCCGATGCTGTAGATCATGTGCTGGGGCTTGAGCACCGTCCTGCCGCGGCCGTGCGCCAGCCGCACCACGTTGTCCTGCGCGAAGCTGAAGCGGTCCATGACGCCGAGCTGGTCGGCGATGCCGGCCGCGTAGGCGAGGGCCTGGTTGTCGATATCGATGCACGTCGCCTTGATGTCGGGCAGCTCGCCCCCGTCCGCGAAGAGGTCGAACAGCTCCCGGGCGGGGCCGCTCGCGAGGCTGGTGATGTGGACCGGGCCGGACGCGTGCGCGCTGCAGGCGTCCCGGAGCGCGCGGCTCAGCACGCCTCTCCGGTTCTTGACGGCGCGGCAGGCGTCGATGGCGAGCCCCCACTGGTCGATGAAGCGGCCGAGGCGGCCGTCGCCCGCGGGCTCGTCGTTGTACATCATCTCGATGGTGTAGAAGTCGCCCGCGTAGCCGCGCGGCTTCGTGTAACACCGGTCGACGGTGCGGCTCAGCATGAAGAGCGAGAACGTCTCGCGGAAGACATAGGCGCCGATGCCCTTCTCGAGGTGGCGCTCGCGCTCGATGTGCTCGCGCAGCGCAGACACGATGGTCTGGCACGCGGCGCTCACCTTCTCCTGGATCTCCGCCTCGGGCTGCTTGGCTTCCTTCACCATCCTGTCGGCGATCATCATCTCGAACTTGAACTGTTCGACCGTGTCGATGAGCTTCGGAGGGATGTTGTTGGTGCCGGCCTGGCCCGTCCTCGCGGCGTGAAAGCGGTTGACCTGCGGCACGTCCTCGACGAGGAGCGGCGGGAGCATCGCGGTGTTCTCGCGGAGGCGCTGGGCGAGCATGATCGCGAGCGACTGGTAGAAGCGCGCCGCGAGCCCGGGGACGGAGGCGAGGAGCGAGTGCACATACGGACCCTCGATGACGTCGAGCGTGCACTCCTCGCGGGCGACGACGGAGGCGCTCGCGGCGGCGCTCTCGAGGAACGACATCTCGCCGAAGATGGCGCCGGGGCCGAGCTGGCGGAGGGCCACGCCGCGCCCGAGGTGGGCGACCTCGACCCCGACAAGGCCGCTGCGCACGATGAAGATGCCCTGCCTTCGCGAGCCCTCCTCGAGGATCTGCTCGCCCGGTCGGTAGGTGACGCAGCTCGACTTCTCCAGCAGCAGCCGCTCGTCGTCCTGGGTCAAGAACTCGAAACCTGTCGTCATGATGCCTCCCGAGCGCCGCGGGCGCCCCGGACTCGCGGAGGAACGGATCTCTCCCCCGCTGCGGCGACAGAGGCGTCCACGCGTGCGCCCCTTCTACCACGACGCATCGCGCCTCCGCTGAGGCATGGCGGTCCGCCCGCTGGCTCGGCGCCGATCGCGCCGCGGTTGCCGCGGGGCGCCTCGTTGACCGCGCCGCGGTTGCCGCGGCGCGCCTCGTCGATCACGCGCCGCGCTCGCGCCGAACGCGCGTCGCGCGGTCCTTCACCGGGTCACCGCGGGGCGCAGGCCGCGACGCCGCCGTCCTCGGCGAGCACCAGCACACAGGTGCGGAGCACATCCATGCCGGCAAATCCGTCCGACGGACAGGTCGCCCGCCGCTCGCCGGGAAGAAGATCGAACTCCGCGGCGGCGTCGAACCCCGCCATCCGGAGGCGAGCGCCCGAAAGGACGGGAACGGTGTGCCTGCCTGAGGCGGCGTAGGCGCTCCGATCGCCGGTCGCCCGGCGCGACAGCTTCTTGCCGGCCGGCGAGACGGCGAAGAGCGAGCTCTGCGATGCACCCGAGTCGATCTTCAGCGTGACGGCGATCCCCTCGACGCTCGCCTTCGCGGTGAGCTCGCTGCCCTGGTTCGGTCCGCCGCAGCGGGCGAGCTCCACGATGGCGGCCTCGCCGAACCGCGCCCGGAGCGCGCGTGCGGCCTCGTCGCGCGGAGCTTCGGTCATCCGGCCCTCGCGCAGGTCGAGCACGACGGCGCGGCCCGGCCCCGCGAGCTCCTGAGGCGCGACGACGCCGCCGATGCCGATGCGCTGCAGGACGTCGGGCATGCGGACGACGAGCAGCGCGGAGACCTCGACCCGGCCCCACCCGGAGAGCGCGAGGCTCGCGTCCTCGAGGCGGGACACCGCGAGGGGCCTGCCCGCGTGGTCGACGGCGACGTCGCCTGCGGTCGAGAGGGGCAGCGCGAGCTCGTCGGCGAGCCAGCGGGCGAGGACGTGGTGGGAGGCGCCGGTGTCGACGATCAGCACGGCCGGCTGGCCCGCCACGACGGCGTCGATGAGCGGCGAGGGGAACGCGCGATCGTTGAGGTGGTACTGGAGGCTGGCCCGGCGCTCGGGGCCCGCCGCCGGCGCCGCCGGGGGGCCCGCGGGCGAGGACGCGTCGCCAGCGCCGGCGCCGGTCGACGCCGCGCTGCGCGGCGAGGCCGGCGCGGCGCGGACCGCGGCGGGCTCGGCGCAGCCGGCCACCGCGAGCGCGCCGGCCGCGGCGGCGGCCGAGAGCGCGGCGAGGAGCTGCCTGCGAGCGCGCGGCACGAGCATCCGCTACTCGACGCAGCAGAGCGTCGACTGTCCCGTGGGATCCAGCGAGCCGCTGAGGTTCGTGCGCGCGGTGCGGGTGGAGCTCGTGCCGGCGCTCGCGCTGGAATGTTCGGTCGTCCCGGCGCCATCACCGCCGCCCGACCCGCCCGCGCCCGCGAAGTTGCGCTCCTGGACGCTGCAGGCCGAGAGGCTGACGAGCGCTGCTATCGCAGGCCCGCGAAGGTTCGTCATGCCGCCAGGATAGCCGCCCTTGCAGGCGAGGTGCAGCGTCATGTCCCGGAGGCGCGGCGCTCGCCGCGAGGGGGCGTGATGGGCGAGGTGCCCTGGGACGCCGGGAGGAGAGGCCGTCACGGAACCGTGGAGCGCTGGAGGCGGCGCTCCACCTCGGCGCGCGTCGGATACGAGGTCTGACACCCCTCGCGCTCGACCGAGATGCCCGCCGCCGCGATCGCGAACCGGAGTGTGGCCTCGATCGCTATCCCGGAGGCGAGCCCGCCGGCGAGCACGCCCGTGAGGGCGTCCCCGGCGCCCGTCGTGTCGACAGCGCGGGCCGGCAGGGCGGGGAACTCCTCGCCCGACGGCAGCAGCACCGCGCCGCGCGCGCCGCGCGTGAGCACCACGCGCTCCGGCAGGTGACCGCGCAGCGCCTCGTGCTCGAGCTCGTTGACCACGGCGAGATCGAACCGGCCGACGAGCTCGGGATCGATGGCGTTGACGGGCGACGGATTGCAGATCGACAGCGCGCCGTCGGCCCGCGCTGCCGCGAGCACGCCGTCGATCGCCGCGGCCGGGATCTCGCCCTGGCAGAGCCAGACCGAGGCCCCGCACGGCGAGGGCGGCGTCACGAGCGCATTGGCGCCGGGGATCGCGAGGATCTGGTTCTCTCCGGCCTCGTCGACGCAGATCAGGGCCACGCCCGTCGTCGCGCCGCGGTGGACCGCCACGGCGGAGAGCTCCACCCCGTCGGCGGCGAGCGCGGCCGCGCAGAGCTCGCCGTGCGCGTCGTCGCCGCGCGCGCCCGCGAGCCGCACGCGCGCGCCGGAGCGCGCCGCCGCGACCGCCTGGTTCGCGCCCTTGCCGCCCGGCGCGACGAGGAAGCGGCGGCCCAGCACCGACTCGCCGGGGCGCGGCAGCCGCGGGCCGTAGCCGATGAGATCGGCGGTGATCGAGCCGCAGATCGCGAGCAATCCCATCACCGCCGCATACCACGAACGAGGCGGCGCGCGCGTCAGTCGGCGTTCACGGCCACGGCGTCCGTCTTGCCATTGGCGAGCGCGCCGGCGCGGCGGATGATGCCGATGAACTCCTGCTGATCCCCCTTGCTGGACGCGGCGGCCCTCGCGATCTTCTCGATGTCGGCGAGCCTCCAGGAGCGCGCGTGCGGGCTGTGGCGCAGGACCTCCGCGAACCCTGCCACCGCGGACGCGAACCGGAAGTCGGCCGGCGCCGCGTCGAAGGTGGGGGCGATGGCGCCCGGGGCCATCTTGACCAGCGTCTCCTCGGCCGTGTTGGAGCCGAGCGGCGCCTTGTGGCGGAGGCGCACGACGAGCGGCGCCGCGCCCTCGCCCTTCGGCGCGGGGACCTTGAGCTCGACGTCGTAGAGGGCCGTCACGCTGTGCCCTGCGCCGATCTCGCCGGCGTCCACCTTGTCGTTCCGGAAGTCCCGGTCGGCCACGTCGCGGTTCTCGTAGCCGATGAGCCGGTAGCTCTTGACGAAGCTCGGGTCGAACTCGACCTGGATCTTCACGTCGCGGGCGATGACCTGGAGCATCCCGCCGACCTGCTCGGAGAAGACCCGCCGCGCCTGCGCCTCGCTGTCGATATAGGCGTAGTTGCCGTCGCCCTGGTTGGCGAGCTGCTCCATCATGAGATCCTTGTAGTTGCCCTGGCCGAAGCCGATGGTGGACAGCGTGATCCCCTTGTCCCTCGCGCGCTTGATCGTCTTCAGGATCTCGTCGTGGGAGGTCGGGCCGACGTTCGCGTCGCCGTCGGAGAGCACGATGACGCGGTTGACGTGCCCCTTCACGAGCGTCCGCTCGGCCAGGCTGTACGCGAGATCGATGCCGCTCGACATGGCGGTGGAGCCGCCCGCGGTGAGGTCGGCGAGGGCCGCGAGGATCTTCCCCTTGCTCTCGATGCCGGTCGGCGCGAGCACCTCTCGCACGCTGCCCGCATAGGTGCAGAGCGCGACGGTGTCCCCCGGCTTGAGGGTGTCGGTGAGCATCTTCAGGCTCTTCTTCGCGAGCTCGATCTTGTCCGGCGAGTGCATCGAACCGCTGGTGTCGACGAGGTACACGAGGTGCACCGGGGTCCGCTCCTTGACCGGCATGCGCTTGCCCTGGACCGCCACGCGCACGAGGTGGTGGCCCGCCGTGAACGGCGAGGGCGCGGCCGCGAGGTGCACGGCGAACGGGCCTGTCGCGGGCGACGCGTAGCCGTAATCGAAGTAGTTGAGGAACTCCTCGGCGCGCACGGCCTGATACGGGGGCAGCGCGCCATCCATGATCTTGCGGCGCGCGATGGCGTAAGAGGCCGTGTCCACGTCGATCGCGAACGTCGAGAGCCGGTCCTTCGCGGGATCCTCGACCGGGTTGACGCCGTAGTCCCGGTACGTCTCGCTGCCCTGGGGCTCGGGCGCGGTGATGGCGACGGCCGGGGGCGGGGGCGCGGGGCGCGCCACGGCGGTCGCCGCCGGGGTGGGCGCCCTCTTGGGCGCCGGCGCGCCGCCCGTCACCTGGATGCGCGCGTCCGCCCCGCGCGCGGCGCCCGCCTTGGTCGCCCGGGACTGCGCGGGCCCGGGCGTGGGCGTCACAGGGGCGGCCGCCACGGGCGGGGCCGGCGGCGGCGCGGCCTCCGCGGGCGCGGCGTCACGGTCGACCGCGTCGCTCGCCGCGGCCTCCTCGCGCTCGGCGGTGGGCGGGCGGCCCTCGTCTTGCGGCGCGTCGAACTCCGGCTGCATCGGCTGCCCGGCGGCTGCCTCGGCCGGCGCGGCCGATGCGGTCGCCGCCGTGGGGGCAGGCGTGGAGCCACCGCAGCCGATGAGCAGCGCGGTGACGAGGGCGGGGGCGACGAGATCGAGGGGCCGGGTGCGCATGAGGTGTCCTCCTTGAAGGGGATCGCGAGGGCGGATCCCTGCTGTACGTCCTCGTGGGTCGGCCATCGCCGATCGCCACACACAGGTCCTTGCGGGGGCCGCACGCGCGGCTGCCCCATCGTGCATTTTCCACGGGCGAGACGGGCCCTTCGCCGCTTTCGCTGCGTGAACGCCGCGTGTCGCCGGTCGTCCGGCGAGCCGGCGAAGGGGCTCGCGGCCGGGGCCCGCCGTGGCGGGGCTCGGCGCGTCCGAGTGCCAGGGAAACGCGGTCGTCTCGGCCGGCTTACACCCGAAATCGACGGGAGCTCGGGTCGGGTCCTCCGCCCGTCTCCCTCTCGATCTATCCTCATGGGGTCCGTGATGAGCGAGACGAGCCGCGAGCGCTTCCAGTCCGCCCTGTGCCGCGCCAGGAAGATCGCCGTCCTGACCGGCGCAGGCGTCTCGGCGGAGTCGGGTATCCCCACGTTCCGCGGCGCTGGGGGGCTGTGGCGGCGGTACGAGGCGACGAGCCTCGCCTCGCCCGAGGCGTGGCAGCGCGATCCGGGCCTCGTCTGGGAGTTCTACAATCACCGCCGGGAGCGCGCCCTCGGCTGCGCCCCGAACCCGGGTCATCACGCGCTGGCGCAGCTGGAGGCGCGGTGGCGGGAGGCCGGCGGGGTCTTCACCCTGATCACCCAGAACATCGACGGCCTGCACGAGCAGGCGGGCTCCCGGAGCCCGGTGCGCCTCCACGGCTCGCTGTGGCAGGTGCGCTGTCTCTCGTGCGGGAGCGTGACCGAGAACCGCGACGTGCCCATCACGCCCGCCTTCGCGGGCAGCGGCTCCCCCGATCCGGAAGCCTCCGCCCGCCGCTTCACGGCGGCGGAGCTGCCGCGCTGCGGCTGCGGCGGCGTCCTTCGCCCTCACGTTGTCTGGTTCGGCGAGGCCCTCCAGGAGAGCGATCTCGCCGCGGCGGCCGCCGGCGTCGAGGGCTGCGATCTCCTGCTCGTCGTCGGTACGTCGGCCGTGGTGTATCCCGCCGCCGGTTTCGTCCCCATGGCCAAGCGCCACGGCGCCCTCATCGCCGAGGTCAACGTCGAGTCGAGCGCGATCTCCGGCCTCTGCGACGTCGTGTTCACCGGCGGCTCCGGCGCGATCCTGCCCTCGCTGCTCGACGTCACGCCGGCGTGAGCGCCGCGGCCCGACGGGCGCGGCGAGCCGGCGGCGTCAGCCTGGCGCGCTGTCGCGCCGCAGCGGGCGCGCGGTGCACGCCTCGCGCGGCGCGGCGCATGCTTCTGCCGCGGTCATGGAGCAGGTCAACCGTGGGATCTCAGGGCTAACGTGGGCGGCCATCGTCCTCGTCGTGATCGGCGCCGTCAACTGGGGGTTCGTCGGGCTGTTCGCGTTCGACGTGGTTGCCGCGCTCTTCGGCAGGCTCAGCGCGCTCAGCCGCATCATCTACGTGCTCGTCGGGCTCGCTGGGCTCTATCTGCTCTACGCCGCGGTCCAGTTCGGAAAGCGCGATCGGGTCACCACGATGCCCTGAGGGCGACGCGCCTGCGCACCCCGGGCGCTCATGCGCCCGGGCTGGCCTGGCCGCCGAAGCCGCGCGGACGGGCGGCGGACGCGCGCGCCTCGATGAACCGCGACACCGCGTCGATGAACGCCTCGGGGTTCTCCACCTGCGGCATGTGCCCTGTCGCCGGGATGAAGGTGAGCTGCGACCCCGGCAGCGAAGCGTGAAGCTTCTTCGCGTCGTCCGCGCTGTTGCCGAGGAGCTGGTCCGCCTCGCCCCAGACGAGGAGGGGATTCAGGCTGAGGGGGGCACTGAGACCTCCCTGGATGGCGGCGTCGAGCACCGCCTCCAGCTGAGGTGGATTGACGCTCGCGAGGACGTCCCGCAGGGCAGCCGGGGCGCGGCCGGGATCGGCGTAGGCGCGGCGCAGGACCCGCGGGCCATAGGTCTGCTTCCGCATCAACGCGCGCAGCATCCGGCGGGGCAGCGGCCGCGCTCCGAGCCAGCCGACGAGGCGCGGCAGCGGGGGGATGGGAACGCCGTTGACGAACACGAGCCCTCGGCAGCGGGCCGCGAACAGGGTAGCGAAGCTCGACACGACCGAGACGCCGAAGGAGTTGCCGACGCACCACGCGCTGGAGACACCCAGCTCGTCCAGGAGCCGATCGAGCCAGCGCGCATAGGCGTCCAGGGAGCCGAGCCCCGGGGCGTCCGTGCGCCCGATGCCGGGCAGATCGGGCGCGAACACCTGGAAGCGCTCCGCCAATCGCTCCCAGACAGGCGCCCAGTGCATCGACGCCCCGCCCCAGGCGCCGTGCACCAGCAGCAGCGGCTCGCCCTGCCCGCCCACGTGGACGCTGGCAGGGCGGCCGTCGATCGCGATCTCCTTCAACGAAACCGTGCTCATGCCCCTCTCCTGTGCGGGATCATCGCGGGCCCATCCTGCCCCCGGGCGCCGGGTGCCCGCAACAGGAACGCACGCCGGCGCGCGCCCCCGTCCCTCCCTCGTGCGTGCGCGGGCGTTGGCTGAGCGCGCGGCGCCTCTCGGCCCTTCGCGCTTGCCTCACGGGCGGTCGATCGCGGTATCGTCCCTGCCGTGTCCCCCGCTCAGAAGCTCCGCGATCTGCTCGCCTCGCCCGGCCTCCTCGTCATGCCTTGTTGCTTCGACGCGCTGTCGGCGCGGCTGATCGAGCAGGCCGGCTTCTCGCTCTCGTTCATGAGCGGCTTCGCGGTCTCCGCCGCGCGCCTGGGCGCCCCCGACACGGGGCTCATCTCGTATGGTGAGATGGTCGATCAGGCGCGGTCGATCTGCGGCGCCGTGTCGATTCCGGTGCTCGGCGACGGCGACACGGGCTACGGCAATGCGATGAACGTGAAGCGCACGGTGCGCGGTTACGCGCAGGCCGGGCTGGCCTGCGTCATGATCGAGGACCAGGTCGCTCCCAAGCGCTGCGGCCACACGCGCGGCAAGCAGGTCGTGCCCCGCGACGAGGCGTTCACCCGCGTCCAGGCCGCCGTGGACGCGCGCGACGAGGGCGCCGGCGTGCTCATCATGGCCCGCACCGACGCCCGCCAGACGCATGGCTTCGACGAGGCGCTGGCCCGCGCGCGGGCGTTCGCCGACCTCGGGGCAGACATCGTGTTCCTGGAGGCGCCCGAGAGCGTGGAGGAGATGCGAACGTTCTGCCGGGAGGTGCGCGCGCCGACGATGGCCAACATGGTGGATCACGGCAGGACACCGGTGCTGCCGCCGGCCGAGCTCGGGGCGATCGGCTACAAGATCGCGGCCTATCCGCTCACCCTGCTCTCGGTCGCCGCCGCCGCCATGCGCGAGGCGCTCGCGGCCCTGCGCGCCGGCCGGCACCCCGACCCGCGGATGAGCTTCGCGGCGCTCCAGGAGATCGTCGGGTTCCCCGAGTACTACGCTGAAGAAGCGCGCTATGCGCAGCCGCCAAGCAAGGGGTGAGTCGCGGGCGCGCGCCTCATCCCAGGGGCAGATCCACCCAGCGCTCGAATCCAGGCCGGCGCTTGATGCGGCCGTACCACGCGTCGACGTGCTGCAGCGCGGGCCGCTCGGTCTTCAGGTTGTACCACCGCTGCGCCGCGACCCCGAGGGGGATATCGGCGAACGTGAAGTACTCTCCCGCGACCCACGGGTGCCGTGACAGCTGCCTGTCGAGGATCCCCAGCGCGGCGAGCGTCGACCTGCGCGCGGCGTCGATCGCGGCCTGATCGCGGCGCTCTTCGGGCGTGCGCACGAGCTGCACGAGGAGCGTCCGGATCGGGGGCCACAGGGTCCCGAACTGCCAGTCGGTCCAGGCGTCGGCGCGCGCCCTGTCGGCGAGATCGCTCGGCTGGAGCGGCGGCGACCCGTAGCGCGAGAACAGATAACGCACGATCGCGTGCGACTCCCAGAGCACCAGCGGGCCGTCCTCGAGCGTCGGGACCAGCCCGTTCGGGTTGAGGGTGAGATAGTCGGCGTCCTTGACGCGCCCGAACGGCCCGCCGGCGTCGATGCGCTCGAAATCGAGCTTGAGCTCGTCGAGCGCCCAGAGGACCTTTTGCACGTTCGAAGAATTCTTGTGACCCCAGAGCTTCAACATGATGTTCCTTGTCCCTCGGCGCCGCTCAGGCGGCCGTCGTCGCCGGCTTCACGAACTTCGCGAAGCGCTCCACGTAGAACTCGACAGGATTCTGGATGGCTCGGACCGCGGGGCGCGCCTGCACGGCCTCGACCCACGCCCGGAGCCGCGTGACCTTGATGGCGCGCCCCAGGCGAAGAGCTCTCCTGCCCTCAGGCAGAAGGGGCGCTCCGCTCACGGGCCGTCGTCGTGGCAGGGAGCAGGGAGCGTGCCAGAGCGCTGTCGCAGGAACGGATCACAATCGTTCGCGCTGGCCGGGCGCTTGCTGCGACGGGAGCAGGGATTGCTGGTGATGTGCTGCTGAGGCAGCAGTGAATCCGGCGTGGGGCGTGGGAAGGCCTCTGCTGATCGAGGGTCGACCCCTGTCGAGCACCCGGGAGACGTCGCGTCCGTCGGGATGAGGCGTGCTCAGATCTTCATCCTTCCTCCTCGTGTCATGGTTCGCAGTCCGCGCCACCTCAGCCAATGGCACCTCTGCTCGAGCGGTCATCCGTCGTCCGCGCGCGGGCGTGGACGTGGACCTCCTCCCGGTGTGCCGGGAGGGCGCGCTGATGTTTTCCGCCTTGCTCTTCTATGGCGGACAATGGTCTGCTATGACGGACATGTCAAGACGCTCCTCGGTAGCGTCGATGTCCTCGGCAAGAGGTGTGTGGACCGGCGTGCAACGGCGATGATCGCTGCGGTGGCCGGGGATTGACCGGATGTGCGAGGGCTGTCTTCGTTGTACGCTGCGTGCCGTGACGCCTGTTCGCCTCGACGCCGGAGCGCTCCATGGCTCGTATGGTTCGGGACGTGAGCGTCGCGTGGGCCGATGGCGTTGGCGAGACAGCGTCCTCGTCGTCAAGCGCATGACGGCGACAGTCATGGAGCGACGCGATGGCAGGTGAACGCCCGCCGGACCGCATCCTGACCGCTCGGCTGACGCTGCGAGCATGGCGGCCCGAGGATGCGCTCTTGATCAGGGAGGCGATCGACACAAGCCTTGCTCACCTGCGGCCCTGGATGCCGTGGGCCGCGCACGAGCCGTCCTCCATGGAGGCGACCACCGCGCTCCTCGAGAAGTTCCGGGACGACTTCACGGAAGGACGCGACTTTCATTATGGCATCTTCATGCGCGACGAGCGCGACGTGCTCGGGGGGACGGGGCTCCACCCGCGGATCGGCCCGGGCGCGCTCGAGATCGGCTACTGGCTCCGGGCGACGGCGACGCGCTGCGGTTACGCGACCGAGGCGGTGGCAGGCTTGACCCGGGTCGCGCTCGAGGAGCTCGGCGTGAGCCGCGTCGAGATCCGCTGCGATCCGCGGAACACAGCGAGCGCCGCCGTGCCCCGGCGGCTCGGGTACCGGCATGTGACGACGCTCGAGGCGAACACCCTGACGCCCGCGGGCGAGCCGCGCGACACGATGGTGTGGGCGCAGACGGCCGCGGAGCTCTCGGGATCGCGCCGGGGAGGCCGGAGCGCATGAGTCCATCACCCTCGGCCAGCGCGCCGGGAGCGACAACGGATTCGGAGGTTCGGATCGAGGAGCGGCCGACGCGTCGGCCGACGCGCCGATGGCGGGGCGGACGCCGAGGTCACTCGAGATCGAGCGTCATCTCGATCATCGTGCGACGGAAGCCGAACCGCTCGAACAGGCGCTGCGCGGCGGCGTTCTGCGTCGCGGTGTGGAGCACGATGCGCGGCGCGCCCAGGGCCCGGAGGCGCGCGATGACGGCCTCCAGGAGGATCGCGCCCGCGCCCAGCCGGCGCGCGGGCTCGGCGACATAGATGTCGTGGAGGGCGCCGCAGGTGTCGAGGAGGCTGTTCCAGTCGCGCGGCTCCCGGCGGCCGTAGGCGTAGCCGACCAGCGCCGGCTCGGCGCCGGTTCGCTCGGCGACGACGATCGCGGCGTCGGGGTTGGCGAGCTCGCCCGTGAGCCACCGCTCGTAGCCCGGCTCGATCGGCTCCAGGCACATGAAGCGGTGCGGATCGAGGGCGTGGTGCAGGCGGACGAGCTGCGCGGCGAAGCGCGCGACCTCGGGCATGTCGGCGCGCACCGCGAGGCGGGCGTTGACAGAGGGGAGCATCCTCCAGGATAGCCGAGCGTCGGCCGCTCGCTCCGCCTCAGCGCCCCTTGCCCGCCCCCAGGCTCTCCAGCGCCTGCTCCGCGTCGCGCCGGTAGGCGTTGTCGGTCGGCGCCGTCTCCAGGAAGCGCTGGTAATGGTGGACGGCCTTCTCCCGGTTGTTCGCCGCGCGGAGCGCCTCGGCGAGGAGGAAGTGCGCGTCGAACAGCCACGGCGGGGTCGAGCGGTCCGGCGCCTCGCCCAGGGTGACCGCCTGCTCCATCTCGCTCGCGGTCCCGGCCCGGTTGCCGCGCGACGCGTAGATCTTGCCGAGGCGGTAGTGCCACTCGGGGACCTTGTCGTTGAACGCGATCGCCTTGCGCCACGCCTCCTCCGCGGCCGCCCAGTTGCCCTGATCCTGGTAGCAGAGCGCCATCGTGGCGTAGGCCTCGTAGCGGGACGGCCGCTTCTCCAGCGCGATCTTCAGATCCGCCAGCGCGTCCCGGCTCGCCCCCTGCTTCTGCAGCAGCACGCCGCGCTGCCAGTACGCGTCGCCGAGCTCCGCGTCGAGCTCCAGCGCGCGCCTCAGCGCCATCTCCGCGCGCGCGGTCTGGGCCGTCTCGTTGGCGCCCCAGCCGACGTAGAGGTGGTACTCGGCGCGGTTCGGGTCGAGCTCCGCGGCGCGCTCCAGGAAGCGCAGCGCCTCGGCCATGTTCGTGCCGCGCACGAGGAGCGCGCGGCCGAGGAAGTGGTTCGCCTCCGCGGAGTTCGCGCGGTCCTTGAGCACGTCGCGCAGGATGGGCTCCGCCTGGCTCGCGTGCCCCGCCATGACCTGGGTCGAGCCGACGCGCAGCTTCAGGTCGATGTCGTTCGGCGCCTTGCGGAGCGCGTCGGCGTACATCTCCAGCGCGCGCTCGCTCTGGCCGGTCTCCTCGAACAGGAGCCCGCGCTCGAGCGCGAGGCCCGGGTAGTCCTTGTCGGCCGCCGTGACCTTGTCGAAGACCTTCGCGGCGTCCTCGAACCGCCGCAGGCGACGGTACGCCACGCCCAGCTTGAACTGGCTGCCGAGGTCGTCCTCCTTCGCGAGCGCGAGCTCGAGCTCCTGCCGGGCCTCGTCGTACCGCCCGGTCTGGAGCGCGACCTCCGCCTTGGCCTTGTGCAGCGCGGGCAGGTCCGGGAACTTCGCCGTCGCCTCCGACAGCCTCTCCGCCGCCGCCTCGTTGCGGCCCATGCTGGACAGGAGCGACGCCAGCGCCACGTAAGCGTCGACGACCTCCGGGAGGTTCTCGGTCGACTTCACGGCGTCGAGGTACGCCTGCTCCGCGTCCTTCTTGTTGCCGAGCGCGAGCTCGGTGCGCCCGAGCCAGTAGGCGACCTGCGGGTCTGCCGCGTGGGTCTTCTGCAGCTCCTTCAGGAGGTCCTTCGCCTCCTTCATGCGCTCCTGCGCCAGCCACGTCTTCGCCTTGCCGAGCTGCGCGGCGAGGCTCCGGGCGTCCGCGCGGGCCGCGGCCTCGAAGCGCGCCTGCGCCTCGGAGTAGCGGCCTGACCGGTAGAGCACCTCGCCGTTGCCGATCAGGGCGCGCACTGCCTGCGGGTCGAGCTTCACCGCGGCGGCGAAGGCCTGCTCCGCCGCGCTCATGCGCGACCTCGCGAGGTGGATGGTGCCGAGCAGCGTGTACGCGTCGACGATCTCGGGGTCGCTCGCGGCGGCCCGGGTCGGACCGTCGCCGGTGACCTGGCCGAGCAGATCGAGCGCCTCCTGCTCGCGGCCCGGGGTCTGCCAGAGCGCCGACGCGATCAGGGTGCGGGCCCCGACGTGGTCGGGCGAGGCCGCGAGCGCGCCGCGGGCGCTCGCCTCGGCGCCCGCGGCGTCCCCGGCGAGGATCTGCGCCCGGGCCAGGCCGTAGAGCGTGCGCGCGCTCTTCCGGAGGCCGCTCGCGTGCTGCCACGCCGCGATCGCCTTGGGGGCGTCCCTGGCGGCGAGCTCGATCTCGGCCGCGAGGACGGCGAGGTCGATGTCGTCCTTGAGCTGCGCGGCGAGCGCCTGCGCGGCCTGTCGCGCGCGCGGGAGCTCGCCGCTGGCCGCGGCCTGCGCCGCGACGGCCAGGGAGAGCAGGTCGCCCGGATGGGAGCTCGCGAGCGCGAGCATCTCCTTGCCGAAGGCGTCGTCGACGGTCCGGTGCCCGAAGCGGATGCTCCGCGCGAAGGCGATGTACGCGGCGTAGGCCATGGTCGCCCGGTGGCGCGGCGCATTGGCCCGCGTGGCGTTCGCGTCGTTCAGCGCGCCGTTGGCGGCCGATGCGGTGTCCTTGGCGAAGGCCGTCTGGGTCCGCTGGCGCAGCTCGGCGAGCGCCCCCTCGTGCGCGAAGGCGTTGAGCCGGTCGCTGATGAGGTTCACGCCGAAGGCGCCGACGTCCGGAACGAGCGCGAGCGCGCCGCCGCTGACGGCGGCGACCGCGAGCGCCGCCACGACGTAGCGCTTGATCTTCGACTTCTGCGGCGGTGCTTCCGTGGTCGCCGCGGGCTTCTCGGCCTGCGCGCCGGGACCGGCGCTCAGGTCGCCGATCTCGGTGCCCGCGCCGGTCAGGTCGACCTCGTCCCCGACGCTGGGGTGCGGCTCGCTGAGCTCGATGCCCCGATCGTCCGCGTCCGCGGGCGTTTGCGTGAAGTTCGCGGAGCGGTCGGACGGATCGTAAGGGGTGGGCGCGGCGCCGGGGGCGAGCTGCGTGACGCTCTCGCCGAGCGCGATCTCGTCGCCGAAATCGTCGGCGCCGAAGCCGGCGGCGGGCGCGGCGCCGAAGCCGGTGGTGGACGAGGCGCGGGCGTCGGCGGGCGGCGCGGCGAGGAAGTCGGCGGGGGGAACGGCGCCGAAGTCGACGGGCGGCATGGCGCCGCTGCTGGGCGGCTCCGGCGCTGCCTGCGGCGGGAGGGGGCGCGGCCCGGGCGCCTGGAATGCGGCGCCGACGCGCGAGTCGTCGTAGTCCGGCGGGGCCTCGTCGAAGAGCTCGGCGCCGACGATGGTCCCCGGTCCTGCAGGTGAGCCGGTACCGGTGGCCTTCGAGGGGAGGGCGGAGCCGGCGGCCTTCGAGGGGAGGGCGGGGCCGGTGGCCTTCGAGGGGAAGCCCGCGGCGCTCGGGGCAGGGAAGCCCGCCTGGGCCGCGGCCGGGAGCCCGGCGCGCGCCGGCGAGGGGAGCGGCGCGGAAGCCGGCGAGGGCAGGCCCGAGTTCGAGAACGGGGCGGGCATGCCGATGATGGCCGGGGCCGAGCTCGGCAGATCGCCGGCGACGATGGGCAGGTCGCCCGCGGACATCGCGGGCAGCTCGGCGTCGCCGTCGCCCTCGAGAGGCAGCTCGAGCTCACCGAAGCCGAACGACATGGATCCGCTGCTCGAACGCGCCGGAGGAGCCGGGGGCGCGTCGTCGTCCAGGTCTCCGAAATCGTACTCCGGGACCACGCGCGGGGGCGCGTCCCCCGCACCGCGGGTGCGCCCGCGACCGAGCGGCTGCGTGGTGGCCCCGGCGTTTCGCGCGCCGAGCCCCGCGTCCCGCGCACCAGGCCCCGAGGGGGCGCCCGGCGTCGACTCTCGCTCGCCGAACCCGAGGGTGCGCCGGCTGCTCGGAGGCAGCGGCTCGACCCGCGCCGGCAGGTCGGTACCGGCGAACGCGGTCGGCGTCGCCGGGGCGGTGCGGGACTCCGCGCGCGATCGCGCCGGGAGCGCCACCGACGCATTGCCGTAGACGACCGGCAGATCGTCCGGGTTGAGCCCCTGCACCTCGGCGTCCGTCGGGCTCGGGAGCTCGACCATGAGATCGATCTCTCCGAAGCCGCGCCGCTGCGGCACGGTCTTGGCGTTCCGCCGATCGGACGGGGCGGGGCGATCGGGGACGTCCGGCAAGCCGATCTCGCCGAAGACCTCCGGACCCGGCGGCTCAGGAGGCGGCGCGGGCGGCGCAGGCACCGCGGGCGCCGCGCGGCGCGGCGGCGTCGGTGCCGGCCCGGGGCGTCGGGGAGGCGCGACCGCGGGGAAGGCGATGTCCTCCGGAGCCGCCATGGGCAGATCGGCGTCCTCGGGCGCCGCCGGGGCGCTCCGCTCCGAGAGCTGAAGGCCCCCCGCCCCCGCCCGCGGCGGGGGGGTGGGCACAGGCGTCGGCGCGGGCGCTGCGCTTGCGCCCCCCTTGGTCACCAGCAGGCTCGTACCGCACTTCGGACAGCGCATCCTGAGCCCCGCAGGGGGGACACGCTTCTCGTCGACCTGGTACGGCGATTTGCACCCGTCGCACTCGACCTTGATCATGCTTCCCGACCCGATGCCGGCGCCGCGAGCGCCTTCGCAGGCGCCCCACGCTCGTTCGGCCTGCGAAAGGCCGGGATGCCCCGACATCCGCTCTCCTTACTAGCAGGGGTTGCGGTCCTTAGGATCGCCTCTTCTGCCGGCGCCCTCAAATCGGCGACTTCCTCGGGCATGTCGCGTGCGTGGTCCCGCAGCAGGAAGAAGCAGGAAGCGGACAGCGGACAGCGCGCAGTCGCGGGGCAGCCGGGGACGGACGGACGCGGGGGCGGCCGGGGACGGGCGGGAGCGGCGGCAACGGTGGCAACGGAGCGGCGACGCCGTCTGGCAGGCGGCGCGTGTCGCCATCGCGGCCTCGCCAAGCGTCCTCCACTTGTGCTAACGCGCTGCCGCTCATGCAGCGCTCGACGGCGGTCATCTACACGCTCTTCTTCGCGGGCGCGCTGGCGTTCGTCATCACGCACGGCGGCTCGGAGGGGCGCGGCGCGGCCAGCGCGCCCCCCGACGCAGGCCCCGACGCCGCCGACGCCGACGCCGCCTCCTCGCCCGCGACGGCCGCGGCGGGCGACGCCGACGCGGGGAGCGACGCCGGCGCCGAGGGCATCGTCCAGGAGCGCGGCCCCGAGCCGGCGGGGCGATCCGACGCGGGCGTCACGCTCCTCTCGGGAGAGGCGCCGCCCTCGCTGCCGGCCGAGGCGCCGAAGAAGGTGCGCTTCGGCGTCGTGCTCATCCAGTACCGCGGCGCGCAGGGCGCGGCGCCGACCGCGCGCTCCAAGGACGCCGCGCTGGCGCTCGCCAGGGAGCTCGCCGAGGTGGCCAAGACGGACTTCAAGGCCGCCATCGAGAAGGGCGACAAGGGGTCGACCGACGACCTCGGCTACATCCCGCGCGGCGTGCTCGAGCCCGCGCCGGAGTACGAGCTGTTCAGCCTCTCCAAGGGGGGCGTGAGCGGCCCGGTCGACACGCCGCGCGGCTTTTGGATCGCGCGTCGGATCGAGTAAGTAGAGCGTACCGCGCGCGGCGCGTCGCCGTGGACGCGAACGAGTGGAGATACCGTATGGCGACGATCGACATCCGTCGGCAGCACGCGCTCACCAAGGACGATGCCAGGAAGCGCGCGGAAGAGCTTGCGCGGGGCATGGAAGACAAGCTCGGCATCCAGTGGCGATGGGACGGCGACGTCATCCGGTTCGAGGCGCCGGGCGGCGCCGCGAAGGGGACGAAGGGCCTCGTTCGCGTCGAGGCGTCCGCTGTCCACGTGGAGATCGATCTCCCGTTCCTGCTGAAGGCGATGAAGGGCATGGTCGAGTCGAAGGTCAACGACAAGCTCGACGCCGTGCTGGGCAGGGCCTAGCCCGGCAGCCGGGCCAGGCGCGCCCCGGCGGCTCGATCGACCGAGCCGCCCCGCAGCGGGCGGCGCCCCGGCCGACACGCGCTCCTCCTCCTCCTCCTCCTCGCGAGCGAGCGGCCTCCGCCCGCTTGCTCGCGCCGCGCGCGAGCGCGCGCACCCTCGTGTCCGCCGCTCGACCCACCGATCGCGTGCGGCCAGGCACGCCGCTCGACGCCGCTCGGCGCTGTTCGAGCCCGCTCCCTGCCCGGCGCGCTTTACTCCGTCAGGTTCGGTTCGCTACTCTCCGCCATCGTCATGCGGTGCGCACAGATGAGACCCCGTTCGGAGGCGTCGCGAGCGAGATGACGGTTCAGGCACCCGAGGGGCAGGTGGAGAGCATGACGGCCCTGATCGCGCGGCTCCGCGCGGAGCAAGGCGAGCAACCGGAGCGGCAGCTCCAGGCGCTCTTGCTGCACGAGCTCGGCGCGCTCGAGGAGGCGCTCGGCGAGGAGCCCACGGCGGCGCGCGACTACCTCGCCGCGTTCAACGCGGATCCCCAGTTCCGCGAGCCGCTCGAGGCGCTGGTCCGCATCCTCACGCGGCGCAAGTCGATCAAGAACCTCGGCAAGCTGCTCGACGCGCTCACGCGCGCCGCGGCCACGCCCGAGGAGCGGGCGCGCTCGTTCTGGGAGCGCGCGGCGTACCTCCAGGACCACGAGCAGAACCTCGCGGCGGCCAAGGAGGCGCTCGAAGAGGCGGCGCTCAGCAACCCGGAGGACGCGACCCCGTGGCTCGAGCTCGAGCTCATCGCGGCCAAGGAAGGGGACCTCGCCGGCCGGATGCGCGCGCTAGAGGCCCGCGCGGAGCTCGCGACGGACGCGACGTGGAAGGGGCTGCTCTTCATCGAGCTCGCCGACCTCGCGGCGGCGACCGAGAACGTGGAGCGCGCCTACGAGCTGCTCGACGCGGCCGCCGCGCTGGAGGGGCGGGCGCGCTTCAGGTCGCAGCTCGCGCTCGAGGTCATCGCCCGGCGCGAGGAGGACCTCGGCGCGCTCGCGCGCGCCCTCGAGGGGCAGGCGGAGCTCATCGCCGACGCGCTCGACGACGAGGCGAGCGGCGACGCCAACGGCGTCCCGCGGACCCTGCGCAAGCCGGAGCACGCGGCCGACGCGTGGCTCCGCGCCGCCGAGCTGACGCAGCGGACCGGGACGGGCGGCTTCGCGTCGCTCCTCGAGCGGGCCGCGGAGCGGCTGCCCGAGTCGACGCTGCTCGGCCGGGCGCGCATCGCCGCGCTCGAGTCCGCCGGCGAGGCCGAGGCCGCCGCCAGCCTGGCCAAGCAGGAGATCGCGCGCGGCGCGAGCGGGCCCGGCGCCGCGGCCCTGTGGCTCCGCGTCGCCGAGGCGGCGGCGCTCGCGAGTGATCGCGAGGCCGCGCTCGCGGCGCTCCGGAGCGCGCTCGCGGCCGACCCGCAGTGCATCCCGGCCCGCGCGCTGGAGATCGATCTCCTCGGAGACGGTCAGGACCCGTCCGCGTTCGCGGCCTCGCTCGAGGCGACGGCGGCCTCCTACGCCAGCGACGACGCGCGGGGGCGCGCGCTGCTGCTCGCGGCCTACGTCTGGGCGGTGCGGACGGACGACGTCGGCGCGGCGAAGGCGGCCCTGTCGCAGGCCGGCATGGCCGGCGTCCACCCGGGCGTGCTCGCGCGCTTCGGCCGGTCGTTCGCGGCGCTCCGCGGCGACGCGGCCTGGTACGAGGAGTCGACGAAGCGGCTGCTCTCGACGGGCGTCGACCCGGCCGAGAAGGCGAGCCTGTGGTTCGAGATCGGCCGGAGCCGCCTCCTCCGGGGGGACGCGAACGGCGCCGAGGGCGCCTTCGCCGAGCTCGCCAACGCCGGCGCCGACGACGGCGCCACGCCGAACGCGTGGCTCGGGCGGGCGCTCGGCGCCTTCGCGGTCGATCTCGTCCGCACCCGGCGCGAGCGCGGCGACGAGCCCGGCGCCCCCGGCCCGCGGCGCTCGCCGACGGTCATCGAGGCGCTCGCCGAGGTCGAGGGCGAGGAGACCGCGCGCGGGCTGTGGCTCGTCGCTGCCCTGCGCAGCGCGCGCGGCGGCGATCTGGATCGCGCCCGCAGCCGGCTCCGCGCGCTCTTCGAGCGATCCGCGGACGACGAGGTCGTCGCGGTGTTCCTGGCCGAGCTGCACCGGCGCGCCGGGAGCCCCACCGCCGCGGCCGCGACGCTCTCGGCCTGCGCCGCGGCGATCGACGACGCCGATCTCTCGGCGGCGCTGCACATCGAGGCGGCGATCCTGCTCTGGCGCGCCGGCGAGCGCGGGCG
Organism: Sorangium sp. So ce281; assembly: GCF_051527395.1. NCBI lineage: Bacteria > Pseudomonadati > Myxococcota > Polyangiales > Polyangiaceae > Sorangium > Sorangium sp. So ce281. The sequence goes on from NZ_CP150322.1 coordinate 911,245, forward strand.
CGCCGTCGAGGAGCTCGAGGCGGCGCGCGGCAAGGCGCCGCGCGCCGGCGCGACGGCGCTCACCTGGGCCCTTCGCGGCCACGAGGCGGGCGATCTGGAGAGCCGGCGCCGCGCCCTCGAGGTCGCCGGCGAGGCGGGCGAGGACCCGGCGGCGCTCGCGCTGTCGCGGTTCGGCCTCGAGGTAGGCGCGGCCGAGGGCGGCGACGCCGACGAGGCGCTCGCGACGCTCGAGGCGCTGGAGTCGCAGGCGAGCGACGACCTCGCCCTGGCCGCCGCGCTCGGGCGCCTCCTCTGGCAGCCGGCCCTCGAGCAGCGCAGCGCCGTCGAGCGCGCGCTCGACTACATCGAGGAGCGCGGCGACGGCGCCGCGACGATCGCGCACGCCGAGCGCTTCCGCCTCGCGCGGACCCTGGACCAGGATCGCGCGCGCACCGCGGCGCGCGCGGCGGCGTGGGCCGCGGCAGACCCGAGCCCGCACGCCGAGCTCGAGTGGCTCGGCGCCGCGCTCGGCGCCGAGGACCGCGAGGCGGAGGTCGCCGCGCGGAGCGCGCTCGCGCGGCACATGGAGGGCGAGGCCCGCGCCGCGATGGAGGCCTCGGCCGCGATCGTCGGCGCGCTCGATCAGCCGAACCTGCCGCGGCCGTTCCTCACGGGCGAGCACGCGCCCGCGCAGCTCGCCAACCTCGAGCTCGCGCTCCCCGGCTGCGATCCGCGGCGCCGCGCCGCGGCGCTGCACGGGCTCGGCGACGCGCTCGGCGAGGAGGCGCAGCTCACCGCGCTCGGCCTCGCGGGCTGGTCGGACTTCGCGGCCGGGGATCACGAGCGCGCGCTCGCCGCGTTCCGCGCGGTCGTCGAGCGGCGGCCCGACGACGTCGCCGCCTGGGAGGGCGTCCGCGCGACGTCCGAGGCGCTGCGCGACCCCGTGTCGACGGCGCTCGCCTCGGCGCAGCTCGGGGCGCTCTGCAAGGACGACGCGCGCGGCGCGGGGTTCTGGGAGAGCGCTGGGCTCCTGCTCGTCCAGCACACCGAGGCCCACGACGACGCGGAGATCGCCTTCGATCGCGCGTTCGCGCGCGACCCGCGGCGCGGCGTCGCCTTCGACCGGCTGTTCCGCCGCGTCCGCGCGCGCAACGAGGACGATCGGCTGCTCGACATCATCGAGAGGCGGCTCGGCGTGGCGGACAGCGACCTCGAGCTCTGCAAGCTGTTCTGGGAGCGCGCGCGCGTGCTCCGCAAGAAGGGCAAGCTCGACGACGCGCTCGCCGCGCTCGAGAACGTGACGCTGCTCGAGCCGGACCACATCGGCGCGCTGGCGCTCTCGGCCGACATCTCGAAGGCGCAGGGCGACCTCGGCCAGGCGGCCGCCTTCTACGCCGAGCTCTCGCGCGTCGCGAAGGCGCCGGGGGAGCAGCGCCTCATGTCGGGGATCACCGCCGTCGACGCCTACGAGAAGCTCGGCGAGCACGACAGGGCGCTCGAGGTGCTGATCGGCCTGCACCGGGCCGGGCTGTCGACGCCCGTCGTCCGCGAGCGCCTCGTCCGCGTCGCCGCCCGGGTCGGCTCCTGGGACGAGGCGACGCGCCTGCTCGAGGAGCTCATGGTCGAGCGCGACACCCCCGAGGGGCGGATCGAGGCGGCGCGCCTCGCGATGGCCATCTACCGGGATCAGCTCGGCGCGCCGCGCCGCGCCGAGCGGGCCGTCGCGAAGCTCCTCGAAGAGGCGCCGGACGACGGCGAGGCGATCGATCTCGTCCTCACGACGGACTACGAGCCCGCCTTCCGCACCCGCGTGCTCGGCCGCGCCAAGGCGACGCTGATCCAGGCGCTCGCGTCCGAGCCGCTCGACGCGGACCGGGTCGCGCTCCTCGCGAAGATCGCCGGCGCGGGGCAGGACGCGGCGCTCCGGCAGGCCACGCTCGGCGCGCTCGTCTCGCTCGTCCGCATCGACGACGGCATCTCCGCGGAGCTCAGGAAGATCGACGCCCGCGTCCCGGCGCGGCCGCAGATCGCCCTCGACGCCAAGGCCATGGCCGACATCGCCGATCCGCTCGACACCGGGCCCGTCGGCGAGCTGTTCGCGAAGATGGCCGAGACCATCTGCATGGCGCTCGGCCCCTCGCTCGTGTCGCTCGGCGTCGGCAAGAAGGACCGCATCGACTCGCGCGGCGGCCACCCGCTGCGCGTGGCGGTCGCCGAGTGGATGGGCGCGCTCAGCTTCGAGACGGACTTCGAGCTCTACGTCGGCGGCCCGAGCCCTCGCGGCGCGACCGGCGTCTACGGCCAGCTGCCGGCGCTCGTGCTCGGCCCCGAGATCACGACGCCGCTCGACGCCGCCTCGCGCTCGGCGATCGCGCGCGAGGCGTTCGCGCTGCGCCGGGGCATCTCGTCGCTCAGGACGCGGGACGACAGCGCCGTCGCCTCGCTCGTCGCGGCCGCGTGCATCGAGGCGGGTTTCGCGGTCCCGCAGCCGCCCTACGCCGTCTTCGGCGAGGTCTCGCGCGCCATCCACAAGGAGATGTCGCGCGCGACCCGCAAGGCCATCGCCGACGTCTGCCAGCGCATCGTCTCGAGCCAGCAGGACCCGCTCCGCTGGGCGCAGGCCGCGCGCAGGAGCATCGACCGCATGGCCGTCATCGCCGCCGGCGACGTCTCGCTGGTCCTCTCGGACATCCTCAACACCCCGCGCGAGCAGCTCGGCGGTGTCGTCGTCGAGAGCGAGCGCGCGCGCCAGCTGGTCGCGTTCGTCCTCTCGCAGAGCTACCTCGAGCTCCGGAAGAAGCTCGGCATGGGGGTCCGGTGAGCAAGAATCCGCAATCCAAGAGCTCCTCTGGCGGCGGCGGCGACGAGGGCGCGCCGTCGCAGGAGAAGATCACGGTCCCCCCGCCGGCGATGTACGGCGCGGCGGTCTCGGAGGGCGACGTCGAGGAGGCCACGCTCCTCGCGAAGATCCCCGAAGAGCTCATCCAGTCGATCCGCGGCGCGGAGGAGGGCGAGCGCGCCGGCGAAGGCGGCCTGAAGCAGCTGTTCTCCCGCGAGCCCGTGCCCGTGCCCGCGAGGCCCGCGCAGAGCGCCGGAGAGAGCGACGCGCTGCTCGACATGCTGTTCGAGGATCAGCGCGTCGACGACGCCGACGACGGGGTCGTGACCTCGGCGCCGGCGTTGCACGGGACGCGCCGGCCCCCGGCGCCCATCCCGCCGCCGCGCCCCCCGTCGCTGCCCCGCCCCGCCGCCGCGCCCCGCTCGGGCAGCAGGCCGGGCGACGTGAAGGCGTCGCTCGGCGCGGAGCTCACGCCCGGCGAAAGGACGCCGAAGATCCCGCCGCCGGCCCCGTCCGCGAGGTTCACGGCGCCGCGCCCGCAGGCCGCCGCCCCGCTGCCGCCGCCGTCGGTGCGCCGGGAGCCTGTGTTCGAGGAGGACACCGCCGAGCCGGGCGACCGCGCGACGCCCATCCCCGACGGCGGCGACTCCCCGTTCGAGTTCGCGCCGCCCAGCGGCGCCAGCAGCGGCCGGTTCTCGGAGGCGCACGCCTTCGACGACGAGGAGACGCACGGCATCGACGACGAGGAGACGAACGCCCTCGACGGGCCCGGGCCCACGACCCGGCCGTACGCCGGCCAGTCGTCCGCCTCCGCCAGCCGCTGGGATCAGCCCGCCGCCGACAGCGATCCCGGCGAGCTCGTGGACGAGTCCAGCCTGATCAGCGGGACGACCGAGCCGACCGACGAAGAGCTCGAGGACGATCTCGCGCAGACGCGCGTCGCGACCCGGAGACCCGACAGCGGCGTCGCGTTCGCGCCGCCGCGCCCGCCTTCATCGCCGCGCGCGGCGTCGTCGCCGCCGCGCCCGTTCACGCCGTCCCACGTCCGGCCGTCGCCGTCGTTCGTGCCGTCGCCGTCGTTCGTGCCGTCTTCATCGCCGCGCGGGTCATCGTCGCCGCCGCGCCCGTCTTCGTCAGCACGCGTCCCGTCGGCGCCTCCTGTGGGCCCGCCGTTGTCGTCGCCTTCCCGCGCGCCCGAGAGCCTCCCGCCGCTGCCGTCGATCCCGCCGCCCGCCTCGGTGTTCGACGGCGAGCAGGACGCGAGCGCGATCCTCGTCCAGTCGCAGCAGCGCGACGTGTGGGCGGCGCGCGCCGCGTGGCTCCGCTCCGAGGCCGAGCTCATCGAGGACCCCGCGGCCCGGGCGCGCGCGCTGCTTCCCGTCGCCGAGCTCTACGTGATGGCCGGGGAGGACGCCGCCGCCCGCGCCATCGCCGCCGAGGCGCGCGATCTCGCCCCGAGCCAGATCTTCGCGCACCGCCAGCTCCGCGGCCTCCTGATGCGCGAGGCGGATCTGCCCGCCGCGCTCGAGGCGCTGGAGAGCGAGACCCGCGTCCTCGGCACGCCGGCCGCGCGCTGCCACAACCTCGTGCTCGGCGCGGAGCTCTGCCGCATCCCGCTCGCGGATCCCGAGGGCGCCCACAAACGCTTCGAGCTCGCGGCGCGGACGCACCCCGCCGATCCCCGCGCGCACGTCCAGCGCTTCTGCGAGGCGCTCGCCGCGCCGGACTCGGACGCGGCGGCCTCCGCCGTGCTCGCGAAGTTCCGCCTCCCCGAGGCGCCCGAGCTCGCGCCGCTCGCCGCCGCGAGCGCTCAGGTCGCAGCGCACCGCGGCGCCCCGAGGCCGGCGCGCGGCCGCGCCGCCCCCGCCACGCCGTACGAGGCGCTGCTCCGCGCCCGCGCCCTGCTCGGCGCCGGCGACCTCGCCGAGGGCCTCGCGACCCTCGATCCCCTGCGCGGCACCTCGCTCGCGCCCGCCGTCGCGTGGCTCACCGCCGCGCTGAGCGCCGCGCGCAGGGAGACCCGCCCGGCGTCGCTCGGCGCGCTCCGCGCCGTCGCCGCCGGCTCGCACGGCGGCCAGGCGCGCCGCGCCCTCGCGGCGCAGGCGATCGAGCTCGGTGACGCCGCGGCCGTGCGCGACGCGACGCTCGACGACGACGGCGCCTTCTCGCCGGCCGATCGCATCGTCCTCTCGGCGCTCGCCGGCGGCGCCGCGGGCGAGATCGACCCGTGGCTCGACGCCCTCGCCGACGAGCCCGAGTTCGCGCCGCTCTGCGCCGCCGCGAGCGCCGCCCTGAGCGACGCCGGCGGCGACGCCGCGGTGGCCTCCGTCGTGGACGGCGCGCCCGCGTCGAGGGGCGTGCGCCCCCTGGGCGGCCCGAGGGCTCGCGCCGCCGCGGCCCTCGGTCGCGCGCTCTCGCGCGAGGCCGTCCCCGCCGAGGGCGGCGTCGACGCGAGCGACGCCTTCTCCCGCGCGGTCGTCACGTACGGCGACACCGCGCCGGAGAGCCCGCTCTTCCGGGCGCTCGCGCTCGAGCTCGATCTCGACGGCGATCGCGGCGCCCGCGTCGCCAGGGCCGTGGCGTCGCTGCGCGAGGTCGCGTCCGAGCGCGACAGCGCGCTCGCCGCCGCCGTCCTCGCGGAGATCGCGGGCGATCAGCGCGCGGCGATGAGCGATCTCGATCGCGCCCGCGCCGCGGACCCGCAGCACGAGGGCGCCGCGCGCGCCCGCGCCGCGCAGGAGAGCGGCGTCGGCGCGGCCCGCATCCTCGCGGAGCACGCGCTCACGCTCGACGAGGGGCCGCGGGCCGCGGTGCTCGTCACCGAGGCCGCGATCCGCCTGCTCGACGGCGGCGACAACGACGAGGGCGAGCGCCTGCTCTCGCGCGCCGCCCAGATCGATCCGAAGCTCCCCGTCGCGCTCCACCTCGGCGAGCGGAGCGCGCGCGCCCGGGTGGACCGCGACGGCCTGCTCGAGTGGCTCAGGACCCGCCGCGAGGGCGCGGCCGACCCCCTCGAGCGGGCCCACGATCTCGTCCGCGAGGCGCTCCTCGTCGCCGAGGCCGACCCCGCGGCCGCGGCGTCGCTCCTCGAGACGGCGCACCGCTCGCGCCCCCAGGACATCGGCCTGCGCGAGCTCTTCGAGCGGCTCGCGCCGGAGCCGCCCGCCGACCGCGCCTCCTGGCGCGCCGAGCGCGCCGCCGAGCTCCTGCGCGCCCTCGACGCAGGCGGTGATGGCGACGCCGGCCGCTCGGATGACGACCGCGCCGCCGCGGGCATCGAGGCCGCTCGCCTCGCGCTCGAGGCCGCCCTCGACCACGAGCGCGCCGGCGACCTCGCGCAGGCCGCCGCGTGCGCCCGCCAGGCGATCGCCGCCGGGGACAACGCGCTCGCGCCGATCGCCCTCTACCGCGCGGCCGTCGCGGGCCACGGCACGGGAGAGCTCGTCGACGCCCTGATCCCGCGCGCCCGCGAGGCGGCGGACGCGGCGGAGCGCCTCGAGATCTACGAGCGCCTCGCGGAGCTGGACGAGCACGGGCGCAAGGACGCCGGCAGCGCCCTGCTCTGGCGCCGCTCCATCCTGGAGGAGACGCCGCACCACCTGCCGACGCTCCGCCGGGTCGCCTCGTACCTCATCGGCGAGGGCCGCGACGAGGAGCTCGAGCCGATCGCCCTCGAGATCGCCCGTGTCCTCGACGGCCCGGAGGCGATCGCCCACGCGCTCCTGTCGGCGCGGCTGCGCCTGCGCGTGCTCCCGTGGGAGGAGGCGCTCGAGCCGGTCCAGATCGCGTACAGGAACGAGCCCCGCGGCATCTGGGCGCTGCGCCAGATGGCCGCCCAGGCCCGCGCGAAGGCGGATCACGCCGTCGCGATCGAGGCGGATCGCCAGCTCATCGAGCGCACCGATCGCCCGTCCGAGGCCGCGGCCCTCTCGGTGCGCGCCGCCAGGGACGCCCTGCTCGCGGGCTCGATCGAGGACGCCGTCGCCTTCTTCCGGCACGCGATCACGCTCGTCCCGCACTACCTCGTCGCGCACCTCGATCTCGCCGACGCGCTCGATCGCGGCGGCGACCCGGCGGCCGCCGCCGCGGCGCTCGAGTCCGCCGCGGGCGCGAGCGTCGGCCCCGAGGGGCGCGCGCACTCGCTCTACGCCGCGGCCGTGCTCTGGCAGGACAAGGTCCAGAACGTCGCGCGGGCGCGCGACGTCCTCGAGGCGGTCGCCACGGTCGATCCGTCGTACGCCGACGTCTTCTCGCGGCTCAGGGCCATCTACATCGCCGAGGGGGCGCGCGCCGAGCTCGCCGCGCTCCTCGAGCGCCGCCTCGAGGCGGTGACCGATCCCGCGGAGCGGGTCGAGATGGAGGTCCTGCGCGGCCGGGCGCTCGCCGACGTCGGCGACGCGGCGGCCGCGAAGCGCGCGCTCGCCGCCGCGCTCGACGCGAACCCCGATCACGTCGAGGCCCTGTCCGCGTTCGCCGACGTCTGCGCCGGCGAGGGCGACTGGGCCGGCGCCGAGCAGGCGTGGATCCGCCTCGCGCGCCTCGTGCCCGAGCCCGCGAAGCAGGTCGCGATCTACCTCCGCCTCGGCGAGCTCTACGACGAGCACCTCCCGAACGCGGAGCGCGCCGAGCTCGCGTACCAGGAGATCCTGAAGCGCTCGCCGGGCGACGTGAGCGCGCGCGAGCGCCTCGTCTCGCTCTACAAGCGCGCCGGCGACGGCGCCCGCGCGCTCGAGCAGCAGAACCTCCTCATCAGCGCCGCGGAGGCGCCCGAGCAGAAGTGCCGCCGCACCGCGGAGCTCGCCGAGATCTACGAGGCGATGGGGGACGCGAAGAAGGCCGAGGCCACGCTGCTCACCGCCCGCAAGACGTGGCCGAAGGACGACTTCGCCCTCGGCGCGCTGGCCCGCTACTACCAGCGCACCGAGCAGACCGCCGCGGCGACGACCCTGCTCGATCGCGCCCTCGCCGACGCGCGCCGCGCGCTCAACACCGGCCGCTTCGAGCCCTACCTCTTCTCGACGGTCGCGACGGTCGCGGAGCTCCGCGGCCGCGCCGGCGCCGCGCGGATCGCGCGCGCGACGGTCGACGCGCTCGACGGCCGCGACGCCGCGATGGGCGGCGCGGGCAACGCCGCCGGCGCGGCCCGCCTCGACGCCCACCTCGCGCCGGAGCTCATGACCCCGGCGTTCCGGGAGCTCCTGCTCAAGACGGGCCCGCTGCTCGACGCCGCGGTGTCGTTCGATCTCGACTCGATCCGCGCGACGCCGCTGCCGCCCCAGCACGCCGAGATCACCGATCTGGCGCGCGGCATCGGCGCGGCGTACGGCCTCCCCGGCCTGCAGGTCTACATGACGGGCGCGCTCGGCGCCGTCTGCGTGCCGGCGTCCACGAGCCCGCCCAAGATCGTCCTCGGCCAGGCGCTCGTCACCTCGCCGCGCGAGGACGTCCGGGTCGCCCTCATCCACCGCGCCGTCAAGATCCTCCAGACCAACGCCTCGGCCTTCTCGCGGACGGCGCCGATCGATCTCTGGCCGCTGCTCGCGGCTTACCTGAAGGCGTTCGTCCCGACGTGGTCGCCGCAGGGCGCGGACGCCGGGCGCCTGCGCGAGTACCACGGCCGCATCGAGCGGGTGATGGTGGGCGGCGTGGATCCGAAGATCAGCGTGCTCGCCGCCGACGTCATCGGCTCGATCGGCAACCGCGCCTCGACGTTGAACACCGCGATCAACGGCTGGGGGAACCGGGCCGCGTTCCTCGCCGTGGGCGACATCAACGTCGTCCTCACGGGCATCGCCTGGTCCGGCGGCAACACGAACGCGCCGCCCGCCGCGGGCAAGGAGCGCGTCACCTGGATCGGGCGCAACGCGGAGGCGCGCGACCTCATCGTCTTCGCCGTGAGCGACGGCCTGACCGAGGCGCGGGAGCAGCTCGGCTTCAACGAGTGAAGGCACGTCCCCCCCACGATCCATGACGACGACCCTCAAGGCCAAGCCCCGTGTCTCTTACGATTGCTCGAAGTGCCCGGCCTACTGCTGCTCCATCTACGAGCGGGTCGAGGTCACGCCGCGCGACCTGCGCCGGCTCGCCCGCCATTTCGGCCTCACGCTCGAGGCCGCCGAGGCGCGCTTCACGAAGCGCTACAACGACGAGCGCATCCTCCGGCGGCAGTCGGATCCGGTGCTCGGCCGGGTCTGCCGCTTCCTCGATCTCACCACCCGCGGCTGCACCATCTACGAGGCCCGGCCCGAGGTCTGCCGCGATTACCCGGGCAGGCCGCGGTGCGGCTATTACGACGTGCTCCAGTTCGAGCGGGAGACACAGGACGATCCCGACGTGATGCCGCTCGTGCAGATCACGTTCCGGTCCAGGACGCCGGCCGGTTAGCGCTCGACAGGGCGGCAGCGCGGCTCACGTCCCCTCACGTCCACTCGGGCACCTCGTCGCCCGTGTCCGCCTGCGCCGCCGCGCTCGCCATCCTCCGCTCGTGCAGCCACTCCTCCGGCCGATCGGCGGGGTAGGTCCGCAGCGAGCCGTCGGCCGGCCCGAGCAGATCCTCCGCGCGCGCCGCGCCCGTGATCCGCTGCGCGGCCATGAGGCCCGACATCGCGGCGCCTGCCACCCCGTGGCTCAGCGTGCTGGCCCCGCACTGGTACAGCCCCGGGATCCTCGTCCCGATGGAGAACGACAGCGGGCCGAGCTGCCACCTCGTCTTGGCGGTGCCGTAGGCGGCGCCGCGGTACGTGGCGCAGTAGAAGTCGTTGGTCAGCGGCGTCGCCACCGAGCGGAACACGAGCGCGCGCGAGATGCCCGGGATGACGTTCTCCGCCGCCGCGATCATCTGATCTCCGATCGACTCCTTGAACGCCTCGTAGTGCGCCCCTCGCTCGCCCGTGCGGGTCTTTTCCCAGCGCGTGAAGGGGCCGTGGGGCACGAACGTGAACATCTCGATCGTGTGGTGGTTGCCCCGGGTCGGGTGGCCCGGGTCCTTCAGCGTCGTGATGGTCAGGAACAGCCCGTCCACCGCCCCGCACGGCAGCTGGTGCTCCATGCGCTCGTAGAGGCGCCCCACGTCCTGCCCGCGGTACCACCAGTAGTTGCCCGAGTCGTAACCCATCGACCGGAGGTCCATGTCCACCGCGCAGAACACGCTGAGCAGGCTGACCGAGTACTCCATCCGCTGGACCTTGCGGCGCTCCCGGGCGGTCAGCTCGGGCGGCAGCAGCTCTCCATAGGTGATCGCCGGGTCCGCGTTCGAGACGACGCTCGCCGCGCGCAGGACCTCTCCCCCTTCCAGCTCGACGCCGGCCGCTCTCCCTCGCTCGACGAGGATCCGCTTCACCCGCGCGCGCGTCCGCACCTGCCCGCCGAGCCGGCGAAGGGCCCTGATCATCGCGAGCGGGATGCGCTTCGCGCCCCCGCGCGGGTAGTACCCGCCATCCATGTAGTGGCAGACGATGCCCGCGTGGACCGGCAGCGCCACGCGCGACGGCGACAGCCCGTGATCGCCCCCCTGCGCCGACAGGAACGCGCGCAGCAGGGGATCGCGGATCGTCGCGTCCAGCAGATCCTCCTGGGTGCGGAGGCCCCAGCGCACGAGGCTCGGCGCCTTGAACGGCGCGAGCAGCACCCTCGGGAACTCGAGCATCGCCTCGAGCCGCCCGAGATCGTCGTTGACCGCTCGCAGGACACGGAAGTACCGCGTTATCCCCGCGGCCTCGTGCGGGAACCGCGCCGTGAGCCGGGCGATGAGCCGATCGAGGCCCTTGGGCACGTCGAGCCGCTCGTCGCCGATGATCAGGTGATCGAGCCCGTCCGGGTTGAGCTCGCAGAACTCGAGATCTCCCGAGAGCCCGAGCCCCTCGTAGAGCCGCCGCACGGCGCCCCCCGGGCCGAGCCCGCCGATATAATGGACTCCCGGGCTGAACAGGTACCCGTTCAACGAGAAGCTGTGTGTCCACCCACCGGGCAGGTAGTGCTGCTCGACGACGAGCACCTTCTGTCCCGCGCGCGCCAGCGCGAGCGCCGCGGTGAGCCCGCCGGCGCCCGATCCGATCACGACGGTATCCGCGTGTCGCATGACGCTACCCCCCGGACTACGATGCTCCAGGGACGTGGCCGGCTGCGCGCTTGTGCCCTCGATGGCCCCGCGTCTTGCCCGTCGCTTGCCCGTCGCTTGCCCGTCGCTTGCCCGTCGCTTACCCGCCGTCTCGCTTGCCGGCGTCGGGCGGCGCGCCGGCGTCGGGCGGCACCCTGTCCGCCTTCTCCATGTTCATGAGCGGCAGCGGGCAGACGACGGGCACGGCGCGCGCGGGGGTCTGCGCCGACTCGCGGAGGCAAGTCTTGCCGGTCAGGCGGAGGCGCTCGCCCACCTCGAGGTCGGCCGGGCACACGACCGCCTGGGACGCGGAGACGAGATCCCCGTCGATCCAGAAGATCTCGCACCCGTCGTCCGTCCGGCGGAGGTGGTAGTGCCGCGTCGGCCGCCGCGGCGCCGGCGCACCCTCCGGGAGCGCGGCGCCGCCGTCGCTCGCCTCCGCGACCCCGCCCTCCCTCCCGGCGTCCCCCTGGCACGCGGTCACCACGAACGGCACCACGAACGGCACCACGAACGGCACCACGAACGGCACCACGAACGGCACCCCGGACAGCAGCACCGGCAGGAGCCCGGCCAGCGTTCGCTGCGACGTCGGCGGCGGCATCTGGGCGCCTCCCGGACCGCCCCTGCTCACCGGGTCGGGAAGAGCAGGATGGACATCTTGGTCAGGAAGAAGTCGGCGATCAGGATGGTGATGGACGTCACCACCACCGTGCGCGTGGTCGCCTGGCCGACGCCCTCCGTTCCGCCCCGCGTGATCAGCCCGAAGTGGCACCCGACGAGCGCGATGATCGCTCCGAAGAAGGGCGTCTTGTACATCCCGCTGAAGTAATCCATGAACGTGACCGAGCCGAGCGCCGTCCGGAGGAAGAAGCCGGCGGGGATGCCGAACTCGGTCGCGCAGACCAGCATCGCCCCGCCGAAGCCCAGCACGAGCGCGAACGCGCCGAGCACGGGCATCACCACGACGCTCGCGAGCAGCCGCGGCAAGACGAGCTTCTTCAGCGGGCTGGCGCCGAGGGCGCGGATCGCGTCGATCTGCTCGGTGACGGCCATCGACCCGACCTCGGCCGCGATGCCGGCGCCGATGCGGCCGCCGACGATCACCGCCGTCAGCGTCGGCGCCAGCTCGCGCGAGAACGACAGGCCGATGATGCGGCCGGTGTACTCCATGCCGCCGAACTTCTGCAGGCCGATGGCGAACTGCACCGCCATGACCATCCCGACGAAGAGCGCCGTCACCGACGCGATGGCGGCCGAGCGGACGCCGAGCGCCTCCATCTGATAGAGGGTCGAGCGGATCTCGAGCGGCCGCTCGAATATCGACCTGAGCGCCCCCCAGGTCATCCGCCCGAACTGCCCGAGGTGCTCGACGAACCCGACCGCGCTCTCGTTGAGCCGGGCGAGGGGCGGGGGGAGCGGCGGAGGGGGCAGGCTGTTCGGCGCCAGGCTCTGCGGGGGCACGCTGTTCGGCTGCGGGCTCTGCGGGGGCACGCTGGTGGAGCCCCCGCCGGAGGAGGCGGCCGGCGGGCCGTTCGAGGCGGGCGGCGGCGCCGCCACGCGCCGTTTGCGATCAGTCGTCATCGGTCATCGGTGCGCAGGGTCGAGAAGCCGCGGACCATCCGCGTGAACGCCGGCTCGCTGGCGGCGTAGCCGGCGGGATCGGCGATGAGGAGCATGTCGTACACGCAGCCGTTCTTCTTGAGCACCCAGATGTCGAACACCTTCGGCACCCCGTCGAGCTTCGCCGACATGACGGTGTGCATCGCCTCGCGGCCGTCGAACGGCACGACCTCCTGCTTCAGCGCCTCGCGCTCGGTGAAGTGCAGGAAGAGGTGGTTGGTCAGCGAGACGAGCGGGATGTCCTCCTCGTTCCGGCAGCGCCCGTTGAGGGCGATGGTCGCCCCGTTCGCGTCGTCGCGGTACGCCACCGCCGCGTCCGACACCTCGAGCCGCTTCCAGCTCGCCGGCGCCGGGGGCACGCGGAACGCCACGTCCGTGCCGCGGTAGACCGTTCCGTCGAACGACGACCCTCCGCAGCCGGCGAGCGCGATCGCGACGGCGAGCAGCCAGGCTCGGGGGTGCGCTGCCTCGGCCGCAGAACCCGCGGCGGTGAGGCGCCTTCGAAGGGGTCGTCGCATCGCTGCGGGCCGACGCTATCACGCTTTTGCATCCTGGGCGAACCGCGAGCCGCCTGGCCGTTCCGGCGAGATCCTTCGGATCCCACCGGCCTTTTCGCCGCGCGCCGCGTACGGAACGCCGCACCTCGAGTCGCTCCTGACCCCGCCTCTCCGTCACCAGGAGTCTCGCCGCCGCGGCGCGTCCCACGGCGCGGCGCCCCGTACGCGGCGCGCAGCGGGGCGCCGGGGGGACGGGCGAAAGTGCTGCCAGCGCTCGTGCTCGCGCCGGTCGCGCCCTGTCATGAAGGCGCGGACGAGGAAGAGCCCGGCGACGAACCCCCCGAGGTGCGCGAAGAACGCCACGCCGCCGCCGCTCACGCCGCCGATGGAGCCGAGCCCGTTCAGCAGGTTCACCACGAAGTACGCGAGGATGACCAGCCACGCCGGGAACTCCAGGAACAGCCCGAAGATGAACCACAGGAGGAAGATCGGGTTCAGCACCGTGATCGGCGATCGCGGGTAGAGCGACGCGTACGCGGCCAGCACGCCCGAGATCGCGCCCGAGGCGCCCACCATGGGGATCATCGAGCCGGGATCGATGACGATCTGCGCGCCCGCGGCGGCGATCCCGGACAGCACATAGAACGCCGCGTAGCGGGCCCTGCCCAGCGCGTCTTCGACGTTGTCGCCGAAGATCCAGAGGAACAGCATGTTCCCGCCGAGGTGGGCCCACCCCGTCGGATCGTGCAGGAACATGCTGCTGAAGACCGTCCACCACGCGTCGCCCGGCGCTTCCAGGAACTGCCGGGGGACGAGGCCCCACGCCGAGAGCAGCCGGTCGGGCGGGAACCCGGCCGTGATCAGCGATCGCATCCAGAAGAAGCCGAGGAGGTTGAGCGCGATCAGCAGGTAGTTGACGATCGGCGTCCTTCGGGTGGGCAGTTGGTCACGGAGGGGCAGCATCGGGATCACCTTAAGCACGCGGGCCCGTGACAGCATCCGCCCGCCTTGATAGACCCCCGGCCGATGCCCGCCCTGCGCCTCCACGACACGCTGACCCAGAAGCTCGCCCCGCTCGCCCCACGGCGGCCTGGCGAGGTCCGCATGTACTGCTGCGGCCCGACGACCTACGACGTCGCGCACGTGGGGCACGGCCGCGCCGCGCTCGCCCCGGATATCCTCGTCCGCCACCTGAGGGCGCGCGGCCTCCGCGTCGTCTACGTTCGAAACGTCACGGACGTCGACGACAAGATCCTCCAGCGGTCGGCCGAGTCCGGCGAGCCGCCCATGGACCTGTCGGCGCGGATGGCTCGCCTGTACCAGGAGGACGTCGCCGCCCTCGGCTGTCTGGCGCCCGACGTCGAGCCGAAGGTCTCGGAGCACATCCCGGAGGTCATCGCCCTCGTCGAGCGGCTGATCGAGCGAGGCGCGGCCTATGTCGTCGAGCGGCCCGGCGACGTTCGCGACGTGTATTACTCCGTTCGCAGCTTCCCCTCCTACGGCAAGCTCTCGAAGCGCAACCTCGACGAGCTGCGGGTCGGCGCGCGCGTCGGTCCGTGCGAGGACAAGCGCGATCCGCTCGACTTCGCGCTCTGGAAGGGGGTCGCCCCCGGCGGGTGGGGCTGGGACAGCCCGTGGGGCAAGGGGCGCCCCGGGTGGCACATCGAGTGCTCTGCCATGGCGTGCCGCTACCTCGGGGCCGGCTTCGACGTCCACTGCGGCGGCATGGATCTCGTCTTTCCCCATCACGAGAACGAGATCGCCCAGAGCGAGGCCGCCCACCCGGACGACGCGCCGCTCGCCTCGATCTGGATCCACAACGGCTTCGTCAACGTCGACAAGGAGAAGATGGCGAAGTCGCTCGGCAACTTCGTCAAGCTCCGCGACGTCTACGCGCGCAACGACCCGGAGGCGCTCCGCTACTTCCTGCTCACGGTCCACTACCGGGGCCCGCTCGAGTTCGACACCCACAAGCGCGACGACGGCCGGGTCGTGTTCCCCGGCGTGGTCGAGGCCGAGCGCCGCGTCGACTACCTGTACGCGACGCTCGATCGACTGTCCGCGCTCTCCGCGCTCGCCGGCCCGCCCGCCGCCGGCGAGGGGGAAGCGCCGGAGCTGCCGGCGCGGCTCCCGAAGGGGTTCGCGGCGCTCGCCGCGCTCGCGGACGGCGCGCCGGGCCGCGCCGCCGCCGCGCTCGACGACGACCTCAACACCCCCGTCGTGCTCTCGATCATCGCCGAGGTCGCCAAGGCCGCCAACGAGCTCGCCGACGCCGCCCAGCGGCGGGGGAAGGACCAGGACGTCGCCCGCGCCGCCCCGCCGCTCGCGCGCCGCCTCCACGCGGCCCTGCGGTCCTCGCTCGACGCCCTCGGCCTGCTGCAGACGCCGTCTCCGGTCTACCAGGCCCGCACGCAGGAGCAGCGCCTCGGGCTCCTCGGCACGACCCGGCAGGCGATCGAGGCGAAGCTCGCCGAGCGCGCCGCGGCGCGCGCCGCGAAGGACTTCGCGCGGGGCGACGCCCTCCGGAAGGAGCTCGAGCGCGACGGCATCGAGGTTGCCGACTCTCCCACCGGTACGACATTCCGGGTGAGCGCCTGAGGCGCGCCGCGCCGCGCGCGTTCCACCGCTGGCGCTCGCGCAGGCGGCTGCGCCCAGTGGACGAGGACCGGCGGCAGATCTAGGTTTCGGCCCGATGAAGGCCCGCAGCGGTCCGCGCGCCTCGCACCTCCCGCGGACCAGAACGATGACGGACGACCATGGCTCGTGATCTCTACTCCGTGCTCGGCGTCTCGCGCGACGCGGACGAGGACAGCATCAAGAAGGCGTTCCGCAAGCTCGCGATGAAGTACCACCCGGACAAGAGCCCGGGGAAGGCCAACGAGCAGAGGTTCAAGGAGATCAACCAGGCTCACGAGGTGCTGAGCGACAAGACGAAGCGCGCGCTCTACGACGAGTTCGGCGAGGAGAGCCTCTCGCAGAACTTCGATCCCGAGCGCGCCCGCGCCTACCGCCGCTACGCGAACGCGCGGGCCGGCGGCGGGGGCCGCGGCCCCGGCGGCTTCGACGTCCAGGAGATCTTCGGCAACGCCCCCGGCGGGGGCGATCTCAGCGACATCCTCGGCGACCTCTTTGGCCGTGGCCGCGCCGGCGCCGGCGCGGGCCGCCGCCCGCAGCCGGCGCGCGGCCGCGGCGGCGACATCGAGCAGAACCTCACCATCGATTTCGTGTCGGCGGTGCGCGGCACGACGCTCCAGCTCCAGCGCGAGGGCGATCCCGAGCCGGTCACGGTGCGCGTCCCGCCCGGGGCCGCCGAGGGCAGCCGCCTGCGCATCCGCGGCCAGGGCGCGCCGGGCATGGGCGGCGGCGAGCCCGGCGATCTGCTGCTCAACATCCACGTCACGCCGCACCCGTTCTTCAAGCGCGAGGGCGACGACCTCCACCTCGACGTCCCCGTCACCCTGGGAGAAGCCTACCGGGGCGAGAAGATCCGCGTCCCCACGCCCGACGGCGAGGTGACGCTCAAGATCCCGGCGCACACCCAGACCGGCCAGGTGATGCGGCTGCGCGGCAAGGGCATCGCCCGCAAGTCGAAGGAGCCCGGGGATCTCTACGTGAAGTTCGTGGTGCACGTCCCCACCGTCGACGACCCCGAGGTCGCGAAGGCGATCGACGCGCTCGACGGCAAGGTGGAGGCGCCGCGCGGCGATCTCCGGTTCTGAGCGCGGCCTCCCGGCGCGGCGCGGGCCGCGCGCGCGGTCCGCTCCTCGCCGTGGCCCTCGCGCTCGCCGCGTGCGCCTCGCCGGCGCCGCCGCGCCCGGCCCCGCGCGCCGCCGGCCTCTTCGCTCCGGCCGCCGGTCCGCCCAGGCGGGTGGACGCCCTCGCGCCGGCCGCCTCCTCCGCCGAGCCGCGCGCCCCGGCCGCGCCTCCGGCGGCCTCGCCTGCGGCGCCGGGCGCCTCCCTCGGGGACCCGTCCGCGGCGGCCGTCGAGGGCGACGCGCGCGGCGCCTCGCAGGGGCCCTCGATCGCGATCGATCCGCCCTACAAGCTCGGCCGCCACCTCGTCCCTCGCGGTCAGGCCGAGGCGGCGGAGCAGCGTCGCTGGAACGCCGGGGGCAGGGGGGATCCCCCCGCGCCGCCGCCTCCGGCCGAGGGGCACCCGCTGCCGAGGATCATCGTGGACATCGACCACGTGAAGGGTCCGCTCAAGGCGAGCGAGGTGCAGCGCATCGCCCGGCGGCACCTCTGGATCCACGTCTACTCGTGCTACCGCCTGCGCGCGTACCGGGACCCGACGCTGCACGGCAAGACCACGGTGCGGCTCACGGTGAGCCGCGCCGGCAAGGTCACGAGGGCGCGCGCCACCTCGTCCACGCTCTCCGCGCCGGACGTCGTCTCGTGCCTCGCCGCGCGCGCGCGGTCGCTCCCGCTCCCCAGGGCCAAGGCCGGCTCGACGGTCGTGGCCACGCTGCAGGTCTATCCGGGCGACGAGCCGGTCGAGCCTCCGCCGTCCGTCCTCGCTCCTGGCCCGGGCGAGCTCCAGCCGGACGCGATCTCCGCGGCCCTGGCCGAGGCCTTGCCCGCGTGGCGTAGCTGCTACGAAGAGGCCCTCGCGGGCGCGCCGGCGCTCTGGGGCCGCCTCGCGATCCGCTTCCACGTGACCGACAGCGGCGCCGTCGACGAGGCCTTCGAGGCCGAGTCGCGCTTCCCGGACGAACGGCTCACCCGCTGCGTGCTCCGGCGCGCGCGAGCGCTCACGTTCCCGGCGCCGGAGGGCGGCGACCTGCGCTTCGTCGCACCGCTCCGGTTTTCGCCGGATCCGCGGCCCTCGGAGCCCTAGGGCCGGGTTCGGTCCGCCCCAACCGGGACGGGCTCCTTAGTGCTCCGCGACACGACTCGCCCCTTCCCGCATGCGGCGTGCGGTGCGAACGCTCCCGCCGCCCGCACGGTCGCACAGGCAAACCGCGCGGCGATCCGCAACGCCAAATTGCGCCGCATGGCGTATGTGCAACTTTACGGTGGGGGAGGAGGCTCAGGTAACCCATGGATATCTCACCGGGCACCATCGTTGGGGGGAAGTATCTGCTGGAGAGGCAGCTCGCGCGTCCGTTCGCACGGATCGCGCGCGACCGCGGCTCTGTCTGGGCCGCGCGCGAGCTCCGGCTGGGCGTTCGCGTCGCCCTGAAGCTCTTCGACCCCGACGCCGGCGCCACGGGGGAGATCCTCTGGCTCGACCGCTGGGTCCGCGCCGCCGCCGAGCTCTCGTCGCGGCACGTCGTGAGCGTGCGCGATCACGGCACCGAGGACGGCGTGGTCTACCTGGCGATGGACCTGCTCTCCGGCGAGGATCTCGCGGCGCGCCTCGTCCGGCGCGGCCGGCTCTCGCTGGACGAGACCGCGCGCGTCGCGGCGCAGGCCGGCGACGCCCTGCAGGCCGCCCACGCGGCGGGCCTCCTTCACCAGGGCCTCCGGCCGGAGAGCCTCTTCCTCGCGCTGGAGGGCGACGAGGAGGTCGTGAAGGTGCTCGACTTCGGCCTCCCGAGGGCGCTCGCGCCCCGGCTCGTCGGCGAGATCGCGGCGGAGATCAGCGCGGGCGCGCTCCACTACCTCAGCCCGGAACAGATCCGGGCGGAGCGGACCCTCGACGCGCAGACCGATCTCTGGTCGCTGGCCGCGATCCTGTTTCGCGCGGTGACCGGTCACCTCCCGTTCCCCGGCGACGTCGCCAGCGTCGTCGCCTCGAAGATCCTGCTCGCGCCGGTGCCCCTCGCGACGCGGCTCGCGCCGAGGCTGCCTGCCGCTCTGGACGGCTTCTTCGAGAAGGCGTTCGCGCGCGACCGGGCCCGGCGCTTCCGCTCGGTGGAGGAGATGGTGTCGTCGCTCGCTCGCATCGCGGAGCACGCGCCGCCGCCCTCCTCGGGTCTCCAGCGCCCACCCCTGTCGCCGCGCGCTTCCGGGGTCGCCTCGGTGCGGGCGCCGGTCGCGGCGTTCGCGCAGGGGAGCGCGGCGGCCCCTCGCGCCGTCGTGCAGCCGGAGGCCGGCTCCGAGCCGCCGCCCGCGAGCCGCACGACGCCGCCGGACACGCTGCTCGGCGCGGAGAGCGCCGGCGTGCCGCGCGGCCTCGCGTCGCCCGCGCGCCTGGGCTGGCTCCTCCCCGCCGGCCTCGTCGCGCTGATGGGCGTCGCGACGTTCGTGACGCTCACGCGGCCCGAGCGCCCGAGGCCTGCGATGGCCGCGACCGGCGCCAGGGCGGCCGTGCTCACGGCGGTGCTCGCCGCCGGCAAGGCGCGGGCGGCGCGCGCCGCCGCGCGCGAGGCGATCGCCTCGCCGCCGGCTCGGCCGGCGCCTCCCGAGCCTGCTCCGAGCGGCGCCCGCGCGGCGGCGACCGCGCCCCAGGCCACCGCTTCGTCGCGCCTCGCGCGGCCAGGCACCGCCACGGGGGCCGCCCCCACGGGCGCGCGCGCGCGCCAGAACCAGCTGCGCGACTGAGCGCTGCGCGCTACGCGCTCCGGACCGCGTCGTCGTCTGCGGCCTTCTCGTCCGCGGCCTTACTCGTCTGCGGCCTTACTCGTCTGCGGCCTTACTCGCCTGCGGCCTTCTCGTCTGCGGCCCTCTTCTCCGCGGCCGCGTCGCTCGCCTTGCGCGCCTCCTGCGCCGCGCGGATCGCCGACAGCGCCGCGCGCGCGTCGCCGCGCGTCCGTTCCGACGCCGCGCGCGGGTCGCTCCCGTCCCCGATGCGCGCGCCGGTCATCGTCTCGAAGTACCCCGACTCGACCCAGACGGCGCCGAGCGTGTGCGCCATCTCCGCGCCCTCGGGCCCGAAGTACCCGACCGAGCCGCCGTAGATGTGGCGCGGGCCGACCTCGAGGCGGCGGCTGACGCCGCTCGCGCGCGCCGCCGGCGCGCCGACCGCGCTGCCGCGCGCGAAGGCGGCGCGCAGCGCCTCGACGGGCGACGCGTCGCCCGCGCTCGGCCCCGCCGACGGAGCGCGCTCGACGCGGACGAGCGTCTCGCCCGACGCGCCTGCCACGGTGAGCCTCGGCGCGAACGGCGACTCCGCGAAGTCGAGGAAGTAGAGGTGGGCCGACGGCGCGAGCACCCGCAGCGCCCGGTACACGTCGAACGGATCCGCGCCGCGCAGCGGGGCTCGGAACCTGCGGGCGAGCACGACCTCCTTCGCCTCGCCGGCCGCGACGCGGCCGTGCGCGGCGGCCACCTTCGCGGCGAAGTCCTCGTCGGCCACCGGCGTCTCGACGTGCTCTGGCAGCGCCTGCGGATCGAGCGCGGGGAGGCTCATCTGCTCTGGCCCGTGCGACAGCTCCCAGGCGCATCGGCTCACGGCGCCCTGCGACTGGCCGGCGATCGTCATGGTCTGCGCCACGCTGTCGAACACGACGACGGTCGCGTCCTTCATGACCCGTCCCAGGTAGGCCTCGTCGGGCCACGGCTCGACGCCCAGGAGCAGGTGCACCGCATCGTAGGCGAGGAAGCCGACCCAGGCCTGACAGACGCGGGCCGCCAGGTCGCGCGCCGTGTCCTGTGCGTCCGGCGCCTCTCGCGCCGAGGCGTGCGCGAGCCCGTCCGCGAGCGTCGCGAACGGGTCGAACCCGCTCGGGAGGAGGGTCTCGGCGCGCGCCCTGTAGCCGAGGATCGCGTAGCGGCCCCAGCGCTCGCCGGGCAGGGCGGACTCGAGCATGAACGACGACCGGCCCGGCGACTGGGCGCGGAGCGCGGCGTAGGCGCGGACCGGCGTGACGTGATCGGCCGGCAGGGTACGGGTCACGACGGAGCTCATCGCGGCCCAGCCTACACGACGTTGCATCGTGCGGCGAAGGCGGGCAAGGTACCTGGAAGGACGCGGTGCGAAGCGCGAACGCCCTCTCCTCGGCCCTCGGTTTGACTGCCTGCGGCGGCTGGATGGCTGCTTGCGGCGGCTGGATGGTCGCCTTTGGCAGCTTGGCGGCGGCTGCCTGCGGCGGCGCGCAGCCCGTCCCGGAGGGCGCGAGCACCACGGTCGTCTCGCTGCGGAAGATCGACTGCGAGGCGTGCGGCGCCGAGCTCGTCGCGGATCTCCGCGAGCGCCCGGGCGTCTATTCGGCCGCCTTCGACAGGCGCCGCGCCGAGATCTCCGTCACCGCCTCGCGGTCGTTCGACGTCGCGGGGACCGTGAAGCGGCTCGCCGCCGACGAGGGGTTCGAGGCGGTGCTCGGCGCCGGCCAGGGGCAGTACCTCGGCTGGGCGACGTTCCCCGAGGGCGCGGACGCCCGGACGATCGAGGACGGCGGCGCGGACATCCCCGACCTCGGCGCCCAGATCGTCCCCGGCAAGGTCACGGTCATCGACTTCGTGGCGGCCTGGTGCCTGCCCTGCCGCAAGCTGGACGCGCACATGGTCACGGTGCTCGCGGCCCGCAAGGACGTCGCGTACCGCAAGCTCGACATCGTCGACTGGGACAGCCCGCTCGCCCGGCGGTACCTGAAGCAGGTCTCGAGGCTGCCGTACGTGATCGTCTTCGACAGAGCGGGCGCGCGGGTGGAGGAGATCGCCGGCCTCGCGCCCGACGAGCTCGACGCGGCGATCGAGCGCGGCGCGCGGCGCTGAGCCGGCGCCGGCCCGGGCGCGCGCGCGTCCACGCTGCGCGCGCGGCGGGCCAGGCGTCGCCGCTCGGCGAGCGGATCAGTAGTGGCCGAAGAGGTCCTGGATGCGCGACTCGAGCGCGACCGCGATCTTGTAGAGCGACGAGATGGACGCCGACGACTCGGCGCGCTCGATCTGCGACAGCAGCGACACGCTGAGCCCCGTGCGGCGCGCCATCTGCTTCAGCGTGAGGTCCTTGTCCTTGCGGAGGTTCCTGATCGTGTCGCCGATGACGCGGTGGAGCTGCTCCTCGGGCGTGCGCGCGAGGCCCTTCTTGCGCATGACGCGGGCGAGCACCTCGCGGAACTCGTCCACGTTGAACGGCTTCTTGATGTAGTCGACCGCGTCGAGCTTCATAGACGCGACGGCGCTCTCGAGGTTGGGGAAGCCGGTGAAGATGACGACGGCGATGTCGTTGTCGACCTTGCGGATGCGCTTGAGCACCTCGATGCCGTCGAGCTTCGGCATCATCAGGTCGAGGATGATGAGGTGGTAGCCGCCCGTGCGCACCTCTTCCTCCACGGTCGTGGGGTCGCCCAGCGTCTTGACCTGGTACCCGTCGCGCTCGAGAAGCGTCTGCATGTAGTCACAGATCGCGCGGTCGTCGTCGACGATCAGAATGCGTACAGCGGGAAGCTCAATTGCCACCTGTTCCTCCTCTCACGTCACGACCGCCGGAGCCGGCCGGTCGCCCTGGTCCGTTCTGGAAGGGGCCGCCCGTGCGGTCCCCTGCTCAAGTTGCGCGAGCAGGGTGCGAGGCTCTCACCGGCGCACCAGGCGCCTCGCTCTCTGCTTCCTTTCGGCAACATCGGGATTCCAGTGACACTTTAACACGGGCTGAGCAAGTCAGGACGGGACATTTTTCTTGCGCTCCCACGATTCTTGGCTTCGTGAAACGTCCGGGGCGCCGGGGACGGCCCCGAAGTGAGCGAATTCTTGCCGCTTTTTGTCATCTGGCTGTCCTACGGCGCGCGGGCGCTCCCGGGGACGCCGTGCGCGCCCGCGGTGCGGCCGTGGAGCCCTGATCATTTCGTCTTGACAAGAGGCTCGCTCTTGGCGATGTTGCGCGCCCGCTGTTCAGCGGGCGTTGCTCTTGAGGCAGCGAACGGGGCGTAGCGCAGCCTGGTAGCGCACTCGGTTCGGGACCGAGGAGTCGGAGGTTCAAATCCTCTCGCCCCGACTCAGTTCATCTGGGATTTCACGAAGGGCGGCCTGAGGGTCGCCCTTCGTCGTTTGGACGTGCCGGCGGGAAGACGGGGAGCGGGGCGACCTCCCTGGTCGTGGGCGTCCACACGGACGTCTGGCCGTTTACGTCCACGACCACGATCCCGTTGACGTGGTCGGCGGCGGTACTACCCCGTGCGGCCCGCCAGGTTGGCGATCACGGCCGCGAGCTCCGACGCCTCGATCGGCTTGGGCACGTGCGACTGGAAGCCGGCCAGCAGCGCGCGGGTCCGGTCCTGGGCGCTCGCGTACGCGGTCAGCGCCGCGGCGGGGATGCGCCCTCCCTGCTCGGGGCTCTGCGCGCGCAGGCGCCGGATCAGGCTGTAGCCGTCCTCCCCGGGCATCCCGAGATCGCTCAGGATCACGTCGGGCTTCTCGCGCTCGATCGCGGACAGCGCCTCGTCGACCGTCGCGACCGCGGTGATGCTCGCCCCCTTGCGCTCCAGCACCGTGGTCACGAGCTCCCGCGCGTCCGGCTCGTCGTCGACCATCAGCACCCGGACGCCCTGGAGCGTCGGCTCCAGCTCGTTGGACAGGGGGACCAGCCCGTCGGCCCGCCGGAGCGCCGCGATGGCGCCCCGGGGCGCGAGCGGGATGTCCACCGTGAACGTCGCGCCCTTGCCGTCCCCGGCGCTCTCCGCCTTCACGGTGCCGCCGTGGAGCTCGATGAGGTGGCGGGCGATCGCAAGGCCCAGCCCGAGCCCGCTGTGCGGCCGCGTGCTCGTGCTGTCGGCCTGGCGGAAGCGGTCGAACACGTACGGCAGGAACTCCGGCACGATGCCCTGGCCGGTGTCGCTCACCTGGATGCGGGCCAGGCCGTCGGCCTTGCCGAGCTGGATCGAGACCTTGCCGCCGCGCGGGGTGAACTTGATCGCGTTCGACAGGAGGTTCCACACCACCTGCTGCAGCCGCGTCTGGTCGCCCGAGATCGGCCCCGCGTTCGGGTCGAGCTGCACGAGCAGCTCGATCCCCTTCGCGTCCGCGCCGTGGCGGACCGCGTCGATGGCGGCGTTGATGATCGGCGGCAGGTCGATCAGCATCACGTCGAGCCGCAGCTTGCCGGTGATGATGCGGGAGGCGTCGAGGAGGTCCTCGACGAGCTGCGCCTGGAGCGTGCCGTTGCGCTCGATCGCCTCCAGCGCGCGGACGTGCGTGTCCGGCTTCAGCGAGCCCTGCCGCAGCATGCGCGCCCAGCCGAGGATCGCGGTGAGCGGGGTCCTGAGCTCGTGCGAGAGCGTCGCGAGGAACTCGTCCTTGGCGCGGTTGACCTGCTGCGACTCGCGGTAGAGCTGGGCGTTGTCGAGCGCGAGCGCGGCGAAGTTGCAGAGCTCCTCGGCGAGCGCGAGATCCTCGACGGTGTAGCGCCGGCTCGACTCGGTCGAGAGCAGCGTGATCGCCCCGCGCGTCCGGTCCCGGGCGCGCAGCGGCACGATCATCGCCGAGCGGACGCCGAGCTCCCGGAGCAGCGCGAGGTACGCCGGGTCGTGCGCGCCGGACCAGCACTCGTTGCCGGGCTTCAGCGACGCGGCGCGCTGCCACGCCATGCCCTCGACCTCGGGGAGCAGGAGCGACTCGCCGCACCGGAGCACCGCGTGCACCGCGCGCGGCACCTCGGGATCCGTCGGGTAGCGGGCCGGGAGATCCCGCCCCAGCGCCTTCTTCGTCTCGCTCGCGTGCACGGCCGCGAGCCGGCCCAGCGAGCCGTCCGGCTCGACGATGTCCACCACCGTGGCGTCGGCGATGTGCGGCACCGCGAGGCGGGCCACGTTGGCCAGCGTGCTCTCGTAGTCGAGGCCCGACAGCGCGAGCTGCCGGCTCGCCTCGCCGATGAAGTAGCGCCGCTTGTCGGCGAGCCGCTTCTCGGTCACGTCGCGGAAGACCAGCACGAGCCCGACGAGCTCGCCCTCCTCGCTCCGGATCGGCGCGCCGTTCGAGTCGATCGCGAGCTCCGAGCCGTCCTTGCGCAGCAGCAGCGTGGTGTCGTCGAGCCCGATGATGCCGCCGTGGCGCAGCACCTCGGTGACGGGGTTGTCGAGGTCGTCGCGCGTCTGCTCGGAGATGATCCGGAAGACGTCGGACAGGCGGCGGTCCTTCGCCTCGTCGAGCGTCCAGCCGGTCAGCGTCTCGGCCACGGCGTTCATGAAGTCGATCCGCCCGGTGCCGTCGGTCGAGATCACCGCGTCGCCGATGCTCTTCAGGGTGGTCGAGAACTTGGTCTTGCTGACCCGGAGGTCCGCCTCGAGCTGCTTGAACTGGGTGATGTCGGCGAAGATGGACACCGCGCCGAGCATCTCGCCCTCCGGCGAGAAGAGCGGCGCGCAGCTGCCGAGCAGCATCCCGTGGGTGCCGTCGAAGCGCTGGAAGTGGATCTCCTCCGCGGGGACGGTCTCCTTGCGCGACAGGCACCGCGCCATCGACCAGTCGCCGCCCTCGAACGGCCGCCCGTCGGGGTGGAACGCGCGGTAGCGCCCCCAGCCCTCGACGTTCTCGGCGGTGGAGCTGCCGGCCCAGATCCGCTCGGAGGCGCGGTTCTGGAGGATCAGCTTGCCCTGGATGTCGGAGACGATGATGCCGTGCGGGCTCTCGCTGAGGAGCGCGTCGAGGAGCCCGCGCTCGTGCTGGGTGATCACGCGCAGCCGCTCGACCTCGCGGCGCAGCGCCTCGACCTCCGTGTCGACCGGCGGCACCGACGCCGCGAGCGGCGTGAGCTCGAAGGCGGCGCTCGCGGTCGGATCGAGGTTCACGATCGCGCGGTCGATCTCCATGACCGTGGGGCCGATGAGCCGCCGCTGCTCCGTGGTCGTGGCCGCGTCGTACAGCAATGCCCGCGCCTGCGCGAGCGCCGCGACGATCGGCATGTCCGGGCGTTCGGGCATAGAGCTCAAGGGATCCCACGGCCGCAGGACGCGAACAAGATGCTACGTGCGCGACCTGACACGGAAATCGCGCCCGCGAACGTGAACTCCTCGCTGGACGGACTCATCCGGTGAGCCGGGGTACGCCTGCCTCGCTGGAGGGCGGACGAGGTGCACCCCGGCGGGGTCGGTTGTGCTGGTCGCGGTGGCCGCGTCGCGGTCGCGTCCGTTGCGTTGGTTGCGTTGGTTGCGTTGGTTGCGTTGGTCGCGTTGGTCGCGCTGGCTGCGTCGGTCGCGCGAGGATTCAGCTGCGGGCTGCCTGGATCTGCTTCACGAGCTCGGGCACGGTCGCGAAGAGATCGGCGACCAGGCCGTAGTCGGCGACCTGGAAGATGGGCGCGTCGGCGTCCTTGTTGATGGCGACGATGACCTTCGAGCCCTTCATCCCTGCGAGGTGCTGGATGGCCCCCGAGATGCCGACGGCGATGTAGAGCGAGGGGGCGACGACCTTGCCCGTCTGGCCGACCTGGAGGTCGCTGGCGGCGTAGCCGGCGTCGCACGCGGCGCGGCTGGCGCCGAGGGCGGCGCCGAGGACGTCGGCGAGCGGGTCGAGGATCTCGTTGAAGCGCTCCTTCAGGGCGCGGCCGCCGGAGACGACGACCTTGGCCTCGGTGAGCTCGGGGCGCTCGCTCTTCACCTGGTCGAAGGAGACGAACTCGACGCGCTCGGCCGCCGCGCTCGGCGGGACGACCGCGACCGGCTCGATCGGCGACTGCGACCCGGTGGGCTCGGCGGGGGCGAACGCGCTCTGGCGGACGCTCACGACCTGGACGGGGGTCGAGACGGTGCAGACGCCGTACGCGTTGCCGGCGTACATGGGGCGCTTGTACTTGAGCTGGTTCCCCTCGGGGAGGAGCTCGGAGATGTCGCTCGCGAACCCCGCCGAGAGCCGCGCCGCGACGCGCGGGAGCAGGTCCTTGCCGTAGGCGCTCGCGGTGCCCACGACGACGGCAGCGCCCTTGGCGGCCGCCGCGACGGTCGGCACGTAGCGCTCGGCGACGTAGTCCTTGAGCGAGCTCGCCTGGGCGACGAGCACCTTGGCCGCGCCGAGCGTCGCCGCCTCGGCGGCCGCGTCGCCGAGGGCGTCGCCGATCACGAGGATCGAGTACGTCCCGCCGAGCGCCGCCGCCGCCTGCCTCGCGAACGTGACCGCGGAGTGGGTCGTCTTCTTCAGCTTTCCATCGGCGGCCTCGGCCACCACGAGAACGTCAGCCATGATCCCTCCTGCACCTCGTCGACCCGTCGACGCGGGTCGGGGGTCCGCGTCGGCGGCACCCTCGATGTCTTCGACCTCTTGTCGCCTTCCTCTCGTCCCGTCTCGTCTCGCTGCGTCCCGTCAGAGGGCCTTCGCCTCGTTCTTGAGGCGCGAGACGAGCTCGCTGACGTCCTTCACCTTGATGCCCGCCTTGCGCGCGGGGGGCGGCTGGAACGCGGTGTACTGGACCTTGAGCGCCTGGTCCGCGGCGAGGTCGGCGAGCTTCACCTCGGCGAGGGGCTTCTTCTTGGCGGCCATGATCGCGGGGAGCGCCGCGAAGCGGACGCCGTCGTTGTACTTGAACGCGGGCGCCGTCTTCTGGGAGTAGACGCTGGTCGGCGCGACGATGCGGAGGTCGACGGTGACGACGGCCGGCAGGCGCACGCGGAGGGTGGAGACGCCGCCGTCGACCTCGCGGCCGACGAGGAGCGCGCCCTTCTCTTCCCTGATGGTCGCGGCGAACGAGGCGAGCGGCCAGTCGAGCAGCTCGGCGAGGATCTGGCCGACCTGGTTGGAGTCGCCGTCGACGGCCTGCTTGCCCATGACCACGACGTCGGGCTTCTCGCGCTCGACGAGCGTCTTGAGGGCGCGGGCCACGAGGTCGCCGTCGAGCTTGTCGTCGGTGGCGTCGACCCGGATGGCCTTGTCGGCGCCGGTGGCGAGCGCGGCGCGGAGGGTCTGCTCGGCCTCCTTCGGTCCGAAGGTGACGACGACGACCTCGCCCGCCCGCGTCTTCGGCGCCTTGCCGTCCTCGGTCAGGCGGAGCGCCGCTTCGAGCGCGTACTCATCGAACGGGTTCGGCTTCCACTCGAGCCCGGTCGTCTCGATTTTGTCCCCGGAAGCGGGGATCTTCACCTTGTTCGCGTTATCCGGATCGGCGACGCGCTTGAGCGGAACGAGGATCTTCACGGCTCGGTGGCTCCTGTTGCTGTGTGGTAACGCAGAGCGTAGTCCGCCTCGGCAAGGACGCGCCACGCCTGCGGCAGCCGGCCCGGCGGCCCCATGCGTGGACCCGGCGCGCGCGGCTGAAACAGCACGCCCGAGGCGGAGGGAGCCGGTCATGGCAGCGCCGACGTGGTGCGTCAAGCAGGCGCTGCGGCCCTGTTCGATGGGCGCGAGCCTGTGAGGGGCCTCGCGGAGCGGGAGAGGCGAGGTGATCCGTTGCGAGGGGGGTGGCGGAGGGGGTTGGTGACGGACGCGATCCGTTGCGAGGGGGGTGGCGGAGGGGGTTGGTGACGGACGCGATCCGTTGCGAGGGGGGTGGCGGAGGGGGTTGGTGACGGATCGAGTCAACGCGGAGGGCCCGGCGGAGGGGGTGGTCAACGGATCGAGTCAGCGCGGAGGGCCTGGCGGAGGGGGCGGTCAACGGATCGAGTCAGCGCGGAGGGCCTGGCGGAGGGGGGGGGTCAACGGATCGAGTGAGCCCGTAGGGCCCGGCGGAGGGGGGTGGTCAACGGATCGAGTCAGCGCGGAGGGCCCGGCGGAGGGGCGGCCTCGTCAATCCACGCCGGTCGCCGGGGCTCCCTCGTCGATCGCTGGCTCGTTGGCGTCGGGCGGCGCGCCGCCTTCCACGTCGGTCTCCTCCTTGCCGCCCGAGCGGCGGCGCTCGGCCTTGGCCGTCTCCCGCTGGAGCGGCGCGAGCAGCCGGCGCGCCGTCTCCTCATCGGCCTCCTCGAGCTCCAGCATCTGGAGGACGCTGCGCACCACCTTGATCCAGCGGTTGCGCGCCCGGAGCTGCCCGCCGGGCGACGCGGCCGCGCCCGGCCGGTCCTCCGCCGAAAGGTGGATCCGCTGCGCGTCGAGCGTGCCGAGCTCGTCGCCCGCGGTAAACCACGCTTGCACCGCCTTGAGCAGGTTGCCCCCCGGCGTCGGCAGCGCCCTGAGCGCCGCCTTGGACTCCGGCGTCAGCCGGTCGCGCGCGAGCTTCACCTCGCCCGCCTCATCGCTGTAGCTCGCCCCGATGAACTTGAGCCCATCCGCGAAGAGCTGATCGCGGATCTCGAGGTAGATCGCCGCGTCCTCGGGATCGTCGGCCAGATCGGCGAAGCCGGTGAGCACCGCATGGGCGCCGCGCGCCTTGCGATCATGGATCTGATCGGTCGCGACCAGCTTTTGCTGGATCTCGGAGATCTGGTCGTCCGCCTTCTTCTGCCGCCGGTGCGACTTCAAGACGCCTTCGTGCGCCTCCTCGATATCGTCGATGAGCGGGGCACACCGCTTCAGCGACGCGAGGCGCGGCCTTTCGCGCTCCGGGTCGAGCCATGCGCCGGTGATCTGGACCATTTGACGAGGAGAGAGGTCTTTGAGGGCCATGGTGCCTCCTTGGTTGTCCTCCGGCGACGCGCCGGGGAATGCACCATGCGTCACGCTCTCAGGGCGTGTGGAGATTGTAAATGCCCTTTCGGTCGGCAGGAGATTTCGAGTCGGCCCGCGGCGCGCCCGGGAGGGGCGCCGCGGCTCGATTACGGCTCAATTGCAGTTGATTCGCGGCTCGAGAGGGGCTCGAGGGGGAGGTCGGTGTTATCGCCTGTAATTGCCTTTTGCTCCGGAAGCTCGGGTGGTCCGGCGCTGAGGTCCATTCAGGTCCCCTCGCTCGGCGGCGGCTCCTCGACGTGGCTCGCCTGCAGATCGCCCCGGAGGCGTCTCCGCAGCTGTTCGTCCATGCGGGTCGCGTACTTCTCGTGGACGCCTAGCGCCGCGGCGACCTGGGCCCACGAGAGCTCCTGCCAGTACCGCAGCTCGATGAGGCGCGCCTCCCGTTCGTCGAGGCCGCGGAGCGCCCCGGCGAGCGCCGCGAAGGCGCGCGTGCGCGCGAGCGCGTCTTCCGGGGGCGCCCTGAGCCGCTCGCCCGTGTCCCCCACGAAGCGGGTGAAGACGAGCGTCCGGCAATGGGCCATGAGCTGGCCCGACGCGTCGTCGTCGTCGTCGCCGAACGGATCGCTGGTGTCGCGCATCGACTCCGCCGCGTCGAGCGCGGCGGCGGCGCCGGCGCGACGGATCGGCGCGTCGCGGGTCAGCTGCCGCATCACGGCGCCGGCGACCCGCTTCCAGGCATAGATGCCGAGGGGGACGCCGCGTGTTTCATCGAAGCCGAGCCCGGCTTCCAGGAGCGCCTGGTAGGCCGTCTGCTCGCAGTCCTCGATGCCCTGGCGCGTCCGCACGCCGTAGATCCGCGCGGTCGCCCTGGCGACGCGGCGAGCGAGGGGGAGCGCCGCCATGATGCGCTCCCGCGGGGGGTGAAGCGAAGGAGGAGGACGCCGGTCCCTGATCAATGCCGCCCGCCGGAGGTCCCGTCGTCGGGCGCCGCCGCCTCCTCGCTCGCGCCCCCGCCCTCGCGGGCCATCGCGCCGCTCCCGGCCGGGACGTAGCCCTTCGCCCGCAAGCGAGCGTGGAGCGGCGCCGCCGTCGGGTGGGTCGTGATGAAGACCGTGAGGTACCTGCGGTAATCCTCGATCTCCTCGGGGGAGAGCGCCCCGAGGTACGGGCCGAGCGCGTCGGCGAGACAGGCCTCCACGATGGGATCGGCGTCGCCGGGCGGCTCCAGGTCGTCGTGCTGGTCGGAAGCGTCGTGCGTCATGGGGACCTCGCGCAGGGGGGGGCCGCGTGCGTGCGGCGCCCGTTCCTTCTCCTAAATCACTGCGGGGTGGCCGGTTCAGACAAGGAAAGCGACACACCGGGATCGATTTGTCGCGCCCCGGGAGGTCGCGGCGGGCGGCGGGCCTGGACCGTGCGCCGGAGCGCCGGAGCGGGCGGCGGGCGGGCCTTGGTGGGCGGGTAACACCTCGAATCGACGTCGTTTTTCAGGAATCGACATCGCCCGTGCATTTTCTTTGTCTGAACGGGTCCCCTCGTCGTGATTTCCATCTCAGGAGACCTCGCCGGTGGTGGCACGCCGCACGTCAGACAGCTCAGGGCCCTCCGGCGCCGCAGGGGATGTGCTGGAAGGGACACCTTACCGTGCGCTCCGGGTGCTCGGGCGCGGGGGCATGGGGGAGGTCGTCGAGGCGGAGCACCGCGCGCTCCGGAAGCGGGTCGTGGTGAAGCTGGTCCGCCGCGCGCTGGCGCACGATCCGCGGTTCGCGGACCGGCTGCAGGTGGAGGCGCGGGCGCTGGCGGCGGTGTCGTCGCCGCACGTGGTGGCGGTGCTCGATCTGGGGCAGACGCCGTCGGGGCGTCCCTACTTCGTGATGGAGCGGCTCGAGGGGAGGACGCTGGGGGAGGAGCTCCAGCGGCGCGGTCCGCTGCCGGTGGCCGAGGCGATCGATCGGGTGCGGCAGGTGCTGGCGGGGCTCGCGGCGGCGCACCGGGTGGGGGTGGTCCACCGCGACGTGAAGCTCGACAACGTGTTCCTGTGCGCGCCGGGGGCGGCCGCGCCGGGCGACACGCGGGTCGCGAAGGTGCTCGACTTCGGCGTCGCGAAGGTGCTCGACGGCGCCCTGGCCGGCGCGGCGCCGGGGGCGCCGCCTGCGGTGGACGGGCCGGCGTATCCGACCGAGGCCGGGCTGCTGGTGGGGACGCCGCGGACGGCCTCGCCGGAGCAGGCGCGGTGCCAGCCCGTGGACGCGCGGGCGGATGTGTATGCGGTGGGGCTGCTGATGTATACGCTGGTTGTGGGGCACGGTCCGTTCGCCCATGTCGAGGACGCGCTGGGGGTGCTGCGCGCGCACGTGCAGGAAGCGCCGGCGCCGCCGTCGCGGGTGGCGGGGCAGCGGATCCCGGCGGAGCTGGACCGTGCGGTGCTGAAGGCGCTGGCGAAGCGGCCGGAGGAGCGATTCCAGAGCGCCGAGGCGTTCGCGGCGGAGCTCGGGCGGATCGCGGCGGAGCTGGCGGAGGGGGGAGGGAGCTGGCGAGCGGGGCGGGCGCCGGAGGCGGGGGCAGGGTGGGGACCGCAGAGCAGGGCGTGGTTCGAGGCGGTGGCGGAGGGCACGAGCGGGGTGAGGGCCGGCGGTGGCGTGACGGCGGGGGCGGCGCCGGTGGACGCGTGGCTGTTCGCGGGGCTGACGCTGGCGAGCACGGCGGTGTTCTCGGCGATCGCGGCGCTGGTGCTGCGCGGGATGGGGGTGTGGTGATGGCGCGGGAGGCGCTGAAGGCCGGGGACGTGTTCCTTGACTACCGGATCACGGAGGTGATCGACGCGGGTGGGATGGGTGAGGTGTACAAGGCAGTGGAGGACTACTCGGAGGATGTGGTGGCGATCAAGTGCATGCTGCCACGGCACCTGAAGAGAGAGGACTTTGCGAGGCGGTTCCGTCAGGAGTGCAAGTTCTATCCGAAGCTGAAGCACCCGAACATCGTGAGGATGAAGAAGGCGGGTGTGTCGCCGGATCACGTGGCGTACATCGTGATGGATTACCTCGAAGGGAGGACGCTGAGGAAGCTCTTGAACAAGGCGTACCGGCTGGACTTCCTGAGCGCGATGCACGTGATGCTGCAGGTGGCGGACGCGATGACGTTCGTGCACTCGAAGGGGATATGGCACCGCGACCTGAAGCCCGAGAACATCATGGTGGGGACGAAGGCGGACGCGAAAGGGCACGTGTGGCTCTTGGACTTCGGGATAGCGAAGTTCGCGGACGGGGGGATGAACACCGATGATCTGCCGGACGTTGGGACGGTGAGGTACATCTCGCCGGAGCAGGTGAAGATGCTGTACACGAGCTCGAGGAAGGCGGAGCGCGTGGAGCGTGCGAGGCCGGATGGGCGTACGGACATCTACGCGTTCGGTGCGATTTTTTATGAGGTGCTGACGGGGAAGCACCTGTTCCTGGACGACAGCGAGCCGGCGACGGCGGAGGAGACGCTGACAGGGCACCTTGTGGCTGCGCCAGAGCCAGTGCACGAGATCGTGCCGGATTGCCCTGAGTTCGTGTGGCCGGTGGTGTCGCGGTGCATCGCGATCGACCGAGAGGAGCGGTATCCGAGGTTCGACGACGTGGCGCGGGACCTTCGGGGGCTGTTGAGAGAGACGGTGCCTGCGGGGCACGTGCTGGCGCAGCGGCTGGCGCGGGAGCGGCTGGAGGCGGAGCGTCAGGCGGCGTTCGCGGGGGTGGCGCTGGAGGACAGCGCGCCGGTGGAGGAGGAGAGGGGCGCGGCGGGCCGGGCGGGGGAGGAGGAGACGGAGGAGGCGGGGCAGGAGGGCGAGAAGCGGGCGCGGCGGGTGGTGCACGGAGAGACGGCGCCGCTGGAGCAGTTCGTGGCGCCGGCGAGCGCGCTGCCGTTCGCGCCGTCGTCGCGCGTGCCGCGGGGGCGGGGGGTGGGGCATACGGAGCCGCTGCCGGCGCTGAAGGCGCTGCCGTCGACGGCGAAGCTGTCCGGGGCGTGGGCGGAGAAGATGGCGCGGCGGACGGGGCCGCCGCCGCTGCCGCAGGCGGGAGCGCAGGGGTATGGGGTTCCGCCGCAAAGGCCGGCGGAGGTGAGGGCGGAGAGCTACGCGGTGCCGCCGCCGAGGGTGGCGGAGGTGAGGGCGGAGAGCTACGCGGTGCCGCCGCCGAGGGCGGTGGAGGTGAGGGCGGAGAGCTACGCGGTGCCGCCGCCGAGGGCGGCGATGGAGCCGCAGTACGTAGCGGCGTCGCAGCCGTCGTGGAGAGAGACGCACCGAGCGGCGGCGCCGTCGCGGCCAGAGGTCGAGCCGCCGTACGTGACGCCGCAGTACGTAGCGCCGCCGCCGCTGCCGGTGACGGGGCCGCAGGCGGTGGCGTCGTCGCCGTATCCGGCGATGGCGCAGCAGCCAGCGGCGGCGTCGCCGCCGTATCCGGCGATGGCGCAGCAGCCAGCGGCGGTGGTGCCGTCGCGGCCGGATGCTGGGGCGCCGTACGTGACGCCGCCGGTGGCGCTGATGGAGATGCAGCGAACGGCATCGGCGCCGCAGCCGGCCGCGCAGCCGGTCGCGGCGCGGCCGGTCGCGGCGCGGCCGGTGGCGCCGAGCTCGGTGACAGCGCCGAGCGCGGGACCGGTGGAGGCATTGAGGAAAGAGACGCCGACCACGCCGGCGCCGGCTGCGCTGCTGACGCAGCCGCGGCGGGCGCCGAAAGCGTACGTGCTGGCACCGCTGGTGGCGCTGGCGCTGACGCTGGGGGGCGTGGGGGTGGTGCTGGGACTGCGCGCGGCGCGCGACGCCGGGCCGGCGGTGGTGACGGGAGAGCCAGCGGCAACGGCGGCGCCGGTGGAGAGCGCGACGGCGAGCGCGGCGCCGCCGGCCGAGGCGGCGACGGTGGCGCCAGCGCCTGAGGCGGCGAGCGCGGCGACGGCGAGCGCGGCGGCGGCGAGCACGGCCGAGGTGGTGGAGGCTGGAGCAGCGGAGAAGGCACGGGCAGCAGCGGAGGCCGAGGCGCCTGCTCCCAAGGAGCAAGCGGCGGCGGTGAAGGCAGAGCCGGCGAAGGCAGCGCCTGTGAAGGCAGCGGCGGAGACGGAGGACGACGAGGACTTCTACCCGATGCCGAAGCGTCAAAAGCCGTCGTTTCTGAGGGTGATCGAGGAGCGGAAGAAGGCGGCGCCTGCGAAGCAACAGGGCGCGAAGCCAGCCGGGCCGTGCGCCACGGCGGGGTGCAGGCCGTTCTAGTGTGTGGTCGCTGAGGAGAGAGGTCTTCGATGGGCAGCAACAAGGACAGCGACGACATCCGGCAGTACCTGCCGGACCTCGAGAGCATCCGGCGCGAGGCGGATCCTGAGGTTGCGGAGCGGAAGCTGCGGCAGGCGCAGAACAACCCGGAGCTTGACCGCGCGCTGACGGAGATGCAGCAGCAGAAGGCGACGGGACAGCCGCTGTTCCAGTTCCCGGTGGTGCCTGCGCTGGCCAAGGGGCAACCCGCGGTGCCGCCGCCGCTGCCGGTGCAGGCGGTGCCGCCGCCGTTTCCGGCGCAAGCGGTGCCGGCGCAAGCTGTGCCGCCGCCGTTTCCGGCGACGGCGCAGCAGCCGGCAGGACCGCAGGTGACGGCGGCGCATCAGCATGGCGCGGCGGTGCAGCACGGGGCGGCGGCGGCGCACCACGGCGCGACGATGACGCAGCGAGTGCCGGTGCATCAGGGCGCGCCGGTGCATGCGGGCGGCGCGACGATGACGCAGCGAGTGCCGGTGTTCGGGGGCGCGGCTGCGCCGCAGGGCGCGCCGATGCAGCAGCAGCGCGTGCCGGTGCAGCAGCAGGGCGTGCCGGTGCAGCAGCAGGGCGTGCCGGTGCAGAGCCAGTGGGCGGACCGAGCGCTGCCGCCGATCGACAAGGCGCTGCTGCCGTCGTCGTTGCTGCCGGTGACGCCGCCGCCGGTCGCGGTGCCGAAGGCGCAGGCCGCCACGGAGACGACGGGAAAGCGCCGGCAGTGGATGCCGACGTGGCTGATGGTGTTGCTCGCGGTGCTCGCGGTGCTCGGCCCGTTCTTGCTGGCGAGGATCCTGGGGCGAGAGGAGCCGCCGAAAGAGCCGGAGCCGG
Organism: Sorangium sp. So ce281; assembly: GCF_051527395.1. Classification (NCBI taxonomy): domain Bacteria; kingdom Pseudomonadati; phylum Myxococcota; order Polyangiales; family Polyangiaceae; genus Sorangium; species Sorangium sp. So ce281. The sequence goes on from NZ_CP150322.1 coordinate 946,725, forward strand.
CGCCGCCGCCGAGCGCGGCGCCTGCGCCGAGCACGCAGGCGCCGCCGGCGGCCTCGGAGCTGCTGGCGCCGGTGGTGCCGGGACCGCCGGAGGCGGTCGAGCCAAGCCTCGACGACACCGCGACGGCGAGCCAACCGCCAGCGCCGCCGGCGCCGCCAGCGCCGGTGTCGCCTGTGCCCGCGCGGCCGACGCGTGCGGCGCCGCACGTTCCGCAGGCGCCCGTCGCGCCTGCGCCTACGGAGCGGCCACAAGACGAAGGATGGATGGAGTGAGACCGCGTGGAGCCATGATGATGACCAGCCGATCGCTTGCTGTAGTGCTGACCGTTGCGACCTTGATCGCCGACCCCGACATCGCTGCCGCACAGCCAGCCGCGCCGTCGGCCGCGCCAGGGACGGCGCCTGCCAGCGCCGCCGACGCGGCGAAGCGCGCCGAGGCGCTCGTCGACAAAGCGAAGTCGCTCTATCTGGAGCGCAAGTACCAAGAGGCCGAGGAGGCGCTGCTCGTGGCGTGGGAGCTGAACCCGACGTTCGACGTGGCGTACAACCTCGGGAACACGGAGTACCAGCTGAAGAAGCACAAGGAAGCAGCGACGTACCTGTCGTTCGCGCTGAGGAACTGGCCGCTGCTGAAGGCGGTGGCGAAGCTGAAGCCGAGAGCGGAGCAGTGGCTGGCGGAGTCGCGAGCACAGGTGGGCGCGCTCAAGGTGTCGGTCACCGTGGCGGGAGCGGAAGTGCTGGTGGATGGCAAGAACGTGGGGCGGGCGCCGCTGGAAGGGGAGGTGTTCGTCGACCCCGGCGAGCACCGGGTGGAGGCGACGCATCTGGACTACGAGCCGGCGAGCCAGACGGTGGGTGTGGCGAAGGGAGGGACGGCGGAGGTGAAGCTGGCGATAACGCCGGTGAAAGCCGAGCCGCGGGCGTCGGCGGGGACGACGCCAGACGGGGGCACGAGCGCGGCGGGGGCGACAGCTGGTGGGTCGGTGATGGGGCAGCCGCCTGCGGGACCGGTGGAGCCGCAGCCGCCGCCGAAGAAGAACTGGGTGCCGGTGATCGCGCTGGGGGCGGCGAGCGCGGTGGGGTTGGCGGTAGGCATCACGTCGACGGTGTTGTCAATGAATGCGCGTGAGTCTTCGGATGGGCATAAGAAATCGATTCTGGACGCAAACGGACGGTGTATCGAGCCTCCGAGTCACGTGATACAACAGTGTCGCGAGCTTCGACACGAGACGAAGCGTGCCGAGACCTTTGGTACTATATCCGTCGTCGGTTACGCGGCGTCGGGCACGCTGGCGATCGCAGCAGCCGCTTACGCGTTGTGGCCTCGACAACCTGCACCTGTGGGGAACGGACTGCGTGTATTGCCTCAGTCGCACGCAGGCGGGGGCGGTGTCCTCGTCGTGGGAACATGGTGAGCTGGGCGATGGTGAGCACAATGAAGAAGACGCGGGTGGCGAGGTGGACGCGCTGGGGCATTGCAGCCTCCATGGTTGTGGGCGGCTGCGACGCGCTATCTCTCGGACTGACGAACGACTGCGAGCACTTGCTCACGTGCGACCACTTCCTGGGCGGTGATGCCGGCGGCACGCCCGAAGGGTGCATTCCGAGCGAGTTGACGTCCGCCGTGAGCGATACGTGCGGCGTGTTCGTGTCGACGGGCGGCGACGACGAGGACGCCGGGACGAAGGCGGCGCCCGTGAAGACGCTGAGCGTCGCGATCTCGCGAGCGGGAGAGCACGGGAGCGCGGTGTACGCGTGCGCGGAGGAGTTTAAAGAGGCGGCTGAGGTGCCCGCGGGCATGGCGATCTTCGGCGGGCTCGACTGCGCGAACGGGTGGGCCTGGGTCGGCGAGGAGCAGAAGACGACGGTGGCGCCGGGCGAGGAAGGTATCGCGCTGAAGGTGCTGCGGGGCGATGCCCTCGTGAGGATCGAGGACGTGTCGGTGCACGCAGCGGATGCGGAGGCACCGGGCACGTCGTCGATCGCAGTGCTGGTGGATGGAGCAACGGCTGAGTTGGCGCGGTGCGAGCTGGTCGCGGGCAAGGGAGCGGATGGTGCGGAGGGAGAGGATGCGCCGAGCGAGGCGCCGGCGCAGGCGTCGCCCGGGAATACCGGAACGAACGCGTGCAGCGATCTCGATGGCACGCCGGGGCCAGACGCGACGCTGGCCGGGGGCGCCCAGGTGGTCAACGAGTGCGGCGGGGAGCTGTCGATTGGCGGTGGTGGCGGTGATGGCAATGTAACCAACGGCACTGGCGGCGACATCGGTGCGTCAGGCGCCCTTGGCGCAGCAGGTTCCGGAGAGCCGGCGGCAGGCGACTGGAGTTGTGCTGCCGGTGGCACTGGCCAGGGCGGCGACAATGGCGTCCTCGGCGACGCTGGCGTCCCCGGGAGCGGCCTCGGCAGGCTGAGTTCGTCGGGCTATGCAGGCGTGAGCGGCGGAGGCGGCGAAGCGGGCAAGCCAGGGCAAGGTGGAGGCGGAGGCGGCGGCGCAAAGGGCGGTGCGGCGATCTGCCCAGGCAGCGTGCGGGGAGCTGGGGCGAGCGGAGGCAGTGGCGGACCTGGCGGTTGCGGCGGGCTGCCGGGGCAAGGCGGTGGAGCGGGCGGTGCGAGCATCGCGCTGGCGAGCGTCCAGGGGAAGGTGACGCTGAAGGACTGCGTGCTGAAGGCGGGCAACGGAGGCAAGGGAGGCGCGGGCGGCGACCTTCAGCCGGGTGGGCTCGGTGGTCTCGGTGGAGCTGGCGGCACGGGTGTAGGCGGCTCGAAAGCTGCGTGCGATGGCGGAAAGGGAGGTCAGGGAGGCAATGGCGGCCCCGGAGGAGGAGGCCTTGGCGGGCCGTCGCTGGCGATCGCGTATCGGGGCGAGGCGGTGAAGCAGGAAGGGCAGACGATGCTGATGCCCGGCACGCCGGGCGCTGGGGGGCCAGGCGGAAGCAACAACGTGTCGGAGAACGCGGGCGAGGAAGGCACGACGGCGACGGAGCAGGAGTTCCTGTAAGCGAGCGACCAGGTAGCGGGCGGTGGCGCCGCCTGCGCCGCGAAGCGTAGAAGCGTGGAGGAAGGCGGAGCTGGCGATGGCGCGAAGCGCCATCGAAGGGGAGGGGTGTGCCCGCGGATGAGGTGCGCGGCGGCGAGCAGAGTCTGGTGGACTGCTACCACCGGCGAGCGGGGGAGAAAGTGAGGAGACCGTACGATTTTGTGACAATCCCTCATGGCTGAGCGTAACTACTCGAAAAGCCGTCGATTTCGGAAGAAAGCCCTTGGCGAACTTCTTGGTGCGCACAGCGGGCGAGGGTGGAGGCACGGCGTCGGGCGGAAACGCCGGTGAGGCAGGCGTGAGCGGAGAATGTTGGGACTTCACAGGCAATGCGAGCTGCGGCGAGTGAAGTGCGCAGCGCGGTGAGGGTGAGTGAGAATTCTTCATAGCTGAACGCAATGCGGAGGCGTGGCGGGCGAGTGCGGTGCTCCGCGAGCAGCTGAGCTGAAGGAGAGACAAGAAATGGTTGGACGCACCCCGCGCCGGGGTGATAGGGACTCTTTTGTCGCGGAGACGCGGCACGGTGGGCTCCTCGGCGCTGACAACTTCACCACCACCGAGTGGACTGCCCAAGGCGCGGGCGGAGGGACCGTTGATTTGCTGACTTCTTCTGCGTCGGGCCGCGAGAGCGGATGTTATCCGACGGTCGCTGAAGGGAGCCCAGCAGCAGGTCGCTTTTGCGCAGCGGGAGTGCTTCGAGGCGCGGTCCGATGGCGGAGCCGCAGCGCCGGAGCGAGCGTCACCGTGGTACAGGCGGCCCCTCCCGTCCCGCGCGCAGCGCGGGACCTGGGAGGGGCGGACCGCGCGCAGGCCCGGAGGGCCGAGCACGGGCCGGGGGTGGGCAGCCTTCTTGTGGCTATCGTGCTGGGCTGCACACCAACGCGCGTTGCGTGGGGCCAGGAGTGCGGCTCGTCGACTGTCACGGCTTCGAGGAAAGGAGAGGCCAGGGACATGGCGCCGGCCATGGTGCTCGCGAAGGGCGAGGCACAGGCGGCGGGGGCGACGACGGAGGGGGATACGGGCGTGACGGCCGGTGCGCCGATGGTGGAGCATCCGCCTGCAATGCCGGTGGAGCGGCCACTGCCGCCGAAGAGGAACTGGGTGCCGGTGATCACGCTGGGGGCGGCGAGCGCGGTGTGGCTCGGCGTGGGGATCGGGATGACGGTGGCGTCGAACGCTGCGAGCGCGGATGGGCACGCGCAAGCGGATGCGATCCTCAAGGCGGGTGGTGGCTGCCCGGATGCACCGGCTGCATACAGTCAAGCGTGCTCTGAGCTCCGATCGACGGCTTCGCGGGTCGACACGTTCGGGCGTGCAGCCACCGTGGCGTACACGGCGTCGGGCGTGCTCGCCATTGCAGCCGTGACCTACGCGCTGTGGCCGCGCTCGGGGACCAAGGCGGCAGGCAAGGTGCGTGTCCTGCCCGAAACGCAGGTGGGTTACAGGGGAATTGTGGTGCAGGGGGCATGGTGAAGAGCCGACACGAGGGTGCGATGAAGAGGAATCGAGTTCGCTGGCAGCTGTGCTCCGTGGGGTTTGTCGTTTGCTCCGCCGGTTGCGATACGGTGTGGAGCAACGTCGCGGAGGACTGCGAGTTCACCCTGATGTGTGAGCACCACCGTGGGTTGTGGGATGGCACCGGAGGCAGCGTGCCGAACCCCGAGTGCGAGGCGGACCCGACGAAGAACGCGAGCTCGGTGACGGACGAGTGCGCGGTGTTCGCGAGCGCGACGGCGGAGCCGGGGGGCGACGGGACGAAGGCGAACCCGTACGCGTCGCTCGAGGAGGCGGTTGCGAACGCGGGGAACAAGCGGGTGCTTGCGTGCGCGAGCGGGGCGTTCGGGGAGAGCGTGACGATCGAGGCGGGGGTGGAGGTAATCGGGGGCTTCGACTGCGGGGCGGACTGGACGTGGAGCGCAGAGGCGCGAAGCGCGATCGAAGGGCCAGCGGATAAGGTGGCGCTCACGGTGTCGGAGGCCGCGAGCAGGGCGAAGGTGCGGAGCTTCTCCGTCCGCGCGGCGAGCGCGAAGGAGCCGGGCGGGTCGTCGATCGGCGTGGCGGTGGCGGACGTCGATGCGGAACTGGCGCAGGTGGATGTGACCGCGGGCGATGGGATGGCCGGGGCGAGTGGTGAGACTCCGACGGATGCGCCGCAGGCGGGGGCGAGCGCACCGGCAGAGCTGTCGAATGCATGCAATACCGTTGTCTTCGGCGGCGAGCCCGGCGTGACGACGTGTGACGACGGTGAGACGCGCGGCGGCGTCGGTGGACTCGGCGGGATGACGGGTACCGACGAGGGTAACGGACAGAAAGGGGCGGATGGTGTGCCGCTGCCGAACCCGAACCCCGAGGCGTACGGGCTCGGCGGAGCTGGGCAAACTGATTCCAACTGCAGGCGCGGGGAAGATGGTTTGCCCGGCACTGACGGCGAGACCGGTGAGGCTGGGAGCGGCACGGAGTTGACTCTGGCTGGCATTGCCGGAGGCAACGGCGGTGAAGGTAGAACGGGGAAGAAGGGTCAAGGGGGAGGCGGCGGCGGGGGCGCGAAAGCAGGGCTGTTCTGCGGGCCCTCAGCGAACCCGATGGTTGGTCCTGGCGCCAGCGGCGGCGGAGGTGGCGCCGGCGGTTGTGGCGGAAAGGGCGGGGGGGGCGGCAAGACGGGCGGATCGAGCATCGGGATCGTGAGCCTCGGGACGAAGCTGGCGCTGACCGACGTCACCGTTGCGGTGGGCAAGGCGGGCAAGGGCGGAGATGGAGCGCAGGGGAAGGCAGGGGCGACAGGAGGAGCCGGCGCGACCGGCGGTGCGGGCTCGGGGCTCGGCGCCTCGATCCCCGGCTGCGACGGCGGTCGAGGCGGCCGAGGCGGAGCGGGCGGCCCCGGTGCAGGCGGTCGAGGCGGGCATGCGGTAGGACTTGCGTACGCAGTGTCGCCGGGAGCAGCGGTGACGCTGTCGAACTTCGTGGCGGGCACAGTGGGCGAGGGCGGCGTCGGCGGTCCGGGAGGCAACGCCGGCGATTTGGGGACAACGGGCGAGTGCTGGGACTTCGCGGGCAATGCGAGCTGCAGCCAGTGAAGATCGACGATGGTTGAGATGAAATGAGAATTTCAGCGAGCTGAAAGCAATGCGGACGAGCGCGGAGCTCCGCAGGCAGCTGAGCTGAAGGAGGAGACAAGAAATGGTTGGACGCACCCCGCGCCGGGGTGGTAGGGACTCTTTTGTCGCGGAGACGCGGCACGGTGGGCTGCCCGGCGCTGAAAATTTCACCACCCTGGAGTGGACTGCAAGAAGCGCGGGCGGAGGGACCGTTGGTCTGCTGACTGCTTCTGCGTCGGGCCGCGAGAGCGGATGTTATCCGACGGTCGCTGAAGGGAGCCCGGCAGCAGATCGCTTTTGCGCGGCGGGAGAGCTGCGCGGTGCCGTGGTCGTGGGGCGGCAGCGTGGACACGCTGGCATCCGGACTACCGTAGCCGGCGAGCTCTCTCCCGTCCTACGCGGAGCGCGGGACCTGGGGGTGGATCGTGCGCAGGCCCGCAAGGCCGAGCACCGGCCGGGGGCGGGCATCCTCGTGCTCATTGCTGTCGCTGTCAGCACCCCTGCGCGAACTGCGTGGTGCGAGCAGCGGGTGCGGGAGGTTATGGGAGAGACGGCCGACGCGGCGCTGGCGAAGAGCGAGGAGTCGCCGGCGGCGGGAGCGACGACGGAGCGGGGAGGGGGCGCAACGGATGTGGGGATCGTCGGGCCCGTGGCGGGGCCGCCGGCGGTGCTGGCGGAGCCGCGACCGCTGCCGGACAACAGGAACTGGGTGCCGGTGATCACGCTGGGAGCGGCCAGTGCGGTGTGGCTCGGCGTGGGGATCGGGATGACGGTGGCGTCGAGAAATGCGCGGAGCGAAGCGGATGCGCAGCGCGCTGCGATCCTGTCGCAGGGGCCTGGGTGCGTTCACGCGCCGAGCGATGTTGCGAGTGCGTGCAGCACGTTCGACGAGAGAGCGGGGCGGGCTGAAACGGTCGGCACCGGCGCCGTCGTGGCCTATACGGCGTCCGGTGCGCTGGCCGCAGGCGCGTTGGTCTATGCGCTGTGGCCTCGCTCATCTGCATCGCGCAACGCGGCGGGTGTGCTGCCGACCGCTTGGGTAACGCAGGGAGAGCGAGGTCTGGGAGTGGTTGGTGTGTGGTGAGCGGCGACGGGAAGGAAAGGATGCGAACGTGAGAAGACTTGGTGGCATCACGGCTGGCACCCTCTGCGCAGTGGTTGCGGCCGTCGGGTGCGACGCGCTGTCGATGGGCGTGACCAGCGACTGCAACTACACGCTGACGTGTCCAGAACACGACTGGATCGAAGCAGCGGGCGGCGGACCGCCGAACCCCGCGTGCGAGGCAGATCCGACGCAGGACGCGAGCACGGTGAGGGACGAGTGCGCGGTGTTCGCGAGCGCGACGGCGGAAGCGGGGGGAGACGGGACGAAGACGAGGCCGTACGCGTCGCTCGGGGAGGCGGTTGCGAACGCGGGGAACAAGCGAGTGCTCGCGTGCGCGAGCGGAGCCTTCGCGGAGAGCGTGACGATTGGGGCCAAGGTCGAGGTGATCGGCGGCTTCGACTGCGCGGCGGAGTGGACGTGGAGCGAGGCGGCGCGGAGCGCGATCGAGGGACCGGCGGGCGCGGTAGCGCTAACGCTGCTGGAGGCCGCGAGCGGGGCGAAGGTGAGGAGCTTCGCGGTCCGCGCGGCGAGGGCGACGGAACCAGGCGGGTCATCGATCGGCGTGGCGGTGGCAGACATCGATGCGGAACTGGCGCAGGTGGACGTGACGGCGGGCGATGGGATGGACGGCGCGAAGGGCGAGACGCCGACGGAGGCGCCGCAGGAGGGAGCGCCGGGGATGACGGGTTCTAAAGCATGCTCGCTTCCCGCTGCCGTTCGAGGCGGGCAGGCGGGCGTGACGATGTGCGAGGACGGCGAGACGAGCAGCGGCGGTCGAGGTGGGCCTGGCGGGATCCCCGGCATGGGTGATGGCAACGGGCAAGAAGGTGACGGCGGTGTACCGCTGCCGGAACTGGACCCCGGGGATTACGGGCTTGGCGGTGCCGGGCAAACCGACGCGGCGGCCAGTTGCAGCCGTGGCGAAGAGGGCGCGCCGGGCGTCGCCGGCGTCGCCGGCGTCGCCGGCGAGCGCGGCAGCGCCACGACGCTGATGTTGACCGGCATCGTTGGTGGCGACGCTGGCAACGGCACAACTGGGAAGCGAGGTCAAGGGGGGGGCGGTGGAGGGGGCGCGAAAGCGGGGCAATTTTGCCCCGACACTCCGGACCCCGTGGAAGGACCCGGCGCCAGCGGCGGTGGCGGTGGAGCCGGTGGCTGTGGTGGCAAGGGCGGCGGAGGCGGGAAGGCCGGTGGGTCGAGCCTCGGCATCGTGAGCCTCGGGACAAAGCTCGTGCTGAGGGAGGTGACCGTCACGGTGGGCAAGGCGGGGAAGGGCGGAGATGGAGTGGCAGGACAGAGCGGTGCGGACGGCGGCGTCGGCGCCGCCGGCGGAGCCGCTTCGGGAACCTCCCCCTCGATCCGTGGCTGCGACGGCGGGAGAGGTGGCGCAGGCGGGGCCGGCGGTCCCGGAGCAGGCGGCCGAGGCGGCCACGCGGTGGGCATCGCGTATGGGGTGGCGCCGGGGGCTGCGGTAACGCTGGCGAACTTCATGGGGGGCACAGCGGGCGAGGGTGGAGGCACGGCGCCGGGCGGAAACGCCGGTGAGGCAGGCGTGAGCGGAGAATGTTGGGACTTCACAGGCAATGCGAGCTGCGGCGAGTGAAGTGCGCAGCGCGGTGAGGGTGAGTGAGAATTCTTCATAGCTGAGCGCAATGCGGAGGAGCGACGGACGAGCGCGGTACTCCGCGAGCAGCTGAGCTGAAGGAGGAGACAGGAAATGATTGGACGCACCCCGCGCCGGGGTGATAGGGACTCTTTTGTCGCGGAGACGCGGCACGGTGGGCTCCCCGGCGCTGACAACTTCACCACCACCGAGTGGACTGCCCAAGGCGCGGGCGGAGGGACCGTTGATCTGCTGACTTCTTCTGCGTCGGGCCGCGAGAGCGGATGTTATCCGACGGTCGCTGAAGGGAGCCCGGCAGCAGGTCGCTTTTGCGCAGCGGGAGAGCTTCGAGACGCGGCCCGATGGCGGAGCCGCAGCGCCGGAGCGAGCGTCACCGTGGTACAGGCGGCCCCTCCCGTCCCGCGCGCAGCGCGGGACCTGGGAGGGGCGGACCGCGCGCAGGCCCGGAGGGCCGAGCACGGGCCGGGGGTGGGCAGCCTTCTTGTGGCTATCGTGCTGGGCTGCACACCAACGCGCGTTGCGTGGGGCCAGGAGTGCGGCTCGTCGACTGTCACGGCTTCGAGGAAAGGAGAGGCCAGGGACATGGCGCCGGCCATGGTGCTCGCGAAGGGCGAGGCACAGGCGGCGGGCGCGGCGACGGAGGGGGATACGGGCGTGACGGCCGGTGCGCCGATGGTGGAGCATCCGCCTGCAATGCCAGTGGAGCGGCCACTGCCGCCGAAGAGGAACTGGGGGCCGGTGATCACGCTGGGGGCGGCGAGCGCGGTGTGGCTCGGCGTGGGGATCGGGATGACGGCGGCGTCGAACGCTGCGAGCGCCGATGGGCATGCGCAAGCGGATGCGATCCTCAAGGCGGGTGGTGGCTGCCCGGATGCACCGGCTGCATACAGTCAAGCGTGCTCTGACCTCCGATCGACGGCTTCGCGGGTCGACACGTTCGGGCGTGCAGCCACCGTGGCGTACACGGCGTCGGGCGTGCTCGCCATTGCAGCCGTGACCTACGCGCTGTGGCCGCGCTCGGGGACCAAGGCGGCAGGCAAGGTGCGTGTCCTGCCCGAAACGCAGGTGGGTTACAGGGGAATTGTGGTGCAGGGGGCATGGTGAAGAGCCGACACGAGGGTGCGATGAAGAGGAATCGAGTTCGCTGGCAGCTGTGCTCCGTGGGGTTTGTCGTTTGCTCCGCCGGTTGCGATACGGTGTGGAGCAACGTCGCGGAGGACTGCGAGTTCACCCTGATGTGTGAGCACCACCGCGGGTTGCGGGATGGCACCGGAGGCAGCGTGCCGAACCCCGAGTGCGATGCTGATCCGAGGGAGAATGCGAGCACGGTGAGGGACGAGTGCGCGGTGTTCGCGAGCGCGACGGCGGAGCCGGGGGGCGACGGGACGAAGGCGAACCCGTACGCGTCGCTCGGGGAGGCGGTTGCGAACGCGGGGAGCAAGCGGGTGCTCGCGTGCGCGAGCGGGGCATTCGAGGAGAGCGTGACGATTGGGGCCAAGGTCGAGGTGATAGGGGGCTTCGACTGCAAGGCGGAGTGGACGTGGAGCGAGGCGGCGCGTAGCGCGATCGAGGGACCGGCGGGCGCGGCGGCGCTCACGATGACGGAAGGCGCGAGCGGGGCAAAGGTGAGGAGCTTCGCGGTGCGCGCGGCGAGCGCGACGGAACTGGGTGAGTCGTCGATCGGCGTGGCGGTGGCGGACGTGGAGGCGGAGCTCGCGCAGGTGGATGTGACGGCCGGCGACGGGATGGATGGCGCGAACGGCGAGACGCCGACGGAGGCGCCGCAGGCGGGAGCGAGCGCGCTGATGACGAGTGCATCGGCGGCGTGTGCACGGGACGAGCTCGTGTACGGCGGAGACCCCGGCGTGACGACGTGCGACGACGGCGAGACGCGCGGCGGCGCCGGTGGGCTCGGCGGGCTCACGGGCATCGAGGAGGGCAACGGGCAGAAGGGTGCGGATGGAGCGCCGTTGCCGGAGCCGAACCCCGATGGATCCGGGCTCGGAGGAAATGGACAGACCAGTGGCAATTGCCGGCAGGGAGAGCCCGGGGTTCTTGGAGCTTCAGGCGATCCCGGAATCGTCGGCAGCGATACGACGCTGACGCTTGCTGGCATCGCTGGCGGAGATGGCAGCAGCGGCACATCCGGTAAGCGAGGTCAAGGGGGAGGTGGTGGTGGCGGATCGAAGGCGGGGCTGTTTTGCGCGGCGGGCCCGAACACCGTCGAGGGCCCGGGCGCCAGCGGCGGTGGCGGTGGTGCCGGAGGCTGTGGTGGCAAGGGCGGCGGCGGCGGGAAGGCCGGCGGGTCGAGCATCGGGATCGTGAGCCTGGGGACGAAGCTGGCGCTGAGGGAGGTGAGCGTCACGGTGGGCAAGGCGGGGAAGGGCGGGGATGGGGTTGCCGGTCAGAGTGGTGCGGATGGCGGCGTCGGCGCCGCCGGCGGCGCCGCTTCGGGAATCTCCCCCTCGATCCGTGGCTGCGACGGCGGGAGAGGTGGCTCAGGCGGGGCCGGCGGTCCCGGAGCAGGCGGCCGAGGCGGGCACGCGGTGGGCATCGCCTACGCGGCGGCGCCGGGCGCGGCGGTGACGCTGGCGAATTTCATCGGGGGAACAGCGGGCGAGGGCGGTAGCACGGCGCCGGGTGGAAATGCCGGTGATGTGGGGGTGAGCGGAGAATGTTGGGACTTCACAGGCAAAGCGAGCTGCGGCCAGTGAAGTGCAGCAGTGCGGTGAGAATGAGTGAGAATTGTTGATAGCTGAGCGCAATGCAGAGGAGCGACGGACGAGCGCGGTGCTCTGCGAACAGCTGAGCTGAAGGAGGAGACAAGAAATGGTTGGACGCACCCCGCGCCGGGGTGGTAAGGACTCTTTTGTCGCGGAGACGCGGCAGGGCGGGCTGCCCGGCGCTGAAAACTTCACCACCCTGGAGTGGACTGCAAGAGGTGCGGGCGGAGGGACCGTTGGTCTGCTGACCGCTTCTGCGTTGGGGCTAAAACCCGGATACCATCCTACGGTCGCTGAAGGCAGCCCGGCAGCAGATCACTTCTACGCGGCGGGGGAGCCGCGGGGCGCGAGGGGGCGGACGCGCCGCTGTGGTGGTGGCCGCGGAGTGGCCGTCGCGACGGAGACCCCTCCCGTCCCGCGCGGAGCGCAGGACATGGGAGGGGCGGACCGCGCGCAGGCCCGTAGGGCCGAGCACGGGCCGGGGGTGGGCAGCATCCTTGTGGCCGTCCTTCTTTGCTGCATGCCAGCGCGCGCTGCATGGGGCGAGGAACGCGGTTCATCGACTGCGATGGCGTCGAGGAAATCCGTGGAGGCTGAGCTTGAGTCGGCGTGGGAGCTGAACCCGACGTTCGACGTGGCGTACAACCTCGGGAACACGGAGTACCAGCTGAAGAAGCACAAGGAAGCAGCGAAGTACCTGTCGTTCGCGCTGAGGAACTGGCTGCTGCTGAAGGGTGTGGCGAAGCTGAAGCCGAACGCGGAGAAGTGGCTGGCGGAGTCGCGGGCGCAGGTGGGTGCGCTCAAGGTGTCGGTCACCGTAGCGGGAGCGGATGCGCTGGTGGACGGCAAGGGCCTGGGGCGGGCGCCTCTGGAAGGGGAGGTGTTCGTCGACCCCGGCGAGCACCGGGTGGAGGCGACGCATCTGGACTACGAGCCGGCGAGCCAGACGGTGGGTGTGGCAAAGGGAGCGACGGCGGAGGTGAAGCTGGCGATAACGCCGGTGAAAGCCGCGCCGCAGGCGTCGGCGGGGGCGACGCCGGACGGGAGCACGGGCGCGGCAGGCACGGCGGCGGCGGAGCAGCAACTTCCGTAAGTGAGCGACGAGGCAGCGGGCGGCCTCGTCGCTGGTGCCGCCTGCCGCCGCGAAGTGTGCTGGAGCCGACCCCGACGATCGCGCGACGCGCAATCGAGCGGGCAATCGAGCGGGCGAGGCGCCTCCCGCAGGCGACGGGTACAGCGGCAAGCCGCGCCCGCCGGGCTCCTGCCACCGGCGAGCGGCGGAGAAAGTGAGGACGACCGTACGATTTTGTGACGACCCGGCCTGGCTGCGCGTAAGTAATCGAAAGACATCGATTTCTGGACGAAAACGCTTGGCGAGCCCGTTCGTGGCCGGCAGTATGCGCGCCGCTCGATCCCAAGGAGCGCCCTGCCGATGCGCCGGAATTCCAGTGGAAACGACGTCCCTCCCTCCGGAAGACGCCCCAGCCCGAGCGGGATGGGGGAGTGGGAGCGGATGTGGGTGCGCAGGCTGGGTCTCGAGGATGTGGAGTGGGACCCCGAGCTGCACTGCGAGCACTGCATCGCGAAGCGAGCGGCCTGGGAAGCGGTGATGGAGGAGCTGGCATCACGGTCGGCGAACCGACCGAAGCTGCGGCTGAGCCCTGGGTGGGAGAAGATTCCACCGAGGGCGGGTAGGCGAAGCAGGCGGAGCAAGGGCCGCTGCAGGCGGCTGCTGCTGAAAATGGTGCGACTGGCGCGTCTCGTGCGCGAGGATTTTTGAGCGCCTGAGCGAAAGGTCCCGCCGCGAGCTCCCAGCTCGAGCGAGCAGCCGCTGACGGCCTGAGCACGCCGAGGGAGCACGGCGGCGGCGCGGCGCGCTGGGCGACAGAACAGGAGACCGGCGCACCGCGAGCGTGGTGCGCGCTGACTCGGCTCGTCCTTGCGACGAGCGTGCGAGGTGGACGATGGTGTGTCCAACGATCGCCATCGAGGCAGGGGCGGAGGCCCTTGTGTCGAGGCGTCGTGCGAGCAACGGAGAGCGCTCTGGGGAGTTGCCTTGTCTGGGGCTCTTCCTGATCACGGGCCGGCTTGGCGGAGAGGTCGTCTCCCGCACGGCGATCGAGACGGTGCAACCCGCTGTCGAGGCAGACTGTGCGGACGCCCTTGGTGCTGGTGAGACGATCGCGCCGCAGTGCCGGGATGAAGTGCGGCTCATGATGCGCCCGCGTCGAACAGGCCGCTCCGAGGACGAACATCCGGGGCCGGGGCCGAGCGGCGTGCAGGTGAGCTTCGCCGGTGTACTGCTCGCGCCAGGGGCGGCGTACATCGTCTACGCCGGCGATATGCACATCTACCGGTTCCGTGGGGGGAAGCTGGAGGCGCGAACGCGTGAGGATGCGGCGCGCGACGGTGGGGCGTTGGACGGATCCGCCTCGCCGGATGCCCCAGCCATGCTGGGACAACACGCCAGCGCGGCCACACGCGCGCTCGGCCGCGACGCAGCGGTGGAGATGACGGCCCAGGTCGAGGACACGGAGCCGGGCGACATCTTCCTCGCGTGCTCGGGGGCCCTCTGGGGCTCGGTGTCCGAGCAGCGCATCGCCGGCATCCTCGCCGCGCACCGTGAGCTGCGCCTGGCGGCAAGCCTGCTGATGGACTGCGCTCATGAGAACGGCGAGCTCGAGCAGGTAATGTGCGTCCTGGCACGCGTGGCGGGGTCTGTGGGTTGAACTCGTCAGGTGGAGCGGTGCAGACGCGCCGGAGCTCGCGCAGGCCCGGAGGGCCGAGCACGGGCCGGGGGGGCAGCCTTCTTGTGGACGAAGGTGACGGCGCGAAGGACGGGGCGGCGATCTTCCCGGGAGCCAGGCCGGGCGCCGGAGCGAACGGAGGCAGCGGCGGATCCCGCGGCTGCGGCGGGTTGCCCGGGGAAGGGGTGGAGCGGCGAGCAGAGCCCGCTGGACTGCTGATCGCGGCGAGCGTCGAAGAAAAAATGAGAGGCGGTATGATTTCGTGGCAATTTCGGAGGGCTGAACGTAACTCGGCAAAACGGCAACGATGATTCGAAGAATCCCCTTGGCGCGCTCATTCGTTGCCGGCAGAATGGGCGCCGCCCGAATTCAAGGAGCCCCATGCCGAAGCGCCGAAGGTCCCGCGGAGACGACCCCCCTCCCTCTGGTAAGCGCCCCAGCTCGAGCAAGATGGGGGAGTGGGAGCGGATGTGGGTACGGCGGCTGGGTCTCGAGGACATCGACTGGGATCCCGAGAAGTATTGCGTGCATTGCATCGCAGAGCGGGAAGCTCGCGAAGCGGCGGCGGAGGAGCTTGCGCCGCCGTCAGGGCCCAGACTGCCCGCGTCGCAGAGCCTCTTGTGGGCGAAGAACCCACGCCCGGCAGGTGGCCCCAAAGCGCGAAGCAAGCGTCGCCCGAAGCTGATGCTCGTGCCCTCGGCGCACCGCAGAAGCGAGGACTCTTGAGCGAGAGGCCCCTTCACGAAGGGGCTGGATCGAGCGAGTCGACCAGAGGGTGTGTCGGGGACGCTGGCTCTGATGTGCTCTCCGGGAACCTGTCGTGTTGTGCCGGAACACCGCATCTCCGGCATCCTCGACGGCGCATCGCAACCTGCTGCGCGAGTCGCGCCTCCTGATGGATGGACTGCGCTCATGGGCTCGCGCTGCGAGCCCGAGCGCGCGACGCGCGCCCCGGCACGCGTCGACAACGGCCGAGGCGCTCCTCCATGAGCGCGATCAGCCCGAGCGCGCGCCCACGCCTCCGCAAGCGCACGCCGGCGCTCCGCTCTCCCCGGACACGCCGGCCTCCCGCCCGAGCGCCTGGCCGCAGCGCCGTCGCACGCAGGAAGCGCACCACGGCCTACCTCCGTGCGCCCCGCTCCTGCTACCCTCCTGGCCGTGGCGATAACGACCGATTTCCTCGTCATCGGTAGCGGTGTGGCTGGGCTGACCTTCGCGCTCGAGGCGGCCGAGCACGGCGAAGTGATCATCGTCACCAAGCGCGCGCGTGACGAGTCCAACACGAAGTACGCCCAGGGCGGCATCGCCGCGGTCTTCGCCCCGGACGACTCCCCCGAGGCGCACATCGCCGACACGCTCGAGGCGGGGGCGGGGCTCTGTCACGAGGTGGTCGTCGAGATCTGCGCGCGGGAGGGGCCCGAGCGGGTGCGCGAGCTCATCGCGCGGGGCGCCCAGTTCGATCACGAGAACGGCCGGGTGCGCCTCGGGCGCGAGGGAGGGCACTCCGCGCGGCGGATCGTGCACGCCGCCGACGCCACCGGCCTCGAGATCGAGCGCGCGCTCCTCGAGCAGGCCCGGCAGAACCCGAACATCCGCTTCGCCGAGCACCACACGGCGATCGACCTCATCCCGCTCTCCCGGTTCGGGGGGCCGGACATCTGCGCCGGCGCCTACGTGCTCGACGAGACCGACGCCGCGCTGAACGGCGGGCCGCGGCCGCGCGACTCGGAGCGGCCGGCGCCCCGGCACCGGCCAGCCTCGAAGCCGCACGTCGTCGAGACCTACCTCGCGCGGGCGACCGTGCTCGCGACCGGCGGCGCAGGCAAGGTCTACCTCTACACGACGAACCCCGACGTCGCGACGGGCGACGGCGTCGCCATGGCCTACCGGGCAGGCGCCGAGATCGCGAACATGGAGTTCTACCAGTTCCACCCGACGTGCCTGTTCCACCCGGAGGCAAAGAGCTTCCTCGTGAGCGAGGCGCTGCGCGGCGAGGGCGCCATCCTCCGGCTGCCGGACGGGACGGCCTTCATGGCCAGCCACGATCCGCGCAAGGACCTCGCGCCGCGCGACATCGTGGCGCGGGCCATCGACTTCGAGATGAAGCGGACAGGCTCGGACTACGTGCTGCTCGACATCACCCACCGGCCCGCGAGCTTCGTCCGCGAGCACTTCCCGACCATCCACGCGCAGTGCCTGCGCTACGGCATCGACATCACCGTGCAGCCGATCCCCGTCGTGCCGGCCGCCCACTACATGTGCGGCGGGATCACGACCGATCTCTACGGCAGGACGACGATCCCCGGGCTCTGGGCGATCGGCGAGTGCACGTGCACGGGGCTGCACGGCGCGAACCGGCTCGCCTCGAACTCGCTGCTCGAGGGGCTCGTCTTCGGCCAGCGCGCGGCCGCCCGCCTCGGCACCCAGATCGCCGAGCTCCGGCAGAGCGCGTTCCCCGATGTGCCCGAGTGGCAGGTCGGCAACGCGGTCGCCAGCGACGAGGAGGTCGTCGTCGCCCACAACTGGGACGAGCTGCGCCGCACCATGTGGAACTACGTCGGCATCGTCCGGTCCGACGCCCGCCTCCGGCGCGCCGCCCGGCGGATCTCCCTGCTCCAGGAGGAGATCCGCGAGTACTACTGGAAGCACCTTGTCACCCGGGATCTGCTCGAGCTGCGCAACATCGCCACCGTGGCCGAGCTCATCGTCGGCTGCGCCTCCGCCCGGCACGAGAGCCGGGGGCTGCACACGACGATCGACTACCCGGAGACGAGCGATCGCCTCGGCACGGACACGGTCGTGAAGCGGGGCGTCCTGCCTTATCTGCGAGGTCGATGAGCGATCTTCATGGCACCCCCGACCCTCCGCCGAGCGGCGGAGGGCCTGGCCCGCTCGTCCGGCGAGGCGGCGAGGAGCGACCGATGTCGATCCCCGGGGCCATCGGCTGGACCGTGGGCGTCACCGCGCTGTTCCTGTTCCTGCTCGGCCTGATCTCCTCCTTCCGGATGGAGCCGGCGCTCGACGGCGCGGGTTCGTTCCGGGCGGCGCCGAAGCTCGACATCATCGGCAGCTTCGCGTGCCAGGCCGCGGCGTACCTGCTCGGGCTCTTCGGCGTGCTCCAGGTGCACGCGCCCCGCGCGTCGATCCGGCAGTTCCTCGGCGTGCGCAGGACGCACGTGGCGTTCTATCCGCTCGCGATCGCGCTCGGCTTCGCGCTCGAGGGGCCCATCGCCGCGCTCTACACGGCGATCGAGGCGCGCTGGCCGTCGGGGATCGACGACGCCGAGCTCGTCCGGGTCTTCGTCGACGCGAGCGCGCCCGAGCAGGCCGCGCTCGGCCTCATCTTCATCGTGCTCGGCCCCGCGCTGGAGGAGGTCTTCTTCCGGGGAGCGCTCGCCCGCCCGCTGCGCTGGACGCACCGCGCCCCGGTCGTGATCGCGATCACGGCCGCGCTCTTCGCGGTGGCCCACGTCGGGTGGCAGAAGTTCCTGCCGATCGGGATCTTCGGCGCGGCCCTCGGCGTGCTCCGCGTCGCGAGCGGGTCGCTCTTGCCGTCCATCCTCCTCCACGGCACCTACAACGCCATCCAGTGCTTCTCGCTCCTCTCCGCGGCGGGCGCAGGGGCCGCCGACGGCGCGCCCTCGGCCGCCGGCGCCGCGCTGCCCGACGCCGCGGCGAGCCCGGTGTGGCTCGTGGCGGTGAGCTCCGCCTCTGCGCTCGTGTTGACCGCGCTCGCCTGCGTCCTCGGCCGTCGCGCCGAGGGGGCGGCCCGCGCGAGGGAAAAGGACCTCTCATGATGCCGGCGTTCGGGAGCCAAGGCGGCGGCGAGAGCCGAGCCGCGCAGATCGCAGCGGGGGACGGCGAGGGCCGCTCGTCCGGGACCGTGGACGCGAGCGGCGAGGGCCGCGCCGCCCCGCGCGCCGGGGCGAAGCGAGCGCGCGTCAGCCTTTGCCTGCCAGGGGGCGGCCTGACGGGCGCGCTCTACCAGATCGGCGCGCTCGCGGCGCTCGAGGATGGCGTCGAGGGGATCGACAACCAGAGCTTCTCGCTCTACCTCGGGCACGGCAGCGGCGCCGCGGTCGCCGCGGCCCTGGCGGGCGGCATTCCGATCGAGCGGCTCTACCGCGCCCTGCTCGATCCGGTCGACAACTTCTTCCCGCTGGAGCGCAGCCACCTCCTCCACATCGACGTCGGCGAGTGGCGGCGCGCGCTCAGCACCAGCCTGGTCGCGCTCCGCCACGCGATCGTCCGGCTCACGACCCGGGGCGACGCGACCCCGAACGCGCCGGCGCAGCAGTACCTGTTCGAGCAGCTCGATCGCTTCAACGACTCGCTCCCCGCGGGGCTCTTCCAGCTCGACCGTTACGAGCGGTTCCTCGGCGAGTTCTTCCTGCGGCGCGGCATCCCGAACTCGTTCCGCGCGATGCCGCGGACGCTGCGCATCCCGGCGCACGACCTCGACTCGGGCGAGCGCGTCGTCTTCGGCGCCGAGGGGTTCGACCACGTCCCGGTGTCGCTCGCCTGCGCGGCGTCGCTCGCGCTCCCGCTGTTCTTCTCCCCGGTGCGCGTCGAGCACCGCCACTACCTCGACGGCGGGCTGGGCCACGTGGCGCACCTCGATCTCGCGCAGGCCGCCGGCGTGGAGCTCACGATCGTCGTGAGCCCGCTCGTGCCCGTCTCCACCGCGCACCGCCCCGTCCCGACAGGGCACGGGGTGCGCGAGAGCGTGCGCGACAAGGGCATGCTCTGGATCTTCAACCAGGCGATGCGGATCGGCGCGCACGCGCGGCTCCACCAGGCGGTGGGGCGCGCGCTCGTCGAGGGCAAGATGCAGGTCCTCGTGCTCGAGCCCGCGCGGAACGACGCGCTGCTGTTCCTCCACAACCCCGCCAACCTGCGCGCGCGGCGCGCCATCCTGGAGTACGCCTACCGGACGACGCGCGAGCGCATCGCGGTGTGGATGGACAAGAACCGCGCCGTGGTCGAGGCGATGGGGTGGCACGAGGCCCGCGCGTCGGGCCCGTCGGCCGGCTGAGGCGCATCGCTCGCCCGGGGGGGCCTGGTCAGCGGGCCCAGGGCGCATCGGCCGCCCGAGCGCCCGCTCGGCCGGCGAGGGCCGGTCAGCTGGCGAGGGAGGAGAACCGGGCGATCGTCAGCGCGTCGGGCGGGACGCTGATGCGGGCGCGCGGGATGGCGACGCCGTGGAGGTAGCGCCAGCCCTCGCCGTCGTGGAGGAAATCGGACAGCTCGACGAACGATCGATCGACGCCTGCCTCGAAGATCTTGGCGAGGAACAGCACCGACGCGGAGTCGCCGCTCTGCAGGCTGTCGAGGATCTGGAGGCCCCGGTACCGGTGGTGGTGGATCGTCACCTTCAGCTCGCGGAGCACCTGGTCCCTGTCGCGCCCGCGATCGATGTGGCCCATGTGCAGCGTCCGCCAGAGGTAGGCGGTGTCTCCGACGGCGAACGCGGCGTACCGCGAGCGCATCAGCGCCACGGCGTCGGGGGCCTCGCGATCGCCCAGATGGCAGGGGGCGCAGCACTCGCGGTACGAGCGCCCCGAGCCGCACGGGCACGGGCGGGAGAGGGTCCCCGTACCAGGACGAACATCTCGGGTCATGGGCGTTCTCTACACGGGTTCGTGCCCCGTTGCAGCGCCCTGGGGGGCGTCGAGGACGGGGCGCGGCGGGCGTGCGGCAGGACGGCTCACCACGGCATGGCGCGGCCTGCGGCAGGACGGCTCACCACGGCATGCCGCGGCCTGCGGCAGGACGGCACGGCATGGCATGGCGTGGCCCGGCGCCGTCGCGCCGTCCAGCGCCGACCCGCGCGCGTACCTGAGCGAAGCCTCTTGCGGGGCGCCGGCGAGGACGGTAAGGCGGGCGTGAAGTATGCCCGCAGCGCGCGCCCACGCTGCGGCCCTCCTTCTGGCCCTCGCGCTGGTTCTGGGGGGTTGCAAGCGCCAATACGCCATCGGCGATCACGTCCTCGTGACGTGGGAAGGGAACGTCTACCCGGCCGAGGTCATCGAGGTCGTGGGTCCGACGAAGTTCAAGATCCACTACCAAGGGTACGATGACATCTGGGACGAAATTGTACCTCGTGAACGGATCCGCGGCCTCGTCGAGGGCAACGTCGTCCACCCGCCCCCGCCGCCGAAGGTCCGGAGCAAGGGCCTGCAGGCGTCGCAGACCAACGTCTACAAGATCGGCGACAGGGTCCGCGTCGAGTGGCACGGGCAGATGTACCCGGCGGTCGTCACCGGCATCGTGGGGCAAGAGCGCTACCGCATCCACTACGACGGCTACGGATCGGAGTGGGACGAGACGGTCGGGCTTTCCAGGATTCAAGCCAAGTAGCGTGAAATGTTCACGCGCGATCATTTTCCCCCTGGCGCTGGCCATGGGGCCGAATTAAGAGCCGCGCCGAATTTCTGACTGGGCGATCGCAAGAGTGCGCCGCCTGGCTGACGTTCGATGCGTGCCGCACGCCCTCCACGGGCACGCCCTCACGGGTGCGCGGCGGGGAGCCTTCTGTGATCAGCGAACTGTCCAAGCTGCGCAATATCGGGATCAGCGCCCACATCGATTCGGGCAAGACAACGCTGACCGAGCGCATCCTCTTCTATACCAAGCGGATCCACGCCATCCACGACGTCAAGGGCAAGGACGGCGTCGGCGCGAAGATGGACTCGATGGATCTCGAGCGCGAGCGCGGGATCACCATCCAGTCCGCGGCCACGCACTGCTTCTGGAACGGGCATCAGATCAACGTGATCGACACGCCCGGCCACGTGGACTTCACGATCGAGGTCGAGCGCGCGATGCGCGTGCTCGACGGGGCGATCCTGGTCCTCTGCGCCGTCGCCGGCGTGCAGAGCCAGTCGCTCACGGTCGACCGCCAGATGCGCCGCTACGGCGTCCCGCGCATCGCGTTCGTGAACAAGTGCGACCGCGCCGGCGCGAACCCGCTGCGGGTCCGCGCGCAGCTGCGCGAGAAGCTCAACCTGAACCCGGTCCTGCTGCAGCTGCCGATCGGGCTCGAGGACAAGTTCGAGGGGGTCGTCGACCTCGTCGCGATGAAGTCCTACCGGTTCGAGGGGGCGAACGGCGAGAAGATCGTCGTCGGCGACATCCCGGCCGGGATGGCCGACGAGGTGAAGGCGGCGCGCGAGGAGATGCTCGATGCGCTCTCGATGCACTCCGACGAGCTCACGGAGGCGATCCTCGAGGAGCGCGTCACCGAGGAGCTCCTCCAGAAGGCGATCCGCGAGGCGACCGTGAAGCTCCAGATCGTCCCGGTGATGATGGGGTCGGCCTACAAGAACAAGGCGGTGCAGGTCCTGCTCGACGGCGTGACCCGCTACCTGCCGACGCCCGCCGACATCACGAACAAGGCCGTGGATCTCGACAAGGACGAGGCCGAGGTCGTCCTGTCGAGCGACTCCGAGAAGCCGCTCGTGATGCTCGCGTTCAAGCTCGAGGACGGCCGCTTCGGCCAGCTCACGTACCTGCGGATCTACCAGGGCAACCTGGCCCGCGGCGGCGAGATCACGAACACCCGCACGGGCAAGCGCCACAAGGCCGGCCGGCTCGTCCGCATGCACGCGGACGAGATGGAGGACATCGACTCCGCGGGCGCGGGCGACATCGTCGCGATGTTCGGCATCGACTGCAACTCGGGGGACACCTTCACGGACGGGACCCTGAGCGTCGCGATGACGTCGATGCACGTGCCCGAGCCCGTCATCTCGCTCACCGTGACGCCCAAGGACAACAAGGCCCAGGCGAACATGTCGAAGGCGCTGCGCCGCTTCACCAAGGAGGACCCGACCTTCCGCGTCGGGGCCGATCCGGAGAGCGGCGAGACGATCATCCAGGGCATGGGCGAGCTCCACCTGGACGTCTACATCGAGCGCATGAAGCGCGAGTACGCGGCCGAGGTGGTCACGAGCCCGCCGCGCGTCGCGTACCGCGAGACGATCACGCGCCGCGTCGACTTCAACTACACGCACAAGAAGCAGACCGGCGGCTCCGGTCAGTACGGCAAGGTCGGCGGCTTCATCGAGCCGTGGACGGAGGCGCCGTTCCGGTTCGACGATCAGGTCGTCGGCGGCGCGATCCCGCGCGAGTTCATCCCGGCGGTCGAGAAGGGCTTCGTGTCGATGCTCGCCAAGGGGCAGCTCATCGGCGCGCCCGTCACGGGCGTGTCGGTCACGCTGAACGACGGCGCGGCCCACGCGGTCGACTCGTCCGACATCGCCTTCCAGGAGGCCGCGCGCGGCGCCTGGCGCGAGACGTACCCCAAGGCCGGCCCGCAGATCCTGGAGCCGCTGATGAAGGTCGCCTGCGAGGGGCCGAGCGAGTACCAGGGCGGCATCGTCGGCATCCTGATGCAGCGGCGCGGCATCATCGTGGGTTCGACCGAGGCAGACGGCTTCTGCCGCGTCGAGGCGGAGGTGCCGCTCTCCGACATGTTCGGCTTCTCGACGATCCTCCGCTCTGCCACCCAGGGCAAAGCCGAGTTCACGATGGAGTTCTCGCGCTATGCTCCTCTTCCGGCGGCGCTTGGTGAGGAGCTCATCAAGAAATACCGGGAAGAGCAGGCGAAGAAGGCCAAGTGAGGGGGTCGGCATGTACCGCAAAGAGGTAAACGAGCGGAGCCCCATGCGGGTCTTCGAGGGGTCGATGCACGGCGGGCTGGGTCGCGGCAACGTCGGCGTCATCGTCTCCCGGCCCGGCGTGGGCAAGACGGCGTTGCTCGTGCAGATCGCGCTCGACGATCTGCTGCGGGATCGCCGGGTCCTCCACATCTCGCACGAGAACGCGGTCGATCACGTCCGCGCGTACTACGACGAGATCTTCCACGATCTCGCGCAGTCGATGCGGCTCGAGGAGCCGGAGGCCGTCCGTCTCGAGGTCGAGCGGCACCGGCAGATCTACTCGCACCTCGGCCACGTGAAGGCGCCGGTCGACGCGCCCGAGGAGGCGGCGCACCTGTGGGTCGAGAAGATGCTCGAGACGGTGGCGTTCGCGCGCGGCGTCGCCCACTTCGAGCCCGACGTGATCATCGTCGACGGCTTCGACGTGGCGGTCGCGTCGGAGCAGGCGATGGAGGCGCTCGGGCGGCTCGCGAAGGAGCGCTCCGCCGAGGTCTGGGTCGCGGCCCAGGTCGACGAGGCGGGCCCTCCCGGCAAGCTGCCTGCCGCGCTCCAGCGGGTCGAGCGCCACCTCAACGTGGTCGTCTACCTGCAGCCGGAGCGCGACGTGGTTCGCCTGCGGCTGCTGAAGGACCACGGCAACAAGGATCTCGCCGATCTCCACCTGCGGCTCGATCCCCACTCGATGCGCGTCATCGACGAGGACGTGCGGCCCCCCTCGGAGCGGCCGAAGGACCCGCGGAGCTTCCGCGTGCACTCGGGCGGCGCCAAGGGGGCCGAGGCCGAGTTCGGGGCGTGCGCCGAGCGGTACGGGGTGCAGGAGCTGAACTACAGCTTCGAGGGCCACCGGCTCCTCGAGCGCCAGCGCGGCGTGGTCGTGCTGGGGGACGACGAGCTGCGCAAGGGCGACTTCAGCCTCGTCTACGTGTCGCGGCGCCTCGGCCGCGTGCTGAGCGAGATCCCGCTCGTGCGCAACATCCTCCAGACGATCTGGCACCAGATCAACGCGTCCAGCCAGGTCTTCGTCGTGGGGACGCTCCAGGAGGACGGCACCGTGCGCGGCGGCACCGGCTGGGGCGCGGAGCTCGCGCGCCTCTGGAAGAAGCAGCTGTTCGTCTACGATCAGGAGAAGCGCGGCTGGTTCCGCTGGAGCGGCTCGGCCTGGGAGATGGCGCGGCAGCCGAGCATCACCTGCGAGAACTTCGCCGGCATCGGCACGCAGGATCTCAACGACGCCGGCCGCGACGCGATCCGCGACCTCTTCGCGCGGAGCTTCGGCGAGCCTGGCTGAGCGCCGATCGCAGGGGCGCCCTCCGCCGCGCACGCGGCCGCGGGGGCGCCTCGCCGCGGCGCGCAGCAGGCCGGCGCGAAGCGAGCCTGCTGCGCCGAGCCGCTCAGGCCGTGTGCTTCTGGATGAGCTGGGCGAGGCGCGGAACGGCTTCCTCGACGTTCTTCTTCGCTGAGCCGCGCAGCTTCTCGTAGGTGCCGCGCACCACGCCGCTCGACGACGACTTCGCCTTCTCGTCGGTGATGCTGAGGAGCGCGTCGGCGATCCGCGAGCGGTTCGACGTGAAGAAGGAGCTCGGGTTGCCGCTGCTCGCGGCCTCGGTCCAGATGGGATCGAGCTTCTTGGCGAACTCGGGCAGGAGCTTCTCGACCACCTGCTGGATGAAGCCGGGCTTGATGCCCTTCACGGCCGCGTAGCCGGCCTTGACCGCCAGGCCGGAGAGTCCACTCTTCGAAGCCACCTCCTCGTCGACCAGCGTGCAACAGTCGGCGACGACCTTGGATTTCTTGTTCGCATCGAGCAGCGTTTCGCTGAGACCCATTCTCGAACTCCTCCCGGCGCTTCGGAGGCCGGTCGCGGCCCCCAGACCCATGTCAGCGTGACCCCCGCGTGACCCCCGGCAGGGAGCCGCGACCACGTCGAGCGGACCGGTGGTCCGCTCCCGACCACATCGAAGCGCGCCTCTTACCACAGCGGCCCGAAGGCCGGCATCGCAAGCGCCCACCCGGGAATCCTTCGGTCCAGGACGGCTCTCGTCCGATGTCGACCGTCCGGGATGGCACTGCAACGCCGCCGCGCGCTCGATTCTCGGAAATGCCGCGCGGAGACCGCATGCATGGCCGCCCCTCGCGCGCCATACTCAAGATGTAATTTGAATCACAGTTTGGCGTGGCGGGCGCTCGCCGCTGTCGTGTCGCGAGGCCTGCGGGGGGCTCATGGACGTTACCTGCGAAATCTGCGGAATCGTCACCACGGTGTCGAGCGACGCGCGCGGCGGGGCTGCGCTCGAGTGCAGCGTCTGCGGCGGTGCGATGCTCCGTGCGCATGGGAGGGGTGCGGCTGCGCCCCCGGCGGGAGGCGCCGGCCGGCGATCGAGCCGGCCTCCTCCGCCGCTCCGGCGATCGAGCGCGCCCTCGGTGCCACGGAGCGACGACGACCCGACGATCATGGATCTCCGGTCGCTCGCGCTGAAGTCGTTCACCGCGACGCTCCCCGCCGCGACGACGACGTCGAGCGTGTCGGCGGCGGGCTCGGTCGCGCCGGGCAGCGGCCCGGTCGCTCCGGCGGCGGTGGGCCTGACGACGCCACAGGCGACCCGGGGCGCGGAGTCGACCGCGGCGACCGCCCCGAGCGCGCTCGCGGGTACGGCGCCGGTCGGGGTCGATGCGCCGAGCGTGAGCGATGTGATGCGCGTCCACGACGCGCTCGTGCCGGTCGCGGTGCCCTCCCGGGCGCGATCTCGAGCCCGCGTGCGCATCCTTGCGGCGGCGACCGTGGCCGGCGCTCTGGTGATCGCTGTCGGGCTCACGCTGATCGCCGGCCGGATGTCGCGTGCGCCGGGGGATGACGTCGTGCCGCCTGCAGCGCGGCGCGGCGTGTCCCGGGCCGCGGAGATCGCGCGCGAGGTGAGCGTGCCGGTCGAGGCGCCCGGCCCCCGGAGGACGGCGCTGCGCGGGCTCGACGCGCGCGCGCCCGCGACCGACGACGATGGGGCCGGCGCCGCCGAGCCTGTCACGGCGCCGCAGCCGCGCGCCGCCCCGGAGGCGGGCGCGCGCGAGGCCTCCGGGGCGGGGGGGCGCCCGCCCGCCGCTCCGGGCGCCCGCGCCCGGCCCGAGCGTCAGCCGTCGCCGTCGCTCGCGCCCGAGGAGGCGTCGCGGCCTCAGGCGCCGATATCGCTCACCGACGCGATGGCGGCAGCCGTCGCCGACCCCCCGGCCCCCGCCGCTGTGGACGCGCAGCGCCAGGCCGACACCAGCGAGGAATAGCCAGCGCCGAGGGCGCGCTCGGCGAGCGTCAGCGCCGCGCCCGCCGGCGCCGTCGCGTGAGGCCGGCCGCGGCCGCGGCCACGGCCGCCGCGAGCGCCGAGGGCGCGGCGCTGACGCTCGCGAGGCGGCAGCCGCAGCCGGCGTTCTCCCGGAGATCGCCGCTGCTGCCGCCGCCGCCGTTGCCGTCGTTGCCGCTACCGCCGGCGGCGCCCGCTCCGGCGGCGCCCGCCCCGCCGGCGCCGCTGCTCGGGGGGCCGCCGGCGCCGCCGCTCGCGGCGCTCTCCTCGAAGTACGCGCCGCAGGCCGGGCCAACGACGAGCCCGTCGCGCGCCGCGAGCGCGAGCGCGTAGACGCCGGCGCCGAACCCCACCATGGGCGCGTTGAACTTGTAGGTGCCGCGGATCTCGTCGTAGGTCTCCGCGATGGCGAGGTAGTTCGCGGCCGACTGATCGAGCACCCACCGGAGCAGCCGCTCCGAGCGCGCGACGTCCCCCATGAGCCGCGCCGCGACGGCGCCGCGCAGGTCGGTCACGACCCACTCGGCGCTGTCGTACTCGCTGCCCCAGGGGCTCAGGTCGTCCGCGCCGGCGTGATCGGTGCGATCGTCGTTCCGGGACCACCCGGCGCCCGCGGGGACGCGCAGGTGCTCGTCGAGCCCGGCGAGCGTGGCGGCGGCGATGCGCCCCTGCGGATCGAACAGGCCCATCGCGATCCCCTCGAGCACCGCCGCGTCCCAGTAGCCCGCGCCCGACGCGAGCTCCTCCAGGCTCGCGGCGAGCGCGCCCGAGGCGTCCGTGAGCCGCACGGCGATCGCGGCGCGCAGCCGCTCCGCTGCGCCGCGGTACGCCGCGGCCCGGTCCGCCTCGCCCCGCCGCTCCGCGATGGCCGCCGCGTCGCACAGGCCGCGCGCCGCGGTGATGCTCGTGTACGCGAAGGACCGCTGGCGCCCGTTCCAGTGGGTCTCCCAGATCGACGAGTCCTTCCGGACGAGCCCCGTGTCCGGATCGATGAGCGCGACGAGGGCGTCCGCGACCTTCGCCGACGCGGCGGCCCAGCGCTCGTCCACGAAGCCCGTATCCCCGGTGAGCTCCTCGTACTGGCGCAGCGCCCAGAGGAACAGGCCGAACCCGTCGAACTCCAGGTTCGGGCCGAAGTCGTTGAAGTCGGTCTCCTCGACCCCGAAGCCGTGGTAGCGCACCAGGCTGATCTGGTACGGCGGCATGTCGTACGACGCGAGCTCGCTCCAGCCCTGGAAGCGCCCTGCCTCCGCGTCGAGGTAAAATCCCAGCGCGTCGCGCGCCTCGGCCTGCATGCCGAGCGCGGCCATCGCGACGGTGGCGTAGGCGCCGTCGCGGATCCAGGCGACCGTCCACTCGCCCGGCGGGAGGCTCGCGAGGACGGCGCCGTGGCCGCGGTGGGCGATGGTGGCCGGCAGCGTGGCCGGCGCGCCGCCGAGCGTCGTGCCGAAGCGCGTGGCGCGCGGCTCGGAGTCCCGCGTCAGGTGCTCGCGCAGGAAGGCGTGGCTCTCGCGGGACTGCGCCATCCGGAGCGTCACGGCCGACTGCCGGAGCAAGGCCGTCTCCTCGGGCGACGCCGAGGGCGGCACCCGGATCGCGCCCTGGAACGCGCGGTACGCGGCGATCTCGTCCGCGACCACCTCCGCCGCGCGCTTCGCGCCGAGGTACGCGTCGAGGGCGCCCTGCACGAGCGGGTCCGCCGCGCCCGAGGGGTCGCCGTGGTGCGCGAACGCCACGCCGACCCACCGCGCCTCGCCCGGGCCGATGCTGCCGAGGTCCCACTGGAACGCGCTCACGGAGCCGTCCGCGGTGGGCGCGGCCCCGTCGAGGTCCGGCAGGTCGGCGCCGCCGTCGTCCGCGACGATCCGGTAGACGTCGAGGCCCGGCGGGCTGCCCGCCCTGGAGGCGCCGTGGCGCGCGGGGGGCTCGAGCGCGCGCGCGACCACCACGCCGGCGAAGGCGCGCTCGAGGAAGTCGCGCCGGCCCTGGCTCGCGTCGTAGGCGACGGTCTCGCCCGACTCGCCGATGTCGGCCATCACGCCCGGGCGGCCGAAGCCGAGGTGGAAATTGTGCAGCGAGAACGCCGACACGCCCTCCGCCGGCCGCTCGCCCCGGTTCTCGACCCGCATCGCCATCACGAACCCCGCCTGCGGGAGGCCCTGCGGCGCGAAGAAGAGCTGGGTGCACTCGAGGTTGCCGACCCGCTGCACCATCGTGACGACGCCCGTGCCGCCGCGCTGCCCGTCGGTCCAGCCGGCGTAGCCGCTCGCGTCGAGGTCGACGGGGACCTCGGTCAGCCACCGCTGGTGCCCGTCGGAGCGCAGCCCGAAGTACGCGTCGTAGAGCAGATCGCGCGTGCTTACGGCCTGCGGCTGGTTGCCGATCCAGACCTCCTCGCCGCGCTCGTCGAGGAGCGGCTCCTCGGTGGCGAACAGGTGCTCGCGGAAGTGGGTGAGCCTCCCCGCGCCCAGATCGAGGAGCACCGCGCCGAAGCCGTTCGACGAGGGCAGGCGAAAGAACGTGCGCTGCACCGGCGCCTCGGCCCGCGCCGGGCGAGGGGCGGCGAGCGCGACCGACGCCGCTGCGCCGAGCGAGAGGAGCGCGGCGCCGGCGGCCCGGAGGGCGCGAGGCGGGCCAACCCGTTGGTGCCCAAAATATTCCCGCGCCTGGATCGGGCGATGCATCGCGGCACTTTAACGGAATGGGTGTCATCCAGGCGCGCCGGCTCGCCGGCGGGCGCTCAAAATGCTGCAACGCGCCTCCCGGCGTGGTAACGGCATGCCCATGACAAAACTGCCTGCGTTGATCCTCGTGGTCTCGGCGCCCCTTGCCGCCTTCGCGGCCGGCTGCGGCTCCGATCCGCAGCCGCCGGCGAATGTTGCCAGCGACGTCGCGCCCCCTCCGGTGGCGAAGACCGCCGCCCCGCCTGCGCCGAAGCAGGACACCGAGAAGCCGACGAGCGGATCGATCCGCATCGACGACAAGATCCTCAAGGCCTGCGGCGATCTACCGACCGCCCGCTTCGCGTTCGACTCGACGTCGATCGAGGGCGAGGCGGCGGGCGCGCTCGACGCGCTCGCGCGCTGCTTCGTCTCGGGTCCGCTGAAGGGCAAGGGGATGAAGCTCATCGGCCACGCCGACCCCCGCGGGGAGACGGAGTACAACCTGGGCCTCGGCCAGAAGCGCGCCGGCAGCGTCGCGGAGTACCTCGGCAAGAAGGGCCTCGATCAGGGCCGCATCGCGACCTCGTCGAAGGGCGAGTTCGAGGCGACCGGCACGGACGAAGAGGGCTGGGCGCGCGACCGGAAGGTCGACATCCTGCTCGCGGACTGAGCGCCGTGGCGCGTGCGGCGCTGGGCGAACTTGAAGAGGGCCACGGCCGCGCTTCCAGGCGAGAGAGGGGGCCGCGGTCGCAAACTCCACCGAACGGGGCCGCGCGCGCGGAACCCTGACGAGCCGACGACTCCCTGACCCGAAGAGATCGAAATGGCCTTCCTGCAAAGCGCCCCTGAGCTGGCGACGGCGGTCCCGATCAAGCTCGACCCCGTCTCCCTGGTCCTCCACGCCTCCGGTCCCGTCTTCCTGGTCGTCTGGCTGCTGATCTTCGCGGCGATCCTCGTCTGGGTGATCGCCGTCCTCAAGGTCCTCCAGCTCGCGCGGCTCGCCTCTCTGCAGGCGCGGTTCGAGCAGGAGTCGGCGCACGCCCACTCGCCCGATCAGCTGTTCGCGCTCGCGCAGCGGCACGCGGACGCGCCCGGCGCCCGCGTCGTGATGGAGCTCAGCCGCCGCGTCGGCACGAGCCGGCTCCTCGACTCGATCGCGAAGCGGGCGATCGTGACCGAGACGCAGCGGGCGAACGCGCTCATGCCGACGCTCTCGTCGATCGCGGCGGCGTCGCCGTTCATCGGCCTGTTCGGCACGGTCTACGGGATCATGGACGCGTTCCTCCGCATCGGTCAGCAGAAGAGCGCGTCGCTGCCCGTCGTCGCCCCGGCCATCGGCGAGGCGCTCATCGCGACCGCGATCGGGCTGTTCGCCGCGATCCCGGCGGTCATCGCGTACAACGGGCTCAACAAGCGCGTCGACGACCTGCTCTCCGCGCTCGAGGCCGCGAGCGAGGGCTGGGTGGAGATCGCGTCGCTCTCCGCGCGGGGGATGCAGGAGTCCATCCCGCTGGCGCTCCAGCGGTCGAGCGACCGGCCCACGCCGGTGATGCCGAAGGGCTGAGGGGCGGGGCCGATCATGGGCATGTCGGTCGGTGGCGGGCGCAGGCGGCGGGGCGGCGGCGGTTTCAGCGACATCAACGTCACGCCGCTCGTGGACGTGATGCTCGTGCTCCTCGTGGTGTTCATGGTCACGGCCCCGCTGCTCACGGCGGGGCTCCGGGTCGAGCTGCCCAACGTCTCCGCCGAGGAGGCGCCGACGAAGGACACGAAGCTCGTCGTGACCGTCACGAAGGAAGAGAAGATCCTCTTCGGCGAGGACGACGCGACCGCCGACATCGAGGGCGTGCTCGCCTCGAACGGGCGCGTGCAGAAGGAGAAGGAGCTCTACATCCGCGCCGACAAGGACGCCCGCTACGGCGCCGTGGCGCGGGTCGTCGCCGCCGCCCGGGCCGCCGGGGTCGAGGGGCTGAACCTCCTCGTCCAGCCGGAGATCGAGCCGGAGGGCGCGCCGCCGCCCGGGGGAACGGCGCCGCGGCCCGGGGGAGCCGCGCCGTGAGCACGGCTGCGGCGCGCGCGCCCGGACCGAGGACGCCGCCGGGGCAGCGCCGGCCGGCGAGCGACTTCCGCCCGCGGGACATCGCGCTCGCCGTCGCGGTGGCGATGGCCGTGCAGGCGGGGGCCGCCGTCGCGGTCAGCCTGGCCGATCTCGCCGTGCCCGCCGCGGCGCCCGAGATCGACAAGGGGCCGAGCATCCCGGTGAAGGTCGTGCCGGTGCTCGACATGGACACGCCGCTGCTCAAGCTGGGCGGCAAGCGCGACAAGATGAAGCTGCCCGACCGGTGGGTGCGCCAGACGCCCAAGCCGCGCGTCGAGCAGAAGGCGTTCGTGTCGCCGAGCGCGGGCAAGACCGAGGCGGACATCCCGCCCCCGGAGGTCAAGATCGCCGACGCGGGCACCGCGCCGCCGCCGCCCGACGCAGAGATCGCGAAGCAGGTCGACACCGAGCTCGATCCGAAGACCGATGCCGCCCCGGCCGCCAACGTCGACCAGGAGGGCCACGAGGACGGCGTGAAGGAGGGGACCGAGGTCGATCCCCTCAAGGCGCGCGCGGTGGATCTGTACCTGGCCCGCATCGCGGGCTGGTTCTCGAGCAGGTTCCGCGTGAACGGCTCGGGGCTCCCGCCGGAGGAGCTCACGAAGCACAAGCCGCGCGCGGTCATCGTCCTGTCCGACGGGCAGATGGTGAGCTACACGCTGACGCCGAGCGGGAATCCCGCCTTCGACGCGGCCGCGCAGGCGACCCTCGAGGCGGCGAAGGGGCAGGCGCTGCCGCCGCCGCCCGAGAATTATCCCAACCTCGGGCAGAAGCAGGTCAGCGTCACGTTCGTCTGTAGAGAGACCACATGCGACTAGCTCGAACCGCCCTCGGCGCCCTGGCGCTCGCCGCCGCCGCGCTCGCTGCTCCCCCTGCTCCTGCGCAGGCGCCGGCCTCCTCGGCGGCGCCGCCCAACCCGGACGAGCTGCTCGGCCACATCACGGTCGTGGCCGGCGCGACGCGCCCGCTCCCGAAGATCGGCGTCCTGCCGTCGCTCGTCTCGGACCCCGAGGACGTGACGATCCACAGCGTGGTCCGGCGCGACCTCGAGCTGTGCGGCGAGTTCGAGGTGCTGCCCGACACCGCCGCGCCCGAAGGCCTGTACCTCTCCGACAGCCCCGTGGACGTGAAGGCGTGGTCCGCGAAGGGGGTCGAGGCGGTCGTGAGCGTGAGCGGCAAGAAGGTCGCCGCTGACAAGGTCGAGCTCGTCGGCCAGGCGTTCCTGGTGAACCGCGGGCAGGCCCCGGTGTTCGACAAGAAGTTCATCGTACCCCTCCGCGACGTGCGCTTCGAGTCGCACCGGGTGGCCGACCAGCTGATCGGCGCCCTCACCGGCCAGAACGGCGGCTTCGCCAGCCACATGACGTTCGCCTCGGGCTCGGGCTCGCTGCGGCGTGTCTTCACAATCGACGCTGACGGCCATGACGCCAGGGCCGTCTCGCCGCCCGACCAGACCGCCATCGCCCCGGCGTTCGGGAAGAACGAGCAGCTCCACTACGCGGCGAGCGTGAAGGGCGACGAGTACAAGGTCTTCACGCCCGCCGGCGGCCCGCTGCCGCTGCCCGTGAAGGGCTCGGTCTACGGGATCGCGTTCTCGAAGGATCGCGCCCAGGTCGCCCTCAGCATCGGGGTGGGGTCGACGATCAAGCTGTTCTCCGGGCCCGATCTCCAGAGCATCAAGCCGGCGTCCGAGGTGGGGATGGCGCTCCACCCGGTGTTCACGCCGACCGGCAAGCTCGCCTTCTCCGGCGAGGGCAGGTACGGACAGCGCATCTACGTCGGCGACAAGGCGATCTCTCCGGACGGGCTCTTCGCCTCGGCGCCCACGTTCTGCAACCACCCCGACGGCGTGAAGGCCATCTATGCCGTCGGCGTGGGGAAGAACACCGATCTCGTCGCCTCGGGGGAGACGGGCGGCGGCCTCGTGCGGTTGACCCAGAATCAGGGCAGGAACGGGTACCCTGCCTGCAGCCCCGATGGGCGCCTCGTGGCGTTCTTCTCCACGCGCACCTCCGGCGAGGGGCCAGGGCTCTACGTCATGCGCGTCGACGGGCAGCGCCCGAAGCGCATCTCGAACCTCCTCGGGGACTCCCTGCGCTGGGATCCTCTTCCGCCCGGCAAGGCCGTCGAAGCGAAGAACTGACGCGGGCGAGCCGCGGGGCATGGCTCGGACATCCGGCGTGTGTCCGATCGAGGGCCGCCCGCATCGTGGCTGAGCCAGGCGTTCTCTCCCCGACAACTTTTTACGTCCCGGCACGTCTGACGTGGGTAGTTCCTGCGCGCCCTCCCGCGCCCCTGCTGCGAGCGAAGGTGAAGGGAGACCGCGCTCGCAGCCCCCGGTTCCTTGGCCCACTGCGTCGGTCGCGGTTAGCCTCCGGACTGCTCAGGGGGAGAGTTGGCTGGAAAATTGCACCGAAAGTGGGACGAACCGCCCTGGCCAGCCAGCCAAGAGGAAATGGAGAAGTGCATGGTGTCGAGCCGACTCTGGACCGCCATCGCGATCGTCTGGGCCTTCTGCGCCGGTGGCTGCAGCCAGGTGGCGGCGGTTCAGGAGGCGAGGATCAGCGAGCAGGGGGGGTTCAGGAACCCGGAGCACCGGCTCGCTGCGGCAGAGGACGGGGGTTACTGCAGCGCCGAGGTGCTGCGCTGGCAGTACGATGAGCCGGCGGCGACGCTCCGCCTTGCCGATGCCCGTTTGATGCTCGACTGCTGCGGGAAGCGCGCGATCCACGTCGAGAGGATCGACAGCCTCTTCGAGGTCACCGAGCGGGACGCGCCGGACGGCGTCGGAGGTCGTTGCAGCGAGCAGTGCGCCTTCGATCTGTCCGTCGGCGTGCGCGACGTCCCGCGGGGCGAGGTCTACGTGAAGCTGCTGCGCGACGTCGTCGATCAGCAGGGCGGCCCGGCCGTGATCTGGAGCGGCTCCCTGGATCTGGGGGTCTCTGCCGGCGCGGTCGTCCTCGACGAAGCCCCCGCGGAAGCCGGCTGTCAGGCGAAGGGCTCCCCGCGCCAGCGCAGCAAGACAGTCGCCGCGCGATGAGGCGCTGAGCACACGCCCCCGGATCGCTCCGCAGCACCTCGCGTCTGCGGTCGGCAGGGGGAGATCGTGAATGTTCCTCCGCGTATGGCAGCGCATGGCAGCGCGTCATGGGGTGGGATGGTGGAGGAGTTTAGTCGACCATGACGTTCATGGTCAGAGAATCGGGCTAACTCTGCCACTTTCACCTGGACAAGGTTTCCAGAAACCCGTAGATCACACTCGAATGTGCGTGCAGCTGCTCCGGGGTGCGGTGCATGTGCGCACCTTATGTACGTTGGCTTGCAGCTGAATCCCTAGGCGCAAGTAGCGGATACGTGAAGCGCGTTTCTAGAGGCCCTGTTTCTTTGCCTTTTGGGCGTATTTTGACAGTGTCGCGGGACAGCCAAGGAAATCGGGGCATGAAGTACCTGGGGGTCTGTGGAGCGCTTGCAACGGTGGGGTCGCTGCTTGCTCTGAGCGCGTGCCTGGAGGCGGAGCCCGCGCACGTGGGGCTCGTGAGCGAGGCCGGCGGGTTCGTGGAGCCGGAGCGGCGGCTCGCCTCCGAGGGGGAGGAGAGCTACTGCGGGGCCGAGGTCCTGCGCTGGCGCTACGACCCGTCGAGCGGCGCCCTGAAGATCGCGGACAGCCGGCTCTTGCTGAACTGTTGCGGCCAGCGCGCGATGCACGTCGACAGGATCGACAGCATCTACGAGATCACCGAGCGGGACGAGCCCGACGCGGCGAATCCGAGGTGTGATTCGGTCTGCGCGTTCGACTTCGCGGTGGCGATCCCCGAGGTCGCCCAGCGCAAGGTCTACGTGCGGCTGCTGCGCGACGTCGTCGACGCTCAGGGCAGCGCAGAGCTCATCTGGCAGGGCGAGATCGACGTCCGGAAGTCGGCCGGCGAGGTGGTGCTCGATCGCGTCGCCGCTCCGGGCGAGGCCTGCAGCGGGCCCCAGCATCCGCTCACCGCCCAGCATCCGCTCGCCGTCCAGTAGCGGCTCGCTGCTCCGGCCCGGGAGCGGCCCCGTTGCGCAGGAGCGCTCGCAGGGGTGCAGGTGCTGCCGGCGCGGTGCGCCTGGTGATGGGCTCCGTGGCTTCGTGACGGAACACGCGCTCGCTCCACCACCCGGCGGTTGAGCGGCGGTCGAGCGACGACCCGGCGGTCTGCCTCAGTCGATCAGCGTGCGCGCGGGGCGGCCAGGCTCGCACTTCACGAGCGTGGCGGTCAGCTCGAGCGTCTCGGGGAGCGTGCCCTGCACCTGCGCGACGACCTGCTCGACCACGTGCTGGGCCTCGTCCAGGTTGGGACCCACGATGGAGACGACGAACGTGAGCGGGCCGGTGCGCCCGGCCGCGGCCGGCGTCAGGCTGAGCAGCAGCGTCTGGGTCAAATCGACGACCTGAAGCGCGGCCTTGCGCAGCGCGAGCATCTCGAGGATCGTCGGTCGCAAGCTCACGAGGCCGTTCTGGCCGCGGAGCTCGAAACGCGCGATCTGCATCGGCACCTCGCTCCACTCGGCGAAGAAGCCGTCCTCGTCGATCGCCTTCATCAGGTGCTCGCGCACGAGCAGCCCCGTGAGGCCGTCGCGCCGGGCGAGGTAACGCTTCGCCTTGTCGTGGTGCGGCGAGTCGGGCCCGAACGTGACCACCATGAGGCGGCACTCGCCGAGCTGCACCTCGGCCCCATGGAGCAGCGAGACCTGCGCTTTGCGCTCGAAGGGGAAGTCCGCGTACGTGCCGTTCGTGCTGTTGAGATCCTCGACCAGCCAGGAGCCCGTCTGCCAGCGGAGGAGCGCGTGTGACCCGGAGACGGTCGCCTCGGCGAGGACGAGGTCCTGATCGCTGCGGCGGCCGATGGAGAGCACCGGCTTCTGCAGCGGGAACAGGGTGGCGACGCTGTCGGGCGCGTTCGTGGCGTACGTGATGAGCAGCGACTGCGCGCCCGGCGTGAACTGCGTCTTGATGGCCCGCCCAGGCGCGGGGCCGGGATCGATGCGCTCGCGCGGCAGCTGGATCGGCGCGGTCGCGGTCTGCGTCGGGTTGAAGAACCGCATGTGCCGCGCCTGCGGGCGCATCTGCGGATCCGGGTTCAGCGCGCGGAAGATCTGCCTGATCTCGTCGTTCGTCAGCGCGGCGGGCACGTCGAACGTGATCTGCTGCTTCATCGTCTTGAGCCGCGGCTTGTAGCCGGGCTCGGGGACGCGGCAGGTCCACATCTCCCAGAGCGTCAGCGCCGCCGCGTAGACGTCGTCCTCCGGGCTCGCGCCGCCGCTGCGCAGCCGCTCCGGCGACATGTAGTGAGGCGTGCCGCCGTCCGGAGGCGCCCCCGGCTTGCGCACGGCGGCGCGGGCGCGCTCCTTCGCGAAGCCGAAGTCGAGGATGACCGCCCGATCGTCGGCGACCATCACGTTGCCGGGCTTCAGATCGCCGTGCACGAGCCCCTGCTGGTGGATCGCGGCGAGCCCCGCGCAAACGTCGGTCGAGATCTTTCGGAACTCGTCGGCGCTGAACCCGCCCGACGTCTTGCGCTTGCGGATGTGGTTGTGGAGCGTCTGCCCGGGGATGTACTCCATCACGAGGATGGGCCCCCACGGGCTCGGGGCGAGGTCGTGCACGCGGCAGACGTTCGGGTGGCGGGCCTTCTGCGCGAGGATCACCTCCTGCCGCAGGGCCTCGTCGTCGCCGGGCATGGCGGAGGCCTCGGGCACCACCTTGAGCGCCACCTGTTGCTGGGTCAGGCGGTCGAAGGCCAAGAACACCTCGCCCATGCCGCCTTTGCCGATGCTCTTCAGGACCTCGTAGCGGTCGTTGATGACCGTTCCGACGTCGATGGGAGGGAGGGGATCTTTGGTCACGGCCACGGGCGCACGAAGGGTGAGGAAGAGCTCCGCGACGGCGCCGAAGGAGACGCGCCGGGACGCCGATACGGACTGCGCGCAGGGTCGTCCATTCGAGCGCCGGGCGCAACGAGTCGTTGCACAAGCGCTGCACGCGGCCCGTTCGGCGGCGCACCGGGCCGCCCCGCCGCGCCTTCGAAGAGCCGCCGGGCCGCGGCGCGGGGCCCGCGCCGCGGGGCCGCCGTGGTCGTCGCGGCCGTCCATAGGCGCGCGCGGCGCGCCGCGCTGTTCAGGGGAACGGCCGCGCCGTGTGGGCGTGGTTCAGCGGCCCGTGGCCCTGGCCGAGCCCCGGCGCGGAGCGCATCGCCTCGCGGAGGTAGCGCCGCGCGCGCCCGATCGCCGGGACGAGGGCGAGGCCCTGGGCGAGACCAGCGGCGATGGCCGAGGCGAGCGTGCAGCCCGTGCCGTGGGTCGCGCGCGTCTCGATGCGCGCGTCCTCGAACAGCTGCTCGCCCTCCGGAAGCCCGGAGGCGCCGGGCCCCGGCGCGACCCGGAGGACGTCGACGACCGTCGCGCCCGGGAGGTGGCCCCCCTTCAGCAGCACGGCGCGCGGACCCATGGCGAGCAGCTGCGCGGCGGCGCTGCGCATCGCGTCCACGCTGTCGATGACCACGCCGGTCAGCGCCTCGGCCTCGGGGATGTTCGGCGTGAGCAGCGCCGCGAGCGGCAGGAGCCGGGCGCGCAGGGCGCCCTCGGCGTCGGACTTCAGCAGCCGGGCGCCGCCCTTGGCGACCATCACCGGGTCCACCACGAGCGGCGCGCCGCGGCCGAGGCGCTCGTAGACGCGCGCGACCTCGTCGATGACCTCGGCCGAGTGGAGCATCCCGGTCTTGATGGCGTCCGCGCCGATGTCGTCGAGCACGACCTCCATCTGGCGGCCGATGAAGCCGGGTGGCACCGGGAACACGGCGTCGACGCCGCGGGTGTTCTGGGCGGTGAGCGCGGTGATCGCCGTCGCGCCGAACGCGTCGAGCGCGGTGACCGCCTTGAGATCGGCCTGGATTCCGGCGCCGCCGCCCGAGTCGGAGCCGGCGA
Organism: Sorangium sp. So ce281; assembly: GCF_051527395.1. Taxonomy (NCBI): domain Bacteria; kingdom Pseudomonadati; phylum Myxococcota; order Polyangiales; family Polyangiaceae; genus Sorangium; species Sorangium sp. So ce281. The sequence goes on from NZ_CP150322.1 coordinate 984,720, forward strand.
CGATGAGGACGCGCCCTTTCATGGCGCGCTCCGGCGGCGGGCGGTTGCGGAGGCCGGTCGGCCTCCGCGCGGCAGGTGCGCTGGGAGAGCGAGGAGCGAGCTGCGAGAGGCGCGCATGGCGAGCGCGCAGGGTGTCCTGAAATGCCGCGAGTGGCGAGGGGTTCTTGCTGGCGGCGCGCGAGGACCGCGGGCCGCCGGCCAGGGAGGTCGGGGGCAGGTCGAGCGCGCTGCTCGCCGCCGCGAGCGCAGGCGCCCGCGCCGCGATGCCGGCCACGCGTCAGAGGCCAGCGCGCACGATCTCACCCGACATCGGGCTCCCGGGCAAGCCGCGGTTGGACCAGTAGACGAAGCCGTTCCGGAGGCGGACGCTCGTCGGCCGCGCCTGGTTCGAGGCGATGACCCGAGGGCCGCCGCCGCAGCCGGCCAGCGGACACATCTTGACGACGCCGTCTGCGCTCATGCCCGTGCCGAGAGCGGTCCAGTACACGCCTGTGGGGCCGACAGCCATGCTGGTCAATGACGGCTCGCCCTCGACGAAGGTCGTCGGGCTGCCGCCGCACCCGGTCTTCTTGCACGCGAAAATGGTGCTCTTGGCCGCGTTCATCACGTAATGAATCCCGTCGTGGATTGCCATGACGACGCCGTGCTCGGCGTGGAGCTGGATCGCGCCGTCGGCATTGCCGGGATCGCAGAAATAGACGCCTCCGGGATCGGTGGGGTGGGCCCAGTACACGGTCGTCCCATCCATGACGAACGAGCGGATACCGTCCGCGTTCACGCAGCGGATCCGCTCGCATTGGCCGTCATCGCACTCCAGGACATCGAACTTGTCCGAGATGCGCGCCACGCCGTCATCGCTCACGTGGATCTGATTCAGGTTGCTCGCGATGGACTCCCACACTTCCACCGGCGACTTGAAGACGCAGCCGGCCGCCGGGCACCGGTAGTAGCGGCGCGACCCTCCATTGCTGGGGGAGCTCAGCCAATGAACAAAGTTCGGATCCACCCCGATGAGGTACGGCGTGGCGATGACGGTGGTCGTCGGAGGCCCGAGCCCCTCGGCGAGGACCACCGGAGCCGGGCAGCCTGCCAGGGGGCAACGCAGCAGCGTGGAGGTGGAGAGGATGAAGACGCTCTGGTCGTCGACCGCGATCGAGTACGGGTCGTCAAGGCCCGTGGCGACGACCTCCGGGGGCAATGGTTGCGTGTCCCCTCCGCCAGCTGCGCCCGTTCCTCCTCCCCCGCCTTCGCCGGCGCTCACGCCGCCGCCGGCCCCGCTGCCGACCGGCGACGCGCCGCCGCTGCCGGTCGGCGACGTGCCGCCGCTGCCGATCGGCGACGCGCCGCCGGTCCCGCCGCCGCCGCTGTTGCCGAACGAGCGCTCCGCCGGTGAGCAGGCGACTGCCAGGAAGCCGGCCGGGAGGGCCGCCGCGCCGAGCATCACGAGCGATATCGTGAAGAGCCGTTGCCGCATCAGCGACGAGTATGCCACAGGGCGCGCCGAGCGAGGCGACCACGGCAGGGGGAGGTGCCAGATCGCGCTGGAGGCCTCGGCGTCAGTAATGCTTGTCGAGGACCGCGGGATCCTTCGTCGTCGCGAAGACCGTGTCGCAGCGCCGGCACCTGTACTTCACCTTCGTCGGTCGGGCCGAGATCCCGAACGCGAGCTGGACGTACCCGAAGACGCGGTACTCCGCCTCGGCGCTCACCATGTAATGATCGCGACCGTGGCCGCAGGGGCACTGGACCGGCTCGGGCGTCGTACGGTCGCGGTAGGGCATCGATGACGTGCTCGTTGGCATGGATGTCGGCATAGTCTAAGGGACCCGAGGCCGACGTCGAGGGGGCGGCGCCGCCACGCCGCCTGGACGGAGGCGATCGGGCGGCGCGAGCAGAGGGGCGGCGCGCCGCGGCATGCGCTGCGTGCGGTCCGTCCGACGGGCGCTTTGCGCCGCGCCGCGGGCCGAACTAGGAGACGCTTCCATGCGCCCCGCCCTGTACGCCGAGCGTCTGGTGAAGCGGTACGGCGGCGTCACGGCCGTGGACGGGGTCGATCTCGCCGTGTACGCCGGGGAGGTCGTCGGGCTGCTCGGGCCGAACGGCGCGGGCAAGACGACGACCTTGCGAATGCTCGCCGGCATCCTGTCGCCGGACCAGGGGCAGATCCTGGTCGGCGGCGTCGACCTGGCCGCGAGGCCGCTCGAGGCGAAGCAGCGCCTCGGCTTCCTCTCCGGGGACACGCAGCTCTACCAGCGGCTCACGCCCCGCGAGGTGCTCCGCTACTTCGGTCGGCTGTACGGCATGGAAGAGGCGGCGCTCTCGCGCCGCATCGACGCGCTCGTGGCCGACCTGGAGATGGACGCGTTCGCCTCGCGGCCGTGCGGCACGCTCTCCACGGGGCAGAAGCAGCGCGCCAACATCGCGCGCGCGTTCCTCCACGAGCCGGAGGTGCTCATCCTCGACGAGCCGACGACCGCGCTCGACATCCTCAGCGGCCGCTTCATCGTCGCGTCGATCCGGCGGGAGCGCGCCGCGGGCAGGGCGATCCTCTTCTCGACGCACATCATGAGCGAGGCCGAGTACCTCTGCGACCGCATCGCCCTCATGCACGAGGGGCGCGTCGTCGACGCGGGCGCCCTGCCCGAGCTCCTCGAGCGGTCCGGCACCACGAACCTGACCGACGCCTTCCTCCACCACGTGGAGCGGAGCCGCTCGAGCGCGGCGCGCGACACGCCCGAGCGCGCCGGCGCGCCCGCGCAAGGAGGCTGAGGCCCGTGAGGCTCGCCATCGTCTGGACGATCCTCCGCAAGGAGCTCGTCGAGTCGCTCCGGGATCGGCGCACGCTCGTGCGCCTCGTCGTGGTCCCGCTCCTCCTCTATCCGCTCTTCGCGCTCGCGATGAGCAAGCTCGTCGGCTTCGAGGCGGCCGCGCGCGAGGCGCGCCCGTCCAGGATCGCGGTCTGGGGGGAGCTCGCCGAGGGCCTGCAGGCGAGGCTCTCCGCGGCGGGCAAGATCGAGCTCGCGCCGTGGGCCGGCGCGCCCCCCGACGTGCGCGAGGGGCTCCTCTCCGGGGCGCTCGCGCCGCCGGCGGGGCCAGAGCCCGCGCCGGGCGACGGCGAGGCGGCGCCCCCCGAGGCCGAGGCCGAGCCGGCGAGGTGGATCGAGCCGGAGAACCCGGTGCTCGCCGCGGCGCGCGCCGCGGTGAGCGAGCGCAAGGTCGACGCGGTGCTCGTCCCGTGGCCATCGATGGGGGCCGAGCTCGGGCGCGGCGGGAAGGGCGCCGTCGCGATCTACTTCGACTCGGTCCGCGCCGACTCGGCCACGGCAGAGGCGCGCCTCGAGGGCGCGCTGCAGCGCGCCCGCACGGCCATCGTCGCGGATCGAGAGGCGGAGCGCGGCCTGCCCGAGGGGTTCTCGCGCGCGTTCGACGTCGTGCCGCGCGACGTCGCGGCGGACAGCCGCAAGGTCGGCCAGATCCTCGGCGCGATGATGCCGATGCTGCTGATCCTGATGTCGCTCCTCGGCAGCTTCCTCCCGGCGATCGATCTGACGGCGGGCGAGAAGGAGCGCGGCACGATGCAGACGCTGCTGTGCGCGCCCGTGCGGCCCATCGAGATCATCTCGGGCAAGTTCCTGGCCGTGTGGGTCATCTCGCTGCTCACGGCGCTCGGCAACGTGGTGAGCATGTCGCTCACGGTGAGCCGGTTGCTGCCCGACGCGATGGTCGTCGGCCCCGGCACCTTCGCGCTGACGTTCGTGCTCCTCGTGCCGGTCACGCTCCTGTTCTCGGCGCTGTTCCTGGCGCTCGCCGTGTTCGCGAAGGACTTCAAGGACGGTCAGAACGCGCTCATGCCGGCGTACCTGCCGCTCTCGCTGCTCGCCGGCATCACGGCCCTGCCGGTGGTCGAGCTCAACCCGTGGACGGCCTACGCCCCGGTCCTCAACATCGCGGTGCTGATCAAGGCGCTGTTCGTCGGAGAGGCGCCGGCCGATCTCCTCTTCACGGCGCTCGTTTCCTCGGCGCTCTATGCCTGCCTCGCGCTCCTCTTCGCCGCGCGCGTCTTCGAGCGCGAGAGCGTACTCCTCGGGGGGCACGAGTCGGCGCGCGCCGTGCTCGGCCTGGGGCGCCGGGCCGGCGGGGCGCCCTCGGCGGGCTTCTCGCTGGCGGCGTTCGCGGGCGTCCAGGTGCTCTTCTTCTATGGCAGCCTGCTCATCGCCCGCACCAGCGTGGCGGTCCAGCTCGCGGTCTCGCAGGTCGGCTTCTTCCTGGTCCCGACCCTCGCGCTGGTCGCCGGCTTCGGCTACTCGCCGCGGGCGACGCTCGGCCTCAGGCCGGCCTCGGTCCGGGGCCTCGCCGGGGCGCTGCTCCTCGGGGTCGCGGCGTGGGCCGCGATCGGCGGCACCGTCCTCCGGTGGTTCCCCGCGCCGGAGCCCTTCGCCCGTGAGCTGGGCGAGCTCGTGCTGCTCGGCGGGCAGCCGTACCCGGTCGTCCTGCTGCTCGTCGCCGTCACGCCGGCCGTCTGCGAGGAGCTCCTGTTCCGCGGCCTCGTCTACGCAGGCCTGCGCCGCGCCGGGCCCGCGGTGGCGATCGGCGTATCGGCGCTCCTCTTCGGGCTCGCGCACGGGTCGGTGTACCGGCTCTTGCCGACCTTCTCGCTCGGGCTGGCGCTCGGCTACGCGCGCCACCGCACCGGCTCCGTTTTGCCCGGAGCGCTGCTTCACGCCCTGAACAACGGGCTCGCGGTGTCGCTCCTCTATTTCAAGCCGTCATGGGCGCAAGGCCTCCTCGAAGGAGAGATCCTGCCCTGGAGCGTGACGTTCGCGGGGATGGTCGTCTCGCTGGCCGGGCTGCTCCTGCTCCGGTCCTCGGCGCCGAGCGCGCCGGAACCGGACGAGAAGGCGACGATGGAAGCGCGCGATCGCCACGACGCCGACGCTTCCGGAGGCGGTGGGGGACAGGACTGAAGCTGGCGAATGTGGTGGTGGTGGGTGCGAGTGCGCGAGGAGGGGAATCGCGCACCAACACCCTGGGGAGCTCCGCCTGCGCTTACCGCGGCCCCGGCCGCAGCTCGAGGAGCCGCGCGTCGTACGGCGCGAGCTCCACGGCGTGGACCGGGGACTTGCCGCCCAGCTCGGTCAGGTGCCCCGAGGCCGCGGCGGGCTTCACCGAGAGCGGCTGATCCGCCTGGCTGACAAGGAACACGAAGCGGCGGCCATCGCGGTGGCGCAGCGTGTCGGCCGCGACGCGCGGGTCGTCCACCGTCACCGGTCGCTTCACGCCGGCGAGCTCGGCGAGCGCGTCGTAGATCGTGTAGGTCGGCTCCGGGTTGATCCGCGGGGTCGCCGCGGCGAAGTGCTCGATCGGATACGTGCAGAGCACGACGCTGCCGCTCCCGATCTTGCGCCGCAGCAGCGCCGGCCGGCCGCGCTGGTCGACCGCGACGACCTCCGCGCCCCTCGGGCGCACGGGGAGGTAAGCGCGGCTGTGCTCGGTGCCGGAGACCGGGAACGTGAGCGTCGTGCCCGCCGCGATCGTGCCGAACTGGCATTCGAAGGTGAGCTTCGCGCGATCGTCCTCGATCGGATCGATCATCCCGTAGCGCAGCTGGTGCTCGACGCCGAACATCGCGTTGAGGTGCGCGTACCACGGCCCGCGCTGCGACCCGTGCGTGCCGTGGCAGTACGACGCGTAGACGACCGCGCCGGCGGACGAAAGCCGCTCCAGGAGGTGCCATGTGGGCGCGGTCAGCTGCTTGGCCGACGGCAGCAGGTAAAGCCGGCAGTCCTCGGCGATCCCGTCCCGCTCCCGCGTCAGCCCGACCGGCAGGTCCGCCTCCTTCGCCGCGATGTAGGCCTGCCGCAGCATCGTGAACAGGTAGCTGCGGTCCTCGGCCTCCGTGAACGGGAACGCGCCTTCCAGGTACGATGGGACGATGATCGCCGCCTCGGCCGGCTCGCGCTCACAGCCGAGGACGTCGATGTCGGAGAGCACCTTGGCGAAGCGGGCCATCTCCTCGAGCTGCGGCTTGGGGCGGCCCTCGACGGTCGTCAGCCCGAAGTGGAGCTCGAAGGGGTGGTGCCTGTAGGGATCCTGGTGGATGAGATCGAAATCGGTGTTGTTCCAGCCGATCCACCCGGTGGCGCCGGCGAGCAGCGTGTTGTGGAGGACCTGCCGGTAGTAGTGCGCGGCGCTCTCGTCGGACGCGAAGGCCGACGACACGCCGAACTCCTCCAGCACGACGGGCTTGCCGAGGAAGCCCGTGAGCTCGCAGACGAACGCCGCGCCGTAGTGCTGGCGCGTCAGGTCGTTCTCCATCCGGTACACGTGCGGGCCGAGGAAGTCGACGAGCGCGCCGAGATCGCGGACGGAGAACCCATTGTCGTTCCCCGTGACCTCGATGCCCCACGCGCCGTCGCCGATCGAGATCGGCTGGCTCGCCCCGCCGGCCCGCAGCGCCTGCACGACCAGGCTCGCCCAGCTCGTGACGTTCTCGCGGATCGAGCGCTCGCGCTCGCCGTAGATCGGCATCTCGTTGGAGACGAGCCAGCCCGTCACGGCCCGGTGCCCCGCGAAGCGCCGCGCCATCTGCTCGGCGAACCAGGCCTGCCGGGCCACCATCCACACGTCGCCGTAGAGGTCCCGCCCGCGCCGCCATGCCGGGTCCCAGTTCTCGCCGGACATGTGGCCGACGAGGAGGGTCGGGATCGTCGTGAGGCCCGCCTCGACGTGCGCCTCGAGGAAATCGGCATAACGCGCGACGCAGTCCTCGTCGATCCGGTCCGGCTCCGGCATGAAGTGCGGCCAGTAGAAGAACGACCGGGTCATGGTCAGGCCGTGATCGGCGAGCACCCGGAGCTCCTCGCGGACGACGAGTGGATCATAGCTCTGCCACATGAGCGGACCGCCGCGCCGCGACCAGAAATTGGCCCCCAGCCAGGCGACCGCCTGTTGACGAACTGCGACTTTGGCGAAATTGCGGTGCATAGTCCTCACGTCCTGGTCATGCAGAGCGGCGCTCTCGAACACCGTCCGTCCCCCTGCTCGCGGCGCGAACGGCGGGCAGGAAACTTAATCGGTTCAGTTTAGTTCACTTAATCGGTTCAGTCTACGCGTCCGAGCGGACGGCCGCGCCCTCGCTCGGGCCGGGCCGGCTCATGCGCGGGGGGGCGGGGCGGTGCTGCCTCGCGTCGCGAGCGTCGGCGCGCTGCACTCGTCGTCGGTGACCGGCTCTCCGGCGACGAGGCGGAGGAGCAGCGCGGCGGCGCGGGAGCCGTGCTCGGCGATGTTGCGGCGCACCGCGGTCAGGGCGGGGTGGACGAGCTGGCACAGCGCCGAGTCGTCCCAGGCCACGATCGAGAGGCGCTCCGGCACGGGGACGCGCATCTCGTGGGCGACCGCGAGCGCGGCCACGGCCATCACGTCGTTGTCGAACACGATGGCCGTCGGCGGCGAGGCCTCGGCCAGCAGCCGCCGTGTCGCCTGGCCGCCTGCCTCGCCCGTGTAGTCGGCGTGGACCGTCTGCGCCCGATCCAGGCGCCGCTGGCGCGCGGCCGCGGTGAACGCCTTGGTCCGGACCGCGGTGTGCACGAACTCGGCCGGGCCGGCGACCCGCGCGATCGACCGGTGGCCCAGCGCGGCCAGGTAGTCGACGACGGCCCGCATGGCGCTCGCGTCGTCGCTCCACACCGCGGGCAGCTGCCCCTTGCCCGCCGGCCCGCCGATCACCACCGCCGGGAGCTTCAGCTCCTCGATCAGCTTCACGCGCGGATCGTCGTCGCAGAGGTCGACGAGGATCACCCCGTCGACCCGCCGCTCGGCCCACCAGCGGCGGTAGGTCTCCACCTCGGTCACGCGATCCTCCGTGACCTTGAGCAGCAGCGCCTCGGCCTTCTCGGACAGCTCCGCCTCGATGCCGGAGATGAGCTGCATGAAGAACGGCTCGATGCCGAGCATGTGCGCGGGCCGATCGATGACCAGACCGACGGCGCCGGCGCGGCCGTCGGAGAGCGCCCGCGCCGCGTTGCTCGGCTGCCAGCCCAGCTCCGCCGCGATGGCCAGGATCCGCTCGCGCGTCGGCTCCGACACGCCGGGCCTGCCGTTCAGCGCATACGACACCGCTCCTTTGGATACCCCCGCCCGCCACGCGATGTCCGTGATCGTCGGACGCTTCACGCATCACCTCCGCTCCAGGCGACGGAGCGCGCCTGCCGTGTGAACCCGCTCCGCCGCATGGCCCCGGTGGATAGCACGGCGGCCCGCTGGCGAGCCGAACGCCGCGCAGGGCCGAGCGCCGAGCCCGGCGCAGCCCCTCCCACACCGTCGCCTGGCCAGGCGAGGCGGGCGAGGCGCCGCGCCGGACGGCCGCGGGGGTCCGGTCAGCGCGCCGCTGTCAAGCGCGGCGCTGCGTCCCGTGGGACTCCGCTGCTGGGCGGACGGGCCGTGTCGCGCGGCTCACGCCACCTCGAGGAGCTCGCGTTCGGTGATGCCGAGCAGGAAGAGGATGGCGTCGAGGCCGCTTGCGGAGAGGGACGTGTCGGCGGCCTCTCGCAGCTTGGGCTTTGCGCGGAACGCGACGCCGAGGCCGGCCCTTTGCAGCATCAGGAGGTCGTTGGCGCCGTCGCCCACGGCGATGGTTTGATCGAGCAACACGCCTTCTGCCTGGGCGATGGTCTCGAGCAGCTCGGCCTTGCGTTGCGCGTTGACGATCGGCCCTGTGACCCGGCCGGTCAGCTGTCCGTTCACGACCTCGAGCGCGTTCGAGTAGGCGTAGTCGATCCCGAGCCGCGCTTTCAGCGCCTCCGCTGCGATCGAGAAGCCGCCGGAGATCACCGCCGTCCGGTAGCCGAGCCGCTTCAGCACCCGGATGAGCGTCTCTGCGCCCTCGGTGATGGGGAGCTCTGCGGCGAGCTTCCGCAGCACGCCGACGTCGAGGCCGCGGAGCAGCGAGAGCCGCTGGCGGAGCGACTCGTCATAATCCATCTCCCCTTGCATCGCGCGCTCGGTGATCTTCGCCACCTGCTCCGCGACGCCCTTGGCGCGCGCCAGCTCGTCGATCACCTCGATCCGGATGAGCGTCGAGTCCATGTCCATCACGACGAGCCGCTTGCTCCGGCGGAAGAGGCCCTCGCGTTGCAGCGCGAGATCGAAGCTGTTCTGCGTCGCGAGCGCGAGGAGGGCCTGCTTGAGGGCGTCGGCCTCCTCTTCGCGCTGGAGCAGCACCTGGATCTCCACCGACGAGAGGCGTTCGACCGACAGCCGCGCGATCTTCTCGATGTTCGCGCCGTGGGCTGCGAGCGTGGAGGCCACGTCGTGCAGCGGCTTCGCGCCGAGCTCGCGGCCGATGGCTGTCACCACGTAGCGGCTCCCGGGCGCGCGCCGCGGCGCGCCGCCGTCGAGCGGCTTGAAGTCGAGCGTCACGCCGAGCTCTTTCGCGGCGAACAGCAGCTCCTTGAGTCCGTTGCGTGTCTCGGGGAAGAGCGCGAGGAGCGCGAGGTTCAGGTTTCCGTGGACCACCACCTGCTCGATGTCGAGCAGCGTGGCGCCGATATCGCTGAGGATGCCCGTGAGCCGAGCGGTGATGCCAGGGTGGTCCTTGCCGGTGACGGTGACGAGTATCGAATCGGGCGAGACTGCCATGCCGGAGCCCCCTTAACAGCGCCGCGCGGCGCGGTCGACGCCGATAGCTCCCTGCACAAAGCAAAACGATGCTTCCCCGGAAGAGCGTTTGCCGCCCCACCTCTCCCCCCCTTCGCGCTCCAAGCCCCAGCGACCTCCTTCTCCGCATGGCCCGCCGCGCCTGCGCGCCTGCAGCCTCCCATCCCCCCATCCCCCCATCCCCCACAAAGAGCCCGCGGGGGAGGAGGCTGCGCGTGCGGGGGGGCGGTGGGCGGGCCCCACGAACCCGAGGGCCGGCCCGCAGCGCAGCCACATCCGCGCGGTCTCCCCCACCCGTCCAGCCGGCACCAGCCCCCCAAAAGGCCCGAGTTCGTGGGAGGGCCCACCGCCCCCCCGCACGCGCAGCCTCCTCCCCCGCGGGCTCCGCAGCTATCGGTAGCGCCCGCCCCCTCGCCCCGCCGCCGGCCGCCCGCCCCCCTTGCCGCCCGCCGCCGGCCGCCCGCCCCCCTTGCCGCCTGCGCCGCGCCGGCTCGCCGGCCGCCCGGCCCGCGCCGGCTTCTCCTCGGCCGCCTCGCGCGCCGCGCCGGCGTCCCCGTCCCCCTGCTGTGCCTTGAGCTGCCGGAGCTGATCGCGCAGCCGCGCCGCCTTCTCGAACTCGAGGTTCTCCGCCGCCGCGAACATCTCCTGCCGGAGCGCGTCGATCTGGTCGACCAGATCCATCTCGGCGCGCGCCGCCTCGGCCGCGGGCTTCGCCGGGCCCTTCGGGACGGCGTAGTAGTCGCGCGTGCCCGAGGTGGGCGACAGGTCGAGGATCGCCTTCTTCACCGTGGCCGGCGTGATGCCGTGCTCCTTGTTGTACGCCTCCTGGATCGCGCGCCGCCGGTCCGTCTCGTCCATGGCGCGCTTCATCGCTTCGGTGATGCGATCGGCGTACATCACGACCTCGCCGTTCACGTTGCGGGCGGCGCGGCCGATCGTCTGGATGAGCGAGCGCGGGCTCCGGAGGAAGCCCTCCTTGTCGGCGTCGAGGATGGCGACCAGCGACACCTCGGGCAGATCGAGCCCCTCGCGCAGCAGGTTGATGCCGACCAGCACGTCGAACTCGCCGCGCCGGAGATCGCGGAGGATCTCCACGCGCTGGAGCGTGTCGACGTCCGAGTGGAGGTAGCGGACCCGGATGCCGAGCTCCGTGTAGTACTCGGTCAGATCCTCGGCCATCCGCTTGGTCAGCGTCGTGACGAGCACGCGATCGCCGCGGCCGACCCGCTCCCGGATGCGCGCGAGCAGGTCGTCGACTTGACCGGACACCGGGCGGATGCGGATCTGCGGATCGATGAGCCCGGTCGGCCGGATGATCTGCTCCACGACCGAGCCGGCCGACTTCTGCAGCTCGTAGTCGCCGGGCGTCGCGCTCACGAAGAGGACCTGCGCGTAGTGTTGCTCGAACTCCTCGAACTTGAGCGGCCGGTTGTCGAGCGCGCTGGGGAGCCGGAACCCGTACTCGACGAGCGTCTCCTTCCGCGCCCGGTCGCCCCGGAACATCGCCCCGACCTGCGGGACGGTCTGGTGCGACTCGTCGATGATGAGGAGGAAGTCCTTCGGGAAATAGTCGATCAGCGTCGGCGGGGGCTCGCCGGCCTTCCGGCCCGAGAGGTGGCGCGAGTAGTTCTCGATGCCGTTGCAGAACCCCATCTGCTCCAGCATCTCGAGATCGTACATCGTGCGCTGCTCGATACGCTGCTTCTCGAGGAAGCGCACGGCCCTGTCGTAGAAGTCGATGCGCTCGCGCAGCTCCTCGCGGATCGCGTGGATCGCGAGCCTGAGCTGCTGCTGCTCGGTGACGTAGTGGGAGCCGGGGAAGACCGCGTAGCGATCGAGCTGGCCCACCACCTTGCCGCGGACCGGGTCGACCTCCTTGATGGCCTCGATCTCGTCGCCGAAGAACTCGACCCGGATCGCGAGCGCCTCCTCGTAGGCCGGGAAGATCTCGACGACATCGCCGCGGACGCGGAACGTCCCGCGGTGGAAATCGACGTCGTTCCGCGTGTACTGGATGTCGACGAGCCGCCGCAGGAGCTCGTCGCGGCGGATCTCGGTGCCGCGCTCGAGCTTGATCAGGAGCCCGTGGTAGCTCTCGGCCGAGCCGATGCCGTAGATGCAGCTCACGGAGGCGACGATGATCACGTCCGGCCGCGAGAGCAGCGCGTGCGTCGCCGCGTGGCGCATGCGGTCGATCGCGTCGTTGATGATCGCGTCCTTCTCGATGTACGTGTCGCTCGTCGGGACGTAGGCTTCGGGCTGGTAGTAGTCGTAGTAGCTGACGAAGTAGTGGACGGCGTTGTTGGGGAAGAGCTCCCGCATCTCGCCGTAGAGCTGGGCCGCCAGCGTCTTGTTCGGCGCCATGATGAGGGTCGGCTTTTGCAGCTTTTCGATCACCTTGGCGGCGGTGAACGTCTTCCCGCTGCCCGTGACGCCGAGGAGGACCTGGAAGGCCTCGCCCTGCTCGAAAGCGGAGCAGATCTCCTGGAGCGCGCGAGGCTGGTCACCGCACGGCTTGAATTCGGAGACGAGCTCGAAGTGTGTGGGCATGGAGCGGAGGACCCTAGTGCGGCGAGGCGCTCCTCGCAACCTCCGCGGCCGTCAACCCCCGGAGCGGGCTCCGCGCGCTCGTGGCATGAAGCGCGCTCGGTGCGCGCGCGCTGTGCTCGCTGTCGGCCGGGCCGAGCCGAGAGCGCTTGACGTCGGCGCGGGGCCATAGGATTCTGGGTGCTGTCGCGTCGTGGTGACGTGAGCCGAACGCGGAGGTCAGGTCATGAGTGCCAACACATCGCACACCCATTGCGCCGCCGCCGTCGTTTCCGCCGCGGCCGGCTGAGCTCGTCTCCACGTCTCCGCGACGTCGCCCGCGTGCCCTGAGGGGCGCGTGTGTGCCCTGAGCGCGTGCCCCTCGCAGGGATCTGCCCTGGCCGGGCGTGCCTTCCGGCGTGACGTCCTGATCGATCGACGAGCTCCGCTCCGCGGCGGCCCCGCGCGTGGAATGGCCGGCGCGTGCGCGCTTGTGCGCCGCCGCGCCCTGTCCGTCGATCGCCGCGCGCCGAGCTCGGGCGCGGCCGAACGCCATGGAGCGCTCGTCCGTCATGCAAACTCACCTCGATTCTCTCGTTGATCCGTCTTCGCAGCACGAAACGCAGCCTGATCTGGTCGGGCTTGGATGGACTCCCTTCTTCGCGAGCCAGCTCGCCTGTCTCAAGGACGCCGTGCAGCCTGCGCGCGTCGTCCTCGCCTCTGCGTCCAGGCACCACGTTCAGACCGCGGATGGCCCGCGCCTCGCGGTGGTCAGCGGTCGCCTCGCGCACGAGGCCGCGGATCGCGCGGCGCTCCCCACCGTCGGTGACTGGGTGGGGCTCAGGCCTGGCGACGGCGCCGGGCCTTCGTACATCGTGCACACGTTCGCGCGGAGCACGTGCCTGCGCCGCAAGGCCGCTGGGCCCACGGTGGAGGCCCAGGTGCTCGCGGCCAACATCGACAAGGTGTTCATCGTCACGTCGCTGAACGCCGACTTCAACCTGCGCCGCCTCGAGCGCTACATCGATGCCGTCCTCGACAGCGGTGCTCGTCCGGTCCTCGTGCTCAACAAGGCCGATGTCTGCCCGGATCCGGCGCGGTACATCGACGCGGCGCGGGACGTTGCCCCTGCCGCGCCGATCGCGCTCGTCAGCGCGCTCTCCGGCGCCGGCCTCGACGCGCTCCGCGCCGAGATCGGGGCAGGGGAGACCATCGCCCTCGTCGGCTCGTCCGGCGTGGGGAAGTCCGCGCTCAGCAATCGCCTGCTCGGCGCGGAGGTCCAGCTCGAGGGCGCGATCCGGGCGTCGGACGAGCGCGGCCGTCACACGACGGCTCACCGGGAGCTGTTCCTGATCCCTGGCGGTGGTCTCCTCATCGACACGCCGGGCATACGGGAGCTCGGCCTCTGGTCCGCTGGCGGCAGCGCCCCGGCCGGCTTCGACGACGTCGAGGCCCACGCCGCGGCCTGCCGCTTCCGGGACTGCGCGCACGACGGCGAGCCCGGTTGCGCCGTGCTCCGTGCCATCAAGAGCGGCGACCTCGATCCCGAGCGCCTCGGCGGCTACCTCAAGCTGGCTGCCGAGCGACGCCACCTCGCCGGGCAGCAGGACGTGCGCGCGAGGATCGAGGAGAAGCGGCGCTGGAAGCAGATCTCGAAGCAGATGCGCGCCAATCCGAAGCGATAAGCAGAGCCGCCCTCCCGCCCCCGCGGCCAGACCCCAGCGTCCCGGCCAGGCCGCGTAGACACCCCCAGCAAATCCCCCGCCTCCTCCCCCCGCCCGCCCGCGCGCCCCCTCGAAACCGCTCTTCCCATCCCTTGGAGAGAGCCCTCGGGAGGGGGTGTCGCGCGCGGGGCTGGCGGGGGAAGGGCCCCACGAACCCGAGCGCCGGCCCGCATCGAAGCCACTCGCCCCTGGTTCTCCCTCTCCCGTTCAGCCGGCCATAGCCACCACAAGGCGCGAGTTCGTGGGAAGGGCCCCCCGCCGGCCCCGCGCGCGACACCCCCTCCCGAGGGCTCCCCCGCCTCCTGAAGAGCCCTCTCCGTCCCGTGTCCCGTCAGATCCCGTATTGCCGGAGCTTCTTGTGGAGCCCCTCGCGCGTGATCCCGAGCGACTTGGCCGCGTTGGTCTTGTTGTTGTTGTGCCCGCGCAGCGCTTCCAGGAGGAAGAACTTCTCGACCGCGTCCATCATCTCCTTGAGCGACCCCTTCGGCGTCCCCGCCCGCGCGATGAGCCCCTCGACCTGCCGGATCCTCGGCGAGAGCAGCTCCGGCGTCCCGAACGCCCCCGGCTCCAGCTGGATGACGATCCGCTGCACCTCGTTCTGGAGCTCCCGGACGTTGCCCGGCCAGTCGTACGCGACCATGAGCTCCATCGCCTGCTGGCTGAACCCGCCGCAGGGCTTGCCGATCTCGTCCGCGTAGCGCTCCAGGAAGTGCGTCGCGAGCAGCGAGATGTCGTCGCGCCGCTCTCGCAGCGGCGGCAGGCGGATCGGGAAGACCTTGAGGCGGTAGTAGAGGTCCTCGCGGAACCGCCCCTTGGCCACCTCGTCCTCGAGGTTCCGGTTCGTCGCGGCGACGATGCGCACGTTGACGTGCTTCGGGCTCGTCGCGCCCACGGGGCGGATCTCGCCCTCCTGGAGCGCCCGGAGGAGCTTCGATTGCAGCGACAGCGGCGTCTCGGTGATCTCGTCGAGGAAGAGCGTGCCCCCGTCGGCGATCTCGAACAGCCCCTTCTTCTCCTCGGTGGCGCCCGTGAACGACCCCTTCTTGTGCCCGAACAGCTCGCTCTCCAGGAGGCTCTCGGCCAGCGCCGCGCAGTTCTGCGCGACGAACAGCTTGTCGCGGCGGCGGGAGCGGTAGTGGACGGCGGCGGCGATGAGCTCCTTGCCCGTGCCCGTCTCGCCCTCGATCAGCACCGTGACGCGCGTGTCGACCACCTTGTCGAGCTGCCCGATCACCTTGCGCATCGCGTCGCTGTTGCCGATGATGTCGACCGCGCCCCCGCCGCCGCCCCGGCGGCGCTCCTCGCGCCCCTTGAGGAAGCTGTTCTCCTTCTGGAGCCGCTCCTCCGCGAGCACGAGCCGCTTGATGAGCCGGGCGTTCGCCACCGCGAGCGAGGCGTTGGCGGCCAGCACGAGGAGCGTCTCCAGGTCGCCGGCGTTCAGCATCCCGGGCACGCTCCGGTTGTCGGCCTGGAGCACGCCGATGATCTCCTCGCCCTTCCAGAGCGGGACGGCGAGCGTGCTGCGGATCGACGCGCCCATCAGCGACTCGGACTGCCCGACCTCGATCGGCGCGTCGGCGGCCAGCACGGCCGCCCGCTCCTTGATCACCTTCCGGTACACGCTGCGCGTGATCGGGACCGGCCCTGCAGGCGGCCCCCCTTTGCCCGACGCGGACCGGACCCGCGTCAGCACCGGCACGAACGCCGCCGGCGCCGCGCCCGGCTCCTGGTCGTCGTCGCGCAGCACCACCGTGACGTGGGTCGAGCTCGGCACCAGCGCGAGCACCGCGTCGGCGATCTCGGCGAGCACCTCGTCGAGATCGGTCGCCGCGCCGATGCGCTTCTGCGCCGCGTACATCGCCGACAGCGCGCTCGGGTCGCGCTCGATCTTCGCCTCGGCAGGCTCGATCTCGTCGAGGCGGCGGATCGAGACGACCCGCGCGTCGTCGGCCTCCTCCGGGATCTTCACCACCATCCGGGTGACCGCGTCCCCGGAGCCGAGCTCGATGACGTCCCCCGTCTGGAGGGCGAGCGCGCTGCGCCCCGCGCCGAGCTCCAGCCGCTCGCCCCGCCGCGTCACGCTCGTGCCGTTCGTCGAGCGCAGATCCTCGAGGATCACCCCGTCGGCGCCGCTCACGATGCGCGCGTGCGCCCCGGAGACGTGGCGATCGTCGAGGACGACGCGGTTGTCCGACGAGCGCCCGAGCGTGATCAGCTCGCCCTGGAGCTCGAAGGTGCGCCCGGCAGCGAGACCCTGGGTTACCTCGAGCACGATCATGGTTCGTTCTTCAGCGGGGAAGACCCCGTGACAAGGGCCGGAGTAAACCGTCAAGACGGCGGAGACGCCAGGGAAAATCAGGCGCCGGGCGCGTCCGTGAAGCGTGGTGCGAGCGTCATGCGAGCTTTAGGCAAGCATCGCGCCCGGGTGGCGCCAATCAAGGAAAATCTGGAGCCAGGTGATGTGCCCGCCTGCGCGCTTCGTGCGCCCCGTGCGCCCCGACCGCGGACGGGGCGCACGGCGCTGCGGCGATCACTGCGCGCGGGCGGTGAGGCGGTAGATGACCGTCTTGAAGGGCGCGTTGCCGGCGATCTTCTCGGGATCCTTCGAGGCCTCGCCGTCGTCGACGATCTTCTGCAGCTTGGTCGCGACCTCGGCGTCGCCCTTCGGCGAGAGGGCGTCGATGACCGAGACCGAGACGAAGCGGACGGCCGCGTTCGAGACCTTCGGCATCGCGTCGATGATCTGCTGCCGGACCTCGGGGGTGCCGAGCACGCCCACCATGTAGGCGGACTTGATCCCCTGGAACTGCGTCTCCTTCGCCTGCGACGCCGGCTCGCCGAGCTTGCCGACGTAACACTCGAGCTTGGTACCGCAGGCCCCGAGCAGCTCCTTCGCGATCTTGATCTCCTTCTCCATCGACTTGCCGACCGTGCCGCCGCCGCTCGTGCGGGTGCCCGCGAGCCGGTCGACGTCGGCGATCTGGTCGGGCTTCATCAGCTTGAGCGCCGTCTGCAGCGAGACGTCGCGGATCTGCGCGACGTCGTCCTCCTCGCCGCGCGCCTCGAGGCCGGTCTTCACGAGCCACGGCACGAGGCTCGCGTCGAAGAAGTTGCTCGCCGCCTCGGCGAGCATCACCCGCGCGTTGATGCCGGCCGGCGGCATCTCGAGCCCCGCGGGCGTCTTCTCGTAGGCCGCCTGGAAGGCCGCGAGGGTCTCCGGCGTCCTGGGCACCTTGGTCAGCTCGCGCGCGATGATGGCGCGCGGCACGTCCTCGGCCTTCCCGAGCGCGGCGAGCAGCGGCTGCGCCGACTCCTGCCGGCCGATCGTCGCCAGGACGAGCGCGGCCGCCGCGACGTGGGCGGTCTCCGCGGCCTTCTTCTGCTCCGCGCTCGCCTTGTCGCCGGCGCCCTTCAGGTTCTCGACCTTCGAGTACTCGACGAGCTCCTTCTGGTCGCCCTGGAGCAGCGCGATCGTCGGCTGGATCGCGGGCTTGCCGATCTTCGTGAGCGCCAGGATGGCCGTCGTGGCCGCGTCCGCCTTGAACGGCGACAGCACCACCTTGAGCAGCGGCACGACCGCCTTCTCGCTGCGCTGCCACCCGAGCAGCTCCGCGGCGGTGATCTGCCAGAACAGCTCGTTCCGCATCGTGCCGACGTCCTTCGGGTCGTTGATCGGGCGCCCGATCATCGTGATGAGCCCGTCTTCCCAGGCCTTGCTGTTGATGTCGACCATCGCGTCGTGCACGTCGCGCGAGATCGTCGAGCCCTTGGGCTTGCCGTGCTGGAGCTTCGAGAAGACGGCCATGAGCGGCTCGGCGGCCTTCTCCGACTTCATCGCGCCGAGGCCGCGCACGGCCCAGCGGACGTCCTCCTCGGTGGACTCGGGCTTGTAGTCCTTGAGCGCCTTGATGAGGCAGGCCTCGCCGCGCGGGTCCCTCGTGTCGGAGATGAACTTGATGAGCTTCGAGTTCGTGCGCTCGTCGAGATCGCCGGCCACGCACTTCTGCGTCATCGGCTCGATGATCTTGTCGAGGAGCGGCTTCACGGTCGGGCCGTTCCGGTCCTTGTTGTCACGCGTCATCGCGTCTTCGAAGAACTGGACGAGCCGGTTGACGGAGGCGGTGAGCGTGGCCGGGTCGTCGAGCCGCTTGACGTGCGTCTCGGGGTCGTTCTCGTCGCCGCATCCGACGATGACCCCCGCGGAGAGCGCCATCGACGACGCGGTGGCGGCCCCCAGGAGGAGCGAGCGAAGGAGCGGCAGGATGCTGCGTGCTGAGCGGGACATGGTGTTTCCTCCGGGACCTCGGTGATGCTGCCGGCCTGACCTCGCCGTCGCACGGTGCGCTTCAGGAGAGGCGGTCAGCGGCTAGCCTTCGTTAGCCTGAGGGGACGAAAGCGGACAAAAACAGCGCGCGGCAGGGGGCGCGGCCCCCCTTCGGCCACGACGTGGCGCCGCTCCGCCATGGAAACGGCGAAGCCGACGCTATTCGCCGTCAGAGAACGTGTCAACGCGAGCGCGGCGCCGAGACGAGCCGACGGATCCCCGTGGCGAAGAGCCGGTCGGGGATGACACGGCGCAGCGCGACGAGCGCCCGTGCGTCCCGGCCGACGAGGGTCCTGAAAGGCGGTGATGCGTCGTCGATGAGGCGGAGGATCGCGGCCGCGACCGGGGCGGGCGGCGGCGCCTTGGCGGCGTCCTTCAGGACGATCTGCTCGATCGCCCTGGTCATCGCGCCGTAAGGGCCGTCGAGCGAGACGTGGGCCCCGCGCCGCTGGTTCTCGTAGAAAATTTCGGTCTTGAAGGTCCCGGGCTCGACGAGGCAGACGTGGACGCCGAACGGGGCGACCTCCCAGCGCAGCGCCTCGCTGAAGCCCTCGACGGCGTGCTTCGTGGCCGCGTAGGCGCTCACGCCGGGGAGACCGACGAGCCCGGAGAGGCTCGAGACGTTGACGATGCGGCCGCGCCCCGCGCCGCGCATCGCCGGGAGCACCGCGCGCGTCACGGCCATCAGCCCGAAGACGTTGGTCTCGAACTGCGCCCGGACGTCGCCGTCCGCCTGCTCCTCGAAGGCGCCGCCGACCGCGATGCCGGCGTTGTTGACGAGGGCGTAGGCGGGGCCGTGCTTCTGGAGGATCTCCCGGACCCTGTCGGGCGCGCTCGCCGCGGCGACGTCGAGCTGCTCGATCTCGAGCGTGACGCCCCGCGCGCCGGCGGCGGCGAGGAGCGCGCCGGCCTTCTCGGGGCGGCGCATCGTGGCGATGACCCGGTGGCCCGCGGCCGCGCACGCGACCGCGGTCGCGAGGCCGATGCCGCTCGAGGAGCCGGTGACGAGGACGAGGTGACCCATGGCGAAGGGGCGCGAGTATAGGCGAAGCGCAGGACGGCGGGGGAGCGCGGGGCGCGCGGCATGTGCGGCGCGCGCGCCGCGTCGAAACGCCGCCGCCGCGCCGCCGGGGCGGGCGCTCAGCCGATGATCATCGCCTCGCTGAGGAGCCGGCCCTCCCTGAAGCGCCGCAGGTTCCAGCGGTCGAACAGGGGGAGAGAGGCGCCCTCGGCGATGTGCTGCGCGAGGAGCTTGCCCATGACGGGCGCGATCATGAAGCCGTGCCCCATGAACCCGGAAGCCTGGTAGAAGTGCTCGACCTCGTCGACCCCGCCCACGATCGGGTTCTGATCCGGGGTGAGATCGTAACAGCCGGCCCACTGCCGCAGCACCTTCACGCTGCCGAGGAGGGGGCACGCGGTGACGAGCGCCCGCGCGTACAGGGAGAGGAACTTGTGGCTCGACCCCATGTCGAGGCCGTCAGGGACGTCCTCGTTGGAGATGCCGCCCACGATCTCGCCGCGCATCGACTGGGAAAAATAGAGGCCGTTCGAGAGATCCGCGACGAGCGGGCCGAGCCAGGGCTTGAGCGGCTCGGTCGAGCAGATCTCGTGGCGGTGCGGGTGGTTCGGCAGCTCCACGCCGAGCATGCGCGCGACCTCGGGGCTCCACGCGCCGGCCGCGTTGACGACCTTGCTCGTCCGGATCTCGCCGCGATCGGTGACCACGGCGTCGATCCGCGCGCCCTGCGTGCGGAAGCCGAGGACGTTCGTGAAGGTGGCGATGTCGACGCCGAGCTTCTGCGCGCGCTCGGCGTAGCCCCAGACGAACGGCCAGGGGAACACGACGCCGTCGTCGGGGTTGTAGCTCGCCGCCACGACGCCGTCGGTCGAGAGCTGCGGCACGATCGCGCGCGCCTCGTTGGCGGTGAGCATCCGCGTCCCGAGGCCGCACGCGTTCTGCACGGCGACGCTCTTCTCGAGCGTCCGGCGGCCGGCCTCGCTGCGCACGAGGAAGAGGTAGCCGCCCTGCCGGAACCAGATGTTGATCTTCATCTCGCGGGCGAAATCCCGGCAGATGCGGATGCTCTCCTGCATGAGCCGGATGTTGCCCTCGCTCGAGAACTGCGCCCGGACCCCGCCGCCGTTGCGCCCGCTGGCGCCGCCGCAGAGGTAGCTCCGGTCGACGACGACGATGTCGGTGATGCCGTGGTGCCGCGCGAGGTTGTACGCGATCGCGAGGCCCATGATCCCCGCGCCGATGATGACGATCTCGGCCTGCCCCCGCATCGCGCCTCAGCCGAGCTCCGACCTCGCCGCGGCGACGACGGCGGCCTGGAGGGCGCCGTTCGAGGCGATGATGCCGCGGCCGAGCTTGAGCCCTGGGCCGTTGTAGTCGATGGGCGCGCCCGAGAGGTCGGTGAAGCTGCCGCCCGCCCCGAGGAGCACGGCTTCGGGCGCGCAGCTGTCCCAGAGCTTGGCGCCGCCGCCGCCGTGCACGTAGAGGTCGACCTCGCCGGTCGCGATCCGGGCGATCTTCACGCCGACCGAGCCGCAGGGGACGACCTTCGAGATGCCGAGCCGCGCGAGGAGCGGCTCGATCTCCTTCGGCCGGTGCGAGCGCGAGACGATGAGCGTCGCGTCGGCCGGAGCGCTCACCGCCGAGACCCGGAGCGGCCTGCGGCTGCCGTCCCTCGCCTCGAGGAAGGCGGCGCCGCCCTCGCCGGCGCGGCCGGCCAGCGCCTCGCCCGTCGTGGGCATCACCACGACGCCCAGCGCCGCGCGGCCGCGGTCCGCGAGCCCGATCATCACGGCGAACTCGCCGTTCCTGTCCGCGAACTCCCGCGTGCCGTCGAGCGGGTCGACGAAGAACACCCGCTCCTTCCCCAGGCGCGAGGCGAGCTCGTCGCCGCTCGGGACGCTCTCCTCGGCGAGGATCGCCTCGCCGGGGAAGGCGGCCTCGAGCGCGCTGCAGATGAGCGCGTTCGCCTCGCGGTCGGCGCGGGTCACCGGGTCGCCGGGGCCCTTCATCTCGACGGCGAACGGCGTCGCGTACACGTCCATCACGATCGCCGCCGCGGCGCGCGCGATGCGGACGATCTCGTCGAGCTCCCTGTCGTTCTGGTCCATCCTGCTCACACCTCGATCCCGGCCTGCCTGAGGCGCGCGGAGAGCTCCGTGAGCGCCGTGTCCTGGAGGTAGGGCGGCATGCCGGCCTCGCGGACGAGCTGGTCGAGCTGGGCGACCGAGCGGGGGCCGAGCACGGCGGACGAGACGACGCGGTTCGCGAGGACGAAGCGCAGGGCCGCCGAGCGGAGCGACGTGACGGCGCCCGTGACCAGCGGCCGGAGCGCGTCGAGCTGGCGGATGCGGGTCCTGAGCTCGTCGCGGGTCCACCGCTGGTGGCGGTGATCGTCGAGGTAGAACTCGCGATCGGTGCTCCACTGGCCGGCGAGCAGCCCGTGCGCGAGCACCGATCGGGCGAGGACGCCCGCGCCGGACTCGGAGACGTCGCCGGCGACGTCGTGGAGGTCGCCGGGGAAGAAGGCGTTGTAGGCGATCTCGATGACGTCGACCTCGTCGCGCAGCGCGGAGCGGGCGACGTCCGCGGAGCCGGCGCTCACGCCGTAGGCGCGGATCTTCCCGGCCTGCTTGAGGTCCTTCAGGAAGGCGAGGGCCTCCTTCGATTGCATCGCGGCCACGGTGGGGTTGTGGAGCAGGACGACGTCGACCACCTCGCGGGCGAGGCGCTCCTGCGACCGCTCGAACGCGGTGCGGAGGTGGGCCGGGTCGAACCGCTTCGTCGGAGGATCGCCGTCGCGAACGGTGCCGATCTTCGTGACGACGAACGTCGTGCCGGCGTCCTTGAGCCGCCTGCCGAGGCAGCGCTCCATCTCGCCGCGGCAGTAGACGTCGGCGGTGTCGAAGAGGTCGATGCCGACCGCGAGCGCGCGATCGATGACGCGATCGATCTCGACGTCGGCGATGGGACCGTAGCCGTCGCCGGAGAGTCCCCAGGTGCCTAGGGCGAGCTCCGAGACCTGAAGGGTCGTCTTGCCGAGGGGGCGCTTCCTCACGGGCGGCGATCTACACCAGCGCCGGGAGGGCGCCACGAAATAGGGGCGGAGCTCCGGGCACGGCGCGCCGCGTCGCGCGCCGCGCGCCGTGCCCGGAGCGGCGGCGTTGCCCCCGGGGCGGGCGTCCCCGTCGCGCCTCGGCGCGCGGTCGCGGGGCGCGTCCTCCGGGGCCTCACGCGCCGGCGCGGGCCGTCGGGCCGCCACGTACCTGCGCGCTCTGCCACGGAACGCTCCGTGCCAGGAGCCAGGGAAGGGGATTGATGCGGAAGCGCGCGGGGCGGCACCGCCGGGGGCAGGGTCTTCAGGTGACATGTCGAGTCGAGCCCTGCCGGTGGCCGACGAAGGGGGCTGGAGAGTATGGCGAAAGGGCCTAATGAGGCAGCGGCGGCCGAACCTGTCAGCGACCGGAGGTCGCGGCCGCCCGCGGCGAGCGCCTCTGCGCGGCGCGCGCTGGAGCTCGTCGCCGTCCGAGGCAAAGACGTGCTCGGCGTCCGCCATGTGCTCGCGGAGGGGCGCGCGCACATCGGAGACACGCCCGCGTCCATCGTGCGCGTGCCGTCGGCGGAGCTCGATAGAGCGGCCCCGGTCATCGCGGAGGTGATCGGCGCCCGCTACGTGCTGCACGTCCCGCGGCGGACGCGGGCGCGCCTCCATGGGGCCGACGGGCTCGCGCGCCTGTTGACGGGCCCGGCCGACATCGAGCTCCAGGAAGGAGACCGCGCCGTGATCGTGATCGGGGCCGTCCAGATCCGCGCGCAGATCGTGCCCATCGAGATCATCTCACGCCTGGGTGCGTCCGGCCTGCGCTGGATCGGCCTCCTCGGCGCCCTCTACCTCGTCGCGCTCGGCGTCTGCGCCGCCCTCGCGCCGCGCGACCGCGCCCGCCTCGACGAGGGGTCGATCCGCCGCGCGGTCGGCGAGGCCGCGGCGCAGCTGTGGGCAGAGCACGCCCCTGTGCCATGACGCGACGGCACCGCCGGGCGGGCCGTCACCGGCGGTGATGCCCGCGCGTCATGGAGTGGTATTCTCCGCCCTCCATGCGATTCAAGATCGTTCCGCCCCTCGCGGTTCAACTCCTGCTCTGCCCGCTCGCCGTCCTCGGCTGTGACGGCGCGTCCGCCGAGCACGAAGACCCGAGCAGCGAGCCGCGGGGCGGGATCCTGAGCCTGCCGTCCGGCTGGAGCTCCATCGCGCCGGGCGGCGAGACGACGTGCTCGCGCGGTGATCCTTTCAAGTACTTCGTCCGTCCGGGCACCGTCAATCGCCTCATCGTCGAGTTCCGGGGCGGCGGCGCGTGCTGGGACGCAACCACGTGCTCGTTCGCGGGAGCGCTCTTCCAGGAGACGGTCGGCGAGGACGCCCTGGCGACCGGGATCTACGATCATGAGAACCCGGACAACCCCTTCAAGGACTGGCACCATGTGTACATCCCCTATTGCACCGGGGACGTCCACTGGGGCGACAACGTGGCCACGTATGGGGAGGGGAGCCAGGCCGTCACCATCCAGCACAAGGGCGCCGTCAACGTCCGCGCGGCGCTCGGCTGGGTCTACGAGAACGTCCCCGCGCCGGAGAAGATCTTCGTGACGGGCTGCAGCGCGGGCGCGTACGGCGCCATCCTCTGGTCCGCGCACCTACGAGAGCACTACAAGAGCGCGTCGGTCATCGAGTTCGCCGACAGCGGGGCAGGGATCATCACGGAGACGTTCTTCAGGGACAGCCTTCCTTCCTGGAAGCCCGAGGGCGCTTATCCCACATGGATACCTGGCCTCGACCCGGCCCAGCTCGCGCGGCTGTCGGTGCTCTACGAGAAGATCGGCGCCCATTACCCCGACATGCGCCTGTCGCAGTACAACACCGCCTATGATGAGGACCAGGTCTTCTTCTTCAACGCGATGGGCGGCGGCGACGCCCAGGCGTGGTCAGACGCCATGAGGGCGGAGATCGCCGAAATCGAGGCGTCGACGCCGAACTTCAGGTCGTTCCTTGCCGCCGGCTCCGCGCACTGCATCCTCTGGCGGCCGGAATTTTACACCCTCGAGTCGCGCGGAGCGCGCCTCGTGCAATGGCTCGACGGGCTCGCAAACGGTGCGCCGCCGCCGAGCGTCGCGTGCGACGCTTGCGGCTCGCCTTGAGCGTCGCCCGGGGGCGGGCGGCGCGGGGGCCGGGGCACCGGGGGGCGCGCTGGTCGGCGCCGGGCGGAGCGTGCGCGGGAGGGCGGGCGCAGGGGGCGTGGTCGCCCGCTCAGGCGTGCGCTGTTGCGGCGCCGGTTGACGCGCAGCCAGAGCTCTAGATTATGTCCGCCGCGAACGCGGGCGCGTGGGTGCATCCGCGGCGGCCCCGGAGGAAGAGCTCCGGGGGGAGTACAGAGGGATCCATGCGCACGCTTTGTATCGATATCGGCGGAACGGGGATCAAGGCCACCATCCTCGACGAGCAGGGGACTCCGATGACGGATCCCGTGCGCGTGTCGACGCCCCAGCCGGCCTCGCCGGACCCCATCCTCGACCTCATCGAGGAGATCGCCCGGGCGCAGGGGGAGTTCGACCGCGTCTCGATCGGCTTCCCCGGGGTGGTGATGGAGAACGTGACCAAGACGGCGCCGCACCTCGACAACGAGAAGTGGAAGGGCTACCCGCTCGGCGAGGCCGTCGAGCGCCGCCTCGGCAAGCCTGTCCGCGTCGCCAACGACGCGGGCATCCAGGGGCTCGCCGTCATCGAGGGCAAGGGGCTCGAGATGGTGCTCACCTTCGGCACGGGGCTCGGCTGCGCGCTGTACATCGACGGCCGCTACGTGCCGAACCTCGAGCTCGGGCACCATCCGTACGGAAAGAGGGACCTGAAGTACGAGGACCGCGTGTTCGACGCCGAGTGCAAGCGCATCGGCCCGAGGCGCTGGAACAAGCGCGTGCGCAAGATGATCGAGCAGGTCGAGCCGATCTTCAATTACCGCAAGCTCTACCTCGGCGGCGGCAACGCGCGACTGCTCGACGCCTCGCGGCTGCCCGAGAACGTCGTCGTGGTGGACAACGTCGCTGGCCTGCTCGGCGGAATCAAGCTCTGGGCCTAGAGCGACGGTCACCCGCTTCGGATACGGGCCCACCTCGACGTTTTCGGTGCTCAGCGCACCGGAGTGCGCTTGCGCGCCGAAAACGCCGATCTGGGCCCGTCTCCTGTGCGGGAGACCGCCGCTCTGATCGGCATGGTGCAGAGGTGGGCGGAAGCCGTTGTCGCCAAGGGCGGCCGCGCGCCCGTGCGCTGGCGGGGAGGCCGGCCTGGGGCGGGCCTGCGCGGGCGTGGGTCGCGCCGGTTCCCAAGCGGGCGTGGCCGTCGTACCCTGCTTCGATGAACTCGCCCGACGCACCGAAGCCCGACGCACCGCCCGCGGCCAATCCAGCGGCGGACGCTGATCTCGATCCGTTTCGCCTCCAGTCGCCGGAGACGCTCGCGAACCCGTACCCCGTGTACGCCAGGTTGCGCCAGGAAGCGCCCGTGTACTTCAGCGCGGCTTACAACGGCTGGCTCATCACCCGCTACGACCAGGTCGCGGCGGGCTTTCGTGACCCGCGCCTGTCGGCGAAGCGCTCCAGCGCCTTCGTGACGAAGCTGCCTGACGAGGTGCGGCAGCGGCTGGAGCCCTTGCGCCGCAACCTGGCGTCGTGGGCCTTGCTGCTCGATCCGCCGGAGCACACGCGCATCCGCTCGCTGATCAACAAGGCGTTCGTGCCGCGGCTCGTCGAGGGGTTGCGTTCCCGGGTGGAGACGCTGGTCAACGAGCTGCTCGACGCGGTCGCCCCGGCGGGCCGGATGGACGTCCTCCGCGATCTCGGCGACCTCTTGCCGCTGCTCGTGATCGGCGAGGTGCTCGGTGTACCCGTCGAGGACCGGCACCGGCTGAAGGGCTGGTCCAACGCGCTCGGCGGCTTCCTCGGCGCCGGCCGGCCGACGCTGGAGATCGCGGGGGGCGCGCTGAGCGCCGTGGCCGAGCTGGAGGACTATTTCCGCGGCGTGATCGCGGCCCGGCGGCAGAGCCCCGGCAACGACCTGCTCAGCCAGCTCATCCTCGCGGAGGAGCAGGGCGCGATCCTCGGCGAGCAGGAGCTGCTCTCGACGTGCTGCATGCTGCTCTTCGGCGGCCACGAGACGACGAAGAACCTCATCGGCAATGGCCTGCTCGCGCTCCTCCTCCACCGTTCCGAGCGCGAAGCGCTGCGCGGCACCCCGTCGCTGATCGGCCCGGCGGTGGAGGAGCTGCTCCGATACGACTCTCCGGTGCAGTGGATGAGCCGCGTCGCGCTCGACGACATCGAGCTCGACGGCGTGCGGATCCCGAAGGGCGATCGCGCCTTCCTGGTGCTCGGCGCGGCGAACCGCGATCCCGCGCAGTTCCCCGACCCCGACAAGCTCGACTTCCGCCGCACGGACATCCGTCACATCTCGCTCGGCCTGGGCGTCCATTACTGTGCCGGCTCCGCGCTCGCCCGGGTGGAGGCCCAGGCTGCCATCTCCACGTTCCTGCGCCGTTTCCCCGACGCCGAGCTCTCCCCTGGGCCGCTGACCTGGCGCATGAACCCCGGCATGCGCGGCCTCACCGCCATCCCGATAGAGCTAGGCCCGCAGAGCTCCGCCTCCTGACCCCTCCTGTCCAACTCCGAACCCTCGTCCCCCCACCCACCGGTTCCAATATGGAGCCGCCGGGGAGAGGGGAGGGGGCGCGCGGGGGCGAGGGGGAAGGGCCCCGCGGATCCGAGCGCCGGCCCGCTCCGCAGCCAGTCCCCCCAGATCTTCCTCTCCCGCACAGCCGGCCATAGCCACCACAAGGCGCGAGTCCGCGGGAAGGGCCCCCCTCGCCCCCGCGCGCCCCCTCCCCTCTCCCCGGCGGCCGTTGCGCCTGGTCCTGGTTCTAGCTGTTGAGCCGCATCCCCGGCGCCAGCTGCCCAGGCAGCGCCACCGCCGCCGCCTCCAGCCCCGCGACCGGATACGCGCAGTAGTCCGCCGCGTAATACGCGCTTGGCCGGTGGTTCCCGCTGCTCCCGACCCCACCGAACGGCGCGGCGCTCGACGCCCCCGTGAGCGGTTTGTTCCAGTTGACGATCCCCGCCCGGGATTCCCGCCAGAACCGCTCATAGAGCTCCCTGCGATCCGAGATCAACCCGGCCGCGAGCCCATAACGCGTGCGGTTGGCCAGCGAGAGCGCCTCATCGAAGCTCCCATACCGCTGCACCTGCAGGAGCGGCCCGAAATGCTCCTCGTCCGGTAGCTCCTTGATCGCCGACACATCGAGGATGCCGGGCGAGAGCAGCGCGGTCCCCTCCTCGAGCCGGCGCATCTCCAGCAGCACCTCGCCGCCGAGCGAGACCAGCCGTGCCTGCGCCGCGAGCAGCCGATCCGCCGCCGCGAGCGAGATCACCGCGCCCATGAACGGCTGCTCTGCGTCGTCGTACCTGCCCACCTTGAGCCGGGACGCCGCGTCGACGAGGCGCGCCACCAGCGCGTCGCCCTCCGGCGTCGCCGGCACGAGCAGCCGCCGCGCGCATGTACACCGCTGGCCCGCCGAGATGAAGGACGACTGAAGGATATGGTGGTTCGCCGCCTCGGTGTTCGCGACGTCCTGGACGACGAGCGGGTTGTTGCCGCCCATCTCCAGGGCGAGGATCTTCTCCGGCTGGCCCGCCAGCTGCCGGTGCAGCGCGTTGCCCGTGCCGGAGCTGCCTGTAAAGAAGAGGCCGTCGATGCCCGGGTGACCGGCGAGCGCGGCGCCTGTGCGCCTCCCCCCCTGGACCAGGCTGAGCACCCCGGCCGGGATGCCCGCCTCCTGCCAGAGCCGCGCGGTCTCCTCCGCGACCCTCGGCGTGAGCTCCGAGGGCTTGAACACCACGCAATTGCCCGCGATCAGGGCCGGGACGATGTGACCGTTCGGCAGGTGGCCCGGGAAGTTGTAGGGCCCGAGCACAGCGACCACGCCGTGCGGCCGGTGGCGCACCACGGCCATCGCGTCGCCCGCCTCGGCCTGACGCTCGCCCGTCCGCTCGCGCCAGGCCATCAGCGACACGTCGATCTTGCCGATCATCGTCTGGACCTCGGTGAGCGCCTCCCAGCGCGGCTTGCCCGTCTCCAGCCCGATCACGTCCGCGAGCCGCGCCTTGTGCTCGCCCAGGAGGCCGGCGAACCGCTTCACCAGCGCTGCCCGCCCCTCCAGGCCGCGATCGCGCCACGCAGCGAACGCGCCGCGCGCCGCCGTCACGGCCGCGTCGACCTGCTCCTCGCTCGCGGCGCGTCCCTCGAAGACGACCGCCTGCGTCACGGGGTTCCGGCTCGCGAACGGCTCGCCCGCGCCGATCACCCAGCTGCCGTCGATGAAATGGGTCGACATGGTCACCTCTCTGTCGCGGAGCTCCCCCCGCGGAACGCCACACGGGCTCAACAGGCCGTCCACCCAGTATGGTTTGCGTCCACCTCGCTCCGCCAGTGTGCATCGTACCAGAGGCCGGCGCCCCCCAGGGCTCGCGCGCCCCCGGACGGAACATCGCGCCGGCGACCGCCCAGGAAAGATGGGGCCGCTCGTCGCGCTCGCCAGGGCTTCGCCGCGTCCGGGGCGGCCACAACATCATGTGGTCCGGGGCGACCGAGCCCCAACCAGAGGGGTCCGCTCGGTCAGTTGCTCTCTTGGTGAGAATCCAGGAGCCGAGATCTCAATGCGCTTCGTGCTCGATCGTTCCGAGTTCGCTCGTGGCGGGCGCGCGACAGTCACGGGGATGCACCGTGGCGAACAGGTGTGCTGAGCGTGATTGCGCGTCGGATCACGCTCCGGGCGCACTGCAGCAGGGCGCTCTCGACGCCCGGTGACACCAAGTCTTGACGGTCCTGTGGCTGGCGTGGAGACGTGCTCATGTCAGTTTTCCCGCCGATGCACCACACGGTGGCTATCTCAGACATCCATCTATGTGAGCTCGAGCCGACCGACGGTCTCTGGATGCGCTATCGGCAGGCGCCGTACTCCCCGGACGGGGAGATCGCGGCGATGCTCGACGCGCTCCGGGGAGAGGTCCGGAAGGGGGCGGGCGGCTCCGGGGGGCTCGGCGCGGAGCGCGACGCGCTGACGCTGGTCCTGAACGGCGACATCTTCGACCTGGATGCGCCTCGGGTGATCGGCAACGAGAGCGTGGTCCACGACCTGCCGCGCACCGCCGAGCACGCCGTGCCGGCGATGGAGGCCATCCTGCGCGATCACCCGGTGTTCGTCGCGGCTGTCGGCCGGATCGTCGCGGACGGGCACACCGCGGTCTTCGTGGCCGGCAACCACGACATCCAGCTCACGCTGCCCGAGGTGCGCGAGGCGGTGCAGCGGAGCGTCGTGGACGCGGCCATGCACGAGCTCGCCACCCGGGGCGGCGGCCCTCCGGCGGGCTCGACCGAGGAGCTCCGCGCGGCGCTCGCGGCGCGGGTGGCCTTCCGCGCCTGGTTCCACCGCACGCACGACGGCGTCATCGTCGAGCACGGCAATCAGTACGACTCGTACTGCTGTTATCGCTACCCGATGGCGCCGTTCGGCCGGAATCCGGGGGAGATCCAGCCGACGATGGGCTCGCTCGTGAGCCGCCTGCTCGTGTCGCGCATGGGGTACTTCAACCCGCACGTCGACTCGTCGTTCATGCTCTCCGGCTTCGGTTATCTCTCTCACTGGACGCGGTACTACCTGTTCTCTGGCCGCTCCCTCGTGTTCGCCTTCGGCGTGGGCGCGCTGCGCACGATGATCGAGCTCGTGCGCCGGCGCGACCCGAGCCGCCGGGCGCTCCGGCGTGCGGACCTCGCCGCGGCCGCCCGCGAGACGGGCGCGCCTTTCCCCGCCGTGGTCAAGCACGCGCGGCTGTTCGCGCGGCCGGCCGAGGACTGCCTCGGCCGCGTGGCGCGCGAGCTCTGGCTGGATCGCCTCGGGCTCGCGGCGCTCGGGATCCTCGCGGCGCTCGCGTGCCTGTGCTGGATGCCGGGGGGGCTCGCGGCGGCGGCGTTGCTCGCGCCGACGCTCCTCGTCGCGTACGAGTGCGCCGTGCCGAAGCCCACGCTCGACGCGGTCTGGCAGGGCGTGAACCGGGCGGCGCGGTCCGTGGCCAGGGCGCACGGCGCCAAGGCCGTGATCTTCGGGCACACCCACAACCCGGAGGGGAGCTGGGAAGGCGGGGTGTTCTTCGGGAACACCGGCTCCTGGTCCGCGGCGTTCGAGGACATCGCGTGCACGCAGCCCGTCTTCGAGGCGCGCCCGCTCGTCTGGTTGCGGTCCGAGGACGACGCGGGGCCCGAGGCGCCCCTGTCGGGCGGCCTCGTGATGTGGAAGGACGAGCGGTTCCAGCCCTGGAGAGCCGACGCGAGGCCGTCCGTGCCGAGGAAGGCCGAGGTGGCCAAGCGCCCACGCCCGGCGCTGCGTCCGCGCCCCGCGCTCCGGCCCCAGGCGACGGCCGCGCTGCGCAGCTAGGCTGCCGGCGCTCATCGGGTCGTACAGCGCCTGTCGGGTTGAGCCCAGCGCGCCCCGACGATAGAGTCTGCGCGGACCTCGGCCCTGGGGAGCTTCCCGGCGCGATCCGCGGAGTGGACGACGCATGAGCCTCAGCGAGCGCGAGCGGATGGCGCTGACGCAGCCCGCAGGCGGCGCGCCCGCCTCGACCGCGTCGGGAAGCGCGCCGCCGGCCGGCGCGGCGTCGGACGTCACGTTCAGGCTGCGCGAGGCCCCGGGCGCCACGGCCTCCGAGCCGCCGCCGATCTCCGTCACGGCCCCCGAGCGCCTGTCCGCGGAGGAGCGCTACGAGGACCTCGGCTGCATCGGGCGCGGGGGCATGGGCGAGGTGCGCCGCGTGCGCGATCGCATCCTGGGGCGCGTGCTCGCGATGAAGATCCAGTCGTCCGAGACGCGCGACGCGACGCCCGATCGCGCCCGCTTCCTCGCCGAGGCGCGCCTGACCGCGGCGCTCCAGCACCCGGGGATCGTGCCGGTGCACGAGTGCGGCGAGCTCGCCGACGGGCGGCTGTGGTTCACGATGAAGGAGGTCCGCGGGCGCACGTTCGGCGAGGTGATCGCCGAGGCGTACGCGGCCGGCGGCGGGAGCCTCTCGCCCGTCGCGCTGCGGCGGGCGGTCGACACGTTCCTCCGCGTCTGCGAGGCCGTGGCGTACGCGCACAGCCGCGGCGTGATGCACCGCGACCTCAAGCCCGCCAACGTGATGATCGGCGAGTTCGGCGAGGTCCTGGTGATGGACTGGGGCCTCGCGCGGCCCTCCGCGCCGCTGCGCGCCTCGCCCGGGGCCGCGGGCGCGGCGGACGTGATCGAGGCGGCACCGCTCACGCAGCCCGGCGAGGTGCTGGGCACGCTGCTCTACATGGCCCCGGAGCAGGCGCGAGGCGAGGGCGATCGCCTCGGCGCGGCGAGCGACGTCTACGCGCTCGGCGTCGTGCTCTACGAGATCCTCGCCGGGCATCACCCTTACGGCGGCCAGCCCGCGGCGGTCTGGGGCGCGCTCCTCACCGGCGGGCTCAGGCCGGTCGACGCGAGCGCCCCCCACGAGGTGCCCGCGGAGCTCGCGGCGATCTGCGCCCGCGCGATGGCGCTCGCCCCGGAGGCTCGCACCCCGGACGCGGGCGCGCTCGCCGAAGACCTCCGGAGCTGGCTCGACGGCGCGCGGCGGCGCGAGCGCGCGCTCGCGATCGTGGACCATGCCCGCGCGATCCGGCCGGAGATCGAGGCGACGCGGGCGCGCGCCCGGGCGCTGCGCGACGAGGCGCGGGCGATCCTCGACGGCCTGAGCTCGTTCGATCCGGCCGAGCAGAAGGCGCGCGGGTGGCGGCTCGAGGACGAGGCGGAGCGCCTGGAGCGGGAGGCGTCGCTCGGCCAGGTCGAGTGGATGCAGGTCCTCCGCTCGGCGCTGAACGAGGCGCCGGATCTCCGCGAGGCGCACGAGGCGCTGGCCGACCACTACGCCGAGGAGCTCGTCCAGGCCGAAGAAGCGCGGGATCCGCGGGGCGCGGCGCGCGCCGAGGCGCTCCTCCGGCAGCACGACCGCGGGCGCCACGCGGTGCTGCTCGCCGGCGACGGGGCGCTCACGCTGGCGACCGCGCCCGCGGGGGCGCAGGTCTCCCTCCACCGCTACGTCGAGCGCGACCGGAGGCTCGTGCCCGAGCTCGCGCGCGAGCTCGGCCCGACGCCCCTGCTCGAGGTGGCGCTCCCGCGCGGCAGCTACCTCCTCACGCTGCGCGCGCCGGGGTACCACGACGCGTGGTATCCCGTGCTCATCGAGCGCGGGCGGCGCTGGGACGGCGTCCGGCCAGGCGGGGAAGGGGCCCACCCGGTGCGCCTGCTTCGCCTCGGCGAGCTCGGCGAGGACGATCTCTACGTGCCGGCCGGCTGGTTCCTCGCCGGCGGCGATCCGGACGCGGGGGACAGCCTCCCGCGGACGCGGCTCTGGTGCGACGGTTTCATCGTCCGGAGGCACCCGGTCACGAACGCCGAGTACCTCACCTTCCTCAACGCGCTCGTCGCGAGCGGGCGGGAGGCCGAGGCCCTCGAGTGCTGCCCGCGCCTCTCGCTCGGCCGCGCCGCCTCGGGATCGAGCCCGGACTCGCTCCGGTTCGAGCGGGGAGACGACGGCCGCTTCCGGCTCGGGTGCATCCAGACCGACGTCCAGGAGGAGCCGAGGATGCCCGTCGCGTTCGTCCACTGGCGGGCGGCGATGCGTTATGCGGCGTGGTACGCCGCCGGGACGGGCGCGCCGTGGCGCCTCCTGAACGAGCTCGAATGGGAGAAGGCGGCGCGGGGCGTCGACGGCCGGTGCATGCCCTGGGGTGATTTCCTGGAGCCGACCTGGGGTTGCATGCTGGGCAGCCACGAGGGCGTCGCCGGCCGGCGGCCCGTCGACGACTTCCCGCAGGACGAGAGCCCTTATGGCCTGCGCGGCGCGGCGGGCAACGTGCGCGACTGGTGCATCAACGCGTGGAAGCGCGAGGGGACGCGGACCGAAGCGGGCATCGTGCTGCTCGATCCCGCCGACGACGGCGACGCGGATTTCCGCGCGGCGCGGGGCGGCGCGTGGTCGACGTCGCCGAACCTCTGCCGCGCGGCGGGGCGCTTCGCGGGCAAGCCCGGGGATCGCTTCGGGGGGATCGGGTTCCGGCTGGCGCGCCCGGCGCCGGGGTGAGCGGCTCGGCGCTCGGCCGTCCTGCGCTGGAGGCCTGCCCGCGCGCGCCTGGGGCGGCGCCCCCGGGCGAGGCGTCAAGCGCGCTGGCCGCTCACGCGGGCCTCATCACGCCATGGTAGTAGTACCAGGTGTGCTGAGGGGCGATGTCGTGCGGGTTGTCCGAAGGCGTACCGTCCTCCGCGAACACCTGCTTGAACTTCAGCTTGCTCGGGCGGTTCTGGAAGATGAGGCCGTCCTGGGGCGGCTCATCCATCTTGTACCAGATCGCGTTGCGCAGCTCGCCGGTGCTGCCGAGCTCCACGAGGAGGCCGATCCGGCGCCCGATCGGCTCGTCCGGATCGACGGCCCAGTAGAGCGCGCTGGCCGGAGAGGCCGGCTGGTAGGTGCCCTGAGTCCACTGCTGCTCCGACGCCTCCTGGCTCGTCGAGAGGACGCTGCCCCCGGCGAGCCACTCCCGGAACTCCTCGGCGTACTTCGACGTCCCCCGGTCGCTCGTGAACCCGGACGAGACCAGGGTGATCGCCGTCGACTTGAAGGGGGCGAGCCTCGACCAGTACTCGGTCTTCGCGGTGTACCCGCCTGGGGGCGTCAAGCCCGCCACGGCCACTTGGAGGAGCGAGTCCCCGGTGATCGTCTCGAAGAAGCGGAGCTTCGAGTCGATGGGAATCTGCGTTTTGTACGGCGGATCCGTCCCTTTGGGCAAGATGTCTCCCCTCGTGACACCCAGCTCGCCCGTGCTCAATCCAATGCTCATGGCTTGATGAACTCCTCGTCTCGTGTGTGGAACCTTGGAATGTTGGCCGACTTGTCCGGCGCGAGCGCGACGTCCGGAGGGGCGGACCTCGCCGGACGCGCGCCCGCGCCGGGGTTCACAGGAGACCCACGGTGATGGGCTGGAAGAAGACCTGGACGCCGGTCCTGGTCCCCGCCTCGTTGCCCTTCGTGTCGCCGACATAGTCGAGCAGCGAGACCAGGCTGCCGGTGGAGAACGAGAAGAGGTCGTGGGCGTGGTTCGTGTCGAGGTACTCGTGCTCGAAGTACGTGGGGCTGAGGATCTCGGCGATGTTGCTGGGCGCGGTGTAGAGGTGGAACCAGCCCGTCCCCTCGGCGCGCGTCCAGTCGCTCTTCGTCTCGATGGCGTCGATATGGACGGACGCCCAGACCTCGTTGCCATAGAAGACGTGGAGCTCCACTTCCAGCGTGGTGCGCGGCCCGTGCCCGCCGAAGTCGGCGTCGCCGCCGACGCGCGGCGGGACGTAGAACGGCGTCTCCGAGTGAAACGTCACCGCCGAGGAGAGGGCGATCGCGTCGCTGTCCGTCACTTCTGCGGCGTCGTCGATGCCCGCGCCGGGCGCCGCCAGATAACGATGGTCCTGAACGGGACGGCGCTTGATGGCCCACCAGGGTTCCTCGGAGGGAATGGCCTTGTCACATTTCTCCGGAGGACATTCGAACCGCGCTGAGCTCAGCGTCGCCTGGTCTGAGTGCGCGACCATGTCCTCGGGGACGAGGTCTTCCGCGGATGACTCTCCATCGGACGACGCCGCGCAACCAGCGAGCAACGAGACGGACAACGCGGCGAACAATGCACGCATCATGATAGAGCTCCCTTCGGGGGTTGCCTGCGCGCTCTCCTGCCGAGATAGCGGCGCTGCGCGCGGCGATTGGCCTTTTAGCAGGCGTCATGCCACCGCGAGGACACGGGGATCCGCGCAGGATCCGAGGAGCCCTCGCGTTCCGGCGCCGCAGGTCGGGTCACCCTCGCTCGACTTGAGCAAGACCTGCGCGAGCGGCGCTTGCGCGAGCGTCGCGCGGGCGCGCACGCGACAGCCCCGGAGCACCGACCGCCCCCGTCCCTGGATGGGGCGTTCTTGCTGAAAATATTCAATTTTGCTGGAATGTTCGACGTGCTGGAATGGCGCTCGGCGGGTGAGCTCTGCATTGCCGGGGCGAGACGAGGTGTGATACAGGTAGCCCATGAAGGTTGGGGGAACTCATCTCATCACAGTTGCTGCGCTTCTCGCCTGTGGGTGCGCTTCCTCTTCGCCGCCTTCGCCTTCGACGCCGGAGAGTCGGGGGGGTGGTGCCTCAGGGGTGGCCGTCGCTGAGCCCGCGGCCCCGGCTGGCGGAGCCGCCGCGGCGAGCCCTGCCGGTCCCCGAAGCCGTCGCTATCCTGTAGAAGAGCTGCGCAGGGTGGCTCGCGTCGCGTCCGCGCGCTGCAAGAAGGTAAATGCGCCCTCGGACTCGACGTGCCTCCTCACCGAGGCCACACCATTCCTCAAATATCGGCCCGAGGACCCGGATTGCCGTTACGTGTCGGGGACCGCGCTGTCCGTCGCCGAGTGCTCCGATTTCGAGGAGGGCTGCCAGACCGTCGACGCGAAGGATCTCGACCACCAGATCGCGGCCCTGCAGAACGCCGGCAAGGACTGCAATCGCGAGCCGACCGACCTCGAGCGGGCAGAGCTTCTGAAGCTCCTCGGCGCGAAGTGAGGCGCTGTCCAGCAGAGCGCTAGGGGCGCGCCGCCTCGCGCTCGATCAGGGGTCGGAGCCGCACTCGAGGCAACGCGTCAGGATATCGCACCAGTTGGGGGTGCTCTGGGGATCCTGACAATACCTGTCGGCCCTCTCGCACGTGCCGGCCCCGGGGCATACGACGAGCTCCTGAGAGCTCTCCACGATCGTCTCCTGATCCGGCTCGACCTCGGCATCCTCTGTCGATGTCGCGACGCATGCGGCGGTGAACGACGCGAAGAGGGAGACGGTGAGCGCGAGAAGAAGGTTCTTCATGGCAATATCCTTTCGTTCTTGACGCCGGGACATCGAGCCCGGCTCTCGTCGGCCCACACAGCAGCGCGCGTGCCACCGGAACCACAGGCAATCGCGCGGGATATCCGAGGTCAGTCGGGCCCTCTTGGCGCCACTTGAGCGAAGCTCGCTCAATTCGCGTGGTCGCCGCCCAACCGGCCTGGACGTCGGAGCGCTCTGGCCGACAACAGCCGCCGCGTCAGCGCGTGGCCTTGCCCTTGCGCGGCCGCGGGATGCCGTAGGCGCTCAGCCGGGCCACGAAGGTGCGGCGGGGCATGCCGAGGAGCGCCGCGGCCTGCGTCTGGTTCCCGGCGCACTGCTCCAGCGCGTCGACGATCCGCCGCCGCTCGATCGCGTCGAGCTCGCCCCGAAGGCCGCCCGCGCCCTCGGCCGGGGGGACCGCGCCGGCGGGCGGCGCAGCTGCCTCGGCAGGCGCCGCCGCGGGGCGCGTCTCGGCAGGCGCCGCCGCGGGGCGCGTCTCGGCGGGCGCCGCCGCAGGGTGCGGTAGCGCAGCGGCGGCGTCGAGCAGGAGGTGCTCCGGGAGCAGCGTGTCCCCGCCGGAGAGCACGACCGCGCGCTCGATGACGTTGCGCAGCTCGCGGATGTTGCCGGGCCAGCGGTGCGCCTCCAGCGCGGCGAGCGTCTCGGGGGCGAACGCCGGCGCCGGGCGCCCGACGGCGCTCGCGGTCCGGTCGGCGATCGCGCGCGCGAGCGGCGCGATCTCGGCGATGCGCGCCCGGAGCGGCGGGATCGTCAGCGCGATGCCGTTCAGCCGGAAGAACAGATCCTCCCGGAAAGCGCCCCGCTTCACCTCGGCGGCCAGATCGCGGTTCGTCGCCGAGAGGAAGCGCACGTCGATGGGCCGCGGGCTCAGCCCCCCGACGCGCATCACCTTCCGCTCCTCGAGCACGCGCAGGAGCTTCACCTGGATGCTGGGCGGCAGCTCGCCCACCTCGTCGAGCAGCACCGTGCCCTTCTCGGCCGTCTCCAGGAGGCCCGGCTTCGCCTGGACCGCGCTCGTGAACGCGCCCCGCTCGTGGCCGAACAGCTCGCTCTCGAGGAGCGATTCGGAGAGCGCCGCGCAGTTGAGCCGCACGAAGGGCCCCTGCGCGCGCGGCGAGCGCCGGTGGATGTGCTCGGCCAGCACCTCCTTGCCGGCGCCCGTCTCGCCGAGCAGGAGCACGGTGATCGGCGCGCCGGCCACGCGCTCGGCCAGCGCGTAGAGCCGCTCCATGGCCGGGTCGAGCACGATGGGCTGGCCCTGCCCCTGGCCCGGCGCCGCGCTCGCGGCGCCCTCGCGCGGCAGGATCACGATCAGCGTCGAGCCGAGGTTCACCGCGTCCCCGACCGAGAGCTCCATCGTCTTGCCCTGGTCGGGCTGGAGCTCGAGCAGCTTGGTCGTCGGCCCGGCGGTGCGCTCGCGGCGGAGGCGGGTCCCGTTCGCGCTCCCGAGGTCCTCGATCGCGATGGGCGGGCCGAGGTGGATGATCGCGTGCCGGCGCGAGACGGAGCTGTCGTCGATCGGGACGTCGTTCTCCGGCGACCGGCCGAGCGACACCCGGCCCTCGGCCGGCAGCGGGTGCCGCGTCACGCGGCCCCCGGCGAACACCGCGAGCTCCAGGGCGCCCTGCACATCGTTCCGGGTGGACTTCGCGGCGGCCACGTCTCTCTCCCTGCTCACTTCGGCTGGTTCTACCTCGTCGCGCCGCTCCCGTCTGCTCACGTCTCGAGCCACGCGCGCGCCAGCGCCAGCGTCCGTACGTGCGCGTTGATGTTCTCCAGGAAGCTCCTCCTGTAGGCGGGGTCCACGATCTTGTCGGCGCGGGCGAGCAGCTCGGCGCGCGCCTCGCGGAGGAGCTCACGGGCCGCCTCGCCCTCGCCGCTCTCGTGGAGCGCCTCGGCCAGCAGCACGGGGACCAGCTCCTGCCGGAGCGCGAAGAGACACGCGGTCGACCGCTCCAGGGCGAGCGCCTCGCGGGCCAGCGCGACGGCCTCCGCCGCCCGCCCCTGCCGTAGCCGGATCTCGGCGAGCAGCGAGAGGCGCACGGACTGAAAGAAGGGCACCAGTCTGGCGGCATCCCCGACGGCGCGCACCTCCTCCTCCGCCCCGGCGAGATCCCCTCGCTCGAGGCGGCATTCCGAGAGGAGCAGGCGCGCCTGCGCCATGTGCGCGAAACCGTTGGAGGCCGAGGCCCTCCGGAGCATCGATTCGGCTTGCTCCTGCGCCTCCGTGACCCGCCGCTGCTCCAGCAGCCCCATGATCCGGAACGAGAGCACCGACAGCACGACGTAGGTCGGCACGTTCTGCTCCGCGAGCAACGCGTCGACACTCTGCCCGGCGAGCTCGAAAGCGCCGAGCATCAGCTGGTCCAGGGCCGCATACATTCGCGTCATCTTCATGCCGGTGCGATCGCCGAGGGCCTCGACGTGATCCGTCGCGGCGCGGTACTGCTGGCGCGCTGCCCACTCATCTCGCTCGGCGTGGGCGCACCACCACGCCCGCACCATGGCGACCGCGGCCCCGGCAGAGTGATCGTCCCCGATGAGCGGCGCCACGTCCTGCTCGATCCTCTGCAGGTATCGCCGGGCCAGGTCGGGCATCCCCTCCCGGAGCAGGGCGTAGAAGGCGAGGGGGGTGAAGGTCGCCACCACCAGCCGGGGATCGAGGGGGAGAACTGCGGGGGGCATGCGCTGGACCAGGTCGCGGGCGACCTGCCGGTCCTCCGCATGGGTCGCGACCAAGAGCGCGAACATCATGGCTCTTCCGTGCTGCTCGCTGCCGGGCGACGAGCTCTCCAGTGCCGCGAGCGCGTGCGTAGAGGACTGCCCCAGGTCGTCCAGGTGGAAGAGCTGCTCCGACAGCATGTTATGGAGCTCGGCCAGCACCTCCCCTGTGGGCTCGCACGCGACTCCCCGCCGGGCGCGCGCGAGCACCGCCGGCATATCGGCCGCGAGCCGCGCCTTCTCGGCCGCCTGCAGGTAGAACTCCGCCGCCCGCGCCGTCTCTCCGCCGCGCTCGAAATGCTCGGCCAGCACGATGGGATCCTGCTCGCCGGCCTGGAGCAGCCATTCCCCAGCGAGCCTGTGCCCGAGGCGCCTGTCGCGGTCGGTGAGCATGGCGTAGGCGCTCTCCCGCAGGAGCGCGTGCCGGAACGCGATCTCCTCCTGGCCCACGAAGCATGGCG
The DNA here is from genome assembly GCF_051527395.1 of Sorangium sp. So ce281. Classification (NCBI taxonomy): domain Bacteria; kingdom Pseudomonadati; phylum Myxococcota; order Polyangiales; family Polyangiaceae; genus Sorangium; species Sorangium sp. So ce281. The sequence goes on from NZ_CP150322.1 coordinate 1,024,197, forward strand.
TCGGACGGCGCTCGAGGATCTCGCGCTCGAAGAGCTCGGCCCAGGCATCCATCTCCCGCGCGCCGGGCGCCGGGGTGCCCGAGAGCGCGCGCACGCCCCCGACCCAGCACACCTCGCCGAAGACGCTCGCGGCCCGGAGCAATCGCCGCTCCTCCGATCCCAGCGCCGCGAGCCGCGCCTCCACCATCCCCAGCACGGTCTCCGGCAGCGCGCCGGCCCGCCCCTCGGCGACCGCGCGGATCAGCTCCTCGAGGTAGAACGCGTTCCCGTCGGCCTGCGCCACGATGGCGGCGACGGTCTGCGCGTCGATCCCCTCGCCGAGCGCGCTCCGCACGAGGAGCTCGGCGGCCCGGGCGAGCAGCGGGCGCAGCTGGATCTCCGTGCGCCCCCGATCCATCCAGAGCCGGGGGAAGAGGTCATGGACCTCGGGCCGCGCGAAGGCGATGACCACGAACGGCCGATCGCTCAGCTCGCGCAGCGCCCGATCGAAGATCCGCACCGACGGCGCGTCCCCCCAGTGCAGATCCTCCAGCACCACCAGCATGGGCTGCGCGTCGGTCACAGCGCGCGCATGATCGATGTACGCCTGCTCGATGCGCTCCGCCATCAGCGCCGGGCTCTGCCGCGCCGCCCGCACGAGCGGCCGGTCCTCGTCCGGGAAGGGCGCGCCGATCAGCTCTCCGAGGAACGCCGCCACCCGCGGGCGATCGGCCTCGGCGAGGAGGCGGCCCGCGGCTCGCTCGAGCTTCTCGCGGCGCGCCGGGGCGGCCTCGCCCGCCGCGATCCCGAGCGCGTTGCGCAGCGCCCCGGCCAGCATCGCGAACGCCGAGCCTGCGCCGATGGAGTCGCCGCGGCTCACGCCGAGGTCCATGGCGGGGTAGCGCCGCTTCAGCGCCTCCAGGAGCTCGTGGCGCAGGCGCGATTTGCCCATCCCCGCCGCCGCCGTCACCAGCGCCGCCGCGGCCTGCCGATCCTCGAAGCTCCCCTCGACGATCTGGAGGAGGCCGCGCAGCTCGCGGTCGCGGCCCACGTAAGGGCTCGGCTTGCCGAGCAGCTTGCGCGCCTCCTCGCCGACCTCGCGCTCCGCCAGCAGCCAGAGCGCGCCTCCTTGCTCCAGCACATCGAAGCGCACGTCGAGCAACGCCAGCGTGACCGCATCGATCTGGACGCCCTCGCGGCGCTCCTCGCGCTCGTGCGCGCGGCCGGCGGGCGGGCGCTCCTCGAGCATCGAAGCCGCCCGCTCCAGCACCTCGCCGAGCGGGATACGCCCTGTGTCCTCGGCCCGGCCCGTCACGAGCGCGACGTTCCACGTTCCCGACGGCAGGGTCCCGCGGATCCGCAGCGCGCAGCGGGCGGCGAGCGAGGCGACGTCGGTCGCGCTGCCCGCACCGGTCACCGTCGCCACCACCGTCCCGTCGCAGAGCTGCTCCACCCGCGCGCCCAGCGGGGCCACGACGTGCCGCACCTGGGCGAGCGCGTCGAGGGACACCGCGCCGAGCGGCACGGTCTCCTGCAAGGGGCTCGGCCGCTCGCGGGCCGGCTGGACCGCCACGATCGAGATCAGGCGCTTCTCGTCGCCGGTGATCGGCGCGACGCTCCGATCCGCCGAGGCCGCGTCGCCCCTCGCCTCCCTGATCCCGTCGAGGAGCTGCGCCACCGCCGCGCCGTCGGCCGGCCGCGCCGCCGGCTCCTTGGCCAGCATCCGCGCCATCAGGTGGTCGAGCTCCGCGGGCATCTCGGGCCGCAGCTCCCGCAGGCGCGGCGGCTCCTCCATCAGCAGCTTGGCGAGCAGCGCCATCGCGTGCTGCCCGTAGAACGCCGGCAGCCCGGTCAGGCACTCGAACAGCACGCAGCCGAGCGAGAAGACGTCGGCGCGCGCGTCGAGCCGCGCGTGGTCCCCCCGCGCCTGCTCGGGCGCCATGTACCCGGGCGTGCCGAGCACCGTGCCCGTCTGCGTCAGCCGCGTCGCCGCGACGTGCAGGCGCGCGATCCCAAAATCGAGCACCTTCACGCGCTCGATCGAGCCGTCCACGAGGAACAGATTGCTCGGCTTGACGTCGCGGTGGACGATCCCGCGCGCGTGCGCCGTCCCGAGCGCCTCGGCCGCCGCGTGCATGACGGCGAGCGCCTCCTCGAGGCGCAGGGCGCCGCGCGACAGGCGCTCCGAGAGCGTCTCCCCCGCGAGCCACTCCATCACGAGGTACGGCTGCCCCGACGGCGCCGTTCCGTGGGTCACGTAGCGCACGATGTGCGGATGCTCGAGCCCCGAGAGCACGTGCGCCTCGTGGACGAAGCGCGCCGCCGAATGCGCGTCGGCCTCGCGCAGCAGCTTGAGGGCCACCGTCGCGCCGCTCGCCCGGTCGTGGGCGCGGTAGACCGTCCCCATCCCTCCGGCGCCGGCGAGCGCATTCACCTCGAAGCGGCCGTCGATCACGCTGTCCGGGAGCATCGAGGAGGAGCTTGCCTCCTCGCTCGCCGCCGCCGCAAGGGCTGCGACCCGACCCACGTTGGCGTGGCTGCGACCCGACCCAGGTCGGGCGAGCGAGCCTCCGGTCCGGGTTGGCTGGATTGTGGGCAATGAGGCCGGTATGGTACGTCTCGCGTGATGGTGCCTCGGGGGTTGTTGCTCGTCCTTGCCGGCGCGTGCGGGCTCCTCGCGAGCGCGTGCTCCGGAGCGCCGCAGCCCGCCGCGGGCCCTCGCGCCGCCGGCGCCGCGAGCGCCGAGCCGGCGCGCCCTCGGATTCCGATGTATCCAGCGGCCGAGCTGGACCGGATGGCGCGCATCGCCGCCGCCCGCTGCAAGAAGGCCGGCACGCCGTCGGACGCGGCGTGTCTCCTCACGAACGCCTCCACCTTCCTGAGGTACCCACCCGGGGATCCCGATTGCCGCTATGTCGCGGGGACCGCGCTCTCGGTCGCCGAGTGCTCCGAGTTCGAGGAAGGATGCCTGAGCGTGGATCCCCAGGATCTCGTCCGCCAGCTCGATGTCCTGCAGAGCGCCGGCAAGGACTGCCAGCGCGAGCCGACCGACGCCGAGCGCGCCGAGGTCCTGCGGCGCGCCGGCGCGAAGTGACGCCCTGGCCCGAGGCGAGGGCGCCAGCCTGAAGCGCTCTGATTCAGCGTGGGAATGTCCCGCGCGCGCCGCCTTCGCCGGATCGCCCGGCTGCGATCCGCCGGACCCGGCCGTGTGCGCGCGCGTCGCGCCGGCGGTGGGCGCGCAGGCGTCGATCGCGGCGCGCGCTGTCGATCCGGCGGATCACTCGGCCGCGTGATAGCAGACGTCGAGCTTGGGCCTGCGCGCGATGTCGGGATACTCGCTCGCGCGGAAGTCCGTCCTGTTGTTCGCGTCGACCAGCGCGACACCGTGGTTCGGCTGCGCGCCGTCGACCCAGCCCTGCACGAGGGACGTCAGATCGGCGGTGACGAACGCGTCGGTCTGCGCCAGCGTGGTGAGGGAGGCCTCGACGGCCGGGCTGGTTCCGCTGAACCCGCCCCCATGGAGCGTCGATTCCTCCCAGGCGCCGCTCACGCGGTGCACGGTCACGACGCTGCCCGCGGGCTTCCAGGCATAGGACAGCGATAGCGTCGCCGAGATCACGCTGGAGCCTGCCGGGATGAACGACAGATCGTAGGCGAGGACCGCCGTCGCCGGCTGGACCGCGCTCGCGCTGGTGATGAGGTAGGGATACGCGCCGTACGCCCAGCCCGTCGTGGGGCCCTCGACGAAGGAGTCCTGCACGGCGCCGAACGCGCCGCGCCGCACGCTGACGCACTCGAGGTCGCAGGCGTTGCCGAGGCCGTCGCCGTCCGAGTCGCCTTGAGCGGCGTTGGGCTCGGCCGGGCAGTTGTCGCTCGCGTCGGGGACGCCGTCGCCATCCATGTCCGGCGCGGGCGCGACGCGGAAGCGCGCGACGCCGGGGTCGTGGTCGCTGGCCTGGTCGGCGAACTCCGCATTGACATGGACGACGTCGAATCCCACGAGCTTCGGCCCGGCCAGGTTGGCGCTGACCAGCACGTGGTCGAGCGACTGGCCATTGCCGTCGAACACGTACGTGTAGCGCTCCTCCGGCGGGAGCGTCTCGATGAGCGTCGTCAGCCCGGCGTCCTTGAGGATCCCGAGCGGCGCCGAGAACTGGAAGTCGTTCAGGTCGCCCAGGACCACGACGTTGGCGGAAGGATCGCTGTCGAGGATCTGCCGCACGAAGCCGGCCACCACGGTGGCCTGCTGCCGCCGCTGGGCCTCGCTCGAGAGGGTCGGGGGCTGGAAGCGCCCGTAGAGCGGCGCGTCGCCGCCCTTGGAGTTCCAGTGGTTGGCCACCACGAACAGCGGCTGACCGTTCCAGCGGAGCTCGCCTGCCAGCGGCTTGCGGCTGCTGGCGAAGGCCGGATTGCCCGGGTCGATGCGGCCGGGGCTGTAGCGCAGCGACACGCCGCCCGCGCCGCCGAGCACCTCGTTCGGCGTCAGGGCGCCGGCGCCCGGGCGATCGACGAACTCGAGCCCGCGGTCGGTCCGGAACAGGAAGCCCACGCGGATGTTGCCGCCGGGCTCCCCGCCGTCCGTGCCGTCGGTCGGATCGATGCTGCGGAATTGATAGGTGCTGGGCCCGCCCGGCACGGCCGCGATCGCGGCGATGAGCCGCGCGAACGTGGTCGAGGCGTCCACCACTCCATTGTTGGTCGGGCCGCTGTTGTCCTGGACCTCTTCGAGCGCGACGAGGTCGGGGCTGCCGAGGTTCTCGACGAGGATCCGCGCGAGGCGATCGAACTTGTCCTGCGGGTCGCCCGGATCGAGGTTCTCGACGTTGAACGCGGCCACGTCGAGGTCGTCGGCGGTCCGCGGTCCGAGCGACGTGACCTCGCGCGAGAGCGTCGAGGTCGCCGCGGGGAGCGCCTCGTCGACCGGCAGGAGCTTGTAGTTGGCGAAGTTGTAGTCGACCGTGCCCACGATGGGCCCGGCGAACGTGGCGCCGACATCCAGCGCGGGCGCCGAGGCGCGCAGCGGGACCTGGAGCAGGATCCGCTCCGGGTTGAAGTCGCCGGGGCTGATGACGACGGCCCCGCGCGCGCTGCGCAGGCCGGCCGCGTCGCCCGTGGCCGCGTCGCGGTCGCCCGGGACCAGCGCGATCTCCGCGGTCCCGGAGCTCGGGAACTCGCGGGTGGGGCCCACGACGGCCGGGGCGTTGACGCTCACCCGCATGCCCTCGAGGCTCTCCCAGAAATCGATGCCGTCGGCCTCGGGGTCGAAGCCGTTCGCGGCCTCGACGCTGCCGCCGGCGTCGTCCTCGATGATCTGCGTCGGGGGGCGGCGCGCGCCGGGCGCGAAGCCGATCGAGACAGGGGCCGGCAGCGCATGGCCGCTCGAGAGGACGGCGATCTGCGGGCGGGCGAGCTCGGTGACCGTCAGGTTGTGGTACGCGCTGCCGCGGGAGGGCGTGCACGGGTCCGCGCAGCCGGCGCGGTACTCCGTGACCTCGCCGGTGAGCTCGACAAGGTCGCCGACCCTCACCGACGGCGCGGCGCTGGTGAAGACGAGCAGCCCCTCGGAGGTGGCCGGATCGCCGTCCGGCGCCGGCGACTCCACGGTGAAGCCGTTGCTGCGCAGGGTCGCCACGAGGCCTGTCGTCTTCACGACCGCGCCCGAATGGGGCGACAGGTGCGCGCGCCCCTGGATGTCGTGGATCGCGAGCGCCTGCGCCGCCTGCGCCGTGGTGAACGAGACCGACACGTCGGCGGGCAGGGGGTCGATCGTCCCGTTGCTCCCCGGGTCCTGCTCCTGCACGCCGCTCGCCCGCACGACGAGGAGGCACGCGGCGCTCGGGGGGAGCGGCTCGGCCGGCGTGAGCGTGAAGGCGAGGGGGCCGCCGCTGACCGCGATCGGGCGCGCGCCGCCCTCGCAGGAGAGCTCGAAGGCCTCCGCGACGGCCACCGCCTCGCTGAACGTCACGCTCAGGCGCGCGGTCGGGTCGGCGCCCGTCGCGCCGTCTCTGGGCGCCGTCGAGGTCACCACCGGCGGGGTGTCGCCGCCGCATTCGAGCGCGGCGGTCGAGGTGTTGCGGGGGGTAGGGGTCCCGGTCGAGAGGTCGTCGATGTTGCTGCCCGTGTCCTGGCAGCCAGCGCCCTGCCGGAGCGACGCCGTCGCGTTGGCGGTCGCCGGCGCCGGCGCGGCGCCCTCGAAGTAGCTCGCCCCGCCGAAGCCGACCAGATCCTCGATCAGCGCTTCCTGGGCCGCCGAGCAGGGCGCGGTGCCGCCGTTGCAGCCGAGGCCCGTGGCCTGCCGGACGAGGACGACCTTGCCGGCCGTGCCGCTCATGTTGATGGGGGTCGCATCGACGAGGTCGGCCGCGGGGAGCGGCGCGCCGCTGCCCGAGCCCCCGGCCTCCTGCACGAGGAAGTACTGGCCGGGCTGCAGGGTGATCGCGGGCAGCTCCGTGAGCTGCGCCGTCGTGGCCCCGAGGGCGCCCGTGCCGCTGGCGCTCGCGTACTGGATGGACCACCCCGCGAGCGACACCGGGCTGTTCGACCGATTGAACAGCTCGACGAAGTCGTGCGTGTAGACGGCCCCCGCGTTGCCCCCGCCGCCGTACACCTGGCTGATGACCACGCGCCCGCTCGGGAGGGAGGCGGCGAGCTCGGCGGTCCCGAGCTCAGCGGGCTCCGGCGAGCCGCCGCAGCCCCAGACGGTCGCGAGCGCCATGGCCGCCGTCCATCGAACGCGGTCACGCCGAAGGAGAGAATACCCCGCGCGCGAGAGGGCGCGCGGGAACAAGGATGACTTTAGCACGATGACACCTGTTGGCCTTCGATGACGATTGCAAGGAATGGCCGAAGCAGACAGCAGCGGCCCCTTTCACGCTACGCCGGAACGCGCATTGTGAATGTCACGTCTCCATGAAATCGCAACTGGCCAGTCTGGCCGACCCCCGGAGCCCGGGATGCTGCGCGAGGAGATGTTTCGATTCGAGGATAAGTTTGTCGGGGAATCGCAACAGAGACGACACGTCCTCGCGCGGTTCGCCGTCGCGTTCGCCGAGGTTGGGACGGCGGGGGTAGCGCCGTCGACCCGGCCGAGGTGGCTCCTGTGTCCTCGTGTCGCGTGGAGTGCTCCCTGAGCTGACCCCTGCCCACCCCATGGCGCATTCGTTGTGCTCCAGCGCGCCCCCTCGTCTGTCTCCGTCCTGCTTGCCGCGAGGGTGTGATACGTCCTGAACTGAACAGGAGTGTCCTGAATGCGCATCGCGATCATCTCGACCTATACGCACCCGAGCCGTCTGCTCCGCAAGGAGCGCTCGATCATGCAATCGTCCGTGCCCGAGCTGCTCGCGGCCCTGTGCCCGCCCGACGCCGAGATCGAGCTCTACAACGAGAAGGAAACGGACATCCCGCTCGATCGCCACTGGGACCTGGTGTTCTTCTCGTACCTGCACGCCTATTACGAGCACACCAAGGTCCTCTCCACGCTGTTCCGGCGGCAAGGCATGACCACCGTGGCCGGCGGGCGGCACGCGAGCCATTTCCGCGCGGACGCGCTGCAGTATTTCGACGCCGTGGTCGCGGAGGACCCGGAGGCCAACCTCCCGGCCCTCATCGCCGACTTCCAGCGGGGCGAGCTCCAGCCCGTCTATGCGCTCCCGCCGGTGCCTCCGGAGCAGATCCCCACCTACCGCTATGACCTTGTCGATTACCGGAACAACCTCGTCCGACTGCCGGGCATCGAGGCGTCGCGCGGCTGCCCCTTCTCCTGCAACTTCTGCGTTCTGACCGGGCACGAACAGTATCGCTATCGCCCCATCGACCACGTGATCCGGGACATCCGCGACCGGATGATCTTCAACCAGCGCATTCCCGGGGTGACCAACAACGTGTTCAGCTTCCTCGACAACAACCTGGGGGGCTCGCCCCGCTACCTGCGCGAGCTCTGCGAGGCGCTGATGCCCCTCAAGAAGATCTGGGGCTGCGCGCTCACGTTCAACGTGCTGCGCGACCCGGAGCTCGTCCGCCTCATGGGGCGGGCAGGGTGCCGCTACGTCTACACCGGGCTCGAGTCGCTGAACCCCGAGTCGATCAGCTCGATGAACAAGGGCCAGAACAAGCTGAGCGAGGTCCGGGAGGTCATCCAGCGGGCGTTCGCGAGCGGCATCGTCCTCTCCTTCGGGCTGCTCGTGGGCGCGGACGGGGACACCAGCGACTACCTCGAGCGGGTGCCCGAGTACCTGCATGATCTCGGCGATCACTGCCCCACCTTCCTGGGCATCGTCTGTCCGTACCCGGAGACGCCCTTCTTCGCGCAGGTGGCGGCCGAGGGCCGGCTCCTTCCCGGGGTGATCAGCCGGGACCTCGATGGATACACCCTCTGCCACCGCCCGCCACGGCTGCACCCCTCGGAGGTGATCGACCATTTCCAGCGCCTGAGCCGCGCGCTGGGGAGCCTCCACAACGTGGGCCGCCACGTGTGGAATCGGCTGATGACGAGCGATCTGCCCCGTTACAAGGCGTGCGTCGTCATGTCGGCGCCCGAGGTGATGAGCCTGCGCGCGCCGCTCGCCAACCGATCACGCAGCTATATCGCGGGGCGCGATCCGATCGAGGCCTGGGACACGGAGAAGATGCGGGAGCTCGGCCTCGAGCCGCAGCGCATCGAGGCGTCGTCCTGCAGAGCCGATCCGCGCGGCCTCGCGCGGATCCGGCCCCGCCGGGCGGGCCGCTCCAGCGCGGCCGCGTGAGGCCACGGGAGATCCACCATGAAGGGCCGCACACGCCTCGTCGCGATCGCCTACTTCGCCCTGGTGCACGCCGCCGCCGTCCTCGGGCTGTTCCTGCCGATCCGGGCGAGCTTCATCGCCCTCGCCGCGGCGCTGTACGCGTCGCTCCAGCTCTCCACCGTGGTCGGCCTGCACCGGCTGCTCTCGCACCGCGCGTTCCGCTGCCCGAAATGGGTCGAATACGCGCTCGTGTCGGTGGCGATGATCAGCGGCCAGGGCAGCCCCATCGCGTGGGTGGCGACCCACCGGCGGCACCACGCCCACACCGATCGCGAAGGCGACGTCCACTCGCCGCGCCGCGGCCTCTGGTACGCCCATCTCGGGTGGATCCTCGACGATGCCTCCACCGATCCCCGCGATCCGGAGAAATACTGCCGCGATCTGGTCGGCGATCCCTACTACCGGTGGCTGCTCCGCTGGCGCTTCGCCCCGCAGATCGCGGCGTTGCTGCTCGCGGGGCTCGCCCTCGGCTGGGCCGCGGTGCCCTTCGTGTTCTTCCTGCCGTTCGTGTGCTGGATGCACGCGACCTACCTGGTGAACTCCGTCTGCCACGCGGCCCGCTTCGGCAGCCGCGCGTTCGATACCCGCGACGGGAGCCGCAACGTGGGCTGGGTGGCGGTCCTGACCTTCGGCGAGGGCTGGCACAACAACCACCACGCCTTCCCGCGCGCCGCCCGGCAAGCGATGGCGCCCGGGCAGCACGACCTCGCCTTCCTGTTCATCCGCGCGCTCGCGGCGGTCGGGCTCGCTTCGGACATCCAGCCGAGTCCGGCGGGCCGTGAGAGTACGCACCCCGCCGCGCCGTCGGGGCGCTAGCATGGTCGGCATGAGCGATCTCGGCCTCAACGACGCGAGCCCCGACGTTCGTGACGAGCCCGACGGCATCCTGCGGGTGGCGATCCACGGCGAGGTCACGGAAGACCGAGCGCGCGCTGTCCTCGGCGCGGTCCGGCGCGTGGCGGAGAGCGGCTGCGACGTCCTGGTGCTCGCCGACACGCGCCACACGGGTCCCCTCTCGGCGGCGGCGCGCAAGGTGGTGACGGAAGAAGTGCGGGCAGCGCGCATCGATGCTGTCGCGATCATCGGAGCGAGCTATTCCCTGCGCGTCGTCATGACCCTCCTCGCGAAGGGCGTGCAGATGCTCACGGGACGGCACTACCCGCAGCAGTTCTTCGACACGGAGGGCGAGGCGCGCGCGTGGCTGCTCGCTCGGCGAGACGCGTTGCGGGCCGTGCGGCGCCCGGGTACCTGAGTGACCGCGCGTGCGCACGGGCGCGCTCCAGGGCAGCCCGTTCGGTGACGGTGCCGTGGCAGATCGCGTGATGCTGTCGTCAGGCCTGGGGCGGGTACTCGGCGAACCGCGGCAGGTCGTCCGTGATCGGGAACCAGCTCGCCTTGGACCCAGCTGCGCTCCTGGGAGCGCTCCCTATCATCTGTACTTCGTGGCCCAGGACGACATCCGTCCTTCCGACCAGAGCCCGGCCGTTCCCTGCGACGACACGTACAGTGACCCTGGCTTCTTCACATGCCCCGTCCGAGCAGCACATTCTGTCCTTCCAGGAATGTGTCGTGTCGTAATCGCCAGGTGCCTTCGATTCTCATCACGCGTACCGGACGACTGGGGCGGTATCATCAGGGTATGCACAGGGGGGAGTCGCCGAAGATCCTTGCCGGTCGGTTCGAGCTCGAGCGCGTCGCCGGCACCGGAGGCATGGGCGACGTCTATCGCGCGCGCGATCGGCAGGATGGTGAGCCGGTCGCGCTCAAGCTCCTGAGAAGCTCGGACGCGCAGCTCGTCGCGCGGTTTCAGCGGGAGGCGCGGCTCCTGGCTGAGCTCCGGCATCCGGCGATCGCACGCCTCGTCGCCCAGGGGGTCTCTGACCAGGGACAGCACTACCTCGCCATGGAGTGGCTCGAGGGCGAGGACCTCGCGTCGCGGCTCGCCCGCGGGCCGCTCGGCGTCGAGGAGGGGCTCACCCTGGTCCAGCGCGTGGCCGAGGCGCTGTCGCTCGTGCACGGCCGCGGCGTGATCCACCGCGATCTCAAGCCGGCAAACCTGTTCCTGCAGGGCGGTCAGCTGGATCGGGTCAAGCTCCTCGATTTCGGGATTGCGCGCGACGCGGCAGCGACCGGCGGGCTGACCGAGCCGGGCGTGCCCATTGGAACGCCCGCCTACATGGCCCCGGAGCAGATCCGCGGCGAGCTGGACATCGACGCACGCGCGGACGTGTACGCGCTCGGGTGCATCCTGTTCGAGTGCCTCACCGGCCAGCCGCCTTACTGGGGCGAGCACGCGTTCGCGGTGTTCGTGAAGGTGCTCTTCGAGGACGCGCCGAGGCCGAGCGCGCTGCGGGGCGAGGTGCCCGAGGCCGTCGACCTGCTCACGGTGCGGCTCATGGCGAAGGACCGCGAAGGCCGGCCCGAGGACGCGGCCGCGGCGGCCAGCGCGCTCGCTGCGCGCTCGGCAAAGCATGCGGCCGAGGAGCTGTCTGCGCCGGCGCTGACGCGCCGCGAGCGGGGGCTCGTCAGCGTGATCCTGGCCAGGGTGGGCGTGCCTTTCCTCCCGGCCACGCACACCGTGCTGCGGGCCAAGGAGGCCACGCGGATGGGCAGCGAGGCCTCCTCCACCACGGGGCCGCGCGGCGAGGCCGCGACGGCGCCGCATGCGGACGCCGCCACGGCGCCGTGCGCGGAGGCCTCCACGATCGATGCGCGAGGGAAGGTCACGGCGCCGCCAAGGACGGGGCCGTCCCTGGTGGACCTGCGCCGCGCGGCGGCCGAGCACGGCGGCCGCCTCGAGCCGCTGCAGGACGGCGGGGTCGCCGCGGTCCTCACAGGCGCGGCGACGCCGATCGACCTGGCCGCGCGCGCCGTGCGGTGCGGCCTCGCGCTGCGGAAGCTCCTGCCCGGCGCCCGGCTGGCGGTCGCGACCGGCTGGGACGCGCTCGGCGTCGGGCAACCCATCGGCCCGGTCATCGACCGCGCCTCCGCGCTGCTCGTCGGCGGCGACGCCAGGACGCCGGGCGACGGCGCATCGGAAGCTCAGGCCCCGGTGCTCGTCGACGCGATCACGGCCAGCCTCCTCGGGCCGGGCTTCGAGATCGCGAATGGGCCCCGGGCGCAAGCGGTCGTCGGCGAGCGTGATCCGTTCGATGAGGCGCGCACGCTGCTCGGCAGGCCCACCCCGTTCGTTGGGCGCGACCGCGAGCTGCGCGCCCTGGAGGACCTGTTCGACGAGTGTTCAGGCGAGCCCTGCGCGCGGGCGGGGCTCGTGATCGCGGTGGCGGGGATGGGCAAGTCACGCCTGCGCCTGGAGCTCGTGCGGCGGCTCAGGGCGCGGGCCGAGCCGCCCGAGATATGGATCGCGCAGGCGGATCCCGCGCGCGCGGGGGCGCCCCTCGACCTCCTCGGGCAGGTGGTGCGCCGCGCCGTTCACCTGGTCGACGGCGAGCCCCTCGAGCGCCGCCGGGAGCAGCTCGCGGCCCGCGTGGCCCGGCACGTGGACCCGGCGCTCCGGGAGCGGGTGACCGAGTTCCTGGGAGAAATGGTCGGCGCCCCGTTCTCGGGCGAAGGGCGCGTGCAACTGCGCGCGGCCCGGCGCGATCCGCTGCTCATGGGCGACCAGCTCCGCCGGGCGTGGGTCGATTTCGTCGGCGCCGAGTGCCGGGAGCGCCCGGTGCTGCTCGTGCTGGAGGATCTGCACTGGGGCGACCTCCCGACCGTGGAGTGCATGGACGCGGCGCTGCGCCTCCTGGAGGAACAGCCGCTCATGGTGCTCGCCCTGGCACGGCCGGAGGTGCGGGCGACGTTCCCTGCGCTCTGGGCCGGGCGGGGCACGATGGAGATCGGGCTCGGCGAGCTGCCCCGCCGGGCCTGCGAACGGATGGTGCAGGCCGCCCTGGGCGATCGCTCCGACGCGGAGCACGTGGCGGAGATCGTGCGGCGCGCCGCGGGCAACCCGTTCTTCGTGGAGGAGCTCGTGCGCGCCTCGGCCGAGGGGCGGGACGCGCGCGAGGCGCCGGAGACGGTGCTGGCGATGGTGCAGGCGCGGCTCCAGGACCTCGACGCCGAGGCGCGGCGGCTGCTGCGCGCTGGGAGCGTGCTCGGCGAGGTGTTCTGGCGCGGCGCGGCGGCGCGCCTCCTGGGGCTTCGACAGGAGGGAAGCGCGGCGCTCGACGCACGGCTCGCGGATCTGGAGCGGCGTGAGTGGATCGTGCGGCAGCCCGAGCCACGGTTCGCCGGCGAGGCGGAGTTCGCCTTCCGGCACGGGCTCGTGCGCGAGGCGGCCTACAGCATGCTGACCGACGTGGACCGGCGGCTCGGCCACCGCCTCGCCGGCGTGTGGCTGGAGGAGGTCGGCGAGCGCGACGCGCTGGTGCTGGCAGAGCACTTTGAGCAGGGTGAGGCGATCGAGGCGGCGGCGCGGTGCTACGAGCGGGCGGCGGAGCAGGCGCTGGAGGCGAGCGACCTCGAAGGCGCGCTCGCTCGGGTCGGCCGGGCGCTGGCCTGCGCGCCGGGGGACGGTGCCGCTGGACGGCTGCACGCGCTCGCGGCGACCGCGCACAACTGGCGCGGCGCGTTCGTGGACGCGGAGCGCGCAGCCCGGGCGGCGGTGGGCCTGACGCCCGCGGGGAGCAGGGTGGCGTATGCCGCGCTGGCGATGCTCGCCTGGGCGAGCGGGGCGCTCGGGAACGCGGAGCAGCTCGAGGCGGTGGCGTCGTCGCTGCCGCTAGACCGCATGGATGCGGTGCACGACCGGGATCTCGTGCTCGCCTGGTCCAGTGCCGCCATATGGTTGCGAGAGCTCGGCCGTCACGCCGCGGCCGAGGGCCTCGAGCGGGTCATGGACGGGGTGCAGCCGGAACATCTGGAGCCCGGCCTAGCGGGGCATATCTACGCCACGAGGAGCATTGTGGCGTGCTTCAAGCCCCGTCGACTCGAGCTCTCGCTGCACCTCACCCAGGCTGCTTTTCAGGCCTACGAGCGCGGCGGCGCGCTGCGGGACGCGTGCCTGATGTGCGTGAATTTGGGCGTGACGCAAAGGCGACTTGGCGCTTACGGACTGGCAGAATCGACGCTCCACGAGGCAAAGAGGGTTGCGGCTCAGCTCGACCTGCCTTATGCGGCGAACGCGGCCAGCATCTATCTAGGGCACATCGGCATGGCACGGGGCCAGAGAGCCGATGTCATGATGCTGGCGGCCGCAGTCATCGAGGAGGCGCGAGCGTTCGCCAATGGCAGGCAGATGGCCCAGGCCAGGGTGCTGCTCGCGCAAGCGCTGCTCGCTCTAGGCGATCTTGCACAGGCGTGCGCGCAGGCGACCACCGCGATCGGCGAGACGCAGGCGTATCCCGCTCTGCAGGCCATCGCGCACGCCACGCTCGCCCAAACCCTGCTCCGAGCCGGGCGCGCCGTGGAAGCGCTTGCCGCGGCACGCGAGGCGATCGAGCTTGTCGAGCGCCTCGGAGGTCTCGATGAAGACGACGCGCTCGTGCGCCTCGCCTGGGCCGAGACGCTCCACGCCTGCGGTGACGTCGACGCGGCCCGGGCAGCGCTCGTCGCTGCCCGCGATCAGCTGCATGCCGAGGCGGACGCCATCGAGTCTCCCGACCTGCGCCGCAGTTTCCTCGAGGCGGTGCCGGAGCATGCCCGCATCCTCGAGCTTGCGGAGGTGTGGGGCGTGGCAGGCCGGTGATCCCCCGGATCGGCGCAGCGGCTCGCGTGGTTGCGAAATCGCGTGTCTTCCCTCGGTGAGGGGGTTCCTCTCAGCGCTGGGTACAGTGCTTTGCGCTGCTCTCCTCGTGACCGCACCGCGAGCGCAGGGCCGGTCCATGACAGCCGGTACGGTGACGGTGCCGTGGCAGATCGCGTGATCGCGGCCTCAGGCCTGGGGCGGGTACTCGGCGAACCGCGGCAGGTCGTCGGTGATCGGGAACCAGCTCGCCTTGGAGTCGACGAAGATGTGGGCCGCGGGGCGGATGCCGGGATCGGTGTCGAGCGTGCCCGCGGGCACCACGGCGAAGCCGCGCTCGGGTGACTGGCGCGGGGCCGCGCCGCCGCAGCGCTTGCAGAACGCGACGGTGAAGAACCGCGCGTCGGGCACCTTGTAACTCGCGATCTGCGCGTCACCGTGGATCCAGCGGAAGCTGTCCAGGGCGACGAAGACGTTGGTCGCGTGCGCGGAACTGCGCCCGAGGCGACAGCGCTTGCAGTGGCAGCTCACCATGCGGAGGGGCGTGCCGTCGAACTCGAAGGCCACGCTGCCGCACAGGCAGCTCCCCTGGGTGACGCCCTCTTTCGGCGGGACCACGGGGCGCGAGACGACCGGCGCCTGCATCTCGGGCCGCCATTCCTCGAACTGCGGCAGGGAATCCGTGATCGTGTACCAGGGCGCCTTGGAGCCGACGAACTGGTGGAAGCTCGGCTCGATCCCGAGATCGCCCTCCAGGTTGCCGGCATGGAGCACGGCGAGCTGCCTCTCGGGGAGGAGCATCGGCGTGGCCGAGCCGCAGGTGCGGCAGAAGGAGCGACGGTCGCTCGCGCAGGAGGGGCGGATGGCGTCCTCGCCGGCGAGCCAGCGAAAGCCGGGCAGCGGCGCGACAACGGCGGTGGTGAACGCCGTGCCGTTGAACTTGCGGCACATCGAGCAGTGACAGTTCAGCATGGTCTGGAACGGACCGTCGATCTCGAAGCGGACCGTTCCGCAAAGACATGCGCCCTTGGTCATGTTCGTATCTCCCGTGGTCGTGCGCGCTCCGTGTGCGCCGGAGCGATGACCTGGGCGTGCACGCTAGCACGGCGGGGTGTCCAGGCGCGCGTCGAGATTCGATTCAAGGGCGCCATTCACCCACGGCGCGTCCAGCGGCTCAGACCCCCGACAGCACACCCACGATCGCCTCGCTGACACGCGATAGGTCGGCTGGCTCGATGACGTAAGGAGGCATGGTATAGACCAGCTTCCCGAAAGGCCGTAACCAGACGCCGCGCTCCACGAACGCCGGCTGCACGCGCGCCGTGTCGACGGGCTGCTTGAGCTCGACCACGCCGATGGCGCCGAGCACGCGCACGTCGGCCACCGCGCCGAGCGCGCGGCAAGGGGCGAGCTCGCGGCGGAGCTGCGCCTCGATGGCCGAGACGCGCGCGCGCCACGGCGAGCCGAGCAGGAGCCGGATGCTGGCCAGCGCGGCGCTGCAGGCGAGCGGATTGCCCATGTACGTCGGGCCGTGCATGAACACGCGCGGCTCGTTGCCGGCGATCGTCGCGGCCACGCGCTCCGTGCAGAGCGCGGCGGCCAGGGTCATCGTGCCGCCGGTGAGGGCCTTGCCGAGGCACATGATGTCCGGCGCGACGCCCGCATGGTGGCACGCGAACAGCTCCCCGGTGCGGCCGAAGTTGGTCGCGATCTCGTCGAAGATGAGCAGCACGCCGTGGCGGTCGCAGAGCGCGCGCAGCTCGCGCAGGTACTGCGGGTGGTAGAAGCGCATCCCGCCGGCGTTCTGCGCGATCGGCTCGAGGATCACGGCGGCCACCTCGTGCGCGTGCCGCTCGAGCAGCGCGGCCATGCTGCTCAGGGCGTCCGGCGACCAGGGCGCGTCGAACGCGGGCCCGGGCGCTTCCGCGAACAGGTGCTGCGCGAGCGCGCCGCGGAAGAGGTGGTGCATGCCATTGACGGGATCGGTGACCGCCATCGCGCCGAACGTGTCGCCATGGTAGCCGGCGAGCGCGCTGATCAGGCGGCGCTTCTCGGGCTGTCCCTGCGCAATGAAGAACTGGAGAGCGAGCTTGATGGCCACCTCGACCGACACGGATCCGGAGTCGGCGAGGAAGACGCGCGTCAGCGGCTCGGGCGTGAGCGCCACCAGCGCCTCGCACAGCTCGACCGCGGGCGCGTGGGTGAGCCCCCCGAACATCACGTGGCTCATCCGCCCGAGCTGGGCGCTGATCGCCGCCGTCAGCGCCGGGTGCGCGTAGCCGTGGATGGCGGCCCACCAGGACGACATGCCGTCGATGAGCTCGCGGCCGTCGGTCAGGGTGAGGCGAACGCCCTCCGCGCGCTCGACCGCGAAGAGCGGCGCGCTCGAGATGGGCGCGGCGTAAGGGTGCATCACGCAGCGGCGGTCGCGCGCGACGAGATCGTCTCCGCCAGGCATGGCGCTCTCCGATGGCATGGCGACGCGTCTAGCCCAGAACGCCCATCGCCACCAGGCCCGCCGGGCGCGCTGGCGGTCGCCGCGCCTCCGCGCCCCGCGCCGTCCCACCGGCGGGACGCGGCCCCGGCCCCCTCCGGACGATTCGTATCCGTACGGTAGACCCCATCCTCGCGAGGTGCGCGCCGTCGCCGTAGATTGGCGGCGGCCCATCGCTCGCGGGATATGCTGGATATCGAATCCATTTTGTGCGTGCATGACGACATCGACGAAAGGGAGCTTACGACCGTGAGGTGGCCCGATCCGAGCAGCCGGATGCTAGCTTCACGAAGGCGCGTACAGCGCCGGCGGTCTCGTCCGCGCGGCCGATCAGGAGCAGCTCGGCGAAGACGTTCTTCGGCGCGACGAACGGACGATAGACGATGCGGGGAACCTTCACCTGAATCAGCGGTCTTGGAGCCAGCGCCACGCCCAGGCCTGCGCCGGCCAACGACAGCATGCTCAAGGTGGTGTCGGCGCGGTGGACCCGGCGCGGCTCGCGTCCTAGCACGAGAATCAATCTCTTCAGCTCGTCGCCACCGGCCTCTTCCGATGGGAACATGATGAGCGGCTCTCCGGCGAGCATCTTCGGCGTCACGCGCCTGTGCGCCGCGAGCGCGTGCTCCTCTGCCATCGCGACCACCAGCGGCCAAGCGCCGATCGGTTGGACGCTCAACCGCGGATCTACCTTGAGAGCGAACGCCGGGCAGTAGCCGACGTCAACCTCGCCGGTCAACACGGCTTCCGCCTGCCTCGAAGGTGGCATCTCGCGCAGCTCGATCTCCGCGGCAGGATGGGCTTTGCGGAACGCTCGCAGGTGGTCCGTCATCTTGCCAGTGAGAATCGCGTTGCCCGCGTAACCGATGCGAACTTTGCCGATGTCGCCGCGCAGCGATTGCTGGACGATCGCCTTGGCCCGCTCCGCCTGCGCGACCGCCCGCTGCGCCTCGACGACCAGCAATGCGCCGGCTTCGGTCAGCTCCACGCGCCGACTCGTCCGCACGAACAGCGCGCCGCCGATCTCGTTTTCGAGCGCCCGAATCTGCATGCTCAGCGCCGGCTGAACGATGTGCAGTCGCTGCGCGGCGCGGCCAAAATGGCGTTCCTCGGCGACGGCCAGGAAATAGCGAAGGTGTCGTAGGTCCACGACATTTGACCGTACCATGGATCAATCAGCAGATCCAATCGATCGATTGGATCAATATATTTTTATTTTTGTGAATGAGCGGCTATGTCTCATCTACGTCTCATCTGCGTCTCGTCTACGTCGACGAGACGACACGGGCCCCGCGGGAGAGCCTGGCGCAGCAATTCTCGATACTGTCCCGGCCAGCGCCGCGGCCACGTCCCACCGCTGCTATGAATTTCAGCGCAAGGTGGCCGCGCTGATGAGGGAAGCGGGCTATTCAACCAGCGAGAGTCAGGAGCCTATCACCATGAACCGAAGTACCCTGGGAAGAGTCGTTCTCACGTTCGTTCTGGCGAGCGGCGCCATCGTCGCTGTCGGCGTGGACTGGAATAAAACCCACCTGTTCAATCCTGCATGGCATGAGCATGCGCGCTTTCATGACGCCCTCATGCTGCTCATCCTGTGTGGCGTGACGATCGTCGGATTGTGGATGATGTGGCGGCGGTCCATGGAGCCGCAGGTCGGGTTCAACGTGGCGGCCTGGATCGTCGTCATCATCTGGACGCCCTTCTTCTACATCACGTGGCTCATCCCGGGGACCAGCCTGCTCGCGGGACCCGACGTGCCGCTCCCGGTCGTCGCGGGCGTCCCGCTCTACCCGAACGTGCTCATCGCAGGTACCGAGCTCTTGCTCGCGGCGCTCGCCTACAAGCTCTTCCACAGCGATCCTGCATCGACGGCAGCGCGCGTGGCGAACGCCTGACGAGGAGAGGCGCCTCATGAAATCCACGATCCAAAAGACGATGGGATGGGCTTCATGTCCCGGCGCGCGCGCCCTGCTCGTCGCCACGCTCGTCTCGTGGCCCTCCGTGAGCTGGGCGCACCCGGGCGGCGCCGATGCGGGATTTCTGAAGGGCCTCTTCCATCCGGTGTTCGGCGCGGACCACCTGCTCGCGATGGTGAGCGTCGGTGTCGTCAGCTCGCAGCTCGGCGGAAAGCACCTCCTCCGGATCCCCGCAGCGTTCGTCGCCGCGATGCTGGTCGGCGGCCTCCTGGGAATGGCGCAATGGCCCATGCCCCTGGGCGAGCTTTGCCTCGCGGCGTCGGTCGCGGCGCTCGGCCTCGGCATCGTCACCACGACCCGCGGCTCCTCACCGTTCCTGCTCTCCGGATGCGTGGCGATGTTCGGTGTCTTTCACGGACATGCCCACGGCCTGGAGATGCCTCATGCGGTCAGCCCGGCGCTGTATGCCATGGGCTTTCTGCTGAGCACGACCGTGCTTCATCTCTGCGGTCTCGTCCTCGGCGAGCTCGCCGCCGGTCGAGAGTCCCTGTCGCGGGGGCTGCGCTATGCCGGCGCCGCCGTGATGGGGACGGGGATGGTCCTTCTGGTGCGCGGGGCCGGCATCTGACTGGAAGCGGCTCGCCGCGACGGATTGACGGCGCGCTATTCCGCGTCGCCGACGTCTCTCCGAGCAAGGCGTCGAGCTCCTTCTCTCCCTGGACGGAGCAGAGCCCGGAGGTGCTCTTGAAATCATCGAGGGCGACTGCGGAATTGGCGCCAGGGACACGGCGCCAGATGACAGGGACAGGGGTCGTCTCCTCAGGGACGCCGAGGCCGCCTCCAAGGACACGAGGGGAAGGCCGAGGGGCACCCCGGCGCGCCTTGGCCTGTCCCTGGCGGTTCCCACGGCACGCCGAGCGTGCGTGTGGGGGGATCCCACAGGGATCGTGGCCGACGCCTCCGTGGAGCTCAGGCCCGAGGGCGACGCCGCGGGGGCGCCATGCCCGCCGCGCCGTTCCGGGTCTCGGCCGAGCCGGCGCGCGGCGCGGCCTCGGCCGCCTCGCCGTCGCCGCGAGCCTCAGCCACGCCGCCTCGGGCCCCAGGCACGCCGCCGCGGGCCTCGGCCGCCCCGCCCCGCGCCTCGCGGGACCCCGCGTCGTCCCGGCGGACCTGGACCTTGCGGCCCTTCAGCCGCGTGGCGCGCAGCGCCTCGATGACGGCGTCGGCCGCGTCGGCCGGGACCTCCACCGTGGAGAAGCCGTCGGCGATCTCGATGGCGCCGATGTCGCGGGAGCTCAGCGACGCCTCGTTCGCGATGGCGCCGACCAGATCGGCCGGCCGGATGCCCGCGTTGCGCCCCGCGCTGACGTACAGCCGGGCGACGTTGCCGTCGGTCTCGCGCGCTTCCCGCCCCTCGCGCCGCGGCCGCGCCTGCGCCTCGCCCGGGCGCCCCCGCGGCCCCGCGGGCCCGCGCGGCGCGCGGTCGTCGCGGGCGCGGTCCGGCCCGCGCGGAGGCGGCCGGATCGACGGGATCTCCGCCTCGTCCTCCTCCCGGTCCCCCTCCGTCGCGTCGTGGGCGAGCTTCACCGCCGCCGCCGCGATGTCCATCACGTCGAACTCGTCGGCGAGCCCCTCGACCACGACCCGGAACCGCTCGGCGCCGCCCTCGATCAGCGCCTCCCGCAGCGAGGCGCGCGTCAGCTCCAGGCGCCGCGCGCGCAGGTCGGCCACGGTCGGGAGGGTGGCGGCCTCGATGCGCTGCCCGGTGAGCCGCTCGACGTTGCGGATCAGGTAGTGCTCGCGCGGCTCGACGAGCGTGATCGCCGCGCCCTCGCGGCCGGCGCGCCCCGTGCGGCCGATGCGGTGGACGTACACCTCGGGGGAGCAGGGGACGTCGTAGTTGATGACGTGCGAGACATGCTCGATGTCGAGCCCCCGCGCCGCCACGTCGGTGGCGACGAGCAGCTCGGCCGTGCCGGCGCGGAAGCGGGCCATCACGCGATCGCGGTGCTCCTGCGAGAACCCGCCGTGGAGCGCCTGGGCATCGTAGCCGCGGGCGCGCAGCGCCTCGGTCAGCTCGTCGACCTCGTTGCGGGTGCGGCAGAAGAGGATGGCCGACGACGGGTCCTCCATGTCGAGCACCCGGGTCAGCGCGGCGGACTTGTGCGCCCGCGGCACGATGTACGCCGTCTGGCGGACGCGGGGGAGCTCGCCGGGGGCCGCCTTCTCGCCCGCGATCTTGACCCGCACCGGCTCGCGCAGGTGCCGGCCGGCGATCGCGGCGATCCGCGGGGGCAGCGTCGCGGAGAAGAGCACGGTCTGCCGCGCGGCCGGCGTGGCCGAGAGGATCTCCTCCAGCGCCTCGGCGAAGCCCATGTCGAGCATCTCGTCGGCCTCGTCGAGCACGACGGTGCGGATGCCGTCGAGCGCGAGCGTGCCGCGCCCGATGTGGTCGAGCGTCCGGCCCGGCGTGGCCACGACGACGTGGACCCCGCGGCGGAGCGCGCGCAGCTGCTGGCCGAAGGGCTGGCCGCCGTACACGGACAGCACCTGCACGCCGAGCCGGCGGCCGTAGCGGTGCATCGCCTCGGCCACCTGCATGGCCAGCTCGCGGGTCGGCACGAGGACGAGCGCCTGGGGGGGGCCGGGCGGCTCGCCGCCGATCTGGAGGCGCTGGAGCAGCGGCAGCGCGAACGCGGCCGTCTTCCCGGTCCCGGTGGCGGCCTGCCCCAGCAGGTCGCGCCCGGTCAGGAGGTGCGGGATCGCCTCGCGCTGGATCGGCGTGGGCTCCTCGTAACCGAGCTCGGCGAGCACGGCGAGGAGAGCAGGTGCGATGCCGAGCGCGGCGAAGCTGGCGGACGAGGGGGTCGTCTCCACAGGGGTTCCCCATCTCATGGTCGCGCACCGGCGCCGTTGCAACCGGCATCGGTGCGGGGCGCGGCGCGCGCGGCAGGCGAGCCCCGCTGCCCCGCTCAGCCGAGCTTCGCGGCGAGGGCGCGGTACCGCTCCGGCAGGCGCGCGGCGTCCAGCCGGCCGAGGAGCGCGCGCGCGGCCTCCTGCGCGCGGGGGCTGCCCTCGGGCGCGCGGCTCACCGCCTCGAGGTAGAGCTC
The DNA here is from genome assembly GCF_051527395.1 of Sorangium sp. So ce281. Classification (NCBI taxonomy): domain Bacteria; kingdom Pseudomonadati; phylum Myxococcota; order Polyangiales; family Polyangiaceae; genus Sorangium; species Sorangium sp. So ce281. The sequence continues at coordinate 1,046,165 of NZ_CP150322.1, forward strand.
GAGCGCGCGCCTGCGCTCCGCGAGCGCCGGCGCGGCCCGGCCCCGGAGCTCGAGGATCTCGGCCTGCTCGGCGCAGAGCGCCGCGTACGCGCCGATCTTCTCGTGGTCGCCGAGCAGGGTGGCCGCGCCCGCGGCGTCGAGCCGGTCGAGCATGTCCCGCATCGGCCCGAAGAGCCCGTCGGCGGTGGTGCGGACGAGCAGCTCCGCCTCGTCGAGCTCGCCGGCGCGCCGGAGCCCGGCGATCCGGCCGACGGCCTCGGCGAGCTGCTCGATCATGCGGAGGATGTAATCGCGCTGTCTGAGCGACATCGGGTCTTTCGTTCGAGTCTAGAGCGCCGAGCACGTCGATCGAGCGAGAAATGAGCCGCCGAGGCGCCAAGGACGCCAAGAACAGAACACTCTCTTATCGCGGCTCCGCGGCGCGCGCCGGCGGTGCCAGCCCTGCGCCACGGTGGCTCACGACGGGGGCCATCGAGGCCTACGGGCCACCACCTGTGCCGATATGTCGGCGCCCAGCGGCGGCGCTGCCTCGCCTCTCCGGCGCACGATCCTGCCGCCTTCATGGCTGGCTTTCCCGCCGAGCTCGCATGGTACGATCCGGTCATGCGCACCTCGCCAATGCTCGCGCTGCTCGCCGCCGCGTCGCTCGCGGCCTGCGTTCGTTCCCCTGCGCCCGCGGCGGCGCCCGATGCCTTCGCGCCGTCCGCCGCCGACGTCGGGCCCTGGTACACGTCGGCGCCCGATCTCACGGCGATCCCCCCGGGGATCGAGGCGCCGGAGCAGCGGGCCGCGCGGCTGCAAGCCAGGGCGATCCTCGTGGATGGCCACAGCGGCGTGCCCTCGCTGCTCCTCGGCGGCTCGTTCGCTCAGGTGAGCTCGGACGACGAGCTGATGGCCGAGGAGGTCGCCAGGATCAAGGCGGCCGGCGTCACCGGCGCGTTCTTCCCGATCCACGTCGGCGCGCCCGCGCCGCCTTCGTCCGCGCGGCTCGGCGGCAGCGCCGCGCGCCGCGCGCTCGATCTCATCGAGGCGACCCACCGGCAGATCGAGCGCCACCGCGAGACGCTGTTGCTCGTGCGCGACGCGAAAGACATGCGCCGCGCCGAGCGCGAAGGCAGGATCGCCGTGCTCATGGGCATCGAGGGCGGGCACGCCATCGAGAACTCCCTGCCCGCGCTGCGCTCGTTCTACCGCCTCGGCGTCCGCACCATGGCGCTCACGCACATGACCACGAACGACTGGGCGGGCTCCGCGGGAGGAGCGCTCGATCCCGGGTACGTCCGCGACCGCGGCCTCTCCCCCTTCGGCGAGGCCGTGGTCCGCGAGATGCAACGGATCGGCATGCTCGTCGACGTCTCGCATGCATCGGACAGCACGTTCCAGGGCGTCATGAAGGTGGCCAGGGCGCCGATCATCACCTCTTCCACGATGCCCGCCGCCGGCCACCGCCGCCGCAACCTCGACGATTACATGCTGCGCGGGATCGCGGAGAACGGCGGCCTCGTCATGGTGAACTCCTGGGCGCTCTTCCTGGACGAGGCGTATGCCGAGCAGTCGGCGCGCTTCGCGCAGAAGTACGGGGCGCACCTCAAGGAGCTCGGCGAGAGGTACCCGGGCGACACGAAGGCGCTCAGCGCGGAGATCGAGAAGCTCCGGACCCGGGAAGGGGAGAAGACGCCGCCGCTGTGGCGGATCATCGACCATATCGACCACGTGGTGAAGATCGCAGGGATCGAGCATGTCGCCCTCGGCTCCGTCTTCGAGGGGAGCGAGGCGCTCAAGGAGGGGCTCGCGGGCAGCGCCGGGGCCCCGAACATCACGCTGGAGCTCATCCGTCGCGGCTACTCGGATGCGGACATCCTCCGCCTGCTGGGCGGGAACTTCGTGCGGGTCCTCGAGCAAGCCGAGGCCTACGCGGCCGCGACGGAGACGACGCTGTCCGGGGATGGCAGCACGCAGCAGCTCAGCGCGGCCGAGCTGGGTGATCCGGCGGGGCAGCCCCTGCTGCCGGCGCCCCCGCCGCCGGCGCCCCCGCCGTCGTGGGGGTCGATGTCGCGGGGGGTTGTCCCGCCGCCCTCGCCGTCGCCGCAACGACCGGTAGCGCAGCCCTCGAAGGCCGGAGCGCCGGAGTCTCCGTATTCGGAGCTCCGGCTGACGCGGTAGCCTCTCGCCGTCGACAGGCGGTCGCGCCGGGTTTCCCGCTCGCCCTCGCGAAGGAGCGCGGGGCCTTCGCGCACGATTACCTGGTCGCCTCGGCGTCCTCGTCTGTGCCGCTCGACTGAGCTGCGCGGAGATCAGGAGAAGACGCTGACAAATCCCTCGCTATTGGCATTTCTGGCGCGGCCGCCCGGGATGTGGGAGATGGGCCTGGCCCGCGGGGGCCGCGACGCATCCGATGAGCATGGCCCATTACGTCTCGGTCTTCCTCGTCTCGCTGTCGGCGATCTTCTTCGTCGTGGATCCGCTCGGCATCGTGCCGCTGTTCCTGACGATGACCGCGGGCGACCCGCCGGAGAAGGTGCGGCGCACGGCGCAGCGGGCCTGCGCCGTCGCCGGCGGGCTCATGCTGTTCTTCGCCCTCTTCGGCGGCGTCGTCTTCAAGGTCTTCGGCGTCTCGCTGGCCGCGTTCCGCGTCGCGGGCGGGCTGCTCTTGCTCGTCACGGCGCTCGACATGCTGCGCGCCCGCTCCTCGGCGACGCGCACCACCCCGTCCGAGGAGCAGGAGGGCATCGCGAAGGAGGACGTGGCCCTCGTGCCCCTGGCCATGCCGCTCCTCGCCGGGCCGGGCGCCCTCGCCACGGTGATGGTGCTGATGGCGCGCGAGGGCAACGACCCCGTGGCCATGGGGCTTGTGCTCGCCGGCGTCGCCATCACCTTCGTGGCCTCCTACTTCGTGCTGCGCGGCGCGGGGCTCGTACAGCGGGCGCTCAAGGCGTCCGGCATGGCCGTGCTCGAGCGCGTCATGGGCCTCATCCTGGCCGCCATCGCCGTGCAGTTCATGGCCGACGGGGTGAAGGAGCTCTGGCACGGGTGACGCGCGTCCGGCGTCGCCCGGCGCGTCGCCCGGCGCGTCAGTTGAGCTGGCCCGCCCGCTGCGGCGCCTGCTTCATGCAGAGGACGAGCGCGTCGCGGAGCCGCGCGAAGGTGGATACCCCCGACATGTCCACGCCGTCCACGAGGAGGCCGCGCGCCACGTCGGGCCGCATGCCCACGATGATCCCTTTCGCCCCGAGGAGCTCCACCGCGCGGACCAGCGACAGAAGGATGTTCCCGAGCGAGGCGTCGATGGAGTCGACGCCGGTCAGATCGATGAGCACCACCCTGCAATGGGTGTTCGACACCGCGCCGAGGAGCCCCTGCATCATCTGATCCGCCCGGCACCGATCGACCGCGCCGAGCACCGGCATCATCAGCACGCCCTCCCAGACCTGGATGATCGGCGTCGACAGCGCGCGGATCGTCGCCTGCTGCTCCGCGTTGAGGGCCCTCGTGCGCGAGAGCTCCTGGGCGAGGTCGTCGAGCCGCCTCAGGTTGCTCGCCGCGACCGCCTGGGCGATCTGGACGAGCTCCTCCCGCTCCCTCAGCGCATCCCCGAGCTCCCCCAGCGCCTCCGCGATCACGCCGAGATCGTCGCCAGGGTCCGATCCCTCGGCGAGCGCTGCGTCCGCGTCTCCCTCCTTGAGCTGCTCGATGTAACGTAGGATCGCCTGCGCCCGCTCACCCGGCACGACGCCCCCGGAGCATCTCGCGCTTGAGCTGCTCATAGACGGTCTCCGAGAACCAGCTCGTGAAGCAGCGCGTGCGGACGAACTGGCCGTCCCGCTTGAAGACGTTGGAGTTGATCCGCACGTGCTTCATGCTGCCGTCCTTGGCGCGGAGGCGGGCCGGGTAGGAGGCCAGCTCGCCGGTGCCCGCGAGCGAGCAGAGGATCTGGTCTATCACGTCCTTGTCGATGTGGAAGTCGGTGACGTGTCGATCGATGTACTTCTCGCGCGTATAACCGAGGAGCTCGAGCTCGAGCTTGTTCGCCCACAGGATCTTGCCGTTCGCGTCCACCAGGTGGACGCCCAGCGAAGCGTTGTCCAGGACGTCATGCCAGTCTTCCACGCGGTCCTTCGTCCCCATCGCCAATCTCCCCCGGTCATGCTTCGACCTTGACTTGTCCGGCCCGACGACGCCTGAGGTGCGGTGTCCGCGAAGGCGCTGCCTGCCCGCAGCTGTTCAGGTTACAGGAGAACGGGGAGCTGGACGAGGGGTGTTGTCGCCGTGGTGGGGTCGAGCACATCGGGAGAGCGTGAATGGCGAGTCGTCGTGGAGCTCGCTTGTCGGCTGGACGCGGCGGGCTCGGCGGCTCGACGTCGCTACGCGGCCGGGCCGCCGCGGCGCGCGCTGGGCTCTCCACGGAAGACGTGCGCGTGGGCGCGCGCGAGGTCGCCGAAGGCGCGGGGCGCGCGGCCTGTCACGCGCTGAACGACGTCGGTGACGCGGTCCTCGGCCCCGTCGCGGATGGCGAGATCGAGGCTCACAAGGAACGCGGCGTAGGGCGATGGGATACCCGCCCGGACGAGGTACGCCCGAGCGTCCTCCTCGCCGGCGCGGACGTGGCGTATCGCCCGGCCGGCGATGCGGGACACGATGGCCGCCACGTCATCGTAGCTGAGCGCCTCCGGGCCGGTGATGACGTGACATGTGTTGTGCGGCGCGCCGTCGAGGAGCGCGCGCGCGGCGACCTCCGCGATATCGCCGGCGTCGACGAAGCCGACGCGGCCGCCGCCCGTCGCGGTCGTGAGCTCGCCTCGCCCGGCGATCGCCGCCGCGTGCGGGTGGCGCGGGTCGATGAAGTTCTGCATGAACCACGACGGTCGGAGGACGGTCCACTCCGGAGCGCGCTCGCGGAGCGCGCGGTGGACGAGGCCGAGCCCGGGGCTCCCCTCCGCCACGGGCGACGCGCTGAGCAGGACGAGGCGGCGAGCCCCGCTCGCGAGCGCGCGCTCGACGAAGGGCAGCATGAGCGCCGAGGGATCCTCGACCATCGCGGGCGCCACGAGGTACACGCAATCGGCGCCGCGGAGCGCGCCCTCGTGCGTCGCGGCGTCGGCCCAGTCGAAGCGGGCGTGCTCCACGCCGTCGCGAGCGGCGGGCGCCGCGCGGCTCGCGGTGCGGACGCGCGCGCCGGCGGCCGCGAGCCGCGCGGCGACGGCTCGCCCGGTGGTGCCCGTCCCGCCGGTGATCAGGACGAGCGGCCCATCGCTCCCTGCGCGCGTTCTCATGACGCCTCCTCGCGATGGGCGTCGAGCTCGCCGCCGAAGGCCTCGAGGACGGGCGCTGGATTCCAGTACTCGCGGTAGCGCACGACTCGACCGTTCCTCGTCGCGACGATCATCACATAGTCCTGCTCGTAGCGTTTGCGCGCGGGCCCGATGGTCGCCGAGCCGTGCACCTCGGCGAGCGCGACGTCGGGATCGGTCGTCGGATACCGCCGCACGTCCCGGAGCTCGAGCCCGTGGAAGCTCTGGAGGATGCCCTCGAAATGGCGCCGGATGGCCGCCTTGCCCTCGAGGCGCGCCGGCGCGCCGAGCGCCGGCGCGTACGGGAACTCGACGGTGGCGTCGTCGGCGAAGAGGTCGAGCCAGCGATTCATGTCACGACCGATGAGATCGAGGAGCGCGTCGAGCGCCTGCGCGGCGTCGAGCGGACGGGAATGCGGCAGGGGGTGCGTCATGGGATGTCCTTTCCTTTCGTGTCGACGAGGCCAGCGTAGGGGCGCCGCGATTGCCGCGCGTCCAGCTCCACGATCCGCGCGTCCACGGCCCGCGGCCGGCGCCGCCCGCGCGGCGGGTCGCGCGCGCCGGCGTGGCGCGGCCCGCCGGGTGTTGTAGAGTCGATCGCGCCATGTCCGCCGCCTTCGACGAGCTGGCCCGGAGCGTCGTGCTCCGCGAGGCCGAGGTGAGGCGCTTCGCGCTCGGCGAGCGCTGGGGCAAGCGGCAGCCGGCGCAGCGCGCCTCCGCCCGGGTGTATGCGGCGCTCGGCGGCGGCGGGTGGATCGACGTCGCGCGCCGGCGGCTCGCGCTCGGCGCGGGAGAGCTCGTGTTCCTGCCGCGCGCCGAGGAGCACGCCATCCGCGATCGGCCGACGACCTCGCTCGCGCACCCGGAGGCCCTCTGCCGCGGGATGCGCGCCGTGGCCGACGACGCCCTGGCCACGGAGGCCCCGCCGGAGACGCGCCTCGTCGTCGTCGACCTGCACGTCGACGCGGCGGGCGCCCCGTGGGTCGCCCTGCTGCCGCCGGCGGTGCACGTCGCGGGCGCGACGCCGGGGCTCGCGCGCTGGCTCAACGACACGCTCGCGCTGCTCGCCGGCCCGCCGGCCCTGTCGGCGGCGCTGCGCCGCTCGGTCGGCGAGGCGTGGGCGCACGCGCTCTTCGCGAGCGCGCTGCGCGACCCCGCGGCGTCGCTGCCGCGGCGGGACGCGCTCCGGGACGAGCCGATCGCGGCCGCGCTCGCGCGGGTGCGCGCCTCGCCCGAGCGCGCGTGGGAGCTCGGGGACCTCGCGCGAGCGGCCGGGCTCTCGCGATCCGCGTTCGCGGCGCGCGCGACGGCGCTCCTCGGCGAGCCGCTCGGCCATCACGTGCGCCGGCTGCGCCTCGAGCGCGCCGCGGTCCTGCTCGGCGAGACGACGCTCCCGGTGAAGCTCGTCGCCGCCCGCGTCGGCTACGACAGCGAGCCCGCGTTCGGGCGCGCCTTCGCGCGCGCCCACGGCGTGAGCCCCCTCGGCTACCGGCAGGCGAGGCGGCGAGAGCACGACGGTGCGCACACCGTCAGACGCGTAGGTTGACGGGAGGGAAGCGCTGCTCTGCGGCGCAGCCGGTATCACGTCCACCCGGATCTGAGCACCAGCGCCCACGCGCCGTCGCGCGGTGCGTGGCTTTCGGCGCAGCGTGCCCAGCTGATGGCGTATCCTCCTGCGGATGCGGCAAGGCGCGAGGATAGGTGTCCTGCTCGTCGCGATGGCGGCGTGCGGCGGCGACGGCGATGATGCGGAGTCCACCGCTGGCGCCGGAGGCGCCACGCCGGGCGCGAGCGGCGCCGGAGGCTCCACGTCGGGCGCGGGCGCCGCCGGTGGCTCCTCGCCTGGCGCGGGGGGCTCCACGCCGGGCGTCCCGGCCTACGGTCGTTTCGGCCAGCCCTCGACCACCTTCACGCTGCCGGAGCCGGCCCCGAGGGAGGGTGAGCTCCCCGAGATCGCCTATCCCGATCTCGCCGGGTCGTTCCCGGAGGTCGACTGGAGCGCGCTCGATCGGCTCTACATTCCGGCTGGCCGCTACCGGAGCATCCTGCTCGGCGGCCTGCCCGAGCGGAGCGCGGAGCGCCCGCTCGTGATCACGAACCTCGGCGGACAGGTCAAGGTCGGGGGCGACGCCGCCAACTACGTGTTCGTGATCAAGGGCGGAAAGGGCTGGATCCTGACGGGCCGCCACGACCCTGTCTCGAAGACCGGAGACGAGGGGTTCCGGGGGCACGCCGAGGGCGCGTTCGCCCATGGCCAGGGGACGTACGGCATCTTCATCGACGACGCGTTCAGCAAAGAGGGCCTCTCGGGGCTGGCCATCGGCGGAGGAGCGTCGGAGTTCGAGCTGGACACCCTCGAGGTCGCGCGCGCCGAGTTCGCCGGCATCATCGCCAAGACCGACGACGACGGGCAGGCCACGATGCGCAACGTGAAGATCCACGACCTCTACGTGCACGACGTCGGCTCGGAGGGGATCTACTTCGGCAGCACCCAGGCGCAGCCGCAGCACGCGTTCGAGCGCCTCGAGGTGTACGATAACCGGTTCCTGCGCACCGGCACCGAGGCGCTGCAGGTCGGGCAGCTCGGCTCGGATTGCGAGATCCACCACAACGTCATCGGGCCGGGCGCGGTCCGGTGGCGGTCGGCGTTCGACCATTACCAGGATGGCAACGTGCAGCTCGGCCAGCGCTACGGCAGCTCGAGCTTCCACCACAACCTCGTGATCGGGACGGGCGACCTCTTCGTCGAGCTGTTCCCGACGCGCGTGGACGGCGATCCGCGCTCGCCCTCGGACACGGTCTCGTTCACGGACAACTACTTCGCCGACACGTCGCTGAGCGGGGTGTACACGCACGCGGTGGACACCGGCGCCACGATACGCTTCGAGCGCAACGTCTTCCTCGGCTTCCATTTCAACTATGGCGAGGTGTACCCCGACGCGGACGAGCCGGTGCAGGTCTTCGCGGTGGGCAGCAACGCGCCGAACCCGCACATCCTGAAGGGCAACCGGGTGGACGGGCCCTATCCGTTCATCAAGTGGCTCTTCGACAGCGTGCAGGCCGAGGACAATCCGACGGTCGCGGTGGAGCGGGTCCGCTTCCGAGACTTCATGGGGGGCGGCCTCGACGAGGACTACCGGCGCCTGGAGTGGTGGACCGACCGCGCGACGCTCAGCCCGGACGAGCGCGCCGTGACGTACCCCAAGGGAGCCTACGTCCTCCACCGGGGCGCGCTCTACGAGGCGCTCGCGGAGAGCCAGGGCAAGCAGCCCGATCAGCACCCCGACGTGTGGCGCGCGCTGCCGGCCCCTGCGGACGACGTCCGTTTGAGCGCCGACTCGCCGCATCAGGGGCTCGGCGTCCGCTGGCCGCCGCCTTGAAAGCCCAACAATCTCCCCGTCTCCCCGCCTCCCTGTGCAATGTTTCTTTGCTGAGATACCAATAGATGAGTGGATTTCTCAGGGGCTGTTCGCCATGAAGCTCTTCTACGCTCCCACATCCCCCTTTGCCCGCAAGGTGCGGGTCGCCGCCCACGAGCTGCAGCTGGGAGACCGGATCGATCTTGTGCTGGTCAATCCCTGGTCGGACGCGGCGCTGCGGTCGCTGAACCCGCTGGCCAAGGTCCCGACGCTGGTGCTGGAGGACGGGCAGGTGCTCTTCGAGTCGGCGCTCCTCTGCGAATACCTGGATCACCTCGCGGCCGGCGGCCTGTATCCAGCGCCGGGAGAGGCGCGGTGGAGCGCCTTGCTCCGGCAGGGCATCGCGGATGGTGTCAGCGCTGCTGCCGGGCGCCTCTTCGCCGACGAGCATCGCCCATCCGACGAGCGATCGAGCAGCGTCATGCAGCGCCAGGCGGCTGCCATCGAGGCCGGCCTCGACAGGCTGGAGCGCGACGCCGGTACGCTGTCGGGAGCGCTCGCGGACATCGGCGCGATCTCGGTCGCCTGCGCGCTCGGCTACCTCGACTTCCGCTGGCCGGATCGGGCGTGGCGAAGCGGCCGGAGCGGCCTTTCGCGCTGGTTCGACGTCGTCGGCCAGCGCCCGTCCATGACCGCCACGCAGCACCGCTCGCCGTGATCTCCTGAAGTGAGGCCCCCAGGCGGCGCGCGCCGCCCCTGCGGGGTCGACGCTCGTCATCTCCCGCCCGCATCCCGCCCCCGCCCGAGCCCGGCCGTGGCTCGACGGTGACGCTTGCGCTTGAATGAGCGGCGGCCGTCCCGCGCGCTTCCGTTTCGATTACTGTCGAAACAGATTGACGGCGCCCCCGCGCCGCCTAGATTCACTTTGATGACCATCGAACCAGATCCCCCGGCGCGCGAGCTGGGCGTCGAGGCGCGCCTCGGCGTGCTCAAGGCGCTCGCCGACGCGTCGCGGCTCCAGGTGGTGAACGCCCTGATCGAGCGGCCGCACTGCGCCGAGGAGCTGGCCGAGCGGCTGGGTCGCGCGCCTTCCACGGTCTCCTTCCACCTCCGGAAGCTCGACGAGGCCGGGCTGGTGACCAAGCGCAAGACCCAGTATTACCTGGTCTATGCGCTGCGCGACGATCTGCTCCGCCTCACGCTGAAGGAGCTCGTCTCGCTGCCCTCCGCCGCCGGCGGCGCTGCGCGGCGGCGCGCGGAGCGAGCCCGGAGCCAGGTGATGCGCGCCTTCTTCCGCGGGGGCGTGCTCGTCCAGATGCCGAAGCAATGGCGCAAGCGGCGCATCGTGCTCGAGCAGTTCCTGGGCAAGTTCCAGGCGGGCCGGCGCTATCGCGAGCAGGAGGTGAACGAGATCATCCAGACCATGTATCCCGACCATTGCACGATCCGGCGCATGCTCGTCGACGAGGGATACATGACGCGCGACGGCCTGCACTACGAGCTGATCGCGGAACAGACCAGGACACCCGAGGCGAAGGACACGACGCCCGGGTCAGGGACGAAGAAGGCGAGAGCGAGCACGATGGAAACGCGCAAGGAGATGAAGCGGAAGTACCTCGAGACCCCGAAACAGGCGGGCATCTTCCAGGTCAAGAACACGGTGAACGGCAAGGTCCTGCTCGGCAGCAGCACGAACCTCCATGGGCCGCTCAACAAGCACCGTTTCATGCTGTCCATCGGCGGGCACCAGAACCAGGCTCTCCAGCGGGACTGGCAGCAGCACGGCGCCGACGCCTTCACATTCGAGGTGCTCGAGGTCGTGCAGCAGAAGGACGAGCCCGGGTTCTCCGTGGCGGATGAGCTCACCCTGCTCGAGCAGATCTGGCTGGAGAGGCTCTCGCCCCTCGCGCCGCGCGGCTACAACACGGATACGCGGCTCCGCGAGTGAGGCGACGTCGCGGCGCGAGAGGGCGCCGTCCCCCGAGGCCGCCGCGTTCGCCCGTATGACCGCAGGGGCGGCTCAAGGCCGGCGGCGCCTGGGCCGCGCTCGTATCCCGGTGGCAAAAGCCGTGGATTTCATCCACCATGGCGGTGCATGCGGCCAGCCGGCATATGGAAGAAATCTTCAGATGTCGCCGAGCCTTCGCTCGATGGTGGTGCCCTGGACGCGAGCGCCGAGGCGTGCCTCGCCGGGGGCGGCGAGATGGGCGCCCTGATGCGCTCGATCGACTGGGCGAAGACGAAGCTCGGCCCTGTCGCGACATGGCCGATAAGCCTCAAGACCGTGGTCGGCCTCGTGCTCGGCAATCGGTTTCCCATGATCATGTTGGTCGGGCCGGAGCTTCTGCAGATCTACAACGATGCCTATCGACCCATCCTGGGAATGAAGCACCCTGCGTCGGTGGGCGCCCCGGCGGCCGAGGTCTGGGCCGAGGTCTGGGACGTCGTCGGCCCGATGGCGCAGGGCGTGCTCGACGGGGGGCCCGCGACGTGGAGCGAGCACCTCCTGCTCCCGGTGCAGAGGCGAGGCTTCGTCGAGGAGACGTACTTCACGCTCTCCTTCAGCCCGATACCCGGCGACGCCGAGCCGGTCGTCGGCGTCCTCATCACGGTGAAGGAGACCACGGAGCAAGTGCTCGACGCGCGCCAGCTCCGCATGCTGCGCGATCTCGCGACGCGCTCCGCCCAGGCGAAGTCTGCCGAGGAGGCGTGCTGCACAGCCGCAGAGATCTTCGCGGCGAACGACGCCGACCTGCCGTTTTCGCTGCTCTACCTCCTGGACGGCGACCCGGGCGACGCGCGCCTCGTCGGCGCGAGCGGGCTCGACGGATACGAGGGAGCGGCGAAGCCGGCGCGCGTCTCCCTCCAGGATCGAGGCGACGAGGCCTCGGCCTGGCCGCTCGCGGAGGCGGCGCGCGCCGCTGGCGAGCTCCTCGTTTGCGATCTCGCGGCCCGCTTCGGCGCCTTGCCCGTCGGCCGCTGGGGCAGCGCGCCGGAGCAGGCGATCGTCCTGCCCCTCTCGCGGCCGGGCCAACCTCGTCCGTATGGCTTCCTCGTCGGCGGCGTCAGCCCGCATCGCCTGCTCGATGAGCCGTATCGCGGGCTGTTTCGGCTGATCACCGATCAGGTGGTGACCGCCATCGCGAACGCGCGGGCCTACGAGGAAGAGCGCAGGCGCGCCGAGGAGCTCGCCGCGATCGACAGCGCGAAGACGCTGTTCTTCAGCAACGTGAGCCACGAGTTCCGGACGCCGCTGACGCTGATGCTCGGCCCCATGGAGGACGCGCTCGCGTCGCCGGAGCGCGCGCTCTGCGGCGAGCACCTTTCGCTCGCCCACCGCAACGCGCTGCGCCTGCTCAAGCTGGTCAACGCGCTGCTCGACTTCTCGCGCCTCGAGATGGGCCGTGCGCAGGCGTCCTACGATCCAACGGACCTCGCTGGCCTCACCGTCGATCTCGCGAGCGCGTTCCGCTCCGCGATCGAGCGAGCCGGGCTCGCGTTCAAGGTGGACTGCCCGAAGCTCCCGGAGCCGGTCTTCGTCGACCGGGACATGTGGGAGAAGATCGTGCTGAATCTGCTGTCCAACGCCCTGAAGTTCACGTTCGACGGCGAGATCCTCCTGTTGCTCCGCGCGCGCGGGGACCAGGTCGAGCTCGTGGTGCGCGATACGGGCACCGGCATACCCGAGCACGAGCTGCCGCACCTCTTCGAGCGCTTCCACCGCGTCCAGGGGGCACGCGCGCGCACGCATGAGGGCTCCGGGATCGGGCTCGCGCTTGTGCACGAGCTGGTGCGGCTGCACGGCGGCAGCATCCGGGCGGAGAGCCGCCTGGGCGAGGGGACGGCGTTCACGATCGCGATCCCGCGCGGGTCCGCGCACCTGCCGGCAGAGCGTATCCACGCCGAGAAGACGCTCTCGTCGACGGCGACCGGCGCCGCGCCCTACGTCGAGGAGGCGCTGCGGTGGCAGCTCGCCGCGGAGGCGCCCGCCCTGGCGCTCGCTTCGGCCGATCGTGTCGAGTCCGATCACCTCTCGGTGCCGCTCGACCCGAGCGCGCGCATCCTCCTCGCCGATGACAACGCCGACATGCGCATGTACGTGCGGCGCATCCTCGATACGCGGTGGACCGTCGAGGCCGTGAGCGACGGCGCGGCCGCGCTCGATGTCGCCCGGCGGTCACCGCCGGATCTCGTCATCGCCGACGTGATGATGCCGGGCCTCGACGGCTTTGGCTTGCTCCGGGCGCTGCGCGCCGATCCGGCGACGCGGTGCGTGCCGGTGATCATGCTCTCGGCGCGCGCGGGCGAGGAGTCTCGCGTCGAGGGGCTGGCGGCCGGCGCCGACGATTACCTCGTGAAGCCGTTCTCGGCGCGCGAGCTCATCGCGCGCGTCGCGACGCACCTCCAGCTCGGCGAGCACCGGCGGGCCGCGGAGCGGGAGCGCGGGAAGATGTTTGCGCTGTTCGAGCAGGCGCCTGTCGGGATCGCCGTCTACCGTGGCCCCGAGCACGTCATCGAGATGGCGAACCCACGCCTGGTGGCCATGGTGGGCCATCGCGACGTGATCGGAAGCACGCTGGCGCAAGCCTTCCCGGAGATCGTCGGCTCGCCGCTCCTCGAGGTCTTTTCCCGGGTATTCGCGAGCGGCGAGCCGTTCGTCACGCACGACTACCGGTTCGACCTCGATCGCGGGGACGGCGTGCGGGAAGAAGCGTACTGGAGCTTCAACATGCACCCGATGCGTGACCCGGGCGCTGCCCTCGCCCGGATCCTGGTCGTTGCGCTCGACGTCACCGAGTACGTGCGGGCGCGAAAGAAGCTCGAGGCGGCGGCGCGGGAGCGCGAGGAGCTGCTGCGCCGCGCGGAGGACGCGCGGCGCGACGCGGAGCGGGCGAACCGCGCGAAGGACGAGTTCCTGGCGATGCTCGGCCACGAGCTGCGGAACCCGCTCGCGCCGATCGTCACGGCGCTCCACCTGATGCGCCTCCGCGCCGGAGGGCACGCCGAGCGCGAGCGGCTCGTCATCGAGCGCCAGATCAAGCACCTGACGGCGCTCGTCGAAGACCTGCTCGACGTCTCCCGCATCACGCGGGGCAAGGTCGAGCTGAAGAAGCAGCGGATCGAGATCGCGGAGGTCGTGGCCAAGGCGGTCGAGCTGGCGAGCCCGCTGCTCGATCAGCGCCGGCACCACCTCACGGTCGCGGTCCCCTCGAGCGGCCTCGCCGTGGAGGGCGACGTCACGAGGCTCGCCCAGGTGGTCTCGAACCTGCTCACGAACGCCGCGAAGTACACCGAGAGCGGCGGCGAGATCGCCGTCCGGGCCGGGTGCATGGAGGGCGAGGTCGTCCTCTCCGTGCGCGACAACGGCATCGGCATCGCCCCCGAGATGCTGCCGAGCGTCTTCGAGCGCTTCGTGCAGGAGCGCCAGGCGCTCGACCGCTCCCAGGGCGGCCTGGGCCTGGGCCTCGCCATCGTCCACAGCCTCATCGCGATGCACGGCGGCCGCGTGAGCGCGCACAGCGAGGGCCGCGGGCGCGGGAGCGAGTTCACCATCCGGCTGCCGGCCGCGGCGAACGTGCGCTCGCCCGAGGCCGCGCCGGCGCGCAGGATGTCCGGGGCGCGGGGGACTCGATCGCTCGTCGACCGGCGCCGCATCCTGCTCGTGGACGACAACCTCGATGCGGTCGAGCTCCTGGCCGAGTCGCTGGGCGCGATGGGGTACACGACGCGCGTCGCCTCCGACGGCCCGTCCGCGCTCCGGATCGCGGAAGAGTTCGCGCCCGACGTCGCGCTGCTCGACATCGGGCTGCCGGTGATGGACGGCTATGAGCTCGCGCGGCGCCTCCGCGAGCAGCCGGCGGGTGAGCGGGTTCGCCTGATCGCGATCACCGGTTACGGGCAGGAGGCGGATTTCCGGCGCTCCGAGGGGGCAGGCTTCGAGACGCACCTCGTCAAGCCCATCCAGATCGATCGATTGACGTCGCTCCTCGAGGAGCCACCGGCCCGCAGGCCCGAGTGATCCACGTCAGAGATCCTCGACGACGACACGACGTGACCGCGCCCGGAGCGCTGTGGCGACGCGCGCCGCGGCGAGACCGAGGCAGCTTCCGACGGGGCCTCGCTACTGCTTGGGAATGCCCTGATCCATCGCCCGGGGCGGCGCGGTCCGACCTCTCTGTTCGCGGGAGCGCGGCGCTCCCGGGCGAGCGATGCTGCGGCGCCGGCGGGCAGCCGCCGCGCCGGCACGGAGGGGGATCAGATGACGACGAAGCTACCCAGGCGGAGCGTGCTCGCAGGCCTGCTGGTGATGGGCGCCGCGGGCTGTGCGGGCTCGGGGGCGATGACGACCGCGAGCGCTCGCCGGAAGGCGCCGGCCGATCCGTGGCAGGGCGTTCGGGACGAGTTCGATCTGTCGCCGGCGTGGATCCACATGACGGCCTTCCTGCTCGCCTCGCACCCGCGGCCCGTCCGCGAGGCGATCGAGCGGCTGCGGAGGGAGCTCGACGAGAACCCGGTGGACGCGCTCCACGCGCACGGGGATCTGGCGCCGGTGCGGGAGGCGGCCGCGGCGTACATGGGCGCCGCGGCCGAGGAGATCGCGCTCACGGACAGCACCACGATGGGGCTCGCGTCGCTGTACCTCGGCCTGCCGCTCGAGGCCGGCGACGAGGTGCTCACGACGGAGCACGATCACTATTCCACGCACGAGTCGCTCCGGCTCGCCGCGGAGCGGACCGGCGCGGTGGTGCGGAAGATCGCGCTCTATGCGAGGGGCAGCGCCGCGACGGCGACGGAGATGGCGGGGGCGATCGAAAGAGCGCTCACCCCGGCCACGCGGGTCGTGGCGATCACGTGGGTGCACTCGAGCTCGGGCGTGAAGACGCCGGTGCGCGCCATCGCCGAGGTCGTCGCCAGGGCGAACCAGGGCCGGGCGCCGGCGAAGCGCGTCGTCTGCTGCGTGGACGGCGTGCACGGCCTCGGGGTCGAGGACGCCACGATGGCCGATCTCGCCTGCGACTTCTTCGCCGCGGGCTGTCACAAATGGATGTTCGGGCCGCGGGGCACCGGCGTGCTCTGGGGCAAGCGGGAGCTCTGGCCGATGCTGCGCCCCAGCATCCCGTCCTTCGGAAAGGCTGCATACGAAGCCTGGCTCCGGGAGCAGCCGCCGCCGCCCACGACCGCGGACATGATGTCTCCCGGAGGGTTCCACTCCTTCGAGCACCGGTGGGCGCTGCCCGCGGCGTTCGCGTTCCACCGGGGCATGGGCAAGGCCAGGGTCGCGGCCCGGATCCACGCCTTGAACCGGCAGTGCAAGGAAGGGCTCAAGGGGATGGGCCACGTCACCCTCCACACGCCGCTCGACGACGCGCTCTCCGCGGGGATCGTGTGCTTCGAGGTGGCGGGGATGACGCCGGAGGCCGTCGTGGGGAGACTCCGCGAGAGGAAGATCATCGCGTCGACATCGCCGTACGCGACCTCGTATGTCCGCGTCGCGCCGAGCCTGCTCAACTCCGAGGCGGACGTCGACGCGGTGCTGCGCGCGATCCGCGCGCTCGCGTGAGGAGCGCGGTCCGGCGAGCCCTCGCCGGACCTCGGGCGGGCGGGACGAGGGCGCCTATCGGGCGGCCTCCTCGATTCGCGCGATGTCGATCTTCTTCATCTGCATCATCGCCTGCATGACCCGCCCCGCCTTGGCCGGCTCCGGGTGCTGGATGAGCCGGATCAAGGCGGACGGGACGATCTGCCAGCACACGCCGAACCTGTCCGTGAGCCACCCGCACTGGTTCTCGGCGCCGCCGTCGGCCGTGAGCTTGCTCCAGAGCTCGTCGACCTCCTCCTGCGTCTCGCAGGTGACGACGAGCGAGAACGTCTCGTTGAACTTCTGGTGGGTGCCGTTCAGGGCCATGAGCCGCTGGCCGTTCAGCTCGAACTCGACCATCACGAGCGAGCCCTTGGGCCCCGGACCCGCGTCTCCCGAGCGGAGCTCGGAGACGATCCGTGAGCCCTTGAAGATGGACAGGTAGTACTGCACCGCCTCCTCGGCGTTGTTGCTGAACCAGAGGCACGTCTTGATCTTCTGCGTGGTGGTCATGATCGGGGCTCCTGGCCGGGGTCGGGCCCGGCGGTGAGGTGAGGGCGGCGCGGTCACCGCGACCGCGCTTTGCCTGGATGTCGGAGCACGGTGGGCCTGCTCGACATGGGGCCGACGATTTTTTTTTCGGCCCGCCGGGGCGGCCGGGTCCCGGGTCGCCGGGCTGGCCGAGGGGGGGCGGGGCGGCAGCCCGCCGGGCGGCCGCCGTGGTCCGCCGGCCGCCGCGCCGGGGGCGGCCCTGGGCGATGTCGAGCTCGCGGGCCGGGTGGAACGTCGTGGCGATCCGTGAGAGAGCACGCGCATGAGACACATCCTCGATGGGTCGATGGGGGTCATCCTGGCCGCGGGGCTCTGCGGCGCCGGGTGCAGGGCGTCCGCGCATGAGCCTCCCGGCACGAACACGCCTCCCGGCGCGAACGCGCTTCCCGGCGCGGACGCGCTTCCCGGTGCGGACGCGCCACCGGCGGAAGAGCCCGCCGCGCCGCCGGCAGCCGCCCCGATGGGCGAGCGGATCGTCGTGGGCAGCGATCCGTGCAAGAGCGACGCAGACTGTGTGCCCGTGTGCGGGTGCCACGCGGCCGCGTGCATCGCGAAGGCCACCGCGCCGACGTGTGATCGAGGCCTGATGTGCACGCAGGAGTGTCGGCCCGGAACGATGGATTGCGGCGGCGGCTGCCTCTGCCAGGGCGGCCGGTGCGCGGCCCGCCTGATCAACGTGTCCCCGCGCTGAGCCTCTCTGCGTGCACCGCCCGCGGATGAGCGCGTAAAGGCTCTTGGAGCCCGGCTGAAGGCCCACCAGGACCGTGGACGCCTGGACTCGGATGTTCGCGGGGCAGGCGCCCAGCGCCGTCCTCAGTGTCTGTAAACATCGGCGAAGATCGAGCGACGCATGATGTCGTTCGTCGTCGTCTCGCGCACCCACGCGGCGATCCCGGTCCCGTTCGGGCCGAAGCCCACCGTCGGCTCCCAGTGTTCCGCGGCGTTGTCGTCCTCCAGCGCGTGGGCCTCCGTCCATCCCTGCGCGGGCGAGAGCTCGCTGGCAAAGATCGACCGGAGGGCGGCGGCTTTCTGGGTCCACACCGCGAGCCCTCGCCCGGCCCCATCCACGGCGATCTCGGGACCGCTCACGCTATCTTCATCGACCGAGAGCTTGTCGGCCGGTTGGAACGTCGTCCCCGAGAAGCGCCGCGCCCAGATCGCGCAGCCGGCGCCGCACTGACGGAACACCACGCCCCCGTCACCCTCCGCGTTCATCGCGACGGCGTAGTCCGTCGCTCTTTGGCCCGCGGTATCCACGCCGGTCGCTCCGGCCCACACGCCCCCTGAATAGAAATTGGCGATCACGTGCGACACCGAGGAGGTCGAGTCGCGCTGGAGGAAGACGACCATCGCGTTCCCGTTGTCGTCCATCACGACGCGTGGGCTCAAGTGGTCGAGCGTGTCATCCGCTTCCAGCGGCTTCGGGCCTGCCGCGCTGCCCTTGTGCGTCGTCAGATCGTAGGTGACCACGTTGCCCAGCACGTTGAGACGCCCGCCGTCCGACTGGTACCACGCGGCCACCGCGCGCAGCGTCGTGCCCACGGTGGAGACGCCGACAGCCGTGCCGTTGCAGCTGGTCGTGCTCCCCGACACCTTCACCGGGGCTTGCCAGCCCTGCCCGCCCTCGTAAATGGCCAGGTATCCCTCACGCGCCGAGGTGTCGACGGTGTTCACGTCGATCCCCACGGCGATATGGCCGGCGGGGGTCATCGCGACCGTCGTCGAATGTTTCGAGACCCCCGAGGTGCCCTCGGCGATCGTCTCGACCGTGCCCCACCCGGCGGGCCAACCGAGCGATGCCGTGAACCGCTTGCCGAACACGGCGCCGCCCACCGAGGACGAATACCAGACGACCACCCCGTTGCCCTCGGCGTCGATGGCAACCCTGGCGTTCACGCCTCTCGTGGCCGCGTCGTTGACCTGCAGCAGCGGGTCCCAGCTGTCGCTCTTCTTGACATAGCGGCGCGCCCAGACGGTGTCCTGATCATAAAACACGAGCAGCGCGTCGCCGTTGGCCGAGACCGCGACCTGCGGAAGGAAATTCGAGATCTGATTGGCCAGATCGTCATGACCGATGCGCTCGAACGTATCCCAGTGAGGCGGGGGGGCTTCTCCCCCGGTCCCGTCGCCGCCTGCCGCGCCGCCACCCGATCCATCGCCGCCTGCCGCGCCGCCACCCGCTCCGTCGCCTCCGGTCTCGTCGCCGCCTGTCGCGCTGCCGACGCTGCCCGCATGACCGCCGCCTCCGCCGTTGCCCACGTCGCTGGAGCTCGACGACGACTCGAACGTTCGCACCTTCTGTCCGCAGGCCGCGACGAGGACGAGCCCCAGAATGAGACCCAGCTCGCGCCTGGCGCCCGCTCCCCCGCCGTGCCCGGATTTTTCGCGCATCATGCGCGAGGATGAGATCCGAAGGCCTCGGAGATGTCAATCCCCGACCGCGCGACCTCTCCCGGCTTGGCGGGACACATTCAACCTCTCCGCGACCGCGGCAGGACAGGGCAGCAGCGCGCCCACGAGATCACCTGCGTTCCCGCGCGTTCCTCATGCGCTCGACCCCTGACCCTTGGCGTCCCAGGCGACATCGAGGGACACGGGGCCTCGGAACATGGTGACTTGCCGGAGCCCGGGCTCGAACCTCGCGGGGGCTTCAACGACGGCCTCATCGTGGTTGGCAGAGCCCAGGAGAACGAAGACCCGCGCCCCCTTGGGGATCGTGACGTCTCCGATCGTCACGTCGACATTGGCGACACGGGTCGTCCCGGGGACGGGGCAGTCCCGGCGGAGGGTCTCCTCCACGACGGCGGCGGCGAGGGACGGATCGCGCACGAGCGCCGCGAGCGTGTCAGGGTGCAGGAGCAAGAGATGCACGGCGTTGCCGAGCAGGTCCGTTGTGGTCTTGTGGCCCGCGAACACGAACGCGGTCGCATCACTGACGGCCTTCGGCATGTCGAGCTGACCGCTCGGGTCCGTGGCCGCCTCCTGCTGTACCTGTTCGCGAGGAAGGCGCGTCGCGGGGAGGGCGCGCGTCGTCGACCGTCCGAGAGCTCGGTGGCGGCGGTGCTCACCCAGCTAGCAGGATCGAGAGCGCACCACCGCGGCTGTCCTCGCGAGCCACGCCACGGGATCTCTCGCGTGGTAGGGGTGCTCCGACGGCTCGATGTTGTCGAGGAACTTGCGGTAGATGATCGCCTGGCGGGCCGCGGCGACGGGCGCGAGCAGCTCGGCGGCGCGCTCGGGGTCGGAGCCCGGGATCGCGGCGCGCCACGCGCGGCTCCAGGAGCTCTGGAGCGGCTCGACCACGCCGGGCGGGGCCCCGTCGAGGAACGCTGGCTGATCGAGCAGCGGATGCCCGACGCCGCTGTCGCCCCAGTCCAGCAGGACGGCCGACGTCGCGTCGCCGCGGGCATTGCCGACGTGGAAGTCGCCGTGAACCAGCGTGTCGGGCAGCCCGGCCTCGGCGAGGCGAGCGAAGCGCTCGGGCAGGCCATCGACGAAGCTGTCGAGGGTCGCCCGATCGCCGGCGGACAGCTCGGGCGTCCGAGCCATCACGTCAGCAATGAGCCGGATCAGGGCCGGCGCGCGCCAGTCCGGCAGCCCGAGCGAAAGGAGCTCACCGACCTGTCGGCTCGCGTCGCGCTGCAGCCCGACCAGCAGCGAGACCAACCTCTCCCGGACCGGCAGCTCGGCCTCGTAGAGGTCCTCGCCCGGGATCTCCCGCATCAGGATCCGCCGGCCGTCGTGGCCGAGGAGCGCCGGTACAGGTCCCCCCGCGAGCCGCGCGATCACAGCCCCCTCGTGGCCGAAGAACGGAGGGACATGCTTCAGCCAGACAATCTCGTCGCGAACCCGGAGCCGCCACAGGCTCGACAGGTTCCACGACCGCATCTGCTCGGCGGGCGCCGTCCGCGCGAGGCCCCGATCGCGCAGGACGGCGTCCGCCCAGGCGAGGTCGTCGGCAGGCCCGCCCGGCCGCGCCCACGGCTGCCGGAGCGGGTGGTCGTCGAGCGCCCCGCGCCAGGGCTCGACCCCGGGCGGCGGCGCGTCGAGCTCCGCCTCCGCGAGGTAGGTGACCGCCCCGCCTTGGGGGGCCGGGAGCTCGGCGGCGAGCATCCGGAGGACCGTCACCTGGAGGCCGAAGCGCTCGCGGGCACCCTGGACGACCGCGTGCGCATCCTGCCACCACGGCGTCGCGACCGGATAGGGCGGCAGCGCGCCCACGAGCCCGCCGCTCGCGGTGAGGAGGACGAGCCGAACGACGCGCGGCGGGTGGGGCAGCATCGCGCGATGATAGCGAAGGGGCGGCGTCGCTCGCGCGCGGATGCTCGGCCGCCGTACGAAAGACGTCCGCGCGCCGCTCACGTCGAGAGCCGCTCCGCCGCGACGGCGGCCCTGACGGCGCGCTCCAGCGCCTCGCTGTCCTCGGGCGAGAGGGCGCGCATCGCGCCTGGGAACGCCGCCTCGAGGTCCACGAGCACGTCGAGGGCCGCCTCCTCGTCGAGGGCCGCCCGATCGTGGCGTCCCACCTTCGACGCGGCGGACGCGAGGCGCGGGCCGTTCACGAGCCGCTCCCCCCAGCGGATCAGCGTGGCGAGGTCGACCGGGCGCTCCGGGTCCCACGGCGCGCTCTCGTCGAAGCGGTCCTCGCGCATCTCGGCGATCTTGCGCTTCAAGGCCATGTAGGCCCCGGCCGGCATGCGGACGTCGGGCTTGGCCACCAGGCCCTTCGCGAGGTTCTCCGGGCCGAGGGGCG
Organism: Sorangium sp. So ce281; assembly: GCF_051527395.1. Classification (NCBI taxonomy): domain Bacteria; kingdom Pseudomonadati; phylum Myxococcota; order Polyangiales; family Polyangiaceae; genus Sorangium; species Sorangium sp. So ce281. Next base: position 1,067,696 of record NZ_CP150322.1, read on the forward strand.
GCAGCCCCAGGGCGGACGCGACGCGCGACGGAAAGCGCTCGGGCACGGCGGCGATCTCCGCCTTGCCGCGTGCGCCGCGCGGGCGGCGTCCCGGAGCGACGCGCGGAGCAGCTGCCAGCCGAAGAAGGGGTCCTCGTCGCGAAGCCACTCCTTGCGCTTGCCGAAATGGACGCCGGCCGCGTCGACGCCGATCACGAGCTGCGCGCCGTGGATCTTCTCGAGCGCGACCCAGGTCGGAGCGTCGCTCGCGCCGAGGCACGGCATCTTCGGGAAGGGGAGGAACTCCATTTCCGGCGACGATAGCGCCGATGGCGCGGCCGGTCCGCGGAAGCCGCAATGATGCGCTGAATGGTGCGCTGAATGGTGCGCTGAATGGTGCGCTGAATGGTGCGCTGAATGGTGCGCCGAATGGCGCGTTGCGTCGTCCGCGGCGGAGGAGCGCGGCAATCCCCGCTCCGCCCGCGCTGCGAGCCGCCGGCGCGACGAGCGCGGCGAGCGCGGCGAGCGCGCGAGGCGCTTGATTCCGGGAAAGCGTTGGCGTTCCTTAGCCATCAGGGGGTCACCATGTCCGCAGAACCCAGCCGGGCGCCGCCTGCGCCTTGCTTTCGCCTCCTGCTGATCGAGGACAGCGCCATCGCCGCCTCGGTCGTGCAAAGCCACCTCGACGCCGTGCCGTGGCAGCGCGCCGAGCTCGCGCACGCGGAGACGCTCGCCGCCGGGCTCGCGCGCGTGAACGAGGGGTGGGATGTCGTCCTCCTCGACCTCTCCTTGCCCGATGGGGAAGGCATCGAGGTGGTCGAGCGGGTGCGGGCGGTGGACCCCCATGTGCCCATCGTGGTGCTGACGGGCCACGACGACGTCCGCCTCGCGGAGCGCGCGCTCGGCGCGTCGGTGCAGGATTACCTCGTGAAGCGGGGCCTCGGCGCGGACACGCTGTGGCGAGCCATCCGCTATGCGGTCAGCCGCCAGCAGCTGCTGACACAGCTCGCGCGGGCGATGGCCGAAGCCCGCGAGAACGAGGCCAACCTGCACCAGCTCATCGCCCGGAGCGCCGATGGAGTGATCGTGCTGGATCCCTCCGGGACGGTGCTCTTCGCGAACCCCGCTGCGGAGTCGCTGCTGGGCGACGGGCGCCCCGTCGCAGGGCGGGGCTGCCCGGCGGCGCTCTGCGCCGGCGAGACGAGCCTGGAGGTCGGAGGGCAGCAGGTCGTCATCGACGTCCGCTGGGTCGACGTGGACTGGCAGGGGCGCCCCTCGCGCATGGCGCTCCTGCGCGACGTGACCGGGCGGCGCCGGGCCGAGGAGCTGCGGTCACGGCTCGAGCGCAGCGAGCGGCTCGCCGCGGTCGGCCAGCTCGCGGCGGGCGTGGCCCACGAGATCAACAATCCTCTCGCGTACGTGGTGGCCAACCTCGAGCTGCTCGCCCGCGAGGTGCGGCGGCTGGCCGACAGGGGCGTCGCCACCGAGCACCTCGCCCAGCCGCTCGCGGACGCCCGCCACGGCGCTGCGCGGGTGATGGACATCGTCGGGGATCTCGGGGTGTTCGCGCGCGCGGAGGCGAACGAGGCGATCGGGCCGACCGACGTCAACGCGGTGATCGAGAGCGCGCTCAACATCGTGCATTCCCAGATGAAGCACCGCGCGCGGGTCGTGCGCGAGCTCGCCTCGGTCGCGCCCGTGAGCGGCGCGGAGGGGCGCCTGACGCAGGTGTTCGTCAACCTGCTCATCAACGCGGCGCAGTCGATCCGGGAGGGGCGCGTCGCCGACAACGTCGTCGAGGTGCGGACCCGCGATCAGGGCCGGGAGGTCGTCGCGGAGATCGTGGACTCCGGCTGCGGCGTGCCCGAGGAGCACATGCACAGGCTGTTCGAGCCGTTCTTCACCACGAAGCGCGCGGGGGAGGGGACGGGGCTCGGACTCGCGATCTGCCGCAACATCGTGGAGTCGTGCGGCGGCACCATCGGCGTCAGCAGCGAGGCCGGCGTCGGCACCTGCGTCCGCGTCCGGCTGCCCGCCTGGTCGAGCGCCGAGCTCACCCCTCGCCGCGCGCCGCCTGCGCCCGCGCGGCGGGAGGAGCCGGCGCGGCGCGCCCGGATCCTCCTCGTGGACGACGAGCCCCTCCTCCTGCGCGCGCTGCGCGGGCTCCTCGAGGCGTCGCACGAGGTCGTTTGCGCGCGCTCGGGCAGAGAGGCCCAGAGGACGCTCCGGCTGGACGCGGACTTCGACGTCGTGCTCTGCGATATCGTGATGCAGGAGGGCACGGGGATAGAGCTCCACGAGTGGCTCCAGGCGGAGCTGCCGGCGCTCGTCGACCGGGTGCTGTTCATGACCGGAGGGGGCACGAGCGAGGTGAGCAGGCGGTTCCTCTCGGCCCACGAGGGACGCGTGCTGCCGAAGCCGATCGACCCGGCGGAGCTGCTCCGGCGGATCGATGCGCTGCTGGAGGCGAGAGCGGCAGAGCCCGAGAGGATGTAGCGGCGAGCCCGGGGTCGGGAAGGTGGGAATCGGGGCCGGCCGGGAAGGGGGGAATCGGGCCCCGCCCCCCGGCGCGCCATCGGCCGCGCGACGCGCGGCGCGGGCTCACGTCCCGCCGCAGGCCTCGTACTCCGCCTTGCACGCGTCTGCGCCCGCCTGCTGCACGCACGCCCTGCAGTCCGCCGCGATGCCCTGGCCAGCGCACTCCCTCTCGCACTCGCCGGCGCACACGCCCGCCGCGCAGACGCAGGCGATGAGCGCGTCCGTCTCGGGATCTTGCAGCGGATCCGTGTTCGGATCGCAGCCTTGCACGCACGCACAGCAGATCCCGTCGCCGGGGCAGCAGCCGTCGCTGCGCCCGAGGGGACAGCGGCAGGCGCCGCCGCCTTGTTCCATGCACGGCCCGTAGCCGCTGCCGTCGGCGAGGCACGTCGCGACGCCCGGCTCGCTGACGGCGTGACAGGTGCAGGACGTGGTCTCGCCAGGAGTGCAGGTTGCGCCCGTCGCGGAGCTGGAGGCCGTCGAACTGGCGCTCGCCGAGCTCTCGCTCGTCGAGCTGGCGGCCGACCCGCCGCTCCCGGTCGGCTCCGGGTCGGTCGTCGCGGAGCCGCAAGCGGTCGCGAGCGCAGCCGTGAACAAGCAGACGAAAAGGAGGTTTCGCATCGGCGCCCCCTATAGCGCGCCGCCCGTGCGGCCGTCGAGGGCCATCACGGCGCGCTCCGTCGCGCTGCCTCCCCGGCACGGAGCCTCGCGCCGCGGCACCCCGTCATCAAAGCTTGTTCGTCAATGCTCTTTACATTACTTCACGAGCGCGTCATGACGCAGAGCGCCCGGCGGGCGCGTCCTCAGCGCTGGAGTCCGTGGATCCCGGCGAACGAGCGCCGTGCTCGGGCGCCCGGGGGGCGCGGGCGGCCCCTGCGTGAGAGGGCGTGCTTGCCTGGCGAGCAGGATGCCCTATGTTCGCGCCTGCTCGCGTCCCCGCCAGGGGGTGCGTCGGCGCCGCGTGCGCCGCGCGGGGAACGCGCTGCCTGAACCGTGCGATAGCAAGGAGATGAGAAGATGACGATCTCGATGTATCAGGCCTCGGTCCCGGTCCTCGTCAAGATGCTCGGCAACCTCTCGACGATCCTCACCAAGGCCGCCGCGTACGCCGAGGCGAAGAAGATCGAGCCTCGCGTCTTGCTCGACGCGCGCCTCGCCCCGGACATGCTCTCGTTCACGCGCCAGGTGCAGATCGCCACCGACATCGCCAAGGGCTGTGGGGCGCGGCTGGCGGCCGCCGACCTGCCGAAGTACGAGGACAACGAGGCCAGCTTCCAGGAGCTACAGGCCCGCATCACCAAGACCGTCGCGTTCCTGAACAGCCTGCGGCCCGAGCAGATCGACGGCTCCGAGGACCGCGATATCACCGTCCCGACGCGCGATCAGCCGCTGCAATTCAAGGGCCTGGTTTTCCTGCTGAACTTCGTGCTGCCCAACTTCTATTTCCACGTGACGACCGCCTACGCGATCTTGCGCCACAACGGGCTCGAGATCGGCAAGCTAGACTTCCTAGGCGCCCGCTGATCCGAGCGGCGAGCGGCGAGCGGCGGGCACCCGCTGCGGATACGGGCCCACCTCGACGTTTTCGGTGCTCGGCGTGCTGGAGCACGCCTGTGCGCCGAAAACGCCGATCTGGGCCCGTCTCCTGTGCGGGTGACCGCCGCTCGTCGTCGTTTCTACCTGACGCCCGGCTACCGCGCGCGCCTCGGGTCATGCTGGTGCGCTGGGAGCGGGCCGAGCCGCGTCGTGTCGACGAGGAGCGAGACGACGAGCGAGAAGAAGCGGCGGCGCGTCTCGAAGCTCGGGCTCAGGTCGGGGAGGAGGGCGCCTATCCGCCTTGCGCCGGCGTCGTGGAGGACGCGCTTGGCCATATCGATGGGCTCGATGTGGGCGGGGTAGAGGTCGCCCCCGGAGAGCCTTCGGATGAGGTCCACGTACTCGCCCACGAGCGGCGCGACCTCCGCCCGCGCGAGGGCGAGGGTGTCAGCCGAGAGGGAGCTCCCGGTGAAGACGAGGTGGAGGTCTCTGTCGTCGCAACCGGCGACGAGGGTGCAGGGCTCGCGCGAGGGCCAGGGCGGCTCGCCGGAGACGATATCGGTCGTGATCGTGCGCCACTCCTGCCTGCGGAGCGGCGACGCGCTCGACCAGAGGCGCTCTTCGATTCGGATGGCATGGACGGGCATAGGGGCTGAGCTCAGTCTAGCGCTCACACCTCACGGTTGTAACGGCCTATGGTCGGTCAAGAAATCGACAAAACTCCATGGTATACGTGTTGTCCGCATTGGGTCCGATGCGGGATCGCCGCCGGGGACCCCGAACGCCCTGGATAGAATTCCGCAGCAACCTCTGCCTCGTCACGCCGAACGACCGCCGGGATGCGCACAACGCTCGGTGCACCACGCGCCCCACGGGACAGTCGAGCCGTCTTCGAAACCAGGTGGGCGGCGACGTCATGCCAGGATGCGCTTGGTGCACAAATCGAGCGCTTCGGGGAATGACGACATGGTCTGTTTCAGAGAATGACCCCGGGCGATGCACTCGAACGTCTCGTCGTGGAAGGCGAGCAAGTAGTGTCGATACTGCTTCCACTGACTTGGATCGTACTGGCTGTGAACCGAGTTGATCTTCATCAGCTCGGCGATCCATCGAGACCTCTCGACGACGTGCGCGGCATACCCGACCAGCCCGCGACCGTGCAGGGGATGTCCGTGGAGGACCTCGTCATTCGGTGGACCGAACTTGTGGGCGAGGCATAGCTCGAATTCGACGATGGCGATCAGGCGCAGGTCGGCGCTGGTGGGATCGACCACGGTCGCATACGAGCCATCCCACGTGGGGTCAGGTTCGCGCATGTTGTAGACGACGAGAGTCCGAGAGCTCGTGGCGAAAACATGCGGGAGTGGGGCGCCGACATTCCAAGGGTGTTGCCAGGGGATCTCGACGGCACACTCCTCCCCGGTCGCGCGGGCGAGATCTCGCTCGAGCGAGATGCACTTGTCGTGCGCAGTTTGGTAACGGGCCCATCCCCCGTCTCCGCGTTTTCCGGAGAGCGCAGCGGCTGCTGCAGCCGACAGCTCCTCGCGGGCGGCGTCCAGGGCGCGTGTCACGTCTTCGACGACCAGATCTGTCGATTCAGGCGCTCTGGGTGAACTCACGCACAGAAGGTCTCACGGATCGGCGCTGCGCCGCAAGTCCCGGGTGTCGCCCAGCGCCGCAGGGCAGATCCGTCCAACGCCGGCGGTCGTCGCTGCCTCTCCCGGGTGCCGTGGGCGCAGTGGGGCCGCGGTGGACCGTGCCCACGCGGTGATGGTAGGAGAAGATATGGCGAAGAGGCGTGCAGCATGGATGTGCGCGGCGTGGACGCTCACAGCCGGGGGATGCACCACGCTCGTGGGGCTGGACGACAGCTACCACCTCGTGGGCGGCGCGACGGGCGGCGAGGCCGGCGCAGGCGCGGGGGGCGAGGCCGGCACTGGCGCGGGCGGGGGCGAGGTGGTCGTCCCCACCGACGTCGCGCTGATCGACGACATGGAAGACGGCGACAGCGCCATCGATGAGGCGGGCGGCAGGGTCGGTTACTGGTACAGCTTCAATGATGGGACGGGCACGCAGACTCCCCCGGTCTACTCGGACGAGAATCCCGTCGGGTTCGTCCCGGAGGCGCTCGCGGAGCCGCGCGGCGAGAGCACGATGGCGATGCACACGTTCGGATCCGGCTTCACGGAGTGGGGCGCCGGGTTCGGCTTCGCGCTGAACGGCCCCGACGGGGGCCTGCTCGCCTACGACGCGTCGGCGTACAGCGGTATCGTGTTCTGGGCCAAGCTCGGCGACGCGGGCGCGGCGACGACGATGAAGGTCAACATCCCGGACAAGACCTCGGATCCCGCGGGCGGGATCTGCGATGAATCGGGAGAGGACGTGGCCAATCCGTGCTTCGACGACTGGTCATTCATCGCGCGCCTCGGCACGGCGTGGGCCCCGGTCGTGATCCCCTTCGAGGAGCTCGCGCGCGGCGGCGGGGACGCCGAGCCAACCGGCGAGGCCATCGACCTCACAGGGCTCTTCGCGATCGAGTTCGGGTTCACGGAAGGGCAGGATTTCGACGTCTATATCGACGACGTCGGCTTCTACAGGTGATCGCCTGATGGGGGCCTCTCGGCGGCGTGACGCTGGGATCGCGGGCGCTCAGCGAGACGCGTCGAGGTGATCCCGGACCACGTCGTCGTCCAGGCGTCAAAATCGTTGATAGTTGAACTATCTGCTCTCGGTAGTGATTGCGGTGAGTCGCCGCGCGCAGCTACCGTCGAGGTTCAAAAAAGGCGACGACAGTAGATAAAATGGGTGAGCTGGTGGGTCGTTGGGGCACAAAAATGTCCGCGATCGACCTCTGCCGTGAGCCGGACGGGACAGGTTCTGGTACATAATATCAAATCGGCGCTGTTGAGTCGCAGCGTCGGGAACCCGTGCAGGCGCCGATCCATGTGGTCGGCGCTCGCACCAACTCGTGCCTTCCTTCGGGCGCGGCGTGGAGAACACGGTGAACCCCGAGCAACACACGCATCGCTGGCCTCTCGAGCTCTTCGGCTCACACCTCAGGTACGCTGCGCCGCTCTTGCTCGCGCTCGTCGCGGCTTGCAACGGCCAGATCGGCGGGCCCGGCCAGTCCACGGGGTCTGGCACGGGCCCCGGCGGGGACGAACCTGGGATCGTCCAGCCCCCGGAAGACGTGCTGGATTCGGCGTTCTGCCAGACGCCGAGGCCCGGTACGGCGCCGCTCCGCCGTCTCAGCAATTACGAGTACGCCAACACGGTGAAGGATCTCTTCTCCGGCGTCCCGGGCGTGGCCTCCGCGGTCGACAAGGTGGTCGCCACATTTCCGAACGAGTCCGAGTCGCTCGGCTTCCGCAACAACGCGAGCTTCTTGAACGTCGGCTCGCTCGTCGCGCAGAAGTTCCTCGACGCCGCGGAGCAGGTCGCCGCTGTCGCGGCCCACGCCTCGGGCCTCGTCTCCTGCGATCCGGAGGAGATCGGTGAGCTCGAGTGCGCGCGCGACTTCATCCGCACCTTCGGCGCCAGGGCGTACCGCCGGCCGCTCACGGAGGCCGAGGTCCAGAGTTACGAGGAGCGCTTCACCGCGGGAGCGGACGGGTACACCTTCGACGACGGCATCGAGTGGGTCGTCTTCAGCATGCTGCAGTCGCCGAACGTGCTCTATCGCGTCGAGCTCGGCCAGGCGAGCACGGGTGACGTCACCGAGCCCACGCCGTACGAGATGGCCTCGCGGCTCTCGTACCTGGTCTGGCAGTCGCAGCCGGACGAGGAGCTCACGCGGGCGGCGGAGGCGGACGAGCTCGGCACGCCAGAGCAGCTCGAGGCCCAGGTGCGGCGCATGCTGGCCGATCCCAGGGCCGAGCGCTTGCTCGAGTACTTCGACCAGTGGCTCGACACCGACATCCTGAGCAGCATGAACCGCGATCCGGCGGTGTATCCGGGCCTCCCGCGCGACCTGCCCGCCTTGCTGCGGGCGGAGACGCGCACGTTCGTGAAGGACCTGTTCGCGAGCCCGAGCGGCTCGCTCGACGACCTCTTCGCCGCCGACTACAGCTTCGTGAACGGCGCGCTCGCGCAGCACTACGGCGTGAGCGGGGTGAGCGGCGACGATTTCGTCAAGGTCGACATGCCTGGCCGCTCGGGGGTGCTGACCCAGGGCATGATGCTCACGCGCGACAAGGCGACGCGCACCTCGATCGTCCGCCGCGGCCTCAAGGTGCGCACCGATGTCCTGTGCCAGATCGTGCCCGCGCCGCCCAACGACGTGAAGCTCGATCTCGAGGGCCTGGGAGAGGGGCTCTCGCAGCGCGAGCGCCTCGAGCTCCACCGCACCGAGCCGAGCTGCGCGGGGTGCCACGCGCTGATGGATCCCATCGGCGTGGTGTTCGAGTCGTTCGACGCCGTGGGCCGCCCCCGCGCCACGGACGAGGCCGGCAGGCCGATCGACACCTCGAGCGCCATCTCGAGCACGCGCGACGTCAACGGCCCTGTGGCGAACGCCGCCGAGCTGGGCCAGCGCCTCGCGCAGAGCGAGGAGGCGCGCGCCTGCTACGTGCTGCAAAACTTCCGCTTCTTCTACGGTCGCGACAAGACCGACGCCGATCGCTGCTCGATGGCGTCGCTCTCGCTCGCGTTCAAGGACAGCGGTTACAGCCTGTCCGAGCTCCTGGTCGCGCTCACGCAGACCGACGCCTTCCGCTACCGCCCCGTCATCGTCCCGGAGAAACAATGAAACCTCTGAGCCGCCGTACCTTCCTGCGTGGCGCATCCGGAGTTGCGCTCGCGCTCCCGTTCCTCGATGCGATGCGTTCGAGCCGCGCGCGAGCCCAGACGACGCCGTCCCCGCGCCGCATCATGTTCGTGTTCCAGGCGAACGGCGACGAGACGGATCGGCGCTTCGACGCCCGCGGTGAGACGAGCTTTCAGCTCGGCGAGTTCCTCGCCCCGCTCGAGCCCTACCGCGAGGATCTCCTCTTTCTCAACAACCTGCACAAGCGCTTCTACGATCTGCCGGAGTCCGAGCGGGCCGACAACCACCAGCAGGGCGGCAGCTCGCTCGCTCCGTGGAAGTCCGGCACCGGGTCGTTCCCCATCGGCGGCACCGAGAGCACCATCGGTTACGTGGAGGGGCCGAGCGCCGACTATGCGATCGGCGGTCGCGTGCTGGAAGCGAACGAGAGCATCGCGCACCGGCACCTCGTGTACCGCGTCGGGGACAAGTGGAACGACATCTGGAACACCCACTCCCACGCGGGGCCCGCGGGCGAGCAGAGCCCGATCCCGCCGGAGACCGACCCGTACGAGGCCTACGCCCGGATCTTCGCCTCCATGCCCGACGACGGGGGCGCGCAGCAAGAGGTGCTGAGGCGGCTGGCGAAGAAGCAGTCGGCCATCGATCTGGTGCGCGAAGAGGGCAACTCCCTCCTCACCCGGGTCGGCGCCGAGGACCGCGCCAAGATCCAGCAGCACCTCGACGCGATGCGCGACGTCGAGCGCGCGCTCCAGGCCGGCAACGGCGCGGCCGCGTGCGTGAAGACCCCGCTCGGCGAGCGGCTCAACCCCTACGCCGACGAGAACCACGCGATCATGGGCGAGCTGTTCTTCAAGATCAGCGCCCTCGCGTTCGCCTGCGATCTGACGCGCGTTGTGCACTTCAACTGGAGCGGCAACACCAGCAACCGCGTCTACGCGAACCTGGGCCTCAGCGACGGGCACCACGACATCTCGCACAACAGCGACGACGACTCGTTCGCCAAGGTGCGCAAGATCCACAGGCACCTCTGGGAGCAGAACACGAAGCTCTACGATATCTTGAAGAACACGAGCGACGGTGACGGCACGCTCTGGGATCACACGCTCGTCGTGCACTGGAACGAGCTCGGGCAGGGCGACAGCCACAGCATCGAGGACAGCCTCGTCGTCTTCGCGGGCAAGGCGCACGACTACTTCCGGCGCGGGCGGCTGGTGGATTTCCGCGGCGATCGCTCCTTCGCCGACATGCTCGTGAGCTGCTTCCACTACATGGGCTTCGAGGACGTCAAGAGCTTCGGCGAGGGCGTCTTGAACACCGGGGGCGCCCTGCCGCTCACCTGAGCAGGCGCCGCCTCTCGCCGGCGGCGCGGAACGCAGCGCATGCGGCGCCCCGCCAGCGGGCGCGCTCCGTACGTTTTTCCAGGTGAGCGCTCTCTCAACGGGTGCTTCACTGGGTGGCATGTCGATCATCCAGCCTTGTTTCGATCGGTCGGTCGTCGTCCGTGGCGCTGACGCTGAGATCGTCGGCTCTCCCGCCGCGCGGATGGCGGTGGTGACTCGAGTCGCGTCCTTGTCGTACTTCTTGGCGTGCACCAGGGCGGTGAGGAGCGAGCCGCCCAGGTTCGTAAGGCCGTGCACGACCCCCATCGTGACGAGGTAGGTGCGCTCGTAGCGTATCAGGGACTCGACCGCTGCGCCGATCCGCTGGGAGAAGTCCTTGAGGGCGACGAACACGAGGAACGGACCGATGATGAAGCCGACGTTGATCTTGACGCGGGTGACGAACGCCAGGCAAGCCACGACGAAGGGGATCGTGTACAGAAGGATCCTTCGGAACAGGGTCCAGTCGATCTGGCGCCAGTGCTGGGCGATCTGAAGCAGGTTGATGGAGATGGATATCGGCAAGAGCACCGTCAGCGTCGTGGTGAAGGAGTACCCCAGCAGGAGGAGGATGGGCGTGCCGAACAGCAGCACCCCGACCCCGAAGACGGACTGGATGGCTGCGGTGATCACGACGGCGATCAGGATATCGCGCGCCATACCCCTCCCGGAATGCGCACCTCTCGTCGGCCCCCGCCGACATGTCTGTCTCAGGAACCCTTGGTCACGGCCCTGTCGTCGTTTCGAGCCGCAGCCGCGCGCACCTTGCTCGCCACCACCGCGGAGAGCACCGCCTCGTGCAGCGCGCCGTTGGTAGCGACGATGCCGCGCCGCAGGACGAGGTCGTCACTTCGGTAGTCGATGGGCGCGCCGTCGAGATCAGACATGCGCCCGCCTGCGGCGGTCAGCACAGCCTCGGGGGCGCAGGTATCCCAGCGCTTGGCGCCTCCGCCGTCGTGCACGTAGAGATCGGCCTGCCCCAGCACGAGGCGCGCCACCTTCACGCCGACCGATCCGCAGGGGACGATGCGTTCGGTGCCGAGGCGAGCGAGCAACGGGTCGAGCAGCGGAGGGCGGTGGGAGCGGGAGATCACGATCGTGGCCTCGCGCGGATCGCTCACCGCGCTCACCGAGAGAGGGCGCCGCGCGCCGTGAGCGTCCTCGGCAAACGCGGCGCCGCCCGCTCGGCCGGCGATCCCCTCGCCGTCAGCCGGCATCACCACCACGCCGAGCACGGCGCGGCCGGCGACGGCGAGGCCGATCATCACCGCGAACTCGCCGATGTGCTCGGTGAACTCGCGCGTGCCGTCGAGAGGATCGACGAACCACACCCGGGGCGAGGTGACGAGGCGGGCCACCTCCGCGGGATCCTCGGGCACACCTTCCTCGGAGAGGATGGCGTCGCCTGGGAAGGATGAGGCCAGGGATTCGCAGACGATGTCGCTCGCCTCTCGGTCGGCGCGCGTCACTGGATCCCCCGGTCCCTTGAGCTCGACCGTGAAGGCCGTGGCGTAGATGGCGCGCACGCGACGCTCAGCGGCGCGCGCAATACGGAGTACCTCGTCGAGCTCCGGATCCGTCTTCATCTTACCCTATGATTAATACCGGGCGCAGCGGATCGCTAGGGCGCGCCCACATGTCCCAATGGTGCACAGTCGGCCACCGTGGGATTGGGGACGTGGCGGGGATTGGCGCAGCCGCGGCCTCGCCCGTTCAGCACGTGCGAGGGATGATATCCATGCATGGCTTGTCCGAGCGTCAAGGCCGACGCCGCCAGCATGAGGCCAGCGAACGCCCAACGCCGCACGGCCGCGCTGATGTGCCTGGCGAGCCTGGCGCCGGCCAGGCTGCCTGCGCACTCGGTGATGCTCAGCGAAACGGCGAGCGGCCAATCGATCGGCGGGTGGGGGAGATGGCCGGCGAGACCAGCCATCGTGTTCATCGCGATGACGAGGATGGAGGTGCCTATCGCGGCGTGCACGGGGGTCCCCGTGAACATGACGAGCAGGGGGACGATAGCAAACCCGCCGCCGAGACCGACCAGGCCGGTCAAGCAACCGACCAGGATCCCCCCTGCCGCGAGCACGGCCATAGGCCGCCAGCTCGATCGTTTTCTGCCTTGGTCCAGCGGAAGCGGGGGGCGATCCCAGAGCATCGCGACGGACGCGACCACGGTGGCCATGAAGAAGATCACCCGAAGGATGTGCTCCGGGATCACACCCGCGATGTGTCCGGAGAGGTACGCTCCCGTCATCGAGGCGAGACCGAAGGTGAAAGCGTACCGCCAGACGACGGCGTTCTCCATGGCGTACGGGACGACCGCGACGAGGCTCATCAGCATGACGGCCACGAGCGAGGTGGCGACCGCGCGGTGGAGCTCGAGCCCGGCGACACTTGTCAAGAGCAGCACGGTGAGGATCGACGGGCCGGCCCCGAGGATGGCCGATACGATCCCGATGATCAGACCGAGCGCCGCTATCAGGTACATCGTCATACCGCTGCGTCGCGCCACGTCGCCGCGCCCCGGGGGGCGAGCGGAGCCCGCTCGAGCCGCGGAGGTCGCCCGCACCCGCGTACCGCAGACGACGGTCGTGTACGGGCGCACGGGCGCGCGAGTGGGCCAGCGCGCCCATGCAGAGTGGCATACTGCGTGCCCAAAGCGGTGGCGTACGGATACGTCGAAAGGAGGCACACAATGGCTTCGGGCGAGGGCTTCGTCGTGTGGTTTACCGGGTTGTCGGGGTCCGGCAAGTCGACCTTGGCCGCCATGCTGGCTGCCGAGCTGCCGAGGCGGGGCGTGCATGTCGAGTCGCTCGACGGAGACGTCGTCCGCACACACTGAGCGCGGGGCGAGCGATCTGGAGCTCATCGGCAATGGCGCCTATTCCCCGCTCAAGGGGTTCATGACGTCGCGGGATTACCTGCGCGTGGTCCGCGAGCGGCGGCTGGAGAGCGGCCTCGTCTGGTCGATCCCGATCACGCTCGCGGTCCCCGACGAGGACGCCGCTCGTCTCTCCCTCGGCAGCGAGGTGGCGCTGGCGTCGCCGGACGGGCGCGTCGTCGGTGTGCTCGAGCTCGTCGACCGCTGGACGCCGGACAAGGAGGTCGAGGCGCGCAACGTTTATGGCGCAACGGACGAAGGCCACCCGGGCGTCGCCTACCTGCGGTCGTCGGGCGACGTGTACCTCGGCGGCGAGGTCTGGTTGATCGAGCGGCCGCTCTCACCGCAGTTCCCGGAGTATCCCCGGGATCCGGCGGCGACGCGGGCAGCCTTCGAGGCGCGCGGCTGGCGGCGCGTCGTGGGATTCCAGACGCGCAATCCGATTCATCGCGCGCACGAGCACATCACCAAGTGTGCACTCGAGATCACGGACGGGCTCCTGCTCCACCCGCTCGTGGGCGCGACCAAGGCCGGCGACGTCCGGGCGGACGTGCGGATGCGTTGCTACGAGCTCTTGCTGGAGAAGTATTACCCCGCAGACCGGGTCGTCCTCGGGCTGTATCTGGCCGCCATGCGCTACGCGGGGCCGCGCGAGGCCATCTTCCACGCGCTCGTGCGCAAGAACTACGGCTGCTCGCACTTCATCGTCGGGCGCGACCACGCTGGCGTCGGGCGCTTCTATGGGACGTACGACGCGCAGCGTGCGTTCGACGACTTCCTCCCGAGCGAGCTCGGCATCGAGCCGCTCAAATTCGAGGAGGCCTTCTGGTCCACGGTCGTCGGCGGGATGGCGACCGACAAGACCGCGCCTGGAGGGCCGGAGACGCGCATCACGCTCTCGGGGACCCAGGTGCGCGAGCTGCTGCGCGCCGGGAAGCTGCCTCCTCCCGAGTTCAGCCGCCCGGAGGTCGCGCAGATCCTCCTCTCAGCGACGCAGGGGCGAGGGCACGATCAGGCAGCCTGACGGCGCCCGCCGGCCGACGCTCCGGGGCGCTCCTCGCCGGTCTCCAGCCAGTGGGCGCAGTCGGTTCCCAGCTTCTCGAGCGCCAGCCGATCGAAGCGCGCGCTCTGCTCGGGGGTGATCTCGGCGCGGTAGTCGCGGGCCGGCCCCTTGTGGAAGAACGCCTTGGGGTCCCGCATGTGTGTCCCGGCGAACGGGGCCATCTGCTCGGCTCGCGCACGCATGTAGCCGAAGGAGCAGTGCTCCAGGATCACATCCAACCGCAGCCTGGTCGGATCGACGTCGATGAACTCGGCGATGCGCACGATCTGACCGCGCAGGTCCTCCTTGAGCCGCCGGTAGTGCACGAGGAGCACGTTCGGCTCGCCCCGGAGCTTCCACCACGATCGCACGACGTCGAACAGATCGCAGCAGCCGTACCCGTCGGTGTCCAGCCACTTGTCGAAGAACGCCTGCGCGCCCTCCGGAATAACGAGCCGCGTTGGATCGTTGGACCATTTCGCGTGGATGCGGTTGATCTTGTCCATGGTCTCGGCGGAGAACTGACTCAAGTAGTTGTGGAAGCTGATGCCGAGATCCTTGCCGTTCCGGCCGACGAAGATGTAGCGGGCCTGCGCGGCGATGGGCACGGCGTCCGCGGGCAAATGCGACTTCAGCACACGACGCTCGCCGGCCTCACGCTGCGCCTTCAGCATCGCCAGCATCGCGGCGTGGTCGCCGAAGCTGGAGTCCAGCCAGGGCGACGTGTCCGAGAGAGCGTCTCTCCGCTCTTCTCCGTTGTCGAGGATCTGCTGGATAATGCGCTGGGTCCACGTGGTCCCCGCCTTGAACGGGTCCGCCACGACGATGTCGCCGGAGACGAAGCCGCCCTGCGTCAGGAAGTCGTTCCAGACAAGGGAACTGTTAAGGTAGTCCCTGACGACTCGCGTCGGCAGGATCAATCTGTCGTTCATGACCATTTGTCACCCTCCTTTGTCGCTGCTCCGAGCAGGATGTCCGGACGACGGGCTCGCCCCCACCGAGTGGCCGTCAGCCAGGTGCTCCGTTTCGATATCACGATCGAAGTGGCGTTCAAGAACCGGACCAATCCCGGCGCGTCCGGCAGGCCTCTCTGCGGGATGCCGCTCTCCCGAGAAGAGAGCGAGCGCCCTTCCTCGACCGGATCCGGCGCTCGCTCTGACGCAGTCGTGCTACCCGGGCGCGCGGCGAAGCAAGACCCGAGTCAGCGCCGACGAGCGGCTCGCGGGAAACCCTACGTATCGCCGCGGCCCGCGAGCAGGATGGCGAGGGAGCCCGCCCCGGAGATCGCGTGCGCGGCGGGCGCTCCGAAGAGCGCGTCCGGCTCGGAGGGGCGCGCCTCGGCGAAGAGCCACTCGGCACCGCGGAAGGGGACGGCCGCCAGCGGCGTGACCGGGTTCACGGCGGCGATCGCGTCGATCTCGCCTCCGGAGAACCCGGTCACGCCCTCGATCCGCACGTACTCGATGTAGGCGAAGCCGGTGGGGGCGAGATCGAACCCAGCGCCGCCGGCCGCACCGTCGTAGAGGTCGAGAGCGTCGGCCGCGGAGATGCCCGCGAAGTCGGACGCGGTCAGGGAGGGGTCGACGGGCTTCGTCGGATCGAGCTCGTCGTTGGTCCATGACGCGGTGGCGCGATCCCAGCGGTACGAGTTGGTCGGGAACAGGCCGTCGCCTGTTCGACCCGTATACGTATACCACTGGACGTTGTCCGGGCTGACCGACACACGAACGTTCTCCGAGAAGACGCCGCCGAGGGTGGTGGTGTTGAGGTTGGTGGCGTCCGAGGTGAAGGTGCCGGCCGAGAAGAAGGCGTTCCCGAAGACGTTGAGATCGATGCCGTAGGGGTTGTTGGGGTCGTCATAGACGAGCCGGCCCATGCGGACCGTGATCGACTGGCCTGCGTTGAGCGTCGTGATCAGGCGCTCGTTGGCGGTGCCGGTGTTGTATGCGGGCTCGATCACCTTCACGCGCCGGAACTGTGGATTGGCGATCGTCCCGTTGTTGAACTTGAGCGCGGGTCGACCCAGGACCGCGGCGGGGTCGTTGTAAAGGCTGGTCGCCGGCAGGCTGGTGGAGCTGACGACGGCGACCGCGAAGTCGTTGGGATCGTACACATAGGTGGCGTTCGCGTCGGCAAGCGCCGACGTCGTCGCGGCCGATGCCGCAGCCAACGAGATGAGACCTCGAATTCGAGCGAGCTTTCCGAACATATCCAGTTCCTCTCTCCCGCCTCGATGGGCGGGCACCACACGCCGATCGCGGGCTTGGGCTCCCGAGTGACGAGCAGGTCGCTCACGAGAGGTCTGGAGTGAAGATGCCGGAGGACTCGCCGCGGGGAGCGCGCGGCGCGTTCTGCCGGCGCTCCATGCCGCGCTCTCCCTGGAGGGAAAGGCGGCTCGCGAGAGCGACCAAGCGCCGGCGGTTCCCAAGGTGAAGCGTTGGGCCGGCATCGTCGGCAGGTCTTCCGGCTCGGGCTCGTCGCCGATCCGGCCTTCCGTCGCGGCCGCGGTCGCGGGACGCTTCGGACAGTGGCGCGCTCGGTCGGGGCGGTGTCTTCGATTCGCCTCGACGGGGATCGGCGGAAGTGCCCTCACGGCGGCGCGTCCGCGGTGGATCGGGGTCGCGCTGGGCACCTTCGATCGTCCCGCCGGCGCGGCCCGGCGCACCTCGTCGCTCGCGTGGTGAGGATGTCCGGGGCCGAGGCGTGCATCGACGCGCGGACGCTCGCGCTGGCTGTGGAGCGGCGGCTCGGGCGCGGCGTGTTCGTGCCGCCCACCCGCGGCGAGGTGGCCATCGAGGGGCGGAGCGAGCGCTCGCAGGAGGCCGGCGCCTGGCGGGCGACCATCCGGGTGTTTCGCTCGCATACGGGAGGCTGTCCGTGTGCCCCGTCGAGGTCGCGCGCGGCGGGACGGCGCTCTCTGGTTGCGCCGGCGCGATGGTCGGATCGCTGCGCGTCGAGGGATCGGAGGTGCCGAGCAGGTTCCGAAACGAGCGGCTCGCGTTCGATCTGAGCCTCGACACGCGCGTGCGGCGGCGCTTCGTGGGCCCGCTGTTCGGGGCCGTCGCGCTCGGGATCGCGGTGCCGCTCGTGCGCGATATGTATTTTTACACCGACGAGGCGGGGGAGCGGCACGGCGTCTTCCATGCATCGCCGGTGTCGGCGATCCTCGACCTCGGCCTCGGCCTCGAACTGCGGTGACCGGGCCGCGTCGATTGTCTCAAAAGGCGCCCGCCGGGCGTCCACTCACCCCAGCGCATGTCCCTGCTCGCCATGGCGTGCGAAGGCCCGTCGCGCGCGATCTCCGCGCAGGGAGGCCCGGTCCCGTCCTTCGTGCGGCGCGCGCTGCGGCGACGGCTCGGTGTCCACGATGCCGACGCGGAGGACGTCTGCCAGGAGGCCTTCGTGATCGTCTACCAGCGCCTCGCGAGCTTTCCGGGTCGGCATACCGCAGCAGGCTCGAATCGCTCGGCCTCGCGGAACTATCTCCAAACGAGCGGAGTGACGGGCACGGGCGGCTGGGACACCACGGTATCGAGCGGAGGCGGCTCGGCGCCGGGCACGAGCGGAGTGACGGGCACGGGCGGCTGGGGAGGTTAGCCGACGGAGCCTGCCTTCGCGCTCTTCAACGAACAGATCTCGACCATCGCGGTTGCCGAGCGGCGCGACGCACGCGCTCCGCACGATGACGGGTCGCCGCTCGCGGGCCGCGTCGCGTCGATGTATCCTGGGTGGAGCATGCCCTTCACCTTCCTGTGCATCGATCACGTGCAGCTGGCCATGCCGCCCGGGCAGGAGCCGCGCGCCGTGGCGTTCTACCGGGACGTGCTCGGGATGGAGCAGGTCCCCAAGCCCGAGCCGCTCGCGTCCCGCGGCGGCGCCTGGTTCCGCGCGGGCGGCGTGACGGTGCACCTGGGCGTCGAGCGCGACTTCCAGCCGGCGCGCAAGGCGCACCCCGGCTTCGCCGTGAGGGGCATCGACGAGATCGCGGCCGCGCTCCTCGCCGCGGGCCACGCGGTGCGCTGGAGCGACGAGCTGCCCGGCGTGCGGCGGTTCCACACCGACGATCCGTTCGGAAACCGCATCGAGATCATCGACGCAGGCGCGGGCTGAGCTGCCGTCCGCATCGCCGCCAGAGCATCGACCTCCCCCGCAAACGGCGCCCCGCGCGCTCGGCGCCCGATCCCGGAATCACGTCGTTCGCCTTAACACGACTTCATTGTGAGCGGCCAGCGGCTGCGCTATTCAGCGCTGCGGGGGGAAAAACCTAGCTCTCAGGAGAATTCTTATGATTGAGAAGAGCACCCTGTCGATGCATACCCATTTTCGTCGTCCGTCGCGCGCTGCCCTGCCGCGAATCGGCGCGGCGCTGTTGCTCCTCGGAGCCCTCGGCGCCGCCGCATGCACCTCGGGTGCCAGCGCGGACGAAGAGGAGAGCCTCGGGGTGGCGAGCCAGCGCGGAACTTACGATCTGACGAGCAGCTACACGGGCACCGTCGGGGACACCCGCGGCTGGCTCATCGAGTGGCAAGTCCCCGAGCTCCTGAACGAGTCCACGGCCTGGACCGCGGTAGGCCAGTGGTACTACAACCTCGAGTCCGGCATCTACCACAGCCCCGACGGGTGGTTCGTCTACTACTTCGGAGATGACGACGGGGTTACGGGGAATCATTCGAGCTGCAACACCCAGTGGGGCTCGGGGGGCACCTGCGGCGGCTCGCTCGGCGACCTGCAGCCCGGGCAGCAGGTCGTCTTCAAGTACGAGTGGTGCACGCCCCAGCGCGTCGCGAGCGTGACCGGCTCCGAGCTCTGCCTCTATGTCGACATGAAGGACGGCGCCGGCTGGCAGTTCCTCGCCCAGGACGCGCGCAGCACCGTCGAGATGTACGCGCACGACATCGAGCATTTCGCCGACGTGGGCCCGGAGTACCCCGAGCCGCAGGTCTCCTGCGAGGCGCCCATCAAGATGCTTCGCCAGCAGCTGAAGACGACCTCGGGTGTCTGGCAGGACATGTCGGGCGCGAGCACCTGGTCGTTCCACGACGCCGCGCCCTACATCTATCAGAACAAGAACCTCACGGCGTCGCCGTCGACGTGGGAGGCCTGCACGTCGCCCGCGAACGACTGCAGCAGCGTGCCCGCATGGGCGTCGGCGCAGGTGTATACTCCCTCCACGCTGGTCACCGACGGCGGCCACCTCTGGTCGGCGACCCAGCAGATCTGGTGGTCGCACCCGAGCTGCCCGCCCAGTAACCCGACCTTCTGGTGCCCGGCCGAGTGGGCCGACCTCGGGCCGTGTGACTGAGCGCGGAGCCAACTCCCCACGACGCGGGCTGGAGGCAACCCTGCTTTCGGCGTAGGATGCGCAGGGCGCATGCGCATCCCCGCGCTCGAGGTCTCTTATCACGCTCACGATCGGCTTCGCTGCGCCGATGTGGCGCTCAAGACGCTGCTCCGGATGGAGGCCGCCGACATCCTCCGTCTCAAGAGCGAGTTCCGCGCCATCGCGGACATCGCCCATCCGAACCTGGTGACGCTTTACGAGCTCATCTCCGCGCAGGGGCGCTGGTTCTTCACGATGGAGCTCGTCTCCGGCGTGAGCTTCACCAGGTACGTCCGCGAGCTCGCCGCCCCGGGCTCGCCGGCGCATGTCCCGGAGCGGGCTTCCCCCGCGGCGGTCACGACCTCTCAGGCGAACCTCCACGGCCGCGCGCCCTCGCCCCGCGCCGGCGACGCGGCGCCGACGGCCTCCAGCGGCGAGCCGGCGTCACAGCCAAAGGTCGACGTCGCGCGCCTCTACCAGGCGCTCGAGCAGCTGGTGCACGCCGTCGAGGCGCTGCACGGCGCGGGCAAGCTGCACCTGGATCTCAAGCCCTCGAACGTGCTCGTGGACCAGAGCGGACGCGTGGTCGTGCTGGACTTCGGCATCGCCCGCGACACCGGCGCTCGCAGGACGGCGCTCGCGACCGCCGGCGCGGGCTCCTCGTGCAGCTCGGCCATGCGCTCGCGAACGCGGGCCGCGGCGCCGACGCCGCCCGCGCCTACCTCGGCGCGGCGGACGCCGCGCGAGACGCCGCGGCGCCCTCTGTCGTCCTCGACTGCAAGCGCCTCGCGGCCGAGCAGCTCCTGACGAGCGGTCACACGGAAGAGGGCGTCGCGGTGCTCCGGGAGGTGCTCTCCGAGACGGGCCTGCGTTACCCCGAGACGAAGCGCCGCGCTCTCGCCGCGGCGCTCGTCCACCGGACGCGGCTCGCCCTGCGCGGCTTCGGGTTCAAGGAGCGCGACCAGCGCTCCGGCGACGCGCGCGTCGAGGGCGTCCTCCGGATCCAGCGGGCGATCGCCGCTAACGAGACGTCGTTTCGAGAGACGGTGATGCACGCAGAGGAGGCAGAGCGCATCTTCCGCGAGCGGTGCACCGCTGCTGCGCTTCGCCGAGCGCGTGGCCGGCGCGCTTCTGCGGGAGCGGGTGGGCTGGGCGAGCGCCCAGGCGTGGCTCACGCTGGCCGCCGTCGCCTGGACGCGCGGCGACGCGGCGCTCGCGCGCGCGCACCTGGAGGCGGCGATCGCCGGGTTCGACGCGAGCGAGGTCGCGCTGAGCGCCGCGGCGGCGCGCGCCGGGTTGCCCGCGTCAGGGCGTCAGGGCGAAGCAGTAGATCCCGCCGTAGCCGCCGCCGCCGCCGACGGTGTTCGAGCCCGGCGCCGGGCCTCCCGAGTCCACGAGATTGACCCCCGGCGCGCACCCCGGTGCATTGTGGGTCGTTATCCAGTGGGCAAAGTTCAGGCCCCCGCCGGGTCCGCCGCCGGTTCCCCTTGGCCACGAGTGTCCAACCTGCGGTGTCCCCTCGGACCTGTCTCCCGTCTTGGCCGTCCAGTCCTTGCACGTCGCGTTGGCGCCCTGGAGCTGCCCCTGGGGGTTGGAGCCCGTCAGGGTGTCGTGGTTGTCGACCTCGGGTTGGGCCGGGTCGGGCTGGTGGTTGGGGACGCCGTCCTCGTTCGGCAGATCGTTCATGATCGCCGCGTCGGCCTTGCTGGGGCGCGTGTTGAGCAGCTCCGCCTTCTCGTTCGCGACCAGCCGGCCGAGCCGATCGTACCAGGGCCCCTCGCCGATCCGGTCGATCGCGTTGACCTGCTTCCCGTCCTCGCCTGCCGTGGCGCTCAGGAACGCGCGCCACGTCTTGCTTCCTGCGCCCGGGAGGCTCTTCTCGGCGATCGTCGCGCAGATCTTGTCCGCGCCGCGGAGGCCGGCGCCCGGCCCTGTCTCCCCGAAGCGGAGGTCACCCCCGAAGCCGTCCTGGGAGCCCGACACCTCCCGCATGGCGGCGAGGCTGGTCACGAAGAAGCTGAATTTCTCGGTCGTCCCGCCGCCTGAGGTGGACGAGGTGGTGTCGCCGCTCGAGGTGGATGAGGTGGTATCGCCGCTCGAGGTGGATGAGGTGGTGTCGCCGCTCGAGGTGGATGAGGTGCTGCCGCCGCCTGAGGTGGATGAGGTGCTGCCGCCGCCGGAGGTGGACGAGGTGGTGCCGCCGCCTGACGTAGATGAGGTGGTGCCGCCGGAGGTGGATGAGGCGCTGGTCGAGCCGTCGCTCGAGGCGTCCGCCTCCGAGTCTGATCCGGAGCAGCCGACCACGTGCGAGAAGAGCGCGAGGGTCAGAGGCAGCAGCAAGTGACGATAAGTGCGTGTCATGGTCTCCGTTTCCTTTCTCGTGTTAAGCAGGAGCGTTGCTGCCGGCCGCACCCCAGAGGTCGAGCAGGCGAGAGACAGGGTGCCCACGACCCAGCCGAGGGTGCTGGTGTCCCATTCGCCTGGCGAGGGGAATTTCTCAATTCGGCAAACTTTTTGCAACACCCAGATGGATATGTGGCGACGCCGCGGGGTCGAGGGTCAATCTTTTTTCGCGGGCTCCTGGGTGTGATGTTCCGCCCGGAAGGTCGCGCTCTGTTGCGCGTGGCGCCTTCTCCGCCGCGAGCTCGCTCGCCGTCGGTCGAGCGGCAACATGGCGCTCCCAACGGACCGCGCGCGGCGCGTGCTCGCGCCCTCCAGAGCCGCTTTCCGTCGTCCACCGCGGTCGTGCCGGTTCGCGTCCTCTGGTAAATTTGGAGCCGAGCTCGATCCTTTACCCCTTGTGGCTTGCGGAGGTTCCATGTCCTCTTGTTCCCGCGCGCTCCCGCCCATGCTCGCCGCCCTCGGTGTCGCCGCCCTCGTCTCGCTGCCCGGCCAGGCGCGCGCCGACGAGCCTTTTGCCATGTCGGTCGGGGTCTCCCTGTCGGTCTCCTTCGGTCCGAAGCTCGTCGCCTTCGGTCTGGGCGCCGACCTCCGCGCGACGTTCCTCATGGAGGGCAGCTTCGCCGGAGCGTTCGACTCGGGGCACATGGGATTCGGTCCGTTCGCGCAGGCGACGTGGCTCAACTTCTCTGCGGGCCGCTTCGCGATCGGCACCCACGGCGGCGGCGATCTGTCGCGCGACGCCAGCATCGACGGCGAGCTCGGCTGGATGTACCGCACCCCCTACCGCGACCTGCTCCCGGGGCAGCATGGTCTCCACGTCGGTGTGATGGCCAGCCTGCTCGACCCGGCGGTCATCGATTTCTCGACGGGCGCGGCCATTCCACTGTCGGGCGAACCGTTCGCCCCCGAGCAGATGTTGGGCGTGGGCGTCCACGCCGCTCCGATCTTCGGAGAGCGGTCCCATGGCATCGACGGCCGGCCGCTGCGCACGGCCGATGGCGTCGTGCTCCCGCCGGTGCTCGGGCTGGGCCCCGCTGCGTCGCGCCCGGCGCGGCTCGATCGCGCGACCCGGGCGGCGCTCGCGTCTGCGTGGCTGGACAGCGCGCGGGCCGAGTGCGGCTCGATCCCGGCGTTCCTCGCCCTCGCGCGGGACCTCGCGGCGGTCGGCGCGCCCGCGTCGCTCGTGGCGCGGGCGCTCGCCGCGCTCGGCGACGAGGTGCGCCACACGGCGCGCTGCAGCGAGCTCGCGAGCGCGCTCGCGGGGTGGCGCCTCAGGCCCGCGCTTCTCCCGCCTCCTGCGGCGCGCGACGCCGACCGGCAGGCGGCGCTCGTGCGGATGGCGCTCGAGGCGTGGCACGACGGGTGTCTCGGCGAGGGAGCGGCGGCGGCCCGGGCGCGCCGGTCGCTCGCGGGGGCGAGGGACGAGGGCGCGCGCGTGGCGCTCGGCGAGATCGCGCGCGACGAGGCGCTGCACGCCGAGCTCGGGTGGCGCGTGCTCGCCTACTGCCTGGCCGAGGGCGGGCGCGAGGTGCGCGAGGCGGTCGGCGACGCGATGACGGGGCCGGCGCCGGCGCCGCCGGCGGACGACGCCGAGGTCGAGGGCGAGCGGAAGGAGGTGCAGGCCTTCGGTCGGCTCCAGCGCGCGGAGGCCGACGCCGCCTGGGACGAGACATGGGCGGCGGCGCGGCGCGACGGGGAACGGATGCTCGTCGCCGCCTGAGCGGCCGCGGCGAGCACGCCTGGTGGCGAGCCGAGCAGTCGGAATTCAGCCTCACCTCGCTCGAATCCTTCTCAGGCAGCACCGGGGGAGGTGACACTAACCCCGCGCCGGCATCTAAGAAGCATGCTCGATAAGAGGAGCTTTGGCATCAACGAGAGTGCGCGGCAATAAGGGGGCAGCATCTCCACAGCAAGGACGGCAGGGCGGCAGCCTCCGCGGGCTGACGCGCTCAACCGGCCCGTGCCCTCGTCGATCGGATCAGGGGCAGGCCGTGGTCCTCGGGCGGCACACGTCGTCGCCACAGAAGCACGAGGTCCCCCCGCGGCAGTTGCTGCACGGATCGTCGTTGGGGGGCGGAGGCGGAGGCGGAGGCGGGGGCGGCAGCAGCGGCGGCGGCGGCGCGGAGCCGGTGGGGCAGTTGTCGCCCTCCGGGTTCGGGAGGAACGGCGCGTATCCCGCGGCCGCGAGCTCGGTCACCTTGTTCAACACGCGCCGCCCGCAGGTGCTCCCGTCCGTGAGGGCGGTCCACCAGCTGCAATCGACCTCCGCGACCTTGTCCTTTTGCCACCGGCTCGGTTGCGGCGCGCAGCTCGTGTCTTGATAGCGCTTCGCCGCGTAGATCTCGATCTCGACGCCATCCCAGTGCCTGTCCGGATCGATGTGGCACACGAGCGGCGGATCGCTCGTCGGCTGCCACGCCGGGCGGGTCCAGCTCGAGCAGTCATCCGGGTACGAGAACTCGAAGCCAGGCTCCCGCTCCGTGGCGCAGCACGTCTGGCCGCACGCGTAGGGGCCGCACGTGGTGCACGACGGATAAGCGCCGGGACAGCCGCCGAACGCCGATACGGTTCCGCTGGCGAGCGCCCCTTCGGACGTGCCCAGGGCATCCTCCTCCGGCTCGGCCGCGATGAAGGCCCCTTCGTCCTCGGACGACGCGGGGGGCGCCTCGAGCTCGGCGGTGCATCCGGATGCCGCGAATAAGCCAAGGATCACCGAGGCCGCAAGGAGCCTCGAGCAAGCAGCACCACGCTGTCTGGTAGCAAATTTCATGAAAGGTGTTCTCCCCGTGAAGACCGACGTGCGGCTGGCGCACAGAAGTGATTTATCTTCGTGGTGTGAATAACATATTGCCGTGTCATCCGCCATGGTAATGGTTGTAGAAAAATTGCATATGCACGGACGAGCGGGAGCGCGATTGTCCAGCTCCGGAATGTGTCGCTCCCGGACCTCATCGAGCTGCGCGTCGCGATCGAGACCGCCGCGATGACCCGCTCTGCGGCCGCGCCGGTCGCCGCTCACCTCGACGAGGCGTGCGCCGCGCTCGCGGAGATGGGGCGGCCGCAGATCTCCCCACCGAGTTCCACGACGTCGATATCGCATTCCATGTTGCGCTGGTCGCGGCCTCTGGTAACCAGGTGCTCGCCCTCGTGATGGACGCGGTCAAGGACAGCTTCCGGCTCCACCTCGAAGAGGCGCTGCGGGCGCGCTCGTTCGCGGCGATCCGCCCGCGGGTG
The DNA here is from genome assembly GCF_051527395.1 of Sorangium sp. So ce281. Classification (NCBI taxonomy): domain Bacteria; kingdom Pseudomonadati; phylum Myxococcota; order Polyangiales; family Polyangiaceae; genus Sorangium; species Sorangium sp. So ce281. Next base: position 1,092,776 of record NZ_CP150322.1, read on the forward strand.
GTCGAGGGGCACCGGGCGCTCCTGCGCGCGATCGAGCGCGGTAACGCGAGGTCGGCCGCGACGCTCCTCAGGGCGCACCTCTCGGAGTTCTACGGCACATGAACCCGCTCGACGAGCTCGCCCTTGTCCTGGGCGACGGCCTGGTGACGGATCGGGACATCCTGGAGGGCTATCGCCGCGATCAGGCCCTCTGGGCGCCTGGCGGCTGGCCCGTCGCGGTGGCGCGGCCTGCCTCGACCTCCCAGGTGCAGGCGCTGGCGCAGTGGGCGACCCGGCACCGCACCGCGCTGGTGCCGCGCGGCGCCGGGACCGGGGTGGCGGGCGGGGCGACCGCCAGCGACGGCTGCGTGGTGCTGAGCTTCGAGCGCATGAACCGGATCCTCGCGATCGACGAGGCGGCGATGCTCGCCGTCGTCCAGCCGGGGGTGCTCAACGGCGAGCTCAAGGCCGCCGCGCACGAACGGGGGCTGTGGTATCCGCCCGACCCGTCGAGCTACGCCATCTCGACCATCGGCGGCAACGTCGCCACCAACGCCGGCGGCCTGTGCTGCGTGAAATACGGTGTCACCTCCGATTATGTGCTCGGCCTCGAGGCGGTCCTCGCCGACGGGACGGTGCTCCGCACAGGCGGCAGGAGCCGCAAGGACGTCGCCGGCTACGATCTGACGCGGCTCCTGGTCGGCTCCGAGGGCACGCTCGCGCTGATCACCGAGATCACCCTGCGCCTGCGGCGGCGGCCCCCGCCGGCGACCACGCTCGTCGCGACGTTCGCGTCGCTCGAGGCCTCGGGGCGGGCCGTCGCGGCGATCGTCCGGTCGGTCGATGCGTCGATGCTCGAGATCATGGACCGCACGGCCCTCCGCGCCGTCGAGCGCTTTCGCCCGCTCGGCCTCGACACCGAGGCTGCCGCGATGCTGATCGCGCAGAGCGACGCGCCCGGGTCCGCCGAGCTCTCCTGCATGCAGGCGGCCTGCGAGGCCGCCGGCGGGACGGTGATCGCCACCACCGAGGACGAGAGCGAGGGGCAGATGATGCTCACCGCGCGCCGCCTCGCGCTCACGGCGGTCGAGCAGCTCGGCACGGTGCTCGTCGACGACGTCGCCGTGCCGCTGCCGCAGCTGCCGGAGATGTTCCGTCGAATCGAGGCGATCGCCGCCGCGACGCAGACCACCATCGCGACGGTGGCGCACGCGGGCGACGGCAACCTTCACCCTCTTGTCGTGTTCGATGGAAACGACGCCGCGGCCGAGGCGCGCGCGGTCGCGGCCTTCAACCAGGTGATGTCGCAGGCGCTCGACCTCGGCGGCACGATCACCGGCGAGCACGGCGTCGGCACGCTCAAGCGCGGCCTCCTTGCCCGCCAGCTCGGCGCGGCGTCGCTCGCGCTGCACCGCCGCATCAAGCACGCCTTCGACCCGGGCGGCGTCCTCAACCCCGGCAAGGTGATCGACGGCTGACGCGGCGTGATGTCCGCGCTGCGCGGCGCCGCCTCGCGCGGCGCCGCCGCGATCAGAGCCCGGTGTAGATGGTGGCGAAGGAGGCCGCCTCGCCGCGGAGCAGCAGGCTGAGACGCGGGTTCGGCACCTTGAAGGTGTGAATCTTGGCGTTCCGCACGTCGAGCACCGCGAAGGCGCCGCCCGGCGTGCTCTCCGCGAGGCCGTTCATGAGCAGGTTCAGCACGACCGAGACGCGCTTGGACGACAGCGGCTCCCCGCGGAAATACATCTTGATGACGTGGGGCGTCCCATCGATGACGAGCCCGAGCTCCGGATTGACGTTGATCTCGAGATCGCCCAGGCGGTACGTCGACACCGGCGGCTCGAACCACGTCATCTTCGTCGAGGCGAGGAACTTGCGATATCCATTCACCACCGACGGGTAGATGCGGCGGCGCCGCTCGTCGTGCTGCGCGGCGAGGAAGCCGTCGAGCACGCTGGTGGGCTTTCCGCTCCTGTGCATGTCGACGATCGCCTCTCGCACCTGCCTGTAAAAGTCGGTGTAGAGCTCGTCCTTCCGTTCCTTGAACTCCCTGACGCCGGTCAGCTTGGGCGTCCCGGCCTTGAGAACGAAGTCGACAAAGTACGTCAGCGAGATCTTTTCCATGAAGTCTCCTGCAAAACGAAGCATTCCGGCGCGCCATCGACACGCGTCGTACGAGAGACACGCCGTCGCGCCGCGTCCTTGGTGTCTACCATGGATAGTCATCTTCGACCCGTCGGGAAAGGGATCGGTCGGACGGACATTGTCCCAACCTGTCGAGGGCGGACGGATGCGCCGCGTGTCGAAAATGTGTTGTAATTACGAATGGTTATGTGGGTGCCCGGGCGCGGCCCACCCGGCGGCGCGGGGCTCCTCCTGGCCGCGCGAGTGGCCATGACGAGAGGAGGCGCGGGCGGCAGAGGTAATCGACAGAATCCAGCTGTTCTCCAGGGGATCTCCTGTGGAGAACCCCTGTGGAGAACTGCAGAGGACGGGGCGTGATCGAGGCGTGGACCCGGTCGGACATGGTCTGTCATAACCACGTGCTCCTTGGCGCTTGACGCTGCCCGCGGGCGAAGGATGGGGCCGGAACGCCTCCGGAGCGTCTGGACTTCCCGCTCTCTCTCGATGTGTCTTGCTCTGGACCTGTGTTTCGAGGTCGACTCGGCACGCGCCTGGTCACGCCGTCGCAACTGCTGGTCACGCCGTCGCGACTGGAGGATTCCTGCTCCGCTCTCCCTCGCCGCGGGCATTCCGCTTGCGTGCGGCGGTCGGCCGGCCAGACTACGCCGCCGTGCTCGCCATCGAAGCGTCCTCCGTGAGGAAGGTCTACCGCGGCTTCTTCCGCCGGAGCGGCGGGCAGACGGCGCTCGCGGGCCTCGACCTCGCCATCCAGCGCGGCGCCGCGTTCGGGCTCATCGGCCTCAACGGCGCGGGCAAGACGACGTTCATCAAGACGCTGCTCGGCGTCGTGCGCCCCACGAGCGGCGCCGTGCGCGTGCTCGGCGGCGAGCCGGAGGACCCGGGCGTGCGCGCCAGGATCGGGTACCTGCCGGAGCGGCTCTTCTTGCCCAGCGCGTTCACGCCGCGGCAGTTCCTCGCGAGCGTGGCCCGCATGAAGGGCCTCTCGCCGGGCGAGGGCGCGCTGCGCGCGCTGACCGAGAGGGTAGGGCTCGGGGCCGACTCGGACCGCAAGATCGGCGGGTTCTCGAAGGGGATGCGGCAGCGCCTCGGGCTCGCCGCGGCCTTGCTCGGGCAGCCCGAGCTGCTCGTGCTCGACGAGCCCACCGACGGCGTCGACCCGCTCGGCCGCGCCGAGATCCGCAGGATCCTGGGCGAAGAGCGCGCGCGGGGGGCGACCTTGTTCCTGAACTCGCACCTCCTGTCGGAGACCGAGCGCATCTGCGACCGCATCGGCATCCTCGCGGGCGGGCGGCTCGTGCGCGAGGGCGCGCTCGTCGCGCTGTGCGGCAGCGAGACGGCGTACCGCGTGCGGTTCGCGGACGGCGTCGACGCGGCGAGGCTCGCCGCGCTCGGGTTCCGCGCGATCGACGGGGAAGGCGGGTGGCGCCTGGAGGCCGAGAGCCCCGCGGCGCTCAACGAGGCGCTCGACGAGGCGCGGCGCGCGGGCGCCCTGCTCGTCGAGCTGTCGCGGGACCTGCGCGACCTGGAGGACGTGCTGGCGGAGGCGCTGGGCGCGGGCGGCGCCCGCGGAGGCGTGGCGTGAGGGCGGCGCTGAGCGTCGCGGGCGACCTCCTGCGCGAGGCCTCGTCGCGGCGGTGGTTCCTGGCCCTCGGGATCGGCGTCACGATGGCGCTCGTGGTGATCGGGGGCGCGCTGCAGCTCGAGGTGGTGGACGGCGCGCTCGCGGCGACGCGGCTCTTCGGCAAGGAGGTCGGCCGCGGCGACATCCGCTCGGTCGACGTAGCGCTCCGCTACGTCGGCCGCGCGCTTTCGTACGTGCTGTTTTACGGGGGGCTCGCGTTCGGGATCGTCTCCTGCGCCGATTTCGGCCCGAGCCTGCTGGCGCCGGGGCGCATCGAGCACCTGCTCTCGCTGCCCGTGCGGCGGTTCGAGCTCCTGCTCGGCACGTTCCTCGGCGTGCTCGCGCTCTCGCTCCTCAGCACGCTGTACGGCGCCCTCGGGATCACGGTCATCTTCGGGCTGAGGGCGGGCGTGTGGATGGCGAGCCCGATCGTGGCGGCGCTCCTCGCGAGCGTGACGTTCGCCGGCATCTACGGGGCGATGCTCACGACCGCGGTGATGGTGCGGAGCGCCGCGCTGTCCGCGGCGGTGGGGATCGCGCTGTTCATCCTCGGCATCGTCGCGGGGTACCGCGAGCAGCTCGACTCGTTCTTCGAGCCTGGCGTGGCCCGCGGGGCCTTCCGCGCGGCGACGCTCGTGCTGCCGCGGGTGTCGGCGCTCGCCGACGCGTCGGCGGAGTTCGCGGTGGCGACGGCGATCAAGGGGGATGTGCTCGCCAGCCAGGTGGCGGGGCTGCTCCTCTTCGGCCTGGCCGCGCTCGCGGTGGGCATCCACGTGTTCGAAGAGAAGGATTTCTAGGGTGAAGCGGCGATGCTCGGACGAGGCGGTGAGCGCTCGGAATCGGCGGCTCCGCGGCGCCTGGGCGGGGGTGACGACCCGATGAGACCGATGAAGAAGCGGGGCGTGTGGCTCGCGGCGGCGATGGTCCTGCTCGCGCTCGCCGCGTGGCTGATGTCGCGCGGCGACAAGGAGAAGCCCACGGTCCGGCCCCGGAAGATCGAGTTTCCGCGCCATCCGAAGCCGGCCGAGGTGGAGCGCGCCAGCCGTCGGCGCACGCTGCCGCCGCTGTCTGCGCCGCCGCCCGGCGTCGAAGCGCCGCAATGGAAGCGCGACCCGGTGCTCGCCGCCCTGCCCGCCGATCCGAAGCGCTCGGCCATGGTGTTCGAGATCGAGGCGCTCAAGGAGTCGCCGATCATGCAGATATGGCTCGATTGCATGCTGTCGCGAGGCGACGAGCGCGCCGGCCTGGCGCGCTTGAAGGACCGATACGGGATCGACGTGCTGGAGGACGTGGAGCGCATCGCCACGTCGAGCACGGGGCTCATGGTGCTCCAGGGATCGTTCGAGGGCGCGAGGTTCGAGCGGGAGCGATGGTCCACGCGGACGTACGGGGAGAGAGGCATCCTCTACGAGGAAAAGGACACGGGCAGGGGCGTCGCGACGTGGGGGCCTGACGTCCTGATCTTGAACCCGCGCGCCGAGCCCGATCTCGTCGAGGACGCGATCGATCGGCTCGAATCGACCGATCCCGCGCAGGGATCCATCCTTCAGGAATACCAGGCCTACAGCGACGTCTATGGAGTGCTCTCGCCCGACGATCTCTCGAAGATGCTGCCGTCGGACCAGGACCAGCTCGCCGAGCGGATCCGAGAGACCGTCCAGCGGGTGGAGATCCACATCGACGCCTCGGAGGATGTCGCCGTCGTCGCCGAGGTCGCCGGCCCCGCCGGCCAGGAGATGGAGGACCTGTCGAAGCTGTTCGGCGCCGCGCTCTCCATGGGGCGGCTCAACGCGAAGCGCGAAGACAATGACGAGCTCGCCGAGCTGCTCGACCACGCGCGGGTGGAGACGCAGGCGCGGCGCCCTCCCTGGGCGAGCAAGCCGGAGGAGCAGCGCTTCTCGGTCGACGTGGCGCTGCCCGTCGAGCTGCTGAGGAACCTCGGCCCGTGTCGTCGAGACCGGCGCGATCCGGACGGCGACATCAAGGCCGAGCCAGCGCCAGCGCCGCCGCGATGACGCGCGCAATGCCTCGCGAGCCGCTCGTCCCTGCGCGACACCCTACCAGGGCCGGGGACGGCCCTGGCGACGCGGTATCAGAGCGGCTGATACAGCTGGATCAGGTTCCCGCAGGTGTCCGAGAACACCGCGATCATGACCGGGCCCATCGGGGTGGGCTCCTGCGTGAACGCGACCTGGTGCTCCTTGAGGCGAGCGAACTCGGCCTTGAGGTCCGACACCTCGAACGCGGTGAGCGGGATGCCCTGCGTGAACATCGCCTGCTGGAACGTCTTCGCCGCCGGGTTGGCGTTCGGCTCGAGCACGAGCTCGACGTCGTCGGGGCCCTCCGGCGAGACCACGGTGATCCACCGGTACTCGCCGACAGGGAAATCGCTCTTCTTCTTGAAGCCGAGCACCTCCGTGTAGAACTTGAGCGCGCGTGTCTGGTCCTCGACCATGATGCTGTTGAGCTTGATCCTCATCGATCGCCTCGCTGAGCTGACGGTTCGGGCCGACTCTGCCAGGGCCGCCCGGCTCACGCTTCTCGAAAACTGCGAAACGCGCCCGGCGGCAGCCGGCCCATCAGGGTGAGACAGCCGGGGGCGAGCTCCCACGGGAGCCTCCCCGGCACCTGGACCATCGCGCGCACGCGGCGCCGGTACGCCGACGGCGGCACGCCGATCCGCTGCGCGAACAGCGCGCTGAAGCTGCCGAGGCTGGAGAACCCGATCTCCATGCACACGTCGGTCACCGAGTGGTGCCCGGCCGCCAGGAGCTGCTTGGCCAGATCCAGGCGCCGCCGGATGCGGTACTGGTGAGGGGTCACGCCGAACACCGCCTCGAACTGCCGGATGAAGTGGTAGGGCGAGATCGCCACCTCCCGCGCCACGTCCTCGATCGACAACCTCGACTCGCGCACCTCGGAGAGCAGGTCCCGCGCCCGGCAGAGGTTCCTGAGCGCGTCGTGTCCGAGCAGCATCGCCGGCGACCAGGATAGAGCGTGGCGGCGGCTGGCTCAAGCGACCCACCGGAGGGGCGCGCGAGAGGCCGCTCAGACGAGCAGCTCGGGTCGGGAAAAGCGAGGGAACGGGCCGCGCGCGCCGCAGAGCGAGCGCCCGCCGTGGCCGAAATTGCAGCTTCATTGTCTTTCGGGACAGACGCGCCGTCTGGTACCCACTGGCGAGGCGCCGGCGGCGCGGCCGCGGGCCGTCCGCGCGCTCGGGCGCTGCGCCGCGGTGACGGCGCTTCGTGACGTCCCGAGCCAGGCCCAAGCAAACCCGGGAGGAGTCAATGAACGCGATCGAGCTACCCGAGATTCCGGACAGCGCCCTTTGTGTCGAGGCGACCGAGCACACCAGGGCGGTCAGCGCCCCGTTCCTCTTCAACCATGTGGCGCGCACGTACGTCTTCGGCGACGCGCTGGGGCGGCACAGGGGCCTGTCGTACGACCGCGAGCTGCTCTATCTGGCGTGTGTGTTCCACGACCTGGGCCTCGCCGACTCGGCCCCCGTCGAGACGCGCTTCGAGGTCGAGGGGGCCGACGCGGCCAGGGCTTTCCTGGCCGCGCGCGGGGTCGGCGCGCGCGAGCAGGACATCGTCTGGGACGCGATCGCCCTGCATACCACCGTGGTGATACCCCAGCGCAAGCGCCCCGAGATCGCCCTTTGCCAGATGGGCGCGGCCATCGACGTCGGCTACGCGCCCCGGACGCTCCTGCCCGAGCGGCTCGTCGAGGAGGCGCTCGGGCGCTACCCGCGGCTCGGCTTCAAGGAGGCGATGACCTCCGCGTTCTGCGGGCTGCTCCGCCGAAACGAGGCGGCCGCGGCCACCTCGCCGGTCGTGGCCGACGTCGGCGAGCGCAGGCTCGACGGGTTTCGACCCGTCCACTTCTGCGACGTCATCGCGGGCGCGGCGTTCGACGAGTAGCGCTATCAGGAGCTCGGAGCTCTCCAGCCCGAAGAGGCCCTCCCACGCCACCGGGGAGGAGCTGAGGTGACGCGGAGTCAATGCCGCGGGTCGGAAATCCTGCCGGGGCCCTGCCTCGCGAGCGGAGAGAGATTCAACGCAAAGGCGCAAAGACGCAAAGACGCAAAAAGGCATTTGTTCATTATTGCGCCTTTGCGCCTTTGCGTTGAAATCTCTCTCCGGAGCCCTGGCTGGACTCCTGGTGGGTGGAACTAGCCTCTGACCTCCTCGTCCTCGTCTCTTGGAGGCGGAGGGCGCTCGCCCGCGGCGACCTGGAGCTCGCGGACGATCGAGAGGAGGGCCGGACAGCAGATGCGCTCGACCACGGAGCCGTCGGGCGCGAGCTCGAAGCTCGGCGGCTCACCGTGCACCGGGCAAGCCACGTCGGCGTACCTCGACTCGAGATCTTTCAGGACGCTCTCGTCGACCTCGCGGACCTCGCCCTTCGCAGCCGCCCCTTCGTTCCCGTAAGTGGACATGCGGCGCACGGTAGCACGAAGGGCGCCGCGCCTCGCGCGCTGCGCGGGTGCCCAGGCGACCTCCACAATCGACGCAGGGACGCCGGCGCCCCGCGGCCTCGACCATCGAGGCGCCGTGACCAGAGCGGCCGCCCGAAATCAAGAGGACAAAATAGCAGCGCCGCCGGGCGCCTCGGGGGATTAGGCGGAGGCCGCCGGCGGAGCTGGCTCAAGGCTAAGCATTCTCCGTACCAGGTACACCCTTCGGAAAATCCCCTACTTATGTCTCGGGCGCCGATCGGGCGGGTTTCGATTCTGCGAGGATCCGGCTTGCACGGTTGCAGGATCGCGACGGCGCTCGCCCACTTCCGTGACCGCCGTCTTGCCGGCTAGCGTCGGGGACATGAACCGCCTGCGTACGACCCCCGCCGTCACCCTGGCGCTGCCGCTGCTCGCGGCGTGCAGCGCCCCCGCGTCGAGGCCGCTGGACAAGCCGGCCGCGTCCCCGGCCGCCGCGACCCCGCCGCCGCACGCCGCGCCGGCAGCGCCCCCCGGACCGGGGCGGCTTCCTTACCCGGCGACCGCGAAGCGGCCCGTGGCGAGCGAGTACCATGGCGCCCGGGTCGTCGACGACTACCAGTGGCTGGAGGACGGGAGCTCCCCCGAGGTGGAGCGCTGGGTCGCCGAACAGAACCAGCTCTCGCGCGGCACCCTCGACGCCGTGCCGGCGCGCGGCGCGATCCGGGCGCGCGTGCAGGAGATCCTGTCGGCGACCTCCGCGAACCACTACGCGCTCGACGAGGCCGGCGGGCAGATCTTCGCGCTCAAGGACCAGCCGCCGAAGCAGCAGCCTTTCCTCGTCGTCCTGAGGTCCGTGAACGACCCCGCCTCCGCGCGGACCCTCGTCGATCCGGAGGTCATCGACCCGAAAGGGCACACGACCATCGACTGGTTCGTCCCGTCGCGCGACGGCAAGAAGGTGGCTGTCTCCCTGTCCGAAGGCGGCACCGAGAGCGGGACCGTGCGCGTCTACGACGTGGCGACGGGCAAGGAGACGGGCGACACCGTGCCTTACGCGAACAGCGGCACCGCGGGCGGCAGCCTGGCGTGGACCGGCGACGGCAAGGGGTTCTACTACACCCGGCACCCCCGGCCCGGGGAGCGCCCGCGAGAGGACATGGGCTTCTTCCAGCAGATCTACTTCCACAAGCTCGGTACGCCGGACAAGGACGACAAATACGCGCTCGGCAGGGAATTCCCCCGCATCGCCGAGGTCGAGCTCACGACGAGCGAGAGCGGCAAGCTCGTGCTCGCCAGCGTGCAGAACGGCGATGGAGGCGAGTACTGGCACTATCTCCTCGACGCTTCGGGCAAGTGGGCGCGCTTCGCCGAGCTGCCCGACAAGGTCATCCGGGTCGTGTTCGGCGCCGACGACCGGCTCTACCTCCTGTCGCGCAAGGACGCGCCGCGCGGCAAGGTGCTGCGCCTCTCGCCGGGCAAGCTGGACCTCGCCAGGGCGGAGCTCGTCGTGCCCGAGAGCGAGGCGGTGATCCAGGGCTTCTTGCCCACGACAGGGCGGCTCTACGTCCGCGATCTGCTCGGCGGCCCGTCGCAGGTCCGCGTCTTCGATCTGAAGGGCAAGGCGCTCGGGACGGTGCCGATCCCGCAGGTCTCCTCGGTGCGGCAGGTCGTGCGCACGCAAGGCGACGACATGCTCTTTCGCGGCGTGAGCTACACCGAGCCGGCGGCCTGGTTCGCGTACTCGGCCAGGGACGGCAAGGTGACGAAGACGCCGCTCGCGATGACGGCCCCTGTCTCCTATGCCGACGTGGAGGTCGCCCGGGAGGCGTGCACCTCGAAGGACGGGACCAAGGTTCCTATCAACATCCTGCGCCGGAAGGGCACACCCCTCGACGGGACCGCGCCGGCGCTGCTCACGGGATACGGCGGCTACGGGACGAGCATGGCTCCCGGGTTCAACCCGCTCTGGCGGCTGTGGTTCGACCAGGGAGGGGTGGTCGCGATCGCCAACCTGCGCGGCGGCGGCGAGTTCGGGGAGGCGTGGCACCGCGGCGGCAACCTGACGAAGAAGCAGAACGTCTTCGACGACTTCGCGGCGTGCGCGCAGCACCTCGTCGACGGGCGCGTCACGAGCCCGGCGCGGCTCGCCATCCGCGGCGGCTCGAACGGCGGTCTGCTGATGGGAGCGCAGCTCACGCAGCACCCGGAGATGGCCAAGGCGGTCGTGTCGCACGTCGGTATCTACGACATGCTGCGGGTGGAGCTCACGCCGAACGGGGCGTTCAACGTGACCGAGTTCGGCACGGTGAAGGACCCCGAGCAGTTCAGCGCCCTTTACGCCTACTCGCCGTATCACCACGTCAAGGATGGGACCGCCTATCCGGCGACCCTGTTCCTGACCGGCGCCAACGACCCGCGGGTCGATCCATGGCACTCGCGGAAGATGGCGGCGCGGATGCAAGCGGCCTCGCCGGGCTCGGCGCCCATCCTGCTCCGGGCGAGCGGCTCGACGGGCCACGGGGCCGGGACGCCGCTCTCCGAGGAGATCGAGGAGCAAGCCGACGTGTTCGCGTTCCTCTTCAAGGAGCTCGGGCTCGGCGCCCCGCCCGCCAAGGACGACGCGGCGCCGTAGCCGGCCGAGCGCTCACCGCTTGCGGGACGGAGCCTCTCCACGGGGCAGCGCCGCCGGCCGATGCGCCTCTCCCCGTTCGCCTCGCTGGGGCGCGCGCGCCGCGACCGCCGCGCTCCGCTGCGCCGCCCCGCGGCGCGCGGCGAGGGCCCGGGTCAGCCCCTCGGCCAGCGTCGCCGCGGTGTCGAGGCCGCCGAGGTCGACGCCGAGCTCGACCAGCGTCTGCGCCAGCGCGGGCGAGACGCCCACCAGCGTGCAGGACGCGCCGAGCAGCCGCGCTGCGGACGCCGCCCCGACGAGCTGCGCGGCGGCCCGGGCGTCGAGCGCCGGCACGCCGGTGATGTCGAGCAGCACCTGCGCCGCCTGCTGCGCGGCGATCGCCTCGAGCAGGCGCTCCAGGAGCGCGCTGGCCCGCGCGTCGTCGATCATGCCCACGATGGGGAGGCAGAGCACGCCGTCCGCGACGCGGATCACCGGGACGCTCATCGCCTGGATCGCGTCCCGCTGCGCCGCGATCACCCGCACCGTCTCTTCGAGCTCCCGGTTCCGCGCCTCCAGCGACGCCTGGAGCGCCCGCTGCTCCTCGATCAGGGCCTCGTACTCGTGCTGGATCTCGGCAGCCTCCGGGACGGCGAACTGGAGCAGCACGCCCTCGAAGCCGTCCCCGGCGTCTCGCACCGGCACGCCGAAGGAGCAGACCCACACCGCTCCGCCCGCCTTGCCCGTGAGCTCCTCGACAGCGTCGGTGTCGTAGCTGATCGGCGGGATCGCGACCTCCTCGCCGCGAAAGAACCGCTCGACGTGCGGCATGATCCCGTTCTCGGCGAGCTGCGGGTCCTCCAGCATGTTGTAGTTCACTTGCAAGAACGCCTCGGCTGGGGCCCGCCAGAGCGCTTCCCAGCCGGCATTGACGGCGTGGGTCCTGCCGACGGGGCGGTGGATCGACACGCTGAAGCAGCGCGCCGCCATCAGCGCGCGCCATCTGCGCGCGTCCGCCCGCCACGATTCCATCTCCTGCTCCATCGCCTCCAGGCGGCGAGCCAGCTGAGCGCTATCGTCGTCCCCCTCGTATCCCATATGCCCGAGTGTTCCCCGAGCGGCGCCTGGCTGTCCAGCGCCGCACCGGGCGAGCGGGCGAGCAGGCGAACGTCGCGCAGTCGCTGGGGGCAGACGCTGTCATCGATCACACCAAGGAGGATTTCGCCAAGCTGCGCGGCTTCCTGGCCTCACACGCGGAGCACCAGGCAGGCCGCCGAGGCCGGGCAGGCGCCGGCGAACTCCGGGGAGGCGGCGAGGTCGGCTGGAACCGCCTCGCGCGGCGTCGAGGCGAAGCCGAGCGCCCGGAAATAGTCCGCAGCGGTCGTGGTCAGCAGGTAGACGGCCTCGAGCGACCCCACCCGCGCCGCATCGACGCGGTTGGCGACGAGAGCCCGGCCGAGCCCTTGCCCGTGAAGCGTCCGCACCACGGCCACGGAGCGTAGCAGGCCAACTCGCCCGTACGTCTCGAGCCCAGCTACGCCGACGAGCTCCAGGCTGCGCCGCATGACCACGTACGCGGCGGGGAACTGGTCGAGCAGGCCGGCCGTCGGCAGCTCCGCGCGGACAAGGAGCCCCCGAACCACGTCGAGATCGCCCGACGCAGCCGGCTCGATCTTCGCGTCGCTCAACTCCACCCCTCAGCCGCGATGAGCGCCTCGACGCGCGCCTTCACCTCGTCGCGAATGGCACGGACGCGCTCCAGCGGCTTTCCCTTCGGATCCTCCAAGGGCCAGTCGTCGCGTCGCACGCCTGGGACGGTCGGACAGGCTTCGCCACAGCCCATCGTGATCAGCATGTACGCGTCCGCTGCGAGCGCGTGCGTGAGCTTCTGCGGCGTCGACTCGGACAGATCGATCCTGATCCCCACATCACCGCAAGCAGACCGAAAGTCGCGACAAACTCGCTGAACCACTGCGGGGGCCGCCCCCATGATCCCCGACCCGACCACCGTCGCGAGAAGGAGGGCCGTCCCGAGCGCTTCGGCGACGGCCCTTCGGGTGAGATCAGCGCGCTGCATCGCCGAGCTTCGCGGGGGCGCAGCAGCCGGGCGCGCAGCACGCCGCCTCGCTCTTCGCAGGCTCGCTCTTCGCAGGCTCGCTCTTCGCAGGCTGGCTTCCCATCACGTCCGCGTCGCCCTTCACCACGAACACCTCCCACGAGTTGCCGTCGGGGTCCTCGATCCAGACCTTGTCCTGCACCGCATAGCAACACGCGGTGTTCTCCTCCGTGAAGGTCTTGAGCTCGGCCGCCTCGAAGGCGCGCTTGGCCTCGAGCACGTCGTCGGTGCTCGCGACCTGGATGCCGAAATGGCTCGCGTTCACGCCCGTGCGCGGCGCCTCTTGCATCGTCAGGTTGAGGGCAGGCGACGCAAGGTCGAACTTGGCGTAGCCAGGTCGACGCTTCGCGGCGCGCACACCGAATGCCTTCTCGTAGAACGCGACCGAGGCATCGATGTTGGAGATGTTCAGCGAAACGTGAGGCTTGAGGACGTTCATCTCGGGTACTCCTTCCAATTTTTTAGAAATAGTGGAGAAAAAATTAGCAGCAACCCTTCCCACGCTTGCAGCAGTCCTCCCAGATGTAGTCCGTGAGGCCGCGAAGCGCCGCGTAGTCGGCGCTGTAGTAGTGGAACGTTCCTTCTCCGCGCGTCCTTAGAACGCCGGCGTCGACGAGCCGCTTCAGGTGATGGCTCAGCGTGGATGCAGGCATGTGCACGTGCGCCTGGATCTCGCCTGCGGATGCGCCGTCGGCGCCGGCTTGCACAACGAAGCGCAGAATCGCGAGGCGGACGGGGTGACCGAGCGCGGCCAGTTGTTCCGCGTGACGCTCCAGTGTCGAGGGCACGCACTACTTCTACGGATCTAGAAGTACTGGCGCAAGGGGGTTCTTCCAAAAAAATCGAAGCTGTCGAAGCGGCTGCTCGGACCCCGCCCTGCGCGGTGTTCGTCCGGATCGATCGAAGTTCGGGGTGTTCGACATGCGCGGGCTCTGGTTCATCAGCGGCAACGTCCTGCGCGATCTCGCCGCGCTCAACGAGCCTCGCGACGGGGCACCTCCGCGCTCGGGCTACCCGTGGCGGCTCGGAAAGTCCCCCACGGCGGCCTCGCGCGCCCTGACCGCGCTCCGGAAGGTGGCGTAACTCCAGCTCAGATCGCTCACGCTGCACTCGTACCCGTTGTCGCGATCGAACTGCTCGCTCAGCTGGAGGCGATCGGAGTGGTAGATCACCGCCTCGAGCATCCTGTCGCCCGCGTCGATCAGCTTCGCCGCGATGTCTGGATCGGCGGGATCGCTCACGCCCACCTGCGCGAAGAACCTCTGCGTCGTGGCGTTCACGAGCGCGGCGGCGGGGGAGCTCTTGATCTTCGCCGCGAGCATGAAATAGAGCTCCGCGAAGTTGCACGTCGTGAGCGCCCACGGGTGACCGGCGTCCGGACCATGATCGGACAGGTTGCCGTCGTACGTATCCTCGGGGTACCGCCCGATCATCGGCCCCCTGCTCCGAGGCAGCGCCCGATCGGCGTCGTTGATGCGGTACCGCCGGTCGCCCTCGGTGAACGCGTCGCGCACCAGCGCGGCCGTCGAGAGCAGCACCGGGTCCGCGCAGTTCGTGGAGCCGTAGACGGCCGACATGACGACATCCACGTTGAGCGTCGCTCCCCTGCCTTCGGTGGGCCTGCCGTTCGGCCCCGTGATGGACGCGTAGTACGGCTGCCCGTCGTACGTGCCCTGGTGCGTCGCCATCTGGCTGCCCAGCCACTCTGCGGCCGCCCACATGTCGTTGATGTACGGAGAGAGCCCGTGCTCGTCGGCGCGGCTGATCAGCGAGAGGAACGCCTTTCGCTGCACGGAGCGCGCATAGAAGCTGAACCCGGCCGTCTCCTCCCAGAGGTTGTGCGTCTGCTCCTTGTAGGCCGAGAGGAGGTACCGGGTGTCCTTCTCGATGATGGACCTGGCCGTGGCGAGCGCCTGCAGCGAGAGCCGATCTTCGATGGCGAGGAGGGACAGGATGCGGTGCGCCGGGCCGTCCGTCTGCGATGTCCAGTTGTCGCGCACGGTGCCGTCGATGTTGAAGCACGCCAGCGCGAACCTGCTCGCGCGCTCGGCGTTCTCCTGGCACAGCGCCGAGAACATCGTGTAATCCTCGCAGATGGTCCGCGCCATGAAGACCGGGTTGTCGAGCGCCTCCGGAATGCAGATGGCCGCGTCCCGGATCCAGTGGTGCACATAGTCCTGGTCGGTCTGACCCCTGTCGTCCGGCAGGGACGGGGACGCGAGCACGCACCCCTTGACGGACTGCATCGCGCCCTTGCTGAAGACCCAGGTCCCCGTCGCGATGTTCCGCAGGAGGAGCACTTGCATGTACTTGCTGATCGCGTCGAACGACACGGACGAGACGTCGACGCTCGTGCTCAGGTAACCGAATGAACTGGCCATGGGACCCCCTCTCTCTCGTGGTTGGTTCCTTATATAGCGGGGCGCCGATCCGTGCGCTACGCGCGATCGCGGCGACGTGGTGTGGGAGGCCCTGCTCGAACACCTTCTTGTTGCCATCCGGTCGCACGCCCGGGCACGGGGCTTGCCCCTGTCGTGCAGGGATCCCGCGCGCGGAGCGACGCCACGACCGGCGGCGCCGGCGCGTCGAGAGGAGGCGTACGGCGGTCGCGCGCCGCGTCACGCGGCCAGCGGAGCGTCGCGGCGTTGTCGCCTCGTCTCCTCTGAACGTCGCGCTCCGCGAAGGGGCCCCGGCCGCCCGCCGCGCGGCGCCGCGTTCGACGGGCCGCCGTGGGCGACGCCGATCCCGGGATGTTCTCCGTTGCGAACAATCCGCCCCGCCGCGCACAGTGGGCGCATGGTCGACCCGCTCTTCGACGATCTGCCCGCCCTGCTGTGCTTCGCGCGCGTCGTGGAGCGCCGCTCGTTCACCGCGGCCGCGGCGGAGCTCGGGGTGTCGAAGTCGATGGTGAGCACCCGGGTCGCGCGCCTGGAGGAGCGGCTCGGCGAGCGCCTGCTCGTGCGCACCACGCGCAAGCTCACGGTCACGGACGCCGGCATGAACCTCTATGCGCGCTGCGCGCGCGTGCTCGAGGAGGCCGCCGCCGCGGTGCGGGGCGCGTCCGACGCCGACCGGGGCCGCATCCGGCTCAACGCGCCGGTCAGCTTCGCGCAGATGTACCTGGCGGAGCCGCTCGCGCGGTTCCTCCGGGCGAGCCCGGGCGCGCACGTCGAGCTCATGCTGAACGACCGCCTCGTCGACCTCGTGGAGGAGCGCGTCGACCTGGCCATCCGGATCACGAAGCTCAAGGACTCGAGCCTTGTCGCGCGCCAGCTCGCCACGACGGCGCTGCACGTGGTCGGCGCGCCGGGCTACCTCGAGCGGCGGGGGCGGCCCGAGCAGCCGGGGGATCTCCTGCGCCACGACTGCCTGCGCTACCTCCACCTGCGCGTCGAGGACGAGTGGCGCTTCTACGGGGCCGGCGGGCGCATCTCCGTCCCCGTCTCCGGCCCGCTGACGGCGAGCAACGGGACGGCGCTCCGCGAGGCGGCCGTGTCCGGGATCGGCCTCGCGGTGCTGCCGCGCTTCATGGTCGACGAGGATCTCGCGGCCGGGCGCCTGGTCACGCTGCTCGACGCGTTCGCGCCCCGGCCCATGGGCATCTACGCGGTGCACGCGGCCGGCCGGCGCCCGCCCGCGCGGGTGCGGCGGCTCATCGAGCACCTGGCGGCCGCGTTCCGCGGGATCTCGTGGGCGTAGCGAGAGATCGTTCTCCCCGGAGAACAATTCGTTCCCGGGCGCGCTCTACCGTGGCGCGGCGCCGGGGCTTACTCCTCGGGTCATGGAGGCATCACCCATGAACCGTGTCGAGACGATCCTCTCCGTTCCCCGCTCGGCCGAGCTGGCCGCGCTGATGTTGCGCCTCGGGCTGGGCGCCGTGTTCCTGGCGCACGCGCTCGCCAAGCCGCTCGTGTACACGTTGCCGGGCACCGCCGCGTTCTTCGCGGCGAGCGGCTTCCCGGGCTGGACGGCGTATCCCGTGTTTCTCGCCGAGCTGCTCGGCGGCGCGGCGCTCCTCGCCGGGCTCAGGACGCGCCTGATCTCGCTCCTGCTCCTTCCGGTGATGATCGGCGCGCTGCTCGTGCACCTGCCGAACGGCTGGATGTTCGCAGGTCAGGGGGGAGGCTGGGAGTACGTCGCCTTCCTGATGATCGCGCTCGGCGCGCAGGCCCTCCTCGGCGACGGCGCGCTCGCCGTGAGCCGGCTGCAGCGCGGCTAGCAGCTCGCCGCGCACGGTCGAGAAGGGCCGCGCGATCTGCGCGGCGGCCCGCGCCGCGTCACGGCAAGTTGGCGTCCATCCAGGCGAGCCGGGCCCGCAGGAAGTCGCGCATGACCTGCAGCTGCCCCTCCCACGTCGGCGCGGTGGGGCCGCCGAGGAAGCCCTCGCTCGACTCGATGATGCTCGACACCGGCCACTTGGCGAAGTCGCGGACCACGGCCTGCGAGAGCGGCGCGCTCAGCCTGTTCATGCGCTCCTCGATCGAGGCCTCGGACAGGTGCGTCTGGCGAAGCGCCGTGTAGCGCGCCTTCACCTGCGCCATGAAGCTCGGATCCGCGGTGAGCTTCTGATACCAGTTGTTGACGTTCCGCGTGCCGCTGAAGCGCCAGCCGGTGTCGCTCTCCGATTGCGGCGTCGCGCTCTGGGCGCCCACCCCGCCGAGCGCGAAGTTGTAATCCCACAGCGGCCCGGCCTTGAGCTTCTGATCGCGATCCTTGAAATAATAGGCGCTCCGCACGTACGCGTCCACGTTGAGCGTCAGCTCGCTGATGATCAGATAATCGATGAACGACGGCACGTCGATGTACGACGCGTAATCGCCGATCGGCGTCTGGTGGATGCTGTCGTGGAACTGCTGGATGTACTGCGTCAGCCAGGTCGCCTGCTCGTCGTTCAGGGGATCGGGGTCCACGACCTCGAGATCGATCCAGCACGTGCCGCCCTCGTCGGGACGGGGACCGCCGCCGCCGAAGCTGAACGACGGGAGGGGATCCGACCCGGTGCAGGCGAGCTTCGGCTCCTCGGCGGCCGCCTGGTCGAACTTGAAGATGTAGCCGCCGCTGATGTCCGGCAGTGCCCGGTCCGTCTCCTCGAGCTCCTTGAGATCGGTGCGGACCTTGTTGTTCTTGATGGTCTCCGAGAGCCAGTAGATGCCCTGGTAATCCGCTTCGCCGATGACGCGCGCGTCGTAGTTCAGGTAGACCTCGGCCAGCTCGACGCGTGGCGCCTGGAGGCCCATGTCGCGGCCGAGGGTGTAGGTGAACGGATTGCGGATCAACGTGCGGTCGTAGTAGGGAGGGATCAACGCCCAGTCCGAGTCGGCGGGCATGCCCAGCACCGGGTAGTCGAGGTCCTTGTCGTCGTTGTCCCACAGCTCGAGCTTGTACGGTGTTTGCGGGAAGTTCCGCGACGACTGACCGCGCACGTGGTACCCGCCGCGCATCGCCAGCGTGGGCAGCGACGCGATCGACGCGACGCCGTTGACCGGCTCCCAGATCATCACCGCCGCGTCGAAGTAGACCTCCTTGTCCGTCGGCTTGCCCATGCCGTAACCGTCCATGATCACGATGGGAAGATCGGAGGTCGCGTCGAAGGTGCGCGCGATGTAGAGGCCGGTGCTCACCGCGCCGCTCGCGGCGCCTCCCACGAACGCCTGCGCGCGGACCTGCGTCGTGACGGTGAGGGTCACGGGCTCGCCCGTGTACAACGTGGAGGACGCTGTCGGCAGCAGCCCGTCCAGCGTGTAGCGGATCTCGGCCCCCTCGATGGGGGTGGACATCCCCACCTGGATCTGATCCCTGAACGTCTGGCTGGGCGTGGAGAACGACACATCCCCGATCAGGGAGGGGGGCGGCGCCGCGGTGCCATTGCCGTCGCCGTTGCCGCCGCCGTCGCCGTTGCCGCCGCCGTTGCCGTTGCCGTTGCCGTTGCCGTCGCCGCCGTTGCCGTTGCCGTTGCCGTTGCCGTTGCCGCCGTTGCCGCCGTTGCCGTTGCCGTTGCCAGCCGGTGCCTGGCCGCAAGCAATGCTCAGAGAGAGCAGGGCGAGCGAGATGGAACGGTGAAACCGGGCAAAGCGCCCTCGTTTGACCATGGTATGATTTTCCACTGCGACCTCATTCAGAGTTCAAGGATCCTCCATTCTACTGACACACAGGGCTGCCGCGCTATCCGTTTCAGGTGCGCGCACGGTTTGCACCCCTGCGCCGTGATTGCGCCGCGGCCGGCGCGGGGCAGCGCCGGAGAGCCCGGCCTCGTCCCCTTCTGGCCTCTCCGGATCCGGGGCGAACCGGCGGCACGAACGTTGATTGGCCTCGTGGCCGCCGAGGACACGCCCTGCGCGGCTGCGCTGCGGCCACGCGCGCTCTCCGGCCGGCGCCCGCGCAGCGCGCGTGGGCCCACAACCCTCGAGATCCGTCATGACCATGTTCTGCAACCAGTGCGAGCAAGCATCCCACGGGACCGGGTGCACCACGGCCGGCGTCTGCGGCAAGGACGAGGACGTGCAGTCGCTCCAGGAGCTCCTGATCTACGGCGTGAAGGGCGTCGCCGCCTACGCGCACCACGCGCGAAAGCTCGGCATGCGCGACGAGCGGGTGAACGGCTTCCTCGAGGAGGCGCTCTTCTCCACGCTGACCAACGTGAGCTTCGACCCCGAGGCGCTCCTCGAGCTCTGCATGGAGTGCGGCCAGGTGAACCTCCTCGTGATGAGGATGCTCGACGAGGGCCACCGCCTGCGCTTCGGCGAGCCGCAGCCGGCGATGGTCCGGGAAGGCACCGTGGCGGGGCCGGGGATCCTCGTCTCGGGGCACGATCTCTCGGACCTCGCCGAGCTGCTCCGGCAGTGCGAGGGGACGGGCGTGAGGGTGTACACCCACGGCGAGATGCTGCCGGCGCACGCGTATCCGGAGCTCGCGGGCCACCCGAGCCTCGTCGGCCATTACGGCTCCGCGTGGCAGCACCAGAAGGCCGAGTTCCTGGCGTTCTCGGGGCCGATCCTGATGACCTCGAACTGCGTGCTCCTCCCGAAGGAGGCCTACCGTGATCGCCTGTTCACCACCGGCGTCACCGCGGTGCCCGGCGGCCGGCGCGTGCGCGGCGGCGACTTCTCCGAGGTCATCCAGGCGGCCCTCGCGAGCCCGCCGCTGCCCGACCGCTTCGTCCGCGAGACCGAGGTCGGCTACCACCACGAGGCGATCCTCGCGCACGCGGGGGCCATCGTGGAGGCGGTGAAGGCCGGGAAGATCAGCCGGTTCTTCCTGGTCGGCGGCTGCGACGGCCCCGAGGCGGCGCGCAGCTACTTCACGGACTACGCCGCGCAGGCGCCCCGGGATTCGTTCATTCTCACGCTCGGTTGCGGCAAGTACCGTATTCGCAACCAGGACCACGGCACCCTCCTCGGCCTGCCGCGGCTGCTCGACATGGGGCAGTGCAACGACGCCTACGGCGCCCTCCGCGTGGCCGGCGCGCTCGCCCAGGCGCTCCGCTGCGGGGTGAACCAGCTGCCCCTCACGCTGGTGATCTCGTGGCTCGAGCAGAAGGCCGTGGCGGTGCTCCTGACCCTGCTCAGCCTGGGCGTGAAGGGCATCGTGCTCGGGCCGCGCCTGCCGGCGTTCCTCTCGCCGAACGTGCTGCGGCTGCTGCAGCAGCGCTACGATCTCCGGCTGACCGCCAGGGCGCCGTCGGTGGACCTGCTGCAGCTCCACCGGGCGCCCGCGAGCGCCTGAGCGCCTGTGCGCGGGCCTGCGCCGGTACGACGCAGGCCCTGCGACTCCGGTGCTGGCTCAGTGCGATGTCGTGTCCTTGAACTCGAGGATCGCCCCCGGGTTGTCCAGGACCGTCGTGACGCCGCCGGTCGGTCCGCTCGTGTTCCCCGCGGTGTCCGTGATGACGTAGAAGGTCTTGCGGTCCGGGCTCATCGCGAGATCGCGGTACCGGTTCGTGGTCTGGAAGAGGACGACGGGCTCGCCCTCCACGGTCTTGCCGTTCGGGCTCAGCTTCACCTGGTACACGGCGCCCTTCTTGAGGGAGGTCATCAGGAGAGAGTGATCCCACCCGCGGATGCCGTGCCCGGCCGGGTAGTAGTGGAGCGAGGAGGGCGCGATCGTCGGCCAGCAGATGTACTGGTTGAAGCCGCACGCCCAGTCGAAGAAGACGTAGTCGTCGGGGACGGTGTAGAAGGTGAGGAGCGGCTCCTTGAAGTCCGGATGGCTGAAGGCGCTCTCCAGCTGCCGCGGCACGGACTCGGGAGGCGCGAAGTCGCTCCAGGAGAGCTCGTTGCACGGCGTCGGGCTCGAGGCCGACCAGTTGTCGTACGTGTACGCCTGGTCGTCCCGGTAGCCGGCGACGTACGGCCAGCCATAGTTCTTGCCGGCCTGGATGAGGTTCAGCTCGTCGTCGCTCTTCGGCCCGTGCTCGTTCGCGTAGAGCTTGTCGCCCCGGCCGAACGTGAGGCCCTGCGCGTTGCGATGGCCGTACGAGTAGATATGGCTGCGGACCCCGTCGATCTTCGGGTTGTCCTTCGGGATCGAGCCATCGACGTTCAAGCGCAGGATCTTGCCGACGTATTTCGACCAGTCGTGCGCCGCGACCTCGGCCGCCGTCGGCAGCTCCTGCGCGCGGTTCGGGTTGCACATCCTGGCGAACTGGTTGTTCCCCTGATCCCCGATGGTGTAATAGAGCTTCCCATCGGGGCCGAACAGGAGCCGCGCGGAGTTGTGATCGTCGCTCCCCGGCAGGCCCGTGATGACGTCGACAGGGTTTCCGAGCGTCTCGGTCACCCGGTTGTACGTGTAGCGGCGGATCTTCGTCCTGCGGTCCACCGCTGGATCCGCCGCGACGTTGTAGGTGAAGGACACGTACACGTAGTCCTTCCCTTTGTGCTTGAGCAGATCCGGGTGCAACGCCAGGGCCAGCAGCCCGTCCTGACCTCCCGACTGGAACGCTTCCGAGACGGTGATGGCGGTCTTCTGCAGGCCGTCCTCCGGCCTCACGCGCACGACCCGCTTCCCGGTGCGCTCGGTGAGCCACAGGTAGCCATCCGGCCCCCAGACGATCCGCATCGGAAACGAGAGATCCCGTACGATCTCGCGCGAGGTGAAGGTCGGCTCCTCGCCGGAGCACTCCTCGGCATCACCGGGATCCCCGGTGACGATGGCCTGAGCATCGGACTCGAGCGGCTCGTCCGGGGGACCCGCCTGGCCACATCCGGTGAGGCTCCACGAAGCCGTGGCAAGCAAACCAACTTGAGCCAGAACAACAGCCAGGTTGCGTGAGATAAAGGGCGACATAGGACTACCTCCCTGTCTCGTTCAAGGGACTTTCGTGTGTCGGTGCTAACCAGATCCCGCCGCGCCATGGCGTGGCGGGCGCGCTGGGAAAATCTCGGCATGCAACCGGGGATTGCGTGACATCCGGTAGAGCCCTCCCCGATTAGAGTAAGGTCTTTACTATAGCAAATGGGGCGCTCGCTCGCTCGCACTGACAACGTCGATTGGTGATGTCGGTGGACGACATTGTGCGTGAACGAGCCGCTGTGTCGTTCCTGGCGCGGACATGGCTGCTCCGGTCGGCTCGAAGCCCAGCGCGAGGCGCCACCGCGCGTTGCGGCGAGCGGCGGGGCGAGCCACCGCTGGCGGCGCGTGGCGCGGCGGAGGTGCTCTTACGAGACGAAGGCGAGCCGCCGGGACGCCGAGGGGCGCGCCCTAATCGAGCTCGCGGCGTCGCTTGCGCCTCGGCGGCCTTCGTGTCCGGGTCGCTGTGTCAGGACGGCCGAGCGCCGCAGCGCCGCAGCGCTCGCGATGTCGCGTGCCGCACGGCGCTCGAAGGAGCGCTGGATCTCGGTGGGGTTACTTCGCCGGCGCCGGCTCTGCCGACACGTCGAGCTTCTCGATCGAGCGCGGGGTCCCGAAGCCGGGCCCGCCGAGCGCGGTCTCGACCTTCAGATACACGTCCTGATGCCCGGAGGAGCGCGCGGCGTCGAGGAGGACGTCATTGCGGTAGAGCGTCACGACCAGCCCCGCGACGACCGACAGCGCGAGCGTCAGGCGCTGCGCCCGGCCCGTTTCGCGCGCGCGGGGCGCCGCGTAGGGCGACTCGTTGAACAACTCCGGCTCCCGCGCCTCCGGCATCCACGGCGGTGAGGTGGGCCGAGACGCCGCGAGCATCGCCGCGGGCGGCGCCTGCACCTCGGTCCGCGTCACGAGGTGAGGCGAGCTGTCGTCCAGCGCTCGGAGCGGCATCGTGTCGCCGAGCGACATCGGGGCGCCGAGCGGCATCGTGGACGACATGGGCGACGCCACCGGCGTCGGATGGTCGGAGTCCATGTTCCGCCGCGCGGGGGCGCGCGGGGGCGGCGGAGGCGGGCCCCCGCGCGCCGTGCTCGGCGGAGGCCCCTGGACCTGCGCCGGCTCGGGCGGCGTCGGCTCGATTCCCGCCACGACGCCGAGCGGCTGCCAGGCGGCCATCCCGGGGCGCCAGATCTTCGTCGTCTCGTCGATCACGTCGAGACGGAACAGATCGTCGAGCTTGTCCAACGTGAGTACCTTGATGTCGTCAGGCGCGATCGCGACGTGCCAGAGGCTCTCGCGATCATCGGTTGCCGGGACGGGCGGCGCCGGGCGCCTGGCCGGAAGGGGCGGCGGTTTCATACAAAGTCCTCCCTTGCGCCCGCGAGGATGCCACGGCGCGAGCGCACCGTACACAACGACATGAGGCCCCGCGTGCTTTCGAGACGGTGCGGATTTTTGCAATGAGTGAGGTGTGACCCGTGGCGCTGGCGGGATCCTCGCCATGCCGGTATTCTCGCCGGCGATGGCGGCGGAGCATGGAGGCAGTCATGAACATCGCGGATGAGGCGATCGCGGCCGGCAACAGCGCTGGATCGTCCAGCTTCCGACGCTGGATGCGCGTGATGCCGGCGCTCCTCCTCGTCGCGGCCGCCGCGTTCGTGGCGGCATATTACGTCCCGCTTCACCGCGCTCACGTGCTCTTGCTGGAGGAGCAGCGGAAGTCGAACCAGAAGGCCAAAGAGCTCGAACAGACGCTGGGCCAGGTGCGCGGGGAGCTCGAGGCGAAGACGGCGCAGATCGAGAAGGGCGAGGCGGAGCGGCAGCAGACCGAGGCCGCGAAGAAGTCGGGCGTCGAGCGGGTCGCGCAGATCAAGGCGGAGCTCGCGGGGAAGCTCGACAAGCACGTCAAGAAAGGGGTCGCGGCGGTCGCGGTCGCGGAGGGGCAGGCGTTCGTCGCGCTCTCAGAGGGCGCGGTGTTCCTCCCCAACACGGTCGACGTGAGCCCGCAGGGGCAAGCCCTCCTGTGCCAGGTCTCGGGCGCGCTGTCCGCGAGCGGCGGCGGCCAGGCGCCGCTGCGCGTCGGCGCTGTCAGCGGTCCTCCGGCCTCGGTGCCGGCCCCCTTGCAGGCCGCCTATCCGACGCCGTGGGAGCTCTCCGCGGTCCGCGCGGCGACCGTCACGCAGACGCTCCAGGACAAGTGCGCGGTGGCAGGGGCCCGGCTGTCGGCGGTCGGGTACGCCGAGCACGACCCCGCGGCCGCCGCGCTCGGGGAGACCAAGCTGGCGCCGGGGCGCGTCGAGATCTCCGTCGCGCTGCCGGCGGCCTCCGCGGAGAAGTGACGGTCGCGCGGGCGCTCGACGTGCGCGCCGTCACGCGCCCCCCAGGCTGGCCGCGATGATCCGGCGCAGCTCCTCCTCGACGAACCGCTGCTTCGACAGCACCGCCCGCACGCCGAGCCCGCGCAGCGCGGCCTCGCTCTGCTCCTGCGCCGCCGTCGTCAGCACCACGACCGGCACCCGGGCGAGCCCGGGCGAGCGCCTGAGCTCCGCCACCATCTCCAGGCCGCTCAAGTAGGGCATCTCCAGGTCGGTGAGCACCACGTCGGGCGGCGCCGCCCGCGCCCGCGCGAGCCCATCCCGCCCGTCGCACGCCTCCTCCACGCGCAGCCCCATCGACCGCAGGATGCCGCAGAGCAGCTCCCGCGCGACGGGCGCGTCCTCCACGACCAGCGCGAGCGGCTCCCGCTTCTGCTCGGCGGCGGCGGTGAAGGGCGCGTCCCGCGGCGCCTGCCGGGCGTACGCGAACAGCCGCTCCACGTCGAGGAGCAGCATCGCCTCGCCGTCCGCCGTCGGCGCCACCCCGCGCACGAGCGGCGAGGTGAGGGGCATCTCCTCCGAGCGCACGAGCGCGACCAGCCGAGGGTTCTCGTAGCCGTCCACGCTCACCGCGAACAGGCCCGCGGCGTGGTGCAGCACGAGCGCCGCGTCCCCGGGCTCGGGCGGGCCTCCGTCGCCGAGCACCGCCCCGAGCGCGTACAGCGGCGCGAGCTCGGCGCCGGCGCCGCCTGTCAGGCGCACGCGCGGCCCGTCGGGGGCGCGCAGGAGCTCCTCGTCCTCCAGCAGCACGACCGAGTGCACGGCGTGCGTCGGCACCGCGCACCGGAAGCGCCCGCTGGAGATGGGGACCACCTCCTCGCCGTGCAGGTTCTTCGGCACCACGAGCAGGATCGTCGTGCCGAGCCCGGGCTTCGAGTCGACCCGCACCTGCCCGCCCAGCGCGCCGATCTCGCGCGCCACGATGTCGAGCCCGACGCCGCGGCCCGAGATCGCGCCGACGCTGCGGCTCGTCGTGAGCCCGTGCGCGAACAGGTACGGGATGAGCTCGGCGTCGTCGAGGGTCGAGGCGCCCGGGACCGACGGCGCGAGCACCTCGCGCAGGCGGGCGAAGTCGACCCCGCCGCCGTCGTCCTTCACCTCGACCCGCACGGCGGCGTCGGTCTGGACCACGGTCACCGCCACCGTCCCGCGCGCGGGCTTCCCCCGGCGCGCCCGGACGTCCGCCGGCTCGATCCCGTGGTCGATGGCGTTGCGCACGAGGTGCAGGAGCGCCGGCTCGAGGCGGCGCTCCACGGCCGCGTCGAGCAGCCCCGTCCCCTCGACCCGCGCCTCGACGTCCTTGCCCAGCATGCGCGCCGCGCTCCGGGCGGCGAGCGACACCTGGTTCAGCAGGCGCTCGGTGCGCACGACCGACGCCCTCCGGACCACCTCGTCGAGCTCGCCGAGCGCGCGCCCCGCCGCGAAGTCGTTGCTGGACCAGTCCGCCCGGACGGCGCTCAGGAGGCGCTCGATCTCCGCGCCGTAGCCGAGCGTCTTCGCGATGCGCTCCGCGAATCGATCCACGTCCGCGCGGCGGGGGTCGATCTCGACGAGCAGCGCGCGGAGCATGCGCTGGGACTCGCGGAGCCGCCGCTGGATGACCTCCCGCTCGTCGTGGAGCCGCTGGAGCTCCCGCAAGAGCGTCCCGACGGCCTCGGCGTCGAGGGCCGCGCGGGCGGTCGGCTGGGCGAGGTCGGGCGGCGCGTCGGGCTGGTCCAGCCGCGGCGGCAGGGCGCTCTCGTGCACCGAATCACACGGCGGCGCGAGCGGCGGCGCGAGCTCGCCGGCGGGCGGGCCGCTGCCGCCGAGCTCTGCGCGCGCAGCGCGGAGCGTCTCCTTCACGATCTCGAGCTCGGGCGCGGCCTCGGCGTCGGGGCTCGCCGACAGGAGCCCGAGCCCCTCCAGCGCCCCGAGGAGGCTGTCGCCGGTGAGCTGCGTGGGGCGCGCGCCGCCCCGCACCGCGTCGATGACGTCCTCCGCCAGCTCGGCCAGGTCGCCGCACGCGGCGAGCTCCAGCATGTGCGCCTCGCCCTTCAGCGTGTGCAGGAGCCGGCGCAGCACCTGCAGGTTGCCGCTCAGGCCCTGCTCGTAGCCGAGCCACAGGTCCGTCGCCTGGGCCACGCGGTCCGGCATGGTCCGGTGGAACGCGGCGACGAGATCAGCCCGGCTCCTCATCCGCGTCCGCCTCCGCGCCTTCGGGCTTGCCGGCCCTCGCTCCAAGCGGCTTGACCCGGAAGGCCTTCGCCGTCGTCTTGAGCACGTGCGACAGCTGGAGCAGCGACTCGGCCGAGCGCGTCGCGGCCACGCTGCTCGTCAGCGTGTCGTTCACCGCCCCGACGATGTTGACGATCGCCGTCTTGACCCGCGCCGTCCCCTCGCGCTGGTGGTCCACCGCGTCCGAGATCTGCGCGGCGGCCGCGGCCGTGTCGCGGGCCAGCTTGATCCCGTCCTCGGTCGCGAGCACGGACGCGTGGGAGGCCGCGTGCATGTTCGCCACGAGCTTCCGGATGTCGCGCACCGAGTCCATGACGTGCTCGGACAGGCGGCGCATCTCGGCGGCCACGAGCGAGAACCCGCGCCCCACCTCGCCGGCCTTCGTGCCCTCGAGCGCGGCGTTGAGCGCGAGCAGGTCCGACTTGTCGGCGATGCTCTGGATCAAGGACAGGATCTCGCCGATGCGGTCCGAGTGGGAGCTGACGAGGCGCGTCTGCTCCGCCGTGTGCTGGACGCTGACGAGGCTCCGCTGCGCCGTCTCGTGCACGGTGGCCGCGTCCTTCGCGATGTGATCCGCGCTGGCGGTCAGGGCCTCGACGGTCCGCCGGATCTCCTCGAGCGCCGCGTTCTGCTGGCTCGCGCTCGTCTCCTGCTCGCGCACCGACGAGAACATGCCGGCGGCGGCCGACGCGACCTCCGCCGAGGTGTTGCCGATCCGCGAGGCGAGCTCCTGGAGGCTCGTCACCATGGAGCGGAACGCGGCGAACAGCTCCCCGTCGCCGGTGATCTTGCACGTGAAATCGCCGCCCGCGACCCGCGCGGCCGTCTCCTGGAGCTCGCGCAGCTGGGTGTTCATCCGCTCGAACGCGCTGGCCATGTCCCCGAGCTCGTCGTCCGAGATCCTGAGGGACAGCCGGGCCGAGACGTCGCCGCGGGCGATCCGGTCCGCCGCCTCCTTGATGTGCGCCATCGAGCGCGTCATGCGCGCCGAGATGACCCAGGCGAGGCCCAGGCCGAGCAGCGCGATCCCCGCCGATTGCAGGGCGATGGTCCTGCGCGCGTCGGCGCGGCGCTCGGCGATCCGGTCGCTGCGCAGCCCGACGGCCAGCGTCCCGAGCTGGCGATCGCCGTTCCGCGACCGGATCGGGGCCTCGCTGACGACGACGCCGGCGTCGCCCCGGCCCCGCGCGCCCTCGGGCGCCTGCGCCGCGCCGATCGCGGCGATGCGCTGCCCCCTCGCGTCGTGGACCGACACCCAGCTCACCAGGGGATCGGTCATCGCGGTGCGCAGGGTGTCCGGGAAGGTCTCCGGCGGCTGCTCGAGGTCCATGGCCACGCCGATGGGCTCCTTCAGCATGGTCGCGAGGATGCCGGCGCGCTCGCGCAGCTCGGCCTCGCTCGCCCGCGCGGCGTGCTCGGGGATCAGCCACAGATCGAGCGCCGACAGCACGATGGCCACCGACGCGACGAGGGCGGCGATCTTCCAGCGGATGGAGCGAAAGTTGAGCATAGCGGGTGAGGGGCGGCGATGGCGGACGCTGAACGAGGGGCGCTGGATGGGCGACGGGAGATCGCGAGTCGTGAACCGTGAGCCGTGAACCTGCGGGCGGCGACGCGCGGCGTCCGGTGACGGACGTCGCGAGGGCCTCAGTCGACGATGCGGGCGAGCCGGAGGAGCTGCGGGTCGAAGCGGAGGCCGATGGCGTTGGCGTGCTTCACGTTCAGCAGGAGCTCGGGCTTGGCGCCCGAGAGCCCCACGGCGACGGCGCAGCCGCGCTTCGTGTCGTCGCCGTCGCCGCACACGACGATGCGGGCGACCGCTCCCTCGCGCGACGGGATGTCCGGGATGGCCGCGGCGAGCCCGCGCGCCACATAGACCACCTCGGCGCCGGCGGCGCGCAGCGCCTCCTGCAGCTTGGCCCTCCCGCTGTACGTCACGCGCAGGACGGACGCCGGCCGCTTGGCCACGGTCGTCTTCGCGGCCAGCCTGGAGAGCACGGCCGCCATCGCGCTCGCGTCCTCCGCGCTCGCGCCCGACTCCGCCCCGACGACCGCGAGCACGGCCGGGCCCGCGCGGCTCGCGAACCCGCTCTCGTAGCCGATCGACCGCAGGAGGATGGCGCCCCGCAGCTCGTAGGGGACGGAGGGGGCAGAGCGGCTCTCGGTGCTCACGGTCGTGAGGAGCGCCGCGGCCATCAGCATTCGAATCGACGAGATCGGAGACACCATGTTCCGCTGGCGAGCTCTGTACGATCGCGGACGGATCCTCGACGGGCGTGGCATCAGGCGACCGCGGTCCCCACGTCAGCGTTCCTTGCCGGCGAGCCGCTTGACCAGGGCCGGCAGACGATCGAGGTGGCGCTTCGAGAGGACCGCGTCCGCCTGGACCTCCAGCTTCAGCTGATCGAGCTCCCGCTCGGAGTGTCCGGACATCAGGATGACGCTGAGCTGCCCGAGCCGCTGGTTCTTCCGGAACAGGGTGAGCAGCCGGTCCCCACGGATGGTGGGCATGAAGACGTCGAGGACGACGACGCGCACCTGGTGCCGCACGATGGCCTGCGTCGCCCCGATGGGGGAGGGGAGCGCGAGCACCTGAAAACCGGCAGAGCCCAGCACGCGAGACACCTCTTCTCGGGCGATCTCGCTGTCGTCGATCACCAGCACCGGCGGGTTCGCCGGCGCGCTTGTCACCGTGCTCGCCGGCGCGCTCGCCGGCGACCGCGACAGCGGGGCCGCGCTCGCCGGGGGCGCCTCCTCGGCCGAATCGAGCGGCGGTCTGGCCCTGGACGCAGGTGATCGGGAGCTCGGAACACTCATGGATTCGACCAGACGCCCTGAGCTTCGCGCGTCGCCGCGAAGGGCCGAGGCGCAGCGTCGGAGGCGTCGACCAGGTGGATTGCGTCGAGGAAGGTCACTGCTCCCTCGCTGGTGTCGACGAGAGCGTTCGGCGCGGGCTCCCCGAACACCTCGACCGCGGCGACACACCGCGTCTTGCCGGCGGGCAATCCCAGGTAGCCGCGCGCAGCGCGGCAGACGACGATGCGGAGCGGGGTGGCCTCCGGCTCCGCGAGGACGGGCGACGCGATCACGATGATCCTCCCCCGGTCCTGGAGGATGCCCATCACCCGGGGGTCGGTGCGCGGCAGCGGCAAGGGGGCGCGCCACGCGATCACCTCTTCCACCTGCTGCGCCCTCAGCGCGAAAGTCACCGAGCCCATGTCGAAGAGCAGCAAATCGACAACGGCCCTCTCGCGCGGGCCCTTGTCCGGGGTGTCGTCGCGCAGATCGTGAACCTGGCTGATTGCTTCGGACAAGGTGTCCTCGATTTATCACAAGGGCAGACGCCGGGGAGGTGCATTCGTATCGGGCCGCGCGGTGTCGGGAGATTTCTGACGTCGGTTCTGCTGTCGCTGCCGTGCGTGCTGCCTTCCCGCGCGAGCCGCCTTCCCGCGCGAGCCGCCTTCCCGCGCGGGCCGCCTTCCCGCGCAGGCCGGCGGCGTCAGTAAGACGCCTCGACCGAGGCGCCCACGTAGGGGCGACCGGTGGTGATGATCAGCCGGTGCGAGGCGTAGGACGGTGGAGGGACCTTGTTGAAGGTGAGGTTCTTGCCGAACACGGAGACCCAGACGCGCTCGATCGGCGAGAAAGACACAGCGGCGTCGAGGTTGAACGCCGATCGCGCCGCCAGCCGATCTCTGGGCGGCAGCTCGTCCGTGTCGTGGGCGGGCGCGTCCCTGGAGCCGTGGCTGTTCATGCCCGTCCGGAAGGTCGCGGCGAGCCCGGCGGTGAACCGGCTGGCGCTGTAGCTCAGGTGGCCTTTGACGAGGTGGATGGGGTAGTTGGCCCAGGTCTCGCCGTCCCAGTTGGTCAGGATGTTGAGGTCGCTCTCGGCGCCGAACGGCTTCGACACGCTGTACCAGAGGTCCCCCGCGAACCCGCCGCCGAGGTCGCCGATCGCGCCGATCTCGCCGCCGAGGGCGTCGACGTCCGCGGTGCTGTTCGAGAAGCTGCCCCACCAGCCGCCCGCGGACGGGTGCCTGGGGTTGTGGGCCACGTGGTGCTCGAAGTCCTCGGGCCGCACCTGATCCCACGACACCCAGCCGAGGGGTTTCTTGTAGCGCTCATAGAAGACCGCGACGTCGAGGGCGAGGCGCTCGTCGAGCAGGCCCACGACATAGTCGAGCTCCACGAGGTGGGAGGACTCCGGAACGAGCGAGGGCAGCGGCGCGATGGGCTCGTCCTCGAAGGCGGCGTTGAATTGCTCGAGCCAGTTGAAGTAGGCGGCGTCCGGAAAGCGGAAGCCCTTCTGGTAGGACAGCTTGACGTTCTGCGTGTCGCTGATCGCGTAAGCGGCCGCGACGCGGTAGGAGGGGCTGTTCACCGGCTCGGGCGCGCGCGAGAGGCCCCCGCGGAGGTTCAGCTCTCCAAACCCGGTGTGATCGAAGCGCAGGCCCGCGGAGACGGTGAGATCGCGGAAGGTGACCGTGCTCTCGCCGAAGGCGGCGAGCTCGGTCCACGAGAAGCTCTCCGGAGACTCGAAGGCGGTCCCGTAGAGCCGCCCCCAGCGGGACCTCTGGCCGCTGAAGCGCTTGTGGCTCGCCGACGCGCCGATCGCGATCTGGCTGTTCGGCAGCGCCGTCGTCTTGTAGACCGCCTTGATGTCCCGGTGCTCCTCGCCGAGGCCCCCGACCGGCAGGACCGCCGCGCCCGGGACCGCATTGGACGCCTTCGCCATCTCGTCTGCGACCCAGTCGGCCGGGACGAGGGCCGTCTCGAAGGCCGAGAAGGTCGGGACCAGCTCGACCCTGTGCTGCTTGGACAGGTGGACGTGGATCTCCGGCGTGACGGCGAACGTCCTCTGCCGCACATGGCCGGTGTTGCTGTCGGACCACTGGCCCGCGAGCTGCTCGCGGGTCATGGCCCTGTTCGGGGCGTTGCCCATCATCGACGTCTGCGCGTAGTCGAGCCGCAGGTCGACGCTGACGGGGCTGCGCTCGGAGCCGTAGCGGAAGCGGCCGAAGCCCTTGTAGCTCGGCTCGCCGAGGGCGTTGACGCGCGTGTGGCGCAGGAAGGGAGACGTCGTGACGCCTGCGTAGCCCTTGCCATACAGCTCCGCGGTGTTCGGCCGGGGCGCCTGGGGCAGCTCTCCTTCGTTGTCGGCGTGGCCGAAGTAGAGGAAGCAATCGGCGTTGTGCTTCTCGCTGAGCAGGCCGCCGTAGCTGACCTCCAGGGTGCGCGTGTCGCCGGAGGCATACGACGCCTTGCCCCAGAGCCCGGGGCGGGTGATCCCCGTGGGCCTGAGGACGTTGACGAAGCCGCTGATCGCGCCGGAGCCGTGCACGATGGCGCCGGGGCCGAGGATCACCTCGACCCGCTCGATGTCTCCGGTGAGGGGCACGGCCAGCGTGCTCCCGATGGCGCCGAAATGGGCGCGCATGTTCGTGTTCACGCCGTCGACCATGACGAGCGTCTTGGCGTTGTTGTCGATGAGCACGCCGCGCACGCCGATGAGGCGCGAGGTGCGCTCGTGCTCGCCGATCACGACGCCGGGCTGGTGGGCTTGCAAGAGGTCGTCGAGCGAGCGGACGGCGTAGAGCTTCAGCGTCCGCGCGTCATAGAGGCGCGCCTGACCGGTCGACGTCTTGCTCTCGGTCT
This sequence comes from Sorangium sp. So ce281, assembly GCF_051527395.1. Taxonomy (NCBI): domain Bacteria; kingdom Pseudomonadati; phylum Myxococcota; order Polyangiales; family Polyangiaceae; genus Sorangium; species Sorangium sp. So ce281. The sequence goes on from NZ_CP150322.1 coordinate 1,125,215, forward strand.
CGAAGAAGCCAGTCGACGAGACCTTCACGTTGAGCAGCTCCTCGAGATCGAGCGAGAGGAACTGCCCCTGACCGCCGTCATCGCCGCTGGCCAGCGCCTCGCTCCCCGGGGCCTGCGCCCAGGAGGAGCCCGCCGCCCCGAGAGGGCATAGCAGCGAGCAGAGGAGCAAAGCCGACTTGCGCATCGATTCCCCCACGTCCGAGCGCCGGGCAGGGCGCACGGGATTCGGGGCGAGCCGGCGTGCCGGTGGCCCGAGGTCTGGAGCACGCCTGGACCGCCGGCCATGGCTGTGCGCGGCGGCGCCAGCGGGCGCGCGCTGCCCGGTCTCCCCCACGAGTCTGCAACGGATCTGTTCGCTGGCTTGCTGTATTGCGCGAACATCTCGATGTTACACGAATGCCCGGGTGCGTCAACGGCTGTCCTGAACGCTCCACGTGGAGCGCCGCGAGCCCGCCGGCGCGCCCTCGAGAGCGCATCGTGGGAGCGGGAGTCGCTCCCACGATGCGCGACTCGATGGGAGTCGATGTAAGGTCGATGTAAGAAGGTGTGGTGTTCCCCGGTGAGGGGGCCGGCGTCAGCGCCCGGTGATCCAGTAATGGAAGGCGTGGAACCCAGCGCCGCGGCGCAGGGTGATCGCGATCGGGGTCGGCGTCGGGAGGCGCGCGGCGGGGAGGGGCAGCGCCCGCTCCACCCACGGTCCACGCGGCACGTCGACGGTGCCGATCTCCTCGCCTGCCACGGAGGCGGCGAGCTCGGCGCCGTCGTCCGAGGCCACCCGGAGCACGAGGCGCGCCTCGGCGGGGAGCGCCGCGAGGTGGGCGACGAAGCGATCGGCGGTCCGGTGGTAGCGGCCGCCGTCCGCGAGCTCCGGGCGCGCGAGGTCGAGCTCCCCTGGCGCGCTGCTCTCGGGCGCGGCGAGCGCGATCGCCATGTTGCGCTGGTCCGCGAGCGGCTCGAGCGCGTAGGCGTGCGCCGCCTCGGACTCGAGGTCCGAGACGTCGAGCTCGTCGAGGATCCGCTCGCCGGGCACGGACCGCACCGGCAGCGCCCCTGAGCCGAGGAGGTCCCAGCGCGCCTCGTAGGCGATCATCGTGGTGCCGCCGAGGATGGACTGGTCCTCGACGGTGGCGTCGACCAGCGCGCGGCCCAGCACCGGCGGGCACGCCATCCAGTGCGGGTAGACGATGAAGTGGGTCGCCCGGCGCTCCGGGGGCAGCTTCTCGTAGTGCTCGAACCTGGAGCCGGCGCCGGCCACCCAGTAGCGCGCCTCGCCCTCGGTGGTCAGTCCCACGACGTCGAAGGTCCTGCGGCCGCTGAAGTAGGCGAGCGCGCCCGTGTCGTTGACGCCGATCCTGGCGTCCTCCGGCAGGTGCTGCGCGGCCCAGCGGCCGAGCCAGACCTGCTGCCGATCGATGGCGCGGGCGGAGTTGGCGAGGTCGCCGATGGCCCACGGCAGCCGCGCGGCCAGGGCGCCGGCGAACGCGCCGGCGAGGAGGGGCGTCACGTAGTGGAGCGAGGGCCGGAGCCGCTGGGCGGCGTCGCCGAGCTCGCGCGCGAGGCAGGCGGCCATGACGATCCAGGCCGGCGCGAAGGGCCAGACGTACCGCACGCGGTTCCAGAGGAAGCTGAGGTACGTGCAGGGCAGCAGCGCGCCGAGCGCGAGGGCGCCCACGATCGCGGCGTGCGCCGGGCGGCCCCTCCGGTGCGCCGCCACGGCGAGCGCGACGGCGCCGAGGGCGATGACGGCGGCGGAGCCCTCGGGGAGGAAGACGGCCGTCCACTGGCCGCCGTCGATCACGTCGGTCACGAGCAGCCGGACGTTGTCGAGGAGCGCGGCCCTGAGCGTCGGTCCGTCGTAGTTGGGGTTGCCGATCAGCCACTTGACGGACGTCGTCGACGAGGTCGGGTGGCCCGCCAGCAGCAGGTTCAAGGCCGGGACGACGAGCGGGCCGAGCAGCGGCGCGAGGGCGAGCAGGCGCCCGGCGGAGCGCGCGGAGGGCCAGAGAGCGCCGCTGCGGGAGGGGGATGGAGCGGAGAGGGGCGGCGCCGGGAGGAGCGCTGGAGGCACGGCGCGTGACGCCGAGAGGGCGAGCGCGATCGCGGCGAGCAGGGAGGCGAGCGCGCCCTCCGGGCGGAGCAGGGGCGCGACGAAGCCGCAGACGGCGAGGGAGCGGGCGATCGAGGCGTTGGGCGGCTGCGCGGGCGCGCCGGGCGGCTGCGCGGGCGCGGCGCTGTCCGAGGCGGGATCTGGCGGTGCTGGCTCGCAGAGCGCCGCTGCAAGGCGGGCGGTGCGGGTGAGGATCCAGGCGAAGGCGACCGTCTCCATCCCGCTCCAGGCGAACCACGCGAACGCCGCGAACCCGGCGCACATCGCGCCCGCGCCGGCGGCGGCCGCGGGGCCGGCGAGGGGGCGCGCGAGGCGCGCGGTCTCGACGGCGAGCGCGGCGTGGAACACGAGCCCGAGCGCCCAGACCGCATAGACGAGCGAGAGATCGCGCAGGCCGAGCGCGTGGAAGGGGGCGAGCAGCACGGGCCAGAGCAGGCTGGTGGCGCCGCTCGAGTAGCCGTCGCCGGCGACGAAGCTGAAGAAGCCGCCCTCGGCGAGCCGCCGGGCGTATTGCATGTGGATGAACGCGTCGTCGAGCGGCAGGGCCGGGCGCCCGGCCTGCGCAAGGATCGCCCTGACGCAGAGCGCGCCGAGGGCGCCGCTCACGGCCAGGGCGGGCGCATAGGGGAGGGCGCGCGCGGCGAGGGCGCGCAGCCGGGAGGGGGCCGGAGGTGCCGCCATGGGGCCCGACGCATACCACCGTGCCGCCCGGGGACAGCGATTTCCCGCGCCGGGTGGCCGGCGGATTTCCCGCGCGGGGGCGGCCGGCATTTGGTAGAGCGCCGGGGCTCCATGGTCTTCCAGCCGCGCCCGAACCACCCCTACGCCGACGCGCCTCGCTTCCCAGACGGCGACGATGTCTCCATCGACGCCTTGATCCCGGGCGCCGGCCCCGTCGAGATCGAGATCGGCCCCGGCCGCGGCGGCTTCCTGTTCGAGCGCGCGGCGGCGAGCCCCGAGGCGCGGCTGCTCGGGCTGGAGATCCGCCTGAAGTGGGCGGCGATCGTCGATGGGCGCCTGAGGAAGGGCGGCCTCGGCGGTCGCGTGCGGGCGCTCAACGCCGACGCGCGCGAGGCGCTCGCGCGGCTCCGCCCCGACGCGTCGATCGCGCGGTTCTTCCTGCACTTCCCGGATCCGTGGTGGAAGAAGCGCCACACGAAGCGCCTCGTGATGGGCCCGGCGCTGCTCGACAGCCTGGCGCGCCTGCTCGTGGACGGCGGCGAGCTCTTCGTGCAGACCGACGTCGAGGAGCGCGGCGTGCTCTACGCCGAGCAGATCGGCGCGCACCCCGCCTTCGAGCCGGCGGGCGACGCGCCCGGCTCGCCGCACCTCGCCGAGAACCCCTACGGCGCGAGGAGCCCCCGCGAGCACCACGCGATCGCCGACGGGCTGCCGGTGAGCCGGCTGCTCTACCGGAGGCGGCCGCGCCCGGCCGGCGGCGCGCCGCTGGATCCCGGCCAAGACGCCGGCTGAGCCCGCTGGACGCGCTCGACGAGGCGCGTGAGGCGGATGGCGGCTGCGCTGCACATCGTGCGTTCGATCCTCACGTGGACAACCGTCGCCGCGGCGATCCTCGCTCAGGCGTTCATCCCCGTGCGCCTGTGGCGGAGCGAGCTGTGCTCGCGCGACCAGAAGCTCCTGCAAAGCGCGCTGATATGGCTATTGCCGGTCGCGGGACCCTTCATTGTGCATTCGGGGCTGCGGCAGGAAGACGATGTCTCGCGGCCGACGCCGAACACCGAGATGGAGAGTGACGACGAGGAGTAGCGTCCTCCGTTGCTCGGCGGGCGATGCTCGAGCTCTGAAGATCTCCGCCCGGGCACGCACGGTGGCCGCCACAGTGCTGCCGGATCGGGAGAGGGAGCCTGGTCGGCGCGCAGAGCAGAGCCCATCTCCGCATGTGCGCCGCCGACCCTCGTCGTGGGCCGACACCGCCGTGGTGACGCAACAGTGGGAGTTGAGCGCCTCCTTGTCGACGGCGGGCCCGCTCGCCCGGTATTGTGGCTCAGGTGTGCCCTGCTGAAATAGGGGCGCATCTTTCATGGGGGCGCGAGGCGCGAGAGAAGGTGCCGTCCTGGGCTCTCCGTGGTTCCCCGAACAGAGGCTGTCGCTTTTTCGGACCCCTGATGAGAAAAAGCTGAGCCGCACGCGCCGTTTGCAGCGACAGCGGGTCCATGGGAGTCGTCGAGGCTGCCCAGAGCAAGCCATGATGTTGGCACGACTCCACTTACCTCTTACATCTGGAGGACGACATGCATCTTGCGCGCGTGAACATGTGGATCCTGGGTTCGCTGGCGGGCGTGGCCGTCTGTTCGGTAACGATGGTCGGATGTAGCGGCGGCGAGAGCGCCCAGGAGGAGACGAGCGCCACGTCAGGCTCCACCACCACGAGCACGGGTAGCGCTACTGGCGGGGACGGGGGGAGCGGTGGAGACGTGCAGGGGGGCACGGGCGGGCTCGGGGGCGCCGGAGGGCAAGGCGGGAGCGGTGATGGAGGCGCGGGTGGCGCCGGCGGCGCGGGTGGCGCCGGCGGCGCGGGTGGCGCCGGCGGCGCGGGTGGGCTCGGGGGGGCCGGTGGGCAAGGCGGGAGCGGTGACGGCGGGGCGGGTGGCAGCGGCGGCGCGGGGGGGCAAGGTGGCCTCGACGGCTCGGGGGGACAGGGTGGGGCCAGCGAACCTCCGTGTCCCCCGACCCAGACGTTCTGTGACGCCTCGTGCGTGGATACGCAGACGGACAGCACGAACTGTGGGGCGTGCGGCACCACGTGCACGGCGGGCTCGACCTGCCAGGCCGGCGCCTGCACATGCCCGCTGGCAGGGCAGACCTACTGTGATTCGCTTTGCGTCAACACGAACCTCGATCAGTTCAACTGCGGGGCGTGCGGCAACACATGCGGCGGCGGCTCGTTCTGCACCGCTGGGGAGTGCACGTGCAATGCGGGGCTGGCGTACTGCGGCGACCGATGCGTGAATCTCAGCAACGATGAGAGCAATTGCGGAGCGTGCGGCGCCGTCTGCACCGACGGACAGAACTGCGTCACGGGTATCTGTCGCTAGTTCCGCGTGTCAGAGATCCCGCCAGATCCGGGCTGTGCCTGGAACTCGCGGGGCGGATCCCGGCTGCGGGGGGAGCGGTTCACCACACCGGGCGGCGTCGTGATCGAGATCGTCGAGGCGACCCCGCGCCAACTGCAGACGTGCGGTGGTTTCCTCGACCAGATCGAGGTCGACGCAGAGGAAGCGCGCCAGGCGCTGGCGAGCGGCAAGGCTTCGGCAGCGAGTCGACGCGGGCGGCGAGCGGCGCTCCAGCGGCGCTGGCCAGCCGCGACCCGGGTAGCTGACCGGCGCAGCGCTCGATCAGGACTGCGAGCGGCCTCTTGCGCGCGGAGTCGCGGTGTCGCCGACGAAGCGCGCGACCTCCGTCGCGTCGCGGGAGCCGCCGCCGAGCCAGCCAGCGCGGGGGCAGGTAAGTAAAGGTCGTTGGCTGGCCTGGATAACCTGGTCGCGCCTGGTGTTCGCCAACACTTCTGTGGATTTCGTCTGCATTCATACATTCAAGCGAGCGAACGACCGCTTCTCTATACCTTACTTCACACCGGCGGGCGGGCTGAGCGCTTAAGTTCTTCATCGAAAATTTGTGACCTTGACGTGAAGAACGGCCGAAGTGTGCGACCTAATCGGGCGGTCGTTTGATCTTCGAAAGTGTTTCGTCTTGACCGGACGTATCGATCCGGGAATAAAGTCGTTTCACGAGAGCGCCGGTATCCGCACCCTCTGGTGCTGGATGGTCTGCACCGATGGCTCGCGGCGCGAAGGCATGCAGCGGGAGGCTCCTCTTCTGCCCCCTGGTGCCTTCGCCCGTCGCGGTCCTGTCCACCACAGCGGTTCGACGACGCCGGGGGAGAAAAGCCATGCATTCGATTTCTCAAGGCTTTGGCCCGCGGTCGTTTGCCGCCGGGAAGCGCATCGCCTCGCTCGTGGCGATGTCGATCGTCGAGCGCCGCTCGATAAGGACGTGACCGCGGAGGGGCCGCCCAGGCCCCGATTCGAAGTCAGTCGCTGAACGGGTAACCGGCAGACGAAGCAAGTCTGCGACGGGGCACGTGTGTGCCCTCAAAGGAGACTCAATGCGTAGAATCAGCCGCTTCCTTCCCTTGACCTTCTTGGCCGGGATCTCCGGCCTGCTCGGCTGCCTGGGCGTCCCCGATTCGGACGAGCCGGCTGAACTGGCCGAGGAAGACGTGGGCGCGAGCGAGGAAATGCTGGTAACGCGCCCCGCCGCGCGGCTCATCTTGACCGACTCCGTCATCGCGCGCCTGAAGGCGCGCGCCGCGGCTGGCGACGCCGCTTGGACGGCGTTGAAGAAGCGCTGCGACGATTACACGACCGGCACGATGCACCCGCCGAACGGCAGTACCTACCCGAGCTACCCGAACGTCGGGCAAGGCTATCAAGGTGACGAGTATCCGCCGGTCGTGCGCGCGCTGGGCATCTGCTATCGCGTGACGACCGACACGGCCGCGCAGGCTCGCTACGGCGAGGCCGGCGTTCGCCTGCTGGAGGCCATGAGCACCCCGGTCGCGTCCGGGGGGCAGAAGCCGTCGACGGACCTGGGTTACGGCATCCGAAACTACGTGGTCGGTATGGCGTTCGGCTACGACTGGCTCTACCCGGCGCTGCCGGCTGCGACCAAGACGCGCCTGGTCGCTTCGATGAACGCGTGGATCGATTGGTACGACGAGAGCGGGTTGATCAAGAACGACCCGATCGGTAACTACTTCGCCGGCTACTACCTGGCCAAGACCGCGGCGGCGCTGGCGACCGAGGGCGAGAACGCCAAGGCCAGCGTGTACTGGAACGACGTCGTGACGCGCATGTGGGGACAGCTCGTGAAGCCGAAGTTCACGAGCATGATGGGCGGCGGAGGCTGGCCGGAGGGCTGGGGCTACGGCGGCAGGGCCGTCCTGTACATGGTCGAGGCGCTGTGGGCGACCAGGACGGCGACCGGCCTCGACTGGTGGAAGGAGCTGCCGCTGGCCCGCGAGGAGGCGACCTATGCTCGGTACTTCACGTGGCCTTCACTCAAGCACATGGACGACCAGGGCACGATTCGTGCGGGCATCAACATGCGTCCTTCTGCGGCGCTGTTCCTCGGTCTGGCGACCATGCTCGAGCAGCAGGGCGACACCTCGGCCGCCGTCGCGCGCGGCTTCGCCGCCGACGTGATCGCGGCAGCAGGCGACGACTCGGCGCCGTGGTCCAGGTTCTTGTATGGCGATACGGGCGCCGCCAAGAGCGGGTACCAGTCGACCGGCTTGTCGCACTTCGCGGCCGGCCCTGGCCACGTCGGCATGCGCTCGTCTTGGGACAGGACGGCCGTGTGGGGGGCGCTGTCTGGCGGCGCGTACATCAACGCCGCCTACTCCGGTGAGCAGATGTTCAACGCCGGCGGTCTGAGCGTGGTGGTCGGCGATCAGCCGGTGCTGATGAACGCCACCGGCTGGCTGCCCCAGAACTGCGGCAACGCCTGCGAGAACCTGGTGAACGACGACAGCTACGGCACGAGCCAGCGCCGGCTGCACAATACGTTCTTCGTCGACGACGCCACGAACCGGTACAACCCCGGACAAAATTCGCTCTCACCGGTCGATTCGAAGGCCCATGTAGAGCGGTACGAGGACCGCGGCGCCTTCGTGCGAGCGCGCGCGACGGGCCTCGAAGACCAGTACGGCAGCCCCACGGTCAAGCCGGTCTCGCAGTTCACGCGCGACGTGGTGTTCTTCCGTCCAGGCAGCTTCGTGCTGTTCGACCGCACGACGGTGGCGAAGGCCAGCGCGGACCAGTGGATGAGCTTTCACATTCCCGTGGCGCCGCGTCAGGTGACCACCGCCGATGCGACACAGAGGCGCTTCGACGTCGTGGTGGGTACCACGCTGGTCGGAAGCGTGCGCGCGCTGCTGCCGAAGAGCGCGAGCACGACGACGACGACGCTGCCGGCTTCGATGGCGCGGCTCGAGGTGCACGCTCCGGTGCGTGCGGCGGCGCAGCAGTGGCTGACCGTCGTCTCGGCGGGCGCGACGCCCGGCGAGCAAACGCGACTGTCGTCGGCGGATGGCAACGTCATCGCCGGCAACCTGGTGGGCGTCGAGCTCTCGGCGCCGCAGAATCAGGTCGTGCTCTTCTCGGCCGATCAGGCCGCGACCGGCGCCGTGTCGAGCGCGGAGTACCTGGTCTCGCAAACGGCAGCCGAGCACGTGCTGGTCGACGTTGCGCCCTCGAGCTCCGGATATGCGGTCACGGCCGTCGCCTCCGGCGGAAAATGGCGCATCCGCGTGAGCGCGGGCGGCGCGCTGCAGGTGTCGGGCCCCAGCAAGACCTTGAGCTTCAAGGTCAGCGCCACCGGCGCTGTCACGGCGGGCTCCTCGACGCCTCCGACGTCGACGCCGACCCCACCGTCGCCGCCTACCGAGCCGGCGCCGCCGACGCCGCCGACCCCCACAGAGCCGACGCCGCCGGCGCCCAGCGGTACAGCGCAGACGCTGACCTTCACTCAGGGCGTCAATGGCTACACCGGCGTGCAGGATCTGAGCATCTCCAGCCTGAATTACTCGTCCAGCAACCCTGTCGGCACGGTCTACAGGACCAACGACGTGCTCCTCGCCGACACGCGCCGCTACACCACCAAGGCGCTCATCCGTTTCGACGTATCGCAGATCCCCACCACCGCCACGGTGACGGCCGCCAGGCTCGACGTGACCTTCGAGAGCTGGGTTGGGCCGCAAACCCTGAACGGCAACTTCATGAAGACGCCGTGGAGCTACAGCTCCGCGACGCTGGGCTTCACCAGCGGGGGCGCGGGCAGCAACTGGACCGCGCCGGGCATCGGCTCGGGCGACGTGCAGGGACCGACCTTTCAGTTCCTGAACATCGACGCCAGCGGCTATCAGCGCAGATCGATCGCGCTCGACGCCGGCAGCGTGCAGAGGTGGGTCCGGAGCAGCGCCGCCAATCAAGGCCTCGTGCTCGCCAACTCCGCGACCGGCAAGGATCTGCGCATCTGCTCGAGCGAGGTGGCCAATGCCGCGAGGCGTCCGACGCTCTCGGTGACCTTCCAGTAGCGCCGCGCAGTCGAGACAGGTCCTCCCGGATCCCACCACCTTGATGTGCAGCCAGTCGCCTATCCCCCGGCCGCGGCGCCCGCGCCGAGGACGCTGCCGCCCGGCGCGCGCAGGTTGGGGGCGCGGCGCAGGGCGGCGCGCGCGGCCTCATCGCGCTCCCCGGTGCTGCCGAACACCTGTCCACCGGGCAAGCGCGCGACGCTGCTGCGCAGCGAGCAGCCGACCTGCACCCGCGCTCGGCCGGGCCGCATCCGCGGGTGGGCTCCGGAGACCGGCTGGGCCATACTCCGTCCCGAGAAGCGAGTGGCATGGATTTCGACGTCGACTTCGCCATCGTGGGTTCGGGCTTCGGCGGCAGCGTCTCCGCGCTGCGCCTCACCGAGAAGGGCTACAGCGTCACCGTGCTCGAGTGCGGCAAGCGCTGGCGCAAGGAGGATTTCCCGAAGACCAACTGGAATGTACGGAAGTTCCTCTGGGCGCCCAGGCTGCTCTGTCACGGCATCCAGCGGCTGACGCTGCTCAGGGACACGCTCATCCTCTCGGGCGCGGGCGTGGGCGGCGGCTCGCTGGTCTACGCGAACACCTTGCTGGTGCCCCCGCCCGAGGCCTTCGCCAGCCCCGGCTGGCCGGCCGGCGCCAGCTGGCGCGACGAGCTGATGCCCTTCTACGAGCTCGCGAAGCGCATGCTCGGCGTGACCGCGAACCCGAAGCTCTGGCCGGCCGACCGGCAGCTCCGGCAGATCGCCGACGAGATGGGCCGAGGGGACACGTTCCACGTCGCCAGCGTGGGCGTCCTCTTCGCGAGGGAGGGCGAGCAGGAAGGGCAGCGCGTGCCGGACCCGTTCTTCAGCGGCGAGGGGCCCGACCGCACCACGTGCGTCCACTGCGGCGGATGCATGGTGGGCTGCCGCTTCGGCGCCAAGAACACGCTCGACCTCAACTACCTTTATCTGGCCGAGAAGAAGGGCTGTACCATCCAGCCCGAGACGATGGTCACCGCCATCGACGCGCTCCCGGGCGGCGGCTACGAGCTCACCCTGGAGCGCTCGACCGCGCTGCTCAGGAAGCGCCGCCGCGTGCTCCGGGCGCGCGCGGTGGTGCTCAGCGCCGGCGTGCTCGGCACGGTGAAGCTCCTGCTGAAGGCGAGGGCCGAGGGCCGGTTACCCCATCTCTCTCCGCAGCTCGGCCATTACGTGCGCACCAACAGCGAGGTCATCCTCGGGGTGACGGCCAGCGACGATCGGGTCGATTACTCCCGCGGCATCGCGATCACGAGCGGCATCTACCCCGACGCGCGCACGCACATCGAGCCGGTGCGTTACCCCGCCGGCTCGGACGTGATGGGCGCGCTGGGCACGGTGCTCACCGACGACGCGCCGGGCATGCCGCGCTGGCTGCGCTGGCTGGGGCGGCGGCTGCTCCACCCGATCGACCTGCTCTCAGGGCTCCTGCCGTTCAAATTCGCCAGGCGCTCCACGATCCTCCTCGTGATGCAGACGCTGGACAATTACATGCAGCTCGTCTGGAAGCGCGGCGGCATGACCACCCACAGGCCGCCCGACCAGCCGAAGCCGCCGGCGTACATCCCCGTCGCCAACGAGGTCGGCAGGCGGCTGGCCGTGCTGATGGACGGCACCCCGCGCAACGCCATCAACGAGGCGGTGCTCAACGTGCCGACCACGGCGCATCTCCTCGGCGGCTGCGCGATCGCCGAGAGCCCCGAGCGCGGGGTGATCGATGAGCGCAACCAGGTGTTCGGCCACGAGGGCCTCTACGTGGTCGACGGCTCGATGGTGCCGTCCAACCTGGGCGTGAACCCGTCGCTCACCATCACCGCCATGGCGGAGCGGGCGATGAGCAAGCTGCCCCCGAGGTGCGATAACGCCCTCTTCGCCGGAACGTCCGGGAGCGCCGGGACACATCCTCCCACCGACGCACGGAATCCGCGATGACGAAGGGCCTCTGGGCCGATGACAACGAGCGCCGACGTGTCATCTTGGTCCACTGCGGGGCGTTTGTGCGCTCTGCTGTAAAAATCCAGCATCGCTTGCAAAAGCAGATTTGAGGAGGAGCCTCTGTGAGAGTTCGAGCCTGCGTGACAGGATTTCTCCTGGCAGCCGGTTGCACCGGCGAGCTTGGCGGAACGACGTACGGCGGCGGCGGTCCGGCGCCGCTCCCTCCGCCCGTCGTGAACATTCCGCCGATTCACGTCGATTGCAGCCACATCGGAAGCGGCACGGATTACCAGGTCGGTCCTGGTAAGGAATTCGAGGCGATCGGCGACGTCCCGCTTGAATCGCTCGTCGCCGGCGACACGGTGCGCGTCTTCTGGCGTGCCGAGGGGTACCACGAGAAGATCATGCTCGGGGGCCAGGGGACGGCCGAGCAACCCATCCGGCTCTGCGGCGTCCCGGGGCCGAACGGCGAGCTGCCGGTGATCGACGGTCAGGACGCGACCACCCGGCCCGAGCTCGATTTCCCCTTCGACGGCCACCAGGTGCGGGGGCTCATCATCGTCGGGCACAAGCACGACGACCCGTGGGAGCTCGGGCCCACCCACATCACGATCGAGGGGCTCGAGATCAAGAACGCAGCGCCCCCCCACGGCTTCACCGACAAGGCGGGGTCAGGGGTGGGCTACGCGGGCAACGCGGCCGGCGTCTTCGTGGAGCGCGGCGATCACGTGACCATCCGCGCCTGCGAGGTGCACGAGAACGCCAATGGCCTCTTCATCGGCACGGCCGGCGGCGATATCCTGACCACGAACGTGCTCATCGAATCCAACTACATCCACGACAACGGCATGGATGATTACAACGAGCACAACGTCTACAACGAGGCCTCGAACGTCATCTACCAGTTCAACCGCTTCGGCCCCACGCGCGGCGGCCACGGCAACAACATCAAGGAGCGCTCGGCCGGCGTCGTCATCCGGTACAACTGGATCGAGGACGGCGCCCACCTGATCGACCTCGTCGACGCGCAGGAGGCGACCGACTCGGTCGCGTTGCCCTCGTTCCACGAGACGTTCATTTACGGCAACGTGCTCCTGCGCAACGGCTACGGCGCGTCCATGATCCACTACGGCGGGGACAGCGGGGAGACCGAGTACTACAGGAAGGGCACGCTCCACTTCTTCTCCAACACCGTCTTCGTCAGGAACGACAACTACGACGACTACGATCGCTCTGCGATGTTCGAGGCCTCGACCAACGACGAGCAGATCGACGCCCGCAACAACGTGTTCGCCAGCAGCCTGGAGCCGACGGAGCTCCGCGCGGTCACCTTCCTCGGGGACCGCGACGGCGTGGCCGCCGGGGCCCTCACCCTGTCCGGGAACTGGGTGACGAACGGGTGGCTGCCGTTCGATCCCGTCCGGGAGGTGGTGAAGGTGGTCGGGCAGGTGGACGGCCTTGACGACTCGATCTTCGGCGTCGATCCGGCGTTCGCGTCCGCGGCAGACCACGATTTCATGCCGGCCGCGAGCGCGCCGCTCATCGGCGCTGGCGCCTCGCTCGACGGCCTCCCGCCGGTCGAGCACCAGTACACGCCGCACCAGCAGGCCAGGGCGCGCAACGACGGCGCGACCCTCACGATCGGCGCGTTCGGGCGGTAGCCCGCGCCGCGCAGCCCCGCGGCGAGGCTCACGCCACGGCCCGCGGGGTCACCCCACACAACCCAGGTCGGCTCCCCCGTGAAGGATCGCGCCTTGCAGGAGGGCGGCGCATGCGCTGGATCGGATGCGCCTTGCCCCGCGCAAGGCGCAAAGGATGCGTGTCCTCGGCACGCTTTGCCGGAGAGGTTGCGGTGATCCTGTCGCTCGTGAGCCTGCTCGCGGGGTGCGGCGCGGAAGAGCCGCCGCCGGACCTCCGGCAGCCGACGGGCTGGGACGACGCGCTGCGGCTGCCGGACGCCGAGGATCACGACCCCGCGCCCGACGTGGTCGAGGTGCACCTCGAGGCCAGGGTGGCCGCGATCGAGGTGGTCCCAGGGCTCACGACCGAGGTCTGGACCTACAACGGGATGCTCCCCGGTCCGACGATCCGCGCGAAGAAGGGCGACCGCGTGGTGGTGAAGCTCGAGAACCACCTTCCCGAGGCGACGACGGTCCACTGGCATGGTCTGCGCGTGCCGGCGGCCATGGATGGGACGCAGCACGTGCAGAAGCCCATCGAGCCGGGCGAGGGCTTCGAGTACTCCTTCACCGTGCCGGACGCCGGCACGTTCTGGTACCATCCCCACCTTCGCTCGAGCGCCCAGGTCGGCGCGGGCCTCTACGGCGCGTTCGTGGTCGAGGAGGCCGCGGAGGAGGCGCCGCTCGGCGACGAGCTGCTGCTCGTGATGAGCGACATCGGCGTCGAGGAAGACGGCTCGCTCACCCCCGCCGACGAGAGCGGATGGTTCGGCGATTACTTCGGGCGCGAGGGCGGGACGGTCCTGGTCAACGGGAAGATCCTGCCGACGGTCGCGGCGCGGGAGGGGGTTCCGCAGCGCTGGCGGGTGGTCAACGCCGCGCGCAGCCGCTACTTCCGCTTCGCCGTGCCGGGCCAGCCGCTCGTGCTCATCGGCGGAGACGCGGGCCTTTCGGAGAGCCCGCTCCCCGTGGACGAGGTGAGGCTCGCCCCGGGGGAGCGCGCGGAGCTCTATATGCTGCCCGTCGAGGGCGAGTCGGTGGTGATCCCGCTCCTCGACGCGAATCGATTCCACCTGCCGAACGAGGTTGATCCCATGGACCTCATGCGTCTCGAGCTGGCCGACGAGCCTCCGGGGAGCGGCGCACCGCCGCTTCCCGAGCGTCTGGCCGAGATCGCCTCGATCGACACCACGGGCGCGCAACGACAGGCGGTGGAGTTCATGGAGCAGGGCGATGCCGACGGAGCGGTGCTCGGGATCAACGGCCAGACGGACGGCTCTCTCATGCTCTCTGCGAAGACGAACACGGTCGAGATCTGGACGCTGACGAACACCACCCACTACGATCACCCGTTCCACCTGCACGGGTTCTTCTTTCAGGTGCTCGACATCGACGGCGCCGAGCCGCCCGTGCGCGCATGGCGCGATACCGTCAACCTCGTGCCTGGAAAGGCCGTGCGGATCGCCATCCCGTTCGACGACCGCGCCGGCATGTGGATGTTCCACTGCCACATCCTCGACCACGCGGATCTGGGGATGATGGCGATGCTCCACCTGATGCCGTGAGCGGTCTATCGAGGGCTGCCGGGCGTCAGACCCACGCCTGCGTCGTGGGATCCCAGCGCTTCCAGGCGCCGGCGTCGTCCAGGTAGAGCTCGCTCTCCCCGGGGAGGGTGCGGAAGCGCTTGCTGCTGATCTTCAGCTCGCCGATCCTCCCCGAGTAGTCGGTCTGCGCTTCGGAGGCCTTGATGCTCCGCATGTCGGCGACGAGCTCTTGCCCGCTCGCCTCGACCACCACATAGCCGTGGGCGCTGCTGTTGGCGTGGGCGAGGTGCGGGTTGATCTTCGTCTCGGGCGACGTGAGCAGCGTGTCGATGCTGAGGGCGAGCGCCGCGGCGCCCGGGAGCCCGCGCAGCGTCGGATCGCTCGAGACCTGGCCCGTCAGGATCTCGCGGAAGGACGCCGAGGAGACGGCGCCGCCCACGAGCTCGACGATCTTCTTCGTGGGATCGCCGCTCGGCCCGGGCGTGCCGGCGTAGAAGGCGTGGACGTCGCCGGTGATCGCCACGACGCCCCCCAGCCCGACGAGCCTCCCGAGCAGCTCGTCCCGCTTGTTGCGGAAGCCGTCCCAGGCGTCGGTGGTCGTGTAGAAGCTGCGCTTGAACTGGGCGGGGAGGGAATAGGGGCTGAGATCGACGGCGATCTGGACGAGGCAGTACTCGTTGCCCCAGACCTTCCAGGTCGCCTTCGAGCCTTCCATCGTGTCGAGGAACCAGGCCTCTTGCTCGGCGCCCATCACGTCCTCGCTCGCGCCCTGCGTCTCCTTGTAGCGGATGGCAGCGTAGATATCGAAGGGGTCCTTGGCGATGAAGTAGCGGGTGCCGATCATGCCGTACGCGTTGATCTTGCCGAAATCCACGTAGGCGATGCCCCGCTCCAGGCCCTCTTCCGCGGCGTCGATGAGGGGGATCTGCATGTCCGCCGGCAGGCCCTCGTTGGCGGCGGCGACGATCTCGTTGATGAAGGCGACGCTGATCTTCCCCGTCACCTCGGCGGGGTCGTAGCCCGCGGCCTCCGCGGCCCCGAGGAGGACCGGCGCATAGATGCCGCCGCCGTAGGTCTCCACGTCCACGTAGGGCAGGGCGGCCGCGGGGACCTCCCCGAGCTCGGCCACGAGCTTCGGCTGATCGAGCGCGACCCTGCCGGGGAAAGCGTCCTCGGGGATGAGGTGATCCGGCCGGTAGCTGCGCAGATCGGTCATCACCAGGTGGACGTGCCGGCCGAACACGAAGTCGCGGTAGATGTGGAATTCGTCCGGGAGCGAGGCGTCCGGGTCGAGCTCGACGTCGTCGCCGTAATCGACGGGCTGGTACTCGAACCAGGCCTGGTTCGCGGCCTTGCGCCGGTCCGCGTCCGTCTCGTCCTGCCGGCCGTCGAAGTAGGTGGCCGTGGCGCCGAAGCAGTCGTTCGAGAACTCGTGGTCGTCCCACGTGGCGATCATCGGGAAGCTCTCGTGGACCTTCTGGAGGTTCGCGTCGGAGCGGTATGTCCTGTAGAGCTCCCGGTAGTTATCGAGCGATCTCGCCGCGTGGTAGGCGCCGTCGCCGTCACCGAGGGAGATGCTGCCGGCCACGTCGGTGAAGACGACGCGGCGCCCGGTCGCGCTCTGGAAGCTCGGATCGCCGTCCGTCTCGTAGATGTAATCGCCGAGGTGGACGAAGAAATCGAGCTCCTCCTGGGCGAGCGCCAGGTGGGTGTTGTAGTAACGCCCCACGTAATCCTGGCACGACACGTAGGCGAAGCGGACCTTGACGTCCGCCTCCTCGGCCGGGGCGGTCTTGGTGCGCCCCACGCGAGACGCGTAGCTCGTGTCGCCCTTCACGTAGATGAAGCGGTAGTAGTAGACCGTGCCCGCCGCGAGGCCGCGGACCTTCACCTTCACGCAGTGATCGTGCCTCGCGAGCGCCTTCACCTTCGCCTGTCCGGCGTCGAGCGCCACCCGCCGCGCGAACCCGGCGTCGGTCGCGACCTCGACCTCGAGATCGAGATCCGCTGCGCCGTCCTGCACGCGGGTCCAGAGGACGACGCTGCCGGGGCGCGGATCGCCGGAGGCGACCGACTGGGGGAAGTACTCGGAGCCGTCCGCGAGCTCGCGCTCGTCGTCGAGCGGGTTGATCGGTTCGGGGTCATCGCCGCAGGCCGGGACGACCAGCGCGCCGGCGGTGACGAGCGTGGCTCGAAGGAAATCTCTGCGCTTCAGCATCGGGCGATCAGGGAATCCTGGAACTTTCGCTGATGTCAATCTCCTCGTGGACCCCGCGCGCTTCGCGCGCTGCCGGCCACGCCTGTAAAGCGCAAGGCACGGCGTCCGGTGATCCGGACAAGTGTGTGTGCCCACACGTTTCCGAGCGTTGAGGTGCGTGGTCCAGTGTGGCTAAGCGTGGTCAAGCGTGATCAAGCGTGATAGACAAGCCGTTGCGTGCTCGTGCGTCCTGTCCGAGGACCGCATTGGTCCTCGAGGGGCAGATGAGCTAAGTTGAGCGTTTGTCATGCGACGGCGGAGCACGACACCGGAGGGTGAGTCCGACATGAGGTCGGGGCACAGCATCCCTGACCGCCCCGGCGCCGAGCGTCGCGACTCGCTCCCCCCGCCCCGGTTCGGGCAGCCATCCTCCGGGCCTGAGCGCTCCGGCCCGTCCAGCGAGCCGTCGCCTGCTCCAAGGTCTGCTTCATCGCGCAAGGTGCGGACCATCGACGTCCTCGTTCAGGGCGCGACCGTGGAGCTCTTCCACTTTTACGGCGTCGCCATAGCGCCTGCGGACATCGGGGAGAGCCGCGACGAGGCGCTCGTTCACGGCGACCCGGCGAGCACGGTCGAGTTCTCTGCGCCCGGCTTCTCCGGCCTGCTGGCCTTGTCGGCGCACCCTGGCGTGTTTCGCGCGATGACGGGGCTGCCGCCCGCGCTCGACAGCGTCGACGACTGGATGCGCGAGGTCGTCAATCAGCTCATGGGAAAGGTGAAGAGCCGCCTCGCGCGGTTCCAGATAGCGCTTCACGCCGAGCTGCCGCAGCTGCGCCGCGCGAGCGACGTGGCGCGGCGGTACCGGGGCAGCAAACAGCAGTTCTTCTATGCTTTCCGGACGTTGAAGGGCGAGGTGGTCGTCACGCTGGGCGGCGACTTCGACGAGAGCTCGCTGGTGTTCTCGAACTCGTCCCCGCTTCCGCTCGATGGCAAGGTGATCCTGTTCTGAGCCGCTCTTGCGCGGCGCCCGCGCCGCGCGGTCAAGCTCTGCTGCGGTGGGGTTCACGTGTCTCCGCGGCCGCGCCGGTCGCGGCAGGCGCGGCGGCTGCTCCGGTCGCGGCAGGCGCGGCGGCGGGCGCCCCGGTCGCGGCGGGCGCCGGGGCGACGCCGGCGCCAGGGCTCTGCGCGTGCGCGAGAGATGCCGTGAAGAGCACGGCTCCGATGGCCGCGCTCGAAGCGCGCGCGAGGCGACCTGTCCGCGCTCGCCGCAGTGAACTCCGGCCCATCATCATTGATTTCTTCCCGCTCGCGGAGCCTTCGTTGCGGCTCCGGCCGACGTCGCACGCGCTCTTGCGGACTCGCGACCTTCACGCGTAGCATACACAGCGACGAGGGCGTCGAGGAACTCGACGCGCTCCGTGACGCTCCGGTGCACCACGGCCAGGTCAGACATCTCAACAGAAAAGAACGTGGATCAGGGGAGCGTACATGGTGTGCGGGCGAACGTCGATGATGACTCCACGTGGGCGCGTGTTGATTGTCGTTTGCATCATCGGCATCATCAGCCTCATCAGCATCATCCGCGCCGCGCGCGGGGCTCAGCTCGCCCGGTGCTCGCGCTGAGTGCGCCGCGCGGGGAGACAGGCGTTCGCGCGAGAGCCCTCGTCACGAAGCACACGAGACGCGCGCGGGCGCCGCGCCGCGCGGGCCACGCCGGGGGGACGGGGGCATGCCGACATTGCGTAGCGCTTCGATTCGACTGAAGCTGTGGTCGCTCGCCGGCGTCCCCGTCGCGGGGGCCCTGCTGCTGGCGGCGATGATCGTCGGCGACGCGCGGCAGCAGGCGGCGAGGGCGGCGGGGATAGGCTCGATCGAGGACCTCGCGCAGCTCTCCTCGATCATGGCGCAGCCGCTGCACGCCCTCCAGAAGGAGCGGGCGTGGACCGCGCTGGTCGAGGGGCTGGAGGCCCGTCCGCCGGAGGCGACCGACGTCGAGGGCGAGCCGCACGCCGCGCCGCCGCTCAATCGCGCGGCGGAGCTCCTGCGCGCCGGCGGCCAGCTCCGGGACGCGCGGGCGGCGACCGACGAGAGCCTCGCCCAGCTCGACGCGTTCCTGGCCGCGCGCGACCTCTCCGGGCTGCCGCGCCGGCTCGCCCGCGATCTGGCGGAGGGGCGCGCCAAGGTCGGCGAGCTCGGCGCGTTCCGGGGCCAGGCCGACGCGAAGACGGTGTCGCTCGACAGCGTGCTGAGGGTCTTCGGCGGCATCAACGTGAGCCTCATCCGGGCCAACGCCGGCCTCGCCGAGCTGAGCGACGAAGGCGAGCTCCTGCGCGGCATCCAGTCGATCGTCGCCGTCCACGAGTTCGCCGAGCGCGCCAGCCGCCAGCACGCGCTGCTCGCGCACGCCTTCGCGTCCACGCAGTTCGAGCCGGGCGCCTTCAAGACGCTCGTGACGCTGATGACGGAGGAGCAGCTCTACCACGAGGAGTTCATCGCCAACGCGTCGGAGCCGGCGCGGGCGCTCTACGACGCCGCCCGCTCCGACCCGCGCGTGCGGCGCGCCGACGAGCTGCGCGCCGCCGCGATCGCGTCGACCGACGAGGCGCTGGCGATCGATCACGACGCGTGGTTCGAGGCGCAGCAGGGGCGCGTCGACGGGCTCGCCGCGATCGAGGAGGAGGCGATCTCCGGGATGAGGCGCGCCGCGGCGGCCAGGGTGGCGGACACGCGGAGGACGGTGCGCGACGGCGTCGCGGTCTCGGCGTTCGTGCTCCTCGTGTCGGCCGCGCTGGCGCTGGTCCTCGTGCGGGGGATCTCCCGATCGCTCGAGGTCCTCGGCGAGGCCGCGGCCCACGTCCGGCGGACGCGCGACTACACGACGCGCGCCCGCAAGACCGCCGACGACGAGTTCGGGGCGCTCACGGACGCCTTCAACGAGATGCTGGCGGGCATCCAGGCGCGCGACGAGGTCCTCGAGGGCCACCGGCAGAACCTCGAGGCCACGGTCGCGGAGCGGACCTCGGAGCTCGAGAAGCGCAACCGGGAGATGCGCCTCGTCCTCGACAACGTCGATCAGGCCCTCGTGACCCTCCACCGGGACGGCACGATGGAGCCCGTGCACTCCGCCGCCTTCGAGCGCCTCTTCGGCGTACCGGCGCGCGACGAGCACTTCGCCGATCGCATCGCCGGCCACGATCCGCGGGCCAGCGCGTTCCTCAGGATGGGGTGGGAGGCGGCCTGCGACGACTTCCTCCCGCTCGAGGTCGTCCTCGACCAGCTCCCGAAGACCTTGCGCCGCGAGGGCCGCTACCTCGCGCTCGGCTTCAAGCCGATCCTGTCGGGAGAGGGCCAGTTCAACGGGGCGCTGATGGTGATCACGGACGTCACGTCCACGATCGCCTCCGTGCGCGAGGCCGAGCAGCAGCACGAGTATATCCAGGTGTTCGAGCGGGCCGTGAAGGACCGGCTCGGCCTCGTCGGCTTCGTCAACGACACGACGAAGCTCGTCGACGCGGTGAGCGCGCGGTCCAGCGGCGAGGTGGACGAGGTGATGCGCCTCGTGCACACGATCAAGGGGAACGCCGGGCTCTGGGACGTGACGAGCGTGGCGAGGGTGGCGCACGAGATCGAGAGCTTCGTCGTCGAGGAGCGCGCGCTGCCGTCCGACGAGCAGATCGACGCGCTGAGGGACGTGTGGCTCGCGTTCGTGGGGCGCGTGAGCGTCCTGCTCGCGTCGACGGCGCAGTCCTCGCGCGCCGACGTCGGCCATGAAGAGGTCGAGGCCTTGCTCGCCATGGTGCGCCACCGCCGCGACCCCGCCGAGATCGAGCGGGCCGTCGCGGCCCTCCGCGACGAGCGGACCGAGGTGCGGTTCAGCCGGATGAGGGACCAGGCCGAGACGCTGGCCCGGAAGCTCGGCAAGCCGAAGCCCGAGGTGCGCATCGACGCCGGGGGCGTCCGGCTGCCCGCGTCGCGGTTCGCCGGGATGTGGCAGGCGCTGGGCCACGTGGTGCGCAACGTGATGGACCACGGGATCGAGCGGCCGGAGGCGCGCGAGGCGGCGGGCAAGCCGTCGAGGGGCACGCTCACGCTCGTCTCGCGGGTGACGGCGGACGAGATCGTCATCGAGATCGGCGACGACGGGGCGGGCATCGACTGGGAGCGTGTGCGCGAGAAGGCCGTGGCCGTCGGGCTGCCGGGCGCGACGCGCCGAGATCTCGAGGCCGCGCTGTTCGCGCCCGGCTTCAGCACGGCCGAGCAGGTCACGGACGTCTCCGGCCGCGGCGTCGGTCTCGGCGTGGCGCTCCACGAGTGCCGGCGGCTCGCGGGCCGGATAGAGCTCGACACCGAGCGCGGCCAGGGGACGACCTTCCGCTTCCGGTTCCCCCGGGAGCCGAGCGACGCCGCGGGGGTGTCGCTCCCTGCCTCGCTGCCGCCTCCGAGCGGGCGGGGCTCGCTGGTACCTCCTCCTTCGCGGGGCGGATCGAGCCCGGGCATGGCCTCGGGGAGCGCGTGACACGGTGAGCACATCGACAATGCAGAGCGAGATATCGAGGAGAGGGGAATGAACTCGGAGAGCTGGGACCGCATCCATGAGGAGCTCGCTTCGTCGTGCGTCCACCTGTTTCGTGACAACGGCGTCGAGCTCCGGCGGCTGGACGACGGGACGTCGGAGGCGACGCCGGGCAACGCGGTGGTCTCCTTCATCGGCTTCACGGGCGACCACCTTCGCGGGAGCCTGACCGTCGTCGCCCCCGTGGCGCTCATCACGCGCAGCCACCCGCTGCGAGAGCAGCGCGAGATCGACGAAGACATGGTGTGCGACTGGGCGAGCGAGCTCGCCAACCAGCTCCTCGGGCGGGTGAAGAACCGCCTGCGTCACTTCGGGCTGGTCATCGTGCTCTCGACGCCGAGCGCCGCGATCGGCGAGCACCTGCGCGCGAGGGAGGAGCAGAGCGAGGGCTTCCGGCGGCTCCTGTTCGCCGCGGGGCCGGACCGGCTCGTCGTGCTCTTCGACGCGCTCGCGCCCGACGGCGCGCTGGAGCTCGAGGAAGTGAACATGCCCGATCCGCAGCCCGAGGGGGAAGTGCTGCTGTTCTGAGCCGGATGGCCGTACACGCAAGAGGAGATACGTCACATGGCCAAGAAGATTCTTCTCGTCGAGGATTCGAGTACGGTCCGCCAGCAGGTCGGCATTCTCCTGTCGGGGGCGGGTTATGGCACGCTGGAAGCGGACAACGGCCGAGATGCGGTCGCCGCGGTCGCCGCCCACAAGGACGGGCTGGCGATGATCATCGCGGACGTGAACATGCCGGTGATGAACGGCATCGAGATGATCCAGAGCCTGCGGGACAAGGGGCTCGCGCCGGGCGTTCCGATCCTGATGCTCACCACCGAGGGGCAGCCGGAGCTCATCGAGAAGGCCCGGAAGGCCGGGGCGAAGGGGTGGATCATCAAGCCGTTCAAGCCGGATCTGCTGCTCGCGGCGGTGAAGAAGCTCGCCGGCGAGCCGTGAGGCTGCGGCCGCGCGAGCCGCGGCCATCTCTCCGCGACATCGGCTCGACCGAGGGGCGTCGCTCCCCGGTACTACGGAAAATTGGCGGCTGCCGCAGGTGCTCCACGGATCTATCCTGCGGCGCTGGACGGCGCTCGGTGGTTGCGGGGCAGCGCCGATCCGTGTGATCCTATGTGCGGGAGGTCACCGAAGGCGCCCGAATGGGCAGACCTGGGCCACGGGCGTCGGTTGGCCAGTCGACTACTCAACAGTGGACGAGGACGATGCCGAACAAGCCGTTGCAGCCGAGCGCCCCGAGGCGGGGGCCGGCTGAACGGATTCGCTGAGGCGTCTTTCCAGGATAACCCGATGAGTACACGCCTTGCTCTCGATCCATGGTGGCCAGCGTCGACCTGCTCGATCTGTGACACCCTGTTGGAGGAGCCTGCGCACTGGCGAAACGACCTTGGACGACTGTGCCCGTCCTGTTGCGGAGCGCTGCGCGATCTTCTTCGGGCGGGGCCTCCCGGGCGAATTGCGGAGATCTGGGGACTAGAAGCCGCTGAGCTGAGCCTGCCTGCCAACGCGGTCGCAGACCTCATTGACATTGAAGACGAGGCGACGCATGCCGACCTTGCGATCGCATACCGCGAAATGGGCCTGTTCGGTGATGCCATCAGAGAAACGCTGTTCGTCGCACGCGGTAATGCAGAGCGCCCGTGGCATCAGGCGCTCGTCATCTTGTTGGCTGCCGAGATCGCCCCCGACGAGCTCTTCGACAGGTTGAACGCAGTTCTATGTAGGCGATAGCAACCGGCGAGAGGGCGACGGACGGCCCGAAGGACGTCGAGGACCAGGCGCTCACGGGACCGAACCGCGCGCACGTGCTGAGCTTCATCGACGCCGTGCTCATCGGAGGGGCACACGCGCGAGCGTCGGAGTTCCTCGGCGCGAGCTACGTCGAGCGCCCCGACACCGACGCGAGCGGCTCCGCCGCGCGGAGAATTTTCACAGGGAGGCGAGGAGGAAGAAGAAGATGAAATTCTCCCTCTTGCAGCCTCTCCCTCCCCGCCTCCTCGCCTCCCTGTGAAATTCCTGCTTTCTCTCGTGGTTTCAACTCGCTTGTCGCTCTAGCTCCGCGTCTCCCCGCGGTCTCGACGCCCGACGAGCCTCTCGCTCGGCGCGGCGCCACCTCCTCTCCCTGCCTGACGGTGATGCGCCAGCCGGGGCGGAAGCAGCGGCTTTCAATCCGCGCGGGGCAGGAACGCCCCGTGGAAGGTCTGGGGCGAGGCGTGGGGCAGATGGACCCGCGCCGCTGGCCCATCGTCCAGGTGCGCGGCGTCCCAGATGTGGATGGCGCTCTTCCCGGCCTTCGCATCGGTGACAACGGCGAGCACGTGGCCGTCGCCCTCCGGGGCGCCGGGAGTGCGCGGCACGAAGACCGGCTCCGACGGGCGCTCGTGGTGTGCGACGCGCGCCAGGGTGATCGCGCCCGTGTCGACGTCGACGCGGGCGATGCCGTTTCCGTTCGGATCGTCGGCCCGCCCCTTCGTGGCGAGGAAGACGACGCCGTGCCGCTCCCCCTCCACCCGCGGGTCGGCGCGCGGGAACTCGCCGACGACGCCGCCGAGGTCCTCCACGACGAGCTGCTCGCGGCTCGGTCGCACGCGGTGGCGCACGAGGACGCCGCCCTCGACGGCGGCGAGCTCGGGCCGAGCCGGGTCCTTGCCGATCGCGCCGAGCGTGGCGAGCGCGCGGTGGCGGACGAGGTCGACGACGAGGTCCTCGCCGTCGTCGTAGGCGTTCGCGAAATGCCACTGGAAGAACGCGTCGACGCCGAAGCGGCGCACGCGGGAGACGTCGTCGATATCGACGACGATCACCTCCGTGCCCCGGCCGGGCTCGAAGCGCACCCAGGACTCGAAGCCTCCCCACTGGAGCATCGCGCGCGCCACCCGGATCATCGCGGGCGAGACGAAGAACACGAGGTGCCGGCGGGTGGCGCAGAAGTCGTGGAGCATCACCGGCGCCGAGAGCGGCACCGCGCCGAGCGAGCGCGCGCGCCCGTCGTCGTCCACCGCGTAGAGGTCGAGCTGGTCCTGCGCCCGTAGCGGACGCCGAAGTTGTAGCTCGTCTTTCGGGCAGCGACCCGGTGCGGGTGGGCCGAGAAGGTGGGACCCAGCGCGCCGCCCCGCCGGCGTCGGCGCCGGCGCTCGTCAGTGCAGCTTGTCCTTGGCCTCGGCGAGCTCCTCGTTGATCCGGTCCACGAACGCGTCGAGGGTCATCGGGCCGTTGCTCGCGGCGGCGGCGGCCTCGATGGCCTGCGAGGCGAGCGAGGTGAGGCGCTCGACGTAGGCGAGCTGGCCCTCGAGCTTCTCGTAGTCCCCGTCGACGAAGTACCCGCTGTCGTCCTTGACGTCGAGCTCGGGCGCATAGCGCTGCTTCACGTACCGCAGGATGGCGCACACGGCGACGTGGACCTTGGGGCCGGCGAACTGCGTCTTCGTCCAGTTGTAGCGGCTCCCCTCCTTGAAGAACTCGACCCCCGGCGCCTCCGGCAGGCTGGGGACGCTGACGCTGACGTGCGGCCCTCCGCCGCGCCCCGCCTTCTCCTGCGCTGCGCGGGTGAGGTTGCGGGTGATGGCCGCGGACTCCGCCAGCGCCTCCCGCATCATGTCCGCCATCTTCGAGTCGCTGAGCAGCGCGTGGTACGTGTGGTTGATGAAGGTGCCTTCACCGTCGAAGTGAAAGTGGAGAGGCTCGCATTCGCGGTGGGGATAGAGCGTGATCCCCTCGAGACCCGAGCACGTCACGCGCCGATCGGCGACGAGCTCCTTCATGGTCTTGCTGGGCCAGCCGGCGGCCGCGGCCTTGGCGGCGAGATCCGCGACGAGCTCGGGGACGACGATCGGGTCGCGGAGCTTGCCCGAGTACGCGATGGAGATGCCCATGGTGCCTCCTGAACGATCTCCCCTTACTCCAGCGCCGTCGTCGAGGCCAGCGCGCGCCGGCGAGGGAGCGCTCGGCCGCGGCGACAGGGACAGTGAAAGAGCCGCCCGAGCTCCCTCCCTCCGGCGGCCCTGCGCCGCCTGGGGCCGCCTGAACCTCGTCACCTGACCGCGAGGCCCGGGGCTCGACGCAGCTTTCACGTCTAGAGCGGATGTCCGCGTTCCGCTCCTCGCCTCCTCGCCGGGCTACTGGCAGGCTGTCGCGCCGAAGCAGACCGCCGGATCGTCCGCGAAGCGACGGAAGCTGTCCGCCTCCGGGTGGCCCGGGAAGGGAACATCGTAGTAGACGGCCTTGTCGTCGAAATCGCTGCCGTCGTAGTAGGTCTGCCACGTCAGCGCGTAAGCGACGCCGGCGCTCTTGGCGAGATCGAGGAGGTGGGTGTTGTACCAGTCCTCGGTGAGCGCGCCCCGCCCCGCGTCCGGAAACAGGCTCGTCACCTCGGCGGAAGAGAGCGCGACGGCGCCCGCCGCGCCGAGGCCGTAGTTGGCCAGGAACTCCGTCCGCAGGCCCTCATCGAACAGGGTGTCGTGCCACTTGCTCACGTGGTCTGCCGGGTAGAGCGTGAGCGCCGCGCCCGCGGCGAGCTTGCTGACCCGGTGGAGGAGGTGCAACCGGTAGGTGCCCGTCTCGGTGAGTGCGTGAGGCTTGCCCTTACGCCGCGGCGTCCGCGGTGACGTCGCGGCGATTCCAGGGGACGGGATCGAAGACCATCGCGTCGAGGGAGATGCCGAGCAGCCCGGGGTTCTCTCCCACGGTGGCGCCGGCGTCCGACGACCAGCCCCGCTCGCAACCGGTTCTTCATTTATGGGGTTGCATCGAGCGAGCGCGCTCGATCGCATGGCCTCGGCGGCCGAGATGGCGACACGTCCATGCGTCGCGGCGGAAGCGGCTCCTGAGGCCTGCCACCCGCGGCTGGCCCGTGACGAGCACCACGCCGGACAGCCGGACCCGCGCGCTCCTTCGCACTCGTTCGCCTGCCAGGCGGCCGGATCACCGCGCTGTCGCGGCGCGTCCGCCGAGGACCGGCGATGGCACCGCTCACACGCTGCCGCTCACCTTCGCTGTACGGGTATTCCCGTCGAGCGACGATTCGATGGTGTACAACGCTCCCTGGTAGGAGATGCTCCCGTCCTCACTCAGGTCTCCGCCGCGCAACACGTTGGCGGCGCTCTCGTACAGAAGGAAGGAGGCGTGACCGGCGGGCGCCGCGCTGGACAGCGTCCAGGTGCCCTCCGCGCCGCCCGATTCGATCACGAGGTGCTGCCGAGCGCCCGACGTGTCGATGAGCACGCCGAGCGTCGAGCCGCTCCGGTCGCGCGCCGTGGCGCGGAAGTGGAGGTGGGCAGCGGTGGCGAGCAACAGGGAGGAGGCGACTGGCTTCTGAGGGATGGACATGGCGGTGATGAACAGCTCCGTTGATGGACCTTGCAAGTTCCCGTGCGACGTGTCGTTCCGGCGCTGCCCGGCGGCCGAGCTCTCGCGGAGCCGGCGATCACGGGCCTGCGCCGGCGAGCGCGCTCGCCGGCTGCCAGGAGAGCCCGTCGTACCTCCGGGGAGAGCCCGAGCGGTCGAGCCGCTTGAACGTCTCGCCCGCCTTGAGGTGCCGCTGCCTGTCGCGATCGAATGGACCGCGCTGTCCGCTCGCCGGCTCGTACATGACGTCGCTCCTCCCATGCACATGGAAACGCCAGCAGAGCCTTTGCTCCACACCGTCCACGACCCGCGACAACGACGCTTTCATGGCCTATAGCTCTCGACGGGGCCCAGACGGCATCACCGACAACTTCGCTGCGTGTGCGCAAACAACCTATAGCAGAAGGGACGGCCGCGGCACCACGTTTATCGGCGGAGCACACACGATTTCACCGGCACGATGCTTTTTCGCGGCGCGGCGCCCCGGGCCTCATGAGAGATGTCTCTCAAGGAGGGGAGCTCAACCCCCGGCCCCCGTGGTGCCGGTGTCCAACCGGGCGATCTGGCGCCTGCCGGGCATCTGGAGGATGCCCATCCAGGCGATCACGCGGATGACCTGGTAGGCCGGGTCGATCTCGAACCAGCGCACCGCGAAGCTCGGGCTCTGCGGGTACTTGTGGTGGTTGTTCTGGAAGAGCTCGCCGAGCGTCACGAGGTCGAGGGCGAGCGTGTTGCGCGAGTCGTCGTCGCTGTTGAAGTTGCGGTAACCGTAGCGGTGGCCGCACCAGTTCACGATGGCGCCGTGGAGCGGGCCCATCGTCCAGTGGAGCGGGACAAACAGGAATTGCCACCATTGCGTGGCGAAGGCGATGTAGAAGAGCGCGTAACCCGTCCCCCACGCGAGGCGGCTGGCCCACGAGTTGCCGATGCGGTCGAGCGCGCGCCACTCGGGGTAGCCGCCCAGAAAGCGCGGCTCCACCTCCGCCGTGCCGTCGCAGATGGCGTCGTAGCGCTTCGCGGTCGACAGCATCATGGAGACCGGCTCCGCGTAGTAGCGCGGCGAGTGCGGGTCCTTCGGGGTGTCGCTGTACGCGTGGTGCATGCGGTGCAGGATCGCATACGCCCGGGGCACAAGGTACGAGGAGCCCTGCGTGACGTAGGTGAGGAGATGGAAGATCCGTTCCCAGCGCTTCGACATCGTGAACATCCGATGTGAGGCGTACCGGTGCAGGAAGAAGGTCTGGAAAAAGACCGATAGCGTCGAATGGGCGATCAGGATGGCGACGAATTCCATGGCTCGCTTGTACACCCAGGTTGGGCCCACATGCGGTCAGCTCACGGTCACGATTCGCGAGGTCCGTCGCCGCGTCGCTCGTGCGAGCGCGTTCTTTTGCCGCGCGATTTCGTCCGTGGAGGCGAGTCCGCAACGGGCGAGTTCATCGACCGGAAACAATGCTGTGCTGCCAGGCGCCGCGTCGCTCCTGCAGGTATAGCGCATCACGGCGACGCGCAAGCGACGTCGCGCGCCGCCTTATCACGACGAGCTGAACGTTGAGACCGTCAGCGGCGGTGGATCGTTCTTGACATACATGGGCGCTGCGTACAGACTGTTTCAGTAAGCCTTTCGAGCGTGCGCCGAAGAGTTCGTCGCGCTCGGGGTCCAGGGGCTCGCAGCGGCGTCGCGCGGTGCGGGCTCATCGAGCTTGACGTGGGATGGCTCGTCCGAGCGCTCCGTCGCGGCGGGGAGCCGGCGCGGCCGGCCGTCGCGCGGCGGTTCGTGCGCCGCAAGAACAGGGGGCCTCGCTGCGTCCTGCCCGTGACTGGAGCTGCGCGATCACATCGAGGTGCACGCATGCAGATCCGCGTAGGATACGAGCTGCTCTACGAATTCCCACGACCGACGCCGGTGATCCTGACGCTGAGCGTCCACTACTCGCGCGCATCGGATCTGGTGCGGCCCGATCACATGCTCACCAGCCCGTCGATCCCGGTCCGAGCTTACCGGGATGCCTTCGGCAACTGGTGTAGCCGTATCGTCGCGCCGGCGGGGCAGCTGAAGATCTCCGCCGACGCGGTGGTGAACGACACGGGCGCGCCGGACCGCGTCGTGACATCGGCCGAGCAACACCCCGTCGATGCGCTGCCAGAGGAGACGCTGGTGTTCTTGCTGGGCAGCCGGTACTGCGAGACGGATCGCCTGTCAGAGGCGGCATGGGACCTGTTCGGCCAGTCGCCCACCGGCTGGGGTCGCGTGCAGGCCGTCTGCGACTTCGTTCATCGGCACATCGCCTTCGGCTACGAGTTCGCGAGCCCTACCAAGACGGCGGAGGAGGTGTTCAACGATCGGAGAGGCGTCTGCAGAGATTATGCGCATCTCGCGATCGCGCTCTGCCGTTGCCTGAACATCCCGGCTCGTTACTGCACCGGCTACCTGGGCGACATCGGCGTACCTCCTCCCCACGGGACGATGGACTTCTCCGGCTGGTTCGAGGCCTATCTCGGTGGCGAGTGGCATACGTTCGACGCGCGCAACAACGTGCCTCGTATCGGGCGCGTGCTGATCGCCCGCGGGCGCGACGCCGCCGACGTGGCAATCACCACGACCTTCGGCGAGAACACGCTGCGGAGCTTCCGCGTCTGGACGGATGAGATCGTGGGCTAGAGCGACAAACGGGTTGAAACCCCGAGAAAAAGCAGGAATTTCACAGGGAGGCGAGGAGAAGGGGAGCGAGAGACGGCGAGAAGGAGAGAGTCTTTTTTTTTCTTCCTCCCCGCCTCCTCGCCTCCCTGTGAAATTCTCCGGGTTTCAACATGATTGGTGTTCTAGCTCCGCCCGGGGCAGCCTCGCGCGGTGGCCGCGCTCATCGGGGTGGTGAGGGGGCTCCTCCTTGCGCCGCCTGGTCGCGCCGGCGGGCGCTCCGCGCTTCGCAGGGCCGGGGGCGGGAGCGCCGCCGCGCCGGGCCGCTCGCTCAGCCGGCCGCGCTGCCTCGGTCGTCCTGTCGCAGCAGATACGCTGTCTCGGGGTTGTCCCGGCGCCAGATCACGTTGTCCATGAAATAGTGGTGGATGTTCACGAACACGAAGACGGCCGCGAAGTACGGCGTCGGGCCCAGGTCGGACATCGCTTCGCCGTCGCTCGAGCCCAGCACCAGCGCGCCGTGCGCGCCGTGCGCGCCGTCGAAGAGCGCGGGGGCGCCGCGGAACACGACCCACCCGAGGCCGACGGCGGTCGCCGCCAGGATCGCGAGGCGCAGGCCGGCCGGCCGCCCGAACAGCGGCGGGCCCTCGGCGTCGCGCGCCTCGTTCCGCTTCATGAGCCAGACGAAATACAGATACTGAACGGAGTGGAGCGCCGGGATCACGTACACCATGAGCCGGTCGAGGCTCGAGTAGACCGTCCAGAGCCAGACCGTGACGAGGAAACCGGCCAGCGGCGCGAGCGGCGGCAGGCGCCGCTCCGTTCGCCACCTGCGCGCGAGCACCCAGAGCAGCGCGAGCGCGCTGAGCCCGAACGCGAGCCCGGTGACGGGCTCGAGCGCCGGCGGGTGCGCGAGCGACGTGTAGACCACGCCTTTCTCCTCGACCTCCCTGCCTGGATCCGCCGGGCTCGCCCACGCGTACGCCCAGGCCGCGAAGCAGTGCGCGAGGATCACCTTGCGCTCCAGGGGGCCGAACCGGAACCCACGCCGCGCCGAGAGCACCGTCAGCACGCCGAAGCCCTGCTTCACGTAGTGCCAGCCCACCAGGAGGAACATGAGCTGGATCATGAAGCCCATGGACCGCGCGGAGCCGGTCGAGAGCGCCCCGATCGCCCACGCGAGCAGCGCGGCCGGGACCAGGAGGCCGGCCAGGATGTAGCGGGCGCGCTGCGCCGGGGCGAACGCGCCGCCGAACGCGCGGCGCCTCGCGTCCTTGTAGAACAGCAGGTACGTCACCGCGAAGTGAGGATCGTTGATCACGGACGCGGCGTGGAACGTCAGGAAGCCGATCGCGAGCTCCGCCGCGTCGAGCCCGACGGCCCTGCGGGCGAGCCACGCGAGCGGGAAGAGCACGAGCGTCGCGCCCCCGACGAGCAGGAACTCGGCGAGGTGGGCGCGCAGCGCGGCTCGACGCGGCGCCGCGACCGGGACTGGCAGCGTCGCGCCCGCGCTGGTCATGCGCCGAAGCTACCACACAGGGGCGCCCGTACGGCGCGCGCCGCAGCTCGAGCTCCGGCTCGAGGGCGAGCTTGATGCGGTGCGCTGTCGGCCCGAGGGGGGTCGCGGCGCGCCGTGGCCTCCTTCCCTCTTCGTGATCAATAAATGACGAGATCTCCCGTCACAAATAAATGACAGATCGCTCGCCGCAAATAAATGACAGATCCGATGTCGCGCCGCCGCCGGCGGCATCGAGGGCGTCCGGCGCGAAGCGGGCGCCGCTCCTCGCCCAGCTGTGCTATTCCGCGATCATGCGGAGTCGATCATGAGCCTGGGCGACCTGGTCGACGACGTCCCCGAGGAGCCGCTCCTCACCGGCGCGGTCCAGCGCGCGCTGGTCGCCTATGCGGCGGTTCTGCCCGCGGATGTCCTCCGTGACGTCGAGATGCTCGCCACGAGGACGCTGTTCGTGCACCCGCTCGGGATCACGTTCGTCGCCCGGCTCGCCCCCGCGGTCCGCGTCGAGGTGGACATGGGCGACGATCTCGCCGAGCAGGCGCAGCAGGGGTTCGCGGTCGGCGAGATCATGATCTCGATGATGCGGGTGCTCCGCAGGCGGTCGCGCGAGCGGGGCGAGCGTCGCTTCTTGATGCCCGAGACGCCGATGCTCATGCTGCAAGCGTTCCTGGGCTACTTCAACCCGGACCCGGCGCTCTGGACGATGAGCGACGACGCCGTGCGCGGCGCGCTGGATCGCCTCTGCGAGGCCGTCGTCGGCCTGTTCTTCACGGGCCTCGTCGTCGATGTGCTGGAGAGCCCATCGTCGCTCGACGACTGGGGGGAGACCGGCCGCGCGCTCTCCGCGGTGCTGCCGGCCATGACCGCAGCGCTCCACGGCGCGAGGGCCCGGCTGTCCAGGCGCGACCGGCACGCGCTGGAGACCTACGACGCCTGCGGCTGGGATCCGGCGCGGCTCGAGCGCCGGCTGGGCGGCGGCCCGGAACCCGCCCGGCCGGCGTTCTTCGCCCTGGGCGCGGCGCTCGCCGCGGAGCTCCGCGCCTCACCGGCGAGCTGACGGGCGTGGCCGGCATGGTCGCTCCCTCGCCTCACTCCGCCCCTTCCGATTGCCGCGCGGGCAGCCACATGCGCACCGTCGTGCCCTCGCCCAGCGCGCTCTCGATACGGATGCTGCCCTGGTGCTCCTCGATGAACCGGTGCGTCAGCGACAGCCCGAGCCCGGTCCCTTGCCCGGGCGGCTTCGTCGTGAAGAACGGCTCGAAGATGCGGCTCAGGTCCTCGGCGCGGATGCCGCAGCCGCGGTCGTGCACGTCGATCTCCACGCCGTGGATGTCCCCGCGCGGCAGCGGGCGGGCCTCGACCACCACGGCGCTGCCGTGCGGGCTCGCGTCGAGCGCATTGCCTATCACGTTGAGCAAGGCCGACTCGAGCTGCGATGCGTTGACGAGCACCTCGGGCAGCGCCGAGGAGGTGCCGTCCGTCTCGAGGTGGACCCTGCGCTCGCGCGCCCGCGGCGCGGACAGGTCGACCGCGCGGCGGAGCGCCGCGCGCACGTCGCACGGCTCCCGGCCGATCGGCTTGCCGCGCGCGTACTCGAGCAGCGCCGTCACGAGGTCCGAGCACCGGATCGCCTGCCGCTCGATGGTGCTGAGCGCCTTCAGGAGCGAGGCCTCGTCGGGCAGGCCGTGCCCCTTCCGGTGCCGCCTGAGCAGCAGCTGGGCGTTCATCAGGATGGCCGACACCGGGTTGTTCATCTCGTGCGACAGCCCCGCCACCAGCGTCCCTATCGCCGCCATCTTGCCCGCGTGGAGGAGCTCTTGCTGCGTCTCCGAGAGCCGCTCCAGCGCCGCTGCGAGCTCGCCGTTCTTCGCCGCGAGCTCCAGATAGGCGCGGTGCAGCCGCTCGGCGGCGCGGACTCGCGCCCTGAGCTCCAGGGGGTCGAACGGCTTGCTCATGTACTCGTCGGCGCCGACGTCGAGCCCCCCCACGGCCTCCGCGCCGCTCGCCCTGGCCGTCAAGAGGAGGACAGGGATGTCCCGGAGCGCGGCATCCCCCTTGAGCCGCCTGACCAGCTCGAATCCGTCCATCTCCGGCATCATCACGTCCGAGACGATGACATCGGGCCGCTTCGCCATGATCGACTCGAGCGCTTCCCGGCCGTTCGTCGCCAGGACGAGCTCGTGTCCGGCCGACAGGATGTCCGCCAGGTACGATCTCATGTCCGGGTTGTCTTCCACCACGAGCACGCGCGGCCCCGCCGCGCCGCCGCCGGCGCAGGGCGCGCCTGCGGCGGGCTGCGGAGGCACCTCGAAGCCGCGGAGGTTGACCGACGACGGGGGAGGCTCGCAGGTGCCCGCGCCGCCGAGCGATCTCGGCGGCTCGGGCGCGG
Organism: Sorangium sp. So ce281; assembly: GCF_051527395.1. NCBI lineage: Bacteria > Pseudomonadati > Myxococcota > Polyangiales > Polyangiaceae > Sorangium > Sorangium sp. So ce281. The sequence goes on from NZ_CP150322.1 coordinate 1,158,273, forward strand.
CGGTCGCCCGCCGCGCTGCCAGGAAATCCGCGGCGCGCGGGAGCCGCACGAAGAAGCGAGAGCCGACCCCCGGCTCGCTCTCCACGCCGACCGTGCCGCCCATGAGCTCCGTGAGCTCCTTGGCCAGCGACAGCCCGATCCCCGTCCCCTCGTGCTTTCGCGTCGCCGAGGCGTCGATCTGCTGAAACCGTTGAAAGAGCAGGTGTCTCCTGTCCGCCGGGATGCCAGGGCCGGTGTCCTCGACCGAGAGCTCGAACAGACCATCGAGCGCCCGCAGGCCGACGGTGACCCGCCCGCCAGGAGGGGTAAACTTCAGCGCGTTGCCCAGCAGGTTGAGCGCGATCTTCTCGAGCTTGCGCCGATCGGCGGGGACCCTCCGCAGCTCGGGATCCACGTGAATCGAGAGATCGAGCCCGCCGCGCGCCGCCGCCGGGCGAGCCTCCTCCACCATGTCCGAGACGAGCTCTCCGACGTCGACGGCCTCCCAGTCGATCTGCATCTTGCCGGCCTCGATCTTCTGGTGATCGAGGACATCGTCGACCAGCCGGCGGAGCCGCCGCCCGCTGCGCTGGATGAGCTCGAGGTCCGCCCGTACCCGCGGCGAGAGCGGTTCGTCCCGGTTGGACAGGAGCGACTCGAGCGGTCCGAGGATGAGGGAGAGCGGCGTCCGGAGCTCGTGGCTCATCATCGTGAGGAACTCTCCCTTGGCGCAGGCCGCGGCGTCCGCCGCCTCCTTGGCCTTCTGGAGCTCGATCTCCATCCGTTTGCGCTCGGTGATGTCCGCGTAGATCCCGAGGATCCCCGTCACATTGCCCCGTTCGTCGCGGATGGGCACCTTGCTGGTGAGCAGGAACCGCTGCTCGCCGTCCGGGCGGAGCAGCGGCTCCTCGACGTCGAGGATCGGGGTGCCGCCCTCCATGACCTCCCGGTCGATGCGCACGAAGCTCTCCGCGTTCTTGCTGCCCCACACGTCGAAATCGGTCTTGCCGACGAGGTTCTCCAGCACCTTCGTGTTGGTGTCGTTGAGGAAGTTCTGATTTCCCCCGAGAAACCGTCCATGACGGTCTTTCCAGAAGATGGCGTGGGGGACGTTGGCGATGACGTACTTGAGCACCGCCTGCTGCTGGTCGAGGGGCGCCGGCGTCCATTCCTGGGCGGCGGTGCCAGTCGGGGCCTCGTCCGGCGGCGCCACACGGGGCGTCTGCGCGCGTGCTTCGCGCGTCCGACGGGCCGTGAGGAGCCTGCTGATCTTGGCAGAGAGGCGGTAGAGACGTCTCATCGTCGTATCGTCACAGGAGCATAAGACGAGCGCGGGCGACATCAAACCTGCGCAGCACCGGGACGCCGCGGTCGAGCGCGTGCGGTCGCGAAAAATGACGCGCGAGCAGGCTGGCGCGTCCGAGTCCGCCGCTCGCCGCGTCGCAGGGGCGCTGTGGTAGCGCCCGGTGTCGGTCCCGTCGAGCCCTCCCGGCGCCGCTGGCCTGCGCGCCCGCTGGCCCCGTACCACTGGCCCTGAACGCCACCCGCTCTGCACCGGCGCCTGCGCGGTGAGCGCCGCGCTGCGGCGCGCGTGACAGTCACGAAACAAAGGCGCGGTGCGTCACGAGGGCGCGTCAGGCGCAGAGGAGCCGAGGGAAAGCGCTTTCATTGGCTGGTGAAGGCGTCCGTCCCGCCGTTGCGCCGTGACCGAACCATTACCGCGGGCCGCTCACGACGGGTGTTATAGAGGCCCGTGCTTGTCATTAGGAGGCAGCTCAGCATGATTGAGGATCCACAGGTCATCCGCAGCGCCGGCCTCCAGCCGATCGGCATCTGGCGCAGCGGGCCCTGGCTCCCCGCGTTCACATCGACCGACTTGCGGGAGGCCGTCTCCTGCGTGCGAGAGCCGGTGCACGTGGTGCGTGAGACGCCGGATGGGCGCGTCGGCGTGTCCCGGGGCGGCGCTGTCCTCCGCGAGGATCAGGTCAACGGGGTCCCCACGTTCCCGCTCCTCGGAACGCTGCCCGCCCTGTACCCGGAGTGGCTCGGAGACCGCTCCTTCGTCGAGGTCCACGGCCTGCGCTTCCCCTACGTGGCCGGCGCGATGGCGAACGGCATCCACACCACGCGGCTCACGATCGCGATGGCCAACGCAGGCATGATGGGGTTCTTCGGCGCCGCCGGGCTCGGGCTGCACCGGATCGAGCAGGCGATCGACGAGATCTCGGCGGCGCTCGGGACGGACGGCCCCACCTGGGGCTGCAACCTCATCCACGCTCCGAACCAGCCCAGGCTGGAGAGCGACACGGTGGAGCTCTACCTGAAGAGGGGAGTCCGGCGGGCCGAGGCGGCCGCCTACATGGGCCTGAACCCGATGGTCGTGCGGTTCGCCTACAGCGGCGTCAAGCGCTTGCCCGACGGCCGCGTCGACCGGAAGAACCACCTGTTCGCGAAGATCTCGCGCCCGGAGGTCGCCGCGCGTTTCCTGTCGCCCGCGCCGGCCGAGATCCTCGACACCTGCGTTCGCAACGGGTGGCTCACCCGCGACGAGGCGGAGCTCGCGCGGAGCCTCCCGGTGGCCGAGGACATCACCGTGGAAGCGGACTCCGGCGGTCACACCGACAACCAGCCGCTCGTCGCGCTGTTCCCGGTGATCCTCGGCGTCCGCGACGAGCTCGCGGCGAAGTACGGGTATCACCGGCCGATCCGCGTCGGCGCCGCCGGCGGCCTCTCCACGCCGGAGTCGGTCGCCGCCGCGTTCGCGCTCGGGGCGGCGTACGTGCTCACGGGCTCGGTCAACCAGTCGTGCGTCGAGTCGGGCCTGTCCGACGAGGGCAAGAAGATGCTGGCCCAGGCCGATCTCCCGGACGTGGTGATGACGCCGGCCGCCGACATGTTCGAGCTCGGCGTGCAGGTCCAGGTGCTCAAGCGCGGCACGATGTTCGGCGTCCGCGCGCAGCGGCTCTACGACCTCTACGTCGCCCACGGATCCATCGAGTCGCTGCCCGCGGACGTGCGCGCGCGCATCGAGAGGGAGCTGTTCCAGATGTCGTGCGACGAGGTGTGGGCGGGCTGCGAGCGGTTCTTCACGGAGCGCGACCCGGCCGAGCTCGAGCGCGCCGCGCGCGACCCGAAGCACAAGATGGCGCTGATCTTCCGCTGGTATCTCGGCATGTCCAGCAAGTGGGCGATCGCCGGGGACCCGAAGCGCCGCGCCGATTACCAGATCTGGTGCGGCCCGGCCATGGGCGCGTTCAACCGCTGGGTCAAGGGGTCGTTCCTCGAGGACCCGGCGCGCCGCACGGCGGTCCAGGTCGCGCGCAACCTGCTCGAGGGCGCGGCCGTCGTCACGCGCGCCCAGCAGCTCCGGACGTACGGCGTCCCCGTGCCGAGCGCCGCATTCCACTTCACTCCTCGCCCGCTCGCCTGAGCGCCTGACCACCTGCCGAGGTCCTCATGCATCCTTCGTCTTCGCGTATCCCGCACATCGCCGTCGTCGGCGTGAGCGCCATCTTCCCCGGCTCGCTCGATGCGCACGGCTTCTGGCGCGATATCCTGTCCGGGACAGACCTCATCACGGATGTCCCGAGCACCCACTGGCTGGTCGAGGACTACTACGATCCCGACCCGTCCGCCCCGGACAAGACGTATGCGAAGCGCGGCGCCTTCCTCAAGGACGTGCCGTTCGATCCGCTCGAGTGGGGCGTCCCGCCGTCGATCGTGCCGGCGACGGACACGACGCAGCTGCTCGCGCTGATCGTGGCGAAGCGGGTCCTGGAGGACGCGGCGCAGGGGCAGTTCGAGTCGATGAGCCGCGAGCGGATGAGCGTGATCCTCGGCGTCACCTCCGCGCAGGAGCTGCTCGCCTCGATGGTGAGCCGGATCCAGCGGCCGGTGTGGGCGAAGGCGCTCCGGGATCTCGGGTATCCGGAGGACGAGGTGAAGCGCGCCTGCGACAAGATCGCTGGCAACTACGTGCCATGGCAGGAGTCGAGCTTTCCGGGCCTGCTCGGGAACGTGGTGGCCGGGCGCATCGCGAACCGGCTCGACCTCGGCGGGACGAACTGCGTGACCGACGCGGCGTGCGCGTCGTCGCTGTCGGCGATGTCGATGGCCATCAACGAGCTGGCGCTCGGCCAGTCGGATCTCGTGATCGCGGGCGGCTGCGACACGATGAACGACGCGTTCATGTACATGTGCTTCAGCAAGACGCCCGCGCTGTCCAAGTCGGGCGACTGCAGGCCGTTCTCCGACAAGGCCGACGGCACGCTGCTCGGCGAGGGCATCGGGATGGTGGCGCTCAAGCGGCTCGAGGACGCCGAGCGCGACGGGGACCGGGTCTACGCGGTGATCCGCGGGATCGGCTCGTCCTCGGACGGGCGGAGCAAGAGCGTGTACGCGCCGGTGCCGGAAGGGCAGGCGAAGGCGCTCCGCCGGACGTACGCCGCCGCCGGGTACGGCCCCGAGACCGTGGAGCTGATGGAGGCGCACGGCACCGGGACGAAGGCCGGCGACGCGGCCGAGTTCGAGGGCCTGCGGGCGATGTTCGACGAGTCGGGGCGCGAAGACCGCCAGTGGTGCGCGCTCGGCAGCGTGAAGTCGCAGATCGGCCACACCAAGGCGGCGGCCGGCGCGGCCGGCCTGTTCAAGGCGATCATGGCGCTGCACCACAAGGTGCTCCCGCCGACCATCAAGGTCGACAGGCCGAACCCCAAGCTCGACATAGAAAAGACTGCTTTCTATCTGAACACGCAGGCGCGGCCGTGGATCCGGCCGGGGGACCACCCGCGGCGGGCGTCGGTGAGCTCGTTCGGCTTCGGCGGCTCGAACTTCCACGTGGCGCTGGAGGAGTACACGGGCCCGGCGCCGAAGGCGTGGCGGGTGCGGGCCTTGCCGGCGGAGCTGTTCCTCCTGTCGGCGGACACGCCGGCGGCGCTCGCGGATCGCGCGCGGGCGCTGGCGAAGGAGGCGGAGGTGCCCGAGATCCTGCGGTTCCTGGCGCGGGAGTCGGTGCTCTCGTTCGACGCGTCGAGGCCGGCGCGGCTCGGGCTGTGCGCGACGGACGAGGCGGATCTCAGGAAGAAGCTCGAGCAGGTCGCGGCGCACCTGGAGGCGAGGCCGGAGCAGGCGCTCTCGGCGCCGCTCGTGCACTGCGCGAGCGGGGAGGCGCCGGGGCGGGTGGCGTTCCTGTTCCCGGGGCAGGGGAGCCAGTACGCCGGGATGGGCGCGGACGCGCTCATGACGTTCGACCCGGCGCGCGCGGCCTGGGACGCGGCGGCGGGCGTGGCGATCGCGGACGCGTCGCTGCACGAGGTGGTGTTCCCGCGGCCGGTGTTCTCGGACGAGGACCGGGCGGCGCAGGAGGCGCGGCTCCGCGAGACGCGGTGGGCGCAGCCGGCGATCGGCGCGACGAGCCTCGCGCACCTCGCGCTGCTCGCGGCGCTCGGGGTGCGGGCGGAGGCGTTCGCGGGCCACAGCTTCGGCGAGATCACGGCGCTGCACGCGGCCGGCGCGCTGTCCGCGGCGGACCTCTTGCGCGTGGCGCGGCGGCGCGGCGAGCTGATGGGCGCGGCGTCGTCGGAGCGGGGCGCGATGATCGCGGTCCCGCGGGGGATCGACGAGGTGCGGGCGCTCGGCCTCGGCGGCGTGGTGATCGCGAACCACAACGGCCCGAAGCAGGTGGTGCTGTCGGGCTCGGTCGCGGCGATCGAGGCGGCGGAGGAGCGGCTGAAGGGCGCCGGGATCCAGGCGCGGCGCCTCGACGTGGCCGCGGCGTTCCACTCGCCGCTCGTGGCGGAGGCGAGCGCGCCGCTCCGCGAGTTCCTGGCGGGCATCGCGGTCGAGGCGCCGGCGGCGCCCGTGTACAGCAACGCGGAGATCGAGCCGTACGCGGGCGGCGGCGACGCGGCGCGCGACCGGCTGGCGCGGCAGCTCGCGGAGCCGGTGCGGTTCGTGGAGGAGATCGAGCGGATGTACGCGGACGGCGTGCGCACGTTCGTCGAGGTCGGGCCGGGCTCGGTGCTGACGAACCTGGTCGGCGACATCCTGAGCGGCCGGCCGCACCGGGCGGTGGCGCTCGACCGCAAGGGCAAGCACGGCGTGACGAGCCTGTTCGAGGCGGTGGCGCGGCTCGCCGTGGCCGGGGTGCCGCTGGACACGCGGGTCCTGTGGGAAGGCTTCGCGGCGCCGAGCGATCCGCGGGCGCTGCCGAAGCCGAAGCTGGCGCTGCAGATCAACGGCAGCAACTACGGGAAGCCGTACCCGCCGCAGGGGGGCGCGAAGGCGCTGCCGGCGGCGAGCCCGCCGCGGGCGGCGCAGAAGCCGGCGCCGGAGGCGGCGCGGGCGGTGGTGAGCGCGCCGCGGCCGGTAGTGAGCGCGTCGCAGCCGGGAGTGAGCGCGTCGGCGCCGACAGTGAGCGCGCCGCGGCCGGTAGTGAGCGCGTCGGCGCCGGCAGTGAGCGCGCCGCGGGCGGTAGTGAGCGCGCCGCGGGCGGTGGTGAGCGCGTCGCAGCCGGGAGTGAGCGCGTCGGCGCCTGTGGCGAGTACGCCGCGGCCGACAGTGAGCGCGTCGACGCCTGTGGTGAGCGCGTCGCGGCCGGCGGCTGGCGCGTCGTGGCTGGCCGCGTACCAGGAAGCGCAGCGCGCCACGGCGGAAGCCCACGGCGTGTACCAGCGCACGATGGCCGAGAGCCATATCGCCTTCCTCCAGGCCGCCGAGGCGTCCTTCTCAGGGCTTGCCGCGCTGGCGACCGGCGCTCCGTACCCGGTCGCTCCGACGACGGTGTCCGAGGTACGGCCTGCGCCGGTTCTCCTCGCTCCGGTGCATGTGGGGCCTGTCTCGGAGGCGTCCGTACGGCCTGCAGCAGCGCCGACCGCGCGCTCCAGCGAGGGCAGGAGCAACGTGGCCCTGGACGGCCTGAACGGCGCAGGCGGGGAGCTCTCTATGGCTGTCGCGCTGCCGGCGCAGGCGGCGCCTGCCGTGACAGCGAAGGCGGCCGTTGCAGCGCCCGCCGTGACAGCAAAAGCGGCCACCGCGGCGCCTGCTGCGGCTGTGAAGGCCGCAGCCGCGGCGCCGGCAGTGTCTACGGCCGTCACCGCGCCCGTGGCCGCCGTGGCGACGCAGGCGGTGGTCGCCGCTGCGCCGCGTGTCGATATCGAGCGGCTGGTCCTCGACGTGGTCGCGGACAAGACGGGATACCCCGTCTCCATGCTGGGGCTGCAGATGGAGCTGGAGAGCGATCTCGGCATCGACAGCATCAAGCGGGTGGAGATCCTGTCCTCGGTCCGTGACCGGACGCCTGGGCTGGCGGAGGTCGACGCCTCGGCGCTGGCGCAGCTGCGCACGCTGGGACAGGTCGTCGATCACCTCCGCGCCTCACTGCCGGCCGCCGGGCCGGCCGCCAGCGCCAGTCCGGCTGTCGCCGCGCCCGCCGCGAAGGCGTCTGCCGTCGCGGCGCCTGCGGTCACGTCCACCGCGGCGCCTGGCGCGGCCGATGTGGAGCGGGTGGTGATGGCGGTCGTCGCGGAGACGACGGGCTACCCAGCGGAGATGCTGGGGCTGCAGATGGAGCTGGAGAGCGACCTCGGCATCGACAGCATCAAGCGGGTGGAGATCCTGTCGGCGGTCCGCGACCGGACGCCTGGGCTGGCGGAGGTCGACGCCTCGGCGCTGGCGCAGCTGCGCACGCTGGGGCAGGTCGTCGACCACCTCCGCGCCTCGCTGCCTGCTGCCAGCGCGAGCTCGGAAGTCGTCACGCCCACCGCCGCCACCGTGCCTGCTATCGCCGCGCCTGCCGTCGCGTCCGGCGCGGCGCCCGGCGCGGCCGATGTGGAGCGGGTGGTGATGGCGGTCGTCGCGGAGACGACGGGCTACCCGGCGGAGATGCTGGGGCTGCAGATGGAGCTGGAGAGCGATCTCGGCATCGACAGCATCAAGCGGGTGGAGATCCTGTCGGCGGTCCGCGACCGGACGCCTGGGCTGGCGGAGGTCGACGCCTCGGCGCTGGCGCAGCTGCGCACGCTGGGGCAGGTCGTCGACCACCTCCGCGCGAGCCTCGGCCCCGCCGCTGCCACCGCCGGCGCTGCCCCGGCGGAGCCCGCCGAGGAGCCGGCCTCCGCGCCCCTCGGCCGGTGGACGCTCGTCGAGGAGCCGGCGCCCGCCGCCGGCCTCACGATGCCCGGCCTCTTCGACGCAGGCACCCTCGTGGTCACCGGCCACGACGCGATCGGCCCCGCGCTCGTCGCGGCCCTCGCGGCGCGCGGGATCGCCGCCGAGTACGCCCCCGCCGTGCCCCGCGGCGCGCGCGGCGCCGTGTTCCTCGGCGGCCTGCGCGAGCTGGCCACGGCCGACGAGGCGCTCGCCGTCCACCGCGAGGCGTTCCTCGCTGCCCAGGCGATCGCGGCGAAGCCGGCCCTCTTCGTCTCGGTCCAGGACACCGGCGGCGACTTCGGCCTCGCGGGCTCGGACCGGGCCTGGGTCGGCGGGCTGCCGGGCCTCGTGAAGACGGCGGCGCTGGAGTGGCCCGAGGCGTCCTGCCGCGCGATCGACCTCGAGCGCGCCGGCCGCTCCGACGGCGAGCTCGCGGAGGCCATCGCCTCGGAGCTCCTGTCCGGCGGCGTCGAGCTCGAGATCGGCCTGCGCGCGGACGGCCGGCGCACCACCCCGCGCAGCGTCCGGCAGGACGCGCAGCCCGGGCCGCTCCCCCTCGGGCCGTCCGACGTGGTCGTGGCGAGCGGCGGCGCCCGCGGCGTCACCGCGGCGACGCTGATCGCGCTCGCCAGGGCCAGCCACGCGCGGTTCGCGCTGCTCGGCCGCACCGCGCTCGAGGACGAGCCGGCCGCCTGCCGCGGCATCGACGGCGAGGCCGCGCTCAAGGCGGCGCTCGTCAAGGCGGCGACCTCGGCGGGCCAGCGGGTGACCCCGGCGGAGATCGGCCGGGGCGTCGCGAAGATCCTCGCGAACCGCGAGGTCCGCGCGACGCTCGACGCGATCCGCGCCGCCGGCGGCGAGGCCCTCTACGTCCCTGTCGACGTGAACGACGCGCGGGCGGTGGCCGCGGCGCTCGACGGCGTGCGCGGCGCCCTCGGCCCCGTCACGGCGATCGTCCACGGCGCGGGCGTGCTCGCCGACAAGCTCGTCGCCGAGAAGACGGTCGAGCAGTTCGAGCGCGTGTTCAGCACGAAGGTCGACGGCCTCCGGGCCCTGCTCGGCGCGACCGCGGGCGACCCGCTCAAGGCGATCGTCCTCTTCAGCTCGGTCGCCGCGCGCGGCGGCAACAAGGGGCAGTGCGACTACGCGATGGCGAACGAGGTCCTGAACAAGGTCGCGGCCGCCGAGGCAGCCCGCCGCCCGGGCTGCCGGGTGAAGTCGCTCGGCTGGGGCCCCTGGCAAGGCGGCATGGTGAACGCGGCGCTCGAGGCCCACTTCGCGCAGCTCGGCGTGCCGCTCATCCCGCTCGCCGCGGGCGCGAAGATGCTCCTCGACGAGCTGTGCGACGCGTCGGGCGATCGCGGGCAAGGCGGCGCCCCGCCCGGCGCGGTCGAGCTCGTGCTCGGCGCGGAGCCGAAGGCGCTCGCGGCCCAGGGCAACGGCGGCCGGGTCGCGCTGGCCGTCCGCGCGGACCGCGCGACGCACCCCTACCTCGGCGATCACGCCATCAACGGCGTGCCCGTGGTGCCGGTGGTGATCGCGCTCGAGTGGTTCGCCCGCGCCGCGCGCGCGTGCCGGCCGGATCTCGTCGTGACCGAGCTCCGCGACGTGCGGGTCCTGCGCGGGATCAAGCTCGCGGCGTACGAGTCCGGCGGCGAGGTGTTCCGCGTCGACTGCCGCGAGGTGAGCAACGGCCACGGCGCGGTGCTCGCGGCGGAGCTGCGCGGGCCGCAGGGGGCGCTGCACTACGCGGCGACCATCCAGATGCAGCAGCCCGAAGGGCGCGTGGCCCCGAAGGGCCCGGCCGCGCCGGAGCTCGGTCCGTGGACCGCCGGCGGCGAGCTGTACGACGGCCGCACGCTCTTCCACGGCCGCGACTTCCAGGTGATCCGGCGGCTCGACGGCGTGAGCCGCGACGGGATCGCGGGGACGGTCGTGGGCCTCCGCGAGGCCGGCTGGGTGGCCCAGCCGTGGAAGACCGATCCGGCGGCGCTCGACGGCGGGCTGCAGCTCGCGACGCTGTGGACGCAGCACGTGCTCGGCGGCGCGGCGCTCCCGATGTCCGTGGGCGCGCTGCACACCTTCGCCGAGGGGCCGTCCGACGGCCCGCTGCGCGCGGTGGTGCGCGGGCAGATCGTGGCCCGCGATCGCACGAAGGCCGACATCTCGTTCGTCGACGACCGCGGCTCGCTCGTCGCGGAGCTGCGCGACGTGCAGTACGTCCTGCGCCCCGACACGGCGCGCGGCCAGGCGTGATCGAGGCCAGCGTGTTCGAGCCCATCGCGATCGTCGGCCGCGGGTGCGTCCTCCCGGGCGCGCTCCACCCCGCGGCCCTCTTGGACAACGTGCTCGCCGGCAGGGACCTCGTGTCCGCCGCGCCCGACGGCCGCTGGCGCCTCTCGCGCGAGCGCGCCCTCGCGCAGGGGGGGCTTCCCGCGCGCGGCGCGCGCGACGTGCGCGACGCGAAGGACCGCGCGTGGAGCGACCGCGGCGGCTACGTCACCGGGTTCGACGAGCACTTCCGCCGCGTGCTCGCCAGGGACCCGTTCCCGCGGCGGGGCGGGCCGCCCGAGTCCCTGCTCGCGCTCGACCCGCTCTTCCAGTGGGTGCTGCACGCGGGCCGCGAGGCGCTGCGCGAGGCGGGGCACGAGGGCCGGTCCGACCGCGCGGGCGCGGTGCTCGGGAACCTCTCGTTCCCGTCGTCGGCGATGTCGGCGTGGGTCGAGTCGACGTGGCTCGGCGATCTCGCCGGCGTCCCGCGGCCCGATCCGCGCAACCGGTTCATGTCGGGGCTGCCCGCCCACCTGCTGGCCGACGTGCTCGGCCTCGGGGCCGGGGCGTTCGCGCTCGACGCCGCGTGCGCGTCGTCGCTGTACGCGATCGCGCTCGCCTGCGAGCGGCTGCAGGACCGCGAGGCCGACCGGATGCTCGCAGGCGCGGTGTGCCGCTCGGACGACCTCTTCATGCACATCGGGTTCTGCGCGCTGTCGGCCATGAGCCGCACCGGGCAGAGCCGCCCGTTCTCGTCGGAGGCCGACGGCTTGGTCCCGGCGGAGGGCGCGGCGTTCGTGGTCCTGGAGCGCCTGTCGGACGCGGAGGCCGCGGGCAGGCCGATCCTCGGCGTGATCCGGGGGATCGGCCTGTCGAACGACGGCCGCGGCCGCGGCCTCCTGGCGCCCTCCGTCGAGGGCCAGCTGCGCGCGATGCGGGCCGCGTACGCCACGGCGGGCCTCGATCCCCGCGAGGTGTCGCTGCTCGAGTGCCACGCGACGGGCACGCCCCTCGGCGACGCGACCGAGATCGCGACCCTCAAGGAGGTGTTCGGCTCCCGCGAGGTCCCGCTCGGCTCGCTCAAGTCGAACCTCGGTCACCTCGTCACGACGGCCGGCGCGGCCGGGCTCCTCAAGCTGCTCGGCGCCATGGCCGCCGGCGTCCGCCCGCCGACGCTGCACGCCGATCCGCTGAGCGAGGCGGTGGCCTCGAGCCCCTTCCGGGTGCTGCAGCGCGCCGAGCCGTGGGAGGGGCGGCGGCTCGCGGGCCTGTCGGCGTTCGGGTTCGGCGGGAACAACGCCCACCTCCTCGTGGAGGCGTACGAGCCGTCCTCGCCGAGGGGCCGCGCGGCCCACGCCGCGCCGCAGGCCGCCGCTGCGGCCTCGCGCCCTGTCGATGCCGGGCGCCCCGCGCCGGCAGGCCCCCTGGCCGTGGTGGCCATGGGCCTGTGCGTCGGTGAGCTCGGCGGCGTCCGGGCCTTCGCGGAGCCGCTCCTCTCGGGCCGCGGCGCTTCGCCCCGCCGGGCGGCGGTCGCGCTGCCCGCGGATCGGCTCCGGTTCCCGCCGCGCGATCTGCAGCAGGCGCTCGCCCAGCAGACGCTGCTGCTCGAGGCGGTGATCGAGGCCACCGAGGGGCTCGCGCTGCCGCGCGATCGCACCGCCGTGCTGATCGGCATGGGCGCCGACACCGAGGTGTGCCGGTACATGGCGCGCTGGCGGCTCGCCGAGACGGCGCCGGCGCGGCTCGGTCCGTCGGTCGACGTCGGCGCGCTAAAGGACGCGATCATCCCCGCGCTGCAGGCGGCGGGCGTCGTCGGGAACATGCCCAACATCCCGGCGAACCGGCTGAACAGCCACCTCGACGTCGGTGGCCCGTCGTTCACGATCGCGGCCGAGGAGCTGTCCGGCCCCTGGGCGCTGCGCGTGGCGTCCCGCGCCCTGCGCGCCGGCGCGGTGGACGCGGCGATCGTCGGCGCGGTGGATCTCTCGTGCGAGCCCGCCCACGCGGCCGCGCTCGAGGCGCTCGGCGTCCGCCTGCCCCCCGGCGACGCCGCCGTGGTGCTCGTGCTCGAGCGCCTCGACGACGCCGTCCGGGAGCGGCACCCGGTCCTGGCGGTGGTCGTGGACGAGCCGGCCGACCCTGGTCTCGTGCTGTCGTCCACGGATCTCGCGCCGCGGTTCGGCCACGCGCACGCCGCCTCGGGCCTGCTGCACGTGGCCGCCGCGGTGCTCGCCTGCCGTCACGGCCGCAAGCCCGACGGGGCGCCGTGGCCCGACGAGATCCGGGTCGCCGAGGTCCGCTGCGCCGGCCTCGGCGGCGGCTCGCTGTCGGTCCGCATCGGGGCCGGCGGCCCCGCCGCGCCGCTCCCGCCGCCGCGATCGGCGGAGGGGCCGACGCTCACGCTCCCCGCCCACCCGCCGGCGATCGTCGTGCCCGGCGCGGCCTCCTGTTCATCCCCCGGAGACTCCATGGAACCTGCGCCGCCTCTGCCGTCCGCCCTCGACGACCTGCCGCCGCTGTACCCCGGGCCCACGGGGTTCTCTGCCGCCGACGCGGATCGGGCGCCGTCCTGGGACGAGCCGCCGCCGGTCGGGCCGGCCGTCGTCACGGCCGTCGCCGCGAGCCTCGCGGAGGAGCCGCCGCCGGTCGGACCGGCCGTCGTCGCGGCCGCTGCCGTGGACATTCCGGGCGACGTGATCGCCGGCGCCGCGGCGTTCACCGTGCAGCTCGCGCAGATCCACAAGGAGTGGGCGGAGCAGCAGGCCCAGGTCCACCGTCGGTTCCTTCGGATGCGGCAGCGCGCGCTGGACTCGCTCGTGCAGGCGTCGTCGGGCGCGGCCGCGGTGGTGGTCGAGACCCCCTCGGCGCAGGTGCCTCACGCCGCGCCGGTCCGTACCGAGGCCCCGCGCCTGGTCGAGGCGCCGCGCCCCGCCGCTGCGCCGCGGCCGATCGATGCGCCGCCTCTCGCGCGCATCGAGGCGCCGCGCCCCGCCGCTGCGCCGCAGCTGATCGAGGCGCCGCGTCCCGTCCGCGTCGAGCCACCGCATCCCGCACGCGCCGAGGCGCCGCGCTCGTTCGAGCCGCGCGTCGTCGAGCCGCCGCGCCCCTCCGCCCAGCCGGTGCTCGCCGCGGCGCCTTCCGTCGCGCCCCGCGGCCCCCGGTTCAGCCGCGAGCAGCTCGAGCACCTCGCCTCGGGCCGGATCTCCGAGGTGTTCGGCCCGCTCTTCGCCCGGCAGGACGCCTATCGCCGCCAGGTGCGCATGCCCATGCCGCCGCTCCTGCTCGCCGATCGGGTCACCGGGATCGACGCCGAGCCCGGCTCGATGAAGCTCGGCACGATGTGGACCGAGACCGACGTGCGGTGGGATTCCTGGTACCTGCACGACGGCGCGATGCCGGCCGGCGTCATGATCGAGAGCGGCCAGGCCGACCTGCTGCTCATCAGCTGGCTCGGCGCCGACTTCGAGAACAAGGGCGAGCGCGTCTACCGCCTGCTCGGCTGCGAGCTCACCTTCTACGGCGGCCTGCCGCGCCCGGGCGACACGCTCGTCTACGACATCCACGTCGACGGGCACGCGAAGCACGGCGACGTGCGCCTGTTCTTCTTCCACTACGACTGCCGGATCGGCGGCGAGCTGCGCCTCAAGACGCGCAAGGGCCAGGCCGGCTTCTTCACCGACGAGGAGCTCGCGAGCTCCGGCGGCGTCCTCTGGGACGCGGACACCGCCGAGCACGCGACGACCGCCCGCCTCGATCCGCCCCGGATCGCGTGCCAGAAGCCCGCGTTCGACCGGGCCGACCTCCTCGCGTTCGCGGCCGGCGACGGCGCGGCGGCGTTCGGCCCCGGCTTCGATCGTCTGAGCACCCACGTCAGGACGCCGCGGATCAGCGCCCCGCCCATGCTGTTCTTCGAGCGCGTCGACGTGTTCGACCCGGCGGGCGGCCCGTGGAAGCGCGGCTATCTCCGGGCCACGCTGCCGATCACGAAGGACGGCTGGTACTTCGAGGGCCACTTCAAGGACGACCCCTGCATGCCGGGGACGCTCATGTTCGAGGGCTGCCTGCAGGCGCTCGCGTTCTACATGGCGGCCATGGGCTTCACGGTGGACGCGGACGGCTTCCGCTTCGAGCCCGTGCCGGAGATCCCGTACCTGCTCCGCTGCAGGGGCCAGGTGGTCCCGGCGAGCCGGGTGCTCACGTACGAGGTGTTCGTCGAGGAGGTCCACGACGGCCCGTGTCCGACGGTGTTCGCCGACTTCCTGTGCACGGTCGACGGCCTCAAGGCGTTCCACGCCCGCCGCGTGGGCCTGCGCCTCAGCCCCGACTGGCCGCTGGCGAGCGTCCCCGAGCTGCTCGACGGCCACGTCGAGCCGGTGCCGGTCGCGCGCGTGCCCTGGTCCGAGACGGGCGCGCCGCCGCCGGACGGCGCCGCCTCGGCGGGACACGCGGACGCCGGCGGCTTCCCGTTCGATTACCGGAGCCTGCTCTCGTGCGCCTGGGGCCGGCCGTCGGACGCGTTCGGCCCGCTCTACCGCAGGTTCGACGGGGGCCAGCACGTCGCCCGGCTGCCGGGGCCGCCGTACCACTTCATGAGCCGGGTCCTGTCGGTCTCGCGCCCCATGGCGTCCATGAAGGCCGGCGCCGAGGTCGAGGTCGAGTACGACGTCCCGGAGGACGCGTGGTACTTCGACGAGAACGCGAGCCTCACGATGCCGTTCGCGGTGGTGCTCGAGGCCGCGCTCCAGACGTGCGGCTGGCTCGCGAGCTACGCCGGCTGCGCGCTCTCGACCGACGGCGCGCTGTACTTCCGCAACCTCGACGGCAAGGGCACGCTGCACGCCGAGGTCCTGCCGGCGCCGGCGCCGGCAGTGAGCGCGCTGCGCACCCGATCGCGGCTCACGAACATGTCCCGGTCGGGCGGCATGATCATCCTCTCGTTCCGGGTCGAGTGCAGCCTCGGCGGCGCGCGGGTGTACGACCTCGACACGGTGTTCGGCTTCTTCCCGAAGGCCGCGCTCGCGACGCAGATCGGGATCCCGCCGAGGCCCGAGGAGGTCGCCGCGCTCGATGAGCCGTCCGATTTCGAGGTCGATCTCCGCGAGCGCCCCGCGCGGTACTGCGGCGGCAAGCTCGGGCTCGCGCGGCCGTCGCTGCTGATGATCGACCGGATCGACGGCCTGTGGCAGGCCGGCGGCCGGAAGGGGCTCGGCCGGCTCCGCGCGCGGCGGGACGTGCACGCGTCGGAGTGGTTCTTCAAGGCCCATTTCCTGGGCGATCCCGTGCAGCCAGGCTCGCTCGGCATCGAGGCGATGCTGCAGACGATCCAGTTCTGGATGCTGCACCAGGACCTCCACGCGGGCCTCCGCGACCCGCGGTTCGAGCCCGTGATGACGGGGCACGAGCACTCCTGGCGGTACCGGGGCCAGGTGCTGCCGGCCAGCCGGCGCGTGACGGTCGACACCGACATCCTCGAGATCGGCCGCGACGACCGCGGGCCCTACGTCATCGCCGAGTCCTACCTCTGGGTGGACGGCCTGCGCATCTACGGCGCGACGCTCGGCGTGCGGATCGTCGACGGCGCCTCGCCGCGGACGCGGCGCGACGTCGGCTTCGACCCGCGCGCGAGCGCGCGCAGCCTCGCCTCGCTCCCGGGCGCCGTGGGCGGGAGCCCGCGCCTGCGCCCGCAGGAGCAGCCCGCGGCGAAGGCCGCGCCGGCGCCGGCGCTCGACGACGTCGAGGAGGTGCTGGACCCGGACGGGTGGGTTGCGGACCACCGCCCCACGTGGACGGTCCCGGCGCTCCCCGGGATGAGCATGGTCGACCGGCTGGCCGGCGCCGCGTTGCGGGCGCGCCCGGGGAGCGTGGTCGTGGCCGTGGAGGACGTGGTGGTGCAGCGCTGGCTGCCCGTGCCGGGGCCGGTGCGCGTCAAGGCCGAGGCGACCGGATCGGGCGACGTCCTCGACGTCCGGCTGCTCGCGTGGCGCGAGGCATCGAACCCGGCGCTCTCGCGGTTCGAGCCCGTGTGCACCGGCCGCGTGCGGGTGGCCCGTGACTACCCGCCCGCCCCGGCGCCGGAGCCGGCGCTCGACGCGCCGGAGGCGGACGATCCGTACGCCGCGGGGACGCTGTTCCACGGCCCTGCGTTCCAGTACCTGACCGCCCTCCGCCTCGGCGCGCGCGGGTCATCGGCGGTGCTGGACCCCCGGAGGGGCTCGGTTCCCCCCGGCACGCTGCACCAGGGCATGCTCGACGCGCTGACCCACACCATCCCGCACGACCGGCTGTCGCTGTGGGATCCGGAGTGCCCGCCCGCCCAGATCGCGTTCCCGTCGCGCATCCCGTCGCTCCGCCTGTACGGGCCGGCGCCCGGGTCGCCGGTGCGCGTGGAGGTGCGTTACGAGGGCCGTGACGATCGCTTCGTCTCGTTCCGGGTGCAGGCCATCGCGCAGGCTGGGGCCGCGGCGGGAGAGCGCGTCTGGCTGGAGCTCCGGCTGGTCGAGGTGCTGCTCCCGCAGGGGCCGATCGGCGGCGCGCCTCCCGGGATCCGCCGGGCGTTCCTGCGCGATCGCGCGCCGGTCGACCTCGGCGTCTCGCGGGTCGACGCGGCGTCGGGCGAGGCGCGCTGCAGCCCCGCCGACGTGCGCACGATGGACTGGATGCCCGGCACCGTGGCGCAGCTCTACGCCGCGTCGGGCGACCTCGTCGAGGCGGCGGCGGTGAAGGATCACGTCGCGCGGCGCGCGGGCGTGCACCCGTCGACCGTGTCCCTCGACGGCGTCTCCTCGGCGCAGCCGCTCACGCGCTGGCCGTTCGCCGTGGCGCGCGAGGGCTCCGAGGTCGTGGTCCGCGACGCGGGCGCGCCCGTGATCGACATCGCGCCTGTCCGCCGCTACTGGGGCGCGGCCATGGGCATCGGCCGGTGGCCGGCGGAGGACCTGTACTTCGGCCTCATCGAGCGGTTCATCCGCCGGGTGCACGTCGTCGATCCCGCGGCGTTCCGCGCCGTGAAGGGCCGGAGCCTGCTCTACCTCGGCAACCACCAGGTCGGCGTGGAGTCGCTGCTGTTCGGCATCGCCGTGTCCGGCCTGACGGAGGTCTCGACGGTCACGCTGGCGAAGGCCGAGCACCGGACGACGTGGCTCGGCACGATGCTCGCGCACTGCTTCGCGTACCCTGGCGCGCGCGATCCGAAGGTGATCACGTACTTCGATCGCGAGGACAAGGCGTCGCTCGGGAGCATCATCGCGGAGCTCGGGGCCGAGATGCAGGGGGCCGGCAAGGGCGTGATGGTGCACGTCGAGGGCACGCGGTCGCTCGATTGCCGCACGCCGGTGCGCAAGATGAGCGGCTCGTTCATCGACATGGCGCTCGCGGTGGGCGTCCCGGTGGTGCCGGTGCGCTTCTCCGGCGCGCTGTCGCCGGAGCCGCTCGAGCGGCGGCTCGAGTTCCCGCTCGGCATGGGCGTGCAGGACATCTGGATCGGCCGCCCGCTGCTGCCCGAGGAGCTCGCGGGGCTGACCTACAAGGATCGCAAGGACCTCGTGATCAGCGGCATCAACGGGCTCGGCCCGAGCAACGCGGAGGAGCAGCCGTTCCCCGGGGATCCTGCGTTCGCGGCGTCGGTGGACGCCTGGGTGGAGGAGGCGGGCGTCGCGCACGAGGACGCGACGGTCTTCCGGGTGCTGCAGGCGTGCGCCGACCCGACGCCGGAGACGGCGGCGATCCTGGAGGCCGCGCGCACGGGGCGGCTCGTCCCGCCCGACGCGCGGCGGGCGGACTGGCTGCGGAAGCTCGCCGCGCGGCTCCTCGGGAGGCGGCTCGGGGGGTGAGCCGAGGTGGAGCTCATCGGGGCCATCCCTGCGAGCGCGCGACAGCGCGGATTGCTTCGGCGAGCTCCGCTTCGAAGCGCTGGAAAGCCGGCAGTGCTCGCAGCGCCTCGAGGCTGACCTCTTCGGCGAACAAGCGGTAGAGCCGCTCCGGCTTTCGTCTCATCCCTCCTTCTTTCAAGATTCGCCCCAGCGCCAGCTTGGGATCGGCCTCGCGTTCTGGCTCGGCGGGGAGAGCTGATTGCGCGCCGCTGCCGAGCCAGGGCCGGAAGACCTCGGCATCGACCAGCATCCGCGCCTCGGTCTCGACATCGCAGGCGCCGGGAAATATAGCGACAACGCGAGCGAGGACAGCAGTCGATCGTCTTGCCGGTGTGCCGCCGCGCGAAGCGCGGTCGGCAGCAGCGGCTTGTTGGGAGGGAGACAGAGAAAGAGAGATTACACAGGGAGACGTGGAGACGGGGAGGAGAGAGATATATATAGACCAAGGTGGAGAGGCGAGAGGTGGGCCATTTTCGAGGCTGCTCGCTTGGGGGTTGACTGCTTTCAGGTCGCTCGTTTGCAGGGCGGTTCCCCGTGACGTCAATTCGCGCAACCAGAGCTGATTTTGCGTCGATATATAGGCATGAGCATGGACTCATCACGGGGTGACAGGGAAACGAGAAGATTGTGGGATCTGTCCGAGCGAGTCATCGGAGCGTGCATCGAGGTGCACCGCCACCTCGGTCCCGGGCTCCTGGAGTCTGCCTACGAAGAGTGCTTGTGTCGTGAACTGTCGCTCATGGACTTGGGCTTCGCGAGGCAAAGGCCACTTCCAGTGACCTACAAGGGGGCGACGCTCGAGTGTGGTTATCGACTCGACGTTGTCGTCGAGGAGAAGCTCATCCTGGAGCTCAAGGCCGTCGAGCACATGCTGCCCGTCTATGAAGCTCAGGTGCTCACATACCTGAAGCTGACGCACATGGACGTCGGGTTACTCGTCAACTTCAACACGCCGGTGCTCCGCCGCGGGATCCGACGCCTGGTACGCCGCGATGCGGAGGCTGTCCGGTTCTCCCGATGTCGCACCGAAGACGGCCACCCCAGCACCACCGGCCGCCCCGCATCGATGCCGCCCGAAGCAGTCGGCGCCGAGCCTGATGGCTCGAACGACTGATCCCTATCTCTCGCCTCCCCGCCTCCCCGCCTCCCTGTGAATTTTTCCTTCTTCCTCTCCGCCCAACGAGGAGCGGCAAGAGAAAGTCGTAGTCACTCGGACCTTCCGCATAGCGTCCTGCGCGTAGATAGAGCCGCCTTCCGGTCATTCGGCGGCCTCGCTGGCCGTGGTCTCGAGAACCGCGTCGACCTCGCGCAGCGACACGGTGCGGGCACCGTTGCCGGGCCTTTCTAGCTGCCCCACCACCGTACGCGCGCCGCTCGGTTGCCTCGCGCGCAGCACGGCGGCCCTGGCATCAGGGCGCCTCGCGCGCCCGACGCCCCTCACCACCTGATCGCCGCCGGCTCCGCGACCCAGTTCAGGCTCCCCCCGTTGTAGTCCGGCTCCGGCCGCGTCAGCGCGTACGTCAGCACCACGCCTCCCGTCACCACCGCCGCCGCGCCCGTCCAGAACCACCACCGCGTCCACAGCGACGGCCGCACCGGGATCAGCTTGGCCGTCAGATCCGCCCGCTGCCCCGCGTGCAGATCGAGCGTCGCCGCGTACGTCTCGAACCCGTCCCGCACCACCTCGATCCTGTACTTCCCCGGCGGCCGCTCGAGGTCGATGGGCGCGAGCCCGGCCTCGCGGCCGTCCACGCGCACGAGCGCCTGCGCCGGCTCCGCGCGCACCGCCACCCGCGCGGGGAGGATATCGAGGTGCAGATCGAGCGTGGCCTTCTCCCCCGGCCGGTAGGTCTTCTGGACGAAGGCGTCCTGGCGCCCTGGCCGCGCCGCGCGGAAGAGGTGGACCCCGGGATCGAGCTCCACGGTGAAGCTCTTGTCCACCGGCGCCGCCGCGCGCTCGGCGGACCCGGGGAGCGTCACGAAGACCCGGGTCCCATCGTCGGTGGCCAGCCGGAGCGCGCGCCCGTCGACGGTCAGCGGGGTGCCCGGGGGATCCAGCGTGACCGCCACCCGGACCACGAGCAGATCCAGCTCGGCGACGAACGCCCTCGCGTCGTCGATCTGCGCGGGCGCCAGGCCCTCGGTGCCCGCGAGCACGCGGCGGAAGGTGCGGCGCGCGGCGGCGTAGCGGCCCAGGGCGCGCTCGCAGAAGCCGATGTTGTACTGGACGATGGGCGCGTCCCGCGCCGCCGCCGCCTCCTCGAAGGCGGCGAGCGCCTCGCCCCACTGCGCGTCCTTCGAGCGCTGCACGCCGAGCAGGAACGCCGCCCTGCCACGCGCGGTGCGCTCATCGACCGCCGGCGCCTCTGCCGGCGTCTCGGCGCGCGCGCGCCCGGCCGTCGAGAGATCGAGCGCCGCCACGACCAGGCCACCCAGGATCCATCGTGTCCGCATCGTACCCCTCGTCCCTGGCCGCCCCCTCAGTCCGTTCCGCCGCAAGCGATCTCGCAGTGGGCGAGCGCGCAATCGAGCCCGGCCTTGTGGGTGGCCACCGCGTCCGGGAACATGGCGTCACACTCCAGGAGACAGGCCTGGTCCGCGACGTCGCACGGGACCTTGCAGTTGTCCAGCAACGCACACTCGAGCTCATGCTGGCAAGCCGCCATCTCATCGGCGCAGTGCAGGTTCTGGCACTTGACGCAGGGGTCCAGCGGCTCGCTGCCGCAAGCGTCGTCGTCGAAGCAGAAGTACTGCATACACGCCATCCGGTGGCTGTAGGCGACGTAGCCGGCGGTGTGCGCCTGGTAACACGCGCTCTCGCAGGGCGAGAAGGCCGCCTCATCCGGGTCCTCGGCGCACGCCTTGACGCACGTGACAAGGTCCTGGCAATCTTGGTCGTCTCTGCAAGCCTGGTAGGTCTCGCAGCAGCGCTCGTCCTCGCACTTGTAGCAGGTGTTCGGATCCGCCGACGGCGAGCACGTCTGGTTGAAATCCGGGTCTGTCGGGGCGGGGATCTGACCGCAACCGGCGCACGCCGCGCCCGGGCCGGCGAGGCGGCAGTCGATGAAGGCCTGTTTCGCGCTCTGGCCAAGAGAGCCGGTGACGGGCGGGCACGCCTGCTCGCACGCGATGTCCGCGTCCCCACCTGGGCCCAGCGGACAAGCGTCGAGGCAGTCGAGGTAGGCGGCGCAGCCCGGGTCGGCCGCGCACGCGTTCACCTGGGACAAGCACGCTGTCTGCTCCACGCACGTGCCGCACGCGCTCGCGCCGTACGTGGCCTCACCGCCGCCACCGCCGTTGCCGGCGCCCGATCCCGTGCTCGCCGCCGCTCCCGGATCGCCGGATGGGGAATCGCCGTCGCACGCCGGAGAGAGCGCCGCCGCGATGGCTACGGAGAGCGCGGCGAGCACTGGCCGGGTGACCCACGACATACAATCTCCTCGCGAGCGGCAGAGCGATGTTCGGGTGATTCGGGTGATTCGGATGAAGCAGCGAAAGAACCCTCTAGAGCGACAAACGGATTGAAACCACGAGAGAAAGCAGGAATTTCACAGGGAGGCGGGGAGACGGGGAGCGAGAGGCGGCAAGAGCGAGAGATCCATTTTTTTTTCTTCCTCCCCGACTCCTTGCCTCCCTGTGAAAATTCTCCGGGCCTCATCGTCGTCGGTATTCTAGGCCTCGCCCCTCCTCGATGATAGCGAGGAGACTACCCCTGGGCCCCGTCGGGCGGCAACGAGAAAGGCGAAAGGCGGCAGGTGGTCGAACCGACACGCGCGCTCTCGATCCTCGTCGTGCTCGCTGCGGCGGGGCTCTCCGGCGCCTGCGGCCAGGGAGAGCGAACGCAGCTCCTCGTCGTCGTGGACACCGACGCGCCGGTCGCCGCGCAGCTCCTGGCAGACCCCTCCATCTCCCGTACTAACGGCGAGCGCGCCCCGCGTTACCCTGCTCCCGCGCCATGGAAGGTCAACGTATCGCCGGGAAGTACCGTCTTGCCCGGCTCCTCGGCAGGGGCGGGATGGGCTCGGTGTGGCTGGCAGAGCACCTGTCGCTGCGCACGCCGGTGGCCATCAAGCTCATCGACGTCGAGGCCGCGAAGAACGCGACCGCCCGGGCGCGCTTCGACCGTGAGGCGCAGATCGCGGCGCGGCTCCGCAGCGCCCATGTGGTCAAGGTGCTCGACCATGGCCTCACCGACGATGGATTACCGTACATCGCGATGGAGTGTCTGGCAGGCGAGAGCCTGCGCGATCGCCTCTCCGCGCGCCGGCGCCTGACGGCGGCGGAGGCGGCGAAGATCGTCTCTCACGTCTGCCGCGCCCTCTCGCGCGCCCACGAGGCCGGGCTCGTCCATCGCGACATCAAGCCGGAGAACATCTTTATCGCGCGCGAGGATGATGGGGAGATCGTCAAGATCCTCGACTTCGGCGTGGCGAAGGTGACAGACGCGCTCGCCGTCACCGGCATGGATCCCACGCGCACGGGGGCGCTCCTCGGGACGCCCTACTACATGAGCCCGGAGCAGGCGAAAGGCCTGAAGAGCGTCGATCACCGGTCCGATCTCTGGTCCCTGGGCGTCGTGGTCTACGAGTGCCTCACGGGGGAACGTCCCTTCACCGCCCCGGCGCTCGGGCCGCTCATCGCCAAGATCCTGGGGACGCCCCCGCCCGCGCTGACCGCGGCGGCGCCGGGCGCTGGCATCCCGGTGGAGGTCGAGGCCTGGATGCGGAAGGCGCTCGCCGTCGAGCCGGACGCGCGCTTCGCCTCGGCCCGGGAGCTCTCCGAGGCGTTCATGGTGGCGTCGGGCGTCGCCGACTCGATGGATCGCGGCTCCTCCGCGGGCCTCCCCGACGGCAAGCCGCCCTCGGCCGTGCGCCCCCCTGCCGGGGTGTGGGAGACGGCCGACACGGTGGCCTTGCCCTCGGGCGACGGGCAGGCGCCGGTCGCCGCTGCGCCGGTCGTCGCTGCGCCGCAGCCCCCGGCTGCGCCGCGGCCCCCGGTCGCCCCCCTGTCGTCGGCGACGGGGCCGGGCGCGGTCGCGGCCGCGCGCCCTGTTGCGCCCGCGCGCGGCCTCGTCTGGGCGGTCGTCCTGCTGGCGGTCGCGCTGCTCGCGGTGAGCGGCGTCCTCGCCGCGACGCTCCTGCGCTGACGGCGCTCCGCTGGATGCGGAGCGCCGCGGGCGTGCGACGGTGCCGGGGTGCGTCAGCGGCCGGCGTGGCGCGTGGTGTGTGGCGCGCTGCCTTCGTGCTTGATCGCCTGGCGACGCGGGAGATACCCTGCGCGCATGCGCCGCCTGGTCCCGTGCGTCCTCCTTCTCTCGTCCTTCGCCCTTGCGTCGGGTTGCGCGACCTACACGCAGGATCTCGATCGCGCCCGCAGCCACTACGAGGCGAACCGGTTCGAGCAGGCGCTGGCGCTGTTCCGGGTGCTCGAGCACGATCAGGACTCGTTCTCGGTCCCGGAGCGGGCGCAGTACGCCTACCTCCGGGGCATGACGGACTACCGCCTGGCCGACCTCGCGCCGCAGGGCACCGGCGTCGCCGATCCGCGCAAGGGCTACCGCGACAACGCGCGCCACTGGCTCGGGCTCGCCGCGGCGACCGAGAAGCAGGCCCCCGGCGGCATCACCAGCGAGCAGAAGAACCGCCTGACCGAGACCCTCGCGGACCTCAACCGCGACGTGTACGGCGGCGCCGAGGCGCTGCCGGAGGGGGGCGCCGCGCCGCAGACCGACGCTCCCGCGTCGCCCGAGGAGCCGCCGCCGGCGTCGGAGCCGTCGGCGCCCACGCTCTGACCGCCGCGCGCTGACGTCCCCGCTCGTCGCGCCTCGCGGGCGTCGACTCGGGTGCGAGCACCGCATTGCGTGCGCGCGTCCCTGCGGGCACGTCCACCGCGGCGATCGGGCATGGGCGCGTCCCAGCAGCGCGCGCAGATCCGTGCGACGCGCGCAGCGTGCGAGCGGCCCATTGCGTGGGCGAGCGGGATGTCTGGAATAGAACGGAAAGGGGCGGGGGGTGCGCCGTGTGTGGCGCAGGATCGAGGGTCGGCGAGGGGTCGCTCGCTACGACAACCGCCGGCGCAGGGATTCGATCTCGTCCTTCGCGGCGAGCTTACGCTTCTTGAGCTGGGCAGCTTCCATTCTCTCCCCCGGTGTCAGGAACGCCCGTCGACCCAGCTGCCTGAGGCGTGAGTCGAGCTCGCGATGACGCGCTTCCGCCATGCTCAGCCGCTGCTCGGGGCCGATTCCAATCACCGCGCGAGGAGAGATGATCTGATGCTTCATGTGCCCACCTCCAAGGCCCCACAACGGGGCCGTGATGCCTTCGAGGGCCCACAACAGAGGCCCTCGTTCCGATCGTCGCTGGAGAGGAGAACGCCGCCGACCGAGCTACACGCCGAGACAGCGGCCTGATGAACGAATGCGAGATTACCGCAACATGGCGGATCCATGCAGGCTTTTTGTCGGGCGAGGCCATTCTGCAATTTCACAGAGCAGCCGTTGTAGTCAGGGATTGCCCTACGGCGTACAGCAATCCACCGGTGTCCCGGACGGCCGGGCCGGACTCTCCGTCCATGCACGTTGCGGAACAACCTCGAGCGTGGGGCTATTCTTCCCCGGCAATGTCGAGTTCCAGCGCCACCTCGGTCGCCCTTCTGGCCCTTGCGGTCGTCCTGGGCGGATGCACTTCGGAGGCCAACGTGCCGGCGCCGGCGCGATCGCCGCGGCCGGCCCCGGCGCGCGCGCCGGTCGAGCTCGCGCCGGTCGTCGTGTCGCCTTACTCGGACGCCGAGCTCGCGGCGGAGTTCGAGCGGGCGCGCGCGCTGCTCCTGGCCGACAAGGCGCGTGAGGCGGCGCCCCTGTTCGAGCGGCTCGCCCGCCTCGCGCCGGGCGGCGAGGTCGCGCCCCCGAGCCTGTTCAACGCCGGGCTCGCGCACGAGGCGCTCGGCGACCGCGCGCTCGCGGCCGAGCGCTACCGCGAGGTCGCGCAGCGCTTCCCGGACCACGCGGTCGCGCGCGGCGCGCTCTTCCGGCTCTCGCGCGCGGCGGCCGCCCTCGAGCGGTGGCCCGAGCTCGTCGAGGTGTCGCGCGGCCTGCTCCGCCTCGGCGATCTGAGCGTGCTGGAGGCGATCGAGGCGCGCGGCGCGCTCGCGCTCGGCCTGGTCGAGCAGGATCTCGTGGAGGAGGCGGCGCGTCAGGTCGCGCTCGCGCGTGATCTCATCGAGGAGCACCGGCTGGGCGAGTCCGGCAAGCCGCCGATCGAGCTCGCGCAGGTGAGCTTCGCGCTCGGCGAGGTGCGGCGGCGCCGGAGCGAGGCGATCACCTTCGTGCCGGTGCCGGCGAGCTTCGCCGAGGCGCTCGAGCGCCGCTGCCAGGGGCTGCTCGACGCGCAGAGCGCCTACACTGAGGCGATGCGCAGCCTCGACGCCCACTGGTCGGCGATGGCGGGTTACCGCATCGGGCAGCTCTACAAGGAGCTCCACCGCGACGTGATGCAGGTCCCGCCGCCGCGGGGCGCCGACACCCCGAGGGAGAGGCAGCTGTTCGAGGGGGCGATGCGCCTGCGCTACCGCGTGCTCCTGGAGAAGGGGCAGAAGATGCTCGCCGGCACCGTGCGCCTCGGCGACCGCACCGGGGAGTCGTCGGCGTGGGTCCTGCGCGCCCGCGACGCGCAGCGCGAGATAGCGCTCGCGCTCGCCGACGAGCAGGCGGCCCTCGCGAGGCTCCCGTTCACCGAGGCCGAGCTCCTCGCGGCGCTCGACGCCCTGAAGACGGCGGCGCCGAAGCGGCCGTGAGCCCCGCGCGGGCGGCGGGGGTGGGGCTCAGTTCAGCGTCGGCGCGCACCCGAAGAGCACGTCGAGCTCCGCGCGCACCTCGTGTTGCACCGTCGTGCAGGACGCCGGGCAGAGGATGATCTTCTTCGGGAGCACCTCGTCGTCGTAATACCACCCCGGCCCCGCGCCGCAGTCCGCCGCGTCGTCCGCCTTCGGGACCTCCAGCGGGCTCGCGCCCTCGGGCGCGAACCTGACCGCGACCCGGCTCGTGTCGAGGACCGCGCCCGCGGGCGGCGCGGGGATGAGGAGCTCGCACGGGAGCGCCGACGCGCGGATCTCGGCCATCTTCGCCGAGAACGCCGTGATGTCCGCCGTGACGTCGAACGCGCGGGTCGTCCCGCCGGCGGCGGCGATCTGGTCCAGGTTGGTGAGCGTCGAGCCTTGCACCGCGACGACGTAGGTCTGGACGCCGTTGTAGCGGAGGGCCCTCTGCGCCATCTCCGCGGTGCTCGCGACGGTGTTTCCGGAGCAGCCCGAGGGATCGCCGTCGGTCGCGAGCACGACGATCACCTTGTGGGAAGGGTTCGCGTCCTTGTAGGCGGTCGCGTTCGCGAGCACCCCCTGGAGCGCCGGGCGCATGGGCGTCCCGCCGCCCGGCGAGGTGCTCTGGATGGAGGCGGTGAGCTCCGGCGTGTTCACCGGCAGCTCGCCGATGGCGACCGCGAGCTCGTCGTAGCTCGTGTGGTCGCAGTCGCTCTGCCCATTGCTGCTCCGCGGGAAGTAGGTCAACCCCACGTTCATCCCGGCCGAGGCGGCGTCGGTCACGAACGCCGAGAGCGCGTTTGTGACGCCGACCCATTTCGAGCCGAGCATGCTGCCGGATCGGTCGAGCAGGACGAGCATATCGAGCGGCAGGAGCGTGGCCTCCGCGCTCGCCTGGGCGCAGGAGGACCCCTCCCCGAGGCCGCCCGCGCCGGCGCCGCCGAGCCCTCCCCCCTCGCCGAGCGACGTGTCTCCGCTCGCGCTGCTCACGCCGAAGGAGCCGCCGTCGCTCGCGGCGTCATCCGGCCGGGGGATCCTCGCGGGCTTCTCGTCCTCGGTGGCCGCGCAGCCGCCCGACTGCGCCGCGATCCCGCCGGCGACGAGGAAAGGGGCAAACACGAAATGGCGTCGGAAGGACATCTCTGCGCTCCTCTGAAAATGGGTGCGACGTGGCTCGCTGCCGCGGGGCTCCACGCGCGAAGTGGTCTGTCTATCGAGGGATGGCCGAGCTCCGAGACGATCTCGTCAGTGTATGCAGCTCTCGATCGAGGCGCGATAGGGGCTCTCCGGTTTGTAAGCCCCGCTCGTGTCGCGCTGTCGTTGCTCTCTCTTCTTTCGTCGCTTGTCGCGGCTCTCGTCGCTTGTCGCGGCTCTCGTCGCTCTCGCGGTCTCGTGCGCGCGCCGGCGCGGCGGGGCTCGGCGTCTTTGCTCGTTGCTGAGCACGCCGACCGTTCCGGGTGCTCGCGCGCCGGAACATCATGTTTCCTTGCGCAGCCGCGAAGGACGCGTAATTCCCACGAGGTGCGTCACGCTTGCTGGAAAGAGGCGAACATGACTAGGTGGATTCCATGGGTACTTTCCGCTGTCGCCCTGACGGATCTCGGCTGTTCGACTGCGACATCCGCGGGCAGCTCGGGCCCGACGGGGGCCGGCGGCGCCGCTGGGGCGGCTGTCTCGAGCGGAGGGGGCGGCGCGGGCGGGGACGGCGCGCCGTGCCGGATCGACTGCTCGCTCGTTCCGACCTCGCAATGCGTCGTGGCCGTGTGCAACGAGGCGACGCGCGATTGCGAGCTCGTCCCCAGCGCGGGCGGGGAGCCCTGTGACGACAGGGACGCCTGCACGGTCGGCGAGACGTGCGAGGAGGGTGTCTGTCAGGGCGGGGCCCAGGAGGACTGCGGCCTCGCGCCGGACGCCTGTCACGTGGTCACGTGCGTCGACGCGGGCGGCGCGCCGCGCTGCGGGGTGGAGCCGAGGGCGAACGGGGCCCCGTGCGCGACGGAAGACCGCTGTATCCTCGACGCGGCGTGCCTGGACGGCGCTTGCGTCGGGACGCCGCGGGACTGCTTCTTCTTCCACCTGCCGGACTCCTGTCATGTTGGTGCGTGCGACCCGGCCACCGGTGCGTGCGAGGCGGTTCCGGGGAACGAGGGGGCGCCGTGCGCGGACTCCGGCGATCTCTGCATGGTCGGCAAGACCTGCCAGAGCGGCCGCTGCGAGGGGGGCGTCCCGAAGGACTGCAGCGCGCTGAGCGTCGGGTGCAACGATGGCGCCTGTGATCCGGGCTCTGGCAATTGCTATGCTGAGCCGATCGGACCGGGCGGCGCCTGCCTCTCTGGGACCGACGAGTGCAATCGTGGCGTCTGTGACGAGAGCGGCGCCTGTATTTCCATCCCCACCCCCGGGGAGTCGTGCCTCTCGCAGGCGGTCGGTTGCACGCGCGGCGTCTGCAGCGAGGCCGGGGTGTGCACGGCGCGCCCGGTTCCCGACGGCGGGGTCTGCGTCGACAGCGACTCGTGCACCGTGGGGGAGTCCTGCCTGGCTGGCGTCTGTCAGGGCGGCGCCGCCGCGGCGGCGCCGGTGGTCTATTTCCGGGATACGTTCGAGAGCGACGGGGCCGGGTGGGAGCTCGGTCCGACCTGGCAGATCGGCGCGGCGAAGGCGTCAACCGGGCAGACCTATGGGCACCCCGATCCGGCGCTCGATCACACGGCGACGTCGGACAACGGGGTGGCCGGCGTGGTCATCGGAGGGAACGCGCCCCTCGGGGTCCACCCATACTTCTACCTGACGAGCCCGGTCGTCAACGTCGATGTCGCGGGCGGCGTGTACCTGACGTTCTGGCGTCTCCTGAACAGCGATGAGACGCCTCACATGACGAACCGTGTCGAGGTCTATGACGGCGTCCGCTGGAAGGTGCTCTTCGAGTCGGGGGCGTACCCCGGCGTCCGCGACTCGGCCTGGACGAAGGTCGTCCATGACCTGACGCCCTACAAGAACGCCAGCCTGCGGGTCCGCTTCGGCTACGCGATCGGGCGGGAAGCCTTCGTTGACACCGTGTCGAGCTGGAACATCGACGATGTGGAGATCACGAACGCAGCTTGCCCGTAGAGCGCGCGACAGCGGCGCGGGGAGGCTCAGGGACCTTGCGCCCTCGGCAGCTCGACTCCGATGCTCGAGCGGGGACCCCGGCTCACCGATCCACGACGGCCGAGAGCGCCGCCGTGATCGCCCGGGAGACCTCGTCCACCGCGCCATCCCCGTCGATATGGATGACCCTGTCCCCCGGGACGAGCTCCTCCGCCCGGCGGTATGCCTGCGCGAGCCGCGCCTGCAGCTCGGTCTTCTCGAACAGCTCCTCCGGCCCCCCGCGGCCGCGGCGGCGCTTCTCGGCGATCTCGGGCGCCACGTCGATCACCACCGTGACGTCGGGCCTCAGGGCGTGGCGGTTGAGCTCACGTATCCATTCGACGATCGCCCCGGAGCCCGCCCCGTCCTCGCCCGCCGTCGTGGACTGGTAGGCCAGGCTCGACAGGTCGTAGCGATCCGAGATCACGACGTACCCGTCACGGAGGAGCGGCTCGATCTCGACGCCGAGGTGATCGAGGCGGTCGGCCGAGAAGAGG
Source organism: Sorangium sp. So ce281 (assembly GCF_051527395.1). Lineage (NCBI taxonomy): Bacteria > Pseudomonadati > Myxococcota > Polyangiales > Polyangiaceae > Sorangium > Sorangium sp. So ce281. Next base: position 1,187,974 of record NZ_CP150322.1, read on the forward strand.
AGCGCCATGACCTCCGCCTGGCGGGCGCCGGGGAGCGAGATCCGGTGGGTCAGGATCTGCCGGACCAGCGCGCCCACCGGCCCGGCGCTCGGCTCTCGGGTGACGTGCACCATGCGCCGCGCCGCCCTGAGGTGCGCCGCGTAGCGCTCGGCCTGCGTGCTCGTGCCGGCGCCGTCGATGCCCTCGAACACCACGAAGACGCCACGGCCGGCCTCCCCCGCCGGGCGCGACGCGGGGCTCTCTTGCTCGCCTCTCGTCCTCGACATCTAGCTCGCCTCCTCGCTCGACTCCGCGACGGGCGGCGCGTCCTCCCCGAGCACGACGTTGTCGATGAGCCGCGTCGTCCCGACGCGGACGGCGACCGCCAGCAGCGCCCGATCGCCGATCGCCGCCGCGTCGCTCCAGATCGCCAGGGACTCGGGATCGGCGAGGTCCACGTAATCGATGCGCGTCGCGGCGGCCGCGAGGCGCGCGCGCGCGGGCTCGAGGAGCGCCGCGGCGCGCCGCTCGCCGCGGGCGAAGGCGCGGCACGCGCCGGCGAGGGCGAGCGGGATGGCGCGCGCCGCGCTCCGCTGCTCGGGCGAGAGGTAGGCGTTCCGCGACGACATGGCGAGGCCGTCCGGCTCGCGCACCGTCGTGGCCCCGACGACGTCGACGGGCAGGAACAGGTCGGCGACGAGCCGCCGGATGACCTGGAGCTGCTGGTAGTCCTTCCGGCCGAAGACGGCCACGCACGGCCCGGCGAGCGAGAGCAGCTTCGTCACCACGGTGGCGACGCCCTCGAAGTGCACGGGCCGATGGACGCCGCAGAGCGGGCCCGCTGTCGCGCCGACGCGCACGCGCGTCTCCTCGCCGGGCGGGTACATCGCCGCGACGTCCGGCGCGAACACGCCGTCGGCGCCGGCCTCCGCGCAGGCGGCGAGGTCGCGCTCGAGCGTCCGCGGGTAGCGCGCCAGGTCCTCGCCCGCGCCGAACTGGGTCGGGTTGACGAAGATGGTCACGGCCACGAAGTCCGTCCTCCGCCGCGCCTCCGTGATCAAGGCGAGGTGGCCTGCGTGGAGCGCGCCCATCGTCGGGACGAGGCCGACGCGGCTCCCTCCCGCACGAGCCCGGTCGCACGCCACCCTGAGGTCGCCAGGATGTCGCCAAAACTCCATGATTGAACCCTACCAGACGTACGACAAAATCGGAGCTTCGATCATGGTTGACCCGCCGTCCACCCCAGATAGCTCACTCGCTCCCGACTCCGAGGACGACATCGACTCAGCCCAGGCCGCCGCGTCTGGATCGCGCCCGGGCGGCGCGTCCAGCGCTCGGCCCGGGGGGAGCTCCGCTCCATCGAGCGGCCCGGTGTCGATCTCGGCCGCCCCGGGGGCGCTCCCGATCGAGGGGGACCCGGCGCACTACCTGAACCGCGAGCTCTCGTGGCTCGAGTTCAACGCGCGGGTGCTGTCGGAGGCCAGGTCGCACGAGGTGCCGCTGTTCGAGCGCCTCAAGTTCCTGAGCATCTTCTTCTCCAACCTCGACGAGTTCTTCATGGTGCGCGTCGCCGGCCTCCAGGCGCAGACGCAGCGCACGATCGCGGAGGTCCCGCCGGACGGGCTCACGCCCCACGAGCAGCTCGTGGCGATCAGCGCGCGGGTCCACGCGCTCGTCGACGACGCCTACCAGCTGTGGCACTCGGATCTGATCCCGGCGCTCCAGCGCGCCGGCATCGTGATCGTTCGGCCCGACGAGCTCGGCGCGACCGAGCTCGGCGCGCTCGACGAGCGGTTCCGCACGGACATCTTCCCGATCCTCACGCCGATCGCGATCGATCCCGGGCACCCGTTCCCGCACCTGCGCAACAAGATGATCAACCTCGGGATCATGTTCTCCCGGGAGCATGAAGCGCAGGAGCCCGGCTTCGCGGTCATCCAGGTGCCCCCGGGGCTGAGCCGGCTGATGCGGGTCCGCGTGGAGGGCGCGACGCGCGCGTTCGTCCTGCTCGAGGACGTGATCGCCCGGCACGTGAAGGATTTCTTCCCCTCGGGCAGGCTGCGCGGCACGTACCCCTTCCGCGTCACCCGGAACTGGGACCTCGAGATCGACGAGGAGGAGGGCGAGGACCTGCTCGAGACGATCCAGGCCGAGCTCCGCCGGCGCGATCGCGGCAACGCCGTGCGCCTGGAGATCGGCTTCGGTGAGGGCGCCGGCACCTCGGTCCAGCGGCTCTGCCGCGCGCTCAAGGTCGACGCGTCGCACGCCGTCTACCGGGTGCCTGGGCCGCTCCACATCGCCGACCTCATGGGCATCGTCGCGGACGACGAGCGCCGCGAGTACCGGGACGAGCCGTTCGCGCCGCAGGTCCCGCCGCTCTTCCGGGACGTCGAGGACGTCTTCGCCGTCATCCGGGAGCAGGACGTGCTCCTGCACCACCCGTACGAGTCGTTCGATCCGATCGCCGAGTTCGTCTCCCGCGCCGCCGACGACCCGAACGTGCTCGCGATCAAGCAGACGCTCTACCGGACCGGCGGCGACTCGCCGATCCTGAAGGCGCTCGCGCGCGCGGCCGAGAGCGGCAAGCAGGTGACGGCCATCGTCGAGCTGAAGGCGCGGTTCGACGAGGCGAGCAACATCCAGTGGGCGAGGACGCTCGAGCAGAGCGGCGTGCAGGTGATCTACGGCCTGCTCGGGCTGAAGACGCACGCGAAGGCGCTGCTCGTGGTGCGGCGCGAGAAGGACAAGCTGCGCCGCTACGTGCACCTGTCGACGGGCAACTACAACCCGCAGACCGCGCGGCTCTACACCGACATCGGCCTGTTCACGGCGAACCGGGAGATCGGCGAGGACATGACGTCGCTCTTCAACCTGCTGACCGGCTACAGCGCGCCGCCCAAGTGGAACCGCCTCCTCGTGGCGCCGCTCGGCCTGCACGAGGCGGTGCTGGGCCTCATCGCGCGCGAGGAGGCCCACGCGCGGGCCGGGCGCAAGGCGGAGATCGTGGCGCAGATGAACGCGCTCGTGGACGTCGACGTCATCGACGCGCTCTACTCGGCGTCGCAGGCCGGGGTCGACATCAAGCTCGCCGTGCGCGGCATCTGCTGCCTCCGGCCGGGGATCCCGGGCCTGTCGGAGCGGATCCAGGTGCGCGCGATCATCGATCGTTTCCTCGAGCACAAGCGCCTGTTCCGGTTCGCGAACGGCGGCAGCGCGGAGATCTACATGTCGAGCGCCGACTGGATGCCGCGCAACTTCCATCGCCGCGTCGAGCTGATGATCCCGATCATCGAGCCCGCCACCCGCGCGCGCGTGGAGGACCTGCTGAACACCGTGATGTCCGACACGGCGAAGACCTGGGAGCTCGCGAGCGACGGCAGCTACCACAAGCTCCAGCAGCCCGCCGGCGCCCCCCAGCTGCGGTCGCAGCAGCGCTTCATCGAGCTCGCGCGCGAGCGGGTGAAGCTCGGCGATCCGCTGGCGCGCGGCGGCGGGCGCTTCCACATCCTCCGCATGCCCGCGGGCACGGACGACGGCGGGCCGCGCCACCGCAAGGGCGCCAAGAAGAAGAAGGGGCTGCCCTGAGCGACGACGCGCAGGAGCAGCAGATGAGTCCCCGCGGCCTTGCGCGCGGGCAGGAGCGGGATCGGGCGACGGGAGCCCGTCAGAACTGCGTCTGCAACGCGGCGGAGCCGGGGCCGAGCGAGAGCGTGGTCTGGGCCGACGCCTTGGGCGTCGCGTCGCTGACCGGCACTTTCTTCCCGCCGATGACCCAGAGCGGGATGCCCACGGCGATCATGATGCCGCCCGCCACGGAGACGAGCGCGCCGGCGAGCTGGCGGCGCCCGTCGGAGCGCGTCTCGCAGATGCCCGTGAAGCCCCCGAAATCGCAGTAGATCTCGTATCGGTTGCTCGCCGACGCGAGCAGGCCCGTCCCGGTGAAGAACGCGATCGTGCCGCCGGCGGTGAGCGCGATGCCGCCCAGCATGAGGCTCGGGCTCTTCCGGCGCAGGGGAACCGGGGGCGGAGCAGGCGGGATCTCGGCCGGTGTCACCGGGTAGCCCGGCGGGAGCGAAGGGTAGGCGCCGCCGTACGGAGCGTAGCCGCCCGGGGGACCAGGCGGCGGATAGCCCGGCGAGGCCCCTGGCGGAGCCTGCGGGACTTCCTGCGGAGGCGCTGGGTAGGGGGCCGCCGGGTACGGTGGCGCGGGGGCAGCGGGCGGCGCGGAGGCAGCGGGCGGCGCGGGTTGCGGCGCCGGCTGCGCGCCCGCCGTCGCCGCGGCGAGGAGGCCGGACAGCGCGACGCCGAGCGGCAGGGCGAGCGCCAGCGCGCGGGCGCTCGGCGAACGGCCCGGCGTTCGAGCGGCGTCGGGCGAAGCATTCAAGCGAAGCATCTCGGGCGTCCTTTCATCACGGCGGTTGCGATCACTCGTGTGGAAGCTCGGCAGGCTTTTGCGCCGGCTCCGGCGGGGGCGCCGGCTCCGGCGAGGGCGCCGGCTCCGGCGAGGGCGCCGCCTCTGCTGTCGGCGCCCCCGCGGTCGGCGTCGCCCCCGCTGCCGTCGTCGCCACGGGCGGGGCGGCGGCCGGCTTCGGTGCGCTGGTGCGCTTCTTCGGCGGGGCGGCTGCGGCTGCTCCGGTGGCCGCTCCTGGTGGTGGAGAGGCGCTGGCAGCTGTCCCCTCTGGCGGGGCGCCGGCTGCAGCACGCTGTGGGGTTGCGGCGCGCGCCCTCTCCGCTGCGGGCGGTTCGGCGGTGACGATCGTCGGCGGCGACGAGTCGACGGGAGGTGGTGCCGGCAGCTCGTCGGTCGCCGTCGGCGCGGCGGGGGACGCGGCGGACGGCTCCGCGGCGTGTGTCTTTGCCGGAGCGGCTCCCGCGGGCTCCGGGTCAGCGCGCGCTGGGGCGCGGGGGGACTGCGCGGCGAACACGATCACCGCGGCGAGCGCCACGAGGCCCAGGAACACAAGGAGCGCGCGATCTCGCTTCGGCTTCGTCTGTGCGCTTCCGCCGCGCGCTCGCGCGGGCTGCGCCTCGACGCCGCCTCTCCGATGGGATCGATCGCCGGCGTCGCGCGCCCGCGCGGGCGCCGCGCTGCTCGGCGCAGCGGCGCCGCTTGTGCGCGCGCCGCGCGGGTCGTCGCCGCTTCGGCTCGCCGTCGGATCGACGCGCGCCACCGCAGGGCCTCGCGCCGTCGCGCCGTCGCCCTGATCGCCGCGCGACGAGCGCTCCGCGCCCCCCGTGTCCACGCCGGACGCAGGCCTCGACGCTGCGCTGCTCTGCGGCGCCTTGCGCCGGCTTTCTTTGCGCTGGGAGCGTGAAAGCTTCTTCGCCACGCAGCGACCGTACCGAACAGCAGGCGGGCCGCCAAGGGCCCGCGGCGCGTGTCGGCGTCCGACTCGTGCCGCGCGCGCAGGCTCCCGCCCGTCCCGGGAGCCGCGGTCGCACGCCGAGCGCCCCGTCGAACGAGACGCACGGACGGCCCCCGCCGCGCGCCGCGACCCACGAGCCCTTCGCGCGCGGCCGGGACGCGCGGAACACGGCCTCCGCAGGCGCGGCGGGACCGACGCGCCCGACACGAACGATGCCGCGCCTCGGCCAGCGCAACGGACGCAACGGGCGCAACGGACGCGAGCGATGCGACCGACGCGAGCGACGCGACGCGACCGACGCGACGCACGGGATCGACGCGAACGAACGGCGCGCTGGCGTATCCAACACGAACGGGTGTCGTCCCGCTTGACATGGGTCGCCTCCTGGGTATCCTGCGCGTCCCCATCCCTCAGGTGGAAATACGCGTCACTATGCCGACCATCAGCCAGCTCATCCGCCAAGGCCGCGAGGCCGCTCGTTACAAGACGGCCTCTCCTGCGCTCAAGTCCTGCCCGCAGCGGCGAGGCGTGTGCGTACGTGTTTACACCACGACGCCGAAGAAGCCCAACTCAGCGCTCCGCAAGGTCTGCCGTGTCAGGCTGAGCAATCAGATGGAAGTGACGAGCTACATCCCGGGCGAAGGCCACAACCTGCAGGAGCACTCGGTCGTCCTCATCCGCGGCGGCCGTGTTAAGGACCTGCCGGGCGTGCGCTACCACGTCGTCCGCGGCACGCTCGACGCGTCCGGCGCTGCCGGGCCTAGCTCCACCAACAAAGCGACCCGCAACCGCAAGCGCTCGAAGTACGGCGTGAAGCGCCCGAAGGCCTGACAGCCTCAACGCGCGAAAGCCGAGCAGAGGAACGAAGATGCCCCGTCGTCGCGAAGTCCCGAAGCGGAAGATCATTCCGGACCCGAAGTACAAGGACAAGCTCGTCGCCAAGTTCACGAACTCCCTGATGCAGTCGGGCAAGAAGGCGACCGCCGAGGGGATCCTCTACGGCGCGTTCGACATCGTGCGCGACCGCTTCAAGGAGGAGCCGATCGACGTCTTCCGCAAGGCGCTCGACAACGTGAAGCCGAAGCTCGAGGTGAAGAGCCGGCGCGTCGGCGGCGCGACCTACCAGGTCCCCGTCGAGGTCCGCCCCGAGCGTCGCGTCGCGCTGGCGATGCGGTGGCTCGTGACCTACTCGCGCGGCCGCGGCGAGAAGACGATGCGCGAGCGGCTCGCCGCCGAGCTCGTCGACGCGGCGCAGAACCGCGGCAACGCGGTCAAGAAGCGCGACGACACGCACAAGATGGCGGAGGCCAACAAGGCGTTCGCCCACTATCGCTGGTAGGTCAGCGATGCCAGCGCAGATCCCGGATCTGCGCTGGTTCGTCATTTCAGGTCCCATCCCCAGGCGAGGAGACGCGTAGAGCGAGATGGCACGGCTGACATAAGGATCGGGTTACAGAGCCGGTCCTCTCGAGGGAGCGCGACAGCGCCCGCCCTCGCGGGACCTAGAAAAGCTGCTGCTGTACCCCGACACCCTCTCCAGGTTTCAAGTGCCCGCCACAACGGAGGCGGGCCGGGCTGGAGAGGGTGTTTTGCATCCTGAGTCCGAAACCCTCACCCCACGCATCACACGACGGAGAAGGAAAAGTGGCACGCGAGTACAGCCTGGAACGGACGCGCAACATCGGGATCATGGCCCACATCGATGCGGGCAAGACCACGGTCACCGAGCGCATCCTTTATTACTCGGGTGTCAACTACAAGATCGGCGAGGTCCACGAGGGCGCAGCCACGATGGACTGGATGGTCCAGGAGCAGGAGCGCGGCATCACCATCACGTCCGCCGCGACGAACTGCTTCTGGGCGCCGGAGCAGGGCCCCGAGAAGGGCGTCTCTCACCGGATCAACATCATCGACACGCCCGGTCACGTCGACTTCACCATCGAGGTCGAGCGGAGCCTCCGCGTGCTCGACGGCGCGGTGGCGGTGTTCGACGGCGGCAACGGCGTCGAGCCGCAGAGCGAGACGGTGTGGCGGCAGGCGGACAAGTACGGCGTCCCGCGCATCGCGTTCATCAACAAGATGGACAAGGTCGGCGCCGACTTCGACATGTGCGTCGACTCCATCCGCGAGCGCCTCGGCGCGAACCCGGTGGCGATCCACTACCCGCTCGGCGCGGAGGACTCGTTCCGCGGCGTGATCGACCTCGTGACCCTCCGGGCCGCCGTGTTCGACGAGGAGACGAAGGGCCAGCGCTACGACTGGCAGGAGATCCCGGGCGACCTGCTGCCGCGGTGCAAGGAGCTCCGCGAGAAGCTCATCGAGGCGTGCGCCGACGCGAGCGACAAGGTGATGGAGAAGTTCATCGCCGGTGAGCTCGACCAGATCACCGAGCAGGAGATCCACGCGGCCATCCGCGCGGGCACCCTCGGCTTCAAGATCGTCCCGGTCCTGTGCGGCTCTGCGTTCAAGAACAAGGGGGTCCAGCTCCTGCTCGACAGCGTTGTGAACTACCTGCCGTCGCCGGTCGACATCCCGGCCGTCGAGGGGACGCTGCCCGACAAGAAGGACAAGGTCGTCTCGCGCAAGGCGAGCGACGAGGAGCCGTTCGCGGCGCTGGCGTTCAAGGTCATGAACGACCAGTTCGGCAACCTCACCTTCTTCCGTGTCTACTCCGGCACGACGAAGAGCGGCGTCAGCGTGCTCAACTCGACGCGCGGCAAGCGGGAGCGCTTCGGGCGCATCCTCCGCATGCACGCGAACAAGCGCGAGGAGATCGACGTCTGCTACGCGGGCAACATCTACGCTGCCGTGGGGCTCCGCGACACCCGCACCGGGGACACTCTCTGCGAGGAGAAGAACCCGATCGTGCTGGAGCGGATGGAGTTCCCCGACCCCGTGATCTCGATCGCCATCGAGCCGAAGACCAAGGCCGATCTCGACAAGCTCGGGCTCAGCCTGCAGAAGCTCGCCTACGAGGACCCCTCGTTCCGCACCTTCACGAACGAGGACACGGGCCAGACGATCATCGCCGGGATGGGCGAGCTCCACCTCGAGATCATCGTCGACCGCCTGAAGCGCGAGTTCAAGGTCGACGCCAACGTCGGCAAGCCCGAGGTCGCCTACCGCGAGACCATCGCGAAGAAGGCGACCGACGTGGAGGGGCGCTTCGTCCGGCAGTCGGGCGGGCACGGCCAGTTCGGTCACGTGAGGATCGACATCGAGCCGGCGGAGCGCGGCGCGGGCTTCGTGTTCGAGAACGACATCGTCGGCGGCATCATCCCGAAGGAGTTCATCCCCTCGATCGAGAAGGGCATCCGGGACGCGATGGGCCGCGGCGTGCTCGCCGGCTACCCCGTCGTCGACATCAAGGTGCGGCTCCACTTCGGCAGCTACCACGAGGTCGACTCGTCCGGGCCCGCGTTCGAGGTCGCCGCGTCCATGGCCTTCCAGGACGGCGCCAAGAAGGCGGGGCTCGTGCTCCTCGAGCCGATGATGGCCGTCGAGGTCGTGTCGCCCGAGAACTACCTCGGGGACGTCATCGGGGATCTCAACTCGCGGCGCGGCCGCATCCTCGATATGGGCCAGCGCGCGAACACCCGGGTGATCCGCGCGGAGGTCCCGCTCGCCACCATGTTCGGTTACGCGACCGACGTCCGTTCCAAGACGCAAGGCCGCGCGACCCATTCGATGCAGTTTTCTCATTACGCACCGGTTCCAGCAGCGATCCAGGAAGAGATCGTCGCCAAGCAGCGAGGTTAAAGAGACGCCATGGCCAAGGAGAAATTCACTCGTACGAAGCCGCACGTGAACGTGGGCACCATCGGTCACATCGACCACGGCAAGACCACGCTCACGGCGGCGCTCGTCAAGGTGCAGTCGAAGCGCAACCTGGCGAAGGCGATCTCGTACGCCGACATCGCGAAGGGCGGGACGGTCCGTGACGAGACGAAGACGGTGACCATCGCGGCGGCGCACGTCGAGTACGAGTCGGCGAACCGCCACTACGCGCACGTCGACTGCCCCGGGCACGCCGACTACATCAAGAACATGATCACCGGCGCGGCGCAGATGGACGGGGCGATCCTCGTCGTGTCGTCGCTCGACAGCGTGATGCCGCAGACGCGCGAGCACGTGCTGCTCGCCCGGCAGGTCGGCCTGAACCACATCGTCGTGTTCCTCAACAAGTGCGACGCGGTGGACGACCCGGAGATGCTCGACCTGGTCGAGATGGAGGTCCGCGAGCTCCTGTCGAAGTACAAGTTCGACGGGGACAACGCGCCGGTGGTCCGTGGCGCGTCGCTGCCCGCGCTTCAGGGCGACCCGAAGTGGGAGGAGACGATCCAGCAGCTGCTCAGCGCGCTGGACAGCTACATCCCCGAGCCGGTGCGCGACATCGACAAGCCGTTCCTGATGGCGATCGAGGACGTGTTCTCGATCAAGGGCCGCGGCACGGTGGCCACGGGCCGCATCGAGCGCGGCGTGATCAAGGTCGGCGACGAGGTGCAGATCATCGGCTTCAAGGACACGAAGAAGTCGGTCGTGACCGGCGTCGAGATGTTCCGCAAGCTGCTCGATCAGGGGCAGGCGGGCGACAACGTCGGGTGTCTGCTCCGCGGCGTGGAGAAGGAAGAGATCGAGCGCGGCCAGGTGCTGGCGAAGCCCGGGTCGATCACGCCGCACACGAAGTTCACCGGTGAGGTGTACGTCCTCAAGAAGGAGGAGGGCGGGCGCCACACGCCGTTCTTCACCAACTACCGGCCGCAGTTCTACATCCGGACGACGGACGTGACCGGCACGGTGAACCTCCCCGAGGGGGTGAAGATGGTGATGCCGGGCGACAACATCACGATGACGATCGAGCTCATCGCCCCGGTCGCGCTGGAGGAGCAGATGCGCTTCGCCATCCGCGAGGGCGGCAAGACGGTGGGCGCCGGCGTCGTCACCAAGATCCTCGCGTAGGAAGAGCACCATGGCTGATACAACCAAGATCCGGATTCGCCTGAAGGCCTTCGACCACCAGCTGCTCGACAAGTCGACGAGCGATATCGTCGAGACGGCGAAGCGGACCGGGGCGCACGTCGCGGGGCCCATCCCGCTGCCCACCGAGATCCGCCGTTACACGGTTCTTCGAGGGCCCCACGTCGACAAGAAGTCGCGCGAGCAGTTCGAGATCCGGACGCACAAGCGGCTTCTCGACATCATCGAGCCGACTCAGCAGACCCTCGACGCGCTGATGAAGCTCGACCTTTCGGCCGGCGTCGACGTCGAGATCAAGAGCTAGGAGTCCAGGTACCATGAAGGTTACCGTTTACAACCTCAAGCGGGAGCAGGTCGGCGAACTCGACCTCTCGGACGAGGTCTTCGGGACCGAGGTGAAGGAGCACCTCTTCTACGAGGTCGTGAAGGCGCAGCTCGCGTCTCGCCGCTCGGGCACCAAGGCCACCAAGGAGCGGAGCGCGGTCGCCGGCTCCACGAAGAAGCTCTATCGCCAGAAGGGCACCGGCCGCGCTCGCCAGGGCTCGATCCGCGCGCCGCACCACGCGGGCGGCGGCATGGCGCACGCGCTGGAGCCGAAGGACTGGTCGTACCGTCCGCCGCGCAAGGTGCGGATCGGCGCCCTGAAGAGCGCGCTCTCGCTCTTCGCGAAGGAGGGCCGGCTCATCGTGCTCGACAGCCTCGAGGTCTCCGAGATCAAGACCAAGGCGATCGCTGCCACGCTGACGACGCTGCAGGCGGATCGGAAGTCGCTGGTCGTCGACACGGCCGGCAACGACAAGCTGGTGAAGAGCCTCCGCAACCTGGAGAACCACCAGTACCTGCCGCCGGAAGGGGTCAACGTCTACGACCTCCTCAGGCACGACCACCTCATCGTCTCGAGGGACGCCGCCAAGGCGCTCGAGGCGCGTTGCCTTCGCTAGTCAGGGGAGTCCGACATGCAGCCCGAGCAGATCATCCGCCGGCCAATCATCCTCACGGAGAAGTCGAGCCGGCTCCGCGACCAAGGCAACAAGGTCATCTTTGAGGTCCGCCGCGAGGCGAACAAGATCCAGATCAAAGACGCCATCCAGACGCTCTTCAAGGTGGGTGTCGTGGACGTCAACACGCTGATCATGCGCGGCAAGGACAAGCGCATGGGGCGCGGCTACGCGAAGCTGCGCAATTGGAAGAAGGCGATCGTCACCCTCAAGGAGGGTGACGAGATCCAGTTCTTCGACGAGAAGGCGGAATAGCGATGGGAATCAGATCCTTCAAGCCGACCTCGCCGGCGCGGCGTTACTACTCGGTCAGCGACTTCAAGGAGATCACGAAGGTCGAGCCCGAGCGGTCGCTGCTGGAGCAGCAGACGTCCACCGGCGGCCGGAACAACAACGGCCGGATCACGTCGCGGTTCCGCGGCGGTGGTCACAAGCAGCGCTACCGGATCATCGATTTCCGGCGCGACAAGATCGGGGTCCCGGCGAAGGTCGCCGCGATCGAGTACGACCCGAACCGGACGGCGCGCATCGCGCTCCTGCACTACGTGGACGGCGAGAAGCGCTACATCCTGGCGCCCGACGGCCTCGCGGTCGGGGCGACGCTGCTCGCGAGCCGGAACGCGGACATCAAGCCTGGCAACAGCCTGACGCTCCGCTTCATCCCGCCCGGCACCTCGATCCACAACGTCGAGGTCAAGAAGGGCAAGGGCGGTCAGCTCGTGCGCTCGGCCGGCGTGGCTGCGCAGCTCATGGCGAAGGACGGCGACTATGCGCAGGTCCGCCTCCCGAGCGGTGAGATCCGCAAGGTGCACCTCGATTGCCGCGCCACGATCGGGCAGGTGTCGAACCCCGAGCACGCGAACATCAGCCTCGGCAAGGCGGGGCGTTCGCGCTGGCTCGGGCGCCGGCCGCACAACCGCGGTGTCACGATGAACCCCGTCGATCATCCGATGGGCGGCGGTGAGGGCAGGACGAGCGGCGGGCGCCATCCGTGCTCGCCGTGGGGTCAGCTCTCGAAGGGCCTCAAGACGCGGAACAACAAGCGCACCGACGGGATGATCGTCCGGCGGCGCGGGACCAAGGGTTAGTCATGCCGAGGAGCATCAAGAAAGGGCCCTTCATTGACGGTCACCTGCTGGAGAAGATCCAGGCGGCCCAGGCGACCAATGCCAAGAAGGTGATCAAGACGTGGTCGCGCCGCTCGACGATCCTGCCGGAGTCGGTCGGCCTGACCTTCGCCGTGCACAACGGGAGGAAGTTCGTTCCCGTGTTCGTGACGGAGAACATGGTCGGCCACAAGCTGGGTGAGTTCGCCCCGACGCGCACGTTCCACGGCCACTCCGGGGACAAGAAGTCCAAGGTCGGCAAGGGCGGCCCGGGCGGTCGCTGATCGCTCCGCGTCAACCGCGAGCGCATCGACATGAAGCGGGCAGGGTCGCAGCAGCGGCCCTGCCCGTTCCTTTTTGCGCAGCTACGGCCTGAGCGCCGCCAGCACGGGCGTCTCCGTCGCCGCGCGCCTAGAAGGTGCTGCGTAGACCGGTGAAACCGGGGCCGACGAGCAGCTGCGTCGAAGCCGTGGCGCTCTGCGAGCCGCCGGCGCCGCCTCCGGTGAAGCTCAGGATGAGCAGGGTCGTGCCCGTGACGAGCCCGAGCGCGCCGACCACGACGCCGATGTTCGCGACCGTCTTCTGGGTCTTGCCGGCGTCGATGTCGTCCTGGCGATCGGCGGGGCAGGGGCCCCCGCAGGTCTCGGTGAGATCGCTGTAGGTGCTGTTCGCCATCAGCCCGGCGACGGTGAACATCGCGAGCCCCGCAACCCCCACGCCGCCAGCGGCGTAGGCGTAAGGCCGCAGGTACGCACGCGGCGAGGGCGCTTCCGAGAAAGGCGGGCTCGGGCCCTCGTCGAGGAGCGCCGGAGCGCCGGAGCCGGCCTCGGTCGGGCCGCTCGGCTCGGCGTCGAGCGCGACGGTCTTCGCTTCGCCCGCCGAGAGATCGACGGTCTGCGGCGTCGAGGTGAGCTTGGTGCGCAGGACGATCTCGGTCTTGCCGGGCTTGACCGGGAACGGCTTGCCCCACCGCTCGCGCGGGACGTCCTTGCCGGCCACCGCGAGCGAGGTCGCCGCGTCCGGGTGCGCGACCGTGACCGTGACGAGGGCGATCTTGCGCGCGAGCTCGTCGCGCTCCAGCTGCGCCGTCTGCTCCGTCTGGGCATAGCGCGGCTCGTCCTTCGCCCGGGACGCGGCCTCCGCCGCGACCTGATCGAACTCGAGGTACGCCTCGATGTGATCGCCCAGATCCGCGAGGCAGCGCGCGATGTAGAGGCGGGAGTTCGGGCTCGGCACGGTGGCGTACGAGGCCCGGAACTGCTCCAGCGCAAGCGCGTAGCGCTTGCTCTCGTAGAGGGCGGCGCCCTTCTTGAAGTGGTTCTGCGCCTTCTCCACCGCGTCCGGCGCGGGCGTCGCCGCGGCGCCGTCCGCGCCGGCTGCGGGCCCGGGGAGCGTGCACAAGCACAGGCAAGATGCCGCACCGAAGAGCAGCGCACGGAGCCAGGGTCGAGATCGCACGGTGTTCAGATACCCGATGGGTTGTACTTCTTCTTGGGGGTGGGTTTGCCGGTCGTTGCTGGCTTGGGCGCAGGCTTCGCCGGCGTGGCCGTCGTCCGGGGGCGCGTGGTCGACGGTGGGGGCGACGCCTGCGGCGCGGCGACGGGCTGCGCCGTCGCTGCCGCGGGCGCCTTGGCCGCCTGGGAAGGCGCCGGCGCCGCCTCGGGAGGCGTCGCCGAGGCCTCGGGAGGCGTCGCCGAGGCCTCGGGAGGCGTCGCCGAGGCCTCGGGAGCGGGCGGCGACGCCGGCTCCGCCGCCTGAGGCTCCGCCGGCGGAATGGGCGCAGCCGGGACGGCCTCCGCCGGAGCGGCGGTGGCGGTGGTGTCGGCCGCCACGGCCGCGGGCAACGCATCGACGCGCGCCTTGCCGATCTCGGGACGCGAGCGCTCGTCGCCGCCGCGCACGACCAGCGCGACGGCCCCGAGCGCCACACAGAACATCGCCGCGCCGGCCACGATCAGCTGGAGCCGCTTGCGCCGCTCCCCGGTCTCGAACGATCGGTCGACCGCCGTGACCTCGCCGGCGTCGTTGGCGAGGCTCCGCGAGCCGCCCCTCGCGAGGCGTTCGCTGAGCGCTGCGGCCCGGGACGCGGGCGGATCCGCCGCCGCGAGCACCTTCGTGGCGGGCACGCCGGCCGCCGGGAGGATCCGCTTGGCGGACGGGCCGAGCGGCTTGCCCTCCCGGGCGGCGGGCCGCGGGCTCACCGGCTCGGCCGGCTCGCCGGGCGCGACGTCGGCCTGCAGGGCGGGCGCGATGATGAGCCGCGGCGGCACGCCGGCAGGCTGCGCCGGCACGGCGATCTCTTCGAACGAGATCGGCTCCAGGCTGACCGGCGGCTCCTCGTCCTTCTCCGCGGTCGGTGATGCAGGCCCTCTGCTGGACGCCTGGCCGGCGCCGGCTGGCGCCGCTGCCGCAGGGGGAGAGCCCGCGGCGGCGGCGGGACCGCCCTCGCGCGAGCCCGCGCCGAGGTCGGCCAGCGCAGCGTGGCCCTCCAGAGAGGCCCCGGGCCGGCGCTCCGAGTTCACGGCCGCGCCTGCGTCGACGGCCGCGATCGCGTCGCGGAGCTCCTGTGCGCGCTTCTCCTGGATCTCGCCGATCGCCTGCCGCACGAAGGCCGCCACGTCCTCGTCGGTCGTGGGTTCGCCGAGCGTCGACGCGACCTGGTCGATGGCCCGCTGCATCTCCGCGCACGTCGAGAAGCGGCTCTCGGGGTCCTTCTCGAGCGCCTTGAGGATGATCCTGTCGAGCTCGGGGTGGATCGCTCCGTTCAGGTCGCGCGGGGGGAGCGGGTTCTTGATGGTGATGTTCTCGATGGTCGCGAGCTCGGTCTCGGCGCGGAA
Source organism: Sorangium sp. So ce281 (assembly GCF_051527395.1). NCBI lineage: Bacteria > Pseudomonadati > Myxococcota > Polyangiales > Polyangiaceae > Sorangium > Sorangium sp. So ce281. Next base: position 1,203,237 of record NZ_CP150322.1, read on the forward strand.
GGGGTGCAGCCCCGTCGTGAGCACGTACAGCAGCGCGCCGAGCGAGAAGATGTCGCTCCGGCGATCGATGGGGAGGCCGCCGAGCTGCTCCGGCGAGAGGTACGGCGTCTTCCCCTTGACGATGCCGCCAGCGCGCGTGACGTGCAGGCGCCCCTTCGACTTCGCCACGCCGAAGTCGACGATCTTCACGAACCCGGCGGTCGAGATGAGCACGTTCGCCGGCGAGATGTCCCGGTGGACGAGGTCGAGCAGCACGCCGCTGTCGTCGCGGAGCTCGTGCGCGTTGTGGAGCCCGGCGCAGATCTGCGAGGCGATGCGGAGCACGATCCGCTGCGGGATGCCCCCGAGCCGCTTCGCGGCCTTCTGCAGCGTGCCGGCCGTCTCGCCGTCGACCCACTCCATCACGATGTAGAGGACGTCGTCCTCCTCGCCGAGGTCGAGGATCTCGACCACGTTGGGGTGCCGGATCCGCGCCGCGACCCGCGCCTCGTCGAGGAACATCGACTCGAAGTCGGGGTCGTCGGAGACGTCGGGCAGCATCGTCTTGATGGCGACGATCTTCTTGAAGCCGCGGGTGCCCTGGAGGCGCGCGGCCCAGACGGCCGCCATGCCGCCCTTGGCGACCGGCATGAGGATCTCGTAGCGGCCGAGGGTGCTCCCCGGGCCCAGCTGGTCCACGGCCGACGCCGCGCGACCCCAGAGCTTGTTCGGGCCCTGCATCCCGGTCGGCGTGGCGACCGTCCTGCTGGAGGTCGATGCCGGACCGTTGCCGCGCGCGCCCTCCTGCGTCGCAGCCACCGCGGGCGCCCCGCCCGGAGGCGCGGCCGCCGCCGGCGGGGGCGGCGGGGTCTTCGCTGCGACAGGAATGGCAGGCGCGGTGGCCGACGCGGGCGCGACGGGGGGCAGCGGCTGAGAAGACGCGGCCGGCGCGGGCGCAGCGGGCGGGAGGGGCGCCGACGGTGTCACCGGCGCGCGGCTCGTGGCCGTCGCCAGCGGCGGCGCGGGCGTGGCGGCCGCGCGTGGCGCCGGCGTCACGGCGGGCACCACGGGCGTGCGGCGCGTCGCAGCGGCCGGCGGCGGCACAGGGACCCGAGGCGTCGGAGGGCTCGGCGTGTGCGCTGGCACGGCGGGCGCTGCAGCGGCGGCCTTGCCGTGCGTCTCGGGCTGCGCCGGCGACGCCGCGCGAGCCGGCGGCGGCGGGCGAGGCGGCCTCGGGGATGGCCCTCCCGGGGCAGGCGTCCGCGGCTTCGGCGCCGTCCCTTCGGCCGGTGTCGGCGTCGCCCGCGTCGCCACGACGGGGGCGCCCAGATCGCCCGGGCGCGGCGCGGCGGGCCGCGCGGGCGGCTGCTCCTTCGCCGTGGCCGCCCCCGTCGCTGCGGCGCGCTCGGTGCTCGCCCCGGCGGCGGCGCGGTCCTCCGTCCCCTGGCCCGACGGCTCGATCCGCGGAAGGGTCTGTGCGGGACGCCGCGGCCCGGGCAGGTCGCGGGCGGGGACCTCGTCCGCCGAGCCCCACCCGGTGTCGACGCTGGCGTGCGCCGCATCGGTGCCCGCAGGTCCCGCGCCGTTCGACGCGCCTGCGCCGACCGCTGGCTTGGCCGCCAGGCCGTTCTTCGGCGCGGCGGCGTCCTTCGTCGCCGTCGCGCCGCTCGTCGGGCGAGCCTGGCTCGCGGCGAGCGCGCCGCCCGCGGCCACCGGCGGCGCGCCAGGCGTCGCCGCGCGCGCGCGCGGCGACGGCGCGGTGATCGCCTGACGCGGGCCGTCGCCGCGGGGGGAGAGCGCGCCGTCGGCCGCGGGGCCCGCCACACCCACCAGCGTCATCCCTCGTGCGCGCGGCGGCGGCCGCGGCTCGTCCGCGCGAGCGGGGCTCGCCATGGCCGCCGCGATCATCGTCCTGCGCGGCTCGATCGTTTTGCCGGCCACCCTGCTCACCGCCGCGGCCACGTCCTCATCCCCGGCGATCCGCCCTGCTCCCGCGGCCTCCAGCGCCGCGAGCATCGCCGAGGCGCTCTCGAAGCGGCGCGTCGGATCGCGCTCGAGCGCCGTCTGGACGACCTCGACGACCTCGGCCGGGACGGCGCCCCCGGCGAGCCCCGCGAGCTGCGGGATCGGCGCCGACTGCACCTTCTGGATGACCGCGGCCTCCAGCTTCGACGAGAACAGCCGCTGCCGCGCGAGCAGCTCCCAGAGCACCACGCCGACCGAGAAGAGATCCGCGCGCGGATCGAGCGGGGCTTCCGCGTGCGCTGCCATCGCCTTGACCCGCTCGGGCGCGGCATAGGCCAGCCGATCGGGGTTCCTCGTCCCCATGGGCGCGAGCCCGGCGATGGCCCGCGCGACGCCCAGCCCGCCGACCCGGGTGACGCCGTCGATGCCGACGGAGACGTGGGTCGGGTTCAGCTCGCCGTGAACGAGCGGCGCCGGCTGCGCCGTGTGCGCGGACGCGAGCGCGCGCAGCGCGTCGATCGCGATCCGGAGGGACACCGGCGGCGGCAGCCCCTCGGCGCCGGCCGCCGACACCAGCGCGCCCAGCGGCTCGCCCTCCACGTACTCCGAGACGATGAAGACCTCGCCGTCCGCGATGCGGGCGTCGAGCACCGAGAGCACGTTGGGGAAGCGGACCTGCTGCGCCATCCCGGCTTCGCGGAGGATGCTGTCGGCGGTCTCGGCCCTCTTCGTGAGGTGCCGGTAGATGCGCAGGATCGTGACGGGCGGCGCGCTCTTCGCCTCGCCCTCGTCGGTGGACGCCCGCGCCAGCCACGTGGAGCCGATGCCGCCGCCGGAGAGCTCTCTCAGCAGCTCATAGTTGCCGAGTCGCGAAGCAGAGCCCGCACCGGGCGGCCTGTCGAGCGCCATGGGATTCGCATGCTATCAGGACGTCAGAAGCTGGATCCAGCGTTCACGGCCGATGACTCGGCGAGTTTGGGCCTGTCCGGAGCGTCCTGTCAGGTGGGCCTCGCATGGGATCCAAGCGTGCGCTGGACGGTCGGGCCAGCGCCGCGCGTGCGGCGAAATGCCGCGTGCTCGCGCGATCTCGCCGGCGTGTGGGCGCTGCGCGTGCGGCCGGGCACACGCCCGCGACGAGCCGCAGGGCCGCGCGGCGAGGGCGCTCCGCGAAGGCGCGCCACCGCTGCGCGCTCATGTCCGGAGCGAGGGGCGCGGGCCCCCTCCGCTCACACACTGGTGCCGGGGTGTGGGGAGCTCGGTGCGGGGCGCGGGCTCGGCGAGCTCAGGGGCTGGACACGCTGGACACGCTGGACACGCGGAGCGCGACGGGGTGAACGGTCAGCGTCACGAACCTGGTTCGGCGCTCGTGGCTCGAGAAGGCGCTCGCGGCGACGGGGATCCCGTGCCGGAGCGCCACGGCCACGTGAGGGCCCGGATCGACCCGGATTGCCCGCGACGGCTGCGTCACCTCGCCGTCGAGCAGCAGGGTCACGCCGTCGGTCGCGCCGGCGAGGTTCAGCACGATCCTCGGCATCCGTCCCGCGAGGTCCTCGAGGCGCGCGTCGATCTCGGCGAGCACCCCCGGCGACGCCTTCCGCGCGTCCGCGTCCGCGATTGCGCGCGCGTTGTGGTACGTCCGCTCGGCCGTGCGCAGCCGGCCGAGCCGCTCGTGACAGAGGCCGATGTGGTACGTCACGTTCGCCGTCGGCCGCCGGCGGGCGATCGCCTCGAACCTGTCCAGCGCGTCGGCCCAGCGCCCCGCGATCTCGAGCGTCAGCCCCTGCGCGAACTGGAGCCTCAGCGCGCGCGTCGCGCTGTCGTCCTGCGCATGCAGCCAGGAGGGCGAGAGCAGCGCCCAGCAAACGAGCCCGGGCGCAGCGGCGCGCCGCCAGCGGCGTCGGCGAGGAGCGGTGATCGGTGCGGCGCTGGTCATCAGAACCCGGGGCTCGTGATGCGGGGTCGAGACGGCCCGCGCGGCGCTTGCCCGCGCGGGGGCTTGTCCTCGGAGGCCGGCGAGACGTCGTCGCTGCCCGGGTCCCGCGAGGCGCGCTCGGGCGAGCCCGGCGCGCCGCCGCGGCCCGCCGCGCTCCGAGGCGGCGCGCCGCTGCTCGTCGCCTCGGGCGCGCTGGCGCCGCGCCGCCAGGCGGCGCCGCTGTCGGCGAAGGCCGTGGCCAGCACGGGGCGGAGGCTCTCGCGCGTCGCGCTTCCGGGCCCCGCGTCCGCCTGCTCCCGCAGCGCGGCCGAGCTGAGCGCCGCCGCGAGCGCCGCGGCGCCCGCGAGCCGGATCGCCAGGATCGTCCTCGCGCGGCGCGCCGCGCCCTGCGTGGCGGCAGCGCCCTGCGTGGCGGCGGCGCCCTGCGTGGCGGCGGCGCCCTGCGTGCGCCCGATCGTCGTCGCCTCCCGCCACCGAGGCGCCCGCGGCGCCCGGGTCCAGAGCCGCTCGAGGGCGCGAACGGCGAGCCTCGGGGGCGCGGCGAGCGCGCCGCGGGCTCGCGTCACCTCCCCGGGCCGCGAGCCTGCGGCCGGCGGCGAGAGGATCACGATCGGCGCGGGCGCGCTCGCGCCGAGATCGTCGAGCGCGGCCTGGAGATCCGCGCGCAGCGAGGCCGCGTCCGGGTAGCGCCGCGCCGGGTCCTTCTCGAGACACCGGCCGGCGATCTTCCGGAGGCGCGGCGGGATCGCGCTCGGCAGCGGCGCGGGCTCGGTCTCGAGGATGCGCCGGAGGACCGCGTGGTGGTTGCCTCCCGTGAACGGCTGCGCGCCGCTGAGCGCCTCGTAGAGCATGACGCCGACCGCCCAGAGATCGGCGCGCGCGTCGATGGTGCGCCTGCCGAGCGCCTGCTCCGGGCTCATGTACGAGGGCGTCCCGAGCAGCTGCCCGTCGATGGTGATGGCGTCGCCCGCGCCCGTGAGCTGGCTGATGCCGAAGTCGACGATCTTCGGCACGATCCCCTCGCCGGGGACCGTCGCCATCATGATGTTCTCCGGCTTGATGTCGCGGTGTACGACGCCCTCGGCGTGGGCGGCCGAGAGCCCGCAGCACACCTCGATGAGGACGGGCACCACCTCCTCGGGCGGCAGCGGCCGGTTCGGCTGGAGGCGGTCAGCGAACGGCGAGCCCCGCAGGAGCTCCAGGGCCAGGAACAGGTAACCCTCGTCCTGGAGCTCGCCGGCGTCGACGACGCCGACGATGTTCCGGTGCTGGAACTTGCCGATGATCTTCGCCTCCCGGATGAAGCGCCCGACGACCTGCTCGTCCCGGAGCGCCGGGGACAGCTTGAGCGCCACGTCCCGGCCGATGAGCTCATGGCGCGCCCACCACACGCTCGACATCCCACCCGCGCCGATCTGCCGGATCAGCCGGAAGCGACCTCCTGCAACGTCCCCGGCATGAAGCATGTGCCCCCTTCGCCCATCGCGCGTGAGAAGCCTTCACGCCGATCGAGCAACGACAGCGGAAAGCACGACCAAGGCCACCGGGCCGGCCGCCCGCCGTCGGCGTCGAACCGACCCCGGCGGCGGCGACGCTCGTCAGGGGCGATAGCGCTCCAGGAGGTCGTTCGAGAGCTTCACGCCGAGCTCCTGGTAGCCGCGGAAGGTCAGGTGGACGCCGTCACGCGACGCGCGCGGCGGGCGCTCGCGGTACCAGGCCTCGATCGAGCCCCTTCCGCCCATCGCCTGGTACGTGTCCCAGAACGCGCAGCCGCCCTCCCGCGCGGCGTCGCGCAGGACGTCTCGGACGACGGGCGTGCGCTCCGGCGCGTCCCTCCGGTCCGTCGGCGCGAGCACCAGGCAGTCGACGTCGGGCTCCACCCTGCGGGCGCGGGCGAGCAGCTCGGCGAGCTGCTTCGCGTAGAGGGAGGGATCCGTGGTGACGTCGCCCGCCTCGTTCGTGCCGTACTCGATCACGACGAGCTCCGGCGAGCGCCGCGCGAGCTCGGCGGCCCAGGCGAGCTCGCTCCACCGGAGCGGCGTCGCCAGGCGTGCGCCGTTGATGCCGAGCGTGTCGAGCACCACCCCGGCCCCGGCCTCCGGATCGCGCTCGACGACCAGCCCGCAGAGCTCGGCCCCGCCCGACGGCGCGACGCCGAGCTTCACCGCGCCCACGCTCGCCAGCCGCGTGTGCTGCAGCGCGCCGGGCGCCTCGCCCGCGGCCGCGCGGAGCACCTCGCTCGGGCCGCCCTCGATCGTCACCGCGACCTCGTCGGTCGGCGCGCTCGGGCGGAAGCACACGTCCCAGAGCAGCCGCGCGGAAGGCGCCGCCGAGGTGAGCGAGATCTCCGCGCGCACCGGGGCCGTCTGCGCGCCGAAGAGGATGCCCCCGAGCCCGAAGACGCCGTCGTCCGCCGGCGTGGAGCCGCCCGGAGACTTCGGGCGGGTCCGCCACTTGCCGTCGGCCGTGAGCCGCGCGCCGTTGTGGCGGTAGGCGGCATAGCCGAGGTGCACGAAGCCGAGCCCGCCGTCGCCGAAGCGCCGCTGCAGCGCGGCGCGGACCGCGCCGCTCCAGAAGTCCGCCGCCGCGTGCGAGTCGCCGAGCCAGGCGATGCGCACGTGATCCCGGCGGCGACCCTGCTCGAGCGCGCGGAGCGCCGCGAAGAAGTGGGCGTAAGCCCCGTCCTCGGGGCGCAGCAGATCCAGCTCGGGCGGGCGCGCCGGCGCGGCCTCCGCGGGGCTCGGCGCGGCTGTTTCCGGGGCGGGGGCCTCCGCGAGGCGCGGCGGGGTCGAAGGCGCGGGCGGCGCGGATCCCACCTCGGGCGCGGGCGGCGCGACGTGCTCGCGCGTCGCGCTGCAGCCGAGCGCCGCGGCCGCGAGCGGCGCCGCGAGCAGCGCCGCGAGGGCGCGCCGCGACGCGGCGGAGAGGGGCCGCGCCGGCGCTCGCCGCCGCGGGGCGCGGCAGGGCGCCGCGCGGCGCTCCGGGATCTGCGCGCGGGCTGCGGGGCGGGCTGCGCCCCTCACGACAGCGGATCCTCGATGTCGGGCTCGGCGTCCGCGCTGATCTCGATCTCCTGGCGCTCGCGCCGCTCGCGGACGCGCTCCTGGACGGCGCCGACGAGCACGTCGACGTACGACTCGAAGGGCGGGCACGCGATCCCCGCGGCCGTGAGCACGAGATCCGCGTTCCGGGCGTCGTAGCGCACCGGGGTCATCAGCTGCTCGACGAACGCGCGCGGGCTGCGGACGAAGCGCTCGATCCCGGGCGTACGGAGCAGCGCCTTGGCGAGGTTCGACGGGATGTGACCGCGCGCGGCGCGGCGGCCGCTCGCCCGCGCGATGAGATCGAAGACCCGCCGCGCCGACAGCGGGTGCGGGTCGGCGATGTGGAGCGTGCGACCCAGCGCGAGGCGGTTCAGGCCGATCGCGTGGGACGCGCGGACGACGTGATCGATCGGGACGATGTTGAGCGGCACGTCGCCGCGGCCGGGCATCGGGATCGCCATGTCGGCCGGCGCCGCCATGATGAGCAGCACCAGGAGGTACAGGCCGTCGAGCCGGTCGATCTCCCCGGTCGTCGCGTCGCCCACCACCGTGGTCGGCCGGACGACCGCCGCCGGCACGTGGCGCATCGCCCGCCGCACGAGCACCTCCGCGCGCATCCGCGTCTCCTCGACGGGGTTGCGGAACGCCTGGCCCGCCTCGAGATCGTCCTCGTACACCGTCCCCGTCCGGTCCCCTGCGACGAACGCGGTCGATTGATGGACGAGGCACTGGAGCGAGGTGCAAGCGCGGGCGAGCTCGATCACCTCGGCCGTCCCGACGACGTTCACGGCGTGGGCGGTGCTCTGGTCGGCCCCGGCGTGGCCCACGTGCGCGAGGTGATGGATCCGGTCGACCTCGCGGGCCAGCTGCCGGAACTCGGCGCCCGACAGCCCGAGATCCATCGCCGCGACGTCCCCCTCGAGCAGCACGAGGCGCTCGCGGTCCGCCGCCGGCAGCGCGTCCCGCTCCGCGCTGGCCTGCGCCGACGACTTGGCGAGCACGACGGCAACCACGAGCGTGCGCGGCTCCGACGCGAGGATGTGCTGCAGCATCTTCCGCGCGATGAACTTGGGGAAGCCGGTGATGAGCACCACGCTGTCGTAGCCGGGGCGAGGCATCGGCTGGAGCTTACCGCAGCGGTGCGCCTGCTCCGCAGCTTTCCGCTGACGCCGCCTCGCACGAGCGCAGGGGTGATGGGGGCAGCTGCCACGCTGCGCGCGCCGTCCGGCCGGGGCGTGCACCCGCGGCTGCAGCCAAGGGCGTTCGCCATCCGCCACCGCGGCCCGGCGGTTCCTCGCTCGGTCGATGGGACGTGCCCGGGAGTCGCCTCCCCGCGCACGAGCCGCCCGGCGAGGACCTCCCGTGCGTCGCCCGGCGCGCACGCTGTGATTTTGCAGGTTCGTGGTCGATCGCAGCGGGAAGGCGCTACCGTTCGGGTCGTGATCGCGCGATCGACCTCTGCCGTGCGCCGCGGCGCTGCGGCGCTCCTGGCCACCGTCCTCGGCCTGAGCGCGGGCGCTCTGGGCTGCAAATCGCCTGGCGCGCCGTCCGACGCCGGCGCCGCGGCCCTGAGCCCCGTGCCCGCGCCGGCGGGGCTCATCGCCGAGGCGTTCCTCCCGACGCCGGACGCCACGTGGGCCAGGGCGCGCGCCCTCGTCGGCGGCTCGGCGGCGCTCCTCCCGAGCAGCGCCGGCGCCCTCGCGGCGTCGCTGCTCGGCCTGCCCATCACCGTCGCGTCCGAGATCGACGGCGGGGTGCCGGTGCTCGGCGCGGCCGTGGAGGCCGCGGATGGGGCGCGCCCGCGGGCCGCGCTCGGCATCCACGTGAAGGACGGGGGGCGCTTCATCGACCAGCTCACGCGAGGCGAGGGGGCGCGCTTCCGCGCGAAGCCCGACGCGGCGACCGCCATCGCGCTGCTCGAGCCGCTCCAGGGGGCGAGCCCGGTGGCCCTCGGCGTCCTCGGCAACTACCTGCTCGTCGCGGAGACGCCGGGCGACCTGATCTCCCTGGGCCCCTACGTCGCGCGGACGATGCCGCAGGCGCAGGTGCCGAAGGAGGATCTCGCGGTCGAGATCCCGAGGGCCGCGCTCGAGGGCCCGGTGCTCAAGGCGGCGCGGAGCGCCTGGGACAAGGCGCGCGGCCCCGACGGCGCGCCGCGCGCCACCGCGGTGCCGCTCGGCCCGATGATCGAGAGCGCGCTCGCGATGCTCGGCGATCTCGAGCGAGCGCGCCTCACGCTGGTGCTGGACGAGAACGCGCACCTGCGCGTCTCCGGAACGCCGAAGCCAGGGGGCGGTCCGGCGTCGAAGGCGTCGGCCGAGCTCGCCGTCGGCGACGTGAAGCCGCTGCTCGATCTGCCCGCCGACTCGCTCGTCGGGATCCTCGTCCGCGATCGGGCCGCGACGCGCGCCGAGGACGTGCCCAGGCTCGTCGACGCCCTCGCTGGGCTCGTCGAGGGCGACCTCCCGGCCGCGGAGCGGGAGCGGGTCGGCGCCGCGATCCGCGCGGCGTCGGACGCGCGCGGCGACTGGTTCGCCGGTGGGCTCCGCTTCGACGGCGCGGGTCCCACGGCGTTCGTGCGCGCCGCCGTGGGCGACCGGGCCAAGCTCGAGGCCTCCATCCAGGATCTCCTCGGGAGCGCGGAGATCCCGCCGATCAAGGCCGCGCTGCAGCGCGAGGGGCTCCGGGTCTCCACGGCCAAGGCGGCGCTCCCGCTGCTCGACGGCGACGTGCGGCGGGTGCGGTTCGAGCGGACCGCCGGGGCGAGCGCGCCCGCCGGCGCGGGAGGGGCGCAGGCGCGCAAGGGGCCGCAGGGCGGAAAGGGCGGGCCCGCCGCGCAGGGAGCGTCGCTGCCGCCGTCGTCGATCGAGCTGCTCTACCTGGTCCGCGACGACGGCCTCTTCGCGTCCGTCGGCAACGATCCGGGCGCGGGGCTCCGCAGCGTGGTCGGCGCGCTCCAGGGAGAGCGCCTCGGCGAGATCCCGTCCATGAAGACCGCGCTGGCGCCGCTCGGCTCGGACATCGCGTTCGCGCTGGTGGTCGAGCCGCTGCGGCTCGTCGCGAGCCGCCTTGGCCAGCCGGGCGCGGGCGACACCGCGCCCGTGGTGATCGCGGCCGGCGCCGCGCCCGAGAGCGCCGGCTCACCCGCCGCGTTCTGGGCGCGCGCCGACGTCGCCGCCGCGGCGATCCGGGAGCTCGCCCGGCTCGGAGGCGCCTTTTGACGAGCGCGGCACGCGCGCGAGCGCTCGTCCTCGGCGGGATCCATGCGTTCCTGCTCGCGCTCCCCGCGGGGTGCGCGACCAAGGGGGGCGCGGACTGGGTCCACGACGGCTCGAGCGAGCCGCAGATCGCGCGCGGAGGCGGCGGCTGGCTCCACGAGCCCTCCCCGGACGACGGCGATCGCGACCGGCGCGCCAGCGCCGCTGTCGGCAGCGCGCCCGGCGAGGCGCAGGCCGAGCTGGGCGGCGCCGCGGGCGCGGCCTCGGCGCAGGACGACCCCGTGATCCTCGTGCGCGAGCACGGCCGGCCCGCGCGCGCGACGCCGGCGCCGCAAGCGGCGCCGGGGCTCGCGCCCGGGATGTTCCGGAACACCTACTACGACTTCCCGAGCGAGGGCGGAGGGCCGAAGGATGCGGTCCTCTACGACGCTGCCTGCGGGACGCTCGCGAGCGTCCCGCGCGCGTTCCACGACCAGGTCTGCGTCCAGGGCAGCGGCCGGCTCGCTTCGGGTGACACGGTAAGCTTTGCGCGACGCGGCTGCGCGTGCGCCGATGTCTGCCCGCGCACCGGCCAGCAGGTCTGCTTCGAGCGGCTCGATCCGCGGCGGTTCCCGTATGGCCGCGGCGCGACCGGGCGCCCGATCACGCCGCTGCGCACGGTCGCGGTCGACTCGAGCGTCATTCCGCTCGGCACGCCCCTCTTCGTGCCCGAGCTCGTCGGGCTGCCGCTCCCGGGCGGGGGCCGACACGACGGGTGCTTCGTCGCCGAGGATCGCGGCATCAAGGTCGTCGGGCGGCAGATCGACGTCTTCACGGGCGATCCTGCGGTCACCGCGCGCCTCAACGCGCTCTTCCCGTCGAACCGCGGCGTGCGCCCCGTGCTCGACGACGCGCGCTGTCGCGCGATCTTCGCCGCGCGGGGGGCCTCCTGAGCGCGGTCTCCCGCGGCGCCGGCGGGGGCGCCCGCGGAGGGAGCGCGAGGGACCGTAAGGCCGGCCGCCCTCCCGCGTGAAATCCGGAACCTGGTGCGGGCGGGGAGGTGATACGATTTCCCGCCTTCCGGTGGCCGAATGACTTCACGTGGCGTCCTCCCCGAGTCCGTCATCCCTCCGCCCTCGGAAGTCACGGACGCGCCGGACGAGAAGCAGCGGGCGCGCGCCCGCCTCGGGATGACCGTCAAGAACAAGTGGCGGATCGACTCGCTCCTCGGCGTGGGCGGCATGGCCTCCGTGTACGCCGCCACCCACCACCGGAACGGCTCGCGCGCCGCGCTGAAGATCCTGCACGCCGAGTTCGCGCGCGACGTCGGCATCCGCGAGCGGTTCCTGCGCGAGGGCTACGTCGCCAACAAGATCGATCACCCCGGCCGGGTCGCGATCCTCGACGACGACATCACCGAGCAGGACGAGCCGTTCCTCGTGATGGAGCTGCTCGACGGGGAGACCGTCCAGCAGCTCTGGAAGCGCAGGAGCCGGAAGCTCCCCGTCGCCGAGGCGCTCTGGATCGCGGGGGAGGTGCTCCTCACGCTCGAGAGCTTCCACGCGGAGGGCATCGTCCACCGCGACCTGAAGCCCGCGAACATCTTCATCACGAAGGACAACGTGGTGAAGCTGCTCGACTTCGGCGTGGCGAGGATGCGCGGCGCGCCCGGCGACAAGACCAAGGCGGGCACGGCGCTCGGGACCCCCTCGTTCATGGCGCCCGAGCAGGCGATGGGGCTGACCGAGGGGGTCGACGGGCGGGCGGATCTCTTCTCGATCGGCGCGACCCTGTACGCCGTGCTCAGCGGGCAGCGCCTCCACCAGGGGCGCTCGGACAACGAGGCGTTCATCCTCGCGGCGACGACGCCGGCGCCGTCGCTCGCGCGGATCGCGCCCGAGCTGCCCGCCTCGGTCATCGGCCTCGTCGACAAGGCGCTCGCCTGGGACAAGCGCAACCGCTTCGAGTCGGCCGCGCAGATGCGCCAGGAGGCGCTGCGCGTCCTCGAGGAGGCCGGCGCGTCCGTGCCCCGCCGCTCCTCGCCGCACAGCACGAGGCGCCCCCCGCCGGACGACTCGCCCACGGCCGTCGGGATGCGGGCGGCGGAGGAGCCCGCGCCTCACGACGAGCCGGGCGAGGCGGAGCCGGACGACCCCGCGGTCACGCGGCTCACCGAGGTGTTCCGCCGCATGGAGCGGCTGCTCCCGGCGGTGCGTCACTACGGCTGGACCCACCCGGACGCGGACAACAAGCTCCGCGCGACCTTCCAGGCGATCGTGGAGGCGCTGCGCGCGGACGGGGGCCTCGTCCACTGGACGCTGACGCCGTACGCCTTCGAGCATCGCCGGCGGACGGTGTGGGAGCCGTCGCACCCGCTCGACCTCGTCCCGTACAACCTCTTCGCGGCCGGCGTGCGGCGCGTCCAGCTGCTCCCTGGCATCACGGAGGACGAGCTGCGCGCCCTCTGCGAGGTGCTGCTGCTCGATCCACTGCGCGACCTCGCCCCCGAGGACGACGTCGCGGCCGCCCTGTGGGAGCGCCGCCTCGAGCACGTGCGCTACGACGTGGTGAGCGTCTTCGTCGAGGGGGACGCGGCCGATCGCGAGCAGTTCTGGCACGAGGCCGACGACCTCGAGGGCATGGCCCGGCGCGCCGCCGAGGAGAGGGCGAACCGCGCCGAGGCGGCCGCGATGGTCATCGACACCGACGCCGCCGCGCTGCGGGCCGCGCGCCGCGCCGCGAGCGCGCTCGCGCTCGACCCGGTCGCCCAGCGCGCGCTCGGCACGCAGCTGGTCATGAGCCCGGACCGCTGGAGCGAGCGCTTCGTCGAGGTCGTGGCTGACGCCTTCCTGAACACCAGGCGGTACAAGGACGTCGAGCTGGTGACCGAGCCGATGGCCGCCTCGGCGCGCGATCTCATCCTCGCGCGCCGCTTCGAGGTGCTCTTCGGGATGCACGACGCCATCGAGAAGGCCCTCGACGCGCTCGCGCCCAGGCAGCAGGGGGGCGCGCTCGCGACGGAGCTCGCCCGGGGGATGTTCCCGCCCGACACGATGCGGCTGCTCCTCCGCGAGGCGACGCGCGTCGTCATGACGGCCGCCCCCGGCGGCGCGGCGCAGCCCGCCCCCGTGGACCTCGATCTGGTCGCGCAGCGGCTCGCGCCCATCCTGCACAAGCTCGGCAGCGAGACCCTGCCCGTCGCGATGGAAGTCGTGGGGCACACCGGCCACGAGGCGCTGCGCCGCGCGCTGCTCGTCCACGTCGAGCGGACGCTGCCCGGGCACGAGGAGGGGGTCGTGGACGCGCTCATGACGCTGGATCTCGACGTGGCCCGCCCGATCCTCAAGATGTTCGCCGCGTCGCGGACGCAGGGCGCCCTGGGCGCGCTGAAGCGGCTCTCCGGGTGCGCGAACGCGGCGCTCCGCTGCGAGGCGATCGCGCACCTCGCGACGAGCCCCGAGCAGATCCGGGACGAGCTGCTCTCGCTCGCCGAGTCGGCGCCGCCCGACGTGCGCGTCGCGGCGCTCCGCACGCTGGCGCACCACCAGGTCCGCGCGGCCGGCCCGCTGCTCGTCCGCCGCGTGCAGGACAGCTCGTTCCACCAGCTCACGCTCGACGAGCGGCGCGAGTTCCTCGGCGCGCTCTACACGCTCAACCCGGCGCGCGGCGAGTCGGTCGCCGTCGAGCTGCTCCAGCGGCACGGCCTCCTCGCCGACGACGCGGCCGAGCAGACCCGCTGCCTCTCGGCGGAGCTGCTCGGCCGCGAGGCGCGCTCGCAGGAGGCGCTCGACGCCGCGCTCGCGGCCACGAAGCGGCGGCCCTGGAACAGCCAGGCGCTGCGCGACGCCGCGGGCGCCGCCGCCGAGGCCATCGCCGCGCGCCTCGGCAAGCGGATCTCGACCGCCGGGGAGGTCCCGTGACGGCGCCCCAGGTCGACGTCATCAGCCAGAACGTGTCGGAGAACATCCGCCGCGAGCAGGCGCGCGATCTCGCCGCCAGCGTCGTGCAGGCCCTCTTCCGGCTGGTGAAGCTCTCGACGCTGCACGCGATCGACAACCAGGCCATGGTGCGGCAGGTCGAGGAGACGGTCTCGCTCGTCCAGGACTTCGGCCAGCGCTCCGGTCACAACGTCTCGATCCTGTTCACCCGCGGCTCGGTGTTCGTCTCCGGGCAGCTCCTCAAGGCGAACCGCGCCGTCTACGAGGGCGCGCTCGAGCTCGGCGACGTCCTGAGCCGCTGCGGCTACTCCGAGATCGGCGTCGCCAAGGACGTCCGCGCGAGCGATCTCTACGCCCTCGCCTCCGCGCTCGCCGAGGCCCTCCGCAGCAGCAGGCCGGCGCTCGCCGACCGCCCGGCGCCGCGCATCCGCCTGCGCGCCGTGGACGAGGCCGTGCTCCGCCGCGAGGTGGCGATCGATCGCGAGGGCGACGAGACCTCCGCGATCGTGCGCACCTACGCGACGGCGATCGTGATCATCCGCCGGTTCTACGACGACCTGCGGCACGGCCGGTACACGCTGCGGCAGGGCGTCAAGCGCATCACGCAGCGCCTCGTCGACCTCTCCGCGAACGAGACGCCGGCCTTCCTGGGCGTCACAGCGCTGCGCAACCAGAACTACGATGACGCCGGGCGCGCCGTGAACACCGCGATCCTGAGCCTCGCGATGGCGCGGCAGATCACGAGCGACGTCGTCCTTCTCCAGCGGCTCTCGATGGCGGCGCTGCTCTTCGACATCGCCCGGCCGCGCCTCACGGGCGCCGCGACGAGCGGCTCGGGCGGGCTCGTCCCGCAGCTGAGCGAGCAGCAGGAGGCGGACGTCCCGGCGGGCACGGCGGTCGTGCTGACCGCGCTCGGCCTCGTCAACGAGCCCAGCGTGATGCGCACCGTCGTGGCCTACGAGGCGCACTGGGTGCGCCGCCAGCCGGCGCTCGGCCCGGTCTACCGCGGCCTCCGCCAGCCGACGCTCCAGGCGCGGATCCTCGCGACAGCCCGCGCCTTCAACGACCTCCTGACGGCGGCCCCGGGCGAGGCGCCGCTCTCCGCCGACGAGGCCATCGCCAAGCTCGAGCAGGAGGCGGCCGATCCGTCGGACCGCGCGGTGCTGCGGCTGCTCGTCGGCGCGCTCGGCATCTTTCCGACCGGCACGCTCGTGGAGCTCTCGACCGGGGAGGTCGCGCTCGTCGTGCAGACGCCGGCGCACCCGGCCCGGTACTCCCAGCCGCGCGTCCGGCTGGTCCTCGACGCCGCCGGCGGCCCCATCCCGCGCGCGCTCGAGGTCGATCTCGCCGAGCGGCCTCGCCAGGGCGAGCCGCCGCGGCACATCCGCCGGATCGTCGCGACGAGCGACGACCCCGCCGCCGCGTCGATGCGCGCCCACGCGGCGATCCAGGAGGCGCCGCAGGTGTCGCTCCGCTCGCCGGTGCTCGCGGCGGAGCCGCCGCCGATCCGCAACGCGCCGGCGTCGCCGCTCGGCAACCTGCGCATGCCGCCGCAGCAGCAGCAGATCACGCGGCCCTCGTCGCCCACGCTGCCCATGACCAACGCGCCGGCGAGCCGGAAGACGCAGCCGCGGGCCAGCGACGCCGCCCGCGGGCCCGCCTCGCCGCCCGAGGCCACATTCGGGGGGCTGCCCGACGACGGCGCGGACGCCAGGATGCTCGCGGATCTGCCGCCTGCGCCGTCCGGCAGGCAATCTCCGCCCTTGCGGTCAGGGCGCACGACGGCGCGCTGGCCCGATCCACCGCATCTGGAGCCCGCCGCGGTGGCGGCCCCAACCTCGCCCGCCCCGGGCGCTCATGGAGAGGAGTCGTGGTCGGTGCAGACAGACAGCGATCCGGACGAGGTCCCCGAGGAGAGCGCGCGGCCGCCGTCGGTGCGCGCCCGCGGCTGGGGAGATCCGCCGCAGCGGCGCGAGCGCAACCCCGTGTCCGATCTGCCTCCGTCGGCGATGGCCGGTCCGATCGCCGTGCTGTCGTTGCCGGGCGACCCGCCGACCGCGGAGGGCACGCTCGCGCGCACGCCGCTCGTCCACCTGCTCGTGTACATGCTCGACCGGCGCCTCACCGGCACGACGTGCTTCATCGACCCCGACGGCGTCCGCCACGGCATCTTCTTCAGCGACGGCGTGCCCGCCAAGATCTGGACGGGGTCGATCATCGCCCCGCTCGATCGGGTGATCCTCGATCTCGGCCTCCTCGACGAGGCGACGCTCCGGGAGACGCTCCGGGACATCACCAAGCGACGGGTGCTGCATGGCCGGCTGCTCGTCTCCCGGGGCCTGCTCGACAGGGAGACGGTGTTCGGCGTGCTGCGCGAGCAGCTCGCGCGCAAGCTGGTCGCGCTCTACGATCTCCCGCCCGCGACGCGTTACGCCTACTACGACGCCCAGAACCTGCTGTCGTCCTACGGCGGTCCGGAGCTCATCGGGTGCGAGCCCCTCGCGGTGATCATGGCGGGCGTGCGGCTCCACGCCGACGATCCGCTGATCGACACGACCCTGGACCGGATCCAGAACCGGCAGCTCGGGCTCCACGTCGAGGCCGAGTTGAAGCGGTTCCAGCTCCATCGCGACGAGGCGGCCATCGTGGATCTCCTGCGGATGCGGCGCATGACGCTGGCCGAGCTGCTCGGCGCCGGCGTCGCGCAGGAGCGCGTCGTGCGGCTGATGATCTATGCGCTCGCGATCACGCGGCACCTCGATCTCGGCGCGACGGGCCGGCGCCCCGTCGGGGTCGGCGGTCCCGCCGGACCCGGCCGGGAGCGGGCCGCTGGCGCGCCCCCGGCCGAGGCGAGGCCAGCGCCCCAGCGCGAGCCCTCCGGCGCGGCGGCGCGCTCGCCGCGCCCCACCGCGGGCTCGACGATGCCCGGTCCACGCCCGGCGCGCGGCGAGGCCGAAGGCCGCGCAGCGCACCGGCAGCCCGACGACGTCGCCGCGCCGTCCAGCAGGCGCGCTGGGGTCCCGGTCGCCCCGCGCCGCTCCACGGCGCCACCCCCGGCCGCGGCGCCGGAGGCGGCATCGTGGAGCGGCGCGCCGGCCCCGAGCCCGGTGGCGCCCTTCGACACGCGCGCGTTCGGCGGCGATCCGGGCGGCGGTTACCGCGGCGTGGATCCCAAGGCGCTGAGGCCGCCTCCCGCGCCGACCTTCGCCGGCGCCCGCGTTCCGCCGCCGCCCCAGCAGGCGCCCACCGTCAAGATGGCGGCGGTCGGCCTGGAGGGCAGCAGGGCCGCGCGAGGGGCGGGGCGCGCCGAGGCGCCGCCGCCTGTGCCGCCGGCGCGCGCCGCGGAGCCGGCGAAGCCGCAGGGACCGGCGGCGCTCGCGCCCGATCTCCCGCCGCTGCCGCGCGCCGCGCCGAACCCCGAGCTCTCCGCGCGCCGCGCGGAGATCGAGGCGCGCGCCGCGTCGATCGACGGCGAGAGCTTCTTCGAGATGCTCGGCGTCGCGGAGGACGCCCCTCCGGAGCGCGTGCAGAGCGCCTATTTCGCGCTCGCCAAGCGGTGGCACCCCGACCGGACGCCCGCGGAGCTCCAGGACGTCAAGCCGCTCGTCGCGCGCGTGTTCGCCCGCATCAGCGAGGCCTACCAGACGCTGAGCGATCCGAAGCGGCGCGCCGAGTACCAGAGCGCGCCGAAGGAGGCCCCGCCCCCCGCCGAGGACGAGCAGCGGATCGCCCGCGCCGTCGACGCCGCGCTCGAGTTCCAGAAGGCCGAGATCCTGCTCAAGAAGAACGACCTCGCGGGCGCCGAGGCCCGCGCGCGGCGCGCGCTGAACGCCGATCCGGAGCAGCCCGAGTACATGACGTTGCTCGTCTGGATCCAGGCGCAGCGGCGCGGCGATCCGCCCGTGCTCGCGGAGGGGGCCACGAGCGCGCACTACGACGATCTGATCCAGACGCTGGATGCCGTCCTGGAGAAGGAGCCTCGCTACGAGCGGGCGCTCTTCTACCGCGGCATGCTCCTCAAGCGCTCGGGGAGGATCGACAAGGCGATCGGCGATTTCCGCCTGGCGGCAGAGCTCAACCCGAAGAACCTCGACGCCATCCGCGAGGTCCGCTTGCAGGAGATGCGGAGCCGCACGACGAGCGATCCGACGCCCGCGGGCGGCCTCCTCGGCAAGTTCTGGAAGCGCTGACGCGCGTCAGCGAGCTGCCGCGCGCACCGCGCCGAGCGACCGCAGCGCGCGGCAGACCGTCTCGTCGCGGCAGGGCCCTATCCGCCCTGCGTGCGCCGGCCAGGGCACGTCGCGCACGCGGTGCAGATCGCGCACGTCGGGGCCTCGCCACGGGCCGAGCGCCCGGTGCACGCGCGCCTCTCGCTCGCTCGTCGCCGGCAGCGACAGCTGCACCTGCGGCACGATGCCCACCTTCTGCACCGGCGCGCCGTCGGGGAGCGCGTAGAGGAGCGTCGTGAGCCGCAGCACGCCGACGTGGGCGTCGTCGTCGAGGTATTCCTGAGCGCACCCCTTGCCGTACGTCCGATCGCCGATGATCACGCCGCGGCGGTAGCTGGCGATCGCGCCGGCGATCATCTCCGCCGCGCTCGCGGAGTCGCCGTCGACGAGCACCGCGAGCGGCCCGCTCCACCCGCGCTCCTCCGGGACGTCGGGCGAGCGCTCCACCTCGACGCCGCCGTCGCGGCGCCGCATCGGGAACAGCGGTACGCCCGGCAGGAACAGTCCTAGCGCGGCGATCGCGCCGTCGGTCGAGCCGCCGCCGTTCGCGCGCACGTCCAGCATCACGCCCCGCGTGTCGCCCTCCGCGCGTGCGCGGAGGAGCGCCGCCGCGACCCGATCCCCGAGGTCGTCGGGCACGTCGGGGATGGCGATCACCGCGATCTTGCCGTCCCCGTAGCGCACCAGATCGAGCGGCAGCTCCGAGGGCGCCGCCTCGGCCGGCTGCGGTCCGACCGGGTGCGGCGCCACGATCACCTCGAGGGGCGCCGCGACCCCGCGCCGCAGCAGCGCCACGCGAGCGGTCGTCCCGGGGGGCACGTCGGACAGCACGGCGAGCTGCTCGGCCTGCTCGACGCTCATGCCGGAGATCGGCAGATCCTGGATCCGGATCACCACGTCCCCGTCCTCGAGCGGCGCGAGCGCGCCGCGGTCGATGCGCACCCCGATCGCGGTGCGCGTCATCTCTTGCCAGAGCCGGGCCGGCGGGTGCGCCTCGAGGTCGAGATCGTAGATGGAGACCTCCTCCGCGAGCGGCGCCCAGGCGCCGTGCGCGTCCAGCTGAGGCACATAGGCGCGCACCGCGGCGGCGATCACCGTGCGCGCCCAGCCGTCCTCGCTCATCGAGGGCGCAGCCCGCTCGCGCACGGCGTCGGCGTACCGGGCGAGCGGCTCCCCGACATGCGCGCGCAGCCCGCCGACCTCCCGGCCGAGCTTGCGCGCGAGGTCCCGGGCGCTGCGCGTCACCTCGCCGTCCTCGAACGGCGCCGACGACACCAGCTCCCACGCCGCGGCGTGGGTCGCGGGCGGGCTGGCCAGGCCGCGCCGGTAGCCGTCATCGAAGAGCCCCTCGAGCTCGCGCGACCACCGGGCGAGCTCCTGCCCGACGCGCAGCGCCGCCGCGCACGGCCCGCTGCCCACGGGCGCCTGCAGCTCGTCCAGGAGCGCGACGGCTTCCCGCCGCAGCGAGGCGCCCACGGGCGTGTCGGGGGCGACCGACCACAGCCCGTGCGGGTCCAGCCAGTCGGAGGTCGCTTCGGCAAACTTTGCGGGATCGACGCGGAGCGGCGGAGCGGCCAGCGTGGTGCGGGCCTGGGCCACGATGGCGCGGGCCTGCTCGCAGCCGAGCGACGTCGGCGCCCCGGTCGGCACCGCGATGCCGCGGTCGAGGGCGTTCGGGTCGCAGCCGACGCCGTCGATCTCCTCGTCGTCCGGCGCGACGGTGTGGAGCAAGGGCCGCGCGATCCCGCGCCGCGCCCTCGCGAGGGGGATCTCCGCCTCGCGCGAGAGCAAGGCGAGCGTCGCCAGGCTTGCGGCGATGCACGCGACGGAGCCCGCGACGCGCGTCCTCACTGCTCCCCGGATATCACGATGCGGCGCGCGGGGGCAGGGGCGACCGCGGCGGCGTCCGCGCGGAGAGCGAGCGCGCGCGCCGCGCGGGCGGCGCCGTCGCCCGCGGCCTGGGGCCTCGGCGCGCACGTCGTCCGCCTCGTTCGCCGCTCGTGCGCTGTGGATCTGGGCTCAGCGCTGCGCATTCGTGCTCCTCCGCTTTCCCGCAAAGCTTTCGCTTCGGTCGAGGGATCCGAACACGTTGCGCATTCCAGCGCAAAAAAAGGCGATTTCCTAGGGGTTATCCCGGCATCCCGCCTGCATCTGCGCCAGTGCCGCCCGCCGGCTCGTAGGGGCTCGCCAACCAGCCCTGCTTGATCGGCGCGCGCGGTGGGAGAAGAGCGGAGAGATCATGAGCGCCACCTGGGATCGTGCGGCATTCTCGGCTTATCGTACAGAGCTCGCGAACTACGCCACCCTGAGCCCGGACGCCGAGCGGGAGCTCGCGCTCCGCTGGCGAGCAGGTGACCGGGACGCCGGCCGGCGCCTCATCGAGGCGTGCCTGCCGTTCGTGATGACGATCGCTCTCGAGTACCGCCGCTGGGGGCTGCCGATGGAGGACATCGTGCAGGAGGGGAACATCGGCCTCCTGAAGGCCGCCGAGCGCTTCGATCCGGACCGCGGCTGCCGCCTGGCGACCTACGCGGCCTACTGGATCCGGGCGGAGATCCGCGAGCACGTGGCGCGGGGGTACCGGATCGTGCGCCTCGGGTCGTCGAAGAGCGAGCGGCGCGCGCTGCGCATCTACCGTAAGACGCACGAGAAGGACCCGGCGGTGCTCGCGGAGCTGAGCGGCCTGTCGGAGGAGCGGGCGGCCGAGCTGCTGCCGCTGCTCATGGCGCGCGACGTCAGCCTGGAGCGCTCTCCGACCGAGGACGGCGTGGCTCCGGTGGAGCGGCTCGCGTCGGGCGCGCACACGCCGGAGGACGAGGCCTGCGACGCCGACGAGCGCGCGCAGCTCTCGCGCGCGCTGCTCCAGGTCGTGAACGAGCTGTCGCCCCGCGAGCGCTCCATCATGAACCAGCGCTGGCTGACGGACAGCCCCGTGACGCTCGAGCAGCTCGGCGCCGACTTCGGCGTCAGCAAGGAGCGCGTGCGGCAGATCGAGGAGCGCGCCAAGAAGCGGATGCGCGCGCGCCTCGAGGAGATCACCCGCGAGCCGATGGCAAAGAGCGCCTAGGCGCGGGGCTCTCCCGCTTCGGATACGGGCCCATCTCGACGTTTTCGGTGCTCAGCGCACCGGAGTGCGCCTCCGCGCCGAAAACGCCGATCTGGGCCCGTCTCCTGTGCGGGAGAGCCCCGCGCCGACGCTGCGGATGCGTGCGATGGGGGAGAGCGCCGCGGTGGTGCTGCGCTGCGGATGCGTGCGGTGGGGGGAGAGCGCCGCGGTGGTGCTGCTGGGGACGGCGCGCTGTCGCCCGGCGTCGGCGGCGACGGGCGGCGATCGGGGCGCGCTGCGCGCCTGGCGAGGCGTCGCGCTAGATCTCGATGACCGTGCCTTCGCGCGCGGCGATGGTGTTCGGGAAGAGCTCGCGGGCGCGCATCTCCTTCTCGCGCACCATCGCGTCGGTCTGGTTGGGATCGTGGTGGTGCAGGACGAGCTGCTTGGCGCCCGCCGCCTTCGCGAGCTCGCAGCCCGCGACGAACGTGGCGTGACCCCAGCCCGTCTTCGGACCGCCGCCGACCTCGCCCGCGTACTCTTCGGGCGTGTACATGGCGTCGAAGATCAGCACGTCGGCGCCCATCGCGAGCTTCTTCAGCTTCGGATCCACGATCGCGTAGTGCTCGGAGTCGGTGATGTACACGACCACCTTGCCCTCGTGCTCGACGCGGTACGCGTACACGCCGTTCGGGTGGTTGCCGCGCGCGTTGGTCACACGCACATCGTCGTTCGGGCCGATCGTGACCACCTCGCCCTCGTAGAGGTCGCGGAAGGTCATCGCCGCGCCCATCTCCGTGAGGTGCACCGGGAAGCTCGGGTAGTCCATCTGCCCGGCCAGCGTCTCCTCGAGCGTCCGGGAGACGTTGAGGCCACCGTAGAGATGGATCTTGTTCCCGCGCACGAACGCGGGCGTGAAGAACGGAAAGCCCTGGATGTGATCCCAGTGCACATGACTGAAGAACATCCAGGCTTCGAAGGGCATCTCCTTGACCAGCTCCTGGCCGAGGAGACGGAGCCCCGTCCCGCCATCGAGGATGACCAGCGTTTCGCCGGCACGAATCTCATAGCAGCTCGTGTTGCCGCCTACTTCGACCGTGCCTGCACCGGGCGTGGGGATGCTTCCGCGAACCCCCCACATCTTGATCCGCATCCTGCCTCGCTCGCTGAACCCCGCCCGTTTCAAGGTAGAGCTATTAGATTCCGAGCGCGGGCAGCGTCAAGCCGCCTGGTGCACCGGGAGCAAGGAAGGTCGCAGACGTGGAGACCTGGCCGGGGGAGCAGGGCCAAGGCGCCAATGTAGTCAGGGGATAGGTTGCGGGCCCGGCGGCCGGCGCGGCCTGCCGCTGGGGGGCGGGAGCGCGCGGCGGCGGGGCCGGAGGCGGTGACGGCGGGGCGGGGGGCGCAGGTGGCGGGGCAGAGGCGCGGGCGGCGGGGCGGGGGGCGCAGGTGGCGGCCACAGGTCGGCCTGCGGGCGGCGCAGGCATCGGGGCGGCGCGGCCCGCGGGCGGCGGCGGGAGGGCAGGACGATCGCGCGCAGCGGGCACGCGGAGGCCGCGGCCGATGGGCTATGGTCGGGCGCATGCCGCTCCACGCGGACGCCATCGTCGTCCTCGGCTGCAGGGTGTTTCCCTCCGGGCGCCCGGCGGCCCCCGGTGCGCGCCGCGCGGCGCGCGCCGCGGAGGCCTACCGCGCCGGGGTCGCGCCGTGGGTGATCGCCAGCGGCGGGCGCCGCTGGGGCGCGCAGGTCGAGGCGCGCGTGCTCGCCGCCGAGCTGCGGCGCGCCGGCGTGCCGGCGCACGCGATCCTGCAGGATCTCTGGTCGCTGACGACGCACGAGAACGCGATCTTCAGCGCGGCCCTCCTGCGCCGCGTGGGCGCGCGGCGCGCGGCGATCGTCACCTGCTCCTGGCACATGGCCAGGGCTCTCCAGAACTTCCACGACGTCGGGATCGACGCTTGCGGGCTGCCGGCGTCGCGCGTGGGCGAGCCGGCGGTTGCGCGCGCATGGCAGCGCGGTCACGAGGTGATCTCGATGTGGCTCGACGCGCGCGCGATGCGCCGCAAGCGGATCCTCAGCGAGAGCGCCGCCTGGCTGCTCGACACCGCTCGTCAGGGTGAACCGTGATCATGCCGAGAAGGCGCTCCTTTCCGCTCCTCGTCCTCGCGCTGCTCTTCTCCCTCTCCGCCTGCACCGGGCAGCCGGCGCCGGGCACTGCGCCCGACGCCGGGATCTCCGCGGCGGCGCCGGCCGCCAGCGCCGGGGCGGCGGGGCGGCTCGATGCCCTCCTCGCGGCCGAGCAGCGCCGCGCCGCCCTGGAGGTGAGCCCCGCGGACCAGCAGAGCCGCGACGTCGGCGTGCGGCGCGCCGCCGCGCGGGCCCTCGCGCGCATCGGCGGAGACGCGGCGTGGCCTGGGCTCGCGCGGGCGCTCGCCGACGAGGACGACGAGGTGGTCGCGTGGGCCGCCTACGGCCTCGGGTTCTCGTGCAAGGAGCGCGAGGCCGAGGCGGTCTCGGCGCTCGTCGCGCGCGCCCTCGCCCGCGACGCCCGCCCGGGCCCCGCGGGCGCGGCGAGCGCTGCTGCGTCCGCGGCGAGCGCTGCTGCGTCCGCGGCGAGCGCCGCTGCGTCCGCGGCGGCGCCGAGCGGAGGCGCCGCTGCGGGTGCGCCGCCGCTCGACGCGGGCGGCGCGCTCGCCCGCGCCATCGGGCGGTGCGGCGCGGAGGCGTCGGAGCCGACGCTGGTCGCGTGGCTCGACGGCCCGCGCGAGCGCGCGATCCACGCGGCGTACGCGCTCGGCGATCTCGCCGCGATCAAGCTCAAGCTGCGCGAGGAGACGCTCGTCGCGCTGCTCAACCTCGCCTCGGGGAGCGCGGCGAGCCCGCCGGTCCCCGAGGCGCTCTACCCGATCGGGCGCCTCGAGCACGTCCCGCTCACGGTCATCCCTCGCATCCGCGACGTCGCGACCGCGCGGCTCGCGGAGGCCTCCGACGCGCGGCTCTTCGCGGTGCGCGCGCTCGGCCGGGCAGGGGAGGCGGCCGCCTCCGAGCTCGCGCGCGTCCTCTCCGCGAAGGGCGTGTTCACCGCGAGCGAGCGCGCCGAGGCCGCGCGCGCCCTCAAGCGGCTCGGCCTGCCCGGCCAGCGCGCCCTCGCCGACGCGGTCGCCGCGCTCGCCCCGAGCGCGGACCCGATCGCGCTCACGGGCCTCGTGAGCGAGGACTTCGGCGTGCTGCTCACCGCGCTCGAGGCGCTCGGATCTGCGGGCCCCGCGCGCAAGGCGCTCCGCGATCTCGCCGCCCTGCCGCCGCCGCCGAGCGCGCCCGCGGCGATCCTCCGCCGCGTCGCGTGGCTCCGCTGCGGCGCGGCCCGGCTCCTCGCGGGCGGGGACTACCGCGATCCGCTGCTGCTCGGCTGTGACGTCACGGCGCCGGCGGAGCCGGGGAGCAAGCCGGACGCAGGCGCGCCGGTGCGCGGCCCGATCGGCGCCCGGGCGGTCGTCGAGGTGATCGGCCGCGACGCCATCACGGGCGCGCGGCTCGCCGCGTTCCGCGCGTACGCCGCGTCGGGCGATCTGCGCGCGCGGGAGGCCGCGATCGAGCTCATCGCCGCGCACGAGGAGATCGCCGGCGCGCCCGACCTGCTCGCGAAGGCGCTCGCCGCCGAGGAGCCGGGCCTCGTCGCCGCCGCGGCGGAGGTCATCGCGCGGCAGCCCCAGCGCGCGTCCGAGGCGCCGGGGAAGCGGAAGCGCAGGAAGCGGAGCGACGGGAAGGACGCTCTCGCG
The DNA here is from genome assembly GCF_051527395.1 of Sorangium sp. So ce281. NCBI lineage: Bacteria > Pseudomonadati > Myxococcota > Polyangiales > Polyangiaceae > Sorangium > Sorangium sp. So ce281. The sequence continues at coordinate 1,228,348 of NZ_CP150322.1, forward strand.
GCGGTCACGTCGCCGGCGATCGAGGCCGCGCTGCTCGCGCTCCTCGACCGCCCAGGCGCGCGCGACGACCCGGAGCTGATCGGCGCGGTCGTCGACGCGGTGGGGGCGCTGGCGCTCAAGCCGGCGGAGGCTCGCCTGGAGCAGCTCTGCCGATCGAGCCACCCCACGACGCGGGCGCGCGCCGGGACGGCGCTCGGCGTGCTCAGGGGCCGCAAGATCGCGTGCGACGCCGGTCTGCCGGGGGACGCGGGCGCGGCGGGGCGGTCGGCCGTCGCGCCGCCGGTCGGCGAGGTGCCGGCCGAGGCCTCCGCGCTCGTGCGCGCGCCGGCGGTGCTGATCTTCGACACGGACGCCGGCGAGCTCACGATGACGCTCGACCCTGCGCTCGCGCCGGTCGCGGTGACCCGCTTCGTCGATCTCGCGCGCTCCGGCTATTACGACGGCAAGATCGTCCATCGCGTGGTGCCCGGCTTCGTCACCCAGTTCGGCGCGCTGTTCGGCGACGGCGCCGGAGGTCCGCCCGGCAGGCCGGCGCTGCGCTGCGAGACGTCGCCGGTCGCGTTCGAGCCGCTCCGGGTCGGCGTCGCGCTCGCCGGCCGCGACACCGGATCGAGCCAGCTCTTCGTGATGCACGCGCGCGCGCCGCACCTCGACGGCCAGTACGCGGCCGTCGGCGTCGCCGCCGGGCCGTGGGCCGCGCTCGCGGATGGGGACATCATCCGGAGCGTGAAGGTGCGGGACTGATCGCGGGCGGCGCGCGTGCAACGCGTGCAACGCGTGCAACATGAACGGCCGTGTCGCGGCGTGGCCATCCATGTCGGTTGACAACCGCCCCCGACCGGCGCTCTACAGTTTAGCGTGGTCATTGCCTCCTTTCTGGCTGTCGCGGTGCTCGTGTACACCTACTTCGGGTACCCGATCGTTATCGGCATCCTGGCGCGCCTCCGGCCTGCGCAGCGGAAGGAGGATCCGGACTACGTCCCCACGGTGACGGCGTGCATACCCGTCTTCAACGCGGCGTCGTATCTCTCGGCGAAGGTCGAGAGCCTCCTCGCGCTCGACTATCCGAAGGACAAGCTGGAGGTCCTTCTCTTCTCGGACGGCTCGACGGACGACACCGTGCTCGTGGCGCGACAGCTGGCCGAGCGCGATCCTCGGGTGAAGGTGATCGTCAGCGAGGCGCGTCGTGGCAAGCCGATCGGCGTGAACACGATGCTCGGGGTCGCGACGGGCGAGGTGCTGTTGATGACGGACATCCGCCAGCCGCTCGTGCCCGGGGCGCTGCGCGCGCTCGTGCGGCTCCTGGCCGATCCGAACGCGGGCTGCGTCTCTGGCAACCTGGTGCTGAAGGGGTCGGCCGGGTCGGGGGCTTACTGGCGTTACGAGAACTGGATCCGCCTCCAGGAAGGGCGGTTCAGGAGCATGGTGGGCGTGACCGGTCCCATCTATGCGATCCGCCGCGCCGACATGAGCCATCTCCCGGAGGGCGTCATCCTCGACGACATGTGGGTGCCGATGCGGCTCCGCCTCGAGGGGCGTTCGATCCTGTTTGCTCCCGACGCGATCGCGTACGACGACGCGTTCGGCGACGAGCGCGAGTTCGGCCGCAAGGTGCGCACGCTGGCCGGCAATTATCAGCTCTTTTCGCTGCTCCCGGCGCTCCTCGTCCCGTTCAGGAACCCGTCCTGGTTCGAGATCTTCTCGCACAAGCTGCTCCGCCTCGTGTGCCCCTGGGCGCTCGTCGCGCTGCTGATCACGTCGACGGTCGCGTGGATGGGCGCCGAGATGAGCGGCGACGCCGCGTGGACGCTCTACGCGGCGCGCGCGCTGTTCGGCGGGCAGGTGGCCTTCTACCTGCTCGCGGCGCTCGGGGGCGCTGCGGGCAAGCTCGGCGCGCTCGCGCGGACGTTCGTGGTCCTGAACGCGGCGGCGGTGGTCGGCCTCTGGCGATACCTCCGCGGCTCGCAGAAGGTCACCTGGTAGCGCGGGGCGCGCCGGGGCTACGGCTCCAAGAGACCCACGAGCTCGTGAACGGCGCGCTGCGACCGCCTGAGGGAGAGCGACTCCGGCAGCAGCCGCTCAGGCCCCTCGGGCGGCAGCGACTGGAACCTGACCGGCGCGGGGAGGACGTCGAGCCCTGCGCGCTCGAACATGCGGAGGGAGCGCGGCATGTGGAGCGCGCTGGTCACGACCACGACGGCGTCGGCCGACAGGCCGCGGGCGATCCGCGTGGAGTGGAGGGCGTTCTCTCGGGTATCGCGCGACTCGGTCTCCAGGATGATCTTCTTCCTGGGAACGCCGAGCTCCACGAGGAGATCGGCCATCGCGCTGGCGAGCTGGGTGGGCGCGCCTCGGACGTCCTTCCCCGAGACGATGATGTGGCCGAAGCCGTACTCGCGGTAGACCCGCACGGCGGCGAGGCCGCGCTCGAGGCCTGCCGCCGACTGCCGTTCCATGGCTGGCTCGCCGAACTCGTCGGCGTCGATGCCGGCGGTGAGGATGACGAGGACCCGCCGCTCGGGTGAGCTTCCGGCGAGCTCCGCGTGCAGGTCCCTCGGCACCGTGCTGATCCGGCGCGCGAGCGCGCTGGAGAGCCAGGGCGTGGAGAGGAGCCACAGCGCGAGCCACGCGCTCCACGCGAGCGCCCGCCCGATCTTCGCCCCGCGTGTCCGGAAGCTCCAGTCGCCGCCGGAGAGCGCGAGGCCGACGCCCGCGGCGACGAGGAGCACGAGCAGGGGATCGACGAGGCGGGAGATGGGCAAGGCGAGGCTCGCCGTGAGGCGCTGGGTGGGCTCACTCTATGAAGGCGCCGGGGGGGCGATGCGAGCGAAAAAGCGGCCGTCTCCAGGTGGAAGGGCGGGACGGAGCCGCTCGGGGATCGTCCGCCCTGCAGCGGCGCGCGCTTGCGGCGGTTCGTGGTGGAGCGAGGCTCAATGCCGCCGGTGGGTGCGCCGGCGCCTGGCGGCGGCGGCGAGGGCGAGCCCCGCGAGGCCCGCGGGGAGCCACCCGTCGGGGGCGTTGCCGGGCATCCGGCAGCCGCAGCCGCCGTCGTCGCTGGAGCGGCTGCCGCTGCCGCCGGTCGAGCTCTCGCCGCCGGCGCCGTTGCCGCCTGCGCCGCTGCCGCCGGCGCCGTTGCCGCTGCTGGCGTTGGCGAGCGGCTCTCCGAGATCGAGCGGCGCTTCCGCGTCATCGGCTGCGACGAGGATGGGCGGCGCCTCGCCGGTCTCCTCGTAGATGGCCCGGAGGTCGTCTCCCGTGCCGTCCGTGCGGTTCTCGGACTGCAGGAACTCGATGTACTCCTTCGTCATCGACTGGTAGTACACGCGCGCCGAGAGCGTCTGCCTGCCGGAGGCGTCGGCCGGGACGGTGAGCGTGAAGCGCGCCTCGTCGTAGTTGCGGTATCCGCCGTTCCCATCGGTGAAGTCGATCTCCTGGGTCGGCTGGGTGGTCCGCGACGGGACGAACCCTTTCGGCGGGATGCGCGTATCGGAGATGATCATGTCGTGGAGCGCGAGGTGCTCCTCCTTCTCCCCCACGCCCGCCTCGCTGTCCCATCGCCCGTGCACGGCGCGGTACTCGTGGGTGGGCGGCTCGTGCTGGATCTCGCCCGTGTCGGCGTCGTAGCCGCCGAGCAGCGGCCGTTCGTCGCCGTTCTCGTCGACGAGGAACACGGCGATCCAGGCGCGCCGGCTCTCCGCATAGCCAGTCGGGAACTTGTGACCGGTGAGGTTCTCGACCCGGACGGTGACGGCGATCTCCTCTCCTGGCGCGGCCTCCTGCGGGGCGTCGACGAGGGTGACCGAGGCGGCCGAGGCGAGGCTCTCGAGGGTGCCTTTGAGCGCGCGCTCGAAGGAATCAGCGCGCTCCGCCGCGAGCGTCGGGTCGGCCGCCATGACGGCCTGGATGCCCCAGTGGTTGCCGCCGACGATGAGGTGGTCCCGCGGGTCGGTGCGGGGAGGCCCGAATTTGGCGACGGACCACTCCCCGAGCTTCTTGCGCATATGGCAGTCAACGCAGCTCTGTGCATTCGTCCCGCCGTCGCGGAAGTCGCTGGATGCCCACTCTTCGAAGGTCGTATCGAGGGGAAATTCGATGTCCGTCGGAGCGCCGCTCGCGTCCCGGAGCATCACTTCCGGATTCGTGACCTGGTGGCATTGACCACAAAAACGGGAGGTGGAGAGGCTGGGAGCCTTCTGTCCGCCGTGGTGCTCAGAGATCACGTTCTCGTAAGGGCCGTATTTGACCAGTTTTTGCTCCTCCGGGTCGATCTCGTAGCCAAATACGAGCTGCGCGTTGCCCAGGATGTACGGATCGTTGGGGGCGGGCGATGTCGTCGCTCGATGACACACATCGCACCCGACCCCCTGGCCATCGACGATACCGTCCAGGGTCGTATCGGGGTCGAACGCGGACCCGTTCGGAGGCGTCGCACGCCCGCGTACGAAGCCGATAGGGGAGTGGCAGCGTATGCAAAACGTGCCGACTCCGGGCGCGTCCTGGTTGGCGATGGTGAGGGCAGCGATGAAGACGGGATCGCGCCACGCATTGGCCATCATGGTGCCTGCCCATGTATCGGACGGCATGTAGTCCTTCGACTGTGGTGGATCTGTATTAGGCAAGGCTCGGTGGCAGCCGGTGCATGCCTCGGCGGAGAAGAAATCTCCGTTGTTCGGCAGATCTCCTGGCTTGGTCCCCTGGAGATCGTCGATCCCACCGGCAGCGCCTCGGCTCAGCAGCCCGAGCGCGAAAAGCAATCCCCAGGCAGCAGTGTTCCCCCGTGTGCTCAGCATCGATCCCGTCCTCTTTCTCACCTGGTTTCTCTGCTCGATGTGCTCTGTCCGAAGTGCCTCAGCTACCACCCTCTCCGCGCTGGCGGCGTGACCCTGGCGCTACGCCCCCGATCATTCAGGATCGATGCGGAACAGCCGTCCGCTACCGTTGACTCCATAGTCAACCACGTAGAGCTCCCCGGCGGCGTCCTCTCCAAAGGACGCAAGCGCTTGCAGCGTATCCGCGCTCTCGAGATCGGTCGTGAGAGGCCTCTCTCCCACCTTGCTGCCGTTCTTCCAGACGAAGCTATGAATGCGGTTGGAGGAGAAATCGCCATAGATGTAAGTGCCACGCAGCGCAGGGATCCTGCTGCCACGGTACACATACCCTCCAGTGATTGACCCATCGCCGGTGCCGTGCCCGTGCACCGCGACAGGCGGTGTGTGATTTGCGAGTTGGCAGTTCGTCTGGCTCGGCGGGTAGCAGCCGCTCCCCTCGAAGATGCTCCATCCGTAATTTTTGTGCCCCTGGCCGCGTGGCTCGACGTTGATCTCTTCGACCGATTTCGCCCCCACGTCGCCGATGTACAGGTCGCCATTGCAGCTATCAAAGCTGAACCGCCATGGGTTGCGGAGGCCGTAGTCCCAGATGTCCGGGTCTCCTCCGGCGAGGTTTCCGGCGGGGGGAGTCGGATATGTGTCAACGTTGATGCGCAGGATTTTTCCGTATTTCACGTCGATATTCTGACCGTTCCTGTCCGGGTCCTGCGTGTCGCCTTCGCTGCCACCATCGCCGACGCCGACGTAGAGCATGGCGTCGGGCCCGAAGGCGAGCATGCCGCCGTTATGGTTCTTTCGCAGCACCCGTATCGAGAGAAGCTCGTTTTGCGCCTGTGGGGCAGCTCGGTCCGGATCGCTCTCAGAACGCCTGTACTCTCGAAGAACCAGCAAGTTGTTCGTCGTGTTGAAGTAGAGGAAGAACCGGCCGTTGGCCGCATAGTCAGGGTGAAACGCAAACCCCAAGAGTCCACGCTCGTCGGCTTCCCACTCGACCTGCTGGACGTCGTCGGTAATATCAAGGAATGGAGTGCTCTCCAGTACGCCGTCGCTGATGAGGCGGATCGTTCCACCCTGCTCCAGCACATAGAGCCGGCTGGCGTCCTTCGGCTCGCTCGTCACGAAGAGGGGCTGATCCAGACCACGTACGACTTCCGTCAGCTTGAGCGGCGGTACGGTCCCGCCCGGCTCGTCGCACTCGATCGTCCCGCTCCCACCGGCGCCGGAGCCGGAGCCGGTCGCAGGGCCGGCGCCGGCTCCGTTGCTCGTGGTGGTGCCCGAGCCGCTGGTGCTGCCGCTGGTGCTGCCGCTGGCGCTGGTGTTGGAGCCGCTTCCGCTGCTCGTGGGGGCGCCGGTCGAGGTGCCGCCGCCGGAGCCCGTTGTCCCGGGACCGGATCCTCCCCCGCCTCCTCCGCCTGCGCCGCTCTCGCTACCGCCGCAGCCATTCAGGGTGAAGCCAAGCCCGAAAAGGGCGGCTGCGATGGGCATAAAAGGAAAAAGGAAACGCTTCTGGTCCATCATGCAGTAGGACACTATCCGAACAGCGCGCCCCTTGGTATAACTTTCCACCGCTCGGCGACGTCGGCATCTTGCGGCAGGCGCCCGGACCGGCGGGCATGGCTACAATGCAAGACGCTTCCCTACTGCTGTTTGGAATTCTATCGCGCCGGATTCCGCCGGCGGCGCGCTCCTGGCTGGAGCGCGTCGAACGGGCGACCGGGATCGGTGCGGGTCTCGGTGGCACGCCCGACGCGCGGGAGAGCGAGTCGTCGACGTGGTTCGATCTCGACCGCTTCCTCGCGACGTTCACTGCGGCGGTACGCGTGCTCGGCAGGGCGCAGCTCGGGCTTCACCCCGACGAGCGGGATGCCCTGGAGGCTGCCGGTGTCGCCGGGGTGGTCGATGGCCGGGCGCTGGATGAGCTCGGCCGGGTAACGATGCTGGCGCAGGTTTCGAGGCGCCTGCCCGCACCGGAGCTCGAATCGCTGCTCCGTGTTTGTTATGAGCAGGGAGACGGCCGGGAGCGGCAGGCGCTCTTGCGGGCACTGCCGCTCTTGACCGAGGCGGAGCGCTTCGTTCCGCTCGCGGTCGAGGCGTGCCGCACGAACGAGCTGCCCATCTTCGAAGCGATCGCCTGCGAGAACCCCTACCCGGCTGCCTATTTTCCCGATCTCAACTTCAACCAGATGGTCCTCAAGGCCATGTTCATGGGCGTGGCGCTCGCCCGGATCGTCGGGCTCGACCGGCGGCGATCGGGTGAGCTCGCCAGGATGGCGGAGGACTTCGCGAGCGAACGGAGGGCGGCTGGCCGGGGCATCCCGGTCGACATAGGTTTGCTCTCCCTGGACCATGAGCGCGAGCGCGCGACGCGGATCCCCGAGTGAAGCGGCGCGCTGCGGAGGGACTCTTGAAGCTATTCGATCCCCACATCCACATGACATCGCGGACGACGGACGACTACCAGGCGATGGCCGCGGCCGGCATCGTGGCCGTCCTCGAGCCGGCGTTCTGGCTCGGTCAACCGAGGACGCACGTCGGCTCGTTCGAGGACTACTTCACGTCCCTGCTCGGCTGGGAGCGCTTTCGGGCCAGCCAGTTCGGCATCCGTCACCTGTGTACTCTGGCGCTCAATCCGAAGGAGGCCAATAACCCTCGCGTGGCGCAAGGTGTCATCGATCTCCTGCCGCGTTACCTCGACAAGGAGGGCGTGGTCGCTGTCGGCGAGATCGGGTTTGACGACATGACGCCCGACGAAGAGAAGTACTTCGCCCTGCAGGTCGAGCTCGCGAGGGAGCACGAGCTTCCCATCCTCGTACACACGCCGCACCGTGACAAGAAGCGGGGAACCGAGCGGACGCTCGCCGCGGTGCGAGAGCTTCGGTTCCCCGAGGAGCGCGTGCTCATCGATCACAATAACGAGGAGACGCTGCCGCTCGTGCTCGCGTCGGGCTGCTGGGCGGGTCACTCCATCTACCCGAACACCAAGATGGACGAAGACCGGATGGTCGCGCTGGTCAAGAAATACGGTGCGGAGCGGATGCTGATCAACAGCGCCGCGGACTGGGGCGTGAGCGATCCCCTGAAAGTGCCGAAGACGGCGGCCCGGATGCGTGAGAATGGGATCGCGGACGAGGTGATCGAGCGGATCGTCTGGAAGAACCCCCTCGCCTTCTTCTCCCAGAGCGGCCGGCTGGATCTCGCAGAGTTCGGCGAAGCGCCTGCGGTGGATCAGCGCGCCCTGTTCGAGGGGAACTCGGTCCTGCGCGGGCAGGCCCCCGTCGTGAAGGGCTGATCGAACCAACGTATGCACCGCACCGTCGTCCTCAATGTCGTCGGGCTCACCGGCGAGCTTCTCGGCGATTCCACGCCGAACCTGAAGCGGCTCGCACGGGAGGGCGTGATGCGTCCTCTTCAGACCGTCCTGCCGGCGGTCACGTGCACGGTCCAGTCGACGTTCACCACAGGCCTCCTCCCGAGCGGGCACGGCTGTGTCGCGAACGGCTGGTACTTCCGCGACATCGCCGAGGTGAACCTGTGGCGTCAGGCGAACCAGCTCGTGGCAGGTGAGAAGATCTGGGAAGCCGCGCGTCGGCGCGATCCGACGTTCACCTGCGCGAAGCTGTTCTGGTGGTACAATATGTACAGCTCGGCAGACTATGCCGTAACGCCGAGGCCGATCTACTGGGCGGACGGGCTCAAGCTGCCGGATATTTACACCGAGCCGGCGTCGTTGCGAGATGAGCTCGTCTGCCGGTTGGGTGAGTTCCCGCTCTTCAATTTCTGGGGTCCGAATGCGGATATCCGGTCGACGGAGTGGATTGCGCGATGTGCGCGCCATGTGTATGACACGCGACGGCCAACGTTGACGTTGGTTTACCTTCCGCACCTCGACTACAACCTGCAGCGGCTCGGCCCGGGCGACCCAGCCGTCGAGAAGGATCTCAGAGCGGTAGATGCCGTTTGCGGGGAGCTCATCGAGCACGTGCGCAAGGACGGAGCGCGGGTGCTGGTGCTCTCCGAGTATGGCATCACGCCTGTGACGGGCGCTGTGCACATCAACCGGGCGCTGCGGGAGCAAGGGCTCATTCGCGTGCGCGTCGAGCGTGGCCTGGAGAAGCTGGATCCGGGAGCCTCCGAGGCGTTCGCGGTGCCCGACCACCAGATTGCGCACGTCTATGTTCGACGCCCGGAGAGGATCGACGAGGTGAAGAGCCTGCTCGTGAAGCTGCCTGGCGTGGACTTCGTCCTCGACGGCGAGGGCAAGCGCGCCGCCGGGCTGGATCACCCGAGGTCAGGTGAGCTCGTCGCCGTCTCCAAGAAGGACCGATGGTTCACGTACTATTATTGGACGGATGACAGCAAGGCCCCCGAGTTCGCGAGGACGGTCGATATCCACAGGAAGCCAGGCTATGACCCCGTGGAGCTCTTCGTCGATGCGGGCCTGCGTCTCCCGCCGGCCCACGTCGCGTGGAGGCTACTCAAGAAGAAGCTCGGTTTCCGCTATCTGATGGATGTCATCTCGTTGGACGCTTCGCTCGTGAAGGGCTCTCACGGTCGCGTGACCGAGAGCGCCAGAGAGGGGCCGCTCGTGGCGTCGACCGATGCGTCCCTGCTGCCGAACAGGAGCATTCATGCTGCGGACATCAAGGAGATCGTCCTGAGTCACATCTTTGACTGAACGCTCACGAGCTGCCTCGGTGCGGCCTGCCGGTCAGCTCGTGCGGCATCGCGAGGCGCTCACTTGCCGAGCCTCGCGATGAAGAGAGCGTTGTCTACTATGGGTTGCGGGCCGGTCCCAAAATCGATGGTCGTGCTCTGGTCGGTGGTGTTGACCCCTCGTCCTGCGATAACGGTTCCGCCTCCGGGGTGTGTTTTGGCGGCCCCTGCAGGTCCCGCGCCGAAAGGCTCGAGAGGGAACCACCTTTTCCAGACCGTTCTTCCCTCGGGGTCGAGCTTGATGACTATGGGCGATGGCATCTCTTCCACATACAGTATCTCGCCGTCGTCGATTCTCACTTCATACGCCACAGTGCCGAGCACGATGACATTGTTGTTCGCGTCGGTGCTGATGCTCGCCGTCGTGATGTCCCCTCTGAAGCCGCGACTCCATATGTGGTTTCCGGTGATGTTGAACTGCGCCGTAAACGCCATTTGGCTCCACTCTGGCAGAGCGCCGCCCCCGAAATCGGTGGGATGTTCGTAGGCGCCTGTCACAGAGATGTTGCCGAGCGTGTCGATGCTCAGCGCGGTCGGCTCAGCATTGGCGAAGCCGCGGGCCCAGGCGGGGCTTCCGTCCCTGTTCAAATTGACGAGGAACATTCCCTCGTTGATCGCCGGTGAGAGAGAGCCGAACTCGATCCTCTGAGCGAAATTCCCGGTGATGATGATGTTGCTGCTCGAGTGAACGGCGAGCCCGGTCAAGGTGTCGTCCCCTTGACTCTTGAATCGCTGGACCCATCCGCCGTCCGCCGCGCTGCTGGACCCGGTCTCTCCGTCGAGCCTCGCCACGTAGATGTCATACGCCTCCGCGGGATAGGTGGTGAACTGGTCATCGTCGAACTGGAGGGTGCCAGCGAAGTTTCCAGCGAGGAGCACGTCGCCGTCGGGCATGATCTCGACCTTTGGATGACCTGCCACGAAGCCGGAATCGCCCGCCGGTGATCCGCCGATGCCCTTGCTCCACAGGTGGTTCCCGTCGCTGTCGAACTTCGCGACGAAGATACCCGGGCCCACGTTTTCGTCTCCGAGGTTCAAGCTGCCGGTGTTGATCCCTGTGACGATGACGTCGCCCACGCTGTCGACGCCCACAGATGTCGCTTCCTGGGCCAGCGGAGCGCCGATCTGGCGGCTCCAGCGATGGTTTCCGGCGCTATCGAAGGAGACGATGAAAGCGTCGACGCCAGAGTCGTCGTCGTCGGAGCCGACCAGCGGCTCGGGTCCGAACTGTATCGAGCGCGCGAACGAGCCAGCCGCGATGATGTTTTCTTCGCTGTCGAAGGCTATCGAGTGGATGCTTGCAGCGCTGCTGGATGTATCGAACGTTTTTGCCCACAGCGCACAATCGAACCCATCACAGTTCTCGTCCTCGGTGGAGGCGCAGCTCTCCTGTTGGGGCACCACCTCGCCCTGGCAGGCGCTCCAGACCTCGCCTCGGCTGTCGCACGTCCGGGTTCCGGGGCGGCAGAGCCCAACCTTCGCGGTGCTAGGCGGGCCACTATAGCATTGCTCTGATGTGTCAGGGGGGCACGCATTTGAGCCGCCATTCCCGCCAGCGCTCTGGCTCCCTGAAGTGGAAGCGTCCTCGAAGTCGCCAAGCCCGAGGAGGAGCCCGCACCCGGACCCGGCGAGGACGAACGCCAGAAAGCCGGCCTGTTTCATTCGGGGGCGATATGTGGACATGTGCGCGTGTCTCCTGTGACTCACGTGTTCTCCCGAAACTCGGGCTGATGCTCGGCCGGAAGGTAGGGCGTGGCTCTTCTTACCTCTCCCTCACGTCCCCCTCACCACCCGCTGCATCACCAGCGTCAGCGGAAATCCCAGCATGGCGAGCGCCGCCGCGCCGCCGGCGCCCGGCGCGCCGCTCCTCGCGATGAGCACCGCGTCCAGCAGCGATATCCCTGCGATGAGCGTCACCACGGCGCGCGGGATCCGGTCCTTCCGCGCCCCCCGCAGCAACCTCACCGCGTGGATCACGCAGCCAGCGAGCGCCCCGTAGGCGATCGTCCCCATCATCCCCGTGAGCGGCGCGCCGAGCGTCGCCAGGAACGGGACCGCCATGAAGCCGAGCGCCCACAGGCTGCGTACCGCCAGCAGGTTCTCCTGCTTCGCGATCGCGGTCAGCCCGATCAAATAGAACAGCAGCGCCACCCCCCCGGCGATCACCGCGCTCCCGAGGTGCCCCCCCGCCGCGAACGCCGCCGTCACATAGACCAGCACGCGGCACGCCCCCATCAGCGCCGGGCTCAGCGGGTTCCCCTTGTGCCAGGCATTGTAAAGCACGATCGCCCCGGCGAGCAGCGCGCTCGCCAGGGCGGGCGCCATCCCCCGGTTCGCCACATAGGCGTGGCCGCCCACGAGCAGCACCCCGGCCCCGAGCAGGCCGTAGCCGACCGCAAACACCTCGCGGGCGCTCACCAGGCCGGATGGGATCGGCCGCTCGGGCCGCTCGCGCGCGTCGATCTCCCGGTCGAACGCGTCGTTCAGGAACATGCCGCCCACGTACATCAGCGACACCGCGAACCCCACCAGCGCCACCTCGGGCGCCCGCGGCGCAGACCCCGACAGGGCCATGCCACAGAGCACGTTCGTCCACACCGTGGGCAGGTTCGAGACGCGGCCGAGCCGCAGGTATACCCGTGCGCGCGAGCTCATCGCCCTGCCCTCGCTCGGCTGTCCGCTGGGCGATCGGAATTCGCGCCGATTTCGCTGTCCGCTCGCCCAGCGGAGCTCGCGCCGACTCTGCGGCCAGCCCCGACCTCGCGGCCACCCCCGACTCCACGGCTCGCGCCGACGCCTCTGCCCTCGCCGGCGCCTACGTTTCCGTTACCCACCATCCGGTCCTCCACCCAGCGGAGCTCCCTTGCCACCGCCTCGACCAGCCCGCCGCGGCGCTGGTCCTCCGGCAGTACATCCCAGGTGTAGGTTTCCACCTCGAGGTGCTGCGTCGCTGGCGAGTCTCGCAGGTGCGACAGCAGCGCCGCCAGCTCCGGCTGCGTCGTCGCGAGCGCGCCCTCGAGCTCCCGGAAGATCGGCACATGGAAGTGGACTCGCCACTCCTCCGGTTGCGCCCCGGGCGGCGCTGCGGTCCCGCCGTCGAGCGCCGCCAGCGCCTCGGGGAGATCCAGGTAGCGGACGAGCTCGCCCCCGCCCGGGCCCCCGCGCCGCTCGACCACCTGGTGCAGGTAGACGACGTCCTCCGCATACGCGCGCAGCCTCGCCATCGTCGCCGGCTCGCGCTCCGCCACGCGGGCGCGCAGCCCGGCGCTGAGCTGCACCTTGTGCACGCCGATGCCCGCCGCGCGGAGCGCCGCGAGCGACGCGGGGGCGTCCTCGAACTCCACCGCCATGTGGCACGCGTCGAAGCAGAGGCCGAGGTGGCTCCGGAGCGCCTCCTCGGCGCCCGGCAGGCTCATCCCGGCCAGCGCCGACAGCTCGCGCGCGCGCTCCGGCGCGAACACGTGATCGGCGAAGAAGCCGATCGCCTCGGGCGTCGTCTCGAGGAAGCAGCACGGCTCCGGCTCGAGGGCCAGCGCGATGTGCTTGCCCGTGCGGCGGCGGATCTCCACGAGGTGCGCCGCGTGCTCGACCAGCCGCCGCGCCATCGCCGCCGCGTCGCCCGGCGTGCGCACCCGCGGTCTGAACGCGCCGGGCAACGTGCTGACGCTTCCCATCAGGCCCTCGTCCGCCGGCAGCAGCTCGGCGAGGAGCGTCGCCAGGAGATCGCTGTACGCGAGCCGCTCCTCGTCGAGCCAGTCGGGCAGGTACACGCGCTCCTTCACCGGCGCGCCGTGGAACCGGCCGTAAGGGAAGCCGTTCAGCGTGAACACGTAGAGGCCGTTCCGCTCGAGAAAATCGCGGAACGCGTCGAGCTCCGCCGGCTCGGCGAGCTCCGCCGCCGCCCTTGCCGAGAGCCGCAGCCCCACCCCGCACCGGCGGCGCGCGCTCGGTCCCAGGCCCTCCGCCCCGCTGCCGCCTCCGCCGCTTCCGCCGCCTCCTCCGCGCAGCGCTCCTTCCTCCCCGCCGGCCGCGCGCGACCAGATCGCGAGCAGGTGCGTCTCGAGGCTCCGCTTCACCTCCGACCACGTCTCGCCCGCGTGGATGTTCGTGCAGTACGTGAGGTGCGGCGCGCCCGCGCACGCGAGCCTCATGATTGCGCCGCTCCCGTGGCCGCGCTCGCCGCTCCCGTGGCCGCGCTCGCCGCTCCCGTGGCCGCGCTCGCCGCTCCCGTGGCCGCGCTCGCCGCTCCCGTCGCGCCGGTCGCCGCGAGCGCGCCCCGCCGCCCGGCGTGCTCGCGCAGCCGCGCGATCGCCGCGACGATGTGCCGCTCCTCCATCGCGTGCACCTCGCGGGCGCGCCCCACGTCCTCGAGCAACGTCACCGTGAGCTCCCCGCCGAGGTGCTCGCGGAACTCGTCCAGCCCATCGAGCACGCAGAGCCGCTCGCCCCGCTCGCCCCGCTCCGCCCTCTCGCACGTGCGCGTCAGCGCGAGCGCGTCGTCCCACAGCGTGAAGCCGAGCGCCTCGAGCGCCGCCACCACCGCGGTCGCCGTCGCCTGGCTGCACAGGCCGGCCAGCTCGGCGTACAGCGTGTCGATCGCGATCCCGATCGCGACCGCCTCGCCATGGCGGAGCCTGTGCTTCGTGAGCGACTCCAGCTTGTGCGCGGCCCAGTGCCCGAAGTCGAGCGGCCGCGCGCTCCCGAGCTCGAACGGGTCGCCCGCGCTCGCGATGTGCTGGAGGTGGATCTCCGCCGAGCGGCGCACGAGCTGCGCGAGCGGCGCGAGCGACCCCGACGCGAGCGCGGGCGCGTGCTCGGACAGCCACGAGAACAGCCGCGCGTCCCGGATCAGCGCGACCTTCACCGCCTCCGCCATCCCCGCCACCTTGTCGCGCAAGGGCAGCGTCTCCAGGAAGCGCGGATCGATGAGCACCGCGAACGGCGGGGCGAACGTGCCGAGCAGGTTCTTCTTCCCGAACGCGTTGACGCCGTTCTTCACGCCGACCCCGGAATCGGCCTGCGCGAGCACCGTGGTCGGGATCCGCACGACCCGGACGCCTCGGTGCACCGTCGCCGCCGCGTAGCCGACCATGTCGAGCACCGCGCCGCCTCCGACGATCATCACGAACGACTGCCGATCCATCCCCAGCGCGTCGAGCCTCGCCTGCAGCGCCGCCGTCGCCGCGCCGTCGTTCTTCGCCGCCTCGCCGCCGGGCACCACGATCGGCTCGGCCGCGAGCGTGAGCAGGTCCGGCCGCGCGTCCACGTACCGCGCGATCTCGTCCGCCAGAGACGGCCACGCCGCCGCGACGCCGCCGTCGATCACCGGCAGCACGCGGTGACGCCGGCGCGGCTCCTTCGCGGCGATGGCGGCCGCCAGGTCGGCGTTGCTCGGCGAGAAGACGCCCTCCGTGAAGTAGACGGGGTACTCGAAGGGGACCGCGATCCGTTGCAGATGAAGCAGCATCAAAGCCGACTTTCGAGAGAGGTCATCGGCCCGTCAAGTTGGTTCCTCGCGAGGATCCCGCGTCTTGCCGCGGTACGAAAACTTCCCCTTGGCGGCGGACGGCCTTCCTGCAATGCTGGCGCCGCTCGGTGAATCGCGCCGCCGTATGGCCGAGTTCACCTCGTTCCCCGTGATCGCCCCGTGATCGCCCCGTGATCGCCGTGTGATCGCAACCCCGTACCGCCTGACATCCTCCTCAATGCAGACGCCCATGGAAGGCACAGCCCGTCCCACGAAACGGTCCTTCATGCGAGGAGTGCTTCTGACGGCAGCGGCAGGGCTCGCCCTCGCCGCGTTCTCCGCCGGGTGCGCGCCCACGTACGTCTACAATCCCGCGAACTACGCGAAGGAGTACGACCCGCGTAAGCACGAATACACGATCGGGGTAGGGGACCAGATCCGGATCAACGTCTGGCGCATGGCCGACCTGTCGAGCGAGGCGCTCGTCCGGGCCGATGGCGTCATCACGATGCCGCTCATCGGCGACGTCTACGTGGCCGGCAGGACGCCGACCCAGGTGCGCGAGGAGCTGAAGAAGCGGCTCGCCGAGTTCGTGAAGGACGAGACGGCCGTGATCACCGTCGCCGTGACCGGGATCAACAGCTACCGGTTCGTGGTCAGCGGCAACGTCGCGCGCGCCGGCATCTTCGCCTCCAACTACTTCGTCTCCGTCTCCGAGGCGCTCGCGCTCGCCGGCGGTCCCAACCAGTTCGCCTCGACGGATCAGATCCTGCTCATCCGCATGGATAGCCCGGGCAAATTCCGGCACATCCCCATCAACTACGACGACATCGCCTCGCGCAAGCGGCCCGAGCAGGACCTCGTGCTCAAGGCTGGCGATACCGTCTTCGTGCCCTGATCGTGGCCGGCTCCTCCGCGCTTGCCCGAAAGGCCGTCCTCGGCGCGGTCTGGACGATCGCGACCGGGCTCGGCTCGCGCGTGCTCGGCCTGATAGGCACCCTCGTGCTCACCCGGTTCATCGCGCCGGATGTGTACGGCGAGGTCTCGGCAGCGTCCGTCGTGATCATGACGGCGCACTTCATGTCGAGCCTCGGGACCGGCCAGTTCATCGCGTCGAGGCCCAACCTCGACCGCCAGATGGTCTTCAACGCGACCGTCTATTTCCACGTGGCGGGCCTCGTCGCGATCGCCGTCGTGTACCTCCTCCGGGAGCCGATCGCGGTGCACCTCGTCGGCGCGCCCGGGATGCTCGAGTTCATGCCGGGGCTCATTCTCGCGATGTTCATCGATCGGATCTGGTACGTCCCCGATCGCCTGCTCATCCGCGAGATGCGCTTCCGCAGCGTCAGCCTCCGGAACGCCGCCGGCGAGCTCACCTACACCGCGGCGTCCGTCTCCCTCGCCGTGCTCGGCTGGGGGGGAAACGCCATCGTGGTGGCGACGCTCCTGCGCGCCGTCGTGCGCGTGGTGACCACGGTCCCGGCGGTGAAGCTCGCCGAGTGGCTGACGCCGAGCCCGCTGTCGCGCGAGAAGGCGCGCGAGCTGTTCGCCTTCGGCATCCCGCTCAACTTCGGGTCGCTGGCGAACTTCGGGGCTTCCAAGTGGGACAACCTCGTCATGATCCGCCTGTTCGGGGAGCAAGTCGGCGGGCTCTACAACCTCGCGTGGAACCTCGCCGACATCCCGGCCTCCCAGGTCGGCGAGCGCATCGGCGACGTGCTCGTCCCGTCGTTCGCGAAGCTCGAGCCGGAGCAGCGCAAGGCGGCGCTCGTCCGCGCGCTCACGCTGCTCGCGCTCATCATCTTCCCGCTCGCCGTGGGCCTCGGCGCGGTCGCCCCGACCATCCTGAACGACACGTTCTTCAACGAGGCATGGGAGCCGGCCGGCCCGCTCCTCGCCGTGCTGTCCGCGCTCGGCGTCACGCGCCCGATCGGCTGGGTCCTGTCCTCGTACATGCAGGTCTACGGCCGGACGCGGACGATCATGGTCCTGGAGTGGCTCAAGGTGGCCGCGATCGTCGGCGGCATCGCGCTGCTCGGAACGATCGGCGGCGTCCTCTGGGCCTGCGCCGGCGTCGGCGTCGCGTTCGGGGTGCACGCCCTGGCGAGCCTCTGGGTGGTCAAGCGCGCCGACGGCGTCCCGTACATGCGGCTCCTGCGCCCGCTGGTCCGCCCGCTCCTCGCGTGTGTGCCCATGGTCGCCGCGGTGCTCGCCGTTCGCTACGGAATGCGGTCGCTCCACGACCTGCCCCGCGGGGGCCGCCTTGGCGCCGAGGTGGTGGTCGGCGGGCTCGCCTTCGTCGCTTCCGCGCTGCTCATCGCGCGGCAGGCATCACGGGACTTCCTCCAGCTCGCACGCGAAGCGGTCCGCCGCCGTCGTTAAGGCGTTTCCTGAATGTCACCGACCCGGGGTGACGAGCGAAGCGCGCGCAGCGAGCGTGATGAGTGCGGTGAGCGTAACGAGCGTGGCCGGCGTAACGAGCGTGGCCAGCGTAACGAGCGTAACGAGCGTAACCAGCGTGCGGACCGCAACGAGGAGCATTTTTCCCCTCCGGACGTTGGGGCCCCACGCGACACTCGAGCGAAATTGGGGGGCCTGTGGTAGCGTCGGGCCCCTCTCTTCGAAACTGGGTCGGGATCCGCATGGCGGCTCCCCTCCACCACTGGAGATAAAAGGACATGGCAGAGACGCATCCCCCTGCGGTCGAGAGCTTCCTGGCCAAGATCAACTCCCGCGAAGCCCAGGTGGGCATCATCGGCATGGGTTATGTCGGCCTGCCGCTGGCGCTCACGTTCATCGAGAAGGGCTTCCGCGTGCTGGGCTTCGACGTGGACCCGGCGAAGGTCACCGCGCTCAGCGAGGGGAAGGGCTACATCAAGCACCTCGATCCCGCGCGCATCGCGGCGGCGGCCAAGACGGGCCGACTGGAGGCGACGGCGGACTTCTCCCGGCTCGGCGAGCCTGACGCCATCCTGATCTGCGTCCCGACCCCGCTGACGGCCCAGCGGGAGCCCGACATGAGCTACGTCGTCGGCTCCGCCCAGAAGATCAAGGAGCGGCTGCGGAAGGGGCAGCTCGTCGTCCTCGAGTCCACCACGTATCCCGGCACGACCGATGAGCTCGTCAAGGGCATCCTCGAGCAATCAGGCCTGCGCATGGGGCAGGATTTCTACCTCGCCTTCTCGCCCGAGCGCGAGGACCCGGGCAACCGCGATCACAGCACCGCGACCATCCCGAAGGTCGTCGGCGGCGTCGATCGCGCGTCGCTGGTCCTCTCGCAGGCGCTCTACTCGCAGGCGATCGCGCGCGTCGTGGCCGTCTCCTCGGCGCGCGCGGCCGAGGCGGCGAAGCTGACCGAGAACATCTTCCGGGCCATCAACATCGCCCTCGTGAACGAGCTCAAGGTCGTCTACGACGCCATGGGCATCGACGTCTGGGAGGTGCTCGACGCCGCGTCGACCAAGCCGTTCGGCTTCATGCGGTTCAACCCCGGCCCGGGCTGGGGCGGCCACTGCATCCCGCTCGACCCGTTCTACCTCGCGTGGAAGGCGCGCGAGTACGGCGTGTCCACCAAGTTCATCGAGCTCGCCGGCGAGGTGAACGTCGAGATGCCGCACTACGTCGTCAACAAGCTCCAGCTCGCGCTGAACGAGCGCGGCAAGGCGCTGAAAGGCACGAAGGTCCTGCTCCTCGGCGTCGCCTACAAGAAGGACATCGACGACCCGCGCGAGAGCCCCGCGTTCGAGATCATCGAGCTCCTGCGCAAGCTCGGGGCCGTGCTGAGCTTCCACGACCCGCACGTGCCCAAGCTGCCGCGCATGCGCACCTGGCCGCATCTGCCGGAGCTCTCGTCCGTCCCCCTCAACGAGGACACGCTCAAGAGCCACGACGCGGTCATGGTCGTCACCGACCACTCCGTGGTCGACTACGATCTGGTGCTGAACCACGCCGCCCTGATCGTCGACGCCCGCGGCGTCTACCGCGCGGCGAACCCCAAGGTGATCAAGGCCTGACGGAGGGCGAGGGCGTCCGGAGCGGCGCGGGCAGGCGTCGCACGCCAGCGCGGCGGTCCTGGTGACCAGGCCTCCAGCGGCGGCGTCGTTGCCGCGTCGCCGCTGGCCCCGTGGCGTGTCGCTCAATACCCACGCTGTGGGCGGCGCGCCGCGGGCATCGCCGTGGCGCCCACGCCACGGCGCGGGCGCCGCGGCGGAGCTCCTGGGTGACTCGACCGCGAGGGGCTCCGCGTGTCCTCGCGACCTCGTAGCCGCGTCACCTTGTATCCGCGTATCCTCGTCACCACATATCCTCGTGACCCCGTAACGCCGTAACCCGGTGACCCGGTAACCCAGTAACCGATGCAGCTCTTGCCGAGCTCGCGAAATCGCGAGCATCCCCTTGATGTCAGGGCGCCGGTTCGGTACCCATCAAAGACGGTCCATGTCCACGCCGCCGCCCGTGGTCGGGCCAGGTCGAACGATGTCGCCTGCAGATGACAGCCTGGGCCCTGCGCCGTCGAGCTCGGATTGGAAGGGCTACCTGGAGATCCGGCTCGGCGATCTCCCGGGGACGCGACGGCCGCTGACGGAGTCCCACATCGTCATCGGCAGGGCGCCGGGCGTGCAGCTCACGCTCGACCACTACACGGTCTCACGGCGCCACGCGGAGCTCTTCTGCGATCCGTTCGGCCGGTGGTGGATCCGCGACCTCGGCAGCACCAACGGAACGCTCGTCAACGACGAGCGGATCAACGAGAAGGTGCTGAAGCCGGGCGATCGCATCGGGATCGGCGACTACATCCTCGAGTTCCAGCTCACGGCGCGGGCCCCTCGCGTGCCGATCGACCCGGGCGGCCTCCATTTCGAGGAGGACAAACCGACCGCGATCCGCAAGCTCGGCGAGCTCGACCCGCCGCGGATCGCGGCGAAGCACCTGTTCACCCTGATGGACCTGTCGCGGCGGCTCCTCAGCATCGAGGACGCGACGGATCGGTTCGACGCGCTCTGCCAGCTGATGGTCCGCGAGGACTTCCACGGCAGCATGGCGCTCGCGCTGCGGCTCCGGCAGAACGGCGCGCTGACGATCCTGTCCGGGCCGCACCGCCCGTTCCAGTCGCTCCGGCGCGAGGACTCCGTCGCCCCGCCGTACATCTCGCGCCGCGTGCTCGCGGCGGTGCAGGACACGCGCGAGCCGGTGCTGGCCGGCAACCTGGTGAGCGACAGCGCCACGGTCGAGCTCACGATGTCGCGCGACGTCATGGCCCTCTGGGTCGTGGCCTGTCCGCTGCGCGTCGAGGAGCAGATGATGAACCTGCTCTACGTGACCCTGCCGCCCGACTTCGGCAGCGTCGAGTGGCTCGGGCTCATCGCGCTCGCGGCGGAGGTCTATCAGCAGGCCGAGTCGGCCTGGGAGGCGCGGCGCCATGCGCAGGCGCACGCGGCGATCGAGCGCGAGCTCGAGATGGCGCACCAGATCCAGCGGACCTTCGTCCCGAAGCGGCTGGAGTTCAAGGCGCTGGACGTGGCGCTCGGCTTCGAGCCGTGCCGGTGGGTCGGGGGCGACTACGTGGACATCGTCCCGATGCCGGACGGCCGCCTCATGCTCGCCGTGGCGGACGTCTGCGGCAAGGGGCTCCAGGCCGCGCTCATCGGCTCGAGCGTCCACACGATGGTGCGCGCGACGGTCGACGCCGGCCGCGGGATCACGGGCATGATGGACCGGCTGAACGCCTACCTCTGCGAGTACCTGCCGGAGCACTCGTTCGTCACGATGGTGGCCGTCGCCCTCGACCCCGCGACGGGCCGCATGGAGTGCGTCAACGCAGGGCACCCGCCGGCGCTGGTGGCGACCGCGGAGGGCGGCCTGCGGCACCTCCAGGCGGCCGTCAACCCGGCGCTCGGGGTCGGCCCGGTGCCGATGGAGGCGCACCAGAGCGTGCTCGCGCCGGGCGAGGTGCTCGCGATGTACACCGACGGGCTCACCGAGCTGCGCAACTCGTCGAAGCAGATGCTCGGCCTGCACGCGCTCGGCACGGGCTTCGCCAAGCTCTGCGCCACCAGCGCTGGCCGCCCGGTCGCGTCGATCGCCGACAAGCTCACGCTCATGCTCGAGGAGTTCCGCGGCGACCAGCTGCCCGAGGACGACAGGGCCTTCCTCCTCGCGCGGCGCACCTGAGCGCGCCGCCGTCGGCCGCCCGGCGGAGCCCCTGAGCGCTCAGCGAGCGGCGTCGCCGGCGCCAGCCGACGCCGGCGCCTCGCCCTCCAGCGGCTCGCTCGGCGCCGGCTCCCGGCGCGGCGTGCCGGAAGGGCCTGCCGAGCCGAAGGGCTGGGTCATCAAGATGCGCGAGCCGGGCGCCACCTGCCGCGGGAACGCGCCCGACACGGACAGGAGGAGCGTGTTCCGGACGACGCGCGTGTCGGGGAGCTCCGCCGTCCTCGCCTCGGTGCGCTGGTTCGCGTGCTGGTACCGGAGCGCGAGCGCGAAATCGGGGATGACGATGACGGGGCTCCAGAGCAGCCCGACGTCGGTGAGCACCGCGAGCGTGGTCGGCCCCGTGTCGAGATCACCCTCCGCGTTCGTCTCCAGAGGTTGCGAGAGCTGCCCGCTGGCCGAGCCCTCGACCGACAGGTGCCAGGCGGGGCGGATGGGCACGGCGGCGCGGAGCGTCAGCATGTGGGAGAGCTGGATCTGCTGCAGGAAGACGTTCGGCGTGGCCGCGTAGGTGTACGCGAGCTCGGCCGCGTCGCCCCGCTCGTGCAAGTAGCGCAGCGCCGCGAGCCCGCTCGGGCGCGCGAGCGACCCGGCGCCGCCGGCCAGGTCCGTCGCGACGACCCCGCCGAGGTCGAGCTGGCTCGAGAAGCGACGCCCGAGGTCGTGCTGCCAGCTCGCCACGAGCGTGCTGAGGAGCTGGTCGCGCGACGTAGTCGTGTCCTCGGTCGTGGGATCGGTGTCGGTGACCGGAACGTTGTCGAAATGGGTGTAGCCGACCGAGAGCGCGAGGGCCGCGACGTCGTGACGGAAGCTCCGGTTCGCGTTCAGCGTGTTCGTCACGCTGTACGTGCGCTGCGGGCGATCCAGGAGCGGGTTGTAGACGGCGAACGTCGCCGCCTGCCCGAGCGACCAGACCGGCGAGGGCTGGAACGAGAACCCCTCGTTGAACGACCCCTGCACGAAGTTCGTCGTCCCGCCCGCGTTGCCCTGGAGCGTCGTGGTCCCCGGCGTCTGCTCGAGCTGGAACGTGTTGAGCTGGCCTTGCGATCCGGACGCCCCGAGCGTCAGCGAGGTCCGCGGCGACGTGACGAAGCGGCCGGACCACGCGGCCACGTTCGAGTACGAGCTCGCCTCCGCGTGCCGGAAGAAGAGGCTCGTCGAGAACGTGTAGGACAGCGTCTGCGCGGTCCGCGGCGTCGTGTAGGTGAAGATCAGGCCGGGGCTCGCGGTCGCGAGGCCGTCGGCGTCGGGACCGGGCCCGGCCGGGGGCTCGGCCGCGGAGGTCACGTTGTCGGTGACGCCGATCGACCCGGTGAAGACGCCGTGGAGAGTTGCGTCCTGCGCCCGGGCGTCGTGGTGGGTGAGGATCGCGCAGCCGAAGACCGCGACCGCAATGCCTCGTCCGGAGCGCATGAGGGCTGCAAGGTAACAATGGAGCCGGCGCTCGGCTACGCCTCCCCGACCTTTCGGCGCAAGGAGGCGAGCGCCGCGCGCCGGCCGTTCAGGCGTCGAGAAGGACGACACCGAGGATGGGCGCCGGTCGGAGCTGCTCGATGGCCTGGCGGATCGCCTTGCGGGTCGACTTCTTGACCAGCGAGGTCAGGACCACGCCGTCCACCGAGTCGCCGATGACGTTCAGGTCCATGCTGCCGAGCACCGGCGGCGTGTCGATGATGATGTACGAGTAGCCCGCGCGCTTGAGGCTCTCGATCGCGGTCGAGAACGCCACCCCGTCGAAGATCGGCGGCCGCTCCGTGCGCGGATCGACGGCCAGGATGTGGACGGGCGTCTGGAGGGCGAGCCTCGCGTCGGGCGACCTGCCGCCCATCGGCGCGGCGTTCCTGTCCGACGACGACTCGCCGCCGTCGTCGCCGGGCGTCACGGCGGGCGCCGCCTGATCGACGACGACCCAGGGCGCGAACCGTTCGTTGACGTGGCGCTGGAGCTGCTCCGTGAAGCAGCTCGGGGGCTCGAACCGCAGCGCCTTCGCGATGCCGGGCTTGCGGATGTTCGCCTCGACGAGGAGGATCTTCCCGCGGACGGTCTCGCGGAGCGCGAGGGCGAGGTTGATGGCGCACGAGGTCTTGCCCTCGCCGGGCCCCGCGCTCGTCACGGCGATGGTGATCCCCGCGCCCGTCGGCAGCTTGCGCCGGAGCGTCCGGTAGGCGTCGGCCTGGGGCGAGTAGGGCGCGCGGAGCATCACGATGTTCGGATCCACGGCGTCCGGCAGCGGCACGGGGCGCACGGTGATCTCGCCCGGGCCGCGCAGCGACTCCTCCGGGAGCAACCCGGGGCTCTCCGGCGTGGTGGGCAGGGAGCGCAGCTGCTCGATGTGCAGCGACGGCGGCTCCTCGAACGTCGGATCCAGCGACTGCAGCTTCGCGTCCACGGCCTGGTGCGCCGGGGTCGACACCACGCGGTTGAAGATCAGGGAGGGCGGCGAGCTGAACGTGCTGGTGAGCGAGCGCTCGAGCGGCCTCTCGGGCGGCTGATGCGGCGGCGGCTGCTGATGCGGCTGCGGCACCTCGCGCACCGTCACCTCGCGCGTCGCGGGCGGCACCACGCGATCGAAGACGAGCGAAGGAGGCGAGGAGAACGCGCCGCTGAACGATCGCTCGATGGACGGCGCTCCCCCGGGGGGCGCCGCCGCGTCCCGGACCCCCACGTCGCGCGATGGCGAGGCGATGACCCGCTCGATCGGCACCGGCAGCGCCGGCGAGCTGCCCGGCCTCCCGCCGCTCGACGCGAGCCCAGGGCTGCTCAGCGTCGCGCTCAGATCGACGACACGCGCGATCGCGGGGGATGAGCCTTGCCGCTCGGCGCCGTGCGGCAGCGCCGGCGTGGGCATGCCCAGCACCGTCGCGGTACCCGGATGCGCGCGGTGCTCGCCGTGGTTCGCCGCGGGACCCCCGAGGAAGAGCGCCGTCGCTGGCGGCGGCCCCCTGAGCGGCTGCTGCGCGCCGGGGTGAGCGCCCGGCGCCTGCGCGGCGCCGAAGCGCAGCCCCATCGCCTGCGGGTGCTGCGGCCCCGGAGGGGGCAGATCTTGCCGGATGGTCGGCGAGTCGAACGCGGCGCTCGCGTCGTCCTGGCTGGAGCTCGGGCGCTCCGCCGAGACCACGTCCTCCGCGTCGTTCGCGAGGCGCAGGACGCGGGCGATCATCTCCTCGCGCACGTCCGGATCCGGCGCGATCGAGCGCCAGTTGCCGACCACGTTGCGGAGCCGGCGCGCCTCGATGACGAGGGCGCGGACCCGCGCGGTCTGCTCCGCGCGACTCAGGAAATCGCAGACCTGATCGAGCGCCCGCTCGAGGGAAGCGACCGGCGGGGGCTTTCCCGGCTCAGCTCCGCCTGTCTCAGCCACGGCGCCCTCGGGGCGCGCGCGCGGCGGGCGGTACGACGACGAGCACCGGAGCGAGCGCCATTCGATCGATATCTTCCATGTCGTAAACCCGATCGTCGAACACGATGCCACGCGCCGCGGCGGCCGCGATGCCGGCCGCAACGGACAAGAACAGCCCGCCGATGGCGATGATCAACCGCGACGGGCTCGACGGCGCGCTCGGCCGGTACGCCGGGTCGAGCACCTCGATCTGCGCCGAGTAGCCGCCCTGCTCCGAGCTCGCGGCGATCTCCGCGCGGAACGACTTGCCCTCGAGGTCGGAGAGGCGCTGCTGCGCGCGCGCCTTCTCGCGGCTGAGCCGCGACCAGTCGGTCTCGGTGTTGATGATCTGCTTCGCCGCCTCGCTCGCGTCGGCCGCGTTGCCCTTCTTCGCGCCCCTGCGCGCCGCGATCTCCCGCTCGAGAGCGGCGAGCTGGGACTTGATCTTCGCCTTCTCGGCCTCGTCGGTCGCGGGGACCTCCACCACCGGCTCCGGCGGCAGGATGAGCGCCTGCTCGGCGCGCCGCAGCGCCGCCTCGGCGTTGGTCACGCGGGCCCCCGCCGCCCGGACGTCGGGGTGCTGCTCGGTGAAGCGGGACTGCTTGTCGGCCAGATCCCGCCGCGCGGTGGCGAGCTCTTGCTCGGCCTGATCCCGCTGCCGGGTGAGCGCGGGGGAGGGCACCCCGGCGGCGCTCGCCGCCGGCTGCTCCGGCTTGCCGGTGAGCCGGCTGCGCAGGCGGGGCACCTGCCGCTCGAGCGCCTCGAGGGTCGGGTCGGTCCCGGTGGCGCGCCGCTCCCGCTCGCGGATGGCGGCGCCGCCCTGCGCGCCGCCGGGCGAGTTCTGCTCGGCGGCGAACTCGGGGTGCTCGGCGAGGAACGCCGCGAGCTCGGTCTCGGCCTTCTCGACGTCCTGCTCGGCGCGCTTCAGCTCGGCGTCGAGGAACTCGTTCGTCAGCTTCGCCTGCGATCTGCGCATGCGGGTCGTCTCCTCGACGAGGATGTCCGCGAGCCGCTGCGTCACCTCCTGCGCCTGCTCGCGCGTCGCCCCTTCGGCCGAGATCGCGAAGGTGTCCTGCGAGCGGGCCTTGAAGGTGATCTTGGCGCGGAGCCGATCGACCGCGTCGACCATGCCCCGCTTCTCGAGGACCTCGGGGAAGAGGTTGAACTCCGTCACGACCTTCTCGAGGTTGGAACGCGCGAGCAGCGTCTCCTTGAGCCGCGCGGAGAGGGTGCGGAGCGGGTCGGGCCCGTCGGGCCCGAGGTACGTCGCCTTGACGCCCTCGCGGTAGAAGATCACGGTCTCGGAGCGGTACGCGGGCTTCCTCGACTGCACGACGAGCACCGTGAACCCGAGCCCCGCGATCGCCACCAGCACCGCCACGTACCAGTGCGCCAGCGTCCGGTTGATCATCGCGCTGACGCTGGGCGGCTGCGGACCTGCAGGCCGCGCCGTTGCGTCGGCGGGGATCGCCCCGAGCGCCTCCTGGGGCGGGGTAGGCCCGGAGAGCTGCTGGTTCATCTTCTTGTCCATGGTCCCCGCTCCTCGAAGGTTGCCTTGCTCCGCCCGGTCCGGAGGACGCGCACCCCGGTCTGGCAGGCTGGCTGCCTATGGTAGACGTGCGACGCGCGAGCGCCAGCTTGTTGCGCTCGGCTGTACCAGCCGCGCGCAACCCCACGCCTAACACGCCCCCAGCACGCGCAGCACGCGGAACCAGCGCCGCGGCGACCGGAGGCACCGTCCGGGCGACTCCTGCCGCTCAGCGCCGCCCGCGCGATACTTGCCGCGCGGCGCTGCCACCGCAGCCGTTGTCGACGGGTGGGCCGAGGGGCCCGGGTGGCGGCGCGCGCGCCGCCACCGGGCGTCACGTGGGGAACACCCGATCGAGGCGCAGCAGGCGGAAGATCGCGCGCGGCTGATCCCTCAGCCCGACGATGCGCACCTGGCCGCCGTTGGCCCGTACCCGCTTGAACAGCGAGACGATGACGCCGACGCCCGAGCTGTCGATCAGCCGGAGGGACGAGAGCTCGAGCGTGATGTTCTGCCGGTTCTCGGCCACCAGCTCGTCCACCAATGTCCTGAACTCCGGTGCGGTCACTGCGTCGAGGGTCCCCTCGAACTGCACGACCGTCTCACTGCCGTTATCGGTCCGCGTATAACTCATTGGATTTTGATTCCCCCTGCGGCGCGGGTCGCGCCCGAACGGGAGACGCTCCGCATTCGAAAACTGCTCGTCCGATGCCCTGTCGCCCCGGCGAAATCGGCGTCGGAATGCTCTTGTTCGCTGCTGCCTTCACCCCCGTCACCGACAATACACGAGCTGCCCTCCCTCCGTTTCACGAGACGGAGGACATTCGGACTGCCGGGACAGTAATCGACCTCATCCATGAACGACTTGATGATGAAGAGCCCCATCCCGGACTCGGGGAGGTCGTCGATGGGAGGGTTGTCGATGGCCGCGGGATCGAAGCTGCAGCCCGTGTCCATCAAACGGATGATAATGCCGTCCGCGTCGGATTCGATCTCGATGTCGACGTCGCCCGGCGGGCCAGCGCGGTATCCGTGAATCGCGATGTTGTTGAACGCCTCGCCGAACGCCGAGACGGTCTGGTCCTCGAAATCCTCCTGGGTGAGGCCGGGCGACCCGCCTTCGACCCTCCCAGGCGCGGCCATCTTGCATGCGGCCGCCACCACGCGGAGGGCGAGGTGGCGATAGGTCAACGAACCTGGTACGCGGAGTCGGATCACGCCCAAACCTCCATCCGAGCTTGTACCCTACCACGTTCTCGACTATGGGAGCCACAAGGTAAACAGTGACACCTGGCGTTCGTGTAGCGAAACGTGCGATCGACATCGCGGGCTCGCTCGTGGGTCTCACGCTGACCCTCCCGCTCTACCCCCTCATCGGCGCGGCCATCTACCTCGAGTCGCCCGGGCCGATCTTCTACATGCAGCGCCGTGCCGGGATGCTCATCGGCACGGAAGTGCGGGACGGCGTGGCCTACCCCCGGTTCGTCGAATTCCATATGCGCAAGTTTCGTTCCATGCGCGTGGATGCCGAGAAGATGACGGGGCCCGTGCTCGCCCAGCAGGACGACCCGCGCATCACCCGGGTCGGCCGCTTCCTGCGCAAGACGCGCCTCGATGAGATCCCGCAGTTCTGGAGCGTGCTCATGGGCGACATGAGCATCGTGGGGCCGCGCCCCGAGCGCCCCGAGCTGCTCGTCAACCTCGCGCTCGCCATTCCCTTCTTCGAGGAGCGGATGCGCGACATCAAGCCGGGCATCACGGGGCTCGCGCAGGTGTCGCTCGGGTATACCGGACGCGCCCCGGCGGAGAGCGAGGTCGCCGCGTTCGAGGCGACGCTGACGAACCCGTTCGGCCTCGAGGAGGCGGAGGGGGCCGAGGCCGACGACATGCGGATGAAGCTGCTCTTCGATCTCGCGTACGCCGCGTCGCTCGAGAAGCTCACGACGTTCCTGCAGATGGAGCTCTCGATCATCGTGAAGACGCCGCTCGTGATGGTCCTCGGCCTCGGGCGCTGAGCGGGCCCGCGCCTCCGGACCCCGGCGCCATGGCGCTCTCTCCGCTGCGCCGGGGGCGCTTCCCGCGGCGCCGCTAGGCCCTCTTGCTGAGCACGACGATCACGAGCACCAGGGCGAGATCGGCCAGGATGAGCCGGTAGATGTCGCGCTTGTCGAGCCGGATCGAGAAGTTCGGATCGACGCTCCTGATGGCGGAGTACAGCGCCCCCGCCAGGCCGAAGTAGATCCAGAGCACGTAGTGGTAGGTGAACGAGAGGAAGAAGATCCCGACCATCATCCCGCAGAACCCGGCCATGATCGCCATGGACCAGGCGCGGATCGCCGCGAACTGGGCGCCGTGCTCGTACCGCTTGAGCGCGACCAGCGAGATCTTGAGCGTGAGGTAGATCATCGCCGTCCACGCGAACATCCCGAGCGGACCGAGCTCCGAGAGCGCGAGGAGGTACGCGTTGTGCGCGGTGAGCCAGTGGTGCTCCGTGAACTGGCGGAAGCCCGCGCCCATCAGCGGGAACATCCGGTAGATGTTCAGGCCCTCGCCCAGGATCTCCGTGCGCTCGTTCGCCGACTCATCCGCCTCGCCGCCGCCGCGGCCGCCGAGCATCATGAGCGGCGCCGCGCAGATCGCGCCGAAGATCGCGCCGCGGAGGCCGTACTTCTTGACGAAGTAGACGCCCAGCACCGTCGCGAAGACGAGCTGGCCGCCCCGGGACTGCGTGAGGATGATCGCGGTCGCGATGAGGAGGAGCGAGCCGAAGACCAGGAGCGCGCGCGTGAAGGAGCGCTTCTGCTCGAACATCGCGAAGCTGAACGGCAGCACGATGCCCGCCGTGAGGGCGAGCTCGTTCGGATCCTGGAGCACGCCGCGCCAGCGCACGCGGCCGTTGATCGTCGACGTCTTGAAGAGGCCGACGCGCTCGCACAGGTACTCGACCTCGGGATCGGCGCCCGGCCCCTCGCGGCAGTCCACGCGGCGCTCGCAGGACCGGCCGTCGGGGATGCCCGCCTCGCCGCGCGAGCCTCCGATGGTCTGCGTCATCGCCAGGCACTGAAACGAGGAGAACCCCTGGTGGATCGCGACGCCCGCCACGAAGAGGCCCATGATGAGCACCGTGGCGGCGAGCTTCTGGAACCCTTTGAAGCCGTCGGGGCTGTGCCCGATCAGGAAGAAGAGGACGAACGTCACGCTGATCGAGACGAAGCCCTCGGAGAACTCGGCAGGGTTCCGGAAGCCCAGCGTGAGCACGCACCAGGAGTAGACGACGATGGCCCACCGGAGCTGCGGGGTCGCCTTCAGCCTGACCTTGCCCATGGCGAGGTCGAGGCCCATGCCCATGAAGGCGAGGCCGAGCCAGAGGTACAGGAACGGCAGGCTCTCGAAGCGCTCGTCCCACTCCTGAGGCCTGCCGTAGATGAAGACGATGAGAAGGATGACCCCGGGGAGCGCGAGCATGTCGAGGGTCCTCGGCGGAGACGCCGTTCGGGTGGTAGGGGACGTTCCGGAGGATCGCGGCTCGCGTCAAGCGACTTGCGCTCGCTCCCTCCGGCGTGGTTTCTGGGTCATCGAGGCTACGTGCTGAGGCCCACGCGGCGCACGGCCTGGTTCAGGAACGGGACGAACTCATCCGCGGCCCTCGCGTTTCCCGCGCTCGAGGGGTGGTGGTCGGTGTTCCCCTCCGAGCCGTGCAGGGAGAAGTTGGACTCGCCCTTGTTCGTGAGCACGTCGTAGTAGTCGAAGACGACGACGTTCTTCTCCGGATAGCCGCTGAGCCAGCCGTCGGGCGACTTGACCCAGTTGTTGAACGAGCGGGCGAGATCCGCCTGCCGCTGCGCGATCTCGGCGTCGGAGGGCTTCCCGAGGAGCCGCTTCGCGGTCCACTTCCAGGCGGGCTCCTTCGAGCGTTTGAGGATGTTGGCGGGGGCGGTGATGTAGACGAACAGCGTGTCCTTCCGCTTCGCGAGGTCGGGCAGGATGGACGCCAGCGTGGCCTTCGCGTTCCAGACGGTGAGCTCCGGGCCGGCCGGGTTGCCGGGGGCGGAGCCCTCGCCGACGAAGCGGTTGTTGGGATAACAGGACTTGAAGACGACGATCCGGTTCACCACGCCGTCCGGGTGCATCTGGTCGTTCAGCGCGACCCGGAGCACCTTGTCCATCTTGTCGCGGAACTTGGGCGCCCAGTCGAAGAGATCGGTGTTCTCGCCGATCTCGCTGCCGTAGGAGGCCTCGTGGACGCGGTAGCCCTGCTCCGTGAGCTTCTTCTTGAGCCCGCCTCCGTTCGGGTGCGCCTCGTAGACGCACGACGCCTTCTCCTTCTCGGCGCCCGTCTCCGTGAGGAGCTGGCCGCCGCACGAGTGGTGGATGAACAGGAGATCCAGCGGGGTATCGGGCCGGGTGCTCGCGAAGCCGGACAGATCGAGCGAGCCGGCCTTCGCGATGGGGCCGGTCGCGGCCGGCGCCGTGCCCTCGATGGGGATGAACAGGGCGCCCAGCGCGACGAGGAATGCACCGGCAGAGACGAGTCGCTTCTTGCTCATGGCATCTCCGTACAGGCTGTGGGCAAGGAGAATGGATTATTGCAGCGCGCCGCGCCGAGGACAAGCGGGCGCGGAGGGCGCCGGCGTCACGTTTGCGGCACGGCGCTCAGAAGGCGAGGACTCCGCCCTCGTCGGCCTTGGCGGCCGAGCCGGCGCGGATCGTGATCTCGTCGCCGCCGCCCGCGGGCTTCCTGATCACGTCGTAGGACGCGCCGGGGGAGAGCCCCGTGACGACGTGCTTCGCCACGCCAGGAAGCGAGGTGAACTGCACCTCGGACACAGCGCCCAGCTCGACCGGGAACAGGACCAGCGTGCCCTTCACCGCCGCGCCGGCGAACGGCGTCCCGCGCTTCGTGCGCACGAGCGTCACCGGATCCGCCGTCGCGTTGCCGGCCGCGCCCTGGAGCACGTGCAGGAAGCGCGTGTCCTTCGGCATCGGGGCCGGCGGCTCGACCCGCAGGGTCGCGAGCATCGGCTCTTTCTCGGCCGGCTTGGTGTCCCAGGTGCCCGTCGGCTTGTACGGCTCGGCCACGACGACGGCGCTCTCCGGCAGGACCGTGGTCACGAAGAGCTTCTGCCCCTTCGGGGTCGTGGCCGTCGCGAGCTTCCCCGCGACCTGCGCCGCGCTCGGCGTTTGCACGAAGAAGCGCTTGAAGCGCCCGTCCTTGCCCGTGGCGGCGCGGTCGTAGAGGACGAGGTGGTCCGGCTTGAGCCAGACGAGCGCGCGGCTGACGTGCGTGACGTCGCGGATGTTCTCGTACTCGGAGTTGTAGAGCGGGGTCGCGTCGCCCAGGACGTAGACGTAGTCCTGCGCGAAGCTCTTCGCGAGCACCCGGGGATCGCCCGTGTGCACGAGCGGCCACTGAGAACCGCGCCGCCAGAGCTCGCCGCGGTTCGGGTCGTCGTGGCGGCGGTTCCTGTCGTTCTCGACCGCGAGGGTGTTGTGCTGCTCGGAGCTCCCCATGAAGGAGCCGTACCCGACGCGCTCCTTCGTGAGCCACTCGCCGCCGCGGTAGAAGCCGAAGCTGAGGCCGTCGCCGTGCTGGTGGTCGATCTGCTCCCAGCCGAGCTGGAAATGGAGCCACGTGGCCTCGGGCCCCCAGCTCGTCCTCGCGAAGACCTGGCCGAGGCCGGGGCCGTAGTGCGTGAGCGGGGTGGAGGGGCGCGGGTCGGTCGGGGTGACCGCCGGGTCGAGCAGGAGGAAGTACATGATCGAGTGGCGCTTGTGGACCTGGCCGAGCTGCGAGCGGGCGCGCCGGGCGAGGGCCGCGGCGCCGCCCGGGCCGGCGTGGATGGCCATCCAGCGGAGCGCGTTCAGGCGCTCGGCGTTGCCGCTGTTCTCGGCGTGGAGGCCGAGCGCCGCGAACGGGTCGATGTGATCCGTGTACTCGTAGCGCTCCCCGTCGCCCGTCCACGCGGCCTCGTGGGTCGGCCCGAGCCGGCCCGCCGGCGTGGCGGGGCTCAGGCTGTGGAGGTGGGCCGGGATGAACTCGTGCCAGAACGGGTTGCCGTCGAGGTGCACCTGCGGGCCCCACTTCGCCGGATCGGCCTCGCCGGCCGTCTGGATGGCGAGCAGCGTCTCGCTCACGTAGGCCAGCGTCGCGGGGCCGTACTGGAAGCCCTCCGGCGGCGCGCCGCCGCGCGCGTCGTTCCGCAGGACGCTGTCGGTCATGTAGAGCCACGCCCCGGTGACGTTGGCGAAGTAGTCCCTGAGCCGCGGGTAGGTGCCGCTCGGCTTCGGATCCGGCGGATCGTCGGCCTCGTCGAACGCGAGCGACAGGAGCGTCAGGTTGCGCATGTGCGACGTGAAGTAGTTGTTCACGGCGTACCTGCGCTTCTTCGGCTCCTTCAGCATCGCCGGGTCGTTCAGCTTGCCCACGGGCTCGGGGTGATCGTGGCTCGTCGTCGACGACTTCAGCTGCTCCTCCGCCCAGCGGAGGAAGACGGGCCGTATCGCCGCCTTGTCCTGGGCCGAGAGGTACCCGTAGATCCAGTCGACCGTGAGGCCGAACGACTCGCCGGCCCAGCGGGCGCGGTCGCCGGTCGAGAACCTGCGGACGAAGGGATCCTGCGGATCCCCCTTGTTCACGCGATCGACGATGTAGAGCAGGATCTTGCGCGCGCGGGCGGCGTGGTCGTTGCGGGCCGCCTCGTCGCTCGAGACGAGCGACATGAAGGCGAACAGCTCCGCGTGCGCCTCGCAGTAGATGCGGGCGTGGGTGCAGTCGCCCTCCGAGGGGATGTTGCCCTTGTCCATCGCCGCCGCGGCCTCGGCCGCCACGGCGGCGAGCTCCTTGAACAGGGGGTTCGCCTGCGTGGCGCGCGCCCGGAGCTTCGGCAGATCGGCCGCGCGCACCCAGAGCCGGGGGTGCCCCTTGGCCGGCGTGGCCGGCGGCGCGGCCGGCGCGTCGAAGCGCGGCGCCGCGACCGCGAGGGCGGCGGTCGCGGACTGGATGCCCTCGCCGCTGTGGACCGCCGGGGGCCCCGGGGTCTGCCGCCGGTCGCAGCCGGCGAGGAGACCCGCGAGGCCGAGCGCGAGGCCGAGCGACGCGAGCGACCGCGACCCCGTCATGTCGCGCGTTCCTTGAGGTACGTGAACGTCCGCTGGAGGCCCTCCTCGGTGGAGACCAGCTGCTTCCACCCGAGCGCCTTCAGCTTCGTGTTGTCGAACCGGTTCCCCTTCCACGAGGTCGCGCTCTTGTAGGGCGTGAAGATGGCCGGCAGCTGCCCCTTCGAGTGGGCGTGGTAGCGCTCGACGAGCTTCGATATCCCGGCGAGGGCGAAGTAGGGCACCGTGAGCGAGCGGATCGGCTTCACCTCGCGCTTGTAGCGGGCGAGGTAGACGTCGGCCGTGGGCAGGTCGTCGTCGTGGACGTTGTAGACCTGCCCCCGCGCGACGTCGCTCCGGCCGGCGACGGCGATCGCCTCCGCGCAGTTCTCGACGTACGATAGCGGCAGGACGTTGCGGCCGCCGAGGTGCAGGAACACGCCGAACAGGCTCATCCCGACGCGGCTGGAGAAGGCGTTGCCGCCGGGGCCGTAGATGACGCCGGGGCGGAGCACCGTCAGCGGGAAGCCGTAGCGCGCCTGGTACTCCCAGAAGAGCTTCTCCTGCCGGAGCTTCGCCTGCGAGTAGAGATCGCGCTGCGCGGGCCGCGTCTCCAGGGGCGTGTTCTCGTCGACGATGTACCCCCGCGGGAGGTCGGCGACGCCGTAGACGCCGAAGGAGCTGACCAGGACGACGCGCGGCGAACGGCCGGTGTGGACGAGCGCCTCGAGCAGGTTCTTCGAGGCGACGACGGTGCTCAGGAACATGTCCGCGGGCGCGCCGCCCATGGCCGCGGCCACGTGGTAGACGACGTCCACGCCCTCGACCGCGCGCTCGGCGGCCTCGTTCGTGGCGAGGGAGCCCACCGCGATCTCGAGGGGGACGCCCCGCCGCTTCTCGATCTCTTCGAGCCGCGCGCGGTTGCTCGCGGGGCGGACGAGGCAGCGGAGGTCGGCCTCGCCGTGGGCGAGCAGCCGGTCGACGAGGGCCGATCCGAGGAAGCCGTTCGAGCCGGTGACAAGGACTTTCATGTGCGCGCCTTCTCCTGCGGGACCTGCCGGAAGATCTCATCCATCATCCACGCGACCCGGATCATGTCCCGGTACGAGATGGGCAGCTCCGCGCCCCGCGTGATGCTGTCGTAGAAGAGGCCGATCAGGCGGTTCAGCCCCGAGAAGAAGTGGAAGTCGCTGCGGGCGAACCGCACCACGTTCTTGCCCCCCTCGCGGAGGTACGAGAGGGCCTGATCGAAGGCCGGGACGACGCGCCCGATGGCGCTCGGGAGCTTCGGCGACGCGTCGAGGGTGACCGTGCGGCTCGTGAAGTCGACGTGGAGCGTGTTCTTCGTTCCGTAGACGCGGAGGAAGTGCCCGGGCGGCCGCGCGTGCGACGAGAAGGTCCCGTAGGCGCTGACGCGCGCGCCCTGCACCGTGACGCGGAGCTCGTCGAGCATGTCGTCGCGCGAGTCGCCGAACCGCTTCTCCCGGAGCGCGTAGGCCGTCGCGGTGACCGTCGGCTGCTCGTCGTCCACGAACTCGACGATCTTGTTCAGCAGGTGATCGATGTTGTTGTGGAACAGCTTGCCCGGGAGGCGATGGACCCAGTGCGTGCCGTCGCCGAGGAGCGCCGTGCCGAAGGGGCCGGCGAGGTTGTAGCCGAAGCAGCTCTCCACGTGGACGGGATCGCCGAGCACGCCGTCGCCGACGAGCCTGCGCATCTCGACGGCCGGGGGATCGAACTGGTACTCCCAGCCGACGGTCATCTTCTTCCCGGCGGCGGTGCAGAGCTCGATGAGGCGCCGCACGTCCGCGAGGTTCAGCGCAATCGGCTTCTCCACGTAGACGTGGGCGCCCGCCTCGATGGCGCGCCGGGCGAGGAACAGGTGCGACTGCGGAGGGGTGGTGATGTGGACGACGTCGGGCTTCTCGACGTCGAGCATCCGGTCGAACGAGTCGTAGTGGCTCGGGATGCCGTAGCGCACCGCGATCTGCTCGGCCATCAGGAGCTCGAGGTCGCACACGGCGACGACCCGAGCCCGCTCCGGCATCTTCTGGATCTCTTCTATGTGGCCGTCGGCGATCTTGCCGCAGCCGACGATCGCGATTTTGAGGGTCATGCGGCGGCGGAGCGTACCGCAACGTGGCGGCCGAGAGCTAGGCTCTCGGCCGGCCCGCGTTCAGCGCGGACGCCGCGGCGCGCGCGTCCACGCGCCTCCACGCACGTGGAGGAGCTTGATGACGGTCGCTGCGGCCTCGGGTAGGCTGCGCGGCGCAGCATAAAGAAGGGTGGTGATTCGTGCGCGTGCTCCATGTTCTTCATACGTCGCTGCCTGTCATTGCGGGGTACACGATCCGCAGCGACTACATCATCAAGCACCAGGCCGAGCACGGGATGCGGCCGGCGGTGGTGACGTCGGCGCAGCAGGGGTCCGGGGATGCGCTGAAGGACGAGATCGGCGGCATCTCGTACTGGCGGACGCGCGAGCCTACCGGCAAGAAGCTGCCGCTGGTCAGGGAGCTCCAGCTCGTGCGGGCGCTGGAGGCGCGCGTCGAGGACGCCATCCGGGAGTTTCAGCCCGATCTCGTGCACGCGCACTCGCCGATGCTCGTCGGGCTGCCGGCGCTCGCGGCGGCGCGCCGCTTCGGGCTGCCGCTCGTCTACGAGGTGCGCGACCTCTGGGAGAACGCCTCCGTCGACCGGGGCAAATTCAAAGAGGACTCGGCGCCTTACAAGATCGCGGCCGGCCTCGAGACGATCGTCTACAAGTACGCTGACGCGACGGTGACGATCTGCGAGGCCCTGAAGAGCGCTGTCGCGCCGCGGGTGCGCAGCACGGACGCGCTCCACGTCGTGGGCAACGGCGTCGACTCGGACAAGTTCGCGCCGCGGGAGGCCCCGCCCGGCGCCCGGGAGCGCTTCGGGCTCGCCGGGAAGAAGCTCATCGGCTACGTCGGCACCTTCCAGCCGTACGAGGGGCTCCAGACGCTCATCGCGGCGATCGGCGACATCGCGCGGGAGATCCCGGACGCGCACGTCGTGATCACCGGGGCCGGCGGCCAGGAGATGGAGCTCAAGGCGTTCGCCCGCGAGCGAGGGGTGGAGTCCAAGGTGACCTTCACCGGGCGGGTGCCGCACGACGAGGTGTTCAACATCTACGCGATGGCGAGCCTGCTCGTGTATCCCCGCATCCGGACCCGGACGACCGAGCTCACGACGCCGCTGAAGCCGCTCGAGGCGATGTCCATGGCCCGGCCCGTGATGGTGAGCGACGTCGCGGCCATGGGGGAGCTCGTCCGTTATGGCGAGACCGGGTTCGTCTTCAAGGCGGGCGACAGCGCCGACCTCACGAGGCGGTGTGTGGAGGCGCTCAAGGACCCGGCGCGCCTCGAGGAGGTCGGCAAGAACGCGCGGGCGTGGATCCTCAAGGAGCGGCAGTGGCCCACGCTGCTCTCGCGGTACGAGACCATCTACGAGCAGGCGATCGCCGTGCGGCGCGGACAGGGCAAGTCGCGCGTCGGCGAGCCGCACGCGGCGTGAAGGGCGGCGACCCCGGCCCGGGCTCCCCACGGCCGGCGGCCAGCGTCGCTGCCGCGTGAGCGTCGCGAGCCCTGGCTCTACCGCGGGGAGTCGGCCGGGGAAGGGAACCGGGAAGGGAACCGCCAAGCCACCAAGGGCGCCAAGAAAACCGGGGAATAGGGGGATGCCCGGACGGCCCCTTCCCCCTCTCCCCATGGCGTCCTTGGCGGCTTGGCGGTTGTTCTGCCGCTTCGGGGCAACTTCCCGCAGCAGTGCCAGGCGCGTCCTCGCGCGATCCGAGGTATGATCACGCGGCCCCATCCCGCCCCTTCGGGAACTGGCAGGAGGTCTCTCAACGTGTTCGAGATCAAAGTCGACCGGATCATCGCCATGGTGGATTTCGTCCTTGAGGGGCGTGTCCGCCTCGAGGAGATGGAGCACTTCGTCAGTGAGCTGAGGAAGGCGTGCGAGAGCCTCCAGGGCCGGGAGATCAAGATCAAGGCCGATGTCCGCGGGTTCAGGCCGATGTCCCCCGATGTGGCGGAGAAGATCCGCGCCGTCCAGGAGTTCGGCCTGGAGCTCGGGGTGATGCGCGTCGCCGAGATCATCGAGAGCGACATCGTCGCGCTCCAGCTGAACCGCGTGGCGCGCGAGAGCGGCACGGACAAGGTCCTCCGGCGCTTCTGGGACGAGGACGCGGCCCACGAGTGGCTCCTCCACGGCGACCCCGAGTGAGCGGCGGGCACCCGCTTCGGATACGGGCCCATCTCGACGTTTTCGGTGCTCAGCGCACATGAGTGCGCTTCCGCGCCGAAAACGCCGATCTGGGCCCGTCTCCTGTGCGGGTGACCGCCGCTCGGCGGGGCCTGTGACAGAGGGGGCGGGCTAGAAGAGGGGGGGGGGGTCGGAGGGGTGGGGGGGGCGGTACTGCTTCAGGATCTCGGCCACGGCGTCGAGCGGGAGGGCCGGCGCGTGGTGTCCGCTGTGGCCGATCATGTCGGCGCCGCCGAACATCGCGTTGAGGATCGCCTCCTCCACCACGTCGACGGTGGCCTCGTAGAGCGCGTCGACCTCGGTGTCGAGGACGAGCTCGGCCATGTGCCGGCCCGGCGCGAGGGGGTGCACGCTGAGCGGGCGGCTCGACCGGGGGGCGCTCCACTGCTTGGTGGTGGGGAGGCGAGGCACCCGGTTCGCGGTGCTCCAGGCGAGGACGATCTCGCCCGAGTTGTTGGCCGCATACCCGCCGGTCCGGCCGATCGCGAGCGCGGCGCGCCGCGCGAGGCGCGCGAGCTGGCGGTGGATGAGCGGGGCGTCGGTGGCGACGAGCACGATGATCGAGCCGGCGGGGCCCCGCCGCGGGACGTGGTTGAAGCGGTCGCTGATGAGCCGCCCGACCGGGACGCCATCGACGCGGAGCATCTCGCGATCGCCGAAGTTCGACAGCACGAGCGCCCCCACGAGGGCGTCGACCCCGCCGACAGGGACCGACCGGCTCGAAGTGCCGATCCCGCCCGCGAAGTGGAACGTCTGCATGCCCGTGCCGGCGCCGACGCACCCCTCGGCCACGGGGCCACCCCGGGCGTTGTCGATCGCCTCGTCGACGTCGGCCTGCGCCACGTGGCGCCCCACGGCGTCGTTGAGGAAGCTGTCGTCGCACTCGGCGACGACCGGGATCACGACGTCGTAGTCCTTGCCGATCTTGGGGTGCTTGCGCGAGAGCCACGCGACGGTCGCGTCGAGGACGCGGCCGACGCAGAGCGTGCTGCAGAGCAGGATCGGCGTCTCGCAGAGGCCCCACTCGTTGATCTGCGAGAGGCCGGTCACCTCGCCCGCGCCGTTGAGCACGTAGCTCGCGGTGAACACCCGATCGAGGAAGACGTCGCCGTCGGCCGGGACGACCGCGGTCACGCCCG
This sequence comes from Sorangium sp. So ce281, assembly GCF_051527395.1. Classification (NCBI taxonomy): domain Bacteria; kingdom Pseudomonadati; phylum Myxococcota; order Polyangiales; family Polyangiaceae; genus Sorangium; species Sorangium sp. So ce281. The sequence continues at coordinate 1,266,995 of NZ_CP150322.1, forward strand.
TGCGCACCGGACCGAGGCCGGGGACGAGCTCGCCTTCGCCCTCGATCTTGGTCACGTGGTGGACCCGCACCCCGGGGACGTCCGTGATCGCGTTCTCCGGGCCGGTCGGAAAGCGGCCGATCGCGACGCCGAGATCGCGCAGCCGAGGGCGCCTGAGCGCGGCCGAGGGCGCGCTCATGGGCCGGCGACCTCGCCGTTCGTGACGGAGATCGTGTCGGAGAGGGGCGGCGCGGCCTCCGCCGGGAGCGGCGCGGGCCCGGCGAGCGCCAGGCCGGGCGCGGCCAGCAGGCCCGGATCGGCGGCCGGCGAGGCGACCGCCGCGCTCGCGGAGGGCGCGGCTGCGCTCGCGGAGGGCGCGGCCGCGCTCGCGGCGGGCGCGGCCGCGCTCGCAGAGGGCGCGGCCGCGCCCGCCGCAGGCGCCGCCGCGGTGAACGCGGCCCGCGGCGACGTGGCGCGGGCGTCGCGGTAGCGCTTGAGGCAGCCGGCCAGGATCTCGCCGATCAGCATCCGGTGATCCATCCCCGCCACCCTCGCGATCACGCAGAGATCGCTGAAGTCGGGCGTCAGGCCGGGCAGCGGGTTGATCTCGATGACGTACACCCTGCCGTCCTTCGCCATGCGCAGATCGACCCTGGCCACGTCGCGGCACGCGAGGGCCGCGAACGTGTCGCGCACGACCTTCTCGATGCGGCGGAGCTCCGACGGCGTGAGCTGCGCGGGGCACTGGAAGCGCACGCGCGGCGTGTCCGACTGCTTCTCGTCGTAGCCGTAGACGGGGTAGGTGGGCGGGTCGACGAAGACGACCTCCATCGGCGGCAGCACCTTCGGCCGCCGCTCCCCGAGCAGGCCCACGGTGAACTCGCGGCCCGTGATGTACTCCTCGATGAGGGCCGGCTGGTGGTAGCGATCGACCAGCTGCTTCGCCGCGGCGCGCGCGGCGGCCTCGTCCTTGACGACGGACGCGGAGGTGATCCCCTTCGAGGTCCCCTCGGCGTTGGGCTTCACGATCACCGGGTAGCGGAACGGCTTCAGCTTCTCGCGCCCGGTCGTGACCACCTGCCACTCGGCCGTGTCGATGCCGGCCGCCCGCAGGATCTGCTTCGTGAGGCCCTTGTCGAGGGCGAGCGAGAGCGTCGTCGCGTCCGAGCCGCTGTAGGGGATGCCGAGCAGCTCGCAGAGCGCTGGCACCTGCGCCTCGCGGCCGCGGCCGCGGAGCCCCTCGGCGATGTTGAAGACGACGTCGACCCCGGAAGCCGCGAGCGCGCGCGGCAGGTCCGGGGTCGCCTCGAGCGGGACCACGGTGTGGCCGTAGCTCTCGATGGCGCTCGCGATCGCCTGGATCGTGCGCGGCGAGTCGAACTCCGCCTCCAGGTCGTGCAGCGTGCCGGGGCCCGCCTTGTCGGCCGCGGCCGTGTCGCTCCGCTTCATGTTGTAGGTGAAGCCGACGCGGAGCGCGGTCCGCTTCGCCCGGCGCGGCTGGTTGCTCTCCAGGAGCGGCAGGAGCCCCCGCCGCTTGCAGGCGCTCCTCACGATGGCCCGGATCACGCCGTCGAAGTCGACGCCGCGCTGCGCCGCCGCGACGAAGACGCTGGCGCCCGGCTGGAGGGTGGGCAGCCCGTCGACCTCGAGGAAGTGGACGTCGTGGCCCTGGCCGCGCGAGGGGGACGGCGTGACCCGGAACTCGCAGCGCGCGTGATCCTTGAGGTCCAGGGCGCGCACGACGCGCGCCGTGAGCGACCGGATGCGCTCGAGCGTGGCCGCGGGCAGCTGCGCGGGCCGGCGCGTGACGTGCTCGGGCTTCGCGTGCTTCAGGTTGAAGTCGTACACGTTGTAGCTGCCCGGCACCTGGGGATCGATCACGAACTCGATGGGGTCGAGGATCCCCTCGGGGATCCCGGTGCCGCTCGAGCGCGCGGGGCTCGTCTCCTTCAGCCCGTCGACGAAGGCGCACGCGACGTCGATGCCGGCGATGTAATGCTCGACCAGCAGGCCCGCCTCGAAGCGCGCGAGCTGCCGCTCGACGACCTCGGCGAGGTGGTGCGCGTCCTCGCAGACGCTCCACTCCCGGAAGATGCCCTTGGAGGAGCCCTCGAAATTCGGCTTCACGATGACGGGGAAGCTCACGTCGTCGAGCGCGCCGCCCTCCAGGGTGGTCCGGTTGACGAGGCGGGCGCGCGGGGTGGTGACGCCGTAGCTCGCGAGGACGCGCTTCGTGAGCGACTTGTCGAGCGCGACGTTCAGCGTGTAGGCGTCGGAGCCGGTGTACGGGATGCCGAGCTCGTCGAAGAGCGACGGATAGAACGCCTCGCGCGTCTTGCCCTTGTGGCCCTCGGCGGTGTTGAAGATGAGGTCCGGCTGGAGCGCCTCGAGCCGGGCGAGGACCCGGGAGGCCGGCCCGCTGACCTCGATCCGCTCGACCTCGTGCCCGGCTCGCTCGAGCGCGCCGGCGATGGCGGCGATCGTCTCCGGGCTATCGAACTCGGCTTCCTCGGCGGAGCTCGTGATCTTCAGGTTGTGCGTGAGCACGATACGCATGGTCTCTCCTGTGCCGCTCGTCCGGGCAGCGGCTCCCCCGGTGCTCTGCCGGAGGCGCACGCGCCTGCGAGATTACGGCCAGCGGGCGTGTTTTGCCGGGGAAAAAGCAGGAGAGCGCCGCGAGGGGCTCCGGGGCTCGGCGGGCTCCCGCTCGCGCGGAGGTCGTGCTAGCGACCCCGTGTGGATCGTTTCGCCGCACACGACGCTGACCGCTCTCCGACGCCCGAGCCTGGCCTCCCTTACGAGGAGCTGAACGAGCCGCAGGCGCGCGCGGCCAGCCACGCGGCGGGGCCGCTCCTCATCTTCGCCGGCGCGGGGAGCGGCAAGACCCGCGTCATCGTGTACCGGATCGCGAACCTCATCGTCACGCACCGTGTCCCGCCCTACCGGATCCTGGCGGTGACGTTCACGAACAAGGCGGCGACCGAGATGAAGCGCCGGCTGGAGGGGCTCATCGGGGCCGACATCGTGAAGGACCTCTGGGTAGGCACGTTCCACGCGGTGTGCGCGCGCCTGTTGCGCCGGCACCACGAGGCGGCCGGGCTCGACAAGAACTTCGTCATTTACGACGACGACGATCAGCGGGCGGTCATGAACCGCGTGCTCAAGCAGCTCAACCTCGACGATCGGCGCTATCCGCCCCGCCAGGTGCTCTCGCGCATCCACGCGGAGAAGCAGGAGGGGCGGGGGCCCGCCGAGTTCGAGCGGAAGGGCTACTTCGACGACGCGATCGCGCGGTGCTTCGAGGCGTACGAGCGGCACCTCAAGGCGGCGAGCGCGGTGGACTTCGACGACCTGCTGCTCGCCGTGCTGCGCATCGCGGAGGACCCGACGAGCTACGCCGGCGAGGACCTCCGGGGGCGCTTCCGGCACGTGCTCGTGGACGAGTTCCAGGACGTGAACCAGGTGCAGTACCGGCTCGTCCGGGCGTTCTGCAAGAGCCACGACAACCTCTGCGTGGTCGGCGACGACGACCAGAGCATCTACCGCTGGCGCGGCGCGGACGTCCGGATCGTCCGCGGCTTCCGGCGCGATTTCCCGCACGCGACGGTGGTGAAGCTCGAGCAGAACTACCGCTCGATCGGGCACGTCGTGCGGGGCGCGCTCGGCGTGATCCGCCACGCGTCGGATCGCGAGCCGAAGGAGCTCTGGACGGCGAACCAGGACGGCGCGCCGATCGACGTGGTGGCGGCGGACAGCGAGCACGACGAGGCGGCGTGGGTGGTCGAGGGCGTCCGCGAGCTCATCGCGCAGGGCGTCTCGCCGAACGAGATCGCGGTGTTCTACCGGATCCACGCGCAGTCGCGCGTGCTCGAGGAGGTGCTGCGCGAGGCGCGCATCCCGTACCAGATCATCGGGGGCACGCGCTTCTTCGAGCGGGCGGAGGTGAAGAACCTGCTCTCGTACCTCCGCGTGATCGCGAACCCCAAGAGCGACGTGGATCTCAACCGCATCATCAACGTGCCCGCCCGCAAGATCGGCCAGAGCACGGTCGACAAGCTCATCCAGGCGGCGGACCTGCTGGGGGTGTCGCTGTTCGAGGCGATCGATCCGCTCCTGGAGGGGCGGGTGCCGCCGTCGGCGATGCCGGGGGGCCAGCTGCCGCCGCTCGCGTCGGCGGCGAAGCGCAGCCTGCTCGGCTTCCGCGATCTGATCCACGGGCTCATGACCGAGGCGAAGAGCGCGTCGCCGAGCGCGCTGGCGGAGGAGGTGCTCGCGCGGTCGGGCTACGCCAAGGCGCTCGAGCAGGAGGACAGCGTCGAGTCGGAGGCGCGGCTCCAGAACCTGCGCGAGCTCGTGCAGTCGCTCGTCGACTACGAGCAGGAGGCGACCGCCGCGGGCGACGAGGCGACGCTCGCGGGCTACCTCGAGCGGGTGAGCCTGGTGTCGGACGTCGACGCGCTCGCGGACGTGCCCAAGGTGGCGATGATGACGATCCACGCCGCGAAGGGGCTGGAGTTCCACGCGGTGTTCCTGACCGGCATGGAGGAGGACCTGTTCCCGTTCCGGAGCCAGGATCCGAACCGCAAGGGCGACATCGAGGAGGAGCGCCGGCTGGCCTACGTCGCGATCACGCGGGCGCGCGAGCGGCTCTGGATCACGCACGCGGCGCGGCGGGCGATCTTCGGCCAGACGCGTTACGGCTTGCCGAGCCGCTTCCTCGCGGATCTGCCGCCGGCCTCGGTGCGCGCGATCGCGACGCCCGCCAGCATGATGGCGCAGCGCCGGGTCGAGGGCGGGTTCGGCGGGTACGCCGCGTCCGGGCTCCGGTTCGGCGGCCAGGAGCGCTCGTGGGAGGGCCGCGAGCGGAGGCCCGGGGCGCAGGCGCAGGGTGAAGAGCGGTTCGCTGGGGCGCGGTTCTCGCGGGAGGGCGAGCCGGCGAGGGGGGCGACGGCGCGCGGCATGGACGTCCCCGACCGGGCGCCGGGCGAGCGGTATGTCGAGCGGGAGGCGGTCGACCCGGGCGCCGAGGGCGGCGAGGGGCTCGCGCTGCGGCGCGGGATGCGGGTGTACCACGAGCGCTTCGGGCCGGGCGTGGTCGAGAGCGTGGATCCTGGGGCGGATCCGATCGCGACGGTGAAGTTCTCCGGGTGGGGGAAGAAGCGGATCAAGGTGGCGTTCCTGCGCGCCGGGTCGTGAGCTCGCTCCCGGCGCCCACCGAAACGGCGCCGGTCGGGAGGCTTACGGGCCGCCTCGCGAGGGCTGCTCAGGGATCGCGAACTGAGGAGGTACGATGTCGAGGCCAGGCCACGGGTCCCAGCCTTCGGGGGGCTCGGGCGTTTCGTAGGCCGCGAGCCACGCGCGCGCGACGCTCACGATCGGCCCGGGGACGTCGAGGCTGAACTCCCATGTCTCCAGCAGGGCGCGCATCTGGCGCGTGAGCTCGATGGTTCGCGGAACACTGCTCCCGTCCGCCCACTCATCCGACGCAGCCAATGCAAGATACTTGTAAGCTCTCGTGGATCGCGTCTGCCGTCTCCGGGCTCGACGCGTCGTTGCACTTGCACATGGCAAAGCCTCACCGAGCGTACCCCACCATCGCCGCGACCAGGATGGCGGACAGCTTCGCACCTGAACTGCCGGGCATCGCTCCCCTTTCGGGAGTCTAGGTTCGCGGGGCTCACGTCCGCGGTCAATGCGCCCCCACTCGGTGTGCAGAGGTCAAGGCCGGTGGGTCGAACCCCCGGACGAGCAGGTGTCGGGCCAGGCTTGAGGAGGTCGAACCCCTCGCGACCAGGCTGACGGCCACGGAGCTCGTGAAGCACTGCGAAGCCGCCATCGAGCACGACCTCGCCACGCGCGCGATCGAGCGCCGCTGGGCCGGCGAGCCCTTGGCCACGGGGGCGAACCCCGCAGCCCAGCGCATCGACGTGCTCGTCGACCGCACCCTCGGCGCGATCCGCGATCATGTCGTCGCGCAGACGCAGGGCGCCGCACCCGACGATCCCATCCACGAGGAGGTGGCGGCTTTCCTGAAGCCGATCTTCCCTGTGAGCGTGCAGGCGATCACCTCCCTGCCTTATCTCGATGAGCTCGCGGCCGTCGACGACATCGTCGCCCTGCTCAAGGGCGAGCTCGCCCTGGCCGTGAAGGAGTTCGGCCTGGGCCGCCTGGTCACCCGCCTCGCGCCGATCCTTCAGCAGGACGAGGCCATCGGGCACTACCTGCGCGCGCGGCGCGCGATCGCGGACGTGAACCCGGAGACCGGCGAGGACGAGCCCGCGCCGACGCCAGCCGCGCCTCCGTCGCCGGCCGCGGCGCCGGGCGCGCCTGAGCAGCCGCCGATCGCGTGACAGCCGGACCCACAGGGGCGCCAAGCCGCGGTGCCGCGCGCGGGGCGCCCCGGTTATCCCATCGTCGCCGTCATCACCGCTTCTGCCGCGGAAATCTAGATCGTTATCATCCCCGGCGACGTCGAAGCGCTCGTGTTTTCGCGCAAAAAGCGGGAATCATACTTCTATCAGGACCTCTGGAGGTCATCTCATCATCAGCCGTTCAGCCACGCGGCGTGGCGCGCCATCATCTCAGAGCGGAAGATTGTCCAGAGCGACTCTGAAGACTAGCTGGCCCCATGACCGTCAAAATTAGGGTCGTGTCCCCCCTGCGGATGGCCCCATGAGGCTGCAAATTGGCATGCCCCGCAGAGCGCCTGCTCGCCGGCGTCCACCTCGACCCCGCGACCGCTCCCCCGCCTGGCGCCGCCCCAAGTGAGCGGCGCCCCCTGCGGGACAGTGTTAGATCCACACCTCGCCGAGCAGCGGCAGCACGCCCATTCTCACATCGCGTGACGCCCGGCCGAGGCGCTCTGCCAGCCGCTCTCCCTGCATCGCGGGGAGCGCGACGGCGGGGCGATCCATGGGAAGGAAGAAGTTGTCCCAGTGCGAGAAGAGCACCGCGCGCGGCGACAGGGCGCGCGCGACGCGCTCGGGGAAATCGCTCGATGCGGTCCAGCCGGCCACGCAGAGCAGGAGCAGGTCGGGCTCCCTGCAATCGAGGCCCGCCTCGACGAGCTCCGCGCTGCCCAGGTGGACGATGCGCCGGCCCGCGACCCGGATCTCCACCGCAAAGACGGCGCCGCACCGGTAACGCTCGGCCCGGAGCGGGACCTGGTCGCAATCGGAGATGTCGCCGGGGAAGGGGACCCGGCCGAGCAGCAGGCGGGAGTGAGCGCTCGGGAAGAAGCGCAGCTGGAACGGGCCGACCTCGGCGACCACGGGCTCGCCGCCCGGCGCGCGCTCGACGTCGCGCACGCGCGCCGCGGGGACGCCGGAAGCGCGGCAGAGCGCCGCCGCGGAGCGCGAGCCGAAGACCGTGGCCCCGGTGCGGAGCGCGATGTCCGGGATGTCGAGCGCGTGATCGAAATGGGTGTGGCCCGCGATGACGGCGTCGGCGCGCGGCGCGTGGCGCGCGATGGCGGCCACGTCGGGGACGAGCTGGCCAACCACGCAACGGAGGAGCGAAGCGCGCGTGAGATACGGATCGATGAGCACCACCGCGCCGGCGTGCTCGATGGCGAACCCCGCCGTGCCCAGCCACCGCACCCGGACCGTGCCCGCCGGCGCGAGCGACCGCGGAGAGAGCGTATCGGCGATCATCGGCGTGGGCTCGTCCGCCCGGCAGACGGGGTGAGTCGGTGCGGCGTGCTCATCGAGATCGAGACCGGATCGTGATCGAAACGTACGCAAGTGTCCGTGTTTCCGGCGACCGAAGCTCGTCCGCTCGGTTACGATTGTCCGTCGTGGCAGACCGAACGCGCGCCGGCACGATCGCCGCCCTCGCCGCGCTGTACTTCGCCCAGGGCATCCCGTTCGGCTTCCAGGCGACGGCGCTCCCCGTCTTCCTGCGGGCGAGCGGCGTCTCGCTCTCCGGCGTGGGCTTCGCCGGCGCGCTCGCGATCCCGTGGGCGGCGAAGGCGCTCTGGGCGCCGCTCGTCGACCGCTACGGCTGGGAGCGGATCGGCAGGCGCCGCTCGTGGATCCTGCCGCTCGGGGTGCTGCTCTCGCTCACGTGCGCGGCCGCCGCGTTCGTCCCGCCGTCGCGCCACCTCGGCGCCCTGCTCGCGCTGGTCTTCCTGATGAACCTGCTCGCGGCCACCCAGGACATCGCGGTCGACGGGCTCGCGATCGACCTGCTCGGGCGCGGCGAGCTCGGCCTGGCGAACGCCGCGCAGGTGGTCGGCTACAAGATCGGCATGCTCGTCGCCGGCGGGCTGCTCGTCTGGGCGAGCGCCTGGATCGGCTGGGGCGGTCAGTTCGGGGCGATGGCCGCGCTCGTCTTCCTCTCGGCGCTGGCCTCGCTCGCGCTGCGCGAGCCTCCCGCGAGCGAGGCCGAGGCGCACGCGCGCCGGTCGCTCCGCGAGGTGCTCGCGGCGGTCTTCGCGGCCCTGCGGGCGCCTGGCGCGCTCTGGGTCGTCGCCTTCCTCGGGACCTACAAGCTCGGTGAGGCGATGGTCGACATGATGTTCAAGCCGTTCCTCGTCGACGCCGGCTTCCCGCCGCACCGGATCGGCCTCTGGGTGGGCACGTACGGCCTCGTCGCGTCGATCGCCGGCTCGCTCGCGGGAGGCCTCCTGTCGCACCGGATCCCGCTGCTCGCCGCCGTCGGGGTGACCTCGGCGCTGCGCACCGTCGCGATGGCGGGCGAGTGGTACCTCGCCGCGGCGGGGGCGCCCACCGCGAATGCCGTCGTCGCGGTCACCGTGGCCGAGCACCTCTTCGGCGGCGCCCTCACGACCGCGGTGTTCGCTTTCATGATGTCGCGTGTCCGGCGGTCGGTCGGCGCGACGCACTACACGCTGCTGGCCAGCGTGGAGGTGCTCGGCAAATCGCCCGCGGTGTGGCTCTCGGGCGCGGTCGCCCAGCGGCTCGGCTATGCAGGCCTGTTCGCCCTGGGGACCGTGATCTCGGTCGTCTTCCTCGGGCTGCTCTTGCCGCTGCGGGAGCGGAGAGCGGGCGAGGGGTGAGCAGGCCCGGACGTGCCATCGGCCGGCCGGCGAGCGCCTCATCCCGCCAGAGGGCGTAACTGGCGAAAACTTGCGTGACGGCGGCGGGCAGGGAGCAACATACTGCGCCCGTTCGACGATCAGGCCAACGACACCCCGGCGGATTGGGGCCGCCGGGGTGCCGGTTGCCCAGCCTTGTGCCGGAGGACTGGACGCACGATGATCTCTTCCAAGCATTGGATCGTGGGAATTTTGTCTCTCACGGCCTCGGCGCTCCCTTTCGCCTGTGGCGACGTCCCGTACATGGGTGGCGACTGCGCGACCACGGACGACTGCCTGTCCAGCCAACAGACGGTGCCGGGCGCGGTCTGCATCAAGGAGCGCTGCGTGTGCGCCGAGCCGGGCCAGGTGATCTGCTGCCCGCCGGGCGAGGAGGAGCCGGACTGCTCTCTCGAGTGCCGGGATTGCGACGAGTGCGCGGAAGGAACGCTGGAGTGCTCGGGCGTGATCGATCCACCGACGCGGGTCGCGGAGAGACGTCGCAGGACTGCGGTGGACCATGCAAGCCGTGCAAGGTCGGGGCCGATTGCCAGTCGGGGGTCTGCGCGATGGCCCATTGCAAGGCCCCGACGTGCGACGACGGCGTGAAGAACGGCGATGAGACCGGCGTGGACTGCAGCGGCACGTGCCCGCGCCGCTGCCCGGACGGCCGCGGGGGCGCGTCCGGCGAGGATTGCGAGAGCGGGGTCTGCTGGGCCGGAGCGTGCGAGCCGCCCATCTGCAAGGACGGCGTGGAGAACGGCGACGAGCTCGGGGTGGACTGCGGGGGAGCAGGGTGCGGCGCGGCGTGTCCGGGGTGAGCGGCGGCGCGCTTCGCCCCGGTTCAATGACACGGAGAAATTGAACCGCAAGGGCACAGAGGGCGGCCAGGCGACGCAGCAAGACGCCGAGGAGCGAGAGCGAGGAGCGAGGAGAGGGAGGAGAGGGAGGGGAGGGAGGAGAGGGAGGGGAGGGAGGAGAGGGAGGGGAGGGAGGGGAGCGAGGGGAGGGAGGGGAGCGAGGGGAGGGAGGGGAGCGAGGAGAGGAGGAGAGAGGGATAATTTTTACTCCCTCCTCTTCCCTCGACGTCCACGGTGCCCTCTATGGTTCCTTTTCTCACGAGACCAGAGGACGGGCTTTCGCGTCGCGGCGCCGATGGATGCGAAAGACGATGATCCGCGCGCCCATTTCATGATATAACCAGACAGCGCTACGGCTGGCTGCTGCAAGAATCGCTAGTGACCGCGCTCACTCGACTCCGTCCATCGATCGCCAGGCCAGCGACGACCTCCATCCGGCTCAGGGGAGCGAGAGCCTTTGGGGCCAGGGAGGTCGAGGTCGGCCACGATCCGGGAGGCGATCGCCTGGTGACGGCCGTCCCGTCGTGCCGTCCCGCCGCACGCGCTGATTGACGAATGACTCCTTACAGCGCTCCGCCTTCGGGTAAATGGACCATTATATCAACGTCTACTCTATTTGTAAATAGTAATTTCAAAGTCCATGACGTGCGGCAGAACGCCGCACGACGCGGCGCAGCTATGGCGGCGTCGCAACGAGGAGCTCTCCCATGAAGACCACCTATTTGTCGCACTCCGTTTCCTTTGCTTCCGCGCTCGCACTCGCCTTGATGATCTCCGGCTGCGTGGCGGCACCCGAGCCGCATGACGACCATGACGAGGCCGTCGGCGAGGGCGCGGCGGCGCTCGTCTCCTGCTCGGTGCTCCCTACCGGCAACATCGTCACGAACGGCAGCTTCGAATCGCCGAACGTGTGGCCCGGCACGTCGTCGATCTACAACGGCTCGATCACCGGCTGGCAGGCTGCCTATGGTCAGATCCAGGTCTATGACCACTCGAACGGCATGAACCCGGCGCACGGCGACCAGCACGTCGAGCTGGACGCCACGAACTCGAGCGGCATCTATCAGAACCTCACGACCGTCCCGGGAGCGACGTACCAGCTCCGGTTCGCCTTCGCCGCGCGCCCCGGCACGAACGCGAGCCAGAACGTGCTAGGCGTCGTCTGGGGCGGCCAGCAGGTGGCCACGCTGACGACCGCCAGCTCCGCATGGGTCTATTACACCTATACCCTCGTGGCCTCCGGCACGACGACGCGCCTCCAGTTCAACGACCTGGGCATCTCGAACGGCCAGGGGACGCTCCTCGATAACGTCACCGTGGTCGCCGCCGATACGGATCAGGACGGGGTGTTCGACTCGTGCGACAACTGCCCGGCGCTGGCCAACCCCTCCCAGGCCGACGCCGACGCGGACGGCATCGGCGACGCCTGCGAGCCCCCCCCGCCGGCCGAGCCCGTGTGCGTGGTCGTGCAGCGCGGCACCTACGGGAGCGTGCAGGATGCCCATATCCAGCCCGGCGTCTCGTGGCCGTACGGCGATTACCCGTATGTCGTCATGAACACGTTCCCTGAGGGCGTGCAGCTGGGCGTGCTGGCCTTCGATCTGTCGTTCATCCCGGCGGGCTCCGACGTCGAATCCGCGACCCTCTCGCTGTCTCACACGTGGAAGGAGAGCGCCAGCACCATCGAGCTGCACCGCGTGAATGGCCCCTGGCAGGAGTCGACCGTGCACGCCGGCAACTTCCCCGGGTACAACGCGGCCGTCGAGGCCTCGATCCCCACCGTCGCCCAGGCGAGCGCCGTCGTGACCGCCAACGTGGCGGCCCTCGTCCAGTCCTGGGTGGATGGTTCCCCGAACTACGGCGTCGCGCTCCACGACGTGAACGGTCGGACCGACATCCGCTCGAGCGAGCAAACGAACATCGCCCCGCGGCCGAAGCTCGAGGTCTGCTACACGCCCGCCCAGTAGCGGGGGCCGGCCGAGCTGCGGGGCGCGCCGGGTCACGGTCTCCCGGACGCCCCGGGCGATCCCGGGATGTCGCTACGTCACGCCCCCTTCGTCACCTCGGCCACGCTCTTTTGCCGAGAACCTGACGCCGCGCTCCGCGTTTGATAGCAAGCGGAGCCGCGGTGATCTCGCGCAGGAAGCTCGTCCTCGGTCTCGCCGGCGCCGCCGGCGCCGCCGCCCTGTCACGGGCGCTCGCCCCGGGCTCCCCGCGCGAGATCGCGGCGCGGCGCGCCCTCAAGCTCCCGATCGCGCCGAGCGGGTGGCCGTTTCCAGGGGCCCGCGTCGTCGCCCCCTCCGCCGTCTTTCCGCGGGATTTCGGGGTCCGCCGCATCTACCTCGACGCCGGACATGGCGCCCCCGGCAACTCCGGCAACCTCTCCTGCTTCTGCGTCGACGAGCAGGACTTCACCCTCGCCGCGGCGCGCGCCCTCGCCGAGCGGCTCAACGCCACCGGGCGCTTCGAGGCGCGCGTGGGCAGGGCCGGCGACCGTCCATTGCCCTACCCGGAGCGCGTCGAGGACGCCGCCCGGTGGGGCGCCGACGCCTTCGTCAGCCTGCACTCGGACGTGCGCGGCAGGACCGAGACGTGGTCGCCCGGCCAGGGCCGTCAGTGCCCGCTCAGCCTCGCCGCGCCGGGGTTCGCCGTCCTGTGGTCCGACGAAGGCGAGCCCGCCCTCTGCGCCCTCCGGCTCGCGCTCGCGCGCGGCTTCGCGAGGCGGATGGAAGAAGCAGGCCTGTTGCCCTACGACGGCGCCGCGTACAGCGGCCTGTACGAGCCGGACGCCGCCCAGCCCGGCGTCTTCCTCGACCGGCGCCCCCCGGGACAGCGCATCTTCGTGCTGCGCCGCCCTTCCATGCCCTCCATCCTCGTCGAGACCCACCACGCGCTCGACGCCCGCGAGGCGACCCGCTGGACCGAGCCCGCCACGCTCGACGCCTTCGCCGCCGCCGCCGCCGCCGCGCTGGCCGACGCGCTCGGCGCCGCCGGCGCGCCGGCCAGCGCGCTCGGCGGCGACGGCGCGCCGGCCTCGCCGCCGCCCACCTGAGGCGCGTCAGGACGCCCGCGCGTGCGGCATCTCCTCGGGCGCCTCCAGGCGGATCGAGCGGAGCCGCAGGCAGAGCGCGAGCGCCTCGTCGAGCGTGTTCACCAGGTAGAACTCGAGCGAGCTCCTCACCTCGGCCGGCAGATCGTCGAGATCCGCCTCGTTGTCCGCCGGCAGCAGGATCTCGAAGATCCCCGCGCGGTGCGCCCCCAGCACCTTCTCCTTGATCCCCCCGATCGGCAGCACCGTCCCGCGAAGCGTGATCTCCCCCGTCATCGCGATGTCGCTCCTGACCGGCCTGCCCGACAGGGCGCTCACCAGCGCGACCGCCATCGTCACGCCCGCGCTCGGCCCGTCCTTCGGCACCGCCCCCGCCGGAACATGGATGTGAACGTCCCGCCGCTGCAGCCGATCGGACGGCACGCCGAGCTCCGCCGCGTGCGCGCGCGCATAACTCAGCGCCGCGCGGCCGCTCTCCTTCATGACGTCGCCCAGCTGCCCCGTGAGGACGAAATCGCCCTTGCCGGGCATCACGCTCGCCTCGACGTGCATGATGTCGCCACCCATCTGCGTGTAATACATGCCGGTCGCGACCCCCGGCTGATCGTACTGAAGCCTCCGCTCAAGGCGCATCCTCGCGCGGCCGAGCAATTCCTTCACGTCGTTGTCGGCGCCCACCACAGCCCGCTCGATCTCGCCGGCCGCGATCCGGCGCGCGGCCTTCCGCGCCAGCGCGCCGAGCGTCCGTTCCAGCTGCCGCACGCCCGCCTCGCGCGTGTATCCGCTGATGAGCCCGCCGAGCGCCGCGCCCGTCACGCGCAGCTGCTCCTCGCGCAGCCCGCACTCCTTTCGCTGCCGGGGGAGCAGGTACTTCCGCGCGATCTCGTGCTTCTCCTGCTCCGTGTACCCGGCGAACAGCGCGGGCTCCATCCGGTCGAACAGCGGAGGGGGGATCGTCTCGCGGAAGTTCGCGGTGCAGATGAACAGCACCTCGGACAGGTCGAACGGCAGGCCGAGGTAGTGGTCGACGAAGCCGTCGTTCTGCGCCGGATCCAGCACCTCGAGCAGCGCCGCGCCAGGATCGCCCTGGTAGGAGGCGCCGAGCTTGTCGACCTCGTCGAGGACGATCACCGGGTTCTTCGAGCCCACCCGCTTGATGCCCTGGAGGATGCGGCCAGGCATCGCGCCCACGTACGTGCGCCGGTGGCCGCGGATGTCCGCCTCGTCGCGCGCCCCGCCCAGCGAGACGCGGACGTACTTGCGCCCGAGCGCCCGCGCGATCGACTCCGCGATGGACGTCTTGCCGGTCCCGGGCGGACCGAGGAAGAGCAGGATCGGCCCGCGGGAGATCGCGCGGCTCCGCTCGCCCTCGCTCCTCGCCTGCTCCAGGCGCAGCTTCCGGACGGCCAGGAACTCGAGCACCCGGTCCTTCACGTCGCCCAGGCCGTAGTGATCCTCGTCGAGGATCGCCCGCGCGCGATCGAGATCGACGTGGTCGTCGGTCCGCTGGTTCCAGGGCAGCTCCGCCACCCACTCGAGCCACGTCATGAGGACCTGGGCCTCCGGCGACGTCTCCCGCCCCATGCGCCGCAAGCGCGCGAGATCGCGCCGGGCCTCCTGCAGGATCTCCGCCGGCAGGTTGGCGCGCTGCAGCTTGTGCTCAAGACGTGCGGCGGCGTTCTCGTCGTCTTCCTCGCCGAGCTCCTTCTGGATCGCGCGCAGCTGCTCGCGCAGGTAGATCTCCCGCTGCCGCTCGCCGAGCTCCTCCTCGACGGTCGTCCTGATCTTCTCCTGGGTCTCGACGATGCCGATCTGCCGGTAGAGGTGCAGCGCGAGGCTGCGCATCCGCTCTTCCGTCGAGAGGATCTCGAGCAGCGCCTGCTTCTCGGGGGTCGGGAGGTCCAGGTAGAAGGCGATGTGGTTCACGAGCTCGGCCGGGCCGTACATGCTGCCGACGAACTGCTTGAGCACGTCCTCGGGCGCGCCGCGGTGGCGGCCGTACTCGACGGCCCGCTCGCGCACCTCGCGGGAGAGCGCCTCCAGGGCGCCGTCCTCCTCTGGACGGAGGGGCAAGTCGGCGAGCTCGATGACGGGGGCGCGGATCACGCCGTCGACCTCGGTGTAGCGGGGCGCGGCCGCTCGCCGCTCGCAGTAGAGCACGAGCTGGAGGCCCGACCCGAACCGCTGCACCTGGGTGATGCGGGCGATCACGCCGATCGAGAAGAGGCCGCCCGCGGTGGGCTCCTCGGCGGCGTCGCGCTGGGCGACCGCGAAGATGCGCTTGTCTTCTCCCTCGACCCGGAGGGCGGCCTCCACCGCGCGGAGCGTCTTCAGCCGTCCGACCGTGATGGGCGTCGCTATCCCAGGGAAGAGGACGGTGTCGCGCAACGAGAGCACGGGCAACGATCGGCGCTCGGGCATGGCCGGCCTTTGTGCGAACCTCATGCCACGGAGGACCGTACCGAAAACTCCTTTCGGCGCGGAAGCATCGAGAATCGTGGTCAGCCGCGCGCGGAGCGGTGATAGGGTCGGCCGGCGATGCCCGCGGACACCTTCACGTTTCAGGCGGACGATGGCCGAGAGCTCTTCGTGTACCGCTGGCTCCCGGACGGCGGGGCGCGCGGCGTCGTCCACGTCGCGCACGGCATGTCGGAGCACGCGGGCCGCTACGCGCGCCTCGCGCAGGCGCTCTGCACCGACGGGTGGGCCGTCTACGCGAACGACCACCGCGGCCACGGCGCGACGGCGCGCGGGAGCGACGAGCTCGGCTTCTTCGCGAGCCAGGGCGGCTTCCAGCGGGTCGTCCGCGATCTCGCGCAGCTCATCGCGCGCGCGCGCGGCGAGCACCCCGGCCTGCCGGTCGTCCTCTTCGGCCACAGCATGGGCGCCGCCCTCGCGCAGGAGGTCCTGATCGAGCACGGCGGCTCGATCGACGGCGCGGTGCTCTCCGGCGCCTCGGGCAAGGCGAACGCGCTCGTGGACGCGGGCCGGCTCGTGGCGCGCGCCGAGCGGCGGCGGCTGGGCGAGCGCGGCAAGAGCCAGCTCCTCCAGACGATGAGCTTCGACAGCTTCAACAAGATGTTCGCCCCGACGCGCACGCCCTTCGACTGGCTCTCTCGCGATCGCGCCGAGGTCGACGTGTACATCGCCGATCCCCGCTGCGGCTTCCCGGCGACGACCTCGCTCTGGGTCGACCTGCTCGACGCGATGGCGGCGCTCGCGCGCCCCGAGCGGCTCTCGCGCATCCCGAAGGACCTGCCCATCTACGTCTTCTCCGGCTCTCGCGACCCGGTCGGCGGGCTGCTCAAGGGCGTCACCCAGATGATCGAGGCGTACCGCGCCGCCGGTCTCCGCAGGGTGGCGCAGCGGTTCTACCCCGGCGGGCGCCACGAGATGCTGAACGAGATCAACCGCGAGGAGGTCGTGCGGGACCTGCTCGCGTGGCTCGCCGCCGAGGTGGCGGGCGAGGCGAGGGCGCCGGCGAGGCCCGCGCAACCGGGCGCCGGGCCGCGCGCCGGCGCCGCGTCCGGCTGACGGCGGGGGCCGGCATGGGCAGCAAGGGGCGGCCGTACCGCACGCTCACGATCGATGGCTTCGAGGTGCTCGTCGGCCGCGGCGACGAGGACAACGACGCGCTCACCTTCGAGATCGCCGAGCCGCACGATCTGTGGCTGCACGTGGCCGGCGGCACGCCGGGCAGCCACGTGATCGTGCGCAACCCCGAGCGCGTGGAGGTCCCGCGCGAGGTGGTCGAGCGCGCCGCGGCGGCCGCCGCGTGGTACTCGAAGGCGCGGAGCGCCGCCAAGGTGGAGGTCCACGTCTGCAGGGCCGCGGACGTGAGCAAGCCGCGGGGCGCGCCCGCCGGGACCGTGCAGCTCGCGCGGTGGAAGAGCGTGCGCGTGCGGCCGGAGATCCCCGGGCGCGATCCCGGGTGAGCCGCGCGCCGGCGCGCGTCGCGCAGCGGCCCCTGCTCGCCAGGCGCTCGCGAACAGCTAGACTGTCGCCGTGCAGCTTCACATCGAAGGGGATCGATTGACGCTCACCCTGGAGGGCGCCGAGCGGCTCTGGGCCGTGAGGCTCCGGCCCATCGTGGTGCCCCGCGAGCACGTGGCGTGGGCGGAGGCGGCGCTGCCGCCCTCCACCTGGAAGGAGCTCCGCGCGCCCGGGACGGCCCTGCCGGGGGTGATCAAAGCGGGGACCTACTTCACCGCGCACGGCAAGGAGTTCTGGTACTGGGTGCGGAGCCGGAAGCAGCACCCGCTGACCATCGAGCTCGAGGGGGAGCGGTATCGGCGGCTCGTCCTCACCATCGACGATGCTGCCGGCTGGGCAGCGCGGATCAACGCCTGGGCCAGCGGCTGAGTCATCCGAGCGGGCTCCCGGGATCCGGCGCGGATCGCGGTCCGGGAGCGTCCGTGCGATTTGTGACGGCTGGCAGGGGCGCAGCGCAACCTGAGGGAGACGAGCTCCTTTCCATCACCCGCAGAGGACCCATGACCCACGCGCATCGACTTGCTTTCTTCTCGATTCTCGGCTTGCTTGTCGCTTGCAACTCGACGGATCCCGATGTCACGTCGGGCGCAGGCGCGGCCTCTGCAGGAGCCACCGGAGGCAGCGGCGGAGGCACCGCCACGGGCGACGCCGCGACGGGCGGTGACGGTGCAGGCGACGCCGCGACGGGCGGTGACGG
Organism: Sorangium sp. So ce281; assembly: GCF_051527395.1. Classification (NCBI taxonomy): domain Bacteria; kingdom Pseudomonadati; phylum Myxococcota; order Polyangiales; family Polyangiaceae; genus Sorangium; species Sorangium sp. So ce281. Next base: position 1,284,610 of record NZ_CP150322.1, read on the forward strand.
TGCAGGCGACGCCGCGACGGGCGGTGCCGGCGCGGGCGGCGCCGGTACGGGGGGAGTCGGGGGCTCCGGCGGGACCGGCGGATCAGCGACGCCCGTGGACGCCGCGGCCATGGTCCCCGACATGGGTATCGGGGCCAACGTCGGCAACACGCTGGAGAACACCACCGAGTGGGAGACGGGCTGGGGCCAGCCGCTGATCACGCAGGCGTTCATCAACGGCATGGCCAACCACGGCATCAAGACGGTGCGCGTGCCCGTGGCCTGGGACACCTACGCCGTCAACGGCACGATCGACGCCACCAAGATGGCCCGAGTCAAGGAGGTGGTGGGCTGGATCGAGGCCGCAGGAATGTACTCGATCGTGAACATCCACTGGGACGGGGGCTGGATCTACAACGAGGACAACGCCGATAAGTACAAGCTCACCGACGGCGTCAAGACCAGGTTCGCGTCCTACTGGACCCAGATCGCCACGGCCTTCAGCGACGTCGGTCACAAGCTGATCCTCGAGGGGATGAACGAGGAGGCGAACTACTGGGTCAACGGCGTTCACGACGGCGGGACGCCGGACTACGCCGCCCTGAACGAGATGAACCAGCTCTTCGTCACCACCGTGCGCGAGCAGGGCGGCTACAACGCGAGCCGCGCCCTGCTCATCTCCGGCTTCGTGACGGACATCGACAGGACCTGTGTGGGCGATTTCAAGGTGCCGACCGATCCGGCCGGCGCGAAGAGCCTCTTCCTCTCGATCCATTACTATACGCCCTACACCTTCTGCGGCCTCGACACGGTGGAGAGCTGGGGCTCTCCCAAGACGACGTGGGGCACGGAGCCCGAGAAGGCGGAGCTGAAGAGCAAGTTCGACACGCTCGGCGCGTTCAGCGCGCAGCGGAGCCTCCCGATCATCCTCGGCGAGTTCGGCGTCACGCTGGGCACGAACTACCCCCGTGAGCCGGCGTCACGGACGCTGTGGATGCGGTCGGTGGTGGAGGCCGCGAAGTCGCGCGGCGTCGTTCCCGTGCTGTGGGACACGGGGACGGACATCAAGCGTACGGACGGCTCGTTCTCGACGGAGTGGCAGGCCGTCGTGAGCGCCGTCAACCGGTAGTCGGCGCCGCTGGCGCCCGGCGGCGTGGAGGGCGCGGAGGGCGCGGCGCGCCTCCGGCCGTCGCTTCGTCCGGCCATCGCGAAACGGGACGGTCGCGCGAAACCACCCAACCTGGCCCGCGTACCTGGGGTGGCTGGACGACATGGATCGGTCCAGACCACACCAAGGAGAGGGGCAATGTCATCGACACGCAACGTCGGGATGACGAGGGTTTCTGCGTCCGCCGTGCTGTTCTTCGCCGCGGGGGCGTTCGCCGCGTGCGCCGTCCCCGAGGGCGCCGAGCCCTCGGGCGATCATGAGGGCCCGGAGCCCTCCGGCGATCCAGGTGAGCCGCAGGAGGCTGAATCGACGGCCGAGGCGGACAGCGAGCTGAAGGTGAACGACTGCGTGAACCCGCACCCGTTCGCCGGCTGCAACGACGCGGCCGTCCAGAGCTGCGTTTGCGCGGCGGACCCGTTCTGCTGTACCACCCACTGGGACTCGATCTGCGTCGGAGAGGTGACGAGCCTCCATTGCGTACCGCCGTCCGCGGCCGTCATCGGGCGCCTGCAGTGCGCCGCGCCGGACGGCGCGGGGACCATCACGAACCCGCTCGCGTTCGCGCCGCTCAGCATCCCCGGCCTCGGGAGCGGCGTGACGGACGCGAACGGCGATTTCAGGATCCCCATCTCGTCGACCGCGAGCGCGAGCGTGCACCTCGACGTGACGTACGACGGCGTCGTGAGCTCGAGCGGCGTGACGACGCCGCTCACGATCATGGACGAGCTGCACGCCCCGCGCGGCCAGGGGGTCGACGTCGCCGGCAGCCCGCGCTCGAGCGGCGATCTCGACGTCGACGTTGTCACGCTGAGCGGCGTCGACTGCGAGCTCTGGCGGCTCGGCGTCGATACGCTGCGCGACTTCCACGCTGCCCGCGGGGCCCAGCCGCCCGCGCACGCGCACGCGCTGCGCATGCTGCGCTGGAGCGGGGTCTACCTGGGCACGCCCTTCACGTTCTACGATTACATCAACATTCGCACGGACTTCCTCACGAGCACCTGGGGGAGCACGGCCGCGGAGCGCCGGAGGGTCATCACCCACGAGTTCGGGCACAGCGTGCGGCACGTCGCCGACGGGGACCTGAACCACTGGAATGGTGACGACGTGGCCTATGTCTATGGGCGCTCTCACGACGGCTCCGAGATCGCCGACCCGGGGTACGCCTTCAATGAGGGCTTCGCGAACTACTGGGAGCAAGCTCGGGTCGACGCGCGCGGCCGCCTCTGCGGCGGCGGGTCCGCGTGCCCGTCGAGCCAGTACCGGGACTGGAACGAGCAGCGCATCGCCGACGCGCTGCTCGATCTCTCCGATGTCGTGGGCGACAGCGCGATGATCCAGGTGCTGGAGGCGAACCCGGGTGCGATCCACAGCCTTTACGAGTTCCAGGCGCGCCTCCACGTGCAGAACCCCGCCGTCCCGGCCCCCGCCGCGGTGCCGGCCTGCCCGCCCGGCTTCAGCGATGACGGCGCGACGTGCTCCTCCACGGTGGCAAAACCGAGCTACGGGCGCGGCGTCGGCACGGCGCCGACGCTCTGCGGCGCGGGCCAGCAATACGACGCGGGTCTCTGCTATCCGGCCTGCGCGTCGGGCTACTACGGGGTCGGCCCGGTGTGCTGGCAGAGCTGCCCGTCCGGGTACTCGGACGACGGCCTCACGTGCCGGCGCGACGCGCAGATCATCAACGCCAACAACTCCGCGTGCCCCTGGTATGACGCGTGCGGCCTGACCTTCGCCAAGGGCTGCTCCACGTGCCCGACGGGGTATACCAACGACGGCTGCACGTGCCGGCGCGACGCGCACATCTTCGCCAAGAGCTCTTACGGGCGCGGCGCCGGCTCCGTGCCGACGAGCTGCGGCGCGGGCCAGCAGCTCGACGCGGGTCTCTGCTATCCCGCCTGCGCCTCCGGCTACAGCGGCGCGGGCCCCGTGTGCTGGGGGAGCTGCCCGGTCGGCTATATCGACTTCGGCGCGACGTGCACGAAGGTCATTTCGAAGTGATCGGCGGGCCGTTTGCCTCCTCGAGGAGGGCGGGCCTCGTTGCACCCCGCCCACCCGCGCGGTAGGCCGAGGAGCACCACGCCGCTCCGCGGCAGGCAGAGCACCGAGGAGGAGCTCCCGTGCACCTGCCTGCACCACGAGCAGGGTACGAGCCGCCCTCGTCGGCCCCGCGCGGCGCCTCGTCTGTTCGGGTCGGGCCGCCGGACACACGCCGGCCGGAGCGAGCTCGTCACGCGGCTGCTCCCGTCAGCCCCGAGCGACGCGGACGCGGGCGACGTGCGCCCCCTCGTCATCGGCTCCCTCATCCCCGAGGAGGAACGCGCCCTCGCGATGGCCTTCCTCGGCGCGAGGCCCTCGCCTTCGAGCGTGCCGCGGAGCACCTCGCCGCCGCGCTCGAGGCGGCGCCGGCAGGCGAGGGCGAGGCGCACGGAACAGGACGACCGGCGGCTCGCCGCCAGCGCTCCGAGGGGCTCCTCGACGCTGATTGACAATGCCCCGGCGGCTCCCGCATCCTGGCCACCCCGCGACCCCCCGAGGCCTCGAGCCGCAGGAGATGCAATGAGCACCGTCCTCCACCGTCTGGAACAGTGGGCTAACGAATCTCCTGACGCGCCGGCCCAGCGCTTCAAATCTCAAGGCGAGTGGAAGACGCTGACCGCGCGCGAGTACCGTGACCGGGTTCACCACCTCGCGCTGTTCCTGGAGTCCAGGGGCTTCGACGCGAGCCAGGTCGGCGCGATCCTCTCGTACAACTGCCCGCAGTGGGTCCACGTCGACCTGGCGGCGCTGCTCGTCGGGGGCAAGTCGGCGGGCCTCTACCCGAACTCCACCGCGAAAGACATCCAGTACATCCTGAACCACACCGAGGCGACGCTGCTCTCGGTGCAAAACAAGGAGTACTTTCAGAAGATCTCCGGCGAGAAGGGCGAGTATTCCGTCCCTGACAGCGTGAGCTGGATCCTCGTCTTCGATGGCGACACATCGATCTCTCCCAAGGCGATCTCGTACGAACAGGCCCTGGCCGAGGGCCGCGCGCTCGCGGGGCAGCCGGGCGCGAAGACGTTCGCCGACTACCTGGCGAAGATCGACCCCAGGGCCGGCGCGTTCCTGATCTACACCTCGGGCACGACGGGCAACCCCAAGGGGGCCATGCTCTCGCACGACAACCTGGCTTACACGGCCGACATGGCCGTGAAGTACTGGAACCTGCCGTTCGCGCGCGGCACGATGTTCTCGTTCCTCCCGCTCTGTCACATCGCCGAGAAGCTGCAGTGCGTCGGGGCGGGCCTTACCCAGCGCTACACAGTCAACTTCTGCTCGAAGTTCGAGAACGTCTCGAGCGAGCTCCCCGAGGTGCAGCCCACGCTGCTGCTCTGCGTGCCGCGGCTCTGGGAGAAGATGATGGAAGGCGTGATGGCGAAGGTGCGCGGCGGCAAGGGCGCCAAGAAGAAGCTGGCCGAGTGGGCGCTCGCCGTGGGCGCCCGCGTGGCCCAGGCGAAGTACGCGCAGCGCGCGCCGAGCGCGCTCGACGCCTTGCAGCTCAAGCTCGCCGACAAGCTCGTGCTGGGCAAGGTGCGCGCGGCGCTCGGCCTGGGCAAGGCCGAGGTGCTCGCCTCGGGCGCGGCGGCGCTCGCGCCGCATATCTCGACGTGGTTCCGCGCGCTGAACCTCGAGATCCTCGAGGACTTCGGCCAGACCGAGTCGACCGGCGTCATCTGCATGACCGAGCCGGGCATCGAGAGCGCGGGCACCGTGGGCAAGCCCGTGCCGGGCGTCGAGTTCAAGCTGGCCGAGGACGGCGAGATCCTGACCCGCGGCCGGCACGTGTTCGTGGGTTACTACAAGGACCAGGCGGCGACGGAGGCCGCGCTCGAGGACGGCTGGCTGCACACGGGCGATCTCGGCGAGTGGAACGACCGCGGACAGCTCAAGATCCGGGGCCGCAAGAAGGAGATCCTCAAGACCTCGGGCGGCAAGATGATCGCGCCGCTCCCGATCGAGGAGCGGCTCAAGGCGGCGGAGATCATCAGCCAGGTGTGCATGGTGGGCGACGGCCGCAAGTACCTCTCGGCGCTGATCACGCTGACCGAGGTCAAGCTCGCCGAGCTGAAGGAGCGGGGCGCCCTGAGCAGCGACGCCGCGATCACGAGCGCCGAGGTGGTCGGCCAGGTGAAGGCGCACGTCGACGCCCTGAACGCGGAGCTCGCCAGCTTCGAGCAGATCAAGCGGTTCACGGTCCTCGGCCGCGAGTTCTCGGTGCAGGACGGCGAGATGACGCCGACGCTCAAGATGAAGCGCAACGTGATCGAGCAGCGCTTCCGCGGGACCATCGACGAGATGTACCCCGCCGAGTGAGCGGGGGCCGCGGGCCCCGCCGGCGGGCGGTCGGTCGACGAGCGCGCCGCGGCGCTCGCCCGGCCCTGGGAGAGGCGCCCCGCGGCGCGTTCGTCGACCGCCCGATCGAACAGAGAATGTCGGGCTGTCGCTCATCTCCCGAAGGGGATGCGCGCGGCCTTTCATGTGGGAGGGAAAAGCCATGAGTTCACCGAGAAGCCACCTCGTGCTCGTGCCTGGTTTTGCGGGCTTCGATATCCTGGGGTCGATCGTCTATTACAGCGGTGTCACGGAGATCCTCCGAAACACCGATACCGGGCCGTACCAAGGCCCGCTCTCGGTGCATTGCTTCCCGAACCTGCCCACGGCGAGCGTGGACACCCGCGCGCACGCGCTCCTCCGCTGGCTCGCGGATCGGTTCAGGCAGGGGGTGTTCTACGGGGGCGCGGGCCGCGGCCAGCGGGACTGCGTCCACCTCGTGGGCCACTCGACCGGCGGGCGGGACATCAAGACGCTGATGCTCCTGCTCCTGGCCGAGACCGAGCAGAAAGGGTCGGTCTACGGCGTCTCGGTGGAGCGCATCCTCGAGAGCATCTGCTCGATCCAGTTCCTCTCGACGCCGCACCGCGGGACGAACCTCGCCCACGTCCTCCACCGGAGGCAGCCCCTCCTCACTGGCCTGGCGGGGGCCCTCCACTGGTGGCTCCGCCTGGCTGGCCCGAAGGACGCGAGCTCCGCGGCCCGCCGCGCGAAGACGCTCCTGCAGGTGTTCGGCCAATCGGACGGCATCGTCCGCGCCGCCCTCGACACGATCGAGCGCTTCCACGCGCTGCCGTGCGACGATCTCGCCAGGGCCGAGGCGCGCGGCGAGTACTTCAACGTGCTCCGCTGGCTGCTGCACGTCGCCGAGGACACCGAGGCCTTCGAGGATCTCGATCCCCTGCCGCTGTCAGGCCAGTCGTCGCGCGCGGAGCGCCGGTCCAGGCATGGCCTGTCCGCGCACGGTGTCGGCGCCTGGCCGCGCGAGCTCGCGGCCTCCATCAAGAGCGCGAGGCAGGCAAGGAAAGCCAGCCTCCTCGGGGCGGAGCTCGAGGAGGAGCTGAGCGCGTACTACGAGCAGCGGGGCATCGCGCTCCGGTCGATCGTCACCCGGGCGAAGCGCGATCCCGGCGGCCCGTTCCTGGGCGCCTTCGGCATCTTTCACGGCATCACGGCCAACATCAAGGAGCCGAAGGTGGTCGAGGCCCTCGGGCCGCCCTGCTCCGTGCCACGGTTCGACGACCCGACCCGGACCGAGTCGCTCACGTCGGAGATGAACGACGGGATCGTCAACTGCGTATCGATGGTCTATCCCGACACGAAGCGCAGCTTCCTCGTCGACGCCGACCACGCCGACGTGATGGGCCACTATCGGTTCATCGCCCCGGAGGACGGCGACGGAGCGGACCCGAAATACGGCGGATACGACCTGTTCCAGTCCCGGTCGACCTTCGATCAGGCCGAGTTCGACAGGCTATGGAGCAGCATCGGGCAGTTCGCCATGAACAGCGACAGGTGCGCCGCCGCGGCGCGCCGCAGCTCGGCCGTCGCCCCCGTGGAGGCGCCGGCCTCGGCGCCGGCGGTGACCCATTTCCGCGCCGAGCCGTCGGATCCCGAGGGCGGCGCGTAGGCGCTCGCCAGCGCCGGGGGGCGCCCAGGCCGCCTTCGTGAATCAGGCCTTCGCGAGGTAGGCTTCGAGCTCGTCGGCGCCGCCGATGTGCTTGCCGTCGATGAAGACCTGCGGGGTCGTGCCCTTGCCGCTCACCGCGCGCAGGCGGCGCGGCGAGGCCGCCACCTCCTCGTAAGCAATCTTCCGCGCGTCGAGGAGCCGCTTCGCCTTGGTACAGTAGTCACAGCCCGGCTTCGTGAACAGCAGCACGTCGTGCGGCGCCTTCGACGACGGAGCCAGGTACTTCAGCATCGTGTCCGCGTCCGACACATCGAAGGGGTCACCCTCCACCTCGGGCTCGATGAACATCTTCTTGATCACGCCGTCGTCGACCAGCATCGAATAGCGCCACGAGCGCTTGCCGAAGCCGAGGTTCGCCTTGTCGACGAGCATGCCCATCTTCTCGGTGAACTCCCCGTTCCCGTCGGGCAGGAACTGGATCTTGTCCGCCTCCTGCGCCTTGCACCACTCATCCATCACGAACGCGTCGTTCACGGACACACACGCGATGGTGTCCACCCCGCGCCGCTTGAACTCCTCCGCGAGCTCGTTGTAGCGCGGCACGTGGCTGCTCGAGCAGGTCGGCGTGAAGGCGCCCGGAAGCGCGAACACCACCACCTTCTTGCCAGCGAACACCTCCTTGGTGGTCACGTCCTTCCACTGACCGTCGACGCGCGTACGAAATGTGACATCCGGAACGCGCTGCCCTTCGAGGTTCTTCAGCATGACTGTCGTGCTCCTCCCGTGCTCTTCTCGTTGCCATCCGCGACGGCAACCTTGTCCAGCGTCGTGCGGCGCTCCACGCGGCGCTCTCGGGCCGGCGAGAACTTAGCTCCCGGCCTCGACGCCAGCCAGCGCGACGGCGAGCCCGACCGAGGGCCGCGCCGCGATGGCGAACTCGACCGAGGGCCGCGCCGCGAAGGCTGCTCGCCCGGGCGACGGCGACCGCGCCAGCGGAGGCGCCCCGCTGGGCAGCCCAGCGCCGCCGCGGGGCGAGGCGTCAGCCGCTCCGCGCCAGATCCACCGCGCGCCAGAGGTACCAGCTCGCCACCGTGCGGTACGGCTTCCACCGCGCGCCGCGCTTCTCGAGGTCCGCGCGCGCCGGCGGCTCGGGCCGCTTGAACGCGAGCGTGAAGCCCTTGCGGATGCCGTAGTCGTCCGCGGGCAGCACGTCCGGGCGGCCGAGGCGGAACATGAGGAGCATCTCCACCGTCCACCGGCCGATGCCGCGCACTTGCGTGAGGCGCTCGATGATCGCCTCGTCCTCCATGCCGTGGACCTCGGCGAGCGTGGGGAGCTCGCCGTCCTCCGTCTTCCGCGCGAGGTCGCGCAGCGCGAGGAGCTTCGCCTGCGAGAGGCCGGCGCCGCGGAGCTTCTCGTCGGAGGCGCGCAGGAGCTGCGCGGGCGTGGGGCCCTCGTGCGCTCGCGGGAAGAGCGCGCGCACGCGCGCGAAGATGGTCGCGGCGGCCTTGCCGGTGAGCTGCTGGTAGACGATCGACTCCGCGAGCGCGAGGAAGAGGCTCGACGTCCTGTCGATCCGCATGGCGAACGGCCCGACCGCGTCGATGACGCGCGCGAGCGCCGCGTCGGACGCGCGCAGGTGCTCGACGGCGGCGCCCGGATCGAAGCCGAAGTCGCCGCCGGGCGCGGCCTCCGGAGCGCCGCGCGCCTGGCCGCGCTCGATCGCGAGGAGGCGGAGCTTCGTCGTGACGCCGCCGCTCGCGGAGAAGCCGCCGGCCTTGCCGCCGGCCGCGAGCACGCGGTGGCACGGGACGATGATCGCGAACGGGTTCCGCCCGAGCGCCTGCCCCACGGCGCGCGCCGAGCCGACCGCCCCGAGGCGCGCCGCGACCTCGCCGTAGGTCAGCGTCGCGCCCGGCGGGATGGTGCGCGCGACCTCGTAGACGCGGCGGTGGAACGGCGGCACCCGATCCATGTCGAGCGCGACGGCGGACAGGTCGCTCGCCTCGCCGCGCAGGAGCGCGACAATCGCGTCGACCGCGCGCTGCACCTCGGGCGGCGGCGCCGCCGCCTGGGCGCCCGGGGAGCGCTGGAGCAGGCGCGACCGCGTCTCGGGCTCGCGCGCCTCGGGAAGCTGCAAGGCGGCGACGCCGCGCTCGCCCCACGCGATGCCGCAGCGGCCGATCGCCGTGTCGAACAGGAGGAAGCCGTGTGCCGTCGCTGTCATGAGGGTCCTCGCGGGCAGGCGGGGCGCCCGCGTCCGGCGGCCATCCTAGGAGCGCGCGGCGAGGCGATCTTGGAAGATCTTGCGATCCCCCCTCGCCGCCTTCCGGAAGCCGCGGGGCGAGACGCCGGCCGCGCGGCGGAAGGTGCGGACGAAGTTGGAGAGGTCGCCGAACCCGACGTCGAGCGCGATGTCGGTGATCGACCGGGCGCCGTCGGCGAGGAGGCGCGCCGCGCGGCGCAGGCGGGCGCGGACCAGGTACTGGTGCGGGGTCACGCCCACGACCTTCCCGAAGACCCGCAGGAAGTGGAACGGGCTGAGCCCGACCTCCCGCGCCGCGTCCTCGAGGTCGATCGGCTCGTGCGCGTGCTCGTCCAGCCAGAGCGCCGCCTCGACGGCGCGGCGGCGGTCGCGCGCCCCGGTGTCCGGCGGCCTTCGCTTCCGGCCGGAGGCGACCTCGACGAAGCGGGCGGCGAGGAGCACCCCCACCTCGTCGACGCCGATGTCGCTCCTGCCCTCGGCGGCCGCCTGCGCGAGCTCGCCGAGCACCATCAGCTCGGGCAGCGGCGGCAGGCCGCCGGCCCGGAACGCGCCGCCGCCGTCGCCGAGCGCCTCGACAAGCGCCGGCGCGAGCTGGAGCGACAGGCACTCGTCGCCGACGACGTGCTCGTGCGAGCACGTGTACTCGTCGCCGGGGTGGCCGACCAGGAGCGACCCGGCCACGAGCTCGAACGCCTCCCCCCGGACGCGGTAACTGAAGCTGCCCTTGCGCACGTAGGAGACGGAGAAGCCGCGGTGGAGCTCGGCGAACGGCGCGTCCCCGGGTCCGGAGCTGCACCGGTAGTCGACCACCGAGATGGCGTCGCCCCGCACCAGCGTCGTGACGTCCATGGGTCACCGAATGTATCTGCGGCGGCGAGGCCGAGCAACGCGCCCCGCGCCCGTGCTGCGCCGCCGCTTCCACCCGCGCCGCCGCGCCCGCCGCTCCGGGGCCCGCGCGCCCCGCCGGCCTCGACCGTCTTGTGGCGTTCCGGCGACGGCCTACCGGGCCGGTGACGGACAAGGCACCGCTTCCGCATGCCTCACGCGCAACCAAGGCCGAACCGGGCGACGCAGTGCTAGGGCAGGGTGTCCTCGCGGGCGATCGACGACGCGCGGAAGCCGGCCACCTGCGCGTCCACCTCGGCCTGCGACAGGATGGCATCCTTGGCGAAATAGACCCAGTCGACGTCCTCGGCGTACGTCCGTGGCTCGGTCTGCCCAGCGGCGAGCTCGTCGAACCACAGATTGAAGTCGAGGTGCTGGTTCGTCTCGGGGACGTACGTCGCGTCGTGCGTGCAGAGCCGCGTGCCTTCGATGTAGTAGCGGATGTCGGACTCGGTGATCTGGATGAGGAGCCTCTTCCAGCCGGACTGGTCCCCCGCCACATGGTTCGACTGCGTATTCTCCAGCGTGGCCGTCTCCCACGAGGTCAGCCACAGCGTGCTGGTGTCTTCCTGACCCCACCCGCCGTTGGGCATGTACTCGAAATCCTGCTCCGAGTAGCCGGGATCGGTCTCGGGGTCGTTGATCCACGGGCTGATCGCGAAGAACGTCTCGACCGGCTTGTCGGCTAGGTGCCGGGTCCCGGTCAGAGGAGCGTTGCTGAATTTTACCCGAGCGGAGTACGTCCCCAGGCGGAACTTGTCGTCGTTCGATTGAAGCTCTGCGTGCGAGGTGCTCTCGCCGGAGCCGCGTGTGGTCGCCTCGAGCCGTAGCAGTCTGTTCGAGGCGAGATCGGGATCATCGATGAACGACACATTCGACGGCAGCCATTGGGCGCCGTCGACCCCGGGCGCTCCGTCTTCCGCGCGGACCCACCACCAGCTCGTGAGGTCGTCGTCGGTGATGCCGGTGTAGGTGAAGTCGTCGAAGAACTCGGCCGACACGGTGACGTCGCCACCGCCACCGCCGTCGCTGCCGCCACCGCCACCGCCGTCGCCACCGCCACCGCCACCGCCGTCGCCACCGCCGTCGCTGCCGCCACCGCCGTCGCCGCCACCGCCGTCGCCGCCACCGCCGTCGCCACCACCACCGCTGTCGCCGCCGTCGCCGCCGGTGCCGCTGTTACCGTCGCTGCCGCCATGACCGCCGTTGCCCCCAGCATCGCCGTTGCCCCCGGCATCGCCGTTGCCACCGGTGCTTCCGGCACCGCTGCCGCCGGCCACGGTGTCATTCGAGCAAGCCACCAACACGTGCGCCACAAGAAGCATCACGCCCGCAGGGCGGATGCAGCGCACGCCGCGAAGCGCCCCGTCCTTCGAAGCGACGATCCCCTGAGATTCGCGATGCGTTTTCATCAAGATTGCTCCATTCCAGATCGAGCCCATGGCCGCACGCAGTCAGACATCTGGTGGTGGTCCAGGTACCACATCTGTGTGCAAGTTCCCGCGCCGCCACGTGCGAGAGCGGGCGCTGCGTCGTTCTCGATGTGCGCGAGCCGCCGCTGACGCAATGCGCGGAGTCGGTCTACGAGATGGAATGCCCCTTCGGTGGGCGTGGCGTCTGCGGACTGGGCGCCGCCGCGGGCGACGGCTCCGCACCCGGGCGGAGCGGGAGCGGGGCCGCCGACCCGACGGGGGCTCGCTTCGTCTGCGCGACGGTCGCGTCGGGGCGCTGGGCGGCGCCGCGCCGATCGCGCGCCTCGACGTCTTGATCGGACCGGTTGAGCGTCACCTCGGTCGGATCGGCCGCCGCGACGGCGCTCGGGGCGGCCATCGCGATCTCGGCAGGAGCCAGCCATGCGGGCAGGGCGCCCGGCACCTCGACGCCGACGACGACACGCACCGCCGCGAGCGCCGCTTCATCCGCGAGCGGGAAGCTGCGTCGCCAGACCAGCGAGCACGATTGCCGGTCGCCATCGACGTGCAGCGTGTCCAGCACGAGATCGAGCGGCTGCCCCTCCGTGACGCCGAACGCGGAGAGGCCATGGACGCGCGCGAGGGCGCGCGCCCCGGGGAGCCGCGTCCGCAGCGCCGCGAGCGTCGGGTGAAGCCCCGCGAGCACGAGCCACTCGTCGCCGACCAGGGCTTCGACGCGCTGATCGGGCGGGGCCGCCTGGAAGTAGCTCCAGTCGAAATCGTCGGGGATCTCGAGGAGGGGCCCCTCGAGCGCCTTGCGGGTCGTGCGCCCGAGCAGCCGCCTGCGCGACGGCCACACGCTCCCGATCGGCGCGAAGCCCGCCGGGCGGTCGCGCCGCGAGGGATCCAGGACGGCCGGGCGATCGGTGCCGAACGGGTTGTCGGCCATGCCGATCCCCCCGAATGCGCGCTCATAGACCAGCGGGATCGCCTTCTCCGCGCCGCCGGGCTCGATCGAGAGCGCCTTGTCGAGGATCGGCCGCTCGCCGGCGAAGAGCGCGAGGCGCACGGAGAAGGGCGCCGCAGGCGGGCCCGGCGGCGCGTGCGCGTGGCCCGTGAAGAACACGTCGATGCGCGCGAGGTAGGGCGCGAGGTCGCTCGTCAACCGGACGCTGCGGCCCGGGTTGTTGTGATGGTGGATGTCGGCATCGATGATCGGCTGCGGCTCGATGGGGATCATCTCTGCGCCGTCGACGAAGGTGAAGGTCGCCTTGGCGATCACCGTGAGGTGGAGCCGCCCCCGCGCGCGCCACATCACCCCCGCCGCCGCCGTTCCGGAAGGCGCCGCGATCGCGCTGGGGGTGGGCGGGGCCTCAGGCTTCACCGCGCCATGAGAGCACCGGGGCATCGCGAGGGTCAAGCCTCGCCACGCCGCGACACCGGCGCGTCGTCCGACGTTCGCCTCGCCGCGCGGCGATGCGAGGAGGTTCATCGGCCTCGCAGCGCGGGTGAAAGCGGCAGAGTCCAGCGACGACCGCAGGATCCGAATCCGGCGAGTCGTCCTATCCATCCATCGGTGTCGACCATCGCGCTCGGCGAACGACGAGTTCCCTCCGTGCCGCCGCGGGAGCGCAGGAGCGCCGGACCCTCCTCGCCTGCGGGCGGGCCTCAAGCCGTGTCCTCGAAGCCGGGGAGCGGCTCGTAGTCTTGAGTTGCGTCGTCCTCCTCGCCGGGCTCGGCGCAGGCCGGCTCGTCGCCGTCCTCGCCGGCGCCGCCGGTACCGTGGAGCAGCCCATCGAACGGCCCGGGGAGCGGCTCGTCCTCGTCCGCCTCGAGCAGCGCGTCCATGCCCTCCACCTCGCCGGTCTCCAGGTAACGCTCCCACGCGCCGCGGTGATCCCGGGCGCAGAGCGCCGAGAGCGCGGCGACGCCGAGGCGCACGATCGGCTTTCCATCGGTGCTGCTGCGGGGCCGCGTCCTCAGGTCGCGCGGGGCGTACACCGTGAGCTCGAGGGGCGCCACGTCCGCCACGTGGTAGTGGACGTACTCCCGGAGCTCTCCGCCCTTCTGGATCGTCACGCGCTCCCGGTCGAACGTCCAGCCGAGCGCCCGCACGTGCCGCTCCAGCGCCTCCTCGTCGGCGGGGAACACGTGCAGATCGACGTCGCTGCCGCGGCGGATATGGCCGGTGGAGACCGAGCCGATGAGCCGCGGCGAGAACGGCGCGAGCGCGCGCATGGCCTCCAGCGCCACGATGCGCAGCGCGAAGAGCCGGCGCGTCCGCTGGCTCCCCTCGGCGCGCTCGGCGAAGAGGAGCAGCGCCTCGCGGATCTCGCCGTTCGAGGGCAGGTCCGCGGGCCGGTAGCGCGCTCGCCGCCCCTCCACCTGGCCGAGGATCCGCTTCGCGGCCATCCGCTTGGCGGTGAAGTACTGGTCCACGCCCTCGTCGTACATGAGGCGCGCGGCCTCCGCGGCGATGCGGGCTCGCAGCCCGCCGAAGCGCTCGGCGCTCATCGGGCCACCCGCGCCGCGCGCGCCTCCGCCGCCCGCGCCGGCGCTTCTGTCGCTTGCGCCGCCGCCGCCCGCGCCGGCGCCGCGGCGACCGCCGGCTCGAGGGCTTGCCGCAGCCGGAGCATCGCGCCGCCGACCACCCGGCCGCCCCGCGGCGCCCCGAACAGGCGCTTCTGCACGACCTGCTGCGCCACGCCGAGGCGGCGAGCGATCTCGCCCTGCGACAGGCCGTCGAAGAAATACGCCTCGACGACCTCCCGCTGCTTCGCCGTCAGCGCGGTCGCGACCGCGTCCCGCACCGCGGCGCAGAGCCGCGCTCGCCCGGGCGGCTCGGCCTCGCCGCCCCAGAGCCGGCGATCGTCGCCCCAGCGGTCGACGTCGTCGCAGAGGACCTCCCGGCGGATCTTGCGCTCAGGCGAGCGGCTCCTTTCGCAGGTCATCGGAGGGGGCGGGCTCGCCGCCGATCGAGAGCAGGGTCCAGTCTGCGCCGTCGAGCAGGAGCTCCACGGCGGCCTCGGGGCGGAGCACGGTCGCCTCGGGCGAGCGGCCGCCGACGTCCCAGCGGCGGAGCCGCGCGAGGTCCGCGAGCGCCTTCGTGCGCCGCAGGCGCCGCCGGGTCGCGCCGGGCGCGCGCAGCAGGTGGAGGTGGTGCCGCACGAGCCAGACGATCCGCGGGCACACGAGCTCCGCGAGCACGTCGGCCCCCTCCTCGGCGTGGTCGGCGCAGGCGAACGCCTTGCCGACGTCGTGGAGCAGGGCCGCGGCCCAGAGCGAGCGATCCGCGGTCTCGCGGCGGGCCAGGTCGAAGACCTGCAGGGAATGGAAGAGCGCGTCGCCCTCGGGGTGCCAGCGCGGATCCTGCGGCACGCGGTCGAGGGCGAGGAGGAGATCGAGGAGGTCCTTGTGCATCGACGGGAGGGCGGTCAGGCCGCCCGCGGGCTGCGGGCGAGCGGTGCCCCTTCACCCTGGGGCGCGGTCACACCCACCGGGAGGGGCCGCGCTCGCCGGGCGCGCCGAAGCATAGCGCGGGCGCGCCTGCGCCAGGCGTCAGGGAGTGAACAGGGTGGCCGAGCGCTTCTTCGGCGCCGTTGGCGGGTGCGCGACCGTCTCCGCGGTCTGACGTGTGCCTGGGGCCTCCAAACGGACCAGCCTGAGCACGGTGCCCCCGACGACGATCTGGCCGTTTTGCGGGAGCAAGGCGCTCGTGATGCGCTCATCGTCGATCTTGGTCCCGTGCGTGCTTCCCTGGTCGATCACGCGCACCTCGTCCGCTCCGACGACGATCGTCGCGTGCTTTCGCGACACCTTCGGATCATCGAGGCGGATGAAGCAATCGGGCTCTCGCCCCACCCTGAACTCTCCAGGGTGGAGCACGAACCGCCGACCTGCGAGCGGCCCGTTGCACACGAAGAGCTCGTAGGTGATCGCGGCGTTCCCGCCCGACGCCGGGATCGTGGGCCGGAGCGGGGCCTTCGCGATGCGCAGCCGCCCCTCGTACTTCTGCGTCCACATCTGCGGGGTTTGCCGGCCTCCCTCGGCCTTGATGCTCGCTTGCACGTACTCGCAGAGCTCGTGGACATCGACGTATCCGTCCCGGTCCAGATCGGCTGTGCCGGTCGACAGACCCTCGACGATGTGGCGCGTGAAGATCGACTGCGGGGGCACCCCCACGGGCTGGTCGGCCTGCCACGCCAGCTGAACCGACGTCGTGGCGGAGATCACGACGCGACCCGAGCCGTCTCCCATGAACGTCCCGGCGATGTCGACGCTGTCCTGCTCGCTCTTGGCGGAGTTCTCGTACGCGCCGCTGTAGCAGCAGTCGAGGATCAGGACGATGCGCTTCGCGGGGCACTGATCGATCTGGCGGCTGATCCACGCCGCGTCGACCGAGGTCGCGCTGAAGAGCTCTTTCTCCGTGTCGTGTGTGGCGAGGTGGAGGTGACCCCAGTCGTCCTTCAGGCCATGACCGGAGTAGTAGAGGACGAGCAGATCCTCCGGATGGCGGCGATGGAAGAGCGCGCCGATGGCCTTCCGGACCTCGAGCTGGCTGCCATCGACGCAGAGCTGGACCCGAAAATCGCCGATGTCCGGGTTTCCCATCGTGTCGGCGAGCTTCGATGCGTCGAGGGCGGGCGCCTGAAGCGAGCGCAACCTGCCGTCCGCATACATTCCGTTCGCGATGATGAGCGCGATGCGGTCCCGTCCGCCCAGCACAGGATCTCTGTCCATGGCTGTCATTTGATTGCGCTGATGCGGCGCGCGAGGTCGAGCACTTCCTTCTCCCCGAGCGGCTTGTCCGAGGTGAACTCGACCTCCAGGCCGTTCTTCCCCCGGATGCGAATGCGGCGCCTCGGCGCGCGGACGACCCACTCATTGACGAGCTGAATCACCTGGGGAAGCACCGCGGGGAGCGCGGCGAGCGCGATCGCGCCGACGGTGAAGGCGTCTCCCTTGGCGTTCCTGGGGAGGCGCCCCTCGACGACGCGGGACGGGGCCGCGCCGGCGGTGCCGATGTCGCGCATCAAGCTCTCGAGCATCGTGTCCAGCTGGTCGGCCTCGACATCGGCGTCGTGAAATTTGAACTGCATGTCCATTGGCCATGCACCTCCTCGCTGTTACGAGTCGCCGAGGAGCGTATCAGCGCTCGCTGGCAGGTGCCAGCCGCACACGCGAGGTCGCGTGGCGCACGCGCCGCTGTCCTCGACCTGCGAAGCGCGCCTGAAGCCCGCTTCGCGATCGTCCAGCACATCTCCTGTCCATGCTGATCCCTCGGCGAGAGGTTTTTCGGATCCGTGCAGGCCGGTCAGCCGCGAAGGTGCTCCTCGTGCTTCGTCGTGGCTGGAAAGCCATCAAGATGGCGTCTCCGTGATCGGCTATCCTGCCCCTCGTGCTCTCCCGCGCCCGCCCCTCCGACGCCGCGATCCGCGCCTTCCTCGCTCGCCAGGCGGGCCGGCCGCTCTCGTACGCGGAGGTCGGCTGCACCGGCGCCGGCGATGGCCGCCCGCGGCCGCCTGCCGGCTTCAACGTCGACCACCACCGCGCGGTGCTCGGCCAGGGCGCCGCGCTCTTCGACCGCGCTGTCGAGGCGATGCGGCGCTGGGCGCAGTTCCGGCTCGGCTGGGTCGAGCTCTGCTATCCCGACGCTCCCCTCCAGGCCGGCGTCACCGTGGCGATCCTCGTCCGCGTGCTCGGGATTCACTGGCTCAACGCGTGCCGGATCGTTTACACGGTCGATGAGACGAGCGGCCCTGTGCGCCGGTTCGGCTTCGCCTACGGGACGCTCGAGGAGCACGGCGAGCGCGGCGAGGAGCGCTTCCTCGTCGAGCACGACGAGCCTTCCGGCGAGGTCGCCTACGACATCTTCGCCGTCTCCCGGCCGAACCACCTCCTCGCCCGGCTCGGCTATCCCTACGCGCGCCGGGTCCAGGCGCGGTTCGCCCGCGACTCCATGCGCGCCATGCGCAGCGCCGTGACCTCGCCGCCGTGAGGCGCGCCCGGAGCGGAGAGGCCCCGTGACGGGACCCGCGCGCCGAGCGCCTCCTCACCACATCACGCGAGCGCCCGCACGGGCATCCGCCGGCACCCGGAGTCGCATCCTGCGCAGCACCTCGAAGCTCCGCAGCTCCCGGAGCCGCCTCTCCAGGGAGCCCAGGGACCAGGGGATCGCACGAGCGCCTCTGCCCGGCGGCTCCTGAGTGAAAAGTCATACAAAAGTGCCTGCGGCGCGTCACCATGAAGTAATCCAGCATGCATATCTGGCTGCGCTGACGCATCAGTAAGTAAACCATCATGCAAATGTGAGTGTGCGAGCGCCTCCCGATGAAATTCATCATACAAACATGCCTGCGGCGGCTCGCTCAGGTATGCGGGCGCATGTGACTCTGCATGATGCCTCACCAGATTACAGACGATGAATGGCCCCCGCCGGTCACGCCCTCTCCTTCACGAACTCCACAAGATCCGAGAGGCCCGCTCCCGTCGCGTCGGCGCTCACGCCGAGCTCCTCGGCCGGCAGGCCCAGGCGGTTGACCCAGAACGTGGGATAGCCGAACCACCGGGCCCCCGCGGCGTCCCAGCCGGCGAACGCGACGAACGCGATCTCCTCGCGCGTGAGGCCGAACGCGTCGAGCGCCATCCGGTACGCGCGAGGATCCGGCTTGTACGTCCTCGCCCGGTCCGTGCTGAGCATGTGCTCGAACAGGCCCCCCAGACCCGAGCTCTCGATGGCGGCCCCGAGCATCCTCGGCGTGAAGTTCGACAGGAACGAGAGCCGGATCCCGGCGCCCCTCAGCGCCCGGAGCGCCGGCAGCACGTCGGGCCACGCCCGGAGATCGAGGTAGGCGCCGAGGAGCCGCGCCCGCTTCTCCTCCCCGAGATCGAGCGCCAGCGCGCGCTCGGCGAACACCAGCGCGTCCGCCGTCACCTGCCAGAAGTCGGCATACTCGTGGGACGCGACCCGGAGCCACGTGTACTCGAATTGCCGGGTGCGCCACGCCTCGCTCAGCGACGCCCCCTTGCCAGGACAGAGCTCCTCCGCGAGCGCCGCGATCGGGCGTGGATCGAAGATCGGAAAGGCGTCGAAGGCGACCGCCTTGATCGTCGACCCGGCCGCCGGCCGCGGCGGCGCCGGCCCGTGCTGCGCGGCACAGGACGTCGTCCCGGCCGGGGCCGAGCCCAGGAAGCCCGCCGCGGCCGTGCCGGTCACGCGGTGGAGAAACTCACGACGATTCGTCAACATGCCAGCCTCCATCGGATCATCCGACGTGAACCACGCGACCTGCGAGAGCGCGAGTGCGCGGGTGCGGGAACGCACGCGGGAGAGCATGCGCGGTCCGCCGTTGCCCGGGGATCCACCATCGACGTAGACTCGGCATGCACCTTTGCATGGCGCGGAGCGCTCTCCGGCAGCAGCGCCCCGCGCCCCGGAGCCATGCTCGACTGGGACGATCTGCGCTACTTCCTCGCCGTCGCGCGGCACGGCAACCTCTCCGCCGCCGCGCGCGCGCTGAAGGTCACCCAGCCGACCGTGGGGCGGCGCGTCGCGGCGTTCGAGCGGCGCCTCGGGGCGAGGCTCTTCCAGCGCTCGCCGTCGGGGTTCGCGCTCTCGGCCGCGGGCGAGAGCGTGCTCGGCCACGCCGAGCGCATGGAGCAGGACGCGCTCGCCGCCGAGCGCGCCGCCGCCGGACGCGACGCAGGCCTGAGAGGCCACCTCCGTATCACCGCGTCCGAGTGGCTGGCCACGCGCGTCCTCGGGCCGCTGCTCGTCCCGTTCCTCGCGCGCCACCCCGCCATCTCCGTCGATCTCATCGCGGACGCGCGCTGGCTGAGCCTGCCGCGGCGGGAAGCGGACATCGCCCTTCGCCCCGCCGCGTTCGAGCACCACGAGGTCTTCCAGCGCGAGGTCGCGCGGATCGGGTTCGGGCTGTATGCCTCGGAGGCCTACCTCGCCGAGCGCGGCCCGCCGGACTGGGGCCGGCAGTGCGAGGGCCACACCCTCGTCACCATGAACGACGATCCTCCGGCGATCGCCGACCTGTCGTGGGTGCGCGCCGTCGCCGCGAAGGCCCGCGTCGCCGCGCGCACCAACGGCCGCGAGCCCCAGGCGACGATGGGGGTCGCCGGCGTCGGGCTCGTCTGCCTGCCCCGCTACCTGGGCGACGTGACCGCCGGCCTCCACCTGCTCTCGCCGCCCTCGCCGCCGCCAGGGCGCAAGCTGTGGCTCGGGGTGCACCGCGATACGCGCGGGGTGCCGCGCGTGAAGGCGCTCGTCACGTTCGTCGCCGACGCCCTCGGGCCGCTCCGGAGCGCCCTCGACCCCGGCGCGCGGCCGCGCGCGTCAGGCGACGAGCGCCCCCGCTACCGGCCCTGATCGCGCTGGCACGCCCTGAGCTTCTCGAACGGCGCGTCGCACGTCTGGGGCAGGAAATCGGTCGTGCACGTCGGATCGCGCCCGCTCAGGCAATCGAAGAGCGACGCGATCGACGGCGCGAGGAACGTGCAGGGGATCCGGTCCGCGGAGATGACGGTCTCGCCCATGCAATCGAAGAAAGGAGCGGTCAGCGCGTTGCAGGGGCGCTGCTCGGAGAGCAGGTCGGCGCAGCGCTCGCTGCACCGGAGCTCCGGGCACGTGACGCCGTCGAAGAGCGAGCAGAAGAAATCGCACGAGGCCATCTGCTCCTCGATGGAGGGCCCGCCGGAGCTCGCCGACTGCGAGCCCTCGCCCGCGCCCCCGGCGCCGTCGGAGCTCCCGGGGAGCCCGTCGACGACGACCGCCCCACCGCAGGCGCCCGCCCCCGAGAGCGCGGCGAGCGAAGCCAGGAAAGCGAAGAGCAGCGGCGTTCTCATCAGGGCATCTTATCGCGCGGCAGGCACGGCAGGGGCGCGCGTCGGATGCTCCGCACGCCCCCGCCGCTCACTCCACCGCCTGCGATTGCTCGATCGCGTCCTCGCGGCGCTCCCGGCGGTTGCACGCGAGCACCTTCTTGCGGACGCGCACCGCGTCGGGCGTGACCTCGACGAGCTCGTCGCCGTCGATCCACTCCATCGCCGTCTCGATCGTGAGCAGCCGCGGGCTGGCCAGGAGGACGTTCTCGTCCTTGCCGTGGTTGCGCACGTTCGACAGCTTCTTCTCCTTGATGACGTTGACGTCGGTGTCGTTCGGCCGGTTGTGCTCGCCGATGATCATCCCCTCGTAGACCTCGACGCCGGGGACGATGAAGAACATGCCGCGCGGCTGCAGGTGGTGCAGCGCGTACGGGGTCGACACGCCGGCGCGATCGGCGACGATGGCGCCGGTCGGGCGGCGCATCATCGGGCCGCCCCAGGGCGCCCAGCCGTCGAACATCGTGTTGAGCAGGCCCGTCCCGCGCGTCGCGGTCAGGAACTCGCCGCGGAAGCCGATGAGCCCGCGCGACGGCACCCGGAACTCGAGGCGGGCGCGGCCGAAGCCGGGGTTCGTCATCTTCACCATCCGGCCGCGCCGGGAGCTGAGGCGCTCGGTCACGATGCCGACGTAGGTGTCCGGCACGTCCACGACCACGAGCTCGAGCGGCTCCATCACCTCGCCGTCGATCTCGCGCGTCACCACCTCGGGGTTCGAGAGCTGCATCTCGTACCCCTCGCGCCGCATCGTCTCGACGAGGATCGCCAGCTGGAGCTCGCCGCGGCCGAGCACCACGAACGTGTCGGGCACGTCCGTCGGCTCCACGCGGATCGCGAGGTTCTTCATCGCCTCGCGCTCGAGCCGCTCCTTCAGGTGACGGCTCGTCAGGTACTTCGACTGCTTGCACTTGCCGGCGAAGGTCGACGTGTTGACGCCGACCTTCATCTTGATCGTCGGCTCCTCGACCACGATGCGCGGCAGCGCCTCGGGGTGCGCCGGATCCGTGATCGTGTCGCCGATCGTGGCCGACTCGAGCCCCGCGATGGCGATGACCTCGCCCGCGACGGCGCTCTCGACCGCGACCCGCTTCAGCCCCTCGTACGCGTAGAGCATCTTCACGTAGCCGCGCGACTGCCCGCCCTCGCCGAGGAGCGCGACGTCGGCGCCCGAACGGGCGGTGCCGCGGACCACCCGGCCGACCGCGAGCCGGCCCACGTAGTCGTCGTGGGTCGTGTTGCAGACGATGACCTGGAGCGGGCCGTCGGGGTCGCCGGAGGGGCCGGGGACCCGCTCGAGGATGGTCTCGAAGAGCGGCTCGAGGTCCTTCGCCTCGTGCTCGAGCTCGCGCTTCGCCTGGCCCAACTTCCCGATCGCGTAGAGCGTCGCGAAGTCCATCTGCGCGTCGCCGGCCTCGAGGTCGCAGAAGAGGTCGAACACCTCGGAGAGCACCTCGTGGGCGCGCGCGTCGCTCCGGTCGATCTTGTTGATGACCACGATGACCGGGAAGCCGCGCTGGAGGCACTTCGAGAGCACGAAGCGCGTCTGCGGCAGCGGGCCCTCGGCGGCGTCGACGAGGAGGAGCGCCCCGTCGGCCATCATGAGCGTGCGCTCGACCTCGCCGCCGAAGTCGGAGTGGCCGGGCGTGTCGACGATGTTGATCTTGACCCCGCGGTACCGGATGCTCGTGTTCTTCGCGAGGATGGTGATGCCGCGCTCCCGCTCGAGGTCGTTCGAGTCCATGACACGCTCGGCCACGACCTCGTTCTCTCGGAAGGCGCCCGACTGGCGGAGCATGTGATCGACGAGGGTCGTCTTCCCGTGGTCGACGTGGGCGACGATGGCGATATTGCGGAGATCGTTACGGGGCATATACGGCCGCGGCCGTGTAGCACGCGACCCACGGAGGAGCGAGCCCATCCTCGCTAGAGCCCGAACGTTCGGCCTGCGCGGCATCCGCGCGGGCGGGCGAGGGGAGCGGTAGCGATTGACAGCCGAAGGCGCACGGCCATAGGGTGCGCGCCGCGCTGGTGCCCGGGCGTTCGCCTGGGCCGAAGAGGGAACCCGGTGAAACTCCGGGGCTGCCCCGCAGCGGTAAGCGAGAACGACCTCCACCCCAAGCACTGGCCCGTCGAGGGCTGGGAAGCGGTGGACAGTAGGGAGCCGGTCTGACCGGAGCGCTCGCGAGCCCGAAGACCTGCCAGCGCCCGGCGGCGGGAGACATCCGGCGCCGGTTCGACCTGGGAGCCTCGAGGGAGGCGGTGAGGTCCGAGCCGGTGCAGCTCTGCCTCTGCCACGTCCCGGATACCGAACCGCCCCCCGCGTCGCCTTCCGGTCGCCCGTGGGGGCGAGAGGTCGGTCCAGCGCACCGTGCGATGGCCAGCCATTTCGTCCTCGCGGAGCTCGACGCGAGCGGCACGGCGCCGCTCCGCGCGATTGCAGCGAAGGAGGACACGAATGCTGCGCGAGACGGTCACGACGAGCCACGGGCACCGCCATCCATCTCATCTGCTTCATCTTCATCTGCTCGCCGCTTTATCCATGGTGCTGGCCGCCGCGCGGCCCGCGCGCGCCGAGGGCGACACCCCCGAGGCGCCCGCTGCCCCGCCGGAGGCCGCCGCTGCAGAGCCCACCGGCGCGGGCGCGCCCGCGGGCGACGCCGCGATCGAGGTCACGATCCAGGCGGAGAAGCCGGGCAGCGAGGCCGCGTCGCGCGTCTCCGTCGGACACCGGGAGCTCGAGCTCAGGCCGAGGCTCCGGCCGGGCGACCTTCTCGAGTCGGTCCCCGGGCTCTTCGCCGTGCAGCACGCGGGCGGCGGCAAGGCGAACCAGTACTTCCTCCGCGGATTCGACGCGGACCACGGGACCGACGTCGCCTTCTTCGTCGACGGCGTGCCCGTCAACATGGTCAGCCACGGCCACGGGCACGGCTTCACCGATCTCTACTTCATGATCCCGGAGCTCGTGACAGGGCTCGACGGGTACAAGGGGCCTTATTACGCGAGCATCGGCGACTTCGGTACGGCGGGCGCCGTCAACCTGCGCTTCGCCGAGAAGCTCGAGGAGAGCCACGCGCAGGTCAGCCTGGGGCAGTACGGTATCCAGCGCGGCCTCGTCATCGCCTCGCCGGATCTCGGCGACGCGTGGCGCGCGGTGGCTGCGGCGGAGATCTACCGGAACGACGGGCCGTTCCTGAGCCCGGAGCGGCTCGAGCGCTTCAACGTGTACCTGCGGGCCACGCACGATCTGGGCAACACCGGGAAGGTCCAGATGACCTGGATGTCGTACGGATCGACCTGGCACGGCTCCGGCCAGATCCCCGCGCGCGCGGTGTGCGGCGAGGGCGAGCAGGGCGGCCTGAACCCGCCGCCGTCGGCGTTCGGACAGCCGTGCATCGACCATTTCGGCGCCGTGGATCCGACCGAGGGCGGGGCGACCGAGCGGCACATGGCGTCCGTTGCAACCTCGACCGCGTGGCGGGACGCCGATCTGAGCGCGCTGGCCTACCTCGTCCGGTACCGCTTCACGCTGTACTCGAACTTCACCTTCTTCAGCGAGGACCCCGTCCGGGGCGACCAGATCGAGCAGAACGACGACCGCGCCGTCGGGGGCGCCGATCTCCGGTTCCGCAGGCAATACGAGATCGGCGGGGCGAGGTTCACGACCTCGCTGGGCGCGCAGATCCGCGCGGACGCGATCGACAAGTCCCTCCACCACGACGAGGCGCGCGAGCGGATCGAGGAGAAGAGCAGGACCCACGTCGACGAGAGCCAGATCGGCGTCTACGTCGAGCACGACGCCCGGCTCCGGCGCTGGCTCCGCGTCGTGCTCGGGGCGCGCGCGCAGTGGATCGACGTCAACGTGGACGACCCGGGCGAGGACCTCGAGACGGCGGGGAACAGGTCGAGCGGCGCCCGGGGACAGATGCAGCTGCTCCCGAAGCTCACGGCGATCGTGTCGCCCGTCGAGGGGGTCGATCTGTTCGCCCACTTCGGGCGGGGCTTCCACTCGAACGACGCGCAGGGCGCGGTGCTGGGGGAGGGGGCGGCGACGCTGATCACGCCCGCGACGGGCTACGAGGTCGGCCTGCGGGTCGCGCCCTTGCGCGGGCTGTCGCTGAGCGGGGCCGCGTTCCTGCTCGACCTGGACTCGGAGCTGGTCTGGAGCGGCGACGCGGGCGCGACCGAGGCGTCGGGGCAGACGCGGCGCTACGGGATCGAGATCGGCGGGCGCTACCGGCTCCGGAGCTGGCTCTTCGCGGACGTGGACGCGACCTTCACCCGCGCGCGCTTCCGCGAGAACGCCGGCAACGCGAGCGCTGTCGCCCTCGCGCCGACCCGGACGCTGACCGCGGGCGTCGGCGTCCGCCCGACGCTCGGCGCGTTCACGCCGTTCGCGGCGCTGCGGGTCAAGGCGATCGGCGCGCGGCCCGCGACCGAGGACGAGTCGCTCACCGCCGAGGGGTTCACGGTCGTCGACGCCAACGCCGGGCTGCGGTGGAAGAACGTCGAGGTGGCCGTGGACATCCAGAACCTCTTCGACACGACGTGGCGCGAGGTCCAGTTCGCGAGCGAGTCGCGGCTGCCGTACGAGCCGGCCCCGGTCACCGGGATCCACTACTCGCCGGGGTGGCCGTTCACCGCGATCGGGCGGGCGACGCTGTACTGGGAGTAGGCGCCGCGCCGCCTGGAGCGATGTCCACTCCGACGGTTCGCGCCGTTCCGGCCGCGGGTTCCACTCCACGCATGCCGGGGGGTTCGCAGGGATGCGCGATAACCTGCTCTCGACCCATCCACGGCGCCGTTATGGCCCCTCCACGCCGCGGCTGGCCGAGGAGCTGGGGCGCCGTGCGGCGCGCGCCCTCGGCGCTGATGGGCAAGACAACCCCGGTGCCGTCGAGGTTGGGTGGATCGCACTGGGCCACGTTCGATGGCGCCACAATCGATGAGCCCGCCCTGGTACTATCGAACCCTTCCAGCGGGCAGCGGTGGCCCTGCGCGGCCGCCGGCGGGCGCTCTCGACGCCGGCTCATGTGGCCATTGCTGTGCTCGTCGCTCGCCGCTGCCGGCCGCCACGATGACGGCTCGCAGACGCGGAGAGCAGGACGGGAACGGAGAGCCTCGCCGCGTGGCAAACGTGTGACCATGCAGTAGGCTGTGTCGCATGGATCCGACGGGGCTCGGCGCCGATCTGCAATTCCGCCTGCTGGTCGAAGGGGTGAAGGACTACGCCATCTTCATGCTGGACACCGAGGGGCGCGTGATCACGTGGAACGCCGGCGCCGAGCAGATCAAAGGATACTCCGCGCAAGAGGTGATCGGCTCGCACTTCTCGCGCTTCTATCCGGCCGAGGCGATCGAGCGGAAGTGGCCACAGACAGAGCTCGCCGAAGCGCGGCGCGTGGGCCGCTTCGAGGACGAAGGCTGGCGCGTGCGCAAGGACGGCTCGATGTTCTGGGCGAACGTCATCATCACGGCCCTCCACGGCCCCGACGGCGAGCTGCGCGGCTTCTGCAAGATCACGCGCGATCTGACCGAGCGCAAGCGCCAGGAAGAGTCGCTGCGGCAGAGCGAGGAGCGCTTCCGCACGCTGCTCGAAGGCGTGAAGGATTACGCCATCTTCATGCTCGACCCCGAGGGCAGGGTGACCATGTGGAACGCCGGCGCGGAGCGGATCAAGGGATACTCCGCGCAGGAGGTGATCGGGACGCACTTCTCGCGCTTCTATCCGGCCGAGGCGATCGAGCGCGGCCGGCCAGAGGCGGTGCTCGCCGCCGCGCGGCGCGAAGGCAGCTTCGAGGACGAAGGCTGGCGCGTGCGCAAGGACGGGTCGTCGTTCTGGGCAAGCGTCCTCGTCACGGCCATCCACGGCCCGAGCGGCGAGCTGCGCGGCTTCTCCAAGATCACGCGCGACCTGAGCGAGCGCAAGCGCCTGGAGCAGATGGAGTCCAACGCGCGCCAGATGGAGGAATTCGTGGCGATGCTGGCGCACGAGCTGCGCAATCCGCTGGCGCCGATCGCCAACGCGACCAGCGTCCTCAAGCTCGAAGGCAAGGACAACGCCCAGGTCGTCTGGGCAGCCGGCCTGATGGAACGGCAGCTCGGTCAGCTCGTGCGGCTCGTCGACGACTTGCTCGACGTGAGCCGCATCACGCGCGGCAAGATCGCCCTGGAGTCCAAGCGGATCGATCTCGCCGACGTGGTGACGCGCGCGGCGGAAGCGTCCCGGACCTGGATCGACGCGCGCGAGCAGACCCTGGAGCTGCAGCTGCCCGAAGGGCCGCTCGCCATCGTTTCGGGCGACCTGGCGCGGCTCACGCAGGTGGTGAGCAACCTGCTGCACAACGCGGCGAAGTTCACGCCGCCGCGCGGCTCGATCCGGGTCACCCTCGAGGCGGACGGCGCGCACGCGATCCTCCGTATCCGCGACAACGGCGCGGGGATATCGCCCGAGCTGCTGCCGCAGGTGTTCGATCTGTTCACGCAGGGGGATCGCGGCCTCGATCGCGTCGAGGGCGGGCTGGGCCTCGGATTGACGATCGTGCGCCGGCTGGTCGAGCTGCACGGCGGGACGGTCCAGGCGCTCAGCGAGGGGCCCGGCCGCGGCAGCGAGCTCATCGTGCGATTGCCGCGGCTGACGCGCCCCGTCGCGCCGCCGACGGCGGGCGCGCCCGCGACGAAAGCCGGGCGCAAGCTGCGCATCCTCGTCGTCGACGACAACCGCGACTCGGCCGAGAGCATGGCGCTGCTGCTCAAGCGCATGGGCAACGACGTGCACGCCGTGTTCGACGGCCCTTCGGCGCTCGAGCTCGCGGCGCAGCTCCGGCCGGACGTCGTGCTGCTCGATATCGGCATGCCGGGCATGACAGGGGTCGACGTCGCGCGCGCGCTGCGTCGCATTCCGGGCCTCGCGGGCCTATCGCTGTTCGCGATGACCGGTTACGGCCAGGAATCGGACCGCCGCATGACCCGGGAGGCCGGGTTCGACGTGCACCTGGTCAAGCCGGTCCGCGCGGAGGTGCTGAAACAGCACCTGGCGGACATCGCCAATCGCCCTGGAGCCGGCTGAGCGCCTCCTCCCGTCGCGTGCCCCGGAGGCGGCGGCGACTCCGCCGTGGCGTCGCCGGGCGCCCTCGCGGCGAGCGGCTCGCCGGCCCGCTGTAAGCTGCGCCCGGCCGCTGCGTTGCAAAGAGAAGAAGAGGTGCGCCGCGGCGGTCTCGCCGCGGCCTCCTCAACGAGGGCTTCCATGCCGTTCTCCGTCCACACGACCCACGCCGCGGCGCGCTGGCGCCTGTCCACTGCGTTCGCCCCGCTCTTCCTGGCGCTCCTTTCGCTCCTCGTCGTGGGCTGCGGCCCCCGCCTCGTCCCGTTCACGCACGAGCTCCGGGTGCAGCACGACCTGAGCGACAGCGACGTGAAGAACCTGCAATTTTACGTTTCGCACCAGATCGCGCTGCGCCGCGAGCTCACGGCCGAGAGCTCGCAGGTGACGAGCAGCCACAAGCTCCTGCTCGTCTCCGGGAAGGTCATCGAGGAGGTCGTCGTCGAGGAGCGCACGCCCGGCGTCGTGCTCGCCGCGCGCGGCGGCGCCCTGTCGGTGAGCTTCGAGCCCGGCGCGTCGCTCACGTTCTCCGCGGGCCCCGAGCACTTCGCACCCGCGCCGCCCGCGCCGTCGTTCCCGGGCTTCGCGACCCCGCCCGATCCGTTCCCCGGCGACGCGGAGCCGCTCCTCGCCAGCCCGAGCGCGGCCGGCGACGGCAGCGAACCCGGCGGCAACTACTGGCTCGCGGCCGGGCCCGGCCGCGAGATCCGTTACCAGGGCAAGGTGTTCTCGGCGATCGAGGACAGCCTGCGGGCGCACCTCCTGATCGACGCCGACGCGCTCGACGAGGTCGTCGAGCGGCGCACCGTCCTCCCGGGCGTGCGCCTCCCCGACCGCTGACGCGCGGAGGCGCGCCCCGCCGCGGGCCGGAGCGCCGTTGCGAGGGCGCGCGCCCTGCGCTTCCATGCGGCCCGCCTCGTGAACACACCGCCGCCGCCCCCGCCCGCCGCGCTCCGCGCCCCGCGCGTCCGCGCAGAGCTCGTCGCGACCGGCTGGGAGCTGTTCTCGGCGCTCCTGTTCCTCTCCGCCGTCGTCCCCGCCGCCCTCACCACGCCGTGGCCGGCGATCCTCCTGCTGGCCTCCCTGGCCGCCTCGGCCGCGCTCTCGGGCGCGCTCACCCGCCGCGGCGACCGCGGCTTCGCCGTCGCGGCGGCGATCCGCGCCCTCTCGTGGCCGCTCGCGGTCTTGCCGCTCGCGTTCCGAGGCGCCCCGACCGCGCCCCCCTCCTGGCCAGGCCCGCTCGGGATCGGCCGCGCGATGCCGCCGTCGTGGCTCGGCCTCCTGGTGACCGCGGTCGCCTTCGGCGTCATGGCGGGCGGCATGCGCCGCGCGATCTACCGCGCCCTGCTCCGCGAAGGCGCCGTCGAGGGCGGCGCCGGAGACGCCGCCTCGGCGCGCGCCCTCGCCGCGGCGCTCCGGCCGAGGCTCGCGGAGTCGGCGGTGACCGCGGGCATCGTCGGCGGGCACGTCATGCTGCTCTTCTGCGTCGCGTTCCTCCGCACCCAGAGCCAGGTCGTGTTCCAGGCGTGGTTCGAGGTCGTCCCCCTCCTCGCCCTCTCGGGCACCCTCGGCTTCACGCTCGCCGTGCGCCCCGCCACGCGCCCGATCCTGGCCGCCCTCGCGGCCGGCCCTTCCGGCGCCCGCGCCCTGCTCGGCCGCGGCCTCGCCCGCGCCGAGCGGCTCCCCGACGTGCTCGCCTCCTTGAACTTCGCGCTGTGGCTCGGGTGCACCGCGATCGGCATGGCCTACGTGCGCGTCGGCGCCACCTCCAGCGTCGCCGACGCGCTCATGCAGCTCGGCTTCGGCGCCCTCTTCGCCTTCGGCGTCTCGTTCTACCAGCGCGCCTGGCACAAGGACTCGGTCGCCCGCGCGGTCGACCTCCTGCGCGCCTGGACGGGCGCGCCCGAGCACGGCGGCGCGCCCCCGACGCCCCTCCGGCGGCGCATGCTGCGCGACTTCGGGCTGCCCCTCTTGTTCACGGGGCTCCTCTCGCTCTTCTCCTCGATCGGCCTCTACCGCGCGCTCGCCACCGGCTCGTCGTTCGACGAGGACTTCAACGCCATCGCCGCGCTCTTCGCCTCGCTGTCCCTCCTCGTCCTCGCCGCCCTCGGCGTCGTCGCGCGCGCGGCGCGCGAGCTCTCCCGGCCGATGGCGCGGCTCGCGCGCGCCGCCGACGAGGTCGCGCGCGGCGAGCTCGACGCCGCCGTGCCGCGGCTGTCAGGGCCGAAGGAGGTCGTGGGCCTCGGCGAGAGCGTCGAGCGCATGCGGCAGGCGCTGTCCCGGACGATCGCCGAGCTCGAGGCCGAGCGCGCCGGCCTCGAGGAGAACGTCGCCGCGCGCACCGCGGAGCTCACGCGCGCCCTGTCCGAGCTGAAGCGGACGCAGGCCGCGCTCATCCAGGGCGAGCGGCTCGCCTCCATCGGCGAGCTCGTGGCCGGCGTGGCGCACGAGATCTACAACCCGCTGAACGCCATCGCCGGCGCCGCCCAGCCGATCGAGGAGCGCGCCGCGGAGCTCCGCGCCGTCCTCGACGCGTACCGCGAGGCGGCGCGCGATCTCCCGGGCGAGCGCCGCCGCGCGCTCGAGGCGCTCCGCGAGCGGCTCCAGACCGAGGCGGCGCTCGACGATCTCGCCGGCATCTCGACCCTCGTGCACCGCGCGGTCGAGCGCAGCGTCCGCATCGTCACGAACCTGAAGAGCTTCTCGCGCGTCTCGGGCGAGCCGCTGCCGGTCGACCTGCACGCGGGGCTCGAGGAGACGCTGCTCCTGCTCGGCCCGCGGCTCCGGCAAGCGCGCATCGACGTGATCCGGCGCTACGGCGAGCTGCCGCCCGTCACCTGCAGGGGCGGCGAGATCAACCAGGTGTTCATGAACCTCCTCGTCAACGCCATCCAGGCGCTCGAGGCGCCGCCGGCGCCCGCCGCGCCCGCAGAGGAGGGGACCTCCGGCGGGGGCGCGGCGCCGCGTACGCCCGGCGAGCCGGCGATCTGCATCGAGACCTGGATCGACGAGGACATGGCGGCCGTCGCGATCTCGGACGGCGGGCCGGGCGTTCCGCCGGACCTCGCCCAGCGGATCTTCGATCCGTTCTTCACCACGAAGCCGCGAGGGCAGGGGACCGGCCTCGGGCTGTCGATCTCGACCGAGATCGTCCGGCGGCACGGCGGCACGCTCGCCCTCGCGCTGGAGCCAGAAGGAGAAGACGGCGACGGCGGCGGACACCCGCGCCGCGGAGCGCCGGCCTCGGTTCACGGCGCGCGCTTCGTCTGTCGCCTGCCCCTCGATCCTCGCCCGGCGAGCGCCCGTACGCAAGGCGATACCCCTCCTCCCGCGCGGCCGTCCGCGGAGGCGAGCCCGCCCGAACGGCCGTCCGCGGAGGCGAGCCCGCCCGCTCGGCCTACGCGCGGCTTGGCTTGACGAGACGAGCGCGTCATCGGCGCCGGTCTCCCACCCCACCTCCACGCGGAGCTCGCACGATATTCATCGCAACCCGACCGCGGGCCCGTAGACCGGCTGTTTCAAACCGGATACGTTCAGCGAGCGATCCGACTCACCGCACAGCGCAATAGGGCCCTGAGAGACGAGAACGGCTCTTCTGGGGAGCGCTGAGGAGAAACGAAGGCACCATGGAGCGCGCGATTCAGCGACCGGCAGGTCCCAAGGCTTCGAGCACCGATCCGTTGATCGGGAAGGTCGTGGCCGGCAGGTACCGGCTCGAGGCACGGCTTGGCGAAGGCGGCATGGGCGTCGTTTATCGCGCCCGCCACGTGCTGATCGACCGGGTCGTCGCCCTGAAGCTCATCCGGCCCGATCTCCGCGGAGAGACCCACCTCCGCGCGTGGATGCTGCGCGAGGCGCGCGCCGCAAACCGCGTTGATCACGCCCACATCATCGATATCCACGACATCGGCGAGACCGAGGAGGGCGAGCTCTATCTCGTCATGGAATACCTCGTCGGCACGCCGCTCTCGGCGGAGCTCGCGCGCGGCCCGATGCCGATCGCGCGATCGGTGGACATCCTCGAGCAGATGTGCGCGGCGCTCGCGCGCGCCCACGACCTCGGCGTCGTGCACCGCGATCTGAAGAGCGACAACATCCTGCTCACCCACCGCGGCGGCCGGAAGGATTTCGTCAAGATCCTCGACTTCGGCCTCGCCGCCATCGCGCGCGACCCGCGCCTCGCCCCGAAGGGCGCGGTCTTCGGGACGCCCGAGTACATGTCGCCCGAGCAGGCGCGCGGCGAGGAGGCGACGTCGCAGTCCGACCTCTACGCGCTCGGCGTGCTCTTCTTCGAGATGCTGACCGGGCAGCTCCCCTTCCGCGCGAACGACCGCGACACGCTCCTCGAGATGCAGCGGACCCACGCGCCGCCGCGGCCCCGCTCGATCCGCCCCGACGCGCACGCGCAGGGCGAGGCGATCGTGCTGCGCCTGCTCGAGAAGGACATCCGCAAGCGCTACCGCGACGCCCATCACCTCCAGGAGGAGCTGAAGGCGCTCCAGCGCGGGCTCCCGGCCCACGCGTGGGAGGTCGAGGGCAGCGACGGCGTGCCGGTGCCGCCGCCGCCGCCGCCGCCGCAGAGCGCGGGCGTCATCGAGTGGGCGAGCCGGGCGGCCCTGTTCTCGCGCATGGTCTCCCGCGCCTACCCGTCCGGGCAGGTGCCGCAGGAGGTCCAGAACGGCCTTGCGCAGGCCTGGGACCTCGCGGCGCGCGCCAACAAGCTCGAGGGCGAGGTCGCGAGCCTCACCCGCAAGCTCGAGGCGCTCGAGCGCCGCGGCCGCGCGCTGCGCGCCGAGATCGGCCGCAAGGTCGAGGAGCTCGCGCACGAGGAGTCGCGCGTGATGCGCGAGGCGATGGCCGACGGCGAGGACGTCGAGAAGGTCCGCGTCGAGCTCACCGCCGCCGAGAAGCTCGCGCTCTCCGCGCGCCAGCTGGCGGACGGGGCGGCCCGCCAGGGCAACCACGATCCGCTCATCTACGAGCGCGCGGGCGCGGCCGGCGCGACCGCGCAGGCGAAGCGCGAGCAGCTCGGGCGTTACGAGCACAAGAAGAACACGCGCGAGGCGAACGCGCGCGACCTGCGCCGCCAGATCGACGAGCTCCGCGCCCAGCTCGCCCGCTACGCCGAGGCCCTGGAGGAGGACCTGGCGCAGGGGCGCGAGCGCGTCGCGGCGCGCACGCGCGAGGGGCTCGCCTACGAGAAGTCGTTCAGCGAGGCCTCCAACCTGCTGCTGAGCCACCTCCGCAACAAGCCGGAGTGTCGGGATCTCGTGGCGGAGCTGCTCACGTCCCACGCCAGCCCTGGCGCGGACTCGGGCTCGGATCAGCGGCTCTCCGGCTCGGATCGGCGGCTGAACAACGCGACCGAGCGCAACTGAACACGGACGACGACAGCTGAACGCGATCGAGCGCCGCTGAAAGCGTCCGAGCGCAGCTGAATGCGACCGAACGCGACAGCGTGGAACAGCGTTCGGTCGTGCGCGCTTCTTTCTTTCACCATCGTACGTAATCTCCCTACGTCATCTCCTGACGTCGCGCCGATGACAGACCTTCTCGTCGTGGGCGCGCGTCGCGCCCTCTCGACGGCGTCCCGGGTGCATGGTAGCTAGCGCGCGCCTCGGGGGTCCGGTCACGGTGGAGGCATGCCTGGCAGCTCTGGGCGCTCCGACACCCTCCGGTCGTCGAGGGACGAGGCTGTGCTGAAGCGTCGGCGTTAGAGCAAGAGCCCCTCCGGCAGCGCGCCGGTCCCCTTCCCCTTTACGCAGGCGGCCAACCCCTCGGAACCACGAAGCAGCGAGCGGCGATGGCGCCGTCCTCTGCCTCGGATTTTGCGATGGAGGCACACCGTCCATGAACGTTCTCCGGTCCCACAAGGCCTGGCTCGCACCGATGCTGGCCGGGCTCGCCGCGCTCGCCCTGCTGCTCAGCGGCGGGCTCGCCAGCGCCAGTGAATCCGATCTCATCCTCCCCGACCTAAGCACCCAGTCCTTCGGTGGCATCGACGGCCGCACGCTCCTCATGGGCGGCATCGGCGTCTGCGCGCTCGGGTTCGCGTTCGGGCTCGTCATCTACTCGCAGCTGAACAAACTCCCGGTCCACCGCGCGATGCGGGAGATCTCGGAGCTCATCTACGAGACCTGCAAGACGTACCTGGTCACGCAGTTCAAGTTCATCCTGCTGCTCGAGATCCTGATCGGCGCGGTCATGGTTCTCTACTTCGGCGTGCTGCGCCACATGGAGGCCACGAAGGTCGTGGTCATCCTGCTGGCCAGCCTGGTCGGCATCGCCGGCAGCTGCGGCGTCGCCTGGTTCGGCATGCGCATCAACACGTTCGCGAACTCGCGCGCCGCGTTCGCGAGCCTCAAGGGCAAGCCGTTCCCGACGTACGCGATCCCGCTCAAGGCCGGGATGAGCATCGGCGCCGTCCTCATCAGCACCGAGCTCATGCTCATGCTGGTGATCCTGCTCTTCATCCCCGCCGACTACGCCGGCCCGTGCTTCATCGGCTTCGCCATCGGCGAGTCGCTCGGCGCCTCCGCGCTCCGCATCGCGGGCGGCATCTTCACGAAGATCGCCGACATCGGCTCGGACCTGATGAAGATCGTCTTCAACATCAAGGAAGACGACGCGCGCAACCCGGGCGTCATCGCCGACTGCACCGGCGACAACGCCGGCGACTCGGTCGGCCCGAGCGCCGACGGCTTCGAGACATACGGCGTCACCGGCGTCGCGCTCATCTCGTTCATCCTCCTCGCCGTCCCCGACGCCGCCGTCCAGGTCCAGCTGCTCGTCTGGATCTTCGTGATGCGCATCGTGATGGTCCTCGCGAGCATCGGCTCGTACCTCCTCAACGAGGCGATCGCGAAGGCGTCCTACGCCGACGCCGACAAGATGAACTTCGAGGCCCCCCTGACGCGCCTCGTCTGGCTGACCTCGCTCGTGTCGGTCGCGCTCACCTACGCCGTCTCGGCGTTCATGATCCCGAACATCGGGGGCGACACGACGCTCTGGTGGAAGCTCTCGTCGATCATCACCTGCGGCACCCTGGCGGGCGCCATCATCCCGGAGATGACCAAGATCTTCACCTCGACCGAGTCGGGCCACGTCCGCGAGGTCGTGACCGCGTCGCGCGAGGGCGGCGCCTCGCTGAACGTGCTCTCGGGCCTGACGGCCGGCAATTTCAGCGCGTACTGGATGGGCATCGTCCTCGTCGTGCTGATGGCCATCTCGTACTTCTTCTCCGCCCAGGGCCTCGGGCAGCTCATGATCGCCGAGAGCGTCTTCGCCTTCGGCCTCGTGGCGTTCGGCTTCCTCGGCATGGGCCCGGTGACCATCGCGGTCGACTCCTACGGCCCTGTGACCGACAACGCGCAGTCGGTCTACGAGCTCTCGCTCATCGAGAGCGTCCCGAACGTCGAGGCCGAGCTCAAGAAGGATTTCGGCTTCACGCCGAACTTCGACAAGGCGAAGCATTTCCTCGAGGAGAACGACGGCGCGGGCAACACCTTCAAGGCGACGGCCAAGCCGGTGCTCATCGGGACGGCGGTCGTCGGCGCGACGACGCTCATCTTCTCGATCATCGTCGTGCTCACGAGCAAGCTGACGACGAACGTGGACAAGCTCTCGCTGCTCCACCCGCCGTTCCTGCTCGGCCTCGTGACGGGCGGCGCGGTCATCTACTGGTTCACCGGCGCGTCGACCCAGGCGGTCTCGACAGGCGCCTACCGCGCGGTCGAGTTCATCAAGGCGAACATCCGCCTCGATGGCGTGGAGAAGGCCTCGATCACCGACAGCAAGAAGGTGGTCGAGATCTGCACGCAGTACGCGCAGCGGGGGATGTTCAACATCTTCCTCGGCGTCTTCTTCTCGACGCTCGCCTTCGCCTGCCTCGAGCCGTTCTTCTTCATCGGCTACCTCATCAGCATCGCGCTCTTCGGGCTCTATCAGGCGATCTTCATGGCGAACGCCGGCGGCGCCTGGGACAACGCGAAGAAGCTCGTCGAGGTGGAGCTGAAGGAGAAGGGCACGCCGCTCCACGCGGCGACGGTCGTCGGCGACACCGTGGGCGACCCCTTCAAGGACACCTCGTCCGTCGCGATGAACCCCATCATCAAGTTCACGACGCTGTTCGGCCTCCTCGCGGTCGAGCTGGCGATCGAGATCGACCGCGGGACGAGCCTCGTGCTCGCGGGCATCTTCTTCGTGCTCTCGACGGTGTTCGTGTACCGCTCCTTCTACGGGATGCGGATCAAGTCGGACGAGAAGACGACCGCCGCTGCCGGCGCCCGCGCCACGGCCTGAGCCGGGCGTCTCCTCTCGCGCTCGGCGCTCCCCGCGCCCTGCCGCTCCCCTCTCGCACGCGCTGACCTCCCCCGCCGCCCGACGCCGCTCCGCGGTCGACGGCGCGCAGGGGAGGGCCTTGCGCCCAGCGCGCCCGCACTATAGGGACCCTTCATGCGAGCGCTCTGCCCCACCTGCGGCCTCCATCACGAGGTAGTCCGGGTCCTCGAAGACGGACACGGCGAGCAGCGCAAGGACGTCTATCAGGTAGAGCCGCTCCTCGGCTGCGAGCGCACCTGGATCTCGGACAGGGAGCTGCTCGAGGCGCGCGCGCGCTTCGGTCAAGACGTCGTCGTGCCCGACGAGGATGACGAGTAGCGCGGCGACGACGGCCGCGCGGTCATGACGAGC
The DNA here is from genome assembly GCF_051527395.1 of Sorangium sp. So ce281. NCBI lineage: Bacteria > Pseudomonadati > Myxococcota > Polyangiales > Polyangiaceae > Sorangium > Sorangium sp. So ce281. The sequence continues at coordinate 1,321,003 of NZ_CP150322.1, forward strand.
AGCGCGGCTCCGCCGGTCCTCTGAGGGCATCTTCGCCGTGGCCCCGGCGCGTGGCCGCCTGTCGTGCGGTGCTCATGACACGCCCGATCGAGGGTCAGGCGATCTCTGACAACAACTCGTCGCGTGAGGGACATTGGGGCGCCACCGTCATCAGGCATCGTCTGCGGCCATTACCCCGGCGGAGACGAGGAAATGATGACGAGGCGGACCCTGAGGACGACGTTGCTTCTGGTGCTCGCTGGCGGTCTTGCCGCGATCGGGAGCGGTTGCGGCGAGGATGGCGCGAAGGGCGCGCCCGGGGCGCCCGGTGAACAGGGCGCACCGGGCAAGGACGGCGCGAACGGTGAGCAGGGAGAGCCCGGGGAGCAAGGGGAGCCCGGAGCGCCTGGTGAGCCCGGAGCGCCTGGTGAGCCCGGGGAGCAAGGGGAGCCCGGAGCGCCTGGTGAGCCCGGAGCGCCTGGTGAGCCCGGAGCGCCTGGTGAGCCCGGAGCGCCTGGTGAGCCCGGGGCGCCCGGCGAGGACGCGCCGGTGTGGAGCAGCGCTGCGAACCTCGGGGACTACGTGAGAGAGCGCGTCGCGCTGTTCGCCGCCGGCACCTTGCCCGAGGGCGAGCAGTTCCCGCTCCGCGCGGCCGCGACCGACACCATCCGGGCGCTCGCCGGCGTGCGCTCCGACATCGTGGTGACCTGGCTCGATCCGCTGACCGTCAGCACCGCGCCGGAAGCGCCCCGCTTCGGCGCCAACAACGATTACACGGCGTTCTTCGGCGAAGGGTGGGCCGCCACCGCGGGCGACGCGCCGCAGTGGAACGGCTCCGCCACCGCCGGGTGGCTCTGGGTCAACCACGAGTACGTCTCCGGGCGGAGCCCGACGGTCAGCTCCGCGCCGACAGGGCAGCACCTCACGCTGGCCCGGCACCTGCGCAAGCTCGGCGTCCTCACGAACGACGTCGAGTCGAACGTCTGGTCGCAGGCGGACGTCGACACCTATATCCGCTGGGAAAAGAAGGAGGTCGGCGGCTCCTGGCTCCGCACCGTGCAGGACCCGGCGACGGGCGCATGGTCGGTCGACCGGAGCGCGACCGCCGTCCGCTACGACGCCACGAGCAAGACGCTGAGCCGCGTCGCGGGGCACGAGCTCTCGAGTCCGGGCCACGACGACACGACCGGCGCGGCGCTCGCGGGCGGGCTCGTGGCAGGCATCATGGGCGACTGCGCCGGCGGGCAGACGCCGTGGGGCACGGTGATCACCGCCGAGGAGAACGTGCAGGACTACTACGGTGATCTCGAGGCGAGCTGGTCGGGCGATCAGCGGTTCCTCACCGGCCGGGGCTTCGACCCGGGCGCGCCGGTGAGCCCGGTCTTCGAGGCGAGCACCAGCGCGGAGTTCGGGCGCATCTCCGATCCGAACGGCCGGCAGCCGCGCGACCATTACGGTTATCTCACCGAGATCGACCCGGGCCAGCCCGCGGGCGAGTACGACGGCAAGACGCAGCCGGGCACGGGCCACAAGAAGTTCGGGTTCATGGGCCGCGCCCGCTGGGAGGCCGCGACGTTCGCGGTCGACGACGCGTGGAGGCTCGTGCCCGGTCGGCCGATCGTGGTCTACGGGACCGACGATCGCCGCGGCGGCCGCATCTACAAGTACGTGACCAGCGGCACGTACACGGCCGGGATGACGCGGGCGGCGATCCGCGCGCTGCTCGACGAGGGCAAGCTCTACGCGGCGCACATGGCCGGGCTCGACAACACGACCGGCAACACCCTGGTCGCGACCCACGCGGCCCCGACCGAGGCGGCCCCGGGCACGGGGCAGTGGATCGAGCTCTCCGTCGACAGCGCCGCGATCGCGCCGAACGCGGCCGCGCTCGGCGACCCGGCCAGGACCGTCGGCGACGCGCTGCGCGACGTGACCTGGAACCGGATCGGCGGCTTCCAGACGGATTACGACGTCTGGCGCGCGCTGTTCACGGTGAGCAACAAGGTCGGGATCATGGAGCTGAACCGGCCCGAGGACATCGAGTGGAACCCGCGCGATCCGAGCGGCACGCCGCGCATCTACGTGGCGTTCACCAACCACACGGGGCAGACGTCGCTCGATCAGGGCGGCGCGGTCTTCGATCCGGCGACCCACGCGACCCAGTCCCCGAAGCGCGCGGACGCCGTGGGCTCGATCTTCGCCCTGGAGGAGTCCGACCCCGCGAACCCGGGCGCGTCGACCGAGTTCCTGTACTTCGAGGTCTGGCACGGCTCGAAGGGGCAGGGCGACTTCGACGCCTCCTGCCCGGACAACCTGCTCCTCGACCGCGATGGCGGCGTGTGGTTCGGCACCGACGGCAACTTCGGCGTGGCCTCGCACGCGGACGCCTTCTACTACCTCGATCTCGACCCCGCCCACCGCGCGGGCCAGCCGGGCGTGACCCAGCCGAGCTTCGGCAAGGCGTTCCGTGTCGTGGGGCTGCCGAGCGACGCGGAGGCGACCGGCCCGTCCTTCACGCCCGACATGGGCACGATCTTCATGTCGGTGCAGCACCCCGGCGAGAACGCGTACAGCACCTGGCCGAAGGGCGACGCCTCCCTGTCGAGCGTCATCGCGGTCACCTTCCTGCCCGAGTGATCCCCTCGATGCCCGCCCGCCGCGCGCGCCTGCTGTCCGCGCCCCTGGCCTTCGCGGCGGTGTCCGCCGTCCTCGCCGCGGGCGCGCGCTGCGGCGGGGGCGGCTACGACCCGCTCGCCACCGCGGTCGCGCGCGCCGGGCACGCGGGCAACCCCGAGGCGTCGATCCCGCCGATGTGTTACGCGACCACGGCCAGCGGCGCGAACGGCTGCTGGACGTGCCACACGATCGGGATCGGCCCGAACACGCTCGCCGATCACGAGCTCCAGCGCGAGTACAGCTTCTCGGACGCGGCCCGGAAGAACCCCTGGACGAACCTGCTCGACGACCTCTCGGCCGCCGCCGCCCGGACGAGCGACGCGGAGATCCTCGAGTACATCCGGGAGGACAACTACGCGCCGCTGCGCGAGGCGCTCGCCGCGCGCCGGGATTACCCGGGTTATGTGCCGGATCTCGACCTCGGCGCCGGGCTCGACGAGGAGGGCTTCGCGCGCGACGGGAGCGGCTTCCGCGCGGTCCGCTACAAGCCGTTCCCCGGCAGCTTCTGGCCCACGAACGGCAGCGCCGGCGACGTGTTCCTCCGGCTGCCGGCCGCGTTCCGCGAGGACGCCTCGGGCGCGCCGTCGCGCGAGGTGTACAAGCTGAACCTCGCGCTGCTCGAGGCGGCGATCGCGTCGCCGTCGCCCCTGCCGAGGGAGGGCGCGGCCGGGCCCGCGGAGGCGGCCGCCGGGCGGGAGGTGGAGCCGGTGAGCGAGCTCCTCGCCGGCTTCGATCTCGACGGCGACGGCGCGCTCGAGCCCGCGGTGACGCGCGTCGTCCGCCTGCCCGCGCGGTACGCCGGCGGGGCGGCCGGCGTCCCGCTGCGGGCGTGGCTCTACCCGCGCGGGGCGGAGCTCCTGCACTCGGTGCGGTACCTCGACCCGGATCGCCCGGCGCTGCTCGCCGCGCGGATGAAGGAGCTGCGCTACGCGCGCAAGGTCGACGAGCCGGACGACTGGGCGATCGCGCGCGCGTACGAGCGCGAGGCGGAGGAGAAGGACGAGGGGCAGCCGCCGTTCCACCCGGGCGGGCCCGAGGTCGGCCTGCGCAACGCGTTCGGCTGGCAGATCCAGGCGTTCATCGAGGACGAGCAGGGCCGGCTGCGGCTGCAGACCGCGGAGGAGCACCGGGCGTGCATGGGCTGCCACGGCGCGGTGGGGGTGACGGTGGATCACACCTTCTCGCTGGCGCGCAAGGTGCCCGGCGCGGCCGGATGGCGGCACCAGGACCTGCGCGGCATGCCCGACGTGCCGCAGGCCGGCCACGCGGAGCCGGAGGTGCTGACCTACCTGCGCCGCGCGCGCGGGGCCGACGACTACCGCGGGAACGCGGAGATGCTCGCCCGCTTCTTCCCGGGCGGCGCGCTGGATGAGGCCGAGGTGCGGCGCGGCGCGCCCGGCGGCGACCGCGATCTCGCGTACCTCGTGGCGCCGTCGCGCGAGCGGGCCCTCCTGCTGGACAAGGCCTACCGCGCCCTGGTCCGGATGCAGCGCTTCGAGGCGGGGCGGGAGGTGGCGCTCGGGCCCGCGACGGGGATCCTGCGCGTCGTGGAGGGCGAGTCGACGGGCCTCGGCGAGGCGCAGCGCGTGTACCTCGACGGTCGGGCGCACCTCGCCTGGTGAGGCCTGGGGCGCGGGCGCGAAGAGGGCGGGGCGACGCGTGGCGGGAAGAAGAAGAAAAAACGCAAAGACGCAAAGACGCAAAGACGCAAAAAAGAGAGAGGAATGATTGAGCACTGCTGGGTGCAGGGCGTCGTGCCGAAGCACGGAAATGTGCTGTCTGCCCAAGACGAGGCCCGGAGCTGGGAGAGGTTCCATCTCTCTCCCTTGCGTCTTTGCGCCTTTGCGTCTTTGCGTTTTTTTCTCGTTCTTCTCCTCTCGAACCGGCTCGCTTGTTTCTTGATAAGCTTGTGTAACTGTTGATCTTTTAGAACTTCACCCCACCTCCGGCGAGCGCTCCCACCCCGGCGCGCTATGGTGGCGCCCCTTCCTCGAGCCGGTGAACCCTTGAACCTTGCTTCCGCCCCTCTCGCCGCGGACAGCGCGCCGTCCGAGCTGCGCGTCCTGGCGCGCCTTGCGCTGCCGATCGCGGTGGCGCAGGCGGGGCTCGTCGCGATGGCGCTCGTCGACGTCGCGATCGTGGGGCGCGTCTCGGTGGACGAGCTCGCCTCCTGCGCGATGGGGAGGACGATCGTCCACACGAGCAACGCGCTCGGGATGGGCGTCTCGGCCGCGGTCGAGCCGCTCGCGTCGCAGGCGATCGGCGCCGGTCGCCCGGGGCTGGCGTGGGCGGCGCTGCGCGCGACCCTGCGCGCGAGCCTGCTCGTCAGCGTCGTCGCGTTCGGGGCCGCGCTCGCGGCGACCTTCGCGCTCGCGCCCATGGGCGTCGATCCGGCGCTCGTCCCCGGCGTGCGCCGGTACATCCTCGGCCACGCGCTGTGGATCTTCCTCTGGCCGGTGTTCCTCGCCGGGAAAAACTTCCTCCAGGCCCACGGCGCGACGCGGCCCGCGCTCGTCGCCGTCATCGCGGCGAACGCGGTCAACGTCGTGGCCTGCAACCTGATGGTCCGCGGCGACGAGGCGCTGCGCTGGGTGGGCCTGCCGCCGCTCGGCCTGCCGCAGCTCGGCGCGCTCGGCGCGGGGCTCGCCGCGAGCCTCGCCAGCGCGGTGCTGTCGTCGATCGTGCTCTTCGCAGCGGGGCGCCGGCGCGCGGCGCCCCGCGAGCAGGAGGGCGCGGTGCCGGTGGCGGTGGTCTACCGGCTCGGCGTGCCGATAGGGTTGCAGCTCCTCGCCGAGGTCGGCGTGTTCGGGATGACGGCGCTGCTCGCCGGGCGGCTCGGCGCGACCGTGGTCTCGGCGCACCAGATCGCCATCGGGCTCGCCTCCTTCACGTTCATGGGCGCCATCGGCGTCGGCGGCGCCACCGCCGTCCGCGTGGGGCACGCGGTCGGCGCGGGCCGGTCGCCGCTGCGCCCCGGCCTGCTCGGTCTCCTGCTCGGCGCCGGCCTCATGTGCGTGAGCGCCTCGATGTACGCCGCGTTCCCTCGCGCCCTCATCGGCGCGTTCACCCCGGACGCCGACGTCCTCGCCATCGGCGTCCCGCTGCTCCGCATCGCCGCGCTCTTCCAGCTGTTCGACGGCGTCCAGGCGGTCGCCGCCGGCGCGCTGCGCGGGGCGGGCGACGTGCGGTTCCCCTTCTGGGCCAACCTCGGAGCCCACTGGGCCTTCGGCCTGCCGCTGTCGATCGGGCTCGCCTTCGGGCTCGACCTGGGCGTCCGCGGGCTCTGGTTCGGGTTCACCGCGGGGCTCATCGCCGTCGCGGGGGGGCTCTCGGCGCGCTTCGTCCGGCTGGCCCGCGCGCCGCTCGCGCGGGCGCTGCCGCACGCTGGGTGACGCGCGCGCTCCGCTGGTTCGCTGGGCGCGCGGCGCCGGCGCCCCCGGGCGAGGCGCCCGGCCGGCCCGCGCACGCTCAGTTGGGCGCGAGCGGGCCCGGCGTCTCGGGCGGCTGGTCGGCGAGCGGCCGGTTGTGCCCGTCGACGCGGAGCACGCGCGGCGTGTGCCGCCGCGCCTCGGCGTCGTCCATGTCCGCGAACGTCGCGATGATCACGAGGTCGCCGGGCTGATTGAGGTGCGCCGCCGCGCCGTTGATGCACACGACGCCCGAGCCGCGCGCCCCCGCGAGCGCATACGTGGTCAGCCGGGAGCCGCGCGTCACGTTCCAGATGTCGACCGCCTCGTACGGCAGGATGTCGGCGGCCTCCAGGAGGTCGGCGTCGATCGTGACGCTGCCCTCGTAGTGCAGATCCGCGTGGGTCACGGTCGCGCGGTGGATCTTGCTCTTGAACATCCGTCGGTTCATGCGTGATGCCCTCTGCCCTTCCCGGCCAGGGACGGCGGCGCGCGCCGGGTCGAGCGCGCGCCGGGTCGAGCGCGCCCGCGGGCGAGGCGGGCCTCCCTCGCCAGGGAAGGGACGGGCTACCTCATGCGTGCAGGCGGCGGTCAGTCAAGGAACAATCGCTGCCGCAGGAGCCGGCCGCCCGCCAGGTGGATGGCGTCCTCGTCGGGCAGCGGGTCGTCCGGGCCTGGCAGCGCGTCGGGGTGGCCGACCACCAGGACGACCTCGCAGGGACCCACCGCGACGCCCCGGAACAGCTCCTCGCGCGTGCCCGAGATGCGCCCGCCGCCGGCGCCGTCCAGCGCCAGCTCCACGGACCACGGGCGCGCGCTCCCGCCCTGCACCAGAAAGGCCCTTACCGCGACCGGCGCCGGTACGCGCGTGCCGGGCGAGAGCGCGATCGTGAGCCTTTCGCCCCTGCCGACGTGGCGCGGGCTGCCCGGCCCGCGATCGCCCCGCTGTGGGCCGTCGCCGAGGGTCGTCGCGATCGTGTAGTCGGGGAGCGGGGCGGCGCCCGGCGCGAACGGCGCGGGCCGCAGCGCGAGCAGCGACACGAGCGCCGCCGACACGACCCAGCCGACCACGCCCACGGCCGCCCGGGCCCGCGCCGCCGGAGCCGTCCGCCGCGCGCTCCGCCGCTCGACGAGCAGCTCGGGGTGCAGCAGGCCCTTGCGCGGCGGCCTGGCGAGGGCCTCCGCGCCGTCCTGCGCGCCCTGGGCAGGCTGCCCGGGCGCCGCGCTCGAGCGCGCATCGCGCGGCGGCTCCGATGTCCCGGGCGGCACCGATTCTCCGTCGATCGTGCGACAGACCGGCGCGTCCGTGGTGGACGGCGCGCTCGTCCCGCTGAGCGAGTCGGCGTCCGCGCCCAGCGGCGCGGCATCGGCGACGTCGCTCGCCTCCTCCGCGTCGCAGTCCCACTCCTCGGGGCACCGGAAGCGGATCCCCGACTTCCGATCGACCGCTGGACGCGCCAGCGAAGGCGGCGCGGGCGCACCACCGCGCGGCTCCCGGAGCTGGGCGAGGAGCTGGTCGGCGAGCCGGGCGCGGGTCTCGTCATCGAGGGGCGGCCGGACTTCGCGCTCCTCCCGCCCGGCGCTCGCGCGCGCCGCGGTGTTCGCGGCGTCTCCCGGAGCGTCTTGCGCGCCCTCCGGGCGCGTCTCTTCGGCGAGCCTGCGCCAGCGCGGATCGGTCGTCGGATCCCGCTGCGCGATGCGCGTCAGGGCGCGCAGCAGCTCGTCGTCGTCCATCAGCCGCTCCCCGCGTCGAGCCACGCGGTACAGCGCTCGACCCGCTGGCGCCGGCTCAGGAGCGCGGGCGCAGCACGGGGGACCGGAAGGGGGGGGCGCCGCTCGCCGAGCGTCAGGGCAGGCACCCCGTCGCTCAGATTCGCCTCGTGGATCAGCGCGAGCGGTCGCTCGGGCATCTGATTCCCTTCCCCTGGGGATCGAAGAACCCCAGTTTGCTATTCACGTTATCCGGTTCTCGCCTCGCCCGTCAATGGAGCTCGGGGCGCACCCGGGGGCCTCTCCCCCGGCGGTTCTTGGCGCGAGGCGTGGGCGTGGCTGTCAACGTGGACGTGGACGACACGCGATCGCATTGCGGACGGCGCTGAAGTTCTCTCACAATTACATCTATTTTTTCGGTTTGGTCGTGCTGGTTGCCTCGGCCGCGTCGGTTGCCTTGGTTGCGTCGGCCGTCAAGACGCGCACGGTGTCACCGACAATCTCCAGCGCCGCTGGTTTTCCGCCGTAATGCGACGCCATGCCGACGTCGATCCGCCAGACCTTGTCGCCGCAGGCCGACGTGGCGCCGTGCCTCTGGACCGTGTGGCCCACGACCATGCGCTTCGCGGACATCGCCGCGAGGGTCTGGTCCAGCGCCGCGCAGGGGGGCGACCCCGGGCTCGGCGGCGGGTCGCTCGAGTAGAGGCGCGCCCACACCGGGCTGTCCTCGGCCGCGATCACGGTCGGGGCGGAGGGGCTCTTCCCCTCCATCCACGCGCGCACCTCGCGGTTGATCCGCGCGACGCCGTAGCGCGTGTGGGCCGGGAGCACGCCGCCGTGCGTGAAGACGGTGTCGCCGACCGTGATGATCACGTCGCGCGCCGCCAGCTTCCTGGCGTAGAGACCGCCGGGGGCGAACGCGGCGGCGCGGGCTCGCGCGGGGGGCGGCACCGGCGCGAGGCGGGGGCCCGACGCGTCGAGCCCGGGCACGTCCTCGAAGTCCTTGAAGCCGCCCTCGGTGACGTAGCGGAAATCGAGCTGGACGTTCATGACCTCGTGGTTGCCGTTCAGCGCGTACACGGCGCCGCCGGCGGCGCGCGCCTCGGCGGCGAGGCGATCGAAGAGGTCGACGATGATCTGCTCGTCGTCGCCGCGGTCGATCTCGTCGCCCGTCTGCACGAGCACGAGCTTGCCGCCGATCCAGCGATCCGCGCCGTCGATGGCGCCCGCGATCCGCAGGGCCGCGCGCGTCGCCGCGAGGTCGCCGTGGACGTCGCCGATGGCGACCACGCGATCGGCGGCCGGGTACGCGTAGGAGCGATCCGCGTCGGGCGGCGGCGCGGCCGGGGCTCCTGTCGAGCGCGAAGGCGGAGAGGTGGCGGCGGGGCTGTGCGCCGTCGAGGCGGGTCGGTCGGCGTCGCAGCCCGCGGCGAGCAGTGCGGCGAGCAGCGCGGTGAGGCGGAGAGCGGCTGACATCGGACGCGATCCTCCGGGGGATGATCGGGGGTGTACCATGGCGAGCGGTGGACGCGCCGTGGCGCGCCGCAGCGGCGCCTCGACGCGCGCGATCAGGCCGGGAGCTTGGCGGAGAGGAATGATTTTAGCTTGATCAGATTCTTCGCGTCACGGCTGAAGCCCGGGGCGGTGTAGCTCGACGCCCAGCCGGTGATCTCGTGCATGAACGAGGTGCGGGCCTGCTCGTCGCCGAGGATGTCGTCGACGGTGCGGCCGCGCGCGGCGCCCTTCTCCAGCGAGCGCACGTAGCCCTTGAGCCGGGCGTAGTCGCCGCCGAGCAGCTCGGCGATGAGCTCCGCGTCGCGGGCGAGCCGCGCGAGGGCCGGCGCCTGGTCGCGCAGCTCCGGGCTCTCCGCGGCGGCGAAGGACGCGGCGACGCGCAGCACGAAGGCGTCGTCGAGGAAGCCGAGATCCTCGATGCCGTCCGGGATGAGGTCGAGCGACTTGAAGAGGTAGTTGAGGCCCCCCGCGAGCGAGCGGCGCGTGGCCTCCGGGCTGTCCGGCGAGGCGAGCAGGCCCGCCAGATCCGTGGCGTCCGAGGCGAGGCTGCGCAGCCACTCGGGGAACGTGTCGAGACAGCGGTCGTCGAGATCGGTCATGGGATCCTCCCGGCGGGAGCCGGAGGGTAGTCCGAGGGGCGCGGCGCCGTCCACGCCATCCATGCAGACGAAGGCGCTCGCCGCCGCTTCGGGCGCCGGGCGCTGCGACCAGGACATCGTCGCCGTCGCGGGCGCGCGTCGCCGTCGCCGGCGCGCCGCGGCCCCCGGCTACGGGCGCGCGCCGCCGGCCGCGCTCGCGCTCTTCGCCTCCATCGCCGGCCGCCAGCCGAGGATGCGCAGCGCGTTCTGCGCGAAGATCTTCACCACGTCCTCGCGCGACATGCCGCGCTGCCTGAGCCGCGCGGCGAGCGCCGGCAGCGCCGACGCGTCGTCGAGCCCCCTCGGCGGGACGATGCCACCGTCGAAATCCGAGCCGATCGCCACGTGATCGACGCCTGCCACGCGGACCATGTGATCGACCTGCGCGACCACGTCGTCGACGTCCGCCTCGCTCGTGCCGTTCACGAAGGGGGCGTGGAAGTTGAGCCCCGCGACCCCGCCGCTCCGCGCGATGAGCCGCAGCTGCTCGTCCGTCAGGTTGCGCGGCCGGTTCGCCACCGCGCGCGCGTTCGAGTGGGTCGCGACGATCGGCGCGCCGCGCGCCGCGGCGATCGGGACGAGATCCGCGAACGCGGCGTCCGAGACGTGCGAGACGTCGATCAGGGCGCCCTGGTCGTAGACGCGCTCGCAGAACCGCTTGCCGAGCTCGGTCAGCCCGTACGCCGCCGGCCCGCCGGTCGCGGACGACGAGAGCCGCGTGTTCTTCGCGTGGTTCGGGCTGATGAGCCGCACGCCGCGCGCGATGAAGCGGTCGATCTGCGCGATGTCCGCCGCGAACGCGCCGGCCCCCTCGATCGAGAGGAACGTGCTGATCTTCCCCGGCTCGGCCCGCGCCGCGCCGAGCGGGAGGAGCACCGGGTTCGCGGCGATGATCGCCTCGATCGTCGCGAGGACCGCGCTGGCGTCCTCGATCTGCGGGCCCTCGGGGCGCGCCTGGTCGGGCAGGTAGATCGGCAGCACGATGCCGAGGTAGTGGCCCGCGACGAGCGTCTCCCTGCGGGCGTGGCCTTCGCCGAGGCGCCTGTCGCGCCCCTTGAAGTGGACCTGCCAGGGCACGTCGACGTGCAGATCGACGACCGGCACGGGGGGCTCCGCGGGCGGGTCGCCGAGCGTGGGCCGCGGCGCGCCCAGGGCGCCGGCGGCGCAGGTGACGGCGAGCAGGGCGCGGACGCGGGCGCTCCCGTTCACGCGCTCACCCGCTCACCAGCACGCCGAGCGCGAAGCCGACGCCGAGGCACACGAGCCCGATGAGCCCCACGAGCCACCAGGCAGCGCCCTCCGAGCCCCCGCCCTCGGCGGCCAGGGGGACCTCCACGACCCGCACGTCGTAGTGGCCGCCCGTGAGCGTCGGCGCGCCGGCGGGCTGCTGCGCGCTGATGTGGGTCGGCCTGTTGGTCACCGAGAAGGTCGCCGTGGGCGCCACCGACGGGGACGCCTGGATGGGCGGCGCCGTCATGCGCGGCGGGGGCACCGTCGGGATCCTGGACGCGGCCGGCGGCACGCTCTGCACCGGCTGCGTCACGTTCTGCGGCGGCGGCGCCATGCTCTGCGGCGGCTGGGTCGCGTACTGGAGCGGCTGCGGCGGCGGCAGCGAGGGCAGCTGGTGCGTCAGCGCGGGCGACGCGGGCGCGTCGGGCCGCGCGCTGGGCGTCGCGATGCCCGTGCGGTGCGCGATGGCGCCCAGCGTCTGCGCCATCTCCTCGGCCGTCTGGAAGCGCCCGGCCACGTCCTTGGAGAGGGCGCGCTGGAAGAAGAGGCCCCAGGCCGCGAGGTGGGGCGCGACCTGCTCGATCGGGCGCACCTCCTTGGCGAGCACGGCGGTGAGCCGCGCGAACTCGTTCTCGGCGGGGAACGGCTGCGTCGCCGTGAGCATCTCGTAGAAGATCACGCCGACGCTCCAGAGATCGGCGCGCGCGTCGACGCCCTGCGCGTTCTTGATCTGCTCGGGGCTCATGTAGCCGGGCGTCCCGAGGAGCGTGCCGGCGCGGGTCTTCAGGCCCATTCCGCCGGCCGCGTCCATCACCTTCGCGATGCCGAAATCGAGCACCTTCACGCGGAAGCCCCCGCGCGGATCGCGGATGAGGAACAGGTTCTCCGGCTTCAGATCGCGGTGGATCACCTTGTGGCTGTGCGCCGCCATGAGCGCCTGGAGCACCTCGTGGATGATCGGCACGGCCTGCTGCGGCGGGATCGGGTTGCCCGTGTCGATGTACGCGGCGAGCGGGACGCCCTGCAGGAGCTCCATGACGAGGTAGGGCGTGCCGTCCTCGGCGCGGGTCGCCTCGAAGACCGAGGCGATGTTCTGGTGGACGAACCCCCTCGTCGCCTCCGCCTCGGCGAAGAAGCGGTGGAGGACCTGCTCCTCCTGCGTGAACTCGGGGTGGAGCACCTTGATCGCCCGCTTGCCCTCGCCGCGAAGGCTCTCGGCCTCGTAGACCGCGCCCATACCCCCCTCGCCGAGGAGTCGCAGGATCCGGAAGCGCCCGTTGAGCACGGCGCCCACGAGCTGGTGGGAAGGGCTCGACGGGTCGATCACACGCGGACTCTACCAAAGCTTGAGCGCGGCCAGCTCGCCGAAACCTCGGCGGCGTTTGGCTTCCGGTTCCGCCGGCGCTCCGGCGCGCGGCTCCGCCGGCGCGGCGGTCAGGGCGCGGCGTTCGCCACGGCCGAGCGCGCGGCCGGGCTCGCGGGGAGCGGCGTCCGCAGGGCCTCGCCCGGCTGAGCGCCAGCGTAGAGGAGCTCGTAGACGGCGAGGCTCGTCATCACGCGCTTCGTGTAGAGCCGCGTCTCCTCGTACGGGATGCGCTCGACCCACAGGTCGAAGCTCTGCGAGGGGCGCTCCGCGATCCATCGCTTCGGCGCGCCGCCCCCCGCGTTGTAGGCGGGGATCGCGAGCAGGGGGTTGTCCGAGAACTGGCCGCGCAGCTGCGAGAGGTAGCGGCAGCCGAGCGCGATGTTGACCTCGGGGCGCTTCAGCGCGTTGGCGCTCCACGGCAGCCCGAGCGGCTTGGCCATCCGCTTCGCTGTCGGCACGATGAGCTGCATCAGCCCGAACGCCTGGGCCGGCGAGGCCACCCTCGGGTCGAAGGCCGACTCCTCGCGCATGATCGCGTAGGCGAGGGCCTCGGGGATCCCGCTCCGCTTGGTCTCCGCGGTGACGACGCCCGCGAAGGGGCGCGGATAGGCGAGCTCCCACGCGCCGCGCCAGCGCCCGACCGGGTAGTGATCGACCCACTCGCCCGCGAGCTCGACGGCCGCCGGCGCCGCCATGGCGGTGCGCAGGATGCTGTACGACTGCGGCAGCGCGCCCGCGCGCGCGAGCAGGAACGCCGAGGCCCACATCACCTCGCGCGGCGCCGTCTTGCCTCCGACGCCGAGCAGATCGAGCTCGCGCCGCGCGAGCCTCGCTTCCCCCTGGCGCGCGAGCTCGAGCGCGCGCGTGAACGCGGGCTGCGCGAAGAGCGGGCTCCTGAGCTCGGTGTACGGCGCGCTCGCGTCGCGCTCCAGGGCCGCGGACAGGGCGCGCTCGGCGGCGGCGGGGTCGACGTCGGCGAGCCGCGCGTGGGAGAGCGCCATGTAGAAAGAGAGCGGGTAATCGCGGATCACCTGCTCGAGCAGCGCCTTCCCCTTGTCGGGCGAGCCCGTCTCGATGTGGGCGCGCCCGAGGTAATAGGGGAGCCGGCCGGCGGCGTGGTACGCCCGTTCGTGCGGGAACCGCTCGAGCGCGCGCTCGAGCGGCCTGACCGCGCCCGCCCAGTCGCCGCGCTCCATCTCGAAGAGCGCGAGCTCGAACAGGCCGTCGGCGACCATGTCGCCCGACGGGTAGTCGTCGGGCATGGCGGTGAGCAGCTGCACGAACTGCGCCTGGTCCCCGAGCCCGAGCAGCGCGCGCGCGCCGAGGTAGCGCGCGTCGTCCGCGAGCCGGTGCTCCGGGTATTCCTTCTCGATCAGCGCGAAGCGCGCGGCCGCCTCGGCGTGCCGATCGACGCGGAGCGACGCGCGCCCGGCGTTGTAGAGGGTCTCGGGCCGCCGCGGGGCGGGCGCGCTCGCACCTGCAGCGGGCGTCACGCCTGCGGCGTCGGGCGCGCTCGCGCCCGCGGCGGGCGCGGCCGGCCCGCAGCGCTCGATCGCCGTGCCGAAGAGGTCGGCGGCCTCGGCCCGCCGCCGGAGGCGCCCGAGCGCCTCGCCGCGCGCGGCGAACGCGTCGCAGGCGAAGGCCGAGGGCGCCTGCGCCTCGGGGAGGGCGATCAGCGCGTCGGTGACGGCGAGCGCCTCCTTGTCCTGGCGCGAGGCGAGCAGGGCGCGCGCGCGGGCGAGCAGATCGGCGGGGCCCAGATCGAGGAACGGCTTGCGCCGCGCGAACGGCAGCGTCGACAGGGCCTGGTCCTGGATCTCCTTCGCCTCCCCGGCGCCGGCGCCGCCCGGCGCCTCGTCGATGACGCGCCGGGCGACCCGGATCGCCTCCTCGGCGTGGTCTTGGCTCGGGTGGCGGAGCAGCGCGCGGGCGAAGCGGAGCGCCTCGGGCACCCACGTCGACGCCGGCCAGCTGCGGGAGAGGTACGCGCGCCAGCGCGCGGCCGCGCCCTCGATGTCGCCCTTGTCGGCGAGCGCGCCGGCGACGATGCGATCGAGCTCGTCGGCGATCGCGACGTCCGAGGCGACGGCGCGCGCGCGCGCGAGCGCCGCGTCGGGCTGCCCCGCCCTGGCGAGGAGATCGGCCGCCGCGAACCTCGCGTGATCCGCGAGCGGCCCGCCCGCCGCCGCGGCGGCGTCGTACTCCTTCGCCGCACCCACGGGATCGCCCGCGAGGACGCGCAGCCGCCCGAGCTGGTAGCGGAACGCCGCGGCATCGGCGGGCGACAGGGGCGCCGACAGCGCCTGGGCCATCGCCGCGGCCGCGCCCGCGTACGCCTCCTGCTCGACGAGCTTCTGCACCTGCGCGAGCCGCGGGTCGTCCAGCACGAGGGTGAGGCGCTCGGGGTCGAACGCCGGCGCCTCGCCCGGCGTGCCCGGGACGACGGGCCCCGCCGGCGCTGCGCTCGCCGGGGGCGCCGGCTGCGGGCAGAGCGGCGGGCAGGCCGCCGCCCCGCGTTGCGCGGGGGGCGCGCCGGCGCACGAGGCGCCGAGCGACGCGGTCAGCGCGAGCGTGGCGGCCAGCGCGAGCGCGGCAGCCCCGGAGCGGGCATCCAGCCTGAACATGGCTGCACCATACTCCGGATCGCGCGGTCGCACAGCGATCGAGGCGAGCGGCGAGCCGCCGGCGCGCCCTCTCGTGAGCTGGCGCGCCGGCGTTCGGACGTGAGAGGCGGGCGTGGCGGGGGCGCGGCGTTACTGGGCCGCGTCGCAGGCGAGGTAGACCCGGATGGCCTCGATCGTGTCGTCGGAGAGCTTCGCGCCGATGGGCATCCCGTCCGCGCCATTCGCCCCGCCGATCTGGATCTCCTCGAAGATCTCCTCCGCCTCGGCCCTGACGCTGGCGGGGTCGTCGACGTTGACGTCCTCCGGGGCGTTGATGCGGGACGCGCCCATCGAGGTCGTCAAATGACAGGGCACGCACTGGCTCTGGAGCGCCTGGTAGCCCATGTCCGCCTGCGCGGTCGAGTCGGGCGGACAGTCGCCGAGCGTCGATCCCCCGGAGCTCTCGCCCCCGCCGTCATCGCCGCCGCAACCTTGGAGAGCGCCAATGACAAAGGGCGCGAAGCAGAGCAAGAGCATCGTACGAACGGGCATCAAAGCACCTCAACAGCTTGTTAGGGGAAGGGGAGCGAGCCGGAGCCGAGCCTCCGGCCATGCAGGCCGGCCGGGCGCTGCGCGCCGATGGTGCCTGGGGCCGCGCACCGGGTCAACAAAGACGGAAGGGGGTGAACGGAAGGAAACCGGGATCGCCCGAGGGGCAACCTTGTACACGTTCGAGGCGCCGTGGGTCGTCCGAGGGGGCAACCTTGTACACGTTCGAGGCGCCGTGGGTCGTCCGAGGGGGCAACCTTGTACACGTTCGAGGCGCCGCGGGTCGTCCGAGGGGGCAACCTTGTACACGTTCGAGGCGCCGTGGGTCGTTCGAGGGCGGCAACGTCGTGCGAGGGGCGGCGCCGGCCCCGTCATGTGAAGAGCGTCATCGCGCTATCTCGGGGACACGAGGTCTCCTCGGTGGTGTGACCCGGGCACGGCGCGGCGGCGGCCTTTGGGACCGTGGCCTGCGCGCATCGGCGCCCGCGACAGGATGTCGTGCCGGAGCGCCGGAGCGAGAGATACCGCGTGCGTGACCGCCTCGCATCGGGCCCGCACGGACGTCGCGCCGACATCCTCGTCGTTGTGGCCGGGATTCACCTCGTGCAACGCTCGAGGGCGCCATGGCCAAGGTCACCATCCTTCACATGGACGCAGTCACGGAAAAGTCGGGTCACCAGATGACCGGCATGGCCGTCAGCGTGTGCCTCACGCCCGCGGCACCGAGCCCGGTGCCGATCCCGTACCCGACGATGGGCACCGTGGGCGAGGGGATCATCGATCCATGCATGCGGACCAAGATCGAAGGGGCGAAGATCCTCACGGTCGGCGGCTGCATGAAGGCCTGTCACGGCAACGAGGCGGGCACGCTCAAGGAGGTCGTCAGCCTCAACACGGGGGGGCCGTGCTTTCCCTGGCTGGGCGCGCCCAACGTCCTCATCGAGCTCGGCATGGCCGGCATCACGGGCAGCATGGGCCAGATGAACAAGAGCATCACCGCCGGCGCCGGGGCGAGCGCGAGCAACGCCGCGGGCGGCGGCGGCAGCGGTGGCGGCGGCGGCGGCGGCGCCGGCGGCCCGGGCGGCGGCGGCCCGCAGGGCCCGAGCAACGGCGGCGGGGGCGGCGGCGGAAGCAGCCAGGGCGCGGGCCCGCCGAGCCCACCCGCGCCGCCGGGGGCGGATGGCCAGGCGTCCGCGGGGCACCCGATCGACGTCGTGACCGGGGCCATGTACACGAACCCCGTCGCGGACCTTGAGCTGCCAGGGCCCCTGGTGGTGACCCTGGAGCGGAGCTACTCGACCGCGGCGGTGCGGCATCGCTGCGGCATGGGGTGGGGGTGGTCGCACGATTTCGCCTGGAGCGCTCGGCGCCGCGGCGATGCGATCGAGCTCACCGCGCCGGGCGGTCGCACCCAGGCGCTCGCCTGGCCCGCGCAGGATGTCGTCCTGCTCCTGCCGTTCGGGGTCCGCGTCGCCGCCGTCGGAGAGGATCTCCTCGTCGAGGAGGACGACGGCCTCGTGCGGGTGCTGCGCCGCGCCGCCTCGGAGGACCGCTTCGCGCTCGTCGAGATCCGCGACGCGTTCGGCAACAGGGCGAGCATGGAATGGCGAGGCGATGAGCTCACGGGCATCGTCGATGCCGTCGGGCGGCGCGCCCGGCTCGAGCGCGAGGGGCTCTTCGCCTGGTGGGAGGTGACCGCGATCGACGAGCATGGCACCACGCACACCCGCCGCGCCGTGACCTACGAGCTCGACGGCGCGGGCGATCTGGTGCGGGTCATCGACGCGGGCGGCGCCGAGATCCGGTACCAATACGACGAGGAGCACTACCTCGTCCGGGAGGTCTTGCCCGACGGGCTCGCCTACCACTTCAGGTACGAGGCGATCGACGGCGTCAAACGGTGCGTCGAGACCTGGGGCGAGATCGCCGGCCGCGACGTGCTCGCGGAGCTCGGCGCGCCCCGCCTCCCGGGCGCCCGGGGCATCCACCACACCCGGCTGTCGTATGACCCCGCCCGGGGCAGGACCGTGGTGATCGACGGCGAGGGCGCGACCCACACGTACACGGGCAACGCGCTCGGCCTCGTGACCGTCTATGTCGATCCGCGCGGCCATGCGCGCACCTACGCGTACGACACGATCGGCAGGCTGCTCTCGATCCGCGACGGCGGTGGGCGGACCACGCGGTGGTCGTACAACGCCGCGGGGCACCTCGCGAGCGTCACCGAGCCCGACGGCGCGACGTGGCGCGACGCGGTCGACGCGGAGGCGCAGGCGAGCGTCCGCACGCGGCCCGACGGGAAGAAGACCCGCACCACGTACTGGAGGGGAATCCCCACCGGGAGCGTCGACTGGCGCGGCCGCGACCACGCGCTCGAGTGGGACGCGCACGGCCTCGTGCGTGCGTCGACCGGGCCGGACGGCGCCGAGCTCACCTACGACTACGATGCGCATGGCAACCCGCTCCGGGTCGAGACGCCGGCCGGCGAGGTCTACGAGTACATCTTCGATCTGTTCGGATGCCCCGTCGAGGCGCGCACTCCGAAGGGCGGCGTCTATCGGTTCGCGTACGACTCGCGCTTCGCGCTGGTGCGCCTGGAGGAGCCGAACGGCAGCGTCCTGGAGCTGGAGATCGACGGGAGCCGCCGCATCATCGCGCGCTCCGACGCGAGCGGGATCACGAGGTACCGCTATGTCGCCGGCGCGCTCGTGGAGGTGGTGCGCCCGGACGGCAGGCGATTCCGGCTCGGCTACGACGCTCTCCTGCGGCTCCGGTGGATCGAGAACGCCGCGGGCGAGCGCCATGCGCGCGAGTACGACGGCAGCGGCAACCTCTCCCGCGAGACCTCGTTCGGCGGCTCGACCACGGCGTACGAGTACGACGGCTCGAACCACCTCGTCCGGGCGATCCATGCCGACGGTGCGTGGGTGCGCTACGAGCACGACGGGGCCGGTCGCGTCACGAAGGTCGAGACCTCGGGCGGGCTCGTGGAGGAGTTCCAGTACGATGCGCTCGGCCACCTCACGCGCGCGCGCAACGCCGACGTGATGGTCACGTTCGAGCGCGACGACGACGGCCGGGTCGTCCGGGAGGTCCAGGAGACCGTCGGGTTCGCGTTCGCCGTCTCCCGCCGCTTCGACGACGCGGGTCGCGTGCTGGACCGCCGCTATGCGACGGGGTGGTCCGTCGAGGTGCGCCGGCGCGAGGAAGATGGCGCGCCGGCGTCGCTCGACGTCGCGGCCGCGGAGGCGGATGGGCTCGCGTTCACGCGGGACGCGCGCGGCGAGGCGCGGCGAAGGCGGCTCGACGGGACGCGCGAGCTCGTCTGGTCGCGCGACGTCCAGGGCCTGCCGGAGAGCGTCGCCATCCTGGATGAGCGCGGAGAGCCGGTCAGGGCGCGCGCGTGGACGTGGAGCCGGGTGGGCCCGGTCGCGGCGATCACGGACAGCGAGCGGGGCGCGCGCCAGTACGACCTCGACGTCGAGGGCAGGCCGCTCCGCCTCCACGGCCTCGGCGCCGACGAGCAGTTCGCGTACGCGCCCCAGGGAACGCCGATCCCGTCGCGCGGCCCCACATGGTCGATCGGCGGGGACGGCCGCCCCCTGCGCGCGGGCGGCGCCGAGATCCAGTGGGACGCCCGCGGCCGCCTCGCGGCCCGCGTCGGCCAGGGGCCGCTGCAAACCTGGCGCTACACGTACGACGAGCGCGACCGCCTCGTCGCAGCGGTCCGCGGCGACGGCCTCGCCGTCCGTTACCTGTACGACCCCCTCGGCCGCTGCGTCGCGCAGGCGCACGGCAACGGCGAGAGCACCTGGTTCGGCTGGGACGGCGAGAGCCTCGTCGAGGAGCGCCCGACGAGGGGGCCGTCGATCCAGCGCGTCTTCGACGACGACGGCTTCACGCCGCTCCTCGAGGCGCGCGACGGCAAGGACTGGCGGATGGTCGTGACCGACGCGGCCTCCACGCCCTGGCTCTACCTGCACCGCGACGGGCGCGCGTCGGAGATCGATCTCGGCGCCTTCGGTCGCGTCGCGCACGCGACGGGCGATCCGGGCGCGCTCCGGTTCGCCGGGCAGCGCGCCGACGCGGTGACCGATCTGCACTACAACCGCCACCGCTTTTACGACCCGACGACGCACGTCTTCCTGACCCCCGACCCGATCGGCCTGCTGGGCTCGCTGCAGGAGATCGGGTTCGTCCCCAACGTCACGATCTTCATCGATCCTTCGGGGCTCACGACGATCGTCGTGGGCGCGCCGGGCGACGCGACCATCCAGCAGCATGTCGCCATGATCCAGGCGCAGAACCCTGGCGCTCGCGTGCTCCGGTACGATCAGCTCACGCCGGGCAGCCTGGCGCGAGAGGATCACGTCATCGTATCGACGCACGGCGCGCCCAACCTGGTGGAGTGGGGCAACGGGTACATCGACGGCCGCCAGCTCGGGCAGCGGCTCACGGCGGCGGGGTTCCGCGGCCAGAAGCGGGGGCGAAAGCGGCGCGTCGAGCTGTCCGCGTGCAACAGCGCGACCCCCGGGGCCGGCAACGGGCCGAGCGTGCTCCAGGCCGTCGCGGACGAGACCCGGGCGATGGCGAGCGGCGCGCGTTCGGCCAACCCGGCCGCGACCTACGCGGGCACCACGTCCGTGGGGCCAGGCGGCCACGCGTGGGGCCCCGGCATGATGGCGCCGAACTGGACGGGCGGAACGACGCCGTACGTTCATGATGGCACCTGGGTCGAGACGCGCCCCCGCCCGCAGGGAGGCCGCGGCCGGCGCCGGCGCTGATCGGCCCGGAGCGAGGAGCGAGACGAGCCCGTGCGTTTCATCAATCCCTATCCTTACGGTCAGCCCCCCCGGAACGAGGACGTCCAGCGCGCGCTCGTGGCGGCGTCCCGGGGCCTGGTGGTCGACGGGGGCGATCGCGTGCTCGCCGAGCTCGACCGGGCGGCGCTGAAGGCCCTTGGACCGGCGCTCGAGATCTGCGAGGACAAGCCCTACTTCGACGAGCGCGGCCGCGCGCCGCACGGGCTGCCGCAGCTTGGGCTCGTGGTCGCGGCGGAGGGCGGCCCGGCCGGCCGGTTGGATCTCTACCCGGAGAACCGTTCGATCTATTGGCGGGGCCTCGACTGGAAACAGTGGTGCGGCTGGGCCGAGCTGCGTGACGATTGCGCGCTGCTCGAGTGGCTCGCCGCGCACGGCGTGCCGGAGCCGCTCGAGGACGTGACGCGCTGGCGCAGCGAAGAGGGCGAGCGTGCGCGGTGTGAATGGCGCAAGACGATCCCGCCGAACCTCAAGGGCCCCTGGTGCGCGCCGATCGAGCGCCTCCTAGACCCCTGGCACATCCTGGAGGCGGCGGCGTGGATCCGTCAGGCCGGCGCGAACATGCGCAGGGCCCGAGGGCTCCTGGAATGGTACGGGGCGGGGTCGGGGCCGTTCGCGCGCCGGCCCGATTACGAGTTTCTCCCGCGGCTCCTGCTCGGCCGCTTCTCCGGCGAGGATCTCCAGCGGGCGCTCCAGTCCCAGCCGAGCGACCGTGCGCTCGCGGGCGCAGGGCGCCAGCTCCTGGATGTTGGGCCGCTCTCCCCGGGCGCCCACGCCGGGCTTGTCGAGCCGCTCGATGCGAGGCTCCGCGAGGCGATCGTCGAGGCGGTGCGCCGGTTCGCGTCCGGCGAGGACGCGGATCTGCTCCGCGAGCGGCTCTTCCCGGCGCCGTTCGTCCTGCCGGAGCACACCACGCTGGTCGGCGCGTCGAGCACGCTGCACCTGCGCCGCTCGGTGGCCGCCGGCGACGCGGTGTACGCGGTCGATTTCCACGACATCGTGCGCCTTGAAGGGGGCGCGCGGTCCGTCATCGGCAAGCTCCTCGGCGACGCTGTCCTTGCGGTCCGGGACGGCCGGCTGCTCGTGGGCAAGGGCGGCGGCGTGCAGGAACTGGACCCGCGGGGGAACGCTGTGGTCGTGCACCCCCCCGCGACGCCCGAGCAGGCGGCCGCCGCACGCGCTGTCGCCGCGGCCTGGTCCGCGCCGGCCGCGGCGCCGGCCCTGGGCGAGCCGCTCGGCCCCACGCCCGAGGAGCGCGAGGCGTTCGAGGCGCTCGCGCACCTCGGGCTCGGCGCGCCGCCCTCGGCGCGCGCCGTGGGACGCGATCACCTCGAGGCGGGCGGGCGCGCGATCGTCCGCCGCGGCGAGGCGGGCGCGCCGCCCCGGCGGATCGCGCTGCCCGGGCGCGCCGTGCTGCACGCCTTCTCGGCGTCGCACCTCGTGCTCGCGCTCGACGCCGGCGACGCTTGCCAGATCGTGTGGGTGGAGGAGGGGAGCGACGCGCTGCGCCTGTCGCCGCCGCTCCGGATCGCCCCGCGCGCGCTCCGCTTCCTGTTCGCCACGGACGACGCCGCGCTACTCGGCGTCGACCTGGGCGCCGGCGAGGTCGTGCTGCGCGTCGGCATCGAGAGCGCCGGTGGCGGGCGACCCGGGCGGCCATGAGCGTCTGAGGTGCCGAATGCAAGCTGTTGGGCGGCCATCGCGGCGGGAAGCCGGTCATCGGCGTGGCCGCAGCGGATCGAGGTGAGCAGGCGGGTGAAGCAGCGCAGGCGCCGTGGGTCGTCCGAGGGGGCAACCTTGTACACGTTCGATGCGCCGTGGGTCGTTCGAGGGCGGCAACGTCGTGCGAGGGGCGGCGCCGGCCCCGTTCGGACGGGGCGGCTACTGCGGCACGTCAGGGACCGGCGTCTCGAGCTCGATCTCGGGGAGCGCCTCCTCGTCGTCCTCGTCCGCGGCCGGGGCGCCCTTGCCGCTCTTGCCGGCCGCCCGCCGGGCGGCGGCCTGGCGCAGGCGGTCCAGCGGGGCCAGCGCGGCGCGCGCCGCCTGGACCGTCTCCGGCCTCTCGCGATCGACGCCGGCGACGACCTGGAGCATGTAATCGCCGATCGCGCTCACGAGCTCCCGGAGCGGCTCGCGCAGGGCCGCCACGTCCGCCGGTGTCTCGTGCGCCTTCGTGATCCCCAGGACCTCGCCATAGGCCTCGTGGGCCGCGCGCACCTCGGCCAAGAACTCAGGACCCGCGATGGCGACAAGGTCCTTGCCGAGCGCGTCGTCCTCGGCGATCCGGCCGAGGAGGGCGTTGCTCTCGGCCCACTCGAGATCCATCGAGAGCTTGAGGAACTCGAGGCCTTCCGGGAACAGGATCTGCGAGATCTCCTTGGCTCGCTCGGCCCTCGGGTGCGCCGTGGCCGGCAAGAAGGCGCAGGCATCGACCCGCATCTTCAGGGCGGCCCAGGCGGTGTCGACGCGGTAGTCCGCCTTGGCCTTGCTCGCGGGCTTCGGGGCGCCGGCCGCGCGCCGCTTCTGGCCCCACGCCTTGTTCATGGCGAGCGTCGCCTTGCGCACGATGCGCGCGGTGCGCTTCATGCCGTCGGTCGCGTCCCTCGGCAGCGCCGAGAGGAGCGCGATCGCGAGCGCGACGGCCTGCCGGACGTCGAGCTTCGGAGGGCGCAGGTATGGAGTCGGATCGAAGGGGATGGACTTTGCCATGGAGAATACCTCCCTTGGCTTTCAAGCCATCATGGGCAAGCGGGCGGAGTCAAGCGGTTTTCTCGAAGGGTTCCCCATGGACGCCCCGGGGAGGGGCAGCTGATCTTCCCATGACAGCTCCAGGGCGCTCGCGACCTCGATGCCGCGGCCCCGGAGCTCGACCAGGCGGACGCCGGCGTGCACCTCGACGCCGCGCCCACGCTGCAGCGAGGGGGCCCGCGCGGTGCCGGGTGCGCCGCCGTCCGCCTGGTCGAGCTCGCGCCAGCGAGCGGTTCGGCGTGTCCGTGGCCGTTTCGCGCCCTGTGGCCGCTCGCCTGAGGGGCCGCGGAGCAGCAGCCGACACGCGCCTCGAGGCCACGGGGGCGACGCGGGCTGACCTCACGCCCTCACCGCTGGCTGCGTTCACGGGGGCGCCTGGAGACGTGGTCCCGGCTCCTCCCCCAGCTGGCAGCCCCTAGAGCGACAAACGGGTTGAAACCCCGAGAAAAAGCAGGAATTTCACAGGGAGGCGAGGAGGCGGGGAGCGAGAGACGGCGAGAAGGAGAGATTCTTTTTTTCTTCCTCCCCGCCTCCTCGCCTCCCTGTGAAATCCTCCGGGTTTCAACATGATAGATGGGATGAGGCAGCCCAAGCGGCGCCTGGATCCACGATGCCGACCGCACCGACCCGTGCGTCTGCTCGACGCGTTCGCGCGGCGGGGCCTGCGAAGACAGCCCGCATCACCGTGGAGGTCGGCCCATCGGCAGCAGCAGAGCGTGCTGGAGTGCTCGGGGGGGTCAAGGGTTCGCGAGCGGAGCTCGCCGGCTCCGCCGCCCTTGACTCCCCCTGCGCGCTCCAGCCGGACAAAGCTGCGGGCGATGGGCGGACGGAGGCCTCCGGCGGGGGCTCCAAGCTCCGGAGAGCAGCGCGCAAGAAGGAGCCACTCGGAGCAGCAAGCAAGATGGCCGACCTCTCGCCTGCAGGGTTGCCTGCGGGCACCCCCACGCGTTCGAAGACGCAGTCGACGGGGGCCCAGGAGAGGTCAGCCATGCGAAGTGTAGCGCTGGATCTGGGGGTCAACGAGATTTCGTTCTGCGAGGTAGTGGGCGGGCAGGTGGCGCTGCGACGCACGGTCCGCTCGCTTGATTCGCTCCAAGATGTCCTCGGTCCGTCGTCCTCGCCGGCCCGGGTGGCGATCGAGGCGTGCCGGGAGGCCTGGGTGGCTCACGACAAGCTCCGCGACTGGGGCCACGACGTCCTGGTCGTCGACACCACGCGAGCACGTCAGGTCGGCGTTGGCCAGCACGGCCGCAAGAATGACCGCCTCGATGCCGAGGCGCTGGCGCGCGCCGTCGAGCGCGGGGGCATTCCGCTCGCTCACGTGCTTTCGCCTCACCGGCGGGCCATTCGCCACCAGCTGGCCGTCCGGCGCGCGCTGGTCGAGACGCGAGCCCAGTACGTCACCACCGTGCGCGGCATTCTGCGCGCCTGCGGACACAAGCTCGCGACATGTATGACCGAGGATTTTCTCGCGCGGCTGCGCGAGGCCTCTTTGCCAGCCGAGAGCCGTCAGCTGGTCGGGCCCTTGGTGATCACGCTGGAGGTGCTCAACCCCCAGATCGCGCTGGTCGATGCCGCGCTCGAGCAGCTGTGCGCCCACGAGCCGGTGATCGCGCGGTTGACCACGGCGCCCGGCGTGGGGCTGGTCGTCGCTGCCGCGTTCGTCTCGGTCGTGGACGAAGCCAAGCGCTTTCGCCACGCCCACCAGCTCGCCTCCTACCTGGGTCTGGTTCCCTTGGAGGACACCTCCGGCGGGCGCGACAAGCGGCGGCTGGGTTCGATCACCAAGCAAGGCAACGCGTACGTGCGCGTGCTGCTGACACAGGCCGCGCACACGATCCTGCGGCACAAGAACAAGAGCGGCGACGACCCACTGCGTCGATGGGCAGACGCCATTGCCGAACGCCGGGGTCGCCACATCGCCGTCGTGGCGCTGGCGCGGCGGCTGTCGGGGGTGCTGTGGGCCATGTGGCGCGACGGCACGCTCTACGACGCGCAGAGCGCAGCGGCTGCCTCGGCCAAGGGCCTGCGCCTGCAGGCGCAGTCGGTCGAGCAGCAGGCGCACGCCTTGCAGCGAGCCACGGTCAAGGCGCGCCGCCGGCAACGGTCCGTCGACAAGGGACTCAACGCCGCCACGGCAGCGGCTCCATCGAGGCCGAGCTCGACCTCAAGGAGGGCCTCGATGCACTGACTTCCCCCACACGGGGGACATGCGCCACGAGCGCGCCACGCCAGGAGCGTGAACGAGGGCTACGTGGATGAGCGCGGGAACACCGAGGGTGATCCGCCTCTGGGTGGAACACACCGTTTGATAGATTGCGCCTCCACGATCCCGTTTCGGACCCCAGCCTGCATCCAGGTCACCAGGGCGACCGCCGGCCTGTGAATGCGGATCGTCGATTGAGCCACAGCTCGCTCCTGCGCACGCGACGCGGCGCTCCAGCCCAACCGTAACGACGCCCGCCAGGGCGAAGGGAGACGCCCATGCCGAAACGACCTGCACTGACGACACCGAGCGCTACCGCTGCCGAGCCGAAGCCGGCCAGCCGCGGAAAGAGAGCGCTAAAGCCCTTGACCTCGGGGCTGCCTCATCGTTGGTGTTCTAGGAACGGAAGTACAGTCCATGCCATGATTGACGAGGAGCGGACCGACGCGGAAGAAGACCTGGAAGAAGAGCTCGCATGGGCGGTCTATGCCCAGGTCTACGCCGTTGGCTATACCTATCTTCTTGCCTGTGCGCTGAAGCGCGGCGACGCCGATCTTGGGGTTGAACCATGCGCGTGGGAGAACACCATGGGCGCCGCCGAGTGGGCGATGATGGAGCATGTAGCCGGGCGCATTCAGGGCCCCAGAACCATCACCGTGGAGGACGTCGAGCGGATGCGCCGGCTTCACACGGTGGGCTCCGCAGCGCTGGCCGGAGGAAAGCGGCCGCCGGAGCTATACAATCTATCGATTCAGTGCATGGAGAGTCTGTTCGGCTCGGATTGGGAACGAGCCGCGCAAGAAGCTCTTCGTGGCTTGGGTGATCCCGGTCGATAACCGTCGTCATCAGTCGTTATCAATGCGACAAAACGACCTCCACGGGACGAAGACACAAAGCTGGCCATTGGGGTAGTGATACCAACAGCTGCCGACGGCGCCCAACGTTCTGCACTGCCCGAGCTCTCCGTATCCGACGTCGTGGTCTTCCGGATGAGGTCGCTTCGCCGCGCACGAGATCCCAGCGTTTGCACACTGCTTCATGCATGGAATGCCACGGTCGGCTTTCTTGCAGCGGATGATTTTGAGGCTACCGATTGCATCCACCGATTCTTCCATGGATTCGTCCATGGCCTCGCCGTCCATCATCTCGTCCGCATCTGGAACGCTCGTAACGCCTTCCTCCGATCGCGCCATCACGGCAGCTTCCGGCTCGTCGCGCGCCGCTGCTGGTCCGATGCCTTGTTCATTGGCGAGCGTCGCCTTGCGCACGGCGCGATTCATGCCGTCGGTCGCGTCCCTCGGCAGCGCCGAGAGGAGCGCGATCGCCAGCGCATCCTCGCGTCGCTCGCGGAGCGACCGGGACGCGGTCTCCCGGACGTCACGCGCCGGTGCTGGAGCCGATTTCAGGCGCGTGCGCCGCCTCGGCGCTCGCTCTGGGCAGCTCGAACCAAAAGAGGCTCCCCTGGCCCACGACCGTGCGGAGCCCCACGCGGCCGCCGTGCGCCTCGGTCAAGCGTTTGACGGTGGCGAGCCCCAGGCCCAGACCCGGCACTCGAGCGCCTTGCGCTCGGACATGAGGCTCGAACACCATCTGCTCGAGGGCCGGCGCGACGCCGGGCCCCGTGTCCTCCACCTCGATCCTCACGGCCTCTCTCGCGTCGAGCACCCGGATCACGACGCGACAGACCGCCGCGTCGCCGAGGTATTTGAGCGCGTTGCGGATCAGGTTGGCGAGGATGCTTGTCAGCACGCCGGGGCTCGCGGCCACCGCGCACGGGGCGAAGGGCTCGACGCGGAGCTCCGCGCCGAGCTCTACCGCGGTAGGGACGAGCTCGGCCATGAGATCGTCGATGATGGGGTGCACCTCGGCGCGCGCGCCTGGCTCCGGCATCGCGCCCGCGCGAGCGAACCCCAGGAGCCCGTCGGTCATGCGCTTGACGCGCACGATGGCCTGCCGGCCCCGCTCGAGCGCCTTGCGCGCCGGCTCTCCCTCGCCGCACCGCCGCAGGGCGAGGTCGAGCGAGAGCGCGACCGCGCCGAGGGGGCTGAGCACGTCGTGCGCGACCCGGCCGGCGAACTGCTCGAGCTCATCCGCTCGACGCTCCAGGAGCACGCCCTGCTGCCAGAGCAGCCTCACGTGGCGCCGGACCTGCGCGGCGGCCGCCGCGCAGGCCAGCAGCGCGAACGTCACGCTCGCCGTGTTGAGGACCAGCGCGATCCGACGAGAGCGAACGCGGTTGGTTGCGATCTCGATCGCCAGACGACGTGCGTGCTTGGCGTTGAGCTCGATGCTGTCCATCACGGCGTCGTTCGCCGAGTTGAAGTCCGCCCGCAGCGCGGCGTCCATGAGCTTGCTGGCCTCGTCCGGACGGCCGTTCGCCACCAGCGAGAGGACCCGGTCGGTGTCCTGATCGAGCTTTCCGAGCGCCTGCGCGACGGTCTGCCACTGCCTGAGCTCTCCCGGGTAGACGGGTATGCCGAGGTAGACGTCGAGGCTCCGGGATAGATTGCCGCGCGCCTCGTCGAGCTCGTGGCGGTCGCGCGGGCGGCCCAGCGCGGCGTCGTTGACGAGGTCGCTCAGGAGCGCCTGGGTATGCCTCAGCTCGGCGCGCGCGGCCGCCAGGGAGTTGATGCTCGGCGTGGCGTTCTCCGCCAGGCTCCTGGCCGCCGCGTCGATCTCGGCGGCTCGGTGCTCCGCGTAACCGGCGGAGATCACGAAGCTCGCGATGGCGACGAAGAACGCCGCAAACAGCGACAGCAGGATAGACGGCAGCCGCTCGAGCATAAGAGAAGACTGCGACCTCTCCGGGTCCTTCCGCCATCGCATCGCCATGATGCCGGCATGCTGTTCCGCCGCCCGCCCGAGCGCAACGCGAGAAGTACGCCGGAGCCGCGGCGGATCACCCTCGCTGCATCGGCGGATGTCCTCCAGGCTCGTGTCGAGGAAGGACAAGATAACCACGATGACGCTGGTGAGCGCAGTGGGGCCCTTGGTGCCCTGAGCGCGATCGAACGAGCTCGATGAACGCCGACGAGGCCCCCGGAGAGGGTGTCCGTGGGGACCGGCCGGCGCAGCCCTAGCTCGCCCGCCGCCGCTCCAGGTGCGTCTTCATGGCCTTGAGATCCCCGTGCACCGCCTTCTTGAAGCTGCCGATGAACAGCCGCCCCAGCGTCTCCATGAACCAGCCCATCCCCGCGATCTCACCCTCCATCCTGAGCAGCGTGCCGGCGCCCTGGGGCTCGAACACATACCGGAAGCGGTAGGCCCCCCGCCCCGTGGTGCCCTTCTGCCCGTCGACGAAGAGGTCCAGACGCTTGCCGGGCTCCGCCGCCGTGACCTCGAACAGCTCGGTCGATTCCTTGCCGAACATCTTGCGGGTCTCACGCCACATCGCGCCCTTGCCGACGACGGCGCCCGTGAGCCTCTCTACCCGCACGAAATTGGGCATCCAGTCGCCGAACGCGTCGATGTCGGTCGCGAGCCGGAAGACGTCCTCGGGCGACGCATCGAAGCGCTCTTCAATGGTGAACAGGAGCGGCATCTCGTTCTTCTCCTAGGCTTTCCCGCGCGCCGTGCCATCGTGCCGGAACCGCTCCTTCTCCGTCAACGAGCGCGTCGAGCGCGCGCCGCGGCCGAGACGCCGGCGCGCCGCCATCTCGCGTCCTCCGGCTTCCGTCCGCGCTCCTCGCGCGGCCCGGATCCGGAGCCGAGAGCTCAGCCCTTCTTGCCCGGCGGCAGCAGCATGCCCCGGTTGCCGGTCGCCCCCTGCATCGGGCGGTGCAGGACGATCTTTCGCCCCGCCTCGCGCCCGTGCGCGTGCGCCGCCGTCCGCTGGTTGCCCGTGTGGCGCAGGTGCTGCACGTGCGGGTGGCGCGTTCGATAGTAGCCGTCCAGATCGGCGTCCCTCACCCAGACGAGCCCCTGCTCCGCGGACACCTTCCGCTCCGCGTTCAGCTTCTCGAGGAACCCGAGCATCACCCCGGCCTGGTAGGTCCGCCGGTCCTTGTTGCCCTTCACCCCCTGGGTCCGCTTGTGCTCGTTCCACAGCTGCTCGGCCGTGTGGTGCAGGAACGCGTGCACGTAGGCCGCCATCTCCAGGTTCGCCGGCGTCCCGCAGATCTCGAGGACGCTGCCCCGCTTGCCCTCGAGCGGCACGTAGACGGGCACCCAGATCGCCTCGACGAAGAAGTGCTTCCCGAGGATGCCGCCGACGATCCGCTCGGTCTCGCCCACGCGCCCGCTCGGCGCGCCGAGGTGGCGGAAGCCGTACTGCCGCGCGGCGCGCGCCTTCGCGACGTCGAGGTTGTACTTCAGCATCAGCCGCTGCGCGGCGCTCATCGCCGCCTGCGCCTCGTTCGCGTTCGGGCTGTCGGCGAGCGCGAGCAGCCGGGCGATGCGATCGAGGATCCGGGCGTCGATGCTCGCCTCCGACGCGCCCGCGTCGCCGCCGCGCGCGACCCCGCCAGGATCCGCCGGCGAGCGCCCCGTGGCCGGCATCCCGGCCGCCGTCCCGTCGATGCCGAGGCGCGTGCACACGTCGCGGAACGCCGGCCCGTGCGCCGCCTCGTCCCTGACGCCCAGCACCTCGTGCACGTACTGGTGCGCCATCTCGTGCTTCAGCACCTCGATCACGACGCCCCACGGCTGCGTCAGGACGAGCGGCCGCGAGATCTCGATCGCGCGCGCCTCCGAGATCCACCGCCCGAGCCGGCTCGCGGCGTCGGACAGCTCGATGGACGCAGCGCGCAGCTTCCGCCGGAAATGCGTGTAGTTCAGGCTCTGGTAGGCCGCCATGAGCTCGCGCACGAGCGCGGCCTCCAGCTCGGCGCTGAGCCTGGCCGCCGTCTCGAGCGGCGGCTCGGGCGCCGGCGCGCCCGGCGACGGCCGCGCCTCGGGCTGCGCGGCGGCCTCGGTCGACGCGGGTTCGGCCGGCGGCGCCGTGGCCCCGGAGGTCTGCTGCGCGCCGCGCGTCCCGTTCAGGAAGAGCTGCTCCGCCATGCGAACGCCTCCATGGCACGCCTCGCGCGGCGGTCGAAGGGTTTTCTCGCCTCCCGGGCGGGCAACCCCGGCCGGCGCCGTCACCTCGATGCCACCGGGCCGCCTCAGAAACGTTCCCGATACGCCACGTCCTCGGTAAACTCGCGCGCCTCCGTGCTCCGTTCCAAGGCGCTCAACGATCCTCCCCCGGTCGAGGCCGAGGCCGCCAGCCGCTCGTCCCGCGGCTTCGCCCGCGATCTGGGCACGGATCGCGCCGCGGCGCGCGCGCGGCTGCGCGCCGTCGCCCGCGCCCGCCGCCGCTACGGCCGCCTGTTCCTCGCGCTCCCGCTGCTCCTCATCGTGGCGGCGGACGTCCTCCTCCGCGGCGATCGCCTGCTCGAGCTGGGCGGCAAGCACATCGCGAGCTACCTCGGCGCGATGGTCGAGAGCGCTGCGCTCTGGGGGCTCTTGCTCTTCGCGGCCTCGTCGCGGCGGGGCGCGTCGCGGTGGCTCGCGGCGCTGCTCTTCGTGGCGCTCGCGACGCTGTCGCTCGGCGGCCAGCTCTACTTCCACCGCCAGTACGCGACGTACCTCAACCTCGACGCGACGCTCTTCGGGACCTCGCTCTCGGCCAGCCTCTTCGGCCAGCTCCGGGCCGACGGCGAGAACTTCTTCCGCTCGGTCCTCCCGCCGCTGCTCCTCGCGATCGCGCTCGTGTGGCTGGGCCGGCGGATCGTGCGGCCAGGCCGCACGGCGTGGGCCCGCGCCGCCCGCCTCGCCGCGCCCGCGGTCGTGGTGGCCGCGTTCGTCCTGCCGTGCTCCTACCGCACGGTGCAGGCCTCCACGCCCGACGTCATCTACTTCCACGCGATCGGCGGCCTGCTCAAGGAGCTCGCCGGCGTCCAGACCACGGCGCAGGTGCGCCCCGGGCTCCGCACGCCGCCCTCGCTGCCGCCGGTCACCCCGCGGCCGGGCCCGCCGCGCAACGTCCTCTTCATCCTGACCGAGAGCGTGCGCGCCGACGCGACGTGCTCGGCGCGCATGCCCGCGGCCGCCGGCGAGGCGCCCGTCGCGTGCCCCGGCACGCCGCGCATCGACGCGGCGGTCCCCGACCGGCTGCCGCTCACGCAGATGCGCTCGAACGCCTCGACGACGGCGATCGGGCTCGCGGTGCTCTGGTCCGGCCTCCAGCCGGTCGCGACCCGCGAGGCGCTCCACACGGCGCCGCTCGTCTTCGACTACGCGCACGCCGCCGGCTTCGACAGCGCCTACTGGACGAGCCACCACATGATGTTCGCCAACTCGCGCCTCTACGTGCAGGACCTGCCGGTCTCGCACCAGTGCGGCGCGACCGAGCTCGATCCGCTCGCCGACATCGATCTCGGGGCCGACGACCGGCTGCTGTCGGCGCACGTCCGGTCCGAGGTGCTCTCGCTGCGCGAGCCGTTCCTCGCGGTCGCTCACTTCGGGAACACCCACGTCCCCTACCTGGTCGACCCGGAGGACGCGCCGTTCCAGCCCGCCCTCGAGAGCAAGGCGCCCGACGACAACGAGGCGTACCGCAACTTCTACAGGAACGCGGTCTACCGTCAGGACGCGGCCATCGCGGAGCTCATCCGCTTCGTCCGCAGCTCTCCGGTCGGCGAGCGCACGGTCATCGTCTTCACGTCGGACCACGGCGAGGCGTTCCGGGAGCACGGCCAGCTCGGCCACACGGGCTCGATCCTCGACGAGGAGATCCGGGTGCCCGGGTGGGTCGACGCTCCGCCGGGCACCCTGACGGCCGCGGAGGAGGGCGCGCTGCGCGCGGCCCGGGACGAGCCGGTCTTCCACACCGATGTGGCGCCGACCCTGCTCGACCTGATGGGCCTCTGGGAGGAGCCTGCGCTCGCGGGGTACCGGGCGGCGATGGTCGGGCACAGCCTGCTCCGGCCGTCGCCGGGGCCGGCGGCGCTGGCGCTCACGAACTGCACCGGGATCTGGGGCTGCGCGTTCAAGAACTGGGGGATGATGCGCGGCAACATGAAGCTCGAATCCCGTGCCTGGGACACCGCCTGGCACTGCTACGACGTGCTCGCCGACCCCGGCGAGCAGCGCGACCTCGGGCCCGCCGCCTGCGGCGACCTGCCCCGGCTCGCGGACGCCCTCTACGGCGGTCCCGCCGGCAGCGTCGACGTCCCCGCCCACCTCCGCGACCTCGCGGTCGGGCCTCGCCACGACTGATCCGGATGACGCAGGACATCGACCGAGAGGGCGGCGCGCTCGCCGAGCCGCCCGCGTCCCCCGCCGTCCTCCCCACGCGCGCAGAAGATCGCCCCGCGCGCGCGGGCGACCGCGCCGCCCGTGACCGCGCCCGTCCGCGCGCCGCGCGCAAGGCCGCGCTCCGCCGCGGCCGCCTGATCAGCGCTGCCCTCCTGGCCTCGCCGGCGCTCTGGCTCCTCGCCGCCGACGTGCTGCGCCGGGCCCGCCACATGACCACGTTCGATCGGCCGCACGCCGCGGGATACGCGGCGACCGTGGCCGCGTCGCTGGGGTTCTGGGGCCTCTTGCTCTACGTCGCCTCGGGCCGCCGCGGCGCGGCGCGCGGCGCCGTGGGCGCGCTGTTCGTCGCGCTCTTCACGCTCGCGTGCGGCGTCCAGGGGGGCTTCCACGCCCTCTACAACATCTACTGTTCGATCGACTCCCAGATCCACTCCCAGTCGATCCCCTGGTCGATCGTGGGCACGCTCCCGCTCGGGCGCCCGAGCGTGATCGCCCACTTCGCCGTCGCGCTCGGGTTCGCCCTTGGGGCGCTCCGGCTCTCCCGCCGGCTCGTGCGCCCCCGGCGGCTCCGGCGGCGCCTCGCCGCCGCGGTCGTGCCGCTCGCGCTGGCCGGCGTGGCGATGATCCCGGTGAGCTACCGGGTGATCC
Source organism: Sorangium sp. So ce281 (assembly GCF_051527395.1). NCBI lineage: Bacteria > Pseudomonadati > Myxococcota > Polyangiales > Polyangiaceae > Sorangium > Sorangium sp. So ce281. The sequence goes on from NZ_CP150322.1 coordinate 1,354,337, forward strand.
AGTCGTCGTCGGCCGACATGATCTACTTCCACGGCATCACCGCCCTGGTGAAGGAGCACCTCGGCATCACGAACGACTCGCCGGATCTGCGGGTGCAGCGCCGCGACCCGGAGCGCGTGCCGCGGCTCTCGGCGCGGCCTGCGCGGCCGCGGAACGTGGTGCTCATCCTGCAGGAAAGCCAGCGGGCGGACGTGACCTGCGTCGCGTACGACCCGGCCTGCGACAAGGCGACGCCGTTCTCCAACGCCGCCGCGCCCCGCCGCATGCCGCTCCTGCAGATGCGGGCCCACGACTCGACGACGGCCATCTCCATCTCGAACATCTGGTCCGGCGTCCCTCCGACGGAGAGCCTCGCGGTGCTCGGCGCTGCCCCGCTGCTCTGGGACTACGCGCACGCGGCCGGGTGGGACACCGCCTACTGGACGAGCCAGAACCTCATGTTCGGGAATGCTCGGCTCTACGTGCAGGATATCCCCGTCTCGCACCGGGCTGTCGCGACCCAGCTCGATCCGGGCGCCGACCTCGATTACGGCGCCTACGATCGGCAGCTCACCGATCGGGTGATCGAGGAGTGGGACGAGCTCGTCGAGCCGTTCTTCGCGGTCGTCCATTACTCGAACGTCCATTTCCCTTATGTGAGCGATCCGCTCCACGCGCCGTTCCAGCCGAGCGAGCTGACCAAGGCGCCCGAGAAGAACGAGCACTTCAAGAACTACTACAAGAACGTCGTTTACCTGTCGGACATGGCGGTTGGCCGGCTCATCGACCATATCCGCGGGACGCCGAGCGGCGAGCGCACGGTCATCGTGTACACGTCGGATCATGGCGAGTCGTTCCGGGAGCACTGGCAGCTCGGCCACACGAGCTCGCTCTGGGACGAGGAGATCCTCGTCCCGACGTGGGTCGACGCGCCGGAGGGGACGCTCGCCCCGGAGGAGCGGGCGAGCATCGAGGGCGCGAAGGACACGTTCGTGTGGCACCTCGACCTCGGGCCGACGTTCCTCGATCTGATGGGCCTCTGGGACGAGCCGGGCCTCGATCCGTTCCGCCGGCGGATGATCGGGCATCCGTTGACGCGGCCGGAGCGCACGGTCGCGCCGATGCCGCTCACGAACTGCACGTGGGTGTGGGGGTGCGCGTTCCGCAACTGGGGGATGATGCAGGGGCCGATGAAGATCGAGGCGCGCGAGTGGGACGGCGAGTACCACTGCTTCAACGTGCTCGAGGACCCGCTGGAGCTGACCAACCTGGGAGAGCAGGCGTGCGCGCCGCTGCCCGACCTCGCGCGGGGGCTCTTCCACGAGATGCCGAACGTGACGCCGCCGGGGAGGCCGAAGGTCGACTGGGGCGGGTGAGCCTGCACGGGGCGTGCGCGTATCTGCGGCTGTCGGACGGCCTCGCGGACGAAAGCGCGCTTGCCCTGCGGCATGTCACGCAAGGTTCGCTGAAAGCTCGCCTCATCTCCTGAATGGGAATGGGGAGATCGCATGAGGGATCCGCATGAGGGGATCCTGTCGTACCCTTCTGAAAGCACCGACATCACCGTGCAGAGGGCCTGAACCCCATCGCCGCCGCCGGAATCGTTCCGGTCTGTTGACTGTAAGCTAAAAATCTAATATCCAGATTCCGCTCTTTTGCAAAGGGAGGAAATCATGGTGCGGAGAAATCTGCTGGGTGGGTTGTTCGGGCTGACATGCGTTGTGGTGGTGGGTAGCGCCTCGTGCGCCGTTGACGCCGAGGTGGGGGACGCGTCTCTTGGTACGGAGGTCGTCGAGGCTACGGCTCCGCGGTCGAGCCAGCGTGCGATGATGCCGCCGGAGCTGCGGGCCGCCTACATCGCTGCCGTGCAGGCGGGGGCCTCGGAGGCATACCGCGCGGAGCAAGAGGGAGCGGCGCTCCGGGCGCAGAACCCGGCGCAGCGGTTTGGCGCGGAGCTCACCACGTCGGGGGTGACGATCGCGCCGAGCGAGGGGCAGGGCGACTGGCGCTGGTCGGTCGCCACCGTGGGTTATGGCTGCGACGGCGCGCTCGATCCCGTGCAGGCCGCGGCGCCCACGACCGCCGAGGGGCGCATCGAGTACCGGCGCGGGGACCTCGTGGAGTGGTACGTCAACGGGCCGCTGGGACTGGAGCAGGGCTTCACGCTGGCCTCGGCGCCCGCGTGCAGGGCGGCGGGCGGTGGCCCGGTGACCGTCGCACTGGAGGCCCAGAGCTCGCTGGAGGCGGCTCTCGCCGAGGGCGGGGACGCCGTCGAATGGCGGGATGCCGCGGGGCAGGCGGTGGTGCGATACACGGATCTGCACGTGGTCGATGCGATGGGGAAGGTCCTGCCGGCCAAGCTGGCCGTGAACGCGGGCCAGGTGTCGCTCCAGGTCGACGACACCGGGGCGGTGTATCCAATGATCGTCGACCCGCTCGTCTGGACGGAGGAGGAGAAGCTCCTGCCCGGGGACGGGACAGCCAACAGCTTCTTCGGCAGATCGGTCGCGATCAGCGGCGATACGGCCGTCGTGGGTGCTGACCGCACGACGACGACGGTCGGCGGGAGCCTGAGAAATAATGGCGGGGTCTACGTCTTCACCCGCTCCGGCTCCACCTGGACCCAGCAGGCCAGGCTCACGTGCCCCGATCCAGGCCTCGATGGCTGCGGGTGGCTTGGCTACTCCGTCGCGATCAGCGGGGATACCATCGCCGCGTCGGCGCCCGCCAAGAGCGGCACGGGCGGCGCCTCCGCCGTCGGCGCGGTCTACGTCTTCGTCGGCTCGGGTTCCAGCTGGACCCTGGAGCAAAAGCTGAACGCCAGCCACGCTGTTGCAAGCGACTCCTTTGGCTGGTCGGTCGCGCTGGACGGAGACACCCTCGTTGCCAGCAGTCATTACCACGACCATTCGGTCTCCAACGACGGCGCAGCCTGGGTCTTCACCCGCTCCGGGTCCACCTGGACCGAGCAGCAAGAGCTCATCCCCGACGATGCTGCCCAGTCCGACGAGTTCGGCTACTCCGTCGCGATCAGCGGGGATAGCATCGTCGTCGGCTCACCCCTGGATGACGCCCCGTCCTCCAACCAGGGTTCTGCCTACGTCTTCGTTCGTTCTGGCTCCAGCTGGACGCAGCAGGCAAAGCTCGTGAAGTTCGGGACGGGCTCGGGGACGTTCTTCGGCGAGAGCGTGGCGATCAGCGGAGACACCGTGCTCGTCGGAGCCTCTAACTACTGGAATCCATCGAACACCTCGGGCGCTGCTTACGTCTTCGTTCGTTCTGGCTCCAGCTGGACCGGGCAGCAGGTGCTCGCTCCCACGGGTGCGGCTGCCTATGACGCCTTCGGGATCTCTGTCGCGATCCAGGGCGACAGGGCCGTCATCGGCGCCACGGGCGGCGATGCTGCCAGTGTCTCCAACACGGGGTCGGCGTACGTCTTCGAGCGCTCCGGGTCTAGCTGGACGCAACAGCAAGAGCTCTTTGCCTCCGACGGAGCGAGCTACGACAACTTCGGCAATTCGGTCGCGCTCGACGGGGATACGGTCGTGGTGGGCGCGCACAGTGACGACGATTTCGGGAGCTCGTCGGGCTCGGCCTACGTCTTCGTGCTCGAGGACATCTGACCCTCTCCGGCCATCCGGCCGAGCCGCGCGCGGGCCGGTGAGCTCGCGCGCGGCGCTCAGCCCTCCTCCAGCAGCGCCGCCTGCACGGCCCGGAAGCGCGCGCTCTGCGCCGCGCCCTTGCGCCAGGCGAGGTGGATCGTGTTCCGGGCGCTCCGGCGCCCCTTGCCCGGCCGCGGCCCCACCACCACGACCTGCGTCGCCGCGACCGCCTCGGCGATGAAGTAGTCGGGCAGGGCCGCGATCCCGACGCCCGCGATCACGAGCGCCAGCATCTCGTCGAGGCTCGTGATGCGGCACGCGATCTTCGGCGGCAGCGGGCCTTCTTGCCGAACGAGGCCCGCCACCACGCGGCGTGCATCGCGAGATCCGCGTCGAAGACCACGAACCTGTGCTCCGCGAGCTCCCGCGCCGTCTCCGGGCGGCCGCGCGCTCCCAGCGTTGCGGGCGACGCGACCGCCGAGAACTCCTCGAGACGCTCGCGGCGCTCGCTGATCGCAAGGCGAGCGCACGCTGAGGGGGCGCCGAAACCGGGTCGGCTCCCCTGCGGCGCCAGGCTGTAAGCTTTTGAAATTGCTATAGAAAGCAAAGGGTCGCGACCCTTTGTCGGAAGCGCTATGCTCGGCGCGTGCCCACCGCTGCACAGAAGCCACGTCCAGCCACCGTGGTGGATCTCCTGGCCATTCCCGAGGAGCAGCGCTTTCACGAGATCATCAACGGCGAGCTCGTGCAGAAGGCCGTCCCTTCGTTCGAGCACGGCGACGCGCAGTCCGCCGTCGTCGCGCACGTGAAGATCCCCTTCCAGCGGCGCCCCGGGGGCCGCTGGCCAGGAGGATGGTGGTTCGCCACGGAGATCGAGGTCGAGTTCATGCCGGACCAGGTGTACCGGCCCGATGTGGTCGGCTGGCGTCGCGAGCGCGCGCCGGAGCGGCCCAGCGGGTGCCCTGTCCGGATCCGGCCCGACTGGGTCTGTGAGGTGCTCTCCCCGAGCAACGCGCGCAACGATACGGTCAAGAAGATGCGCGTTTACCAGCGCTGTCAGCTCCCCCATTACTGGATCGTCGATCCCCGGGAGGAGACGCTGACCGTGCACCGGTGGACCCCGGAGGGGTACCTCGTGGCGCTCCGCGCGGAGCGGGGTGAGCGCATCAGGGCCGAGCCGTTCGATGCGATCGAGCTTCAGGTCGGCGTGCTCTTCGGGGACGAGCGCGAGGACGACTGACGGCACCCTGCCGCCTCCCGCGGGGGAGGGCCGCCGCGGTCACAGGTCGCGGAGGTCGATCGGCCCGATGAAGTCGGACTTGCCGACGTCGAGCCCGCTGTGCCGCAGGATCGAGTACGCGGTGGTGGCGTGGAAGTAGAAGTTGGGGAGCGCGAACTCGAACACGAACGCCGGGGCCTTCATGCCCTTGCCCGGCAGGAAGAAGAGCGGAATCGTGCGGTCTTCCGCGCCCTTCAGCTGCTCCGGCTTCACCGCCTTCACCTGCTCGATCGTCTTGCCGATGCGCGCGCGCAGCTCCGCGAGCGTCTCGTCGCCCGCCTCGAGCTGCGGCGGCTCCGCGCCGGTGAGCAGCGCGCTCAGCCTCAGGGGCCAGGCGATGACGTTCTGGATCTGACGCCTGAGGTCCCACTGATCGGGCGCGAGGCGCGCGGCGAGGAGCACCTCCGGATCGAACTTCTTCTTTTGTGCGTAGGCCTCCGCCTTGTCGAGCCAGACCAGCACCTGGCCGAGCATGCGAGTCATCTGGGGGAACGAGCTGTCGTAAAGGCTCATGATCTTCTCCTCGTCAGCAGGAACAGCCGGCGCCTCTGGTCCACCCGCGGCCTCCGCGCGTCAACTCCGCGCGCGCGCCGGCCCCGGTCCACGTCGCGCGGCCGTCTGAAGCGGCAGTCGAGCTCGGCTCTATGCTTCGAGGAGGAGTGACGAGACCGGCGGAGCCCCGGGCGGCGCTGCGGCTCGCCGGGGCCCCGCAGGCCGCCCGTGCGCCGCTCAGTCGACCCGGTGGAACACGCCTTCTGGATCGAGCGTCCACAGCTTCGCGCCGCCCTCGCCGCCGTCCGGCGTCCGGACGTGGATCAGCCGGATGCCCTTCTGCTCCAGCTCGGCGAGGATCGCGGGATCCAGGCCGGGCTCGAGGCGGGGCTCGAAGATGAAGTCCTCCGAGAAGTTGTGGTGCTGCGGGTGGTACGTCTGCGCGTGGTAGCCCCTGAGCACGATCGGTGCGCTCGTCAGCCCCTCGATGCGCGTCTCCACCCACTTGTGGAGCGGCGCCGTGTACCCCGCCGTGGGGCCCGTGGGGGCCGGCGGCCAGTAGAACGAGGTCTTCACCGAGACGCCGGACGCCCACGAGAGCGAGCGCTCCTGGAGCAGCGCGCCCGCCACGGGAGGGCCGTCCGCGGGACAGGCGTCGAGCTGCACCACCGCCGAGGACACGTCGATCGGCGCGCCCTCCCAGTCGAGCGCCGGCACGGGCGTGGCGTAGGCGGCGCTCAGCATCATCCCGACGTCGCGCAGCGCGACCAGCGGGCCCAGCGACGGCGGTAGCAGCTCGGGCACCGGGGAAGTGGCGAGCGCATAGGTGATCTCCGACGCCCCGGCGCCGTCCACGAAGGAGTCCGTCGCCGTCTCCTCGGCGTACGCGTGGGACGCGGCTGGCCACGCCGCGGGGCTCCCCGAGAGCGTCGCCACCGATCCACCGGAGAGGTAGTCGAGCCGCGCTTCCTCGCCGAAGAGCGTGCTGGCGAGCGCCGCCGGCGTGAGGAACCCGCTCTTCGCCGGGAGCCTCGCGCGCACCTTGAGCCGGTGGTTCGCGAACACGTCGCCGAACTCGCCCTGGAAGGTGCAGACCTCCCGGGGCTCGTCGAGCAGGAACGGCGTGAGGCTCGGCGCCGTGTCCGGGAGCGCGACCTCGCGCACCTGCTTCACGACGAGGTCTCCGGGCTTCATCTTCTTGAACTCGTAATCGAGCAGGAACGACTTCCTGCCAGGGTTCAGCTCGCTGAACCGCGCCTCGACGCGGCCGAGCAGCGCGGCGAGCGCGTGGTAATCGTCCTCCCATCGCATCACGTGGCCGCCGAGCGGGACGAGCGTCGAGCTTGACAGGAGGTAAACGGAGGTCTCGTGGTCGAAGAGGCTCGCGGTCACGACCTCCGGCTGCGCTCCGCCTTCCGGGTTGGTGACGGACGTCGCCCCGAGCTGCGTCACGATCTGGATCTGGTCATTGACCAGCTCGCGCCGTTCGAGCGTCGCGACGCCGTTCGCCATCTCGTCCTCGTCAGGATAGGAGTGATGGACGAGGACGCCCATCCCGACCTCGGCCTCGTCGACGCCATGGAGGAGCCGGGCGAGGAAGGCGTTGTCGTTGTAGAAGCTCGCGTACACCTTGCGGATCGCGCGGAACACGCCGCGCTCGCCGGCCTCGCCGGGGTCGCACAGGCTCGGCCCCTCCTGGTCGGCGTCCCGATCGTCGGCCAGGCAGCCGCTGTAGCTGTCGTAGAGGCCCGCGCCCGTGAAGACGGCGCTGTCCTCCACGTTGGTCGAGCTCCGGAACCGGATCTTCTTCGTGGGCGTGAAGCCCTCGAGCGCCGCCTCGATCGCCTGCCGCTGCCCCGCCGAGAAGGCGCTCTCCCCGGTGATCCGCGCGCGGATCGCCGCGAGATCGGCCTTGAGCGCCAGCATGTCGGGCGGGTAGCTGTGGCCCGCGAGGCGCTCCGCGATCTCGGCGCGCAGCGTGCGGCCGCCGGGCATGACCTGATCGAGGAAATCGTCCCAGAGATCGAACGACAGCGCGACAGCGACATCGGAGCTCTCCGGGATGGCGTCCCGCAGCAGGCCGTAGTTCGCGGCCTTGCCCCCGAAATGGACGATATCCGCGGGGCCGAGATCCTCGGTGGACCCGGCGTAGGCGCCGAGGGGCTCCTTGGGCTGGATCCCGAGCTCGCCGGGCCGCTTCAGCGCGAGGAGCTGCTCCCTGTCCGCCGGCGCTATCCCTCCGGCCTCGAAGAGCACCGCGCGGCAGATGGACCCGTATTGCAGCGAGGCCCGCAGCGCGACCTCCTCGCCGTCGAGCGCCTTCGCCGCCTCCGCGGCGGCCGGATCGCCGAGGTAGACGAACGGGATGCCGAACGAGGTCGCGAGGAGGGCGGTGTGCGCGTTCGGCGTCGCGGGCGACAGCGAGACGATGCCCGCCACATAAGGCACCTCCGCAGGGATGGCGTCGGTGAGCAGGATGTCCTCGGCCCGGAGCTCGCCGCTCGCGTAGGCGGCGTCGATCGCGTCCGGCGGGACATAGCGGAGCCGGCCCACGGCCCAGCCCGTCGCATAACACGCGTCGCCGTCCAGCCACCGCTCGACCGAGCTCACCGGGAACCCGCTCGCCTCGAAGAACGCGCTGTTCTCCGAGGCCGAGTCCGCTTGCTCGTACGTCGGGAAATAGAAGGGCCGCGCCCCCTCGGGCGCGACGACGCTGTCCTTCACGAGCTCGAGGACGACGCGCGCCACCTCGGGATCGTAAGCGTCCTGGCGGACGAGCTGGATGCCGTACTCCGGCACGCTCTCCGGGGTCGGCGGGAAGATCACGGCGCCGAGGATGGCCTTCTGCCCCTCCTCGTGCAGCGAGACCTTGTCGAACTCGTCCCGCGACATCTCGAAGAACGGGTCGAGCCGCGCCGTGGCGAACTCGCCGTGGAACGGGAACTTGTTGCTGTCCTGGTAATAGACCTTGGTGGGATCGTGCATCAGCACGGTGAACTTCACCCAGCCCGGCGTCTCGAACGTCGCGGGCCAGGCGGCGAAGGGCTCGAAGGGGAAGCTGATCTGGTTCTTCCAGTCCTCCGATGGAGTGATGTCGATCGGGTAGGTGTCGACGGGCCATGAAGCGCCGCCTCCGGCGCTCCCGCCTTCCCCTCCGCCCGCGCCGCCTTCGCCGCCCGCGCCGCCTTCGCCGCCCGCGCCGCCTTCGCCGCCCGCGCCGCCTTCGCCGCCGGTGGCGCCCCCGCCGCTCGTGGCGCCGCTGCCACCCGCGCCCGCTGACGAGTCCTCTCCGCAGGCGGCGAGCGTCCCCGCGCCGAGGAGCGCGAGCGCAAGACAAGCCGGTCGACCGATTCGCTGAAGTCTCATGAACAACATCGCGGTACAATTGCCGTGCCATCGTGCGGCCAGCGGCGTCTCCGGCCTGCGCGGCGGGGCGTCGCTGTCGCGCGCGTGGCGCACGCAGGCACAGCCGTACGGGCGCGGCGATAGCCGCCCGCGCGGGTCCGCGCGCGGCCACCCCGCCGATTTTTCTTGGGGTTTCAACCGGTTCGGCGTTCTACGATGCCGCCATGACCGAGCGGAGAGCGGCGCTGATCGTCAACCCGGCTGCCGGCCACGCGGGCGATTCGGTCGAGTCGCTGCCTGCCCGGCTCCAGCGCGAGTTTGCGCTGAGCGTCTACGAGACGAGCGCGGACCGCTCTGCCGCCGCCTGCGCCGAGGCTGCGCGCCGCGAAGGCGCCTCCCTGGTGATCGCGGCGGGCGGCGACGGGACGATCTCCAGCGTGGCGTCCGCGCTCCTCGGGGCCGATGCGTGCCTGGGGATCCTGCCGCTGGGAACGGCGAACTCGATCGCGCAGTCCCTGGGAATCCCGGCCGACCTGGAGGGGGCGATCGACGTGCTCGTCCACGGCGAGCCGACGCGCATCGACGCCGCTCGCGCCAGCGGGAAGACCATGATCCTGCTCTCGGCGGTCGGGCTGCACGCCGACACGGTCGGCGAGACCCCGCAGGACGAGAAGCAGCGCTGGGGTGTGCTCGCGTACATCCGCACCGGGATGAAGAAGCTGATGAGCCTCGAGCCGTTCGCGGTCGAGATCGAGACCGAGGACCAGCGGATCCACTGCCGTGCCGTCGCGGTGACCGTCGCGAACATGGCGCCTCCGCGCACGGTGCTGGCGCAGGGGCCGCCCGTCCTGTCCCCCGACGACGGGCGGCTCGACCTCACCATCGTGTCGGCCACGACGCTGGTGGAGGCGGTCGCGACAGGACTGCACCTCCTGAGGACCGCGATCGACGGCGAGCCGGCCGAGCGCGACAACATCGGTTTCCTCGCCGCCCGGCGGGTCTGCATCACGACCGATCCGCCCCAGAACGTGCTCATCGACGGCGAGGAGGCCGGGACGACGCCGCTCGTGGTGGAGTGCCTCCCGCGCGCCCTGACGGTCATGGCGCCCCGCCGCGAGGAGGCCCGTGAAGCGCCGCCCGCCGCGGACGTCGAGGGGAAGCTCGCGGGGTTGCCCGAGCTCGAGGTCGAGCCGAAGCGCTGAGGCGCGCTCGGGCCGCGAAGGCCCGAGGAAGATCCAGAGGGCCGGCGTCGGGGCGCGCAGCGAGCAGCATCGTGACGGCCTCGTCAGGGGGGAACCGGAGCCGCCCGGCGTAAGGAGACGTGGTCTGCCGCCGCGGCAGGGCTCGATTCTTGACCTTTCATCGGGAGCGCAGAGGAATGCGAACGACGTTCTGGGCTGGTGTGGTGGGGGTGGGCTTGGCCTGCGGCCTCTCGGGGCTGGGCTGCGGGGACGACGACGGGGCGACGCCCGGCGACTCGACGGGTTCGGCGGGCTCGGCGGGGGGGGGCTCCGGGGCCGCATCCTGCTCGGGACTCGACACGTCGGCGCTCGTCAGCGAGCTCTCGCCAGCGGAGGTCGAGCAGGCGTGCAAGGGGTATCGCCGCTGCAGCGCCGAGCAGGTGACCGTCGAGTCCGTGTGCCTCATGCAGGGCGTGCTCGGCGCGGCGTACGGGGATGACGCCGGGACCAGCGACGCCGAGCTGCAGGCGAAGTGCTCCGAGCTGGTCGAGGGGTGCATGGCCGACCCGAGCCAGGCAGAGCAGCTTTTGGAGCAGGCCCTCGTGGAGGTCGACGCAAAGCCCTGCGGCCAGCCGACGCAATGCACGGCCACGATCGCGGAGATCGACGCCTGCGCCGCCGAGGTGCGAGCGTACACGCGCGATGTGCTCCCCGAGTGCAGCGCGCTCACCATGGCGTTTTACGAGCAATCCGACGAGGACCCCGCCGTGCTCGATGGGGCCTGCAGCAAGCTCAACGTCGGCTGCCTCCCGCTCCTCCTGACACCGAGCGATGATTGACCGGAATTGACTGGAAGGCGCGTGTTCCGGACCGCTGCGCTCCCTGCCGCGGTACAGAGGGCCGCTCTGGATCGCGGCGCCGCCCCGGCAGAGCGGCCTGCCCACGCCTTTTCCCGTCTGTCCCAACGTGATGGACGCGATGGACGTGATAGACGTGCGGCATGAGGCTGACCGAGCGAGCCATCGAGCTGCCGGCGCTCGCGAGCGCCCACTCCCACGCTTTCCAGCGCGGGATGCGCGGTGAGGCGCAGCGGCCGGGGCCGTCGGGGGCGGACGACTTCTGGTCGTGGCGCAGCGCCATGTACGCGCTCGCCGAGTCGCTCACGCCCGAGTCCATTCGTTCGATCTCGAAGGTGGCCTATCGCGAGCTCCGCGCCGCGGGCGTGCGCACGGTGGGCGAGTTCCATTACGTGCACCACCAGCCGGGCGGCGCGCCCTACGCGGATCGCACGGTCCTCGCGGACGCGGTGATCGAGGCCGCGCGCGAGGAGGGCCTCCGGATCGCGCTCCTCCGGGTCGTCTACGCGCGCGCCGGCGCGGGCCGGGCGCCCGAGGGGGCGCAGCGGCGGTTCTCGGACGCCTCGCTCGACGCGGCGCTCGCGGACGTCGAGGCGCTCCGGGCGCGCTACGCGGGCTGCGAGGACGTGCGCGTCGGCGTGGCGCCCCACAGCGTGCGCGCCGTGCCCCCGGCGTGGCTCGGCGAGATCGCGCGGTACGCCGCGGAGCGCGGGCTCATGGTGCACATGCACGTGGCCGAGCAGCCGGCCGAGATCGAGGCGTGCCTCGCCGAGACCGGCCGTCGGCCGGTGGAGCTCCTGGCCGAGCGCGGGGTCCTCGGCGAGCGCTTCGTGGCGGTGCACGCGACGCACCTCGCGCCGCACGAGCCGGCGCTGCTCGGCGCGGCGAGGGCGTTCGCGTGCCTGTGCCCGACGACCGAGCGCGACCTCGGCGACGGACTGCCCGACGTGGCCGCGCTGCGCGCCGCGGGCGCGCGGCTGTGCGTCGGGATCGACAGCCACGTCATCACCGATCCGTTCGAGGACATGCGCGGCGTCGAGCTCGGCGAGCGGCTGCGGACGGGCCGGCGCGTGACGCTGCGGGGCGAGGGCGGGGCGACGCCCGCCGAGGCGCTCTGGGAGATCGGCTCGCAGCGGGGGGCGGAGGCGTGCGGGTTCGCGGATCCCGGCGGCAGCATCTCGGTGCGCCGGGGCGCGCCGGCGCTCGCGATGGTGCGGGAGGAGCGGCTGCTCGACGCGGTGGTGTACAGCGGGAGCCCTTCGATCGTGGAGGGGTGAGCCGCGCCCTCGGGGCCGCCTGCGTATTGACCGAGGCGAGGCGCCTGCGCGCCTCCGCGCCGGGGGATCGCGCCGGACAGCCGATCACGCTGTCGGTCGTCCGGCAGGCCGGCTTCGCGGTCATCTCCGTGCGCGATCGGGTAGTGGTCAAATTTGCCTTGAGAGAGTTCACATGAAGGCGGGAAGGCAGGAAGATCATTGATCTTTTCTTCCCGCCTTCCCGCCTTCATGTTCAATTTTGACCACGACCCGCGATCGCGGCGTCGGCACCACGCCGGAGCAGCGGGACAGGCGCTTCGAGCCGTTCGTTCCGCGTCCGGTTGCCGCTGCCTCCGGAGATCGAGGGAGGCGACGTCGCCTTGGCGTCCGAGAGCGAGCGGAAGGCGGCGGCGGAGCGGAGCAATGGAGTCAACGGAGTCAACGGAGTAGGGGCGTCGCGGGCGCTCATCCCATCGCGCCCGCGATGAGCTGCGCCGCCCGCGCGACCACCGCCACGACCGCCCCGACGTTCCACGCGCGCGCGAGCCACCACTGCACCTCGGCGCCGTTGATCCACGGCGGCACCCGCGCCGGCGGCGCCAGCAGATCGGCGACGGTGAGGACCCGCTCGCGCTCCTGCGCCGCGCGGTAGCCGCCCTCGCCGCCGCGGACGTGCTCCTCCGCCCGCACGAGGGCGAGGAGCCGCGCGCCGCGCCCCTCCGGGAGCAGCGCCGCGCCCGCGCGCAGCGCCTCCGGGGTCGCCGGCAGCGCGACGGCCCGGCCGCGCTGTGTGAGGCGGAGCGCGCCGTCCCCCGCGCGCTCGACCCGCCCGCGGACCCAGCCCTCGGAGCGCTCGCCGCCGAGCACCGACGAGAGCGACGCGAGCTCGGGATCGGGGCCCAGCCGGGGCGCGCGCTCCCCCGGGAGGACGCGCGCGGCGAAGAGCCAGAGGGCGATCGGGAGCGCCGAGAGGAACGGATTCAGCGCGAGCAGGCTGGTCACGCCCGCCACCCCGTCGAGCACCGGCAGGGCGAGCACGCCCGCGCCGGCGAACGCGCCCACCGCGATCGTCGCGCCGAACCCGCCGACGACGCCGACGGCGACGTTGCCGATCGCGACGACGCCGACGGCGACGTTGCCGATCGCGATGAAGCCGCGCGCGACGTTGCCGATCGCGATGAAGCCCGTGACGACGTTGCCGAACACGAGGAACCCGTTCGCGATGTTGCCGGCGTCGACCCAGCGCGCGCGCTGCGCGGCGCTCGCCTCGCCTCCGCCACGGAGCGGCCAGCTCATTCCGTCACCTCGAACGAGGCGCGGCCGACGAGCTGGCCGTCCTCGGTCTCGACGTCCACCGTCCACCGCCCTGTCAGGCGGCGCGGCAGACGCCCGCCCACGAGCTGCGACTGGAGCCGCACCGCGCCCTCCGGGCCGGGTACCCGCAGCGTCTCCTCGGGCGCGCGGAGGACCTCGCGCCCCTCGCGCCGCCAGACGTGGAGCAGCCGATCGCCGTCGCCGCCCGGCACCACCACGTCGGTCACCGCGCGGAGCTCGCGAATCACAGAAAAATGCAGTGATTTCACGGACATGGCGAGCCGTCCGTCCGGGAGCACCGAGGGGCCCACGGCCGCGGAGGACAGGTGCATCGGGACGGGCGGGATGAGCTCGCGCGTCCCGTAGGCGAGCCCGACCCCGGCGGCCATCGCGACGACGAGGAACACGGCGCCCATCCGGCTCCAGAGGGCCCCGAACGGCAGGTGCAGCGTGCAGAAGCCGAGCACGGACACGAGGGCGGCGGAGAGCAGCGTGTACAGCGTGCGGGTGTCGGGGAGGAGCGCGGGGATGACGAGGTTCAGGCACGCGAACAGCGTCACCCCGTAGAACACCGACGCGAGGGTCTTCCAGCGCATGAGCACGCGGTCGAAGACGAGATCGAGCGTCGAGAGCACCGCGCAGGCGGCGAGGAGGAGGACGAACCACCGGTTCGGCGCGTCCAGGCTGGCGCTCTTCCAGTAGAACGGGAGGAGGAAGAAGAGCATGCCCTGATAGAGGTTCTTCAGGACATAGGTCATCACGAGGAAGCGCAGCCGGGCGCCGCGCCACGCCGTCGCGAAGTCCTGGCGGGCGCCGGTGCCGAAGAGCCGGAAGAAGAGGAGCACGAGCAGCCAGGCGACGCTGACCGTGACCGCGAGGAAGCGCGCGTGCTGGAACCCCTTCTGCGCGAAGGTCACCACGAAGGCGCCGAGGCTGAGCGCATACGCGGTGTGCAGCCACCAGAGCTTCTTGTGGTGGCGCTTGAGGAAGGCGCGGGCGGACGATCGGAGGTCCCCGGGCTTGTCCTCGTCCTCGGCGTTCAGGTCGACGTAGGACGCCTTGGGCTCGGCCTTGACGGTCGGCGCGTTGTCCTCGTCCGCTGCCGCGCCGCGCGCTTGCCGCTCGGGCATCTTGAGCGTGCGGTCGTCGTGCTCCCCGCCCGGGGTGCTGGCCCTGGGCGGCATGCGCAGGGTGACCTCGTCCCCGGCCTGGGCGCCGGCCCTGGAGGGCATGCGCAGGGTGGCCTCGTCCCCGGCCTGGGCGCCGGCCCTGGGCGGCATGCGCAGGGTGGCCTCGTCGGTCGCCGGAGGCCGGGCCTGTCCGGCCGCGCGGGGCGGGGCGTGTCCCGGCGTGCGATCGGGCTCGTCGCCCGGCATGTACATGATCGTGGGCGCCTCTCCGAACGCCTCCGGGACGCGCGTCTTGTGGACCTGCGTCGTCGCGCTGGAAGGCGGCGACGGCAGAGAGGGCGCGTTCGCGTGGGCCCCGGGGGCCGGGGCGTCAGGGGAGCGCGGCGCGTGCTGTTTCATGTCCGGCCCGCAGCGTACCCGACGGGCGGTCCACCTTCGAGCGCCGCGCGAGCGGGCCGGCGCGGCCGGCGCTCGGGGGCGCGCAGGGCGGCGCGCGCCTGGACGGGGCGCGTGTCGTCGTCCTGAACAACCCCTCATGGGTCGGCATCTCGGCGGGAAACCGAGCAGGGAGACGGTGAGGTCGTCGGGATTTTACTCCCCGTCTCCCCGCCTCCCTGTGAATTCTCCCCCCGAAAGATTCGAGGGGATGCTTCAGCTGCCCGTCGTTGCTCCGTTCAGGAACGGCTGTCGGCCAAAACGATGCTCAGGGCCCGGCGCTCACTCGATCGAGAGCTTCACATCGGCGCTGCCGCTGCTTTGATAGCCCTCCACGACCAGCGAGACCTCATAGAAGGTCCCCAGGGTCAGCCCCTGCTTCCCCCACGCGTCGAAGTGGTTGCCGACGGTGATGGTTCCGCTCGTGCGCTTTTGCTGCCGGACGCTCCAGAACTGATAGAACGTCGCATTGCCATCGATGGAGGGCTGGTTGACTCGCTGGGTCTTGTAGATGTCGTAGGTACCTCCGTCGCTGGTGACGGTGCCCACGAACCCTTCTCCGCCCGGCGGACGCCAGTTGCCCCAGCTATCGACGACGTAATACTCGATGAGCGGGTTCCTCGTCCACCCGTAGACAGCCAGGTAGGAGTTGCCGTTCGGCCGGTAGTCGGCCTCGTAGGTGACGATATTGTCCTTCCCACCCGGCCTCAGCCCTTTGCGGCCCAGCAAGTTGTTGATGTTGTTCCAGTCGACGCGGAAGCCACCCGCCGTGTTGACCAGGCACCCGTTTCCTCGGTCCTTCCAGTATTCGAAGGTGAGCCCGCAATGCTTGCCTGTCCTGTCGCTGCAGACCTCCAGGTCGGCTTCCGTGCACCGGGTAGGTGTGCCGGCTCCGGTCGTGGCCGCGGAGCTGCTCGCGGTCGTGCTGCTGGTGGTCGAGCTGCTGGTGGTCGAGCTGCTGGTGGTCGAGCTGCTGGTGGTCGAGCTGCTGGTGGTCGAGCTGCTCGTGGTCGTGGTGCTCCCGCCCCCGGACCCGTCGAAGCCCCCGGCCCCGCCCGCGGCCGACCCGCTCGTGGTGGTGCTGCCGGTCGTCCCGCTCGTTGTCGACCCGCCCGGGCCCGCCGTGCTGCCGGTGCTGCCGGTGCTGCCGGTGCTGCCGGTGCTGCCGGTGGTACCGGTGGTACCGGTGGTACCGGTGGTACCGGTGGTGCCCACGGTCACGCCGCCCGTCCCAGACGAGCTGCCACCCGCCCCGGTCTCTCCAGAGGATTCGTCCGGCCCCGCGCAGCCGATGGCAACGACTCCTAGGGCGATAGTAAAATGTTTTAACAAAGTTAAACTCACAGATCCTCCTTGGCGAGATGGGTCAATTCCCTGCGGCCGATCTCGTGATCATGGCTAGCACCAGGGCTCGGTGGCGACAACGACCCGTAGAGCCCTTCCAGCTGCTGTTTCAAGACCCGCCCTCGGCTCGATCCGGTTAAGCTGCGGACGAGGTCGCACAACCGCCCCGGTACGGTGGGTCTGCGAACAGCTGCCGAGGCAAGCGCCCCCCCGTCACCCTGGATCCCTGACGCGCTGGAGCCTTGACGCGCCGAGTCGCGTGAACCAACGCAAGAGAACTACATGAGGGCGGGAAGTCGGGAACGGCCCGGGTCCCATCTTCCACGCTCCGCGCCGTCATGCTCTACTGTTGCGGTTCTCGGGAAGACGTTGCCTGTCCGGCGCCTTGTCCGGCCGGACGGGTCATCGGCCACCAGAGAGCGCTGTTGAGACCTCTCACCGTGGAGCGACCGGGAGGCACCGGAGCTCGGGATGGCCCATGATGACCAGGACGTCGAGAACCTCGTCCATCCTCGCGATCGCCGTGGTCCTCGTATCGGGCTGCGGCCGTGACTCGGCAGCTCCCTCGGACGAGGCCGGGTCGAACGGTGGAAGCGGCGGCGCGCCCTCGACCGCATCAGGAGGAGCGGCGGGCTCGGGCGGGGCGCCGGCGGGCTCGGGCGGGGCGCCGGCGGGCTCGGGCGGGGCAGGGGCGGCGAGCGCGGCTTCGACCAGCGGCGGCTCGTCCAGCGGCGGCTCGTCGGGCGCGAGCGGGGGCTCCCCGAGCGAGCCTCGCCCCACGGTGACCGCCGCTCCGGGCACGGAGCTCGTCCGGGTCGACACGAACGTGGTGCACCAATCCTTCGAGGGCTGGGGCACGAGCCTGTGCTGGTGGGCCGATCACGTGGGCGGATGGCAGGAAGCCAAGCGCAACGCCGTGGTCGAAGCGGTCGTCGATCCGGTGAATGGCCTCGGCTACAACGTCTTCCGCTACAACATCGGCGGCGGGGAGAACCCGTCCCACGAGCACATGAAGGAGCACCGCGAGATGCCTGGATTCCAGAGCGCCGACGGGACCTTCACGTGGGCGAACGACGCCAGGCAGCGCGCCATCCTCCTGCGCATCGCGGAGCGCGGAGCGGATCTGATCTTCGAGGCGTTCTCCAACTCTCCCCCCTACTGGATGACGAACAGCGGCTGCGCCTCGGGCAGCAGCGACGGCAAGGACAACCTCAAAGCGGACCATTACGACGACTTCGCCCACTACCTCACGGAGGTCGTCCGCCACTACAGGGACGAGCACGGGATCACCTTTCGCACGCTGGAGCCGCTGAACGAGCCTTTTGCCGACTGGTGGAAGTCGAACGGCTCCCAGGAAGGATGCCACTTCGACCGGGCGAGCCAGGAGAAGATCATCCAGGAGGTGGCCAAGCAGCTGACCAGCAAGGGCCTCGCCGAGACGGTGGTCAGCGCGTCGGACGAGAACAGCATGGATGACGCCGTCCGGAACATCGGCGCCTTCGGCGCGGGGACGCTCGCC
The DNA here is from genome assembly GCF_051527395.1 of Sorangium sp. So ce281. NCBI lineage: Bacteria > Pseudomonadati > Myxococcota > Polyangiales > Polyangiaceae > Sorangium > Sorangium sp. So ce281. The sequence goes on from NZ_CP150322.1 coordinate 1,372,070, forward strand.
GCTTTCCAGCAGCTCAACGTCCACTCCTACGCCGGCAGCCAGCGCAGGGAGCTGCGGCAGCTGGCGACCAGGCTCGGCAAGCGGCTGTGGCAATCGGAATCGGGGCCGCTCGGGCAGAGCATCAGCGACGACACGGACGCGGCGCTGTTCATGGCGGAGCGCATCATCGACGATCTGCGCGAGCTGAAGCCGGAGGCCTGGGTGGACTGGCAGTCGGGCGATCCGTCGCGCAGCTGGGCGAGCTTCACGCTGAACGACCGCGAGCAGTCCTTCGCTCCCATCAAGCGCTTTTACATGCATGCCGGCTTCAGCCGCTACATCCGGCCCGGCGCGCGCTTCGTCGACGTCGACAGCGAGGACATGGTGGCCGCGGTCAGCGCCGACGGGAGCTCTCTCTCGCTCGTGGTCCGCAACGGCGATCGCAACGCGAGCCGCGGCTACACGCTCGATCTCACCCGCCTCCCCACGGTCGGTCCCGCCGCGGAGGTGCACCGCACCTCGCGCACGGAGGACCTCGAGCGGCTCCCCGACATGGCGATCGAAGGCTATCGCCTGGTGGTCACGGTCCCGGCCTTTTCCGTCACCACCTTCGTCCTCCCGATGCCCTGATTTTCCCTGGAGCGACCTTCATGAGCGAGCGTCGGACCTCCTCGCCTTCGAGCTCGGGCGGAGGCACGACCGTGCCGTCAATCGACCGGATAGCCCCGCCACATCCAGCGCAGCGTGTCGGGGAGCGTCTGCTTGATCACTCTCCCGTCGCAGTGGCCGGCGCCCTTCGCGTAGACGAAGCGGTAGTGATACCCCTTCTCCTTGAGGACCGCCGCCACGCGCTGGTTCGCCATCACCCAGTTGTGGTGGCTGGCTTCATCCCTGGTGCTGCCGAGGTCGTTCTCGCCGACCTGCAGGAAGACGCGCAACGGCTTGGGCGGGCTCTCCCGGATGAGCCCCTCCGTGTACTCCCAGGCGCCGTCGGGATACTCGGCTTCGGTGGGCGCGATGGGGTTCTGCTGGTCGACGAACGTGCCGGCGTAGGTGACGATCTTGCGGTAGGTGTCGTGGCCGAACCAGCCCATGGTCAGCGCCGCCGCCCCGCCCGAGCTGCATCCGTACGAGGAGCGGCCGTCCGGGTTGCTCGTGAACTTCAGGTTGGGGTACGCGGCGTGGACGGCCTGGTCGTTCTTGACCGCCTCCAGGAGCTCCGTATCGACGAACCTCTGATAGGCGTCCGACATGGTATCGTATTCGAGCCCCCGCTCGCTGCCGTACGAGTCGCCCCCTCCGCTCGCGGCGAAGATGGCGATGACGCTCGGGAAGCGGTCGTTCGGGGCCGCGACGAGGTTGTTGATCGTGTTGATGATCTCGTTCCTGTCGCGCGCGTCCTGGACGACCATGAACGGCGCCTCCGCGCCGTCGACGTACGTCGCGGGGATCGCGACCTCCACGCGGCGGTTGAAATCCCCCTTGGCGTTGTCGTTCAACGTCGGATCGTGGCCGGTGAAGATGTCGCTCTCCCGGGACGACAGGGAAAACGTGAACGTCCGTCCCTGCGGAACGCCGTCGATCCTCTTGATCTCCGGGGCGTCCTGGTAGTTGGGCCCGATCTCGAAATCGCCGTCGCCTTCGGTGCCGACCGGATCGACCGTGCCGCCCTGTCCTCCCCCGCCGCTCGGGTTCGGGTCGTCCGTGCCGCCCGCGCCCGAGGTGCTGGCGCTGCTGCTCGAAGAACTGCTGCTGCTGCTGCTGCTGCTGCTGCTGCTCGAAGCGCTGCTGCTTCCTTTTCCTCCGCTGCCGCCCGAGCCGTCGGCGGCGTCGTCGTCGGACCCGCAAGCAGCGATTGAAAGCGCGACAAGGAGCGAGATACTGAATGGGATCGAGCGGGTCATGGATCCTCCTGGGATTGGGTTGCCGTCCGCCGTCGGCGTGTGCGGCACGGACGCCGGGCCGTGGCGCTCGCGCGCCGCTCGGCGGACGTGATGCCGATCGTGACGTTCGCGTGAGCGCCCAGGCGCCGCGAGGCAGCGCGGGTGACCGTCGGCGAGCTACTCGGTGGTGAACCGGAAGACGGCCGTCTGCGCGTAGCGCTGGCCGGGCTTGAGGATGACCTCGTTCTTCCAGGCCGGGACGTTGATCGAGTTCGGGAACTTCTGCGGCTCGAGGCACAGGCCGCTGTACTGGTCGTAGACCGCGCCGCCCTTGCCCTTGATCGACCCGTCGAGGTAGTTGCCCGTATAGAACTGGATCCCCGGCTGATCGGCCTCGATCGTCAGCACCCGACCGGTCTTCGGATCCTTGACCCGAGCCGCCTCGCGGAGCGTGTGCGGGTCGCCGCTGACGACGACGTTGTGGTCGTATCCGACCGGCTTGCCGCCCATGGCTTTCAGGTCCCTGCCGATCGGCTTGGCGGCCGTGAAATCGAGCGGCGTCCCCTTCACCGGCTTGAGCTGGCCCGTGGGGATGCCGGTGGCGTCCGGCGGGGTGTAGCTGTCGGCGTGCAGCGTCAGCTCCTGGTCGGCGACGGAGCCCGAGCCGTGCCCTCCCAGGTTCCAGTAGCCGTGGTGGGCCATGTTGACGATCGTGGTCTTGTCGGTCGTGGCCGACATCTCGACCCTGAGCTCGTTTTTGTTGGTGAGCGTGTAGGTCGTGGTCGCGTTGACCGTGCCGGGGTATCCTTCTTCCCCGTCCTTCGATACGTACGTGAGCTTGATGGACGGGCCGTCCGGCGTCTCGGTCGCCTCCGCGTCCCAGACGACCTTGTCCCAGCCTTTCGTGCCGCCGTGCAGCGTGTGGGCGCCGTTGTTCGCGGAGAGCTTGTAGGTCTTGCCATCGAGCTGGAACTGCGCGCTCTTGATGCGATTGGCCACGCGGCCGACCGTCGCCCCGAAGTACGGGCTGTTCTTCAGGTACCCGTCGAGGTTGTCGTGGCCGAGGACGATGTCGCCCATCTTCCCCGTCTTGTCGGGGACGTGGAGCTCGGTCACCGTCGCGCCATAGGTCATCACCTTCGCGACCAGGCCGTTCGCGTTCGTGAGCGTGTAAAGGATCACCTCTTTGCCATCGGCGTTGCCGAAGGGCGCCTTGGAGACGGAAGCGGGCTTTGCGTTCACGGTTTCACCACCTGGTGGCACGGAGCTGGCGGCCGGGGCCGCTGGAGCGGCGTCCGCCGCGGGGGCCACCGCCGGCGCAGGCGCAGGCGGCGCTGCCGCAGGGGGCGTGTCGACGGTCTGCGCGCCGCCGCACGCGCCGGCGAGGCACGCCGTCATCGTCAATCCGAACCACGATCTCGTCCTACCTATCGCCATGCTGTTCCCTCCGCCAGGATTGTCTCACCTGGATCGGCTCCACCTGAGCGAGCCCAGCGCGGGCGAGCCCCCGCGATCTCGCCATGGCTTGCGTTCACCACACCCGAGCAAAGTCGGTGCAGAGATCGATCCCGATACAAAGGACCAAGCCTCCGGTGCGCACGACGGCTACCCGGGACAAAGCGGAGCGACGCTCCGAGACGAAATTGTGAACGTTCACATTGCCCATGTCAACTCAAATGAACCGGCGCGAGGCGAGCCTCGATCCCGAAATTGGAATCCACATCGAACAATACCGTGGCCCTGCGCCCGCCCTCTTGACGCGCCGCTCCGGAGGAGACTTGCCAGCCATCCGATGTCGAGCTTGGCCGCGGACTGACAGAACATCGCTGGCATCAAAAAATGCGAGCGAGAACAATCGGGTCATCTCCTTCCGCTTTGCCCTGGGGGTCGTCATGCGTACCGGCACCTTCGCCCTCGGGATCGAGCTCGGCTCCGACCCCGCGAGGCCAGCGCTCCCCACTCCCGCAGGGCGGGCAGGTCTTATCGATCGTGCGCTCGACGCGGAAAGCGCCGTTCGGTCGTTCATGGAGCTGCCCGCGAGCCGGCGTGGCGGCCTGTTGATGCTGGAGAATGAAGGGCGCAAAAGCCTCATGGTGAATCGCTGATGGCCAGCGTTCACCGTCCGGACAGCCGGCGCCCTCGCCTCCCGTCCTCGCCCTGGCGTTTGTCTCAGGCGCTCCGCGGACACGCTTCCATCGACCCGTCCGGGATGAATCGAACGATCTGGAAGAGGTCGGCTTCTCGGGGCTCGCTGCCAGGTTCCGCCTCGAGGCGTGGCGGTCCGCTGACGTGGTGACGCACCATGGTTTGCTGGTAGGCGGAAGGCATGATATATCGTGACATGCAGAAAGTCCGCGCTCAGCTGTCGTAGACGCAGCGCGGGCAACTGTACGCCTCGAATCGTCGGGATCGCAGGGGGAGTTCCATGAACTGCAATCGCGCCGTGCTCGTCGTGCTGTGTGCGGTATCGGGGGCAGCTGCCGCATGCCTTGTCTCTGCGCGGGCCCACGCCTCCAGCGCGATGCTGACGGAGTGGACCGCGCCGTATGGAGCGATGTTCGGGGCGGGTGAAAACGCCGGCTGCCAGCGCTGTCATGCACCGCCGCCGGCGGAGGAGAGGTCGCTCTCGCCCGGGCGGCACGGGCGCCGGACCCTCGTCGTCCGGCCAGGCCAGTCGATCCAGGAAGCGATTGACCGCGCGACCGATGGGGCCAGGATCCTCGTGCTGGCGGGCGTGTACCGGGAGACCGCCAGCGCGATCAACGGCCTGGTCATCAACAAGAGCGGCATCTCGCTCATCGGGCAGAACACGCCGACGAAGCGCGTCGTCCTCGAGAACGCCGGCGGCCAGCGCAACGGGATCGTCGTCGTGCCCAGCGAGCGCAACGACTGCATGGCTTGCCACGAGAGCATGGCGCCGCCGTTCGAGCTCAAGCCCGGCATCCACGGCGCCGCGACGGGCGGCGAGCCTGTCCTGTACGACGTCGAGATCCGCGGCATCACCATCCGCAATTTCGTCAACAACGGCCTGTTCACGGAGCGCGTCGACGGCTTCCGGATCGTGGACGTCCACTCGGACAACAACAAGAGCTACGGGATCTTCCCCACGCAATCGCGCAACGGCCTCATCGCGCTGAGCAAGGCCACGGGCGCCAATGACAGCGGCATCTGGGTCGAGACCTCCGAGGACGTCCGGGTCACGCACAACCTGGTCGAAGACAACACCAATGGCTTCGAGGTGTCGAACAGCGACGATGTCGATCTCAGCTACAACGTGGCCAGGAACAACGCCGTGGGGTTCTCGGTCGTGCTGCTGCCGGGCATCTTCGACGTTCGGGCGGGCGCCAGGCGAATCGACGTTCGCGACAACGACGTCGTCGACAACAACAGGCCGAACACGGCGCGGCCAGGGAGCATCCTTGCGGCTATCCCGCCCGGAATCGGAATTCTCTATGCCGGCGTGGACGAGTCGGAGATCTCGGGCAACCACGTCGTCGGCAACAAGCTCTCAGGTATCGCCATCGCAGACTACTGTGCGGCGGCCAGCGGCACGCCGAACCTCGACTGCCAGACGGATCCGTCCATCACCGATCCATACCTGCTGGACCAGGACGCCCGCGACAACTACGTGGCAGGCAACCTGGTGATGGGCAACGGCCTGGATCCAGGATCGCCCGACGAGAACCCCTTCTTCTTTGCCGCGAGCGACCTGACGCTGCTCACCGTGCCGGACACGCACGACAACTGCTTCGAGGACAACACGTTCGGCAGCTTCTTCTCGCTGATCGGGCTGTCCACCCCGCCCGGCTGCGAGTAGCAGGCTGTTCCCCGGCGCAAGCCGCGGATCCCGCAGGTTCGCCGGGGGCCGCCCGGGTTTACTGGACCTGGATCGTGAACTCGTCCGCGAGGCGGCCGTTCACGTCCTTGAAGTACGCCGTCGCGCGCTTCGGATCCCCGCCGACGTGGAAGCGGATGAACAGGGCGCCATAGGCGGCGGTGCCCGACATGACCACGTTGTTCTTCTTCCACTTGTTGCTGGCGTAGTAGGAGGCCCACCACGTGTCGTCGTCGTGGCTGGCCGCGTCGTAGTCGCGGATGCCGACGCCGGCGAGGCCGGAGACGAAGACGAAGTTGCGGCTCGGGCCGAGCTCCACGAGGTCGTAGGCGCCGGTCTTGCCGTGGCCGGCCGCGGCGTTGCCGACGTCGGTCAGGGTCAGCGTGCGCGAGTAGGAGTGCTCGTGGCCGGTCGAGACGATGGCGCCGGCGTTCATGCACTCCTGGTACGCGCTCCAGCCGACCTCGTTGCCCTTGGTGCCGACCTGCATGTCGTTCTGGTTCTTGTGCCAGTTGCAGATGGACCAGATCGAGTTGTCGGCGGCGAGCGAGTCGCGGATGAAGTCCACCTGGTCGGCCGCGTTGGCGGCGCAGGTCGACCGGAGCTCGCTCGTCCCGACGCAGGACTGGATGATGTGCAGCCCGCGGAAGTTGCACGTCGACTTGACGCCGAGCTCGCCGGTACAGTTCATCGACGGCACGGCCGCGTGGCGAGCCTGGATCTTGCTGGCGTAGCCGCTCGTGCCGCCCCAGGCCGCGGCGTCGTGGTTGCCGATGACCGCGAAGTAAGGATAGTTCGCGCCGAGGATGCTGTTGATCCGGTTGTCCCACGCGGTCGGGTTGTTCGCATAGTCGAAGTCACCGTTGTGGATGGTGGCCGCGGCGCCCTCGTTCTTGATCAGGTTGAGCACCGCGTCCGAGTTGCCGTTCGCGCCCTGGTCGCCGATGAAGGCGATCAGGAGATCCGGATCGGTCGGCGTGCCCGCGCCGCCGCCGGGCGGGCCATACGTGATCGTGAGCTTGGGCCGCTGCGCCACGGTGGCGTGCTCCGAGGACGCGAAGTCGATGCCATCGGTGTTCGACGCGCTCGCGATGAGGAGGCCGTTGTTGGAGGTCCCGTCGACCCACGCCTGGACGAGCGCCACGCCGGCCGCGTTCAGCGTGATCGTCCTGGCGCCGGCGCTGCCAGTGACGCTGCCCACGAGGCTCCCGCGATCGGTCGAGCCCATCGCGCCCGCGGTGGCCCACGCCGTCGTGGAGGTCGCGTTGTTCCAGGTGACCTGCGACTCGCTCCACGAGCGCTTCACCTCGTAGACGCTGTACGTGTTGGAGGACCCGTCCGTGACCTGGAGGGTGATCGACGCCGACTGGACGATGCTCCCCGCGGGGATGCCGGAGAGGGTCCATTTCAGCAGGCAAGATTTGTCCACGCCCGAGCCGTCGTCGCCGTCGGCCTCGCACGTGGTGGCTCCGCCGTAGTTCGTGGTGGCGGCGGCCTGCCGGAGGGTGGCGTCGGTCGAGCCGGCGTACGACGAGCTCGGGAGCGACCCCTGCCGGAAGGAGACCGTGGTCAGCGCCTGCCGCGTCTCCAGGACCTCCTCGATGTGCTCGTCATTGGTGCCGCAGGCATGGATGACCGCGAGCGCCGGCAGGGCGGCGCAGAGGGCGCCCTTCGAACGTCTCGACCAGCTCGTCTCTCGGTGTTCGTGTGTGCCAGCGTCCTCTCGCGTGCGCGAATTCTGCATGAGTCTGTCTACCCTTTCTCTTGATCTCGAACGTAGGTGTGAGCGAGGCACGGGCAGGTTAGTGGAGGTGCTATTTCGAATACTGATACAATCCCATGGAGATCGTGTTCCATTTTGCTACGATCGCCCGAGCGTTTGCCTGGCGCCGCGCCTCGCAGGCTCAGCAGATCCCGCCGCCCGCGATGGCAGCTCACGCCGCGACGAGCGCCCCGAACGCCCCGATGCCCACGCTCGTCGTCGCGCTGGTTCTCCGTTGCACCGCGCGATGCCTCACCGCACGTCGCACCGCTATGCACATTGGAAGATCCATGCCGCTCCCTCCTCTCACGTGGCCATCGGGCGATCCTGGATGGCCCGTGTCGTTCGGCGGGCGGGAACGTAAAGGAGCGGGACGGGCCAGTGTGCAACAAGTCTGTGTCGGCGAGGGCGCGGCGCTGCGATCAGAGCTCCGGGATGCTGAGCCGATCGGCGGCCTTGCCCCTACCGCGGACCAGGGAGGCCTCCACGGTGTCATCGCTCGCTCTCGGAACGAGCGAGAAGCGCTGGCCGAACGGGGGATCGAGCTGCGCGGCCGCCGGAGCCGCCCGGCGGTTCCCGGGCGCTGACATCACCGTTCGAGACGCTCGAGCGCCGAGCTGGAGCGCTCATCCCGGGTCGTCGCGTCCGCGGCGTCGCCGCGGTAGTACGTCCCGCGTACCAGATCCCAGAGCGGGAAGGTGACGTTGAAGTTCCACTGTCGCATCGACGACGGCCTGTGGTGCGCGCCGTGGTGGCGCCGGAGCCGTGCCACGACGCGGCTGCGGCCTATCCTGCCGTCGGGCGGGAGGGGGTACGAGAGATGGAGACACTCGTACAGCACCATGTACGCCATGCACGTCGCCACGAAGAGCGACGCGAGGTTGCCTTGGCCGGCCGCGCTGAGGGTGAGCGCGAGCGGGAGCGTCAGCGCGAAGACACCCGCGATGCCGTACGACGGGATCAGCACGAAGCCGAGCTCACGCGGTGTGCGGATCGCCATGTCGCGCTCGACGAACACCCGGTGGTGCACCGGCGTGTGCCGGTCGTAGAACGCCTCGATGAGATCCTATCACGGAGCGCGCCGGAGCTGGCGCGCCGATCGTCGCCCGTGTGAGGGACTCCAGCTTCGCGGCGAGTTGGCCCGTGGACTCGGATCCCGAAGCTTCTTCGTAGCCGTCGTGGAGAGCCGTGCCGTTCTCCCAGGACGTGACTTCGGCTATTCGGGGAAGCGAAACGTCTGGTGGGTCTCACCGCTCGGGCCGATCGTTGTCGTGCCATCGTGGTTCCAGCTGGTGCCGCCCGTGCCGGGCTGTCCGGTCTCGATGGTGACGTTCTCGAGCGTGAGCTGATCCTCGTCGAGGTAGGCGACGCCGATCGAGTCGCCGCCGCGCCCCGGGCCGCCGTAGCCGCCGTAGCCACCTTTGCCGCCAGGGCCGCCGAGACAGGAGTAGAATCCATCCCCCAGCGCTCCGCCCCGTACGCCTCGGCCGCCTCGGCCGCCCTCCTCGGGGGGGCCGCCGTCGCCACCATGGCCGCCAAAGTCCGCCGTGATCTTGGTGTCGCGCACGATCACCCGGGCGTGAAGCGCGAGGACGCCGATGGACGGCCACCCGTTTCCTCCCCCGCGGCCCCCTCGGCCTCCGCAACCGCCGGCCCCGCCCGAGCCTCCTCCAGGACCTCCCTTGGAGGCCACGTCGCACAGGGCGAGCCCGCCCCGACGACCGCCACCGCCACCGCCGCCCTGGCCCGGCGTGCCCCAGGTCCCCTGGCCCCCCGCGTCGCCCTCCCATCCTGTCTCGGTGAGGCGCCCGATGCCCTTGCCGGGCACGCCCTGCGTCCCTGGAGCCCCCGGGCCGCCGGTGAATCCGAGGCTGCAACTGCGGTTGTCCTGCTCCCCGATACCACCGCTTGCGGGCGACGAACGGTCGGCGGGTTCACCCTCGCCTCCATCCTCGGCGGTGTCGGGCCGCCCGTCCCCTCCCTTGCCGCCGACGCTCGTGTGCCCGCTCTCGCACCGGTTCACGACCGCAGGCCCGCCGGCCACGACCGTCGCCGAGCACGCGTCCCCACCGAAATTGCCATCCGGTCCGTTCGGTTGCTTGGTCGGCCACGGCTCGCCATCGAGGCCTCCCCATCCTCCGGTGGCGGAGATCTCGCTCCGCAGGATCTCTACGGCCGTGTTCGACTGAGCGAGCACACCGACCGGTCCCCAGCTCGAGAGGTGGAGATCGGCGAGCGTCGACACCCCGTCCGCGGCCCCCCTGTCGTCGGGGCCCGCGGGCTCGACGATCACCTCAGGACCGCGGATCCCCTTGTGCGTAAACTGGCTCCACGGGAGCAGGGGGTCGCGCACCCATTTCCGGCAGTGGAAGCCCCCCCGGATATCCACGCCGGAGGGCACCTTGATCTGCTCGATCACGAATCCCTCGTTGCAGACGAACACGCGCCCTCGTCCAGCGCGCGCGAGCTCGATGGCGCGCGGGAAAGTGTACACCGGCTTCGCCTTCGTGCCAGGGTTCCTGTCGTCGCCGCCACCGTAGTTCGAGGCGAGGAACACGCCGCAGCCGTCGTCGAGGATGTCGGCGGCGACATGCTCGATGCACACCGACTCCGGGGGCGGCTCGTCCTCGCACGAGGTGCCTTCACAAGGCGTCACGCCAGGGTCGTTCACGTCGGGCACGGTTCCGCAGCCGATCGCCCACGGGGACAGCAGAAGGACCAAGGTCGCCGCGGTGCTCTTTTTCATGTGTGTCTCCTGACGGCTGCCGCCAGCACAGGGCGGTTCATCGAGGCGGTTCCGGGGTTGGCGCATCGAATCGGTACCAGAACGCCGCAATCCCCTCTTCCCCCTTGCCGGCTTCCATTTGCCCGACCGAATTGGCGCGGCTCCCTCCCTTGCCGGCTTGTCCGGGCAAGACCGTCGCCTTCTCCGAGATGGCCACGGAGGCGCCCAGGGAGCCGATGCCGAGCGAGTGGCCCCCGAGACCGCCGCCCCCATCGCCGCCGCGTCCGCCGCGGCCGCCAAAGCCACCATCGCACCCTCGCGACGTGCCGGTCACATTACCGCGTCCACCATTCCCGCCGCCAACACCGAAGCCTCCCCACTGGCCCGTTCCGCCGACCCCGCCATCGCCGCCCTTGCCCCCGAGGACCGTGCTGCCTGCCTCGACCGTGATGGAGCTCCCCTGCAGTGCCACGATCGCGATGCTCGCGCCGCCGTAGTCGCCCCCCTGGCCCCCTTTGCCCCCGCAGCCGCCGCTGCCCCCTGATCCGCCGGACGCACCGTCCCGGGGCCGACCGGTCGGACACGCGTTCATGTCGTCGCGCCCTTTGCCGCCGCCACCCCCGCCGCCGCCCTGACCGACGCCGCCCTTCTTCCCGTCCTCCCCGCGGACGCCGACCCATCCTTCGACGCCCAGGAGGCCGGCGCCCGCCGCTCCGGCAGCGCGCTCTGCATCGGCGCCCCTGGCTCCGTCCTCCCCCGGGGCGCACGGCATGCCGGACGCACCGGAGCCGCCCCGGCCGAGGTTGGGCGGATTGCCGACCGACTCCGGCAGCCCTGAAACACCATCGCCGCCCGTATCGAGGCCGCCGTCGCCCCCGTAGCCACCCCTCGACTCGATGCCATCGTCGCACACGGTCACGACCGGAAGGGCGCCCGGCGCCGCGTCCGCGGTGCAGGCGTCCACGCCGTTGTTCCCCACCACGCCGGAGCTCGCGCGGAAGCTCGGCGCGTCCTCGCCCGGCTCTCCGTTGTTGCCGTCGCCCGCGAGGATGCTGCTCTCCCGCACGATCGCCCTGGCCCCGGCGCTCAAGATCATCGCGATGGACGACTTGCCATCGTCCGCGGACGCATCCGCCGCCTTGACGCGCACGCCGAAGACCGTCGACGTTGTGTCGCCTTCTTCTCCGGTGATCACCCGCAGCGGGATCCCCACTGGCGGAGCGATGATCGTCGGGTGATCCGGCCCGCCGAACGATCCCTCGTACGACCAATCGTCGCCGTCATCGCAGAGACGCCCGCCCCAGAGGTCGACCCCCGAGGGCAGCGCGATCTTCTCCTCGAACGACCCGCCGCACGCGTACACGCGCCGGGTCGGCGGCTCGCCGCGGCCTCGCCCGTGTGCGGCGAGGCCGATCGCATGTTGCAAGGTCTTCACCGGCGCGCTTTTCGTACCGGCGCTGTCGTCGTCGCCCTGCTCGCTGACGAACACCCCGCATTCGTCGAGCGCCGTCTCCGTGGCGGGATCGCCGTCACAGAGAGACTTCGGTGGCGTGAAGCAGAGGCGTTCGTCGTAGCAGCTATCGTCGTAAGCGCACCCGGAGAGGGTGCTCGCGCTGGCCGTGGAGAGGATGCCTGCGGTGAGCAGCAGCCGTATTCGTCGCCGTTCGAGGAGAGGCATGTCCTTCGTCCTGATCACCACGCGCCGTACGCCACGAGACCGGCCTGTGCCCGCGTGACTGTCGGCACCAGCGCGAGTCGAGCTTTGGTCGGTTCAGCCTGAAAAAAAGAGAGGTCCGTGAAGAACGAAGCCAGTGTCGCAGCGCCCACGACACCGCTCGTCACCACCATCGCCGTGCCGAGCCCGGCGAAGAGATCTCGCTCTCGTCGGAGACCCTTCAGCTCGGAGCACGCGGAGGGTCTCGGTGCTTCCCGACACACCCCTTGAGAGACTCCCGAGGCGTCGAGCTTCGCGTTCCGCTCGTCGAGATCTCCGTCGGCGGTCATCGCGCGAACCATGAAGACCGCACCGAGCGAGCCTGTCGCCACGGTCAACCCGATACCGGTGATGCGCAGGGCGCCAGGCCCGGATGTCCAGGGGCTGGGCGGCCGGCCCCGCACAGCGGGCGTAGAGCTCAGGGCCTGCGGCGCTTCCTTCGGTGATATCGGCGCCGTCTCCCTGGCGCTGCTCGCCGCCGCACGGGGCAACTGCATCGTGATCTCGTGCTCCGCGCCTGCCACGGCGAGGAACGAATGGAGCGCTTCCTCACGGCCCGGCGCGCGGGCCCGCACCATGTGTTTGCCCGGCTCGAAGAAGCGCGTGTACGTCCGTGCAATCTGGTCGATGCGCTCGCCGTCGATGAACACCTCGGCGTCGGGGGGATCGACCCCGAGCACGAGCGTCGCGATGTGCTTCGCTGCCTCGCGCTGTCCTGCCTCGAATCGCCGCCGGAGCGCGTCCGGCAGCGCTTCGCGCTGTTCCAGGCTCCTGGAGAGGTGCTCGGCCGCGTCGCGGTACCTGTGCAGCGCGACCTCGCAAAGGCCGAGCTCACCGGCGAGCTCCGCGCGTTCTCGCTCGGTGCTGGTCGCGGGGTCTGCGGCGTCGAAAGCAGCCTTGTAGGCGGCGTGCGCCTCAACCCACAGCCCGGCATTGCGCGCTCTCTGACCACGGCGAACATGGTCCTTCACCGAGGAGCTGCCGCTCGGTCTCGCCTTCGCTTGAATGTCGTCCGCGCTGGCCGAGCGCGTGAAGCCTGTCGCAGCCCCGAGCGCAAGAAAGATCGAGAACGAATGCGCGATGCAACGCATCCAGTCACGCTAGTGATGCCGTTCGCTTGGTGTCAACCGACAGAAATCGCCAGATTTTGTCCGTTTTGATGAGAATTTTTAGTCGGATGATGGAATGCGTTCGGCCGACCGCCATGGTCGACTCAATGTAATCAATGATGCTACATTGGAATACATTATCCTACCAAAATTGTTCGTCGGCTCATTTCTTTGAAGCCTTTCGACCCGCTCAAGTGTGCTGCTTACCGTGGACAAGCCAGCGACCGTCTCCCCCGGCTTCGAGCTCTTCCGGCGCCTCGCGCGGCGCCACGGCGTGCCGGCGCGAAACGCCGAGGATGTCGCCCAGGAAGCGCTGCTGCGGGGACTGGAGGCCGACAAACGGCTCGACCCGGGGGGAGACCCAGCCCCGTACCGCGTCACGATCGCCGTCAACCAGGCGCGCAACCACGTACGTGACGCCCGCTGTCGCGGCGAGGTGCTGACGTCGTTCGATGAGTGCGAGATCCGAGACGAGTGCCCCACCCCGGAAGAGCTGCTCCGGAGACGCCAGCAGGAAGAGTTCACGCGGGAGCTGATAGACCAGCTCGAGCCCAAGTACCGGGATCTCGTGATCAAGCACGATCTCCAGGACGTCCCGCTCGCCGAGATCGCCGCCGAGCTGGGACTCCCGCTGGCCACGGTGAAGACGCGACACTGGCGGGCGCACAAGGAGCTCCGGGTGCAGCGGGAGCGGTGGCAGGCGCAGGAGCGCTCGCAGGGAAGGGACGACAGCGCCTTCCTGTCGCTCGCGCTGGGTTTCCGCCGTCATACGTCCTGGGTGGCCTCGCTGCGCCATCTGGGCGTGAGGATCTTCGTTCAATGCGCGCTCGTCCTGCTGACCGGCGCGATCGTCTCCTCCGTGCCGCCCCTGGCCGACGTGGAATCATGGCTCGAGGCGGCGGCGGTCCGCGTCCCTGTCACCCCACCCGCAGCGCAGGATGTTGTGGCGTCCCCTGCGCGAGACGGCGCGCACGGCGCCGCGGCGCCCGCCGCGCCGATCGCGCACGAGATCTCGTCGATCAGGGATCAAGGAAGCGCACGCGCGCAGGCGGCGGCGAGCAGCACGCCCGCTCCCTCGACCAGGACCAACGGCCGGCCCGTGTCTCCGGCGAGGGCCGTTCGACCGCCCGTCAGCGAGCACGAGAGGAGCCTGATCGACCAGGCCCGGAGGGCTGTCGAGGCCGGCAACGCCATGGCCGACGTCGAGGCGCTCCAGCTGCTGAACGCCCACGCGCGGGAGTTCCCCGATGGGCTGCTCGCCGCCGAGCGCGAGGCGCTTCTCCGACAGCTGCGCTGAGCCCTCGGCTGTCCTCCAAGAGCAAGCAGGCGGCGACGCTGGTGATGTCTTTGGACACCACAAGGCTTCGATCCGCCTTGTTCCCGACAAGAACGGTCACGTCCGGGAAACGAAACGCGATGACTACGATGGAGGATCTGCTCGGTGCGATGTGGCTCATCTCGCCGCTCGGGCTCGCGATGATAGCCTGCATCGCGATCGGCTTCGCGGTCACCGCGCGCGAAGCGCTGGGACGCGAGCGCGGGCTTCGCGAGGCGCGCGAGCACGCGCAGGATGACGAGGCGGCAGCCCTCACCGATGCGAGGGATCAGGCTGCAGGGGAGCGGGACCGATACCGGCGCCTGCTGGACTGTCACGTCGATGCGGCGCTCGCAGAGCTGACAGACGTCCGCGCGCGCCCGATCCCCGGGCCAGGCAGGGTCCTCGAGTCGTTCTGCGCGACGAACCCTTCGTGGAGGAGAAAGCTGGCCGAGAGCACGGGGCTATCTCCCGAGCTCGCGGCCAGGAGCCCGCGGGCGAAGCTCCCGCCGCCACCGGTGCCGCGGCTTCGATCGCCGCTCCCTGTCCGTGCCGGCACAGGGGCGGAGCTCGCAGGGCGCGCTGGGACATTGACGAGCTTCCCGCTACAGCGCGACGAAGGGGGGGCGAGCGCCGCCAACGCGTCTGATTGGGAGGAATCTGATTGGGAGGAAGCAGCGCGCTCTCCGCTGAACACGACACTTCCGGGAGTAGGGAGCCATGGGTGAGCGCCACCGTGCCTCGGATGTGGTGGACGTGGGCACGCGCCGCGAGGTGCGTGTCTAGAGCGACAAACGGGTTGAAACCCCGAAAAAAAAGCAGGAATTTCACAGGGAGGCGAGGAGGCGGGGAGCGAGAGACGGCGAGAAGGAGAGATTCTTTTTTTTCTTCCTCCCCGCCTCCTCGCCTCCCTGTGAAATCCTCCGGGTTTCAACATGATTGATTGGTGTTCTAGCAGTTCGAAGGGCTGTGGGAGCGTTTGGTGCTAGGGGGGGATGCCCGGACGGCGCCCTTCCCCCTCTCCCCTTGGCGTCCTTGGCGGCTTGGCGGTCTGCCGATCCGGGGCAAATTCGGGCTTACCGCTACAGCGTGACGAAAGGGGGGACGAGCTCCGGATGGCCACACGCCGCGCCCCGACGCTGCCCGCCATCCGAGGCATGGTGGTGAGCATGCCACCGCTCCGGGAGCCGAGCGGCTACGGCGGACGTCCTCCTTTGGCAGCGACCACCTGAACATAAGCTCCGTGATGACGATCGTTGACACCCATCCGTGCCGGGAGCGCGCACCGAAGTTCACGGGGGAGTCACACGATCAAGCTGCCCTCGCAGCTCTTGTAGCTCCTTGACGCCAAGGAATCATCGATCCTTGGTCACCTCCCGCATGGCCCGCTGTACTGGCCGTGAAGTTGCATGGGAGCACGCGACCGCAGGCCGGCCTTTGGATGCCTGAGCCGGACCCGGCCACCCGCCGCTCAGCGCCCTCGTGGCGGAGCTATTCCCACGTTGCAGGAGTATCTTATGCAAATGTCCCGAAGGATCCCCCTCGCAGCTCGCGTCTTCTTACCCTCCCTGGCTGCGATTCTCGGCGCGGCGGCCTGCTCGGACGGCGAGCAGCCCGCGGCGCCCCTCGGTGGAACCGAGATCCCCGAGGCTTGTGGCACGCTCGACGCAGCCACCGCGGCTTCTGTCACCATCGGCAAGCTAGAGAAGGCGTTCCGAACCACGTTTCGGGCGCTGGGTCCTGTCGACGCGTCCGTCGTGCTGGCGCGGGTCCTGAGCCTTGGCGATGAGAAGGCGCTGACCCCTTCGGCCGACGGGTTGAAGTGGCTCGACGAGGACGTGCTGCCAATGCTGCGTGATCGGGTGTTCGTGAGTGGCAACGTGGAGTCGGAGGAGCGAGGCGAAGTCGTGTTCCTTCTACGCCCCGATGTGGTCTGTCAGGACTCCACCGGGGATGCGGGGACGGGCGGCGGCGTCACGGATTCGAGCAGCCCCGGCGACGAGGAGAGATGCCGGGAGCAGTACACGAAGACGCCCCTGCGCGTGGTCGTCTCGCGGGTGGCCTGCGGGGCCGAGGACAACGTCCACCTGGCCCTGCTCGCCGGGACTGAGCGAAAAGAATACGTGAACCTGGACCTCATCGGTTCGAAGGTCGTGGTCCGGGCGGACGTGGGCGAGTTGGCTGCGAACACGACGATTCGACGCGGGGAAGATGCCGAACCCGAACCGCTGTTCGATCAAGGCGCGACCGGTCATCTGGAGATGGTGGAAGAGCTGCTGTCCGAAAACAAGATCCACGCCACGCTTCGCGTCACCGAAGATATCGCCGTCGACAGCACGGTCGAGCAGGACGGCGGCGCCTCCGCCCGCGGGGGCGTGAGAATCCCTGCCACCACCGGAGACGCCATTGACATCACCGCCGACGGAACGATCCGGAAGATTGAATTCACGCTGGCGCTCGGCCGCATTCAGTGGATGATGCCGTTCTCGTCGTTCATCCATCTGTTCAATCGCGAGGCCGCGCCCCAGGCAAGCCCCGCCGAGATCGTGGAGTTGAGCGTCCCCGGGGTGCATGGCCGCTTCTCGTTCGACGGCAAAGGCGACGAGCTCCGAGGCGCCGACGTGGGGATTGGCGACGCGACCAGGTTCGCGCACGGCGCGCGCACGATCCTGTCCTGGGAAGTCAACCCGGCCGCAGAACACCGAGTGAACTTCACCGCGACGGGTCAGTCGGACGGCAGCGTGGCGGTCTCCGTGCCGGGAGGATTCGATCTGCGCATTCATTACGCGCTGGCGCCGGTAGCGGCATGGATCGAGGATCCATGGGCTTTTTCCTTGGACGACGACGTACGGCTGACGCTGTCGGGCTCCACCGCTCCCTCCGCCTTGCTGCGTCAAGGTCCCTCGGATGCTCTGAATCTGTTGCGTGAACAGCTGGGCTCGCTGCTCGAGGTCCAGAGCGGCACGTTCGAGGGCACGAGCCGAATCGCGCCGGACGAGTCCGTCAGCGTGCCTGCCGGCCAATGTCTCAACCGGCACATCACCGACGAAGGGACCCACGGGTTGCTCCAGCACCTCTCGAGCGGACCGTGTGAACCGCCGGCGGCGGAGTAGCGTGGTGATCTCGAGCTGGACGCCCTCGGGCTCCAGGCGGCTCGGTCACCCGGGGTGAGGAACGACGCGCGGAGGTCCTGGCAGGTCACCACCGGGCGGCCAGGCGGACCGCGCCGGGTCGCCGCCGCAAATGCGTCCTTTCGCGACGCAGTGCGCGTCGCTCTCCGGGCGCGGATCCCGGCGCTCACCGCCGGAGGGAAGGGCCTTGGTCACTCCAGATCAGGCCGCGCCCTGCCCATGCCGATGGCCCACGCCATCGTGTAGCGCGCGTTGATCTCGCACCGGGGATTCCAGCGCATCGCGCCGTGCTCGTCCTCCCAGCGGAAGGCGTCGATCCCGAACGGCCCGAAATAGCCCGCGCCGGCGAGCGCCTGCCCCGCCTCGAGCGCGGCCTCGACGAGCCCCCGGCGCTCGCCGCCGCCGAGGTCGCCCTCGCCCGCGAGGGCGGCCCCGAGGTACGCCCCGTTCGCGTCGCAGCGCTGGATGCACGGGTCTCCGAGGCGCACCGCGCCGTCGCGGGCGACGTGCCCGTGCAGCGAGAAGTCGCCGCGGCGCTCGACCCAGGGCTCGACCTGCAGGCCGCTGTCCGGCGACGCAGGGTCGAGCGACGCGGCGGCCCAGGGCCGCGCGTCGGGCAGCAGGGCGCCGCGGGCGACCCGGCGCCGGCCGCGCCCGGCGAACCCGAACGGCCGCTTGAGCAGCCAGTGGCCCGTCGGCGTGGGCTCCGCGATCGCGGCCTCGAGCTCGGCCAGGGAGGCGACGTAGCGCGCCCCGGGCAGCGTCTGGCCGAGGTCCGCGCAGAACCTCCGGTGGTTGACGCGCCGGAGCACCTCGAGCGACGGCGCCTCCGCGAGCGCGACGCCGGCGCGGCCGAGGAGGCGGAGGGCGCGGGGCGTGGGGCACCACGCGCGGCCGACGAGCGGGGTCCCGGGCGGCGCCGGCGGCACGAGGGGCGAGGGGAGCTCGGGGCTGAGCACGACGTCGCCGGGGCGCAGCAGGGCCGAGACCCGGCCGGCCAGCTCGGGCGCCCGGCCGGCGACCGCGGCGCGCGGGGTGTACCCCGCGGGGCGCGCCAGCTCCTCGTCGGCGTCGAAGTTCAGGACCCAGGCGCTCGCTCGGTCCATGAGGCCAGCGCGTCGAGGAACGGCTCGGAGAGGCCGGAGCGGCTGCGGTCGCGGCGGTTCATCGGTTCGCCCCGCATGAGCAGCGGCGAGAGGGGCGGCGGGATGTGGCGCACCCACGCCTCGAAATCGCCCGCGCCGGGCGGCGGCGCGGCGTCGTCCGGCCCACGAGGCGCGGCCTCGCGCGCGCCGCCCGGATCGCCTCCGAGCGACACGGAACGCGCCTCCTGGCCAGCGCTCCCGCTCGCCTGCGTGAAGCGGCGGAACCAGCGGACCCCGAAGCGCACGTGCGGGATCTCCTCGACGCAGACCCGCTCTGCAAGCGTGGCACCCTCGACGTCGCCGATGGCGCGGAACCGCTCGGAAAAACGCGCCGTGTGGTCCCCTCGAGGCCCATGCCCATCACGGCCACGAACTGCGCGGGCGACGCGGCGGCGGGCACCCGCGTCCAGAACCAGTCGCGCACCGGGAAGTCGCCGAAGCGGTGGCCGAGCGCGGCGAGGTACGCGGCGTAGAGCCGCATGTGGCGCACCTCGTCGAGGGTGATCCGGACGAGGCCGCCGCGGAAGGCGCGCGGCGTCTCGGGGAAGGCGAGCAGCGCCCAGGCCATGAGCTCCGCCGCCTGGAGCTCGTGGTGCAGGAACGCGTGGAAGAGCTGCGCGCGGCGCGCCGGGTTGCGCAGCGCCTCGGGCCCCGGGCTCTTCTGCGCGCGCTCCGAGCTCCGAGATGCGCAGCGCCTCAGGCCGTCCCAGCGTCATCATGGTGATGATGGTCTCCCACGCGCTGCGGGTAAGGTCGAGCGTTGTGCATGCACCGCGCTCGCGCGCCTCTGCGAAGCCGGCCACGTCGAGCGGGAGGTACTCGGGCGGTGTCATCTCGGACAACGGGATCGGAGCCCGCGCTCACCGCCGGCCCTGGTTCCTTCGACGAGCGTCGCCGCCATCGGCCCGCCCACGGGCCCCCCGCCCGAGGACAGCTACGTCTTGACGATGCCCACGCGACGAGTAACGGAGTGCCTATGCCTTCCCCCGCGGCCGCCTCGACCCTATCCGAATCCCGCGCCGACATCGCCGTGCTGACCGTCATCGAGCCTGAGCTTGACGCGGCGCGCAGCGCTCTCGGACTGTCTGAGCGCACGAAAGACGCCGAGACCGGAACGATCTTCTGGACCGGGACGGTGCACTCTGAACTCACGGGTTACGACTATCGCGTTGTGCTTACCTGCATCGGAGAAGCCGGCAATTCGAACGCGGCGGCGGCAGCGACCGAGATGCAGACGAAGTACAAGCCCCGAACGGTGATGCTGATGGGCATTGCGGCCGGGATGCGCGATAAGGTCAAGATTGGGGATGCCGTATGGTCGGATCGAGTGGTCGCCTACGAATCGGCAGCATTGGTAAAGAATAGAGATGAGGAGGCTCGCACCGAGCCGAGAGCTAACGCTGACCGAGTGCCGCACACCATTCTCCAAGACCTCGTAAATTATCGCCCCGACGAAGACAGGCTTCAAGCGATCTTTCTAAGAATGAAGGGCAATATTCCCGCTGCGCCCGCCGGACAGGAACAACTCTACTCCAAGCATGTCACCGCCAAGATCACCTTCAGGCGTGCGACCATCGCAAGCGGTGAGAAGCTTCTGCGCGATCCGGACAAAATCAAGGCCCTTCGTCGGGAAGTGCATGGGAAAATCGAAGTCGGAGAGATGGAGGCCGCTGGGTTGGTCGAAGCTGCGCGGCTCTACAACGTCCCGTGGCTCGTCGTCCGTGGAATTTCGGACTTCGGCGACGATTTCAAGAACGATGACTTCCATGTGTTCGCGTCGAAGGCCGCTGCGGCAACGCTCGTCGACTTTATCGTGCATGGCCTTGACATTGGGCCGCCCTCTCCGCCGTCTGGATGGGTGGCAGCAGAGCGGGCTTCGGAACAGTGGCACGAGGAGACCCGCGATGTCATCGGGAGCGACGTTCACGTTCCCCGTAACGATCTTCAGACGCGCGTGGTCAAGTCGGTTCACGAAGCGCCCGTCACGGTGCTTCTCGGCGACTCCGGTTCGGGCAAGTCGGGGCTCGTGAAGGCCATTCATCGGTCTGGCCACTTTCCAACTGTGACCCTCTGTCTTCACGCACAAGAGGCGGCAACGCTCGTACATGAGCACCACTTCGACGCGTCTCTAAAAATCTGGCAGAAGAGCGGCCCCTGCCTCCTCGTTCTCGATGGGCTCGACCGAGTGGTAGGCGTGGAGGGGCTGCGACTTGTTGCAAGGCTTATGCGAGCATTGGACCTCTCCTCTGAGGCGCCCAAGTGGAAGCTACTCATCACTTGTCAGGCAACGCAGTGGGAGTCCGTTCAGCAAGAGCTGATCAGTAAGGGCGTCCAGTTGTCCAATGCTGAACGAATCTTCGTGGAGCACCTCGAAAATTCCGAGATCGATCAGGTCGCAGCGTGCGTCAACGCGATTGCTCCTGTACTGGTACGCAACGACTTGCGGCCAGTGATGGGGCGCCCCAAGGTCCTCGACATCCTCGCTCGTGCGGCAGCAGCGGTCGGGCTCCCTCCCGACGTCGCAGAGTGGGTTGGTGAGTCAAGCCTTATCGAGTGGGCGTGGGATAAGTATATTAAAGGTGAGGGTCGCAGCGACGAGCACAGCCGTCTATTGCAGAGGATCGCCGCGCGACTCGCCGACCAAAGATTGTTTGCGATTCCCATTGCGGAACTCGATGGCTCGGAAACAGAGCTTCTCGGGAGTCTCTCCCCACTCGGTGTCCTTGTTCAGAGATATGACTCTGTCAGATTCGCGCATGATTTGTATGCGGACTACGCTCGGCAGCGATTTCTGCTCTCCTTCTTCTTCTCGAAGCGCCATTCTGAGCTGACGTCGCGGGTGGGCAACCCAATTTGGCATGGTGCACTACGGCTCGTAAGCCTTCATATGCTGGAGTATCGAAACAGTACGCATCTGCCTGATATCGAGGGGTGGCGAACGTTGATTCGCGCACTCGACGAGCGAAAGACGACGAAGGCGCAGCAAAGCGCAGAGACGTCTGGGGGCGATGCGCCACGGCCCGGGGCCGGTGTGGACCTGGCGCTCGAAGCCATCGGATTCGCCGCACAATCCCGAAGCATGCTTGATATGATCGCGGACGATCTGGTGGCAGATTGCGGCGTGTTGCTTAGAAGTTTTCTGTTTCGATTTAATCAATCTGCCACTGTCCTCGTCTCTCTGTCAGGGACAGGGCGAGTCGTGCGCTGGCCAGAGCGTATGCTGTGGTCACCTGTGATCGAGTGGATGGTTGGGCACTCCCAGTCCGTGATTGCATTCGCATCACGAGAGTTCTTGGATGTGGCAACGACATGGCTTGACGCAATCAGCGCGCTCGTTCCCGCTAACCCGTTTGTTTCACTCTGCTCACGGCAGCTAGCGTCGATGATTTTCGATATGGCAGAACGTGCGGTCGCCGCCGGGGACTGTTACTCCGATCATAGCGTTGAATCGTCGAAGCGTGTTCAGCTTTACCAACTGATGCTCCTATGTGGCTCGCTTGACGCAGATCGCGTTCGCACACTTGCGAGAAAACTCGCTGGCCTCGAGGGAGCACCTGAACCTCGGCGCCCATCCGTACGCCGATCGATTGTTCCCCCTGAGTACGGTCGCTCAGCCACGAAGCCGGCGTTCTGGCCAAACGGCCCCAAGAACGAGCCCGACAGGCAGTTTAGGCTTGCTGCTCTGCTGAGCCCTGGTTCCGAGAGATTGGTGGCGGTAGACCCCATCTTTGCCAGCGAGATCTTCTTTGCGCTGCTGATTGAAATTCCTGAGACCAACCGTGATGGGCATCCCATCTTTCGGTATGGTTTTCATTTTGATGCGTGGCGGTTGGTGCAGAATCCATTTTGGGATTTTGCCCCTGCCTATCGTCTCCTGAAGAAAGATCCACTGGTCGGAGTTGATTTTGTTGTCCGCGTAAATGATTTTGCAACGGACAGATGGGCCGAGAACTGGCCGGATGTTCCGCGTGATGGTGCGCTTCTCATTGATGCGCCATTGGAGTTGCCGAAGATTGGTCTCGTTGTTGATGGCGTGGAACACGAGTACATTGGCGACGCCAGTGTTCTGGAGTGGCATCGGGGCGGCGGTAGAGGCGACAACGTATCGGCCGCGACATTGATGGCCTTGGAGCATTGGCTGTATGAGGAAGACGAGAAACGCGGCGTTGAGCCTGGTATTCTTGTGGGTATCCTGAAGAAGTCACATTCTGTGGCCGTGGTCGGCGTCCTTCTCGATCTGGCGCTTAAGAATCCGACCCATCTAATCGGGGCGCTCGAACCTCTGGTTCAATGCGTCGAGATTTATCGATGGGGCCGCTCCCGCAGTTCGCAGTTTCGAATGCGGTCGGCTATGAGGTTGGGGTCTGAGAACGGGCGCGTTGACCCAGTGTACCAGTGGCACAACCTCAAGCACCGATACTGCGATTTCCTTCGGGTGGTGACTTATGTTTTTGTGGCTTTCCAAAAGTTCGAATGGACAGGTCTTATGGCAGCGCGAGATAGTTGGTCCGCGCTTGCCGAGCGGGCGTCCGACGAGCCTCTTCGCGCATGGATTCGCGACATACTCCTTCCCCATTTTGATCGAAGGAACTGGCGAGAGGTAAGCGAACCGGATGGAAGCGTCGCGTGGGAGTACGCGCATCCGAAAGAGATCGAGCAACGACAATCAGAGGCCAGGCGGCCGCTTGAGGAGTCCTCTCGTCGAAGATTGCTTCCGTTCCGGTGTCGTCAGATTATAGACGAACAGCAGGAGATCGATGAGCAGGAGTTCGTCAACATGCTAGAGGCCGCCGCAGAGCCGCATGAGAACCTCACGGATATCGATGCGTTCATGATGGGTGGTGCGTGGACGCCGCGATGCGGCGTGGCTGCCGTGGCCGTGCTCAGGTTCCCGGCATGGCTCGCTGCAAACGCCAAGTGGCAGATGCAATGTAGGGAATGGCTGATTGATGCATGTCGTTCATGTCCACCCACGCTTCGTCCCGATCCGTCGATTGGAGATATCTCATGGGACTCATTCTGCTCCGATGCCTTGCCTGTGCTATGGGCACTCGAACCAGGCGATCAAGACGTTCGGCAGTGTATTGCGTTTCTGGTCGCATCGTCCAGAGAGGATGCGCGGACTCGCCTCTTCAATGCCCTGACTCGAAATGGTGGTGAGCTTGGTGAGGACTTTTTGCGACTCTTGCATTTGGCGGTTTGGGTTTCGCGAATGATCTTTATTTGTCCACCTCCAAGCTATGAGCGGCCGTATGCGGATGTCTTGGAGACTCTGGGGCGATTCACAGAAGACTTTGTGGGTGGAAAATTTGAGCCGATTCCCGAAAAGTGGGCCGAGATCTCCCAAGCGTGGCCGAATGGTCTCCCAAATGCTTCTGTTTTTGCAGTCCGCGGGGAATATGATGGTTTTCACGAAGCGTGTATCATTAGTGCGTTTTCCTGGTTGACGCGGGCAGATCTTGGATCAAGAGACGTGACGAGCCTTGAACTCTTGCGACGCCTACGAGAGGAGTTTGCGCGGGTGATTCCGCTGCGGTTGTCCATGTCCATATCGGACGAAGAGGAACGGAGCTATCGTCAATTGCCGAGTCCTGAGGCTCTCTTGAGACGCGTAAATCTTGAGAGTCTCTCTCCAGCCGGGTTCCAACAACGCCCGGGGCCGATGGCCACCGTCGTTCCGAAGCTCAAGAGGATTGCGTTTGACAGTTGGGCTCGTGTGCGTGCCCGTGCTGAGCGTGTACTTCGGCCGGGATCTCGCGTCGCACGTAGTGCACCACCGCGTCGCCGCCGTCCTATTGAGACCCCGTATGAGACCGACCACAGGTTTGCAGCGATGGTTGCGCTTTTCGTGGTCCAAGAACGTGATCCGACAAGGCGCCGCGCGCTATGGGAACCGTGGTTTCGGCTCGAAGATTCCTGTTGCCACTGGGTCGAAATGCTCGTGGACGAGATCTATGCAGCCGGCGCCAACGTAAAAGATGTGAGCGTCTTTTCGGACCTTATGCAGGAGCTTTTTGAGGCTGCGCTTGCGGTGGGCGGATGGCTCGACGGACAGGCCCGACATGTTCGCCGAATGTCGGACGTTGGTAGTTCTTTTATTGGATTCGGAAAATGGGCGAGCCGCCAGTTCTGGTCCTCTGGCGAACACGCGTCGGTCGCTGTTGCGCTTCGCGAATATTGGCCGCGTTGGGCAGACGCAGCTATCGACTCGTACGGTTGCGCCGCGAATTTTCTTCAGTTGCTGCGCCAGCCATCCATGAAGCCGCTTCGCCCTGCTTCCTTGGAATGGCTTGTGCGATCGAGTCCCGATGCGTGGCTCTCCGACACAGACGCCCAAGCGGCCCTTCTGTGGCTCCTGCTTGCGGTTTGGCAGGAAAGAGATGAAGCGGGGCACGAGTTGGATGGGGCGGCGTGGGGCATATTCATGCGACTACTCCAGGAGCTCAACGCTCGGCATTTTGCGGACGCGTTTCGTCTCTCGGAGTTAGTTGCCCATGAGAGGTGAGCTTGACCGTCAGGTGTCACCCGCCACGCTGTCCGATTCCTTTCCGATGCAGTGAGAAGCGAGAAGTCGCCGCGGCGCTCGACCCAGGGCTCGACCTGCAGGCCGCTGTCCGGCGACGCGGGATCGAGCGACGCGACCGCCCAGGGCCGCGCGTCGGGCAGCAGCGCGCCGCGGGCGACCCGGCGCCGGCCGCGCCCGGCGAACCCGAACGGCCGCTTGAGCAGCCAGTGGCCCGTCGGCGTGGGCCCCGCGATCGCGGCCTCGAGCTCGGCCAGGGAGGCGACGTAGCGCGCCCCGGGCAGCGCCTGGCCGAGGTCCGCGCAGAACCTCCGGTGGTTGACGCGCCGGAGCACCTCGAGCGACGGCGCCTCCGCGAGCGCGACGCCGGCGCGGCCGAGGAGGCGGAGGGCGCGGGGCGTGGGGCACCACGCGCGGCCGACGAGCGGCGCTCCAGGCGGCGCCGGGGGCACGAGGGGCGAGGGGAGCGCGGGGCTGAGCACGACGCCGCCGGGGCGCAGCAGGGCCGAGACCCGGCCGGCGAGCTCGGGCGCCCGGCCGGCGACCGCGGCGCGCGGGGTGTACCCCGCGGGGCGCGCCAGCTCCTCGTCGGCGTCGAAGTTCAGGACCCAGGCGCTCGTTCGGTCCATGAGGCCAGCGCGTCGAGGAACGGCTCGGAGAGGCCGGAGCGGCTGCGGTCGCGGCGGTTCATCGGCTCGCCCCGCATGAGCAGCGGCGAGAGGGGCGGCGGGATGTGGCGCACCCACACGTCGAAGTCGCTCGACCCGCGCGGCGCGACGTCCTCCGGCCCGTGCGGCGCGGCCTCACCCGCGGCGGCCGGATGGCCTGCGGCCGACGTGGAAGGCGCCGCCTGGCCAGCGCTCCCGCTCGCCTGCGTGAAGCGGCGGAACCAGCGGACCCCGAAGCGCACGTGCGGGATCTCCTCCGCGCAGACCCGCTCCGTGAGCGCGGCGCCCTCGACGTCGCCGATGGCACGGAAGCGCTCGGCGAAGCGCGCCGTGTGGTCGAGGTTGCCCCCCTCGAGGCCCATGCCCATCACGGCCACGAACTGCGCGGGCGACGCGGCGGCGGGCACCCGCGTCCAGAACCAGTCGCGCACCGGGAAGTCGCCGAAGCGGTGGCCGATCGCGGCGAGGTACGCGGCGTAGAGCCGCATGTGGCGCGCCTCGTCGAGGGCGATCCGGACGAGGCCGCCGCGGAAGGCGCGCGGCGTCTCGGGGAAGGCGAGCAGCGCCCAGGCCATGAGCTCCGCCGCCTGGAGCTCGTGGTGCAGGAACGCGTGGAAGAGCTGCGCGCGGCGCGCCGGGTTGCGCAGCGCCTCGGGCCCCGGGCTCTTCTGCGCGCGCTCCGAGATGCGCAGCGCGGCGGGCCGTCCAGGTCGCTCGAGGCGCCGCGGCGGGACCGGCGCGGCGCCCGACGCCGACAGCGTGGCATCCGACTCCCAGAGGGAGGGCACGGGCGGCGGAGAGAGCTTGTGCTCGAGGTCGACCGAGAGGACGTAATCCCAGGCCCAGCGCTCGACGGTGCCGGGCGGGGGCGCGTCGCTGGGTGGTGCGAGGGGAGACGGCATGGCGCGGGCGCGGCAGGAAAGGGCGGGCCGCTCTCGTACCACAGCGCCGGCGCGCCCGCGTGGCCAGCGCCGCCGGGCCCGTGCGGTCGCCATGTCACGATGACAAAGGTCCCGGCGCCTCACCGACATTTTGCCCGGAAATCCCCGGGAATAGATCAAGATGACGAGTTTTGCGCCGAGATGACCGCTCGAGAAGCGTGGCTTACGCCTTGCTCTGAGTCACGGCATGAAGGCGGAGCGGCGTTCCCAGGCGGTCGACAGGAAGCGCGAGGAGCAGACGGTGCTCGTCATCGGGGGCAGCGGCGGCATGTCGAGCCGCTACCGCGATGTGGTCGAGAAGCACGGCTGGTCGCTGCGCCATTACGAGAACCGCGTGCCGCCGGGCGCGCGCCGCGGCGTGGGGAGGATCGCGCTCATCGTGATCATGGTGACGATGGTCTCGCACGCGCTGCGCGACCAGATGCAGAGCCTCGCGGCGGACGGCGCTCAGGTCGTGTACCTGCGCAGCGCCTCCGTGTCCGCGCTGCGGGCCGCCATCGAGCAGGCGGCCGTCTGACGGGACGCGCCGCGCCCGCGCGAGGAGGGGCCACGCAGCGCTCAGCGCACGCCGACGAGGCGCTGCATCAGGCGCTGGAACTCGGGGACCGAGAGGTCGATGTGCTCGACGACGCGGCCGTAGAGCGTGGCCGTGGGCACGTTGCGGCCGTTGAACTCCTTCTCGAGCTCGGAGAGCTTCCACAGGATGATGCGCTCGGCGCGGGTCAGGCCGTCGCGCACGTCCGGGAGCTCGTCGAGCGGGGATCGCCTAGGGGGCATGGTCAGGCTCCGAGATCCGGCCTTCGTGGGCCGCGCTCACTGCACGACGCCGAGCACGCGCTGCTGGCGCGCGAGCTCCGCCGCGTTCTTGAGCGCCTCGAACAGCTCGCGCGACGCCGGCAGCCCTCGGATGACGAGCTCGGGATCGCTCGCGTCCTTCGTGAACACGCGGATCTCCGCGACGTCGAGCAGCCGCTGCATGAACGTCTGGCGGAGGTCGATGTCGAGGACCCGCCAGAGCTGCAGGGTCTCGATCCGGCGCGTGAGCAGGCCGGCCTCGTAGTCGATCGTGCGATCGGTGATCTTGTAGCGGAGGCTCTTGCGCTTCCAGTGCAGGATGCCGAGCCACACGAGGCCCACCAGCACGAGCGAGAGCACGCTCGCCGCCACGTAGGACCAGAACCACGCCTTCCAGCTCGGCGTCCCCTCGAACAGGACGCGCGCCGCGCCCGGCGCGGGGGCGAGCGCGCCGCCGGCGGGGGCGGCGGGGGCGAGCGCGCCGCCGGCGGGGGCGGCGGGGGCGAGCGGCGCGGCGGGGGCCGCGGCCACCGGCGCTCGCTCGTCGAGCATGCTGCCGCAGAATCGGCACTTGATCGCGGCGTCCTGGATCTGCTCCGCGCAGAAGGGGCAGG
Source organism: Sorangium sp. So ce281 (assembly GCF_051527395.1). NCBI lineage: Bacteria > Pseudomonadati > Myxococcota > Polyangiales > Polyangiaceae > Sorangium > Sorangium sp. So ce281. Next base: position 1,400,209 of record NZ_CP150322.1, read on the forward strand.
GCTTCACCCCGACGAGTGTAGTCCACATCCCGGGCGTGAGATCCACGGCAACCACCAAGCTTCGCGCCGCGTTCTCCTACATCCGAACGTTTACGTGGTCGTGAGCGTGGTCGTCGTCGTCCACGGTAGGCCGTGAACGACCACGACCACGTAAACGTTCACGTTGCCTCCCGGTCCCCGGCGGCGAGCGCCGCCTTCCCCGCGCGCCCCAGCCGCCGGATCGCCGCCTCCCGCCGCAGCGCCTCCCCCCTGTCGGCCGCCGCCTCGACGTGGACCAGCGCGAGCGGCCCCCGGCCGCGCGTGTACCGCGCCCCGCGCCCCGCCGCGTGCTGCGCGACGCGCGCCTCCACGTCGCGCGCGATCCCCGTGTAGAACGACCCGTCGCCGCAGCGCAGGATGTAGACGTGCCAGGCCGCGGTCACTCCTTCGGCCCCTCGTTGTAGCCGCGCGGCCGGTACTTCGGGTCCACGCCGCCGTGCGTCGCGCCGTTGTCGAGCGTGTCGATCGCGAGGTACGCGAGCCACGTCCCGGGGTGCTCCTCCGCCAGCCGCCGGAGCTCCGCGTCGTGCGCCGCGAGCCGCTGCTCGTCGTGCAGGCACTGCAGCGCGAGCGCGATCAGGCTCAGCTCGTTCGGGCCGAGCTCCATGCCGCGCTGGTAGTGCGGGAAGGCCTCGTCGGGGCGGTGCATCCGGCAGAGCGTGTCGCCCGTGTACACGTGCGCCATCGGCCACGTCGGGGCGAGCTCCATCGCGATCTTGCTCTCGGCGAGGCGGGCCTCGAGGTCGCCGCGGGCGCCCTTCATCACCGAGTAGTTGAGGTGCGCCTTGGCGCTGTTCGGGACCGCCTCCTTCGTCGCCGCCCAGAAATCGAGGTCGTTACGGTAGTCCATCGCGTGCCGGTAGGCCTGCGCGCACTGGAAGCCGAAGAAGAGGACGAACAGCGCCGGCGTCACCCACGCCCTCCACGACCAGCGCGCGCGCGGCGTGAGGGGCGAGCCCGCGAGCGCCTCGTGGAGCCACGAGAAGGCGACGGCGAGGACGAGCGACGAGCCGATGGCCGGGAAGTACCAGAAGCGCTCGGCGCGCACCGTCGGCAGGACGACCGGGATGTTCGAGTGCGGGAAGTAGCTGACCACGACCCAGGTCAGCCCGATCGCCGCGACGCACATCCCCGCGTAGCCGCGGCGCAGCGGCACCCAGGCGCTCCGGTCCGCCGTCGCCGGGCAGGGCAGGGGGCGCGCGCCCTCGACAAGCAGCCCGAGCCCGAGGAGGAACGCGGGCAGGAACGGCAGCGGCCAGAGCACGAGCGGCAGCGCCCGGAGCAGCGGCACGCGCCCCGCCGGGCGGAGCACGTGCCAGTCGTACGCCGCGAGCGCCGCCGCCGCGATCGCGAGGAGCGCCCCCGCGAGGAGCAGCGGCCACCTCCGCGACGTCGCCTGGCCGCCGTCCACCAGGAAGGCGGCGCGCACCGAGCGCCGCTCGCGCCGCTCCAGGTGCTCGCGGCGGAGGGCCGCGATCCAGAGCGCGAGCGAGCCGAGCGGGGGCAGCACCATCATCGCGGCGCCCGCGACGCTGCCGAAGAAGACAAGCCTGTCCGGCACCGGCTCCTGCGGGTACGAGTAATCGCCGCTCAGCGTCCACGGGAACACGATCTGGGTGAGGCCCCGCCAGTAGACGCGCAGCGCGCCGGCGACCCGGTGCGGCATGTCCGCGGCGCCGAGCGGGTTGTTGAGCGGATCGCGCGGCAGGGGCGCCTGGTGGAACCAGACGAGCGCCTCGTGGAGCGCGCGCTTCACGAGCGGCGCGCCCTCGGGGAGCGGCGCGGCGAGCTCGGCCGGCATGGGCGCGGGGAACCAGCGCCGCCGGAGCTCGACGTACAGCACGAACGCCGCGCTCGCGGCGAGCAGCGCGAGCAGCGCCCGGACGAGCCGCGCCGGCCGCGTGGGGTGGGTGAGCGGCGCGGCGATCAGCGCGGCGAACGGGACGAGCGGCACGCAGACGAGCGCGCTCTCCTTGGAGAAGAGGCCGAGGAGCACGGCCGCGAACACGCCGAACGGCATCGCCCACGCGGGCAGCGCGAGGGCGGCGAGGGCGGCGATCGCCCCCATGCCCCCGAGCACGTCGGCGATGCCCACGATGCCGCTCACCGCCTCGGTGAGCACCGCGCAGCCGACGAAGAGCAGCCCGGTGAGGTACGCGAGCCCGCGCCGCCGCGTGAGCCAGAACGTGACGCACGTGAGCAGCGCGCCGTTCACCGCGTGGAAGAGGACGTTGTAGAAGTGGTGGAAGAACGGCTGCTTCGTGACCGCCCAGATCGTGCGCCAGAGGAAGTTCGGCAGCGGGCGGTAGGAGCCGACGCTCCGGTCGGGCGGCAGCCCCCAGAAATCGCGGTGGATCGCGTCGAGGAAGCCGATCCCGCCCTTCGCGTTCACGTACGGGTTGGCGAGGAGCGCCTCCTGCTCGTCGAAGATGTAGTTCGTCGACGGTGCGCGCGTGAAGAGGATGACCGCGACCAGCGCGAGCGGCGCGATCGCGGACAGGAAGGTCGGGTCGAGCGCGAGGAAGTAGTCGCGCACGCGCCGCGCGGCGTTCCCGAGGAAGGACGGCGCGGCGGGCGGCCCTGCCGAAGGCGGCAGCCCGGAGGACGGCGGCGGCCCGGAGGACGGCGGCCCGTACGGCGTCGTCGTGTCGTCGTCGAGCGCGCTGGACATGGGGTCGCGCGCGGCGGCAGGGGACGGGGGCGGATAGGTCACGCCGCGCCCCTCTCAGCCCTTCACGTCCGGTGGAGCGCCCGGCGCACCGTCCGGCTCGGGGATGGACCAGATGTCGCCCCAGAGCGGCTGGCCGCCGTCGACGCCGTAGACCGCGCCCGTGATGAAGTCGTTCTGGTCGCTGGCGAGGAAGACGATGAGCCGCGAGACCTCCTCGGGGGCGGCGAGGCGCTTGAGCGGCGTGGCGCGCCGCGCGAGCTCGAGCAGCTCGTCGCCGTACTGCGACGTGCCGCTCGACCGGATGTTGCTGCCGGGCGCGACCGCGTTGACGCGAATGCCGAGCGCCGCCCACTCGACGGCGAGCGTGCGGGTCAGGTTCTCCACGCCGGCGCGCGCGGCGCCCGTGTGCGCCATGCCCGGGAAGCCGCGGCTCACCGACGCGGTGACGTTCACGATCCGGCCGCGGCGCGCCGGGAGCATCGCGCGCCTCGCGACCTCGCGCGTCATGAAGAAGGTGCCGTTCAGGTTGTTGCGGACGACCGCCTCCCAGCCCTTCGGCGTCATGTCGCTGGCCGGGCTCGGGAACTGGCCGCCGGCGTTGTTCACGAGGACATCGACGCGGCCGAATTTCCCGAGGACCTGGCCCACGAAGGCGGCGATCCGCTCCGGCTCGCGGATGTCACACGGCGCGGCGAGCACGTCGTCGCCGGGGACGCCGTCGCCCGCGAGCGTCCTCGCCGCGGCCTCGAGCTTGTCGGCCCGGCGGCCGCAGAGGGCGACCTTCGCGCCGAGGTAAGCGAGCTCACGCGCGCACGCGAGGCCGATGCCGCTGCCCCCGCCGGTGACGATCGCCACCTGCTGTTCGAAGAGTCCTGGGGCGAAGATCGAGCGCACCTGGGTCACGCCCCGCGTTTACAACGGCTCAGCGGGCGCCGCCACACGCTGGGCGCTCCGGGGGTACCCGGCGTCCGAGGCAGAAAGGCCCCGGTGTTCGGGGGCGCTTGCCCGCCCGGCTCCGGCGCCTGGCGCGGATTGCTCCACGGCTCGGCGAGCGCCCTGCGCGCCTGCCAGATGCCTCGTGACCAGCGCGCGGTCGGACCGCCGATCCCGCTGCGCGATGCCGGCGCTGCTGGCCGCGTCGTTCGCGTGCTTGGCCGCGGCGGCAACGCGATCACCTACGAGGCCGAGGACCTCTCGACCGGGGGGCGCGTCGCCGTCAAACAGCTCGTGATCTGGAAGCGCGCGGAGTGGAAGGCCCTCGATCTGTTCGAGCGCGAGGCGAGGGTCCTCTCGAACCTCACCCACCCCAGCATTCCTCGCTACATCGATTACCTCAAGCTCGACGGCGCGCAGGGGCGTCGTGAAGGCCGGCCGCCTGAGCTACGCCGTGAGCGGACCATCGGACGGCTGTGCATGGAGTGCCAATCTCTCGGCGGTGTGACCTGGCGTCGGGCCGAGAGGCCGCCGGGCCACGTCGCCCCGGTCAGCGATCGTCCGGGGGCAGGATTCCGCGCACGAGCTCCTGCGCGCTCGCCACCATCACCCGAGAGGCCGTCGTCGAGGTGCGCGAGGGAATCGTGATGGCTGCGAGGGCTTGGTTCTGGGTCGAGGCGCTGACCATCGGAGTCGTCGGACCAGTAGACGCGCTCCGCGTCGACCACGACCACGGCTTCAGTGCGTGACGCGCCTCAATCAGCTCCGGCGAGCAGCCGCTCGATCTCGTGCACCGTCTCGACGTCATCGCCGACCATCGCCTTCATCGACTGGATCCTGCGGCACACGATCGCGGCGATCTTCTCTTCAACGGTACCGTCGGCATAGGCCCAGTAGACCTGCGCAAAACGTCCATCGCGGTGACAGCGGCCCTCGATCTGCGCCATCTGGATCGCCGACCACCGCAGATCGTGGATTACCTCCGAGCGCGGGACCTCGTTGTGCTCGCCCTGGTGGAGCGAGATCCCTTCTTCCACGGTGAAGAGCACGACGCGCGGCTCGCCGCGCTGGAAGCGGAGGCGCTCGGCCTCCTTCTCGCCGGCCGGCATCGCGCCGTGGATCAGCGCGCACGGGACGCGCTCGCGGGCCAGCGCGGCCTGCACGGCCTCGAGCGTCTCCATGAAGGCGACGGAGACCGCGACCTGATGCCCGTTGTCGAGCAGCTCACGCACGAGCTCCACGGTGCCCGCCACGCGGATGAGCTAGCTCTTCTGCCGCAGGCGCAGCGTCGCGGCGAGCGCCGACCTCGGGTTCGCGCCCTTCGGCACGAGCTCCATCTCCCGGCGGAACGCGGTCCACGCCTGCGCGTCGAGCTCGCGCGCGGAGGCGTCGAGCTCGATGGGGTGAGGATGCGGTTGATCTCGGGCCAGCCGGCCACGTCTTCCGGGCGACGCCGCATCCCCACTGCGGGACGGCCGTCGAACAGGAGCGCGCGCACCTTCTCGCAGTCCGCCGGATCGCCGCGCCAGTCCCACCTGCCGAACGCGCCGCGTGTGACCCCGAGCCCCTGGCCTTCGCACCACTGCTCGAAGTCCTTGAGATCCGCGGAGCGGCTCCCGGTCGCGCTCGCCAGCAGCGGCGCGAGATACGATAGCTCCAGCGGGTTCTGCCCCGCGGTGGCCGAGAGCCACAGCACGAACCCCGAGCGTGCGTTGAGCTTCACCGCGAGCTTGGAGCGCGCCGCCGCCGGGTTCTTGCAGCGGTGGCTCTCGTCCCAGATCACCACGTCGAACTCCGCGGCGCTGCCGGCGCGCGCGAGGCCCTTCTTCGATCGGATCCTTCGCCGCGCCTCCGGGGTCACCTCGAAGAGCTTGCCAAGCCGATCATAATTGATGATCACGATCTCTTTGCCTGCGTCGCCCATCGCCTGAACCGTACGGCGCCAGTGCGCGACGACGGCGAGCGGGCAAACGATCAGCACCGTCGCGACGTCCGGCGATCGCGGACCACACGGGGGCGGGACCCGCGCCGAGGAGCTGCGCGCCTTGGCCGATGGCCATCAGGTCGGCGGCGATGTTCAGGCAGTTCGCCACGACGAGAGCCACCATGAGCACGCCGATGGTGGCGCGGGCAGCGCCACGGAACTTCCGGCGGATCAGCATGCCGAGGCTGTCCCCGGACGCGAGGGCCATCCGGTCGCCGATCTCCTGGACGGCCATCATCAGCGGCAGCGTGACCGGCACCGTCCACAGCATCGCGTTGCTGAAGGTGGCGCCCGCCTGTGCGTAGGTCGCGACGCCGGACGGGTCGTCGTCGGCCGCGCCGGTCACGAGCCCCGGTCCCAGCACGTTCAGGAACCGCCGGATCGGGTTCGGGCGGCCGCCGGGGCTGGGCACCGACCTTTCCTTGTCCTGGGTGCTGCTCGCAGCCTGGGTCACGTCGCCTCCGGTCCCGTTGTGATGTCACGTGGCTTTCGCCGTCGCCGGAGGGCCGACTGCTCGCAACGGCGCCGAGCTCCCGGTTCGTCGAAAAGTGCGTGAGCCGTCGCGCCGGGCGGACCAGACTGACGACCATGACCTCGCGCGCTCGCACCTTCGGCGGCGCCGCGTCCGCGTACGAGCGGTTCCGGCTGGGCTACCCCGACGAGCTCGTCGACCTGGTGCTCGAGTACGCGGGCCGGCCCGTGCGCTCCGCTCTCGAGATCGGCGCCGGCACGGGCAAGGCCACGCGGGCTTTCGCAGCCCGCGGCATCGAGGTCACCGCCACGGACCCGGACGCGGCCATGCTCGCCGAGCTCCGCCGTCAGGTGCCCGCGAGCGTGACCGTCGTCCGGGGAGCCTTCGAGGACCTCCCGCTGACGCGGACCTACGACCTCGTGTTCGCGGCCGCCGCGCTGCACTGGACCGCGCCGTCGGGTCGCTGGGAGCGGGTGGCCGCTCTCCTGGGGCCGGACGCGGCGTTCGCCTCGTTCGGCGCGCCGCTGCGGCTGGCCGACCCCGGCCTCGCGGAGGCTGTCCGCGCCGCCCGCGCGCCGTTCCTCGACGACGACGAGGTGCCGTCGCCCGACGGCACACCGGAGGGCGCGGCGATGCAGTGGCCCGGCACGGAGCTGATCAGGTCGGACGCCTTCACGGACGTGCGCCAGGTCGTGGTCACCCGTCGCCCGACGGTCTCCGCCTCGGACTATGTCGGCCATCTCGCGACGATCTCGGCCTACCTCGAGCTCCCCGCGTCCGTCCGGGAACTGGCCCTCGCTGCGGTGCGGGCCGTGCTCCCCGATCGCGTGACGCTCGACGCCGACCTCACGCTGCACCTGGCCCGGCGGCGAAGGCGCGCTTGAGCGAGAACCGCACCAGGCCGTCCTGCTGCGGCTCGACGCGCTCCTTTGCGATCGGGGGTCGCTCACCCCTCCGGTGCCACCGGCAGCCCGAGCAGCCGACCGATCGTCTCGTGAACGACCCGGGCCGCCACCTCGTCCCCGAGGGCGACGCCGGCGACTTCCACCTGAGCGAAGGGGCGCCCGCGCTGACGGCCGGTTGCCCGGGCGAGGACGGCGCCCGGCGCGTCCACGCGGGGGCCCACGCTCTTCGTCGCCGGCGCTCACTCGCCTGGGAAGAGCTCCTCGGCCGTCATGTACTTCGCCCCGAGCGCTTGCGCGAACGCCCGATCGCTTTCCATATCACCGACCATCACCAGGTGCTCGCGCGCGAGCTTATGGCGCTGGATCAGCGATATCCCGAGCCCCGGCAGGGGCTTGCGACAGAAGCAGCCGACCGGAAACGCCGGGTGCGGGCAGTACACGACCTCGGCCACGGGCAGGCCGAGGAGCTCGATCGTCCGCGAGAACGCGGCCAGGACAGCCTCTTCGGTCACCGATCCTTTCGAGATGCCGCTCTGGTTTGACACGAAGAAGAGCGTGTATCCGTCGTTGACCCAGCGCTCCAGGGCCGCGCGCCGACCGGGCAAAAGCTCGACGTCGTCGGGGTCGCGCGGGTAGATTTCGCCGCTCTTTGTCGTTCGCAGCGTGCCGTCTACGTCGAGGAGCAGGCCCTTGCCCGTGAAGAGCGGATCAACGCGCCGGGCAAACGGGATCTCCTCGACCACCGAGAAGCCCTCATCCACGTGCGGCGCCTCGAAATTCGCAGCCCACCGCGAGAGCGCCTGCGGCGGCGGCAGGTTGGGATCCTCTTTGCCGAGCGCTTTCATGTCCTCCGGCCCGAGCAGCTTGCCGTAGCGCTCGAGGACGCGGAGGACGACGTTCGCGTAGGCCTCGTTGATGGGCGTGGCCAGGTACCGGCACCGGACCGGCACGCGGTGCGCGTGCGCCACCCGGAGCACCGCATAGCGCGACGCGCGCGTGCCGTACGTATTGTCGAGGACCACCCGCGTTTGCCCCGAGGAGAGCAGCTCTCCGAGCTTCTTGACCACGCCGTCGAGCGTGCCGCCGAGCTCATCGCGGTTCAGACGCGCGTACCCTTTGGCCGTGTAGCGGGCGACCTCCGACGATTTGCCTGCCCCTTGAATTCCCATGACCACGACCACCTCGGGCGCATCGCCGGGGCCTTCTCCGGGCTCGAGCTTGCGCAGGCCGGCGGGGACCACGGGGGGCGCGACCGAGGCCAGCACATCGGCCGCGGGCGCAAAGCTGGTCTTCGAGAGGTCGGCTCGATCGCGCGCGCCAAAGGGGACCCGGAGCGCGCGCAAGCAGGACGCGACGCTCTCCCGCTTGGTCGCCCCGAACAGGGGGAGGACTGGGGGGCCGAGATCGAGCAGGACCGCGAGGGCCGCCTCCTGGGACGTGATGGTGTGCCGCGCGGCGATGGGCTTGATCGCGCGGTTCTTGAGGAGGCTATCGACCTTGGCGTGACCGCCGAGCGGCCGGTGGGCGAGGAACGGGATGCCCATTTGCTTGGCGAGCTCGAAGAGGCCTCGGGCTGCGCTGCCGCGATCGAGAACGCTCAGCTCCTCCTGGATGGCCCGCACCGGAAAGTGCCGCAGGGCCTGGTGGACCTCTGCGATGGATGTGTTGCTGAGGCCGAGGTGCTCGACGAGGCCCTCGTTCTGGAGCTCGGCGAGAGCGGCGAGGCTGTCTTCGAGGGGGGTCTTGGGGTCGGTCACGTGGAGGAGGAGCATGAAAATCCGCGAGACGCCGAGCGCCTTCAGGCTGCCCTCGACCGTGCGGCGCAGGTGGTCGCGGCTGCCGTTCGGGACCCATCGCCCTTTGGGTCGGGTGAGGCCCACCTTGGTGATGACGCGCACGTCGTCGCGCGGGCCGGACCACGCGTCGAGCGCCTTGCGGACGAGGCGCTCTCCATAGTGGGCCTCGCGGTCGGTGAGGCAGTAAGAATCGGCGGTGTCGAGGAGGCGTATGCCTTGATCGAGGGCAACGTGGATGACGGCGGTCGCGTCCTCTTCCGAGGGGCGCCCCTCCGTGGCCAGCCGGAGCAGGCCGAGGCCGAGGGGAACGTCGAGGGGGCCTAGGACACCGTAGGGCGAGGGGGCGGGAGTCACGGAGACGATGACGTAGCCAGGTCCGCGGCTCGATGCAAGCGCTGAAGCCGAACAACTGGGGCAGATCGTTGGCGTCCGCCAACATCGCGCTGGTCCCGAGCCGCCGAGAGCCTGTTTGAGGCTCCCCGGCTCGGCGAGAGGCCCTGCCGGATTGAAACGTCGGCCTTCTCCTCGCGTCATGTCCCAGCAGCATCGCCCGCGCCCGCGCATACTCCTCGGTGATGAAAATATTGTCCTGGAGCTCCTCCTCGGAGACACCGTACGAACAGCCCTTGAGGCTTCTCGCCTGTTCCTTGCGCTCCCCTGGGGTCCCAACACAGCTCATGGCCAGCGCGCACCCGAGCACCCCGACCCATTGTATCGTTCGATAAGCCATGCTGCGAGCCGAGCCAAATGCGTACCGGGAGGGCTTCCCTTCCTCAGCCCCGAGATGCGCGATATCGAAGGACGGCGGTCTGACATGGCTGTCAGGGCGCTCGAGACGGCCACGACGTCGCCCGGGCTGCGCCTCAGCGTGAGCACCGGCGCGCCGAGCTTCCAGGATGAACACCGGCGCGACGCGCAGGTTCACGCCGTCTCTGGCTCCGGCGCGCGGCGGTCTCGCCCGCTCCGCGGCACGCACCCGTCGATCGGGCCTGGTCCTACCGGGACCGGCTGGGTGATACTGACGGGGCTGAGGCCGACATGCCGACCCTCCACGCCTTCATCCCGACCGCATCCTGGCTGAACATGCTTGCCGAACTGGCAGCCGACGATGACAGGAACTTCGTCAAGAAGGCCGTGAGCATGGCTCTTCGAGCGATCGGAAAGCGCAATGCTTCGCTCGAAGGCGCCGCCGTCGCCGTCGCCGCTCGTCTCGCCCAATCACCGCAGCCTTCAGCGCGATGGATCGGAAAGGACGCATCGCGCGAGCTTGCAGCGGCGCGCCCAAGGCTTCGAGGCGCGCGGCGCTCCGCTAGGCCGTTAGGACGAGCTCTGCTCGGCGAGCCGGCGAGGCCTTGCCCGGCGGGCAGTCCTCCGCGGCTCGTCCGCGAGCGGCGATATCGCGCGGGTGAAGGCCACCACCACGCGGGTGTTGAGACGCGCGAACTTCCCGCTGCCCTGGACGAAGCGGTGCTCGAAAACCAGGGTTTCGCGGTTGGCTGCGAACCACAGCAGCTCTTGGCGCCTCCCCGCAGCTCGAACGTCCGCGCAACACTGTCGATGTAGGGAGGGACGGATCACCCGACAGGTTGATACCGGCTTGTTGACCCGACGCCCGACGGGCTGCGATCCGTCGTCACGCCTCCCTGAAATTCCGGGCAAAGCACCGGATCACGACGGTTCGCCCCCCGCGGAATCGTCCCGCCAGAAATGCCGGTTCGCTCCCCAGCCTGCGTGGCGCCTCCTGCCCGCATCAGCTCGTCCGCTGTCAGGCGCCCTTCGCATGGGCTCGCGGAGCACATCAACCCTGGAAGGGTCGACGGAAAGAACTCCGCGAAATCGAAGCGACCCTGGAAGAGGACGCGCGCGCCGCTTGACGATCCGCGCTCGGATCGAATGGCAAAAGGGGAGGGGATCACCGATGTCGATCGAGCTCAACCACACCATCGTCCCGGCGCACGACAAGGAGGCTGCCGCGCAGTTCTTCGCGCGCATGTTCGGACTCGCGGTGGACGCGCCGTTCGGGCCGTTCTCCCCCGTGCGCATCAACGGCGGGCTCACGCTCGACTTCGCGGACCGGGAGACGTTCGAGCCGCACCACTACGCGTTCTTCGTGGATGACGCGGAGTTCGACCGGATCTTCGAGCGCGTCCAGAGCGCCGGCATCCCCTTCAGCGCCGATCCGCACGCGAAGGAGATGGGCCGGATCAACCACCGGAAGGGCGGCCGCGGCTTCTACTTCCGCGACCTCGACGGGCACATCCTCGAGGTGCTGACGCGCGCGTGAGCTCGGCTTTGCGCTGCCGTTCATTCGCGCGGCCGCAACGTCTTCATGAGGCCGTCGATCATCGGCTGGAGGCCGAACTCGAACACGCGATCGAGGTTGAAATCGTACCCGCTCGAGAGCTCGTTCAGCAGCCTGGCAAAGCTCGGATACGGCCCCGACGTCGCGATCGCCAGGAACGCGGCCCCCTGCGCTTCGTTCCACTGCGCCTCGGTCATCCCCGTGGTGGCCTCGGCCTCGCGCTCCGCCTCGAGGTTCACGGCGACGCCGCGAACGTAGCTGTAGAGCGTCATGTGCGCCTCGAGCCGGGTCGCCGCGTCGATCCCGGGGGCTTCCATGGCACGCAGGATCCACTCGGCGTGCGCGATCACGTTACGCAGCGCGACCGGCCGCGCGAGCGGCAGCACGTGCGCGAGCCATCCGTGCCGCCGGTACAGCGCCCACTGCGCGCGGGCCGCGCGGATCAGGGCCTCGCGTAGATCGCAAGGAGGCGACCTCGGCAGCGGGTGCTCGCCGAACACCGCGTCGATCATGAGGAGCACGAGCGCGTCTTTCCCCTCCACGTACCGGTAGAGCGACATCGTCGGCACGCCGAGCTTCGCGGCGACACCGCGCATGGAGAGGGCGTCGAGCCCCTCGTCGTCGGCGAGCCGGATGGCGGCCTGCACGATCCGCTCGCGCGTCAAGGCGCCGCCTCGCTCTGACGGCTCACGTGCCGCGCGATCGCCCTCGGCCACCACGTGGCCCGAGCGCGGGACCGATCGGATGAGCCCCTCGTGGCGCAGGGTCGACAGCGCCTTGGTGGCGGTGGCGAGCGCGACGCCGAAGGAGCGAACGATCTGGCGCGTCGAAGGGACGCGATCGCCCGCGCGGAGGCGCCCGGACGCGATGCGCGCGCGCAGGTCGCTCGCGATCTGCAGGTAGGGCGGTCCGTCGGCCGACTTGCGGCGGTTCGTCGACGCGCCGCGCTTCACCGGAGGAGATGGGGGTGCTCGACGCGATTCGACAGCATCAGACCCACATGCGGGATCTCGCGATGGTGAACGAGACCGGCCGGCGCCTCGTCACGCTCCCCGCGGCGTTCGCGAGCGGCGACGTGGAGATCGAGCGCGGCGATCTCAGCCGCATCCTCCACGAGGCCGCGAAGGACGCGGCCGAGTTCGTGTTCGGCGACAGCATCGCCTCGCTCACCGACACGCCCGACGGCGTCGACGTCACGTTCGAGCGCGGCCGGCCGAGGCGCTTCGACCTTGTCGTGGGCGCCGACGGGCTGCACTCCCGCGTGCGCGCGCTCGCGTTCGGCGACGAGTCGAGGTTCCTGCGCTTCCACGGCTACTACGTGGCGACGTTCGCCGCGCCGAATCACCTCGGCCTCGATCACCAGGGCCTCATCTTCAGCGAGCCGGGGCGGGCGGCCAGCATCGCGAGCGCCCGCCGCCCCGAGGAGGCGACGGCGCTCCTGATGTTCGCCTCCAGGCCGCTCGACCACGATCCGCGCGACGTGGCGCAGCACAAGGCGATCCTCGCCGAGCGGTTTGCGGGGATGGGGTGGGAGGTGCCGCGTCTGCTCGAGGCGATGAGGCAGAGTCCGAGCCTGTATTTCGACGCGGTGGGGCGCATCGACATGGAGCGCACTTCGCGGGGTCGCGTCGTGCTCCTGGGCGACGCCGGCTACGGCGGCACCCTCGGCGGACAGGGGACCGGCCTCGCCGTGGTCTGCGCGTACGTGCTCGCGGGCGAGCTCGCCGTCGCGCAGGGAGACCATCGCGCCGCGTTCCAGCGCTACGAAGCGCGGATCCGCCGATATGCCCGGCGCTGCCAGCAGGGGGCGAAGCGCGTCGGCTCGTTCTTCGCACCACCGACCCGCGCGCAGCTCGCGCTGCGCAACACGATGTACCGGGCGCTCACCTCGCGCCCGCTCTCCCGCTGGTTCGAGAAGATGGTCACGAGCGCCGCCAGCGACCTCGTGCTCCCCGCGTACCCGGCGTGACCTCCTCGCGGTGCTGACGCGCGCCCGCGGCTCATCGGCGGCGCGCCCTCACCCCGCGGTGTCGTACTCACAGAAGCCTGGGATCTCGTAGCAGCTCCCCTTGACGCAGTGCCCATCGGGGCAGCTCGCGTCCGTCGAGCAGGGGATGGCGCGGCACGTTTGGTCGCTGCAGGCGGATTGCGGCGAGCAGGCCGCATCGTCCTGGCAGCTCTGCGGGACGCACCGCTTCTCCGCCCCGCAGACCCGGTTCGGGCCGCACTGGGCGTCGTTCTGGCATCCGGGAGTGCACATGCCGTTGATGTCGCAAACGCCCGTGTCACAATCGGCCGTCGTCTTGCATTGGCGGCAGGCACCGAGCTCGTTGGCGATGGGTGTGGTGAGCTTGAAGCAGTGGGGCGCGTCGCCCCCGCAATCGGCGTCCTCCGCGCACTCGAAGCACATGCGAATCCCCGTGGACGAGTCGGTCCCGCAATGGGGCAGCGCTTCGCTGCAATCCTCGGCGATGACACACTCGGTGCACAGGTTCGTCGCGGGATCGCAGAGACTCGCGGCGCGCGGGACCGTGGCGCTCGTCGTGGGGCACGGGTTGGATTCGTTGCAGCTCGCGCCGTTTCCTTCCGGAATCGGAAGCATGGCGGGGCACTCGCACGTTCCACACCAATCCGGAGCGCCGCAGATGGCCGGCGGACGTTCGCCGGGCGCATAACAGGTCGCTCCTGCTCCGCAGGGGTAGGCGTCGTCGCACTGGCCGGCCATGAGGTCGCCGCGCCCGCCGGCGCCATGGCTCGTTCCCCCGGAGCCCTGCTGAGCGCCGCCGCTGCCGTTTTCGCCTCCCGTGCCCGTTCCGCCCGTCGTCTGGTCGCCGTCCGTATCCGCGCCTCCCGAGCCGTCCGCCCCCGGAGGTGATCCCGAGCAGGCCACGACGAGGACGAGGACGGCGGGAACGAGCACGCAACGAGCGTAAGGAGCGAAGCGAATCATGAGAGCACCCTCCAGCAGAGTTTCGCAAAAGTCATGCCGCAGCCAGCCTCGGTCCTCGGGCGCGCAAGGCCTTGAAAAGGGGCCGATCTTGGCCGGGTCGACCATCCCACCCCGGCACAAGCTGGCTCAAAGCCATGCACGTGATGTGCACCGGCCCGCGCGCTCGTCTTCACGCGCGCGCCAGCGACGGTTCACGCGCGCGCCAGCGACGGTCCCGTTGACGATGGTCGACCCGAGCTCGGCGCCGGGTCGCCGCGGCTAGAGCGACAAACGGGTTGAAACTGCCTGAAAAGCGCAGAATTTCGAACCGCCAAGACGCCATAAGACGCCAAGATTTTTGTGTTTTTTTGGCGTCTTATGGCGTCTTGGCGGTTCATTTCTCGCTTGATCAACGTGATCGATGTCCTAGAGCGGGACCTCGGGGATGAACTCGGCGCCCAGGCGGAAGATCAAGAAGTCCTTGGTGACGTTGCCGCCGCTACCGGCGGGCCACAGGAAGGGGCTGCCGGCGCTGCGGTCCGGATCCCACTCGTACCACATCCACCGAGCCTCCTCGTCGATCTCGCAGACGATGGAGAACTCATTGCCCGGCTCCGGGACCGAGCGCTCCGTGTCGTTCGTCTCTCCGAACGCCACATGGCCGTGCGCAGACGCCTCGGTGGTCACCCAGCCGGCGCTGGTCGTCTGCGGGTCGAGATCACCGCTGTTGCAGCGCGCGATATACTGGTTGATGGTCTCCAGCGTCGGCCCGTTCGACCCGAGGTCGTAGTCCTCGCCCGTCGCGCAGACCTCCCACGCGCCGTCGCCGGTGAAGACGGGAGCGGCCCCCTCGCGGAAGAACTGGCCGATCACGCCCTGGGTCGTGGACTTGTCGGCGTACGTGATGATGTAGAGATAATGCCCGGCGTTCGCGGACGCCGCCGGCACGGTGTACGACTCCGGCCCGTTGCCGATGGGACAGGAGAAGATCTTCCCGGCGAGGGTGTTCTCGATGCCCCCGAAATAGTTCAGGAGCCCGTCGCCGGTCCCGTAGCCGAAGCCGTACGCATTGTCGGCCGTGATGATCACGCTCACCGCGGTCGAGAGCCCGGTCCCTCCGCCGACGCCGGCGATCTCACCGAGACCGTTCTCGTCATCCCCGCCCGCGCCCGCGCCCCCGTTACCGCCGCCGCCGGCGCCGGCGCCGGAATCGCCAGGATCGGTGCCGGCGTCCGAACATCCGGATGTATGAAGCGCGACAGCAAAAGCCCAAGCTGAAACAAGACGTAAATTCATTCCACCAGGATCGGCGAAGTCGCGCCCTGCGTAAAGGCCTCTCGGAGAGCACGAGCGCGCCGTCCGGGCGCCGCGGGCCATCTGGCACGATTCCGACGCTGCCCTCGCCGGGGTGCGTCCCGCCTCCCAGAAGGAAAAGAAGGTCTTGCAGGCGGCTTGATCCGCCTCAGGCCTTGTTCCCCGCTCGCCGCTCGAACCGCAGCCTGAGCACCTCGTCCTCGAGCTCGTTCGCGATCGCCATCGCCCGCCGCCTCGCCTCCGCGCCCTCGTCGCCGCCCACGATCCGCGCCAGCATGTTCAGCGCCATCGCGCGCATCCGCATGTGTCCGCCGTCCCCCGCGTGCCGGCACGCCTCGCGCGCGAGCGCCGCGCCTTCCTCGGGGAAACCCTGCTTCCACCGCGCATACGCCAGCCCGTTCGCCCGCCGCGACCGCGCGAAGGCCGGACCGTCCTCCGGGATGCGCCGGTAAAGCGCCTCCGCGGCCGCCGGGTCCGGCTGCTTGCCGCCCCAGGAGCGGTTCCGCTCGAAGGCGCGTTGATCGATCCACCGGGCGAACAGGCAGGCTCGGTCGCAGGCGGGCATCGGCAGCTCGAAGAGCGGCTCGATCTCGTCGAGCAGGCCAGGCACGCGCGCGACGTCATCACGGCTCGCCACGAAGGCCTCCGTGAGCAGGGCCTCCGCCCGCGCCTCGGGCGGGGCCTTTCCGAGCAGCGGCCGGATGCGGGCGAGGTGCGTCTTTCCGGCCTCGCGGTCGTCGCCGCGCAGCGCGCAGGTGGCGTGGGCGAGGGCGAGGAAGACGTGGGAGGTCGGATCCTCGTTTACCGGCGGTCGATCCCAGAGGCGCAAGAGGTCCTGGGCGAGGGGCAGGGGCAGGTCGGTGAACCTCGAGTGATAGGCGCCCATCCAGCGGGCGCGCTCGGCGAGCGCGTCCGGCAAGCCGAAGGCCGCGAGCGCGCGCGCCCCCCACGTCCCGCCGTCCCGCTGGCCGCGCGTCCGCAGCCGGCGCAGGGCGCGCTCGATCGAGGACACGTCGTCCTCGTAGCCGCGCAGCGAGGAGAGCCGCTCGGCGACCGCGGTCAAGGAGCCGTGCTGCGCGACGAGCCAGGCGACGTAATCCTCCCAGGAAAAGCCCGCGGGAGCGGCCTGTCCGGTTTCGTGTCCGGGCATTTTCTTCGCGCGGATCCTATCAAGGTCCAGCAGAGAGGAGGACGGACATGCGAAAGGAACCTGCGTTTTTCCTGGTGATCGATCTGGAAGCGACGTGCGACGAGGAGGGCCGCATCCCCGAGCGCATCATGGAGATCATCGAGATCGGCGCGGTCCTCGTGGACGGCGCGACGCTCGAGCCCGTGAGCGAGCTCGCCACCTTCGTGCGCCCGGTCATCCGGCCGAAGCTCACGGCGTTCTGCACGAAGCTCACCACGATCACGCAAGCAGACGTCGACGCCGCGCCCACGTTCCCCGAAGCCATCGCGGCGCTCGGGCGCTTCGTCGGCCGGCGGGAGGCGCTCTTCTGCTCGTGGGGCGATTACGACCGCAAGCAGTTCGAGATCGACGCGGCCCGCTGGGGCGTGCCCTTGCCGCTGCAGGGGCACATGAACATCAAGAAGCGCTTCTCCGCGGCGCTCGGGGTGACCCAGCGCTACGGCATGGCGAGCGCGCTCGAGCGGCTCGGGCTCCCGCTCCACGGGACACACCACCGCGGGATCGACGACGCGCGCAACATCGCGCGTATCCTGCCTTACGCGATTGGCCGCGTGCCGATCCCCAGGGCAGGGCCCGCGGGGTGAGCGCCTCGCAGGGGCTGATCCGGGGTTGCTGGTCGAGCGGGACCCGCACACGGGAGGGGACGTGGCGCGCGAGGCCGGAGGACCGCCCGCGCGCGGGCTGATTCAACCCTCGCGCGCCATGCGGATCGCCTCCGCGATGCCGGCGGCGGTGAGCTCGGGGTCCTTCAGGAGCGTCGCCGCCCAGGTCGCGAGATCGCCGGTCGTCCGGAAGACGTTCGGCGCCCGCCCCGTGTGCAGCATCATCATGATGGAGCGGACCGAGGCGGCGACGAACCCCTCCGACTCGACGAGCGTGGCCGTGCCCCTGAGGTTCCGGGAAGGGGAGCTCGCCGCCCGCCGCATCGCGGCCCGGCTCGCCTCGTCCGGCGGTAGGGTGTTCTCAAGGGGGAGGACGACGACGAAGACCGCGCCGCCCGGCTGGCCCGCCGACCAGCGAGCGAAAAGGTCCCGCGAGCGATCGATCCCGACCACGGTGGCCTCGCCGCGCCAGACCAGCAGCATGAGCCGCCGCCACACCGCCACCACGTACTCGTCCGTGCGCTCGAGCAGCTCGGCCGTCATCGGAGGAGGACGGGCCGTTATCATCGTGGCGCATTGTCGTTCCGTAGGGGGGATGGTCGTCAAGCCCATGGCGATGATTCGGCGCTCGCCGGACCCGGCGGACGCGGCTACGCCAGGAGCCCGTCCCTCTCCAGCCGCTCCAGCCGCTCGATAACCGCCCGGGCGTCGCGCCGCTCGGCCGCGACCAGCGCTCGCGGTCCCGCTCGGCGCCTCGAGCAGCGGGAAGCGGGAAGCGGGAAGCGCGTGGCCGGCTCACCCTCCGGGGTCGGGCGCCTCGGTGAGCCGGCTTTGGTGTGCGGCATACAAGCTGCGCGATCCGGCTCCGGCGGCGGTGGACGCGGTGGACGCGGTGGACGCGGTGGACGCGGTGGACGATGAACGTGTGTGATGAACGGTGTGTGACCCGCTGCGCCCGGCACCCAGCGCCCACCCGCACGCGAGGCCAAGCGCCACACAAAGAGCTCGCGCCGTGAAAAAAGGATCTAGACAGGCGAAGCGAAGACTCGTTATCTTGAAAAATGGTCCCGTGCGCATTCTGCATCAAATCTCGTCAGACACTCCCGCGTACCTGATCCGATCCTGTTCGTCCCTCGGGCCCTGCGAAGGGTCGGAGAGGGCTGCTGAGCCTCGTGGCGCGCCGCCGCGCGCGCGGCGCGAGGCGCGCGGCACCCCGCGGACTGCGAGCTGCGCGCTGGCCATCGATGTCGATGAGACATCGATGCGACCGACCGCGCTCGTCTCTGCGTTCCTCCCCACAGATCACGAGACGACGCGAGACGACGCGAGACGACGCGAGCAGCCCAAAAGCGTCACCGCACGACCCAAAATTGTCACTGCGCAACTCGATGTATTTTTCTGATCTGTCTTCAGAAAGATCTGGACACCTTCGTAGTCGAGTTGCTATCTTGAACACTGTCACCTTGCGCATCCGCTCTCCGATCGAAGCACAAGCACCCGCGTACTTGATCCGATCCTGATCAGCCCGCGG
This sequence comes from Sorangium sp. So ce281, assembly GCF_051527395.1. NCBI lineage: Bacteria > Pseudomonadati > Myxococcota > Polyangiales > Polyangiaceae > Sorangium > Sorangium sp. So ce281. The sequence goes on from NZ_CP150322.1 coordinate 1,418,876, forward strand.
GGGCTCATTCCGACCGGAGCCCGCGAAACCGACCTCGCCTGACCCGTGTGTCATGGTGCCTGCTATCCGGATGACGCTCCAGCAATGGTTCACCCGTGAGGACCTCGAGGAGCTACCAATGAAGCAGATCGCAATCGCATCTTCTGCCGCGCTCGCCACGCTGTTCATCGCCGCAACCAGCCTCGCCAACACGACCGCTCCGTCTCCCACGTGCACCGTGATCAAGCGGGGTGTCCTGGGCGACATCTACAACGCCGAGATCTGGAGCCTCGCCCCGAGCTACCACGTCCCGACCCCGTTCGAGGTCAACACCGGGTACTCCAGCTCGGTCGGAGAGAAGCGCGCCCTGTTCCGCTTCGATCTCAGCCCCATCCCCGCCGGCTCTCTCGTCACGTCGGCCACGTTCTACGCCCTGACGTACACGAGCACCGCGCAGACCGTGTACGTCCACCAGGTGCTCGCCCCCTGGAGCGAGGAGCTCGTCACGTGGAACAACTTCGGCGGTATGGACCCCGCCGCGTTCACCTCGTTCGTGCCCAACGTCACCGGGTGGAGCTCGGTCGATCTCACCGGGATCGTGCAGGACTGGGTGAGCGGGACGTCACCGAGCCACGGGATCCTCCTCGAGGAGGGCGCCAGCGGGAAGACGTCGTACAAGGGCAGCGCCCACACCGACATGGGTTATCGCCCTCTCCTCGAGGTCTGTTACACGGCGCCGAAGGGCTCGATCGGCGACAAGGTGTGGTTCGACGCGAACGCGGACGGCATCGAGGACGCCTCCGAGCTCGGCATCTCCGGCGTCGTCGTCGACCTCTTCGGCGACGCGAACTGCGATGGCGTCGCCGACGGCGCCCTGCTCCAGACGGCCGTGACCGGCGCGAACGGCGTCTACCGCTTCACCGAGCTCGACGCGGGCTGTCACGTCGTCGACGTCGACGACGCGACGCTCCCGCTCGGCCATATCCTGACCAGCGACGACGAGCCGCTCGGCGTGTCCCTCGACGCGGGTGAGAACGTGGCCAACGCCGACTTCGGCTACGTGACGTACTCGTCGATCGGCGACACCGTGTGGCTCGACAGCGACGCCGACGGGCTCTACGAGCCGGAGACCGGCGAGCTCGGCGTCAACGGCGTCCGTGTCGAGCTGTTCCAGGGGGCCCAGCTGGTCGACTTCACCGTCACCGGCACGAGCCCCTACACCGGCCAGCCCGGCTTCTACCTCTTCGACACGCTCCCGGCGGGCACCTACTCGGTGGTCATCACGCCCGACAACTTCATGGCGAGCGGTCCGCTCGCCGGACAGGAGCCGACGGCCGACCCCGACGGCGGGCTCGACAACGTGGGCGTGGTGTCGCTCGGCTGGGCACAGGACCTGCTCGACGCGGACTTCGGTTACCAGCTCTCCTGCGGCAACGGCGTCTGCGGCGGCGACGAGAGCTGTTCCACCTGCGCCGTCGACTGCGGCGTCTGCCCGCCCCAGTGCGGCAACGGCACCTGCGAGATCGGCGAGGACTGCGGGAGCTGCAGCGCCGACTGCGACGTCTGCCCGCCCGCCTGCGGCGACGGCACGTGCAACGGCAGCGAGAGCTGCAGCACCTGCGCGGACGACTGCGGCGCCTGCCCGCCGGTCTGCGGCAACGGCACCTGCGAGGCCGGCGAGGACTGCGGCACCTGCTCGGACGACTGCGGCGCCTGCCCCGCGGTCTGCGGCAACAACGTCTGCGAGAACGGCGAGGACTGCTCGACCTGCACCGGCGACTGCGGCGCTTGTCCCGCGGTCCCCGGCAACGGCGTCTGCGAGGCCGGCGAGAACTGCTTCGAGGTCCCGAGCGACTGCGGCATCTGCCCGCCGGTCTGCGGCAGCGGCGTCTGCGAGGCCGGCGAGACCTGCTCGAGCTGCGCGGCCGACTGCGGCGAGTGCCCGCCGGTCTGCGGCGATGGCGTCTGCAAGGCCGGCTCCGAGGACTGCTCGAGCTGCGCGGCCGACTGCGGCGCCTGCCAGTGCGCCTCCCCCGGCACCGGCACCCCCGGCTACTGGAAGAACCACGAGAGCGCCTGGAAGGTCTCGCAGCTGACCATCGGCGGCAAGACCTACACGAAGTCCCAGCTCCTCGACATCATCAGCCGTCCGACCAAGGGCGACGTCACGTACATCATCGCGAAGCATCTCATCGTCGCCAAGCTCAACGTCGGTATCGGCAACCAGTCGAGCTGCATCGAGGACACCATCGCCGCGGCCGACGCCTGGCTCAAGAAGAACGCGCTCGGCAGCAACGTGAAGGAGGGCGGCAAGAACTCGCCCTGGGCTGCCGGCGAGCCGCTCGCCACGAAGCTCGACGACTACAACAACGGCCGCCTCTGCGCGCCGCACCGTGACTGACCGGCGCTCCGCCGATACCCGGTGATCGGCCGGCACGACGAGACCTCCCCAAGGCCAGCGCCCGCCCCGAGCGAACCGCCTCGAGCGCGACCTGCGCTGGCCCTCTCCCTCTCTTTGGGCTCGCCTCGACCACCAGGGCCGTTCCGGCGGTTCCGTGATCAACCCCCCTCTACAGCCAACAGCGCTCCGGCGACGGCGGATCGCCGCCCTGGACGCGCGGCGCCCGACGGCTCCCCCTGCGAGCTGCCTCAGCAACTTATCCGTGCATCGGACACCCCCGCGGGAACCAGCCGCTCGGCCAAGACATCCGACCAGCGTGTGTCGTGGCCTTCCTCGCTCCCGGTGTTGTCGGTGATCGAGTCGCCGATCGTCACCACCGTTCCATGGCTCTGGGTGTCGACGAGAACCTGGCTCAGAAACAGGCGCCCCGCCGTCGTTCTCGACGTTCAGCTGCGCCGCGGTGGTCTGATTTCCAGGACCGATGACGCTCACGTTGCCAGCGTGCCAATGCAGGGGCGACATCGGAGTGTCGCGCGGCGAGAAGAGCGACACGGCGAGCCGCGCCAGCGGCGCGATGGGCAGGTCGACGGCGTCGCTGATCGCGTTCGCCCCCGGAGCGATGCGGACGTCCTCCTTGCCACCGAAGGTCAGTTTGCGTAGGTCGGTGACAGCGGCGTCCGCAGAAGCTCCAGCGAGCCCGATCGTGGCTGCGCCCACGTCGACGGCGTCCGCGCCGAACGCTTTGAACATGTCAGCGTTCATCGTGGCGAAGTATGCTGTGATTCTATTGCGCCACTGTGCAAGCCGACGAACAAGAGGAGGAAGACGGCATGCGCCGTCGTGGGGCTCGATCACGCGCTGACAGGCTCGGTGCGGCCATAGGACAGCCTTCGCAGCAGCGCCTCCGCCGGGCCGCGGTAGCCTGTGCGGCGCATCCAGTCGGCCAGCAGGATCGAGGCGATCCACAGGGCGACGGCGACCACGCAGCTCGCGGCGAAGCCCATGTCGTCCCTCAGGTCGAGCGTGAACGGGTAGAACAGCGCCACCCACACCACCGACTGGAACAGGTAGAACGTCATCGACCGCTGGCCCAGCGCGGCGAGGGCCGCGGTGAGGCGTCCATGGTCGCGTCCGAGCCTGATCGCGACGAGCCCTGAGGCGGCGGCCATGCCGAGACCGCCGGCGTATCCGGTCAGGGCGTGCGCGCCGGCGACCGTCCAGCGGTTCGATGTCGTCAACACGCCCGCCAGCTGCAGGGCCATGGGAGACCTGCCGATGACGGACACCGCCATCAAGATCGCGGTGACGCGCAGCAGGAACCTCGCATGGCGCTCCGGTTCGTCGAGCATCCGGCGCCTGGCGGCCCAGATGCCCAGCAGCATGTCCGGCACCACCACGATGGGGGAGACAGCCGTCTTCAGCGGCCAGAACGGGAGGCCGGCGAGGACGTGAGCACCGTAATCGGGGGCCATGAGGTGCGCCATGGTCATGGGCGCGCCCATGCCTGCGGCGGTCTGCGCTGTCACGCTCTGCCACGAGAGCAGCAGCGTCGCGGGGACGAGCATGAGGGCGCTGGTCCACCACAGGACCGAGTCCCGGGTCCGGACCAGCGGCGCGAGCAGGAGCAGCGTCAGGCCGTAGACCGCAATGATGTCGAACGGCACGAGGAGGGTCGAGTGCGCGAAGCCGATGACGATCAGCCAGAGGCTCCGGCGCCGCAGCAGCTTGCGGATCGAGGCCCAGTCGCTGCCCCGCGCGCGCTGCCGCTCGGTCAGCTGTCCCAGCGCGTAGCCGAAGAGGAACACGAACATGACGCGCGCCTGGTTCTCGGCGACGAGGGATCGGATGAACACGGCGATCGTGTTGAGCGCTTCCGGCCCGAGATCCCAGCGGCTGACGAACGCCGGCGCGTGGGACACGGCGACCAGCAGCAGCATGAAGCCACGGGCGATGTCCGGCGCCAGCGACCGACTGGTCACGTCCGTGGGAGCTTGGGTGTTGATGGCAAGGTCCATGAACGTCACCCACAGGCCGGAGCCCGGCTGCGCCGCCTCGGGAAGCGGGCGGAACACGCCGGCCCCTCGCCGTGGCCCCTTGAACAGTCGCGAACGCTACGTTGCGTCTCATGGATCGTCAATGGAAGATCAACGGATTTGGTGCGCTGTGCGGCGAGTTTATGGTGAACATTGCAATGGTCTTGTCGATGAATGCAACGATCGGGCAATCGGCGTTGCAATGTGCCGAGGGTGAACGCACACTGGGCTGGACCAGCGACCCACAGGAGGGCGGGCGAGGATGCCGGGAGGCAGGTTGAGCGACCAGGACCGCCGGGGCATCGCGTCAGGGCTGGCCGAGGGGCTCGGGTACGCCGAGATCGCCAGGCGGCTGGGCAGGCCGACGTCGACCATCAGCCGGGAGGTGGCCCGCAACGGCGGGCCCGCCGGCTACCGGGCGGAGCACGCCCACGAGGCCACCGGGCGGCGCGCCCGCCGGCGCAGGCCAGCCCCGCCCCCGGAGGAGCGGGGCGCCGCCGGCGCCGACGGGCGGGACCCCGAGGCGGCGCGCGGCTATATCGAGCGCTTCTCGGCGCTGATGATCCAGACCGGGCTTCCACGGATGGCGGCCCGGGTGCTCGCCTCCCTGTTCACCACCGACGCGGGCGCCCTGACCGCCGTCGAGCTGGCCGCGCGATTGCGGGTCAGCCCCGCGTCGGTGTCCAAGGCCATCGGTTATCTGGAAGGGATCGAGCTGGTCCGGCGCGAGCGCGGCCCGCGGCGGGGCGAGCGCTACGTCTTCGACGACGATGTCTGGGTCCGGTCGTGGATGTCGAGCGCTCGCGCGAACGCGATGTGGGCGGATGCCGCCCGTGAGGGAGTCGAGATCTTCGGGGCCGCCACCCCCGCCGGCGCCCGGTTGGACCAGATGGGCCGATTCTTCGCGCGCCTCAGCGACGACATGGCCGGCGGCCATACGGGAGCCGCCGTCGGTGACGCGCTGACGGTGCTCGCCGCGCTCGTGCACGCGAGCGCGCCGCTCACCGTCCAGCAGCTGGCCACCGCGCTGGGCTGGTCCACCGACCGCGTCGCGAGCGCCCTGCGCGACGCCGAGCAACACCCGGACGTGACCGATCCGGTCGCCCTCCAGCGCGTCGGGCCTGGCAGCTTCACCATCACCGCCAGGCTCGACCGGCTCACCGCGGCGCAGCGCGAGGCCCTCCGCCACCCCTGGTAGAACCGCCGCGCAGGGCGAGCCCTTGCGGAGAGCGCGCCTGGTGCGCCTTCGAGGCCAGGAACGCCGCTTGCCGGTACCCATGGCGGAGTCGCTGCCGGGTCGCGGGCGGAACGTCACCGCGCTGTGCGCCGTGAGCGTCCTGTTGCAAGTACGCAACTCCGATCGGCATAGGTATGCATTCCTGACACCAACGCCCGTGGGTATCTTCTCTGCCATGAAGATGGCGATTCTCGGGCCTGGCGCTATCGGCAGCTTGCCGAGCTCTCCTTCACGCGGGACGGCGCCCGAAGCCGGAGCAAAGCATGCGCCGACGATGAGCCAAGTGGACAAGCGCGCGGATGGCCGCTTGCGACTTCGCGCCTTTGCGACTTTGCATTAAAATCGCTCTCCGGATCCCTGGCCGGACTCCTGTGGGTGGAACTCGGTCCCAGCTGCCGGCGCCGACCGGCGGCCAGGACCCGGCGCTGGGTGTCCTAACGGCGCGGTGGAAGCCTGCTTGTGACGCCCTCTCACCAAGGCACGGCGGCTCGCGCACCCCCGGTGGTGCCGCGGGGCACCACCAGACATGGAGGCGCGCCCCTCCAGCCCCGCGTCCCTCGCGCCGCGCCGCGGCCAGGATCTCGGCTGAAGCAGCCTCTCCCGCTGGCCCGGTTCCCCTCGTCGGCCCTGGTACGGCTCATGCGAGTGTCCGCCTGGTCTCGGCACGAAAGACGCCGCGCGAGGCTCGCTGCAGACGGCGATATCGTCTACACGCCTTGAGGAGGCAGCTCACGCCGTCGTCCCTTCGAGCTCGCCGAGGATGAAGGTCGCCGCGACCGCCGGCTCGAAGAGCTCGGCGCGCACGGCGCGGTACTGCGGGTCGGCGAAGAACCGCTCCCGCGCCGCGCGGTCGGGGAACACCAGGGTGAAGACGCGGTTGATCCGCTCATCCCCCTTCAGCACGCGCGCCACGACGAAATCGTGGCCGAACGCGCCGCCATGGGACAACAGGATCGGCATCATCCCGGCGCGGTAGCGGGCGTAGGACGTCTCGTCCGCCAGCTGGAGCCCCACCAGGAGCACGTGCTGCCGGCCCTCAGCGCCCATGGGAATAGCCTCCGTCCACGTCGAGCGTCGTGCCGGTCACGAAGCCGGCCCTGGCCAGGAACAGCGCCGCTTCCGTCGTGTCCCGCACCTCGCCGACGCGCTGCAGCGGGTGGATCGAGGCCAGCGAATCCGCGCCTTCGCCGATGAGCGGCGTGCGGATGATGCCGGGCGCCAGCGTGTTCACGCGGATGTTGTGGGCGGCGAGCTCGGCGGCCAGCGAGACGGTGAGCGCGTGGACGCCGCCTTTGCTGGCCATGGCGGCCGAGGCCGGCATCCGCGCCATGGCCTGCTGGACGAGCACCGTCCCGATATTGATGATCGAGCCCCCGCCGCCCTCGATCATCAGCGGCACCGCCGCCTGCGTCATCAGGAACGTCCCCTTCACGTTGGTGGTGAAGAACCGCTCCAGGTCCTCCTCCGTGCTCTCGAGGAACGGCTTCACGCCGAAGATCCCGGCGTTGTTGATCAGCACGTCGACGCCGCCGAAGCGCTCGCGCGCGGCCGCGGCGACGGCCCGCGCCGTGGCCCGATCCCCCACGTGGCCCGGCACGGCGACGACGCGCGCCCCGCCGTCGAGGCTCCGCCGCGCGTGCTCGAGCTTCTCCGGGTCGCGGCCGTTCATGACGACGCTCGATCCCTCGGCCAGGAAGCTCCTGGCGAGGTCGAGGCCGATACCGCTGCTGGCGCCTGTGATGATGACGCGATCGATCCTGGTGGACATGGAGTGTCTCTCCTTTCGCGCCGACAACCTAGGACCGCCCCTCGAACCGAGAAAGTGGTATGTTTCTATCGACACCATAACTCCATGTTATGATCCCACGGGCCCCGCCATGACCTACGATCAGCTCGTCGCCTTCCTCGCCGTCGCGGGCGAGGGCACGTTCAGCGCCGCGTCCGCGCGGCTGCACAAGTCCCAGCCGGCCGTGAGCAAGCTGGTGCGCAACCTCGAGCGCGAGCTGGGGGTCGAGCTGTTCGATCGCCGGGAGTACCGCGCCACGCTCACCGACGCCGGTCGCCTGTTCCACGAGCGCGCCGCGGCCGTCATCGAGGGCACCGAGGCGCTGCGCAGCTTCGGCATGCGCCTCTCGGGGAAGGTGGAGCCGATCGTGCGGCTCGCCGTCGACGCGGTGACGCCGCTCGGCCCCATCATGGACATCTTCCGGGGGCTCCTGGCGCGTCATCCCCTGGTGCGCATCGAGCTCGGCACCGAGCGGCTGGCGGGCACCGCCGACGCGCTGCGCGAGGACCGCGCCGATCTCGCCGTCGCCACGAAGCTCGGGATCGACGGCTCCGCGGTGGAGGCGGCGCGCTTCTGCGACGTGCGGGTGATCCCGGTGGCGCGCTTCGATCACCCCCTCGCGACCTGCGGCGCGCCGATCCCGCCCGCGCTGCTGCGGGCGCACGCGCAGATCATCCTGCGCGACAGCGCGAGGGCGAGCGCCTCGCCGTCCCTGAACGTGCTGGAGGGCGGCCTGCGCTGGACGGTCACCGACGTCGCGGCGAAGAAGGAGGTCATCCTCGCGGGCATGGGCTGGGGCGGGCTGCCCGAGCACGTGGCCGCCAGCGCGCTGGCGGCGGGCGAGCTCGTGGCGCTGCAGGTCCCCGAGTTCGTGGCCGACACCATGGAGCTCTTCGTGATACGCCGCCGCGACCGCCCGCACGGCGTCGTCGCGCAGGCGCTCTGGGAGGCGCTCGGGCGCTGCGGCCACGGCGCCGGGGCGCCGGCGGCGGCCGGGAAGGCGCCGCGCCGCCGGAGGAGGGGCTGAGGGCCGCGCCGGCCGGGCCGACTGGCGCGCTGCCCTGCCGGGTCACGCCTCTCCACGGCAGATCGCTCGGAGGATCTCGCGCGTGTGTCCGCGCAGCCATGCGTCTTGGCGTCCTTGGCGCGCTTGGCGGTTCATTTCTCGGTGGATCCGTCTGAGCGGCCCGCTTGAGCGTCCTGCGCACTCCTGGTGCTGCAGCGTCGTGCAATGAGGGCGAGACCGAACAGGGCGACGGTGAGCCCGATGTACGCGGACCTGCTGCCAGCGCCGTGAGCGCTGCATTGTGCGTCGTTGCTTGTGTCGTCCGTCCCGTCATTTCTGCTGCTGCCGGCGGCAACGCCGGAGGTGCCGTCGCCCCCGCCATTCCCTGCTCGGCCGCCCGCGCCCGACTCCGCACCGCCGCTCGCGCCCACCCCCGGCCCCGCACCGCCGTTTCCGCCCCCGCCCGGCTCCGCACCGCCATTTCCGCCCGCCCCGGGCTCCACAGTGCCGCCTCCACCCGTGCCGAGCCCTGCGCCGCCGCTTCCGCCCGCGCCGGGCCCGGGTGAGGGCTCCCAGCCGAGCAGCCGCGAGACGACGCGCCGCGTGCGCGCAGCAGGGCCGAGCTTGTCATAGCTCAGCAGGAACCGGCCATCCTCGCCGCGGGCCAGCATCGGCGCATTGCACGCGTCGTCCACGAGCAGCGCCTCCATGCCCGGCGTTCCATCGGGGGCCACGGCGCGGATCCGGAGCTGGTGCGTCTCCGCCTCTTCCCACACCACCTGGTAGCTCGCGCCGTCCCAGGCCACGGCCGCCGCATCACCAGCGCTCGTCGGCGAGATCAGGAATGCTTCGCCCCGCCAGCCGCCCGTGCCGTGGATTCGACCGCGCACCGGCCCATCACCGCCCTCTGGCCAGCCATCGGCGGGCTCCGTCCAGACAACGAGCGTGTCCGTGCCGTCCGTCGCCCCGGCGACGGCGGCCGACGCGCTCGACAGCAGGAAGCCCTCCCCGACGTCTCCCGTGCGGCTCACGGGGACGAGATGCAGGCCCGCCTTCGCGTAGGCCACCAGGTAGCCCTGCCCGGCGCGGAGCGGCGTCGCGCGCGACTCCGCCCCGACCGAGGGCACGATGGGGAACACCGGGCCAGCGCTCCCCGAAGCGCCGAGCAGGCGGCCCGACGCGGTGTACACGAAGGGCTCCTCGGCGGTCCTCTCCACGAAGGTCACCAGATACCCGTCGCCGTTGCCCGCGACCGACGGCGCCGCCGACAGGTGGAGCGACGAGACGGCGACGCTCTCCCCGAGCGCGCCGTCGCCCGACACCCGACGCAGCTGATCCCCGCCGGCGCCGAGCGCGCTCCAGGTGAGCACCGACGCGCCGTCGCCGTTCGAGGCCAGATCGATCGCGGTGGCGCTGCTCGCGAGCTCGATCCCGACCGGATCGACGACCTCGCCGGCCGCGCTCACGCGCACCGCGCGCGCGGTCGTCCGCTCCCCTTCCAGGTCCGGCTCGTCGGTCCAGGCGACGAGGTAGCTCTCGCCGGTCCAGGCGACGCGCGGGGCGCCCTGCTTGTTCGGCAGGGGGCTGAGCCCGAGCCGGCCCGCGGCCAGCGCGAGATCCGGGCCGATCAGGCTGCCCTCGATGCCCTGGCCGTGGAACGCGAGCAGGAAGCGCGAGCCGCTCCACGCGAGCGCGTTCCGATCCGGATCCCGGACGGAGCGAGGCGACCCGTCCGCGAGCCTCACGTCGTCGGTCCCCTGCACGACGCCCTCGGCCGAGACGCGGGCCCCGTACATCGCGCGACCGTCCCGCTCGTCGGCCCAGGCCACGAGATAGCTGCTGCCGTCGAACGCAGCGGCGGGGGCCCCGGTGCCCGGGCTCGGCCGTGAGATCGGGAAGTCCCTTGCCGCGATCGTGCCGTCTGCGCGCAGCACCGCGCCCCGGATCGTGCTCGTGGGATCGTCCCGGACCCACGTGGCCAGGAAGCTCGTCCCGCCGGACGCGAGCGCGACCAGCCGCGCGTTGCCCGGGTCCTCCGAGATCTGAACGCCAAAGGCATCGAGCGCCGTTCCATCGCGGGCCACCCGCGCCGCACGGATGGCCCGCGCGCCGCCGCCGGCGACGTCCTCGTCCCAGGCCACGACGGAGACGTCCGCCCCGGCGCCGACCGCCGGCCGCGATGCGCGGCCGCTCGTGGAGAGGGCGCGCTCGGCGCCGGGAACGGCGCTGCCGCTCGGGTCGACGAGGGTCGCGCGGACATCGTCGGCCCCATCGTCGGCGAGGCTGAGCCAGGCGGTCACGAAGCGCTCCCCGTTCCACTCGACCGAGGGATACACGCCCTCGTCCGACGTCGAGATCGCGAAGCTCGCCGGCCCTTCGAGCGTGCCGTCGGGTCGCATCAGGCGGCCGCGGATGGTGATCCGGCCGTCGTCACCGTACTGGCTCCAGACGACGAGGTAGCGGCCTCCGCCGTACGCCACGCTGGGCAGGTACTGCCCGGCGGACGCCTCGCCCAGATCCAGCCAGTCGAGATCGAGCACGTCCCCGCGCGCGCCGACCCGGACCGCGCGGATGCGCGACAGGTCCTCGAAGACGACGACGTAGCTCGTCCCGTCCGTCGCGATCTCCGGATCGAACCCGACGTCTTGCTGGACGGGCACGGGCGGCTCCGTCCCGATCTCCGGGCCCACCTCCGGATCGAGCAGCGCCGGATAGCCGCTCTTCTCGACGACCGAGGCGGGCACGCGCAGCTCGATGTGGCCGTCCGCCCAGCGGGCGGGCACCGGAACGCGGCGGCCCGACGCGTCGATCCACGTGCCGTGGCCGTACACGAACCGCTGCCCCGGCGCGGCGCCGAGGACGAGGCCGCGGGCGTCGCTCGCGACCGAGGGCGCGGCGTCCGCGGCGCCGAGCCGGGCGCTCACCCGCACGACGAGATCGCCGCGCCCCCCGGGCCGCTCGGGGAACCGGAACGCCTGCTCGGCGTTCGCCTCGTGGTTGTTCCACAGCTCGCTGCAGGTCTCGAACGCGCGCTCCGCGCCGCCGTCCGCCGCCATGCGCACGCGGCCCTCGCCGCTCACGCACTCGTGGCCGGCGCGGGCGATCGATCGCGTCGTCAGCGTGAGCGCGCTCCCTGGCTGGAGCTCGCCGGGCGCGCCCTCGAGGAGAGGCCCGCGGAGCGCGCGGCGGCGCGCCGTCAGCTCGGCGGCGGTGCGCGCCTCGGCGAGCGCCTGGAGCTGCCTCGCTCGCCCCCTGCGTGCCGCCCTCGCCGGGGGCTTCGCGCGGATCCGCGCCGCGCCGCCCTCGACGTCGATCCGGTGGGCGGCGCCCTCCGCGAAGAGCCCTCGTCGCGTGGATCGAAAGCTCGCCCGCGCCCTGCTCACGATCCGCCCGAGCTCGACCGGCGCGGCGCCGCCCGGCCGGAGCGCGCGCTCCGCGGGGCGCTCGGCAGGACCATTGCCCGCCGCCCGCGGTCCAGGCGCGCTGCACGCCGAGGCGCACCCCGCCATCAACAGCAACAAAGCTCGACTCGAAGCCAGCGTCATGACGCACCTCCTGACGGCCTTGGCAGCCGACGCGCACCCCGCCATCCCCCGATGGATGAGCCAGCGGGACGGTAACAGCGTGTGAGCGTTCACGTCGATCGCGGACCACGACGAGGTCATGCGACGACTCCGGTGTTGTGACCTGGCTAGATCGCCGAGCCAGCAAGACCCAGAGGGTGCTGTTCGCTTGACAGGGGCAGGGGCGTGAAGATCGCCAGCAGGCCGCGGGCCAGACCGAGCCGGCCCGCCGCTCTCACTGCGCTCTCACTGGAGAATGGCCGGGGACGGATTCCCCGTATACACCTGCGAGCAGCGGGGCTTCTTTGGGTCGGACGGGCAGCGGAGCCCCTGGTAGAAGCTCAGCGTGTTCGCCAGGGGGGCGTAGCCGCTCGGGACCTGGAGCTTCGACACCGAGCCGAAGTAGGCGAGGCACGCGTCGCGCCACCAGCGCGCCTCGTAGTGCTGGATCTCCAGGAAGTCGCTCACGTCATCGAAGCGCTTGCCATCGATGCGGCCCTCGACGGACTTCCATGTCTCTCGCATGGCCCCCACCTCGTCGACGCCCTGGCTGTAACGATGGACGAGCTCCTCCCAGACCGTCCTCCCCGACTTCAGCTTGTCTTGCCAGCCGACGCGGTGGAAGAAGAGCACGAGATCGTCCGGCACCGTGTCCCGGCTCCCGAACGTCTGTCCCACCTGCGCGGCGTACTGGGCGACAGCGTTGCTGCCCGACGAGGTGCGGTTGAAGCCGATGCTGTTCGCGTCCGCCTTGTGATAGTAGACCGGGTTCCACTCGACGCGGCTCAGGCTGTTCAGCCACGGCCCCGGCCCGTAGTGATGGTCGTTGCCCATGATGTGGACAAGGCCGAGGGGCGTCATGTAGTCGACCAGCGCCTCGCGTGACTGCATCATGATCTGAACGACCGGCTCGACGACGACGGGGTCGTTCGAGAACGTCTGCCGGACCCACTCCTCCGCGATGGCCTCCGAGGAGAGGTCCGGGTTCCACGCCAGGCGCCCGTACACGTACCAGTTCGCCTGGTTCATCTGCGATCCGGTCCAGTTCGTGTCGTCACCCACGTTGGCGACGCCCGAGATCGCGGTGGTCGTGTACTTGTGCAGGCTGCCGTCGATGACCCGCGCCACGGTCGAGCCCTCGCCGCCCGCGTAGGTGTCCGCCTTGAGGACCTCCTCGAAGAGCGGGCCGAGGTAGGCGAGGTGCGTGTCCTCGCCGAGGTACTCCTTCGTGATCTGGAGCTCGAGGGCGAGGGGCGTCTTCGGCATGGCCCCGAACAGCGGATGGAACGGCTCCCTGGGCTGGAAATCGAGCGGGCCGTTCTTGGCCTGCACGAGGACGTTGCTCTTGAATTTGCCGTCCAGAGGCTTGAACTCCTCGTAGGCCTGCTTGATGCGGTCCGGGGGGCTGGTGTCGGAGTAGACGAAGGCGCGCCATATCACGATGCCGTCATGCGGCGCGAGGGCGTCGGCGAGCATGTTGGCGCCGTCGGCGTGGGTCCGCCCGTAGTCCTGCGGCCCGGGCTGCCCCTCGGAGTTCGCCTTCACCAGGAAACCACCGAAGTCGGGGATCTGCTGGTAGATCTCGTTGACCTTGTTCGTCCACCATTGCTTGACGCTGGAGTTGGTCGGATCGGCCGTGCTCAGGTTGCCGATCTCGACCGGCGCGCTGAAGCGGGCCGTGAGGTAGACCTTGATGCCATAAGGCCGGAAGACGTCGGCGAGCGCCTTGACCTTCGTGAGGTACGACGGCGTCAGGACCTGCGCGTTGGCGTTCACGTTGGTCAGCACGGTCCCGTTGATGCCGATGGAGGCGTTGGCCCTCGCGTAGTCCTTGTAACGGGGAGAGAGCGTGCCGGGCAGCGCGCTCCAGTCCCAGATGGAGCGGCCCGCGTAGCCGCGCTCCACGCTGCGATCGAGGTTGTCCCAGTGGTTCAGGATGCGATGGCCGATCCTGGGAGAGCCGGTGAGCGACAGCTTGTCGAGGGCGCTGTGGCTCTGGACGTGCCGGAGGAGCGCGAAGGTGCCATAGAGCACGCCCACCTCGGTGTTGCCTGCCACGGCGATCACCGGCTGGCCTCCGACGTCCGCGGCCTCGACGAGGTAGCCCTCGGGGCCCAGGGCGCCGAGGCGCGCTGCGAGCGGCAGGCCCTTGATGACGTCCGCGGCGGCCGTCCCGATCACCACGGCGCCCGGCCCGTCGACGGCCGCGCCGGTCCCGACCGTTCCGCCCGTCAACCCGCTCAGCCCTTTGACGAGCTCGGCCTCGGCGATGTCGAGGCTCGCGCCGGTCCCCGACTTGACCACGCGCTTGAAGGCCGCCTGATACTCCGCGAGGCGCCCCGGAATCGGCACCTTCGGGTACCTGAGCCAGAGGTCTGCGCCCGTCTCCTCCGGCAGGGCGCCCGGCGCGGGGTACTCCTCGTCGGAGCCCGACATTCCGCCCGTGCTCCCGGTCGATCCTGTCGTGTCCCCGCCGCCCTGGCCGACCGATGCGCCGCCGCCTGTGCCGCTGTTCACGCCGCTGCTCGCGCCGCCGCCCGTGCCGGTGGCCCCGCTGGGGCTCCCCGCCGCGCTGGAGCCGCCGCTGCCGGTCACGTCGTTCGGCTCATCGGTGCCGCTCGAGGAGCAGGCGCCCGCGAGCGCCGCGCTCAAGAGCCCGACAACGAGGAGCGGCACCCGCAGGATTTTCATCGAACGAGGCCGTCTGGTGGGCGGCCGACCCGCGCAACGTGGCATCTTGTTTTCCGAAGGAGGCGCCATCTGAATCAGCCTTTCCATGGAGGGGGCTTGGGAAAGAGAGTGAACCAACCGATTCGCGGATCTCGAGGGTGAATCTCGACGCCCGTCAAGGGCTAAACGCGCCGTGCAAGACCGCAACGCACCTCGGCTCCGCCATGCCTCGCCCACCTCGTCAGAGGTCGCTTTTTGTGCCGTCGCGTGCGAAGTATTCAGCGCTCCTGTATTTCTGGCGGGGTCCGAGCAGAAAACGTCAGAAATGCGGACTGAAGCTGCCAATCGCCGTGCTCGACGCGCCTTCCACCGGGAAGGCTCACCCGATCGCGCTGCGGTCCAGTGTCTCCGGCGGAGGAGGACGCCCGGAGCGCTCGCTCCTTGCAGCTGCGTTTCCGGGTTGCTCTTGCTTTCTCATGGTGCCCCGCCCCACCGCGGGGTATCCGCATGTGAGTAGCTGTCCGACGAACACCGTGGTTGCCAGGCATGGGGGCGGCAAGGTTCGTGAGGTGTTCATGATCAGGCGCACGCTGGCCGGGAATATCGGACCCTACCAATTGAACGAGGGTTGGCGGGCGTCTCGCTGGTGCACATATCCACCTTGAGCAGACGCCCGCGACTCTGCCGTTCCGATCATGGAGAATCTTATGCGGTTCACTCGCTTGCTTGGCTGCATCTCCGCTTCGTTCACGTTCGGTCTGCTTGCGTGCGCCGTGGAGCCCGTCGAGGAAGAGGACCTCGACACGCTGGACGGCGCCCTGGACAGCGCTGACGGCTCGATGTCGGCGGATATCGCGATTCAGTCGGACTGGGGGAACGGTTACTGCGCGAACGTGAGGGTGACGAACAAGTCCCGCTCCCCGGCCACCACCGGCTGGAACGTGGTCGTCCGGCTCAACGGCTCGACGCTGGCCAATGCGTGGAACGTGACCCCCGTGTCCTCGAACGGGCAGTTCACCGCCACGAACGTGACCCACAACGCGGCGATCAAGGAGAAAGGTTGGGTGGAGTGGGGGTTCTGCGCGAACGGCAGCGGGCGGCCCGCGGTCGCGTCGGTCACCGGCAGCGGAGGCACGATCGTCGGCACGGGCGCGTCCTCCTCGTCGAGCAGCAGCGCGAGCTCGTCGTCGAGCAGCAGCTCGTCGTCGAGCAGCAGCTCGGGGGCGGGCGGCTCGGGCGGGGCAGGCGGCTCGGGCGGGACAGGCGGCTCGGGCGGGGCAGGCGGCTCGGGCGGGAGCACGGGCGCGGTCGAAGACAGCGGCGCGAGCTGCCCCAGGCCGACGTTGCCCGCCGCCTCGTCTCTTCCGGTGTTCGACACGCATCACGATCCGTTCCTGAGCTTGAGCGGTTCACGCATCACGAAGAAGTCGGAGTGGGCGTGCCGGCGCGCGGAGATCAAGTCGCAGGTCGAGACGTATGAATCCGGTTCGAAGCCCGTGGTGTCCAAGGACAATGTCACGGGGCAGTTCTCGGCGAACAAGCTGACGGTCAACGTCAACGACGCAGGGAAGAGCGTCTCCTTCACCATCAACATCAGCCGGCCTTCCGGCGCGCCTGGTGGTCCGATCCCGCTCGTCATCGGCATCGGTGGCAACAACCTCGACACCAGCGTGTTCACGCAGAACGGCGTCGCGATGGCGACCTTCGACAACAACGCGATGGGCGCTCAGAACGGCGGCGGCTCGCGCGGGACGGGCACGTTCTACAACCTCTACGGCAGCAACCACTCGGCCAGCTCGATGATCGCGTGGGCCTGGGGCGTGAGCCGGATCATCGACGCGCTGGAGAAGACCCCGGGCGCCAACATCGACCCGAAGCGCATCGCGGTGACGGGTTGCTCGCGCAACGGCAAGGGCGCGCTCACGGTCGGCGCGTTCGACGAGCGCATCGTGCTGACGATCCCGCAGGAGTCGGGCGCCGGCGGCTCGGCGAGCTGGCGCGTCTCGCAGGCGGGCGCCAACGCCGGGGAGAACGTGCAGACCCTGTCCAGCGCGGCCGGCGAGCAGCCGTGGTTCCGCGCGAACTTCGGCTCGACCTTCGGCAACCGGGTGACGTCGCTCCCGTTCGACCATCACATGGTCATGGGCCTCGTCGCGCCGCGCGCGCTGCTCGTCATCGACAACAGGATCGACTGGCTCGGCATCAACAGCACCTTCACGGCGGGGTCCATCGCCCAGCAGATCTGGAAGGGGCTCGGGGTGCCGGACAGGATGGGCTACTGGCAGACCGCCGCCCATGCCCACTGCGCGTTCCCGTCCTCGCAGAGGGCGGCCCTCGATGCGTACGTGAAGAAGTTCCTCGTCGGCGGCGGCACCGCGGACACCAACCTGCTCAAGGGCGACGGGGCCACGGCCGATCTGAACAGGTGGATGAAGTGGACGGCGCCGACCCTCCAGTAACCGCTCGGGGCGACGGGGCGCCTCGCAAGGGGCGCCCCGATCGGCGCCCGCCCCGGCGGCGGTGATCGCGTGCGGAGCGGCGCTCGAGCTTTCGAAGCTCGTTCCGCGAACCGGGCGGCCTTCCACGGCGAACACGGTTCGTGCATACCACTGCAAAACGAAGTTCACTTCGATAGCGTAGCGGCGCAACCTGCGCCGTTCCCCTGCGCCCGCCCGCGCCTGCCCATGGCCGCGACGAGCCTCGGGGCCGCTCCCAGAACTCCATGAAGAAGGTGCCTCAGATGCGAACGCACGGTAAAAATAGAACAGTGCTGCACTGGGTGATCGTGATGGGAGGCGCGCTGCTCGGCGTGCTCGAGGGCGGCGCGACCGCGATGGCGCAAGCCCAGGGCTACTTCACGAGCTGGCAGGCGCTCGAGCCGACGAACCCCGAGATTGTCCAGAACGGGGGAGACATCGTCGCGGTCGGGTGGGCAGAGCGGGGCGATTACGACGACGTGATCATCAGCAACACCCTGGCCGGGGTCCCCACGGGGCTCGAGACCAGGGGGTGGGGCCTGGCGACGCTGGACCCTGCGCTCGATTGGATCAGCAGCAACGGCTACGCGCTCGACTACCTGTTGATGGACATCGAGGGGGACACCCAGACGCAATACGATCTGCTCCTCGACAACGTCGACCGCGTTCGAACCGACCCAGACGCGGACATCTCGGCGGCGTACGTGGGCAACTATGGCTACTGGCCTGGCATGAGCGTCGATACGTCCGGCGCGTGGCCCTGGAATGTCGGTGAGCAGTTCAAGATTGATCGAGAGACTATCTACACTACGTCGGGTCTCAACGTCGCGATGCCGGTGGCGTACAACTCGAGCCAGTCGGCTCTCCACGTCGCCTCCTCGATCAACGGCGTGCCTTATGTCGGCGGACCGGCGCCCACCCAGATCTCCGCGATCTTCTGGCAGGGGCTCGAGACGGTGAGCGTGGCGGCGCGCCACCTTCCTGCTGGTGACTTGTTGATCCCCTACATCGCGGACTTCGTCAACAAGCCCAACTATGGTGTGCCTCAGTCGCAGGTCCTCCTGCCGACGGACAACGTCGCGCAGGTCCAGCACTACCGGCTCCGCGGGGCCGACGGGTTCAGGACGTGGGAGGTCAACGTCAACCAGACGGGGGCCACCACCTACTACTACCAGACGTATGGCAACGTCGTCACCGCGACGCTCGCGTTCACTGCCGACATGGCCGACGCGTGGCAGGCGCTGGACGGCGTGTTCGCGCGGGGCGGCGAGCTGCGCACCCTCAACCTGGCGACCAACAAGAACGCCGGCATCGAGTGGTCCGGCGTTCAGAGAGGGGGCCGCGTCGATGTGCTGGTGAGCAACATGAACACCACGACGCAGCACGCCGACTGGTCTCATGTGGCGGCGCTGCCCTCCCAGTCGCCGGACGTCGCTTACCACGACCATGTGCGCCTTCAGTATGAGGCCTGCACCATGGATCGCGAGGACTACGAGCAGCACGTCTTTGGCAACGCGATGAACAACCAGGGCGCGAACAGCTGGACGGGGGCGAACCCGGACAAGTTCGCGATCGGGTCGCCGCCGGGGAGCGGGAATGACTCCGAGCAGAGCATCGTCTCCACGGGCGGCTACAACGGCAAGGTGGCCTGGTCCGCGTTCGATGGCCCGAGCTTCAGCAGCACGGACAAGGTCGTCTACTCGGGTCTCCTCTACAATGCCATCTCGGGCGTCTCGTTCGAGCCGATCAACGTGGCCGGCGGGAGCCCGACGGGCTACGCCGTCCCCGCCTACCAGGGGCCGACGGTCTCCATGGCCTGGGGGGCGCTCCGCCTTCGTTCTGGCTATGACAACGGAGATATCTATCAAGCGGTCAACATCCCCGCCACGATGGGCAAATGGCTGGAGGTGAAGCTGGTCGTCAACCCCACCGTGGGCACCGGCCTCGGCTCGCTGTACGTCCGCAATGTGACGGACGGGCAGAAGGACTTCACGCGCGTCGTCTTCGACAATATCAACACGACCGGCGTGACCGAGCGGGTGCTGGTTGTGCCGCTGCTCATGGGCGTGAACAAGAACCCGTCCAATTTCAACGGGTTCATCGTGGCGGCCTACGGCGACAGCAACGCCGTGGATGACCTCTCCATGGGGTACTACGTGCCGCAGATGAATGACAATTTCGACCATTATCAGTCTGGCGTCGCCATGGACAGCCAGGTCGTTCCGCAGCTCGTGTGGAAGGGGCCAGCCTCCGGCGGGCCAGGGCAGCTCACGGCTTCTGCGCCGTACGGCACCGGCAATCCCTCGACGCTCGCGGCTCGTCCGACGGGCTCGAGCGCGGCCAGCGCCTGGTGGGAGACCGAGCTGCCCGACCACGACGCGAGCGACCTGACGGTCTATTCTGGCCAGCTGTACGGCACCACAGGCGTCTACTTCGCTCCTGTCAACACGGCCACCAGCGCGAGCAACGGCCTCACCCCGAACAACTACGTCGGGTTCCTTGTCCAGTTCGAGCAGGGGCAGCTGCGCCTCCGGGGGTCCCGGGACAGCGGTGAGCTGTACAAGGCGACCAACTTCGCGCCGGCTTCGGGCAAGTGGTACGATATCCAGGTGCAGGTCGACCCGAACCGCGACATCGACGGCGCCGCGGGCGGTGACTTCGGCGCAGCGCGTGTCTGGGTGAAGAACCTGACGGACAACACCGCTCCGGTCCTCGTCGATTTCGACAAGATGTCCACGACCGGCGTCGTCGAGTCGTTGCTGGAGGTGCCGCTGTTCCTGAACGCGACGACCCGGAACCCGTCCAAGTGGAACGGCTGGGAGATCAGCGGTATCAACTCGAGTGTTCAGGTGGATAACCTGCGCTCGGCGCTGTATCCGTACCTCGATTTCGTCGGCCGGAACCAGTACATCGCCGATTGATGGCGGCCCGGAGCGCCGTGGGCTCCAGAGCGGCGGTCACCCGCACAGGAGACGGGCCCAGATCGGCGTTTTCGGCGCGCAAGCGCACTCCTGTGCGCTGAGCACCGAAAACGTCGAGATGGGCCCGTATCCGAAGCGGGTGACCGTCGCTCTAGGCGCTCGCGCGGGCCCCTCCCTGACCCGGGCGCCCTCCGCTCAGCCGCTGTCCGAGGAGGTGCTTCGCGCGCTCCGCGAGCCGCAGCTCCTCCTGCCGGACCTCGCTGAAGAAGGAGGCGAGCTCTTGATCACCCTGCTTCTTCGCATCCTGGATGTACTGGGAGTGGGTCTCCGCGCCCTTGAGCGTATGGTAGAGCACGCTGACCAGGTTGTAGTCCTTGTCGGGGACCACGGTGCTCTCGCTGCGGCCCTCCTGTAGGCCGGAGCCCTGCTGCCCCTGCGCGCCCATTCCTTGCTTCTGCTCGGTCGCCATATCAAACCTCCTCGACTCCCCCCACCGGGGCCGGGCAATGCAAGCGGGAGACCGCGCGGCGGGAGCCCCTGTGTCGAGGGGTCCGCGCGAGCGGCGCGGTCGCTCCACCCCGCTCGTCGCGTCCTGCAAGAGCAGGCAGACGCCCGCGCAGGATCGCACCACCCTGAGCGATCGCGCCCCCTCACGCGGAGAAGGCCGCGGGCGCGCTCGACGCAGCCCGCGCCAGGCCATCGCAACAGGCGCTGCTCAGCCCGCAGGACACGCTCCCCGGGGCGCCCGACGCGATGACCCCGGCGGCCTCACAGATGGCTCCTCCTCTCCCGCTTTCTCCTCGTTACCGCACGTCGCCAGCGTTGTTCTCTCCGCTCTGGTCGGATCTTCCGGCGTGTCGGCGGCTGCCGAGACTGCCCATCGTGGACACGTGGTGATCGCCCCCACGGCAGCGAGAACTCGGGCCGCTCCAGGCCGGGACGAGCTGATACGCTGCGCCTCACGCACCAGCTCGTCCCTCCGAGCCCTCGCCCCGTCCTTCCATGAAATCACGATCTCGCGGCTTTGCTCTCCCTCTTCACACCCTCGCTCCGGCGCTCGCGTGCGCCGCGCTCGCGGCCGCGGGATGCGGCACGGACGCCCCCGGGCCGAGCGAGCCGCGGGACACCGGCGTCCATCCGCGGCTCCTCGCGCGCCCGGAGCACCGCG
Source organism: Sorangium sp. So ce281 (assembly GCF_051527395.1). NCBI lineage: Bacteria > Pseudomonadati > Myxococcota > Polyangiales > Polyangiaceae > Sorangium > Sorangium sp. So ce281. Next base: position 1,440,117 of record NZ_CP150322.1, read on the forward strand.
ACCTCCTGCGCTCGCGCGTCGATCGCGAGCCCTACGCCTCGATCCTCGCCACCCTGAAGCGCCGCGCCGACCGCCCCTACGAGGAGGAGCCCGACCCCGCTTCATGGGACCACAAGACGAACGGCAACAACGCCTCGACGGCGCAGGCGAATGCCCTCCTCGCCTGGGCCTTCGAGGACCGGGCGGCGGCCGACAAGGCGCGCGAGTTCCTGCGCCGCCTCCGGACCAGCTGGGACACGAACACGGTCCTCGACATGAACATCCGGATGGCGAAGGTCCTCATGGGGTACACGAACGCGTGGGACCTCCTGAGCGCGACGCCGTGGTTCCCCGCCGAGGAGTCCGTCGAGGCCGAGAGCAAGATCACCGACATCACCGGTCAGTTTTTCGCCAAGTACATCGAGCACGATTTCTATCGAGATCTCCTGCTGCGCCCCGCGCAGAACAACCACCCTATCCGGACCGCCGACGCGATCGGCTATGTGGCGCTCGCGTTCCCCGAGCACCCGGCGGCCGCGACCTGGTGGAGCTGGTCGATCTCGGAGCTCGACTACCTCTGGGGCCCGGACGGCCAGTACGTGCAGCCCGACGGCGGGGCCTCCGAGGGCCCGTATTACTCCGGCTTCGCCTGGGGCCCCACGGCGGCGTTCTTCATCGCCCTCGACAACGCGCTCGAGGGCGAAGCGGCCTTCACCCGCGACTGCCGTACCCGCTCCGACGAGGACCCGTGGGCCGGACATGGCTGCGTCGACGGCGAGCAGGGCGCGCTGGAGGTCCCGCTGCGCGGCGGGCTCTTCACGAAGGCCGTCGACTGGTCGCTCTCGCTGCGCCTCCCCTGGGGCAGCCGGCCCCCGGTCGACGACGGCGTCTTCACCCCGTTCAACGGGAGCCCGCTGCTCACGTCCTTCGGCGGAAGCGGGGAGTACCTGTGGGACTGGGAGCAGAACCGCGATCCCCAGGCCATGGAGTTCGGCGCCGACCTCGTCGCCCATCACCTGCTCTACGTCGACGACGCCGTGGCCCCCGAGGCGCCGCGCTTCCTCACGCGCTTCTTCCCCGACACCGGCCACGCGGTGTTCCGCTCGGACTGGGGCGACGACGCGCGCTGGCTCCTGCTCCTCGCGGAGCACGGCTCGGCGCGCAAGGCGATCCACGACCACGTGGACGGCACGTCGTTCTCCCTCGCGGCCTACGGAGAGTACCTGTTGATCGACCCCGGCTACTACAAGCCCGATTCGCTCGACAACGCCAAGACCAGCCAGTCGCCGTCGCACAACGTGATCCTCATCGACGGCCGGTCCGCGCCCGACAAGGGGCTCTTCAACGATTTCGGCGACGCGGACGCCTTCCTCCGGAACACCCACGACGGCGACGCCGTCGACTACGCGGAGGCGCACCAGGACTACCAGGACACGCACGTCGAGCGATCCGTGGCCTTCATCGACGGCCGCTACGTCGTGGTCGGCGACCGCCTCTCGACGTCGCACCCGGCGGCCCGCGCGCACGCGTGGCGGCTGCACGGCTACGCGGGGCTCACGTCCGGCGGCACCTTCGAGCTCCTCCCCGACGGCGGCCGGTGGGAGCGGGCGCGGGCGGGCGTCGAAGCGCGCGTGTTGTCGACGTCGCCGGGGCTCGCGGTCGTGGAGCCGCCGTACACGCCGCTCACGGTGCCCCACGTCCACGAGTTCGAGGAGGACCGCGAGGCCGCCGACCACGCCGTCATCGACGCAGCCGTGCAGGCCGAGGCGCCGGGGTTCCTGGCGGTGCTGCTGCCCTACAAGGTCGGCGTGGACGCGGGCCCCGACGCGCCCCTCCAGGCGGCGCCGATCGCGGCGGAGCCCGGCGTCGTCGCGTGGCGGATCGAGAGCGACGGCGGGACGGACGTCGCGGTGCTGCGGAGCAAGGGAGCCGCGGAGGCGCTGGCGCTGCCCGGGGGGCAGGTCCTCGAGACCGACGCGGAGCTCGTCGTGCTGCGGATCGAGGGCGAGCGGCCGTTCGCGCTGATGGCGCGGGGGACGAGGGTGCTCCTCGACGGGAGCCCCCGGCTCACCGCGCCCGACGCCGCCGGCATCGCCGTGGAGGAGTGAGATGCCGCCGAGCGCTCGCCCTCCCATGTCGCGCAGGTCGTCGCGCTTCCGCGCGCTGCTCGTCGCTGCCGCCGCGTGCGCGGCGGCGGCCGGCGGGTGCGCGGGGGACCCGGGCGCCGGGCAGCCGGGCAACGCCGGGGCGGGATGCACCCCGATCTCGCCGTCGGCGGAGGACGCGTTCGCGCGCGAGCGCGCACCCGACTCGGAGAACATCGCGCTGGCGCGCGCCATCGCCGACCGCTGGATCGCCGAGCACCCGGCGGAGTCGCTGCCGTGGGACTGGGGCGAGGGCACGGTCATGCTCTCGCTGGTCGACCTGTACCGCGTCACGCAGCACGCCCCGTACCGGGACTACTACCGGCGCACCATCGACCACCACCTCGAGTACGGCTACGAGATCACGACCAGCGACCGCTGCCCGCCAGCCATGGCCGCGCTCGCGCTCCACGAGGAAACGTGCGCGGCCCCCTATGCGAAGGTCGTCGACGACGTGCTCCGCTACCTCTACGAGGAGGCCCGCCGGACGGAGCAGGGCGGCATCAGCCACCTCGGCGTGTCGCCGCTGTTCGAGCCCACCCTCTGGGTCGACTCGCTGTTCATGTTCGGCAACGTGCTCGTCCGCGCCGGCGAGCGCTCGGGCGAGGTGCGTCCGCTCGACGAATTCTCGAATCAATTCCAGATCTTCACGTCGCTCCTCCAGGACGAGCCCGGGCTCTTCCGGCACGCGTACGACTGGGCGGCGCCGCAGGATCCGGGCGTGTACTGGGCGCGCGGCAACGCCTGGGTCACGGCGGCCGGCTACGAGTACCTCCGCGTGCGCGCGGCGCGCGGGGAGCGCGACGACGCCGTCGCCGGGGCGCTCGAGCGGCAGGTCGCGGCGGTCCTGGGCGCGCAGGACCAGGACAGCGGCCTGTGGTGGACCATCATGAACCGCCCGGGCGAGATCTACCTGGAGACGAGCGCGACGGCCCTCTTCGCCGTCGGGCTCGCGCGCGGGTTGCGCCACGGCTTCCTCGACGCCTCCGTGCGCCCCGCGATCGACCGCGCCATGGCGGGCGTGCGCTCGCGCATCGAGGAGGACGGCTCCGGGCGGCCGGTGGTGACCGGCATCTCGGGGCCCACGACGGTGGGAAAGCTCGAGGATTACGCGGCGGTCGAGCTCCGCGACGACCTCTCGTACGGCGTCGGGGCCGTGATCCTGGCGCTCGTCGAAACGTCCGGGCTGTAGCGCTGCCAGCGCCACGCTCGCCGTGGCCTCGGCGCGCGACCGCCGCGCTCCTGCGCCGCGGTTGCCTTGCTGCTGCGCTTCGCCTACGCCTCAGCGCGTCCGCCGGCCTTCGCAGCGCGATGGCCTGAACGACGAGAGCGGCGCACCCTGGTGCGTCACGCGCGGGTCAGGCGAACCGGGCTCGCGCGGGTCGCGGCCGTCCCGCGGACGGCGCGCAGGCCACCGCCGAGGACCCTCATGGCTGCACTCGTGAAGCTCGACGCGATCACCAAGGTCTACTGGATGGGCGAGGTGGAGGTGCAGGCGCTCCGCGGCGTCTCCCTGGAGCTCTCCCGGGGCGAGATGGTCGCCATCATGGGCGCCTCGGGGTCGGGCAAGTCGACGACCCTGAACGTGATCGGCACGCTCGACCGCCCCACGGGCGGCCGTTACCTCCTCGACGACGAGCCGGTCGAGGAGCTCGACGAGGTCGAGCTGGCCCAGCTCCGCAACCGCAAGATCGGGTTCGTCTTCCAGTCGTTCAACCTCCTGCCGCGCGACACCGCCCTCGCGAACGTCGAGCTGCCCATGGTCTACGCCGGCGTCCGGCCGGCCGACCGGCGGGCGCGGGCCGCGCGGGCGCTCGCGCGCGTCGGCCTCGAGGACCGGGCGCACCACCTGCCGAACCAGCTGTCCGGCGGCCAGCAGCAGCGCGTGGCGATCGCCCGCGCGATCGTCAACGAGCCGCCGCTCCTCCTCGCGGACGAGCCGACCGGCGCGCTCGACTCCGCCACCACCGGACAGGTCATGGAGCTCTTCTGCGCGCTGCACGCGCAGGGGATGACCGTCGTCGTCGTGACCCACGACCGCTCGATCGCCGACTACGCCACCCGCGTCGTCACCTTCAGGGACGGCGCCATCGTCGAGGACACCGGCCCCCGCGGCCGGCGCGTGGACGTCTCATCATCGGTTCCTGGACCAGCGCCATCGGTTCCTGGACCGTCGCCGTCCCCTCCTGGAGGCCTCTCGTGAGCGCCCGGCGTCGTCGTCGCCTCTGGCCGTGGCTCGTCGGGGCGCTGGCGCTCGCCGGGGGCGGCGCCGTCGTCCTCGCGAAGGCCGGCGGGGGCCCCCCGCCCATCGACCCCGCGCTGGTCGTGACCGCGAAGCGCGGCGACCTCGCCGTCGAGATCCTCGAGACAGGGCGCATCGAGGCCCGCGAGCAGGTCGAGCTCAAGTCCAAGGTCGCCGGCCAGGTCGCCGAGGTGCTCGCGGACGAGGGCGCCCGGGTCCAGAAGGACCAGCTGCTGCTCGTGCTCGACCCGACCGACTACGAGCGCGAGGTCGCCCGCGCCGAGGCCGAGCTCGCCCGGGCCAGGGCCGCCGCGGGCTTCGCCAAGCGCGTCGTCGCGCAGCGGACCGCCGGCGTCGAGGCCAGCGTCGTCCCCGCGCAGGAGCTCGATGTGGCCAAGCACGACCTCACCGAGAAGACCGTCGCCATCCGGCTCGCCGAGGTCGCGCTCAGCGCCGCCCGGGACCAGCTCCGGTACACGAAGATCTCCTCGCCCCTCGACGGCACCGTGATCCAGCGCAACATCGAGCCCGGCGAGGTCGTCACGCCGGGGGTGCAGTCGACCTTCAACGGCAAGGCGCTGCTCACCGTGGCCGATCTCTCGACGCTCGTGGTCAAGGTGGACCTCAACCAGATCGACGTGGCCAAGGTCGCGCTCGGCCAGACGGCGACCCTGACGCTCGACGCCCTGCCCGGCAAGACGTACGCGGCCAGGGTCACCAAGATCGCGCCCGCCTCGGTGAAGCTCGAGGGCCGCGAGGTCGACGTCTTCCCGGTCGAGGCCGAGCTCACCCAGATCGACGGCCTCATCAAGCCCGGCATGACCGCGGACGTGCGCATCCGGCTCGACAGCAGGCCGGGCGTTGTCTCGCTGCCCATCGAGGCCGTCGCCGACGAGGGCGGCAAGCAGCTCGTCACGCGCGTCGTCGACGGCCCCGACGGCAAGCAGACGACCGAGAAGGTCGAGGTCGCGCTCGGCGCGCGCAACGATCGCGACGTCGAGATCGTCAACGGCGTCCCGGAGGGGGCCCGCGTGCTCATCAACCCGCCCTCGGCGGCCGCGAACGAGACGAAGATGTGAGGTGGTCCGCCTACCTCGCGATCGCCGCGAAGGCCCTCTCGGCGCACAAGCTGCGGTCGCTCCTGACCGTGCTCAGCATCACCCTGGGCGCCTTCGCCATCGTGCTCATGACCTCGCTCGCGGAGGGCGGCCTGCTCACGCTGGGCCGCGGCATCGAGCAGCTCGGCGGGGCGCGGCTCATCCTCGTCGTCCCGAAGGCGCCGGAGCGCGCCGAGCGGAAGAAGACCATGTACGTCACCGGCTTCACCCGCCGGGATCGCGATCGGCTCGCGCGCGGCATCCCTCACGTCGCCGAGCACACGATGTACGCCACGCTCGGCTCGCGCGACGTCATTTCCGACGAGGGCAAGGAGGATCGCACCGACCTCGTCGCGGCCGACAGCCGCTTCCTCGACGCCTTCCGGATGCCCGTCGCGCGCGGCCGCACGTTCTCCGACGAGGAGGACCGCCGCCGGGCCCGGGTCTGCGTCGCCGGCCCGAAGCTCGCGGCGCGGCTCTGGCGCGGCGACCCGATCGGCCGGTGGGTGACGGTCGGGGCCCTGCGCTGCCGGGTCATCGGCGTGCTGGCCGACGCCGATCGGATGGGCGTCAACTTCGGCTTCAGCTGGGTCGACCTGCTCGTCGCCCCGCTCGACACCGCGGCGGACGTCGAGAAGGCGGTGAGCACCTCGGCGCTGCTCGTCATCAAGACCGACGACGTCCGCAACAACGACCCGGTGAAGCGCATCGTCAACGCGCTCCTCGTCGATCGCCACCACGGCGTCGACGACTTCACCCTCCTCGATTTCAGCGGCATCATGGAGAAATTCGAGGCCATGTTGTCCACGATGAAGGCGATCGTCGGCCTCATCGCGGGCGTCGCGCTGCTCATCGGCGGCGTGGGCGTGATGAACATGATGCTCGTGAGCGTGTCCGAGCGCGTGCGCGAGATCGGCATCCGCAAGGCGCTCGGGGCCTCGCCGCGCGACATCAGCGCGCAGTTCCTGGCCGAGGCGGCGCTGCTCTCGGGCTTCGGCGGCCTGCTCGGGGTCGCCGGCGGCGCCGCGGCGGCCGAGCTCGCCTCGATGGTCATCCGCCGCTTCACGCCGAGCTGGATCGGCGCGGTCTCCACGCCGGCCGTCGTCGCGGCGCTCCTCGTCTCCTCCGGCGTGGGCGTGGTCTTCGGGTGGCTGCCGGCCCAGCGCGCGGGCCGGCTCGACCCCGTGGCGGCGATGCGGCGATGAGGCTCGACGATCTCCTCCACTCGACGCGCGCCGTGGTCGCCGACCGGACCCGCGCCGCGCTCACGCTGCTCGGCATCATCATCGGCACCGGCTCGATCGTGCTGCTCGCCTCGCTGCTCGCGGGCGGCGAGGAGGCGCTCCTCCGGGCGAGCGAGCAGGCCGTGGAGGCCGACCTCATCCAGGTCCACCCCGCGGAGGTGAGCGTCGGCGACCGGCGCCGCACCCGGCGCGATCTCTCGCGGGACGACGCCCGCGCGCTCGCCGCGTCGCGCGCCCTCGGCGGCGCCTCGGCCCTGAGCGAGTCGGTGCGCCCGACCGAGGCCCGCGCCGGCGCCAAGAAGAAGCGGATCTCCCTCGTCAGCGCCGTGCCTGCGGCGCCGGCCCTCTACGACCTGGAGCTCGCGGCGGGCCGGTTCCTCGTCGAGGCCGATCTCGCGGCGCGGCGGAGCGTGTGCGTCGTCGGCCACGAGGTCTGGGCCGAGCTCTTCGGCGGTCCTCCGGCGCGGGCCGCGCAGGCCGAGCCCCTCCACGTGACGGCCGACGGCCACGTGTGGACGGTCGTCGGCGTGCTCCAGGAACGGCCGTCCATCCTCTCCCCGGACGACACGAACAGCTGGAACCGCAAGGTCCTCGTCCCGGAGACCACCTACGACGCGCTCTACGCGCCGTCGCACAGGACCGACCGCCTGTACGTCCGGCAGGATCCGCTCGTCACGGTCCGGACGCCGCTCGCCGCGCTCCGCGGCGTCATCGACGCGACGCTCCAGCGCCGCCACCACGGGGTCAAGAACTTCAGGATCGAGGACGAGGACAGCCACGGCCAGGAGCAGCTCGTCGTCGACATCATCAAGATGCTGCTGCTCAGCACCGGCGTGGTCGCGCTGATCGTGGGCGGCATCAACATCATGAACATCATGCTGGTGACCGTGACCGAGCGGACGCGGGAGATCGGCATCCGCCGCGCGGTCGGGGCCTCGCCGCGCGCGATCCTGCTGCAGTTCCTGTGCGAGGCGGCGGCCGTCTCGCTGCTCGGCGGCGTGCTCGGCGTGCTCTCGGGGCTCGCCCTCTCCTGGCTCGCCAGCGCGCTCCTTGCGCAGATGGTCGGCCGCTGGGCGTTCCAGGTCGAGCCCTGGTCGCTCTTCCTCGGCCTCGGCCTCTCGGTCACGATCGGCGTTGTCTTCGGCTTCTACCCGGCCTGGCGCGCCTCGCGGCTCGACCCGATCGAGGCGCTCCGCGCGGAGTAGGGCCGGCCCGCGGCGCGACCGAGATCGCGGCGAGCGCTGGATGGGTCGAATGAACCGGCGCGGATTCTGCGCACTCGGCGCTGCAGAAGCTGAGCCGCTCGGACCCGCGGGACGTCGCGTGGCCGTGCAACCCCGAGAACACCTACGTCACGCACTTCCCCGAGGAGCGCACCATCATCTCCTTCGGGAGCGGCTACGGCGGCAACGCGCTGCTCGGGAAAAAGTGTTTTGCTCTACGCATCGCCTCGGTCATGGGGCGCGACGGCGGGTGGCTCGCCGAGCACATGTTGATCATGGGAGTTCAAGAGCCGAGCGGCGCCAAGACGTACGTTTGCGCGGCGTTCCCGAGCGCGTGCGGCAAGACGAACTTCGCCATGATGGTCCCTCCCGAGACGCTCTCGGGTTACAAGATCTCGACGGTCGGCGACGACATCGCGTGGCTGAAGCCGGGCCCGGACGGCAAGGTGTACGCCATCAACCCCGAGGCGGGCTTCTTCGGCGTGGCCCCCGGGACGAACGAGGTGACGAACCCCAACGCGATGGCGGCGATCCGTGTTCCAGGCGTTCAACTGGAGCCACGGCGTGTACCTCGCGGCCACGATGGGCTCCGAGGCGACCGCCGCCTCCGTGGGCCAGGCGGCGATGCGCCGCGATCCGATGGCGATGCTGCCCTTCTGTGGTTACAACATGGCGGACTACTTCTCGCACTGGCTCAACTTCGGCCGCAAGCTGCCGAACCCGCCGCGCATCTTCCGCGTGAACTGGTTCCGCAAGGACGAGCAGGGCCGCTTCGTCTGGCCCGGGTTCGGCGAGAACACGCGCGTGCTGTCGTGGATCCTGGCGCGGGTGCACGGGCAAGGATACGGCGTGGAGAGCCCCTTGGGCTGGATGCCTCGCCACGACGATCTGCCGTGGGAGGGGTTGAGCTTCTCGGAGGATACGTTCTACGATCTGATGGGCATCTCGCGCGACGCGGCGGCGGCGGAGGTCCGTCTGCATGAGGAGCTGTTCGACATGTTCCTGGATCGACTGCCGAAGGAGTTCGTGTTCGAGCGAGAGCTGCTCAAGTCGCGGCTGTGGCGGAGCCCGGCGCGGTGGGAGCTCGCGCACGATCCGACGTGAAGCCGCGGTCTCGCGGGAGGCGCCTCGCGGGAGACCGCCGCTCTGCTGCCGCTCTGCTCTGGATGGCGCAGAGGGGGGCGGAGACCGCTGTAGAGGAGCACGATGAGCGGGCTGGTTGAGCTCCTCGCGAGAGAAGAGCTGCTCCTGCTCTTCACCGTCATCCTGCTCGGGCTGGGGCTTGGCCGGCTGGAATATCGCGGCTTGCGGCTCGGGATGGCTGGCGTCCTGTTCGCGGGCTTGGGGCTCAGCGCCTGGCTGCACCCTCTGGGAGAGCTGGAGCTGGCGCCGCAGATCAAGGAGCTCGGCCTGCTGCTGTTCGTGTACTGTGTCGGCCTCACCAGCGGTCCCGGCTTCTTCGCCGCGTGGCGCAGCCGCGGTCTGGGGATGAACCTGGCGTGCGCCGCGGCGCTCGCCTGGGGGGCGCTGCTCGCGTGTGTCGCGGGCTGGCTCTTCGGGTTGAACCGCGCGCAGATCGCCGGCCTGTTCTGCGGGGCCCTGACCAATACACCGGCGCTCGGCGCCGTCAGCAGCCGGCTCTCCGGCACCGCGCTCGAGGCGATCCCCGCGCTCGCCTACTCGCTGACCTACCCGGCGGGTGTGCTGGGGGCGCTCCTGCTGGGACGTGGCTTCGCGAAGTGGCGCCGCGACGAGCTCGCCGGTGAGGTCGCGCGGCAAGCCGCGTCGCGCGTCGCGATCGAGTCGAGGAGCGTCGAGGTCACGAACCCCCGCGTGCTGGGCCATTCGATCGGGGAGCTGCGCGTGCGCGACGAGTTCGGGGTCGTGGTCTCCCGCCTTCGGCGTGGTGAGGTCGACTCGGTCCCGAACAAGTATACGGTGCTTCACGCGGGTGACGTGATCACGGTGGTCGGCACCCTTTCGTCGATTCAATCCGCCATCGAGTTCTTCGGGAGGGTCGCGAGCGAGCGTCTGGAGCTGCGCCGCGACAGGGTCGACATGCGCCGGGTCCTGGTCTCGAAGCGCGAGTTCGTCGGGCTCACGCTGGGCGAGCTCGACCTCGCGCGTCGATTCAACGCCCAGGTGACGCGCCTGCGCCGGGCCGACCTCGACTTGATCCCCTCCGACGAGCTCCGCCTGGAGCTGGGGGACCGCCTTCGCGTCGTGGCGCCCGTCGAGCGCCTGGGCGAGCTCAGCCGTTTCCTCGGCGACTCGGAGCGCGAGATCGATGTCGATTACGTCGCGCTGGCGGTGGGCCTCTGCGTCGGCCTGCTGTTGGCGCGGGTGCCCATCCATCTCTTCGGGACGTCCATCACGCTGGGGACCGCCGGAGGGCCGCTCGTGGCCGCGCTGATCTTCGGTCGCCTGGGGCGGACCGGCAAGCTGATGTGGGCGCTGCCGTACGAGGCGAACCTGAGCCTGCGAGAGATCGGGCTGCTCCTGTTCCTGGCGGGGGTCGGCGTGAACGCGGGGGGCAAGCTCGCGGGGTTGATGAACCGGGAGGGCCTGGCCATCATCGCGATAGGCGCCTGCGTCACCGTGACGACGAGCGCGCTGGCGTTGGTCCTGATGCGGCGCTGGGGCGGGGCGGGCGTCGTGGCGGCGCTCGGAGGCGCGAGCGGCGTGCAGACCCAGCCGGCCACGCTGGCGGCGGCCTTCGAGCTGTCCCGGCGCTCCGAGGAGACGTACGTCGCGTACGCGCTGGTGTATCCGCTGGCGATGATCGGCAAGATCCTCATTGCGCAGCTGCTCGCCGTGCTGGCCTGAAATCGTCCCTCGACGAGGCGGCGTCAGCGCGTGGCGCACCGGGTCGCGACGTAGGAAGATTCACAGGGAGGCAAGGAGTAAAATCCCATTCATCTCCCCGTCTCCCCGCCTCCCTGTTCAATTCTTTTTCTCTAAAAACGCCAACGATCGAGGGATCTGTCCGCCTCACGTCGTCGCGGCAGCCTCGGTCGTTCCGCCGCCGTCCGCGCTCTACTCGGGATCTCGCTTCGCGTGCGGGAAGCGGTCCATGCGGCTGAGCACGGGGAAGCCGAGGGCCCACAGCGCGGCGACAACGAGGGTGGCGCTGCCGCCGAGGAGGATGGCGGGGAGCAGGCCGAGCCAGCTGGCGGTGAGGCCGGACTCGAACTCGCCGAGCTCGTTGGAGGCGCCGATGAACACCGCGTTGACCGCGCTCACCCGCCCTCGGATGGAGTCGGGCGTCTCGAACTGCACGAGGATGTGGCGGATATAGACGCTCACCATGTCGCCTGCGCCGACGAGGAAGAGGGCGATGAGCGCGACGGTGAAGCTCCGCGTCTGCCCGAGGGCGATGGTGGCGAGCCCGAACACCGCGACGCCGCCGAACATCCAGCGGCCCACCCGGCGCGTGATCGGCCGGAAGGCGAGGACGCCGGCGGTGATCGCGGCGCCCGCCGCCGGCGCCGTGCGGAGCAGGCCGAGGCCGGTCGGGCCGGCGTGGAGCACGTCGCGCGCATATGCGGGCAGGAGCGCGACGGCGCCGCCGAACAGCACCGCGAACAGGTCGAGCGAGATGGCGCCGAGCACCGCCGGCTTCGACCAGACGAAGCGCAGCCCCTCCAGCACCGCGCTCCACGACGTCGGCTCGGCGCGCCTCGCCTGCCGGGTCGCGCGCACGAGGCTCATGAGCACGAGAGAGACGAGGAGCAGCGCGCCGACGCTCGAATACACGATCGTCGACCCGGCGAGGTAGAGGAGCCCGCCGAGCGTCGGCCCGACGATGACCGCGACATGGAAGCTCGATGAGCTGAGCGCGACCGCCTTGCTGAAGCTGTCCTGCGGCACCAGGTTCATCAGGATCGCCTGCTGCGCCGGCATCATGAAGGCGCGCGCGCTGCCGAACAGCACGAGCACCGCGAACACGGGCCACACCACCGTCAGGCCCGACACCGTGAACGCGAGCAGCAGGAGGGAGCAGAGCAGCTCCACGGCGAGGCCGACCGTGATGATGCGGCGCCGGTCGAACCGATCCGCCGCCTGGCCGGCGAAGAGGATCAGCGCGAAGAAGGGCGCGAACTGGGCGAGGCCGATGAGGCCCAGATCGAAGACATCGCCGGTCAGCGCGTAGACCTGCCAGCCGATCGCCACGCTCTGGATCTGCACCGCGACCGCGGAGAGCAGCCTCGCCGCGAGGTAGAACGCGAAGCTCCGGTGGCGCAGCACGCCGAGCCCGGTGAGGTTGTTGGAAGACATCTCGGCGCCTGCGGCGGCCCCGGTGGGGCTTTGTGGGCTCTCGCTCATGTCCGATGAGCACTAGGGCATATCGCGACCGAGTCCAGGAGTCGCGCCGCCGCTGTCAGCGCGCGCGGGGCGTGCGCTGGGCGATCCGCAATTCGCCATTCGCCATGAACCGCAACATCCGTACCAGGATCCCCGCGCTCGCGGTGGTCGTCTGGACGGAGCGCCCCGGGCGCGATCAGGCCGCGAGCGCGCCGAGGGGCCGCGGTCGTTGCTGCTCCAGCAGCAGCCGGTGGTGCTCGGCTGCGCCACCACGAGCAATGCCCGAGGCGACCGCGTCAGCCCTGCGCGAGCCGGGAGAGCGCCTCGCCGGTGAGGCGGTGGACGGTCCACTCGTCCATGGGCTTGGCGCCGAGCTTCCGGTAAAAGCCGAGCGCCGGCTCGTTCCAGTCGAGCACGGACCACTCGAGGCGCCCGAAGCCGCGCTCCACCGCGAGCTTCGCGAGGTGCACGAGCAGGGCCTTGCCGTGGCCTCCTCCGCGGTGCTCCGGGAGCACGAAGAGGTCCTCGAGGTAGATCCCGGGCTTGCCGAGGAAGGTGGAGAAGCTCTGGAAGAAGAGGGCGAATCCCACCGGGATCCCCTCCGCTTCGGCCAGGACGACCTCGGCTGCCGGCCTCGGGCCGAAGAGGTGCGCTTCGAGCTCTCTCTCGTCGAAGGTGACCTCGTGCGCGAGCCGCTCGTACTCGGCGAGCATCCGGATGAGGCGGGCGATGGTGGGGATGTCGGCGGCGGTGGCGGGGCGGATCATGGCGTCTCTCCGGCGGGTCATACCGCATCGTCGCGCCGCGGTGGAGGGAGTAGGCTCGCCGCCTGCATGACCATGACGCCGCCGCCCTCCGCCGCCGGCCCGCGCTGGCTGTACCTGCACGGCTTCGCCTCGGGCCCGAGCTCGACCAAGGGCGTCCGGATCGCCGCGCACTTCGAGCAGCGCGGGGTGGCCGTCGAGCGGCTCGACCTGCGGGTGCCCTCGCTCGAGCGCCTGCGCCTCAGCGCGATGATCGGCGCCGTGAAGCAGGCGATCGGCGGCGATCGCGACCGGGCGGTGGTGATGGGATCGAGCCTCGGCGGCCTCACCGCGTGCCGCGTCGCCGAGGAGGACGCGCGGGTGTGCGCGCTGGTGCTGCTCGCGCCCGCGTTCCGGATCATGGAGCGATGGCGGCTGCGGCTGGGCGAGGAGGGCTTCCGGGCGTGGGCGGAGCGGGGGTGGCTCGAGGTCGACGACTACGCGGAGAAGAAGCGAGCCCGGGTCGACTTCGGCTTCGCCGCCGACGCGGCCGAGCTGGATGAGCGCTCGGGGGGCTGGCCGGACGTGCGTGTGCCCACGCTGATCGTCCACGGCCAGAGCGACGAGGTGGTGGACATCGAGCTCTCGCGGACGTTCGCCGCGGGGAAGCGGCATGTGCGGCTCATCGAGGTGGACGACGGCCACGAGCTCGTCGCCTCGATCCCGCGCATCCTCCGCGAGGCGGACGAGTTCCTGCGCCATTTCGTCGGCGGCTGACGAACACCCGTTGTCGCCAGGACCGAGGGCGCTGAGCGTCTGTTCAGCGGATTCAGCACGATCCGCGAGCTCTGCGCGCCCCGCGTGAACCGCCGGTTGGCCGTCCCCTCACCAGCCGACTGGCATTCTATGCGAGAAGGGCACAGCTATCAAGAGCGAAGCGCGCCGCTTACAGATCGTGGGTGACCGGCCGCGGATCGGCCGCGGTCGAGCGATCGGAGGAGCGAATGGCGACAGCGACGGCCACCGGGCGCACCGCGCCCGTCAACGACATCGAGATGTACTACGAGCTTCGCGGCGAAGGGCCGCCGCTCGTGCTGCTCCACGGCTTCACCGGAGCGGGCGGGGACTGGGCTCACGTGTTCGACCTCGCGGAGCTCGGGTGTAGACACACGGTCATCGCCCCCGATCTGCGCGGCCACGGCCGCTCGACCAACCCGGCTGGCTCGCTGACGATCCGCCAGTGCGCCTCCGACGTGTTCGCCCTCCTCGACCACCTGGAGGTGAAGGCGTTCCGGGCCATCGGCCTCAGCTTCGGCGCCAAGTGCCTCCTGCACCTGGCCACGCAGCAGCCGGATCGCATCGAGTCGATGGTCCTCGTGTCCGCGACACCATACTTCCCCGAGCAGGCCAGGGCGATCATGCGCCTCGTCTCCGACGAGGGCCGCTCGGAGGAGGAATGGCGGGACATGAGGAGTCGCCACGCGCTCGGCGACGCGCAGATCCGGGCGCTATGGAATCAGCCGCGCCGCTTCGCGGCCAGCCACGACGACATGAGCTTCACGCCCCCCCACCTGTCGACGATCACGGCGCGCACGATGATCGTGAGCGGCGACCGCGATCCCCTCTACCCGGCCGAGATCGCCCTGGAGCTGTACCGCGCCATCCCGCGCTCCTGCCTGTGGATCGTACCGAACGGCGGACACGGCCCCATCTTCGGCGAATGGAAGGAGCCGTTCGCCCGCGCGGCGCTGGCGTTCCTGCGCGATGATCCGGGCGAGCAGGCGGTGATCCCGGCATAACGAGGGAGACGCGCGGCGTCACTGCGCGCCCTCGGCGCGCTCCTCCACCGGCGCTTGCGCGCCGAGCTTCGGAAGCCGGACGCTCAGCGTCTTCATCTCTCCCGGCTCCACGTTGACCATCAGCGTCCTGGAGGCATGCCCAGGGGCGGACAGCACGAAGCGGTGTCCCTCGCCCACCGTGAGCCCCTCGATCCTCGTGCGATTGCCCTTCCAGAGCTTCCCATCGACGAAGACGCTGGCCGGCGGATCGACCCAGAGCACCACCGTCGCCGTGAGCCTCTCCAGATCGGCCACGATCTCCTTGAAGCGCGCCTCGTCGCTCAGCTTCACGGCCGTGCGGTACGGCTTGTATCCGTCTCGGGTGAGCTTGATGTGGAGCTCACGCCCGAGCGGAAGCTCGTGGACCTTGGCCGGCGTGGCGACGGGGTGACGCTCGCCGTTCACCCAGAGCGTGCAGCCCTCCGGCTTGCTCGTGATCTCCAGCGAGCCCTTCGCCTCGACCGGCGCGGGTGGCTCCTGACGGCTCGCCTGGGCGTCGTGGACCATCGTCATGAACTCGGCGTGCCGCTCCGAGAGCTGCCCCTGCATGTAGAGGAACCCAGGCACGAGCGCGAGTGCGCTTGCGGCCGGGATGAACGCGGCAACACCTCCCTTGCCCGCGAGCGGCGGCGGGCTGCTCAAGGTCGCCGGGCTCGTGCTCGTCGGGACGCCGCTCTGGGAGACGGTCGCGCCGCCGCTCATCTCCAGCGACCAGCGCTGCTGCTGCGCCGCGATCACGTCGATGAGCTGCCGGACACCGAGGAGCGCCTCCTTGTGGCGAGCGAGCTTGTCCCGGAAGAGCGACTCCATCCATGCCGTGAGGCCCATGGGCGAGGCGGGGATGCGCTCGTCGCGGATGAGCTCCTCGAGCGCGGCGTGCATCTCCCGGGCAGACTGGTAGCGATCCTCGCGCCGCTTCTCGAGCGCGCGCAGGACGATCTTCTCCAGCCCCTTCGGGTAGCCGGGCTTGATCGCGCTCGGGAGGGGGTACTCCGAGCCGTGGATCTGGAGGAGCGTCCGCATCTGGGTACCGCCCTTGAACAGGCGCCTTCCCGTCGTCATCTCGAACAGGACCACGCCGGCGGCGAAGATGTCCGCGCGATGGTCGATGCGACCCCCCGCCACGTGCTCCGGGGCCATGTAGGCGAACTTGCCCATCAGCACGTTCTCTCTCTGCTCTTCGACGTCGCCGAGCTCGCTCCGCGCGATGCCGAAGTCGACGATCTTCACGTCGCCCGTGTAGCTCACGACCACGTTGCGCGGTGAGATGTCCCTGTGGACGATGCCGAGCGGCGCACCGTCGAGGCCGCGCTTGTCGTGGATGTACGCGAGGCCCGCGCAGACGCCGAGGATGATGCTGAGCGCATGCTCGAGCGGGATCCCTCCCGGGTCGCGCTCCGCCGCCTCGCGCACGATCGAGCCGACGTCCTCGCCGTGGATGTGCTCCATCGCGATGAAATACGTCCTGTCCACCTGCCCGGCGTCGAACGTCTGGACGATGTTGGGATGCGAGAGCGTCGCCGCGATGCGCGCCTCGCGGAGCAGCATGTCGATAAGCGACGGATCCTGGTTCATCGAGGGCAGGATGCGCTTGATCACGACGAGCTTCTCGAAGCCGAAGGACGAGCGATGCAGCGCGAGGAAGATCTCCGCCATGCCCCCCGCCGAGAGCTTCGACAGGAGCGTGTATTTGCCGAACTGTTTCGGCAAGAGCTCAGGTGCGTTTCCGGCTGCGCTCGACGGCGCGCCGCCCGCGGCCAACGCGGTACGCTCTTGCATGAGACATTCTCCTGGTTCCAGTGGACGCTACGGCAAGGCCAGCGCAAAGGGGCCTCATGAGGAGCGTTCTCAGGCGAGTCTTACCATGGAGCGGTCATGAGATGTCAGCTTATTTGAGCGCGTCCGCCTGAAATGGCGGAGCGCGGGGCGGCGCGCGCAAAGCAATCTTCGGAAACATGAGCGATACATATTCGTTCCAATGCTCGGGTAATGTCTCCCTCCTCGTCCATGGAGAGAGAACAATGGCGCAGGTTTCCTCCGAGCTCCTGGCACCGACCCGCCGGTTGACGCGCCTGTACGTCAGCGCGCTCGGCGCCGTGGCGCTCTTGTCGGTCGTGGCGCAGCTCCTCGTGCAGCACGCGTTGAACCAGCAGACGAGCGACGCGCACGTCGTCAACGTGGCCGGGCGCCAGCGAATGCTCAGCCAGCGGCTCAGCAAGGCCGCGCTCACGTTCCAGGTGACCACCGACCCCGCCGAGCGCAAGGGCCGCGCCGACGAGCTGGCGCAGGCGATGGCGCTCTGGGAGCGGTCGCATCGCGCGCTCCAGCACGGCGATCCCGGGATGGGCTTGCCGGGGAAGAACACGCCGGAGGTGACCCGCATGTTCCAGGCGATCGAGCCGCTGCACCAGAGCATGCTCCGCGACGGGAAGGATCTCCTCGCCGCGGTCGGCGCCGGCGGCGAAAAGCCGGTGGAGGCGGCCGCCATCCAGCCGATCGTCGCCGCGATCCTCGCCGCGGAGCCGGGCTTCCTGAGCGGGATGGACCGGGTCGTCTCTCGGTATGCCCACGAGGCGACCGCGCGGATCGAGCGGCTCCGGCTCGTCGAGCTGATCCTGCTCTGTGTGACCCTGGGGGTCCTGTTTCTCGAAGGGCTCTATATCTTCCGCCCGGCGGTGCGCGAGATCCGAAGGACGATCAGCCACCTCGTCCAGGCCAGGGGGCACCTCGACAACACGGTCCAGGCGCTCCGGGCGATCGCTGGTATCGGACAGCCGTGATGCTCACCGGCTCTCCGTGACCGCCTGTCCGACCCCCACCGCCGCCGAGCGGCGTTCAGCGGGCGAAGGCGGCGGTCACAGCCAGCCGCAGCCGCCGTCGAAGTCGAGGGGGGGCGTGGGCTCCGTGGACGACTGCGATGCACGACAGGCATCCTCGATGTTCTGTCGCAACATCAACATCAGGTTGTTGTCGTCCTGGATGTCCGTGTCCGAGTACTTCCCGAGCCACGCCCCGATCGGCGGCTTCATCATCTCGATGACCCCGAGCGAGCGCCGGCAGTCGCCCGCCTGGTAGAAGTCGAGCGCGCCGCGCAGCGCCAGGTACATGTTCAGCATCATGTACGGCTTGCCCGAGCCGCCGTCGGAGATGTTCCACCACCTCGAGTCGGGGTTCTGCCCGGGAGGCAGCGCGTTGAGCAGGGTGGTGTCGACGTCCTGCGCGGCTCCGTCCTTCGCCGAGGTCCAGCCTGCCGTCACCTGGAAGGCCGCCTGGTCCGGCCCGATGTCGTCGGCGAGCGACGCGTCGCCGAGGAGCTCCACGAACAGACCACCACCGCCGCCGCGGCGGCTGCCGCCCGCGCCGTCGCGCTGGCCGATGAACAGCGCCGGCATCTCCAGGGCCGCCCCCGCGGCGCTGGCTGTCGCCCGCTTCGTCCCGTAGATGCGCCCCACCTTGTAGCCGGCGGACGGGGTCACCTCCAGGCTGAAGTCCGTGGCCAGCGGGAAGAGCGTGGTCTTCCCCTCCTCCGAGAGCAAACCGCCGAGGTCGCCCGGGCTCAGCGCGTAGGCATACGTGCCCGCGCCCATCGAGCCCAGCGCCGACGGGATCCTCACCAGGAAGCTCTCGCCCACGCCGATCACGCCGAACGCCGTGCCGTTCTCCACCAGCGCCTCGCCCAGACCGAGGATGCGGTCGGGGTCCGTGATCCCGCTGGTCGCGTGCCCGCTCGTGAGCAGGAGCACGCGGTGCGCGCCCTCGAAGCCCGCGGCGTCACCCTCCTCGAACGCCTTCTCGGCGGCGGCGATCCCCTCGTAGAGGCCGACGAGCTCGCCGGCGCCGTTGCCGAGGCGCTCGTCGGCGATGAGGCGCGTGAGCTCCGCCGACCCCGGCGCTGCGAGGAAGGCGCGGCGCTCGACCCTCTCGCCATAACGGATGACGCTGACGCGGTCCTCGGGACGCAGGCCCGCGAGCAGCCCTGTCATCCCCGCGTCCAGCGCGTACTCATCGATCTCGGCGAAGCGGCTGTTCTCGACGGCGATCGCCAGGTGAACCGGCGGCCTGTCCAGCCTCGAAGGGTCGACCCCGGTGTTCATCGCGACGAAGGCCATTGTCCAGTTGCCCCCGTTGAAGCGCGGCGCCACCGCGAGGAACGGGTGAACGCAGACGTCCTTGCCGCAGTCGGCGTCGGGCAGGTCGATCGCGTGCTCGGCGAAGAACCCGACCGGATCCAGCGTGTCGAGCGTGGGCACCTTCCCCGCGTTCACGATCGCGCGGAACTGGGAGATGTCCTGCGCCCCGCCCTGGGCCACGTTGACCGAGCCTGCGGGGACTTCGCTGCCCGCGCCGCCGTCGCTCTGGGTGGAGCAACCGACGGCGGCGGCGCAGAGGCCGAGTGAGACAAGCTTCATCTTCGACGACATGTGGCTTCTCCTCATTCGTAAGCAATCAACAGGTCCGCGGACGCGTTGGGCGTCTGGTAGCCCGCGTCGCACTCGTCACGCCCGGCGAGCACGCGCTCGGCGCGGCCGACACGCACGCGGAAATCCGGCCCTTCGAGGGTGTCTCCAGGGCTCAGCAGGGTCTTCGCGCCGCCGCTCTGCACCGCCACCACGGCGTCGGTGACGTAGGCGCCGCAGCCCAGCCGGTCGCCCTCGCACCCGGTCGCCTCGATCGAGGCAGCGAGGCCCCCGAGCTGGAGCTCGACGACGTTGTGATAGACATCGAGCCGCTTCGCCGAGTCGACGGCCGAGACCTCGAGGTGGTCGCCCTCGTCGGACCATTGCACCGTTTCGCCCGCCGAGAACGGGAAGTCTTCGATCGGAATGCACAGATAGTGAGTCAGAGGGGTGAAGCTCGGGTCCGGCTCGCCGCCGCCGCCCATTCCACCTTCGCCGCCACTGCCGCCAGATCCGCCAGCACCCGCGCCGCCGGCGCCACTGCCGCCGGCTCCGCCGGCACCCGCGCCGCCAGCGCCGCTGCCGCCGGCTCCGCCAGCACCCGCGCCGCCAGCGCCGCTGCCGCCGGCTCCGCCGGCACCCGCGCCGCCAGCGCCGCCCGAGCCATCGCCGGGGCCGAGCCACGGGGAGCTCATGGTCAATTCGATGCAGCCGTCCGACAGTGCATCGATGTTCGCGATCTCGCGGACCACCTGCTTCGGCAAGGGGGCGGCCCACTGGAAGGACGATTGAGGCGCCCCGGCGCACGCCGAGGGCCCGACGTTCGTCTGCAGCGCGCCCGTCTTCACCTGTCCGGGCGCCACCACCGCCAGCGGCTTCAGCGCGACGCGCCCCGCCACCGTCTCCGTGTCCTTCCAGAAGTCGCTGTTGTCGTTCACGTTCTGCGGAACCATGATGGTTTGCAGGTCGGACCACCATGCCATCACAGGCCGCAGTCCATCCGTCTCGAGCAGCACCACCTCGCAACGGCCTCCCGAGGCCGGCGCCGTCTCCTCGAAGTTGCCTGCGGCGAGGTGGGCCTCGGCCCGGTTGAGCGGGAGCGTGTCCTGCGGGTCCAGCCGATACGTGATCCCGAGGTTGAACGCGCTCGGCCCGAACATGCGTGTCGGATCGCCGGAGGTGACGGCAGCGCAATCGAGCGACGCGTCCACCCAGCGCACGCGAACGTCGACGATCCCGGTCGTGGCATTGACGAGATAGGCGTCCGTGGAGTAGCCCTCGGGGGCGGGGGTGCCGGTCGCGACGCAGGCGACGGCGGACGCCCCGAGGATCGCGCGCTCGAGCACCCAGGCGGCGCGCGCGCCTTCCTCGGCGCTCCGGGCCGAGAGCTCCCGGCTGCAAGCAGCGCGCGCCGAGAGGCGCCATGCCGGGACGAGGACCACGAGCGCGGCCAGGTCCGTCGGATCTTGCCAGATACGCCACGTGATCCCCGCGAGGCCCACGAGCCCCACGAGGAGCTGCGCGGCAGCGGCCGAGAGCTTGATCGCCGCGAACGGCGCGGCCACCGCCGCGAACGCCAGCGCTCGCCCGCGCGACGTGCGTGCGTCCACGAGCGCCGCTGCGAGGACGGGGGCGACCACGAGGCCGGCGAGGTCGCTGAGCTTGCCGGTGAGCGCGCCTGGCAGGAGCCCGGCGCCTTTCAGGAGGTGGTCGTTGACCACCAGGAGCGCCAGGGCGCCAAGGAAGAGGGGGTGGCGGAGGACCGCGAATCGAGGCGACACAGATTGTCGTGACCGCGACACCAACGTCAGAGCACCGGCGGGGCCGCCGGCGTTTCGCCGTGATGAGTTCAGCATCGCCGCGAGCCGATAGCAGCGCGCGTGCCACCCGCCCCAGGCGTCGGAGCGGCGCGCCATCGCGTCGCGGCCGGCCCCTGCCTTCACCGCTGCTGCCCTGGCACACCTGTCGCTGAGGCAGCGAGCGATGCGATCCTGTCTGCTACTGTCCGCCTTCTCTTTCCTCGCGTCCCTCTCCGGGTGTGGCCCTGTCGACGGTGATCCGTCGATCCCCGTGGAAGCCAGCGATTGTCCTGCGCTGCTCGGCGAGGACTTCTCCGAGACCCGCGCCGTCGACATCGGTGACGCGTCGTCCGGGACGTTCGTGCCCTACGCCGACGGCGCCAGCGTGCAACTGATCCTCGGCAACCAGGGCTCGATGATGATCACGCCCTGGGTCCGGGTGGAGGCTCTGCCCGGCGACGCGGAGGAGACGTGCCATGTGGTGCGCCTCGCGAACGAGCTCGAGGGCCCGCTCGCCAGCGATCCCGAGGGGATCGCCGCCGCGCAGTTCAACGTCCAGTTCATCAAGACCGGCTCTTTCCTGGTCTCGGACGGCGCGCTCTACCACCCTTTCGCGTGGGACCGCGAGACGCTCGAAGGTCAGAAGCTCGGGCTCACGGTGACCGTGCGCGGCGACGGCTACGAGGGCACGAAGAGCGTGAGCGTCGTGCTGGAGTGAAGAACCCGGCCCATCGAGCCGCCGCCCACATCGAGCATGCGATGGCAGGTCCGGTCCAGCGCGACCGGTGACCGCGGCGATTCGCCCTCACGTCCTCGAATCGTTTCGGTTCTCTTTCCCTGATGGATGGCTCATGGCGCGCCGAGTCCGGCGGCGCGGCGCTACCGCGGGACGCACCGGGTCGCGACATATCGGCCATTCGGGTCGCCGTCGACGAACACGCTGCCTACGTCGGAGAGCTCGAAGGTGACCGAGGTCGGGTCGATCGCCGTGATGGTGAGCCTGCCGAAGCCCGCGTCGCCGCCGCCGGTGACGGCCCCCGTGCTGCTGCAGTCCGCGCGAGAGGACGTCCCGAAGATCGTGAGATCTCCGCTCGCCGTGTCCACCTCGCCCACGGCGAGCATCGACTCGGGCATGCGGAGCTCCAGGTCCCACCAGTCGCTGCAGGGCGAGTACGTGGGGTTCGCGTCGGGATCGCTGCAGGACAGGGCCAGGGTGGCGATACGGAGCGTCACGCTCGACGAGTCGCCGAAGACGATCGCGCTCACCCGGCGCCCACCGCCGCCCGAGGTCGTCGGCGACGGCGCGACCGAGCTCGTCGTCGAGACCGGGCCATCCGGGCCATCCGGGCTGCCCTGGCCGCTCGTGCTGCCCTGGCCGCTCGTGCTGCTCGCGCCGCCGGCCCCGCCTCCTCCGCCGTCCATGATCACCGCGCCGCCGCACGCGCTTTGGACGAGCAGCGCGAGCGAGCCTACCGCCATTGAAATGCATCGAGGTGAGCGCTTCATCGTCGCATCGTATCGCCCTCCGGCCGGCGATCGCATGACGAGGGCAAGCCTCCGTCCATGGACCGGCCGGGGGCCGCCTGTGCTACCATCGACCACAGCAGGCTCGGATGGCAGCACGCCCCGTGGCCGGGCGTGAAGCGCGGAGCTCTGATGAAGCCACCTGTCGTCGAAGGAGACGTCATCGCCGGCAAGTACCGGGTCGATCGCGTCGTGGGCCGAGGCGGCATGGGCATCGTGGTCGCGGCGAGCCACCTGTTCCTCCCGCAGCGTGTCGCGATCAAGCTCCTCCTCAGCACGGAGAGCCCGGCGCTGGTGCAGCGGTTTCTCCGCGAGGCGCGCGCGGTGGTCCGCCTCAAGGGCGAGCACGTCGTGCGGGTGTTCGACGTCGGCGAGCTCGGCTCGGGCATCCCGTACATCGTGATGGAGTACCTGGAGGGCCAAGATCTCTCCGATGTGCTCCGCGCCCGCGGCACGCTCAGCGTCGTGGACGCGGCCGACTACGTCCTGCAGGCCTGCCTGGCGATGGCCGAGGCGCACGCCGCGGGCATCGTGCACCGCGATCTCAAGCCGGCGAACCTGTTCCTCACGACGACGCCCGGCGGGGCGACGCTCATCAAGGTCCTCGACTTCGGGATCTCGAAGGAGGTGCCGGGCAGCACCGAGGGCGTCGGCGCGTCGTTGACGCAGACGCGGGAGATGCTCGGCTCGCCCAATTACATGTCCCCGGAGCAGATGCGATCGTCGCGCTCGGTCGACGCCCGCTCCGACGTGTGGGCGCTCGGCGCGCTGCTCTACCGCCTCCTGGTAGGGCAGCCGCCGTTCGATGCCCCGGCGCTCGCCGAGCTCGTGCTGCAGGTCGCGAGCGCCGAGCCGATCCCGCCCACCGCGCTCAGGAGCGACATCCCACCGGCGCTCGAGGCCGCGATCCTCCATTGCCTCCAGAAGGATCCGGCCCGGCGGCCGCAGACCGTGGCCGATCTGGCGCGCGCGCTGGTGCCCTTCGCGACGGCGGGCGGGCAGGAGCGCGCGGAGCGCGCCGCGAGGATCCTCGGGGCGGGGGCGCAGGCGACGCCGCCGCCGACCGGCTCGGTGCCGCCGCCGCGGCTCGTGACGGCCAGCGGCCCTCCGAGCGCCCCGTCCGGCGCGATGACGAGCCTCCTGCCCACGACGCGGGGGCTCACGCGGACGTCCGCGCGGCCCGGGTCGCGCAGGATCCTCGGGGCGGCGCTCGGGACGGTCGTGATCGCCGTGCTCGCGCTCGCCCTCTGGGGCGTGGTCGCGTTGCCCGGCAGAGCGCCGGAGGCGGCGGCGCTGCAGGCCGCGGCGGCCTCGCGGGACGACACGGCGCCGCGGAGCGTGCGGCAGGACACCGCGGCGCGCGGCGCGGACCCGCTGATCGCGCCGGCGCTGCCGCCGGCGGTCCGTGACGCCTTGCCGCCGCAGCAGCCGTCGGTCTCCCCGGTCGTCGCGCCTGCCGCCGACGCGGCGCCCTCCGGGGCGGCGCTCGAGGGCCGGCGCGCGCCCCCGGCGACGAGCGCGTCGGCGACGCCGAAGGCGCCGTCGGCGCCCGGAGGGACGAATCCCTTGGAACCACCGCTCAGATGAGACAGGAAACACCGGCCTCCGACCCGCTGCCCCCCGCATTCCGTCCGGATGCAGGCGAGGCGCCTGTGCGTTCGAGCCGCCCGGCGACGGGGCTCGCGCCAGCCGCCGCCATCGTGGTGTTGATCACGGCCGGCGGCGCGGCCGCGCAGCAACCCCAGCCCGCCCCTGCGGCGGCACCGGCGCCGGCCGCCCCCGCGCCGGCGGCTCCTGCGAACGCCGCTCCCGCGCCGGGCGAGGCTGCTTCTGCGCCCGCCCGCGAGCGGCTGAGCGGTGAGGTCAGGGCCGATTACGAGTCCGGCAAGACGCTCTTTCGCAACGGCGACTTCGCCAGCGCCTTCCTCAAGTTCCAGAGCGCCTACGAGAGCTCGAAGGACGCGCGCCTCCTCTGGAACATGATCGCCTGCACGTCCAAGATGCACCGGTACAGCCAGCTCCTTGCGCTGGTGGAGAGGTTGAAGCAGGAGGACCGGGGCGCCCTGCTCCCGGAGGACTGGGCGACGATCGACGAGGTCGAGCGAAAGACCAGGGCCCTCGTCGGTCACCTGGACGTCGCCGTGAGCGAGCGGGACGCGGAGGTGACGATCGACGGCGAGCCGATCGGGAAGACGCCGCTCCCGGGCAAGGTGATCGTCGACGCCGGCACGAGGCGAATCCGTGTCTTCAAGCCGGGGTTCAAGGAGCACCTCCGCGTGGAGAGCGTGTCCCCCGGCGCGCAGCTGGCGCTCGACGTCCGGCTGGCGCGGCCGATGAACGGCGGCAGGCTCTCCATCGTCGCCTCTCCGGGCGATCGCCTCGCGCTCGACGGCGAGTTCCTGGGCGAAGGGCAGTGGGAGGGCATCGTGCCGGGCGGCCGTCACGCGGTGCGGGTGACGGCGCCGGGGAAGGTGCCCTACCAGGCCCAGATCCTGGTTCGGGACGAGGCGCTGAGCAGCGTCCGCGTCGGCCTGGTGCCGGCCGAGAAGCTCGGCGGGACGCCGGCGTGGATATGGATCGTCGGCGCCGGGGCGGTCGTCGCGGCGGCCTTGTCGGCCGGCATCCTCCTCTTGCACGATCACAATCCCGCGCAGGTGAGGGCGGGCCAGGAAGCCCCCAGCGAGGGCCGCCCGACCGGATTCGGTGGCCGGTTTTGAGGGGGCCGCCGCCGTCCACGGCGGCGCTCGCACACGAACGTGCGCCTCGCTCCGGCGAGCGCGGCCGGCAGGCCGCCGTCAGATCATCCCTACCAGCGGTCCTGTGCAGAAGTCCGGGTCGCCGAACGAGTCGGCCTCGACGCCCATCGCGTGGAGCAGCGACAGGAGCAGGTTGTTGTGCGCGACCTCCTTCTGCTGGACGACGTATCGGCCCGTCTTGAAATGACCTCCCGCGCTCCCGGCGACGACATAAGGGATGTTCTTGCGCAGGTGATTGCCGTCCGCGTGCTCGTTGGTCCAGAAGATCACCGTGTTGTCGAAGACCGTGCCGTCGCCCTCCGGCATGCTCTTCAGCTTGGCGATCAGGTACGCGAGCTGCTCGGCGTAGAAGCGGCTGATCCTGGTGAGCCGCTCGCGGTTCACCTGATCGGCGTAGCCGTTGTGCGCCATCGGGTGGTGGCCCTCGGTGATGTCCGGCCCGAGGAAGCTCAGCACCTTGGTCGTCGCGGAGTTCGTGAAGTGCAGGCTCGCGACCCGCGTCAGATCGCAGGCGAGGGACATCGCGATGAGATCCAGCTGGAGCCGGCAGAGCTCCGGCATGCTGGCGACCTTGTCGACGTCGAGATCCGGCGTCAGCGCCGGCGCGGCGCACGCCGGCGAGGTCGGCGCCGAGCCGCGATCGAGGCGCGACGCGATGTCCTCCACCGACGCGAGGTGCCCGTCGAGCTTCAGCCGATCCGCGGCGCCCAGCCGCTTGCGCAGCCGGTCGTAGTCCGAGGCCACCTTGCCGAGCACCGCCCTGCGCTGCTCGGTCTTCCGCGTCGCGTCGGCGGGCGCGACCGACAGGTCGGAGAAGAGCCGGTCGAACGCGGCGTACGGGCTGTTCTCCGGCGGCAGCGGCTGCGCCGGCCCGCGGTACGCGAGGCGCGCGCCCACGGTCGCCCCGTAGACGAGCACGCCGAGCTCGAGCGAGAGGAGCCTGGTCTTCGTGCCGATGTGGTTCGCGATCTCCTGGTCGAGCGAGATGCCGTCGGCCCAGCCGCACGACAGCCCGGCGTCGCCGGGGAAGTCGCCCTCCTGCATCGCGCGCGCGGTCAGGCACTGGCCCGTGCCCTTCTGGTGCGCGTCGCCCGGCCCCGTCAGCGCCGACAGCGCGCTCACGTTGCCGAGGACCAGCAGATCCCTGTTGTGGTCCTTGAGCGGCGCGAGGATGGGCGACAGCTCCTCGCCGTCCTGGAACGTCGAAGACGATGGCCAGAAGTCCGGCGGGACGGTCCCGTTCGGCGTGTAGAGCACGATGAACCGCTTCGGGAACTCGAGCCCGAACGCGGCCCGCCCCGTCTGCTCCGACGCCGGCGCGAGCCGCTTCGAGCAGCCCATCACCTCGAGGAACGGCAGCGCGAGCGCCGCGCCGCCGAGGCCCCTGAGCACGGCGCGGCGGCTGAGTCGGAACGGCTTCATCACGGCTCTCCTCCCGGGGCGCTCTCCGAGGCGCCCCCCACGTTGATCTCGCGCCGGTAGCGGAACGCGTCGGTCTGGGTGAGCGCCACGAGCAGCGCCCTGATGTTGTACCGGGACGCCTCGAACGCCTCCGTCGCCTGCGAGAGGCTGCAGGCGTCCTCGCGCTGCTCGGCGCGGCCATAACCGAAGCGGAACCACTGCTTCACGACGCACGCGCGCACCTGCTCGCTCTCCGCGAGCCGGTGCGCGAGCTCGACCGCCCCGTCGAACGGCCCGTCGATGTCGGTCTGCGTGAGCTCGCCGCTGGCGTCGACCGGGATGCCGTTCTCGGCGTCCCGCCAGCGGCCGAGCGCGTCGTAGTGCTCGAAGCCGAACCCGATCGGGTCGAGCAGCGTGTGGCAGCTCCTGCAGCCCGGGTCGGACACGTGCTGCGAGAACTGCTCGCGCGTCGTCTTCGCCCGGTCGACCATCGGCGGCTCCGGGACCACGTCCGGCGGCGGCGGCGGGATCTGGCAGAGCAGGCTCTGGCGCACGAACCGGCCGCGGTGCACCGGCGAGGACCGGTTCGGCTTCGCGTAGAGCGAGAGCAGCCCGGCGTGCGTCAGGAAGCCGGCGCGCTGCGACGGATCGAGCTCCACCCGCTCGAACGCCTCGCCCTTCGGGCCTCCCTCGACGCCGTAGAGCGCGGCGAGCTCCCGGTTCATCATCGAATAGGGCGCCGTGAACAGCGTGCTCACGCTCGCGTCCTCCTCGAAGATCGCGTGATCCAGGAACGCCTCGGTCTCGGCCTGGAACAGCGGCAGGAGCTCGTCCCGGTACTCGGGGTAGAGCTCCGGGTCCCTCCCGCCCGCGGCGATCTCGCCGATCTTCGAGAGCCCGAGCCACTGGCGGTGGAAGTTCTTCACGGCCTCGCGCGCCCGCGGATCGTCGAGCATGCGCCGCGCCTGCGCCGCGATCTCCGCGGCGGTGCCGAGCGCCCCCTCCTCGGCGGCCGCGAAGAGCGCGTCGTCGGGCATCGTGCCCCAGAGCAGGTACGAGAGCCGCGAGGCGATCTCGTACGAGGTGAGCGGCACGACGTCGCCCTCCACCGGATCCGGCATGCCGAGCTCGACGCGGTAGAGGAAGTGCGGCGACTGGAGCATCGCCTGGACGACGAGCGAGAGGCCGGTCGACGCGTCGTCGGGCGTCTCCCCGAGGCCGAGCCCGCGGTCGAAGAGCGCCGCGAGCTCGGCGACCTCGTCCTCGGCGAGGGGCCGGCGGAACGCCCGCTTGCCGAGCGACGCGATGAGCGCCGCGATCTCGCCGCGGCACGCGGCGCCCGCCGCGGCCCCGCGGCACGAGGGCGCCTGGCCGAGCAGCTTGCCCGCCGCGCGCGCCGCGATGCCCTCGGCGGCGGTCATGTACTGCTCCGCGAGCAGCGGGCTCACCACGAGCGCCGCCGCCTGGTTGTTGAAGCCGAGCGACTCCTCCTCGGGCACGAAGCCCCTCGCAGGGCGGCTGTCGTCGCCGAGGAGATCGAGTATCGTATTGTCGTACTCCACCCGTGTCATGCGGCGGAGCGGCGACTCGCCTGGCTCGATGGAGGCGCAGAGCGGCGCCGTCTCCTCGCCGTCGTCGCCGTCGTCGCCGTCGTTCGCGGGGAGATCGCCGAACTGCCCTGAGCAGGAGGCGAGGAGGAGCAAGCCGATGGGCCAGCGGAGAGCTCTTGGTTCAGCCATGGTGCCTCGTCGGCGAGCGCGAGCAGGGCACGGCGCGTTCCCCTCCGTGCAGCGTGCGCGGCGCGGCCGTGTGCGTGGCGCGCCATCTCGCCATCTTCAAGGAGCGTATGGCAAACCGTCGCTCCCGGATAGGAGCCGCGCTCGGAGCGGCCGAATCAAGTGGGAGCGCGGGGCCGATGTGATCATCCCGTGTGCGCGTGTCTTACGGCGTTGCCGCGGACTCCGACCTTCGAAGGCGGCTCGACCCGCGGTGTACGGAGCGACTATGCTCGCGCCCGATGCAAAGGCGAACGCTCGCCTGTCCTATCTCTCCTCTCTCTCCTCGGGCGCCGCGGCGCCGCGCGCGCCGCTCTCCTGCGGCCGCGCTGCTCGGCGCGGCGCTCTCGGCGCTGTCGATGCTGCTCGCGCTCCTTTCGCCAGGCTCGGCGCTCGCCGATCCCGGCGCGGCGTCCAGCGCCGAGCGCGCCGAGCGCGCCGAGCGCGACGAAGGCGCCCGCCCCCCCGCCGCGGGGACCGCGCTCTTCAGCGCGGGTGTCGATCTCGAGATCGCGGGTCGTACGCTGTCCTATAGCGATCTGCTCTCCGACAACCTCCGCACCTACGAGGTGCTGGGCGTGCCCATGCCGTCGCTTCGGGGCGAGCTGTACCCGTTCGCGCGAAGCGCCGTCCCGGTGCTCCGCGATCTCGGCGTCGAGCTCTCGTACGCTCGCGCGCTCGGCCTCGACTCGGAGGGCGCCGGCGGAGCGAGCGTATCGACCTCGTGGAGCCGGCTCCACGCCGGCCTCCGGGGCCGTTACCGCCTCGCCGGGCAGGACGGGCCGGTCCTGTTCGCGGGCGGCGGACTCCGGTGGACCGACTTCGATATCGAGTCGACGGGCGACCCCTCGCGCGACGCCGCGTCGGTGTCCTACGTCGCCTTGCGCGTCGGGGTGGACGGGCGATTGCCAGTCGGCCCGGTCGCGCTGGAGGCCGGGGGAGGGGTTCAGGCGCCCCTCTCGATGGGAGCCCTCGCGTCTCATTTCCGCGCGCCGAGCGCCGGAGGCGTCGATTTCCGCGTCGCGGTCGCCGCCCCGTTCGCGCCGGGGCTCGAGGCGCGCGCCGGCGTGTCGTACGCGCGGTTCTTCTACGATTTCGACTCCGAGCCAGAGGACACGTACATCGCGGGCGGGGCGCTCGACCAGCTCTTCAGCGTTCACCTGGGGGTGGCTTATCATGGGGAGTGAGGCGCGCTCAGCGCGCGCGGCGCGCGCCGGGTCTACCCGTCTCCGCGGGCGCTTCACGGCGGCGGCGACGGCGGCGGCGCTCGCCGCGCCGGCCTTGCCGCTGCTCGCGGGGTGTCCGGGGACGATCGACGACCAGGAGCGGTTCGACCGGCGGGACCGCGACCCGCAGGCCGCGTGCGCCGACGTGCCCGCGGTGTTCGCCGAGCGGTGCGGCGGCGCGAGCTGCCACGGGCCGGGCGAGCCCGCGGCCGGCCTCGACCTCGTCACGCTCGGCGTCGGCGATCGGGTCGCCGGCCGCCCGGCCACAAACTGCGCCGGCGTGCTCGCCGACCCCGATCGGCCGGAGGAGAGCGCGCTCTACGTGCGGCTCACCGACGCGCCCTCGTGCGGCGCGCGCATGCCGCTCGGCGGGGCCCCGTACTCGTCCGAGGAGATCGCGTGTGTCGCCGCCTGGATCGCGGAGCTCAAGCCGGCCGTGTGCAGCGGCCTCGACTGCGGCTGTCCCGGGTGCGTGTGCGCGCCCGGCGCGCAGGAGGCGTGCTACACGGGCCCGGAGGGGACGCGCGACGTCGGGCGCTGCGCGGCCGGCACGCGCGCCTGCAACGCGGAGGGCACGTCGTGGGGCCCGTGCATGGGGGAGGTCCTGCCCGCGTTCGACGCGTGCGACACGCCCGACGACGAGGACTGCGACGGCGCGGCGCCCGCCTGCGAGGACGTGTGGAGCCGCGGCTTCGGCGACGCGAACGGCCAGTACGCCCGAGCCGCCGCGTTCGACGCGGACGGCAACGTGTTCGTGGCCGGCCAGCTGGAGGGGACCGTCGATCTCGGCGGCGGCCCGCTCACGGCCACCGGCACGGACGCCTTCGTGGCGAAGTTCGACAGGTTCGGCGCGCACGTCTGGAGCAAGCTGTTCCCGGGCGACGGCAACCAGTTCGCGATGGCGCTCGCGGTCGACGCGGCGGGCAGCGTCCTCGTGGCGGGCCGCGCATTCGGCCGCGTCGATCTCGGCGGCGGCGAGCTCGCGTCGCGCGGGAGCGACGACGTCTTCGTCGTCAAGCTGGGCGGCGGCGGCGAGCACATCTGGAGCAGGATCTTCGGCGGATCCGGCGCGGAGCGCTGCGACCGCATCGCCGTCGACGCGGCGGGCGACGTCCTCGTGGCGGGCGGCTACCACGGCGCCGTCGACTTCGGCGCCGGCGAGCTCACGAGCGCGGGCATGCGCGACGCCTTCGTGCTGCGCCTCGCCTCGGACGACGGCCGGACGCTCCTCGCCATGCGCGCCGGCGGCGAAGGCGACGACTACGCCCACGGGATCGCGGTCGACGCCGACGGCAACCTGCTCGTCGCGGGGTATTTCGAGGGATCCATCGATCTCGGCGGCGCGCAGCTCGAGAGCGCCGGCCTCTCCGACATCTTCCTCGCCAAGCTCCGCCCTTCCGGTGACCACGTCTGGAGCGCCCGGTTCGGCGGCGCCGAGGCGGACGAGGCCCACGACGTCGCGGTCCACCAGGCGACGGGCGACGTGGCGCTCACGGGCACGTTCGCGTCGACCATCGACCTCGGCGGCGGTCCGCTGGTGAGCGCCGGCGGGCGGGATCTGTTCGTCGCCAGGCTCTCCGGCGCCGGAGCGCACCTCATGAGCCGGCGCTTCGGCGACGCCGAGGACCAGCTGCTCACCGATTTCGAGACCGGGGCGCGCGCGAGCGTCGCGGTGGACTCCGCCGGCAATCTCCTGCTCGCGGGGCCGCTGTTCGGCTCGGCGGATTTCGGCGGAGGGCCGCTGGCGAGCCGAGGCAAGACCGATGTCTACCTGGCCAAGCTCGGCGCCTCGGGCGCTCACGTGTTCAGCAAGCTGTTCGGCGACGTCCAGACGCAGGTCGGCCTCGACGTGGCGGCGGGCTCAGGCGCGAGCGTGCTGATCGCCGGCCGCTTCTACGGCGCCATCAACTTCGGTCAAGGGGCGCTCTCGAGCGCAGGCCAGGGCGACGCGTTCGTCGCGAAGCTCTCTTTGTAAATACCGTTCCCATTGCAAATGTCGCGCTCGGCAGCGATGCGCGCTGTTTGCCCACCTCGTCTGCCGAGGTCACCTGGGGCGCGTGGCAAGTTGCCTCGATGGGGCGGAATGGCTGTTCGTTCATCGCTCGTCTGGGCACGTCGCTCCCATTCCTTGCCTCGTTTCCAGCCTTCTCGGAGTGGCATGTTCTCTGCTCGAAGCCGCTCGACCGCGCGGCGAAATGCTCCGCTGATTGGAGGATTTCCGTCGAGCCGAGCGGGCGAGTCCGAAGGAGCAGAGGTATGCGCGTCCTGCTTATCACCAAGATTTTCCCGAACGCGATGAACCCGGGACAGGCGCCGTTCAACCGGCGGCAGTTCGCCGCGCTCTCGAGGTATTGCGACATCGACGTCTTCGCGACGATCCCCTGGTTTCCGGGGGCTTCCAGGTTCTCCCGGTGGTCCATGTCGAGCGACGCGCCTCGCGAGGACGTGATCGATGGATTGCCGGTGCGCCACCCGCGATTCCTCTATGTGCCCAAGGTGGCGCCCTATCTCAATGGCCCGCTCTACGCGGCGTCCATGCTCGTCGAGCTGGCGCGCCGCCGCCCGGCGCCGGACGTCATCGTCGGCTCGTTCGCCTATCCGGACGGATTCGCCGCCGTGTGCCTCGCGGAGCTGCTCGGCGTCCCGGCGGTCGTCAAGGTGCACGGCTCGGATGTCGATGTGCTCTCGCAGCAAGCGGCGGTCAGGCCCTCGCTCGAGTGGGGTCTCCAGCGCGCGACCCGCGTCGTCGCCGTGAGCAAGCAGCTGGCCGAGGGGGTGCACGCGCTCGGCGTCCCCCGCGACCGCATCGATGTCGTCATGAACGGCGTCGATCGCAGCATGTTCTACCCGCGCGACCGGCGCGAGGCCCGCGCCGCCCTGGGCCGCCCTGCGGAGCGCCGGCTGCTGCTCTACGTCGGCCACCTGCTCCGCGACAAGGGCGCGCTCGACGCGATCGCCGCCTTCGAGCGCATCGCCGCCGCGCACCCCGACGTCGACCTCGCGCTGGTCGGGAGCGGCGCGGACGAGCAGGCCTGCAGGTCGGCGGCGGAGCGGCTCGGCGGGCGCGTCCTGATGACCGGTCGCCTGCCGCACCACGAGGTGGCGCGCTGGGTCGCCGCCTGCGATGCGCTCGTCCTGCCGAGCCATCACGAGGGCACGCCCAACGTCGTGATCGAGTCGATCGCGTCGGGCCGCCGGGTGGTCGCGACGCGGGTCGGGGGCATCCCCGACGTGATCCGCCGCCCCGAGCTCGGCGAGCTCGTCTCGCCCGGCGATCTCCCCGCCCTGGCCGGCGCCATGGCGCGCGCGGCGCACGCGCCCTACGATCCCGAGCGGATCGTGACGCTCGCCGGGTGCAAGGGGTGGGACGAGAGCGCTCGCGCGCTCCACGACACGCTCGTCCTGGCGCGGAGCGAGCGGCGCTCGCCAGCGCCCGCGCCGCTGCGCGTGCCCGTGTTCGACAAGGGCCCCGCGCTCCAGGCGGACGCGCACCCCCCTGCGTCCGTGCGACGGGCGCCGCCCCCCTCGCGGCGTTTCCCCGACGGCGCGCAGCTCGGGGTCGGCCAGGCCTGAAGGGCCGCGCGGGGCGCATCTTCGTGCGCTGCGGGCTCATCCGCGTCGTTCGGCTCGCTGCGGCGTACTTTCGTACGCCTCACTCGCCTGCCTAGCGGCTGAGCCCGCAGCGCACGAATCTGCACCCCGCGCTCTAGTACTACAGCCGCACTTGGTCCGAGGTGCGGCTGTAGGCGATCAAAATCGCCGAGAAATCCGTGTCCGTCCGCCCGTCTACAGCCGCAGATGGGCCGCAAGTACGGCTGTAGTACTAGGCCACGGGCACGGCCTTTTCTGGCCGCAGGCGAACGGTGGGGCCGGGATCCGGGGGCGGCGGCTCGGCGCGCGGCATCGCGGCGCGCGCCGTCCAGAAGCTCCTTGCGTCGTCCGGCGTCCACGCCGGCGCCGGCTCGCATGCGTCGAGCGCGGCGAGCAGCTCGCGCGCGCTCTGGTAACGGTCGCCTGGCCGCTTGGCGAGGCACCGCATCACCACCTCTTCCAGCTCCGACGACAGCGGCCAGGGCGCGCGCAGCGACGGCGGGATCGGCGGCATCGTCAGGTGCGAGTAGACGAGCTTGCCGAAGCTCCGGCCGTCGAAGGGGGCCACGCCCGTCAGCAGGTAATAGAGCGTGACCCCGAGCGAGTAGATGTCGCTCCGGGCGTCCACGGCGCCGGCCGAGATCATCTCCGGGGACATGTACGTCGGCGTTCCCTTGATCACGCCGACGTCCGTCATGCTCGCGTCTCCCTCCAGGCTCACCTGCTTCGCGATCCCGAAGTCGAGCACCTTGAGCACGTCCTGCTCGTCCCCCACGCGCGTGATGTAGAGGTTGTGGGGCTTGATGTCGCGGTGGATGACGCCCGCGTCGTGCGCCTCCGCCAGCGAGAGGCAGGCCTGCCGCGCGAAGTGGACGACCCGGGAGGGCGGCATCGGGCCGTGATCGCGCACGAGGGTGGCCAGGTCGGCGCCGGCCAGGTGCTCCATCGCGATGTAGAAGATGCCGTCGCTGCTCGCCCCGAAATCGAAGATCCGGATGGTGTGCGGCGACGTGAGCCGGCTCGTCGCGCGCGCCTCGCGCTCGAAGCTGCGCACGTCGCCCTCGGACTTGCTCTCGCTGCGGAGCAGCTTCAGCGCCACGTCGCGGCGCAGCGACTCGTCCCAGGCGAGCCACACCTCGTTCTGCCCGCCCCGGCCGACCGGCGCCACGAGCCGGTAGCGGCCGAGCTTGCGGGCCTCGTAGACCTGCTGGCGCGCCGACCAGAGGCCGTGGCTCGCCGCCGACACAAGGATCGCGGTGGCGAGCACGAAGATGTAGTTGCAGGCGAAGATCACGAGCGACCGCGGCGACGCCCACTGCGCCGCGAGCGCCGGGTCGAGGGACGCCCCCGCGCCCATGATGATGGGGAAGCTGAGCGCCACCGGGATCGTCATCCGGAGCGATCGCGAGAAGTGCGTGGGCAGGATCGTCGCGTCGACGAGCATCACGATCGACAGCCCGTGCATGTAGTTCCAGGTCAGATCCCCGAACTCCAGCGCCATCACGGAGATGAGCCCCCCCGTGCTCCAGACCGCGAAGACGTGCGCCGCGTCGAGGAGCTCGGCCGAGGTCTGCTCGCGCCGGGCGAGGAGGTACAGCCAGAGCAGGATGACCTCGCCGAGCAGCCGGTAGAGCAGCAGCCGGGCGACCGAGGCGCTCGGAAACACCGCGAGCACCACGAACACATCGAGCGCCGCGAACGTGGGCCAGGTCACGAGCGCCGTGGGGAGGCCCCGCGCCATCGCGCGGCGCTCGTCCGCCGAGCTGGCGCTTCGAGGTCCCTGGGATCCCGTCGAATGGAAGCTGCTCGAGGCGGTCATGGTGCGGCGCGGGCCGTATCGCAGGCCATTGGAGCCCTGCGCCGGCGCGGAGTCAAAGCGCACGTCGCCCGTCTGGAGGAGCGAGAAATGACGCAACGCACGTGTCGCACGCACCATGCGCATCGTACGCATCGCACACGTCGTACGCGCTGCCCACGTGGTACGCGTCGCCGCGCGGCGCGAGCGCGCACCGTCGGAAGGCGCGCACCGTCGGAAGGCGCGCGCCTCCGGGGTTCCGCCGGCGGGGCGTCCGTTGTAGACGCGCTCCGCGCCCGCTCCGAGATCCCCGCAATGGCGGCGATCTCGCGGCGATCCGCGGGGAAATGGGATGAAGATGAAGCAGAGACGTGCGCTCGTGATCATCGATGTCCAGAATGGCGTGCTCGCCGGGGAGGCTCCCGTGCAGGGGGCGAGCGGCCTGCTCGCGAGAATCGCAGCGCTCCTCTCGCGCGCCCGCGATCGCGGCGTGCCGGTGATCTTCGTGCAGGACGACGAGGTGGGCGAGGTGGGCTCGGCCGCGTGGGACATCCACCCAGAGGTCGCGCCGGCGGGCGGCGAGGCGCGGGTGCGCAAGCTCGCCTGCGACGCGTTCTTCGAGACCGATCTCGCCGAGCGCCTCGAGCAGCTCGGCGTCGAGCACCTCATCATCGCGGGCTGCAAGACGGAGTTCTGCGTGGACACGACCTGCCGGCGCGCGGTGACCCTCGGCTTCGACGTGACGCTCGCCGCGGACGCGCACGGCACCTCGGAGAGCCCGGCGCTCGCGGCGGCGGCGATCGTCGCGCACCACAACCGGCTGCTGGATGGCTTCGGCGTCATGATGGCGGGGCGCCCGCGCGAGATCCGCGCCGTCCCGAGCCAGCAGATCGAGCTCTGACGGCCCGTGGCGAAGATCGGCTACTACGTCCACGGGCGCGGGCGCGGGCACGCGAGCCGCGCGCTCCCGATCGCGGCAGCCCTCCGCGAGCGCGGCCACGAGCTCCGGATCTACGGCGGCGGCCAGGCGGCGGACCTGCTCGGCGCGCTCCCGGAGCACCGCCTCGTGCGGCCGATCCGCCGCGGGCTCGCGGGCGTGATCGAGCTCCCGCGCCGCCTGGCGAAGGAGATCGTCGAGCAGGCGGGCTTCCGGCCCGACGCCATCGTGAGCGACGGCGACGTCCCGTCGCTGCTCGCCGCGCGCGCGCTCGGGATCCCCGCCGTCGCGCTCGGCCACGATCTCGTCTTCTCGCGCTGCCGCCTGCCCGAGGGGCTGCCGAGGCTGCGGGTGCTCGCGTGCCGGCGCACGACCTGGGCCTCCAGCCGGGCGCGCCGCGCGGTCGCCGTCCACTTCCTGCCGATCGAGCCGGAGACGCCGGGCACCCTCGTCGCGCGGCCCGAGCGCCGGCTCGCCCCCGCGCGCGCCGGCGAGCCCGGGGCCGTCGTCTGCTACTTCAGCGAGTGCGACGCGCGCCGCGTGCTCGAGCTCGTCGCGCGCGACGGCCGGCGCGTCATCGCGTTCGGCGACCCGGGCATCGACGTGCCCGGCGTCGAGGCGCGCCCCTTCGATCCGGGCGCGTTCCTCGGTCACCTCGAGGGCGCGTCGGCGGTCGTGACCACCGCCGGCAGCAACGTCCTCGCCGAGTGCGTGCTCGCCGGCAAGCCCGTGCTCGCGCTCTACGACGACCGCCACGACGAGCAGACGCTCAACGCGCTCCTCGCCGAGCGGGCCGGCGTCGCCGTCGCGAGCTCGCTCGCGGCGCTCTCGCCGGGCGTCGTGGCGCGCTTCTTCGATCGCTGCCGCGCCGCCGACTTCGCTCGCATCGACCTGGAGCGCGCGCTGCCGAGCGCGCCTTCCGCCATGCTCACCCTGCTGGAGGAGGCGTGCGCGGGCGCCTCGTGACGAGGTGCATCGCGACGTTCGCACCTCGCACCGTGGCCGAAGTCGACACAAGCGGCATGAGGTTTGCTAATTACGCCCACCGCCGACAGGCCCATCGGCCGACGAGGAATGGCTGCTGTGCCGAGCAGCAGGCAGCGCTCGCGGCCGCAGCGCGACACGGCTGTCGCGGGCGCGACACGAATGCCCTACCGCCCGTCACGCTGCGCGCCTCGGTCGGTCATCGACCACGGTTCGCGCCGCTTCTCCAGGAGCAACGAAGATGACGATGGATGCAATTCTGCCGCTCAGCGACCACCGGAGCGATCGCGCGCCGCACGAGGCGATCGCGCCGGCGCGTCCCACGCCGTCGACGGGACCCGCGCGGGGAGGGCTCTCCTCCGTCAGGGTACAAGCGGCCATTCCAGAGAATCCCTTCGCTGCCCTCTCCGGCGCCAACGGGCGGCCGCTCAAGGTCGCCATCCTCAGCGATTTCACGCGCATTCCTTACGCGAATGGCGCGGTCTTCCAGACGCGGGCCCTGTATCGCGCGCTCAACACCTGTGGTCACCAGGCAACACTGATCGGACCTCGGGATCCGGATGCCTCGGCCGACGAGATCCCTCCCGGCACCGTCGCCTTGCCCAGCCTGCCGCTGCGCACCTACCCGGGGGTGCACCTGCCCATCCCCGTGGGATCCTCGGTGCTCGATCCGATGCGGTGGGATTTTGACATCTGCTTTGCGCAGACCACGACCCTGCTCGTCGAGTTCGGCATCTGGCTGCGCAAGATGCGCGGCATCCCGCTGCTCTGCGTGAACACGACGCACCTCGCGGCCGCGTACGACGTGCTCCTGCCGGAGCGGGTCTCCCGGATCGGCGCGGTCCACACGGTGCTCCACAAGACGCTCCGCGCGCCGATGGAGCGGCTCTTCGTGGACCTATACAACCAGGGAGACGGCCTCGTCGTGCTGAGCGAGGGCCTGCGCGATTACTGGCGCGAACGGGGCGTGACGGTGCCCATCCACGTCATCCCGCGGATGGTCCCCGAGGACGTGTTCGAGCGCCCGCTCGGCCCCGACCCCTACGTGCAGCTGCTCGAGGAGCGCGGGCTCGACCCGCGCGGCCCCCGCCTCGTCTGCGCGGGCCGCCACACCCGGGAGAAGTCGCAGCACCGGCTGATCCGCATCTTCGCCGAGCACATCGCCCCGCACGAGCCGCAGGCGACGCTCACGCTCGTCGGCGACGGGCCGGACAGCGTGGCGTACGCGGCGCTCGCGCGCGAGCTGGGCGTCGCGCGCCGGGTCATCTTCACGGGCGAGGTGCCGTACAGCCAGATCTCGGACTACTACCGGCACGCGAACCTCTTCCTGCACGCCTCGCTGAGCGAGACGTTCGGAAACGTGCTCAGCGAGGCGCTCTGGTGCGGCTCCCCGACGGTCGCGTTCGCCGACGGCATGGGCGTGAGCTCGCAGATCCAGAGCGGCCACAACGGCCTGCTCATCGACCCGGGCCGCGGGCCGATCGCCGAGGAGAGCGCGAACGCCGCGTTCGGCAAGGCCGTGCTCGCGCTCACGCGCGATCCGCTCGCCGCCGCGCGGCTCGGGAGCGCGGCCTCGCAGCGGGCGCGCGAGCGGTCCTCGCCCCTCGTCGTGCAGCGGATGCTCGCGAACGCGTTCGCGCACGCGCGCGAGCACGCGAGGCAATCCAACCTGCGCCCGCTCGTCGACGGGCCGAAGGCGCTCCAGTGGCTGGAGACTTTCCGGCACTTCCGCACCTGGATGGGCTTCACCGGCGGCCTCTTCGCGTTCGGCCACCTGCGCCCCGCGGCGGCGCCGCGGCCCAAGGGTATCCAGCCGTCGTTCTGCGCCTAGCGCGCGTGGTAAGACCGGCCCGAAGCCGGCCCGCACGCGGCCGCTTCGAGGTGTTCCCGGTTTCGAGGTGTCCTTCGAATGCTCCTCAGGATGATCGGTGCGCTCGTCGATATCAGCGGGCGCCGTCCCTGGCTCGTCATCGCGCTCGCCCTCCTCTCCATGGCAGGGCTGTGGGGGTACGCGTCGCGGCTCGAGCTGCGCACGGAGCTCCGGGAGCTCTTGCCGCGCGACAGCCCGGCGTTCCAGGCCTACGAGCGTCAGGCCCAGCGCGTGGACGGCGGAGCGCAGCTCATCGTCATCGCCGAGTCGCCGGATCGCGGCGCGAACGAGCGGTTCATCGACGCGCTCGCGGAGCAGCTGAACGAGCCGCTCCGGAAGCGCGCGGCCTGCGCCGCGGCGTGCGGCGACGACGCCTGCCGGGCGGCGTGCGGGCCGCCGGCGCTCATCCGCTACGTGGAGTCCGGCACGAAGGAGGTCCGCAGCTTCTTCGACGCGAACAAGTGGCTCTACGCGAGCGTCCGCGAGCTCGAGGCGGCGGACGAGGCGATCGAGCTGGAGCTCGCGCTGCGGAGCGGCCTCATCGAGGATCTGGAGGCCTCCGGGGCGCCCGGCGGTGACGCGGGCGCGGCGGGCGCGGCGGCGACGCCGGCGCCGGCCCAAAAGGGGCTGTCGCTCGACGAGACCTGGCAGGAGCTCCAGCGGCGCCTGAAGAAGATCGACGAGTTTCCGAGCGGCTACTTCGCCACGCCCGACGGGCGCATGGTCGCGCTCCGCATCGTCTCGCGCAGCGCCGGGATGGGCGATCGCCGCGCGGCGGAGCTCCTCGACCAGGTGACCGCGCTCGTCTCGCGCCTCGATCCTGCGGCGTTCCACCCGGCCATGCAGGTCGGGTACGCGGGCGACATCCCGAACGCCATCGCCGAGCAGAAGTCGCTCGTGAGCGAGGCGGTGTGGGCCACCGCCATCGCGCTCGTGCTGATCGTCGGCGGCGTGATGATCTACTACCGCTCGCCCTGGTCGCTCGTGGTGATCCTGCTCCCCACGGCCTTCGGCGCCAGCGCGGGGTACGCGTTCGCGACCCTGACCTACGGCTACGTCAACACGGTCGGCGCCTTCCTCGGGGCGATCATCGTCGGCAACGGGGTCAATTACCCGATCGTGCTCCTGTCGAGGTACCGCGACTTCCGCGCGCGCGGCATGCCCGCGGACGACGCGCGGCGCGAGGCGGTCATCAACGCGTTCCGCGCCGAGCTCGTCGGGGCGAGTGTGGCGGCGATCGCCTACGGATCGCTCACGATCACGCACTTCCGCGGGTTCAACCAGTTCGGCGCGATCGGCTTCGTCGGGATATTCATGGTGTGGGCGTCCATCGTGCCGCTCGTGCCCGCGACGCTCGTCGCGATCGAGCGCATCCAGGCGAGGCTCCCTCGCTGGATGCGCGATCCGGCGCCGCGCGTCTCGGACGAGGGCACCGCGGGGCCCGGCGCGCGGGCGCTCGCGCGCGTGACGTCGCGGTGGCCGCTCGCGTTCCTCGCGTTCGCGCCGGTCATCGTCGCGCTCGCCGCGTGGAAGCTCCCCGCGTACATCCGGGATCCCTGGGAGTACAACTTCGCGCGCCTCGGCTCGAAGAGCTCGCGGGCGAAGGGCGCGGGGAGCTGGTCGCTCAAGGCGTCCGAGGTCTTCGGCGGGAAGATGAACGTCGCCGGCGCGATGATGCTCGCCGACACCCCCGAGCAGGTGCCTGCCATCAAGGCGCAGATCCTGGCGAACGACGCGAAGGATCCGCAGGGCCAGCTCGTGGCCGACGTCGCGACGATCGCCGACGCCCTCCCCGGCACGGCCGAGGAGCAGCAGCGGAAGATCGAGATCCTGGAGCGCATCCGGGACCGGCTGACCCCGCGGGTGCTGAAGGCCTTGCGCCCCGAGGAGCGGGAGCGCGTCCTCAGCATGAAGCCGCCGGAGACGCTCCACGTCATCGGCCCGAAGGACCTGCCCGACCTCATCCGCCGCAGGTTCGAGGAGAACAACGGCGTCGTGGGGACGGTGTTCTACGTGAAGTACAAGAACAACGTCTCGTTCTCGAACGGCAGGAACCTCCTGCGGATGGCCGACACGACCGGCAACGTGGTCCTCCCTGACGGCACCCACGTCGTCACGGCGAGCCGGCCGACGGTCTTCGCCGAGATGATCCGGTCGATGGAGCGCGACGGCCCGCTGGCGACGGCGGCCTCGTTCCTCGCGGTCACGATCGTCGTGGTGCTCGCGACGGGCAGCGTCGCGGGCGCGCTCGCGGTCCTCCTGGCCCTCGTGCTCGGCGTGCTCGCGACGGCCACTGCCATGGCGGCGCTCGACGTCAAGATCAACTTCCTGAACTTCATCGCGCTCCCGATCACGTTCGGCATCGGCTGCGAGTACCCCTTCAACGTCTTCGATCGCGCGCGGCTGCTCGGCGGCGACGTGTCGCTCGCGCTCAAGCGCTCGGCCGGCCCCGTGGCCCTCTGCAGCTACACGACCGTGCTGGGCTACGGGTCGCTCGTCTTCGCCGACAACCAGGCGCTGAACTCGTTCGGCTGGGTCGCGGTCAGCGGCGAGGTGGCGTGCGTCGCGTGCGCGCTCCTGTTCCTCCCGGCGCTGCTCCACATCATGAACCGCTCGGCGCGGATGCGGCGCTCGTGGAAGGGCGGCCTCCTCCTGCGCGGGAGCAACCAGTCGTGAAGATCCTCGACGTCGCGGAGTTCTTCTCGTCCCGCGGGGGCGGCGTGCGGTCGTACCTGGAGGAGCTCGTGCGCCAGGGGAGCCGGCGCGGCCACGAGATCGTCGTCGTGGCGCCCGGGCCGCGCGACGAGGTGGTGCCGCTCGAGGGGGGCCGCATCGTGCGGGTGGCCGGCCCGCCGATGCCGTACGACCCGACCTACCACGCGCTCCTCCGGCTCGGCGCGGCGCGGGCGATCATCCGCCGCGAGGCGCCGGACGTGGTGCAGGCGAGCGCGCCGTACACGGCCGCGCTCGTCGCGGCGAGCGCCCGCGAGGTCCCGCTCCGCACGCTCGTGTACCACTCGGATCAGATCAGCACCTACGCGGCGCCGCTGCTCGACCGGGTGCGCCCGCGCGCGGTCGCCCGGGCGCTCGAGGGCGCCCTGTTCGCCTGGCCGCGCGCGCTGTCGCGGCGGTTCGACGCGACGATCGCGCCCGGGACGTTCATCGCGGAGCAGCTCCGCCGCCACGGCTGCGAGCGCGTCCACCGCGTCACCTTCGGCGTGAAGCGCGGCGACTTCGACCCCTCCCGCGCGGACGCGGCGCTGCGCCGCAGCCTGCTCGGCCGGTTCGCCGACGAGCCGTCGGCCGCGCTGCTCCTCGTCGCGTGCCGGCTCGCCGTCGAGAAGCGGGTGGCGCTCGTGATCGACGCCGCGCGAGAGCTCGCGGCGCGGCGCCCGGTCGCCCTCGCGGTGCTGGGCGACGGGCCCGAGCGGGCGCGGCTCGAGCGCCGCGCGGCCGCCCTTCCGCAGGTGACCTTCCTCGGCTTCGCCAAGGACCGCGCCACCTACGCCGCGCTGCACGCCAGCGCCGACGTCTTCGTCCACGGGGGCGCCGCCGAGACGTTCGGCTTCGTGCTGGGCGAGGCGCTGTGCTCGGGCCTGCCGCTCGTCGTCCCGGCCGCCGGCGCCGCGCTGGATTTCGTGCAGCCCGGCGCCGCCGAGGTGTACGCGCCGCGCGCGTCGCCGGGCGAGGTGGCCGCCGCGATCGAGCGGGTGCTCGCGCGCCCGCGGGAGGAGCGCGTCGCGGCGGCGCGGGCCGCGGGGGAGCGGCTGCCCACGAGCGACGAGCACTTCGAAGCGCTGTTCGCGCTCTACGCGGACCTGCTCGAGCGCGGGGTGCGCGGCGACGGCTGACGTCGTGGACGCCAGCTTGCTCGCGAGAGGACCGAACGTGCGCCCCTTCCTGCTGATCTCCCCCGCCTTCGCGCCCCAGACGAGCGTCGGCGCCTTCCGCTGGGTGAAGCTCGCGCGGCACCTGCCGCGCCACGGCTTCCGCGTCGCCGTCCTGTCGGGGACCTTCCCCGAGGATCCGCGCGACGACGGGCTGCTCGCCGCGCTGCCGCCCGAGGTCGAGGTCTTCGACGAGTACCTCGATCCGGCCGTCCTCGCCGCGGGCGCCGCGCTGCGCGCCCTCCGCGCGCAGGCGCCGCTCCCCGCGGGGCGCGCGGGGCCGCTCGTCGGGCTCCGCCCGTTCCAGGCGATCACCGATCGCTGGATCGCGCACGCGCCGCGCGGGGCGCGCGCGGCGGTGGCCCTGGCCCGCCGCACCGGCGCGCGCGCCGTCGTGGTGAGCGCCGGGCCGTACTCGGCCTGCCCGGTCGGCCTCCACGTGAAGCGGGCGCTCGGCGTGCCGCTCGTCCTCGACATGCGCGACCCGTACTCGCTGCACGAGACGGGGAGCGGGCCGCCGTCCGGCCTGGCCGAGCGGGCCCGGCGCGCCATCGTCCCGCGCCTGGAGCGCCGCTGGCTCGAGGGCGCCGACCACGTGATCTTCAACACGCGGGCCGCGCTCGAGGCCTACCGCGCGCGCTTCCCCGAGCTCTCGTCGAAGTCCTCGTTCGTGCGCAACCACTTCGATCTCGCGCTGTACGCGCCGCCGCCCGCGCCGGAGCCGCCCCGCCGCTTCGTCGTGCTCCACCTCGGCACGATCCGCGAGGAGGCTTCGGCGGACCAGATAGGCGCCGCGCTGCGGCGGTTCATCGACCGCGAGCGGCTCGCGCCGGGCGACGTCGTCCTCCGGCAGATCGGCCGGATGTCCGACCACGATCGCGCCTGCTTCGAGCGCCTGGGGCTCACGCCGTACATCGAGGCGCTCCCCCCGGTCCCGCAGCGCGACGTGCTCGGCGAGCTCAGGCGGGCGCACGTGCTGCTCGCGATGCTCAGCCCCCACGTCGTGCTGCGCGTCTCGGCCAAGACCTACGACTACGCCGCGTCGGGGATGCCCGTCGTCAGCGTGACCGCGAACCGCGAGGTCGAAGAGCTCCTCTCGTACCGGAGCGACAACGCGCGCGTCGCGCCGGACGACGCGGACGGCATCGCCGCCGCGCTCGCGCGCCACCTCGCGCGCTTCCGGGAGACGGGCGCGCTGCCGGTCCCGGCGCC
Source organism: Sorangium sp. So ce281 (assembly GCF_051527395.1). NCBI lineage: Bacteria > Pseudomonadati > Myxococcota > Polyangiales > Polyangiaceae > Sorangium > Sorangium sp. So ce281. The sequence continues at coordinate 1,484,086 of NZ_CP150322.1, forward strand.
TCCGCCCGCGGCGCTGTCGTCCGAGGCGGCCGCGGCCAGCGTCGCCGCGATCCTGGACCGCGTCATCGCCGACGCGCCCGCCGCCCGTCGCGCCCGCCAGCCTGCTTGAAACCGATTGCCAGGGATCTGGTTCGCGAGCGAGGAGAGATCTCAACGCAAAGACGCAAAGACGCAAAAATGCACGAAATTTACTCTTTTTTGCGCCTTTGCGTCTTGACGCCACGGACTCAATCGACAACCCGGGGACCCGGCCGATGAGCTGGACGGCACGCTCGGATCCAGGTGGCCGCCACCCGGACGTCCGCCAGACGAGGGCAACCGGTACACGACCGTCGCCTGCTCCTCGTCGATCTCCACCCGTGCCACCAGGGTTCGGATCAACTGACGGCGCCCCTGCCAATCGAGGTGCTCCAGACCCTGCCCAACGCGCTCGGCGAAGTCTTGCAGCCGCGTGACCACGGCGCTCAGGACCGCGTTGTGGGAGAGCCTGTCCTCGGCTTCCTTGGCGGCCTGCTCTGCCCTTCGGATCTGTTCGCGCAGGCGCTCGGCGCGCGGCCGCAGCTCCTCCAAGCAAATCGCGCCTGCCTCGTAGGCATCCAGCAGCCGTTTGAGGCTGCGCTGGTGGTGGACGACCCATCGCTCGGCTTGAGCGCGCTCGAGCTGCGCATCAGTCGCGGCGCCGTCGTCGGCACTGCGGCGCAGCCACTCCTCTTCGAGTCGTTCGGGCTCTTGCAGCACCTGCCGCACCGAATCCCAGACCTGCGCGTCCAGCATCTCGGCGCGTACCGAGGGGTTGTTGCAAGCACGCGCAGCTCCGTCGCGCACCGCTTGCACACTGTTGCAGCAGTAGTAGCGGTAGATGACCGAGCTCGACGGCTTCGAGACCGATCGGCCGCAGAAGGCGTAACCACAGCGCGCGCAGACAACGAGGCCCTGCAGCAAGTAGCGTTGCCCTCGCGCGTGCCGCTGCGACAGCTGCCTGTTACGCATCATCTGCTCGCCCGCGGCGGCAAAGACCTCGGCCGACACGATCGGCGGCACCGGGATCGAGATCCACTGGTCGGCCGGTCTTCGCCGGAATGTCCTCGCACTACCGCGCGCTATCCGGAGCTTGCTCCGTCGAGGTCGAAGCGGCCGCGACTCAACCGACTCGCGCTTGCCGTAGGCGGCTTGTCCCATGTAGGCCGGGTTGCGGAGCAGCTCGTACACCCTTGCCCCTCTCCAACAGCCACCCCTGGGTGTCGGGATCTGCTGCGTGTTGAGCCGGCGCGCGATCGCCTGCAGAGGCATCTGCTGGTGCACGAAGGCGTCGAAGATGGCGCGCACGACGTTCGCCTCCGACCGCACGACCTCGTAGTGCGCCGACTCGGCATCCGAGCGACGCACGTAGCGGTAGCCATACGGAGCGGTCGACAGCGGGTTGACCATCCCTTGCCTGGCCCGGTGCAGCTTCCCGCGACGGCATCGCTCCGCGAGCCGCGCTCGCTCGTACTCGGCGAGCATCCCTTGGACCTGAACCAGCAGCTGGTCCTCGGCGTTCACCCCGGACGCGCCTTGCAGAAACACGACCGTGACGCCGCGTGCAGAGAACTCTTCGAGCAGCAGCACCTGGTAGGCGTAGCGTCGCGCAAGTCGGTCGGGGCTGTGGACGTACAGCAGATCGACCGCCCCCTCGGCGATGCGGTCGCGAAGCCGCTCCAGCGCCGGCCTGATCAGCGTTGCGCCGCTGCACCCATCGTCGACGTACACGTCTGCCGGCAAGACGTGATGGCCATCGGCCAAGGCTCGCTCCTTCAGCGCCGCCACCTGGCTGTCGACCGTGGCCTGCTTGGTCTGCCGATCCGACGAAACACGCGCGTACAGCGCGACCTTCTTCATGCAGCCTTCCCTCCCTTGCCACGCGCTCGAGGCACCTCAGTCGGCTGTCGCCGCGCCAGCGCGTCGACCTCCGAACGCACCTCGCGCCGGGTCGGCGGCACCACGATGGCGTAGGCCAGCTTCAGCTGCTCCGCCGACCGGTGCGTGGGCTCAAATGTGACCTCGATGCGTCTGCTGCGCCGCATGCCGCGCGGCCTAGCAGGCGCGCCACGGGCCTCAGCCAGGCGACGTGATGCGCCCCGACTCAGCCACCGCTCCCCCCGTCTCCGCCGCCAGGCTTCCGAGCTCGGCAGGCGCGTGGTGGCCTACAGGACGAGCGGGCGATCGAAGCCCGCCACTGGAATTTGTCGATTGAGTCCGTGCCGTCTTTGCGCCTTTGCGTTGAAATCTCGCTCCGGATCCCTGGCAGGGCTCCTGGTGGGTGGAACTAGACTGGCGCGCGCCGCGCCGCCTTCGCGGCGCCATCCCCCTTCCTCGGAGCTGTGCATGCGCTTTCTCCACCCCGAGCATGACGAGAGCCTGGAGCTCGCGCTCGAAGACGTGTTCCTGACCCCCGGGTACTTCGCCGGCGGCTCCCGCCTCGAGACCGACCTGCGCCCGGCGGACTTCCCTGGCGGCTCGCACCCGATCGTCTCGGCGAACATGAACGCGGTCACCGGCAAGCGGATGGCGGAGACGATGGCCCGCTTCGGCGGCCTCGGCGTGCTCCCGCAGGACATGGATCTCGACACGGTCGAGCGCATCGTCCACCACATCAAGCGCGCCGACCCGCGCTACGACACGCCCCTCTCGGTCTCCCCGCGGGCGACGCTCCGCGACGTGCACGGCATCATCCGCAAGCGATCGCACGACATGGTGGTCGTGGTCGACGACGAGCGGCGGCCGATCGGCATCGTCACCCACGCCGACCTGCGCGACCGGGACCAGTACACGCCCGCGTCCGCGCTCATGTCGTCGCGCCTCATCACCATCCAGGCCGGCACGCCGAACCGGACGGCCTTCCTGCTGATGGAGGACGCCCGCGTGAAGGCGGTCCCCGTGCTCGACGGGGACGGGCGGCTCCACGGCGTGCTGACGCGCGACGACGCCGTGCGGCTCGAGCTGCTCAAGCCGACGCTCGACGGCGGCGGCGAGCTCATGGTCGCGGCGGCGATCGGGATCTCCGCGCAGGCGGCCCAGAGCGCCGCGCGCCTGCTCGAGATCGGCGTGTCCGCGATCGTGCTCGACACCGCGCACGGCCACCAGCGCCGGATGATCGAGGCGATCCGCGCCGTGCGGGGCGCCGTCGGCGACGCCGTCCCGCTCGTGGCCGGCAACGTCTGCACGGCGGAGGGCACGCGGGCGCTCATCGAGGCGGGCGCCGGCATCGTGAAGGTGAACGTCGGCCCCGGCGCGATGTGCACGACGCGCATGCAGACCGGCGCCGGCCGCCCGACGTTCTCCTCGGTGCTCGCGTGCGCCCGCGAGGCGCGCCGCCACGGCAAGCGCGTCTGGGCCGACGGCGGCGTCCGTCACCCGCGCGACGTGGCGCTCTACATCGCCGCCGGCGCCTCGCGCGTCATGGTCGGGACGACGCTCGCCGGCACGTACGAGAGCCCGGGCGACGTCATGGAGGACCGCGACGGGCTGCTCTACAAGGAGAACTACGGCATGGCGAGCGCCCGCGCGGTCAGCGAGCGCACCGCGGATCTCGACGCGTTCGAGCGCGCCAAGAAGGCCTTCTTCCGCGAGGGCATCTCGACGTCCCGCATCTACATCCACGAGGGGCGCGAGAGCGTCGGCGCCATCCTGATCGAGATGATCACCGGCGTGCAGTCGGCGTGCACCTACGCCGGCGCGGCGAACCTCGACGAGCTCCACGACAAGGCCGTCATCGGGGTGCAGACGCTGGCGGGGTACGGCGAGGGCAAGCCGCACGGAATCGAACGGCGCTGAGCGAGCGGCGTGGATGGAGCGGCGTGGATGGAGCGGCGTGGATGGAGCGGCGTGGATGGAGCGGCGTGGATGGAGCGGCGTGGATGGAGCGCGACGCGGCGCGCGACGCGCTCATCGCGCCATGCTTCCCATGCGCGCGAGCCGCGGCGCGGGATGACGGAAAGGTGACGTGACTTCCACCCGGGCAGCGACGAACCTCCGGCTGCTTACCGTCGAGGTCCTCCATGCCGAACGCACCCGCTCCACGTTTTTCCGCCGCGCGCCGCGCCGTTCGCCGGTTCGTCGGCCGCACCTGGTTGTCCGTGTTCGGCTGGCGCGTGGAGGGCATGACGGAGCTCCCGTCGAAGGCGGTGATCATCGCGGCGCCCCACACATCGAACTGGGATTTCCCGTTCACGCTCGCGGTCAGCTACGTGCTTGACCTCGAGTTCTCCTGGCTCGGCAAGCACACGCTCTTCGAGCCGCCGTTCGGCTTCTTCTTCAAGTGGCTCGGCGGCGTCCCCGTCGACCGCCGCGACCGGAACAACCTCGTCGCGGCCGTGGTCGACGTGCTGAAGGAGCGCGACGAGCTCATCCTGATCGTCGCGCCCGAGGGCACGCGCTCGCGCACGAAGCGCTGGAAGACGGGCTTCTACTACGTCGCGCTCGGCGCCGGCGTCCCGATCCTCCTCGGATACCTCGACTTCCCCCGCAAGCGGGGCGGGATCCTCCACGTGTTCCACCCGACGGGCAACATCGAGGCCGACATGGCGGCGATCTGCCGTCACTACGAGGGCATCGAAGGGAAGCACCCGGAGCGGATGAGCGAGATCACGCTCGGCGCCAGGGGTGCTCCGGCGAACGGGGCCGTGCAGCACCCCTGAGCTCGGGCCGACGGCGCGCGAGCCCGCGCGCACGCCGCCGGGTGCGCTCGTCAGCGCAGGGACGGCGCGCGGACCGACGAGGCGGGCCCCGTCGTGATCCTCGTCGTCAGCACGCCCGCGAGCGCCCATTCGAACGCGGAGCGGTCGGCGTACACGTTGAAGCGGCCGCCCGTGGCGAGGTTGGCGACCGTGACGCCCATGGCGACGAGCCCTGGCCGCACGAGGATATGGACCTCCTTCAGCTTGCCGGGGTTCCGCAGGTGCCACGCCGTGAGCCTGGCCCGGACGTCGCTGTCATAGCCGGTGCCGAGCTCGAAATCGTCGAACACGACCGGGTGCACGCCCGCCTCGACGAGGGTCTCCAGGTGCCTGATCGCCGGCTCGATGAGATCGAGCGACGCGTACCCCTCGAGGCGCCTCGTCACGACGTCGGACGCGGGCGTTCGAACATCGAGAACTCCCCGCCCGGTCGACCAGCGATCGCCCCGAGCTCCGAGCCGTGTGTGTGCCAAATCCATCTCGATTTCGAGACTTTAGTCTATGGGCGGCGCTCCGCCATGCGATCCGTCCGAGCCGCGCCGTTCCCCGACGCCGGGGGCGCGCGCTGCGCTCGCGGGCGGCGCCTCGCCGGCCGGGCGCGCGAGGCGGCGGGGTTTCCGGCGCGTCGAGCACGCCCGGCGGGAAAGGCCGCCTCCCGCTGCGTCGAGCGCCGTCGGCGTGGCCGAAAGCGGCTATGATGCCGCGGCTGTTTCGGCCGCCGGCCGGTGCTGGCGGCTCGCGAGGCGTCTTCGCCCGCAGCAGAGGGACGAAGGAGGAGCTACCGAGATGAGAGGACATGTTTCCAGGGTGCTGCGGCTCGCTGTCGTGGCGTTTGCGTGCGCGCTGATGGCGGGCTGCGGCGGCCCGCTGCGCTACACGCCGCAGGGCATCGGGAAGGCGCCGGGCGCGGACGCCGTGATCATCGCCGACGTCAACTTCGACGCGGCCATGACCCGCCTCGACATCAACGCGAAGGACCTCCCGCCGCCCGATCGCCTCGACTCGAGCGGCGCCGCCTACGTCGTCTGGGCGCGCCCGGACAGCGACTCGCCCTGGCAGCGGATCGGCGCGCTCACCTTCGACCCCGACGCCCGCACCGGCAAGCTCAAGGACGTGAGCGTGCCGCTCACCCGGTTCGAGCTCGTCATCAGCCTCGAGAAGGCCGCCAATCCCGAGTCGCCGTCCTCGGAGCTCGTCTTCAAGCAGGACGTCGAGTACTGACGAGACGGCGGCTCCGCCGGGGGTGCATCTTCGCAGCGCTGCTCGAACCGCTCCCGGCGCGCGCGTCTCAGCCGTCTGGCGCGACCCGCGGCGCCAGCGTCATCACCGTGACGCCAGCCGCCCCTCGTGATGCTGTCGAGGCGTGATGGTCGCCCCTCCCATCGAGGCGGGCGCCGGCCGCCGGACCCGGCCGCGACATGCCGCCGCCGCCCACCGTGGATCGCGTGAATGCCCGCGAGCGCCGGTGCATCGAAGCGCGGTGAGTGAAGATTCTCCTCCTGTCGCAGTGGTATCACCCCGAGCCGATCGCGCGCCCCCATCTGCTCGCAGAAGCGCTGGCCGAGCGCGGGCACCAGGTGACGGTGGTGACCGCGTTCCCGAACTACCCGCATGGCCGCATCTATCCGGGGTACCGACAGCGCCTCTGGGACGTGGAGCACGCGAGCGGCACCAGGGTGATACGCCTCCCGACCTACCCCGATCACAGCCGATCGCGCGTGCGGCGGACGCTCAACTACGCGAGCTTCGCTGCCTCGACCGCGTTGCTCGGGACCGCCCTCTCCGGGCCGGCGGACGTCGCCTGGGTCCACAACCCCCCGCCGAGCCACGCCCTCGCCGCCTCCTGGCTCGCCGCGCTCCGCCGGATACCGTGGGTCTATGAGGTCCAGGATCTGTGGCCCGAGACCGCGGCGGCCTCGGGCATGCTCGACAGCAGGCTCGTGTTCGCTGGCATCGATCGCGTGAACCGCGCCCTCTTCCGGCGCGCCGCGGCGATCACCGTCATCAGCCCGGGGCTCGAGCGCGCGCTCTCCCGCAGAGGCGTCTCGACAGACAAGGTGCACCTGATCCCGAACTGGGCCGACGATCGGATCTACAGGCCGGTGGAGCCCGACCCGCAGCTCGCAGCGGAGCACGGGTTGTCGGGGCGGTTCGTCGTCCTCTTCGCCGGCAACATGGGCTCTGCCCAGGCCCTCTCCAGCGTGCTCGACGCGGCCGAACGGCTGCGCGACCTCACCGACGTGCGGTTCGTGATGGTCGGGGACGGGAACGACGCGGTCAGGCTCCGGCGCGAGGCTGAGGCGCGGGCTCTCTCGAACGTCGTCTTCATCGGCCAGCAACCTCATGAGCGCATGCCGCATTTCTTCGCGCTGGCCGACGTGGCGCTCTCGCACCTCCGGCGCGATCCGCGCTTCGAGATCACGATCCCCTCGAAGATCCCGGCCTACATGGCCGCCGCCAGGCCGGTGCTCGTCGCGGCGGGCGGGGATCCGGCGGATCTGGTGCGCAACAGCGGGGCGGGGCTCGCCTGTGAGCCCGAGGACCCGGCGGCGCTCGCGGACGCCGTGCGGCGGTTGCACGGCATGACGCCGGAGGCGCGGCGCGCGATGGGGGAGGCCGGCCGGCTCTATTTCCTTCGCTGGTTCACGCGAGAGCCGCTCGTGCGTCGTTATGAGGAGATCTTCGCGCGCGCGGCGGGTGAAGCATTGTCGTGAGGACGCCGGCGCCCTCGGGCGCCGGCGCGAGGCTGGGGGTATCTAAGGACGCAATGCACCGGGGCATTGCGGTGAGCAACGTTTCTTGGGCGAAACGACAGACACAGCGGTGAGCATTATGCAGGGTTACAAGGATCGGCGGATCATCGTGACCGGTGGGGCGGGCGCGATCGGCGGCTCGCTCACGGCGGCTCTGGCCGACGCGGGCGCGGAGGTGATCGTGGTGGACGACCTCTCTTCCTCCTCCCGCTGGGGCATCCCGGCGCGGCGCAACGTGCGCTTCGTGGAGGGGAGCGTCGTTGATGACGGCTTGCTCGCGGCGGTGTTTCGCGAGCAACCCTCGCATGTCTTCCACCTCGCCGCGCTGTTCGCGAACCAGAACTCGGTGGACAACCCGGAGCGCGATCTCGAGGTCAACGGCCTCGGCACGTTGCGGGTGCTGCAGCACGCGCAGCGCAGCGGGGCGCAGCGCGTCGTCTTCGCCTCGTCCGGGTGCGCGCCCTACGGCAGCGACCCGCCGCGGCCCGTCCACGAGGAGCACCTCGCGCTCGACGTCCACACGCCTTACCAGGCGACCAAGCTGCTTGGCGAGCTCTATTGCAATTATTTTTGCGATCATTCGGCCGGCCACGACGGGCTGAGCACCGTGCGGGTCCGCCCCTTCAACTCGTATGGTCCGGGCGAGGTCCCTGGCCGATACCGCAATGTGATCCCCAACTTCGTCTACTGGGCCCTGCGCGGCGAGCCGCTGCCGATCACCGGGACGGGAGAGGAGACCCGCTCGTTCACCTACGTGGGCGACATCGTCGATGGATTTCTCCGGGCGGGCACCGCGGCGGCCGCCTCGGGCGAGGCGTTCAACCTGGCGTCGGGCGAGGAGATAGCCATCCTCGACGTCGCGAGAGCCATCAACGAAATGACGGGCAACCGCGCGGGCGTCCGGTTCGTCGAGCGCCGGGCGTGGGATACGCAGCGCCGTCGGGTCGCGTCCACCGACAAGGCCCGTCGCGTCCTCGGCTTCGAGGCGCAGACGGGCCTGCGCGAGGGGCTCGCGCGCACCGTGGCGTGGTTCCGCGAGCGCTGGGCCCAGATCGAGGCCGACGCGCGCTTCTAGGGCCATGCGCGTCGCGCTCTGGGGCCCCCTCCCGCCGCCCACCGGCGGAATCACGCGGTGGATGCGGAATTACCTCGACGCGGCGGCAGCGGCGGGCGTCGAGGCGGACGTCATCGACACCTCGCCCCGAGGCGCCTCGATCGATCCCGTGAGCAGGCTTCGCCCCGCGCGCGTGGTCCGCGCGGGCGAAGCGCTGGCGGCGCTTCACCGGCTGCTCGCGCGACGCCGGCCGGATGTCGTTCATCTGTGCACAACACTGTTCTGGGCGACCGCGCGCGACGGCCTCGCGGTGGAGCTGTGCCGTCGCGCGGGGGTGCCGGCCGTGCTCCACCTGCGCCTGTCGCCGCAGATCATCGCCTGGCATCGGGCCCTGCCTTGGCCGGCTCGGCAGGCCGTGCGCGCCGTGCTGGGCCGCGCCGCAGCCGTCATCACGCTCTCGGAGGAGCTGCGGTGTTACGTGCAGGCCTTGGTTCCAGGGGGCCGCGTCCTCCGGATCGCCAACCCGGTCGACACCGGCGGCTTCCACCCCGCTGCCGCCGCGCCGCGCTCGCCCGGCCAGCCGCTGCGGGTTCTCTTCGCGGGGCTCGTCACGCCGCAGAAGGGGGTCCTGGAGCTCGCGCGGGCCGTGCTGGCGGTCGAGGGCCTGACCCTCGCGCTGGCGGGGCCTCGCGACGCAGGCGGCGCTGCCGGCCCGTCCCGCCGCCTCGACGAGGCGCTCGCGGAGCTCGAGCGGCAGGGCCGCCTGAGCCTGCTCGGCGACGTGCCCGAAGACGCGATGCCCGCGGTCTACCGCGACGCGGACGTCTTCTGCCTACCGAGCCATGGCGAGGGGATGCCCAACGCGTTGCTGGAGGCGATGGCCAGCGGCCTGCCCTGCGTCGTCACGCCGGTCGGCGCGGTGCCGGAGGTGATCCAGGGCGAGGGCGGTCGGGTGGCCCTCCTGGTGGCGCCGGGAGACGAGGACGCGCTGCGGGGCGCGCTCCGCTCCTTGCGCGACGACCCTTCCCTGCGGGCGCAGCTCGGCGAGGCCGCGCGCCGGCGCGCCGTGCGCCGTTATGCGAGCACGGCGATCATGGCGGAGTACGCCGCGCTGTATGCGCAGCTCGCAGCGGCCAACGCCTCGCGTCCCGAGCCCCGGGACGAACATCACGGCTGCGCGGGGCCGTAGACCGTGCGCCGAGCGGCGTCGGGAAGCTCGCCCACCATGCTGGCGAAGGCGGTGTTGGTCGGGACGACGACCGTGAGCTTCGCGCTCGGATCGACCCAGATTTGTTCTTTTTTGCGACTTTGTGACTTCGCGACTTTGCGTTGAAATCTCTCGCCAGATCCCTGGCCAGACCTCTGACGGGCGGAACTAGCTCTACTGCGGGAAGTCGGGCGGGGAAGTGAACCGCCAAGCCGTCGAGGGCGCCAAGAAAACCGGGGAACAGGGGGGGATGCTCGGACGGCCCCCCGGCGCGCTGCGGGCGCCGCGCGTCGCAATAGGGGCTCTCCCGATCCGTTTGGCTGCTGGCGTCCTCTCGATTCCATATCAGTCTAGTGCGCCGATGATCGACCGCCTGCGCGTCCGTCAGGCTCGGATCGAGCCTTGAGGGGACGTCGCCGTTCCCGCCAGAAGCGGAGGAATCGAGATGTCAGTGCGAGCGGACCTCTTCAGAAGCGCTCCGTTCACGAAGGTTCTGTCGCCGCTCGTCATCGCTGCTGCTTTGACAGCGGTCGACTGCGCTCGTCCCCGGCAGGCGCCGGGGCCGGAGGTTGGCGACGGCGGGAACGGCGGGAACGGCGGAGGCGGCGAGGACGGCGGAGGCGAAGGCGGCGGAGGCGGAGCGCCTTGCGTCACGGCCGCGGACTGCCCCGGGGTCGACGGCGCGTGCCAGCTGCGCACCTGCGAAGGCGGCCGGTGCGCCCTCGACGCCGCGCCGCGGGGAAAGCCCGCGGGCGAGCAGGTCCTGGGCGACTGCAAGGCGCGCGTCTGTGACGGGCATGGCGCCGTGATCGAGCTCGACGACGACCAAGACACCTTCTCCGACGGAGACCCGTGCTCGGCCGACGTGTGCGTCGCCGGGGCGCCGAAGAACCTCCCGGCGCCGGCGACCACGGAGTGCGGCGGGCCCGACGCGATCGGAGCGCGCTATTGTGATGGGAACGGCGCTTGTGTCGAGTGTCTCGTCGCCGGTGATTGCCTGAGCAACATCTGCGTCGAGAACAGCTGTGTCGCGCCCGATTGCGGCGACGGCGCGATGAACGGCGCCGAGACCGGCGTCGACTGCGGCGGCTCGGATTGCGTGCCGTGCGCGGATCTCGAGGCCTGCCTCACCGGCGCGGACTGCCGGAGCGGGATCTGCGCGGACGGCAGGTGCCGCGCGTCGTCGTGCACCGACGGCGCGACGAACGGGGCGGAGACCGACGTCGACTGCGGCGGACCGGCGTGCTCGCCTTGCGCCACCGGCAAGGCGTGCGCCGCGGACGGCGATTGCCTGGGCGGCCGCTGTTCAGGGACGACGTGCCTCCCGTCGTGCACCGACATCGCCCGGAACGGGGCGGAGACCGATATCGACTGCGGCGGCCCCGCGTGCGTCGGGTGCGCCGCCGGAATGCGCTGCGCCGTCGGGCGCGATTGCCTGAGCCACGTGTGCAGCTCGGCAGGCACCTGCGCCGCACCGGTCTGCGGCGACGGCGTGGTCAACGCCGCCGCCGAGGCGTGTGATGACGGCAATACGAGCACCACGGACGCGTGCCTCACCACGTGCGTCGCCGCCTCGTGCGGGGACGGGTTCGTCCGCGCGGGCGTCGAGGCGTGTGACGACGGAAACGCAAGCAACACCGACGTCTGCACGACGAGCTGCGCGCGCGCCGTGTGCGGGGACGGGTTCGTCCGTGCCGGCGTCGAGGCGTGTGACGACGGGAACCGGAACGCGGGCGACGGCTGCAGCCCAGGGTGCCTGCTCGACGGCTGCGGCGACGGCGTGATCCAGGCCGGCGAGGCGTGCGACGACGGCGACGCCGACAGCGCCGACGGCTGTCCTATCACCTGTCGCCTCGCGAGGTGCGGCGACGGCTTCGTGCGGGACGGCGTCGAGGGGTGCGACGACGCCAACACGTCGAGCGGCGACGGCTGCAGCGCGGCCTGCGTCGTGGAAGCGCGGTACACCTGCCGGGGCACGCCGAGCGTGTGCACGTACTCCAAGGAGCGCAACTGCAGCGACGCGGCGGACGACGACCTCGACGGCGAGACGGACTGCGCCGACCCGGACTGCGCGCTCGGCTGCGACGATGCCATCGGCGCGTGTTCGCCCGGGCAGGTGTTGTGGGTGCAGTCGTCCACGGACATCCCCAAGACCGTCACGGATCGCGCGGTCGCTGTAAGCGTCCTCCCGGTCGTCTCGAGGGGCGCGATCCGGCGCGTGACGCTCGAGCTCGATATCGTGCATTCGTTCGACGGAGATCTCGATATCTCGCTCACCTCTCCGGCTGGCGCGACGGTCGATGTGTCGAGCGACAACGGCGGCTCCGGCGACAACTACCGGAGGACCGTCTTCGACATGGGCTGCGCGACCGCGGTCACGGGAGCGATGGCGCCGTTCCGCGGCTGCTTCCGCCCCGAGTCGTCGTTCGCGGCCTTCCTCTCGGGGCCGGCGAACGGCACGTGGACGCTCCGGGTCGGGGACGACGCCGGGTCCGACTCCGGTACGCTGACCGCGTGGTCGCTCGCGCTCTGCATCGACCCGTGATCGCAGGGCGGCGCGGCCGCGCGCGCGCCGCCAGCCACGCTGTCCGCCGCGCGCGCCGCGAGGGCTGCAACCAGGGTAGGCGCGGGCAGGCGCGGCCGCGCCCGGCCGGCCCGATCGGCCGGGCTCGCCAGGCGTGGTCTCCCGTACCGGCGGCCTTCGATCCATGCCAGGGTGCGCTCGTGCCCTGGGTCCGCGCATCGCTTCGAGGTCAAACCGTCTACGCTCGCGCCGACGCCGCCGGCGCCCTGGTCGCGGAGGAGGGCGGCGGCGTCGAGATCCGCTACAAGCCGCACGACGGCCGCAGGTACAAGGCGCGCGCCGACAACCTGACCGTGGTCGACCCGAAGGTGTTGCCCGACGACACCTGTGGGCCTGCGGAGGCGGTCGTGAAGGCGCGCGCCGGCGAGCAGCCCGAGGGAGGCGCGGCCGCCCCGGCGCCGGCCGGGCGCGCGCAGCGCAAGGCGCCGGCGCGGGGGGAGGCCGGCGCGGCGCCCGTCCCGGAAGGGGCTGTCATCGTCTACGCGGACGGCGCGTGCTCGGGGAACCCGGGGCCCGCGGGGCTCGGCGTGGTGATCATCGACGGCGGCCGGCGGATCGAGCGCAGCGAGTTCCTCGGCAATGCGACCAACAACATCGCCGAGCTGACGGCCATCCTCCGCTCGCTCGAGGAGGTGGACGAGCCGGGGCGGCCCATCGTCATCCACACGGACAGCCAGTACTCGATCGGCGTGCTCCAGAAGGGGTGGAAGGCGAAGGCGAACGCCGAGCTCATCGCCTCGCTGCGCGGCGCGCTCGCCGCGCGGCCGCGCGCGCGCCTCGTGTATGTGCCGGGGCACGCGGGCGTGCTGCTCAACGAGCGCGCCGACGCGCTCGCGCGCGAGGCCGTCCGCGAGCGCGCCTCCCGTCGGACGGTGTACCCCGGCTCCGGCTGAACCATCCGGGCCGCGCGGGGCCGGAAACGCGTGGAACCGCCTGGGGCCCAGTGGTAGAGGCGCGCGATGCGTGTTTCGCTCCGCCTCGCCCTCGCCGGGCTCGTCGCCGCCGCCGCCTTCGCCTCGCCGCTCGCCCACGCGGTCGTGAGCGAGCGGATCGTCGCCGTCGTCGGCGATCGCGCCATCCTGCTCTCGGATCTGCGGCAGCGGGCTCGCCCCTTCCTGCTGCAGATCCAGGCCCGCGTTCCGCCGGGCGCGCAGCAGGCGGCGGCCGAATCGCAGGTCTTCCGCGATCTCCTCCAGAAGATGGTGGACGAGGAGCTCGAGGGCCAGGCCGCCGAGAAGGCCAATATCCGCGTGAGCTCCGAGGAGATCGAGAACGCCTTCCGGAACATCGCGGCCGCGGAGCAGATGACGGTCGATGAGCTGTTCCGGACGGCGCGGGCGAGCTCGGGGCTCACCGAGCAGGAGTACCGCGACGAGATCCGCCGGCAGATCCTCGAGGGCAAGATGCTGCAGCTCCGGGTGAAGGGCCGGGTGCGCATCACCGAGCAGGACGTGCGGTCCGCCTTCGATCGGCTGGTGCGCGAAGAGCGCCGGCGGCGCGACTACCACCCGGCGTGGATCGTCCTGCGCGTCCTGCCCGGCTCGAGCGCCGAGGCGGTCGAGGAGCGCCGCGCGCTCGCCGTGGCGCTCGCGGAGCGCGCGCGCGGCGGCGAGGATTTCGCGGCGCTCGCGCGGCAGTTCTCGGACGACACCGCGACCCGCGAGGAGGGCGGCGACCTCGGGGTCCGCGCGCCGCAGGGGACGCAGGCCGCGGTGACCGGCCAGCGCGAGGTGATGGCCCCGGAGCTCGAGGCCGCGCTGATGGCGATCGAGCCGGGCGGCGTGACCGGGCCGATGCGCGCGGGCGACGCGTTCGTGGTCATGAAGCTCCTGAGCCGCCAGCCGTCCCGCTTCACGACGCTCGAGGCGGCTCGCCCGGAGGTCTTCCAGCGGCTGCAGGCGGAGATCATGACGAAGGCCAAGCAGAAGTGGCTCGACGACCTGAAGCGCGGGACGCACGTGGAGGTCCGGCTCTGACGCGCAAGGGCGAGCGGGCGGCGCGCGCGGGCGGCGCGCGCGGCGAGGGGGGCGCGGTCGTCCCCGAGTGCACCGCGTGCGGCACCTGCTGCTTCTCGGCCCTGCCGGAGTACGTCCGGGTCTTCGGCTGCGACCACGATCGCATGGACGATCGCGCGCGGGGGCTCACGCGCTTCATCGGCAACCGCTGCTACATGCGCATCGAGGACGGCCGCTGCGCCGCGCTCACGCTGGACGCGGAGCACGGCCGCTTCCTGTGCTCGATCTACGAGGTGCGCCCCGACTGCTGCCGCGCGCTCGAGCGCGGCAGCGGCGCGTGCCTCGGCGAGCTTCACGAGAAGCGGGAGCGGCCGCTCCTCGCGCTCGAGGCGCTCCGCCGCCGCGCGGGCGGCGAGGGAGGCGCGGGCGGCGCGGGGAGCCCAAACGGCGCGGGCGGCGAGGGTGGCGCGGGGGGCCCAAACGACGCGGGGGCGGCGGGCGGCGCCGTGTAGGCGCGGCCGGCGTCGCCGTCAGGGCGACGCGTCCCTGTCCTCCACCGGCGGCGCGCCTGCGTCGATCGCGCTGCGATCGAGCCGCATGCTCACGTCGAGCGTGACCGTCTGCCCCTCGGAGACGGTGATCGTGCGCTTCTCCTCGGGCGCGTTCGGGTGCCGGAACGTGACGTAGTGCCGCCCGGCCTGGAGCGGGATCGCCCGCGCCATCGGCGTCACGTCGATGAGCTCCCCATCGATGACGACCTCCGCCCACGGCCTGGCGAGGACCTTCAGGTAGCCGCGCTCCTCCGAGCGCCCGCCGGGCTGCTGGACCTCGGCGCTGGGCGGCTCCGCGGCGTCGTGCTGGCGGAGGCCGAGCTCGATGAGCGCGCCGCCCGCGACGACCAGCGCGAAGACGCCGACGAGCCGCGCCACGTCGGGCGCGAGCGACGGCGCGCTGCGATGCTCGGCCGCGGGGCGCGCGGAGGGCGCCTGCGCGGGCGGCGGCTCGTCGCCGCCGAGCTTGGCCGCCGCGAGGGCCCTCGCGATGAGCGCGCGCGGCTGCGGATGGCCGCGCTCCGCGAGCTCCTCGGCCAGGGCGTCCGCGACGGCGCGGCCGCTCTCGTAGCGCTGCTCCGGTTCTTTCTCGAGGCACCGGAGCACCACGCGCTCCAGGCCGCGCGACACGTCGGGCACGAGCCCCCGCAGCGGCTGCGGCGGCGCGTTGCGGATCCGGTGCGCGACGGCCCTGCCCTCGGCCCACCGGTCCTCGTCGCGCTCGCGCGGCGCGCCGGGCGCGCGGCTCGACGCGCGGCTCGACGTAGGATTGGCATCCTCCGGCCCCGCCTTCGGCTCGTCGAACGGGCGCACGCCGGTGAGCATCTCGAACAGCACCACGCCGAGCGCGAACACGTCCGCCTGAGGCCCGGGCTCCGCCCCGAGGATCTGCTCCGGCGCCATGTAGTCGGGCCGCGCGAACGTGTCGCTGCCCTCGAACGGCTCTGGCACCGAGGGGAGCCGGCCGTCGGACGCCGCCGCGAACTCCAGGATCTTCACCCCGCCCGCGGGCGTGACGATGACGCGCTCGGGGCGCAGCTCGCGGTGCACGACGCCCCGCTCGTGCGCGTGCCCGAGGCCGCGCGCGATCTCCAGCGCGATGGCCGCCGCGGCGCCCTCGTCGAGGCGGCCAGCGCGCGCGCACAGGGCCGCGAGCGTCGGCCCCGAGAGCGGCTCCAGCACGAGCCATATCCGGTCCTCGTCGCGCTGGAAGTCGTGGATGTCGATGATGTTGGGGTGCCGGATGCGCGCGAGGATCTTCGCCTCGCGCTCGAGGCCGGCCGCGAACGCGCTCGCGGCCGACACCGTGGGCTTGAGCGTCTTGATCAGCGCCGCCCGGCCGAGCCCCGCGTGCTCGGCCCGGTACGTCACGGTGAGCGCCCGCGACGAGACGGCCTCGCGCAGGATGTACGGGCCGAGCTGCCTCTGGTCGGCGCCCACTTACCGCTGTCGGACGCGGAGCGTGCGCCCCGTCATCGCCGCAGGCTGCGGGAGGCCGAGGATCTCGAGCATCGTCGGCGCCACGTCGCAGATGCGGCCGCCGGACCGGAGCACGATGCCGGGGTCGTTCTTGTTCAGGTAGTAGAGCGGCACCGGGTTGAGCGTGTGGGCGGTGTGCGGGTTGCCGTGCTCGTCCTTCATCAGCTCGCAGTTGCCGTGGTCCGCGGTGATTATCAGCGCGCCGCCGGCCTCGCGCACGGCGTCCCCGATGGCGCCGAGCCCCTTGTCGACCGCCTCGTTGGCGTGGATGGCGGCCTCGAGGATGCCGGTGTGCCCGACCATGTCCGGGTTCGCGAAGTTCACCAGGATGAAGTCGTACTTGCCGCTCTTGATCGCGGCCACGACCTCGTTCGCGACGCCCGCCGCGCTCATCTCCGGCTTCTTGTCGTAGGTGGCGACGTCGCGCGGCGAGGGCACGAGCTTCCTGTCCTCGCCAGGGAACGTCTCCTCGCGGCCGCCGTTGAAGAAGTACGTGACGTGCGCGTACTTCTCGGTCTCCGCGCACCGGAGCTGCGTGAGCCCGGCGCGGGCGATCACCTCGGGGAACGACTCGGTCACCTCGTCCTTCGGGAACGCGACCGGCAGCTTCAGCGCCGCGTCGTACTCGGTCATGCCGCTGTAACAGTTCTCCTGGAAGGCGAAGACCGGCTTGCCGCGGTCCGAGAGGAGCTCCAGCACCTCGGGCGGCAGGTTCCGCCGCGTGAGCATCGCCGAGATCTCGCGCATGCGGTCGGGCCTGAAGTTGACGGAGAGGCCGACCTCCTCACCCTGCCACTCCCAGCGGGGCTCCTGCGAGGCGAAGTCGGCCACGAAGTCGCCCTTGATGCCGTTATAGTCGCCGATGCGGACGGGCTCGACGAACTCGTCCGTCTTGCCGGCCGCGTACGACTGCTGGATCGCGTCGAACGCCGTGTCGGCCCGCGGCGCGTCGCCGCGCACGATCGCGGTGTAGGCCTTCATGACGCGGTCCCAGCGCTTGTCGCGGTCCATGGCGTAGTACCGGCCCGAGATGGTGCCGATGACGCCGATGCCCTGGAGCGCCTCCTCGATCTTCTCGACGTAGCCCCACGCGCTCTTCGGCGGCGTGTCGCGGCCGTCGAGGAACGCGTGCAGGACGAGGGGCACCTCGTGGAACTTCGCGAGCTTGATCAGCGCGAGGAAGTGGTCGAGCGACGAGTGGACGCCGCCGTCGGAGACGAGCCCGAAGAGGTGCACCCGGCACTTGCGGTCCTGCGCGATCCGGAACGTCCGGTCGATGATCTCGTTCGAGCCGAGCTTGTTCTCGGCGATCGCGACATCGATGCGCGAGATGTCCATCAGCGCGATCCTCCCCGCGCCGAAGTTCAGGTGGCCGACCTCGCTGTTGCCCATCTGCCCCACCGGGAGCCCGACGTCCGGGCCGCTCGTCCCGATCAGCGTCTTCTCGGAGTCGCGCTTGATCGCGTCGAGGTTCGGCATCGCCGCGAGGGCGATCGCGTTCTGGTCCTTTTCTTCGCGCTCGCCGAATCCATCGAGGATGCAGAGGACGAGCGGACGGGGGCGTTGCGTGGGGGAGGGGGCTGCTTCGCTCATGGCGGCGGAATCTACAACGAACCCGCGGCGATCGGAGGGGGGCTGCTCACGGATTTTCGCCGGGCGAGCCGCCGCGCGCGGCGTGCATGCTAACATCCGACCATGTCCGATTGCGCCCGTCGCGCCACGTACCAGGATGTGCTTGACACGCCGCCGAACCAGGTGGCGGAGGTCCTGAACGGCGTCCTCCACGCGACGCCGCGGCCCTCCGTGTCTTCCCGCAACGTGACGTCGGTGCTCGCGGGCGAGCTGTACCTGCCGTTTCGTCGGGGCATCAAGGGGCCTGGCCGGTGGGCGCTGCTGGTCGAGCCCGAGCTGCACCTCGGCACCGATCCGGACATCGTGATCCCTGACATCGCCGCGTGGCGCCGCGACCGGATGCCGCAGATCCCGATGCGGAACGCGGCGATCTTCCTCGCGCCCGACTGGGTGTGCGAGGTGATCTCGCCGTCCACCGAGGCGCTCGATCGCCGCGACAAGATGGAAATCTACGCGCGCGAGCTCGTGGCGCACTACTGGCTGATCGACCCGCGGCTCCGGCTCCTGGAGGTCTACCGCAGCGACGGTGGGCGGTTCGCGCGCGTGGGCGTGTGGGAGGGTGACGTCACCGTGCGCGCGACGCCGTTCGACGCCGTGGAGATCGAGCTCGGCGTGCTTTGGCAGGAGTAGCGCAGGAATAGCGCAGGAATAGCGCAGGATCTGCCGTCGCCGGCCGGCGTCGAGCCGCGCCCTCGGGGGCCCGAGCGGCGCGCGCCGAGCAAGGTGCGTGAGCTCCGCTTTGTCGTGATTGTCACCCCGAGATCGCGGAAGCGACGACCGTCCGCCGGATGCAGCCGGGGCGTGCGGCTTGCATGGGTGTTGAGGACGCTCGGCCATGCTCGGCGCTCGTCATGAGCAGCCTTCACACGGGGGGATGAACATGAAGCGCATCAACATCATCGGCATGCTGGCCGCGCCGCTCGCATGCCTCGGGGCAGCGCAGCTCGCCTCGGCCGCACCCACGACGCCCGTCGAGGAGCTCGTCCTCGTGGCGGAGACACGAGCTCCCGTCGCCGCGGATGCAGCCGACGCTCGTCCTGCACGCCAGCGGCCCTGGTACGCGTCCTGGTATGGTCATTGGTACAGGCCCTGGCACGGGTACTGGCATGGTCACTGGCATGGTCACTGGCACGGTCACTGGCACGGTCACTGGCATGGTCACTGGCACGGTCACTGGCATGGTCATTGGCATGGTCTCTGGTACGGGCATTGGCGGTGACATGACCGGCGGCGGTCCGATGGGGGCCTCGCCCCCTCGGCCGGCGGACGCCCGAGGGGGGGCAGGGCGGATCGCTGAGGGCGCCGGCGCCGCGGCAGGAGAGCGGGACGGGCGGCTCTCTCCCCGTCTCGCTCTCGTCGGTCAGGTTCGCGGGCGCTCGCAGGCGGGCACACCCGGAGAGAGCAGCATGGAGGGAAAGCGGAACAGCCGGAGTCACGCCGCAGCCCTGGTCGCCGTCGTGGGCCATCTAGGCCTCGTCGTCATGGGGGCTCTCCAGATCCATCCCGAGGGAGACGGTTGGCTGGCGCGGGCGCTCGCGGTTCACGGCGCGCTCTCCGGGGCCGAGAGCGGTTATGCCTTCTTCGCGGACAGCATCACCCCGCTGCCCAGGGCCAGCTTTCACGTCTCGGGTGCCGGCGGCGCGACCTTCATCGACGCCCTCGAGTCGGGCGCAAGCCGCGAGACGGAGATCCGGATACTGAACCTCATCACGCCTTTCTTGAACGTGGAGGATCCGGCGATCCAGCGCTCGATCGCTGCCTCGTGGGCGGGCAAGGTGCTGGCGAGGCACGCCGCGGCCGAGGGCGTCCTCGTCCGACTGGAGACGTGCGATCTGCCGTCGATGCGGGAGTACCGGGAGGGGAAGCGGTCCAGCTGGAACCTGCAGTACGAGGCGAAGTTCGTGATCCGCTCGAAGCTCCGGACCTCGCGAGAGGCGAGCGGGGGCGCGCGGTGAAGGACCCTTCGATCGGCCTCCGCGGGGCGGCCGCAGGCCGCGAGCCCGCGCGCGTCCTCCGCGCGATCGAGCGCTTCGCGCTGGCGCCGGCCTCGGCGGCGCCGCTCGCGGCCCTCCGCATCGGGCTCGCGGCCGTGCTCTTGCTTCAAGCGGCGCTCGTCGCGCCCGCGCTCTTCGAGCTCTACGGCCGGTCCGGGATCCTCCAGGGGCCTCTGCGCGACGTGTTCGCGAGGGCCGATCTGCCGCGCATCGGCTGGGCGGTGGAGCTCCTCGCCCCGCTCGGGATCGGGGAGGATCCGGTCATCCTGGGCACGGGGGTGATCTACGTGGTGGCCCTCGCCGCGCTCCTGGCCGGTTGGTGCACGAGGGCCGCGGCCTTCCTGGCGTGGCTCACCCACCTGATGCTGGTGGCGACGGCGAGCTCCACCGTCTATGGCGCGGACAGCTTCGCCACCATCTTTCTCTTCTATCTCCTCTGGATGCCCTCGGAGGCCGCCTTCTCCATGGATCGCCGGCTCGGGCGCGCGCGGGGCGGGCCCACGCCGGCAGCCCGGCTCGGGTTGCGCGTGGCGCAGCTGCACCTCTCGTTCGCTTACCTCGTCAGCGGGCTGGGAAAAGCAGCGGGCGAGTCATGGTGGGACGGCGAGGCGATCTGGCGTTCGGTCATGTTGCCGGAATACCGGCAGTTCGACCTCTCGTGGCTCGCCGGCGCCCCCTGGCTCGCGGCGGTCGCCGGGTGGACGGTGCTGCTCGTGGAGATCGGTTATGGCTTCCTGATCTGGCCGCGCCGCACCCGGCTGCCCTGGGTCGTCGCCACCGTGGCGCTGCACGCCGGGATCGCCTTGTTCATGGGGCTCCTCGTGTTCGGCGCCCTCATGGCGGTGCTCACCATCGCCGCGTTCGCGGTGCCGAGCGAGCCCCCCGGGCCTGCGGCTCCGGCTGGCGCGGCGCCGGGGTGATCCTCGCGTCCCCCCTTCTGGCGAACGGCGCCCCCGGGTAAGCTGTCGCAGGTTCGATCATGTCGCGCACGGCCATCCCGACCTGGTGCTTCGCCGTGGTGCTGGTGAGGCACCGGAACCGGTTCCTCCTCGTGCACGAGCGCAAGCACGACCAGCTCTGGTATCTGCCGGCGGGCCGCGTCGAGCCCGGGGAGACGTTCGCGGACGCGGCGCGGCGCGAGGCGCTCGAGGAGACCGGCGTCCCGGTGGAGCTGGAGGGCATCCTGCGCATCGAGCACAGCCCGGGCCCCTGGCAGGCGCGCTTCCGGGTGATCTTCCTCGCGCGCCCCCGGGACGCCACGCCCCCGAAGAGCCAGCCGGACGAGCACTCGCTCGAGGCGCGCTGGGTCACGCTGGACGAGCTCGCGGCCTTGCCGCTGCGCGGCCCCGACGTGGAGCTCTATTGCCGCGACGTGCTGGCCGGAGCGCAGGTCTTCCCGCTGTCGCTGCTCGGGGCCGAGGGGGAGCCGCTCCTCGTGAGCGGCCGCTGAGGCGGCGCCCCCCGCGCCGTGGCGATCCCGCTGGCCGCGCGGCTGCTCGCGTCTACAGCTTCAGCTTCATCCCCTCGTGGCTCGCCACGAAGCCGAGCCGCTCGTAGAAGCGGTGCGCGCGCCGCCGCGCCTTGTTCGAGGTGAGCTGCACCCGGAAGCACCCCCGCCGCCGCGCCTCGTCGATGGCCCATCGCATCATCGCCTCGCCGATCCCGCGGCCTCGCAGGCTCGGGTCCACGATGACGTTCTCGATCTGCGCCACCCGTGCGCCGCGGCTCGCCACGTACTGGATGATGGTCAGGTGGAACGCGCCGGCGACGCGCCCCTCGACCTCCGCGACGAGCAGCGCGTTGTTCGGATCTTCCGCGATGGCGGCGAGCGCCTCGCGGTAGCGCGGATCGAGCGGCGGGCCGGGGTGGTCCGTCTTCGCGTTGCCCTCGTCCGGGATCGAGAAGAGATGGACGATCGCCGGCAGATCTGCCTCGGCGGCGCGGCGGATGGCGGTTACGAGCTGCGGCTGGCTCATGCACGCATCCTGGCACAACACACGGCGGTCCCGCACGGAATCACGCGATCACGGAATCACGGCAGGAGCCGGGTAGCGAGGCAGAGGGGCAGAGAAACAGACGAGCAGAATAATAGAGATGCCGAGAAGCAGCGGCGCAGGGAGCGGGAAGCGTGAATGAAAAGAACCGCGGGAGTTCTCCCTTTTCAGGCCCGCACGATTCGCCTTCATGCCCGCGTGTGATCTAGACACAAGCGATCAAGCCGTGCAGAGTCGACGCACCATCATGTCGACCCGGAGGACCGTGTAGATGCGCGTAGTCAACACAGCCGACATCCTCGCGTTCGAGTCTCTCAAGGCGGATGAGCGCACCCTGCTGGGGCTGTTCAAGGAACTCCGGAAACACTCGGAGCTCTCGGCTTACCTGCCCGAAGTCTGCCGCCTGTCCTTGAGATGGGTGCGCCTCCTCGAAGGTCAGCCGCTCAGGCCTCGTGCGCTCCTCGGCAAAGGCATGATCGTCGTCACCGAAGGCTCGGGCGAGGTCATCGGGGGCTCGCCCCGCAGCGTCCAGGCGGGAGATGTCGTGATGGTCCCCCCCGGCGGGCTGCAGGGGCTCGTGGGCGGCGCTCCGGACGGGCTCTCCGCGATATCCATCCATCTCGAGGAGCTCGACGAAAGCGAGCCTCGCTGGGACACGCCGTGCCTGTGCGCGGCGCTCGGGCGGGGGGACAGCGCGGACGAGGCGTCCCCGGATCGCGCCGTGTCCCCCGTGGATGCCCTCGTCGAGGAGAACGAGGTCCACGCGCGGGAGTTCGCGGGCAGCCCCTTGATGCGGCTCATCCGGTCCGAGCGCGCCCTCCGGGACGACGTGAAGCGGCGGATGCTCGGCGCGCTCCAGATCTGGTCGAACGCGTTCCAGAAGGTCCTGTGCGCCAGGGTCGTCTTCGAGTCGCACCCCGGGGCCATCGCGATCGCCGAGCGCCACCTCGCCGACGAGGTCGGGCACAACCGGAGGCTCTCCAGGATGCACGACCCGCGGAGCTCGCCGTCCTGGGACCGCGGCATCGCCGCGGCGTCGTCCTGGTTCATCGAGCGGATGGGCTCGGCGTCCACCGAGGAGCGGACGGTCCTCGTCCACTTCGTCATCGAGCGCTGCGCCGACGTCCTCCTCACGGCGGCCCAGCAGGTCTTCCCCGACTCGGACTACTTCGCGACGCACGCCGAGGTGGACGCCGAGCACTTCAAGCTCGGGTACAGCCTTCTGAAGGGCTTCCCCGGCCTGGATCTCGGCCCGCTGCGGGGTGCGCTCACCGAGGGCTGGCAGATGATGAACCTGATCTGCCAGCGCATCAGCGACATCGCTGCGGGGGACGGCGACGCGGCCGCCGAGGTGCCGGCGGGCGGCGCGAGCCCCGGCGAGCTCGCCCGCGAGCCCCGGCGCGAGCTGACGGCCGTGCTGGATGGCCTCTGCGGCGGTGTGATGTGAACCGCTGAAGCGCCGAGGGAGAGGGAGAGCCCCTCGCCCTCTCCTCTCCCTCCCGCTCCTGGCGCGCGTGCTCTTCGTACCGCGCGGCGCGCCGCGCGACCGGCGCTAGCTCGAGGCCTTCACCACGTCGGTGATGCCCTGCACGCTCTTCGCGCTCTTCGCGAGCATCTCCTTCTCTTCTGCGGTCAGCGGCAGCTCGACGATCTTCTCGATGCCCTTGCCGCCGAGGATGACCGGCACGCCCATGAAGATGTCCTTGTAGCCGTACTCGCCGTCCAGGTAGGCCGCGACGGGGAGCAGCCGCTTCTGGTCGAGCAGGTAGCTCTCGGCCATCGCGACGGCGCTCGAGGCGGGCGCGTAGTAGGCGCTCGTCCCCATGAGCTGGACGATCTCGCCGCCGCCCTTGCGCGTCCTCGCGATGAGCGCGTCGAGCTTCTCCTTGCTGATGAGCTCGGTCGCGCGCACGCCGTTGATCGTGCACGCCGACGGGATGGGCACCATGTCATCGCCGTGGCCGCCGAGGACCATCGCGCGCACGTCCTTCACGGACACGTTCGCCTCGCGCGCCAGGAACAGCTGGAAGCGCGCGCTGTCGAGCACGCCCGCCATGCCGAGCACGCGCTCGCGCGGGAAGCCGGTGCGGCGCTTGAACTCGTAGACCATCGCGTCGATCGGGTTCGAGATGACGATCACCAGCGCGTTCGGGCAGTGCTCCTTCGCGCCGTCCGCCACGCTGCGGATGATCGGCAGGTTCGTCGCGACCAGGTCGTCACGGCTCTGGCCCGGCTTGCGCGGGATGCCGGCCGTGACGATGAGGACGTCGGCCCCCGCACAGTCCGCCCAGCTCGAGGTGCCCTTGATCGAGGCGTCGTAGCCCAGCACGGCGCCGTTCTGCTCGAGGTCGAGCGCCTTGCCTTTCGCGAAGTCCGTCTTCTGGGGGATGTCGAACAGCACGACGTCCCCGAGCTCCTTGCGCGCGATGAGGGCCGCGAGCTCCCCGCCGATGTTGCCAGCGCCGATGAGGGCGATCTTTCTTCGGTTTGCCATGGGCGGCCCTATTACCACCCCCCCGGCCGGAGACCAACGGGGCTCCAGGCGAGCGCGGGGGAGGGAACTCGGCCGGCGCCTTCGAAACCTGTCGACTCGGCCCGCGAGCCCGGGTAAGCCGCGCCCCATGGTCACCGAGGACGATCTGCGCACCGCGCTCGGCAGGGTGCTCGAGCGCACCTCGCTCGCGGGCCCCTTCGCCCGCTATGAGGGCAAGGTGCGGGACTGCTACACGACGCCGGACGGCCGCCGCCTGCTCGTCGTCACCGACCGCATCAGCGCCTTCGATCGCGTGCTCGGCACGCTGCCGCTGAAGGGCCAGGTGCTGAACCGGCTGTCCGCCTTCTGGTTCGAGCGCACGCGGAGCGTCGCCCCGAACCACATGATCTCCCAGCCCGACCCGAACGTCCTCGAGGCGATCGAGTGTGTGCCCCTGCCGGTCGAGATGGTGGTGCGCGCCTACGTGACGGGCGTGACCTCGACCAGCATCTGGACGCACTACGCGCGCGGCGAGCGCGTCTTCTGCGGCCACCGGCTCCCCGAGGGCCTCCGCAAGAACGAGCGCCTGCCGCGGCCCATCCTGACGCCGAGCACCAAGGCGCCGAAGGGCGGGCACGACCTCTCCGCCTCGCGCGAGGAGATCCTCGCCCTCGGCACGATCGCGCCGCGCGACTTCGACGCCGCCGCCGAGATGGCCCTCGCGCTCTTCGAGCACGGCGCCCGCGCGTGCGCGGAGCAGGGGCTCATCCTCGTCGACACCAAGTACGAGTTCGGCAAGGACCGGGACGGGAACATCGTCGTCATCGACGAGATCCACACCCCCGACTCGTCCCGCTTCTGGTTCGCCTCGTCCTACGGCGAGCGCTTCGCGGCCGGCGAGGACCCGGAGTCGTTCGACAAGGAGTACGTGCGCCGCTGGCTCGCCGCGCGCGGCTTCCAGGGCGACGGGCCGATCCCCTCGATCCCGGACGAGGTCCGGATCGAGGCGTCCCGCCGCTACATCGAGGCGTTCGAGCGGATCACCGGGGCGGCGTTCGTCCCCGACCTCGAGGACCCGGCGGTGCGCATCCCGCGCAACCTGGGGGTGTGAGGCGGGCGCGGCCGCGCCCCCATGAATCGTCGCGGGGCGCAGGTGCGCACCGCCATCGCGTCGCGCGAAGAGCGCGTGGAGCAAAGCCAGTGAAAGCCGTCGTCAACGTCCGACTGAAGAAAGAGGTCCTCGATCCGCAGGGCGACGCCGTGAAGCGCGCCCTCACCTCGCTCGGGTTCCCCGGCGTGAAGGGCGTGCGCGTGGGCAAGCTCATCGAGATAGAGCTCGACCCCTCGCTCGGCAGCGCGCCCGACCTCGAGCAGCGGCTGAAGAAGATGGCGGACGAGATGCTCGCCAACACCGTCATCGAGGACTACGAGGTCACGATCGCGCCGTAGCCCTCGCCCCGCGGGGCCGGCGGCTCAGGCCTCGGGCGCGACGAGCTTCTTCGCCCAGAGGATGGCGTCCTTGCGGGCGCGGCCGACGACGAGGTGCCGCGCCAGCACGGCCGAGCGGCGGAAGCCGTTCGCGAGGAGGGCGGCGCACAGCTCCTGGTCGTCCGCGGGGGCGAAGGTGAACGTGCTCACGGCCTTCTCCTCGACGAGGCGCTCGCACAGCGCGCCGATGGCGGCCGTCGTGGCGAGCCGCTCCGCCTCGTGGCGCGGCGGGCACAGGATCTCCAGGAACGAGTTGCCGAAGCACGACTGCATCTCCCACGCGGCGTGCAGCGTGAAGCCGCCCCGCGCGGACAGCACGTAACCCGTCCGCACCGCGTCGCGCCCGAACGGCTCGAAGCCGGTCAGCGCCCGCCCCGCCCGCTGCGCGGCCGCGACCGCGCGCCGCAGCTCGACGCCGCTCGCGGGCGCGATCTTGATCGCGGGCAGCGGCCGCCCCTCGGCCTCCCGGAGCAGCCGCCTCGCGCGGGCGATCGTGCGCTCCGCGAGCAGGACCCCCGGAGAGGCCGCGACGTCGTCTCCCTCGCCGCCCTCCTCGCCGTCGCCGCTCGTGCGCAGCCGCGACGTCATCTCGGACACGACCGCCCCGAGGATCCAGGCGTCGCTGCGCTTGTAGAAGCCGGGGATCGACCCCTCCCGCGTGAACCCGAGACGGGTCCACGTCGGCACCTCGTCGCGCTCGACCAGCGTGAAGATCTTCTCGACCCCCTCGCGCTTGGCGGTCGACAGGACGAAGCTCCGCTTGGACGGCGTAGGTCCCGCGCGGAAGTCGACGATGCGGAGCGTCCGGTGCCGTCGATTGACCAGGAGACAGAGCGAGACGGAGTCGTTCCGGAACAGGAGCTCGTCGACACCGCTGCTCGCCGTCGACGACAAGTTTGTCGCTGCCATACCCCCTCGCGCGCGGCGCAGACGTGACGCCTCGGATCAGATGTTCATTGCAGAATTGAAAATTGCAGATCTGCAATGCCCCGTAGCAGCCGAGGCCCACAGCGTCAACGATGTCGGCGGGAGCGCTGTGAGGAGGGGCTCAGGGGGTCGCGGCGAGCCGGCTCGCGTCGGTCGCCTTGACCCCGAGGGCCACGAGCGCCTCCTGGAGCCGGGAGCGCTGGAGGGAGATGCGGGTCGGCATCCCTCCGGAGATCTTGAACGTCTCGAGGAAGTTCACCCCGCTGTCGAACCGGGCGGCGAAGGTGATGCTGTCGTTGTCGACGACGACGGAGATGGGCGCGCGCTCCTGCCCGATGAGGAGGAGCAGGGTCTTGTCGTAGGCCCCGCCCCGCTGGGAGGCGTCGACGAGGACGAGGCCCGGCTCGACGCGCTCGTAGCGGAGCGCGATCCGGCGGGTCTCGGCTTCCATGGTGGCGAGCTCGGCGCCGGCCTGGTCGATGGGAGTCCAGAGCGACGGGTCGGAGAGGCCTGACGCGAGGTGCCGGACGATGAGGCCGAAGAGGGCCTGATCGCGGGGGCGGGCGCGGAGCGCGCGGTCCATGCGGGTGGCGGCCGGGCCCGGGACGCCGATGCGGGTGTCGATGGCGCGGGCGTCGTCGTCGCAGCCGGGGTAGGGCTCGACGCCGCCGCGCATCCACTTCGCGCCGCTGGCGAGGCCGTCGAAGTCGACGTGGCAGACGAGGGTGTCCACGCGCCCGACGCGGGCGACGAGCTCCGGCGTGATCATCTCGGGGCAGGCGCCGTGCTCGGCCTTGGTCGACAGGACGAAGCGGGGGTCGCCGGCGAAGCGCGCGTGGTGGGCGCTGTCGTGGTGGTCGACCCAGGCGGCGAGCCGCGGCCCGAGGTCCTGGATGAAGGGCAGCGTGACCGTCTCGAAGCTCTTGCCCCCCGCCTCCGAGGCGAAGGCGATGTCGAGAACGGCGACGTTGCCGCGCAGATCGCGGGCGCGTGGGAGCTTGCGAGGGGAGGCGAAGGCGAGATCGAATCCGTGCATGGCGTGGCTTCCCGGGGAGGTAGGTACCGTCCAGCCGGGCGACCCGGCGCGTGCCGCGTCGGGCGCCCTGCTCCATACACCCGAAACGGTCGAAGCGCTGCGGTGGAGGACCTTTCTCGGGCGAGGCCTGAATGATCCGCTAGGATGATCCGACCAACGGCAGGGGCGGCTCGGCGTGCCGGGCGGCCCTGCAGTGCGCCGCCGCGCAGAGCAGGCCGGCGGTTCCAGGGAGACTCGACAGGAGCGACCGCGCTCGGGCTCGCCGCGCGAGCGGGGCTGCCGGCCTGTGTCGGAGGAAGTGGATGAGAAGCAACGTTCTGGGACTCGGTCTTCTGGCTCTTGGGGGGGTGCTCTGCGCGGGGCTCCCGGGCACGCCGGCCGTCTCCGAGGCGAAGGCAGAGCCCGCCCAGGTGGTGGTGTCGGCCGCGCAGGTGACGGGGGCGGTCGCGCAGGCGACCGCGACGATCGGACAGGCGGTGTCGGGGCCGGCGTGCAAGCTGAAGGGGACGGCGCCGGTGCCCAAGGGCGCCCGGCTGCATGACGCGCCGAGCGGCGGCAGGACGGTCGCGGGCTTCACCGGCGCGCTGGTCCCGATGACGCTGAGCGCGATCCCGGCGGATCCGGCGGCGGGCCGCGCGCGGCTGAGCACGTCGGACAGCTCGCCTGCGCTGCGGATCGACGGCTACATCGCGCCCTCGGACGTCTCGGTGTTCACGACGCGCGACATCCCGGTCATCGCCGGGCACGTCTGGATCTCGAGCGCGCAGAAGGTGAAGCTCGTCGCGGCCACCGGCGACTCGCTGCGCGCGGAGCTCTCGATCTCCGGGTCCGAAAGGCAGACGGCGAAGGCCTCGGCCCCGTGCGACGCCTTCGCGCTGCAGCGCGGCGTCTCCACGAAGATGGAGATCCCCGGCAGCGCCCGCGGGTACCTGATGAAGACGTCGACGATCGAGCTCTTCGATCGTCCGGACGGCGACGTGATCTTCACGCTGCGGATGCTGGAGGGGACGGCCCAGCTCTTCTGGAGCACCGAGGCGAAGTCCGGCTTCGTCCACCTGATGTCGCGGGGCGACCTCACGATCGACGCCTGGGGACGCCTCAAGGATCTCGAGCCGCTGAAGAAGGGCGAGATGATGGACCAGTACATCCCGCCGACGACCGCGGTGGCCGGCGCGCAGCTGGCGCTCGACAAGGCGCCGCCGATCGTGAAGGCGACGAGGGCGATCCCGGTGCGCGCGCGGCGCGACGAGAAGGAGAAGCCGATCGGCGAGATCGAGGCCGGCGCGGAGATCTACCTGCTCGAGACGGTGGCGGGCTGGACCAACGTGCTCCCGAAGGCGCTCGGGATGACGCCGCCGGATGAGGGCGGCTTCTGGATCCCCGCCTCGGAGACGCCGAAGTAGCGAGGGCGCGCGGGCCCGCCGGGCGCGGCGGGCCCACCAGGACGACGCGCCGCAGCGCCGCTCCGGGGGGAGCGGCGCTGTGCTCGAGGCGTCAACTCTCGATCAACTCTCGAGCGGTCTCGCCGCGCCGGGCGATTAGGATGGCGCGCATGTCCAGATCGCCGTTTCGTTTCCGGCGGCCTCGCCTTGGCGCCGCGGCCGGGGTGATCGCAGCCTCCGCGGCCGTGGGTGGCAGCGCCGCCGCGCAGGCCGCGCCCGTGGTGCTCCCTCAGGCGGCGGGCCAGCAGGCGCTCGCTGTCCGCATCGATCCGGGCGGGGTCACTGCCCGCGCCTGTCCATTTGCGGGGGCGTGCGCGCCCGACGGCGGCAAGGTCCTCGCCGTGCCGTCCGAGGTGGCGCCGCTGCTCGGCGGCGCGCGCGTCGTGCCGGTCACCCTGGCGGACGGCAAGCGCCTCGCCAAGATCGAGGCGCCGGCGGCGGGAAAGCCGGCGGGCGCCGGCGCGGCGGAAGGCGCGAGCGGCAGCTGGGTGATGCTGCTCGCGGCGCCGCTCGCGGGGAAGGGGACGGAGCCGCTCGTGCTCTGGAGCGGCTGGACCGGCGTCGCGACCGGGGAGCACGGCGAGGGGCGGAGCGACGCCGTGGTCGTGGAGCCGCTCGGCAGCGGCAGCCGTGTGCTCGTCGGGCAGCTGCGAGACGACGTGACCCTCTGCGGGCGGCCGGCGCTGGTCGGCGCGAGCGAGGTCGATCCCCGGACCATGACGCTCCTGAAGGGGGCCAGCTTCCAGAACCTCTCGGCGGAGGAGCGGCGCGCCGCAGGCAAGGTGGTCGCCGAGCGCCGCGACGCCGACGCGGCGGCGGCCGCCTTCCGGCTGCTGCGCCCGACCGCCGCGTCGAGCGCGGTCGGCAAGCGCTTCGCGGAGATCGCCGACGGCGACCCGAGGACCGCGTGGTCCGAGGGCAAGGCGGGCGCGGGCCGGGGCGAGTTCGTGTCGTTCTCGTCGGCGGACGAGGTCGGGATCACGGGCCTCGGTCTGCGCATCAAGCCGCCCGACGGCGTCGACGGCGGCGCCGCGCCGCGCACGCTCTTCGTGGCGACGCCCGACCGGCTCTTCCAGGTGAGCCTGCCCGAGGACGCGTGGCTCAAGGAGTCGGCCGGCTACGAGGTGAAGCTCCCCGAGGAGATCAAGGCCTCGTGCATCGCCGTCGTGCTCGACGACGCGTACGCGCCGGCGGGGGCCGGGGGGGGCCGCGGCGCGCCCGCGGCGCCGGAGGTGCGGGTCACGATCGCCGAGGTCACGGCGCGCACGGCGTTCGACGGGCAGGGCCCGGCGGCGCTCGTGGGCGCCCTCGCGGGCGGCGGCGAGCGATCCAGGGCGGCGGCGGCGCTGCTCGCGCGCGGCGGACCGGAGGCGGTCGAGGCGGCGATCGCCGGCTATGACAGGCTCGACCCCGCGGGCAGGCAGCTCGCCCGGGGCGTGATCGACACGGCGCCCTGCGCGGGGCAGATCCCGTTCCTCACCGCGCGGCTGGCGTCCGGCGCGGCGTCGGCGGCGCAGCCCGCGCCCGGCGCGGCATCCGCGGGGCGCGCGTCCGGGCCGGCACCGGCCGCGCCGGGGCGCGCCGCTCGCGCCGCGCCGCACGAGCCCGATCCGGAGCTCCACCACGCGCGCGATCGCATCCGCCGTTGCGGGCGCGCGGCCGCGCCGGCGCTCGCGGAGATCGTGAGGGCCGGCGCGGCCGCGGCCAGGGTGGCGGCGGCCCGGGAGCTCGCGCTCGTCGCGCCGGCCGAGGCGATCCCGGCGCTGCTCGACGCCCTCGCCGGGGCGCGCGGCGCGCCGCGGAGGGAGCTCCGGGCCGCGCTCGCGCTGGCGGCGCGGAGCGAGCGGGCCGCTTCCGCGGTCGAGGAAGAGGTGCAGGTCGAGCGGCTCCGCGCCCGGCCGGAGGACGCGCAGCTCGATCTGCTGCGCGCGCTCGGGCCGGCGCTCGGGCGGGTGAAGGGCGGCGGGGCGGCGTTCCAGGCGCTCGCTTCGGCGGGTAGCGCGCCCTTCGAGCGGCGTTACCTGCTGCAAGCGCCGGCCGCGGCGCTCGCGCGCGCGGGCGAGGCGCCGGCGGCGGCGTACCTCCGGGCGTCGCTCCGGAAGGACGCGGACGCGCACGTGCGCCTCCGCGCGGCCGAGGTCGCGGCGGACGTGCCGTCGCTCGCGCAGGACCTGCTCGCGGCGGCCTCCGATCCGGACGCGCGCGTGCGCGAGGCGGCGATCGTGGCGCTCGCGCGCGCGGCCTCTGCCGGCGCAAAGCTGCCCGCCGGCGCGGCCGAGGCGCTCGCGGCGCGGCTCACCTCGGACCCGTGGACGTTCATCCGGGGCGGCGCTGCGCTCGCGATCGGCGCGATGCCGGCGACGCCGGCGGGCGACCGGGCGCTCGTCGGGGCGCTCGCCGACAGCTCGCCCGAGGTGCGCCGGCACGCGCTCGACGGCCTCGGCGCGCACCGCGCGACCGCGCACATCGAGGCCGTGCGCGACCGGGCGGAGGACAAGGAGGAGGACCTCGAGGTGCGCGCGCGGGCCATCCTCGCGCTCGGGGCGATGTGCGACGCGAGCTCGGTCGACCTGTGGACGCGGCTCGCGCTCCGGGCGAAGGCGCCGATCGGCGAGCACGATCAGCGGCTCGGCTCGGCGGCGCTCGCGGCGCTCGGGTCGGTGCACCCGGCGGATCTGCCCGCGCGCCTCAGGCCGCTGCTCGACAAGGACACGCCGCACGGCCTGCGCGAGGCGGCGAGGGCAGCGCTCTCCGCGGCGCCGCAGTGCCGCCGCCGCTGACCGAGAATTGAAGGCCGGCAGGGGGTCGGCAGGCCGCCTGCGATGCCCCTCGCTCTCCGCTCTCTCCTTCGTTGGCCAACGAAACGCATGCTCAGCCTTCACAAGCTGGTTCGGGACGCGCTTCTGGACGACGCCACGCACTCCCCGACCCTGCGAGCTCGCCTCGAGCGGGACGGGGCGCGCGCCTTTCGCTACTTCGACCGGATCCTGCGCAGCCGTGAAGCCTACGCCAGGGTCGGTCTCGATCTCATCGAGTTCTCTTCGCTGCTCCCCTTCGATATCTCCAGTCTGTCGACTCCGCTCCTGGTTTGTCTCGCCATGCAGCGCGACGGCTACCTGCGCCAGCGCGCTGTCTCTGCGCTCGCCGTCCGAGTGGAATCCATCTCGCTGGCTGGCGTCGCGAACCGGATCGTCGACCCCGTTCCCCAGGTCGCTGAACAGGCGCGCGATGCCTGGGCCTCTCTGCTGGCAACCTCGAGCGTCCAGCACCTGGTCTGGTGCCTCCCGCTCGTCGACATGGTCATCAAGACGCCACGCGGCGCGCGCTCCAGTGTTCTGCAAGACGTCGATGGCTTCATGTCCCGCTTCCCGGACACGGCCGTCGCCGAGCTCGATCTCGCGACCCGTTCGCCAGACCAATACTTGCGCCTGAGCGCGTTCACCCACCTCGCTCGCTTGTTCCCGAACGAGCTCACCCCGCGCCTCGCTCAAGCCCTCGAAGACGCGAGCCCTCCCGTCCGACGATGGGCAGGACGGACCGCGCTCTCCGTCGTTCCACAACATGAGCTGGAACCTCTTCTTCGGCTGCTCGCGGACAATCGCAGCCCGTCGCTCCGACTCCTGGCATTGCGTGAGTATCGTCGGCGCGCAGACGCTGATCGCATCGAGGCCGCGTGCCTCGACGGCAACGCCAATGTGCGCTTCTACGCTCGGCGCTACCTCCGCAAGCTCCACAGGAGCGTCGACCACCGCGACCGCGCGCTCTCGATTCTCACGAGCTCCTCCGGCCAGACCGCGCAGCTCATCGGCGCCCTCGCGGTACTGTCAGAGTTCGGCCGCGAACAGGATCGACCTCTCATCGAGACGTTCGTGAAGGACAAACGCGCGAGGGTCGCCGCCGAAGCAGCTCGCACGCTTCGACTCCTGGGATAGCCCCTTCCGACGATGGCTGTTCCATCGTGAGGGCGTCAGCGCTCACCTCACGACGCGTCCTGCCCGCCGCGGCAGCACCGCGCGCGCGCGCGCGAGCCACTCGCCGAGCGACGTGGCGTCCGGGGGGACGGCGTCGAGGTCGGCGTCCTCCGCCACGCGCACCATGGCGGCGCCGTCGCCGGGCATCATGCCCTTCGCGGCGAGCATCGCCTGCGCCCTGAGGGGCGACATCTCCTCGGTCGCCTTCTCGCCGAGCAGCGCGAGGATCCAGCCTCCGAGCGCCGGCGCTGCCACGCCGCCGATCACGTCGGGCGGCGAGGACAGCGCCGACGAGACGCGCCGGATGCCCTCCGCGATCGCCTCGCGGCGCGCCGGATCGCGGTCGATGTCGCGGGCGAACGCGAGGATCTCGCACCCCGCCTCCTGCGCGTCGAGCGCCGCGCCCAGCACGTGGTGCGTGTCCTCGTGGGCCGCGCCGCGCGCCTGGTACTTCCGGATGCTCTTCCACTCGCGGGCGCCGCCGACGACCCATCCGCTCGGCTGGACGCGGGAGAGCAGCGTGAAGAGCACGCCGGGGTGCTTGTCCGACTGGAAGGCGGGCGCCCCGGCGCGGCTGCCCAGCTCGCTCTCGCCCTCGCCGACGAGGAAGACCCGGATCCGATCGGGCGCCTTCATCACGGCCGCGGCCCTCCCCCGAGGAGCGGCGCCTCGTCCCCGCCGTTGGCGTAGCTCAGCCAGAGCTCCCCCAGCGCGTACACCCTCGCCCGATCCTCGAAGCC
This sequence comes from Sorangium sp. So ce281, assembly GCF_051527395.1. Taxonomy (NCBI): domain Bacteria; kingdom Pseudomonadati; phylum Myxococcota; order Polyangiales; family Polyangiaceae; genus Sorangium; species Sorangium sp. So ce281. The sequence continues at coordinate 1,518,081 of NZ_CP150322.1, forward strand.
CGGCGTGTCCAGGATGCGCGTGGCCCTCATCCCCCGCTCGCCCGCGCGGGTGACGACCGTGACCTCCTCCGGCTGCAGCTCGTTCACCACGAGCGGGCTGTGCGTCGCGAGGAGGACCTGGGTCTTCTCGGAGACGAGGCGCAGCGCGCGCATCACGTCGGCGATGCGCGCGGGGTGCAGCCCGTGCTCGGGCTCCTCGACGAGGAGCAGGGGCGTCGGATCGAGGTGCGGCAGCGCCGCGAAGGCGAGGTAGTACAGCATGCCCTCGCTCATCAGCGACGCCGGCACCACGGCGCCGCCCTCGAGCTTCACGCCGATGGCCTTCGTCGTGGAGCTCGGGTTGGCGAGGTGGAGGCTCTTCACGCTGGGGAACAGGCGGGTGAGCTCCTCGTTCAGATCGACGTACGCCGACAGGTCGCGGCTGATGACGGCGTCGTAGACAGCCGGCAGGCCCGTGCCGCGCTCGTCGGAGAAGCAGAGCGGGTGCCCGTCGGGGATGAGCGGGTGCGGGGCCCTCAGCGCGTCGGGATCGAGGCGGAGCATCTGGGCCCCGCGCAGCGCCTGGACGATGTCCAGCGCAGGGCGCTCCGGGCTGGGCGCGCCGCCCGCGTCGTCCCCGTCTGCGTCGTCGAGCAGGGAAGGGGGCTCGAGATCCCTGGGGAACGACATGGACCGGACTCGCCCCCCGGCGTCGAGCTCCACACGCCACGTCGTGCTCGCCGCCGACACCTCGAACACGGCGCCGTCCGGGGCCTTGCTCGCGGGGCCGGCGCGCCCGAGCGTGTCCTGCGACGGCGCCCCGAGCGCCCGCTCGAGGACGGAGGAGAGCGCGCGGAGCGCCCGCAGCACCGTGCTCTTGCCGCTGTCGTTGGGCCCGATGAGCGCATGCAGCGGCGTCAGCTGCAGGGTCGCGTCCTGCACGCAGCCGTAGCCCTGGATGCGGAGCTGCTCGACGTAGGGTCGGTCCATCGAGATCGACGCCAGCATAGCCGCTCGCCCGGTAGCAAGGAACTTGGCCCGCCCTCGCCAGCCCCTCTACGCAGCGGTCATGCGCCGCTTCCCGTCGATCGCGCTCGCCGCCCTCGTCGCGCTCGCCGTCCCCGTGGCGAGCGGCCTCGGCGAGCGGCACGCCAGCGCCAGCGTCGCCTATGAGTCGCCTTACACCTTCGAGCAGACCTTCGGCACGGCGCTGCGCCTCGTGCGCGTCGATCTCGGCTTCAAGCTCGTCGAGAAGGACGTCTCCAACGGCTACCTGCTCTTCGAGTACCGGAGCCCGGAGAGCGGCGGCCGGGTGACGCAGGGGGCGATCGAGGTCGTGGACGGCCGCGCCGGGGTTCACGTCGCCGTGCAGCTCCCGGCGATGCCGCAGTACCACGAGCAGGTGCTCCTCGACGGGCTCGTGAAGAAGCTCACCGCCGAGCACGGCGACCCGCCGAAGAAGGCGCCCGCGGGCGGGGGCGCACCTCCCCCTGACGCGGGCGCGTCTTCGCCTGATTCGCCCGACGCGGGCGCGCCCTAGCCGCGCCGCACGTACTCGAAGTCGACGGGCTTGCCCTTGAGCCCCTTCGCCGGCGCCGCGATCCAGTTCGCCATCTGCTTCGGATCGAACACCGGCTTCTCCATCAGGCTCTGCACGTAGGCCTCGTCGCTCGCGGTCGGCAGCCACGCGTCGCGCCGGCGCTCCCACGCCTCCTTCGAGAGCGGGTTGCCGTCGACGTCGAAGTGGAGCCCCGCGTAGATCCCCGAGCTCCGGTGGAAGCGCCGGCTCGGCAGGCTCAGCCTGAACGACACGCCGGACGCCTCGATCACCCGGTTCATCTTGTCGATCCCGCGCTGCGAGTCGGCCACGTACTCGTCGCGCAGCACCTCGTTCATCGCGTTCCTGAGCGGCACCTCCTCGCGCCGCCAGCCGGTCACCGCGCCGCCCCCGGCGGCGGGCACGTGCGGCACGTGCGGAACGTCGATTACGTACACGCCGTCGAGCGCCCGGTGGTCGTCGTACGACGCCTCCTTCGCGCGGCCCTTCACGCTCGAGGCGAAGAACGACGCCGCGTTCGACGAGATCTCCCCGCCGAAGAGGTCGAGCGACAGCGAGTACCAGAGGTTCAGGTACTTCTGCATCGTCGGCAGATCGATGCCGCCCTCGGCGCGCGCGTCCTCGTTCGCGTTGCGCTTCATCAGCTCGCACGTGCGCTCGACGATGCGGAGCAGGCCCGTCTCGCCGACGAACATGTGGTGCGCCTCCTCGGTCAGCATGAACCGCGTCGTGCGCGACAGCGGATCGAAGCCGCTCTCCGCCAGCGCGAGCAGCTGGTACTTGCCGTCGCGATCCGTGAAGTAGGTGAACATGAAGAACGAGAGCCAGTTCGTGCACGGCTCGTTGAAGGCGCCCAGGATCCGCGGCTTGTCCGGGTCGCCGCTGCGCCGCTCCAGGAGCGCCTCCGCCTCCTCCCGGCCGTCGCGGCCGAAGTGGCTGTGCAGGAGGTACACCATCGCCCAGAGGTGCCGCCCCTCCTCGACGTTCACCTGGAACAGGTTCCGCAGGTCGTAGACGCTCGGGCAGCTCTGGCCGAGCAGCCGCTGCTGCTCCACGCTCGCGGGCTCCGTGTCTCCCTGCGTCACCACCAGCCGCCGCAGCATGTTCCGGAGCTCCCCCGGCACCTCTTGCCACGCCGGCTCGCCCAGGTGGTCGCCGAAGCCGATCGCCCGGTCCGCCACCCGATCCGCGAGGAAGATGCCCCAGCGGTACTCCGGCATCTTCACGTAGTCGAAATGCGCCCACCCCTCGTGATCGACGCTGATCGCCGTGCGCAGGTAGATGTCGTCCGCCTGGAAGCCCTCGGGCCCCGTCTCCCGCCACCAGTCCAGGAACTTCGGCTGCCACGCCTCGAGGGCGCGCTGCAGCTTCCTGTCCGACGCGAGGTCGACGTTGTTCGGGATCCTCTCCGAGTTGACGACCGCGCTCATGTCCGCCTCCAGTCGAATTCGGGGCGCTCCGGCCGCCCGTACACCGTCAGCGCGCCCCGCTGGCCCACCGCGTTGGGGCGCTGGAAGATCCAGTTCTGCCAGGCCGACAGCCGCGAAAAGATCTTCGTCTCCATCGTCTCCGGCCCGCAGAAGCGCAGGCTCGCCTCCATCCCGGTGAGCGCGTCGGGCGACAGGCTCACCCGCTCCTCGATCGCGAGCCGCACCTCGTCGTCCCAGTCCATCGCGTCCGGCGCGAAGGTGCAGAGGCCCTCCTCCAGCGCCTCCTCGGCGGACAGGAGGCCCGTCTTCTCCTTCAGCGCGGCCACGCGCTCCGGCGCGCCGAGGAAGCGCGCCGCGAGCCGCGTCAGGCCGTTCGACATGACGAGCGGACCGAAGTTCAGCGAGCTCAGCGCAATGGACGCGGGCGACGCGGGCGACGCGGGCGCCCCTGCCCGCCCCTCGTCCCGTCCGCCGTCCAGCATGTAGGAGCGGTCCGCCGCGAGGGCGAGCTCGAACAGGCTCCCCGCGAAGCAGGAGCCCGGCTCGATCAGCGCGAACACGCTGCGCGCCGTGAGGTCGAGCCGCTTGAGCACGCGCCGCATGTGGAGCAGCACCTCCCTCACGAACCAGTCGTCGCGGCTCGCCCACAGCGCCTCGTCCGCGGCCCGCACCGCGGCGGGAGAGCCGGACGTCCGCAGGAGCACGAGGCCCACCGTCGGGTGGTTGAAGCGGAGGTCGAGCAGCGCGTCGTCCAGCTCGCGGAACGCGCGGAGCGCCCACAGGTCCGCCCCCGCCCGGCGCATCCCGGCGGCGTCGGTCGGCGTCTCGCGCACCTCGCGCGCCTCGCGCACCTCGCGCACCTCGGGCCCTTCGCCGTCCGGCCCGAGCACGCGGATCTCCGCGGTCCTCGCGGCGCGGTCCACCTTCATCGACACGTGGCGGTAGTCGCAGGTCGATACGTCGCCCGCCGTGGCGCGCCGCGGCTCGAGCGGCGAGAGCCTCACCCCGGGCCCCGCCCTGTCCGGCGTCGCCGCCGCGAGCTCGGCCGCGCGCTGGGCCACCGCCTGATCGAAGCGGCTCTTCGGGATCGAGCGATCGACGAGGCCCCACTGCTCCGCGCGCTTGCCGCGCACCCCCTCGGCCAGCGTCGAGAACACGTCCGCGAGGTCGCGCCGCACCTTGCGCTTGTCCACGAGCCGCGTGAGCCCCCCGGTCCCCGGGAGCACGGCGAGCAGCGGCGTCTCCGGGAACGAGACGGCGCTGCTCCCGTCGTCGGCGAGGAAGATCTCCTCGCACGCGAGCGCGAGCTCGTAGCCGCCGCCCGAGGCGACGCCGTTCAGCGCCGCGAGGTAGCGCTGCCCGCTCTCGGAGCACGCCTCCTCGAGCGCGAGGCGCGTCTCGTTCGTGAACTTGCAGAAGTTGACCTTGAACGCGTGCGTCGACGACCCGAGCATGTAGATGTTCGCGCCGGCGCAGAAGATCCGCGGCTGCGCGCTCGTCACGACGACCGCCTTCACCTCGGGGTGCTCGAAGCGCAGCCGCTGCACGATGTCGGCGAGCTCGATGTCGACCGCGATGTCGTAGCTGTTGAGCTTCAGCTGGTAGCCGGGCCGCGCCGCCGCGTCCTCGTCGACGTCCATCGCCACGCGCGCGATCGCCCCCTCGAACGAGAGCTTCCAGTGCCTGTAACGGCCTGGCTCCGTCTCGAAGCGGAGGGGCGCGTCCTCGCCGGACGCGCCGTCTTCCCGGGCCCTGGTCTGCGGCGCCGGCGCCGCGGAAGGAGGAGAGGTGGTCGCTTCCATACCCGACGAGCCCACCACCGCGGCGGGGTTCAGTCAAGCAGTATAGTTCTTGCTGGACCGGCTTTCATGAAATATAGTGCATCGACGAGATGGCGTCCCGTCAGACATCGCGCAGGGCGCGCGCAGGTCATGGGCCGGAGGCGGGCGCGGCGGACGGCGCGGCGGGCGTGGCGGACGGTGCGCCGCCGATCCTCGCGCACCTCGGCGGTCGGCTCCGGCAGCGGCGGACGGAGCTCGCGCTCACCTTGCGCGAGCTCGCCGAGCTCGCCGGCGTGAGCGAGCGCTTCCTGGTGCTGCTCGAGAGCGGGCGGGCGAACGTCTCCGTGGTACGACTCGAGGACATCGGCCGCGCGCTGGGCGCCTCGGCCGCCGCGCTGCTCTCGGCGGGCGAGCTCGGCGAGGAGGCGCCGCCGCGCGGCCGATCGGCCGGCGAGGAGGGGGGAGGGGCGGGCGAGCCCCTCGTCGCGCTGCTCGGCCTGCGCGGGGCCGGCAAGACCACGATCGGCGGCCGCGTCGCGGCGCGGCTCGGCGTGCCGTTCCTCGAGCTCGACGCCCTCGTGGCCGCGCGCGCGGGGATGAGCCTCGCCGCCCTGTTCGAGATCCATGGCAACGCCTACTACCGGCGGCTGGAGCGCGAGGAGCTCGCGCGGCTCGAGGGCGCGCGCGCCCACGGGATCGTGGCCACGGGCGGCGGCCTGGTGACCGATCCGGTGACCTTCGAGCGACTGAGGCGCTGCGCGGTGACGGTGTGGCTCCGGGCGACGCCCGAGGACCACTGGCGCCGCGTGGTCGAGCAGGGGGACGCGCGGCCCATGGCCAACCGGGCCGACGCCATGAAGGAGCTCAGGGCGCTCTTCCAGGCGCGGCGCGCGCTCTATGAGCAGGCCGACTTCTCGGTGGACACGTCGGCGCTCGGTCTCGCGCGCTCTGTCGATCGCGTGGTCAAGATCGCGCGTGAAGCTGGTAGAAGGAACGCGACGCGCTCGCCTTGAGTCGGGGGCGCGCTCCCCCTCCTCACCCATGTCCATGCCGCGCCTCAAAATTCTCTTCGTGGTGTCCGAGTGCGTCCCCTTCAGCAAGACAGGTGGTCTGGCCGACGTGGCGGGCGCGCTGCCGATCGCGCTCGCCGCGGCCGGTCACGACGTGCGCGTCGTGATGCCGGCGTACCGTGCCGCCAAGCGCTACCTCGCCCGCCAGATCGCGCTCGCCGAGCAGCAGCCCGCGGGCAGCGAGGCCGTCGCCGCGCCGGCCGTCGCCGCGGCGGCCGCCGCCGGCAACGGCCTCGCGGCCCCGGCGGCCGGCGCGGCCCCGGCGGCCGGCGCGGCCCCGGCGGCCGGCGCGGCCCCGGCGGCCGGCGCGGCCCCGGCGGCCGACGCGGCCCCGGCGGCCGGCGCGGCCCAAGGCGGAGGCGGCGAGCCCCCGGCGGAGCGCTTCATGCCGCACCGGCTGCCGCTCTCGCTCGGCGTGCCCCTCGGCGGCGGCGAGGCGTGGACCGCCGTCTGGGAGACGCGCCTCGATCCCGGCGCGCCCGGCGCGCCTGCGCCCCGCGTGTACCTGCTCGAGCACGACGTGCTCTACGATCGCGACGGCATCTACGGCGACGCGCACGGCGAGTTCGGCGACAACCTCGCCCGCTACGCGCTCCTGTCTCGCGGCGCGCTGCAGCTCTGCCACGCGCTCGAGTTCTGGCCGGACATCGTCCACGTCCACGACTGGCAGTCGGCGCTCGTCCCGCTCTACCTCAACGTCCTCGAGCACCGGTCGCCGCTCGCCCGCGCCGCGTCCGTGCTGACGATCCACAACCTCGGCTACCAGGGCTGGTTCAACAAGGGACAGCTCCCCACGACCGGGCTCGGGTGGGATCAGTTCCACAGGTTCTGCCTGGAGGCCTACGACAGCATCAACCTGCTCAAGGGCGGCATCTACAACGCCACGCTCGTCTCCACGGTCTCCCCCAGGTACGCGCAGGAGATCCAGACGTGGGAGGGCGGCGAGGGGCTCGACGGCGTGCTGCGGGATCGCGGCACCGACGTGATCGGGATCCTCAACGGCATCGACGATTCCATCTGGAACCCCGCGACCGATCCCCACATCGCGGCGCCGTTCTCCGCCGAGGATCTTGGCGGCAAGCGCCTCTGCAAGGCGGCGCTCCAGCGAGAGATGGGGCTCGAGGAGCGCCCCGACGTCCCGCTCCTCGGGCTCATCAGCCGGCTGGCGACCCAGAAGGGGATCGACATCCTCGCGGGCGCGCTCGACCACATCCTCTCGCTCGACGTCCAGCTCATCGTCCTGGGCTCCGGCGAGCGCTGGGCCGAGGACCTCTTCTCGCGGATCTCCGGCGCGAGCGACCGCTTCCGCGTCTACGTCGGCATGAACGAGGGGCTCGCCCACCGCATCGAGGCGGGCGCCGACCTCTTCCTGATGCCGTCGCGCTACGAGCCCTGCGGGCTGAACCAGATGTACAGCCAGCGCTACGGGACGCTGCCGGTCGTGCGCGCCGTCGGCGGCCTCGACGACACGGTCGAGAACAACGTCACGGGCTTCAAGTTCGAGGAGATGTCGTCGAGCGCGCTCGGGAACACCGTCGCGTGGGCGGTGCACCTCTACCGCGCCGACCCGGCCTACTTCCGGTCGATGCAGCTGCGGGCGATGAAGAAGAACTTCGGCTGGGCGCAAGCCGCGCGGCAGTACGAGGCCCTCTACCGCCTCGCGATCGCCCGCCGCACCGGCCGCCCGTTCTGATCGCGCCCCCGGCGGAGGCGCGGCGCGAGCGGCGCGCGCCTCCCTATGCGGGGAGCGCGCGCCTCCCTCGCGGGAGCGCGCCCGGGCGCGTCACTCCTTTTCGGGCGCGGCCGGCTGCGCGGTCCCGGCGGCCGCGCGCGTCGCCGCCTGGCTCTTCGCCATGAGCGAGCGGGAGAGCGCGCGGTGCTTCCCCTCGATCACCGACACGAAGCTCGTGACGACCGGCAGGAACAGGGCGGGGGAGGTGATCCCCTTGTCCGTCAGCTTGGGCTCGGCCGCCTTCACGTCGCGGATGAAGCCGGCGAGCGCGGGCTCCATGATCTTGGCCCACGGGTCGGTCTGGTGGGTCGAGCCGTACGTCTTGAGCGCGGCCGCGGACGTCTCCAGCTTCTGGAGCGCGGTCTTCTCGGCCGCCGGATCGACGTTCTTGCTGGAGAGGATCAGCATGAGCGCCCGCGCGTCCTCGAGGGCCGTGATCGCCTCCTTCTGGCCCTCTTCCGCCTTCGCGAGGTCGGGCAGGTGCGACGCGTGCCACGCGGACACCGCGAGGCCGAGCTTGTCGGAGTGCGCGTCGAGCTTCTGGAACTCGGCGAGGAGCTTCGCGTGGAGCTCCTTGCCCTTCGCGAAGCTGTCCTTCTTGTACTCCTCGCGCTGGTAGTAGTTGGCCGCTGCGGCGATGTTCTTCGCCAGCTCGGTCGCGAACGGCGCGTACTCGGCGAGCGCGGCGTCGACGTCCGCCATGGCCGGCTCCTTGAGGCTGAGGGCGACGGTGCAAGCGCGCGCGTTGCGCTCGTGCGGCGCGCGCGCGCTGAAGTTGATCGGCCGGCGCTCGGCCGGCTTGCCAGGCGGGGTCGGCGCGCCCTTGGCGGCGGGGGCGCTGGTGCCGCCCGGCGCGGCGGCGGTGCCGGGCAGGCCGGTCGTCTTCGGCGCGGCGGCGCCGGGCGGCTTCGCGGGGAGCGCGCCCTTCGCCTGATCGTCGTTGCCGAAGCTCGGGATCTTCTTCTCGCTGGGCTCCTCCTTGCCGAGGCTCGCGAGGTACGCGTCGCGGGCCTGCTTCAGCGAGAGCGTCCCGAAGTAGCAGACGTCGACGCGGTACTCCTTCATCGACTGCGGGTCGACCTTCGCCATCGGCGACACGGGCGTCCGCAGGCTCGCCTTTCCCTTGTTCGTGGTCGCCGCCGCGGAGCTTGCCGGCTCCGGCTGGGGAGGGGGCGGGTCCTCCTTGCAGCCGGCGGCACCGCTGGCGACGAGCACGAGCGCGATAGAACAGAGAGACCTGACGGAAATCATTCGGTGTGCCTCCTCGGCTGGCGCAGGAACGGGCGCATCATGCCTAAGCCGGCGGCGCTTGCAACACCCGGCCAGGGGCGAGAACTTGCGACCCCGGTCGGGAAAACCCCGCCCTCGGCCCCAAACACGCGACGCCGCTCGGTTCTTCCAGGCCTCCGCCGGGGCTGTCCCTCCCCGGCCTCCGCTGTGGCTGACGAAACGTTCCGGGTCTAATGTCCGCCGCGTGAAGCTGCGAACCTTGACCCTGGACGAGCTGACCATCGACGACGAGCGCTCCTTCCGGCACGTCGCGCTCTACGACGATCTGAAGCAGGCGCTCCGGCGCGAAGGGTACCGCTTTCGCGTGCCCGAGGGCGAGGCGAGCTGGGATCGCGTCGTCTTCTTGAACCTGACGTTCTGGAGCCAGAGCGAGCAAGGCGACCTGATCGCCGGCGACCACCTCGCCGCCGACGTCGTCGCGCACGTCGCGTGGCACCACCTCGCCCACCGCGCGCTCACGGCCGCGGGCGCCTGCGCTCCGCCCAGCGCGGAGGCGCTCCTGCTCGCCGAGGCCATCGCCAGCGCGTTCGATCTGTACCTCGTCGGGCGCCTCCTTGGGCACGCCCCCAACTCCGACTTCCTGGCCACGCAGGTGCCCGCGATGGCCGAGGCGGCCGAGGCGGCTGGCCTCTCCGACGCCGGGTTCGAGGCGCTCCTGGAGAGCGTGGCCGGGAACCCGGAGCGCGCCTTCGAGGACCTCCGCGCCCTGCTCTTCGACGTCACGACGGCGCTCGTGCGCTGCGATCGCCTGAGCCGCGCCGCGGAGATCCTTGCCGGCTTCGACGCCCACCGGTTCGCGCCGCTCCTCCACCACTACGAGCTGTCGAACTGGATCCTGTCGACCCGCGCTTCCGGGTCAGCCCCGGCCCCCGATCCGGTCGCGCGCGCCGTCGATGCGGCGCTGCGGAGCGCGCCGGTCTCGCTGGAGTGGCTGGAGCAACGCTGGGTGCGCCCGCCCGCGCCCCTGCCGGCGCGCGCCGGTGAGCCCTCCGCCTAGGCGAATCCAGCGGGATCCGGCGAAATCCCGCGGCCCGGAGCCGGGCGGAGCGGACGAGCCCGAGGACGACCGCCCCGGTCACCTGTGAAGAAGATTGCGCGTGCTGGCGAGCTGCGCGATTCTCTTCTCAAGGTGCAACTCGCCTGCTCTCTCTGCAGGACCTACGTGGAGATCGGTGTAGGACGCGAGATGCGTCCGTCCTTGCCGTTTGTCTGCAAGACGTGTCGCATGAAGAGCAAGCAATCCGCGGCCGAGAGGGGGGAGCCACGGTCTTCCCCCTCGGGTGTTCCGAGCTCCGCGAGCGGACGCGACCGACGGGAGCCGTCGAGCGAGCCGGAGCGCGCGAAGCCTTCCTCCGGGCGCCGCTCGGAGAGGGGGGCCGGGCTGTCGAGCGATGTGCTGGACGCCGAGACGACGCTCCCGGGCGCTGGCATCCAGCGCCGGCTGGAGCCCGCGGGCGAGGCGGAGCGGCGCGCGGCGCCGGCGGCGGCCGGGGGCAGGCGAGGGCTCACGCTCGCGGAGCGGATCGCGCAGCAGGAGCTGGACGCCGCGCCTGAGTCCAGCCCGAGGGCGCTGGACGCGTTCTACGCGGCGGCCGAGGCCTCGCTCGAGCACGCCGTCGTGACGCCGGACGGCGGGCTGGGGCGGCGCGAGGTCCCGGCGCGGCAGCGCACGTTCGCGGGCCTCTCCTGGGACGACACGCCCCGCGGCGGCGCGGCGCCGCCCGGCAGGAGCCCGTCCGCGCTCCCTCCCGCCGACTCGGATCCCGTCTCGATCCAGGACCTCGCGCAGATGCTCTCCCCGGGGGTCGAGCCGCCGTCGCTCTCGTTCGGCTCGCACGTCCTCGAGGAGGAGCGCGCGAGCCAGCCCGCGCCCGCGCTCGAGCCCGCCGCGGTGCCCCGCGCGGCCCCGCGCACGCCGGTCCCGGCGCGACCGCCGGCGCGGCGCGAGCAGCGCACCACGGCGCCGGTGGCGCGGCCGCGGGCCGCTGCTGTCCCGCGCGCCGGCGGCTCCGCGCGGCCCATCGCGCCGCCGTCGGAGATGCCGCCGGCGCCGCTCTCCGAGATGCCGTCGGCGCCGCTCTCCATCGACGAGGGCCGGCCGTCGTCGCACCGCTCGTCGCCCGAGCTCCGGCTCCAGGACGTGCAGGCGATGGCGGCGCTCGCCCCGCAGCCCATGCCGTCCGCGCGGCGCGCCCGGTCCGGTCCGAGCGCCGCGCAGTTCGCCGACGCCTCGCCGGCGGACCTCGCCTTGCTGGGCTCGCTCGCCCCGTCGCCGGCCGCGGGCCCGCCGCGCGCCGCTGAGGAGCAGCGGCGAGACCGCGCCAGGTCCGAGGCGGCCGAGGCGCAGGGCGCCGCGGGAGGGCCGCAGGATCATGAGAGCGACGAGCGGCCGTCGCACGAGCCGCTCGCGCTCACGAACCTCTCCCCGCGGTCGACCGCCCACGCGGCGGGCGACTGGCCCGGCCAGACCTCTCCCCGCGGGCGCGCCGAGCGCAAGGAGACCTCGGGCCTGATCGACCTGCGCAGCATGGCGCCGCCGCCCGGCGAGGAGGGCGAGGCGCGCCGCAACGAGGACCGGGCCGATCACGAGATCCTGAGCATCAACAGCGGGCTGTTCGATGACGCCGCCGCCGAGCGGAGCTCGGACGCCTCGTTCCCCTCGCAGCCCGTCGAGCCCGAGCTCCTGGCCGTCGAGGGACACACGTCCTCCGGGGAAGAGACGCCGGTGCGCACCTCGATCACGGCCGGCTCCCTCGTGTCCGAGAAGCTGCGCGCCCTCTCGACGCCGGCATCGCGGCAGAACATGGCGCTTGCCGGCTGGGTGACCGTCGTCTTCATCGTGTTCGGCGCTGCGCTCTACCTCGCGCAGGCTTACGGCCGCTCGTCCAGCGCCGTGGAGACCCAGGGCGCGCCCGCAGGCAGCGGCGCGCTCGTTGCGGCGCCGCCCGAGGTGCCGCCTCCGTCGTCCGCCGCGGCGGATCCCGCTGGCCAGACCGCCGATCGGGAGCCGTCCCTGGATGACGAGCCGATCGCGGAGCCGCTGGCCGCTTCTCCCGGCCCTGCGGAGCAGGCGCTGGCCGCCTCGGCCAGCCCTGCCGGCGAGCCAGCTGCACCGCCGCAGCCCGTGCAGACAGGGGCTGCTCCCGGGCCCGCGCCGGCGGCGACCGCCGCGCCGGCGGCGACCGCCGCGCCGGCGGCGACCGCCGCGCCGGCGGCGACCGCCGCGCCGGCGGCGACCGCCGCGCCGGCGGCGACCGCCGCGCCGCAAGCCAGCGAGAAGCCTGATGTCCCCGAGCGCCCTGCCCGGGCCGCGGCGCCGAGCGAGCCCGAGCGCGCCAAGCCGGCGGGCAAGCAGCCGCCGCCGGCGCCGCTCCTTCCGGCGAAGGACGAGCCAGCGCGCTTCGATCAGAGCGCGGCGTCCAGCGTCCTCGCGTCCGCGGCGGCGGTCGCCGCCGGGTGCACCGGCGAGGGCCTCACCGGCACGGCCCGCGTGGCCGTCACCTTCGCGCTCACGGGGAAAGCCATGTCGGCGCGCGTGGAGGGGGGCGACCTGGTCGGGACCGCCACCGCCGGGTGCATCGCCGCTGCGTTCCGCGACGTCGCGGTGCCGCCTTTCGAAGGAATTCCGGTCACCGTCATGAAGCAGGTGAAGATCCGCTGACGACGGGTCGAAAGCTTTCTATCCTCCCGCCGCTGTGCTGGTCGCGCTTCGGGTCAAGAACTTCATCCTGATGGACGCCCTCGAGCTCCGCCTCGAGCCGGGGTTCAACGTGCTCACCGGTGAGACGGGCGCGGGCAAGTCCATCGTCGTGGGCGCGCTCTCGCTGGTCCTCGGCGGCCGCGCGAGCGCCGAGCAGGTCCGCCCCGGCGCGGACGAGGCCGAGATCGAGGCGCTCTTCGACGTGCGCGGCTCCGATCGCGCGATGGCGATGCTCGACGCCGCCGGCATCGCGAGCGAGGGCGAGCTCGTGGTCCGCCGCGTGGTCCAGGCGACCGGCCGCTCGCGCGCCTACCTGAACGGCCGCCTCTGCACCGCGGGCGAGCTCCAGGCGTTCGCCCCGGAGCTCGCCGACGTCGCCTCGCAGCACGAGAGCGTCGCGCTGACCGATCCGTCGACGCACCTCGGCTACCTCGATCGCTTCGGCCGCCTCGTGCCTGCGCGCAGCGAGCTCGCGGCGGACGTCAGCGCGCTCGAGGCGCTCACCGCCGAGCTCAGGGCCGCCCGCGAGCTCGAGCGCGGCCGCGGCGAGCGCGAGGCGTTCCTCTCCTTCCAGCTCCAGGCCATCGACGCGCTGTCGCCGCGCCCCGGCGAGCTCGCCGATCTCGCGGCCGAGCGCAACCGGCTCCGCCACGCGGGCCGCCTGCACGACATCACGCGGCGCGCCGCGTCCCGCCTCGATCAAGGGGACGACGCGATGTGCGACGAGCTCGCGCGCCTCGCCTCGGAGCTCCGGGCGGCGGCGGAGATCGATCCCGCGCTCGACGATGTCGCCCGCGCGGTCGACGGCTGCTGGACGGAGCTCAGCGAGGCGGCCCGCCAGATCGCCCGTTACGCCGAGCGCGCGGAGGCCGACCCGGATCGCCTCTCCGAGATCGAGGATCGCATGTACCGCCTCGAGGGCCTGCTGCGGCAGCACGGCCCCACGCTCGACGACGTGCTCGCCGCGCGGGCGCGCCTCGCGGCCGAGCTGGAGCGCCTCTCGGGGGTCGAGAGCCACGTCGCGGAGCTCGAGCGGCGGCGCGACGCCTTGCTCGCCGTCGCCGCCGAGCGCGCCCGCAAGCTCTCGGCGAAGCGGCGGAGGGCCGGCGAGAAGCTCGGCGCCGCGATCTCCTCGGAGCTCGCCGATCTCGGCATGGGCGGGGCGCGGGTCGTCGTGGACATCGAGCCGCACGGCGGCGACCGCGCCGAGCTGGTCGTCGACGGCGCCCGCCTCGGCCAGGACGGCATCGACCGCGTCGAGTTCCTCATCTCGCCCAACAAGGGGATCGAGCCTCGCCCCCTGCGCCGCATCGCCTCGGGCGGCGAGCTCTCGCGCGCCCTGCTCGCCCTGAAGCGGGTGCTCGCGGAGTGCGGGCCCGCCGGGCTCTACGTCTTCGACGAGGTCGACAGCGGCGTCGGCGGCGCCGTCGCCGACAAGATCGGGCGCGCGATCGGTGACGTGGCGCGCCACCACCAGGTGCTCTGCATCACCCACCTCGCGCCCATCGCGGCGTTCGCCGGCGCTCACTTCGTCGTCGCCAAGGAGAACGCGGGCGGCATCGCCAAGAGCTCGGTCACGCGCGTCGACAAGAAGGACCGCATCGCCGAGGTGGCGCGGATGCTGTCGGGGGCGAAGGTCACCGGCGCGTCGCTCAGGGCCGCGACGGAGCTCATCGAGGCGGCTCGCCTCTGACGCGGACGCCAGCGGGCGCCGGCGTCCCGGACGTCAGCTCCGCGCGAGCGCGTAGTCGTTCAGATCGACGCGGATCATCTCCTTGAGCCAGGGGTGCACCGTGATCGCGGTGCGGTAGAGCCCCTGGGCCATGCGCCGGTAGCTCGTGTGCCCCTGCTTCGCCGAGCGGAGCTCGATGACGTGGAAGAGCTCGCGCAGGTTCAGCGTCCAGAGGGTCCTCACGCGGAAGCCGAGCGGCACCGCGTACTGCGACTCGAGGGGGTAGCGCTCCTCCATCGCGTTCCACGCGTCGCGCGCGGCGAGCATCGCGTCCTGGTAGGCCTCGGCGTGGCCGAGATCCGAGAGGGCCTGCGGCGTCTCGAAGCCGAGCCGGCAGGTGAGCCGCTGCGTCGCCGGCGTCAGCATCCTGTGGCGCTGCAGGTCGCGGTACGCGCCGTAGTCGAGCATCAGCTCGAAGGTCATCGTCGACGCCTCGAACGCGCGCGGCGGCGCGTCGTACGGGCCGCGCTTCTCGCACGCGGCCTTCGCGATCCCGATGAGCTCCGGCAGCGTCGCGCGGTGGAGCGCGTCGCCCAGGTTGTAGGCGTGCACGCCCGGGTCGCTCCCGTCGTACGCGAGCGCGAGCGCGACGCGCTCCAGCGCGTCCTTGTCGTAGCGCACCAGCCGGACGGGCTGGTTGATCACCATCGTCGCGCTCACGCCCTCGTCCGGCGGCGTGTAGACCCGCTTCATCGCCGCGGCGACGGTGGCCTGCAGCGTCTGCCGGAGCTCGTTCGGCGCGGCGTACTTCACGAGCGTCGGGGTCACGGCGAGCGCCGCCGCGTGCATCTCGCGGGCGACCCTGCGCACCTCCTCGAGCGGGTGCGACAGCATCTTCGTGAGCAGGACCTCGAGCGCCCTCGCGTTCGCGGTGAGGCCGATGTTCGTCCGCGTCCCCGCCGGCAGGAGGCCGCGCAGGAGATCGCACGCCTGCGCGCGCAGCGCCCCCTTGTAGGCGGCGTCCGACATCTTCTCGGGCTTCGGCGAGCGCGCGCCGAGCCGCTCGGTCACCCGGGGGACGAGGTCGAGGTAGGTCGCGAAGAGCCGCTCGCTCGAGGCCTTGTATTTCGCGGCGTGCTCGGCGTCGAGCTCCGGCAGGTCGACGAACGAGTGCTGATCGAAGACCACGTAGCGCGTGCTCTTCTCCGTGTACGAGCCGAGCCGCAGGTCCTCGATCACCTTGGACGCGACGATGCTGACGTTCTCGATCGCGAGGTGCACCACGGCGTGCTCGGCGACCGACGCGTGGCCGTAGCCCACGACCCATTTCTCGTGGAAGCTCCGCGCCTTGTCCGACGCGAACGCGAGGCCCCGGCGCGGCCGGCCGCCGGCCTCCGGGGCGACGTCGAGCTCCTCGTCGCCGAGCAGGCGCGCCAGGTTGGTGCGCAGATCGTCCCGGCTGCGCGAGTAGTACGCGAACAGGACGGCGATGACTTCTTCCGGCAGACCCGACAGCGAGAAGACGTCGGCCGTCGGGCTCGACACATACGGCGCGATCCGGGCACGCGACGCTTCGTCCAAGGCCATGCCCCTGCTTCTACTCCCAATCGCAGGCCGGACGGTCGACAAAACTCGGTTTCCGATCGACCGATCCGGGCCACGTCGGCGCACCGCCGCGCCGGCCCTCGTGGCCGGGGCTGGCCGGCGCGCGCGGTCCGGGCACGGCGTGTCGTCGGCGTCGTGCGTGTCGTCGGCGTCGTGCGCGTCGTGCGCGTCGTCGGCGTTGTGCGCGTCGTGCGCGTCGTCGGCGTCGTGCGCGTCGTCGAGCGCGCTCTGCGTCAGAGCGCTCGCGCCGCGGAGACGACGAAGGGATCGGGGAAGATCTCGCTGTTCGCGAGCGGACGGCTGCGACGGGTCAGCACCTCGCAGCCGTTCCTCGTCACGACGATGGTGTGCTCGAACTGTGCCGACAGCGAGCGATCGGCCGTCAGCGCGGTCCACTTGTCTTCCTGGATCTCGACCTCGTAGGTGCCGAGGTTGATCATCGGCTCGATCGTGAAGCACATGCCGGCGCGGAGGCGGGCGCCGCTGCCGTACTTGCCCACGTGCGAGACCTGCGGCGCCTCGTGGAAGCGCCGCCCGATGCCGTGCCCGACGAAGGCCCGCACCACCGAGCAGCCCTCGCCCTCGGCGAACTCTTGAATGGCGGCCCCGATGTCGCCAAGGCGCGCCCCGTCCCGGACCTGGGCGATGCCGAGCTGCAGGCTGCGCCGGGACACCTCGGTCACGTGCTTCGCCTCGGCCGAGGGCTTGCCGATGTAGAAGGTCGCGGACGTGTCGCCGTAGAAGCCGTTGTAGATCGTGGTGACGTCCACGTTGATGATGTCGCCCGGAACGAGGACGCGATCGCACGGGATGCCGTGGCAGACCACGTCGTTGATCGAGGTGCAGACGCTCTTCGGGAACCCGTGGTAGTTGAGCGGCGCGGGGTAGCCGCCGCGGCGGATCGTGTCCTCGTGGACGAAGGTGTTGATGTCCTCGGTGGTGATGCCGGCGCGGATCATCTCGCCGACGCCGAGGAGCGTCTCCGCAGCCATCTGTGAGGCCGTGCGGAGGGCGTCGACTTCTTTGACCGTCTTGATGCTCACGTTGCTCACGGCGCAGCCAGCTCCCCGAGGACGACGGCCTCTTTGACGGCCGCGGCGACCTCCGCTGTATCAGGTGAAAGGTGCCAGTGGATCTCCGCCTCGCCGGCCTCGCCGGCGAAGCGCCGGATGAAGGCGATGAAGGTGAGCCCGCGGAGCCGCGCGTCGATCGCCTTCGCGACGCCGAACGCGCGGCTCTGGGGCCGGATGTGGAGCTCGAACGCCCGGTCCGGCGCCCGGGGCGTGGCCAGCGGAGGGTAGCCCACCTGGATCCCGAGGTGGTAGGTGCTCTGTTCGCCGATCGAGTCGACGGTCACCGTGTTGACGCGGACCCGCGCGACCACGTCTCCCGTCTGCGCCCGCTCGCGGAGGAACGGGTCGGATCTGGGCGAGGGGCCGTCCAGCGAGAAGCCCACGGCGGCAGGCTCGATGTTGTCGTCGAAGACCTCGCGCGCGCGCCCCTCCCACGGGGGCAGGCCGGCCTGTGGATCGACGGACGCCGCGGGCCGCTCGTGATCGGCGACGCAGCCGCCGGCGGGGCCAACGGTCGCCAGCGCGGCGAGCGCAAGGCGCAAAGGTGCAGCACCGGCGGCAGGCATCATCCTTGGGGCCAGAGCTCGTAGCACGTCGGCCGGTCCCTGTCAGGACCCGGCACACACCGGCTACATGCGCTGTCGAGGCTGTTTTGCCCTCGTCGCGGTCTGCCTCGCGCTCGCTCTCCATCGATCCGGCCGAGCGATCGTCCAACGGCGGTCGACCCCGCTCGGTGCGGAGAACCTATTCTCCTGTCCTACCGCAGGTGCTAGCGTTCTCCGGCTTGCCGGGCTGGGTTTCCTGGCTTTTGCGATTGCACAGAGCGCAGGGACAGGGCCTGCGCCGGCTGGAGGAGAAACATGAAAGCGAAGAGGCTCCTGGGAGCGGCGCTGGCTCTGGGGCTGGGCCTTGCGGCGATCACGAGTGCGACCGTGGCGGCTGCCCAGCAGAAGCGGGGGACGAGCGGGGCGGCTGCCGCGGCTCCTGCCAAGCCTGCCGATACGCCGGTGACGAAGAAGACGATCGCGCTGACGCCTCCGGGCATCGCCTGGGGGATGACCACCAAGCAGGTGGCGGCGGTCATCGACAAGATGCTCGATGGGGCGTACGTGCCGCGTTACAAGGCGATCTCGCCCGGCGTGAGGATGAGGGCGCTCGACGCGGAGCTCGCCGAGGAGAAGAGCGCGTTCCGCCGCAGCCGCATCGACTTCGGCGGGTTGCCGACCGGCATCGACGCGACGCCGCTCAAGGGCGAGTACACCTACCTCAACAAGGAATCGATGATGACGCTGACCCGCGAGAGCGGGAAGCGGTACTTCTTCTTCATCCAGGACAAGCTCTGGAAGATCATCGACGAGCACCCGCTGGGCGAGAAGGCCGCCCGCGGCAAGGACTATGCGTCCGCCGTGGTCAAGCTCGCGACGGCGTTCGGGGTGCCGGGCCGCGTGACGCCGCCTGCTCCGGACAAGGGCCGCTACGGCAACGAGGTCGACTGGAAGGACGCCGCCACGCGCTTCCGTGCGATCGAGCGGAACGACTCCGAGATCGCGTTCGCCTACGAGGACCTGGTCACGCTGGGCAGCCTCGATTCGCTCCGCCCCAACAAGCCGGTCGACGCGAACGCCATCGACCCCGCCGTCGCCTCCGCCGTCCGCAAGGAAGACCCCCCTCCCGGCCCGCCCCCCTCCGCCGACAAGCCCGGCAAGAAGAAGTAGCCCTTTTCCCGGTCCCGCCCCGGCAACCCAGCCGAGGCGGTCCCTCCGCATCCCGGCAACCCAGCCGAGGCGGTCACCCGCACAGGAGACGGGTCCAGATCGGCGTTTTCGGCGCGGAAGCGCACTCCTGTGCGCTGAGCACCGAAAACGTCGAGATGGGCCCGTATCCGCAGCGGGTGCCCGCCTCACGCTAGCGAGGCGCCGTCGGGGACACGCATGCCGTTGGTCACGATGACCCGCGCGGACGGCGCGACGGCGAGCACCGCTGGCTCGATCACCGCGCGCGCGGTGAGCATCGCCCCGGGGCAGCCCGAGCACGCGCCGGCCAGGTGGAGCGTCAGGTGATCGGGCTCGACGGCCACGATGTAGAGCTCACCGCCGTCGGCTCGGACGAGCGGCGCGATCACCTCGCGACAAACCTTGAGAAGCTGATCGATGGAAGCCGGCATGGGGGTGAGCTCGGCAGCGCGAGCCAGTCGCCACAGCCTAGCACGGTAGCGCTCGATAAGGAGATCTCCCCAGGCCCGCCGCCGGCCGCCACAGCACCCGGGCCGCAGGGGACCGCCCCGGAGGGCGCGCTCAGAGCGTCGAGACGAGGGCGGCGACGCCGGCGTCCGCGGCGAGCTCCGGAGCGCGCTGCGCCGCGGCGCCGAAGGTGCGGCCGGCGATCTCCACCGTGCCGCTCCAGGGGCCCGAGGTCGTCTTCGCCGGCAGGTCCAGCTTCTCGAGCGCCTCGGTGTTGACGTCGGGCGTCACCGGTCCGCCGTACGCCTTCGCGCCCTTCCACGCGAAGACGTAGAGCAGCGGCGTCGACTTCAGCCCGTCGCGCTTGGCGAGCTCGGCGATGTCACGCTTGGCCGCCTCCTGCAGCCGGTACGCGTAGGCGCGGAACGACCAGCCCGTGACGAAGAGGCCCTGGAGCTCGCCGCCGCTCCGTGTGACCGGATGCACGGCGACCCACTGGAGATCGGGGCCGTTCCTGACCCCGCGCATCTCCTGCATCTCCCCGAACGCCTCGACGACGCCGCTGCCCGGGGCCAGCACCTTCCTGAGCTCGGGGAACGAGGCCAGGACGGACCTGTTGGCGAGCATGTCCGGATCGGCCTCGCTGCGCAGCACCGTGCCGCTCGGATCGGCGAAAGAGAAGAAGGTGCTCTTCGCGAACTCGAGGTCCTTCACCGAGGCGCGCGCTCCCGCGATCGCCTTCTGGAGCCCGAGCAGGTTCGCGCCCGGGTCGGTGTCCACCAGCGCAGCGAGCTTCTGCGAGCCCGCGGGGAGGCCCGCCCGCACCTGCCCGACGTCCTCCGCGACGACCGGCGCGAGCTTGGCGCAGAGCTCCGCGGCGTGCTTCTGGGAGGTCTTGCCGTCCTCCTGACACGCGCTCCCGAGGGCGACGGCCAGCGCACAGGCGAGCACGGCAGGCTTGCTTTCGCTTCGGGCGAAGGTGGAAGAGCGCATCATCGAGAACGACTCTCCGAGGCGAGCGGAGTTCCGGCGGCCGGGACCATCACGCCTCACAGGGTTTCCGGGGTTACAAAGATGATCTCGACCCGGGCGTTGCGGGCGCGCTCGCTGCCCCCCGGATCGACGACCGGGGACGCGGTTCCCGCGAGGAACGGCGCGATGGACGGGCCCGCGGGCGCCCCCGCGGCGGTCGCACCTCGCGCCGGAGCGAGGGCGCGGACGACGGCATCGGCCCGCGCCGCCCACGCGGGCTCTTCCCTGGCGCGGATCTCCCGGTCCGTGTGCACGACCACGGCCACGGGAAAGGAGGGGTGCGCCGCGGCGACCAGCGCGAGGTCGCGGAGGCGCGCCTCGCCGGCCTTCGTGAGGGCGTTGCCGGCGAACAGCCCGCGAAGCGTGACAACGATGCCGCGATCGTCGCGGACGGGCGACCAGGTGCCTGCGGCCGAGAGCTCTGCGAGGAGCGCGTCACCAGCGCCAGGCGCGCGGGTCACCGGCGTGGCGGCGCGGCGCGCGGCCGTCAGCGCGGCGAGGCAGCCTGCCCGGGCGCGGGAAGCCTGGTCGATGGGCGCCGGGACGGCGCGGGTGGAGCCGCTCGCCTCGGCGAGCTCCGCGTCGAGCTTCTTGATCGCGGCGGTCGCCCCCTCGAGCTGCGTCGCGAGCTCGGCGCTGCCGGGCTGGGGGCCGGCGGGGCTCGCGGCCGCGGGCTGCGCGCCTGCGGGGCTCGCGGCCGCGGGCTGCGCGCCTGCGGGGCTCGCTCCTGCGGGCTGGGCTCCAGCGGGGCCGGCGCTCGCGGGCTGCGAGCTGTCCTGCGGCGCCGGTGCGATCAGGAGGCGCGCCGCGCCGCACAGCAAGCGGGCCTGGAGCGCGAGCGAGCGCGCGGCGGCGAGGCGCGCCTTCTCGCGATCCGCATCGGCCTTGCCCGACGGGACCACGGGCTGCGCGTCCCGGGCGACCTTGGTCCGCATGTCGAGCGCGTCGATCTCGGCCGCGACGCGCGATTGCTCGGCCTCGAGGCCCGCGAGCGACGCCTCGCCCGCGGAGCGCTGCGCCTTCGCCTCGGTCTCGGCCGCCTCGGCCCGAGCCACCCGCGACAGCGCGTGCGCGTGCGCGTGCGCCGCGATGGCCTGCTCGCCCAGGATCTGCGCCCCGGATCGATCCTCGCTCTCGAGCGCGGCGAGCGCGTCGCCGCGCAGCTTCTCCGCCCGCGCGAACGCGCCCGGCGCGTGCCGCTTCGACTCGGCGGCGGCCGCCCCCGCGCGGACATGATCGAGCTCATCGAGCACCGCTGGCCGCGGGATCGGCGCGCACGCGCCGAGGAGCACCCCCGCGACGGCGACCCCTGCGAGGCGACGCGCGCTCAAGGCGCGCCCTCCTGGCCCACCGGCGCCGTCGCCTTGCCGGCGCCGCCCTTGGGCCCGGCGCCTGGCGCCGCGGTCGGTGCTCCCCGCGTCGCCTCCCTGCGCGCCGCCCCTCTCTTGCCAGCCTCGATCCGCTGCGCCTCGACGTTCGCCGCGGCCCTGGTCGCGTCGCGCGCCTCGGCCTCGATCCGCTCGAGCTCCGCCGCGGCGCGACCTCGCCGCGCCTGCGTCTCTTCGAGCAGCGCGCGCGCCCGCTCGAGCTTCGTCTCGACCTCGCGCGCGCGCTTCGCGGCCTCCACGGCCGCCGCCTCCGCCGCGGCGGCGCGCAGCAGCGTCCTCGCCGCCTCCGCCCACTCGAGGGCCACCGCGTCGAGCCGCCGCGCGTTCGTCGCGTCGCCCGCCGCGCGCGCGCCGTGGGCGCGCTGGAGCGCGCGCTTCGCGTGCGCCACCGGCTCGGCCACGACCTTCGCGGCGCTCGGCGAGGGCCCGCTCGCCGCGCTCGGCGCCCCGACAGCGGCCTCCTCGCCGTCGGCGGTCTCCTCGCCGTCGGCGGCCTTCTCGCCATCGGCGGCCTTCTCGCCGCCGGCGGCCTTCTCGGCGGCGGCCTTCTCGCCGGTGGCCTTCTCGCCGGCGACGGCTGCGGGCGGGGGCGCGACGCGGCCCTCGATCTCGCGGAGGATCTGCGCCGCCTTGGCGCCGTCGCCGGGGGGCGGCGCGGGCACCGTGGCGAGCGGCTTCTCTCCTCCGCCGTGCGCCAGGGCGTCGGCGCTGCCGAGCGTGGCCGCGAGGGCGAGGAGCAGCGCCTGGCTCCACCGGCGCTGCCGCGCGTCACAGGGAATGGGGCGGGAACGCACGTCCGCCAGGTAGCAAACAGGGCTTCCGCGAGCAAGCGCAGCGGCGCCGCGGCTGCAGGGACCCGCGCGCGGCCGACGCGGGCAGCGCGCGTCACTCCGGCAGGAAGTTGCGGATGGCCCAGTCGATCTGCTGCTGGTGCCGCTCGACCAGCGCCTTCGCTCCGCCTGCTTCGTGGAGGAAGACGCGATCGTCGTTGACGAAGACGGTGAGGTAGTAAAGGTGCGCTTCCTTCCCCTCGTCGTGCCCGAAGCGCAGCTGGACGCCCGGCAGGCCGTTCCGGGCCTTCACGTCGGTCTTGCCGAGCAGCGCGTAGCCGCCGCCCTCGCGCAGCCGCTTCTCGATCACGCGGGACCAGAAGGCGAGGTCGCCCTCCGGATCGTTCTCGAACGCGCGGATCCCGATCACCAGCCCCTCGGCGGTGGTCGCGCGGTACTCGTCGCCGCCGTAGCGATCGCCGAGATCGACGAACCCCGGCGGGGTCGCGGGGACGAAGGGCCGGCCGCAGCCGAGCAGCGCCGCCGCGCCGGTGAGCGTGGCGAAGAGGGCGAAGGCGTGGCGAAGGGAGTGGTTCATCGGAGGCGCCCGGTTCACAGGTTGAGGAGCCGCGAGAGGCCGAGCTCGTTGAGCCAGTCGATGGGGAGCCGCGGGCCCGACGGGGCGAGGGTCTCCGTCGAGCGCGGCTGGAAGGACACGGTGAGGGTCGAGAACGCGATCCGATCGCGCAGGAACTTGAGCCGCCCCTCGAGGCGCTCGAGCTCGCCGGACACGCGCGCGAGCTCGCGCTCCAGCTGGATCGACTCCTCGACCTTCGCGGCCTTCTCGAGGAGCTTCTCCAGGCGATCGCGCACGGCGCGCGCGTTCCGGATGCGAATGGCGAGATCGAAGAACTCCTCGGTCACGTCCTGGGCGACCACGTTGCGCTGGAGGATGTCGCCGAGCTCCGCCAGGCGCTTCAGGGCCTCGTCGAACCGGGCGGCGGGGACGCGGATGGTGATCGTCCGATCGTCGCGGCGGGCGAGGAAGCCGCCGAGCTCCCGCGCGAGCGCCTCGACCTTGCCGAGCGACGCGCCCACCTCGAACACCGCCATCGCGATCTCCGCGGTGTAGACGAGGAGGGGCGCCGGCGCCTCGCTCACCTGGGCGGCGCCCTGCGGCGCGGCGCCGGCCGCTGTCGGCCCGGTGGCCGGGGTCTGCGCGCCGGTGGCCGGGGTCTGCGCGGCGGGGCCGGGCGCCGCCCGCCCGGGCGCCCCGCCCGAGGCGTTCGTCGACGTCGGCGGGGGCGCGGCCTTCGCGAGCTCCGCCGTGGTGACCGACCGCTCGAGGTCGTACGACGAGTCGCCGCGCAACGACTCCTCGACCGCGTCGCCGCCCGGAGGCGCCATCGCGGTGGCAGGAGGCGCCGGCGCGTATCCCGGCATCGGCGCGCCCGCGGCGTCCTTCGCTGCGGCGTAGGGACTGGAGGCGCAGGCCGCAGGGCCTGCGAGCAAGGCAAGGAGAGCCCAGGCGGGCAGCGTTCTTCGCATGGTTCCTCGGAGCGTCGGGCCGTCGGCAGGCGCTCAACGCGCCGCCCCGAGCGACCTTACACCATCGGCTCAGCCGTCCTGGGATGGCGGGACGGCGTTCGGCGCATGGTCTCGGCGCGCGCACGGCCCGCCAGGCCCGGCAGGCGCCCAGCCGACCCAAGCCGGCAGGACCCGGTGCACCACCGGCAGCGGTCCGACGTGCCTCGTGCTCGTGATCGCCGCCCGGCTGCGATTTGACGTGAGATAACATACTTCAAATCGCCGCCTGGCAGAGGGGCAGCGTAAGCCATCTTGCTTGTGATCGCCGCCCGCCACCCGATTTGCGCCAGTGGACTGCCGCGCACCCCCGGCAGGCGGCGAAAAAAGGAAGAGGGCTTACGTCAGTAGGGGGGAAGGCGGCGGTTCAGGCAGGACTGCTTACGTCTCGCGCCATGGCGCCGGGGGGGTGGTCGTGGCGGGTGGCGGGGAGGTCCGGAGCGAGTCGGTAGCCGTGCAGCAGCACGACCCGGTGCCCCAGCCTCGCGCCGAGGTTCCGCGCGAGCTGCTTATCCATAGCAAAGCCATCGCATCACGATAGTTGATGTCCGCGGCGGCGGTGGGGTGCACATCACCCCGCTCACCCCGCTGTCTCGGTGCCTGGCCCCCGGTCTGGCATTCCATTCCTTTCGCCCAGGCCGCACCAAAGATCACGCAGCCGATAACGATTCCCACACGATTGGCTCATTGTGTCGGTAAGCGCTCGTTGTTCAACGCGCCGACACGGGCCAGCTTGGAAGACAGGGCGCGATGCGGCGTGACGCGACGATTCCTCCATTCGTTTCTTCGAATCGATCCAGGGTGGCGCAGGACGCGACGATGGATTAGGGACGTTCGCCGATGCACAACCGCTCTGACCAGTTCGCGAAGAGCTTGCTGCGCGACGGGCTGAGCCTCGCCTCAACGGCGCAGACCGAGGTCGAGGTCCTGGCGGCGACCCAGAAGATCGATGTCTTCAGCATGCCTGATCCAGCTCGGGAGGCCGAACGCGCCAGGATGGGCCTGCTCGGCGAGCTCTCGGCGGAGCCGAGCCTGTTCGAGCCGTGCTCGCGGAGCTGCCCCGGACGCGCGCGACGCTGCTCCTGCGGCTGCTCGGCTCGGGCCGCCTCCTGAGCGAGGCGCTGGCCGATCTGGCGCTGCTGCCGGACGATGCCTGGGAGAAGAGCATCGTCCAGCCGCTGCTGGTACACTTCCGGCTCGGAACCGAGGAGCCGATCGACGAGGACGACGAGGTGAGCGCAGAAATCCGGGCGTGGGTCGAGGAGTACGAGCAGAAGCTTCGGGCCGAGGCGCGAACGGAAGGCCTCAACGAGGGGCGCGCCCGGGAGGCGGCGCGTGCCGTGCTGACCGCGCTCCGGGTCCGCGGCATCGCCGTGTCGGACGTCGTGCGGGAGCGCATCCTGGCCGAGAAGGATCCGGAGACGCTGGAACGGTGGCTTGAGCGGGCCATCGTCGCTGCATCGCTCGCCGAGGTGTTCGACGGGCTGAGCTGAGCCACCGGAGCGCCGTCGGGGGGGTCGGCGCGCGGAGGGGAGCCCTGCGGTGGCGAGCGCGTGCTGCGTGCCCGCGCGCGCCCGCCCCGGCCTGCGCCTGTGCGCCTACGCCGCCCCGGGCGCGCGGCGGAGCTGGCGCGCCCAGTACGAGACGCCCGCGCCCGCGCCCGCGATCGCCGACGCGGCGAGCATCGCGGGCAGCGCCGAGGGGAGCGCGATCGCGGTGAAGACCGCCGCGAACTGCACCACCGTCGCGAGCTTGCCAGGGATGTTGGCGCTCGCCGTCGACAGGCGCGCGCCCTGGAAGCGGCGGCTCACCGCGATCCAGAGCGCGAGCGGCAGCTCGAGGAGCTCGCGGGCCAGCAGCGCCGGGATGCCCCAGAGGGGGAGCGCGCCGCTCTCGAGGAGCGTGCCCACCACCGCGAGCGCGAACACCTTGTCCGCGATCGGGTCGACGATCGCCCCGGTGGGCGTCACCTGACCGGAGCGGCGGGCCAGCCAGCCGTCCAGCACGTCCGTCAGGCCTGCGCAGCAGAGGACGGCGAGGGCGAGCGCAGGCCGCGTGGCGACGATCGGGAACAGGGCCGCCAGCGGCAGCCGGGCCAGGCTCACGAGGTTCGGCGGAAGCGCGAGATCGCGCGGAGACAGGGTCGACATGCGAGGAACTCCACGCGCCGCATGCGACGCAGAAGCCTGGGCCCTGACCCACGTCGAGCGCGGCCGAGCCCGCCCTAACCCAGTCGAGCGCGGCCCTGCCCGCCGCGCCCCGGCCGGCAGCCGCGCCGGCCCGCCCACCGCGAGGCGCCGCGGAGGATCAGCTGGCCACGCGCACCGTGAGCACGGGGACGTTGCTCTTCCGGATCACCTGCTCGGCGACGCTCCCGAGGAAGAGGTGCGAGATCCCCCGGCGGCCGTGCGTGCCCATGACGATCATCGCCGCCCCCTGCTCGTCGGCGGCGGCGAGGATCTCGGTCGCAGGATCGCCCTCGCGCAGCGCCGTCGAGAGCCCCCCTGTCTGCGCCGAGAGCTGCTGGACCGCGCGCGACGCGGCGGCGCTCACCTCGGCGTGGAACCCGGGCATCAGCGCCGGCTCGAGCCCGGGGTACGTGTAGACCGGGAGCTGGTAGACGTGCAGCAGCACGACCCGGTGCCCGAGCCTCGCGCCGAGATCCCTCGCGAGCTCGATCGCCTTCATCGAGGCCGCCTCGAAGTCGACAGGCACCAGTATCACGTTCGCGCCTTCCTTCATCGCGCTCTCCTCGCACGCGGGACCGGGGGTCCCGTCGAACTTCGAACTTCGACCGACGCTGACCTCCGGGACGCCTTCGATGCCGGCGGAGGCGCGTCGCGCGCATCTTGGATCCAAAAATCGGCCACTCCCAGGAGAAACTGTTCCATGGAAGCCGCGCCGACGCCCTGGGCGGTACGCGGCACGCGGGGGGCTCGGGCCGATCCGCCCGGATCCCGGCCGCAAATCAGGCGTCGCGCGGGCGCGCGGCAGCGCGGCGGCGATCACCTGGCGGACTGCTGGGGCCGCGTGCGCGCGCCGTCGAGCGTGACGCCGCGACCGACCTCGTCGGCAGGGTCGGGCGCCGCGGGCTCGGGCTCGCGGCCGGGGCGCGCGCGCGGCTCCGCGGCGCGCTGGCTCTGCCGCGCGCGCACGAGCGCGCTCTGGTTCGCGCGCACGAGCGAGGACAGCAGCGAGCACTGCGCCCTCCGCCGCGCGACGTAGGCCGCGTCGCGCGCGATCGTGGAGCGCGGGCGCTCGCGCGCCACGCGCTCGGCGATCGCGAGCGCCTCCTCCGCCTGCCTGAGCTCGGCGATCGCGAGCGGCGAGAGCGGGTTGTCCTGCGCCTGCACGACGGCGGCGCGCGCCGTCAGCAGCTCGGGCGGCGGCGCGGCAGCGCGCGTCGCGCAGCCCGCGAGCGCGAGCGCCATGGCGAGCGGGGCTCCGGCGCGCACGCGGGCCCTACTCCTTCCCCTCGGCGAGCGCGCTCGCCTGGTCCAGCGTGCGGCCCGCGGCGTCGCGCAGCCCCGCTTCCCTCACGAGGAGCGCCGCGAGCTCCGCGTCGACCTCGGCCCGCCGCAGCAGCCAGCGCGCCCCCTCCACGTCGCCCACCGAGATACGCCGCCGCGCCCGCGCGAGCTCGCTCCTCGCCAGCGCGAGGTGCATGGCCGCGCGCCGGTCGGCGCTCGCGCCCTCCCGCTCGGCCGCGCGGATCGCCGCCCGGGAACGGGCGAGCTCGGGCGGTGACGCCGGCGGCCGGAGCGCGGCGCACCCGGCGAGCTCCAGGCAGGCGATCACGAGCGCGGTTCTGGCGAGCATTTGCGTGGATTCCCGATCTCGCGGCGCCGGTGGCACCGTCGCTCCCGGCGGCGCGCCTGGGATCGCGCTGTGCATCGGGCAGGCCAGCCTGGCCGGCGCGATTCGTGCGCGCAGGCTGCTCGCTGCCCGCGGACGAGCCGGGCTGATCTGGCCTGCGCCGGGGGCGTGCTCGCGCGCGCGGGTTGGCTGGCTCGCGCCGCGGAGCCTCGCCCTGCCGCGGGCGAGCGCCGGCCAGGTGCGGGGCGCGGCATCCGTCCCGCGACGGCGGCGGCATGAACGGCGGGCGGTGGCACCGCATCCAAGAAGCACGAGGCACCCCGGGGGGCCCGCGCGTGACCAGAGCCGGTGGCGCTGCAGGGCACGGCGCGTCCTCGTTGACAGGAGATCGCTGGATGAATCGCTGTCGAGGAGAGCTCCGCACGCGCCGCGCGCTCGACGCGTGGCTCTCGCTGGCCCTCGCCGTCATCGCGTGGACCGCCGGGTGCGCCCGGCCGGACGCGGGGACGGCCAACCCCGGCGCCGAGCAGCTCGCCGAGGCGCGGCTCCGCGAGACCGCGCCGCCTGCGCTGGAGTGGGTCGCCGTGCCCCCGATGAGCGCCGCGCGCGTGTTCCACACGGCGACGCGCCTGCTCGACGGCAGGGTCCTCGTCGCGGGCGGCGAGCCCATGAGCAGCTATTCCCTGTACGACGACGCGCTCTCCAGCGCCGAGCTCTACGATCCTGCGACCGGCACCTGGACCGCCGCGGCGTCGATGGGCTCGGCGCGCTCCATGCACACCGCGACGCTGCTCTCGAACGGCAAGGTCCTCGTCGTGGGCGGCAGCAACGGCGCGTACGGCTCCGTGCCGCTCGCCACAGCCGAGGTCTACGATCCCGCCGCGAACGTCTGGACCGCCGTACCGCCGATGGACACCCCACGGCTCGGCCACACGACAACGCCGCTGCCCGACGGGAGGGTCCTTGTCGCCGGAGGGACCCCGACGGGGAGCGCCCTGCACGCTATCGCGAGCTGTGCGATCTACGATCCTGCGCTCAACGCGTGGAGCGCCGGCGGATCCATGCACAGAGCCCGCTCCTCGCACGAGGCCACGCTCCTCTTGGACGGCAAGGTCCTCGTGAGCGGCGGGTACGGCCGCGAGACAGACACGACCACCGAGACCTATGATCCGGTCGCCGATGCATGGACGCCCGGCGCACCCATGCTCTCGAGCCACATGTATCACGCCGGCATGTTGCTTCCGGGCGGCGAGGTCCTCCTGCTCGACAGGATTGGTTGGGGCATCGACCAGATTTACAGCCCGGCGACCGGGGCGTGGAGGTTCGTGTCATCGAGCGGCTGGGACGCGAGGTTCGACCTGGGAGGTCAGCACGCATTGCTGCTCGCGGACGGCCGCGCCTTGATGACCGGAGGCATAACGGTGGAAGCAGATTCGTGCGGCACCATCAGCTGCGAGCCGCTGCCGCCTTCTTTCTTCTTCTACGATACCGTCGGTATCTACGACGTGGCGACCGACTCGTGGTCGATGGGGCCGGGGATGAACGGCGGGCGCGGCGATCACACGGCGACGCTGCTCCTCGACGGGACGGTGCTCGTCACGGGCGGCACTGTCTACGCAGACGAAGCGTGGACCTTCTACGCGACGAACGGCGTCGAGCGGCTCGAGTTCGCGGTCGTCCCCGGCGCTCCGTGCGGCTCCTCGCTCGACTGCGGCGGGCGCGCCTGCGTGGACGGCGTCTGCTGCGCCACGGCGTGCGACGGCGCCTGCGAGGCGTGCTCCGTCGCCGCCGGCGCGACGCAGGACGGCGTGTGCTCGCCGCTCACCGGGCCGGCCTGCGACGACGGCAACGCGTGCACGGAGGCCGACACGTGCCAGGCGGGCGCCTGCGCGGGGGCGCCCGCGGGCGACGGCGCGCCGTGCGACGACGGCAACGCGTGCACCCGGGCCGACGCCTGCCAGTCGGGCGCCTGCGCCGGGGCGCCCGTGGACGACGGCGCGCCGTGCGACGACGGCAACGCGTGCACCCGGGCCGACGCCTGCAAATCGGGCGCCTGCGCCGGCGCGGACCCGGTCGCCTGCGCTGCGCCGGCGGACGCGTGCCAGACCCCCTTCTGCGATCCGGCCACGGGCCGGTGCGAGGGCGCGCTGGCGCCCTGGGGCGCGCCGTGCGACGACGGCACCGCCTGCACCCAGGGCGAGACGTGCGACGCCGGCGCCTGCGTCGGGGGGACGTCCGTCGTGTGCGAGGCCTCGGCGCCGTGCAGGGCTTCTGCCTGCGACGCCGCCACGGGCGCCTGCGTCGAGTTCGCGAGGCCCGACGGCGCGCCGTGCGACGACGGCGACGCGTGCACGCTCGCCGACGCCTGCCAGGCGGGCGCCTGCGCCGGCGCGCCCGAGGTCTGCCCCGTGCGCAGCAGCTGCTTCGCGCCAGGCGCGTGCGTTCCGTCGAGCGGATTCTGCCCGACATCGACCCCGCTGCCCGACGGGACTCCCTGCCCGGACCCGACCTCGAGCGCGTGGGCTCCGGCAGCCCCCGTGCCCGATGGTCTATACGACGCGCACTCGTCCACGCTCCTCCCGGACGGCACCGTGCTCATCGCCGGCGGGGAAGCGCCGACGCCGGAAGGGGGCCGGGTCCAGGTCGACCGCGCCGTGCGCTACGACCCGGCGAGCGACACCTGGACGCCGACCGGCGCGATGCTCCACGCGCGCGCGCGACCCACGGCCACGCTGCTCCCGGACGGCACCGTGCTCGTCGCGGGCGGGACCCCGGTGACCGCAGCGGCAGAGCGCTACGACCCGGCGACGGGCGCCTGGAGCGCAGCCGCGCCGATGAACGTGGCGCGCCGAGCTCACGCGGCCGTGCTGCTCCCGAACGGCAACGTCCTCGTCGTGGGCGGCTTCGACGGGAGCTCGTCGGAGCGCAGCGCCGAGCAGTACGATCCCGTCGCGGATACCTGGACGTTCGTGGCCCGGATGAGCGAGGCGCGCGCGGGCCTGTCGGCCACACCGCTGGTCGACGGCCGGGTCCTCGTCGTCGGCGGGAGCCATTCCGAGGTGTACGATCCGTCGAACGACGCCTGGACCACCATCCCCATGCGGAGCTGGAATCGGTACCACCAGCACTCGGCCACACGGCTCGCGGACGGCAGGGTCCTCGCCGTGAGCCGCACCGAGAGCGGCTCGGAGTACCCGGTGCAGCTCTTCGATCCGTCAGACGACACCTGGCGCGTGGCGGCCCCTGCGCACTGTGTGGCCCCGAGCGCCGTGCTCCTCGCCGATGGCAGGGTCCTGGTCGTCCGCTGCTGGTCCGATCCTCGGCGCGATGCCTCTGCCGTTCAGCTCTACGAGCCGGAGAGCGACACGTGGTCGCTGGTCCCGTCCCTCGCGGAGGAGCCTGGGGTCGGCGGCCTGGTAGGGCTCGCCGATGGTCGCGTGCTGCTGACGGCCACGTGCCGGCTCGGGGGCCCCGACTGCCGGGCCCTGCTCTATGCGCCTGGCGATACCGCCCCGGGGGACGGCACCTGCGAGCGCGGCGTGTGCATGCCGGAGGGCGGCGGCGCCGGCGGCGAGGGCAGCGCGGGCGGCGACGCGCCCGGCGAGGGCAGCGCGGGCGGCGACGCGCCCGGTGCGGGTGGCGCGGGCGGCGACGCGCCCGGCGCGGGTGGCGGCACGTCCAGCGCGGGCAGCGGAGCCGGCGACATCGCCTCGGGCGCGGGCGGCTCCGGCGTCGCGTCCTCCGCACAGGGCAGCTCCGGCGCCTCGACGCCCGGCGGTGACG
The DNA here is from genome assembly GCF_051527395.1 of Sorangium sp. So ce281. NCBI lineage: Bacteria > Pseudomonadati > Myxococcota > Polyangiales > Polyangiaceae > Sorangium > Sorangium sp. So ce281. Next base: position 1,549,524 of record NZ_CP150322.1, read on the forward strand.
GCGATGCCGGCGGGTGCAGCACGGCGCGCCTCCCCGCACGCGCGAGCGGCGCCCCCTGGCTGCTGCTCCTGGCGCTGCTCGGAGCGCGGCGCCGGCCAGCCCGCCGCCCCGCGCCGCGGGCGCGCCTCCCGAGGTAAGCCGCCGCATCCCGTCGCGGCGCGCTCGCCGGAGCGCGCCGCGAGCGCCGGCATCCCCTCCACCAACCCTCATCGCCAGGTTCTCGCTCTTCCGGGGCACGCGACCGCCGCGACGACCTCTCCTGTCGCCTCTGCCCATTGCGCAATGGATTGCGCTGTTGCGCATCCGACGACGGCGCCTGAGCCCCCGCATGCGACCTCTTGTCGCGAGCGACGCCCCGGGATCGACCGCCCTCATTGCAATGATCCACAAGGACCATCCGAGCGAGCCGGCAGCGATGGTCACGCCGCTGTTCGTCGAGCGGCGCCAGGGACATGGAAATGAGGAGCAGGGACAGGGAACAGGCCGACAGGGACAAGCGGCAGCACCGATCCCGACCGGCGGTGTTCTCGCCAGGGACACGGAGATCGTGGCCAGGGATACGGAGATCGTCGCCAGGGACACGGAGATCGCTGCCAGGGACACGTCGTGAAGCGCCAGGGACACCCTGGAGCGTCTTCGCGTGTCCCTGGCGCCGTGTCGTCCAGGCACGGGACGTGGATCCCTGTCGCCCTGCCGCGAAGCTCCCGCATCTCGCGCGCTTCATGACCCGCTCTCGGCGGCTCGTGGTGCGAGAGAGCGGGAGTCTCGGGCTCAGGTCCTTGTGGAGGGGAGTCCGAGCCAGGGCTCTCCGGAATGGATGCCCGGGATTGCCGCTCCGGACGGGGTGTCCGGCGCCGCAACCCAGGGGAGGTCGAGATGGCGAAGAAGACGAGCGATATCGAGCGGTGGTCGGACGTCGTCCAGCAGATGAGCGCCGGCAATCTCCCGGCGATCACGGTGCCCTTGCACGTGCTCTTCGGGGAGGCGGTCGACGTGGCGAGGTTCTGCGACAAGTACTGGAAGACACAGGTCGACGCCCAGAAGCGGGTGACCCGCCTGGGCCTCGAGTCGGCGGTCCCGAAGGACGCCAAGAAAGGGGACGCCGCGCGCTTCGGGCCGAGGACGGCGGAAGAGATCCTCTCGCTGCAGCGCGCCACGCAGGAGGCACAGACGCGGTATCTCCTGACCGTCGAGAAGAACGAGAGCCCCCGCGAGCGCGGGAAGTTCTTGCTGGGGGAGATCTCGGCGACGCTGCGCTTCTATTTCGACGACGGCGTGGACGACGCGAAGGACGAGATGCTGGCCCGCATCGACGCGGCGCACGCGGAGGATCCCGACACGGCCGACGCCCTGGCGAGCGCGCTGGACGACTACGCGCTGCTCGGGGAGAAGCACCGCGACGCGCTCGACGGGCTCGGCGGCTTCGACGCGGCTCACCTCGACGAGGCGCGCGCCGTGGCGGCCGAGCTGCGGAGCCGGCCGGCGCAGGCGGAGGCGATCTCCAGGCAGGCGCAGGACGCGCTGCTGCTCCGCAACAAGCTGGCGACGCTGCTCGTCGAGCGCATGGGCCTCGTCCGGAACGCGGCGCGCTTCGTGTTCCGTGGCCAGCCCGAGATCGTGCGCGAGGTGACGAGCGCGTACGAGCGCCGCAAGCGCGCGGCGGCCCGGCGGGCCAAGGCGACGGCGGCACCCTCGCCGGCAACGCCAGCGCCGGCGGCGCCTTCGCCAGCGGCGCCGGAGATGCCGCTGGAGGGCTGAGCGGCAGGCGAGGGGCTCGCCTCGCCGCGGCGAGCGATCCAGAGCGCGAGGCCGGGGGTAGTGGTCGCATTTGCCCGGAGAGAGTTCACATGAAGGCGGTAAGGCGGGAAGATCATTGATCTTTTCTTCCCGCCTTCCCGCCTTCATGTTCAAACACGACCACTACCAGGCCGGGGCACAGTCCACACACCGGCAGCGCAAAGGCGCGAGCGGGTGAGCCCCCGGCGCATCCGCCAGCCCCCTCGAATAAACGCCCCGCGCCGGCCGTCTTCCGCCCGCCGGCTTCTTTCTCAGCGCGCGCTGCTTCCGCTACTCTGGCAATCGCTGTGCCGCCCGTCGACCCCAACCTCCGCACCACGATCGTCCACGCGTTCGCCGTCACGGTGGCGGATCCGTCCAGCCTGGTGCGCACCACGTCGCGCGGCGGGACCGACGACCCCGCGAGGAGCAGCAGCCGCGGCCCCTCGATCCTCCCCGAGGTCGGCCAGGTCGTCGGCGGGCTCTACCGCCTGGGGCGCCTCCTCGGGCAGGGCATGTTCGGCAAGGTGTACGTCGCCCAGCGGATCGACGTCCCCGAGCACCAGGTCGCCCTCAAGCTCATGCCCCGCTCGCTGTACGCGATGCGGAACGTCGAGCGAGAGCTCGTCATGCTCGCGACCGTCGGGCACCCGCACGTCGTCCAGCTGAAGGACCACGGCATGAACGCCGACTACGTGTGGCTCACCATGCCGGTCTACGAGGGCGAGACCCTCGCCCAGCGCCTCGAGCGCAGCCCCCTCGCCCTGCGCGAGGCGCACGACATCTTCCTCGCCGTCGCGCGCGGGCTCGAGGCGCTCCACGCCGCCGGGCTCCGGCACCAGGACGTCAAGCCCGACAACCTCTTCCTCGCCAGGTTCGCCGGCCGCGTCCACCCCATCCTGCTCGACCTGGGCGTGGCCGCGGAGCGAGAGGCCTCCTTCTGCGCCGGCACCGCGCTCTATGCCTCGCCCGAGCAGCTCCGGGCGCTGAACGGGTTCCCCGGCGCCGTGCCGCTCTCCGAGAAGATGGACACGTACGGGCTCGCCACGACCCTGCTCTACTCGCTCGTGAACCCCAGGGACTTCCCGGGCGAGTCCGCGCAGAGCCGCACCGAGCTCGCCGAGGCGCACGACGTCCGCGCCGACAAGCCGCTCGCCGACAACGCGCTGCCAGGCCTCACCGGGCGCCCGCGCGAGATGTTCCAGGCCGCGCTCAGGCGATGGCTCGCGATCGATCCGAACGAGCGCCCGTCGATGACCCAGCTCGCCGAGGAGCTCGACGTGCTGCTCGAGCCGGAGCGCGAGGCGGAGCGCGAGGCGGAGCGGCTGCGGATCAGGCAGAAGACGTCCTACCTGCGCGCGCGGATCGCGGCCGGCGCGTTGACCCTCGTGGGCTGCGCGGTCGTGCTGCTCGGCTTCTCGAAGCGCGAGACCCTGCGGCTCGCGAACGAGCTCGAGCAGGCCCGCCAGCGGGGCGCCGAGTCGTTCGACAAGCTCGACACCTGCGTCGCCGGCCACCAGATCGCCCAGTCCGAGGCGATCGCGTGCCGCGGCGCCCGCGATCAGGATCGCGCGGAGTTCAACGCGACGCTGGCCGCCCTCCAGAAGAGCGGCTCCACGTCGGAGGCGGAGCACGCCCGCGAGATCCAGGCGCTGCACGCGGCCCAGGCGGCGCGCCTCAAGACCTGCGAGGACAGCGCGGCGGCCGCGCAGAAGGCGGCCATGGACGAGCGCGAGCGGCTCGCCGAGGTCGAGAACGAGCGCGCCGCCGTCACCGCCGAGCGCGACGAGGCCAGGGCGCTCGCCGACCAGCGCTCGGCGGAGCTCGCCAGCGCGGCGCAGCTGCGGGCCGCGTGCGACGCGGAGCGCGCCAGCTGCTTTGCGGAGCGCGATCGCCTGAGGGCCGACCCGTACGAGCCGGACGAGCCCGCCGCCCCGCCGCCCTCGCCGCCTGCGCACGCGCCGCCCGCCGCGAGCGGCGCGCCGCCGCAGGCGCCGCAGGCGGCGAGCACGGGCGCTTCCCCCGCCGCAGGCGCTCCGGCGACGCCGGAGACGCCGGCGGCCCCGGCGACGTCCACCGCGGCTCCTCCTTGAGCGCCGTTGCTGGAAGCGCCGGGAGGCGGCGCACATCGCTGCCGCCAGGCCACCTCTGCTTGTGGCGACCGCCCGGGGAGGCTATCCGTAGGTCCAGGGAAGGCGAGGGCCATGGGTGACATTTCTCGACGTGAAATGCTGCGTCGGCTGAGTGCGGCGGGCCTCGTCCTCGGGGGCGCGGGGGGGCTCGCTGCGGCCCGGTGGGACCGCGGCGGCAGCGCCGTCGCCGCCGCCGAGCGCCAGCAGACGCGGGATTACCGGCTCCGGGACGCGCCCGCAGGGGTGCCGGAGCTCGTCGTCGCCCGCGCCGGCGCCGAGGCGCTCGCCGCGGGCGCCCCGGACCCGGCCGCCCTGGTCCGGAAGGCGGTCGACGCGCTCGGCGGGATGCGCCGCTTCATCTCGCGCGGCGACGTGGTGGTCGTGAAGCCGAACATCGGCTGGGATCGCACGCCGATCCACGCGGCCAACACGAACCCCAAGGTCGTGGCCGAGGTGGTGCGCCTCGCCTACGACGCCGGCGCGAAGAGCGTCATCGTGACGGACGCCTCGTGCAACGAGCCGAACCGCTGCTTCCAGCGCTCCGGCATCTGGAAGGCCGCCTACGACGTCGGCGGGGAGGTCGTCATCCCCGCGGCGCACCGCTTCCGCGGCATGCGCCTGAAGGGCGAGGTGCTCGACGACTGGCCCGTCTACACGCCGCTCGTCAACGCGGACAAGGTCATCAACGTCCCCATCGCGAAGCACCACAACCTGTCCAGGTACACCGGCGCGATGAAGAACTGGTACGGGGCGCTCGGCGGCCGGCGCAACCGCCTCCACCAGAACATCGACGTGTCGATCGCCGATCTCGCGACGTTCATCCAGCCCACGCTCACCATCGTGGACGCCGTCCGCGTCCTCATGCGCAACGGGCCGCAGGGCGGGAACGTCGCCGACGCGAAGGACATGCACACCGTGATCGCGACGACCGACCAGGTCGCCGCGGACGCGTACGGCTGTCAGCTCATCGGCCGCAAGCCGGAGGAGATCCCGTACCTGAAGATGGGCCACGACCGGGGCCTGGGCACGATGCACTGGCAGAACCTGCGGCTCGCCGAGGTGTAGTTCTCATGGCAAACCTCGATCCGACACCGGCCGCGCCGGCGCACCGTGAACCGGCGGCAGGAGCGGCCGTGGCGCCCGCGAAGGAGGCCCGCCGGGGTGCGTTGTTGCGCACGTTGCGCACGTTGCGCAAGGCCGGCGCCATCGTCCGGCCCGCCCCGAAGCGCCGGGCCGGCTCGGGGCTGCCGGCGCGCAAGGTGATCCAGGTGCTCGTCTGGGTGCGCCGCGCCGTGCAGGCCGGCTGCCTCGGGCTGTTCCTCTACTTCCTGTTCCAGACGGGCTTCCGCGGCTCGTTCGCCTCCGCCGAGACGCGCGTGCGCCTGCCGCTCCCCGTCGAGGGCTTCCTCCTCGCCGACCCGTTCGTCGGCGCGATGACCCTGCTCTCGACGCACACCGTCTACCGCGGCCTGCTCTGGTCGCTCGGGATCCTCGCGCTGACGCTCGTCTTCGGGCGCGTGTTCTGCGGCTGGATCTGCCCCTTCGGCACCCTCCACCATGTCTTCGGGTGGATCTTCCCGTCGCGCTACGGCAAGGGCGGCAAGCGCGTCGAGGCGAACAAGACGTATACGCGGCAGCGGGTGAAGTACTACCTGATGTACGCCTTCCTCGCGGCGAGCGCGACCGGCAGCGTGATCGGCGGGCTGTTCGATCCGATCTGCGTGGCGGTCCGGGCCATCGGCCTCGCCGTCATCCCGGCCGCGCAGTACGTCGCCGCCGTGGTGACCGGCTCGGCGGCCACGACCGGGAGCCGGCCGGTGCAGCTCGTCGCGGATCACGCGCAGGATTTCCTGGCCGCGAGCGTGTGGCAGACGAAGCAGTTCTACTTCCACCACACGTGGTTCGTCGGGATCCTGTTCGTCGCGATCCTGTTCATGAACCGGTTCATCCCGCGGTTCTGGTGCCGCGTGCTCTGCCCGCTCGGCGCGTTCCTCGGCGTGTTCGCGCGCTTCGCGCTCTTCGGGATGCAGAAGGATCACGCGAAGTGCACCGACTGCAACCTGTGCCTCGTGCACTGCCAGGGCGCCGACTCGCCCCAGGGCGGGGTGAAGTGGCGGCAGGACGAGTGCCACATGTGCCTCAACTGCGAGAGCGCCTGCCCCGAGGACGTCATCAAGTTCCGCTTCCTGCCGAACCGGAAGAGCGCCCTCGTGACGCCCGACACGGGCCGCCGCACCGCCCTCGCGACCGCCGCCGCCGGCGCGGTGATCATCCCGACGGCGCGCATCGCCGACGTGCTCGACGCGAACTACGACCACCGCGTGATCCGGCCGCCGGGCTCGGTCGAGGAGCGCGAGTTCCTGGAGCGCTGCATCCGGTGCGCCGAGTGCATGAAGGTCTGCCCGAACAACGCGATCCACCCCGCGTTCTTCGAGGCGGGCATCGAGGGGCTCTGGACGCCGATCGTCATCCCGCGCATCGGGTACTGCGAGCACTCCTGCGTCCTCTGCGGCGACGTCTGCCCGACCGGAGCGATCCAGAAGATCACCGAGGAGCAGAAGATGGGCGTCGGCCAGAAGCCGATCTCGATCGGCACCGCGTTCTACGATCAGGGGCGCTGCCTGCCGTGGTCGATGAGCGTGCCGTGCATCGTCTGCGAGGAGTTCTGCCCGACGTCGCCCAAGGCGATCTGGGTCGAGGAGGTCGACATCCCGAAGCGCGAGCCGGTGGCGGCCGAGCACGGCAAGGAGCCGCCGATGAAGATGGTCCACGTGCAGCGTCCGCACGTCGATCCGTCGCTGTGCATCGGCTGCGGCGCGTGCGAGAAGGTGTGTCCGGTGCAGGACAAGCCCGCGGTCTACGTGACCAGCGTCGGCGAGACCCGCTCGAAGACGAACGTCATCCTTCTCGAGGACACGGACTACAACAAGGCGTCTTGACCGCGCACGCCGGCTCCGCGCGGCGGGACCACGACAGGAGGCAGCTCGGGTGCGCACGCTTCGCTTCTACGGAACCTTCTCGCTCGCCGCGCAGCTGGCGCTCGCGGCGCTCGCCGGCTGCGGCGAGCGGTTCACGGCGGCCGGAGCGAGCGCCACGTCCACGTCGTCGAGCGGCGGCGAGGGCGGCGCTGGCGGCGAGGGCGGCGCCGGCGGCGAGGGCGGCGACGGGGGCGGGGGCAGCGGGGGAGGCGGGGGCTCGGCCTCGTCGTCCGCCGCGTCGGGCGGGGGCGGCGAGGGCGGGTGCGGCGCGTGCAGGGACGGGGAGTTCTGCACGGCCAGCGAGACGTGCGTCTCCTGCGCGGCCCGCGGCCGCGCGCTGTCGTTCGGCGCGCTCTCGGAGATAGAGGTGGTGGGGGCGACGCCCGCGTTCCCGCGCGTGCGCGCGGAGCCCGGAGAGGGCGAGGCGACGCTCCGGCTCGTCTACACCGCGAAGTTCGGCTCGGACGACACGAAGATCGCCACGGCCACCGGGCGGCCCTGGACGGCTGGCGAGGTCGTCTCCAACTTCCTCGTCGACGACGCCGAAGGCCAGGAGTCGGGCCCGCTGCTCCTGCCCCTGGACGCGCCCTCGCCGCGGGGCGGCTTCCCCGCGGGCTCGCTGCTCTTCGATCGCCTCCTCACGGCGCCGGGCAGCTTCCCGCAGCTGTTCGTCGCGGATGGGCTGGAGGCGACCCAGGCGGACGCGCTCCCCGCGCTCACCCCGGACGGGGGGAGCCGCTCGGTGGCGGTCGCCCACGGGCAGCGGCCCTCCTACCGGTACTGGTTCATGAACAGGCACCAGGACGCCGGCGGTACCACGAGCCGGCTCGTCACGAAGCGCGCGGAGGACGCGGAGGTGCAGGTGCTCGACATCCACCTGCCAGGCGACTGCCCGGCGCGGGGAGACGACCTCGCCCCGTGGGTGACGCCCGACGGCCGCCTGCTCTTCTTCCAGGCGCCCTACAGCGCGCGCGGCGAGTGCGAGACGGCGTCGGTGCTGCGGAGCTTCTACGTGGCGCTCGGCGACGACGGGCTGCCCGTGGACGATCAGCCGGCGAGGATGCTGCTGCCGAACCTGAGCCCGAGCGTCGCCGTCATGACGCCGTCGCTGTCCCCGGACGAGTGCACGCTCTACCTGGCGTCCGACAGGGACGGGCAGCAGAAGCTCTACGCCGCCTCTCGGCGGTAGGCGGCGCGGCGAGCAGGCCCACCTCGGGCCTGCAGCCGCGTGGGTAGGTAAGGGCTCACTGCGCGCGGAAGCCCTCGGCGGGGCGGAGGCGCGCGGCGTAGAGGCTGGGCACGATCGTGGCGGCGAGGCAGATGAGGATGGCGATGCAGCCCGTGATGATGAACTCCTGCGGGCGCGCCTGGACGGGGAGGCGGGAGATGAAATAGACCTTCGGGTCGAGCGGGAAGCCGTACACCAGGAGCCCCTTGCACACCGCCACGCCGAGCAAGAGGCCCAGCGTGGTGCCCGCGACGCCGATGATCCCGCCCTGGTAGAGGAAGATGCGCAGGACGGCGCCGTCCGTCGCGCCCATCGCCTTGAGGACCGCGATCTCCTTCTTCTTGTCGAGCACCACCATGATCAGCGTCGCGATCACCGTGAACGCGGCGACCACGATGATGAGCGCCAGCACCGCGCTCATGCCGATCTGCTGGATGCGCAGCGCCGTGAAGAGCCCGTGGTTCAGCTCCTCCCAGTCCATCGTGTAATAGAGCCCGCTGCCGAGGAGCTTGCTGATCTCGCGCGCGATGCCGCTCGCGTCGTCGATGTCGTCGACCTTCATCTCGACGCCGGTCACCGTGTCGCCCTGGTCGTAGAACGCCTGCGTCTCGTAGAGATCGGCGTACGCCAGCTTGGTGTCGTACTGCTCGAAGCCGGCCTCGAAGATCGCGATGACCCGGAATCGCTTGGCGACCGGCGGCTTGATGGCGCCGTTCGCGAACGAGAAGCCGATCGTGGGCGAGGTGACGGTGACGCACTGGCCGAGGTCGAGCGACAGGTTCTTCGCCAGCGCGGCGCCGATCACGATGCCCGGCATCCTGGCGATCTGCTCCTTGTCGGCGCAGGGGTCCGGATCGACGTCGGGCGGCAGCTCGTCGTCCTCCGGGAGAACGCTGCCATAGCCGCCTTGCGGCTCGATCGCGCCCCGCGGGGCGCCCTCGTCGAGCGCGACCTCCGCCTCCTCGGCCCCGGCGCCCGGCGCGCCTTCGGCCTCGGCCGCGCGCGGCGTCGGGGGCGCGAGCGCGGCGTCGCGCGCGGCCGCGGCGCGCTCGTCCTCGAGGATCCGCGCCTCGTAGGCCTTCAGCAGATCGAGCTCGGCGCCCGCGTCCGGCGCGAGCGCGCCCCGCGCGCCGGCGTCCGGCTCCAGGAGGGGGACCTCGGGCAACGACGGCACGGCGCGCTCGGCGGGCTTCGAGCCGGGGCGCCGCAGCCCGGTGAGATCGCCGCCCGGGAGGATGTGACGGGGCAGGTCGAGCACGGCCGTGGAGGCGCCCTCGGCGCCCACGCCGAGGCTCCTGGCCGGGTCGACCCCCTTGACCAGGACGCCGGTCGCCGTCGCGTCGCCGTGCGTCAGCATCATGGGGTTGATGCTGAACGGCGCGACGCCGACGACGCCGGGAACCTTGGAGACCTGCTCCATGATCGAGCGGTACTCACGGAAGTCCGTCGAGTACTTGATCACCAGGACGTGCGCGTTGACGCCCAGGACCTTCTCGCGGAACTCCGCCTGAAAGCCCCCGGTCACGCTCATCACGGTCGCGAGCGCCGCGACCCCGAGCGCGACCCCGAGGATCGCGAACGTGGTGCCGACCGAGATGAACGCCCGCTTCTTGGAGCCGAGATATCGCAGCGCGACCTCGATAGGGTAGCTCATCGCGGTGCCCTCCTAGCAGAACGCCGCGCGCGCGGCACGCTGGGCCGCGATCGTCGGCGGCGGGCCGACATACGGTCGACGCGCGCTCGCCGTGGCCTTTCGCGCGCGGGGTCCGCATGATCTCGCTTCCCGGACCGAACGCCTGCTAGAATCCAACCCTGTCGCAGCTGCCGGCATGTGGCGTGCACTTCTGCCCGCGAGCCTTTCATGAGCGCCACCAAAAACGAGCACCACACCGCGCGCAGCAGGGTCTTCAACGCCGAGGAAGGCGCGCTCGAGGAGGCGCCCCCGTCGCGCCCCGAGAGCGCAGCGGGCGGTCCCCGCTCGTCCGGTGTCGCGGCCGCGTTCGCTCCCTCCTCCGTGGCGCCGAGCGGCGCCGACGACGACGTGCCGGTGGAGGTCGAGCTCCGGCCTTCGTCGAGGCCCTCCAGGGCAGGGTGGGTCGAGGGGCCCGCGAGCGAGGTGCCGCCGAGCTTCCGGGCGCCGCCGCCGCTGCGCCAGATGGCCCCGCGGTTCGGGCGGCAGAGCGAGCCCGACAGTGACGAGATCAGCGGGCGGACGAGCCCGGCGCCGATCAGCGAGGGGGAGCCTTCCCTGGAGATCCCGCCGCCCGACGAGGTCGAGCCGCGCGAGCGGCGGCCGCCGGGCGCCAAGGACCCTTACATCGGGACGACCTTCGACCACCGGTACAAGATCGAGCGGCTGCTCGGCGAGGGCGGGATGGGGTTCGTCTACCTCGCCCGCCACAAGGTCATCGACAAGCGCGTCGCGGTGAAGGTGCTCCGCGCGGAGCTCGCCAGGGACCGCGAGATCTTCGAGCGCTTCGTGCAGGAGGCCCGCTCCGCGTCGAGCATCGGCAACCCGCACATCGTGGACATCTCCGATTTCGGCGACCTGCCGGACGGCTCCACGTACTTCGTCATGGAGTACCTGGAAGGCGTGAGCCTGGCGCAGCTCATCGACTCGCCGAACGAGCTGCCGATGGAGCGCATCTGTCACATCGCGATGCAGCTGTCCGCGGGGCTCGCCGCCGCGCACGACGCCGGCATCATCCACCGCGATCTCAAGCCGGACAACGTCTTCGTGGTCGCCCGCGGCAGCGATCCGAACTTCGTGAAGATCCTCGACTTCGGGATCGCGAAGGTGTCGACGAGCACGACGACCAAGCTGACGCGCGCCGGCGCGGTGTTCGGGACGCCGCACTACATGTCCCCGGAGCAGGCCGCGGGGGCGCCCATCGATCACCGGACCGACATCTACTCGCTCGGCGTGATGCTCTACGAGCTCGTGAGCCGCCAGCTCCCGTTCAACGCCGACAACTTCATGGGGATCCTGACGCAGCACATGTACAAGGCGCCGGTCCCCATCCGCGCGCTCGTCGGCGGCCCCGACTGCCCGCCCGGGCTCGAGGCGGTGATCCTGAAGTGCCTCTCCAAGAAGCCGGAGTCGCGCTACCAGACGATGAGCGATCTCCACGCCGACCTCGAGCAGGTGAAGTGCGGGGGCGTGCCGGGCGCGGTCGCGGAGATGATGGCGCGCTCGGGCGGCTTCAACGTGCCGCACGATTACTTCAAGACCTCGAAGGTGATCGTCCCCGCGACGCCGCCGTCGCCCCCGCGCTCGCCTTGGCCCCGCTACGTGTGGGTCGCCGGGGCGGCGGCCGCGGTGGGGATCGTGACGGCGATCTTCGTCATCGGCGCGAGCGGGTCGGCCAGGGACAACGCCCAGAAGGCGCAGAGGCCGCCGGTCGAGGCGCCCGCCAAGCCGGCGCCCCCCGAGCCGCCGCCGGTCCAGAAGACGGTGGTGGCGCTGGCCGCGGTGCCGGAGACGGCGGTCGGCTACCGCAACGGCGTGGAGCTGAAGCTGCCGGCGAGCATCGACGTGGAGCACGGGCAGACGGTCACGATCGACATCCGGGCCGAGGGGTACCAGCCCAGCACGGTGGTGCTCGACGGCACCGAGCCGAGCAAGCTCGTGAAGCTCGAGGCCGACGAGAAGAGCGGTCCCAGGACGAGGCCCGGGGCGGGACGGCCGCCGGCGGTGCCGACGGCCCGGACCCCCAAGAACCCGGATGTCCGGGACCCCTGGGCTCACCCGAAGAAGTGAGCGTGCGCTCGGCGGGGGCCCTGCTCGCCGTGCCCCGTGATAAGCCGCAGGCGTGACCCGGATCGATCACCTCATCGAGGCCGTCCCCGAGGACGTGCTCGGCATCTGTCGCCGCCTCCGCGAGCGCGGCAAGCGCGGCTGGATCGTGGGCGGCTGCGTGCGCGACCTGCTCCGCGGGCAGGACGCCAAGGACTGGGACGTCGCGACCGACGCGCGGCCGGAGGAGGTCGTGGCCGCGTTCCGGAAGGTGATCCCGACCGGGATCCAGCACGGGACGGTGACCGTCCTCGTGCGCGGCGTGCCGTACGAGGTCACGACCCTGCGCGGCGACGGGACCTACAGCGACGGCAGGCGGCCGGACCGGGTCGAGTTCGTGGACGACATCACCGCCGATCTCGCGCGGCGGGACTTCACCATGAACGCCATCGCGATCGATCCGGTGGACGGGCACCTCATCGATCCGTTCGGCGGGCAAAGGGATCTCGAGGCGAAGATCATCCGCGCGGTCGGGGATCCGGGCGAGCGGTTCGCCGAGGACGGGCTGCGGGTGCTGCGCGCGGCGCGCTTCGCGGCGACGCTGGAGGGCGCGCTGGACCCGGAGACCGAGCGCGCGATGGGCACCGCGCGGTCGCACCAGACGTTCCGCTGCGTGAGCGCGGAGCGGGTGCGCGACGAGTGGCTGAAGGCGATGCGCGCGCGCCGCCCGAGCGTGGCGTTCGAGATCATGCGCCGGACGGAGCTGCTGGCGATCACCTGCCCGGAGATGATCGAGTCGGTCGGGTGCGACCAGAACCGATGGCACGCCTACGACGTGTGGGGGCACGCGATGGCCTGCCTCGACGCGTGCAAGCCCGAGCCGATCCTCCGCGTGGCGGCGCTGATGCACGACATCGGGAAGCCGAGGACGCGCGAGTTCTCCGAGAAGACGAGGGACTACACGTTCTACGAGCACGAGCGGGTCGGGGCCGAGATGGCCGACCCGATCCTCACGCGGCTCCGCTTCTCGAACGACGAGCGCGCGCGGATCGTGGCGCTCATCCGACACCACCTGATCTGCTACGACGACACCTGGACGGACGCCGCGGTGCGCCGCTGGCTGCGCCGGGTGACCCCGGCGCTGGCGCCGGATCTCTACGAGATCGGCGTCGCCGACGCGCTCGGCAAGGGGCGCGAGGCGACCGAGGACATCGCCACGATCGGGCGGCTCCGGGAGCGCGTGGACGCGCTGCTCGCCGCGGGCGCGGCGCTCTCCGCCAAGGATCTCGCCGTGAACGGCAATCGATTGATGAAGGAGCTCGGCATTCCGCCGAGCCGGCTCGTCGGCGAGCTCCTGGAGCGCCTCGTCGAGCTCGTCACCGAAGAGCCCGAGGCGAACACGCCCGAGCGCCTGCTCGCGGCGGCGCGCGAGCTCGTTGCCTCGAAGAGCGCAGTCTAGCGCTTCCCCCCGCCGCAAAGTTGCGATTCACGTCGCCGAGCGGCCGAGGGGAGACGTCAGGATGGCTGTGCGCCGCGCTCGCTGCGTGTACCCGAGGGTGGTCTCGCAGGGCTGCCCCGGGGCCGACGTGTCGTGCGGCGCTCCGGTTCACCCGCCCTCGGCCATGTCCTCGCTCCTTTGGTGAGCCTGTCCCAGAGGGCGAGTCGAACGGTCGTGGACAAGGTACCTGGACCGACAACGGTGGTCGGTTGTCTACCTCATGTCGGTCTAGATTATTTCATGTCGATCGCGTCCACCGGGACGTGAGTCTGGTAACATCCGTCGCTGCGCATTGTCGCGTTCCCCAATCTGGAGGTCATTTTGAAGCTCTCGACGAAGACGCTTGTTGGGCTGGTTGGTCTGGGTTTGCTTGCGGCGGCGGCAGCCATCGGTGGGTGCTCCGGCGGGGGTGGTGAGGCGAACCCCGGCAATAGCGGCTCTGGCAGCGGCAGCGGCAGCGGCGGCAGCGGCAGCAGCGGCGAGACGTCCGGGAGCGGGCTCGGGAACGGCGGTGAGTTCGATGTCGACGCAGGGACCGGGGACAAGGACGCGTCGCTCAATGGCGATACGGCGTGCGTCGCGACCCGATTGCAGGCCGATTACCAGCAGCGCCCGGCCGACATCATCTTCATCATCGACAACTCGGAGAGCATGAAGGACGAGATCAACAGCGTCCAGCGGAACATCAACCAGAACTTCGCCTCGATCATCGCGGCGAGCAAGATCGATTTCCGCGTCATCATGCTCTCGAGGCACGGCAGCTCGGACGTGGAGCAGTCGGTCTGCATCGAGGCGCCGCTCGGCAGCGGGAGCTGCTCGCCGGTCCCGTCGGCCCCGAACACCAATCCGCCGCACTTCTACCAGTACAACCTGGATATCAGCAGCCTCGACTCGCTCTGCATGGCGATCGACACGCTGAAGGGCGCGATCCAGCCCAGGGGAGAGACCATGTCACCCGGGTGGTCGCAGTGGCTGCGGGAGGACTCGCTCAAGGTGTTCGTCGAGATCACCGATGACGGCGTCGACTGCACGACGAAGTCGCTCGGCGCGGACAAGGCGGTCTTCGAGGAGGGGGCTGACATCAAGCTTTACGACCTCGACGATGATGAGCCTGCGAACAAGAACGTCGCCGGCGGCACCAGCTCGGCAGAGACCTTCGACGCGGCCCTCATGGCGGTCGCGCCGGAGTTCTTCGGCTCGAAGGACGCGCGCAACTACAAGTTCTTCAGCTTCGTGGGCATCAAGGAGAACGACCCAATCACCGCCCCCTGGCCGCCGGAGGCGCCAGCCACCTGGGAGCAGTGCCGGCCAGACTCGGTCGATCCCGGGACGACCTATCAGGTCCTCAGCGTCATGACCGGCGGGCTGAGATACCCGATCCAGCAGCACGCCACCTACGATGCGGTGTTCCAGGCCATCGCAGACAGCGTGATCTCGGGCGCCAAGCTGTCGTGCGAGGTCGAGGTGCCCACGGCGCCGGACGGGCACTCGATCGACCTGAAGACGGTGCAGATCGAGTTCACGCCGAGCGACGGCGGGCAGAAGAAGACCTTCTCCCAGGTGAAGAGCCTCGAGGAGTGCGCCGGGGCGACCTCGTCCTTCTACATCGAGGAGGGGCAGATCAAGCTGTGCGAGGACACGTGCGCCATGGCGGCGCAGGACAACACCGCGGGCATGGAGCTGCTCTACGGCTGTTCGGTCACCCCGGACTGAGCGAGGAGGCGCTCCCGGGCGCGGCACCCCGGGAGCGCCGCCACTTCGGGGCGTCCGGCCGAGCGAGCCCTCTCCCTGGAGGGATCGCGGGAGCCAGGCGCCCGCGCCTGCTACCCTGCGCGAGAGGCAGATGCGGGTCGATGTGGCGTGCCGTGCCGGCCACGGCGGGAGCGAAGAGCCCGAGGCGGTCACCCTGGGGGAGCGCCGCGTGCGGGTGACGGAGATCCTCGACCGGTGGCCCGGGGGCGATCACCTCTACTTCAAGGTGCGCGGGGACGACGGCGCACGGTACATCCTGCGGCGAGATTTCGAGATCCTCGTCTGGGAGCTCGAGGTCTACGAGGCCGCCGAGGACGAGCGGGGGACCGGTCAGGGGTAGACTGGCCGGCCGCGCACGAACGCGCGCTGGACGGTCGCGTCGGACGCGAAGACGAGGTGGTTCAGCGTCTCGGCCTCGCCGAGCACGTGCTCGGGGAAACGCACGGCGATGAAGTCCGCCTCCTTGCCGGCGTCGAGGCTGCCGACGACGTGGCCCAGGCCGACGGCGTCGGCGGTGCCCTGCGTGGCCATGACGAAGAGATCCGCCGGGGTCAGGCGGTCGCCGAGGCAGAGGGCGTTGTCGAAGGCGCTCGACATGCTGCGGCGCATGTCGAAGCTGCGGCCGGCGCCGACGTCGCTGCCCAGCCCGACCGGGACCGCGCGCGCGCGCGCGTCGGCGAGGCGCATGCGGCCGCTGCCCAGGAAGAAGTTCGAGTCGGGGCAGTGGACGACCGAGGAGCCCGTCTCCGCGAGGCGGTCCCACTCGCGCGGCGAGAGGTGAATGGCATGCGCGAGCAGGGCGCGCCCGGTGAGCAGGCCGACGCGGTCGTAGACGTCGACGTAGTCGCGCGCCCAGGGGTGCGCGCGCAACGTGGCCTCGCCCTCGGCCGGGTTCTCGGCGACGTGCGTCTGGACGAGGAGGCCGTGATCGCGGGCGAGCCGCGCGGCCGCCTCCATCAAGGGACGGGAGCAGCTCGGGGCAAAGCGGGGGGTGATCGCGAACTCGAGGAGGCCGCCGCCCTCGCCGTGCCAGCGCTGCACGAGATCACGGGCGGCGGGGATGGCCTCGTCGCGAGGGACGCGGAGCGCCTCCGGGCAGCTCTGGTCCATGAGCGTGAGGCCGGCGATGCCGCGCAAGCCGGCGGCCAGCAGGGCGCGGAACAGCCGGTCGGTCGCGCCGGCGCACGAGCTGGAGAAGACGGCGCAGGTGGTCGTGCCCGACGCGAGCAGCCGGCCCGTGAACTCGCCGGCGACGCGCGTGGCATAGGCCTCGTCGCGGAAGCGGGCCTCCTCGGGGAAGACCGACCGCTCGAGCCAGTCGAGCAGCGGGCCGCTGGCGCTGCCGATGATGCGCGTCTGCGGGAAATGGACGTGCGCGTCGATGAAGCCCGGCATCAACACCGCAGGCCGCAGGTCGAGCACCGGCCCGCGAAACGCGCCCGGGGCGAACGGCGCTGCATGGGCGATCCGACCGTCGCTGCCGACCACGAGCAGCGCGTCGTCGATGGTGCGGACCCGAGCGCCGTCCGGCGACGCGGGGATGGGGGTGAGCAGGCGACCGCGGTAGGCGCGCGGCGACTCCGGCGGCCGCGCGCTCATCGGATGGCGATCTCGCTCCGGCGGGCCCAGCCCATGAGCAGCTCGCCCCCGCCGTTCTTCATGACGAGGGCCCACGCGCCCGACTCGCGCACGATCATCACGATCTCGCCCGCGGCGATGGCGCCGACCCGGGTGCCGTCCGCCCGCGGCTCGTCGAGCAGCGTGATGCCGCGCGAGGCGATGCCCGCCTGGAGGCGCGCAGGCCCGCCCGGGTCCTCCTCGTCGTCGAAGGCAGGGCCGTCGTCGTGAAGGGATGGCCGCTCGTCGGAGCCTGGATCGTCGTCGAACGGGAAACGAGGGTGGACCTGCGCGCGCCGGTCCGCCGGGGAGCGCCCGTCGAGGAGGTGCGCGAACCGGCCAGCGCTCTGCGCCGGCGCGCGATCGCCGGCGACCGCCCGGAACACGACCGGCGCCGCCGGGAGCAGCACGACGGCGGCGGCGGCGAGGAGCGCGAGCCCGGTCAGCCGATCGAGCTGGCGCGCGCGCGGCGGGGCCGGCGCGGCGCCCGGCGGCTCCGCCCGGGCAGCGAGGCGCGTGCCGGCGTGCTCGGCGCGCACGTCGCGGGGGCCAGGCGAGGCGCCCTGTCCGGCGGGGGGGTGGTCCATCAGCGCAGAGGATACGCGCTGTGGCGAGCGCGGTCGACTGCGCGGCGGCGCGCGGCGAGCGCGTCAGCGGAGCTCGCGCGGCAGCGGGGCGGCGGCGGGATCGCCGGAGACGGCGCGCTCCGCGGGGACGCCGATCGTGGCGCCGTGGTCCGCGCAGCAGCGGAAGCCCTGCTGGTAGAACATGTGGTTCTCGTCGTGCGAGCGGGTCGAGGGGCGGCAGCGCGTGCGGACAGGGCCCCAGTAGCCGCCCTTCAGGATGGAGGGGCGCTCGCCCTCGCGGACGGAGCGGGTCCACTCATCGATGTTGCCGGTCATGTCGTAGACGCCGAAGGGGCTCCGGCAGCGCGGCTGGGCGCCCGCCGCCATGCCCTGCCAGAGCCGGTCCATCTCGGCCATGGCCGCGGGGCCGCCCCGCGGGCGCAGCGCGGTCTCGATGTACGGCCGCCATGCCTGATCGACGACGCACGCTTCAGGCTCGCGGACGTAACCGTAGGGGTAGGGGCGCGCCTCCTCGCCCTCGCAGGCGAACGTCCACTCGGCCTCGTCGCAGAGGCGCTTGCCCTCCTCGGCGCAGAGCTCGCTCGCCTCGTAGAACGAGACGAGGATGAACGGATAGACGCCCTTCTGGTTGGGGTACTCGTAGCGATCCATGCAGAAGTGCATCGGCTTCGTGTCGAGGTCCTTCGACATCGAGAGCCACTTCTCGCGATCGAACTCCGCGCACCGCTCGGGGTAGTCCCTGCTGATCCAGTGCTTGCAGGTGGTCCGCTGCATCTCGTCGATGGAGCGCAGGTCGCCCTGGGCCTTCGGGGCGGGGTCGAGCTTCATGAGGCCGGAGACCTCGACCATGCCCGTCGGGCAGGTGCCGCGGGTGCCCTCGATCTGGTCGGTGGCCTCGCGCGACTCGGCAGGCGACGAGGCGATCTGCCAGTGGCGATCGCGCACGAGGCGCCACTCGAACCGGAGGCGCCGCGGCAGCGAGCCCGTGATGGCGCCCGCGCCGAGCGTCAGCGGCACCGACGGCGCGTCCGCGAGCCGCACAACGAGCAGCGCGAGCGAGGCGAGGCCCAGCGCGAAGCCGACGGCGACGGCGGCGCGAAGCGCCCTCGCGCGGGGGGGCGCGGGCTTCCGCGTCGAAGGGGCGAGTCGGTGCATGATCCCTCGCAGTAAACTCTACTGCGAGGCAGACTCGAAGGCAGACAACTTTTCGCGGAGCCGCCCGAGGTCGGCCTCGAAGCGCCGCTCGCCGGACAGGTCGCGGGTCTCCCGGGGATCACTCCCGAGATCGAAGAGGAGCAGGCGGTCCTGCTGCTTCCGCTTCCGCTTCTGCTTCCGCTCGATCACGAGGAGCTTGAGCTGCCCGTCGATGACCGCGGCGCGGCGGGCGGTGCGCGCGAACACCGGCCCTCGGGGTGCGCGGTCGCCCTGGCCATGGCCGGCGGCGATCGCGGCCAGGGAGGCGCCTTCGACGGCCGTGGCCTCCGCGCCGCCGACGTCGAGGACGGTGGGCGCGATGTCGACCGTGCTCACCGGATGCGGGTAGCGGCCCGGCGCGGCGCCGGGGAGGGCGATGACGAGGGGGACGCGGATCGCCTCCTCGTAGAGCTCGACGCCGTGCCCCACGGGGCCGTGCTCGCCGAGTCCCTCGCCCTGCGAGCCGTGGACGATGATCGCCGTGCGGCCGGCGCGGGGGCCCCTCGCCACGGCGTCGAGCAGGGCGCCGAGCTGCCGGTCGACATAGGCGATCTCGCCGTCGTAGGCGGCGGTCCTGCCGGAGCCGAAGCGGATGCCGGGGTGGGCGAGGTAGCGCTCGTGGGCGTCGAAGAGGTGGAGCCAGAGGAAGATCGGCTGGGTGCGCTGGGCAACCCCCTCGAGGAGCGCGATGGCCTTCTCGACCGCGAGGTGGCCTGTCGCCTCGCGCTCCGGGTGGGCGTCGCCGTAGACGGTCTCGAAGCGGTCGAACCCTTGATCGAAGCCGCGCTCCTGGCTGATCCACGTGAACGAGCTGACCGCGGCGGTGAGGTAGCCGGCGCGCTTCATGCGCTCCGCGAGGGTGTCGTTCTCGGGCAGCAGCGTGGGCCACTCGCGGCGGTCGCGCGCCGCTCGGTTGAGGCGGCGGCCGGTGACGAGCGGCGAGATGGCCCGCTGCGTCTCGCTCGAGGCGGCGTAGGCGCGCTCGAACAGCACGCCGCGGGCCGCGAGCGCGGCGAGCCGCGGGCTGGTGTCGCGGCCGTAGCCGTAGGCCGACGTGTGGTCGGCGCGGACCGTGTCGAGCGTGACGAGGAGGACGTCGGGGCGCGTCGGCGCGGCGGCGGGCGCGGGGGATGCGGGCGTGGTCCCGGCGGGGGAGATGGTCTTGGTCAGGACGGCCGGGATGACCGCGCCGCCCTCGTCGCGCGCGGCGGGCGTGGAGGCGGCGCGCACGTGCGCGGCCGCCGTGGCGCCGGCAGGAGCGGCCGGCGGGGCGCCGGAAGCGGCGGCCGGCGGGGCGCCGGCGGCCGCGGTCGTCTGCGCGCCGGCCGGCGAGCCCGCGACGGCCCTGGCGGGCAGGGGGGCGGCGCCCTCGTGGGCCCCGTCGCTGCAGTCCTGATCGATGCCGTCGCCCGGCGTCTCCGGTGCGCCGTGATACCGGGTGGGATCGCCCTCGTCGCAGTCGAGGCCGCCGAAGTGCGAGCCCATCCCGTCGCCGTCGCGGTCGGTCCACTGCTCGAGCGCGCTGAAGAGGGTGGCCGCGAGCCCGCCGCCGGCGCGCACGGCCTGGCCGAGCGGGGGGAACGACTCGATCCGGGCGGTCGCGGTCATGAGGACCAGGGCGGCGAGCGGGACGCCCGCGACGCCGGCGATGCGGCCGACGGCCGCGCTGAGGTCGACGCTCGAGACGAGCGCGGTCGCCACGAGCGCGATGGCGCCGTCGACGATGGCGGCGCGCACGGCGGTTCCGGGGTCGCCGGTCGTGCTGGCCGCGTGGGCGGCGAGCGGGGCGAAGGCGGCGACGAGGGGCACGACCCCGATGGCCGTGCCGGCGGCGGCGAGGAGCCACGGCTTCACGCCGCGGGCGGCGAGGCGATCGCCGAGCGCGACGAGGCGCTGGGTGACGAGCGCCGCCGCCACGACGCCGGCGAGGCCGAGGACGCCGAAGGTCGCGCCGGCGAGGCCCCGGTGGTGGGTCGTCGCCTTGAGGAGGGCGGCGAGCGCGGCGAGCACCGGGAAGGCGACGCCGATCCAGAGGGCGACGCGGAGGACGGCGAGCCGCTGGCCGCCGGCGCCGACGATGCCGCGGAAGCCGCGGCCCGCCGCGCGCGAGAGGATGAGCGCGAGCGTGACGAGCGGGAGCAGGACGGCGGTCCCGACGAGGAGCCCGTCGAGGAAGGACGCGCCGGCGCGGGCGGTGCGGAGCGCGGTCGGCACGGCGGAGAGCGAGGCGACGCCGAGGCCGAGCACGCAGGCCTCGCCGAGGCGGGTGGTCCAGGCGCTGCGGCGCGGCGGGGGAGGGGCCGGCCGCCCCGGCGGGGGGACGGACCTCCCCGGCGGCGCGCTCTGCCGGGCGGGCGGGCCGCTCGGCGATCGCGGCGGGACGCTGTCATGAGAGCCGGCGGCGCTCGGCGGCGGCGGGGGACCTGGTTCGGCGGTGATCATGGGCACACAGGGGGGGGAGGGCCGCGGGGGCGCCTCGCGAGGGCCTGTCGCGCCTGGCCGCGAGGACGTGCGCCCTGGAGAACGGGGCCTACCATCGGTGTACCGGGCCGCAAAGTATCCTGCGGGAGCGGACGAGCCGGGGGCGCCGGCGGCCGGCAACCCGGAAGCGACGCGCTCGGCGTCGAGGCTGCGGCACGCGAAGCCGGCAAGATGGCTGGCATGGGTGCGCCGGGGCCCGCGCGGCGCCTGGCACGTGCCCGCTGGCGGGCTCCGCGCGGGTACGGCACGATGGCGGAGCCGTGTCGCTCCCCGCGCTGAGGCCCGACTGGGTTTGCGAGGTGCTGAGCGTCTCGAACACGCGCAACACGCGCAACGATCTTGTGAAGAAGATGCGCACGTATCACCGGTGCAAGGTGCCGCATTGCTGGATCGTGGATCCAATGAACGAGGTGCTCACCGTGCATCGCTGGATGGATGACGGGTATCTGAACGTGCTCACGGCAGAGCGGGGCGAGCGCGTCAGGGCAGAGCCATTCGACGCGATCACGTGGTCCGTCGGGGCGCTCTTCGGGGACGATCCGGACGAGGCGTAGAGCGGCGCCCCCGGCCTCGACCCCGCCTGGTCCGGACGGCGCAACGCGGACACCGTCGGAGATGTGCGCCGGCGCCGCCGCGACCCCGGTTCTCCTTGCTCAGGCCCCCCCGACGACTTGTATCGTCGCAAAGACGCTGCCCTTGCTTCATCGGCCGCCCTGTCCTTCCTCCCCTCCAAGGAGCTCTTCATGACGCTGCTGCGACGCCGTGCTTCCGTCTCCGCGCTGATCTTGCTCGCCTTGTCCGCCTGCGGAGACGACGATGGGGTGAGCGAGACCGGGCTGTCGTGCGGTCCAGGCACGAAGGCAGCCGACGGCGTGTGTGTGCCTTCGGCGACGAGCCCCGGTGTCGTCTGCGGCGAGGGCACCGAGGATGTCGACGGCGCGTGCGTGCCTTCGGCGACGAGCCCCGGTGTCGCCTGCGGCGAGGGCACCGAGGACGTCGACGGGGAATGCGTCCCGACCGCGCTCCAGCCCGGGCATTTCCTGAGCCCGCTGGTGCAGCTCCAGAGCTTGCACGAGGTCGGGAGCCACACGGATGAGGTCCGCGTCCGCGACGATGACTTGCTCCTCAATTGCAGCTACACATTCAACGTCATCGATGCGGAGGACCCCGCCGGCATGGAGGTGCTCGCGGGGGGGCTCAAGCACACCATCCCCGGCGATACCCGCACGCCGGGCTGCAAGCACCTCGCGTGGGACGGCGATCTCGTCTTCACCGCCCACCTCGGCAACATCCGGAACCCGGCCTTCCTGAGCGGCTGGGACATCAGCGATCCCGAGGCCCCGGTGCAGCTGCCCGTCCTGCAGGAGGAGGGGATCAGCTACGAGGGGGTCGACGTCGCGAACCACAACATCTTCGTGGGGCTGCACGGAGATGGCCTCGGCGTCTACCGCTACGACGGCGAGGTCGGGTTCACGCGGGTCGGCAGCCTGGGTGGATTCACCAATGCGTGGGGGGTCGCGGCGCGCGACAACCATGTCTTCGTCGCCGACGGCGTGGACGGGCTCGTCACGGTCGACGCGACGGACCCGACGGCGCCGGTGGAGCTCGGGCGCGTGGCGACCGGCGGCCAGGCGAAGGGCGTCGTCGTGGACGGCGACTTCGCTTATGTGGCAGCGGGCTCTGCGGGCGTCGCCGTCGTCGACATCTCCGACCTCACGCGCCCGGTCGTTGTCGGTCGCGCCGAGATGCCCGGGACCCCGCTCCGCCTGGCAACCTCCGAGCGCCGCCTCTTCGTCGCCGCGTGGAACGACGTGCGCGTGTACGACGTGTCCACGCCCGCCGCCCCGACCTTCATCGCGGCCGTGCGCATCCCGAGGGCGTTCGAGTACGACGATCCGGATCGCGAGCTCCCCACGATGCGCACCTTCGGCGTCGCCGCCCGGGGTCAGGACGTGTTCATCGGCACCTGGGAGAACCCGTATTCCTACCGACTCGAGCCGGACCGCCTCGCCCCCAACATCCGTCTCCCGGAATCCGCTGCGCGGATCGATTTCGGCCCGGTCGCGGCCGGGGACACGAAGACGCTCCCGCTCGAGGTCACGAACCAGGGGACGGCGCCGCTCACCCTGGTGGACAGCTGGGTCAGCGGCTCCGCGTTCAGCGTCGAGCCGCGCCAGGCCCGGATCGCGCCCGGCGAGACGATCGAGCTCAACGTGACGTACCTCGCCTCGGCGACGGACCAGGAGATCGGCTATCTCCACATCGCCTCGGACGACCCCGCGGCCCCGGTGCGGAAGAGCTACCTCGTCGGAAACGCGCCCGGCGTGAGCGTCGGGGCGCCCCTGCCCGCGACCACGGGCACGATGCTGGACGGCACGACATGGACCTCGGAGGAGTCGGCAGGGGGCGTGCTTCTGCTCACCTACTTTGCCACCTTCTGTCCGGTCTGCGCCAACCACCTGCCGGACACCGAGGAGCGGTTCTGGCTGAAGTACAAGGACCAAGGCCTGCAGATCGTCGCCCTCAACCCGAGGGAGCCGGTCGATCAGATCGGCCAGGTGCAGGCGTATTGCGACAACATCAAGGTCAGCTTCCCGGTCGGGCTCGAGGAGACCGCGAGCACCTACGCCGCCGTGACGTCCAATTTCCCCGGCCCCAACCCGTTCCCGGTCGACGTGATCGTCGGCAAGGACGGCATCGTCCGGTACGCCAGCCACGAGTACGACCCCGACGCCATGACGGCGGTCATCGAGCAGGCGCTGGCCGAATGATGAAGCGCGCCCTGCTCCTGATGGTCGCGCTGATTGCGTCCGGTTGCGACGGAGGCGGCGGCGCAGCGACCAGCGGCGGTGGCGACGCCGGCGGCGGCGCAGCGACCGGAGGCGGCGGCGCAGCGACCAGCGGCGGTGGCGACGCTGGCGGCGGCGCAGCGACCGGAGGCGGCGGCGCAGCGACGGGCGGCTCCGGCGCAGGCGGCGCGCCGGCGGGTCCGGGCGTGACCGGCGTGCTCGCGGACGAGGCGGGACAGCCCATCGGCGGAGCCACCGTGCTGTTTTGCAATACCGCGGTCTGCTACTCGGACCGATCGAGGGCGGATGGCCGCTTCACCTTTCGCTGCGACGCGGAGCCGCCGGTCGACTTCGTGGTGAAGTCGATGGAGGACGCGGGGACGACGCCGCGCCGGGGAACGACCATGTTCCCGCTGCGCTTCACGGACGCGGTCACCGTCGACGCGGGATCGCTCTTCGTGCCGCACCTGCCCGCGGGCGCCGTCCTCGGGCCGAACAGCGACGATCCGCAGGTGCTCGAGGTCGGCGATGGCCTCCAGCTCACCGTGAACCGCGCCGCGCTCGCGACGCCGCTCGGCGAGGCCCTCCACGACATCGCGGCCCGGAAGATCCCGCCGGAGCGCGTGCCACCGCTCCCCGATCTCGGCGGGGAGGAGATCGTGGCGGTCTACGCGCTTTACCCGTTCGCGACGATCAGCGACTCGCCCGTCGGGGTCCAGGCCCCCTCGGACCTGGCGCCAGGGACGCCCGTGAGATTCCGGACCCTGAGCGAGTACGACGGCAAGCTCTCGGCGCCGGTTGCCGGTGAGGCAGACGGCTCGGTCATCAGGACGTCGCCCGGCTCCGGGATCGACGAGCTGACCTGGCTCGTGATCTCCAGGTAATGCGTGTGCGCTCTCCCGGGCTTCTCCTCGAGCCAGCCACCCAACGATCTCTTTTATGCGATCTTCCGCGCCTTCTATCCCGTCGGCCACATGACCGATGTGCCGATGTGATGGGGCGGCTCGAGGCGCGCGCGGAACCCGCTTGACGCTCGTCGCGCCCGCAAGCTATGTTCCCCGCATGCCCCGCGCGCTCCCCGCGTCCTGCGCTCGCCGCTGTTCCGAGGCCTTCGTCCTCGGCGGCGCGTCGTGCTCGGCCGTCGAGGTGGGTTCGTGCGTGGCAGGGCTGCGCTGGTGGCGCTGGTGCTCTACCAAGGCGGGCCCTTACCACGGGTAACGCGCCTCCCTGCGGGGAGGACGACCTGAAGGAAAGAAGAAAGAGGGCCCGCCGGAACAACGGTGGGCCTTTTCGCTTTTGTCCGCTATGCAGTGCGCCGCAGCCCGACGCCCGAGTCCCGAGGATCCGTGTCTGCCAGAACAGCCGTGAACATGAGGAGAGAACCATGATGCATGCAGTCATCGATGCGCTCTGCGCCGGCGTCGACCTCTCCGCGGAGCAGACCGAGGCGCTGTTCCGCGACCTGATCGCCGGGGCGCTGACGGAGATCGAGCTCTCCGCGCTGTTCGTGGCGCTCAAGGCGAAGGGCGAGACCCCCGCCGAGATCGCGGGCGCGGCGCGCGCGCTCCGGGGGATGTCGGTGCCGTTCGCGCGGCCGGCGTATGCCTATGCCGACTGCTGCGGCACCGGCGGAGACGGGCAGTCCACCGTGAACGTGTCGACGGCCGTCGCCTTCGTCGCGGCCGAAGCGGGCCTGCCGGTCGCCAAGCACGGCAACCGCTCGGTCTCCTCCCAGTGCGGCTCCGCCGACGCGCTCGAGGCGCTCGGCGCCCGGCTCGACCCGCCGGCCGAGGTCTCGCGCCGCGCCCTCGATGAGGTCGGCTTCTGCTTCCTCTTCGCGCCGCAGTACCACGCCGGGCTCCGCCACGCGATGCCCGTGCGCCGCGCCCTCAAGGTGCGCACGATCATGAACCTGCTCGGCCCCCTCGTGAACCCGAGCGCGCCGCCGATCCAGGTGATGGGCATCTACGATCCGGCGCTCGTCACCGACGCCGCGCGCACGCTCGGCATGCTCGGGTGCCAGGCCGCGCTCGTCGTCCACGGCGGCGGGCTCGACGAGGTCGCCCTGCACGCCCCGACGCGCGCGGCCCGGCTCCGCGACGGGGTCGTCGAGGAGCTCACGATCGACCCGGCCGACGCGGGCGTCGCGCCGGCGCCGATCGAGGCGCTCCGGGGCGCCGGCCCGGCGGCGAACGCGGCGTGGCTCCGCGACCTGCTCGCCGGGCGCGGCGCGCCCGCGCACCGCGATGCCGTGGCGATCAACGCCGGCGCGCTGCTCTGGATCGCCGGGCGCGCCGAGGGGCTGCGGGAGGGGACGGCCCTGGCGCTCGACGCGCTGGGCTCCGGGCGCGCGGCGGAGCGGCTCACGCGCTTCGTGGCGCTGAGCCGGGACGGGGCCCAGGAAGCGCGGAAGGAGGCGAAACATGGCTGAGCAGGGCAATGTGCTCGCGCGCATCGTGGAGCGGAAGCGGGCGGACGTGGCGGAGCGCGAGCGGCGGACCCCGCTCGCCAGCCTCCGGGCGAGCGCGCCGCCCACCTCGCGCAGCCTCCGGCGCGCGCTCTCCGCGCCGGGCGCGCGGTTCGTCCTGGAGTGCAAGAAGGCCTCTCCGTCCGAGGGCCTCATCCGGCCGGATTTCGACCCGCACGCCGTCGCCGCCGCGTACTACGGCGTCGCCGACGCGGTGAGCGTGCTGACCGACGAGCCCTTCTTCCAGGGCAGCTTCGAGATCCTCCAGGCCGTGCGCGCGGTCGTGGACGTCCCGATCCTCTGCAAGGACTTCGTCGTGGCGCCCTACCAGGTGATCGAGGCGCGGGCGAACGGCGCGGACGCGATCCTGCTCATGCTGTCGGTGCTGGACGACGCGACCGCGCTCCTGTGCCTGGGCGCCGCCGAGGCGCTCGGCATGGACTGCCTCGTCGAGGCCCACGACGAGGCGGAGCTCGCGCGCGCGCTCGCGCTGCCCGCGCCCGTGATCGGCATCAACAACCGCGATCTCAAGACGCTCAAGGTCGATCTCGCCGTCTCGGAGCGGCTCGCCCCGCGCGTGCCGCGCGATCGCATCGTCATCGCGGAGTCGGGCGTCGAGTCGCGCGCCCACGTGGAGCGGCTCGCGCCCTCGGTGGACGGGTTCCTCGTCGGCACGTCGCTCATGCGCAGCCCCGACATCGCGGACGCCGCGCGCGCGCTGGTGACCGGCAGGGTGAAGATCTGCGGCCTGACCCGGCCCGGGGACGCGCGCGAGGCGGAGCGGCTCGGGGCCCGCTTCGGCGGCCTCGTCTTCGCCGAGACCTCGCCGCGGCGGGTGACGCGCGAGCAGGCCGAGATCCTGGTCGCCACGGCCGCGGGGCTGCCCTTCGTCGGCGTTTTCCTCAATCAATCCGTGGACTTCGTCGCGGATACGGCGCGGGCGATCGGGCTGCGCGCCGTGCAGCTCCACGGCGACGAGGACGCCGCGTTCGTCGAGGCGCTGCGGCGCGCGCTCCCCGAGGGGTGCGAGGTCTGGAAGGCGGTCCCGATGGCGCCGTCCGGGGAGGCCGCCGGCGCGGCGGGCGAGGCGGGCGACGGCGGCGCGGGCGCGGAGGTCGAGCGCAGCGCCGATCGGCTGGTCTTCGACACGCGCACGGCGGAGGCGCGGGGAGGCACGGGGCGGACGTTCGCCTGGAGCGCGATCGACGGCCACCCGGCGCGCGCCCGGAGCCTGCTCGCGGGCGGGCTGAACCCGGACAACATCGCCGCGGCGCGCCGGGTCGGGACGTGGGGGCTCGACGTGGCGTCGGGCGTCGAGCGCGCGCCCGGCGAGAAGTGCGCCGACCTGCTCGTGCGCCTGTTCGACGGCGCGCGCGGCCCGTCGCGCCACGACCGTGACCCCGCGGCCCCGTCGGACCGCGCCTCCCCCTGACGGCAGCTCTCACGACCCACAACGCACAACCGACGATCGAGGCAATCACCATGCAGCAAAGCGGCCGCTTCGGCGCCTTTGGCGGCGCCTATGTCCCGGAGATCCTCGTGCCCGCGCTCGAGCAGCTCGAGCGCGCGTACCTGGAGGCGCGCGGCGATCCGTCGTTCGCGGCGGAGTTCGACGCCTTGCTGACGACCTACGCGGGGCGACCGACGCCGCTCACCCTGTGCCGCAACCTGACCGGCGACCCGCGCGTGAAGCTGTACCTCAAGCGCGAGGACCTGCTCCACGGCGGCGCGCACAAGACGAACCAGGCGCTCGGCCAGGGGCTGCTCGCGCGGCGCATGGGCAAGCGGCGGCTCATCGCCGAGACCGGGGCCGGCCAGCACGGCGTCGCGACCGCCATGATCGGGGCCCTGCTCGGCATGCCCACGCGCATCTACATGGGCGCGAAGGACGTCGAGCGGCAGCGGCTCAACGTCTTCCGGATGCGCCTCATGGGGGCCGAGGTGGTGCCCGTGACCTCGGGCTCGCAGACGCTGAAGGACGCGCTCAACGAGGCGCTGCGCTACTGGACCGAGAGCTACGAGGACACGCATTACCTGATCGGGACGGTCGCCGGGCCCCACCCGTTCCCCACGATCGTGCGCGATTTCCAGTGGGTGATCGGCCGCGAGGCGCGCGCCCAGATCCTGGAGGCCGAGGGGCGCCTGCCCGACGCGGTGGTCGCGTGCGTGGGCGGCGGCAGCAACGCCATGGGGATCTTCTCCGAGTTCATCCCGGACAAGGGCGTGGCGCTCGTCGGCGTGGAGCCCGCCGGCCACGGCCTGTCGACCGACAAGCACGGGGCGACGCTCCTCAAGGGCCGCCCGGGGGTGCTGCACGGGTCGGAGACCTACATCCTCCAGGACGAGCACGGACAGGTCGCCGAGACGCACTCGGTCTCGGCGGGGCTCGACTACCCCGGCGTCGGGCCGGAGCACGCGCACCTCATGACGTCGGGCCGGGCGACGTACGTCGCGGCGACGGACGACGAGGCGCTCGACGCGTTCCAGCGGCTCTCGCGCAGCGAGGGCATCATCCCGGCGTTCGAATCGGCGCACGCGATCGCGCACGCGCTGAAGATGGTGGCGGAGGCGGCGCAGGCAGGGCGCGAGACGGTGCTCGTCGTGAACCTGTCGGGCCGCGGAGACAAGGACATGGAGCAGGCGCAGAGGCTGCTCGATCCCGGGAGGTCGACATGAGTCGGGAGACGGTGACGACGCGCTACGATCGCGCATTCGAGCGGCTGCGGCAGCGCGGCGAGGGGGCGTTCATCCCCTTCCTGATGCTGGGGGATCCGGACCTCGCCACGAGCGCGCGGCTGCTGCGCGCGGCGGTGGAGGGCGGCGCGGACGCGATCGAGGTCGGGATCCCGTTCTCGGATCCGATCGCGGACGGCCCGACGATCCAGGCCGCCGCCGTGCGGGCGCTCGAGGCCGGCGTGAAGCCGGGCGACTGCATCGAGCTCCTGGCGCGGTTCCGGGCGGAGGCGCCGGAGGTGCCGATCGGCATCCTGACGTACGCGAACCTCGTGAAGCACCGCGATCTGGCGGGCTTCTACGCGTCGGCGGCCGCGGCCGGGGTCGACAGCGTGCTCGTCGCCGACGTGCCGGTGAGGGAGTCGGATCCGTACGTGGCGGCGGCGCGCGCCGCGGGGGTGGCGCCGGTGCTGATCGCGCCGCTGAACGCCTCGGAGGCCACGCTGCAGCGGCTCGCGGAGCGGTGCAGCGCGTACACGTACTGCGTGACGCGCAAGGGCGTGACGGGGGCGGACGAGCAGCTGCGCCTGGGCCACGGGGCGCTCTTGGAGACGCTGCGCCGGTTCGGCGCGCCGCCCGCGATCCTGGGGTTCGGCATCTCGAAGCCCGAGCACGTGCGCGACGCCCTCGCCGCCGGGGCGTTCGGCGTGGTCAGCGGGTCCGCGGTCGTGCAGCGGGTGGCGGCGAACCTCGGCGATCCCGAGGCGGCCGCGCGCGCCGTCGCGAGCTTCGTGCGCGAGATGAAGGCGGCGACGGCGCGCTGAGCGCGCCGGCCGGATGGCGTTCCACCCGCGGAGCCGGTCAGCTTCACGGCGGAGCGCCGTCGCTACCGCGCCATGCGTGGTTCGCCTTTCGGGCGGCGAGCCGAGCTCACCGGCACGTGACGCCGCAGAGTATCCCCGAGAGCGCGATGCAGCTCTCGTCCCACCCGAGCGAGCAGCAGAAGCTGTCTCCGTGCTCTCCGCACACGGTCTCGACGCAGCTGTTGCAGGTCGCGTCGAGGGGCGCGCCTTCCTCGCAGAGGTCGTGGGCGCACCCGCAGGCCCGCCCGCAGGCGGCGGTGAGGCCAGCGACGCAGTGGGTGTCCCACCTGCTCATGCAGCACGCCGGGTCCTCCGCGCACAGCGCGGTCACGCACGGGTCGCAGCCCATGAGGAGGGGCGCTCCTTCCTCGCAGAGGTCGTGGCTGCACTCGGCCGGCGGGCACACGCCGCAGTCGGTGGCGCACGCCTGGCAGTTCTCCCTGTCGGGCTCGCATGTGCCGTCACCGCAGACCGGCGGGCACACGCCGCAGTCGGCGGCGCACGAATCGCACGTCTCGCCGGCATCACACGTCAGATCGCCGCACGCCGACGCCCCGCCCTCTCCACCGCCGCCGGCGGCGTCGCCGCCGCCCGTCGAAGCGCTGCTCGCTGAGCCGCCGCCCGCCGAGGCGCTGCTTGTCGAGGCGCTGCTCGTCGAGGCGCTGCTCGTCGAGGCGCTGCTCGTCGAGGCGCCTTGCCCGCCCGCTCCGCCGCCGCCCGTGGCATCGCCGCCACCCGCTGCTCCGCCGCCAGCCGAGGCGCTGCTCGCCGAGCCGCCTTGCCCGCCCGCTCCGCCGCCGCCCGTGGCATCGCCGCCACCCGCTGCTCCGCCGCCAGCCGAGGCGCTGCTCGCCGAGCCGCCTTGCCCGCCCGCTCCGCCGCCGCCCGTGGCCTCTCCGCCGCCAGCCGAGGCGCTGCTCGTCGAGCCGCCTTGCCCGCCCGCTCCGCCGCCGCCCGTGGCATCTCCGCCGCCCGCCGAGCCGCTGCTCGTCGAGCCGCCTTGCCCGCCCGCTCCGCCGCTGCCCGCCGATCCGCCGGCCCCACCGTGCCCACCGTGCCCGCCGGACGCGCCGGCGCCGGACGTGCTCGCCGCGCTGCTCGGCGCGGCGTTCTCGTCGTCGCCGCAGCCGGCGATCGTGAGGGTCGATGTCAGGGCGAGCAAAGCACACATGCGGAGTGAACGGTTCATCAGGGGAGCCTCGTTATCATCATGCGTTGGGAGCGGCCTCGCGCGCGTCGCGCGCGAGGCCGCCTGTCAAAAGAGCCCCACGGAGAAGTGGAGTGCACCGTCGATCTCATCCAGCTCGTCGCGCGGATCCAGGTTGAAGCCGTAGTCGAAGGCGAGGGGGCCGATGGGCGTGTTCACCCGCAGGCCGGCGCCGAGCCCGTAGCGCAAGAGCCGCGGATCGAGGTTGACGTTCTTCGCCTTGATCCAGAGGTTGCCCGCGTCGAGGAAGAGCCCGAGCTGGAGCAGATCCGTCAGCGGAATGCGCAGCTCGGCGCGGGGGTTCACCATCACCGTCCCGCCGCGCGGGATATCGTCGGTCGATACCTCGGCGTCTCCGCCCAGCGCCTTTCTCGCCTCCTCGAGCCCGTCCTCAGGATACAGCGACTCGGCCAGATGGGAACGGAGCGAGTCGACGCCGCCGAGGAAGAAGAGGCGATCCGGGTACGTCCCGCTCTCGGCCACGAGCGGCTGAATGTACCCTCCGGACAGGCTCAGGGCGAGGGTGAGCCGCGACCGCGGCGCGAGGGGGATATAGCCCGACACGCGGCCCGTGAATCGCAGGAAATGGCTCTCGGGGAAGCTCGATTGGGCCCGGACCGACGCGAAGGCGTCGAAGGCGTCGACGTGCTCGACGCCGCCGGAGAGGAGGAAGCCCCGGGTCGCGGCGAAGGGGGTGTCCCGCGTGTCCCAGGACGCGTCGATCCGCTGCGCCAGGGCGATCGTCTCGCCCTCGGGCATGCGCAGCTGGTCGAGGATATCCCGCTTGTCGGCGCCGACGGCGCCCGGGAAGAATCCGACTTTGTTCAGCTCGGTCGACAGGGCGAGCTGCGTCGTCACGGCGCGCCGCGGGCGGTAGGTGATCGCGGGGATGATCGCCGTCTTCGTGACGCCGAAATCCAGCTGGTTGTCGCGCACGTTGATGCCCGCGAGCGACATGCCGACGAGCGGGCCGAGGCCGATGTCCGGGAGCGTGACCGAGACCGCGATGCGGCGCTCCAGCTGGTCGTCGATCTGGAGATCCTCGTAGTGGCGGCTCGCCGCCTTGTCGACGATCATGAACTCGAAGAGGTAGCTGAGATGGACGCCCATCGTGAGGCCGATGGCGAGGCCGCCGATGTTGCGGTGTCCGTACTCGAAGGCGACGCGCGCGCCCTCGCCGGTCGAGAACCCGATCTGCGGGTTGAGGTACTGCGGCAGCTGCTCGACCACGTGGATGACGACCCGCTTGTTCTTCTGCGGGACGTCGGGATCCTCGAGCGATATCGACACGCTGGAGAAGGGGCCGAGCGCGGCGATGCGCTCCTCGCTCAGGCGGGCCTGCGACTGGCGGAACGGCGCGCCCTCGCGGAGCAGCACGCGGCGGAGGATCAGCTGCTCGTCGGTCCGGACGGCGCCCTTGACGACGATGCCGGTGACGAACACCCGATCTCGCTCCGAGACGATGAACCGCGCGCGGGCGCGCGTGCGGTCGGGCGAGGGCTCGATGGCCGTGCGGACCTCGGCGAACGCGTAGCCCAGGTCGCGGTAAGCATCCATGATGCGCAGCCGCGCGGCGTCGAGCGCGAGCGTCGAGAGGGGCTGTCCGACCTTCAGATCGACGAGGTCGCTGAGCCAGCGCTCGCTGAACGGCCGCGCCTCGGCGCAGAAGGCGCGGTCGCGCTCGCTCAGGCCGGCCTGGCCGCAGAAGCCCTTGTTCCCCTCGAAGGCGAGATCGTAGAGCTGGGTCTGCGGGCCGGGATGGACCGGAATGCGGAGCGTCACCTCGGGGGAGCACGCGATGCGCCGGGCGGCGTCGGGGCGGCACGTGAGGGCGGCGGGGACGGGCGGCTCGGGGAGGGGCAGCCCTTGCGCGTCGGTGAGGCACTGGGCCGTGACGCGCTCGGCGACCGGCTCGGGGATGCAGGCGCCCGGCGGGGAGCGGCGCGAGCAGGTGGCGCGGAGCACGGAGACCGGGCCGACGACGGCGTTCAGGTAGCCCTTGCTGAAGTAGAGATCGCGAAGGTGCTTGAGGGCGCGCTCGTAGGTCTCCTGCGCGTACGTCATCGAGGGGATGAGCTCGACCGGCCTGGCCCGGCCGCCGGCGCCGCGGGTCGGGCCGAAGAGGTCCGAGATGCCTCGCGGGTCGGGCATCGAGAAGGCGTCGGCGCCGGGCAGGTCCTCCTCGAGGAAGCTCTCGATCTCGCGGCCGAGGTCGTCCGGGCCGAGGTCGCCCGTGAGGCAGGGGAAGACGCGCTTCGTGACCCTCACCTGCTCGTGCTCGCGGACGGTGAACGTCAGGTAACGGACCGCATCGTCGGGCTTGCCGCCGAGCGACGGGGTGACCTCGGCGTCGAGGAAGCCGCGCTCGACGTAGAACGCGCGGAGCCGATCGGTGAGATCGTTCGTCTTGGTCTCGGTCGTCTCGCCGAGATCGAGCGCGGCCTCGAGGGCGTCGTCGTCGAAGGCGCGGTTGCCGTCGAAGACGGGGACGATGCGCGCGCCGGGCTCGAGGTAGACGTAGAGGTAGTTGTGCGGGCCGACCGCGAGCACGCGGTGGGAGACCTCGGCGTCGTGAAAGCCGCTCCGGCGGAGCAGCTCGGCCATCTCGCGGTCGGCCTCGGCGAGGGCGGGCTCGTCGACGCGGGCGCCGACGCCGAGGCCGTAGCTCTGCTTGAGCGAGCCGAGCTCCCGGTCCGCGCGCGGCGCCACGACGAAGACGCGCTCGGAGACCACGCGTGGCGCGCCGGCCTCGATGTCGAGGGCGAGGACGACCTGGGAGGGCTCGTCGGTGTCGACGGCGCGGATCGTGACGGCGGCCGCGGGGTAGCCGTGAAGCGCGTAGAACGCGCGGATGCGGGGGCTGATCTCGGCCAGCGTGGCCGTGGTGAGCTCGCCGCCCTCGGCGATGCCGGCGGCCTCGAGGGTGTCCTGCCGGTCGAGCGCGCCGCCGGTGATCTGGACGGTGGCGATGCTCCTGCGGGGGACGACGACGATCCGGAGCGCGGCGCCGTCCGGCACGGCGTACGCCTCGGCCGACGCGCGGGCGAAGTTGCCGGAGGCGAGCAGCTCGCGCATGGCGCGGCGCGCGGCGTCGGGGCTGAGCGGCTCGCCGAGCTCGACGCTCGTGACCGGCGACACGATCTGCCATCGGTCGCCCTGCGCGGTGACATCGATGCGGACGATCGGCTTGCCGACGAGCTCTCCCAGGGCCAGCGGCTGGCCGAGCGACGGCACGTCGGTGGCCTGGGTGCCGGCCTCGCCCGAAGGCACGGCCCGTGCCGCAGGGTCGACAGCGTCGACCGGGTTGAGGCTGGCCTGACCGGGGTTGAGGTTGGCCTGACCGGGATTGAGGTTGGCCTGACCGGGGTTGAGGCTGGCTGGAGCCGGACGTGCGGGGGGCGGGGCGGCGTGCGCCGGGACGGCGATCGCGCCGAGCGGCAAAAAGCCGAGCAGAAGGGGAATGAGGGTGGAACGGAAGCGAGCCATCAGGCGCGGAGCGCCGGGGGACGAAGCGGAAATGAACCGGCGCCGGCGTGCACGACGGACGCAGCGTAGCCCGGTTGGGCGCTGGATGGGCAAGAGGCCGCCCGCGAGGCCTCGATGTGCGAGACGTGGGGCTCTCGGCGGGCAGAGCTCGTGCTAGCGTCGCCGCCCGTGCGAGGCACTGGATGAAGGACCTGGCGATGCTCGTCGGCGCCGTGGCGCATGACGCCAAGGTGGTGACGCTGTGGGAGAGCCTGCGCGAGCACTTCCGCGAACATGGAATCCTGATTGATTTCGCGCTGTTCTCTACGTACGAGCGCCAGGTCGAGTCGCTGATCCGCGGGCACATCGACGTCGCCTGGAACAGCGCCGTCGCGCACGTGCGGGTGAAGCGGCAGACCGAGGGCCGGTCCCGCTCGCTCGCGATGCGCGAGGTCGATCGCGACTTCCACAGCAAGCTGCTCGTCCGCCGCGACGCCGCCGTCGGGGCGCTCAGCGATCTGGAGGGCAAGGCGCTCGCTGTCGGGAGCGTCGACTCGGCGCACGCGCGCATCCTGCCGCTCCACTTCCTCCGGCAGGCGGGCGTGGCCGTGGAGAAGATCCAGCTCGTGCCGTTCGAGGTGGACGTCGGTAAGCACGGGGACACCGCGACGAGCGAGGTCCAGGCGCTCGCGGCGCTGCACGAGGGCAAGGCGCAGGCGGCGGCGGTCGGGGACGCGGTGTGGCTCGCCGAGCAGGCGAACGGCCACATCGACCTCCGCCGGGTCGACGTCCTCTGGACCACGCCGGCCTACGATTTCGCGATGTTCGACGCGCTGCCGGCGCTGCCCGAGGCGAAGGCCGAGGCGTTCCAGCGCGCGCTGCTCGGCATGACCTGGAAGAACCCGAAGCACCGGCGCATCTTCGAGCTCATGGGCCACAGGCAGTGGGTCTCCGGCCGCGACGACCGGTACGGCGCCCTCGACGCGGCGCTCGCCGCGGCCACCTGACGGCCGCGGATCGAGCGCCACGCGAGCGTCGTTCGAGCGCCGTCCGCGGCTCGAACGTCACTCGAACTCGAGCCGCCACCTCAGGTCGGCGCCCACGTTGCCGAGCGGCGAGCTCGAGGCGTCGCTCGAGTTGTCGTACGACCCCTGGAGGCTCATCCGGTCGCTGAGCTTCACCTCGACGCCCGCGCGCACCTGGCTGCCCTGCGAGAGCCCCGTCGTCACGTTGGCGCGCACCGCGTCCGTGATGCGCTTGCCGATCGTCACCGTCGGCTCCGGGGCGCCGTTCTTGGACGAGTAGCCGGTGCCGAAGCGGAACTCGTCGATGAGGGGGACCATCGTCTTCACCGCCTTGTCGGCGCCCGTCAGCGACGAGAGCGCCTCGAGGCCCATGGTCTCGCCGAGCGACGACACGACGCCCTGGTTGAGCTCGGCGCGCGTCATGCCGAGCGTCAGCAGCAGGACGATGTCCTCCTGGCTGAGCGGCGGATCGCTCGTCAGGTTGAGCTGGAGGTTGTCGGCGTCGCCCTGGGCGTGCAGCTTGATGCGCCAGAGCCCGCTGGAGTTCGCGCTGCTGCCCGCGGCCGCGGCCGCGGGCTCCGCGCCCGACGTCGCGTCCGCCGCGGCGGTGCTCGTCGACGTGTAGCGGCGGTACTCGCTCTCGGCGCGCACGTCGACCTTGGGCGCGATGCGGAACGGATCGTCGAAGCGGACGTAGCCGTCCCGGACCTCGAACTCGGTGCTGCGCAGCATGAGCTTCGAGTCGGGCAGGATGCGCAGCGTGCCGCGCGCGCCGAAGCGCTGGTTCGTGCCCGAGAGCGCGAGCCCGGGCTGCGAGACCTCGAGCCGCATGTCGGCCAGATCGTTCGAGAAGCGGAGCGGGTTCGGCGAGGCGACGGTGACGTCGAACCGGACCACGTCGTCCGCGGGGTCGTAGGTCTGCACCGTCGTCCGCTGGCGCCCCGTGAGATCGCCGAGGTCCATGCTCATCAGGATGGGCCGCGTGTAGCTGAACGACGTGAGCGTGATCTTCCCCTCGACCCGCGGCAGGTTCTTCTCCCCCGACGCGTCGTCCTCGACGCCGGGCCGGAAGCTCGCCGTCAGGTTGGCGTTCGCGGTGAGGTTCACCCCATCGGCGACCGGCAGCTTCACGCCGGTCGCCACGATGGAGGCCTGCGCCGTGCCGAGGGTCAGGCCGCGCACCGGCATGTGCCCCACCGCGGTCACCGTGCCCGTGCCGACCCGCGCGCTCGCCTTCGTGAGGCGCACCTGGTCGCCGCCGATCGCGATCTCCACGTCGATGTCGTCGAGCGAGACCGGCAGGCCGACCACGTCGAGCTCGCCCTCCTTGAGCGTCGCCGAGCCCGTGTAGCGCAGCCCCTGGAGCGGCCCGGCCACCTGGACCTCGGCCTCCACCGTGCCCCGCGCGCGCCGGATCTGCGGGATGTCGGCGCTGAGCCGCGACAGGTTCGTCGGGCTCACCCGGATCGCCACGTCGAGGTCCGGCGCCGTGAACACCCGCTTGACCTCGCCGGACGCCGTGAACGCGGCGGACAGGCGCGAGGCGGTGTGCGCCTCGAGGTGGAGCTCCGGCACCTTCAGCGTGTTGCCCGCGAGGCGGATCGGGCCGCTCGGGCTCGTGAGGTGGACCCCCTGGCCCTCCCGATCGAGCTTGAGCGCGTCGACCGTGAGCGTGAGCGCCGCCTGCCGGAAATCCGTGAGGGGGAGCCGCTCGATGTCGAGCGACCCGGTCATCGTGCCCTTCGGCGCCGCCGCGAGCGCGGCGCCCGGGATCAGGTTCGCGAGCGTGCCCAGGTCGAGCGCGTCCATGCGCGCGTCCCCGTCCACGATCTTGCGCCGCTGGCGCGTGACGCGGAGCCCCTTCAGCGCGACCTGCCCGCCGAACAGCGAGCCGTTCGCGATGAAGGAGCCGTCGGGGAGGTCGCGCTCGTACTCCGCCGGATCGAACGGCGCGCCCTGGGGGTTGCCGCAGATCGGCGTCCTGCCGATGATCTTCGGCGGCTTGTCGTTCGGCACGATCGTGAGCGCGACCCGCGAGGGCGGCAGGCTCGCGTGCGTGCGGCGGATGCCGACGCGCGAGACGTGCACGTCCGCGAAGCCGGCGAGCCTGCTCACGGTGCCGCCCAGGCTGGCGACGACGGACACCGAGCCGTCGAACTGCGAGGCCGCCGCCCCGAGCCCGTCGATCCGCGAGAGCGGGAGGCCGCTCGCGATGACGCTCCCCTTCAGCGCGCCGCCGTGCGCCACGGAGGCGCTCGCCAGCACGGAGCCCGTGCCCTTGCGCAGCGACGCCGAGCGGACGTCGAGCCGCATGCCGTCGGCGCCGGCGGCCTGGTCGTCCCAGACCATGTCGAGGTCGATCTCGCCCTCGTCGAAGCGCTCGTCGAGCAGCTCGACGCCGGTGAGCCGCATGCCCGCGTTCACGGCGAGGGTGCCGCCGCCGCAGCGGTCCTCGGGGCCGCCGAGCGCGAAGTGGGCGCGGGCCGTCCCGCTCGCGGTCGCCTTGTAGTCGGCGAACCGCGGATCCTTGTCGAGGCGGAGCACCTCGAGGAGGTCGCGCGCGGCGAGGTGCGGCGCCTCGCGCGTGTCGACGGTCGCGTCCACGACGACGATCCCCGCCGAGCTGTCGAGCGGGCGGCCCTTGGGCAGGTTGCCGGCCGGGTCGAAATCGACCTTGATCGACGGGACCCGGACGCGGCTCGCCCCGTGCCGGACCCGCGCGTTCTCGAGCGTCACGGCGAGCGGCTCGAACGCGACCGGCGAGGGCTCGAGGTCGCCGATGGGGAAGCCGCCGAACACGAACTTCTCGACGCCGATCTCGCCGGTGAGCTTCGGGTGCGCGTACGAGCCGTGCATCGCCGCCTTCATCGTGGCGACGCCGGCGAGCTCGAGCGCGGCGAGCGGGGAGATCTCGGCGAGGTCCACGCGCGAGCCCGGGTGGACCTCGACCCCGAGCTGGTCGTTGAAGCCGAGCGAGACGGTGGTCCTGAGGTGCGAGCCCGGCGTGTCGACCGAGAAGCCCGAGAGCACGACGGCGTGCGGCCGCACCTGGAACGAGCCGCGGACCGTGGCCTCCTTGACGCCCATCAGGCGCTTGCGGGCAGGGTCCTTCGTCGGGTGATCGAAGATCTCGAAGCCGTGCGTCTGCACGGCGAGCGGGCCCTCGAGGGAGAGCGGGGACAGCGTGCCGCCGAAGCGATCGAACCTCCCCTCGCGCAGCGTCCACGCGACGTGCGCCTGCGGGTGGACCGCGAGGTCGCGGAGCAGGCCGGGCAGCTCGACGTTGGCGAGGCCGATCGGCCCGGCCTGGAGCGGCACGCCCTTCTCGAACGGCTTGATCTCCGCGCTCGAGATCTTCAGCGTGCCGTCGGCCCAGGCGACGTCGGCGTCGGAGAGCTGCACGGCGTCCGGGGTCGTCGAGACCTTGCCCGCGAGGCGCGTGACGAAGACCCTGCCGTCGAGGCCCGGCCGGTCGAGCAGGAGCGTGCCCTTGACGCGGGGGAGCGAAAGGCCGAGCGGCGCGGACGCCGCGTCGTACTCCGCGTCGACGTCGAGCGAGACCGAGCCGGACGCGGGCGGCAGGGCCAGGAAGCGGTGAACGATCGGCACGGGGAGGCGCGCCCGCACGCGGCCCTCGATCCGGTGGGGCATGCCGTCGCCGAGGCCCACGGCGCGGAGGGCGCCGAGCTCGAGCTCCACCCGGCGCCAGTCGCCGTCCTGGAGCGCGCAGGGCGGCGCGGTGCCGGGATCCGGGTCGAAGTCGGCGGCGCCCTCGAGGATCAGCCGGCGGACGAGCGCGCGGCCCGGCTCGACGCGGACGCGCGTGTCGAAGCGGCAGACGACGTCCTCGTCGACGCTGTCCTCCTCGGCCTCGTGGCCGGGCGCCGGGTGCGTGCGGACGACCGAGACGAGGCCGGAGCGCATCGCGATCTCGAACGCGTCCGACGGCTCGGCGGAGACGTCGACGTCGACCTCGGTGGCCTGGACGCGGACGTTGTCGATCGTCAGGTCGAGCCGCGCGTCGGTGATGGCCACCGAGGAGAGCGGCGCGCGGTCGAGGCCGCCCCCGCCGCCCTCGCCGGTGCTCGGGAGGGTGAGGTTGCGGAGCTCCCCGTCCTTCAGCACCGCGCGGACGCGGGGGCCGATGATCTCGACGTCCCCGGCGTCGATGTGCCCGGCGAGCAGCGAGAACAGGCGCGGGCGGATGGCCACGCGCTCGAGCTCGAGGAACGGCGCGCCGCCGTCCGAGGAGTCGACGACGAGCCGGTTCAGGCCGACCATGAGGGGCCAGGCCTGG
This sequence comes from Sorangium sp. So ce281, assembly GCF_051527395.1. NCBI lineage: Bacteria > Pseudomonadati > Myxococcota > Polyangiales > Polyangiaceae > Sorangium > Sorangium sp. So ce281. The sequence continues at coordinate 1,589,289 of NZ_CP150322.1, forward strand.
ACGCGCACCTGGTAGCGGGCCGTGATGCCGAGCTCGCGCTGGAGCAGCGCCGCCGTCTCGCGCGCCGCCCAGGCCCGCACCGTCTCGGTGCGCACGAGGAAGCCGAGCGCGAGCGGGATCGCGCCGATCAGCGCGAACACGGCGCACAAAACGCGCACGGCGAGGCGCCCCCAGTCCCTGCGGGCGCTCGGCGGGGAGCCCTTTCTCCTCGTGCCGTGCATCGGGGCGCAGCTTAGCTGATGCGCGGTCGGACGCTTACGTGGGCGGGGGGATCCTGTGACGGGAAAATGCCGGTGCGTGCGCGTCGCACCCGACCGGAAACGTGCTCCAGGGTGGAACGCCGCGGGGGCGCCGTGCGAGGCGCGCCGGGCCGGGTCAGCCCGCGGTGAGCTTGCGGTAGCGGAGCTTGCGGGGCTCGGCCGCGTCGGCGCCGAGGCGGCGCTTCAGGTCGGCCTCGTAGTCGGCGTAGTTGCCCTCGAACCAGACGACCTTGCTGTCGCCCTCGAAGGCGAGGATGTGGGTCGCGATCCGGTCGAGGAACCAGCGGTCGTGGCTGATGACCACGGCGCAGCCGGCGAAGTTGAGCAGCGCCTCCTCGAGCGAGCGGAGCGTGTCGACGTCGAGGTCGTTGGTGGGCTCGTCGAGCAGGAGGACGTTGCCGCCGCGGCGGAGCAGCTTGGCGAGGTGGAGGCGGTTGCGCTCGCCGCCGGAGAGATCGCGGACCTTCTTCTGCTGGTCGCTGCCGGCGAAGTTGAAGCTCGCGACGTACGCGCGCGAGTTGACCTCGCGCTTGCCGACGAGGAGGCGGTCCTCGCCGCCGGAGATCTCCTGCCAGACGTTGTTGGTCGGGTTGAGCGCGTCGCGCGACTGGTCGACGTACGCGAGCTCCACGGTCTCGCCGAGCTTGAGCGCGCCGCCGTCGGGCTGCTCGAGGCCCATGATCATGCGGAAGAGCGTCGTCTTGCCGGCGCCGTTCGGCCCGATGATGCCGACGATGCCGCCGCGCGGGAGCGAGAAGCTGAGGTCGTCGATGAGGACGCGGTCGCCGAAGCCCTTGCGGAGGTGCTCGGCCTCGACGACCACGTTCCCGAGCCGCTGGCCGGCGGGGATGTGGATCTCGTTCTCCTCGACCTTCTTCGACCTGTCCTCGGCGAGCAGCGTCTCGTAGGCGGCGAGGCGGGCCTTGCTCTTGGCCTGGCGGGCGCGCGGGGCCAGGCGCACCCACTCGAGCTCGCGCTCCAGGGTGCGCTTGCGCGCGCTCTCCTGCTTCTGCTCCAGCTCGAGGCGCTTCTTCTTCTGCTCGAGCCAGCCGGTGTAGTTGCCCTCGTACGGGATGCCGGCGCCGCGGTCGAGCTCGAGGATCCAGCCGGCGACGTTGTCGAGGAAGTACCGGTCGTGGGTGACCGCGACGACGGTGCCGGGGTAGTCGTGGAGAAAGCGCTCGAGCCAGGCGACGCTCTCGGCGTCGAGGTGGTTGGTCGGCTCGTCGAGCAGCAGGATGTCCGGCTTCTCGAGGAGGAGCCTGCAGAGGGCGACGCGGCGGCGCTCGCCGCCGGAGAGCTTGGTGACGTCGGCGTCGGGCGGCGGCAGCCGGAGGGCGTCCATGGCGCGCTCGACGACGCGGTCGATCTCCCAGCCGTTCGCGGCCTCGATCTTGTCCTGGAGCGCGGCGTACTCCTCGAGGAGCGCCTCCATGTCGGGGGGCGACTCGCCGAGCTTCGCGCCGATCTCCTCGAAGCGCTGGACGAGGGAGCGGACGTCGTGGACCGCCATCTCGACGTGCTCCTGCACGGTCTTGCCGGCCTCGAGCTGCGGCTCCTGGGCGAGGTAGCCGATGCGGATGCCGTCGGCGGGCTTCGCCTCGCCGAGGTACTCCTTGTCGACGCCCGCCATGATGCGGAGCAGGGTGCTCTTGCCGGCGCCGTTCGAGCCGAGGACGCCGATCTTCGCGCCCGGGTAGAAGGAGAGCCACAGGCCCTTCAGCACCTCCTTGTTCGGGGGGTGCACCTTCCGGACATCCTGCATCGTGAAGATGAATTGAGGGGCCACGTCTTCGCCTGCCTGTGCGTGCCCGGCGCGCCGTGGGGCTCCGCTCGGCCTTCGAGCGGGCGCGGCGCTGGCCGGGCTGGGGGGAGAGGCCGTATGCGAGATCGCCGGCTGACGGTCAAGAGGGCGCGGAGGCGGCCGTAGGCGGGCGCGCAGGGCGCGCGTCGGGACGGACGCGCGCGTCGTATGGATGAAGGGAGAATTCAACGCAAAGACGCAAAGGCGCAAAGACGCAAAAAAGAACAGATTTCATGCAGGTTTGCGCCTTTGCGCCTTTGCGTCTTTGCGTTGAAATCTCTCACCGGCTCCCTGGCCGGACCCCTGACGGGCGGAGCTAGGCGCGCCGCGCGCCGCGCCCGAACGCCTGCTTGAGGGCGGCGAGGTCCTCGCGGCCGACCTCGCGCGTGGCGACGAGGACGGCGAGGTACACGAGGGCGACCAGGATCGCCTCGCCGAGCACGGCGATCTTGCCGAGCCACGGGAGCTGCGTGCCCACCGCGATCGCGGCGAGCAGCGCGGCGCCGACGCGGAGCGGCGTCCGGGCGGGGACGAAGCCGCCGGCGGCGCGGTGGAGCAGGACGCCGCCGGCGACCGCGGCGGTGGCGAGCGCGAGCGAGGTGGCGACGGCGGAGCGCACCAGCATGTCGGGGCCGAACGCGGCGCGCGGGACGGCGATCGAGCAGCCGGTGGCGACGAGGACGACGGTGGTGGCGGTGAGGGCGGCCGCGACGCGCTCCCGGTGCAGGCTGGTGAGCGCGGCCGAGGCGACGCCGAGGACGGCGAACGCGCCCATGCCGAGGGAGAGGACGCGGAGCGTGTCGCCGCCGCGGCTCCAGATCTCGACAGGGAAGGCGAAGCGCAGGACGTGCGGGGCGAGGCCCGAGATCGGGGCGCAGAGGAGCCCGGTGAGCAGGAACGAGAGGCGGACGCCCGTCATGGCGTAGCGGCGGACCGCGGCGCGGTCGTCCTCGGCGTGCGCGCGGGCGAGCATCGGGAAGAGGATGAACGTGACCGAGAGGAGCAGCTGGTACGGCAGGAACGCGAAGAGCTGCGCGCCGCGGTAGACGCCGATGAGGTCGTCGGCGGCCTTGGCGCCGAGCGCGAGCCCGCTCGTGGCCTGCCCGAGGAAGCGGCGGAGGAGGAAGAAGTCGGTCTGGAGCAGGAGGTTCAGGAACGTCTGCGAGACGGCGAGCGGCAGGAGGAAGGCGGCGTGCTCGCGGATCGAGGGGCCGGCGCTGCCGGGGCGGCCGAGGCCGGTCCTGGTGAGCGCGAGGGGGACGATGACGGCGGCCGCGGCGACGAAGCCGGCGATCGCGCCGAGGACGCCGCTCTGGCCGGCGCGGAGGAAGAGCAGGGCGAAGGCGGCGATGCTCGCGGTGCGGAGCGCGCCGTAGCCGACGTCGAAGGCGGCCTGCGTGACGAAGCGCCGCTGGCCGTTGAGCGCGCCGACGAGCGGGGCGTAGAGGCCGTAGAGGAGCACGACGGCGGCGGCGAGCCGCAGCGGACCCGCGACGTGCGGGGCCTCGGAGAAGTCGGCGACGGCGCCGGCGAGGAGCGCGAAGCCGGCGGAGACGACGACGGCGAGGAGGGCGTGGAGGGCGAGCGTGCGGCGGAAGGCGGCCGCGACGTCCGCTTCCGCGACGCTGGAGACAGCGCGCGAGACGCCCTGGATGCCCGTCGCGACGATGACGTTGTTGACGACGCCGACGCCCGCGAGGACGACGGAGACCGCGCCGTAGCCGTCCGTGCCGAGCAGCCGCGGGAGGATGAGCTGCTGGACGAAGCCGAAGAGGATGAACGAGACCTTGGCGCCCGCGATGGCGAGGCCGCCGCGGCCGGCGGAGCGGGCGGCGGAGGGGGAGGGGGCGGCAGGGGACGGGGCCGGAGAGGCCGCGGCAGGAGCCGGGGCGGCCTGCGAGGGGGCGGCGGCTTCGGGCGGCGGGAAGGGCTCGGCGGCGCGCGACACGGCGCGGTTGTCGCAGAAGCACGCCAGGCGGGCAATCTCGCGGGAGGCGAGCGGAAGGGGAAGCGCGGGCAGGGAAGGGAGAAGAGGGGGAGGCGGGGGGAGGAGGGGAGCGGGCGAGCTCACGCGGGTGTCACCAAAGTGAAGCGCCGCGCGGATTCGCTTGACGGGAAGGGCTGCGCGACTATTCTCGCGCCCGTCTCCGACGCATTCCAGCTTAGCTCAGTTGGTAGAGCAGGCGGCTGTTAACCGCCGGGTCGCTGGTTCGAGTCCAGCAGCTGGAGCCATTCCTCATCCGCTTGCGAAGATCGCAGCGAGGCGCGGCCCACGGAGCGCGCCGAGGTACATGCCTCGGGGGCTTCGTCTTTTTTTTTGCGCCCATTGTTCCGCGTGACGGCCCTCGCAGGCCGCTCCGGTTCGGTGGTAGACGGTTCGGCCTATGAGGACGCTCCTTCGGCGCCCTGGGCTCTGGCTCCTGATCGCGTTGCTCGCGGCCTCCACGATCGTGATGGCGGTGCGCGCGCGCGGACCCAGGGTGAAGGTCGCCGTGGCCGCTCGGAAGGATCTCGAGCAGCGCGTCGTCGCGAGCGGACGGGTGAGGGTGCCGACGCGCGTTCAGGTCGCGGCGCAGGTCCCGGGCCTCGTCGTCGCGGTCGGCGCGATCGAGGGGCAACGCGTGAAGGGGGGCGATCTCCTCGTGCAGATCGACGACGCCGAGGCGCGCGCGGCGGTGTCGCAGGCGAAGGCCGCCGTCGACCAGGCGACGGCGCGCGTCGAGCAGCTCCGCCGCGTCGGCGCGATCGTCGCGACGGAGGCGCTCCGTCAGGCGGAGACGAACCTCGAGCGCACCGAGGTCGAGCTCGCGCGGGTGCGAGAGCTCTCGGCGTCGGGGGCGGTCGCTCAAGCCGAGCTCGACAACGCCCGACAGAGCGTCGAGCTCGCGCGCGCGCAAAAGGTCGCGGCGGAGGCGCAGCGCATCGCGTCGACCCCGATGGGCGCGGACTCGCGCGTCGCGCTGACTGCGCTCCTCCAGGCGCAGGCGCAGCACGTCGGCGCGACCGTTCGCCTCGCGCAGACGCGGATCGTGGCGCATCAGGACGGCGTCGTGCTCACGCGCTCCGTGGAGCCCGGCGACGTCGTGCAGCCGGCGCGAACGTTGATGGTGCTCGCCGCGGACGGGAGCCCGCAGCTCGTCTTCCAGCCCGATGAGCGGAACCTCGCGTGGATCGCGCTGGGGCAGAAAGCGCGCGCGTCCGCGGACGCCTACCCGCAACAGGTGTTCGACGCCGAGGTGAGCTACATCGCGCCTTCCATCGATCCGCAGAGAGGCAGTGTCGAGGTGCGCCTCGCGGTGCCGAGCGCACCAGCCTTTCTGTTGCCCGACATGACCGTCTCCATCGATCTCTCGGTCGCGCGGCGCGAGAATGCGCTCGTCGTTCCGAGCGACGCCGTGCGCGACGCGGCGACGCCGGCGCCCTGGCTCTTCGCGGTCGAGGACAATCGCCTCGTGCGCAAGGACGTGAAGCTGGGCATTCGCGGAGAGGGCGCCGTCGAGGTGGTCGAGGGCCTCGGCGAGGGGAGCGTCGTTGTGCTGCCCGACGGACGGATCCATGCGCCGGGCCAGCGCGTGCGCGCGGAGCTCGATTGAGATGCCGTTCGAGTGGTTCGTGGCGCTCCGTTACCTGCGCGACGCGAAGGGGCAGACCGCGCTGATCCTCGCGGCGGTGTCGGTGGGCGTGAGCGTGATTGTCTTCCTCTCCGCGCTGATCAACGGCCTCCAGGTGTCGCTCATCGACAAGACGCTCGGCTCGCAGCCGCACATCACGCTGCAGGTGCAGCGCGAGGCGGCGCGTCCGCTCGTCGACCCCTCGGACGATCGCGCCGTCGCGCGCTCCGTGCAGCCCGCGCCGCAGCGCCTTCGCTCCATCGACCAGTGGCCGCTCGTCATGGCCGACGCGGAGCGCACCGCCGGCGTCATCGCCGCGTCGCCGGCGATCGTGGGCGCCGGCTTCGCCGTCCGCGCCGAGGCGAAGAACGCCGTCGTCGTGCGCGGCGTCGATCCCGAGCGCTTCCTCGCGATCATCGACGTCCGGAAGCGCATGCGCGCGGGCCGGTTCGACGTCGCCGGGGGCGACGTGGTCATCGGTGTCGTGCTCGCGGACGAGCTCGGCGTCGGCGTCGGCGACAAGATCCGGATCACGACGACCGAGGGGATCGACGATGTCGTCGCGATCACGGGCGTCTTCTCGCTCGGCAACGAGGCGGTCGACAAGACGTGGGTGATCACGTCGCTCCGCAGGGCGCAGACGCTCTATGCGCTCCCCGGCGGCGCGACCTCGATCGAGCTCAAGGTCGCCGACGTGTTCGCCGCCGAGGCCGTCGCGGGCGAGCTGCGCGGGAGGACGGGGCTGAAGGCGGACAGCTGGATGAAGATCAACGCCGAGCTGCTCACCGGCCTCTCGGCGCAGAGCAGCTCGAAGAGCATGATCCAGTTCTTCGTCGTCCTCGCGGTCGCGCTGGGAATCGCGAGCGTGCTCATCGTGTCGGTGGTCCAGAAGTCGCGCGAGATAGGCGTTCTCCGCGCGGTCGGCACGTCGCGGGGCCGCGTCCTGCGCATCTTCCTGATCCAGGGCGCGGTGCTCGGGCTCCTCGGGTCGTTCGTCGGATCGGCGCTCGGGGCGCTCCTGTCGAAGCTCTTCGAGGGCCTCGTGCGCGGGCCCGACGGCGCCCCGAAGTTCCCCGTGCAGCTCGATCTCGAGCTCTTCGTGCTCGCGACCGCCCTCGCGGTCGGCGTGGGGCTCCTCGCCGCCGTGCTCCCCGCGCGGCGCGCATCCAGGCTCGATCCGGCGTCGGCGATCCGCAATGGCTGACGCAATGGCTGATCCGCTGCTCGTCGTCGAAGGCGTGGTGAAGGAATACGGCCAGGCCGTCGTCTCGCGGGCGCTCGACGGGGTCGATCTCCGGATCGAGAAGGGCGAGTTCGCCGCGCTGATCGGTCCGTCCGGCTCCGGCAAGAGCACCCTGCTCAACATCATCGGCCTGCTCGACCGGCCGACGCGCGGGCGCGTGGTGGTCGACGGCAAGGACACGACGGGGCTCGACGAGGCGAGCCTCACCCGGCTTCGCGCGCGGACGCTCGGCTTCGTGTTCCAGTTCCATCACCTCTTGCCGATGTTCACCGCGCTCGAGAACGTCATGCTGCCCGCCTGGGGCGACGAGGGATTCCCTTCGTCGATCATGAAGGCGCGCGCGGTGGAGCTGCTCGGAGCGGTGGGGCTCGCCGATCGGATGAACTTCAGGGCGACCGCGCTCTCGGGCGGCCAGCAGCAACGCGTGGCCATCGCGCGCGCGCTGTCGCGCCGGCCGCCGCTCGTCTTGGCGGACGAGCCGACAGGGAACCTCGACACCGAGTCGTCGGCCGAGGTCTTCGCGCTGATGCGCCGGTTCAACCGCGAGCTCGGCACGACGTTTCTCGTCGTCACCCACGATCCGCGCATCGCCGAGCAGTGCGAACGCGTGATCGAGATCGTCGACGGGCGCATCGCCAGCGACCGCGCATGAGGGGCATGCAGGCGCCGCACCGAGACGCAGCCCGGGGCCGCGTGAGCCGCTCCTCGAGCGCGCGGACGAGGCGCCGCCGAGGGCTCGTTTCCGCGTGCGTTCGGCGCTCGGCGAGCACGACGCGCGCGTGAACAGCGTTCGCATAGAGAGCGCCACGGAGGTGAACGAGTGCGCGACGGGGGCGTTCGCGACGGCGTTCGCGCTCTCACTTCTGTCCTCCGGGGGAGAGAGAAGCCGAGAGCGTTCAATAGCGGAAAGCCGTCGGGCGTGACGGAGCCGCTGACGTTTAACTGGCCACGGCCTCCAAGTGGGCGGAACGCGGTCGGACGTGGCGGCGGCGCGGCGCGCGCTGTTGACCGCCGGGTCAGGCTGCGCATGTCAGCGCAGGCCCCTCGGTCCGAAGAACTCGATCTCCACCGTCTTGCCGTCCGCACCGACCTGCGCGCTGACGAGATCCCTGCGCGGCCGGCGCATCTCAGCCTGCAGTAGCCCGAGGGGCTGCAGGTCCGGCGTCATGACGCCGCCGTAGGTTCCAACCGAAGGCTCGACGATCACCGACGTTCCATGCAGCGGCGAGCTGTCGCTCCACTTCACGCGGATCCTCTGCGTTTCCCTCTTCCACTTGCCTCCGTCGGCCTTCCGCTTCCCCTCGTAGAACTGGATCCACGCCTGCCTGCTGCGTGCCGTGGGCCACTCCTTGTCGTCCGAGAGCGCCTGCACCAACTCGGAGTCGAGCCACTCGCGCATGCCATCGCGATCAGCGAAGGAAGCCCCCGTGGACTCCACTGCAGCGGCGGCAGCTTCGCGGGAGCTGAGGCCCGCACGCACGAGCGTGATGACGCTGGTGTTCGAGCTACCCGCCTCAACAGCGAGCGCCGCGAGCCCGGTCAGCGTGTCGACATCTGGATGCTGCACGGCGAGTGCGTGCACCCGCACTGCTTCCATCGCCCAGGGGAGACGGTACGCGAGCGCCTCCTGGATCAGATCGACGCCTTCCCCATCACAAAGGGCGAGAACTTCCGACGACGGTTTGCCGGCAAGCCACGCAAGGAGGGCTGCTTGCCAGTTCGCCGGCAGCTCTTTCGGGGCCTGGAACGGTGCCGTCTGGAACACCAAGTCGGCGAACGCGACGACGGCCTGACCGACGCCTTCTTCGTCCTCAAGCAAGATGGACGCCTCGGCCCGCGCCAGGAACTGCATGAGCTCATCGAGGTGGGTGTCGATGAACTTTCCCGCTACGAGGCCGATGCCCGCTGCGTGAAAGCCCTTTCGCTGGGTCGGAACCGTCTCGAGCCAGATTCGCTGCGCTCGTGCCGCGACCAACGCGCGCACGAGTTCTTGAACGCCCGCTTCTTGCTTCCCCAACTGCCGAGAGAACAGCGAGCCCGCGAGAACCTCGTCCAGCGCGTCGGCCACACCCTCGTCGCTGGTCTCCACATCGAGAAGTGCGAGAATGGCGGCATCCAGAGATGCGACGTCGGCGTCCCAATCCTTCTCGTCGGCACGCAGCTTCTTCTCCTCGTCAGTCCCGAGTCTCTTCTGCCAGAAGGAGTCGTTGAAGAGGCTGGCTACTGCACTCGCCTTCGGCGGCTGAACGTCCACCCACTCCTTGAGTTGGTCGAGGCTCGGAGCCTTGCCGACGGGGGGGATCCATCCCTCAGCGTTACCGGTGACGTAGTCGATGACTTCATCGAAGGGGAGTCCGTTCGCCGCACTGATCCGCAGAAACACCAGGGCGGCGAGTTGCAGGATCCCACTCGACACACGCGGCGCCTTTGCCGCATCAAGAAGCGCAACCCAGTTCCGCAGTGCTCGTCGGGCTTTCCAAGCTTCCGCCTCATGCACCACGTGCAGCACGAGCCCCTCGACGTCAACGAAGGCACGCCCGGCACGCCCGGCAACATTCGCAAACTCTGCAGCCGGAATCGGGCGCCCGCTGCGCCAGATGGACGGAATCAGCAACACGCTCGCTGACAAGTTGAGGCCCTGCGCTAGCGTCGGCGACGCTATCGTTACCGGGCAATCACCCGAGCGGAGTAGGCGCTCCACCTCGTTCAGGAACGGTCGTGGAAGACCGCCGTGATGAAGGGCAACGCCGTGCGCCAGGCAGGCGACGGCGGGATGGTCCTCGCCAAGCCACTCGGCACCAACAGCCATCACATCTTTTGCTCGCTGGTTCGCCTTTGTGAACGGTGAGAGCACCTCGTGGTCGATGCACTTCAGTACTAGCCGGCCCAATGTCTCCACGGAGGCACGGAGGGGGCAGTAGATGAGCACGTCCTTCTGCTGCTCGACGAACCGCCATGCCGCCGCCAGCGTCAGCTCGTTCTTGTCGGCAGGGAACGACTTTCGACGCCGAGATCCGGCGGGCGGCTTAGTCTGCTCGATGAAGCGCTGGATAAATGGACTCTCTTCCTCAACCTTCACGTCCAGTCGTGCGGCGTTCGAGCCCCATCGCAGCACACCGAACCGTTGGCGCGTCGGGCGCCACGCAGAGTGGATCGGATCGCCGGGCTCGTCGGCGCGCAGCCATGCGACGAGGTCGCTCATCTCCTCTGGCGTCGGAAACAGAGCCGAGAGGCAGATGATGCGCCGGCCCGCAGCGTCGCCACGACGGACGAGGCGCTGAACCAATGCCTCGTAGCGGACCTCACGCTCGTTCGGTCCGAGCATGTGCCCCTCGTCGAGTACGACGAGTCCGACGTCATCGATAATGCTCGGGTCGTTCCTCAGCGCGAAGTCGAGCTTCTCCGGCGTCGATACGACGACGCGCCCCTCACGCAGTGTTTCCTCGTCGCCGCTCTCGATCCCCGCCGAGCCGTACAACGACGACACCGAGAACCCAAGCGGATGAAGCGACTCCGCGAGGTCTCTCTCAACCTGCGCGGACAGCGCACGCAGGGGCGTCACGTAGACGACGCGCCTTTCGGAGGCGAGGGTGCGCAGGATGCAGAGTTCGGCAATCCGCGTCTTGCCCGCGCTCGTGGGCAGCGCGACGACGAGATCGTCCGAAAGGTCCAGCGACCGCTTCGCAGCCGCAAGTTGGGACGGCCAGAGCTCAATCGCCGCTCGCTTCCCGCCGCGCAGCCTCTGGATGTACCCACGTCGGATGTCGCGCCACCGTGCGTGGTCCTCGTGGTCGGGTGGTAGCTCTGGAATCTGCTGGTGCAGGCTCATCCCCCACAGCTCGTCGACGAGGTGCGCGGCGAGGGTCGCAGTCCACCAGTGGCTGACGGCGTTGAGGTCCCGAGCCGCATCAGCCGTTGCAAACAACCGCGCCCGCGCCGCCTCCGCGACGTCGGGCGCGCCGGTGGTGAGCGCGTGGTCGAATAGCGCGAGTCCACGCATAAACGAATTGGTCAAGATGCTGTGAATAGCATCGGTCTGGTCGAAATCGATGTCGTCCTCGAGTCTCGCCGCGACCGCCTCGTCGGCATTTCCGGGATGGAGGAGCCAATCGGAGAACGCCTTGTGGAGTTCATCGAGCCTGCGACGAAGGAGCTCAACGAGCGCGGCTTCGGTCGGAGCAAGGTTCTGCGCCTCCGCACCGGCCGGGAGCATCGAAAACGCGCGCGCTGCGTACCGGCCCAGGTGGAACGCGACCGCCGCCGTGACTCGGTGGAACCCGCGGTCGTGGCGGTCTTCACCTCGATGAATCGCCGCTTCGATGGCCTCGCCTGCGACGAGGAAAGCACGCTCGAGTACGCGCGGATTCGGTGCTCCGGCAGCGCGCAGCCGGAGCGCGAGTGTCATGACCGCGTGCGCGTAGTCGAGGAGGTCTTCGGACAGGCTCTCCGAGAACTCGGGGGCGCCTTCTGGAAGGTTGCCGTCGCGCCAGATCAGACCGCGCGCCAACCCCTTGTCGAGCAGGCGTCCCCTCATTCCGGGCTCGACGGCAACTTCCAGACGAGAGGACAGCTCGGCGGCGGTCTCAACCATTAGAGCCCTCTGAAGAGCAAGTCGATGAACGCTTCGTGATCCGCGATCCGAATACCAACCGCGTGTCGCGTGCGTTTCTTCTTCGCGGCTGCGGTCAAGTGAGTGGTTAAGAGGTTGTCCGGGTTGCTACCCGTGAGCGCGAGGAGGAAGTGCTCCACGCTGCTTCCCGAGAAACTTCCGAGTACCGCGCTTTCCAACCGCGCAGCCAAGGCGTCGTCACTCAGTTCCCGGAGCCGCTCAGCGACGAACAAGACCGCATGTCGGCTCGGTCGTCCACGGTCCCGGTCGAGCGCTGCGGCCGCCTCATCAAGCACGCCAGACGTAAGCGACGCGCGGCTCTTCGACTCGCCCTTGAGGAAGTCGAGCTTGCCCTTCGTGTCTCGGATGCCGACGATATCGTCGCCACGAAGCGCCATGTTGCGCCCGTCCTTCCAGCGCAGACGTCGGATCGGCACCGTGAACTTCAGGGTCTGCTCGGCGATCTCCGTCGCTAGAACCTCCCCGAGATCGCCCGACCGCGCTGTCTTCGTCGTTGGGACGTGTTCCCGCAGAAGCTGAGCGGTCTTCGGCGCACCCAATTCGGTGAGCCGCTTGGCCGTGATTTCGGGCGAGACGTAGTGCGAGCGAACGAGATTGCGAACTTCGTCGAGCACGCCAGCGCGCATGCCGGGCAACTCGGCCATCAGGTGAAGCGGATGTTTCCCGACGGCCGAGCTGTTCGTAGCGAGCCACCGCGCCAAAACGTGTACGGCGGACGCTGCCGCAGGTGGAGCCGGTGCCGGGAGCGTCGACGACGTCGGCGGCACTGACGCAGGCATCTTCTTGGATTTCGTGGGGACCGTTGTCGTCATGTGTCCTGGCCTCCGCTGGCAACGATGGGAGCTGCGCCTGCCGCCTGCCGCATCTTCGCTGGACGGCTCACGACGACGACTCCCGCAACGTGGTTCAACTTCTCGAGGCCCTGAATGAGCGTTGCATGCTCCTCGGTCCGGGCCGCGTCGTCCCAGACGAACGCGATCATCCGGTCGTAGGGACTGCCGTGCGGGAAGTACATCGCAGCGTCTTGCGCGAGCTGGCGCTGGATCTCCTTCAGGCTATCGGACGCGCGTGCGAACTTCGCTTCGATGATGAGCTCCAACGAGGGGATCACGAGGTCGGCTCGTGGCTGCGTGAAACCCACCTTCTTCGAGTAGCCCTCGCTCTCGATGTCGACGAAGAGCGGCGCCAGCACCACCCACAGGAGGTCCTGCACGTGGTACTCGTGATCGACGTGCCACTGGCGAGGCGTGCCCGTCTTCGTGCGCGCCTTCTCCTCCCATGTCCAGTCGCGGAGCGACCGAGGGATGTTCCGCAACACTGCCAACACGTCGTCGACCGTCATCGCGTCGGTGCGGATGCTCCGCACAACGGTCGCCTTCGTTCGCGCGAGCGACGCGAGGAGTAGCGCCGCGCCGATCGCGTCGACCTGCGCGTAGTGATCGAGGACGGCACCCACGATTATTCGCGCGTCGCTCGCGGCGACAGCTTTGCCGGGGGGCGCCACGGCCACTCGGGTCACGCAGCAGGCGTCATCGAGCTCGGATGGTTGATTCCGGTGCTCACCTAGGAGCTGCGAGGCGATGTGCAGTTGGGCGCGTTCCCACAGGCCAAGGCGATCACCGAACTTGTCGAGCACCGAGGAGAGCCACGAGCGGACAGCTCCCTGACGAGCTTGATCGCCGGTTCGAAGAAGGGCCGAGACCACGGCGAGGACGGCAGCAGGATCGGCCGCGAGCCCAACGGGCGCCCCGTCGACCTCGGGCGACGTGCCCAACGCCCAGTCGAGCCCCTCGTTAAACGCGGTGCGGCGCTCCGAGTCCTCGACGTTCAATCTGGTAGCCAATGCCAGCGCCCCCACCGACTGATAGGAACGGGGGCCGCCTCCTTGCTTCGTCTCACGCCAATGGCTGACAGCGGCGAAGGCAACAGCATTCGCTTCCCCACCGTAGGTGTCCGGCAGCAGCCAGCTAGCGAGCAGCCGGTCGAGGCACGATCCTCCTCGCAGCTTCTCGGACTCGCGTCGAAGTACGACCTCGGCATCGCCGAGTAACTGCTCCTCTACACCGCTCAAAGGAACCACCTCGTCGTGCCAATGCGGCCATAGAGAACATCAGGGTTCCACCGGCTCGTCTTCCCCAGCTTGCCCATGTGACGCGCGATAAGCTGGGAGTAGCTGACCGTGACCGGCATCGGGGCCGGTTGAAAGCCGCGCCACGAGTGGCTCGCGAACATCATTACCTGCTGCCCCAAGTACCGGAGATCGCGGAACGTCGAGGCGCGATGAAGGTGGAGCCGCAGCGGGACTGGCGCACCGTCGGTCGCGCGCTTCAACTCCTTCGCGCCCGTTGCGCTCAGTAGCATGTCGTTGTCGGAGAGAGCGACCATCATGCCGCGCTCGGGCACGTAGAGCCCCTTCATCTTCCCGGTTCGGCCGATCGGTATGCCCGGCGAATGCCCGTTGAAAAGCTGCAATTTCGTATCGTCGGCCACGTGTAGCAACGCGAACTCCAGTTGGAAGTTGACGAACTCCTCGGCAAGCCGCGTCACGGCGATAGCTTCGGTGTCTCTGAGGGGCTTGAACGCATGGAAGATAAGGCGAACGCGCTCCCCCTTCTGCCAGTTGCGCTCCCTGCGGACGCGGTCGATCGATGTGCGCAACGACTCGAGCATCGCGACCGAGTAGCGATCGAAGGACACCGCCTTCGACACGGTGTGAAGGAAGTACGACCCGTCACCGCTGAAAACCGTGGTGATGCCGACGAGGCGCTCGCCCTGGGAGAGCCGGCTCTCGCGAACCCAGGTGCTGGCGAGTCCCACTACCAGTTCGTGTGTCGTCGTGGGATCGGCGCGGAGCAGCCACGGGATTCCGCCAAGCTTGGCGTAGGTGGCGAGCCCCATGTTGCTCAGCGTGAAGGCGAGCTGGTTGTCAGGCGTCTGGGCGGTCTCGAAACGGAACTGCTGAATTGGGATCTGCTGCGTGAGGAAGAACGCCTTCGTCACGAGGTACGGGTTGTCATCGCCGCGCAGTTGATGCGTCCGATCTTCAACCTGAACAAAGGCGAGATCCCACGGTTGGCGGCTGTCGCTGGCCGCCTGCAAGGCTCGCTGCGCGGCCTCGTGGTACGCGCGGGCCGAACCGTCTCGCGTGGTGAAGGGAACGGGCTGGCAGTTCTCGAACCCGTAGGTGCGCAGGAACCCACGACTGAAGACGGTGTTCGGAATCCCGTGGAGGAACTTGTACATCAATTGCTCGGCGACACCCTGCTGCGACGCTTGGCAGATGAGGCAAATTCGCGGCGCTCGCGGAATGGCCGCGGAACGGCTGTAGGGACCGTGAGCTGCGATGCCGTGGCTGGACGACTCGTGAACCTTGCGACCGGCAGCGTCGAACACGAACACTGCAGGTTCGGCTCGCCGGACCGTGGAGCTTCCGTTCGGCCATCGCGCGGGATTCACGAGGTCGCCTACGGTCACCTGAACGCCCGGGACGATCTCGAGCGGTTCCTTTCGCAGGAGGTCATGAGCCGTCTGCAGGCGCTTCACCCACGACCCTCCCTCATGCACGGCGGCGGCTCGAGCCTTCATGTCGCTGCTCGCGCCCATCCAGCGATTGCGGCCCAACGCGTACTCAAGCAACTGCCGGACGTTGTGGCGCGAGGCTTCGACGCGGAGCTGGCTCGCGTCGATCTTCTCGGCTCGCCCAGCATCGCCCTCGATGGTGGCGATGGCTCGAACGACCTCGCGTAGGATCCCACGAAGCTTCAGCTCGGGAAGGACTCGTTCGTCGGAGATCGGCTCGAGCTCCCCGACGTAGGCGCCGCGTAGATCGACGCCCTGCGAGGTGAGCTCGGCCACCGAAGCGGTGATGCGCTCGATGATGGAGACCTCGAGAACGACGACAGGCAGAGCGATCGGATGGTCGGGCTGCGCGGGAGGCCAGAGGACCTGCGCTGCGAACCCGTACGCCACCCGGGAATCGATGGCGCGAACCACGTTCGGGTGAGTGCTCTTTGGGCCCCAAATTGCACCCGGTCCGATCTGATCACTCACCGCCGTCGAGAGCACCTGAACCGGCTTGCCCCGGACAAGCGGGCGCTGGCGTGCGACCATCCGGCGTAGCAGTGATTCACGCCACAGGTTGCACGCGAACTCTGGGTTCTCGCGAAGCGGGATCACCCTGCGCATGTCGCTGAGATGGGGGGCCCCGTCAACGATAGGCACAGCGAGGATCTCGTCGCGTTCCGCTCTAAGCACGTGGGTCTCGCGGTGCTTACGGCTCAACTCGGCGAGCTGATTCGAGCGGGGCAGTACGTCGACCTCGACGGACGCGTCTCCGAAATCGAGCACAGCGGCGTTGAGGAACAACCCGCTACCGGAAGAGTCCTCGGCGCTCATGGCTTTTACTTGCGCTACTTCCGTCATCCACGCCCCCTGCAGTTCGATCTCGACCGGATTGATTGCTATATCACATCTTGCTGGTCAACCCCCTGGATAACTGCTCGGATGGCCAGTCTCTGCTCGGCGCATGTTCCCGGGTGCGCGACGGCCCGGAGGTCCGCTCGGCTGTCGGCTCGGCCCCGTTGACCGCGTTGAGCGCCAGGACGTCGTCCTGGAGATCGGGCGCGAGAAGGGGCAGGTCGAGCAGCTGCCTGACCCGTGCGCGCGTGAGCCCCAGCTTGCGCGCCACCGCAGCCCTGTCGACGACGAGGCCCCGGTCGATGGCGTCCTGCAGGTGGTGCACGAGAGCGAGCATCCGGGCGACTTTCGCCGGGCGCCGGACCGGCTCGGCCTCCGGGGGCAGCGGCTGCTCGGTGAGGGGTACGCGCGAGCTGCGACGGCGGAACAGAGTCCGGATAAGGACGTGACGGTCCTGCAGCGTCGGCGAGTCGGTGCTCGTCATGCGGCGGCCTCCTGCGAGCGGGCGTCGGCGCTAAAGTTCACGATTTCGACGACGCCGGTCTCCTCCATCACGCGCATTGTGCATCACGCGCTTTGTAGCGACGAGCGCATACAGCTGGCGCCCGCGTTTCTCGAGCGTCATCAGGCTCCAGACGTTTGCAAAGTCGCGCAGCGCGCTGAGCATCCACGTCGCTTCCGCGTCGACAACCTCGAGTTCGCCGATGTCGCGCTCGATCTCGGCTAGGTGCGGTTCGGCGGCGACGCGGCGATCGGCCTCGGCGCGCAGCCCGGCCTCGACCGTCTCGACCAGCTCGCTCGCGAACCGAACCCCCATGCGTAAGGCCCTCGGCGCTATGTGGCCCATTGCCGCCGCCCCCCTTCGGCGCCCCTCCGCCGCTCGTACACACCCCCCGCCCATCTGGACACCCCCCGACCCATCTGGACATCTCGCCCGCCCATCTGGACAGGGGACGGGGTCATCTGGACACCCTGCCCACCCATCTGGACATCCCACCCCGCCGCCTCACCTCCCGGCTCCCCCCCACCCCCGTCCAGATCCTGCTCCGTGCTGGCCATCCCTCCGACCGAGCTCATCCTTGCCGCTTTGCGTCGTGCCCCGAGGGGCGCGGGTCGCAGGAGGAGGGGTCAGGCAATCATCATGGCAAAGCAAGGACAGGATTTCGATCGCTGGGTCAAGGTCGCCGCCGGGTCGGAGCGGACCGACAACCCGCTGAACATTCCGTACGATGTCGCCGTGCGCGAGGCGGTCGCCGCCGCGGCGTTCGTGAAGAAGTACTGGGAGCCCGACGGCGATCGCCCGGGCCTCAAGCGGGTCAAGAGCCGCCTGCCCGCCTTGGCTAGCGAGGAGCTGCTCTCCATCGTGCACGCGGTGCAGGAGGCGCAGACTCGGCTGCTCCTTATCGTCGATCCGGCCGTGACCGATCTCGGAGAGCGCGCCCGGTTCGTCGTCGATGAGCTCGAGTCGGCGCTCGAGTTCCTGCTGGACGACGACGTCGACGAGCCCGCCGACGCGCAGCTCGCGCGCATCAAGGAGTTCCACGCGCAGGACGGCCAGCGCTCGAGCGCCCTCTCCCAGGCGCTCCGCGATTACGCGGGGCTCGCGGAGCCGCTCAAGGACCGCCTGGTCGAGGCGGACGAGGCGTTCGACGCGCGCCTCATCGCCGAGGCCAGGAAGCTCGCGGAGGATCTGCAGCGGCGAGCGCTGGAAGCGGCCCCCGAGGTCGGCGCCTCGACCGCCGCGACCACGATCCGCAACCAGCTGCTGCACCTCATGGTCGGGCGCGTCGGCGCCATCCGGAAGACCGCGGCCCACGTCTTCCGGCGCCACCCGGAGATCGCCCGCGAGGTGACGAGCGCCTACGAGCGGCGCCGGCGCGCGGCGGCGCGGCGCGAGAAGGTCCGCAAGGCCGCCGAGGCCGGACAGGCCAACGGCAAGCCGGCGGCGGCGCCAGCGCCCGCGACCCCCGCGCCCGCGACCTCCTAGAGATCGGCCGGCGCTCGGCCGCCGTCATCCCGGTCGGCGGCGGCTCCGGTCGGCGGCGGCTCCGGCGAGCTCAGGCGATGCAGCAGAACGTGGACGGCTCGGTCGCCTGGAGCTCGCCGACGGGCTCGCCGCCCTGCGGCGCGCACGCGCCCGGCTCCACCGCCACGACCGCGGCCGACTTGCTCCCCAGACCGAGGCCGGGCGGCGTCACCCCGCAAAATGGGACGCTCGAGTCGACGAGGGTCGACGCGACCAGGTCCGTGCATGCCGCGTCGCGGTACACGGACGCCATGATCGTGCACGAGGCACCGGTCGGCTCGCCGCAGCTACAGGGGGTGCAATCGCGGCCGTCGAGCACGTCTTTATAGAAGACATGCCTCTGGGGGTAGCCCTCAGGACAGGCGGCGTCGCCCTCGTGGTAGACGCAGGTCAGGAACCCGGGCGGCGCTGCCGGCGCGCACGTCGTCGCGTCGGCGCACGCGGTGTGCGCCCCGGCGACGCAGGCCCTCGCGCGCGTCGCCCACCAGAGCGCGTTCTGGGGGATGGGCTGCGGGGCTTCGATGCGCGGCGTGCACGCGCCGGCCGTGACCGAGGGCGCCGCGATCGTCAGCGACTGCACGCAGGGCTCACCGTTGCAGTCCTGATCGACGGGGATCGCGCCGTCGGCGGTGCAGGCGCCGTCCCATGCGTCGGGTGCGGCAAACGGCGTCGCGACAGCGTCGGGCTCGTCGCCGGCGCACGAGGACGACGATGCGGCCCACGCGGTGGGGAGCGAACACGAGACCTCGGGCGGGTCGCACGCGCAGGTCGGGCACGTCTTCGGCACCTGCTGGAGATCGGCGAAGCCCTCGTACCCGATCGTCGGCGCGTCGGCGGGGCATTCGGGGGTGGCCTCCGGCGGACCGAACCAGAGGAGCGCCGGGCCGGACCAGCCGAGCGGGGCGGGGGAGACGCACTGGCCGGAGCACAGCGCGCTGTGCGCCTCACCGCCGTCGCCGCCCTGACCGCCAGCGCCGCCCTGACCGCCGCCGTCACCACCACCGCCGCCCTGGCCGCCGTCGCCGCCCTGACCGCCGTACTTCTCACACCAATCAGGGTAGAGGACGCGCTCTTCGTCCGTACATGGGCCATAGAGGACACCTGGCTCTTGAGTGCAACCAGCGCTCAACAGCGCTCCTGCAAGGGCAATGCATGACACGCGCATGCGTAGAACCCTACTCGAACGATGACCTTCGCCGCAAGGCGGGTATCGCCCAGCGAGCCTCGTAAGGCTTGAGCATTCCACGTGTTGAGGAAAATTTCTCATGCTTTCTCGCCTGCGGGAACGGCAGATGTCCTTGCCGCCGGATCCCCGTCACAGGTTCAGTTGTAGACCCATCCCGAACGCCACACCGAGCGCGGGAGCGCTCCAGGCCGCGCGTTCTGATTCGGCGATGCCTCCGCGGCGGAGGAGTGACCAGTCGACCAAGCGCTGAACCGCCTCGGTATACCCGTACCCAGAGAGGCCCTCTGAAAACGGCCACGTGACACCCGCTCGAGCGCCGATTCCGGCACGAAGAGCCAGCAGCGATTCCGGGGTGATTGGAACCTCGGGCACGGCACGGAGCACGCCGAGCTCTCCGACCCCGCACGCGAAGAGAAAATGCCGGCGAAGGCACAGGGCGGCGTTCGCGGTGAGCGCCGATGATGCCACGCGCACGCCCTCTATTTTTGTCGACAGCGAGGAGAGCCCGCGGGCTTCCAGCGCGACCGACCATGCCGGCCAGCGTCCCGTGACCGCCAACGTCGGTCCAACCGCAACGCCGGGCGTCAGCCCCAGCGCCATCGTGGCGCCAGCGCGAACGCTCCATCGGAAGCGCTCCGCCGCAGCTTGCTCCCCGCGGTGGCGGGGTGGTGCCCGCACGGATGGCAGCTCGCGCACGGGCGGCGCCTTGCCCGGCGGGCGCGCAGGCGGCGCCTTGCTCGGCGGCGGCGCCGGCTGCCCCGCGCACGGGCGCTCGGGGGAGCACGGCGCTTCCGCCGACGTCGCCGGCTCTCCCTGCGGGGCCGGCGCTGCCGGCAGCGGCGGGAGCTCGCCCGTCTCGTCGAGCTGCACGGCGATCGACAGGGCCACCGTCGATACCAGCGACTTGCAGTCGCCGCGCGCCCTGTAGCCGTCGGTCCAGATCACCACGCCGCGGTGATCGCGCAGGTAGATCGACGCGATGAGCTCGCGCTGCCCTTGTTCTATCGACGCCGCCATCGTGAGCGGAGCCTCCGCGTCGAAGGGGTCGAAGCCCATGCGCCGGGCGATCTCCGCGCGCAGGAACTGCTCGTCGGGGCAGCGCTCGGCGCCTGGGCCGCGCGTGAGCTCGATGCGCACGCGCGCCCGGCGCGGTCCGGAATCGGCCCGGACCGGCGCGGCCGCGAGCTGCGCGGCGAGGAGCGCGACCATCGAAGCGAACGCTGCGCGCCATGCCTGCTTTCCCCGTCGCGGGGCGCGCGACGCGGCGCGCGCGTGATGCGGCGGCGCTGCGCTCATCGCCGCTCGCGCCCCGCCGTGCCGCCGGTCGTCGTCACCGGCAGCGCCTCTGCCCTCGACCGGAGCCGCTCGCGCAGCAACCTCAGCCGGCTCTGTGGAAACCGCTGCGCGTGTGCATCGACGTGCTCGAGGGCAGCGCCGCGCTCGCCGTGAAGCAGCGCTTGTCTGGCCGCATCGAGCAGCGCGAGCTCCTCGTCGAGCCGATCCTGGCTCTGCTCTGGGGGCGCCGAGACGTGCCTCGATCCGGCGGGCTTGCGCTGGCCTGGCCCATCGGTCGTCCGTGCCGCGGGCGCTCGGGGGCTCTGGGGGTCGGCGGAGCGCGTGGCGTCGTCGGGGCGAGGCGCTTCACCGACAACGCCCCGAGGTTGCGGCTCCGGCGTCGGGGCTGGATGTGTGCTCCGGGCGACGACGATGGGTATCGCGGCCGGGCCGAGGTGGCGCGCCCAGTCGACCGGTGCTCGAGCGAGCCAGGCGGCCAGGAGCACGCCGCCGGCGACGCCTGCCGCACCCCACCCGAGCGCCGCTCGAAGGGCCCGGGCGACCGGGCGCGCGAGCCGCACGAAGCGTGCTCGCCACCGTGTCCCATCGCCCCGCGCTCCGGCGCTCGGCGTGGCCGGGTCGCTCGCGGGCAGGATCGTCTCGCGGAGCGAACGCAAGGAGGTCGCGGAGAACAGCGGGAGCACGACGACGCTGGACCGGAGCGCCCGCCTCTCCTCGGGGCGCAGCCGCTTCTCGGCGGCGCGGTAGTCCCGGCGCGCGAGGCGCAGCCGGCTCGCGGCGGTGTGCTCGTTGAGCGAAAGGGCGCGCGCGATCTCGCGCATCGGGACATCGTACGCGTCGGCCAGGAGGAGGATGGCGCGGCGCTCGGGCGCGACCTCCGACAGGAGGCGGATCGCGAGCGCAAGCCGCTCCTTCGCGGCGATGTGATGCTCGCTGCTCGCCGCGGCGTCTGCCCGCTGGAAGTGGGCGGCGTCCGCGAGCCCTACCGGCACCTCGCGGCGCCGGTAGGCGCGCTCCAGATGATGGCGGACCTGCCGCCAGGCGATCCCGAAGAGCCACGACGCCTCGGCCCTCCAGTGCTCGCCGAGGCGCTCCGGTCGAGATGGATCGGGCATGCCCG
The DNA here is from genome assembly GCF_051527395.1 of Sorangium sp. So ce281. Taxonomy (NCBI): domain Bacteria; kingdom Pseudomonadati; phylum Myxococcota; order Polyangiales; family Polyangiaceae; genus Sorangium; species Sorangium sp. So ce281. The sequence continues at coordinate 1,610,881 of NZ_CP150322.1, forward strand.
TGGGTGTGGTGCGCAGCCAGGCAGGCGTGTCGCTCGGTGCGCTGTCTGCGGCCACAGCGGCCTGCGCGGGCGCTGCGGCGCATCCCACGGTGTCTGGCGAGTCCACCAGGACCGCGGTGCGCGCGCTGCTGGAGCGCATGGGGTCGTACCGGGGGAAGCTGCGGTAGGCGCCCAGCAGGACGTCCTGGCACAGGTCGTCGAGGTCGTCCTCGGCGACGCCGAGGAACCGGAGCATGCCAGGGAGGACATGAACGGCGGTTGTGTGCATGGATGCCCAGGCGCCGTGCTGGACCGGGTCGGCCGGAGGACGAGAAGGGCTCATACACAGAATTACGGGGCGTTTCTCGCAGCCGTCACAGAATCGGTCCGGGCCGAGGCCCCCTCCGACCCGATGCGGCCCCCTCGATCCGGTGCGATCCCAGCTCGGACGAGGGGCGACCCCTTCGACCGGGTGGAACGCCCGATGGGAGGGGAGCAGGTCCTCCAGCAGCCCGAGGCATCCATCCGCTGTGCGCCGCGTGGCGAACCTGCCCGACCCTCCGATCTTCCGGGAGCTCGATGTCGGCGCCCTGCGCCTCGAGTGTCGTGATGTCACGATGGCGCGTGCGTGTGCTGGTTCCCCGTGAACGTGACGGCGGTGGGGGGACGATGACGTAGAAGGCGTGCCGGGCCGACGGGCCGACATGCATGGATACCGGGGCCCGTTTCGATCACCGACGCCGGGCAGCATCCTCAGCGGCCCACGACGCTCGCAGCAGCTGGATAGCCTCCTGCTCGACCCGCGGGAACAGCCCCCGCACCATCGGCTCGACCTTAGCCGCGCGTGATGGCGACGGCGTCGGCGTGCGGCAGGGATTGGTGCGCGAGTCCTTCGGCCCGCCGCCGCACCTCGCGAACGAGCGCGTCTCGGAGCTCGTCGTGGGCGCGGTTCGCACGCTCCATGAACTCGCCGGGCCACGCCGCGTGGTGTGGGTCGGTCTCGCCGGTGCGGAGGTACCGCTCGACCTCGTCGGCGGCGCTGGGCACGTTGCTCACTGGCGCATTCTACTCGGGCAGCGCTTCCGGGTTAGCAGCAATCGACGCGGACGGTGCGCGCCGGGTGGCCGCTCTTGTGGCAAAGCGGCCATTCGACCCGATGCCACGCGCCCCGAACTTCGAAAGGCGATGCTCGACGATCTGCTGATCGCGCCGATGAACGACGCGAAGCGGCGCGATCTGCTCGAGGTGCTGGAAGACAGGTACGACGAGCGCTCGACCGTGGTGACCATCCGGGTCCCGATGAAACGTTGGCACGAGATGCTCGCAAACCCACCAGCGCCGACGCGAACTGCGATTGGCTGGTCCACAACGCACACGGGTTCTCGCTGAAGGGGCCGTCAGTCAGCCCGGCTCACGGCTCGCCGCCCTGCGCACCCTGCTTCTTGACCACGCTGATCTCCCCGTCCGCCTCGAGGCAGGCAGAGCGCACCGTGGTGATGTCCGTGATCCCTTGCCTGCGAAGGGCCGCCTGTAGCTCCTCCTCGGTGACCATCTCCCGGCGCATGTTGTCCCGCTGGAGGCGGCCGTCTCGGACGAGGGTCGTCTGCGTGTCGCGCAGGCAACGCCGGAAGAAGGGGACGCGGAACTCCAGGATATCGAGCACGTAGCCCCAGGCGACGATGAGCGCGATCATGAGCAAGGCGTCCGCGGGCGAGCTCGAGCCGCCCATGATGCCGTCGGCGGCCATACCACCGATGAGAATGAGGGCAAGCATATCGTTCGGTGAGAGATGTCCGGTGCGTCGCTTGGGGATGACGCGGATCAGGATGACGAGGGCGAGATAGACGAGCGTCGTGCGCAGGGCGATCTCCCAGAGGGGCTTGGAAAAACCAAGGTTCCCTTCCATGAGCGTCCCCTGCCAGTACGGCCACGCGCGTCAGCGCGCAGAATGGAAGTCGGGCGCGAGGTTCGCAGCCGCCCAGCGCGCCGGCGCCGCGATCTCGACGCAGCGGTGCAGGTGTCTCGTCTCGGTATTGCTGGGCATGGCCGTCTCCTTCGGGGGCACGGGAGTACTGCTCCGTTCGCGCTGGAGGGGCCCTCGCAAGAAAGGGACCGCTCCAGACCGTGTGCTGCGCGGGCGAGGAGGGGGTCGCGCGGTGCACTGCCTGCGAAATTATCGTAATTGTTCTGATTTTTGCCCGTTCGGCGCTCTGGTTCACCGTCGGCGCCGAGCGCATGATAGTGCTGCACATGGCCCGGCAGCCGGCGAGCGAGCAGGGCCGATCCTCCCCCTTCCCGGAGCTCAAGCTCTTCCAGGAGTTCAAGATGACCGTGAAAGCCTTTGGTGCCCATGCCGCCGACAAGCCGCTGGAAGCGCTCAACATCTTTCGTCGCGCCCCAGGCGACCACGATGTGCAGATCGACATCATCTACTGCGGTGTCTGCCACTCGGACTTGCACACCGTCCGAGGTGAATGGGCCGGCACGCTCTATCCGTGCGTTCCTGGGCACGAGATCGTGGGGCGGGTATCCGCTGTGGGAGCCCAGGTATCTCGCTTCAAGAAGGGCGAGCTGGTCGGCGTCGGTTGCATCGTCGACAGCTGCGGGCGCTGCGCGTCCTGCGCCGAGCACCTCGAGCAGTACTGCGAGAGGGGCATGACGCTCACCTACAACTCTCCGACCCCGGACGCCCCCGGGCACACGCTGGGCGGCTACTCCCAGCGGATCGTCGTCAACGACAGGTACGTGGTGAAGATCAGCCATCGCGAGGAGCAGCTGGCGGCCGTGGCCCCGCTGCTCTGCGCCGGCATCACCACCTATTCGCCGCTCCGGCACTGGAACGCCGGGCCCGGCAAGAAGATCGGCGTGGTGGGCATCGGCGGGCTCGGCCACATGGGCGTCAAGCTCGCCCACGCGATGGGCGCGCACACCGTCGCGTTCACGACGTCGGAGTCGAAGCGGCAAGACGCCAAGGCCCTCGGCGCGGACGAGGTCGTCGTGTCGCGCAACGCGAACGAGATGGACGCTCACGCCGAGAGCTTCGACATGATCCTGGACACGGTCGCGGTGAGCCATGACCTCGACGCCTTCACGAGGCTGCTCAGGCGGGACGGCGCCCTGGTGCTCGTGGGCGTGCCGAAGGACGCCCACCCGTCGCCCGCCGTCTTCAACCTCGTGCTCAAGCGCAGGACGATCGCCGGGTCGACGATCGGCGGCATCGCCGAGACGCAGGAGATGCTCGATTTCTGCGCGGAGAAGGGGATCGTCGCCGACATCGAGGTGATTCCGATCCAGCGGATCGAACAGGCGTACGAGCGGATGCTCAAGAGCGACGTCAAGTATCGCTTCGTCATCGACACCGCCAGCCTGGCCGCCGGGCCACAGCGGTAAAGCCCTGGGTCATCGTCGAAGCTGAGGGGCGGCACTAGCCCCTTCGCCTCTTCCGTGGCTCGCGGCGCTGCCCGGCACGCCCGCTCCGCGCCGCCGTCTCTTCCCCGCCTGCCACGACCTCCCGCACGCTGTCGCGCAACCAGCGGTGCGCGGGGTCCGCGTCCAGCCTCGGGTGCCACAGCAACGAGACGGTGATCTCCGGCGCGGCGAAGGGCAGCGCGAAGCTGAACAGGCCGTCGCGCAGGCTCCTTGTGTGGTGATCCGGAACGGTCGCGATCAGGTCGGTCGCGCGCGCCAGGGCGATCGCCGTGGCGAACCCGCCGACGATGGTCACCACCTCGCGCGCGAGGCCGAGCGCGGCCAGGCTCTCGTCGATGCGCCCCTTGGCCTGGCCGCGCCGCGAGAACACGACGTGGCGTCCGGCGGCGTAGCGCGCGGGCGTGATCTTCGCGCGGCCGAGGGGGTGATCGCTGCGCACGACGCCGATGAAGCGGTCGCGGAACAGCGCCTGGGTCCGCAGCTCGGGGCTGGTGTCTTCGTCGACGACGCCCGTCTCGAGGTCGACGGCGCCAGCGCGCAGCGGCGCGCTGTCCTTGTCGGGCTTGGCCACGAAGCGCAGCCGGACGCCTGGCGCTTCGGCGCCGGTGCGCTCGATCAGGGCCGGACCGAAGCTCTCGACGAAGCCCTCGCTCGTGCGCAGCGTGAAGGTGCGCACCAGGCGCTTCAGGTCGAGCTTCTCGGCCGGCCGCAGGACGGCCTCGGCGCCCTGCACCAGGTGGCTCACGCGCTCGCGCAGCTCGAGCGCGCGTGGGGTCGGCACCAGGCCGCGCCCAGCGCGCACCAGCAGGGGGTCGCCCAGGGTCTCCCGCAGGCGCGCGAGCGCCCGGCTCATCGCCGAGGGGCTCAGGCGCAGGCGTCGGGCCGCGCCGGTGACGCTGCCTTCCGTGAGCAGCACGTCGAGCGTCACGAGCAGGTTCAGGTCGGGCAGCGACATGCCACCAGGCTACCAGAGGTCGGGGCAATATATGGCGTCGTATGCACATAATGTTTGCGATCGTTGCGCGTTCCGCAATCCGCGCCGGCGCTCTAGTTTCGATGTCGAAGGTCGGATCACCTCGATTCGAGCCGAGCCGGAGGCCACCCATGACCGAGAACGCCCTTGACCTGTTCGTCCATCGCACCCGCGCCAGCTGGGGACCGCTCAGCAGCGACCTTGTCGCCAGCTGTCGCGGTCACATGGAACAGCTGGCGAAGGCGCACGCCGCCGAGCCCTGGCTCGCGGCGCTGCACGAGGAGGCGCCCGCGTCCCGGGAGCTCTACCGGGATGCGGAGCACGGCTTCGTGCTGCAGGCCCACACCGAGCAGGCCGGGCTCTACCGCCCGCCGCACGACCACGGTCGCGGCTGGGTGATCTACGCCCTGCAACGCGGAGAGATCGCGATGTCGACCTACGCTCGCGTCGAGACCGGAGCCGGCGTCCAGCTGGTCAAGCGTGACGAGACGCTGTTGCGCGCCGGACAGGCGCAGCTGTTCTTGCCGGGAGACATCCACGACACGCGCTGCGTCGCCGGCCCGGCGCTGCTGTTCCGCTTCACCGAGCGCGATCTCCGGCAGGAAGATCAGGTCGCGCGGCGCGTGACCCGCTATGTCGAGCGCAACGGCGTCTGGACGGTGGGCACATGATGGCGCTGCGCACCTCGATCGCGGGCGCGCCCCTGCCGGGCGAGGCGCCCGATCAGGCGGCTTCCGGTGTGCAGAGCCCGGCGCGCGCGGAGGCGATCGCGTGCGTGCTGGCGGCCATGGTGCTGGTGGTGCTCTCCGCGGGCATCGCCAACGTGGCGCTGCCTGCGCTGGCGCACGCGTTCCAGGTGACCCCCGCCGCGTCGGTGCGCGTCGTCAGCGCCTACCAGCTCGCGCTGGTGATGGCTCTGTTGCCGTGCGCCGCGCTGGGCGAGAGCCTGGGCCATCGCGCCGTGTTCACGGCAGGCGTCGGGCTGTTCACGGGCGCGTCGGTGCTGTGTGCGCTGGCGCCGTCGCTGCACTGGCTGGTCGCTGCGCGCTTTTTGCAGGGGCTCGGGGGCGCCGCCGTGATGGCGCTCGGCGTGGCGCTGCTGCGCTTCGTGGTTCCGCAGGCGCAGCTGGCAGCCGCCATCGGCTGGAACGCGCTCGCCGTGGCGCTGTCCTCGGCCGCGGCGCCCACGGTCGGCGCCGCGCTGCTCTCGAGCGCGAGCTGGCCCTGGCTGTTCGCCGTCAATCTTCCGCTCGGCGCGGCGGTGCTGCTCGCCTCGCGCGGCCTCCCCGAGGTCCCCGGCACGGCGCGCGCGCTGGACGCGACCAGCATGGCGCTGAACGCGGCGGCCTTCGGCGCGCTGATCGCAGGCGCGGAGCTGCTGCCGGCCGCGCCGGCGCTCGGGGTCGGCTTGCTCGCCGCGGCCGTCCTGAGCGCGACGCTGTTGCTCCGCCGCGAGCTGCCGAAGGAGGCGCCCCTGGTGCCGCTCGACCTGCTGCGCAGCCGTTCGTTTCGCATCTCCGTGATCGCCTCGGTCGCGTGCTTCGCGGGACAGGCCTCGGCGCTTGTCGCGCTGCCCTTCTATCTGCGGCACAGCTTTGGCCAGGACGCTCTGAGCACCGGGCTGCTGATCACGCCCTGGCCGCTGAGCGTGGCTTTCCTGGCGCCCGTCGCGGGCCGCCTCGCCAACCGCATCTCGACGGCCTGGCTGTGCGCGACGGGCGCGGGGTGTCTCGCGCTGGGGCTCGCTGCGCTCGCGCTGTCGCCGGCGCGCGGCAGCGCGCTTTCGCTGGTGCCGTTCGTGGCGCTGTGCGGCGCGGGCTTTGGCCTGTTCCAGGTGCCGAACAACCGCAACATGCTCCTCGCGGCGCCGCGCGCGCGGAGCGCCGCCGCGGGCGGCATGCAGGGCACCGCGCGGCTGGCAGGCCAGACGGCGGGCGCTGTCGTCATGACCTTGCTCTTCACGCTCATGCCCGTAGATGCCGCGCCGCGCGTCGGCCTCGGCGTCGGCGCCGTGCTGACGCTGAGCGCCGGGATCGTCAGCGCGCTGCGCGCTGGCTCGCACCGCAATCCATGACGGTGGGCGGATGGGCAGCTGAGAGCCGCGGTGTCCTGACCGTGACGGGTGCGCGCTGTCAGCGCCGGGGGCGCTTGAATCGCTCGCGCGAGCGCTCGACGTCTCCTCGGATGACGCAGCCCTCGGCGTGATCGTTCACCAGCCCCATCGCCTGCATGAACGCGTACACCGTCGTGGGGCCGACGAACTTCCAGCCGAGCTTCTTCAGGTCCTTCGAGAGGGCGACCGACTCCGGTGATGTCGATACGGTCTGCGGGCGCGCGAGCCGCGCCGCTTCGGGCTCGTAGCGCCAGACGAACGCCGCCAGCGAGCCCTCGCGCGCGACGAGCTCTCCGGCGCATCGCGCGTTGTGGATGACCGCCTCGATCTTGCCGCGGTGGCGGATGATCCGCGCATCTCCGAGGAGCCGCTCGACGTCTCGCCCGGTGAAGCGGGCGATCGCGTCGAAGTCGAAGCCGTGGAACACCGCGCGGAAGCTCTCACGCTTGGCGAGGACGGTGCGCCAGCTCAACCCGGACTGGAAGCCCTCGAGGCTCAGCTTCTCGAACAGCCGGCGGTCGTCGCTGACAGGAAACCCCCACTCGCGATCGTGGTAGTCGATGAACTCCGGCGCCGCGCCGGACCAGCGGCAACGCGCTCGACCGTCGGGCCCCACGATCGTCGCGGCGCTCATGCCACGTCGCCTCGGGCAGCCGCGACGCGGCGGCACGCCGATGGGCCATCGACCCGCTGTTCTCCACGGGAGGTGGCCTTGGTCGTGTACTCCGCGAACAGCTCGCCGAGCGCCCTCGCCATCGCGCGCATGCGCGGCACCTGGCGCAGCTCTCGATGCATGACGACGTAGAACGGGACCGACGGACCCGCGGCGTCGAGCGCCACGGGCTCCAGACCCGGAACATCGACGCCGGCCGCGTGCACGACGATGCCCATGCCTGCTCGCGCTGCCTCGAGCCGCGTCTCCACGGCGTTTGAACGAAGCGGGAAGCTCTGAGCGCCGCGCTCCACGAGCCAGTGGAAGGGGCCGAGTCCCTGGCTGACTCGCTCATCGACGAGGAAGCGCTGGCCTGCGTAGTCGTCTCGCGTGACCCGGCGCCCGGGCAGATGCGCTGCCAGGTAAGCGGCGCTCGCGTACAAAGCCGGCTTGACCTCGCCGACGCGCTTCTCGATGAGCACGTTCGAGGCCGAACGACCCCCGCGGAGCCCGATGTCGGCCTCGCGCTCCGCCAGATCGACGAGCCGCGACTCGACCGACACCTCGACGATGGTCGTCTGGTCCTGCTCCCAGCATCGCCGCGCCGCCTGGGCCGCCACGGCGCCAAACCCTTCCGGCACGGAGAGACGCACGGTGCCGGCTCGTTCACGATCGTGCGCCCCGAGCGCTTGCTCGAACCCGGCGGCGATGCTCACGAGCGCGAGGGCCTCGCGTTCCAGCCGCACCCCGTGGCTCGTCCGGTGGACGACGGAGCGCCCGAGCGCGCGCTCGAGCGTCGAGACGCGCCGCATGACCGTCGAGGCCGACATGCCGAGGCGCTGTCCGGCCGCGAGGAAGCTCCCGCGGCGGTGGACCTCGAGCAGCACACGACAATCGTCCCAGTCCATGGGACGACCGTGCCATCTCGGCGGATCGTCGTCCATGCAAAACGGGTTTGTACCAGCGCAAAACCTCCTTGGTGCGGCGCAGGTTATGCTGTCTCCATGAAAATGGCAGTGCTCGGTACAGGAGCCATCGGCAGTACATTCGCTTACCAGCTCGTTAACGCCGGCCACGAGGTCACGGCCGTCGCGCGCGGCGCGCGGCTGGAGCGCCTGCGGGAAGACCGCGCCATTGTCCTGAGCGATGGCGCGCGCGCCCCTGTGGCCGTCGCCGGCACGCTCGACCCGAGCGTTTCGTACGATCTCGTGCTCGTGACGGTGCTGGCGCCTCAGGTCGACAGCGTCCTACCCGCGCTGCGACAGAGCGCCGCGAGACACATCATGTTCATGTTCAACACCTTCGAGCCGCTGGATCGACTGCGGGACGCGGTGGGCGCCGAGCGCTTCTCGTTCGGCTTCCCCGGCGGCGTGCTGGCGCACCTCATCGACGGCAAGCTGCGGAGGCGCATCCTGCCCGGCACCACCGTGGGCGATGCGGCCTGGGCGGAGGTGTTCGGCGCTGCGGGGATCCCGACCGTGACCAGCGCCGATATGCACGGATGGTTGCGCTCGCACGCCGCCATGGTGATCCCCCTCATGTCGATCGGCGTCGTCGTGGCGCACCGGAACGCCGGCATCACATGGCGTGAGGCGCGCCGCTACGCCGCCGCGCTCGCCCAGGGGTTTCACATCGTGCGCGGCCTGGGCCACGCCCTCGAGCCCACCGTGGTGGCGCTGCTCAGCCGTCTGCCGCGCACGCTCACGACCGGCTTGTTGTGGCTCATGAGCCGCACCCAGGAGCTCCGGAACCTCGGCGCGCTCGGCGCCGCGGAGCCCCGGATGCTCATCGACATGATGGCGACCGCGGTGCCGAACGAGGCCGCCGAGCTGCTGGCGATCCGCCCGTAGACCGGAGCTAGTCGCGATCGGCCGGCGCGCCGCCCGGGAAGTAGTGGCGATAGGGGCGGCCGCCCTCCACGGCGCGATCGACGGACGGGCGCTCGCGCAGGCGGCGGTAGTAGGCGCGCAGGTTGGGGCGGTCGTCGAAGGGCTGGACCCAGTCGGCGTAGAACAGCGACGGGGCGGCGGCGCAGTCGGCGAGGGTAAAGGCGTCGCCTGTCGCCCAGGTGCGGCCGGCGAGCTGGCCGTCGAGCCAGGCGTAGACCTTGTCCAGGGCGGCGCGGGCCTGGACCTCCCCGTACTCATCGCGCGGGTTGGACTGCATCTCGCGGATGCGGTTGTTCACGATCACCTGCATCATGTTCATGACGTAGTTGTCGAAGATGCGGTCGAACATCCGCACCTGGAGCGCGGCGGCCGGATCGCGCGGGATCAGGCGGGCAGGATCCGGATGCGCCTGGTCGAGCCACTCGACAACGATGGTCGCCTCCCACAGGGCGAGGTCGCCGACCCGGAGCACGGGGAACTTGCCGAGCGGCCAGAGCGCCGCCAGCTCGGCGCCGGCCTGCGGGTTGGAAGGCTCCAGCAGGCGCAGCTCGAAGGGGACGTCCTTTTCATAGAAGGCGATGAAGGCCTTCTGGGAGTAGGACGAGAAGGGGTGGGCGTAGAGGATCGGTGTTGTCATGGTGGCCTCACTGCTTCGCGCCCCTCGCCAGCTCCTCGCCGAGCGCGTCCAGCATCTGGAGCCAGCTCGGGTGCGCGCCGGTCCGGCGAGCGAGCGCCTCGCTCACGTTCTGCTCGAGCCTCACGAGCGTCCGCCCGTTCCGCTCGACGAAGGTGATCGACACGAGCGTCTCCTCGGGCCAGTCCCGATCGTGCCCCTGGCTCTCGGAGGAGACGGGATTCCCGTTCGCGTCGGCGATGCGCATGGTGAACGCGAGCCGCTCCGGCCGCACGACCTCGCGGTAGACACCGACGGTCCAGCAATCGCCGAACTGCGGGTTGTGGATGCACGAGTGGAAGCCCCCTCCCGGTCGGACGTCGATCCGCGCGAAGCGGAGGGTGCACCCCCGCGGCGCGAACCAGCGCGCCAGCAGGTCGGGGTTCGTCCACGCATCGAACACCACGTCGCGCGGAAAATCGAACGTGCGCTCGATGAGGACCGTGGGCTCATGAGGGGTTTGAGAGATTTGCATCGTGACGTGATCACCCTTTCTTCGGCGGATGCAGCTCGTGCAGGAGGTCGTCCAGGCGGCCGAACGCCTCCTCCCAGTGCTGCCGGTACTGCTCGACCCAGGTCGCCACCGCCCGCATCGGCGCGGGATTGAGCTGGCAAACGTGCTGCCGCCCGTCGCGCCGCTTCTCGATCAGGCCCGCTCGTTCCAGGGTTGCCAGGTGCTTGGAGATGGCCTGTTGCGAGATCTGAAACGGCTGCGCCAGCTCGTGCACCGACGCAGGCCCCGTCTTGAGCCGCACGAGGATCGCGCGCCGGGTGGCGTCGCTCAGGGCGGCCAGGGTCGTGCTCAGCGAATCCACAACCATATGGTTGTGGATCGATGCCTGGAAGTCAAGCGAAGGTCGATGTGCAATCAACTGGTTGCACTTCGTCGCGCGGCTCGGTATTGTGCATCCAGGAGGTTGCACATGGCATCGACGGACAGGATCGAGAAGCGGGTCACGCTGCGCGCGCCCGTGTCGCGCGTGTGGCGGGCGATCACCGACGCCCGGGAGTTCGGGCGCTGGTTCGGCGTCGAGCTCGAGGGCGAGTTCGTCGCGGGCAAGACGCTCACCGGCGCGTTCGACGAGGAGCTCAACGAAGCCGCCATCCTCGACTACCAGAAGAGCCGCGGTCTCCGGCCTTCGAAGGTGAAGCTCCCCGAGAAGGGCGCGGTGTTCTGCACGGTGGAGCGCATCGAGCCGGAGCGGTACTTCAGCTTTCGCTGGATCCCGTATGGCATCGACGCCGAGGCGGACCCGGCCAACGAGCCGACGACGCTCGTCGAGTTCCGCCTCGAGGGGGTCGCTGACGGCACCCTGCTCACCATCGTGGAGTCCGGCTTCGACCGTGTGCCAGCGCATCGGCGCGAGCGCGCGTTCCGCATGAACGAGGGGGGATGGGCCGCGCAGGCCGAGAACATCGCGAAGTATGTCGAAAGCGTGTGAACCGGCGGTCGCTGACGTCTTCTTCGCCCTCGGCGACGGGACGCGGCTGTCGGTGGTGACCCGGCTCGGGGCCGGAGGGGCGCTGTCGGCGACAGCGCTCTCCGACGGAGCGAAGGTGACGCGACAGGCGATCGTGAAGCACCTCCGGGTGCTCGAGGGCGCGGGCCTCGTGACGCACGAGCGGCGCGGGCGCGAGGTCCTCTACGCGCTCGAGCCGCGGCGGATCGAGGAAGCCCGCGTGTTCCTCGACGGCATCTCCGCAGGCTGGGATCGCGCGCTCGATCGGCTGCGCCGGATGGTCGAGGAGCCGTCGCCTCCGCCGCGGAAACGGGAAACGCGATAGGGGAGCGGCTTGCAGCGCAAGCAGTCCGGTGAAGCCGTCGAGCGCCGCCCAGAACCTTGACGCGGACGCCGGCTGTGGCCCCCGAGCCGACCTCGACACCGGGGCGCTTCGGGCCGCTGAGCTACCTTCACCGCCTCGGGCGCCTCGAGCTTCTGCAACAGGCGGCGTACGTGAGCAGCGACCCGGACACCGCCGTTGACAGATGGTCTTCGCTGCTCCTCGCTGAATTTTCAGGCTGAATCGGCGCTCCGGGAGGGCGGCGCGTCGCCGGCGCTGCGCGCCGCGGCGACGAACTCCTCCACGAAGGGCGACGCCGGTCGGGCGGAGAGCTCCTCCCAGGTGCCTGCCTGCGTCACGCGCCCTGCCTCGAGGACGGCGATGCGATCTCCGAGGAGCCGCGCGTCCGTCGCGTCGTGCGTGACGACGACGGTGGGCAGGGCGAGCGTCCGCAGGTAGCCCGAGAGGAACGCCCGGACCTCGCGGCGCGAGTGGACGTCGAGCGCGGCGAGCGGCTCGTCGAGGAGCAGCGCTCGCGGGCTCACCGAGAGCGCGCGCGCGAGCGCCACGCGCTGCTTCTCGCCGCCGGAGAGCGCCTGCGTCCGCCTGTGCGCGTGCGCGGCGATGCCGAGGTCGTCGAGCATGGCGTCGACGACCTCGGCGCCGGCCGCGCGCCCCCGCCTCGAGGGATCGCTCCTCACCGCGAACGCGACGTTCTCACGGACGCTGAGGTGCGGGAACAGCGCGTAGTCCTGGGGCACATAGCCGATCCCGCGCTGCTCGACGGGCACGTCGATCCCGGCCTCCGTGTCGAGGAGCACCGCCTCGCCGACCTCCACGCGCCCTCGCTCCACGGGCAAGACGCCCAGGAGGAGCGAGAGCAACGTCGTCTTCCCGGCGCCGTTCGGCCCCACCAGGACGAGCGACCCGCCGCCGGTGTCGAGATCGGCCTCGATGCGCAGGCGCCCGATGCGCGCGGTCACGCGGGCGCGGAGGCGCTCCGCCGCCGTCACGGCGCCGCCTCGGGGCGCTCGGCCCCGGTGGAGCGCCGGAGCACGGCCCGCACGAACAGGAGCAGCGTGAACGCCACGACGACAAGGACCATCGACAGCGCCTGCGCGGCGCGCAGCTCCGACTCGAGCGCCGTGTAGATGGCGAGCGGCAGCGTCTGCGTCCGCCCCTCCAGGTTGCCGGCGAACATGAGCGTCGCGCCGAACTCGCCGAGGGAGCGGGCCCAGCTCATCGCGGCCCCCGCGGCGAGCCCAGGGGCCGAGAGCGGCAGCGCCACGCGGAAGAACACCCGGAGCGGCGACGCGCCGAAGGTCCGCGCCACAACGAGGAGCCTCGCGTCGACCCTCCGGAACGCGCTGGTCGCCGCCTGCACGAAGAACGGCGCCGAGACGAACACCTCGGCGATGACGACCGCCGTCGTCGTGAACGAGACGGACCACCCCGCGGGGTAGAGCCACCCGGCGAGGAGCCCGCGGCGGCCGAACGCGAGCAGCATCGCGACACCCGCGACCGCGGGCGGGACGACGATGGGCAGCTGCACCACCGCCTCGACCGCGCGCGAGAACCGCCCGCGCGAGCGCGCCAGCGTCCAGGCGAGCGGCGTCCCCAGGACGACCACGACGGCGAGGCTCGCGGAGGTCGTCAGGAGGCTCAGGCGCAGCGCGGGCCACACGAGGGGGTGGCGGAGCCCCTGCGCGACGTCCCCCGCCGTCGCCGTCGCGAACAAGGCCAGGATCGGGGCGGCCAGGAAGGCCACGAGGACCGCGCCGACCGCGGCCAGGGCCACCCGCTCCGCGCGGAGGCGCCCGCTCACCGAGGCGCGCCGCCCCCGGAAGGCACCAGGAACCCGGCGCGCCACAGCGCCGTCCGGCCGGCCTCCGACGTCACGAGGTCGATCCACGCGCGCGCGAGCTCGGGGTGCGCGGCGCCGGACACGACGGCGATCGGGTACTCGGCGATGACGTTGACCTCGGGCGGGATCGCCACGACGACCACGCCGTCCTGCGCCGCCTGCGCGTCCGTCCTGTAGACCACGCCCGCCTGCGCTTCCCCGAGGCGCACCTTGGCGAGCACCTGCCGCACGTTGGGCTCGCGCGAGACGACCCTGGACTCCACGCGCGCGCGGAAATCCGCGCCCAGGGAGGCCGACGCGCGATCGAGGATCTGCAGCGTGTAGCGGCCGATCGGGACCTCGGGGGTGCCGAGGACGACGCGGGTCGCGGCGGGGAGGTCGGCGAGCCCCCGGACGGCCGCGGCGCTCTCGCTCGCGACGACGAGGACGGGCTCGTTGCGCGCGAAGACGACGGGGCCCGCGGCGCGCCGGGATTTCACGAGCTCGTCCATGTGGCGCTGATCCGCCGAGGCGAACACGTCGGCCGCGGCGCCGTGCTCGAGCTGCGTGCGGAGCTCCTGCGTGCCGGCGAAGTTGAACGTGACCTCGACGCCCGGATAAGAGCGCTCGAAGTCCTTTCCCAGCGCGGTGAACACGCCCCGGAGGGAGGCGGCGGCGAAGACGACGAGCCTGTCCTCCCGCTGGGCGGGCGCCGGCTTCGGCCGCTCGCAGCCGCCGAGAGCGGCGAGGCACGCCGCGAAAATCAGGAGGGGGAGGGCTCGCACCAGCTGTCGTCGGGGGCAATTCATCCGGGAGGACTCCTGGGTTCCGTCGTTCCGTGGCTCCGTTTGCGCCGTCACGCCGCCCGCACCTCGGCGACCCGCTCGCCCGCCTGCCGAGCGTCGTAGGCGAGCGCCGAGAGCTCACGGCGGAACTCCCCTGAGACGAGGACGTCGAGCAGGCGTTGCACCCTGCCGTCATCGAGCCCCTCGCGCGGGACCGCGAGGTCGTAGCGCTCCTCGGCGAGGGGCACGAAGCCGAGCCCGAACGCCATCGCCGCGTCGCGCGTCGCGACGCCGGTGTCCGCCGCGCCCATCGCCACGGCGCGCGCGACGTCGAGGTGGCCGGCGACCCGCAGGTGCGGCTTGCGCGCGAGCCCGAGCGGCAGCCCCTGGCCGCGGACCTCGCGCTCGAGGAGCCGCTGGGCGCCGGCGCCCGCCTCGCGGCCGGCGAGGCGCAGGCCGGGGAGATCGAGGTCGGCCGCGCCGCGGACGCGGCCGGCGTCCTCGCGGCGAACGAGGAGGCCCGCCTCCCAGCGCGCCAGCGTGATGAGGACGATCGGCTCGGCGTGCCCGAGCCGGCGGACGTCGGCGACGTTCGCCTCGCCGGTGCGCGCGTCGACGAGGTGGACGCCCGCGACGTGGGTCCGCTGCAGGGCCAGCGCCTGGAGGGCCGCGGTGCTCGAGCGGGGGAACCAGAGGAACCGCCCAGGCCCCGGCCTCGTGTTGAGCCGGTCGGCGAGCAGCCCGAGGCCGGCCGCGCAGCCCATCATGACGACGTTCTCCTCGATCTCGGCGAGCGCCCGGAGGGGCTCGACGACAGCCCTCCCGCGCCGCTCGCCGGTCGCGATGCCGTCCGCGGCCATCCGCACCGCGTCCTGCTCGAGGGGGTAGGAGACCCAGCGGTCCGCGATGCGCGCGACCGCGGCGCGGCCCAGCGCCGCCGGCGCGTCGGTCTCGGTCGCGAGGTCCGCCGCCGCGCTCGGCTCCCCGAAGAGGTCCTCGACCGAGCAGTCGAGGGCGCTCGCGAGGCGCAGCGCGACGTCGACCGCCGGGGTCGCGCGGCCCGCCTCGATGGCGCCCACGCTCTGCCTCGTGAGGCGGGCGCGCTCGGCGAGCGCCACCTGGGACAGCCCGCGCGCCTCGCGCCGCCCGCGAACCCGGTTCGACGCTCGATCCGTCATGACGCACACTCTTTACACCGAGGAACGCTTGCTTGTCATCCGGCGGCGGCCCGAGGCGCCCCTCGTCCCCTCGACAGGTCGAGCCGCCCCGCTCGTCGCGCGTCGCCCTGCCACGCTCCCGCTCGCCGCCGGAGCGCGTCTCGCCGTGCTGTGTAGCGCCCGGGCGCCTTGCCCTTCGCGCAACGCGGCCTAGCCTTCGCGGGGTGGCTCAGCCCCACGGATCCGCCGACGCCCGTCGAGAGGACGGGACCTCGGTCATGCCGACGCGGACGCGCTTCGAGGCCACGGCGAGGACGGGTTACGCCATCCTCACCCTGCTCCTGGCGCTCGGCATGGCGTTCTCGGTGCGGCGCTTCTCGTCCGTGGCCGAGGCTCAGATCGATCGGCTACGCGCCAAGGAGCACGAGATCACGCTCGTGGAGCGGCTCCGGTGGAGCAGCGAGCTCATCGTGTCTCACGGCAGGGGCTACCTCATCTCCGGCGATCGCGAGCTCCTCGAGCAGGCGAAGACGGCCAGGGCGAGCTTCGGCGAGCACGTCAGCGGTCTTCGCGATCAGGCGCTCAGTCCGGCCGGTATCGAGCGGGTGGCCGAGGTCGAGCAGGCGGCCAGGCGCTTCGTCCGGGTGCAGGAAGAGCTGCTCGCCGCGCGGCAGCGGACCGACGACGCGAGCGGCCTCGTGCGTCGGTTCGATGAGGAGCTGAGGCCGCGTCACCGCGATCTCGAGGGCTCCCTCGCCCGCCTCGTCGATTACAAGCAAGACGTCCTCAGGCAGCTCTACGATGAAGCGAAGGCGGAGCGAGCCCGGCTGGAGCTGTGGCTCGATGGCCTGCTGGGCTTGCTGGTGCTGGCCGGCCTGGGGATCGCCTTGTACTTCACGAAGCTCCTCGGCGACCCGTACCACAAGGCGCGGGAGGCGCGCGACGCCGCGCGCCTGGCGCTGGCGGCCCGCGACGAGCTCATGGGCATCGTGGCCCACGATCTGCGCAACCCGCTCGGCGCCATCACGCTGAAGGCCGCGTGGCTGCGGCGGGGCGCCGACTCCGAGCGAACACGGCAGCAAGCGGAGTCGATCGAGCACGTCTCGCTGCGGATGGAGCGCCTCATCAGGACGATGCTCGACGTGACGACGATGCAAGCCTCCAGGTTCTCGGTGACGCCGAAGCCGTGCGCGGTGGAGGATCTCCTGCACGCGACCATGGAGACGTTCGGGCCGCTCTCCGAGTCGAAGCAGGTCCGGTTCGAGCAATCGCTGAAGGAGCCCGGGCTCGTGATCCGCGCGGAGCGGGAGCGCGTGCTCCAGGTGCTGTCGAACCTCCTCGGGAACGCGCTGAAATTCACGCCGAAGAGCGGCCGGGTGACCCTCTCGGTGGACCGGGACGGGGCGATGGCCCGCTTCGCCGTCCTCGACTCGGGGCCGGGGATCCCCCCGCAGAACCTCACGAGCATCTTCGAGCGGTTCTGGAAGGACGAGGCGCCCGGGAAGAAGGGCACCGGCCTCGGGCTCTACATCGCCAAGGGGATCGTCGACGCGCACGGCGGCCGCATCTGGGTGGAGAGCGAGGTCGGGCAGGGCGCCCGGTTCTACTTCACGCTCCCGATCGCCGAGGCGGCGGCACACGAGGCGCCCGCGGCGGCAGAGGCGCCCGCGCCCTCGGCGGCAGGCGAGGGCCGCCCGCGCGGGTGAGGCGTCGATCAACGCGGCCAGCGCGGCACGCGGCGCGCGGCGGCGCCCGTGCCGCCCGGCGCTTCACGGCTGCCCGCCGGCGAGCGCGCCCTCCCGGACGCGCGCGTAGAGCAGCATGTCGCCCATCCGCCCGTCCTTCACGACGTGGCGGCGCATCCGCCCCTCGAGCGCGTAACCCGCCTTCTCGAGCACGCGGGCGGACGCCCCGTTCCAGTCGAAGACGCCGGCCTGGATGCGCTCGAGGCCCAGCTGCTCGAAGCCGTACCGCGTCAGCGCGATCACCGCCTCGGTCGCCAGCCCGCGGCCCCAGTAGGCCGCGCCGAGCCAGTAGCCGAGCTCCGCTGTGTGCCGGTGCACGTCGTCGAGGCGCTCGAGGCCGACGCCGCCGGCCGCCTCGCCGGCGACCACGATCGCCAGGGCCTCGCCGGGCTGCGCGCGCGCCGCGCAGTGGGCGATCCAGCCCTCGGCGTCGTCGCGCGTGTACGGGTGCGGAAAGCGATCGCGGAGGTTCGCCCAGACGCGGCGGTCGTTCGCGTTCTTCACGAGCGCGTCGACGTCGGCCGCCGCCCAGGGGCGCAGCGTGAACGCGGGCGTCTCGAGGATCATGGCGTCGCTCCCTCCGGTCGAGCCTCGCCGGCCCGAGCCTCCGATCGATCGAAGAGCTTCACGAGCATCTCGCTCCCGATGCCGGTCGCGACCATCCGCTCGCGGCGGTTCGAGAGCAGCGCGCCGAGCCACGGCAAGGCGCCGCCGTCCCCGAGCGGGAGCTCGAGGCCGTCGTCCCGGCGGACGACGAGCTGGATGAACGGCCCGGCGTAGTAGCCGAGCCCCTGCAGCCGCCCGAGATCGTGCACGACCTCGACCTCCGGCCGCGCGCGCGCGAGCGGCTCGCTGACCTCGGCGACCCAGCGCTCGGCGCGCGCGAGGAGCTCGGGGCCGAGGCCGAGGGACCGGGCGGCCCCGACGAGATCCGCCGTGCGCCGCGGCAGATCGACGCCGGCCTCCCGCAGGGCCGCCTCGGACGACCCGGGTTCGTGCGCCTTCGCCCGCCGCGCCATCGCGTCCGCGTCGACGCCGCGCGCGCCGAGGCTCGCGCGGACCAGCGACGTGTCGGAGAGCACGACGCGCAGCCCCGCGGCGCGGAAGCCCGCGTGCGGCAGCGCGCGGACGAGGTCCGCCCAGACGACGAGGTGCTCGAGCAGGGCGCGCCGCTCGCACGCGTCGTCCTCGCCGCGGGCCGGCGAGCGGGCCGCCGTCGCGAGGGCGAACAGGCGGAAGTGCGGCGTGAAGCCCGGCTGGGTCGTGGGCTGCATGCGCAGGACGCGCTGGCTCGCGCAGAGCCGCAGCGGCTCGCCGCCCCGGGTCCCGCGCCGGCGCCGCGCGGCGTGCAGCGCGAGGCCCGTCGTCGGATCCGCGGCGACCTCGGCGAAGCGGACCGTCGCGAGCACGTTGTTCGGCTCGACGCCCGCGCACGCCGTGGCGCCGAGCGGCCCGATCGGGGCGAGATCCACCGCCTCGAAGCCCGCCGCCGCCGCGTACGCCGCCGCGTCGAGGGCGTGCAGCCGCCGGGCGTCCGCCGTCGACGCGTGCGTCATGGGCGCCCGCTCCGCGTGGTCGAGGACGTCGGCGAAGCTCCGCCGCAGCGCGCGCCGGCGCAGGCAGTGGAGCAGGAGCGTGGTCAGCTCGTTGCCCGGGAGCTCCTCGGCGAGGAGCCGATCGAGCGGCTGACCGGCGTGCGCCTCGGCCGCGCGGCGGGCGATGCGCGACGAGAGCTCGCCCGTCTTGTCGCCTTCGAGCGGCCGCCGCGGGGGAGCGGGGGGCTGCTCGCGGGCGGTCGACAGCGTCGGGTCGTCGGCGGTGGGCATGGCTGGCTCCTCGTCGACACGGTGCCCTGGATCTGGCACCCTGGAAAGGGCCAGCGGAGCCGATCTCGATGGTGCCAGCGCGCTCCACCTCCCACGCCGCCCACGCCTTCCTCCACCTGCAGCGCGGCGCGCCGGCGACGCTGGCCGCCCAGCTGGTCGAGCAGCTGCGCCGCGCCGTGCTGGACGGCGTCCTCCAGCCCGATCACCTGCTCCCGTCGTCCCGCGAGCTCGCGCGGGAGCTCGGCGTGTCGCGCAACACCGCCGTGGCGGCGTACGAGGCGCTCGCCGCGGACGGCACCATCGTGGTGCGCCCTCGGCGGGCGCCGGTCGTCGCGCACGTGCCGGCGCGCGCGGGGTGGCAGGGCGCCGCCCGCGCCCAGCCGGCGGCGGCCGCGCCGCGCACGTCGAAGAGCGCGCGGCGGCTCGCGGCGGTGGTGCCTCCCGACAAGCTCGACGCGCTCCTCGGCGGCCGCGCGCGGTCGCGCCCGTTCGGGGTCGGCCTGCCGGACCTCGAGCTGCTCCCGTGGCGCATCCTCGAGCGGTGCCTCGTGCGCCGCGTCCGCTCGATGTCGGCGGCCGACGCGCTCGATCACGATCCGCGGGGCGCGCCGCTGCTCCGGCGCGCGGTGCTCCACCACATCGCGGTGGCCCGCGGCGTGCGCGCGACGGTCGACCAGGTGTTCATCACGGAGGGATCCCAGGCCGCGGTGGACCTGTGCTGCCGCGCGCTGCTCGACCCGGGCGACGCCGCCTGGGTGGAGGACCCGGGGCCGCTGGCCCTCCGCGCGGCGGTGCGCATGGCGGGCGCGCGGCTGATCCCGATCCCGGTCGACGAGGACGGGCTCCAGGTGCACGCCGGCGCGCATCGACGTCGGGGCGCGTCGCGCGCGCGGGTCGCCTTCGTGTCGCCGGCCTACGCGTTCCCCTCGGGGGCGCGGCTCACGCTGCCGCGGCGCATCGAGCTCCTCTCCTGGGCCGCCAGGGCGGGCGCTGTGGTCGTCGAGATCGACTACGAGGGCGAGCTGCGGTTCGACGGCACCCCGCTGCCCTCGCTCCTCAGCCTCGACCTCGAGGGCGTGAAGGAGCGCGTGATCCACGTGGGGACCTTCAGCCGCTCGCTGTTCCCGGGCCTGCGGCTCGGCTTCATGATCGTGCCGCCCGCGCTGGTGCGCGCCGTGGCCGCGGTGCGCGCTGCGTCGACGCGCTCGCCGCCTTGCCTGCTGCAGGCCGCGCTCGCCGACTTCATCGACGAGGGCCACTTCGCGCGCCACCTCCGGAAGCTGAAGCAGGCGACGCGGCGCCGGCGCGACCTCTTGCTCGCGGAGCTCGGGCTGCTCTTGCCGAGCGCCGTCCGGGCGCGGGCGCCCGCGGGGGGCTCGGTGCTGACGCTCGACCTGCCCGCGGGCGCGGACGACGTCGCCATCGTCCAGGCGCTCGCGGCGCGGGGCGTGGACGCGCTGCCGCTCTCGCGCAGCACGGCGGCGCGCGCGCCGCGCGCGCCCGGGCTCATCCTGGGGTTCGGCGCGCACTCGGAGGGCGCGCTCCGGGACGCGGCGCGGACGCTGGCGGCGGTCGTGACGCAGGCGATCGGCGCGGGCGAGGCGAGATGAAGCGCCGGCGGCGCGGCGGGATCAGCGGCCGCCCGCGTGGACGTCGGCAGCGATCGCGAGGGCGACGCCGCCGTGCGCGCGGATCTCGTCGACGACGCTCGCCGCGGCGCCGTCGTCGCGCAGGTAGCTCACGGCGACCGCGCAGCCTCGGCTCGCGGCGAGCAGCGCGGCGGCGGCGCCGATCCCGCGGCTGCCGCCCGTGACGAGCATGATGTCGGCCATGGCACAGGAGCCTACGCGAGCCCGCGGCGAGGCGGGGTGCTGTGAGGCTCGCGGTGGCGTTAGACTCGGGTCTGGTCGCTGCGCCCAGCGCGCGCGGTGTCCGCTCCCCGAATGGCCCAGATCCACGCGTGCGCCGCCGCTATCCTCGTCATGCTTGCGTCCGCGTGTGCCGGCCAGGCCGCGGCGGTCCCTCCGGCCGAGCCGTCCATCCCGCTGGCCCGCTCGGCCCTTCCGCCCGAGGGCGCGCCTCCGGCGGGGATGCCCCTCGTGCGGCAGCGCGCCGCCGCCGTGGCCGAGGAGCCCGCCTGGGCGCCGCCGATCGTGCACACCCTGGCCGTGCTCACCGTGACCCGCAGCGTGGAGGCGGTGCTGTGGCCCGAGCCCTTCGCCGATTTCCGCCTGGAGCAGTGGGGACACCACTACGGCGAGGCGCTCACGAAGCCGCCGATCTTCGACGCCGCTCAGCCCGCCTTCCGGTGGGATCACGACCCGTGGCCGATCAACGTGGTCGGCCACGGCCTGCTCGGGAGCGAGATGTACCTCAGGGCGCGGATATGCCGCTTCGGCGCCCCGGCCGCGCTCGCGTTCGCCATCGCCGGCACCCACCTCTGGGAGTACGGCTACGAGGCCAACGGCGTCCGGCCCTCGGCGCTCGATCTTGTCTATACGCCGCTCGCCGGGGTCCTCCTGGGCGAGCTCCGGTTCGCGACCTGGCGCGCGGCGGGGAGCATCGAGAGCGCGCCGGCGCGCCTGATCCTGCGCGCGCTCATGGATCCGTTCGGCGAGATCGAGCGGGGCGCCGGGGTCTTCGGCTGCTAGGCCCCGCGCTGCGCGAGCGCCTTCGGTGTTCGTGGTGCCGCTACGGCGCGTGCACGACCCCGGGGTGAGCCTCCCACCCCTGCGAGGTCATTCAACACCCTCTCCTTCGTCGGCGAATCTCGTAGGCGCCCATGTCGGGAGCGGCTCCCGCGACGCGCGGATTCCCGTCCAGATCCGTCCTTGGCAGGCCGCGAGTGAGGAGCCCGGCATCCCGGGCGGGCGAGGAAGCCTGGAGGTGCAGATCGCCGCCAGCAGGGGCAACGAAGAGGGGATCCTGGTCGATGTTGCCCGCGCCCGGATAGCCGCCCATCACGTCGCTGTAGGTGATCACGACCGTTCCGAGGCCCGCGATCTCATTGGGCAAGTCTCCCCAGAGGATGGAGTTGAGCACCGTTGTGGTCCCGGAGGCCACGTAGATCCCGCCGCCATCCGAGGGGAGTTCGAAGCCCTGGGCCTGGTTGCCGTAGAAGGTGCAGTGCGTCACGTCCAGATCGCCGTCCGCGTAGATCGCGCCGCCTTGCGCCTCGATTTCGTTGAGGCCGCCCGCGCCGTTCGCCGTGTTGGCGAAGAAGACGCTGTTGGTCACGCGCGCGGTGCCCGTGGCGTTGATCGCTCCACCCCTCGTCGCGGTGTTGTCCGCGAACAAGGAGTCGAGCACCATGAGGTCGCCGACGGACGAGATTCCGCCGCCTAGATTGCCGGTGACGCTCGACCGGAACATCGCCAGGCTCCCGCTGACGCTGATGACGTGCTGCTGGCGTGCGTCCGAGTCGTTACCGTCGATCGTCGAATCGGCTACCTCGACGCTGCTGTTGGAGGCGCTGAGCGCGGCCCCGCTGAAGTCGCTGACGTTGCCGGAGAAGACGGAGCCAGAGACCTTGAGCTCGCTGTCGGAGGACAAGATCCCGCCCCCGCTCCTGCCGAAATTGCCCTCGAAACGGGACTCAACCACCTTCGCGCTGCTGCCGTCAAGGACGGCGAGCCCGCCCCCTGATGGGTTGGCGAAATTGAAGGAGAAGATGGAGCGCACGACCTTCACCTCGCCACCGAGCGTGATGCCCAGCCCACCGCCCTGTCCGCTGAAGCTGTTGGCGGCCTCGTTGTTGAGGAAGCTGGCCTCGTGGAGGGTCACGTCGGCCCCCTCGATCCACAATCCACCTCCGTTCCTGGACGCGAGGTTGTTCTGGAAAACCACCCTCTTGACCTGCAGACTGCCCCCCTGGATCAGCATCCCGCCGCCGTCCGGGCTGGTCGCGTCGGTCGTGCCGTTCTGGCAGGTGAAGCCCTCCACCCGGGTGCCATGGGGGACGTCGACCAGCACCAGACACCGGCCGCCCGGCCCGAGGCTCGGATCCACGATCGTCGCGTCCGGCCCGGCGCCGATCAGCGCGATGGACTTGCCGGTCCACGCGATGGACTCCGGGTACGTGCCCGGGGCGACGCGGATCCTGTCGTGGTTCCCGGCCGCCTCAACGGCGGCCTGGATCGTCGGGTAGTCCTCCGGCACGTCGATGGTGCGTGCGCGCGCAGCGCGCGACCCTGCGACCACGACAGCCAGCGCGACGAACGCTGACACGGCTCTTCGTTCCATGCTCATCCTCGGCCCCCTCCGTGAGAAAGGAATGCAGCGCGCGCGGAGGCGTCTTGGGGGTGGATCCGTTCAGCATCGCATGCAGCCCTTCCGCGCCTTTCCAGTTTGTCAGCTGGCGGTACGAGCACCATGCGCATTTTCCTGGTTCCAAGAACGCTCCCACCTGACATCGCTCAGCGTTTCGTCAAGTCCTCTCTTCCGCGTAGCTCGTTGTGGGAATTCCCACCCTGCGCCTCGTGACCGGGGTGGGCATCGGAGGGGCGGCATCGCAGGCGAGCGCGTTGGGGCATGACTCGTCACCTCCGCGACGAGCTCGTCGGAGGCGGCGGCGCCTGGGACACAAGGATCAGCTCCGCCCGCTTCCCCGCCGGCTTCATGGTGACGCTCTACGACGTGCTCTGGAGGGATTCGACCCAGTCGCGCGTCCTCACGGCAGACGGGGACGTTAGTGACATCGGCCTCGACGAGATGACCTCGAGCTTCACCATCGAGCGCCGGTAGCAGCGAGCGCCACGCGCCGGTCGTGGACGGCTCGTTGCGCGTCACCCAGACCTCAAGTCGGCGAGGATCGCGCGAGCTGCCTCTGGTTCGGCGCTCTTACTCGATTTCTACGCAGATGGCATCACCGAGCTCGCGAGAGTCGGTCGCGCGGACGCCGCAGCCGTAACCTACACCGTCGATGGAGCCCCCTCCACCGATTCTCGCAATCCCCCAGTACCCGACATGAGTGCATATCTCATCCGAGTAGGCTGAGGCGGTGGCGAAATCCACGTGCTCGAAGCCTTCCAGGCACTGATCCCCGCCTCTCACCACCGCGAAGGTCGTCCCGTCGATGTCAAAGAGCTGGTAGTTGGGCTTGCAGAGGATGTAGTCCAGCTCGCGGGTATCGCTGGCATGCTGCTGGCAGTTGTTCCACGGGCCATCTATCGAGCTCCCGTCTGCGATACGAAAGACCCCTGAATAGGGGAGCTCATCGCAGCGGGCGTAAAACGTCCAGAAGGCGTCGAGTGGGGTCAACGGTGTGTACCCTGCGGGGCAAGATTCTCCTTCGTATACTCCGAACTCCAGCGCCTGAGCTTGAGCCGGTGCGCTCAGCGAGATGCCTCCGGCGACAAGGCCGCAGATCAGGGCGCCCATGGGCATCGTGTGACAGAAGTGTTTCATTTGCTTCCCAGTGTATTGTTATGATGCGTTATGTTTCCAAGCCAAGCGCGTGGTCGTGCGCAGGCGTTCCTTGGTGCATCCTGGTCACGTCGCAAGACGTCCTGTGGGCTCCGCAGTGGAGAGCCCGCTCCGTGCTTCGTCGGCCAGCGCGGAGGCATCATTCTCAGATGCGGAAACGCTGTCAATGTCTAAGCGAACGTGTCGTTTTCATGGATATCTATGATTGGAGTGGAATTGGCAATCTGATCCCAGTCACCGGTCGGTAGAACAGGCCTTTCAGTCGGGCTCTGCGATTGGCTCGTGGGTCCCGGAGCTCGGCGAGGCGCGTGCTGCTCGCGACGTCATCCCCCTTCACGGCAATCGCCAGCCTCCACGAGCCGCAGCGCCCGCGCGCGCCCCTCGCGCTGGAAGGACGGGCCCGGAGCACCGCGGCGGGTCATCGAGGCCAGGTTCCATCCGCCGTGATGCCCTCTGCACCGGCGGTGCCACATGATGAGCCCGCTGCTGCCCGAGGTGCGGAGGCAGGCGCATCCGACCCGCCCCGCAACCGCGCCGGGATCACGTCCAGAGTATGCGGCGACACGGTGGGCGACGCCAGACGGCGGGCTGGAACGGCGGCGTTCGAGAAATGAAACAGTGCTATCGAGCGCAGGGCGCCGCCTCCGCGCAGCATCGCGCCGTACCCTGCGCGGCCATCGCCCCGCAGGTAACCGGGGAAGCCTTGCAGCCGCGCAGCTGGGGGCTTCGCCCTCCAGTCCGATTACGGCTTCGAGCTCTTTGCGCGCTGACGTTGCGCGATCAGGGCAAAGGCCCGTTCCGTGTAGCTGGCCTCCAGCATGCTGATGATGGAGTGGACCGCCTGGATCACGTTGAGGAGCGCTCTCTTGGGCACGTCCCACGAGCGCGCGAAGGGCTCCGAGCTCTGCGCCGCAAGGCCCCGATGCTGTCCGGCGCCATGGGTTAGGTCCGTCGAGCACCGGTGGTGGTCGACGCCTCTCCAGGGGGCTGGGGCGCCCTCCGCCGTCGCATCGCCGCGATGAACGCCCACGGCATCACCGGCTCCGCCGTACAGCCACGCTGTATACGCTGGTTGACATCGAGCACCTCACGCGATTCTCCTCCCCCTTGAAAAGTGACGCTGTATCAACAACTTGTCCATCTGTCGAAGGGGCCGCTCTCGCGCCACGGCCCGCGGGCTTCGCCGTCGCTCTGGCGCTCGCTGCTGAACGACGGTATTGAGGATCGAAGATGCATCGTGCCTTCGCCACCATTCAATTCGGCCCCTTTGCGAGCGCCTACCACGCGGCGGCGATGACCCCGGAGTTCAAGGAGGCGCTTGGCGCATTTCTGGAAAAGGAATTGCTGCCACAGGTCGAGCAACCTTTCGAGTCGACGAGCGGAGCCCTGGTGGCGGCCTACGACGCCGAAAGGTACTGCGGCCCGAACAGCGCGGTCCGCGACATCTATAAATTTGAGTTCGCGTTTCATCGTTCGTCGGGCGATGATACGATCCAGGTCGAGCTGGTGTTCCGCCCGCAGGCCAGGGCGTTCTCCGCAAGAAAGAACAAGCCGCTCTACCTCTGGACTCCCGCCCGCCGCGATCGATACCAGGCGGAAGGTCGACAGCTCCAGCACCTCTGCGGTCGCATCGCGAGGCACGAGGGCGTGGAGGCCATTTGCCCCTTGTGTTCGGCGGTGCTGCGCGTCCACGATTCGCCAAACCTGTTTGATGTGAGCTGCCCGAGCCGCTGCTTCAAGTACAACGTTCACCGAGATCCGGCGGACGGGCAGTTCCTGCACGGTCACTTCTTCCGGAAGGAGCCCGGTGATGTCTGACCCCGCTCCTGTCGGATGTCGGGCAGCTGGTCCACGCCGCAGTCCTCACGCCGAGCTTCCTTGTGGTGAGGGCATGAGACGCCGGACGACCACCGCCGCTGCCAACCGACGATGACGACCGTCGCGTGCCTCCGCCGGCAGCGCGCGGGGGCCTCGACGCGATCGCGAGCGCCCCGGGTGCACTGGCCTGGTATCGTGCCCGGAATGAGCATCCGGCACAGCGCCGTCTGGGGACGAGGCCAGCTGATTGTCATCGCGGGATCCGAGGGGCACGTGCTCCGCTCGGAGGACGGCGGCCAGCGCTGGAAGAGGGCGCAGACGCCCACCCGCCAGGACCTGAGCGCGCTCACAGGCACCGGCGCGGCGCTGATCGCCGCCGGACACTGCGGGACCTTGCTGTTCTCGCGCGATGACGGGCAGCGCTGGTCCGACGTGGGCTGCGGCGCGACGGCGGACCTGCGCGGCGTCGCCCTGCGGGACGACGGCCAGGCCATCGCGGTGGGGCTCGGGGGGACGGTCCTCCGCTCCGGCGATCACGGCCAGACCTGGGGAGCCGGGCCGAGCCCCGGAGACCTCTGCCTGGAGGCCGCCGCGGTCGACACCGAGGGCCGCTTCCTCGCGCTGGCGCTCGAAGGGCAGCTCGCCACGCTGCAAGGAGCGACATGGACGCGCAACAAGGTACCGGGCCGGAGTCCGAGGGCGCTCTGCGCGCGAGGCGGGCTCGTGATCGTGGGCGACGGAGACGGCCATGCCCACGCGAGCCGGGACGGGGGCGCCTCCTGGGAGTCGCATTCCACCGGGACCGGGCGCTCGATCAAGGCGCTGTGGCTCGGCGCCGCGGGCGTCGTGATCGCGTCCGGCGAAAGCGGCATCCTGGCGGTCAGCGAGGACGAGGGCCGCACCTGGAGGCGCACCGCGCTCCGGTCGGATCAGCACCGCTGCGCGGCGTGGGGCGATGACCAGGGCGCGATCTGGTGCGTGGGAGACGGCCCCGCCGCCCGATCCCTCGATGGCGGGAAGAGCTTCACCAAGGTGCCAGTCCAGGCAGGGGACGCGCCGCTCGACGGGCCCTGGGAAAAGGTGCCTGTCCGAGGGAAGTTCCGGGGGCTCTGGGTGCAAGGCCAGGGGAGGGTCGTGCTGGTGGGCGACGGAGGCACCATCGCGCGAACCCACGACGGCGGCCAGACCTGGGAGAGGAGCGCCGTGGAGGACGCCGGCGCGCTGATCTCCGTGTGGGGCAGCGGCGAGACGATCCTTGCTGTCGGCGAGGGCGCCTCGCAGATCCGGACTGAGGACGGCGGGCGCTCCTGGATAGAAGTGGCAGGCAAACCCGGCGGCGCCTCGGTCCACGGGCAGAACGAGACAAGAGCGTTCGCCGTCATCGAGGGCCGGGTCTGCCGCCTCGCCGCGGGCGGCTCACGATGGCTGGAGCTGGAGGTCCCGCGCGCGCCGCGCCTCCGCGCCGTCTGGGCAGGGGCGGAGCAGCGCGCCGTGGCGGTCGGCTCCGGCGGGACCATCGTCCGCACGATCGACGACGGCGCCACGTGGGAAGCCGCGGAGAGCGGCAGCTCCCGCGATCTGTCCGCGATCTGGGGCAGGGGCGACGAGCTCTTCGTGGCTGGCGGACTGGGCGTCAGCGACGTGCTGCGCTCTCGAGACGGCGGCGCGACATGGGAGGTGCTGGCCCAGGTCTCCGGCAGCCTCAGGAGCCTCTGGGGAGACGACGCCGGCACGCTGTGGGCGTGCGGCGCGCGCGGCGTGCTCCTGCGCTCCATCGATGGCGGCCACACATGGCGAGGCGAGGCGTCCGGCTCCTGGGGCACCCTGTTCGAGGTGCGCGGGGACGGGGCCGAGGCGTGGGCGCTGGGAGAGAACCTCCTGCTGCGCCGGCGACATCGGGCGTCGACAGATTAACTGCCCGCACATTCCTCAGAAATACGTTCGAAACAGAGCGATTGCTACACCATGGGGAGCCTCCTCGACGCGCTCGGTGAGGGTGGCTGACGCGACTCCATGGCACCGCGCTCTTCCCTCCGGCTCAAGATCGTCACCTCCGAGACGACCACGCACACCCACTGTCCTTACTGCGCCTTCCAGTGCGGCGTGGTCATGACGGATCGCGCGGACCACGCGGGGGCGATCGACGTCCGACCGGACGACGATTTCCCCGTCAACCGCGGGCAGATGTGCATCAAGGGGTTCACCTCCGCGGCGCTGCTCGATCACCCCGAGCGGCTGACGGCGCCGAAGATCCGCGGGCGCGCCGGCCGCCTCCTGCCGGCGCGCTGGGACACGGCGCTCGATTTCGTCGCCGAGCGGCTCCTCCGGCTGCGCGAGCGCCACGGCCCCGCGGCGCTGGCCGCGTTCGGCAGCGGCGCCCTGACGAACGAGAAGAGCTACCTCCTCGGCAAATTCGTCCGCCTCGCCCTCCGGTCGCCGAACGTCGATTACAACGGCCGTTATTGCATGTCCTCGGCGGCCGCGGGGCACAACAAGGCGTTTGGCATCGACCGCGGCCTGCCGTTCCCCGTGTCCGACATCGCCCAGACCAAGGCGCTCCTCCTCTGGGGCGCGAACTGCGCGGAGACCCTGCCGCCGATCATGCAATGGATCTTCGCGCAGCGCGACAACGGCGGCGCGCTCATCGTCGTCGACCCGCGGCGCACCGACACGGCGCGCGCCGCGGCGCTCCACCTCCAGCCCACGCCCGGGTCCGACCTGGCGCTCGCCAACGGCCTGCTCTACCTCGCCCTCGAGGAGAAGCTCGTCGACACGGCGTACATCGCCGCGCGCACGGACGGGTTCGACGATCTCCGGCGCGTCGTCCTCTCGTACCACCCGGCGCACGTCGAGCGGCTGACCGGGGTCTCCACGCAGGATCAGCTCAGGGCCGTGCGGCTGCTCGCGGAGGCGCCGAGCAGCATGCTGCTCTCCGGCCGCGGGCCGGAGCAGCAGTCGAAGGGGTCAGACACCGTGCTCTCCTTCATCAACCTGATGCTCGCGCTCGGCAAGGTCGGCAAGCCGTACAGCGGCTATGGCTGCCTCACCGGACAGGGCAACGGCCAGGGGGGCCGCGAGCACGGCCAGAAGGCCGATCAGCTCCCCGGCTACCGGCATATCGAGGACCCGGAGCACCGGGCGGCCATCGCCCGCGTCTGGGGCATCGACCCTGCCGAGCTGCCGACGAAGGGGAAGAGCGCCTACGAGCTGCTCGACGCGCTCGGCCCCGAGGGGGGGATCCGCGCGCTCCTCGTGTTCGGCTCCAACGTGGCTGTCGCGTCGCCGAACGCGCTCAACATCGAGCGGCGGCTCGCCTCGCTCGATCTGCTCGTCGTCTGTGACGCCTTCGTCAACGAGACGGCCCAGGACGCCCACGTCCTGCTTCCGGTCGCCCAGTTCGCCGAGGAGGAGGGGACGATGACGAACCTCGAAGGGCGGGTGATCCTGCGGCAGAAGGTCCGCCCCGCGCCCCCCGAGGTGAAGACCGATATCGAGATCTTCTGCGAGCTCGCGCGCCGCCTCGGCGCGGGCAAGCACTTCCAGTACACGTCCGCGGAGCAGGTGTTCGACGAGCTGCGCCGGGCAACCGCGGGCGCCAGGGCGGACTACAGCGGCATCACCTACGACAAGATACGCCGGCACCGAGGCGTCTTCTGGCCGTGCCCGTCGGTCGAGCACCCGGGGACGCCGCGCCTCTTCGCCGAGCGGTTCCATCACCCGAACGGCCGGGCGCGGTTCCACGCGGTCCACCACCGCCCCGCCGCCGAGCTCCCCGACGACGCCTATCCGCTCTACTTCACGACGGGCCGCTACAAGGAACACTACAACTCCGGCGCCCAGACGCGCCGGGTCTCCAAGCTCGAAGAGGCCAAGCCCGAGCCGAAGGTCGAGGTCCACCCCAGGCTGGCGGCGCGCCTCGGCGTCGTCGAGGGCGACTCTCTGCTCGTCGAGAGCCGGCGAGGGGCGGTCACCTTCCGGGTCGCGGTCGTGCCTTCGATCCGGCCGGACACGCTCTTTGCTCCGTTTCACTGGGGCGGCAGGAAGGCCGCCAACGTCCTCACCGTGCCGGCGCTGGACCCGACCAGCCGGATGCCGGAGTTCAAGGTGTGCGCCGTCAGGGCGCGCCGGGTCTCGGAGTCGAACTGATGCGAAGGAAGGACCTTGTCATCGTTGGCAACGGCATGGCGGCGTGCCGCCTGCTGGACGAGCTGATGTCGCGCGGCGCCAGGGACCGCTACGACATCACCGTCTTCGGCGAGGAGCGGGGCGGCGCCTACAACCGCGTCCTGCTCAGCAAGGTGCTCGCAGGGGAGGCGCCCGACTCCATCGTCACGAAGCCCCCCGCCTGGTACGAGCGGAACGGGGTGCGGCTCGTCAGCGGGACCTCCGTGGCGCGGATCGACACCGGGTCGAGGGCGGTCGTGGCGGCGGACGGCGCGCGCCATCGTTACGACGTCGCCGTGCTCGCGACCGGCAGCCAGCCGCTCGTCCCGCCGCTCGAGGGCATGACGACCTCGGAGGGCGATCTGCGCCCGGGCGTCTTCGTGTACAGGACGATGGACGATTGCGTCCGGATGCGCGGCTGCGCGCGGGCGGGGGACAACGCCATCGTGGTCGGCGGCGGGCTCCTCGGCCTGGAGGCGGCCAAGGTGCTGAGCGACATGGGCCTCCACGTGACCGTCATCCACGTCGCGAAGAGCCTCATGAACGCGCAGCTGGATCCGATGGGCGGCGACATGCTCGAGCAGCACATCGAGCGCTGCGGCATCTTCGTCCGCACCGGGCGCACCGTCGAGGCGATCTGCGGGGACGAGGCGGTCGAGGGGTGTCGCCTCGACGACGGCAGCGTCCTGCCGGCCGACATGGTCGTCCTCGCGTGCGGCGTCCGGCCTCGCGTCGACGTCGCGCGCGCCTCCAACCTGCCCATCAACAAGGGCATCGTCGTCAACGACACGATGGCCACCCAGGTGCCCGGCATCTACGCGATCGGCGAGTGCGCGGAGCACCGGGGCAGGCTCTATGGCATCGTGACGCCCATCTGGGAGCAGGCCGCCGTCCTCGCCGACGTCCTGACGGGCGCGAACCCGCAGGCGCGCTACCGAGGCACGAAGCTGTATACCCGGCTGAAGGTGGCGGGCGTCGACGTCACCTCCATGGGCAGCACCGAGCCGGAGCTCGAGAGCGACGACGTGCTCCAGGTCGTGGAGACGCGGAAGAGCACGTATCGGAAGCTGATCCTCCGCGACGGGCGATTGTTAGGCGCCCAGTTCGTCGGCAACACCGCGGCCGCGGCCACGCTCGTGCAGCTCTTCGATCGCAACGATCCGCTGCCCGCCGACCCTCTGGAGGCGCTCTGCGCCGGCGGCGGCGCGGGGCCGGCGGCGCAGGCCGAGCGCATCGTCTGCACCTGTCACAAGGTCAGCGAGGCGACCCTCCGGGAGGCCATCGAGGGCGGCTCCTGCTCGCTCGAGGCGGCGTGCGCCGCGACGAAGGCCGGCACGGGGTGCGGCTCCTGCCGCGGCGAGGTCGCCCAGCTCGTGGCCCGGCACGCGCCCTCGCCGGAGGTTGCCAGCGGCCGCGCCGTGGCCGTCGGATAACGTGGAAAGCACGCCCGGGCGAGCCGAGCGGCGCGGATGCGCCCTTGGCGCACGAGGATCCGCCCCGCTATAGACGCCGGCGAATGCACCGCACGCCGCGCGAGCGCCTCCACGAGCTCTTCACCAAGGTCGACGCGTTCTTCGCGAGCGCGAGCGCCCGCCACGGCGGGCGGATGGCCTGCCGCACCGGGTGCAGCGACTGCTGCCGGCGGCGTTTCTCGGTGACGTCGATCGAGGCCGACGCGATCCGCGACGCGCTCGCGGCGCTCCCGGAGGCCGACCGCGCGGCGCTGGCCGAGCGCGCGCGGGCGGGCGATCCGGGCGTGTGCCCGGCGCTCGACGGGGAGGGGAGGTGCGCGATCTACGCGGCGCGGCCGCTCATCTGCCGCACGCACGGCCTGCCCATCCGGTTCGCGCCGGCCAGCGAGCGCGCGCTGCCGGTCATCGACGCCTGCCCGAAGAACTTCGTGGGAGAGGACCTCCAGGCCGTCGAGGCGTCGTCGGTCCTGGACCAGACGACGCTGTCGACGGTGCTGGCCGCCCTCGACATGGCCCACGCCGACGCGGCGGGGCAGCCGCGAGGGCAGCGCGTCGCGATCGCCGCGGTGCTCTCGGGCGAGGGGTAGCTGCCGGCGAGCCGTCGGCCTGATGACGGGCAGCTCTGGCTCGGCTGAACGAACGCCCTCAGCGCCCCACGTCCCCGCGCTCGGCCTGCGCGCGTTCGAAGTGGCACATATTCGACGGTGGCACAGGTCACGTTTGGCTCAATATGGCTGACACATTCTGAGCCGATTCCTGGGCGGCTCCCGCCTTCCCCCTAATTTTTCGGTGAATCCAGATTGGCCCGTGTGTTGCTTGTCCGTGGTGGCCCACGCTGAACCGATGGCAGGTCACGGCACACGCCGTCATCGGGCCGGAGGGGCAGCTTATCTGGAGGATAGAATGACCAAGTCGATCAAGGGGTTTGGGTTGGTGGCGGCGGCTGGCGTGGCGTTCGCGGCCTTGCTCAGCGGTTGCGGCTCGCAGGGGGCCGATCGCGGGCCGGACGTCGGCTCGCTCAGCTTGCCGCTCGCGGCCGATGCGCCGTCTGGAGCGCGGTATCGGCTCCGCGACGCCACGTTCGAGATCTCGAACGGTTATTACTACTACGAAGACGAGAATACCTCAGCCATGGCTGTCGGTGGTGGCTACGGAACCGTGGTGACGGTCAGCAGCGAGGATCAGGATCCGAACGAGAGCTCCCTCGTCGTCGATCTGGAGCAGGGAGGGTACAGCGTCACGCTCCTTCCGGGCTGGCACTTCGAGAAGGTCGAGGACGGCACGGTGACGGATCCGAACGTGGAGGCCACGCTGCTATCGTCGCAACGGGTCTACGTGTACGTCTCGCCGCATTCGACGACCTGGGCCGAGTATGCGTTCGGTATCGGGAGCAGCGAGCTGTGGCTCAACGGCAAGGTGAACCTCGACATCAACGTCTACGAAGATCCGGACGACTACTACTACGGTGGAAACGTAACTGCGGTCGGAACCGGGGGCGCGGGCGGCGGCGACTACAGCTCTGGCTACAGCTCTGGCTACAGCGCGGCGGGGGTCGGCGGCAGCGGCGGTTATTAGCGCTGGCGCGAGGAGCTGAGCGGAGCGGAGCGAGCGACGTCATCGCCCGTCAGCGAGGGCTGCACTGCACGACGCAGAAGGCCGTGGCGCCCTTGGCGCGGGCGCTCGCCTCGCACGACCGCTTCGCTTGCTGCGACGCCAGGAAGCGGTCCTTCGCCGAGCCGTTGCCGAACACCATCTGATAGTTGCACGCGCCCGCGAAGCCGCAGACGCGCACGGACGCGCTCGCCGTACACCACCAGGACGTCCCGCCCGCCGCGCCCCCGTTGCTCGGGCTTCCATTCGAGGAGCCCTCGCTCGGGGAGGCGGCCGTCCGCGCCGCTGTCGACAGAGGCGCCGGCGCCTCGCCCGCGGCGTGGTCGCCGGTGGACGGGTCCTCGCCCGCCGCCTCGTCGGCCTCCTGGTCGGGGCGAAGCGGGGTGCTCGTCGACGTGGGCGCCACGGGCGAGACGCCGCCGGCGGTCGACACGCCGGAAGGCGTGGTCTCGACGACGGTTTGCTCCGGCGATGCGCTCGCCACCAGGTACACCGCGCCGCCGATCACGAAGATGGCGCCCACGCCCAGCGCGAACAGCCCGCCGAGGACGATGAGCACGATCACGAGCGGCGACAGGCCTGACTTCGGGCGCTGAGGCGGCGGTGGAGGGTAGTAAGGCGGCGGCTGCGGAGGGTAGTGATGCGGCGGTTGCGGAGGATACTGAGGCGGCTGCTGCGGAGGGTACTGAGGGCGCCCTGGACCAAACATCCCGCAGTCATAGCGCAGCGGAGCCGTCCGCGCTGCGTGTGACGAACACCCACGCTGTCGGCGAACGAGCGATGTCGCGTCTCGCTCGCGCCGGACGAGCCCGCCCGCAGGGGCGCTGTCCGCGGTAATGTTGCTCCGGAGCCGGCGGAGCGGCGCTCCGCGGCCCGCTCACACCCAGCCGGTCGTGGCGCGCAGGAGCAGCCCGAGCCCGAGCGACGCGCCGTTCGCGAGCGCCGAGGCCGCGATGGCGTGCGTGGCAGGCAGCTCGCGCAGCGCGAGCCGGTAGACGCCGAGCTCGATCAGCACCGCCCAGAGCTCCGAGAGGGCCAGTCGCGCCGTGGCGCCGATCGCGAGCGCGGGGAAGATGAACCACACCGCCGGGTGACTCGCGAGGTTGGCGACGGCCACGAGCGCGGCGCGGCGGCCTCGTGACCGCTCCGCCGCGCCGAGCAGCGGTGAGGCGACGGCGAGCTCGATGAGCAGCGTGAACGCGAACGCGCGCGCCCAGGCGGCCACCAGCGGATCGGTGAAGGCGCGGCTCATGGCGCGGCCGGCTGCGCGGCGACCTCGGGCCCGCCGCGATCCACGCCGCGCGCGCGCCCGGACCGCTCCAGGCGCGCCTCGGCGGCGCGCCGGCCGACGTCGCCGCGGACATAGAAGTACGCGAGCAGCGCGAGCTCCAGGTACCCGTGGAAGGAGGCGAGCGAGAGCACCAGGTTGCGCGCGCCGAGCGCGCTGCGCAGGGCGCCGAGCAGCACCAGGGCGGCGACGACCGCCACGGCCGCGAGCCCTGCGTCCCCGAAGTCGCGCCGGAGCGAGCGCGCGGACATGCGGAAGGTGGCTGTCCGCTGGCCCGGGTGATCTTCCTGGGGAATGAGCAGCAGCCAGACCGCGTAATGGACCGACTGCAGGAACGCATAACATGCCGTGAGCGCCACCGCGGAGCGGGTCGGGAGCCCGGGAGCGAGCCAGTCGCTGGCGAGGAAGAGGTGCAGCCCGAAGGCGTCCAGCCACCCGGCGCGCAGGGTGAGCGAGGTCATCGCCCCGCTCGCGAGGAGCGCGGTCCCGGCCAGCACGAGGCCGAGCGGCCAGGCGACCGCGCGCGCCCGGCGGCGGAAGAGCGCGAGCCACAGCGCGAGCGCGACCAGGTTGTGCGCGTGCGCGAGGACGAGCCGGAAGCCGCGCGGCGCGGCGAGCGCCGCCGCCGACAGCGCCACGGCGGCGGCGGCGGCCAGCGCGACGCGCCGCCACGCGCGCGACGCGAACGCGCCGGCGACGACCGCGGCGCCGAGCCAGGCGGCGAGCAATGCGTGCTCGGCGCGGAGCAGCGCCGCGGCCGAGCCAAAGAGCTCCTGGGCGCCTCGCAGCCCCAAAAGCGCGGCGCAGGCCGTCCAGACGACGCCGCGCCACCACGACGGCAGCCCGCGCCGCAGCACGAGGTAGCGCACGTCGGCCGCGACGTGCAGGACGCCGAGCAGGATTGGCCCGAGCACGAGCAGCGCGCTCGGCGCAAAGACCGCCATGGTGAAGGCGCCGAGCGCGTTGGCCGCGGCGACGGTGGCTATCCTGCGATCGGGGCGCGCCACGACCGCGATCGCGAGCTCGCTCCGGCGGAGCAGGCCGAAGAGGCGCCGCCGCGCGCCGTCGAGCGGCGCGACGCCGCGCTCGAGCAGGCGGGCCACGCTCGCAGGCGGAGGACCGGGCGCGCGCACGGTCGAGGCCCGGTTCAGCGGCGCCGGCGGGCGGTCACGAGCGCCGCGGCGCCGCAGAGCAGCATCAGCCCCGCCACCGCGCCGCCCGAGGCGGCGCCGCTCATGGCGCAGCCGCCGTTGTCCGACGACGCCTTGTCCGCGCCCGCGCTGCCGGCCGACGTCGAGTCCCCGCTCGAGGCCGACGTCGAGCTGCCGCCCGAGGAAATGCACAGATTGCAGTCGTACTCCACGGTGCTGAAGCCGCCGTCCTCGCCCGGCAGCGTTCGCTGGCACTTCTGCTGCGTGCACGTGCCAGGCTCATTGTAATTGGGCCCTGCGTTGTTACAGCTCGACCCCGGCGTGCCGCAGCTCTCGGGCGGCGGGATGTCCGCCCGCGCTGAAGAAGAGATGAGCAGCGGCGCTGCGAGCAAGGCGGCGATCGCCACAAGGCACGAGGGCTTCATCATCCCGCCACTCTGTGCTTTCCTCCGGAAAACTTCAAGAGCGGTGCCGCCGATCCACGCTCGTCTGTTGCCGTTTGTTGCCGTTTGTTGCCGCTTCACCAGCGCGTGCATCGCTGGCCAGGGCGAACGGTGGAGCGAGAGGGCGCGACCTTCACATGGACTTCCCTCTCGCGACCGTGATCGGTGCTGCCGCGGAGCGAGCCCGTGGGACGGAGATCCGCCGCTCCTGGCAGGAGGGCGCGGCGGCGGAGGTAGCGCCGCTCGGGCGTGGTGACGGCAGCAGGCGGGCGGGATAGTCTCCGCGCGATGCTCACGATCCGGCGCCGCCAGTCGGCGATGTTCGCGCAGATAGCGGTCGATCGCTTCGTCGGCGAGCTCTCAGCGCACTTCCGCGAGCACTTGCCTCGGCAGTTCGGCGCCCTGGGCGAGGAGGGGGTGCGGGAGGCGATCCGATACGGGATTGGGCGGGCGCGGTCGTACCGCATCGAGAGCGAGGCCGGAGTGCGGGTGTTCGTGCAGCTGATGTTCGTGTTCGGGCCGGCGTTCGATTCGGACCCGAAGCTTCCGTGGGCGTCCCGGTGCCTGAGCGGCGCGGGGGACGAGCGCGCGCGGGTGGGCAGGCTGCTCGACGTCGCCGCACGCTCGCGGAGGCAACGAGCGTGAACAACGAGGGCTCGGGGGAACGGCGCCTGTCGCCGTGGACCGCGGTGATCGCGAGCTGGGCCGCGGCGGGCGACGACAATCTCCAACGCTACCTCGATACCGTCGTGACCCCGGAATGGGTCTTGAAGATCGCCACGAGCCCCACGCTCGGCCAGACCTCGATCTCCTGTAGGCAGGCGCTGGTGCAGAACGTCGCCCGCGATGATTGGCAGAGGCCACGCGTCCAGCTCGGTCAGGCGATCTCGGTCGCCAAGACCGCCGAAGGCCGGCTCGGGTTCGAGGAAGGCACGCTCGGCGCCTGCGTGCGCTACGGCGGCAAGTTCTTCATCGTGAGCAACGCCCACGTGTTCGGAGCGGGTTCAGGGCTCGACGACAGCGAGGGCTCCCTGGCGGTGGTGTCCGGCGAGACCATCGTCGCCTGGACCCGGCAGTACTCGAGGATCACGCGCAAGGGGGGGAACTTGTATGATGTGGGCTTGGCCCAGCTCGTCCCCGGCACCAAGGTCGAGGCCCACCCCCTCGTCCGAGGGCCCGTCCGGGATCTCGATCAGGAACCGCTGGAGAAGGGCGAGGTGCTGAGCATGTGGACCGGGAGGGGGCTCGTCTGCGGCACGTTCGATTTCGTCGACGAAGGTAGACGGTGTTCCTTCGGCGGCGATCTCTATGCGCGCTTCGTCAACGTCGCCGTCCTGAAGAGCCCGAACCCCGTCTCGGTGGCCGGCGAGTCGGGCGGCATCTGGGTGGACAGCCAGGGGCGGCCGGTTCTCCTCAACAATTATGGCAGCGAGGAGGCGGGCGAGGACGGATGGACCGGCGGCGGCCTGCCCTTGTGCTGCATGGTGGGCAGCACGATGGAGTGGCTTCGACGGACGCTGGGCGACGGCGTCACGCTCAGCTTCGACGCCATAGACGTGCCCGAGAGCGACGAGGAGGCTGCAGAGGGCGCGTTCGATTACCGCCGACACGCGCTCACGGAGCTGGATGCGGCCCTGAAGGGCGCGAAGCCGCCCAAACCCGACGCCGCTCTCGAGCGCGCCCTGGATGAGCACTACCAGCAGGAAGCCAAGAACATCCGCGAGAAGCACACGATCGTCGAGCTGACGCATCTAGCTCCCCGGCTGCGAGCGCAGATGATGCAGGTGAAGTACGACCACCAGGAGAGGATCGAGGCCGCGAACGCGAAGCCGGCAGCGACGGCATCGGCAGCTTGGCAGCAGCCCGACCACGAATTCGGTGGGTTCCAGCAGGTCGGGCACGGCCACGCTGACTTCGACAGCTGGGACGAGGTCGAGGAACACGGGGGCGGATTCGTCGGCCACACCAACGCAGGGGACTCCGACAGCTGGGAGGAGGCGGAGAACACGGTGGGCGGATCCGTCGGCCAAGGCAACTCCGAGAACCTCGACGGCGAGGACCTCGACGTCGACTGGCCTTGGTGAGCTCCGGCAACACCTGGCCCTCGCTCGTCGCCTCGGGGACGCGCGCGTTCGCGTTCATCCTCCCCGTCCTCGCCCTGAGCGCTAGCCCCGGCTTCCGCATCCACACCATCTGGGTCCTCTCGGTCGGCACCACGCTCGGCCAGCTCGGGCTCCAGCAGATCCTGCTGCGACGCGAGCTCGCCCTCGAGGCGCCCGTGTCCCCGTGACGCGCCGCCGGGGCGGCGCGGCGCCTGGCCGAGCGCGGCGGCTACGGCCTCAGAAGAGCACGCGCTCGACGCCCGCCGCGTCGAGGAGGTAGTCCCTGGACGCCTCGAGGCCGGCGCGGAGCCGGTCAAAGTTCACGCCGACGAGCTTGCCTCGCCATTTCCTGATGCTCCCCGCGACGATGACCGTGTCCACGTTGCTGCGGTCCATCAACGTCACCACGGCCCCTGGCACGTTGTTGAGCGGCGCCACGTTGATGGCGTCCGCTCGCAACAGGATGATGTCGGCCTCCTTGCCCGGAGTCAGCGAGCCGACCTTGTGGGAGAGACCGGCCACCCGGGCCCCCTCGACCGTGGCCAGGCGGATGACATCGCGGCACGTGAGGAGCTCGGGCAGATCCGTCTCTCCGGCCAGCGCGCGCTCGTTGATGAGCGCCCGCTGAAGCGTGAAGACGGTCCGCATCTGGGTGAAGATGTCTGCGGTCATGGTGCACTCGACGTCGGTGCTCAGCGCGGGCTGGACGCCATGATCGAGCGCGGCCTGGATAGGCGGCGTGCCGTGCCGCATGGTCATCTCGATCGGGGCCGCGATCGAGACGTTCGCGCCCGAATCGGCGATCGCCTGCCAGGACGCCTCCGAGATGGCGCTGGCGTGGATGAACTCGAGATCGGGCCCCATCAGGCCCTCGCTCTCGATCTGCTCGATGAGCGTCCCCTGGCCGATGCTGCCGACGAGGTGGGTCACGATGGGCAGGCCGTGCTGGCGCCCGATCGCCCAGGTATCGCGCCACGCGGGGTCGAACACCTCCCCGCCCATGGCCAGGGTCAGGAGCTGGTCGGCCGAGGAGAAGTACTGGCTCTGGATCCGATCGAGATCGTTCGGGAAGATGTTGCCGGGGCCCGCGCCCGGCGAGTACACGAAGAGCGCGCGGCGGCCCGATTCCTGCAGCCCATGGATGACGGCATCGGTGTGCTCCGGCGTGTGGCCCACCTGGGACGTGTCGACGACCGTCGTCACCCCGGCATCCAGCTGGCTGAGCGAGGAGGCCAGTATGGCGAGGAAGGCGTCCCGCGGCCGGAAGACTGGCGTGATGGTGAAGTGGATGTAGTCGAGGTAGTTCTTCTCGCCGTGCGGCAGCCCGTCGTTGGCCAGGAGGCCGTCCGAGAGGAAGCTCCGCAGCGCGGTCTGGTACTGGTGGTGATGGGTGTCGACGAACCCCGGCATCACGATCGTGCCCGTCGCGTCGATGATCTCCGCGCCTGGCGCGTGCAGGTGCGGCCCGACCGCGATGATCTTCTTGCCCTGCACGAGCACGTCGCCCCGGGCGAAGTCTCCCACGTTCGGATCCATGCTGAGCACGGCGCCGCCTCTCAGGATGTAACGCCGGTGCGGGGCGCCGGTCCCGTGCGGCACGTCATCCTCGTGCTCCGACCTTCCCCTCGCCGCGGCGGGAGTCGAGAAGGCCGCCGCAGCACCGAGCGCTGAAGCTCCCGCCGCGAGAAACCGGCGACGAGACGAGCCCGCCTCGCCCGGCTCTCCGTCATGGTTCGAGTCGTTTCCGCAGAGCTTCTGGCACATACTGAGTTCCTCCTGCTCAGCTCTCGCGTCCTTCTGTCGTGCCCCCGCCTCTCGAGACACCGACCGCTGGGCTCTGGTGGGCTGAGCAAAGCAAAGATTAACCCGGTGCGGAAGCCAGCGTCGAGCCTCGTGAGATGAGATGCGATGCGGCGCCGAGGTCGTGCGCCTTGTGCCGTTGTACTGTCGCACTGTCGCACCGTCGCACCGTCGCACCGTCGCACCGTCGCACGGTCGCACGGTTGCACGGTTGCACGGTTGCACGGCATCGAGCTGGAAGGCCGGATGGAGAATCTCACCCGGGATGCCGTGGTACACAGCGAATCTCCCGGTAATGACTACAGAGGGGTCTCGGGTATGATGATGCGGTCGCGACGCACGCCGCCCTGATACGCGCGCGGGGCCGAGCCGCGCGGTGGTCGTCGCACGGCCCGCCGCCGCCGTCGTCCGGCGAGATCACCTGCCCAGCGCGGTCATCTTCTCGTTTACCCAGTCGTCGCTGGCGAGGGGGTGCACGCCGGCCCCGTCCCGCTCGAGCGCGATCCCCACCGAGAGCAGCCCGCTCTTCACGAGGAACGCCCCCCTGGGGGTCTGCCCGTCGGACTTCGTGAGCCGCCCGCGTATCGCGAGATCGCCCCCCTTTGCCTCCAGCAGCCTGAAATCGACGCCGGCGTCCGCGCGCCTCACCTTCGCGGATGCCTTGAGCCCCTCCATCGTGAGGAGCCCCGCGGCCCAGCCGGGAATGGCATCCTCGGCGTCGAGCAGCATCACGGCCGGCCGCGCGTCCTTGCATTGCACCCGGATCGCCGCCTCCATGAGCCCCCGCCTCACCTCGGCGTCCTCGATGTCGATGTGCGCCCACCAGCCAGGGACGGCCTCGCCCTCGTGCTCGATCGCGAGATCCTCGATGTCGATGCGGCCCTTCCGCAGCTTGGCTGTGGGATTCAAGACGTTCGCCGCGTCGAGCGTCATGCGCGCCGCCACGTCGCCCTTCACCTTCGTCTGTTTCCACTGCAGGGCGCCGTGTTTCAACAGCAGGTGCAGCGAGCCCGTCCCCCGGCCCAGCGGGTCGACCTCCAGGCTGCTCCGCACGAAGGCCGCGCCGCCCGTGAACCGCGGCGCGTCCGGCGCGGCGCCCTCGGCGTTCAGCCAGCGCAGGTCCGGGATCGCCGCGGCGACGACATCCACCTTCGACGCGAACCCCGGCTGGAGCCGGAGGAGGTGGAGCTCCGGCGCGTCGAAGGTGGCGCTCGCCCTCTCCACGACGATGGGCGGCAGCCCGCTTCCCGGGCGCTCGAGCGTCGC
The DNA here is from genome assembly GCF_051527395.1 of Sorangium sp. So ce281. Taxonomy (NCBI): domain Bacteria; kingdom Pseudomonadati; phylum Myxococcota; order Polyangiales; family Polyangiaceae; genus Sorangium; species Sorangium sp. So ce281. Next base: position 1,652,266 of record NZ_CP150322.1, read on the forward strand.
GCGGGGCAGCGTCACGGCGAGGCGCGCCGCTCCGCGCTCGTCGACGCGGAGCGCCGCGCGCGCCTCGGCGGTCGCGCGGAGCGACGCGGCGGAGGCCACGAGGTGGCTCGTCTCGTAGGACACCGTGCTGCCCGGCTCGACGCTCCCCCGGTTCACGACGAGGTTCGTCCGGAGCTCTCCGCTCCCGTCCTCGAGCCGGGGTCCGGCGCCCTCGCCCGCGGGAAGGTGGATGAAATCGAGCCCCGGCAGCTGCGCGTCGAGGCGGAGGCGCGCCCAGGCGGTATCGAGGACGTCGAGCCCGTCGACGTCCCTCGGATCGAACGTGCTCATCGTCACGTCGGCGTCGGCGTCGAGCCGCGCGACGACGCGATCGGCGACGTGGATCTCGCCCGACCGGAGCTCCAGCGCGACGGGCCCGACGCGAGCGGCGCGGAGCGGCTTGTAATAGAACCCTCCCCGCACGCGACCGCCGCCGGCATACCGGACTTGCTGGATCCAGACCTCCTTGAGCGTCGTGTCGATGCCTTCGAGGTGCACCGTCCACAGGTTGTAGCCCTCGTCCGAGCGCTCGAGATCGTGCTTCGGCGGCAGCTCCGGCTTGAGCGGAGGGTTCGCGAACTCCGGGATGGGCGGCAGCGCCTCGATGTGCGGCGCCTCCAGATCGCGCTCGCTCGTCGGATCCACGAGCATCCGCAGCCGGAACACGAAGCCCCTCGCGCGGATGTCCTCCGCATAGAACTTCTTCCGGAGGAGATCGGTCAGGTGGATATCGACGTCCGCTTCGTCGAGCTCCACCGCCCACTGAAGCACGCTGTCGGAGCCGCTGAGCCGGAGCTCCTCGACGTGAACGACGCCCGGCCAGAGGCTCCACGCCGAGCCGTGATAGAGCGAGGCGTCGACGGGGTTGTAGCTGACGAGCCTCGCGATGAGCCCCGTGCTCAGCATCACGTTCACGACAACGACGTAGCCGAGCCAGAGCGCGATAGGCAGGATCAACAGCGCCTTCAGCGCCCTCCTCGCCCGTGGCCCGTGCCGCCCGCTGAGCGCAGGTGGGGACTTCAGCGCGGCAGCTTCGTGCAGGAGCGCGTGCATGCGCGCATCGATCGCACGCGCCATGCCGCGAGCTGAGCCGCGGCGCGAGGGGGCGGGCTCGGGGCTGGCCGTGGCGATCTGCCCCGCTCGTGGCGAACGTCGACATGCGCGGACGGCGGGGGGGCCCGATCTCGCGCGGCGGCGCCCGGAAACGGCCCTGCCGTGAGCGCTCGGCCCCCCGTCGGACCCGACAGGCACCCGGCTTGCTAACCCCGCGAACGTCGGCGCTGGCGAGCCTGTCGCGCGTCGACGCCGCTGGAGGCCCGCTGGAGTCGATCTTCCAGCCATCTCTCGAGGTCATCATGAACCACACTGTCCATCACGACCTGAACGACGAAGAAGCGAAGAGCGCCGTCCTGCGGGCGATGGCGAAGTATTGTGATCGATACGCGGAGTACGCTCCCTCCATTTCCTGGAGCGACGAGCGGCGCGCGGATCTCGGCCTCTCCTTCAAGGGCTTCACGCTCTCCGGGCGGCTCGAGCTCCGGCCCAGGGCCGTCGACTTCGCGATCGACATGCCGCTGCCGCTGCGCATGTTCAACCGGATGGCGATCGCGGCGATCGACGCCGAGGTGAGGCGGTGCATCGATGACGCGCACCGCGATCGCGCGCGGCGGCGCGCTCCGAGCGCGGTCGCGCAGGAGGCGCTCTGAGCGGCCCGCGCCATGAAGAGCGGAAGCGCCACGACCCCCCATGAGCGGCGCCGCCGGCGGAGCGCTCCGCGCCGCTCCGCCGCGAATGGCGTCGTCCTCCGCCGGCGCCGCGTCAGTGTGTCGGTCGAGTCCGTCGAGGCGGTCGAGCTCGCCCGCGCGAGCGGCGAGGTCGCGGGGACAGGGCAGCTCACCCCGTCACCGGTCGAGTCCGCCGAGTCGGCCGGGCTCCGGTACGTGAACGACGGTGAGCCGGGGATCTCCAGGCGAGGGGCGGGCAAGGGCTTCCGTTACGTCGACGCCGATGGTCGCCCCGTCAAGGACGAGGCGACGCTCGCGCGGATCCGCCGCCTCGCGATCCCGCCCGCGTGGACCGAGGTGTGGATCTGCCGGAGCGAGCGCGGGCACATCCAGGCGACAGGGCGGGACGCGCGCGGCCGAAAGCAGTACCGGTATCACCCGCGCTGGCGCGAGGTCCGCGACGAGACGAAGTACGACCGCATGCTCGCGTTCGGCGCGGCGCTCCCGGCGATCCGCGCGGCGAGCGAGCGGGATCTCGCGCTGCCTGGCCTGCCGCGCGAGAAGGTGCTGGCGGCGGTGGTGCGCCTGCTCGACGAGACGTCGATCCGCGTGGGGAACGACGAGTACGCGCGCGACAACGACTCGTATGGACTCACCACGCTCCACGACGAGCACGTCGAGATAGAGGGGAGTCTCATCAGGTTCCACTTCCGGGGCAAGGGCGGCAAGGAGCACGCGATGGCGGTGCGGGATCGGCGGCTCGCCCGCATCGTGAAGCGCTGTCAGGACGTGCCCGGCCGGGTGTCTGCCCGCCTGGGCAACACACGCGCGGTCTGCCAGCGCTGTTATGTCCACCCCGCTGTTCCCGACGGGTCTGCCGTGTCGTTGCGTCACAGCGTGATCGCCTCGCTGTGGCATCGTGCCGCGGACGCGACGGGCGCTGTTGCTGGGTTCGCGAGCGGCCCGCGAGCTCCCGCCGGGTACGCGCGCGGTACGGTTCGTGTTGTGTGCAGCTCCCTGGAAACCAGCGCGCGCGGCGCGAACCCTCAGCCAAGGAGGTCTGCATGGCGAGCCAGAGGTTGATCACCGGGATGGTGCGAGGACGTGGGGAGGCCGAAGACGTCGTCCGGCGCATCCTGGACGGCGGGCACACGCGATGGGACGTCTGCGCCATCGTGAGCGAAGCGACGCGCCGCCAGCACATCTTGCGCTCGCGCGCATTCGGTGCGGCCTCGCACGGGAGCGCGCTGACCTCCGTCCTCGCCGCAGCGAGCGCGGGGCTCGTGGTCTCGGGGCTGCGGCTCGCGGTGGCCGGCCCCATCGCGGTGAGGCTCGCGGACGCGAGCTCGGCGAGCGAGACGGCCAGCCTGAGCAGCGTGCTCGTCGACGCCGGGATCCCCGAGCAGAGCGCGCCGGAGGTCGAGCGGCGCCTCAAGGAAGGCGCGATGCTCCTCGGCGCCCTCGCGCGCGACGAGAAGGACGCCGCGGCGCTGCGCGCGATCCTGCGAGACGCAGGCAACGGCGATTTTTGCGGCACGGGCAAGGGAGCCCGCGTGTTCGCCGCGCTGTGAGCCGCTCACCGCTCACCGCTCCGCGCTCCGCGTCGCCGCTGGAGGGAGCCGCCGCCGGAACGATGAGCTCGCTTCATGGCCGAGAAGTCCTGGACATTGGAACGGGATTTGGAAGGGACTTGGAAGGGACTTGGAAGGGATTTGGAAGGGACTTGGAAGGGACTTGGAAGGGACTTGGAAGGGACTTGGAAGGGATTTGGAAGGGAATGAAAGAGCTCAGCCGAGACTGATTCGGTACAAGGCGAACATGTACCCCTGGGGCAACAGGGGGCGCGCGCCTTCCCACAGCGGCGACGATCCCTGGCGATCGCGGCTCCTGCGTGGACGTATGGCGTGGAGGCCCACCTCGGGAGGTAAGGAGGAGAGGAATCGGGCGTTCACCAGACAGCTCAGGAGAGTACCCATGGAACCGGTGGCATTCGCAGACGAGAGCGTGGGCCTGGACGGACTCATCGACGATGACTCGATCGAGCAGCTCAAATCGTTCTGCCGCGGCGAGATGTCCGCGGTCGAGACCTACCGTCAGGCCATCGCCGCGGCGCGCCAGGGCTGGGTTGCTCACCACCTCCGGCTGAACCTCGCGTCGCACGAGGCGCGGGTGAAGGTGCTGCGCCGGCGCATCGAGGAGCTCGGAGGCGACCCCCCGGCGAGCTCCGGGCCATGGGGCGCGTTCGCCAAGGCCGTCGAGGGGACCGCGCTGGCGCTCGGCCACAAGACGGCGCTCTCGGCGCTGGCCGAGGGGGAGGAGCACGGCCTGAAGGACTACCGGGACGACATCGAGGAGCTCGACACCGAGTCGCACGCCCTGGTGCGGGACGTGATCTTGCCGCAGCAGGTGTCGACGCGCCGCTCGCTCGCGGATCTCAAGCGGCAGCTGCCGTGACGCGCGAAGCCGTCGACGGATTGTTCGGGCGGGCCCCCCGTGCGATACTTTCGGGCGTATGGGCAGGGCTGCGCTGGACATTACCCGGCTGAGCCGCGACGAGCAGCTCGACCTCCTCGACGAGTTGTGGGCGAGCCTCGGGCGAGACCCTGACGCGCTGCCTCTCAGCGACGCCCAGCGGGTCGAGCTCGATCGGCGCCTTGATGAGCTCGAGGCCGAGGGGCCGGTCGGGCTCACCTGGGATGATGTCGTCGCCCAGGCACGCGCTCGGTCACGGTGACGCCGTACCTCGTTCGGCCCGCTGCTGCGGCGGACATCGCGCGGGCATATGCCTGGTACGAGCGAGAGCGCGACGGGCTAGGAGAGGAGTTCCTCGTGGAGCTCCGCGCGGCGATGCAGGCGGTCATCGAGGCGCCGACGGCCTACGCTGTTCTGCACCGCCAAACACGGCGAGCGCTCGTCCGGCGCTTCCCCTATGGGCTGTTCTTTCGTCTGATGGATGACGTCGTCGTCTTCGTCGCGTGCTTTCACACGCGCCGAAGACCCGAGTCATGGAAGCGGAGAGGCTGAAGGCAACTCCGGTATTGGGACGGGGGCGAACACCCCCGCTCAGCCCTTCGCGTCGTACCCCGCCTGGAGCAGCTTCGCGATCGTCGAGAGCTGCATGTTCGACGTCCCCTCGTAGATCTTCCCGATCTTCGCGTCGCGGTAGAGCTTCTCGACAGGATAGTCCTTCGTGAAGCCGACGCCGCCCATGAACTCGATGCAGAGCGACGCCGTCCGCTCGGCCACCTCGGACGCGAACAGCTTGGCCATCGCCGCCTCCTTCACGAACGGCTGGCCCGCGTCCTTGAGCCGCGCGGCGTTGTAGACGAGGAGGCGCGCGGCCTCGATCTCCATGGCGACGCGCGCAACCTGGAACTGCACGCCCTGGAAGCTCGCGATCGGCTGCCCGAACTGCTTCCGCTCGCCCATGTAGCGCATCGCGTGGTCGAACGCCCCCGCGGCCAGGCCGAGCATCTGCGCGCCGATGCCGATACGGCCCTCGTTCAGCGTCTCGATGGCGATCTTGTAGCCCTTGCCGACCTCGCCGATCACGTTGCCCTCCGGCACCTCGCAGTCCTCGAGGACGAGCTCGCACGTGCTGGAGGCGCGGATCCCGAGCTTGTTCTCCTTCTTGCCCACCGAGAAGCCGGGGAAGGAACGCTCGACCACGAAGGCCGTGATGCCCTTGTAGCCCTTCGTCGGATCGACGTTGGCGAACACCAGGAACACCGAGCTCTCGTTCGCGTTCGTGATCCAGAGCTTGCGGCCGTTCAGGATCCAGCGGTCGCCCCGGCGCTCGGCGCGGGCCGCGAGCGCGAACGCGTCCGAGCCGGAGCCCGCCTCGCTCAGCGCATACGAGCCGATCCAGTCGCGGGAGAGCCGCGGGAGGTACCTCTCCTTCTGCGCCTCGGTGCCCCAGCGGAGGAACGCATTGGCCACCAGGGTGTTCTGCACGTCGACGAGCACGCTCACGCTCGGGTCGACCACGGCGAGCGCCTCGATCGCGAGGATCGCGCTGAAGAAGCCCGCTCCAGAGCCCCCGTACGCCTCCGGGATCTCGATGCCCATGAGGCCGAGCTCGAACAGCGGAGGGAGCAGATCGTGGTCGAGCGCGCCCTCTTCGTCCATCGCCGCCGCGCGCGGCGCGACGCGCTTCCGGGCGAAATCAAGCACCGAGTCGCGGAAGAGGCGCTCCTCGTCGGAGAGCTGGGTGAGCGGGGGGTGGGACACGACGGTTTCTCCTTGTGGGCCCATGGCGCGGCGCGGCGCCGTGGCGGCGTCACCCCACTATGCTACGCGAGGGCCACGAGCGAAAGCCGTTCGAGCGCGCCACGCCCGGTCATCGCCGCGGCGCAACGCAGGCCACGCCGCGCCGGCGGCGGACGGGGCGCGCCGCCCCGAGCCGCCTCATCCGTTGTGTCGCCGCTCGCTCCGGGGTCGGGATCGTCCAGGCTGCTACGCGCGTTGCTTCACCCGGACGCTCACGCGCGCTTGCCTGCGGGCGCGTCGCGCCGGCGGCACCGGAGCAGCGTGTGGGCGAGGCCGAGGTGGTCGATCTCCGCCTCGACGACGAGGCCTGCCTCGTCGACGCAACGCCGGATATCGGCGGCGCTGTACATGCGGCTGTTCCCGTTCGCGAGGCACGTGAAATACAGGGAAGAGCCGTGAAGACAGTGGACCGCCACCTCGTTCGCCTGCCGATCCCAGAACGTGTCCAGGATCCAGAGCACCGCCTCGTCCCCCATGGCCGACGCGGCCCGCCGGAGGATCTGGACGATGTCCGCCTCGGAGAAGCACACGAGGAACTGGCTCATCCAGATGGCGTCGAAGCCCGTCGGGAACGCCTGGCCGTGATCGAGGAAGTCGATGGGCGTGCCCATGATCCGGCCGAGCAGGCCGTGCCGCTCGACGTTGACGCGCGCGTCCTCCAGCTGGCCCGGCAGGTCGAGCAGCGTGACGCGCACGTCGGGGTCGTGCGCGCAGCACTGGATCGCCCACCGCCCCGTGTTGCCGCCGATGTCGAGGAGCGTCCTCGGCCTCCGCTCGAACACGACGGGCAGCGCCTCGGGGAACGCGGAGTCGGAGTAGAGGTGATCGAACGCAAACCAGCTCTCCCTCACCTTCGGCGGGAGCGCCGGGAGCGCCTCATAGACCGTCGGCCACTCGCCAAAGACCTTCAGGCCAGCCGGCTTGCCGTCCTCGATGGCCTCGTCGAGAAAGCGCATGCCGTCGTAACAGACGTCATGGATGAAATCCATGTTGATGCGGGTCATCCTGTCATTCTCGACGATGAGCCCAACCCGCGTGATCGTGTACCGCTCGCCGCGCTCTCGCGGCTCTGCGTGGGCGTTTGCGCCGCCTGCGGGCTCCACCAGGCCGAAGCTCAGGCTCGCCTCCAGCAAGGTCTTGGCGGCATAGGCGGAGAGGCCGGTGTCCTGGGCCACCTCCGCCGGCGTCCTGCCGCCCTTGCCGGCGCGCTGGAGCGCCTTGAGGACGCCGCGGTTTCGCATCACCCGCGCCACCTGGAACATGACGGGCGCAAACGCGATGCGCTGGGCGGCGAGCATGGCGTCGAGGGCGGGATTCGGGGCGGGATCGTTCTTCATCGAGCTCCGGTCGTCGGGGGTGGGGTCAAGGCTAGCGTGCACTCTAGCGCTGGAGGAGCAAGACGAAGCCGCAGACACCCGTGAACAGCAGCGCGCACTCTGCCCGACCCTCGTCGGCGAGCGAGATCCCCGTCACGCCGCAGAGCATGCCGAACACGAGGCTCGCCACGCTGATCCGCCGCCGCTGGTCGATCGACCGGACCCGCGGCGGAGTGGGCGGTCTCGTGCGGTACGGGCTTGCCACCCCGTGATGATACCACCGGCGCCGCGATCACAAGGACGCCGCCGCGATGTCGAACAGCTCCTCGTCGGTGAGCGGCAGCGGGTTCGCCTTCATGCTGCTCGCCGCCCTGGCCTTCGCGACCAGCGCCGGGAGGTCCGCCTCAGCCATGCCGTAGCGCCGGAGCCCCGGGATCGCGAGGTCACGGCAGAGCTCGCGGACCCAGGCGATCCCTTCCTCGGCGCTGGCCCCGGCGCGCCCCGTGACGAGCGCGGCCAGCTCGTCGAAGCGCGGCAGCGCGCGGTGAGCCGGGTCGCGCGCGCGCAGCGCCCGCAGGTTGACCTCCAGGACGGCGGGTAAGAGCGCGGCGCACACCGCGCCGTGCGGCGCGTCGAACATGCCCCCCGCGGGCCCCGCGAAGCCGTGGACCGCCCCGAGGCCGGCGTTCGCGAGGCAGAGGCCGCCGAGCAGGCTGGCGATCGCGAGGTCGTCCCGGGCCGGCGCGTCGGCGCCCTCCAGGACCGCGCGGCGCAGCGAGCGCACCGAGCGTCGGATGCCCTCGCGCGCGAGGCCGTCCGTGAGCGGGTTGCTGCGGCTCGACAGGAACGGCTCGATGAGCTGCGAGAGCGCGTCGAGCCCGCTCGACGCGAGCACCCCGGGCGGGGCGCCCGCGAGCAGGTCGGGGTCGATCACCGCGAGGCGCGGCAGCATGTGCGGGCTGCGCAGGCTCGCCTTCACGCCGGCCTCCCGCGACGCGAGCACCGCGTTGCGCGTCACCTCCGCGCCGGTGCCCGCGGTCGTGGGGATCGCCACGAACGGCACGGACGGCCTGGAGAGCGCTCCCCCCTTGCCGATGACCTCCAGGTAATCGAGCGGGTCGCCGCCGTTCGCGACGAGCGCGGCGATCGCCTTGCCGGCGTCGATCGCGCTGCCGCCGCCGAGCGCCACCACGACGTCGCACCGCTCGGCCGCGGCCCGCGACGTCCCCTCGCGGGCGATGTCCACCGTGGGCTCGCCCGCGACGGCGAAGCGCACCGCGGCGACGCCCGCCGCCGCGAGCGCGGCGAGGAGCGGCGCGGCGCGGCCGGGGTCCTGCCCGGTGACGACGAGCGCCCGCGTCCCGCCGAGGCCCCGCACGGCCGCGGGCACCTCGGCGACCTTGCCTGCGCCGAAGGCGATGCGCGTCGCGGTGGCGAACTCGAAGGCGGGCTCCTGGTCGGGAGGCGCCATGTCAATACCCCGCGTCGTCAGGGAAGACATTGACGTATTTCCGGCTGGTCCGCGGCTCGGCCATCATCTCCGCGACGGTGTCCCGCCACCGCTGGTAGTGCGCCGTTTCCTTGTGCGCGGCCGGCGCTTCCTTGGTCCTGTAGACCTCGACGAGCACGAACCGCGCGGGATCCTCGGTGTCCTGGACGACGTCGAACCGGGCGATCCCCGGCTCCTTGACGCTCTCGCGTGCGTTCTCGATCGTCGCGCTCCGGAAGGCGTCGACGAGCTCGGGTCTGACACGTACATGCACGTGCACGACGAACAGGCTGTTGGACATGCGCGCAATCTAGCTCGGGCGCGCTGCCGCAGGAACCCGGCTCGCGCTGCGGCCGGCGTTCCGGGAGAGCGCGCGCAGGCCGCGCGGGCCCGGCCGAGCGCGCTGCCTCCGGGCGGCGGGTGGCAGGGCGGGCCGGGGCGGCGGCCGGCAGAGCGCCGTCGCTCCCTGCGTGGACTCCCGACTTGGCCCGGCCGGCTCGCGCACTACGATCGTCGTGACCCGGCGTGTGGCTCGGCAAGCGTCGAGTGCATGAGCGCCGCGAGCGAGGAAGGTCGATATGGCGGATCCGACCACGGAGAGCCCGCAGCCGGATGCGGCGCGGCCCATCGCGCTGCATTCCATCGAGTTCAGGTCCGATCACGGTCTCCTGAAGGACTGCAAGGAGGAGAGGGGCTGGAGGAACGAAGGGGCCCTGTGTCCACGGCCGGAGTGGACGCCGGGGGGCGCCGTCCCCCTCTCGATCTCGATGGGGCGGCACATCGTCGTCCGGCTCGAGCTCTCGCAGCGCGACGCCTACAGCGCGGCGGCGGCCGAGATCCGCGCCGTGGGGCCGGGGGGCATCGTCCTCGAGAGCCGCGGTGGCGGGGCCGTCGCCGCGCCGCTCGATCTCTTCTCCTCGCGGCAGCTCGGGAGGAAGATCCAGAAGTTCAACCTCGCCCTGAGCTGGTCTGCAGGGGCGGGAGCTGCGGTGTCGCCCGCCCGGACCTCGAACGTCGTCTATGTCACGATGGGCAGGCCCCAGACCGACAGACAGGATGTCTGGCCGGAAGACGGGGTGACCTTGAAGCGGATGGACAGGGCGGTTTCCTGGATCGCGCCGATGGATACCCTCAATCCCCACGAGATCGTGGAGGGGGTCATGGCCAGGTTCCCGACGTACACGCTCCTGCCGAGCCCCAGGGTGCCCCGGAAGTACCATCACCCGACGTACATGAACGACGAGGGCGGCGCCTGGCCGATGACCGATTACGTGGAGGAGAGCGGGGAGTGCCAGGCGATCATCCGCCTCCTCCGCGGCATGCTGCGCCAGCTCGGCATCCCGGGGCGGACGCGCATGATCGTGGTCTGGGGCGACCCCAACGTGGGCGGCGGGCGCAGGACGCTGTCGGCCGATGTCGAGCAGAACCCGTGGGCGGGGCTCGACGCCACGAAGGTCGAGGGCGGCCGCGTGTGGCGCGCCGCGCTCGTCGACGGGCCGGTGGAGGTGGGGAGGACCTACCCGGCGTCCCATACGCGCCTCCCCGACGGGACGCTCAGCCCGGGGCTCAACCGGTACGAGGCGTGCCTCGAGTTCTCCCACGGCGGCGTGACCAGGTATTACGCGGGGGGCGCCGGCGTGTTCGACTCCGTCGAGCCGATCCTGGGCGTCTTCTGGGGGCTCATCTGGTTCAGCTCGGCGCCGGACGACGGGTACCGCGTGGAGCAGATCGTGGCGACCTACAGAAACGGAGGCTGGGGATGAGCGCGGACGCATTTCACAAGCAGGACGTCGACGCGAAGATCGCGGGGTGGCTCGCGGCCGTGGCGCGCGTCTCGCCGGATGGCTTCACGCCCGTCGAGCGGTTCGACGACGTGCCGGCCCAGGCGCGCGCGGAGTCGTTCTACTGGTGCGACTCCATCTTCCGGGACGAGCTCAACCCGCACGGCGAGGCCGTGAACGCGCGCCACGCGTTCCATGCCGCCACGGACGATACGCCCGACCTGCTCCGCCACGAGTACGCTGCGGGCGGGCTCGGGCTCACCGTCATCGAGGGGCGCAACTTCATTCTCGTCCAGGTCGATCGCGCGAGCCTCGATATCCTCTCTCTCTGCGGTCCAGACCGCGCCGCCGCCGTGCGCCGGGTGGCCGAGGCGCTCTTCAACACGGGCGTGGAATCGCGCGCGGTGGGCATTCCGGTGACCTCCGTCCCGGCGGCCTTCCCGGACGCCGCCGGGACACAGGAGCTCGAGGAAGGGACGGTGTTTTCGAGCAATCCGGCCGTGGACCCGGATCTCCTCACCTGCTGGAAAGACCGCACGGAGTGCGGTGTTCAGGGCGGAAGGCTCTACTTCCTCTGCTACAAGAAATCATCCCAGCGCGTGGGGTTCGCGAACGCGTGGCAATGGTTCGACGACCGGAGGGCCGGGGTCGGGTGAGGCCGGGGTAGGCGCGGAGCGCACGGGAAAGCGCGGGAAAGCGCGGGGACGTGCGGGGACGTGCGAGAACGTGGATGACCGCTGCGCCGGTATTGCGTCTGCGCGCCGCGCGCGGGATGTTGCGCGCGTGGCGGGACCACAGGCACCCAGGATCCTGATCTTCCCAGGCGGCCCCTCGGGCGCTGCGCAGGCGCTCGCCGCGGCGCGCGGCTATGTCGCGGTCCCGGCGCGGGACGTCGAGGCCGGGCTGGATCTCCTGGCGACTCAGCCGTTCGACGTGGCCGTGCTGGCGGACGAGGGGCCGCTCGAGGACACGCTCGCGCTCTGCCGGCGGCTGCGCGCGGCGCCCGGGGGCGATCGCGTGGCCGTGGTCGCCGTCACCGGGAGCGCGGGCGCGACCGCGGCGCTGCTCGAGGCGGGCGCGACCGTCGTGGCGGCGGCGCTCGAGCCGTCGATCGCCATCCAGCTCGACGCGGCGGTGTGGTGGGTGCGGCGGCCGTCGGCGCACGTGGCCGACCGGGCGCCCGCGGAGCGCGCGCTGCTCGAGCGCACCGCGCGCTCCTTCCGCGACGCGTCCGCGGAGGTGATCAAGGCCGCAGAGGACGCGCTCCGGACGAGCGAGGAGCGCATGCGGCTCGTCGTGCGCGCCACGAGCGACGCCTTCTGGGACTGGGATCTCTCGTCCGGGCGCGTCACCGGGAGCGAGCGCATGCGGAGCTTCTATGGCACGGGCGGCGCCGACATCGAGGAGGACGCGGTGTGGTGGTTCGAGCGGGTCCACCCCGAGGATCGCGATCGCGTGATGAACGGGCTGCGGCGCGCGATGGAGGGGGACGAGGGCACGTTCGAGCTCTGGTACCGGTGCCTGCTCGCGGACGGCAGCTACGCAGACGTCCACGACCGGGGCATCGTGCTGCGCGACGCGACCGGCAGGGCGTACCGGATGCTCGGGGCCGTGTCCGACGTCACGGAGCGCCGGCAGATGGAGACGCGGCTCCAGCTCGCCGACCGCATGGCCTCGCTCGGCACGCTCGCGGCCGGGGTGGCGCACGAGATCAACAACCCCCTCGCGTACATGGTCGCGAACGTCGATTTCGCGCGCAAGGAGCTCCGCGCGAAGGGGGCCGGCGCGCGCCTCGACGCGCTCCTCTCGGCGCTCGACGAGGCCGCGGAGGGCGGCTCGCGGGTACGGCACATCGTGGGCGGCCTGAAGACGTTCTCGCGGGCCGACGGCGGAGAGCTCGGCCCGGTCGAGGTCGACCCGGTGATCCAGCTGGTCCTGCGGATGGCGCAGCAGCAGATACAGAGCAAGGCGCGGCTCGTCCTGGAGCTCCGCCCGGTGCCGGCCGTCCACGCGAACGAGGCGCAGCTCGGCCAGGTGATCCTGAACCTGCTCGTGAACGCCGCCCAGGCGCTGCCGGAGGGGAAGGTGTCGGAGAACGAGATCCGGATCTCCACCGCCCCCGCGCCGCCCGGCCGCGTGTGCATCGAGGTGTGCGACACCGGGCCTGGGATCGCGCCGGAGCTGCGGAGCCGCATCTTCGACCCGTTCTTCACGACGAAGCCCATCGGGGAAGGGACGGGGCTCGGGCTCGCGATCTGCCACGGCATCGTGACGAGCTTCCGGGGCGAGATCGGCGTGGAGAGCGAGGTCGGCAAGGGCGCGTGTTTCCGCGTGCTCTTGCCTGTCCACGACCATCGCGCGGGGGCGGGCGAGGAGCGCAACGCCGCCTCGGGCGGGGCCTCCGATGAGCTTCCCGAGGAGGCCGCTCAGTAGGCACGGCGGCGGCGCAGGGCGCGCCGCCGTCCGCGGCGGACGGGCTCCGACAGGCGGCGCGCCGTCCGTGCTCCGGCGCGCCGCGGGGCCGCTTCGCGGGGCCGGCCGCTTGCCACGGCCGCGGCTGTCGCTCAAGTTGCGTCACCGGCCCCATGAACACTCGATCGGTCAGGGCCGCAGCTGGGCTGCTCGGCGGGTCGGCAGAGGGAGCGCGCCGCGCGGCGCAGTCCGGTCGTGAGGTTCGGTCATGATCGAGAAAACGGGCCGCATCCTGGTCGTCGAGGACGATCTGGACATCAGGAGCATTCTGACGCAGCTCCTCGCGTTCGAGGGGTACGACGTCGAGGAGGCGGCGGACGGCGCCGAGGCGCTCGCGCTGTTGCGGCGGGACGGGCCGCCTGCGCTGATCCTGCTCGATCTGATGATGCCGATCATGGATGGGTGGCAGCTCCGCGCCGAGCTCCAGCGCGACCCGGAGCTCTCGTCGATCCCGGTGGTGATCGTGTCCGCCGACGTGCGGGTCGAGCAGGAGGCGTCGCGGCTGCGCGTCGCGGGCCTCTTGAAGAAGCCGCTCCAGATCGAGCCGTTGCTCGAGCTGGTTCACCGCATCTGCGGCGCGCCGGCGCGGTGAGCCAGGCGGGGCGCGCGCGCCCGTCGAGCGCCAGGGCGGCGCTGGGGCGGCTCGGGGGCCCTGATCTGGCTCCGGGGCGCGGCGCTACCTGACCGGAAGCGCCGCGGCGGGCGCCTTCCCCTCCGCGAGGCGGCCGGCGCCGTGCTCGTGGAAGTACTCCTCCAGCCGCCTGTCGGCCTCGTCGCCGAACAGGAGCCGGCAGGCCTCCCGGAGCCCAGGCGACGCGGCGAGCTCCTCCTTCCGGATCACGAGCGAGATCTTCGTGCGCCGCCGCAGGAAATCCGCGAGCTTCGCGATCATCTCGTGCTTCGCGGCGTAGGCGACCTCGCAGCGCAGGTCGTCCGCCCCCTCGATCAGCGGGTCGGCCATCCCCGGGTCGCTCCGGATATCCTCGAGCAGCCCGAGCGCCTGCGCGCCATAGCGGCGCCACAGCCGCGCGCTGAGCTTCTCCGAGGCGCGTGGCGGCGTCAGCGCGTCGAGATCGAGGGCGCGCGCCTTGTGAAAGAACTCTTTACGAAGCGCCTCGCCCGGCTCGCCATACCAGCGCTGCGCAGGGCGGGGCAGCGGGACGCCGAGCCGCTGCACGGCGGCGCAGACCTCGTCGCCCACGTTGATGCAATCGGTGAGCTTGCCGCCGAAGATGCTCACGTGGCCCCGCTCTTGGTCCACCTCGAGGGCGTGCTTGCGCGAGAGCTGCAGCCAGTCCTCGCCGCCGCCGCCGTCCTCGACCGCCAGGGGGCGCACCCCGCAGCGCTCGGCGATGATGTCCGCCTCGGTGAGCGGCCGGGGCAGGTTGAGCCGCTTGTTGATGTTGGAGAGCACGAAGCGGCGGTCCTCGGGCGTCACCGCGGCGCGCGGGCCCTCGACGCGGGTATCGGTCGTGCCGATGCACGTCCTCGAGCCCATCGGGATCACGAAGAACGGCCGGCCGTCGTCCGCGAAGAACGTGAGCACCCGCCGGCTCGAGGTGAGCCGATCCACGATGAGGTGGATGCCCTTCGAGAAGATGTGGCGGTGCCTCGTCCGCTGGCCCGTCAGCTCGTTGTGCGCGTCCACGAACGGCCCGCAGGCGTTCACGAGCACGCGCGACCGGACGGCGAGCTCCCTGCCCGACAGGACGTCGCGGGCGCGCGTGACCCACGCGCCCCCCTCGCGCCGCGCGCCGAGCGACTCGACGTAGTTGGCCGCCCGCGCGCCGTGATCGAGCGCCGCGCGCACGAAGCCCCAGACGAACCGCGCGTCGTTGTCGACCAGGTACGCGTCGGAGTACTCGAATCCTCCATCGCAGCCGTCCAGGTGGATGATCGGCTCTTCCCTCGCGATCGCCCGGCGGGAGAGCAGGCGAGGGATGCGCGTGAAGAAGCTGCCGATGATCCAGTAGAGCCAGGTGCCGAGGAAGAGCTTGAAGAGCCCGTGGCGGAAGCCCCGCTCGTGCGCGGCGTAGAACCGGATCTCCTGCACCGACGACGGGTAGCTCCTGAGGAGGCGGTTCCTCGACGTGCAGAGCTTCCGCACGAGCCGGAACTCGAAGCTCTCCATGTACTTGATGCCGCCCCAGGCGAGGTTCGACGACTCCTGGCTGGTGAATCCGCCGAAGTCGCCCCGATCGATCAGCGCGACCTTCGCCCCCCGCGCGGCGAGGGCCGCGGCCGCGACGGCGCCGTTGATCCCGGCGCCGAGGACGAGGACGTCGAACGTTTCTCGGCTCAAGCTGTCGATGTTCGTGGCCCGCAGCATCGATGGCGATCCGGCGAAGGCGCGGCCGGCGCGCGCTCCCTCTGCTCTATCACGTCCCCGCCGCCTCGGGGCGGCGGACGGCGCCCGACGCCTCGCTCAGCCCATCAGCCCATCGGCCCAGCTGCCCTCCTCGCCGCGGTACGCGTCGGGGGACGACGCCGACGGGATGCGGCGCGGGCTGCTCTTCGCCGCGGGGGCGTGGCCGGTGTGGAGGTGCTGCCAGCGCGCCATCTTGGTGTAGACGCCGCCCCGCCGCAGGAGCTCTCCGTGCCCGCCGTGCTCGACGATGCGGCCGCGCTCCATCACGAAGATCTGGTCGCAGTCGACGACCGTGCTCAGGCGGTGGCTCATCAGGACGATCGTCCGCTTCCCCTTCAGGGCCCGCAGCGCCTCGCCGATGGTCCGCTCGTGCTCGGCGTCGAGCCCGTCGGTCGGCTCGTCGATCACCAGGATGGGCGCGTCCGTCAGCAGCGCGCGCGCGATCGCGATGCGCTGCCGCTGGCCGGTCGACAGGTTGAGCCCGCCGTCGGCGATCGCCGTCCGGTAGCCGTCCGGCAGCGCCTCGATGAAGCCGGCCGCCCCCGCCATCTCGGCCGCCCTCCGGATCTCCGGGTCGGTCGCGGAGGGGCGGCCGTAGGCGATGTTCTCCGCGATCGTCGCCGGCAGGAGGATGCTGTCCTGGAGGACGAGCGCGATGTGCCGGCGCAGGTCGGCCACGCGGACCGCGCGCGTGTCGATGCCGTCGAGCCGCAGCGCGCCGCAGGTCGGGTTGTGGAAGCGCGGCAGCAGGCCGAGCAGCGTCGTCTTGCCGGCGCCGACCGAGCCCACGAACGCGACCATCTCGCCCGGCCGGATCGTCGCGTCGAGCCCGCGCAGCACCGGGTGGCCCGGGCGGTACTCGAACCCGACGCCATCGAGCGAGAGCGCGCGCGGCTGGGGCGGGAGGGTGGCCGCGTCGTGCCTGTCGACGACCGCCTGGTCGCGGTCCAGCACCTCGAAGACGCGCTGCGCGCCCGCGACGCCGCCCTGCACCGCGGCGCCGGCGCCGGTCAGCTTGCAGAGCGGGTCGTAGAGCATGCCCAGGTAGCCGAGGAACGCCGTCAGCGCGCCGAGCGTCATGCCGGCCTCGCCCCCGCTCGCCCGGGCCTGGACGATGAGGGTGCCGCCGTAGCCGAGCACCAGCGCGCCGCCGAGCCCGAGGATCGAGCCCATGGCGAGCGTGTGGCGGAGCTCGTCGTGGTGGAGCCGGAGCCACGCCTTCACGCTGTTGCGCAGCGTCGTGTGGAAGCGCGCCTCCTCGTCCGCCTCGCGGCCGAACGCCTGGACGAGGCCGATCGACGCCATGGAGCGCTGGACGGACGTCGCGAACTCGCTCTCGACCTCCTTCGCCTCGGTGCACTTCTTGTGCAGCACGCGCCCGAACCTGGCGTTCGTGAGGAGGAGCGGCGGGACGACCGCGAGCGCGAGGAGCGTGAGCTCCAGGCTGCGCGAGGCCATGATGCAGATCATCACGGTGAGCGTCAGCGCGCTCCCCATCACCGCGACCGCCACGTTGAGGATGCCGTGGAACCCGGAGGCGTCCTGGTTGAGCCGGTAGAGGGCGTCCCCCTGCGGCTGCGCCCGGTGATAGCCGATGTGGAGCGCCTGGAGCTTCCGGTACACGTCGCGCCGCACGCGCGTGAGCCCGCCATAGCCGATGCGGAACGTGAGCAAGGCGCGGCCCATGCCCACGAACTCCTGCGCCACGCGGAGGACGAGCGTGAGCGCCGCGAGCCCGAGGACGCGGCCGAGCAGGCTGTCCGGGAGCGGGGCGAGCAGGAGGCGATGGACGAAGTCCCCCGCGCGCGGGCCGGTCGAGATGAGATCCACGATCACGGCGACCGGCCACACCTGGAGCAGGCTGATCGCGATCGAGACGCAGACCAGCACGGCGAGCGCCCCGAGGCGCGCCCACTCGCCCTTGAAATAGGCGCCCACCCGGACGAAGAAGCGGACCCGCTCCGCGCCGGCCGGCTGGCTGGATGGGCGCGCGGCCGTCAGCTGCGCGGTCGTCCTCGGAAAGTGCCTCGAGCTCCTGAGCCTGCCTTCGCGCCGAGGCGAAGGATGATAGTTCTTGCGGTGAGCCTGTCCGCTCATGGTTCGCTGAGCCCTCTCCTGTCTACGGCTGAGGTGGTCGTCGGCGGCCCATCTCGGGCTCTACCTGACAAGCCATCGGTTATGACCGGTAGCGAGGTATCGCCGCTGGTGTAACAGCCCAACGCGGACGCGCTCTACGCGAGCGCCGGAGAAGAGGCTGGCGCTTGCTGATTTGCTGCGCGGTTGTCCGGGACTCCAGGGCCGGCGGCGCCGGCGCGGTCAACGGCACAGGCCGACGGCGCGGCCGGCTCTCCGCGCCTACCCGCGAGTCCGGCCCTCGAGCCGCGCGAGCCTGCGGCCGAGGGCGCGCGACGGCGCGAGGTCGAGCTGCGCCGGCGCGTCATCCGCGCTCGCCTGAGGCGGGCCGCCGCGCTGCGCGCTCCTGCTCGTCAAATCCAAATCCATCTCCGCGCGGGCGGGGGCCTGGAGCAGGACTCCATGGCCGGCGAGGGAGGCGAGCGTCGCCTGGAGCGTCGCGCGCTGAGCTCCCTGGACCGCGGAAGGCGAGCAGAACACCGAGGCTACCTTGCCGGCGAGATCTCCCGAGGGCCGCCTCGATCCGTCGAGGAAGCGCCGGATCTCCGCGCATATCGCGCCATAGCGCGCAGGCGAGCCGATGGCGATGCCGTCCGCCCAGAAGAGATCGTCTTGCTGCGCCAGCGGGACGGAGGTGAGGTGTTCCCGCGCGGCACGGATCCGCTCATTCGCCGCGCTCCACCGGTCGTCGATCGCCGTCAGATCGGCGACGCGCCGGAGCCGCACGGTCGCTCCGGCCTGCTCGGCGCCCTGCGCGACGGCGGCCGCGAGCGCGGCCGTGCCGCCATAGCGGGAATAGAAGATCACGGCCACGTTCATGCCGAGCGCGCATGCAGCCCTCATACCGCCGTGACCTCGGCCGGGGCGCTTCCATGGCGCTCCGGCCGAGCTCGCCGCGCGCACCGTCGTGGCATCGTCAGGAACGGCTCTCTGGCAGGCTCCGCAGCCGCGGAGGACGCATGGCGCATAGAATGCGGCGCGATTCAAATTGCGCGCCGCGGCTCCGCGCCTTATGGGTCCCTCGATGGTCCGGAGCGGATTGCGCAGCGGCGGCGGCGTCGATGTCCCGTGCGCCCCCGGAACGGGGTGCGGCGCGGGGCGGGGCGATCCGCCGGCCGCGCCGCCGCGCCCTCCGGTCGCGATGGGGCGGAGGCTCGCCGAGCAGGGCTCCTCTCGACGGAAGACGATCTACGTCATCGAGGACGACCCAGGCGTCTGCGATGCGCTCGTGACCGTTCTGTGCGATGAGGGATACGATGTGCTGACGGCCAGGGACGGCGCGGACGCGCTGGCCAGGCTCCGCGAGGCGCCGACGCCCGCGCTCATCGTGCTCGATCTGATGATGCCGGGGATGGACGGCTACGCGTTCCGCGCAGAGCAGCTGCGCACGCCCGCGATCTCCGACGTCCCCGTGGTCGTGCTGACGGCGGGGGCGGCGCCGCGGGCCACGGAGCTCGGATCGGTCGACATCCTGAAGAAGCCTGTCGATCTCGTCGCGTTGCTCGACGTGGTCGGTCGCAACACCTGACAGGATCCTGCTCACCCCCGGCGAGCGGGCCGACGTGCTGGTGACGCCGCGCGGGGCGCCGGGCGCGACGCTCTCGGTGCGCTGGGTGCCCTACGGTCGCGGCTACGGCGCGACCTTCGGGAGGCCCGAGGTCGAGGCGTTCCGGCTGCGCCTCGCGGACGAGCCCCTGGCCGAGGACGATCCGCTCCCCGAGATCGCGCGGGGCATCGAGGCGCTCGACACGGCGGCGGCGAGGCGCGTCGATCTGCAGCTGACGCGGGAGGAGGGCCCGGGCGACCTCGTGATGGGCATCAACGGCGTGCCCTCCTGGGAGGCGAAGCCGCTCGTGGCGGCGGTGGGCGGGACCGCGGTGTGGACCGTCGAGAACACGATGGAGTTCGATCACCCGTTCCACCTGCACGGATTCTTCTTCCATGTGCTCGGCGCCGATGGCCAGCCGGTGAGGCCGCTCGCGTGGAAGGACACGGTGAACGTGCCTGTCGACGGCGCGGCGCGCTTCGCGGTGCGTTACGACAACCGGCCTGGCATGTGGATGTTCCACTGCCACATCCTCGATCACGCCGACGCGGGGATGATGGGGATGCTGCAAGTCATGCGATGAGAGCGATGAGAGCGATGAGAGTGGCGAGAGCGGCGAGAGCGGCGAGAGCGGCGAGAGCGGCGAGAGCGGCGAGAGCGGCGAGAGGCGGCCGCCGGGGGAGGCGGCGAAGCGCGCGGAGCGGGACGCGGGGGGCCTGCGGTGCGCGGGCTGGGCGGATAACAGCGCTGTAGAAAAACAGGGGCTCTGTCGGTATCTCGCACAACACAGCACCTCCGGCGCGGTGGGAGGGGGCTGCGAGGCGCGGACAGGCGTGATCTCGAGACGAAGTCGCCCTGGATCGGGTAGGATGGGAGCGTGGTGGATCTCGATGTGATCTCGGACCGAACCTACGTGGCTGCGGGGGCGGACTTCGCGTTCGTGATCACCCGGCGGGGGCGGGTCATCACCAAACGCGTGCCGCGCGACATGCCCAGGGAGGGCCGCAGCCAGATCGTCGAGGCGGCGCAGAGCCTCGGGGAGCGAGGGCGGCTCGGGTGCGTCGAGCTGCGGCGCGAGGATCTGGTGCCGTACGGGGGCGCGGCGCCGGTCGACGTGTACTTCGGCGTGGCCGCCGAGGCGATCCTCTGCGTGGTGATGCCCACGTGGGCGGACCGGCGGGACGTGGTGCCCGCGATCGAGCGCGGCCTGCGGGCCATCGACGAGGGGACCCCGGCGGCGCCGCAGCCGATCCGGAGCGCGCCGCGGCGCACCCGGTCGCGGCCGCGGGGGGAGGCGGTGCCTGCCTCGGCGCGCCGGCCGGTCGGTGAGGTGGGCGAGGTGTCTCCGGCCATCTGCGGGGCCGCGGTCGTGTGCGAGGCGCCGGCTCCGGCCTCGAGGCGCCCGCCGCCGCCGTCGCCGCCGGCCCGCAAGCGGAGCGCGGTCGCGGGGCTGGCCCTCCTCGCCAACGGGGGGCCGCCGCGGTCGCTGGCGCGCCCGGTGGCGCTGCGCGAGGCGCCGGCGTCGCCAGGGGCGCCGGCGCGGCCGGCCGGGTCGCTGCCGGACATCCGCATCGGCGAGGCGACGCTCGGGCGCGAGAGCCTCGACGCCATCGGGCGAGAGCTCGGCGGGGCGTGGCCGTCGGCGCCCGAGATCCGGGTGGGCGCGGCGCCGGCGGGGGAGGGGGACGCGGCGGCGATCGGGGTGGAGATGCCGGAGCCGGCGCGGGTGGGATCGATGCCGGAGGCGGTGCGCCTGGAGCTGGTGAGCATCAGCCGCGAGAGCCTGACGGAGATCGCGGCCGAGGAGGGGCGCATGGCGGCGGCGGGGCCGAGGCCGTGGGTGCCGCTGGTGCGGCCCGCGCAGGTCACGCGGCCGTGGGAAGAGCCGCCCGAGGAGGAGGGGCGCGTGGGCGAGGCCGAGAGCGGGGCCGGCTAGAGCGGCGGTCACCCGCTTCGGATACGGGCCCACCTCGGCGTTTTCGGTGCTCAGCGCACCGGAGTGCGCTTCCGCGCCGAAAACGCCGATCTGGGCCCGTCTCCTGTGCGGGTGACCGCCGCTCTGCTGCTCTGCACGTCGCAGAGGGGGACGGAAACCGCTGTAGCTCGATGAAATCGATGCGCTAGAGGCGATACCCCGGATCGCGCGGCAGCTTGCCGTCGACGCGAAGCACCTTGACGTCATTCCCCGCCGCAGACGCGCGAACGAACCCGATCGCCCCGTCCACCCTGCCCACGATCCAGACGACCGTGGCCGCGTTCGGCACGCTCTTCGGCGGACCGGATTGGCCACGGATCTTGCGATCGATCCAGTAGAGACCCACCTCCTCGGGTGACATGCCGAGGACCGACTCGTCGAAATCGATGCGCTCCGGAGCGGCCCGGGGATAGGTGACGGGCACCAGCAGCTTCCCGTTCACCATGACCTGGTTGCCCATGTACGCGCGCTTCAGATCTCCGAACGAGATCCCCTCCGCGGGGAAGCTCTTCGAGACGACGATCGCCAGAGGTCCCAGGTCTCCCGCGCCGTACGTCTCCTCCGGCGCTGCCGTGACCACGGCCGCGAACACCAACGCGCACGACGTCAAGAGGGTTCTTCGAGCGATCATGCTAGAAACTCCACGCGGCCTGCGTGATGAACTGATCCAGATCGATGCTCTTCTCTTTCAGGTAGGGCATCCATACATGCACGCCCACGACCTTCAGCACGACGTTCTCCGTGGGGCGTATGTTCAAGCCGCCGACGATGTCGCACGCCTCGTACACGAAGGCGGACTTACCCGCGCGGTCGTACTCGAAGCCGAACCAGGGCATGATGCCGTACCAGGGCAATCGATAGCCCGTTTGAAAGTAGAAGCCCCAGCCACGGTTGTCAGGGGTCCATGTCCCTGGCGTAATGCCAGGAGGCCGGTGGTCGTCGTCGTAGCGTACATCATGCATGATGTACTCGCCCTGGAACAGGAAGCCTCCCCAGGTGTACTTGAGATCTGCGGCCAGGCCGAGCTCGTCGTAGCTCGCGGTGACCGGGAAGCTGGTAACGAACGAGTCGCCCTCCAGCGTCGTGACCTGCCCGGCGTCGGTGTAGCGGCCCTTGTAGCCCGATGTGCCGACGGCGACGTTGCCGAACGGAGTGTCTTGCCGTAGCCAGAGGCGCCAGCCAACCGCCTTGTTTTTGTCCAGATCCATGTAGCTGTCGACCGGGCCACGGCCATTGGACAGCGTAAGGTGGTACCCTATCTGCGTGTCACCGATGCCATGACTTCCATGCGCTTCGATGCCGGTTTGTCGCTGGGGCAGCCACTCGGAGCCAACGATATAGGGGCGCGTGGCGCTCAGGATGACGGGTGTCCCGTGGTCCACGTTCCAGATCCCATACGGGGTAAGCCACTGTCCGGCCCGGACGTTGAAGAGCGGATGGGCGGCGTATTCGAGCCACGCGCGCTCGATGATCACCCCGCCCACCTTCTTCGGCCGATTGAAGTCGGTGTAGTCTGGAAAGGCAGCGGCGAGACGGGTGCTCTGGAACGTCGCCGGGTCGGTCACGACCGCCCCGTCCGGCAGGTAAGTGAAGCGGAGCT
Source organism: Sorangium sp. So ce281 (assembly GCF_051527395.1). Classification (NCBI taxonomy): domain Bacteria; kingdom Pseudomonadati; phylum Myxococcota; order Polyangiales; family Polyangiaceae; genus Sorangium; species Sorangium sp. So ce281. The sequence goes on from NZ_CP150322.1 coordinate 1,674,978, forward strand.
CGATCAAGGAGCGGAACTTCTTGCCCAGGTTCGAGTCGAGGTAGACGTTGAGATTGCCGACGTAGAACGTCGGGTTCGGGCCCACCCCGGTCAAGGCCCCGGACGTCTTCTTGTCGCTGAGCAGCGCGGCGAAGGTGAAATCGGCGAAGCCGTAGACGCTGAGCTTGGTCTCTCCGGAGGTGAGCTCCTCCGCGACCTCCTCGCCGGCCAGCGCTTGAGCGACCGATTCTCCGTCGACTCCCGGCGCAGCGCCCGCGTCGACCGGCCCGGCAGCCCCTGCCTGCGGTGGAGGCGCCGCGGCGCTCGAAGCCGCGCTGGCCGCCGGCGAAGGCGTGTTTGCGGCGCCCGGCTGCGCGCTCGCGGCAGGTTGAGCCGGAGGCGCCGGCTCCGGAGATTGAACGGCGCCCGAGCCGTCCGGTGCCGGAGCCTGTCCGGAGGGGGCCGCGGGACCCGTGGCCTCCGCAGGCGTCGGAGGTGCTTGTGCCGCCGCGGACGACGACCCGAGCAACAGCGCGGAGGAGACGGCGAAGGCAAGGTGAACGGGCACGCCGCGGCGTTCAATGGATCGCGTTTTCAATTGGGGCAGCTCCCTTCCGCGACGCACTGATATTGCTCGACTCCATAGGCGGTAAGGTCGCAGCACACGGTGCCGGTGAAGCAGTTGTTCGGCGAGAGCGTGCAGCCTTGAACCTGACACTTCTGCGTCAGCTGGACATTGCAGTACGTGGCCTCGGTCCCTGCGCAATCCGCGTCGCCGGCGCAGGGCTTCCCCGCGCCGATCGGCGGTCGGCGACAGTAGGATGGGGTGACCGTGAGGTCGCACATGGTTCCACCCGCGCAGTCGGCAGGGCCCTCGCATCCCTGGCTGGTGCAGTAGCCGCTGGTCCCCGAGGTGGCGTGGCAGTAGCTGTACGTGGCTTCGGGGCAAGGCATCGTCGCGGTGTCGCATGCCGCAGCCAGGCCGGCCGGGGTCGCGGTGCATGGCGCCTCGGCGGACGCCCTGCTGAACCCGGGCGCGCATTCGCACGCCCCTGTCGCTCCGGTCACCTCGTTCTCGCCACACGCCGTGCAGGACGCCGCGGCGTCGGCGCGGCCATATCCGGCTTTGCAGAGGCAGCCGCTCGGCCCGACCTCTTCGTTCTCGCCGCAGCGCACGCAGCCCGCCGCCGTCGCAGCGTGACCCTCGGCGCAGACGCAGACCTCCAGGTACTCCGACTCGGCCCTGAGGGTCTGGCCAGGTCCACAGGGCTTTTCGCCGTCGTACACGCAACCAAGGAACGAAAAAGCAACGGTATTGGCCATCAGAAAGACTCGCCCCCATCGGCGTGACGCCGAGGGGGGAGGTCCATGCAGCAGTCTCGCTGACATCACGCTCATTCCTCGTTGTTGGGTTCGTTACACAACCTTCGAACGCAGGGTTTGCAAGAGGAGTGAACCTCTCTGTTGTCGAGCCCACCGGAGGGCAGCCCGGCTGCCGCCGTCGTAGCTGGTCTGCTCCGATCCCAGCGTGCCCGTCCACTGCGGCCATGCCCCCGAACTGTCCGCACAGGAATAATCCTACAGGGATCTGCGGCCAGTGGAAGACGCAATCTGAGCACCTGGGACGGCGGCTCGGCGCAGGGCGACCCGAGCTCGCGCCGCGCTCCGCGGAGCTGCGCGGCCTCTTGCAGGCGTCGAGCGAAGCAGCCTGGGGGCCGGCGTGAGCTGTTGTGCTACACGTACAGTCGCGGTGCGCCCAGCACCCGACGATGCTCCTTATCTGGCGTCCGTGGCTGCGCTTGGCCAGCCAGGTGCATCATCAAGCGCTTTGCTTCGTGTTCCAGATGGGTGAGGGGGCCGCCGCCCGCGTCGTCGGCCTTGGCGTTGATCTTCCAGACGATGACTCGGGCGCCGTCCAGGAAGACGGGGGATCCGCGTCGGCGACCACGCCCCGGCGCTGTTACGGCGCTGCCGACCTGCGGCTCGCCGAGGTGCGGCGGTCGCGCTCGCCAGCGCCCGGCTGCTCGCCGAGGCCCAGGAGGCGATCCGCCGGCTTCGCCCCATTTTCACCATCCGGACACCCGGGAGCCGCCGCGCTCGCCCGAGCGGCGGCGGGCCGGCCGGCGTGACGTCACCAGGTCCGGGGCGCGTACGTTGCCGGATCGCTGGGGGGGGCGGTGAGCGTCATTGTGGATTGCTTGACAACCTGATCTCCCTTCGCACGATTCGTCCTCGTGGGGGAGCATGCGTACCGGACCCGACCATCACACCGAGCCAGGCGCGCTCGTTGTCGAGCACGCCCGCCACCCGGGGCCGGGCGAGCCCGCCGAGCGCGCTGGCCTCGGGCCACATAAGGCCGCCTCGGGCTGCCCGCCGGAGCAACGTGCGGACGATCTCGGGACGAAGATCCCTCCGCCGGGGAGCGGCCGAAGCGCCCAGTCGAGCGCGGTCGCGACCGACATCCCGACGGACATCGCTCGCAAGTGGCAGGAGATGACCGATCTCCTCGCGGAGATCCTGCGCGTCCCGGCCGCTCTGATCATGAGGATCGAGCCGCCGGAGATGGTCGTCTGTGTCTCCAGCGAGTCGAAGGGGAACCCCTTCGCGCCCAACGAACGAGCGCGCCTCGGCTCCGGGCTCTACTGCGAGAGCGTGATGAAGACCCGAACGCCGCTGCTGATCCCTGACGCCCTGAAAGACGAGCAGTGGAGGTCGAATCCGGACATCGAGCTCGGGTTGATATCCTATCTCGGCTTCCCGATCACCTGGCCCACGGGGGATATCTTCGGAACCATCTGCGTGCTGGATGACCGCGCGAACCATTACAGCAGGGCCTACCAGGCGCTCATGGAGCAGTGTCGCGACGTGATCGAGATGGACTTGAAATCCATCTTCGCCCTCGATACTCGCCTGACAGAAGAGGCCCGGGCAAAAGAGCGGCTGGAGCAGCAGGTCGCCGAGCGCACCGCCGACCTGCGCCATGCCAACGCCCAGCTCAGGCAGAAGATCGCCGAGCACGAGCGGACGGAGGCGGCGCTGCGGAAGGTCGCGGAGGAGTGCAGGTGCGCGGAGGAGGCGTTGCGCACGAGCCAGGAGCTCCTGCGCGCCATCATCGACAGCTCGACGGCCATCGTCGCCGTCAAGGACATCGAGGGGCGCTACCTCCTCGTCAACCGCCGCTTCGAGGAGCTGTTCGGCGTCGCTCGCGAGGCCATCGTGGGCAAGAGCGACGATGACGTGTTCTCCCGGGAGCACGCCGAGGCGCTTCGCGCCTTCGACCGGCGGGCGCTCCTCGCAGGGACGGCGCTGAAAGACGAAGAGGTGATGCCCGAGGACGACGGGCTGCACACCTATCTCACCATCAAGTTCCCTCTGCGCGACGTCGCCGGCGTCCCGTACGCGGTGGGCGGCATCTCGACGGACATCACGGAGCGCAAGAAGATCGAGGCGGAGCGCGCCCTGGTCCTGGAGCACGAGCAGAGGGCTCGGACCGCCGCCGAAGCGGCGGTGCGGATGCGCGACGACTTCCTGTCGATCGCCTCCCATGAGCTCTATACCCCCATCGCGGGCCTGAAGCTCGCCGTGCAAGGCTTGATGCGCGAGGCGACGACGCTCCCCGCCGGCGCGACGAAGCTGGCCAGGATGGCCGAGCGGCAGTGCCAGCGGCTCGTCAGGCTCATCGAAGATCTGCTCAACGTGGCTCGGATCCAGGCAGACAAGCTCGATCTGAGGCTGGGAGACGTCGATCTCCGGGCGCTCTCGCGAGAGGTCGTGGAGCACTTCGACGTGGAGCTGAAGCAGGCAGGAAGTACAGTGAGCTGGCGGGCAGACGCCCCCGTGGTGGGCATGTGGGACAGGGCCCGTCTGGAGCAGGTGGTGACGAACCTGGTGCTGAACGCCATCAAGTACGGGAGGGGCAAGCCGATCGAGATCAGCGTCGCGGCCGAGGGCGAGGTGGCCAGGCTGGTCGTCGCCGATCGCGGCATCGGGATCGCTGCGAGCTGCCTGCCGTACATCTTCGAGCGCTTCGAGCGAGGCGTCTCGGCGCAGCACTACGGCGGTCTCGGCCTGGGGCTGTACATCTGCCGACAGATCGTGGACGGCCATGGTGGCTCGATCCGCGTCGAGAGCGAGCTCGGCGCGGGGGCTGCCTTCATCGTGGAGCTCCCCCTGCGCCGGCGCCGCGACGCTCTGCCAACCGAGGTGTCTCCGCCGGCCGGAGGTCCCGATGAGCCCGCAGGATGATCCTCACGACGGTGTCTTGATCGTCGACGACGACAGCGGATTTCGCGCCGTCGTGGAGGAGCTCTTGCAGGCATGCGGCTACGAGGTCGTCTGCGCGGAAAATGGCGCGGTGGCGCTGGATCTGCTCCGCCGCGGCCTCCGCCCGGGCATCATCCTGCTCGACCTCATGATGCCGGAGATCAATGGCTGGGAGTTCCTCGCGCTCAAGCGACAGGAGCCCGCCCTGGCGGACATCCCGGTGGCGATCCTGTCGGGCGTCGACGCTCTGGAAGCCAAGGCAGCCACCCTGGACGTGTGCGCGCTGCTCAAGAAGCCGATCGATCTCGACGCCCTTCTCGCCGTGGTCGCGCAGACGCGATGAGCGCGCGTCGGGGAGCTCGTTCGGCGCTCGAGACATCCTCCAGCGACGGCGTCGACCCCGGCGAGAGCGGCGAGCGGTCGCGCCCATGGCCATGGCTGGTCGCCCACGGCTGACCTGTTCACCCTCGCCGACCGGTGGCATCGAAGCGCGGAACCTCCGGGAGCTCCGGGGCATCGAGCCCCGCGAACGGATCGCGCCAGGCGTCGAGCTGCCACAGGCGCGCGTGCCAGGCCGCGACGCGCGGGTAGTCCGAGAGCGGCAGGCCGGCGAGATCCGCGAACGGAAGCACCGATGCCATCCGAAAGTCTGCATACGAAACCGCGCTCCCGACGAGCCAGTCCCTGCCGCTCAGGACCTGTTCGAGCAGCGTCGCCGCCTCGGCAAACCCCGAGAGCCCCTCCGCCACGAGGTCGTCGCGGATGGGACCGAGCCCGTAGCGCTGCTTCGTCACCCGCTCGAAATGGACCTTGTCGCACGCGGCGACGAAGTTGTGCGTGCCCCAGCTCAACCAGCGGATCATCTCCGGTTGCGCGGTGCCCGTGCGCCAGAAGTCCGAGCCCGTGAGCAGCGAAAGGCGGCACGCGATCGCGTCTGTCTCCCAGAGCGACTGGTCCCCCTCGACCAGGATGGGCACGCGCAGGTTCGGATTCAGCGCTCGAAACTTCTCCTGCTGTGACGGGTCGAGAGGAGCCGCGTGGACGTACTCCACGGGTGCATCGAGGTGGCGCGCCACGGCGACGGCGACCCGTGGATTCAAGTTTCGGCTGAAGTACAGCTTCATGGAGCTTCCTTTTCAAAGCTCTGCGATCACAGGCCGCAGCCGACCCAGGTGCGCTCGATGGTCTTGTAGTCCTGGGTCATTCCGCTGGCGCTGGGGCAACCGGTCGAAAGGATCACCGTGCCCTTGATCTGGCACGATGACGAGCTCACGAACGTGCTGTTGCCGATGGCGACAGGGGCCTGCGGCGTGCCGACCAGGCCGTCCTGCTGCGCGCTCACCGCCGACCAGGACGCGGTCGAGCTGGGCTTGATCGAGGAGGCGACGAACACGGAGTACTCCATGCCGCTCTCGACGCCTGGCACGAACGGATTGTCCTTGACCTGCCCGGACTGCGACTGGACGATCGCGGTGCTGGTGGTCTGGCCGAAGGTGATATCGACCTTCGCTTGCAGATGGCTGTTGCACAGATAGACCTGCTGCGAGAAGTTTGGCGGCGGGGCGCCGGCCGAGGCGGGGCTCGTGAACACGAGGAGGGGGAGTACCAGCACGCGGACTTTCATCCTGATCTCCTGTCTGTTTCGTTGCGGGGAGGCGGCGAGGCCCATCGCATCGCCGCGCGCAGGCGATCTCCGCACAGCCCGCGCGCGCTGGCAAGCGGCAAGGCTCCGGCAGCGAGCCCACGCGAGCGGCGGGCTCGACGTCCGGCCCGCCAGGGTGATGGCCCCGGACGCCGCGCTCGCCGCGGGACGACGCGCGTCCATCCTGCGGCCCCGCAGGCTGTGAAGTGAAGGCGGCCCCTTCGATGCGGACGGCCTTCACTCCACAGCGCGCGAAGCAGAGCGAGAGCGTACACAGGGAGACGGGGAGGGGAGAGAACTAGAATCCCCATCTCTCGTCTCCCCGCCTCCCCGCCTCCCTGTGAATCCTTCCTTCTTCCTCTCCGCCCACCCCGATCAATTCATCCATGCATCGACGAGGAGGCCGCCCTGAGGTCACCTCTCGCTGTCGAGCATCGCCATCATGGGCGCGGGGTAGCGGGTGCCGGCGATCTCCTCCGCGGGGACGGCGGCCTCGAGCTCGGCGAGGTCGGAGGGCGTCAGCGCGATCTCGAGGCCGGCGAGGGCATCCTCGAGCTGCTTCCGCGTGCGCGCGCCCATCGTCGGGATCACCGTGACGCCCTGCGCGGCGCCCTTGGCGCGGACCCAGGCGATCGCGAGCTGCACGGGGGTGACGCCGCGCTTCTCTGCGAGGCGAACGAAGGCGTCGACGAGCGCCTGGTTCTTCCGGGCGTTCTCGCCCGAGAAGCGCGGCATGTGGGCCCGCAGGTCGCCCGCGCCGGCCGGCTTGCTCCCGGCCAGCAGGCCGCGCGAGAGCACGCCGTACGCGGTGACCGCGACGCCGAGCTCGGCGAGCGCGGGGAAGATCGTCGCCTCGGGGCCGCGGCTCACGAGCGCATACTCGATCTGGAGGTCCACGATCGGGTGCACCTTCGCGGCGCGGCGGATCGTCTCCGCGCCCACCTCGGAGAGGGCGATGTGGCGGACATAGCCCGCCTTCACCATGTCGGCGATGGCGCCGATCGTGTCCTCGATCGGGACCGCCGGGTCCAGGCGCGCGGGCCGGTAGACGTCGATGTAGTCGACGCCGAGGCGCGACAGGCTATGGGCGAGGAAGCTCTTCGTCGCCATCGGACGGGCGTCGAACCCGAGGAAGGTGCCGTCGGGCGCGCGCAGGCCGCCGTACTTCACGCTGAGCACGGCCTTGTCGCGCCGGTCCTTGATCGCCCGGCCGACGAGCATCTCGTTCTTGCCCATGCCGTAGAAGTCGCCGGTATCGAGGAGGCTCACGCCCCGATCGAGCGCTGCGTGGATGGTCGCGATGCTCTCCGCGTCGTCGCTCTCGCCGTACCAGCTGCCCCCGCCCATGCTCATGCAGCCGAGGGCGAGGGGGAAGATGGAGGGGCCAGTGTTGCCGAGCTTGGTGGTGTTCGTCGTCGTCATGCCGTCACCCTAGGCGCTCGCGTTTCATCGATCCAATGAATAGGATGTATTATCGACATGTCTGAAATTTATGGGAGACACCTCGACCTGAACCTGCTCCGCGTCTTCGCCGTCGTCGCCGAGGCGGGCAGCGTGACGGAGGCGGCGAGCCGGCTGTACCTGACGCAGCCGGCGGTGAGCGCCGCGCTCCGGCGCCTGACCACGACGATCGGCGCGCCGCTCTTCGTGCGGAGCGGGCGCGGGCTCGCGCTGACGAGCCGCGGCGAACGGCTGCGCGCGTCGCTGAAGCCGCACCTCGGCGCCCTGATCGACGCCGCGCTGGCGCCGCCGACCTTCGACCCGAGGACGTGCGAGCGCACCCTCCGCCTCGGGCTCTCCGACACGGCCGAGGTGTGGCTGCTCCCGCCGCTCTTGCGCGCGCTCGAGCGCGAGGCGCCGCGCATGCGCGTCGTCGCCGTGCCCGTGCAGTTCCGCACCGTCGGCGCGGCGCTCGCGGGCGGCGTCGACGCGGCGATCACGGTCGCCGACGATCTACCTTCGAACGTCTGCCGGAAGCGGCTCTTGAAGACCGGCTTCACCTGCCTGTACGACCCGCGCCACGCGCGCCTGCGCAAGCTGACGGAGGCCCAGTACTTCGCGCACGATCACGTCATCGTCTCGTACAACGGGGACCTGCGCGGCTTCGTGGAGGACCTGCTCGGCAAGACGCGGAGGATCCGGTGCTCCGTCGCGACCTTCTCCAATTTGGGCGCGCTGATCGACGGCACAGCGATGCTGGCGACCGTGCCCGAGATCGTCGCCGACGACATCCGCGCCGTCAGGCCGCACCTCCGGACCAAGCCCCTGCCGTTCGAGGTCCAGCCCGGGTACATGGAGCTGCTGTGGCCCGCCGCCACGGACGACGACGAGGCGTGCAAGTTCGCGCGGGAGAAGATCGTCCAGATCGCGCGGCCGCTGAGCAAGGGATGACCGGCCTCCCCGAGCGCACGGAGGAGCGCTCCGGGGGCGGCCGAGCGCGGCGGCGCGAGCGGAGCTCGCCGGGGCCGCGCGGCCTGACCGCCGGGCCGTCCCGTGAGTGTCGGCTCTTGCCCTGTGAAGGCGCGAGGGCACGCCGATGCTCGGCTCATCGATCGCGGTTGGCGCGGTATGCGAGGCCGTGTAGGCTCGGCTGCGTCGAGCGCCATGACGGATGAAGCGACACTCTTGAAGGCGGTCCTGGACGCGCCTGACGACGACGCTCCCCGGCTCGACTACGCCCGGTGGAGCGACGCCCAGGGAGACGCCGTGTCCGTCGCGCGGGGCGAGCTCATTCGAGCCCAGATCGACCTCATGCACACGGCCCCGGAGGTCATCAAGGCCGGCCGCGCGTTCGGCCTCCAGCACCGGATCTGGGAGCTCATCGAGCGCCACGGCGCCTCGTGGGCAGGGGCGATCGCGGGGTCGGTCGACGCGGTTCACTTCGTGCGGGGCTTCGTCGGCTGGATCAAGCTGAGCGCTCGGCGCTTCCTCGACCATGGCGATAGCATCATGGCGCTGGCGCCCGTCCAGCACCTCGATCTGACGGACGTCCGCGACGTCGACGAGGCGCTCTTCGACTCGCCGCTCTGGTCCCACATCCGGTCATTGTCGATGGACGCGTGTGGCCTTCACGACCTGCACCTGCAGTTGCTGGCCGCGTCGCCTCACGTCACCCATTTGCGCTGGCTCTCGGTGGCGGACAATCACTTGACGCTCGCCGCCGCGGAGGCGCTCGCCGCGTCGCCCTTCCTCCGCGATCTCCGGTATGTCGAGCTTCGCGGTAACCCGACCGACCCCGTGGAGCGCCTCGGGTACGACAGCGGCATCGTCGTCGCGAGCTGGATGCCCCCGGAGGGCAAGGACATCGAGGCGCGCTTCGGCCACCAGCCGTGGCTGCATCGGGATGTCATTCCCGGCCGATTCGAGGTGTAGGGCGCTGGACGCGCGTGCCGGCTGCCCTGCGACTGGCCTGCTACGGGTAGGCGAATCGCAGCTGGGCCAGCCTGACATCCTGGCTGTTACAGACGGTCTGGAGCTGAAGTAGGTTGAGATAGCCGTTGTTTGTGTTGCGCTCCGCGATGAGGCGCCCCGCGAGATCTGCGCCCACGACCGCGGTGAGCTCGTCGAGGGTCATGGTGTTGACGTTCCTGTTCGGGTTGTTCTCGGTGAAGTAGCGGTTCGCCAGCGCGGTGTTGATACCACAGATGATGAAGCCGTCGGGCACCGCCGACACGGGCAGCGTCGCGTGAAAGTTCCACATTCTATCCTTCGGCGTGTTGCCGTGGACGTTCCGCGTGCCGATTCCGTACCCGGGATAGTTGTTGCACGCGGCTCCGAGGATCCGCACGAGGTGGTCTGCCGTCTCGAGGGCGACCAGCCGGCCTGCCTCCTCCACGGCCTGAAAGACCAGGTGATGAGCGAAGGAGCGCGGGTGCCCGACCGCGTCCGTCTCCTGCCCGTTGGGGATGACCAGGCGATCGTACTCGCGAGACTCCACCACCTCCAGCCCGGCGACCTCCTGCTCGTACTCGTTCGACAGCGTCCAGCGGGCCTCCTGGGCGTTCAACGGGCTCCGGTTGGCCCACCAATCACGGATGTTGTTCTCCCCCGGCGCGGCCGCCAGCCGCACCTCGACGGCCTCGTCGGCTGCCGCGGCACTGGCCAGGATGGCGCCGCGCCCCATGCGGGCACGCCTGGAGGAGGCGATCAGGTCGTCCTCACCGTCGATGCCGACGTCCCGGCGTCGCGCCGGCTCACGCGCGACGTTCGTGTTCGGGTCTTTCAGGAAGGTGATGTTCCTCGGGTTCTCGAAGATAGCCATGAGGCCCGCGCGGCCGAACCAGTCGAGGGCGCATTGCCTGTTTCGTGCCTTCTCCGCCGCGTTGAGGCCCACGCCTCCGCCGGCGGTGACACAGACCCTTTGTCCAACGTTCCACACCACCTCATCCCGGATCGCGTCCACGCCGTTGAGCGTCCTGCGATTGCGCCATCGCTCGACCAGCGACCAGACCTCGGGGCTGAGCCACGGGGGAGTCCGCGCGCCGGTGGTCTCGGCGCTGTCCCCGTCCCGGGGCGGCACGACGAGCGGGCGGCCCGGGCCGGTGCAGATGTCGATCTTCGCGGCGTAGACCAGGCGGGCCGTCCCGTGCGCTGGATTGTACAAGCACAGACGATATGGAGCCTCGCCGTCTGCGAAGGCCGGCCACGGGTCCTGGATTCGCAGATTGATCGCGTCGCGAACCGCGCCGCCGCCCTCCTCGGCCGCGATCCGGGCGTCGATCGCCTCCATCCCCGCGCGCGTCTGGATCAGCCCGACCCACTCCTCTGCGACCCCGGCGTCGAGCGTGTCGAACTCTGCGCTGATCTGCGCGCCGAAGTGCTGGGAGTCGAGGCCGCCGTCGATCGCGTTCCCTCCCACGGAGGGTTGATTGGCGAACGCCGGGAAGCTCAGGAGGTGATTCGGCTGGCCCAGGCCGTGCCGCAAATACCTCGGCCAGGGGTTGGGAAAGCCCACGTGGAGGACCTCGTGCTCGCCGAGGCGACCCTGCCCCCACGCGGACTCCACCAGCGTGCGGTGGTTGACCACCGCCATCGGTCCCCGGCCGACGATGACATAGTGAATGGTCGGCAACTGTTCGTTGACGACGTTGCCGTCCTCGAGGCCGGCCTCCACGTCGCGCGCGTCGTCGCGGGGGTCGTCCCGGACGAGGCGGCGCTGCTCCGCCTCGTCGTTGATGTCGCTGGTCCCGCAGCAGCACCCCATGGCTAACCTCCCGATGTGCGCGCGTGCATGAGCCTGTCGAGCCTCGTATAGCGGCGGAGGGTCTCGATGGCCCTCTCGTGGAGCTCCCACCCCTGCGGCTGAGGACGCGGGGCGGCCTCGGTGGCGAGCGCCTCGGTGGCGAGCGCCTCGCTGGCGAGCGCCTCGCTGGCCCAGGGGTGAAAGGGATCTCGATCGAAGCCGCTGCCGAGCAGGAACATGAGCCCGAGGTACACGATGACGGCCGGCCCCGCGGTGAGGCCGTGCTGCCTGGCAGCGCTCCGCGCGCCCTGGATCAGCCGCTCCACGGAGTCGTCGCCGAGAGCGTCGTATTTCCGGCGATACAGCTGCCTCAAGAAGCCGCGCAGCCCGTCGTCGCTGTCGTCATGGGCCGCGGCGATCGCCTCGAAGCCGCGGGCGTCCGACCAGGCCAGGGCGCGCCTGTAATACTCGCCTCTCTGGCCGACGATCGGCTGCATGCGCCGCACCGTCTCGGCGAGCAAGCCGGTCATCGCGTCGGCGCGGCTCGCGCGGGCGCTCTGGCCGAGATGCTCGCCCGCCCATGGGAGCTGTGGATCTTCGTCGAAGTGGCTCCCGAGGAAGACCATCAAGCCCACGAAGGGGCGGACCTCCGCCGCGTCTCGAAAGCCGTGGCGGGCGGCGCGAGCGATGCCGACGTCGATGGCGCGGCGGCTCCGGGGATCGGTCAGGACGACGCAGTGCTGCGGGTAGCGCCGCCAGAGGTAGCTCAAGACGTCCTCGCGGAGCCTCGTGTAGGCCGGGCTGCCGGGGGCGTGAAGCTTCGTCGAGCGCACGGCTCAGGCTCCGGTCCGGGGCTCGGGGTTGCCCGAGCGGCGCTCGCGAGGAGAGGCATCGGCAGGCATGGCTCAGCTCGAGCTCGTGTGGAGCTCGGACAGCGCCGATGCCGTGGCCTCGTCGGGCTTGCCCGTGGCCTCGAGATCGTGATCGCGCTGGAAGCGCTTCAGCGCGGCGATCGTCGCGGCGTCGAGCTCACCATGGCGCGGACCGCTGTAATAGCCGAGGTTGGCCAGGCGTGCCTGGATTCCGTCGACGTCTCGGGAGGGGTTGAGCGTCCGTGGAGCGATGTTGTAGACGTGCACGTCGTCCCCCTCGCCCACCGTCAACCTCGCGCGCGGCATGTCCGGGGGGACGAAGGCCTCGACCAGCCCCTGGGCGCTCGTCGTTCCCTCGATCTTCCGGTCGCCGTACGTCAGGACGTAGGGGAGGTTCGCGAGCGGTTTATCCATCACGAGCAGCCGCAGGCGCAGCTTCGCGGGCACGCCCTTGCGACGGAAGGTGTGCTTGGCGCCCGTCGCGGCGCTGACCTCTCGCAGCGTCAGCGCCGGGACGTGGACCACGTCGCCCGGTCGGAGCACGAAGGGGCTGTCGCGAGACTCCTTCAAGGCGGCGTTCTCGGGGTGCGACCAGAGCGTGTTCCAGAAGAACCCGTTCTCGAAGGCGATGCTCGACATGCACTCCCCTTGCTTGACGATGTGCTTCTTCGCGGATCCCACCTGGACCTCCTGCCACGCGCCAGCGTCGATGATAGACGCCCGCGCCGGAGGGCGTCCACGGCGGCGCGTGGCGGCCATGTCGTTCATGGCGAGGCGCGCGCCGCTAGACCGCGCCTCGCCACCGCGCCAGCCCGGCGGCGTCCTCGATGACGGCCTCGAAGCCTCGGAGCTTCGCCGGATCGAGGAACCCGACGCGCAGCGAGAAGCCCGGGTCGTCAGGGCGTCGGTAGAGCAGGATGCCCGCGTCGTGCCGCTCGAACAGGAGGCAGCGCCGCGGATACGGGAGCCGCGTGAACCCCAGCCGCTCGAGGATGACGGCCACGTCCTCGGCGCGCGGAGGCGCGCCCGCCGGCCCGCCGGTCGAGAGATATCCGGCGCGGTGAGGGAAGATCGGGAGGTGGACGTTCGTCATGGCCAGCACGAAGAGCATCTCCCGGAGGCTCACGAACCGCCGGGTGAGGCGCGTCGTCCACGTCTGCTCGCCGAAGGGGAAGCGGACGACGTGGCAGTCCTCGGCCTCGGACGGGGCGTCGAGATCGAGGAAGTAGTGCTGCCCGTCCGGGGACGCGTCGCCGAAGACGTAGAGAAAGCGGCGCGGCGGCATCCATGGAGCGAGGGCGTAGAGGTCTGCGATCTTGGAAGGGTGGTACTCGTGAAGGCCCTCGAGGAGCGGCCCGCCCTCGGCGCCCATCGCCAGCGCGAACGCTCGGTAGAAGCCCGGGCAAGGGCGGCCGAAGCGGTCCTCGAGCTCGTCGAGCCGCCAGCCGTACACGCCCTGGACCCGGCCGCGGTACCCCGGCGCGTAGCGGTCGAGGAGCGAGAGGAGCTCTTCCATGGCTCAGGAGCACTCCTCTTGGTTCTTGCAGAGCATCTCCGGGATGAGCTCCTGGCAGGTCTCGCACGAAGGCACCGACTCTTTGTGCCGGAACTCCTGCAGGTTCCTCGATTTCTCTCCGTCTTTCGTCTTCGTGTACGTGACCTTGACGGTCACGTTGAGCGGCGAGTACCACTTCTCCGACATGGTCTTGACCTTGTGTCCCCCCGCGCCTCCTGCCTCGAGGAGCTTGGGAGCGGCGCAGTCCCAGGCGTTGCGGTTCAGCCTCTCGAGGGCGCCCTTCTGCCGGTCGCTCTGCGTGAAGCCGTCGACGAGCACGAACTTCCCGGTGGCCTTCACGGCGTCGCTGAAGCCGGGCGTGACCTTGCCGGAGGCGGCCGCGAGCATCTTGGGGGCCTGGCTGCACTTGCAGATACACGCCCCGATCATATAGGGCTTGGTGTACGTGCCGGTCCTCTCGTCCTCGCCGAGGACAGGGGGCTTTGCCCCGAGCTCGTCGTTGATCTTGCGGAGCTCTTTCGTGAGGTCCTCGGTCGCGACCTCGGCCTCTCGCCTGAGGGCCTTGATCTCGTCCCGCTTCGTCGTCACCTTCTTCTGGGCCTCGTTGTAGCTCTTGCCGAGCTCGGCCTTCTTCTCCTTGGGCGCGTTGTCGAGGTCCGTCTTCACGGATGCCGCAGCCGTCTCCAGCTGATTCAAGGACACGCTCTGCTCATCGATCTTGCGCTCGAACACGGCCCGCTTCTCCCGCCGTTGCTCCACGAGAGCGAGGTACTTGCGCAGGAGCTCCTCTTGCGCGCGGAACTTTTTCTCGAGCTCCGCGAAGAGGGCGAGCAGCGTCTCGACGACCGCGCTCGTCTCGTGAACGCGGTGGTTGTCCAGCGCCTGCCGGCACACCACGCACGGCGCGTCGTCGCCGTAGGCCAGCCCCGTCTGCCCGTTCGAGATGAACGCGGTGTTGAACGTGTTGCCGTTGTGCATGGTCGGGTCGAGGAACCGGACCACGCCCTTGCCCTCCACCTTCACGTCCGTGCTCGACCCGCTCCAGGTCAGCTTGCCCTTGATCTTCGACGAGATGACGCCCCCGGCCGACCCCGGCTCGTCGCCCGTGCTCGTGCTGAGCTCCGAGCTCGCGAGGGCCACGGGGTTGCCCGCGATCGCCGTCTGCTTGCTCCCCTTGGCGAGCATCGCGTCCTGCGCCGTGTTCACGAACGGCGTGGGCACCGGGCCGGCCGGCGTGGGCACCTTGCAGACGTCGGGCGGCGCCGCGATGTGCGTGAGCCCGTCGCCCTGGTGCAGGACCAGGCGGCCGTTCGCGAAGACGTTGCTCATCGCTCCTCCCTTCCTCGGGCCGCGACGGCCCCTTCCACCACGCAGGCCCCCACGCGCCCCCCGCGGCCCCGCGCGCCGTCCGCGCTGCCGTACACGAGCGCGCGCGGCGCCTGCCCCGGAGGGAGCGCGCGCCGCCGCCGCCTCTGGAGCGCCGCGGCCAGCATCACCGGCGCGGCGCCCGCGCCCGCGTCGCCCAGCCACTCGCCCGCGGCCGACAGCGCGAGCGGCTCCGGCATCAGCGCGGCGTTGCGCAGGTACGCGCGCGAGAGCTCCGTCGCCCAGAACGAGTCGCCTGGCTGGCAGCTCATCACCTCGTCCACGCGCCGCGCCCCCGCCGCCGCGTCCCCCCGGAGCGCGCGGAAGACGCCCGTCAGCCCGTCGGCCGCGCTCGGTACCTGCGACGCGAACGGGGCGGGCTCGGCCCCCAGCGCGACGCCCAGCACCACGCCCAGCGCGTCGAGGCCCATCGTCGCCGCCGCGCCGGGCCGCGCCAGCACGACGAACCCCGCCGCCTCCCCCGGGACGCGCCCGTCGCGGTTCTGCGCGCCGAGGTGCAGCCGCGCCGCCGAGAGCGCCGCCAGCGAGCCCGCGTCGCAGAGCGAGTCGACCGCGCCCACCACCGCCAGCGACCCCGCCCGGCCCGCGCGCAGGTCCTCGATCGCCGCGGAGAGCGCCTCGAAGAAGCCCGCGCGCCCCGCCTCGTAGGCCCCGGCGAGCTCGATCGCGCCGCGCGCCCCGGCGCGCCCCGGCGGCCTCGCCAGCGCCGAGAGGAGCGGCTCCCGCGCGATCTCCGCCCCGAGCCCCGGCTCCGGCAGCCCGAGGTAGAGCGGCGCTCGCCCGGGGAGGGCCTCGAGCCGTTGCCGCAGGCCGTCGAGCGCGGAGCGGCCGAGCCCGATCATCCGCTCCGTGCGGGTGGACGTCGGATCGAGCGTCGAGAGCCGCGACGCGCGCACGGGCTGGCCGGCGCCGTCCCGCACCGAGGTCTCCGCGAAGCGGGCGAGCCCCGCCCGCATCGACGCGAGCGTCATCTCCGCGGTCGTCCCGACCGGCGTGCACAGTCCGAGGCCCACGACGCGCTCGCCGCTCACGGCGCGTTCTCCCACGGCTCCAGCAGGCGGACCGTGGTGGCCTCGTGCCCGGCGAGCTCGCGGTGGGCCACGAACGTCGCGCGGTAGACGAGCGAGACGCGCCGCTCGTCCGGCTCCAGGTAGACCGAGTCGAGGGTCATGAGCCGCCGCACCACGCGCCGCGCGAAGGCGCACTTCGCGACCACCCGGCACACGGGCAGCGAGAACGCGAGCGGGCCGTCCGGCGAGACGCCGTCGAGCACGACGGGCTCGCCGCCCCGGAGGTGCGGCGAGGCAGAGAGGCCGCGCGGGGCCGCCTGGAAGAAGCGCTCGTCGAAGTCGGCAGGCCAGAGCGGGGCGCGCCGCTCGATCCACGCCGCGTCGTACGTGCCCCCGAGGGCGAGGCGCGGCTGCCAGCTCCGGGCCACCGGACCGAAGCCGCACGGCGGAGGCCGGTCCGACCAGCGCTCGATGGGCGCGGCGGGGTCCTCGATGAACGGCAAGGGGCGGTCCTGCGCCTCGCGCTCGCTCGCGTGGAGGCCCATGCCCACCGGGTTGCGCGCATCGTATGCGCCGGCCGCCGCCCCGCCGAAGCTCTGCTCGTAGCGGAGCGGCATCGACCGGAAGGGCTCCGGGATCGAGGCGGAGAGCCCCGCCACGCCGCGCCGCCAGACGCGCGCGCCGAACACCAGCGCCCGCTTCTCGAGCCGGCCTACGCGGATCGCGACCGAGGCCGTGGCCGCCCGCCGCCCGCCGGCGGTCCATGCATGGCCATGGAGCAGCACGTCCGTGAGCGGGCGCGTGTACGCGGCCTCCGATTCATAACGAAGGCTCGACGCCCCGGGCTCGCCCCAGTACTCGTCGGCCGCGCGCGGCGCGGGCTGCTCGTCGCAAAGGCGCAGCGGCCCCGCGGCGGGCCGCCCCGGCGCAGGCAGGACGAAGCTGCCGGCGGCGACGACGACGAGGCACTCCGCCCCGTCCCGGGTGAGCGACGGGAAATCGGCGGCCGCGAGCGGGGTGAGGTTGTCGAGGGCGGGCATCCAGCCAGTGCGCGGTGAGCATTTCATACCCGTCCGGGCAGCACAAGCAGCTCGACATCGCGCCGCAGGGAACATGTATCATCGGAGCGCTCGCGCGCGCGCGCTCCCGTGCGCTCGCCTCTCGGGAGGAGCGGGGCACGTGCACACATTGCAGATCGAAGGGTTCAGCGCAGATCTCCGGATCGTCCATTTCGAGGGACAGGAGGCGATCTCCGAGCTCTTCCGGTTCGATATCACGCTGGTGAGCCTCGATGGCGACATCGCCCTCGGCGATGCGGTCGGCAAGCGCGCGTCGCTCACGTTCCGGGCCAACGAGGACGTCCGCCACGTCCACGGGATCATCGCCCATTTCGAGCTGGGAGAAGAGGGGAAGAGGCTCACCGCCTACAGGGCCGTGCTGGTGCCCGACGTCTTTCGCCTGCTCCACCGGCGCGACAGCCGCATCTTCCAGGAGCTCTCGGTCCCCGACATCCTGAAGAAGGTCTTTGGCGCCGCCGGGGTCGCCTCCGACGGCTGCCGCTTCTCGCTCCAGAAGAGCTATGCGACCCGCGAATACTGCGTGCAGTACCGCGAGAGCGACTGGGCCTTTGCCTGCCGGCTGATGGAGGAGGAAGGCATCTCCTACTGGTTCGATCACGACGCCAGCGCGCACGTGCTCGTGCTCTGCGACGCGCCCTCGGCCCACCCCCCGATCGACGGCGAGGCGACGCTCGTTTTCCGCCCGCCGCTCGGCGCGCTCATCAGCGGCGAGCACGTCTCCCGCTTCCGCTATGCCGAGCAGCTCCGGCCCGGCAAGGTCACGCTGCGTGATTACAACTTCAAGAAGCCGGATCTCTCGCTGGAGAGCTCCGAGCAGGGCGAGCGCGACGACGATCTCGAGATCTACGACCACCCCGGCGACTACGACGCGCCGGGCGCGGGCCGGGAGCGCGCGCGCGTCCGGCTGGAGGAGCTCGCGGCGAGGCGCCGCACCGCCGAGGGCGAGGCCGTGTGCCCTCGCCTGCTCGCCGGCCGCACCTTCTCGCTCGCCGAGCACCCGAGCGACGACATCAACCAGTCTTATCTCCTCGTCCGCGTCGAGCACAGCGGCCACGAGCCTGCGATGGATGCCGTGGCGAGCGAGGGCAGGTCGCCCTGTGAAACCCGGTTCCAGGCCATCCCCGCCGCCGTCCCGCTCCGCCCGCCGCTCATCACGCCGAAGCCCTCGATCAGGGGCGTCCAGACCGCGATCGTCACCGGCCCTGCGGGCGAGGAGATCTACACGGACGAGCACGGGCGCATCAAGGTGCAGTTCCACTGGGACCGGCAGGGCAAGCGGGACGAGCGCAGCTCGTGCTGGATCCGGGTGAGCCAGGCGTGGGCCGGCGGCGCGTGGGGAGCGGTCATCCTGCCGCGCATCGGCCACGAGGTCGTTGTCGACTTCATCGAGGGCGACCCGGATCGCCCGCTCGTCGTCGGCAGCGTCTACCATGGCGCCAACGTGCCGCCGTACCCGCTGCCCGCCGAGAAGACGAAGAGCACCCTCAAGTCGAACAGCTCGTCCGGCGGCGAGGGGTTCAACGAGCTCCGCTTCGAGGACCGGAAGGGCTCCGAGGAGATCTTCCTCCACGGCCAGAAGGACTGGAACACCGTCGTTCGCAACGACAAGACTCAGGAGATCGGCCGCGACGAGGCGCTCCACGTCGTCCGCGACCGGACGAAGCGCGTGGACAACGATCAGCGCGAGGCGGTCGGCGGCCACAAGACCATCGAGGTCAAGAAGACGCACACGGAGAGCATCGGACAGGACGAGCGCCTCGACGTCGGCGGCGACCGGAGCGTCTCGGTGTCGGGCGGCCATACCGAGTCGGTCGGCAAGGACCAGTCGGTCGACGTGCGTGGCGGCCAGAGCGTCTCGATCGGCGAGTCGGCGTCGATCTCGGTCGCCAAGAGCAAGACCGAATCCGTCGGCGAGGCGAGCGACGAGACGGTCGGCAAGAACAAGTCGGTGAGCGTGGACGAGGCCTACGCCATCACGGTGGGCAAGGACATGACCGTCACGATCAGCAAGAGCGCGAAGGATGAGGTCGGCGAGAACAAGGCGATCATCGTGGGCAAGGAGCTCACCATCCAGGTCGGCGACGCGCGGATCCTGATCAAGAAGAGCGGCGACATCGTTGTGCAGGGAAAGCAGCTCGTCGTGAAGGCCGACGGCCCGATCCAGGTGGAAGGGCAGAAGCTCGCGGTGAAGTCCGGCGGCGACGTGAGCGTGCAGGCCTCGGGCAACGTGAGCGTCAAGGGCGGCAAGATCGGGATGAACTGAAGGCGAGCCCGATCGATGCCCGCGGGTCGAGCGGAGGAGAGCGCATGGAGAAGCGAGCGAGCGGTGGGGGAGGGGGGGCGGCGGTGGCTGGATGAGCTCGACCCTGGAGGCCTCGCTCTGCGAGGAGCACGCAGACCAGGCGGCGTTCCTGTGGCTCCTCCGGGACCGCGCCGCCCGGAGCGCGGCTTATGACCTCGATGACCTGGCCGAGCTCGACGACCGGCTGGAGGCGCACCTCGACGGGCTCAGGGTGGCGGGAGACGCGGGCTGGGAGGCGTGCCGCGCGCTGCTCGAGCGGGCCGAGGGGGGCGAGGTGTTCGGCGCGGCGGTCGTGGCCGTGCATCGCTGGGACCTGCGGGGGCTCGCGCGGGTCCTCGACGTGGGCGGCGGCGCGCCGGACCTGTCCCGGGGCATCGCGTCGGCGCTCGGGTGGACGCCGATCGAGCGCGTGCGGCGCCTGCTGCCGGGGCTCTCCTCCGGCCGGTGCCCGCCGGCGCTGCAATGGCTGGGGATCGCGGCGTGCGCGGCGCACGGGGAGGACCCGGGCGCGCCGCTCGGCTACGCGCTGCTCGCAGGCGACGCGCGGCTGCGCGCGCGAGCGCTGCGGGCGGCGGGGCAGCTCGGGCGGGTCGACCTGCTCCCGGAGGTGCGCGCGTCGCTCCGCTCCGACGACGAGGCGTGCCGCTTCTGGTCGGCGTGGTCGGCGGCGCTGCTCGGCGAGAGCGCGTCCGCGCAGGTGCTCTGGGAGCTCGCGGGCGGAGACGGGCGGTTCGCAGCGGCGTCCGCGAGCATGGCGATGCGGCGGATGGACCTGGCCGCCGCGTCCACCTGGCTGCGCGCGCTGGCGAGGTCCGCTCGGGACCCGCGGACGGCGGTGGCGGCGACGGCGGCGCTTGGCGACCCGGCGGGCGTGCCGTGGCTCCTGGAGGTCGCGGCAGATCCTGCCCTCTCGCGCCTTGCGGGTCAGGCCATCGCGCTGATCACCGGGCTCGATCTGGCGGCAGAGCACCTCGCGAGGAGGGCGCCCGACGGGCTCCGGGCGGGGCCGACGGACGATCCGGACGACGAGGACGTGGCGGCGGATCCGGACGAGGACCTCGCATTTCCCGATGTCGCCGGCGTGGCCGCCTGGTGGCGCCGCCGCGCGGCGGAGTACAGGCCGGGGACGAGGTACCTGCTCGGGCGGGCGATGACGCGAGAGGGGCTGGAGACGGCGCTGCGGGGAGGCAACCAGGTCGCGCGCGGGGCCGCGGCGGTGGAGCTGAGCTTGCGGGAGCGAGGGCGGAGGGTATTCGAGGTGCGGGGGCCGGGCTTCGCGCAGCAGGAGGCGCTCGGGCAGCGCGGATAGCGAGCGCTGCGCGTGGCGGAGAGGGCGGCGCGCGCCGTCCTCGCGCCGGGATGACGCGGTGTGGTACTGGGATGGACCGTGCACCGCGCTCGATGGCCTGTCGCTATCACGTCGCTGGGCCGCGCCTCGGCGGCGACGCTGGTCTGGCAGCTGCGCGGGCAGCGGTTCGTGACCGCGGTCGTCAAGGCGACGTTCGGGCTCGTCGCCGAGGGCACCGTGACGCTCGGCGAGCCGGATCCGATCGTGCCCGGCGAGGTTCCGGATCCCTCGGGCGTGGGGCTGCGCGCGGCGGGGGATCTGGCGCCGTACCTGCGCGAGGCGGACGTGCTGCTGACGGGGCACGCCGAGGTCCCTCCGACGGTCGCCGGCGAGATCACGGTCCGGCTGGCCGTCGTGCAGGAGGGGGCGCTGCGGCTCGACCGATGTACGGCGCTCGACGGGCCCGCGCCGGGGAGCGAGGGGCAGCGGCGCGTGCGGGTGGACGGGATGGGGCCGCTGTCCCGCCGCTGGCCACGGCGCGAGGCGCTGCTCGGCGCGGCGGATCCCAGGCGGCTCGAGGGCGTGGAGCTGGAGGTGCCCGAGGGGCTCGACTGGGCGTACTTCCAGGCAGCGCCGGCCGAGCAGCGGATGGAGGGCCTGCGAGGGGACGAGTGGGTCGTGCTGGGAGGCATGTTCGCGCAGCGGCCGCGGCTGCGGACGCAGCTCGCGGGGGCGCGGGCCGTCGCGCGGCTGTTCCGGCGCGAGGAGCGGGCGCCGCGCGGGGGAGCGGCGCTGGCCATGCGTGCCGACACCCTGCAGATCGACGCGGACAGGCGGTGCTGTTCGGTGGTGTGGCGAGGCTACACGGCCGTGGCGGGCGAGGATCTCGCGGCGCTCCGGATCGTGGCAGGCGTGGAGCTGCCAGGCGAGCCGCTGCGGTGGGTCGACCCCTTTGCGCAGGAGGCGGGGCGATCGGCCACGCCGTCGGCGGTGGCGCCATCGCGCGCGATGCTGCCGCTGCCCGTCGTGGCGGAGCAGGTCGAGGACCATCCGCTCGAAGGGACGATGGCCCCGCTGAGCGCGCGCGCGCGCCGTCCAGCGACACCGTTCGAGGCCCCGCCCGCGCTCCCTCCGGCCCCGCAGCCGGCCGGCCCGGCGGCGCCGCGGGCGCCCAGGATCCAGGACCATCTGCTCGAAGGGACGATGGACCCGCTGAGCATGCGCGCCCGCCGGCCAGCGACGCCCTTCGAGGCCCCGCGCGAGCTCCCTCCGGCCCCGCCGGCGCCGCTCCAGGCGCCCGCGACCGCTGACCCCTCGCGGCCCGACGCCGCAGCCCCGCCGGGGCCGCTTCTGGGGCTCACTGCCGAGCCTGCGGGCCTCGGCGACGCGTTCCTCTCCGCCATGGCCGAGGCGGGCGCCCTGCCCTGACGAGCGCGCGCCAGGCGCCGGACGGCCCCCTTCCGCGGGGCTTTTCTTGCGGGAAGCCAGGCTGTACGCTCGAGCGAGCCCGGGAAGGAGCATGGTGGTTTGAAGCGGCTGCTATCGCTGGGTCCGCGGCGCTTCGCGATCGAGCCCTCCGACGGCCGCGAGGGCGGCGCGGACCTGCTCCACGCTCGCGCGAGCGCGGCCGCCTGGCTGCGCCAGCTCTTCGCCGAGCCCCACAACCGCCCGGCGCTCCGGCGGCTGCTCGATGACGCCGCGCCGGCCAGCGTCGTCTACCGCCTGGCCGACGCCGACGTGCTCGACGCGCTGAGCCGGCTGTTGCTGAGCGGACGGGTGCGGCTCCGCGAGGCGCCCCTGCCCTGGCTGCCGTCCTACGGCGGCGACGCGGCCGACGCCGAGGAGCCGGCGCCGGCCAGCGCCGCCCCGCGCGCGCCGAGGACCGAGCTCACCTGGATCGAGATCCGTCTCCTCGGCGAGGATGACCGGCCTATCCCGTACGAGCGCTACCGGGTGGAGCTGCCCGACGGCTCGATCCGGGAAGGATCGCTCGACGACGAGGGCCGCGCCCGCCTCGACGGCATCGAGGCGGGCGCGTGCCTCGTCACCTTCCCGGCGCTCGACCAGGAGGCCTGGGAGCGCGTGGGATGATGCTCTTCCCGCCTTCTGGTTCCACGTGGAGCGCTGCCTGCCGCGGTCCCTACGCCCCCCGCGGCTGCCGCGCCGCGGCCGTCGCATAAGGCGGCTCGCGGCCGGCGCGCACGGCGGCGAGATCGGCGCGCATCGTCCTCGCGTCGGGATAACGCTCCTGCTTGAGGAAGGCGAGGGCGCGGTCGACCACGGCGCACAGGCCGGGCGGCGCCGTGGGGGCGTGCATCGCGAGGGGCGGCGCCTTCTCCGTGGCGACCGCGATGAGCAGGCGCGCGTCGTCCAGGTTGCCGTGGATCGTGCGGCCCGCGAGCAGCCGGAACATCGTCGCTCCCAGGCCGAAGAGGTCCGTCCGGCCGTCGATCTCGCGGATGAGGCCCAGGGCCTGCTCGGGCGCCATGTAATCGTCGGTGCCGATCGACACGCCCGTCGCGGTCTTCGTCATCTCCGGCACCCCGGCGACGTCCTCGAGCAGCGGGTCGAGGACGCGCGCGAGGCCGAAATCGAGCACCCGCACGCGCCCGTCGTTGCCGATGTGGAGGTTCTCGGGCTTGAGATCGCGGTGAACGACGCCGTGCTCGTGCGCCACGATCAGGACGTCGAGGACCCGCTCGCCGAGCGCGATCACCTGGCCGACAGGGAGCGTCCCGTGCCGCGCCATGCGGTCGAACACGGTCTCTCCCTCGAGCACCTCCATGGCCATGTAGACAAGGCCGTCAGCCGTGGCCGCGGCTTCCAGCACCTGGGGGAGCCCCTCGCAGAGCGGCGCCACGGCGGCCAGCGCGCTCCCGATCGGCCCCTCGCGCAAAAACCGCTTTCGCACCGCCTCGATCTCGGCGAGCTCGGCGTGCAGGACCTTGACCGCCGCCACGCACCCGTCAGCCCGGCGGCAAAAGAAGACGCTCGCCATGCCGCCGACCCCGAGGACGCTCTCCACCGCCCAGGGGCCGATCCGCGTGCCGACGCGCTGCTCTGCCAGCTCCTCTTCGGTCACCATGGGGAGATGCTACCACCGGCGGCTCCCCGCAGGGCCTCGTCCCGCAGGGGCTCGTCCGCGCCCCTCTTGCAGGGCCCCGTCCGCGTTCCTCGGGGCGAGGACTGCGCTCTTGCGGCGGAGAGGACAAGCAAAGGCTGGTGGTCAGCGCCCCGTCGACGTCCCCGACTGAGCGAGCGCCTGGACCGCTCGCCATAGCTGGGTCACCACGTCGCGATCCAGGCCGACGGCAGAGAGCTTCCCGAGGCACCCGGCGCAGATGTGACCGGCCTGGAGCTTGATAGCCACCTCGGCCTTCTGCTGGCAGAGGTCGAAGAGGCAGGCGAGGGTCTCGGTGTGCAACAGCTTCGCGGGCTCATAATCGGCGGAGAGGGCGTGAAGCCCGTAGAGGAGCAGCTCGTAGGCCACGAAGGACGCGGCTGGCAAGGAGATGAGCTGATCCAGGCCGGCCAGCGAGATCACCGCCGTCCGGTGTCCCGGATGCCAGTGCGAGAACCAGCGGTCCGTCAGGGGCTGCTCCACGAAGACCACCTTGAGGGCGCCGGGGTCCAGCGAGTCCGCGTCGGCGGCCAGCTCGTCCTCGTCATGCTGCGAGAGCGGACCGGCAGGGAGCGGCGACCCCGGGAACGTCACGTCCACGTCGAAGGCCGGCGCCCCCCTCACACCGCCGAGCGCCTGGGATGCCGTTTGGAGCAGCGGGGCCAGCCGGGCAGCCGTGGAGACCCCGAGGACCCGAGGGCCCTGCCTGGCGCGGCCGCGGCCGCCCATCTTCATGGCCATCATCGCGTCGTAATAATGGCTCTTCTTGCTCAGGGAGGACATCGGCCTGGAATAGGCGTCCCGCTCGGCGTCGAGCCGGTCCGCCTCGGCCCGGATCTCGGGATCCCCGTCGGCGTAGCTTCGTAGCCGGCTGGCCGCGTCGGCCAGCGTGGACGCGGCGTCCTGCCACCGGCGATCGTCGTTGAGCCCCAGGGCCACCCGGCGAGCGCGGGCGGCGTCGAGCGCAGCCGCGGCCCGGAGCACCTCCGGATCCGCCGGCTGGGCGCGGACCTGCTCCTCCGCGACCCGAGGCCATGCCAGCGTCCAGGGCTCCTTCGACAGCGCGCCGTCCCGGTCCGTGAGCGCGACGTCGACCACGAGCGTCTCGGCGATCGCGCCGGCGGGGAAGCGCAGCCGGAACATCGGGGCCAGCACCCTCCCGCCTGGGAGCGAGCCGAGCGAGAAGGAGCAAGTCCCGCCGTCGCGGGTGCAGGGGTAGTCATTGAGCGACGCCACCTCGACGCCCCCGGGCGCGCGGATCACGAGCGCGGCGTCGCGGGCGACCACGGAGAGCACCTCGCCGATTTCCCGGCCGACGAAGCCGGGGAGCTCGTCGGCGCGCGCGGCGAAATAGAAGTTGCCGCCGCCCTCCTCGGAGAGGCGGCCCAGGAGGAATTCATTGAAGCCCTCGCCCAGGCCAATGGTGCTGGTGGTCACCCGGCGCAGCCGCTGGGCGCGGGCGCGGGAAGTCAGCTCGTCGGGCGAGGTGATCCCGTGGTTGGCCTGGCCGTCGGTGAGCAGGAGGACGCGGCCGATGGCATCCTCGGGCAGGTGCGCGCTCACCTCGGCGCAGCCGCGGAGCCAGCCGCCGCCCAGGTCGGTGTTGCCTCGCGCTGTCACCGTGTCGAGCGCGGCCTCGGCGCGGAGCCGCGCCCCGGGCGTGGCCTCGGTGGAGGGGATGGGCACCTCGACCTGGTGGTCGAAGGTGACCACGCTGAAGCGGTCGCCGGGCTGGAGGGTGCGGATGGCCTGGCGAGCAGCTTCCAGCGCGAGCCGGAGCTTCTCGCCGGACATGGAGCCGGAGCGGTCGATCACCAGCGAGAGGTGGACAGGCTTGCGGGCCTGGCTCCCCTCGGGCCGGGGTACCGTGATCTCCACCCGGAGCAGTCGCTCCGTGGGCCCGGCGGGGAGCCATGGTCGATCGGGGCGGGCGTTGAACATGGCACCATGGCACACCCCGCCCCGGGCTGCCGTCAACGGGTCGATGGCTTCCGCAGGCCGGCAGATCGCCGCATCGCCGCGCGCCGAGCTTCACGCCAAGGAGACTCCCTCGATGCCCGCCATGCACTCGCTCCCGCCGGTTCACCGTCCTCTCGAGGACGCGCTCGCGCTCGGCCCCGCGCTGCTCGCGCGCGCCCGCTCGGCAGAGGCGGCGCCCTGGCTCGCCGCCAGCCTCGTCGAGGGGCCCGCCGTGGTGCTGGGCGCGGCCCAGCGCGCAGCGCGCGTGGTCGACCTCGCGGCCTGCGCCGCGCGCGGCGCGAAGGTCCTGCGGCGCGCCACGACCGGCACCGCGGCGTTCCTCGGCGGGCGCGGCGTCGTGTGGACCCTCGCGCTGCCGCACGCCGCCGCGCTCGCGCCCGACGCCACGGCCCGGACGGTCCTCAACCGCAACGTGCGCGGCTTTCTCAAGGGCTTCTCCCGCGCCGGCGCGCCCGCGCATTACTTCGGGCGGGAGTGGATCTCGCTGCAGCACCGCCCCGCCGCGCTGCTCGGCCTCGACGCCACGCCGGACGGCGCGGTCCTCATCGAGGTCTTCGCGGGCCTCGACGCGGCGCCCGCGATCCCCCCGGAGCTCGCGGCGCCGGACGAGCGCGTCATCGACCGCTGGCTGGGCAAGGCCCCGGCCGCGCTCTCCGACGTCCTCCCGGCGCGCCTCTCGCTCGAGGCGCTCGCGCGCGCCGTCGTCGAGGGGGTCGCCCTCCGCGCCGCGCTCCCGCGGATCGACGGCGGCGAGGCGCCCGAGCTCGCGGCCGAGCGCTTCCAGCCCATCACCGCGCCCGACGACCCGGTGCCGCCGGGCGCCTCCGCCGCGGCGCTGGCGCGCGTGCCCATCGGCTGGATCGAGGCCGCAGCGCTCTCCAACGTTCCGCACGTTCCGCACGTTCCGCCGGCGCGCGCGTGGCTCGGCGGCGACGTCCTCACGGCGCGCTGGCTCCTCGACGCGCTCGGCCGGGGGGATGCGCCGGCGCGCGGCGAGGACGTCGACGCCTCGCCGCTGGAGGGGGCGACCCTCGCCGACCTGCGCGCGCTCGCGCGGCGCGCGCTCGCCCTGGGCCGCGCGCCCGGGGGCTGATCCGCCTCAGAGGAGCGCCTGGCACGGCGCGAGCTGGCTCGTCAGGGGCCCGAGCGCCGCGCCGGCCGCGCCCCCGGCGAGCAGGCCCGCCAGCGCAGGGCGCGGGCGAGGATCCGGATCGGGGACATGCCGCCCTCCGTCGAGGCGATAGCGCCAGCGGGGACCCCGGGCGACGAGATCGGCGATCGCGAGGAGGAACCGGTCGATGTCCGCCGCGCTGGTGCCAACGCCGAAGCTCGCCCGCACCGCGAGGGGCACCGCCGCCGCGCTCCCGCTCGCCTCCGGCGCGCGCTCCCCGGCGAGCGCCGTCATGAGCGGGTGCGCGCAGAACGAGCCGTCGCGGACACCGATGCCGTGCTCGGCGCTCAGGGCCGCGGCGACAGCGCCGGGATGGAGGCCCCGCACATTGAATGTCACGACGCCGATCCGCGGGCTCTCCGGGCCCCACATCGCGAGGCGCTCGACCCCGGGCACGGCGCCGAGGCCGCGCGTGACGCGGTCGAGCAGGCTCGCCTCGTGCGCCGCCACCGCGGACATGCCCACCTCGGAGAGCGCGCGGCACGCCGCCGCCAGCGACACCGCGCCGACCACGTTGGGCGTGCCGGCCTCGTGGCGGGGCGCGCCGCTCGCCCATTCGACGCCGTCGTGCGTGACGCGCCGGACGGCGCCGCCGCCGGCGAGGTAGGGGCGCGCGGCGTCGAGCCAGTCGCCGCGGCCGACGAGCACCCCGCCGCCGAAGGGGGCGTAGAGCTTGTGACCGGACAGCGCGACATAGTCGGCCCCGATCCCGGCGAGCGCGATCGCGCGGTGCGGCGCGAGCTGGGCCGCGTCCACGGCGAGCCGCGCGCCGTGGCGATGGGCGACCGCGGCGAGCTCCGGGAGCGGCCACAGCTCGCCCGTGACGTTGCTCGCCCCCGTCACGGCGAGCAGCCGATGGCGTGAGGGCACGCCGCGCAGCGCATCGTCGGCCCGCGCGATCGCCTCGTCCGCGCTCGCGGGCACCGGGAGGACGACGGACCGACCGCGCCGCCACGGCAGCTGGTTCGCGTGGTGCTCCGAGGCGAACATCACCACCGTCGTGTCGTCGGGCAGCGCCGCGGCCAGCAGGTTGAGCGCGTCGGTGGTGTTCCTCGTGAACACCACCGTGTCCTCGTCGCGCGCTCCCACGAAGTCCGCCACCTCCTGGCGAGCGGCGGCATAGAGCTCCGTCGTCACGGTGGACGCGAACCCCGCCCCGCGGTGCACGCTGCTGTACCAGGGCAGCAGCGCCGCGACCGCGTCGAGCACCGAGCGCAGGCACGGCGCGCTCGCCGCGTAATCGAGGTTCACGTAGCCCACCTGCTCGCCGGTGACGAGAGGCACGGAGAGGTCCGCCCCGACGACGGGCAGAGGGAGCGCGCCGAGGGCAGGCGACGCCGGCGCGCCCGCGTCAGGGCGAAAGTCCACGATGGAAGCGAGCGACATATCACCTCACGAGTCCAGGGGACTCCGGGCGACCAGAGTCCGCGCTTGCCCGCCGCACATGCGGCCGGCCAGGTCGTCACCCGGGACACCCCACCGCGGATCGGAGGGTTGTCGGCCAGCGAGCCGGGGCTACGCGCTGGCGCTCATGACCTGC
This sequence comes from Sorangium sp. So ce281, assembly GCF_051527395.1. Classification (NCBI taxonomy): domain Bacteria; kingdom Pseudomonadati; phylum Myxococcota; order Polyangiales; family Polyangiaceae; genus Sorangium; species Sorangium sp. So ce281. The sequence goes on from NZ_CP150322.1 coordinate 1,703,309, forward strand.
CGAACCATTACCGCGTTGGCCGCCTCGTGGCAAGGACCGGCTCGACCTCACGGACGCCCGCTCGGCTGCGAGCGCCGGTACGGTGGATGCATTGTGAATCTCCGGGGCAAGGCGATGCCGCACATGGCGGCTCCTCGACAGGGCCCTCACGGCCGACTCTGCCGCATGAGGCGGGGTGCGACCGCGAGCCGTCCGTCCTCCAGCGCACCCCGAGAGAACCCATAGCGAGGGGGGAACGCCGTCGACGCCGCGGTCGCCGCGGCGGGCGTGCTCGGCGTGACGGACCCGTTCTCCTGCGGTATCGGCGGCGGCGGCTTCATGCTCGTGTACCGGTCCATCCTGAGCATGACCTTCGAGCTCATCCGCCAGCTCGCCGCCACGTACGGCGGGGACGCCATCTTCGACGCGAAAGACCCCACAAAAATCATCGTCCCCGGCGTCGTCCTCATCGATGAGATCGATGCCCACCTACACCCCACCTGGCAGCGACGCGTCGGGCGCTGGTTTCGCGAGCACTTCCCCAGGATCCAGTTCATCGTCACCACCCACAGCCCGCTCATCTGCCAGGCCGCCAAGCCCGGAAGCGTCTTCCGCCTGCCGAGACCTGGCAGCGAAGAAAAAGCTGGGATGGTCACGGGTACCGAGCTCGATCGCCTCCTCTACGGCAACGTGCTCGACGCCTATGGAACAGGCGCTTTCGGTGATGTCGTCACGCGATCCCCCGAGGCCCTGGAGCTTCTCGAACGGCTCGCCACGTTGAACCAGAAGGAGCTTGCCGAGGGCCTCTCGGCGAAGGAGAAGAAGGAGCAAAGGAAGCTTCGGACCATGCTCCCCACGGCGGCTGGCGAGGGGTCGGAGGACGACGAGTGATACGCCTCCCTAAACGAGTGCTCCCCAAAGCGGCGCGGGAAGAGCTCCGCGAGTACCCCGAGGCCGTGTTCGTGTGGTCGAGGTCTCACCGACCCGCGCCTTGCATCGCGACGTCCGCGGCTCACTCCGAGCCCGCGATCCCGGCGAGGATCAGGTCGATCCCGGCGAGGAACTCCTTGCGGTCGTCGTGGCCGGGGAGGTGGGCGGCGACGCTTCGCGTGAACGGGTACTCACGGGCGTCGAGCTCGCGCCAGCGCGCCGCTGCCGCCTCGAGGAAGTCGACGCGGTTCGTCGACGGCGCGAGCTCGCGGCGCGCGAACTGGCTCGCCGTGGCGTTCTGGGCGCTCACCCCGATGACGTAGCTGAGCAGCGTCGACGCCGCGGTGAACTGGGCCCTCCCGCGAACGCCCAGCGCCTCGACCTGGCGGCCGAGGCGCTCGTAGATCCGCAGCATCGCCGTCTCCCACGGAGCGCGTGAGAGCTGCGCACCCACCCACGGGTGCGCCTCGATCGCGTCGAACACGCCGAGCGCGACGCGGTGGATCGCCTCGCGCGGCCTGGTCGAGCCGCGCACTTCGCCCATCGTGCGCGCGACCACGGCGTCGGCCGCGGCGGTGAGGAGCTCGCTCCTGTTCGTGACGTGCCAGTAGATCGCGCCCGGGCCCGTCGAAAGGCGCGTCGCGAGCGCGCGGAACGTCAGCCCATCCTCACCGTCCGCGTCCAGCAGCGCGATCGCCGCTTCGACGATCCGCTCGCGCGAGAGCGCATCTTCGCGGCGTTTCTCGCGTTCCGGGCCTCGCGTCGCCTTCTTCGCCACGGCTCCATCTTGACAGCTCTGGAGCGGCGTTCCAGGTAATTGTTGGAACGACGTTCCAGGATGAATCCAGGCGGAAGAACGAGAGGAATCAAGATGACTTCCATCACCATCATCGGCGCCGGGCCGGGCGGGCTCACCCTCGCGCGCGTCCTCCACGTCCACGGGATCCGGGCGACCGTGTACGAGGCGGACGGCTCCGCCGAGGCGCGTACGCAGGGCGGGATGCTCGACATCCACGACTACAACGGCCAGCTCGCGCTCGAGGCCGCCGGCCTCCTCGACGAGCTCCGCGGCATCGTCCACGAAGGCGGCGAGGCGATGCGCCTGGTCGATCCGCAGGGCACGGTCCTCCTCGACCAGCCGGACGACGGCACCGGCGTTCGCCCCGAGGTGCTCCGCGGCGACCTCCGGCGCATCCTCCTCGACTCACTCCCGCCTGGCACCGTGCGATGGGGCCGCAAGCTCACGGGCGCGCGCGCGCTCGGCGACGGAAGGCACGAGCTCACCTTCGCGGACGGGTCGACCGTGACCACCGGCCTCGTCGTCGGCGCCGACGGCGCGTGGTCGAAGATCCGGCCGCTCCTCTCCGACGCGAAGCCCGAATACGTCGGCACCTCCTACATCGAGACGTACCTGCTCGACGCCGACGCGCGGCATTCCGCCAGCGCCAGGCTCGTCGGCGGGGGCGCGCTCTACGCGCTCACGCCCGGCAAGGGCATCATCACCCACCGCGAGGCGAACGGCGTCCACCCTCACGGGAGCGCGTCGCGCTTCCTGAACCACTTGGAGAGGTAGCGCTCTTCGAGGTCGATGAAGGCGTCGCGCATCATGGCCTCGTAGACGATGGCCTCGAGGATCCCGGGGCGCGGGGCGGGGGTCTGCTGTTGAATGAGCCCGGCCGGGACCCGCCGCGCGATCTTGTAGCTCGTGAGCAGCGGCTCCGCGTCTCCGGGCAAGATGAACTCCGTCTTGAAGAAGAACTTGAGCCCCATGATGATGATCTGCGGCTTCTTGCTGGCATGGGCGATCCCGGACGACTCGACGCGATAGGTCACCACGAGGGAGGGGGAGGTCACGGTGAGCTGCTCCTCGGCGGCGCCCTCGAAGGGCGGGCCCGGCTCGAAGGTGACGAGCTCCGGCTCGAACCCCCGCGCGAGCGCCTCCACCAGGGCCGCCGCGGTCCGCTTCTCCTGGGGATCGAGGCGGGTCGCATCCACGTAGCGCGTCGGCAGGGACGCGGCGCCGCTGAACATCGGGATCTTCCGAACGATGTCGTCGGCGCGCTCCAGGTCCTGCGACGGAAGCCGCCGGAAGCGGACCTGGACGGCCGGGCCGCGGAGGCCCTCCGGCGTGCTCCTGGGCCCCACGCGCTCCGCGTAGGCGAGGAGCCGCCGCACGAAGTCCGCGTTCTGCTCGCTCCCTTCGGGCATCTCGCCCTTGTACCGATCGAGCGCGCGCGCATAGAGCGCGTGCCTGGCGTCGTTGAACGCCTTGTCCAGGCCGTGCTTCGGGTAGCGCTCCGCGAACGCCAGCAGCGCCGCGAGCGTACCCACCTCGCGCGCCCGCTCGAGCTCCGCGGCGAGCGCCGCGCGGCGGGCCGCGGCGACCTCGGCCTGGATGCCCGTCCTGGGGTAGGCGCGGGCGAAGTCGTCGATCGCCTCCACCGAGCCCTTCGCCACCGCGAGGCGCAGCTCGGCCCGCGGCAGAAGCACCTGCGAGACGACCTCCGCGTGGTCGCGGCCCCGCGCGATGTAGCTCTGGTACGCGGCCACGTCGTCGCGCGCCCGCGCCGCGGCGTACATCCGAGCGTCGCTCATCCGGTTGCGGAGGAAGAAGAGCCCCAGGCCGAGGGCCACGCCGACCGCGGCCGCGAGGAGCCATGCATAGCTTCGCCACCCGGGGACCTCGCGCGAGAGCGGGATCGGCGACGCGAACGGGCTCTCGATGGCAGGCGGCTCGAACGGATCGAGCCGGCGCAGCTCCGCGGCGTCGGGCTTCGCCCTCATGCGGCTGCACGCGGCTTCGACCTCCCGGATCACGTCGTCCGAGCGCGACGGGTCCTCGAGGGGAAATGCGTGCTGCGTGCCGCCGAACGTGAGGACCACGGCGCCCCGAGGGCCCGCCGAGACGCGCGAGAGCTCCGCGAGCGAGAAGACCCGGAGCCTGTGGTCGCGCGCGTCGATTAGGTTCGCGGGGAAGACGAACAGGCCGGGCGTGAACGGCAGCGTGATGAGGTCCGCGTTGTAGGCGAGCGCCCGGAGCACGCCGATGACGGTGGTCGCGGCGAGCAGCACGTACGCGGCGGCCGCCGACGTCGGGTGGAGCGCGAGAACGCTGTTGACGTCGCCCAGGCCGGCCGCACAGAGCGCCGCCAGCAGGAGGCCCGACGCGGCGCTGACCGCGAGCCAGGCCACGATGGTGCGCCGAGTCCCGAACCGGCTGACGATCGGCGCCGGCGCGAACCGCCCGCGGAACGCCTCGATCACGCCGTCCTGGATGGTACGCGGAAGCTCGTAGAAATTGATCTCGTTCATCGCGCTGCTCCCACTCGGCGCCGGAGCTCGGCGCCCTTCCACGTATCGACCTGCCGATCGACTTTAATGCATTTCGCCCCGGGCTCCGAGTCCGGAGATGGCAACTCCTTGCAGCAGGAGCGTGCGGCGATGCGTCGACTTCTGCTCCTCTGGCACTTATGCAGTCTCGCCGGCGCCGGCGCTGCGGTGGGCTGCGGCGACGACGAGCCCCGGAGGGACGGCTCGAGCGCCCAGCGCCAAGGGCATGACGCTGATGCTTGGCGGGAGGCTTACAGGATCTCGAGCTCGCCGAAGCGGGGGAGGCGAGCGCCGCGAGGACCGGAGTGGTGGGGCAGCGGGCTCCTGGGTCGAGATGGGTCATCCGGTCGTCTGCCAGCTCGAGCCCGCCGCCATTCCGAGGAGGGCCGCAAAGCCGCGATCGATCAGCGCGATGAACGCAGCGTTCGCCTTCTTCGCAGAGCCTCCGCGCTCGAACACGCGGATCGCTTCGCCGTACGCCGTGCGCCACGTCAGCACGACCATGCCGGCGACGAGCCGGGCGAGGCCATCGGGCGTTGGACCAGCGAGCTCGACCGCGAGCCCCTCGACCACCTCGTCCCCGATTTCGCGGAGTCGCGCCTTGAGCGACGGGCTCGCCGCAACGACGCGCCACCAGCCGACCGTCTGGCCGTCGATGCGAGCGAACGGATGCTTCTGCTCGCACAGCCTGTCGACGAGGCGGCGGAGCGCGTCGATCGGCGGCTGCCCTTGCGGCCTCCCGCGGATTGCCTCGCGCAGGAGCAGCTTCACCTCGTCCTCGCGATCCAGGAAGAGGTCCTCCTTGCGCGCGAAGTAGTTGAACACCGTCATCTTGGAGACATTCGCGGCGGCGGCGATCTCTTCGACCGTCACCGCGTCGAAGCCGCGCGCGAAGAACATCGCCGTCGCGACGTCGGAGATCCGCTGCCTGGTCTCGCGCTTCTTGCTTTCACGGAGCTCGCCCATGGATCGAATAATAGACCGAGATAAAAATTTTATCTTGCACAAAATTGTACCTGGTATAATTTCAGGTCATGATTCACGACGCGATCATCGTGGGCGCTGGCCCGGTCGGGCTCTTCCTCTCGATCGAGCTCGCGACCGCGGGCGTGGCGCCGCTCGTGCTGGAGCGGCTCGCGGAGCCCGACCGCACGATCAAGGCCGCCGGGGTCGGCGCGGTGGCCGCCGAGGCGCTGGAGCGACGCGGGCTCGCGGGTGCGCTCGACGACGAGCGCCGCGCCACCATGGCGCTGATGATGCCGGCGCTCAAGGCGCGCTTCGGACCTGGACCGATGAAGAGGCCGGGAGGCCATTTCTCTGGACTGTTCTTGATCGACCCGAGCCTCCAGCGCGACCCGGAGCGCCACATGCGCCCCGTGCCGCAAGAGGCGCTCGAGAGGATCCTGATCGCGCGCGCGACGGAGCTCGGGATCGAGATCCGCCGCGGCGTCACGGTGGAAGGCTTCGAGCGGGACGACGACGCCGTGACCGTGCAGACGAGCGCGGGCCCGCTGAGCGCGAAGTACCTCGTCGGCTGCGACGGCGGCCGGAGCCGCGTCCGCAAGCTCGCCGGCTTCGAGTTCCCCGGCACGGATCCGACCATCACCGGCTATCAAGCCGTCGTCGAGCTCGACGCGCCCGAGAAGCTCGCGGCGGGCTGGCACCGAACGCCGCGCGGCCTCGTCGCGTCCGGACCGATGCCGGGGCGCGTCTTCACGGCGGAGTTCAACGGGCCGCCGCCCAACAGGGATGCGCCGATCACGCAAGCCGAGGTCGAGGCGGCGATCCAGCGCGTGAGCGGCACCGACGTCAAGATCCTGTCGATGACGATGGCGACGCGCTGGACCGACAACGCGCGGCAAGCAACGACCTACCGGATGGGTCGCGTCCTCCTCGCCGGTGACGCCGCGCACGTCCACTCGCCCTTCGGCGGCCAGGGCTTGAACCTCGGCCTCGTCGACGCCGCGAACCTCGGCTTCAAGCTCGCCGCGGCGGTGAACGGGCGCGAGCATCTCCTCGACTCGTACACCGCCGAGCGCCATCCCGTCGCTGCGCGCGTCCTCGAGAATACCCGCGCGCAGGTCGCGCTCATGCGACCTGACCCGCTCACGAGCGCGCTCCGCGCCATCGTGAGCGACCTGATGCAGCTGCCCGAAGGCAACCGCTACTTCGGCGAGATGCTCACGGGCGTCGGTGTTCGTTACGACCTCGGTGACGACGACCCGCTCGTCGGCACGCTCGCGAAGGACCGGCTCCTCACGCTCGAAGGCGGCAGCGAAGAGCGGCTCTATGTGCTGATGGAGAAGGGCGGCGGCCTCTTCATCTCGCCTTCGGAACGGTCACTCCCGCAAGACGTGCACCATGCACGCACCAAGGACGGCCCGTCGATGCTCGTCCGACCCGACGGCTGCATCGCGTGGACAGACGCGTCGTCGACGTCGCTCGACGACGCGCTCGCGCGCTGGTTCTGATTCGGAGCGACGCGCCCGTCGCCGCGCGGCCGCCACGATGGCTCGGCGGATCGAGCTCGGGCAGGCGGCTCAATGACCCTGCGACGTGGCAGAGTCCGAGCCCGCCTCCAGGGCCACACGCATCGCCTTCATCTGGTTTTTCGTACCGGCGACACCCGGCCTGGCCTATCGTTCTCGACCATGCGCCCGTTGGCCCTGCTCTTCGGCTCGTGCACCGTCCTGCTTCCTCTCGCTTGCGGCCCTGCGCAGCCGCAGGGGGGGCCGGGAGCCCCGCTGAAGCCCCCGGGCGCCCGGGCGGAGGCGGGCGCAGCGGACCCCGCGAGCGAGACGCCTCCGCGCGCCGTGAAGCCGCGAGGCGACGTCACCGTCACGCTGCTCTACACGACGGACGAACACGGCTGGATGGAGGGTTTGTCCGAGGGCGGCGTGAGCCGCGGAGGCGCGGCCGAGCTGCTCGGGAGGCTCGTGAAGTATGAAGGGCACTGCCCAGGGCCTGTTCCCGCGGGCATCGACGCGGCAGGGGCGCTCACGCCCGCCGCGCCCGAGGATTGCACCTCGCCGCGCACGCTCCTCCTCTCGGGCGGCGACAATTTCACCGGCCCCGCCATCTCGACGTATTTCAACGGCGTGTCCATGGCGAGCGCGATGGGTCGCATGGGTTATGCCGCATCGGCGTTCGGCAATCACGAGTTCGATTTCGGCGTGCCTCAATTTTCGAAGCTCCGTGACCTCGCCCGGTTGCATTACCTCGCGGCGAACGTGAAGATCGACGACGCGAAGCTCGCGAACGAGCTCGCCATCCGGCGTTACGAGGTCTTCGAGCGCAAGGGCGTGAAGATCGGCGTCGTGGGGCTCGCCGCAGCAGACACGCTGAAGGCCGCGATGGCCGAGCGCTTTCGAGGGATCACGTTCGAGCCCACCGAGGCCTCGCTCGACAGAGCGATCCACGAAGCGCGGGAGACGGGAGCGGCCGACGTCGTCGTCGTGACCGCGCACGAATGCCCCGACGATCTCGTGCCCATCGTGGCGAGACACCCGGAGTGGCAGCTCGCGTTCGTCGGAGGGGGCCATTGCCACAGGAAGATCGACGCGCGCGCGGGCGACACGCCCGTCGTCTCCCCCGGCTGGCGCCTGCACCAGTACGCCCGCGTCGCCATCACCATCAACCCCGACAATCCCCCGCGGGCTCGCGTCGTCACGATCAGCCATTCCCTCGTCGACGTGGCCGCCGATCCGCAAGCCCCGGCGGATCCTGCGCTCGCGCGGCTCGTCACGGCGTGGAAAGCGAAGGTCGACAGCGCGCTCGGGAAGGTGATCGGCTATTCGGAGGGAGGGATCGACCCGGAGGAGGCCGTCGGCAAGATCGTGAGCGACGCCTGGCTCCACGAGGTGGGCGGCGACGTGGCGATCATGAACCGAGGCGGCGTGCGACAGACCATTCCACGGGGGCCGATCTCGCACGCGACCATCTGGAGCGTGCTCCCGTTCGACAACCGCCTCGTGAAGGTGTCTATCGACGGCGCGTCGCTCGCGAAGGACCTCGAGGCGACGTCGTTCATCATCTCCGGCGCGAAGAGGGCGCCGAACGGAAGGTGGTCGGTGGGCGGCAAGCCGATGGATCCGAAGAAGCGCTACACGGTCATCATCAGCGATTTCATGTACGGGGGTGGTGACGGCGCCGTGTTCGCAGCGCAAGATCCGAAGGCCGTGGGGACGGGGCTCTCGTGGCGAGATCCGGTGATCGCGTGGATCGAAAAGAAGAAGAGCGCGGAAGGGCGGCCGCTCGAGAAGAAGCTCGACGAGAGGCCGGCGGGCCAGCAGAGATGATCGATCGGACCTATCGGGGACACGCTGGAGGCGCGGAGCAGGTGCTGGTGCTCCCTCTCGCGACCGTGGGCGGAGCGCCGAACGAGCCGTTCAAATCGCGCGGACGTCGGGGTATGCTGTTGCCGGGATGCCGAGGGATCCGTCCGGTCGCGCCGCAAGGGCAGCGCTCAGCGCGAGCTCGCTCGCCGCTGCGCTCGTCTGTTGCCGGGGTGAGGCGCTCGCGCAACCGGCGGCCGATCCTCTCCCGGAAGAGCCGGCGCCTGTGGCGCAGGGGCCGGGCCGGGCGCCGGGGCTCCGGGGCGGGGCGCCGCTGTTCCACCTCGGCGCGCGCGACAACGCGCTTCGCACGAGCCGGTTCGGCTGGACCACCAGCGCCACCACCGACGTCTTCGGCCTCGACGGCGGGCCTTACAGCGAGGACGGCGAGTACGCCGGCATGACCTTCTCGCTCGTTCCCCGCTACTCGTTCGTGAGCACGAAGGAACACTGGGCCTGGGTGGGCACCGACATCGCCCTGAACGTACCCCTGTCAGACGGCGATGTCCCCGGAGGGGCCCCCGTCACCCTGGCGGACCTTCCCCTCCAGGCCGCGTACACCTACACGATCTTCCAGGACGACAAGGGCCTCGCCCTGCTCGCCGGGCCTCGGCTCGGCGTCGCGCTCCCGACGTCGCCGGCGAGCCGGTACACCGGAGTCTACGCGCGCACGCGGCTCGGGCTCGGTGTGCTCGCGAATCTCCCCCTGCTCGATGAAGCGTGGCTGAACGGCGTCTTCTTCTCGGCCGGCGGCGTATGGGAGCACCTGTTCTCGCAGGCCACCACGCCCGTGAACGGCGACCCTGTCAGACCTCGTACGTCCCCGTCGGGCGAGGTGCAGCTCGACGATCGGCTCTCGGGGGACTTCCTGCTGCGCGATCAGCTCTCCATGCGGATGAGCTTCTGGGTCAACCTCTGGGGCGATCTATCGCTCGGCAACACGTGGGGGCTCGTGGCCCGATTCCGTGATGTGCCGTCCGACGAAGGCTGTGTGCAGACCGTGCTGACGTGCGTGCCCGTGGAGTCGCGCGGCTCGTCGGCGACGACCGGCACCACGTTCGAGGTGTCGCTGAGCTACCCGGCCGAGGACATCGCATGGTTCGAGCTCGGCTACGACAACACCGCGCCCAGCCTGGGGGAAGACGGACAGCATCGCTCCGTATTCTACAGCCCTGGTGCGCAGCTGTACCTCTCGATGGCCCTGTTCCTCGATAGCCTCTATGCGAGGGCGACAACCCCGTCTGCAAAGCAGCTGACCGCTGCGCGCTGAGTCGGCTAGCTCACGGGTTCGCGTAGAAGTAGTAGGTCGCGCTGTAGTCGATGCGCGCCTCGGCGCCATCGTGCGCCTTGTCGCAGCCGTCTGCCGGAGCTTTGCCGCCCACGGTCTGAACGCGCTGAATCCACGCGACGTGGCTGAGCACGCCTTGCCCCTCGGTCGACTTGATCTCCAGGAGCAGCCAGGGGATCGCGGTGGTGTCGGGGGCATCGACCTTGGCCTTCATGGCACCAACGATCTTGCTGCCGTCCGCCGCTTCCCACGTCGGGCCGCCGTAATGCTTGCCCAGCGTCTTTCCTGCCTCGTCCGTCAGCGTCGCGTCCGGGGCTTTGAGCGTCCATTCGAATTTCGCCTTGGGCTCCTTCTTCTTTCCGCACACGTAGATCTGCGCGCCCCTGGCGTTCGCCTTCAAGACGAGATTGGCCGCGCTCGGCGCCTTGATGGCATCGGGGGTTTCGGGGGGCGCTAGCTTGGGGACGCTCGCAGTCGCCGCGGGCTCGGCCGCGGGCGTCGTTGGCAAAGGCGCCGGTGCCGGCGGCGCGGGCGCGACGGGCGCGGGAGCTTCGGCGCTCGCGAGCGGTTCGCTCGGCGGCGGGCTCGAGGCGCTCGGCGTCGATCCCGCGCAGCCACAACCAACGACGATGAGCCCAATCGCATAACGCGCATTCATGATGAATTCCTCTCTGATCGCGGCGACACAGGGGGCCAGGAAATCCAAACGCGATCCGAAAGTCAATCCCCTCGTGGTGGCCGTCCCACCGTACAGACACGCTGTAGGCGCTGACGCAAATTTCTTGACAAATAAGAATGGATTTGCGCGGACTATTTTCCCAATCGCGGCTCATTGCAAGGTGATATCCAAATGCGCACACACGGCGGAGTTCTGGCATCGGCGTTCGTCATCTTCTGCAGCTATGCGTGCGGGGACGTTCCATCCGATCCGCCCGTGGGTCAGGGCGGCGCCGGGGGGCTCGGCGGTCAAGGTGGCGCGGGTGGCGTTGGCGGTACAGGCGGCACGGGCGGGAGCGGCGGTGCAGACGGTGCAGGCGGCACGGGCGGGAGCGGCGGCGCCGGCGGCACGGGCGGGAGCGGCGGCGCAGACGGTGCAGGCGGCACGGGCGGGAGCGGCGGCACCGGCGGCACGGGCGGGAGCGGCGGCCAGGATGGCGCAGGCGGAGCAGGTGGGGGCGCGCCTCAGGCCGCGGAGACGATCGATTTTGATGTCGTCAGGTTCTATGCGACCGGATCGAGCTATGTAGGCACCCCATTCGTGCTCGCGGACCTCAATGGCGATGGACGTGCCGACGGCGCGCTGGCGCTGCGCAGCGCGAACAGGGTCTCGGTGCTCCTCGCCGATGGCAAGGGTGGGTTTCTTCCTCGGACAGAGCACGTCGTGAATGGCGCGCATGACGTCGCCGTGGGCGACGTGAACGGCGACATGAACCAGGATCTGGTCGTCACGCTCCTGAGCGCCGACGCCGGCGTCCGCGTCCTGCTCGGCAACGGTGACGGCACGTTCCAGGCCCCGATCTCGAGCCCGGGGGCGGACTACGTCTCGCCCGTCCTCGCCGACGTGAACGGTGATGGGAAGCTCGACGTCGTGGCGAGCCGCAATGGCAATAGCATCACGATCCTGGCGGGGGACGGCGCGGGCGCGTTCACGACGTCGAGCACGCTCACCGGGACCACGAACTGTCGCTTCATCACGCTGGCCGACCTCGATAGCGACGGCGTGCGCGACATCGTCGGTTATGACACGGAGGTCTCCACGCCGGTCGTGAGCGTGCGCTTCGGCCAGGCCGGCGGCGCCTTCGGCCCCGTGACGAAGACCACGATCTCCGCGCAAGACGGCGTGCCGGTCGGCAGCGCGGCCGATCTGGCGATCGGCGACCTCGACGCCGACGGCAACCCCGATATCGCTGCCGTGGATACGAAGGGAATGACCCTCTTGATGGGTAGCCCGTCGGGCGCGCTCTCGGCGACCAGGCGCGTCCCGGCCGGCCTCGCGCCGAGCGGCGTCGTCCTCGGCGACTGGGACAGCGACGGAAGACAAGACATCGCGGTGGAGAGCACGGACGACTCGATGCTCAGCGTCTTCCGGGGTGACGGGCTCGGGGGGCTCGAGCCGCGGGTGACCTATTTCACTGGACAACGTGGCTCGCGCGTCCGGTCAGGAGACCTCGACGGGGACGGCAAAGCGGATCTCGTCATGTCGACGAGCGGCCTCCTTGTCGCGCGAGGTCGCGGAGATGGGACGTTCCACGCAGCTCCGGCGCTCCTCGGGGGCAAGGGCGCGAGCGGCGCGGCGCTCGGCGATTGGAATGAAGACGGCAAGGCCGACGTGGTCGTCGCGTATGCCGGTGGCCAGTCGCTCTCGCTCTTTGCCGGAAGAGGGAGCGGCGCGTTCGATATGCCCGTGACCCTGCCTGCCAGCGGCGTGGATCCGGAGCAGGTCGTCGCGTGGGACGTGAACGGCGACGGGCACCTCGATGTCGTGTTCGGCACCGACGCGGCGGGAAAGGTCGGTGTGCTCCTCGGTGACGGCGCAGGCTCGTTCGGCCCCGTGGCGCTCCACGAGGGCGGGAGGAAGATCGCGCTCGCCGACATGAATGGAGACGGCGCCGCCGATATCGCCGCGACCACCTTCGACAACGTGCGCGTGCTCCTCAATGACAGGGCTGGCGGGTTCCTGCCGCCGATCGCGTATCCCGCGGGGATGAACATCCTGGATGTGGCGGCTCGCGATTTCAATGGAGACGAGAGGACGGATCTGGTGACGGCGAACTACGACAGCGATGACATTCGGCTCCTCCTCGGCAACGGAGACGGCACGTTCGAGGCGGCCGCGAGCCTCCCGGTGGGCAGCTCCGCGTGGACCGTCGCGCCCGCCGATTTCACGGGCGACGGTGTGCTCGATATAGCTTTCGCGACGGTGGGCAGCGCGAGCGTCGTCGGCGTGCTGCCCGGCCAGCCACGGGGGATGTTCGGCGCGCCCATCACCATGCCGGTCTACTTCCCCCTCGAGACGGCGCTCAGCACGGCGGATTTCGACTCCGATACGCGGCCCGATATCTTCGTCGCGCTCGGCGGCGGTGGGACGGTGGGTGTGTTTCGCGGCAAGGGCGACGGCACGTTCGACTCCGCGCTCATGTACCAGAGCGTCTTCACCAGGGCGCTCGCGATCGGAGACGTGAACGCCGACCAGAGGCCGGACGTGCTCGTCGTCTCCACCCCGGTCCAGCAGGACGGGAGCGTGAACGTCTTCGTCAATATCTCTCATTAGGCCATCTCAGGGCAGCATGGTCGCCGTCGTCGCCGCGCGCCTGTGCAGACTTTCGGCTCGGCGTCAGCGAGGCGAAGAACGCAGGATGAGCAGGCGGCCGTCCGCCTTCCCAGCTGCGCCAGCGTCGTCGAACTCGGTGAGGAGCAGCGTCTCTCCGTATCGCATTGCGGCGCGCGGCGACCTCACGCCCTCGGGGGCGGCGAGGATCGCGCGGAGGGTCAGGTCCTCCGGGTCGAGCAGCCACGTGCGACCAGATTGGCCCACGGCGATGACCTCGTCTCCCATCTGAAGGAGCACGGAGACGGGCTCGCCGAGCGCGACCTCGTGCGTGGCTCTGCCGCTCGCCGGATCCAGACGGACGACCCCGGAGCGCACATCCGTGAACACCGCGCCCGGGCCGGCGGCGATGTGCTGGTGGAGGTCGCCGATGTGGAGATCGTCGCGCGGCTCCAGCGAGGTCTGGTCGACGACGCTCACGTCTCCGTTGCCGTGCGCTACCCAGATCCGGCCGTGCCCGACGGCGAGCGCGAAGGCGTCCCGGCTGAGCGCGGGCGAGCGGCGTTGAGCTCCCGTGGCCGGATCGATCCGCACGACCGAGGAGTCCGCCGAGCTCCCCTTGCTCCAGAGCAGCACCCAGAGCGCGTCGTCCGCGACCACCATGTCCTCGGGGGAGTCGGGCAAGCGCGCCAGCGCGCGGGCACGCCAGGAACGCCTTGTCGACGGTGAGCTGCCGAGCACCGCCCGCCGGAGCTGTTCTCTACGTCCGCGCGCTGTTCTCGAGCTCTGCACGCGCGGCGCTGACCACGGACATGAACTCGCGCGCGCGCTCCGTGAGGACCTCGTCCTTGCCCGCCGCGAGCGCCGCGGCGTCCACGAGCTCGCCGCCGACCCCGAGCGCCACGGCGCCGGCCTCGATGAAATCCCTGGCTGTCGTCAGGTTGACCCCGCCGGTCGGCATCATCTTCACCTCCGGGAGCGGCGCGCGCAGGGCGCGCAGGTACTTCGCGCCCCCCATCGCGGAGCACGGGAACAGCTTCACCGTGTCGGCGCCGGCGTTCCACGCGGTGATCACCTCGGTCGGCGTGAGCGCCCCCGGGAAGACCGCCTTCCCGAGATCGTGCGCCGCGCGGATGACCTCCAGGTCGAGCCCCGGGCTCACGATGAACTCGGCGCCGGCCTCGATGCACCTGCGGGCCGCGTCCGCGGTGAGCACGGTGCCCGCGCCGACGAGGACGTGGTCCCTCATCCGCGAGGCGATCTCGCGCATGACGGACAGGGCGTCGGGGACGGTCATCGTGATCTCGATGACCTCGATGCCGCCCGCGCACAGCGCGCGAGCGGCCCGCACGGCGAGCTCTCCGCTCGGCGCGCGCACGACGGGGACGATGCCGATCTCCTCGATGCGACGGACGATTTGCTCCCTGTTCATCGCTCGATCCTCGCGCCGGCTCCGCTCATGGCCCTCCGCACCTCGGCGAGCGACGCCATCGAGGTGTCCCCCGGGGTCGACATCGCCAGCGCGCCGTGCGCGACGCCGCACTCGATCGCCCACTGCGGGCTCTGCTCGGTCAAGAGGCCATAGATGATCCCCGAAGCGAACGAGTCGCCGCCGCCCACGCGGTCCAGGATCTCGATGTCTCGCTGCGGGACCTCGTGGAACTCGCCCTCGTAGTACAGGATGCCACCCCAGCCGTTCACGCTGGCGGTCTTGGCCGTCCGGAGGCTCGTGGCGACGACCGAGATGTTGGGGTACGCCGCGACGACCTCGGAGATCATCCGGCGGAAGCCGCTCGTGTCGAGCTGGCTGTAGCTGCTGTCCACGCCGGACACCTCGAAGCCGAGGCCCGCGACGAAGTCCTCCTCGTTGCCGAACACGCAGTCGACGTACGGCATGAGGGCGCGATTGACCTCGCGCGCCCGCCGCTGGCCGCCGAAGTTCTTCCACAGCGAGGGCCGGTAGTTGAGGTCGTAGGAGATCCGCACGTCCTGCGCGCGCGCGACCTCCATGGCCTCGTGCGCCACGCCGGCCGTGGTCTCCGAGAGAGCGCAGAAGATACCGCCGGTGTGGAACCAGCGCGCGCCGCGCTCGCCGAAGAGGGTCTCCCACGGCACGTCGCCGGGCCTGAGCTTGGACGCCGCGCTGTGGCCGCGGTCCGAGCAGCCGGCAGCGGCGCGGGGCCCGAAGCCGCGCTCGGTGAAGTTGAGGCCGTTGCGCACGTCCCGGCCCACGCCGTCGTAGTCGACCCAGCGCAGGAAGGACGTGTCGACCCCGCCCTGGAGCATCAGATCCTCGATGAGGCGCCCGACGGCGTTGTCCGCGAGCGCCGTGACGATGGCGGTGCGGAGCCCGAAGCAGCGCCGGAGCCCCCGCGCCACGTTGTACTCTCCCCCGCCCTCCCCGACGTCGAACGTCCGCGCTGTGTGGACGCGGCGCTCACCCGGGTCGAGGCGCAGCATCACCTCGCCGAGGCTCACCTGGTCCCACTGGCAACCTGTTGCACTGCGAATCTGCATATTCTTCTCCTCGACAACTCATCCAGCCGCCGTCCTCGTCCGAGTGCTGGGCGGCCGACGACCTGCGGATCCGCCCCGCGTCGTTCACGAGGATGTCGAGGCGACCGAGCTCTGCCCCGCAGGCTGTGGAGTGAACGCCGCCCCTTCGATGCATGGACGAGTTATTGAACTAGCGGGCTGTTTGACAAGGCGTTCAACACAGTCTCCGATGCCCCACGCCGTGCGCGTGGCAAGCGAGCCGGCAGCGTGCGGCGCAGCGCTGCGACGATGCTGGAAAACTTATCGAACAGTTCTCCAGCGTCGCTTCTCCAGGGTTGGTGATCGATCCCGATCCCAGGGAGGAAGGGCCGCCGCGTATGATGGCCTGCTCAGGGGGAGAGCGAAAAGAAACCCCAAGACAAATTGTGAGCGTTCACATTACGGGTGTCAACGAAAAAGGATCGGCGTGAGGTCACCCTCGATCCCGATGGGCGCGCAGCGGCGGCCGGCCACGGCGCCCATGACCCAAGGTCGAGGAGATGGCGGGTCGCCGCCGCCGCGCCGTCGTGTTGGCCGACGGCGACCACCGGGACCGAATCGTCCAGCCCGCCCGCGACAGCGGTGATCCCAGGTGCTCTCTACCGAGATGAGCCCTTGACCGGAGGCAAGCGGATTGGAAATTGGAATCTACATCGAACATAACCGCGGTCCGGTGCCTGCCTCTCTTGCCGCGGCGCTCCGGAGGAGACTTGCCCGCCACCCGAGTCCGAGCTTGGCCTCAGGGGCGAAATGGTGTTGACATCGCTCATGTGAACGTTCACATTGAGGCCTCCTTATTCTGCTTTGCCATGAGGGGGTCGTCATGCGCAGCGACACCTCCGCTATCGGGATCGCGTTCGGCACCGACTCCAAAAAGACTCCACCATGAAAATACTCACGAGTATTCCGGCGAGTTTCGCCAAGTTGTGCCTGATGATGACGCTCTCGCCGCTCGCGGCGTGTGCGTCGTCTTCCGCGACCACGACGACGCCGCCCGAGACGGCGGGCGGCACGAGCAAAGCGGCGGCCCCGCTGGCCGTGCCGGCGAAGCAGCGTGGTCCGATCCTCGACACGCACATCCATCTCTACCAGGTCACGCGTCCGGGCGGCGTCGTCTGGCCGGAAGCCAAGCAGAAGCCGATTTACCGCGACGTGTCGCCCCCGGAGTATGAAGCCATCGCGAAGCAGAATGGCATCATCGGCACCGGCATCGTCGAAGCCAGCCCCGTCGTCGACGACAACTTCAAGGTCCTCGAGACGACGAAGGGCAACGACTTCTTCAAGTTCCTCGTCGCGCAGCTCGAGATCGGCTCGCCGAGCTTCAGCGCCGATCTGGCGCGCCTCGTCGCGGACCCGCGCGTGGTCGGCATTCGCGGGTTCCTCTGGAGCCCGAAGCTGGCGCTCGACGCCAAGCAACTCGCCTCGCTGGAGGAGCTCGCGGCCAAGGGCATGACCCTCGACATCATCAGCCGCGGCACCCTGAACCCGAAGGACAGGGTCGAGGCGCTCGCGACCGCGGTGCCCAAGCTCCGTATCATCATCGATCACCTGGCGGGCGCGAAGGGGCCGACGCCGGATCCGGCTTGGGTCGATGCGATGCAGCGGCTGGCCAGGCACCCGAACATCTACATCAAGTTCTCGTCGTTCTTCGACATGTACAACCCGGCCGCCACCGAGGACGATCCCTGGAAGGCGCCGACCGACCTCGCGGCGTACAAGGCGCACTTCGACGTGCTGATGAAGGCCTTCGGCGAAGACCGGCTGATCTGGGGCAGCAACTGGCCCGTGGTCGATATGGGTGGCAGCCTCGCTTCGGAGATCGAGATCGCCGAGCTCTACCTCAAGGAGTTTGGTCAGGAAGCACGTGACAAGGTCATGTACAAGAATGCGCAGAAGTTCTACGCGCGTCACCCCTGAACAGCGGCGTCCCGAGCGCCACGGGGAAGGCGGCGCCTGCCGCCCCGCTCACGGATCGTAGAGCAACGCCACGCCGCTTCGGCTACGGCCATTCGACATGGCGCTCTGTTCTTTAGCAGAACGAAGCGGCCCCGGCTGCGGAGCGCGCCGTGAAAGCCGCGAGTGAACGAAGTCGCTCAGCGAGGCAATGACAGCATGAAAGCCCTGACGATCACCGGTCCGTCGGTTGCACAGGTGAGCCAGATCCGCGAGCCCAAACCGGCGCACGATGAGGTGTTGATCCGCGTGCAACGGGTCGGTTTGTGCGGTTCCGACTTGAACACGTTCTTGGGCAAGAACCCGATGGTGACGTACCCTCGGGTGCTGGGGCACGAGGTGGCCGGCACGATCGTGGAGCTCGGCTCGGGCGTCGAGGCGGACTGGCGCGTCGGTACCGACGTCACGTTCACGCCGTACACGGCGTGCGGCGGGTGTCCCTCGTGCCGCGCGGGACGGCGCAACGCCTGCCGCGACAACAAGACCATGGGCGTACAGCGCGACGGCGCGCTGACCGAGCTCGTGGCCGTGCCGTACCAGAAGCTCTTCACGTCACGGAAGTTGAGCCTCACGGAGCTCGCGCTCGTCGAGCCGTTCTCGGTAGGCTTTCACGCGGCGGCGCGGGGGCGCGTCGAGGCCGATGAGACCGTGCTGGTGATGGGCTGCGGCGGCGTGGGGCTCGGGGCTGTCGCCGGCGCGGTGAGCCGCGGCGCGCGCGTGATCGCGCTCGACACGCAGGACGAGAAGTTCGCGCTCGCCCGGGCGCTCGGCGCGCGAGAGGCGGTGCTCGGGAACGCCGATGCACGCCAGCGCGTGATGGACCTGACGAACGGCGACGGGCCGGATGTCGTGATCGAAGCCGTGGGCGCGACCGCGACTTACCGCAACGCGGTGGATTGGGTGAAATTTTGCGGCCGAGTCGTGTACATCGGATACGGCAAAGAGCCGGTGAGCTACGAGACCAGGCTGTTCGTGATGAAGGAGCTCGACATCCTCGGCTCGCGCAACTGCCTGAACGAGTTCTCGGACGTGATCGCCTTCTTCGAGCGACGCACGTTCGACCCGAACATTCTGATTTCGAGGTCGATCCCCATCGAAGGCGTGCCCGAGGCGCTCGCCGACTGGGCTGCCCACCCCGGTCGAACCTCCAAGATCATGGTGGGTATGTCGTGAGTGTGCGCGATTCGGCGCCTTCACTGAAGGGATTTCGGATGAAGACGATCCATCAGTTTCTGCGGATGAAGAGCCTGCTCTCGAAGCACGATCCCGAGTCGACCGTGTCGCCGAGCGCGACCGGGAGCCTCGCGCACACGAGCCTCGCGTGGGTACGCGCCCGCTGAGCCGCCGGAGCACCGACATGGGCAATCCGATTCTTCAGTTCGGCACGAGCCGGTTCCTGCAGGCTCACGCGGACCTCTTCATCTCGGAGGCGCTCGGCGCCGGCCGCGCGCTCGGGACCATCACCGTGGTGCAGACCACGTCGAACCCCGAGAGCCGCGCGCGCATCGACGCGCTGCGCGCGCAGGGGCGTCACCCCGTGCGGATCCGCGGGCTGCGCCGCGAAGAGGTCGTCGATGCGACGATCGAATGCAGCTCGATCACGGAAGCGCTTGACGCGAACACCGATTGGCCGCTCGTGCGCGAGCGCTTCGCGAAGGATGCGCGCGTCGTGATCTCGAACACGAGCGACAGCGGATACGTCTGCTTGCCCGAGGACACGGCGACATTGCTCGCGCCCGGCGCGGGCGTGCCGCGCGGGTTCGCCGCGAAGCTCGTCATCCTGCTGCGCGCACGCTTCGAGGCGGGCGCCGCGCCGCTCACGCTGCTGCCTTGCGAGCTCGTCTCGAACAACGGTGACACGCTGCGTGCGCTCGTCGCCGGCGTGGCGCGCCAATGGGGCGCCGATGCCGCGTTCCTGCGCTACATCGAGCACACGTGCATCTGGGTGAACTCGCTCGTCGACCGGATCGTCTCGGAGCCGATCCGCCCCGTCGGCGCGATCGCCGAGCCCTACGCGCTCTGGGCGATCGAGCGGCGCGAGGGGATGGTGCTGCCGTGCCAGCATGAAGCGATGATCGTGACGGACGACCTGCTCCATTACGAACGCTTGAAGCTGCTGTTGCTGAACCTCGGGCACACCTACCTCGCCGAGCGCTGGCGGTTGGACGGGCGCCCCGCGGACGAGAACACGCTGCGCGCGATGCGCGATCCGGCCTTGCGCGCCGATCTCGAGGCGCTCTGGCGCGACGAGGTGGTGCCCGTCTTCGATGCGCTCGGCAAGGGTGCTGCCGCGCGCGCCTACCTCGACGAGGTGCGCCAGCGCTTCCAGAACCCGTTCCTCGATCACCGGCTCTCCGATATCGCGCGCAACCATGGCGAGAAGAAGCGACGCCGCTTCGGGCCCGTGATCGAGCTCGCGCGCGAGCTCGGCCTGAACCTCGATCAGCCCCGGCTGCACGCGGCTCTTTGCACGGCCGTGCCCGCATGAGCAGGTGAGGCTGCCCAAAGGAGACATGCAGATGAGAAAGATGCGTTGGGTCGTGCTCTTCCTGTGCTTTCTCGCCGTCGCCGTCAACTACATCGATCGCGCCAATCTGGCGGTCGCGGCGCCCCAGATCGAGAAGGAGCTCGGCATCGGCCCCGCCCAGATGGGGTTCATCATGAGCGGCTTCTTCTGGACCTACGCGCTCATGCAGATGCCGTTCGGCTGGTTCGTCGACCGTGTGGGCGCGCGCATCGCGCTGCCGATCGCCGTCGGCTGGTGGTCGCTCTTCACCGCGGCGACCGCCGGCGCGTCGAGCGTCGCGGCCATGTTCGGCTACCGGTTGCTGCTCGGCGTGGGCGAGGCCGGCGCCTACCCGGCCTGCGCCAAGCTCGTGAGCCAGTGGTTCAAGCCGCGCGAGCGCGCGCTCGCGACGGGCATCTTCGACAGCGGTGCGCGCGTCGGCTCGGCGCTGTCGATTCCCCTCGTCGCGCTCATCATCGACTCGCTCGGATGGAAGGCGGCCTTCGTCATCACGGGCCTGTTCGGCGCGGTGTGGATCCTCGGCTGGGTCGTCATCTACCGCAGCCCCGCGCATGGCGACATGACGGGCGAGCAGGACGTCGTCCACGCAGCGCCCGCCGAGGACGCGCAGAACAACGTGACGTGGGCGTCGCTCTTCCGCCATCGCACGCTCTGGGGCATGATGCTCGGCTTCTTCTGCCTCAACTTCACCAACTACTTCTTCATCACGTGGTTCCCGAGCTACCTCGTGCAGACGCGCGGCTTCTCGCTCAAGTCGCTCGGCACGCTCGGCATGATCCCCGCGCTGATGGCGATTCCGGGCGGCTGGATCGGCGGCTTCGTCTCCGACGCGCTCTATCGCCGTGGCTGGAGCCTCACCGCCGCACGCAAGACCTGCATGGTCGGCGGCATGCTGGTGTCGTCGGCGATCACGCTGTCGGCATTGACCTCCAACATCTATCTGATGCTCGCCTTCTTCGGCATCTCCTACGCGAGCCTCGCGTTCGCCGGCGCCAGCATCTGGTCCCTTCCCGGCGACGTCGCGCCCACGCCGCGCCATGTGGCTTCGATCAGCGGCATCCAGAACTTTGCGTCGAACCTGGCCGGCATCGTCATCACGACGTTCACCGGCGTGATGCTCTCGCTGACCAAGGGATCGTTCACGATCCCGCTCGTCGTGGCGGGCGGCTTCTGCCTGCTCGGCGCGTTCAGCTACCTCGTCATCGTCGGCAAGATCGAGCCGCTCCAGGCCAGGTCGGCGCCGGTTGCCGCGAGGTACCCCAGCCTGGATATTGACCGAGATAGTTCGCCTACCAGCGCAGGATGAGGTCGTCCATCCGGTCCGGTGACCGGAGGAGGCCAGGCGGGCCGTTCGACGTGCGGCGGAGCGAGGCGGAGCCCGGCCTCCGACGGGCGCTTTCGGCTCAAAGGGTGACGCCCCGCTTCCAAAGTGCGATCTCGCGCTCGCCGTTCTCCTCGGCGCGGGTTGGACGGCCGGAGGCGGTGGCCAACACCAGGTCCATCAGGGCGTCGGCGGCCGCGTCCATGGATTCGCCCGAGGCGATGCGGCCGGCGTCGAAGTCGATCCAGCGCTGCTTGCGCTGGGCCAGGCTGGAGTTGGTGGCGAGCTTGAGGGTCGGCGCGGGGAAACCGAGGGGCGTGCCCCGGCCGGTGGTGAAGAGGATGACCGTCGCGCCGGCGGCTGCGAGCGCTGTGGACGAGACCGCGTCGTTGCCGGGGGCCTCCAGCAGAGCCACGCCCGGCGTGCCGCGGATCTGCCCACCGTAGTGGACCACCTCGGTCACCGGGGCGCGGCCGGCCTTCTGCACCGCGCCCAGGGACTTCTCCTCCAGCGTCGTGATGCCGCCGGCGATGTTGCCGGGCGAGGGGTTCTCCGACACCGGCTCTCCGTGGGCGATGAAGTAGCTCTTGAAGTTGTTCACCACGCCGACGATGTCCTCATAGACCGCCTCGCTCTCGGCGCGGGTCATGAGCAGGCGCTCGGCGCCGAAGATCTCCGGGATCTCGGTCAGGATGGCCGAGCCACCGGCGGCGCAGACCTTGTCGGCGATGCGGCCCACCAGCGGGTTGGCGGTCAGCCCCGAGAAGCCGTCCGAGCCGCCGCACTTGAGGCCGATCACCAGGTCGGAGACGGGGCAGGGCTCGCGGCGGTCCTGCTCGACGATCCTCACCAGTTCCTCGACGGCCTCGAGGCCCGCCTCGAGCTCGTCCTCGGCCGTCTGGGCGGTGAACGACCGCAGGCGATCGGGATCGAGGTGCGAGGCGCTCCCGAGGAGCGGGCCGAGCTGGTTGTTCTCGCAGCCCAGGCCGATGATCAGCGCTCCGCCCGCGTTCGGGTGGCCGGCCAGGGCCACGGTCATCCGGCGGGTGGCCTCGAGATCACCCCCCAGCTGGGAGCAGCCGAAGGGGTGGGTAAGGGCGTAGACCCCGTCCACCCGGCCCTTGAAGCGTCTGTCCGCCTCGGCGGCCACCTTCTGGGCGGTGCGGGAGACGCAGCCCACCGTCGACAGGATCCAGATCTCGTTGCGGGTGCCCACCCGCCCGTTCTTCCGCCGGTAGCCCATGAAGGTGCGGTTCTCGGTCGCGGGAAGGGGCTCAGGGGTCGTGGGCTCGTAGGCGTAGGTGTCGAGGCCGGAGAGCGCGGTGGCCAGGTTGTGCGTGTGCACGTGGTCGCCCGGCTGGATGTCCACTTTCGCCCGCCCGATTGGCCAGCCGTACTTCCGCACCAGCTCGCCAGCGGCCATCGCGCGCAGCGCCACCTTGTGCCCGGCCGGGATGTCGACGCGGGCGGTGATCGCGTCGGCCACCGAATCCCCTGCGGTTATGCCGCGCACGGCGACGGCCACATCATCTCGGGGATCGATCTGCAACAGGGAGGCTGCCACGCTCATGTCATCGACGGTAACCCGTGTCGTTTGGCGCGGCAAGTCTGCGCGACGCCGCAAGGACGCGTGTCGCGAGGAACCACCATGGCCAGGCCGCTGATACTGCACGAAGACCGCCTGTCTCCGCCCGAGCTTCTGCGGTCATGCGGAGAAGGCGGGCAGGACGCCGGCCCTGGAGCGGGGCGGAGCGGGAGAGAGGGCGAACGAGCGAGGATCGCTCCTCGTGACGCCGCGCTCCAGAGGCGCCCCGCCAGCCTCTTCTCCCTCGGGCTGGAGGACACCGCGGGCCGGTCGATCGGAATTGACGTTGTCTATGTGAGCGTTCACAATAGACCCGACCGGTATCCTTCTGCTTTGCCATGGATGGGTCGTCGTGAACACGGCGATCTTCGTCATCCGATGGATCTCGGCGCCGACTCCGTCCGGAGGGTCTGCTTCGCCATCGTCGGCAAGAGGAAGGCGGATCGCGTACGGGACCTTCTGTCACCTGAGGTGAGCGTGGCGATTCGTCATTGACATCGCCGGCGTCATGTCGTCGCAGCCTTGCTTGATTCGAGAGAGCAAATTTATACACAGGAGAGAACTCCATCATGAGCCGAAATTGGACTGCTTGGGGCGCCTTGCTGGCAGCCATGCTGGGGCCGGTACCCTCCGCGGGAGCGGCGACGTTGCAGCAGATCAACGACTGGAAGGTGAGCGGTCTGCCTGGTGACGTGAGCATGTACGTCTATGTCCCGGATCACGTGGAGCCGAATCCTCCGATTCTGACGCTGGTGCACTACTGCGGCGGGACCGCCAGTGCAGTGTTCGGTCAGGCGCGGGGCGGGGGCATCGTCGACGCGGCGGACGACCATGGCTTCATCATGGTCGTCCCCAGCAGCGGAAGATGCTGGGACGTCGTCTCGGACAAGACTCGCACGCGCGAAGGCGGTGGCGACAGTCACGCCATCAGGCAGATGGTGAAGTACGCGCTCGACACGTACGGAGGCAACGCGGATCGCGTCTATGCGACGGGAGATTCGTCCGGCGGCATGATGACCGAGCTCCTGCTTGCCCTCTACCCGGACGTCTTCAAAGCAGGCGCCGCGTTCGCGGGCATGCCGGCCGGGTGCCGCGCAGCCAACGAATCAGGCAACAACGGCGGATATAGCGGAGCGTGCGCGGGCGGCTCGGTGACCCACACAGCGCAAGAGTGGGGGGACATCGCCCGTACGCTGGCCCCGGGGTATGCGGGACCTCGCCCGCGGCTGCAGCTCTTCCACGGCGACGCGGACACACTCATCAGGTACCCGAACCACACGGAGGCCATCAAGCAATGGACCCATGTTCTGGGCGTGGGCGCGAGCCCGACGTCGACCGATACGGGAGTCCGGCTCGGCAATCACGATGCGACGCGGCAGCGCTGGGAGAATGAGTGCGGCTACGTGGTCCTCGACGCGTTCACCTCGATTGGCGGCGATCACGGCCCCTCCGACGCGTTATTCCCCGCTGAGTACGTCATCCCCTTTCTGGGTCTCGACAAGACCGGGCCGGTCGATCCCGAGATAGAGCAGTGCAGCGGCGGGGCGGCCGGAAGCGGCGGCGCAGGCGGAACCGGTGGAGAGGGTGGGGGCGGCGGACAGGGGCAGAGCGGCATGAGCGGCGGGCCCGCCGGGAGCACGGGGTCGAGCGGCACCGCAGGCGGAAGCGGCACCGCAGGCGGAAGCGGCGCCGCAGGCGGAAGCGGCGCCGCAGGCGGAAGCGGCGGGAGCGGTGGAACGGGTGGCGCCGTCACGGCTGGTGGCCCGGCCGGTAGCGCTGATTCTGGATCGTGCGCGGTCGGCAGGGCCGATTCGAGGGAGTCCGCCGGGACTTCCCTGGTTGCTCTGGCAATTGCACTTTCGACCTTGATCCGTCGTCGGAGGACGGCGGTGGGGTGAACCTGAACCGGGACCACCGAGGGGAGAGCCGCGAACGGTCCGCGCCGATCGATGAGCCCGTGGATTGGAATTGACGCCGGCGCCCGCTGCCACGGCCGGTCGGGGAAGCAAGGTGGGCGCCACTGCTGTAGCGCCCACCGCGGCACGTCAGCGCACCCGCAGCTGCGCCGCCGATTCACCGAGCTTCTCGCCCTGCGCATCGACCACATGCAGGTTGTACGTCCCGGCGCTGGCCGGCACGGCGATGGACGTCGCGTCCCCCGCCGCCTTCGTCATCGTCGCGCCCTCCGTGAACGTGCCGGTGCCGGCCGGCGCGAGCCAGACGGCGTTGGCCGCCGCGCCCGTGCTCCTGATCTTGATTGTCTCGGTGCCGGATGCGACCGAGGCGCTCGCCGGGAACACGTAGTCTTGAACCGCGAGCAGGCTGCTGGGGATGATGCCCCGGTGCTCTTCCTGGATGCCGGAGCTCAGGCAAATTTCGTATTGCGCGGCAGGCCACATGTTGTCCGGAACCGCGACCGGCGGGTCGATCCTGCTATCGGGCGGGTTGATGCCCATCTTGTTCACGGTGGCGTACGTCCTCAGGATGGTGAGGTGGTGCTTGGCCCCGAAATCCTCGCAGTTGATCGTGTATTTTACGCCGGGGTCGATGTCGAGCACGTTGTCGTTCTGCGTGATGTGCGCGCTGCCCTCGTCGTTGTGCAGGCCGTACGTGGGGCCGCTCGTCGCGGGCGGAATGCCCTTGACGTAGTTCTCGTTGATGGTCGTGCCCGGCATCTGACCCAGCGTGTAGACCGCGCCGCTGTCGTGTAGCCTGCTCAAGGTATCGATGAAGCGATTGTTGTTGATCGCATTGTCTTTGCAGGTGGTCGAGTCGGGGAAGTTCCGCCAGCCCCAGCCCAGGTTGATGCCGTTATAGGCCGTCTTCTGGATGTGGTTGTAGGTTATCTTCAGGCCATCCACGAAGAAGGCGGTGATGCCCGAATGGCCACCGAAACCCGGCAGTGAGCTCACGTCGTACAGCAGGTTGTTGCTGATGGTGTCGTTCTTACAGATGCCTTCGACACCGGGGCCGAACTTGTGGTGCGGGCCGGAGTCGCCCGCGTACAGGTGCTGCGGGTGGCCGACCGTGATGCCGCTGCCGGCGATGTCGGTGATGTAGTTGCCGACGATGCTGGAATTCACGACGTCGTTGATGAAGGAGATGCCCTCATTGCCGCTGTGCTTCACCACGTTGCCGATGAAGTCGATCGAGTCGGCGTTGTTGACCGTGATCATCCCGGGCAGCGTGTCGATGATTTCGTACTTGCTGTTGTGCCAGTTGCCGTCGCCGTAAGCAACGTAGATGGTGGCGCCCTGTACCGTCGCTTTGCCGCGCGATCCGTTCACGCTGTATAGGTTGTAGTCGGTGTTGGCGAAGGTGATGCCCTGGAAGGTGAGGTTTTTGACGCGGCTGGCGCTGGAGGCGCCGGCGATGTCGATCAGCTTTTCTGCGATCGGCGCCTGCACGTCGGCTTGAGCCATGTCTTCGCCCTGCCGCGGGTAGTAGTAGAGGGTCCCGGTCGTCTTGTCGAAATAGAACTGACCGGGTGAGTCCAAGAACTCGCGCGCGTTGTAAATCGTGTGGGAACCAGAGACACTGAAGCCCGAATTCCAGCCGGGGGTCTGCGCGATGGCGCCGTAGGGCTGTTGAAAGAGCAGCGCGCGGAAGTTGTCTGGCGTGGTGATGACATCACGAACGCAAACGATATTCTCGTTCCAGGTGGTGCCGTTCACGATCTCGAGGTCGTCCTTGTTGCTGGCGATGGCGGGTACCGCGTTGAGGTCGTACTTGGCGCCGTCACTGCCGCTGCCGGTCGCCCAAGCCCAGCTGTGCTGCCCGGCCGTCACGCTGTACGTCCCGACCCCTCCGCGCGACGTGACCCGCTTGCTCGTCATCAGGGCACGAGCATCGTTCACGTACAGGTTGCGCAGCTTCGTCGTTCGGTCCAGCTTGGCCTTGTAGATATTGCCTGCGTCCGGCGTCCATCCGGTCACCTTCGTCGCGCCGTTCAAAACGGGTTTTTCCCCGGGGTAAGCCTGATAGTAGATGCGATGGCCATTCGTGCCCGAGTCCGACGGCGCGAAGGCGATGGCGTCGGTGAGGCTGTACGTGCCAGCTCGGAGGTAAACGTAGATGTCGCCGGTCATGTCGGCGTTGAGGGTGCGGACGGCGTCGCGCGCCTTGGTGACCGTCTCGAACGGCGCGCTGGCCGTGCCTGGATTGTCGTCGCTACCGGAAGGCGACACGTAGTACGCCGCTTGCCGCGTCCCGGTCTCGTCTGGAACCTCGCCGCCGCCGCCGCCCGTTCCGCCACCGGCCATCGCGCCGGCGCTGCCGCCGCCCCCGTCCGCTGCCGCTCCTCCGGCTCCCGCAGTGGCGTCGGCTCCGCCGGTTGCGCTGCCGCCAGCCGAGCTGTCGCCGCCGGCCAGGTTGGGGCTCGTCCCGTCCGATGAACAGGCAGCCATCCCAGCGAACGCCGTGAGGAATGCGGCGACCAGCAGCTTGACGTGACGAACGGTGGAATCGTGACTCTCACGCATGATTCTTGCCTCGAAGGGAAGGTGAGCCAGCCGCCCACGCGGAGCACCGCGCCGCTTCCAGATCACGTCAACTCAGTGAGGGGCCGACCCGCAGCGATGCTGCCGCGAGCCCTGCCAGAGCCTCGCGAAGCAGCGGTACGTCGCGAAGCAGAGATGCCGACCGAGCACGGGCGCCGGCACGCTCCTCCCCCTGCATGCGCCTCACCTGGAGCCAGCAGCCCGACCGGCACGGCGAACGCGCACAATGAGAAAGGCCCGGTGCGCATGACGCACCTATCCAGGGCAACGCCAAAGACTACCTGGCGTAAAATGTGAACGTTCACACGGCTGGCGTCAATCGAAATGAACCGGCGCGCGGATGTGCTCGATCCGGAGCGGTGCACCTTGCCGCTCTTGACGTGGGGCAGTCGGAAGCAGCCCGATCCAATGCAGTTCACAGGCGGTCGATGGCCAGGTAATTCCCGGCGCGCGGCGCTACACGGCCACGTGGAGGGGCTGCACCACCGCCGCGAACACCGGGAGCGCCTCGCAGCGCGCCGCGTGCGCGGCCAGCGCCGGCCGCCTCGCGGCGTCGGTGAGGGCCGGGTGCGCCTCGGAGGCGAAGCGCAGCGCGCAGGCGACCGCGATGTCGGCGTGGCTGAAGGCGCCCAGCCAAAAGGCGTCGCCGGTCCGGGCGGCGCGCTCCCGCTCCAGCAGATCGAGCGTCTCGCCGATCTGCGCGGTGCAGCGCTCCACCCAGACAGGGCTCCGGCGATCGCCCGTGCGCAGCACGTGCTCGTAGAGCAGGCTCACCGCCTTGTCCGCGAGCCCCGTGGCGAGCGCCGAGACCCGCAGCCCGGCGCGGCGCGCCTCGCCAGAGCGCGGCAGGAGCGCGCGATCGGGCCCCACCAGGTCGTCGAGGGCGTCGAGGATCGCCGCGCTCTCCACGAGCGGCTCCCCGCCGTCCGTCACGAGCACGGGGACCCGCCGGAGCGGGTTGTACCTCGCGATGGACTCCGCGTCGGCCCACACCGACCACGGGCGGTGCTCGTACGCGAGCCCGTAATGCTGGAGCGCCACGGCGACGCGGCGCACGAAGGGAGAGTCGTACTGGCCAATCAGGATCATGACGGCTCGTTTAACCGAGCCTGCCGCGCGCGGCTACCAGACAGCGCACGTCCTGGTCGGCCGCATCGGCGTGCCCGGCGCGCACTTGAAGGCCTCGCCGAACTCCGGGAGGTTCGCGAGTGGGCCGTTGACGCGGAACCGCGGCGGGGAGTGCGGGTTCACCTGGACCATCAGCCGGAGCGCCTCGTCGCGCAGCTTGCCGCACCAGGACTGCCCGTGCGCGAGGAAGAACTGCTGATCTTCCGTGAAGCCGCTCGCGACCGTCTGCTCCGCCGCGCCCTTGCGCATCGCGCGGTACGCCATGAAGGCGAGCTTGACGCCCCCGAGATCCGCGATGTTCTCGCCCAGCGTCAGCTTGCCGTTCAGCTTCAGCCCCGGCAGCGCCTCGAAGGCCGAGTACTGCGCCTCGACGCAGCCGGTCTTCTCCTTGAACGCCGCCCCGACCTCCTTCGACCACCAGTCCTCCAGGTTGCCCTTCTGGTCGAACTGCGAGCCCGCGTCGTCGAACCCGTGCGTGAGCTCGTGCCCGACCACCATGCCGATGCCGCCGAGGTTCACCGCCGCGGCCGAGCTCACGCTGTAGAACGGCGGCTGCAGGATGCCGGCCGGGAAGACCATGTGGTTGCGCTGCGGGTCGTAATAGGCGTTCACGGTGGGCGGGCTCATCTGCCACTCGTCGCGATCGAGCGGCTTGTCGATCTTCCCGAGGTCCCATTGCGTGTGGAAGGCGCGCGCGGCGAGCGCGTTCTTCGCGTACGATCGCGGGTCGACCTCGAAATCGTAGGTCCTCCACTTGTCGGGGTATCCGATGAGGTACGCCATCGCGGCGAGCTTGGCGAGCGCGCGCTGCCGCGTGCCCTCATCCATCCAGTCGAGCGCCCGGACGTCGCGCGCGAACGCGTCGCTGATCTGGTGCACCATCGCCTCGGCCGCGGGCTTGCTCGCGCCGGGGAAGCTCGTCTTGACGAACGGCTGCGCGAGCAGCTCGCCGAGCGCGTCGTCGGTCGCGTCCACGCAGCGCTTCCAGCGCGGCCGCACCTCCTTCTGCCCGGTGAGCGCGGCCTGCAGCGTGAAGCTCTCGTCGACGAACGCCTTGGGCAGCGCGGGCGTCATGGAGCGCACCACGTGCCACGAGAGGTAGCTCTGCCACGCGGCGGGCTTCACCGACGTGAGCAGCCGGGAGAGCCCCTCGAAGAACCGGACGGAGGTCACGTTGACCTCCTTGACGTCCTGGAGGCCGAGCCCCTGGAAATACGCGTCCCACGAGAACGCCGGCGCGGCCTTCGCGAGCGCCGCCCGGTCGAGCTTGTTGTAGAGGCCCGCCGGGTCCCGCCGCTCGACCCGCGTCTTCGAGATCTTCGCGAGCTCGGTCTCGATCTGCACGACGTCGAGCGCCGCCGCCTTCGCCGCCGCCTCCTGCGCCCCGGCGAGCCGCATCATCCGCGCGACGTGCTCCTCGTAGGTCTTGCGGAGCGCCTTCGATTTGTCGTCCTCGTTGAGGTAGTAGTCGCGGTCTGGCAGGCCGAGCCCGCTCTGGTCGAGCTGCGCGATGACGCGCGTCGCGTCCTTCATGTCCTGCGCGGATTCGATGTCGAACAGCGCCCAGATGCGACGGCGGTGGAGCTCGGTGACGAGCGCCCCGAGGCCCTTCGGGTCGCGCACCCGCCGCGCCTTCGCGAGGAGGTCCGCGATGGGCTTCGCGCCGGCGGCCTCGACCGCGGGCTCGTCCATGCACGCGCCGTAGTAGGCGCCGATCTTCCTGGTCACCGGATCCCGGTCGCCGGCGCTCGCCGCGTCCTCGAGGATGCGCCGGAGCTCCGCCTCGTTGCGCTTCTCGATCTCGTTGAAGCTCCGCATCCAGGCGGACTCGTCCCCCGGGATCTCGGTCTTCGCCAGCCATCCGCCGCACGCGAACTGGTAGAAGTCGTCGCAGGGGTTCGCCGATCGGTCGAGCGCGGCCTCGTCGAGCCCGACGCTCTCGAGCTTCGTCTCGACGACAGGGAGGCCCTGCGGCGCCGGCGGCATCAGCGCCTTCACGGTGGGGGGCGGGGGCGCCGGCGGCGGGCTCGCGGCGGGGCCGCAGGCCGCCAGCGCGGAGAGGGCCACGGCGAGCGCGAGGGGAGCGGCAGGCTGTCGGGGCGTGCGCATACAGCGCTCTACCACAGGCCGCGGCCGCGGGCGGCGAGGGAGTTGGGGCGGTAGGATTTTATCGGGCGATCTCGCCATGTCACAGGTGAGTCGCCGCGAGGGCACGAGGGCAGAGGAAGAACGGCCGTTGCTCGGCGCTCGACCCGCCCCGTCCTCGACGCTCGCGGCACGATTGCGCCGCCATGACCGTCGACGACGGGGAGCCGCCTCGATATGCTGCGCGCGAACCCACGACGCGGAGGACGACCATGGAAGAGCCGTATCGGACCCTGTACTTCACCCTTGTGGCCAACAACTTCCCGATGGGCCGCTGGCGATACAACGTGAGGTTTGACGCTGACAGGGTGTTGATCGGGACCGACTATCAACACATCACGGTGCTCGCCGGCGTGGCCGGCTGGCACGTCACCATCGGCGGGCAGCACCCAGGTCAGGTGGCGGGCGGGTTCGATGCTCTCGTGAGCCTTCGCTGGGATGTCACGCCGGAAATAGGGCAGGCGCTCGAGTGGTTCAACGCGAATCGCTCCTACATGTGAGCCCCCGGGCGCGCCATGCCCGACGGGCGACGGGGGCGGCCCGCCTGCGCGGCTCGATCACTCCCGGTCGAGCTTGCCCATCAGGCTCAGGGTGAAATAGGCCCCCATGTACTTGAGGTGCGGGCGCACCTCGAGGTGGACCCGGTACCAGCCCGCGCTCCCCTCGACCTCGGTCACCGAGGTCCGCGCCTTGCGGAGCGGCCTGCGCGAGCGCACGGCGGGCGACACGACATCCATGTCCGCGACATACTGGCCGAGCCAGCCGTTCAGCTCGCGCTCGAGGTCGCCGCGCTCCTTCCATGTGCCGATCTGCTCGCGCTGCATGATCTTGAGGTAGTGGGCGAGCCGGCTGACGAGGAAGACATAGGGCAGCTGTGTGCCGAGCCGGTAGTTGACCTCGGCGGCGCGCCCCTCCTCGCTCTGGCCGAAGTACTTGGGTTTTTGCGCCGAGTTCGCGGAGAAGAAGCAGGCGTTGTCCGTGTCCTTGCGGAACGTGAGCCCGATGAAGCCCTCCTCGCTGAGCTCGAACTCGCGGCGCTCGGTCAGCATGATCTCGGTCGGGATCTTGGTCTGGATGGCGCCGAGCGCCTCGTACTCGTGGAGCGTGAGCCCCTCGACGGTGCCGCCGGATTGCGGCCCGATGATGTGCAGGCACCAGCGGTGGCGCGCGAAGCTCTCGGCGAGCCGGGTCGCCATCGCGTAGGTGGGCGCCCCCCAGCAGTACGCCGCGTGGTTGCCGACGACGTCCTCCTCGTAGGAGAACGCCCGGATGGGGGAGGTGCTCGCCCCGTAGGGCAGGCGCAGGAGGAAGCGGGGGAGGACCAGGCCGACGTAGCGCGCGTCCTCGGACTCGCGGAACGCGGTGTACTTCACGTACTGCGGCCCCTCGAAGAGCGCCTTGATGTCGCCGAGGTGCGGCACCTTCCGGTAGTCCTTGAGCCCGAAGAACTGCGGGCCCGCGACGGCCAGGAAGGGCGCGTGCGCCATCGTCGCCACCGCCGCGCATTTCTGGAGGAGCGCGATGTCCTGGGGCACGGGGCCGAACTCGTAGTTCGAGATGACGGCGCCGAACGGCTTGCCGCCGAAACTGCCGAACTCCGACGAATAGACGATCTTGTAGAGGCCGCTCCTCACGACCTCGGACGAGTCCTCGAAATCCGCGAGCAGATCGTCCTTCGAGCAGTTGAGGAGCTCGACGCGGATGTTCTCCCGGAAGTCGATGTGATCGATGGCGAACTTCAGGCCGCGCCACGCGGACTCGAGGCGCTGGAACACCGGGTGATGCAGGATCTCGTCGATCTGCCGCGACAGCCGCTGGTCGATCTCCGCGATCCACAGGTCGATGAGGGCGCTGTCCAGCGCCGCGCCGGCCTCCGGGCGGCCCGCGACCTTGCCGACCACCGCCTCCACGCCCCGCTTCACATCGTGGTAGGCGCCGTTGGAGGGGGCGACCCCCGTCTCCGCCAGGAGCTCCGCAAGGAGAGAGCCGTTGCTCCCCATCACCGGCTCTTCGTGCTGCCCCGCTTGCATGTCCGGAATTTACCACGGTCGCTCGCCGGCTGGAAGCGACGGACACGCCGGCGCCCGCGCGCCGCGCCCCGCCGCCCCGCGCGGGGCGGCGGGGCGGGGCGGGGCGGGGCGGGGCGGGGCGCGGCGCGGCGCGGCCAGAGGAGAAACGCGCCTCGGACGCCCGCGCGGAACGCTCCCTCAGCACGCCAGTCAGGTGTCGACCGGACATGAAAAGCCCATGGCGATCGCGCGACTACAGTGTTACAAATCACGTGTGGGTGCTCCCACGGAAGCCGAAGACATAAGGGCTTTCGTTCGAGTTTGCCCTCTCGCACTCCCGGATCAGGCGCCGACGCCCGTCCTGGTCGTGGCTGCGCGGCGCCAGCGCTCCGAACGGCTCGGGACCGACTGAAATGGGCAGTGGGAGCACGGAGGGACAGCGGACGTCGACTGTCTCTATCTCTCTGTGTTCCCCGTGCCTGTGGGATCCAGATTCTCTGTCTTCCGGCTTCCGGCGCGCCTTCGCGCGTCGTCGGCATCCGGCGCGCCATGGCGCGCCATCAGCGTCCGGCGCGCCTTGGCGCGCCTTGGATCGTGGATTTCGAGGAGAGGAGTGGGGATGGAACGCCTCGGGCTCGGCATCGTCATCGGGATAGGGCTCACCAGCTTGACGAGGATCACCCGTCCGACCGTCAAGAGGGCCATGAAGCTAGGCTTCGTCGCCGTGGACGCGATCAGGGGCGCGCTCGGCGAGGGCAGGGAGAGGCTCGCCGACCTCGTCGCCGAGGTGAGGGAGGAGATGGCGCGCCAGGAGCAGCGCGCCGGCTCGGGCGGCGCGCAGGGGTGGTCGCGCGCGGAGATGGAGCCGCCCGGGAGCTGACGAGAGGGGTGTTGCGGTGACCCGGCCTCGCAGGCCGGGAGGTGAGCCATGCCGAGCGATCGAGGGGTCGTCATCATCCACCGGGTTCCAGGGCGCGTGCGCCTCGCCGTCCCCGCGCTGCGCAGGGACCCGGCGAGGGCCGAGGAGATCGCGGAGCAGGCGCGCGCCTGCCCCAGCGTCGTCGACGCGCGGGCGAGCGCGTGGGCCGGGAGCCTCACGGTGGAGCACGAGCCCGATGTCCCGCTGGAGGACGTCTTCTCCGAGCTCGCGCACATCCCCGAGCTCTCGGGCTGCAGCTGTCGCCCGATCGATGAGCTCACGCCCTCGCCCTGCGCGGCGCCCGCCGAGCCGCCGAGCCCGGTCCGGACGGCGCGCATCGTCTTCCAGGCCGCGGACAGGCTGAACGCGGCGTCGCAGGTCGTCCCGCCGCCGCATGTCGACCTCAAGCTCCTGCTCCCGGCGCTCCTGGTCGGGTCCGGGCTGCTCCAGGTGCTGACGCGGCGCTCCCCGGGCATGCCCCACTGGATCACGCTCGTGAAGTACGGGGTCGACTTCTTCGTGGTGCTGAACCACGGCCGTATCCAGAGCTTCTTCGCGAGCGCGAGCGCGAGCGCGAGCGCGGGCGCACCCACCGGCGGCGAGGCGGGGTGACGATGGCCGCGCTCCTGTCGACCGTGACCGAGCCGGTCTCGGTGGTCCACGCGATTCCGGGCAGGGTCCGCCTGCGGCTCCCCCGCCTCGGGAAGGACGCGGCCTTCGGCCCGCTGCTCGAGGCGGGGCTCACCGCCGTGCCGGGGGTCCTGTCCGTGCGCATCGCCGAGGGCGCGTCCAGCGCCGTCGTCGAGCACGACCCGCGGCACGTCGACCTCGACGCCCTCGTGGGCGCCGCCGCGTCGGCCTCCGCCGCGCCGGCCCCGCGGGGGGCGCTGCGCGCCGCGCGCGCCGCCCGGGGGGCGCGCCGCGCGGCCGCCCTCGCGAAGCGCCCGCTCTACCTGTCGAGCGTCGGCATGGTCCTCTCGCTCGGCAGCTTCGTCTCGCCGCTGCTCGCGTACCCGTTCATCGCCGCGACGTCCGCGCCCATCCTCAAGAGGGCGTGGAACTCGGTGGTGCGGGACCGCAAGCTCAACGTCGACCTGCTCGACAGCCTGGCGATCGCGTCGGCCGTGGCGACCGGAAACGCCATCAACGCGGCCGGTATCATCTGGCTGGTCACGCTCGGCGACCACATCCGCGATCTCACCCAGGCGCGCGCCCGGCGCGCGATCAGCGGCCTTCTCGAGTACCAGCAGGACCTCGCGTGGGTGGTCCGCGGCGACGCGAAGGTGCAGATCCCGGTGGCCGAGCTCGCCGCCGGGGACCTCCTCGTCGTCTATACCGGATCGGTCATCCCGGTCGACGGGACGGTCACGGACGGCGAGGGGCTCGTCGACCAGCAGACGCTGACCGGCGAGTCGATGCCGGTGCTCAAGGGCCCTGGCGACCGCTGCTTCGCGGCGACCGTCATCAAGGACGGCAAGCTGTACATCCGCGCCGAGCGGGTCGGCGGCGACACGACCGCCGCGAGCACGGCGCGGCTCATCGAGAACGCGCCCGCGCTGGAGACGCGCGCGCAGAACTACGCGGAGCTCGTGGCGAACCGGCTCGTCCCGCCGGCCCTGGCCTGCTCGGCGGTCGTGCTCGCCGCGACCAGGGACCTCGGCCGCGTGTCCGCGATCCTGACGATCGACTTCGGCACCGGCCCGCGGGTCTCGGCCCCGACGACGGTGCTCGCGTCGATGAACGCCGCGGCGCGGCGCGGGATCCTCATCAAGGGCGGCGCGTACATCGAGAAGCTCGCGAAGGTGTCGACCGTGGTGTTCGACAAGACGGGCACGCTGACCTCCGGCATCCCCGAGGTGACGGACCTCGTCGTCCACGACGCCCTGTCCGAGCGCGAGGCGGCGACCCTCGCCGCCGCGGTGTCCGCGCGGCAGACCCACCCCGTATCGCAGGCCGTGCTCCGGCTCGCCGAGGCGTGGTGCCTGACGATCCCGGACCGGGAGGAGTCCCGCTACCTCGTCGGCCGGGGCGTGCAGGCGAGGGTCTTCGGCAAGGTCGTGCAGCTCGGCAGCCCCCGCTTCCTCGACGAGCTCGGCATCACCTGCCGCGCCGAGCCCGGCGCGAGGAAGGCGCTCGAGGCGGCGGCGAAATCGCTCCTCTTCCTCGCCGTCGACGGCCGGCACGTCGCCACGCTCGCCTGCCGCGACGCCATCCGGGCCGAGAGCCGCGCGACGATCCGCAGCCTGCGCGCGCGCGGGATCGAGGATATCGTCATGCTGACGGGCGACAGCCGCGAGGTGGCCAGGCAGGTCGCGCTCGAGCTCGGCATCACCCGGTACTTCGCGGAGATGCTGCCCGAGGACAAGGCGGAGATCACGCGCCGGCTGACGCAGGAGGGCCGTACCGTCGCGGTCGTCGGGGACGGCATCAACGACTCCCCGGCGCTGTCGTACGCCGACATCGGCATCAGCGTGTCCGCGGGCGCCGAGATCGCCCGGGAGACGGCGGGCGTCGTCCTCGTGGAGGACGACCTGTCGAAGCTCATCGAGGCGATCGACATCTCGCGCGCCGCGATGCGCCTCATCCACCAGAACTTCTCGATGATCCTCGCCGTGAACGCGGTCGCGTACGCGCTGTCGATCCCCGGGCTCCTCAACCCGGTCGCGGCGACGCTCATGAACAACGGCTCCGCGGTCCTCGCCTGCGTGAACGGACTGCGTCCGCTCATGGCGGCGCCGCGCAGGAAGGCCCGCGCCGGCGGCCCCTAGCGCGCTCGTCCGCGCGCCGCGCCGCAGCCCGGCACGCGCGCTGCACGAGGGATGGAATGGTTGGAATGCAGAGCGAGACGCGCGCCGGATCGAGATCGTCCGCCGCGGATCGGGCGCGCGCGGCGCGCCGGACTGTGCAGTGGCTGCCCGGCGCGGCGCTCCTGGCGTTGATCGGCTGTGCAGCCGCGGCACGGGCGCCTGTCTCGCCGCGCGTCGCGGCGGGGACCCCGGAGGAGGCCGGCCGGTACCTGATCCTCGTGGGCGGGTGCAACGACTGCCATACGCCCGGATGGGACCGATCGGGCGGCGGGCTCCCGACCTCGGAGTGGCTGACGGGCAGCGGCGTCGGCTACCGAGGTCCGTGGGGGACGAGTTATGCGGCGAACCTCCGGATCTCCGCCCAGAACCTCAGCGAGGAGGCCTGGGTGCGGATGTTCCGCGAGGGCGCCGGCCGGCCGCCGATGCCATGGCTCAACTACGTGACCCTGCACGAGCGCGATCTCGTCGCGATGTACCGCTTCATCCGGAGCCTCGGCGAGAAGGGCGCCCCCGCGCCCCAGGCCGTGTCGCCGGAGGAGGAGCCTGCGACGCCGTACATCCTCATGGTCCCGCAGCAGCCGAAGAGCAGGCCGTAGCCATCGGTTCGCGTCGGTTCGCGTCGGTTCGCGTCGGTTCGCGTCGGTTCGCGTCGGTTCGCGTCGGTTCGGGTCAGGCGTGCAGGCCGCCGAGTGTCGCCGACGCCGCGTGGCTCGCCGCCGGCCGCTCGCAGGGCAGCTCCACCGTGAACCGCGCCCCCTCGTCCGGCCGGCTGACGACGCGCACCGCGCCGCCGAGCGCCTCGACGATGCTCTTCACGACGTGGAGCCCGAGCCCGAGCCCGCCGAAATGGCGGCTCGACACCGCGCGCTCGAACCGGTCGAACACGTGCGGGAGCCGCCCTGCCGGGATCCCGATGCCCTGATCCTGCACCACGAGCTCTGCCGTGCCGTCCTGTCGCGCGACCGAGACGTCGATCGGCTTGCCCGCGCCGAACTTGAGGGCGTTGTCGAGCAGGTTCGAGACCACCTGCTCCAGCCTGCTCCTGTCCCACGAGCCCACGACGGACGGCTCGGCGCGCACGCTCACGGACGAGCCGGACTGCGCGATGCGCTCGGTGAGCCGCTCCAGGACGTCGTCCACGACCTCCGCGAGATCGACCGGCTCGACGTGCAGCTCGAGCCGGCCGGTATGGAGCTGCGACACGTCCAGCACGTCGTCGATCAGCCGGACGAGCCGTTGCACCTGCCGATCCATCCGTTGCAGGGCGCGCGACAGGCGCTCGTCGGACGCGTGGTCTCCCCGGCGGAGCAGCGCCTGGAGGCCGAGGCGCAGGGAGGTGACGGGCGTCCTGAGCTCGTGCGACGCGACGCTGAGGAACTCGTCGCGGACGCGCACCGCGTGCTGCGCCTCGCGGTAGAGGCGGGCGTTCTCGAGGGCGATCGCGATCTGGTCGGAGAGGAGCTCCAGCACGTGGACGCGAGCGCGCGTGAAGGCGTACGTGGTGAGGTTGTTCTCGAGGTAAACCACCCCGAGCCGCGCCTCGTTCCGCTGGATGGGCAGGACCAGGACCGACCGCGAGCCGCCCCCGGCGAAGTGAGGATCGTGGTCGCGCGCCGGCGCGCTGTCCGCGTCGTCGAGCACGAGGAGCTCGCACGCCATGTGGGCGTGCTCGACGACCCGCCGGGGGACCTCGCGCGACCGGGAGAGCGGCGTGCGCTCGATGGAGACCGGGGTGGCGACGGACCCCCGGGCCCGCACGAAGAGCTCCCCCTCTTCCTCGAGCACGAGCGCGCCGCGCTGCGCGCCGGCTGCCTCCAGGCAGACGCCCAGGAGCTTCTCGAGCAGCCGATCGAGCACGATCTCGCTCGAGAGGGTCTCGGCGGCCTTGAGCAGGCTGAGCGCGTCGAGGGCGACCGCCGGGAGCCGCTCCGCGAGCTCGGGCTCGTCGCCGGGCCCGCCGAGCCCGAACTCCTCCGCGAGCGCGTGGGCCTTCTCCGAGGCCCCCCAGCGGGCGAACCCCTGGTGCGCGGCGCTCAGGTACATGGCCGCGATCCGCGCCCGCCCGAGCCCGTGGTAGAAGCGCCCCGCCAGCTCGTTGCCGAGCGCAGCGATGTGGAGGAACCCCCCCCGCGTCGCCGCCTCGACCGCCTCGTCGTAGCGCGCGCCGGCGAGCTCGAACCTGCGCTCGACGCGGGCGATCTCCGCGTCGACGAGGAGGCGCCGCGGGCGGAAGTTCTCCGGGCAGCCGAGCTCCCACCTTCGCAGGGCGCGCTGCAGGTCGGCCACGCGCGCGAGCAGCGCGGCCCTCTCCTGCTCGTCGGCCTCATCGCATCGCCACAGCAGCGTGAGCGCGGTGAACAGCGCGTACTGGCACTCGGGGATGTAGCCGCCGAGAAAGTGAGTGAACGGGGCCGCCGCGTCGGCGTGGGCGATGGCCTGGGCCAGGTCCCGGAGCAGGTACGAGACCTGAAGGCGCCCGATGTGATACACGCACCTCGCCGGCCGCTCCCGCCGCGCCGCCTCGAGGAAGGCCCGCTCGTCGAACTCGGCGTCATCGGCCGCGTTCCGGCCCCTCGTCAGCCCCTTGAGGCACCGGATCGTCTGCCGGAAGGCGAGCTGGTGGAGGAGCGTCGACTTGTTGCCGGTCTGCCGGCTGAACGCGAACCCGTCGTTCAGATCGACCAGCACGCGATCGAGCTCCACCCCAGCGGCGAACGAGTGCGCCATGAGCCCCGTGCGCGCGTACGAGGCGAAGCGGAGCTCGCCGGACGACACGCCCAGCTCGATGATCTCTCGGAACGGCGCCCCGCTCGAGGCGAGCGGCGCGACCCACGGGTGAACGAACTCGTTGTACATGTACCGGGCGATCGTCTCCTGGGCGCGATCCTCGAACCGCCGCGCGAGCTCCACGGCGAGCTGGCCGAAGCCCTGGGCGCTCGAGAGGTCGCCCTCGGCCGCGAGGAGCATCGCGTGCCCTGCGTAGGAGAGGATCGACTCGCTCGAGTTGCCGTGCTTCAGCGCGAAGCAGACGCCGAGGGCGGCGAGGAGCACCAGCTGCTTCCGGTCCGCGAACCAGGCGGGGGCCACCATCTCGGCGAGGAGCCTCCTGCGGGCCCGCTCTTCCGGGCTGGTCACGCGGGGGAGATCGACGAGCGATTCGGGCGAGCGCTCCGCGAGGTACCTGGCGATGACCCGCCTTCGCGCCGCGATCTCGCTGTCGAGGTCCGCCAGGGACAGCTCGACCCCGAAGTGCGCGCGCAGCGCGTCGCGCCCCCAGCCGAGCGCCAGATCGTGATCGCCGGTGATCGTCGCGCTCATGATCCGGAGCGCCTCCAGATCGACCTTCTCCGGGATCGACGCCGCGTGGCGGAGCCCCTCCTCCACGAGCGCGCGGGCCGCCGCGTGCTGATCGGTCAGCGCGGCGCACTCCGCCGCGTCGCGGTGGAGGGAGAACCAGAGCTCGTAGCGTGAGCGGAAGGCGCCGTCCGGCAGCAGGCGGAGGCCGCTGCGGAAGTACGCGAGCGCCGGGCCGAAGGCCGCGGCGCGGCGCGCCTTCACGCCGGCGCGGTGGTTGAGCTCGGCGAGGTGGCCCCGCTGCTCCGCGTCGAGCAGCGCGGCGCCGAGGTTCAGCTGGTCCGCGGCGTCGAACAGCGCCGCGTCCGTCCCGTTGGTGCAGGTGGCCTCGAGGAAGCGACCGATCTCCAGGTGCAGCCGCATCCGCAGCTGCTCCGGCCCGAGCTCGTAGGCCGTCTGCTGGACCCGATCGTGGACGAACCGGATCGCGAGCCCCGCCTCGTGCTCGCACGTGCCGTCCGGCGCGACGAGCCCCTCGCGGAGCGGCTGGACGAGCGACGCGGTCGTCTCGTCCACGGATCGGCCGAGCACCGCCGCGATGAGCCTGAGCTCCGCGCGCCTGCCGATGCACGCGGCGACCTGCAGGAGCTCCTGCGCCGCTTCGGGCAGCCTGCGGACGGACTCCGACATCAGCTGGACCACGTTGTCGGTGACCCCGATCCGCTCGATCCGGGCGAGATCCCACGTCCATGTCGAGCGGATCGCGTCGAAGAGGAGCAGGCCTTTCTCCTGGAGCGATCGGAGGAGCTGGCGGATGAAGAAGGGGTTCCCCGCCGTCTTGGCGAGGAAGAGCCCCGCGAGAGGGCGCGCCCGCTCCGGCTCGCAGCGGAGCGCCTCGGCCAGCAGCGCGACGACCGCCTCGACGCCGAGCGGGCCGAGCGAGAGGTGGGTCATCGGGGGGACCTGCGCGCCCCGGATCTCCTCGATGGTCTGGTGGAGCGGGTGCGCGGCGCCGACTTCCCTCGACCGGTACGCGCCGAGCAGGAGCACGTGCTTGCTGCCTGGATCCGCGGCGAGGGCGCGGAGGACGCGGAGCGACGCGGCGTCCGTCCACTGGAGATCGTCGAGGAAGATCGCGAGCGGCGGCCGCTGGCTGGCCACCGCGCGCACGAAGTCCTGGATCGCGAGCAGGAAGCAGTTCTCCGCGCGCGTCGGATCCGCGGCCGGCGGCGCGGGCGCGTCCCCGAGGAGTTCGGTGAGCTCCGGGCAGAGCTCGCCGAGGGCGCGGCTCCGCTCGCTGACGGCCTCCCTGAGCTGCGCGCGGCTCTCCTCCGGCTCGGCGCGGAGCGCGGCGGCGAGGGCGCGGAGCGCCTCTGCCAGGGACGCATAAGGGACGTTCGCCGCACGCAGGTCGAACTTGCCCTTGATGAACCGCCCGCCTCGCTCGGCGACGGCCGCCTGCAGCGCCTCGACGAGCGCGGTCTTTCCGACGCCTGCCTCCCCGGTCACCAGCGCGAGCTCCGTCCCGCCGTTCGACACGCGGGCGAGCGCGCCGCGCAGCGCGGCGAGCTCGCGCTCGCGGTCGATCAAACGCTCGGGCAGCGGGAGCCGCCGCGCGAGGTCCATGCGGCCGAGCTCGAACGGCGCGATGGTGCCTGCGGCGCGCCATCGCCTCTGCGCCTCGTGGAGGTCCTGGGCGAGGCACTCGGCGCTCTGGTACCGCAGGTCCGGCATCTTCGCGAGGAGCCGCTGCACGAGCTCGGAGAGGACCGCCGGGACGCTGGGGCTCGCGACGTGCGCGGGCACGGGGCTCCTCGCCATGTGGGCGTGCACGAGCGCGAGCGGATCGGCGTCCTTGAAGGGCGGCGCGCCGGTGAGCATGGCGTAGAAGGTCGCTCCCAGCGCGTACAGATCCGAGCGCGCGTCGATGAACCAGCAGGTGCGCCCTAGCTGCTCGGGGGACAGGAAGGGGAGCGCGTCGAGCTTCTCGAGCTCCACGGCGCGGGGCATGCTCGTCAGCTCGGCCGCGTCCGAGAAATGGACCAGGGTGACCTGCCCGTCCTCGCCGAGGACCACGCGGCCCGGGGCGATCGCGCGATGGACGACGCCGCGCCCGTGAATGCGCGCGCACGTCTCCGCGAGCGCGATGGCGACGTCGAAGAACGCGTCCAGCGCGAGCGGCCCTCGCGCGAGCCGCCGCTCGAGGTCCTCGGGGCCTGCGTCCTCGAGGAGCAGCGCCGGCATGCTCTCCGGGCCCTCCAGCGCGAGCGGCCGCACGACCCCCGGCACGTCGAGCCGGCGCAGGAAGGCGTGCTCGCGCAGCAGGAGGGCCGCCGCGCCCGGGGCTGGATGACGCCCCCGAACGGTTTTCTGCACGACCATCCTCCCGGCAAGCCTCTGCCTGCAGAGCAGAAATCGGCTGCAGCGGTGGACCTCAGTCGCTTCCGCCCGAGTCATACGCGTTCCCCCTCGCGCGTTGCCGCGAGACTATAAAGCAGGATGTGTGCTGGTGCGAGCCGGGAAGTCCCGGGTCTCGTGATATGGGAGAGACATCGGGTTGTGCGCTTCGCGCGGTCGCGCGGCGGCGCCGCCGCCTCCTCCCTCTCGGCACGACGACGCGCGCGCTGCGCGGCCTCCCCCTCGTCGCGAGGGTTCCCCTCCAGCGGTCTTTTGCCAGGCCGTGGGCCCGCGCGGGCAGGCGTGAACGTGAAATGGGCAGCCGTGAAAGGGGCAGCGCGGCGCCGGCCTCGAGCTCCGGCGACGACCGCCAATCCGGCGAGCGAAGGTGCTAGGATGAATCAGCGCATGTACGGGGGGCGGGCGGCTGCCCCCGCGCCGGTGCGCGCTGCGGGGAGCTCTGATGAACGCACCTGTCGTGGCAGGGGACGTGATCGCCGAGAAGTACCGGGTCGACAGGATCTCGGGCAGCGGTGAGCTGGGGACAGTGGCCTTCGCGAGCCACCTCGTGCTTCCGCAGCGGGTCGCGATCGAGCTCCTGCTCGCCGACGGCAGCCCGGAGCGCGTGGAGCGCTCGCTGCGGGAGGCGCGCGCGGCGGTGGCGCTCAAGGGGGAGCACGTCGCGCGCGTGCTCGACGTCGGCCAGCTCGCCTCGGGGGTCGCGTACATCGTCACGGAGCACCTCGACGGGCAGGACCTCTCCGAGCTGCTGCGCGGCCGCGGCCGGCTCGAGCTCTCGGAGGCCATCGATTGGGTGCTGCAGGCCTGCGTGGCGGTGGCCGAGGCGCACGCCGCGGGGATCGTTCACCGCGACCTCGAGCCGGCGCGCCTGTTCCTCGCGACGACCCCCGGCGGCGCGACGCTCCTCAAGGTGCTCGGCTTCGGCGCGTCCAGGGAGCTGCCCGGCGCGAGCGACGGCGGCGCGCCGGCGCAGGCGCGGGAGGAGCTCGGCGCGCCGCTCTACATGTCGCCGGAGCGGATGCGATCCTCGGTCGCCGTCGACGCCCGCGCCGATGTCTGGTCGCTCGGCGCGATCCTGTACCGGCTCCTGACCGGGCGGCCGCCGTTCGAGGCGAGCTCGCTCGCCGATCTCGCGCCGCGCATCGCGAGCGCGGCGCCGGCGCTCCCGAGCGCGCTGCGGTCCGACATCCCCCCTGCCATCGACCGCGTGCTCCTCTGCTGCCTCGAGAAGGACCCCGCGCGGCGGCCCACGAGCGTGGCCGAGCTGGCGATCGCGCTCGCCCCTCACGCGTCGGCGGAGGGCCAGGATCACGTGGAGCGGGCCGCGCGCCTCCTCGGCGCGACGCTCCCGCGGCGCCCCCGCGCCTCGCTCCCGACGATCGGGCTCGGGCTCCGCGCGAGGCCCCGTCCGTCCGAGAGCGCCGGACCGAGCTCGGAGGCGGGCCCGGTGACCCAGCGGTACGGCGCGTACGGCGCGCAGGACACGGGGCGCAACAGGGCGCGCATCGCGCTGATCGCCGCCGTCGCGTCGCTGCTCGCGATCCTCGGCGTGGCCGCGACGCAGCTCAGGTGAGCGGGCGCCGGCCGAGCCGCCGCGGGCGCAGGAGCGCCGCCTCCGGCCGTCGCCGGAGGGGCATCGTCGCCGCGAGCGCGGCAGGCGTGGAGAAGCCGGAGAGCCGTCCTGTCTCCCACGGACGCGGTCGCAGATCCTCGCGGCTATGCCGAGAAAACGTGACATCCGCGTAGACCGGCTGTCGTAGTATCCGCCGCATGCCGCGTTCTCTCCCACATTCCGGGGGCGGTCTCGCTCCGCCCGCGCGCATTGGCAAGGTCGCATTCCTCGGGTATGGCCGCTTCGGCGCGGCGCTCGGGTCGTTGCTCCACGATGCGGGGATCTCGGTGCGCGCGTTCGACCCTTCTGCGGAGATCCGCGGCGCCGCGCGGGCCGCCTCGCTCCCGGAGCTCGTGGACGGCGCGGAGCTCGTCATCGTCGCCGTCCCGGTGCCGGCGGTGCGCGAGGCCCTCCTGTCGCTGCGGCCGCACCTTGCGCCGGGGCAGCTGGTGGCCGACGTGGGCAGCGTGAAGAGCGTGCCGTCGAGCGCCATGGCCGAGGTGCTCGGCGAAGGCCGGCCCTGGGTGGCGACGCACCCGCTGTTCGGCCCGGCGAGCCTCGCCCGCGGCGAGCGCCCGCTGCGCGTCGTCGTCTGCCCGAACCCGGCGCACCCGGACGCGGTGCGCCGCATCGTCGCG
The DNA here is from genome assembly GCF_051527395.1 of Sorangium sp. So ce281. Lineage (NCBI taxonomy): Bacteria > Pseudomonadati > Myxococcota > Polyangiales > Polyangiaceae > Sorangium > Sorangium sp. So ce281. The sequence goes on from NZ_CP150322.1 coordinate 1,747,828, forward strand.
CTGTTCGAGCGGATCGGCTGTCAGGTGCTGGAGCAGGCGCCGGAGGAGCACGACCGCGTCATGGCCTTCACGCACGCGCTCGCGTTCTTCATCGCGAAGGGCATGATGGACGCGGGCGTGCCCGCTGGCGCGCCCTACGCGCCGCCCTCGTTCCAGGGCATCGCGCACACGATCGAGACGGTGCGCGTGGACGCGGGGCACCTGTTCGCCGCGCTGCACCGCGAGAACCCCTTCGCGGGCGAGGCGCGCCGCCGCCTCATCGACGCGCTCGTCGCCGTCGATCGAAGCCTCGACGTCCCGACCAAGGACGCCGCGCCCGAGGACCTCGCCGCGCTCGCGATCCCCGATCTCGGCGCGCTCTCTCCCGAGCTCCGCGAGACGCGGGAGCTCATCGACGACCTGGATCTGGAGCTCGTCGGCCTGCTCGCGCGGAGGGCCGAGCTCGTCCAGCGCGCCGGGCGCGCCAAGGCCACGATCGGGGCGGCGGTCCGGGATCCGGTCCGCGAGGCGCGGCTGATGGAGTCGCGCCGCCGCTGCGCCGTCGAGCTCGGCCTCGACCCCGACGGCGTCGCCGAGGTCTTCGAGGTGATCCTCCGGCACTCGCGCTCGCTCCAGGAGCGGCGCTCCGCCGTCTAGCGCGCGGCGCAGGCGGCGGGCTCCTCACCACCGAAACACGAGGCACACCGAGCGCCTCGAGCGGGGTATCGACAGAGGGTCAGGAGAGCGTCGATGCATCGCCGTCCACGCCACTTGCGTCGGTTTTCTTCGTGTTCTCTCCAATTCTCGCGCTGCTCTCACGGCCTCTTCGAGGGAGGCGCTCGTGGCGCACGAATTCCTCCTTCCACGCTGGCGTGCTCCGGTGTAGGGTCTGCGTGCGGGGATCATGCAGCGGCGTCAGGCGCCTCCTTGTGGATACTGCAGGCGAGGCCTGGGTCGCAGGTAAGACAGCGCCTCGATTACGATACGAGCTCGTCGGCGCAGCGCAGCGCACGGGAGGGCTGGAATGGATCTGCGGAGCGGCCATGCCGGGCGGGCTGAGCGTGGCGGGCGTGCTCACCCTCTGCGGCGGGCGCGCGCTGCGTCACCGCGGCGACGTGGTTTCCCCGAGCCTCCCCGCACGGAGCGCTGGAGCGGGCCGGAGCGGACGCGGCAGACGCCGCCCGAAAGCGGTGGACACAGCCCCATTCCTGAGGATGCTGCGAGGCTGGCCGCGGCGCTGACAACGGAGCAAGGGGGGCAAGGAGACGCGGGATGAGGGCAGACGTGGGCAGAGTCAACATCCTGATCGTTGACGACAGGCCTGAGCAGCTCCTCTCCCTGGAGGCAGTCCTCGCGCCGCTCGGCGAGAACATCGTCAAGGCGGCGTCCGGGAGGGAAGCGCTTCGCCATCTCCTTCAGGAGGAGTTCGCGGTCATCCTCCTCGACATCAAGATGCCTGAGATAGATGGGTTCGAGACGGCGACGCTCATCCGCAAGCGGCGGAGCACGCTGCACACGCCGATCATCTTCCTGACGGCGCACACCGAGCGCGTCTATGTCGAGCGCAGCTATTCGCTCGGGGCGGTCGATTACATCATGACCCCGTTCGCCCCCGAGGTCCTCCGCACCAAGGTGTCAGTCTTCGTCGATCTCTTCAAGAAGACACAGAAGATCAAGCTCCAGGCGGAGTCGCTGCGCGCGCACGCGCAGCAGCTCCAGCGGCTCAACCGCGCCGCGCTCACGATCAACTCGGCCCTGTCGCTCGACGCCATGGTCGCGGCGATCACGGAGGCGGCCCGCGACGTCGGCGGCGCCCATCAGGCGATGACCCTCGTGAAGCTGGAGCGGCCCGGTGAGCGGGCGCGGACCGCGGTGTCGCTCTCGGAGCGGTACACGACGTTCCAGAAGGAGGCGCCTCCCCCCATCGCCGGCAAGCTGTGCGCGCTCGTCTGCGCCAGGAACAGGCCTCTCCGGCTGACGCAGCGAGAGCTCTCGCTGCACCCGGAGTGGCTGGACAACCTCGGGCAGAGGCCGCCGCCGCGGGGGTACCTCGCGGCGCCCCTCACCGCGGCCGACGGCCAGAACATCGGGACCATCCAGCTCTCGGATCGGAACGACGGCGAGTTCTCCGACGACGACGAGACCGTCCTCGTGCAGCTCGCGCAGCTCGCTTCCATCGCCATCCAGAACTGCGTGCACGCCGAGGCGCGCGAGGCGAACCGCTTGAAGGACGAGTTCCTCGCCACGCTCTCCCACGAGCTGCGCAGCCCGCTGAACGCGATCCTCGGCTGGACGCACCTCCTGCGGTCCGAGCCGTTCGATGAGCAGCGGGTGTCCCACGGGCTCGAGGTGATCGAGCGCAACGTGGCCGCGCAGACGAAGCTCATCGAGGATCTCCTCGACGTCTCGCGGGTCACGACGGGCAAGCTGAGCATCAGCGCCGCGCCGATGGCGCTCGCGCCCGTCGTGGAGACCGCCATCGACGCGATCCGCCCCGCCGCCGAGGCGAAGGGCCTCACGATCGACGTCTCGCTCGACCCCGACATCGAGGTGAACGGCGACGCGGATCGGCTGCAGCAGGTCGTCTCGAACCTCACGTCCAACGCGCTCAAGTTCACGCGTCACGGGGACCATATCCTCGTCTCCCTCCGGCGGGCCGGCGCGACGGCGGAGCTCACGGTGCGCGACACGGGGGAGGGGATCGCGCCGGATTTCCTCCCGCTCGTCTTCGAGCGCTTTCGCCAGGCCGACAGCACGAGCCGCAGGACGCACGCGGGCCTCGGCATCGGGCTGTCCCTTGTGCGCCAGCTCGTCGAGATCCACGGCGGCTCGGTCGTGGCCGACAGCCCCGGGTTGCACAAGGGGTCCACGTTCGTGGTCCGGCTCCCGCTCCTCGGGGTCGAGCGCAGCTCGCTCACGGCGCTCACGAGGGAGGGACGGTCGCGCTCGCTCGCGTGCTCGGAGTCCGCGTCCAACCTCGGTGGGGTCCGCGTCCTGCTCGTCGAGGACGACGCGGACGCCAGGGAGCTCCTTCAGGAGGTGCTGTCGCAGCACCACGCCGAGGTGACGGCCGTGGCCTCGGCCCACGAGGCGCTCGCGGCGTTCTGCGCGGATCTCCCGCACGTGCTCGTGAGCGATATCGCCATGCCGGGCGAGGACGGCTATGAGCTCATCCGCGCCATCCGCCGGCGTCCGCCGCAGGCCGGCGGCGATCTGCCCGCGCTGGCCCTGACGGCCTATGCTCGCAAGGAGGACCAGAAGCGCGCGCTCGACGCCGGCTTCCACATGCACGCAACGAAGCCGATAGAGCCCGCCGCCCTCGTGGCCGCCGTGGCCAGCCTCGCGGCCCGGGCCCGCGCAGGCGACCTCCCCTGCGCCCGGGAGCGAGGGTCGAGCGAGGAGATCAACCTGTGATGATCGCGCGGAGGCGAGGGGCCGCGGGCGCTCCATAGCGGCGCGCCTCCGCGTTCTCTACCGCTCTCAAATCCAACCTGAGCTCGCCCGCTACCTTGCCCGGCCCGCCAGCGATATCGGGTCTCTCCCCAGCGTGCCCGCGCTCATGAGCAGGGACGAGGACCATGGTCGATGGGCATTGGGCCTGGGACTTGCACTTCATGCCGCGAACGTGTCCTCATGACCAGACAGGGAGCCGACCCATCGGCGGCCAGACGAGGCGCGTCCGCGCTGCAGTCGGGCTCTGTTCGCGTGTTGCGCGGCGCCGGCGCCGCTCCTCCAGGTCGCTCACGCGAGCAGGCTTTGGCTCATGGGGCCCTCACCTCTGGAGGTCCATCCGTCATGGCGGATGATCTGTCAGGCACAGTCGTTCTTCACGCGTCATGTTCGCCCGCGCCGATGTAGGCGAATGTGCTTGACTGGTGGGTGCTCACGGGAATGCGCCCACATGCAACGATGATGCAGTGAGACAAAAAGCTTGCGTAATCCAGTATGGTGGCCTATTGTCCACCATAACGGAATCACCACGGAGTTGACACCGACCCATCGAACGCAGCGTGCTCATAGCGCTTTTGGAAACGCACCTTTTGCGCGAATTTGCGTGGATTGAGTCGCTTGGCGGTGTGGAGCGGTGATCGGCGCGGGGTTCTGCCGAGTCATTCTTTGGGGGGGACAACCCAACGGAGAGAACGAACCATGAACGCTTCGAAGAGCATCTTTGCAAGCGCGCTGCTGCTAGGCGCGACCATGATGATGATCGGCGCCGGATGCGGCGATGACGGGGAGACCACCACCACCTCCACCTCGACGAGCTCGGCGACGGGCACGGGCGGCGAGGGCGGCGGCACCGGCGGCGCCGGCGGCGAAGGCGGCGCGGGCGAGGGCGGCGGCACCGGCGGCGAAGGCGGCGCGGGCGAGGGCGGCGGCACCGGCGGCGCGGGCGGCGCGGGCGGCGCGGGCGAGGGCGGCGGCACCGGCGGCGCGGGCGGCGCGGGCGGCGCGGGCGGCGCGGGCGGCGCGGGCGGCGCGGGCGGCGCCTGAGTCGAGCGTGTCGATAGCGGCCATCCCTCGCCGAGCCCGCGGTACGGCGGGCGGGGGATAGGCTGTTGGAGCGCCACTCATTACCTCCCGTCCCCATGCGCCTTCGCGGCCGCATGGCTCGGTCTGGCTTTGTTCGGCGCTCTATCGCGATGTGCAGATTCGTGGAATGCTAGCTCGACCGCCAGGCCAGCGCGTGAGGCGTGCGAACGTGCGCTGAAGCGAGCCGAACGACGCGGATGAGCCCGTAGCGCACGAAGATGCGCCCCGCTGCAGGCTCGGGAATCACGGGTGGGCCGGGAGACGGCAGGTGCTTTGGGTCTTCCCTCCGTCCCGTGGTGTCCCGAGCATTTTGATTTCAGGACATGTGCCTGTCAGCGCCGGCCTCGAGGGGCTGTCTGCGCTGCCGTCGCGCGCTCCACCGCGCTGCCACGTGCCTTTCACGCTGCGGCGTACCTTGTTCGCACGACTGCGTTCCCCTCCGCGCTTGCACGCATCTCGGACGGAGCCATGGCGCAGGCGCGTCCACGCTATGCATGTTTTGCGGCCCCTCTGGTGCCGGCGTCATGGATTTTCCAGAGGGGATGTCCCCTCCGCGATGTGAGCTTTGCCCGCGGCGCCCCGGGACGCCGCGCTGAAGTCCTTCGTTTCCTGTCGGGCGGGACGGACCGGACGACAGCGTGCTAGCGGGGCTAGCGCGCCTCGTTGCAGCGCCGAAGCTCGCTCGTGGGGCTAGCGTCGCGGTTGCACGCGCGGAGCTCCTCGGTGAGGCGGGCGACCTCGTCGACGAGGGCCTCGTTGCAGCGACGGAGCTCGCGCGAGGTGCTCTGCGCGTCACGGTGGCGCAACGCGTTGTGCACGGCCACCGCCGCCTGCGATGCGAGGAGGCCGCAGAGCTCGACCTGGCCGGCGCGGAACGCGCCAGCGGTCGCGCCGTTCTCTGCGTAGAGCACGCCCGTGAGGCGGCCCTGATGCGTCATGGCGAGGCACAGGATCGAGCGAAGGCCGCCCTCGAGCAGGTAAGGGTCGTCCGCGAACCGCTCGTCCATGGCCGCGCTGGTGAGGGCGATCGGCTGCTGTGTCTGGGCGACATGCTGGACGACGCTCGCGGCGAGATCGGCGGTGGACTCGAGCGGCGTCGCGGGTCCGACGCGGACCCCTCCGCGGTCGCCGTCGAGCTCGGCCTCGATGGTCAGCGCGCCGTCGCGCGCGAGGAGCAGCACGGCGCGCTGCGCCCCCGCGCTCTCGCTCAGGGCCCGGAGGAGCCGCTCGAAGAGGCGCTCCAGGACGAGCTCCCCGCAGAGCGCGCGCGAGACGCGGAGGAGGGCGAACGCGTCGAGCGACGTGGGGCGCTCCGTGCTCGCCGGGAGCGCGGACTCCGGCGGACGGCTCTGCTGCCCGACGAGCGCGGCGCGCGCCACGAGGTGCGGGTACTTTCGCGACAGCTGTCGCGCTTTGGCCTGCGCGCCCCACCGCAGATAGCCCTCGTGGGCGTCGGCCATGTAGACGTGGGCGATCCTCTCCCTGCCGCTCGCCAGGTGGAACTTCGCGCAGAGCTCGCTGGCGAGCGCCTCGTCCCGGACGAAACCGTTCACCTTCGCCGACTCGATCGCCTGATCGTAGAGCTTCATCGCCGCGAGCTCCTCGCCGGCGGCGCGCGCGGACTCCGCGCGGAGGAGGAGGTGCTTGTGACGGTAGTTGTCCGGGCACCGCTCGGCCCACTCCGAGAACCGATCGCGGTAGCGCGCCACCGAGACGGTGGTCAGCTGCCGGCCGCGCGCCAGCGCGGGCGAGAGCAGCGTCAGGCAGGTGTAGAAGAACACCTCGGTCGCGAGGTGATCATCGACGCCGCCCTGCATCCTCGCCTCGGCCAGCGAGCCCATCCGTAGCGCCCCCTCGTGGTCCTCGTTGAGGAAGCAGATCTGCTGCCGCAACGCGTAGTGGACGCGTGCGGCGGCGCCGTACGCCGGCGCCGAGAGCTTCGCCTCATCCCCTGCGTCGTCGAGATCGCCGTGGCTGGGCGGGCGGGACGAGCCGGCGCGCGTCGCGTCCATCAGGTCGTCGAGCGCGCGTCGCACCCCGGTCAGCGCGAGGGCGGCGAGCTCCTCCCTCGCGCGCCGCACGAGCGAGAGGAACCCGTCGACCTCGGCCCGCACCGCCTCGCACTCGTCGCCGAGCCCGAATCGAACGAGCGCGGTGTGGACGCACGCCTGGGACAGGTAGGTGAGGTCGCCCGTCCTGTGGCCCGCCTCGAGCGCGGCCTGGAAGAGATCGAGGCTAGAAAGGAGGTGATCGGTGAAGACGCTGACGTGGGCCCCGAGCACGACGCGCAGCCGGCAGGAGAGCTCGGGCTGTCCGGACCGCTCGTTCATCTCGAGCGCGAGCTGGCCGAGCTCGTAGGCCTCGTCGTAGCGGCGGAGCACCCGCGCGGCGACCCAGGCGTAGGCCATGTAGCCGTACGGGGAAACTCCGCCATGGCCGCGCTCCAGCGACAGGTTGACCTGCCTGGCCGCGATGAACGTGCAGAGCGGCGGGTTCACCGTTGCGGCGGGGAGCATGAGGGCCATGAGGAGCCGGAGCGCCGCGCGGGTCCGGGCGTCCGACGCCTCGGGCTCGTCGAGCAGATCCTTGAGCCGGCGCGTGCCGAGCGCGGCGCGCGCGGCCGCGAGCTCGGCGTCTGCCGCCGCCTTCCGCCCCGGCCCGTCCTCGGGGAGGGGGACGCCGAGCATCGCGAGGGCCGTCTTTCCGAGCGCCACCGCCTCGTCGAGCCGGCCCTGGGTTGTGTACACGGCGATGCGCAGCTCGTGCGCCCTGGCCCGCTCGAGATCCGAGCGCGCCTCCGCCGCGAGCACGTCGAGCAGCGCCTCCGCGCGATCGAGCCGGCCGCCGAGGTGCGCGCACTCGGCCGCCTCCGCGTGCAGCGAGAAGGCGATCTCGTGGTCTCGCTTGAAGCTCCCGTCCGGCAGCGCCGCGATCCCGGCCTCGAAGAGATCGGCGGCCGCCGGGGTCGCGCCCCGCTCCCTCGCCTTGCGGCCCGCGGCGAGGTTCATCGCGGCGAGCGCCGCCCGCTCGCGCGGCTCGACGATCAGGGGCGCGCCGAGGTTCAGGTGGTGCGCGGCCTCGAAGAGCGCCTCGTCCGAGCGCTCGCGCTGCGATCGCGCCTCGGCCATGCGCCCGAGGCGCAGGTGGACCGCGCGCCGCTCCGCGTCAGGGAGGGCGGCGTAGGCGTCGATCTCGATCTTCAGCACCTGCGCACGCGCAGTGCGCTCGTCAGCGGGCTTGCAGAGCAACTTCATCGCCATCTCCGAGGCGATCGCGGGGGGGCGCCGGCGGCGAGGCGGGGCTGGCGCGGGGGGGCCGCGCAGTCGCACCTTCGCTCGCAGGGAGCTCCGTCGTGATCGTAGATGGGTAGGGGATCATGGAGCAGCCGGCGCCCGCGGTCGCGGGCTCCTCCAGCGGGAATACGTCCGCCGGAGTCGCGTGACAGCATCCTACCTTAAGTGGGCGTGGGTGCGCTACGGTGGTAGGCGCCCGTCTTCTCGGCCTGCCCGCGCGGCCGGCCACCCGCGGAGCCGAGGGAGGGCGGCCCCGGGGTCCGCGCGAGCGGCTCGCGGCTCCCGGCGCCCGCCCGGCGTCAGGACCGCCCCGGCGTCAGGGCCTTGCGCGCGAGCAGCCCGCCCCATCGCCTGCGCCTCGCCGGGCCAGGCGGCGTCCAAGATGCCAGTCGCCCGCGCCTCGACGGCAGCGGCGAGCGACTCGGCCAGATCTCGACCATCGATGATCTGGATCCGGAACAGGCGGTGTCCGGGCGAGAGATGCCCTATCCATCTCTGTCGGCGCGCGCCTGCCAGCGCGTGAGTCGATCGATCGCGCGACCGGGGTCGAATGGCCGGTTCGCCCGGGAGCGACGGTGTGAGAGAGGACATGAAGCGGCGCTGAACGAACGCGTCCTCCTGCCCGGATGAGCCCGCATCCAGCGAGAAAAGTTTGGATTTTTCAACTTCGCGAGAAGCTTGAAAGGCGCGGGCCATGGTCCGCATCCTGCAATGTTTCCAGTGTGCCCGCGTCGAGGCGGGAGAGGAGATGCAGTATGTGGTCTGTCTTGAGAGCACGGAGCGCCCTCTGCGGCGTCATCTGCTGTAGCGCCGGGTGTATGTCCTCGGAGGCTGCGGACGTTGTGGTGGAGGGCGAACCGGGAGGCGGCAGCGGCGGTGCGGCGCGAGCGAACGCCGAGCACGCCTCGCCTCCCAGGATGTGCGAGATGGGGGCAGTCGGTCCCGGGGGCGTGTGTCTGGGTGCCGCGGTCGCACCCGGCGGGCGATTGGCCGGCGCGGCCGGGCTCGGCGACGGCGAGCGGGCCGAGCGGGCGTGTCGGCAGAGATCGTTCAGCCGGCAGTATCCTGGCAAGGGCGCGACCCTGCGCGGCTTCACGATCGACGGCGCCGGCCGCGCGCTGCTCGCCGGCTCCTTCGAAGGGGAGCTGACCTTCGGCGGCACCCGGCTGCGGAGCGCGGGCGCGACGGACGCCTTCGTGGCCGAGCTCGACGCGTGCGGCGCGCCGCTCTGGAGCAAGCAGTTCGGCGACGGCACGGCGCAGAGCGCCATCGACGTGGCCGCGAGCGGCGGGGGTCAGTCGCTCGTGCTCGGCGATTTCTCCGGCACGGTCCGCTTCGGCGCGCACCGGCTCACCGCGGCGTCGCCCTCGGGCGCGGACCTGTTCCTCGCGAAGCTCGACCCGCGCGGCGCGGCGAGCTGGGCGGCGCAGATCTCCGCGGAGGAGGACGCGATCCTGAGCGGTACGGCGCTCGCCGCCGATGGCCGCGGCGGCGCGCTCGTGCTCGGCAGGCTGGAGGGGGCCGCGAAGGTCGCCGGCGCGCGGATCGAGCGGCGGGCCATCGGCGCCTTCGTCGCCCGGCTCGACGCCTCCGGTCGCTTCGCGTGGGTCAGCCTGCCGCCGAGCGGCTCCGACAGCGAAGAGATCGGCATCGAGGTCGACCGCGACGGGAACGTGATCCTCGCGAGCCAGGACGGGCGGGGCACGGCGACGTTCGTGACCAAGCTGGACCGGGACGGAGAGCTCGTGTGGCACAAGCGGTTCCGTGGCTCGCCGGACCAGCTCGAGGAGGCGTACGACCTCGCCGTGGATCCAGAAGGCGCCGCGCTGCTCTCCGGCAGCGGCGTCTTCGGCGAGCCCGATCTGCCGGGCGGCCCGCGGCCGTTCGTCGCCAAGATCGGCCCGGATGGCCGTGTGATCTGGGTGAAGCGCTTCGACGCGCGGAGCCCCCGCCGCATCACGGCGAGCGGCGAGCGCGTGGTGCTGGCCGGCGATGCGCTGTGCGAGCCGGCGGATGAGCCGGCGTCGTGCAGCGCGTGGGCGGCCGGGCTCAGCTCCAGCGGAGAGGAGCAGTGGACCCGGCGCATCGGCGCGGACGTCCACGTCTCCGGGCTGGAGATGGACCCGTGGGAGAGCCCGATGCTGGCCGGGTCGTTCCAGGGCACGATGGCGCTCGGGGGCGAACGCCTCTCCAGCGACCAGGGCGCGCTCTTCCTGACCCGCTTGCCGGACCCGGGCTGACCGCGCGCGGGCGCTCGGGTTCTCCCGGAGAGAGCGCCTGGAAAGCGCCCGGCGTCGGCAGACGGCGCGGCGCGGGCCCGGCTCACACGCCGAGCGCGCGGCGGACGGCGGCGACGATCTCCTCGGGGGGGGCGCCGACGTCGACGCGGATCGCGTCCTCGGGCGGCTCCAGCGCGGCGAGCTGCGTCGAGAGGAGGCCGGGGGGCATGAAGTGATCCTTGCGCGCCGAGAGGCGCGCGGCGATCAGCGCAGGATCGCCGGTCAGGTGCACGAGGCGCATCCGCGCGGGGTCGACGAGCAGCTGCGCGCGGTGCGCCGCCTTGAGCGCCGAGCAGGCGATCACGGCGCCGCGCCCCGCGTCGAGGAGCTGGCGGATGCGCGCGGTGAGCGCCGCGATCCACGGCGCGCGATCCCGATCGTCGAGCGGCTTGCCGGCGCGCATCTTCTCGATGTTGGCGGCGGGGTGGAGGTCGTCGGCGTCGACGAGCTCCCATCCGAGCTCGCGCGCAAGGCGCGCCCCGACCGTCGTCTTCCCGGCGCCGCTCACGCCCATCACGAGCACGATCACGGGCGCCGCGCCTCTCCGAGGGCTGTCTCTCGCGCTCTTCGCATGGCGGGAGCCATCCTATCATGGGCGGTTCGGCACGCCCCCTGCTGCGCCGGGCGCATGCGTAGGCCTCCGATCCCTGTGGTCCTGTTGCCATTTTCCCTCCTCTGCGCCGGTTGCTCCTCTGGCGGCGCCGGGCCGGAGCCGCGGCCCTCGCCGTCCGGGTGCGCCGATCCGGGCACCGCGGGCTGCGTCGTCGCCTCGGACAGGCAGCGGGCCCGCGCGCCTCGGGTGCCGGAGGCCGACGCCAGGGAGCTCGCCCTCGGCAACACGGCGTTCGCGCTCGAGCTCTACCGCCGCATCGGCGCTGTGCCGGGCAACCTCTTCTGTTCGCCGTACAGCGTGTCGAGCGCGCTGGCGATGACGTACGCCGGCGCGCGCGGGGAAACGGCGGAGCAGATGGCGCGCGCGCTGCGCTTCACGCTGCCAGAAGCGCGGCTCCACCCGGCGTTCAACGCGCTCGATCTGGCGCTCGCGCGCCGCGGCGAGGGCGCCGAGGGGCAGGACGGCAAGGGGTTCCGGCTCCACGTGGCCAACGCGATCTGGGGGCAGGTCGGCTCCGCGTTCGTGCCGTCGTTCCTCGACGTGCTGGCGGAGAGCTACGGGGCCGGGCTGCACGTCGTCGACTTCGTGAAGGCGCCCGACGAGGCGCGGGAGATCATCAATGGCTGGGTAGCCGAGCGCACCGAGGACCGCATCAAGGACATCGTGCCTGAAGGCGCCCTCGGGCCCTCGACCCGGCTCGTGCTGACGAACGCCATCTACTTCAACGCTGCCTGGCAGTTTCCGTTCGAGGAGGAGGAGACGACCCCGGGGAGCTTCACGCTGGCGGACGGCTCCACGGTGTCCGTTCCGATGATGACCAACCACGCGCAGGTCCGTTATGGCGAGGGCGACGGCTACGAGGCGCTGGAGCTGCCCTACGACGGCGGCGAGCTGTCGATGGTGCTCGTGCTCCCGTCGGAGCTCGGCGGCTTCGAGGCGGGGCTCGATCCGGAGCGGCTGGAGGGCGTCCTCGCCTCCCTCGGGGCACGGAGCGTCACGATGGCGCTGCCGCGCTTCATGATCGCCTCGACCCTGGATCTCGCCCCGCCGCTCGAGGATCTGGGGATGCCCGCCGCCTTCTCCGATCGCGCGGATTTCTCGGGGATCGACGGCCAGGGCGGCCTGTTCATCACCGATGTGCTCCACGAAGCGTTCGTCTCCGTCAACGAGGCGGGCACCGAGGCGGCGGCGGCGACGGCGGTGGTGATCGGCGAGACGTCGGCGCCCGAGCCCGCCACCATCCGCTTCGACCGCCCATTCCTCTTCGTCATCCGGGATCGCGCGACGAGCGCGATCCTGTTCGTCGGCCGCGTGGCCGACCCGTCCAGGTAGGAGCGCCGGGGCCGGGCGAGCGAGGCATCCCGCGACAGGCGTTGCATCCTGTCCCATGGCGCCGCGTGCCCGCCTCTACTGAGGAGGGCGCGCGCCCTCCTCAGTAGAGGCGGGGGACGAGCCGCGCGGACGTCCGGCGCGCGTAGTCGTCGTATTCCGGAAAGGTCTCGCGCAGCACGCGCTCCTCGTATCCCATGCGGATGACCTGCAGGATCATCTCGACCGTGTAGATCAGGACCGCGGCGATGGACGGATAGATCAAGATGATCCCCGTCCCCTGGATCAGGCTGGCGAGATAGACCGGGTGGCGCACGAGCCGGTAGGGGCCATTGGTGATGAGGCGTCGCGCCTCGGGCATGACGCTGAACGACTTGCCCAGCCACCCGATGCTGACCATGGCGAGCGCCATTCCAGCGATGATGAACAGCGTGCCCACCACCTGACGGCCGGGCATCGGCGGGGCCTTGGGCAGCCATGCGATGCTCGCCGGCAGCAGGCCGGCGGCGAGCGCGGTGATGCGAGGTACGATGCCGCTCAGCTTGCGTACAGGGCGGAGACGAATGAGCGTGAACGCCGCGACGAGCAGCAGGTAGGCCCCGGTGGCCACGAGCGAGGCCACCGTCGTCCCGTACGTGAGCCCCTTGGGCCCGCTCCAGAGAAACAGGTGAGCATAGAGGTCGCGCCCGACGAACAGGGCGTTATAGAGCATGAGGACGGCGAGCGGCAGCCGCATCGCGAGGTCGTAGAGCACCGCGCCATTCATTGTATTCTCCCTTACTTCGCATCGTGAGAGGGAGCGCGTGCGAGGTCAAGCCAGCGGGGCTTTTGCCGCGTCGGATCCATCATCCATCCACCGCGGGCGCAGCGCGCTTCGACGACGGCGGGGCCGCTGTACGATCGAGGTCTGTCGGAGACAGCGCCTGCGGGGAGAAGGAGAGTTCAGCCGTATCGGCGCTTGAGGAGGAACACGGTGGTGCATAGGAAAGGCGTATCCGGAGAGACAGGGAGATAGGGATGTCTCGTCGACGGTTCCACGCGTCCACGTGCGCCGTCGACCCTCGGAGGGCCGCTGCGCTCATCGGGTCCGCCCGCCTGGGCGCTCACACCGCCTCGACCATCCTCTCCACCGCATCGCCGATCTCCCGCTCGTCCAGCGCCGCGAACCCGAGGCGCAGAAAGGGGCGCTTCTTGCCGTCGAACGCGAACCGCCGCCCCGCGGAGAACGCCACCTTCCGCGCGAGCGCGCGCTCGGCCCAGGCGTCCGCGTCGATCGCGGCGTCCACCTTGGCCCACAGGGCCATACCGCCGGCTGGCACGGCGAAGTCGAGCGCGTCGGGGAGCCGCGCGCGCAGCGACGCGACGAGCAGATCGCGCCGCGCCCGGTAGGCGCGGCGCGCGCGCTGCGCGTGGCGCTGCACCTCGCCGTCCTCGAGGAGCTCGGCGACGGCGCGCTCCACGGCGTGGTCGCCCTGCCGGTCGACGAAGGTGCGGTGGAGCGAGAGGCGCTCGATCAGCGGTCCGGGGGCGACCACGAAGCCGATCCGGAGCCCGGGGGCGAGGATCTTGGACAGGGTGCCGATGTAGACGACGACGCCGGCCGTGTCCGCGCTGGCGAGCGGCAGCACCGGGCGGCCGTCGTAGTGGAACTCGTGATCGTAGTCGTCCTCGAGGATCGCGATCCGGCGGGCCCGGCAGAGCTCGAGGAGCGCGATGCGCCTGCCGGGCGCGAGCACCGCGGTCGTGGGGTACTGGTGGTGCGGGGTGACGTAGACGGCGCGCAGGCGCTCCCGCTCGGCGAGCTCCGAGAGCGCGTCGACGGAGAGGCCCGCGGCGTCGACCGGCAGCGGGAGGAGCCGCGCGCCGGCGAGGCGGAGCGCCTCCCACGCGGGGCGGTAACCGTAGGACTCGACGGCGACCGCGTCGCCCGGCGTGATCAGGGCGCGGGCGACGAGGTCGAGCGCCATCTGGCTGCCGCGCGTGACGAGGACCGACTCCGGCCCGGCGGCGAGGCCGCGCACCGCCGAGAGCATCGCGGCGAGGGCGGCGCGGAGGCGCTCGTCGCCGCGCGGATCGGCGTAGTCGAGCAGCTGCTTCGATCCGGCGTGCAGCGCGCGGCGGTAGGCGCGCGCGAGCGCCGCGGTCGGGACGAGGCGCATGTCGGGGAGGCCGCCGCTCATGCGCAGCGTGCCGGGCGGGATGATGGGCACGTGCCGGAGCGAGGTCGCGCCGAGGTCGAAGCCGAGCCGCGCCGGCACCTCCGCCCGCGCGGCCGCGCGCCGGGCGAAGCCGCGGGGCGCCGGCGCCGGCAGCTCCGCCGAGACGAAGGTGCCGCGCGCGGCGCTGGCCTCGATCCAGCCCTCGGCGGCGAGCTCGCGGTACGCGGCGAGGACGGTGTTGCGATGGACCGACAGGGACCGCGCGAGCGCGCGGCTGCCCGGCAGCTCGGCGCCGGCGCGGAGCCGGCCGCGGCGGATGTCGTCGGCGAGGGCGCGCGCGATCTGAAGGAAGATCGGCTGCGGGGCGGCGGGATCGACCGCGAGGGCGAGCTCCCAGGGCATGCCAGCTGGTCTAGCAGAAATCGGCGAACCGGATCTTTTGAGCGTACCAGGTGCGCGCCAACCTCGGTCCATGCGCAGGGAGATTTTTCGCATGGAGAGGGCGGAGGCCGAGGCGCTCCTCGGGCTCGCGGAGGTGGTCCACCTGGCGTCGACGACGGCGGAGGGCGAGCCGGTGCTGAGGACGGTGCACGGCGTCGTGGTCCGGGGCGCGATCGCGTTCCACGGCGCGCCCGTGGGCGAGAAGACCGAGGCCGTCGGCCGGCCCGCGGTGGTGTCGTGCGAGCAGGTCGTGGCGTCGATCCCGAGCTACTTCACCGATCCGGAGCGGGCGTGTCCGGCGACGACGCTCTACCGGAGCGCGCAGGCGCACGGGGTGATCGAGCGCGTGGACGATCCGGATCACAAGGCCGAGGTGCTGGAGGCGCTGATGCGGAAGTACCAGCCCGAGGGCGGGTACACGCCGCTCGACGCGTCGAGCCCGCTCTACCGCAAGGCGATCGCGGGGATCCTCGTGCTCGCGGTCCCGCTGTCGCGGCTCGACGGCAAGGCGAAGCTCGCGCAGAACCGGACGCCCGAGGAGCGGGCGCGGCTCCTCACGAAGCTCTGGGAGCGGGGTGCGCCGGGCGATCCGGCGGCGATCGAGCTGCTCCGCGGCGCTTGCCCGGACACGCCGGTGCCCGAGTTCCTCCGCGCGCCGGAGGGCTGCGTGCTCGCGTGCGCGCTGGGCCCGCGCGACGTGGCTGCGGCGGTCGATCTGCTGGAGGGCGGCTACTGGAACCAGGGCGTGTCGCGCGAGGCGATCGCGCGGGCGCTGCTCGGCTCGTCGGCGTGGGTGGGCGCGCGCGACGCGGCGGGCCGGCTCGTGGCGACGGCGCGGGCGATCAGCGACGGGAGCAGGCGCGCGTGGATGTACGACGTGACGGTCGCGCCCTCGCTGCGGGGCCGCGGCGTGGGCGAGGCGGTGGTGCGGCTGCTGCTCGGGCACCCGGCGGTCCGCGGCGCGAGCCACGTCCACCTGGGGACCCAGGATGCGCAGACGTTCTACGCGCGGTTCGGGTTCCGCGACCGCGCGGAGCTGCCGCCGCGGCCGTTCACGTCGACGGAGATGCAGCTCGTCCGTGCGTGAATTGGCGCTCGAGCGGCCGACGGGGCCGCGCGGCTAACAGGCCGGGATTTCGGCTGATTTCGAGCTCATTGTGGAGGATTGGCCGGATGATCCGTCCGATGAGTATTCTTACAATCTCGCCGCGCCCTGCCAGGTGGAGGCAGCCAGCGCAACATCGCGCGACCTCGCGTGTACGTACGCAGACGGCACGGTGCACGGCCTGACGCTCACCATTTCCAATCTGCATATCGTCGGTGCCATTCCGGCGAGCGGTCCCGTGTTCCTTCGGGCGGCGCGATATGACGAGTTCGGCGAGGTCTATCAGTGGTTCGAGGTGCGCGCCGGCTCCGATGTCACGGGCGCGCTGCTCGCGGGAGGCGCTCGCGCTTCGAGCTGGACCCCTGAAGCCTACTTCGCGCCGATCTCGATGGTGCCGGCCACCGGAGAAGGATGTCCCGTAGAAATCCGACGTGAATGCCTGAGCAGCCGCAGATCCCGGATCCAGTTCTGGGTCGACCATGTGCCGGGCGCCTCGATTCTCGACGGGCACGAAGGTGATATCGACGCGAGCGGGGCATACCGCGCGATCGTGGGCACGAGCGTGGACAACCACATGAGCGACGGTGACGCCTGCCACCCGGGCGACGATCCGAGCTACGCTGACGAGTGGCGTGTCCTGATTGGCGCAAAAGCGATCGATGGCCGCTAGAACTTCGCTTGGAGCGCGCGGCCACGCCACCGACGCGACCGCCGAGGCGTCGGTCGGCCACCGTCGCGCCCTCGCCGGCGATCCCTCGATCGGCGATCAGCGCGCGGAGGCCCGGAGCACCAGCTCCCCACCTTGCGCTCGCGCGGATTCCGGGCGAAGCGCAGCAGAGCCAGCCGCGAACGTTGCGGAGAGGCAGAGGACCCAGCGCGCCACAGTGGATTCGAACCACTGGCCTTCGGCTCCGGAGGCCGACGCTCTATCCAGCTGAGCTAGTGGCGCACTCTCGCGGGTTTCGCGAGGGGCCCCGAACCTACCCAAGACCGGGCTCTCGCGCAACCCCATTCCTGCACCTTTGCGCGCTGCCGCCATCCCGCCCCGCCCACGCCGCGTCACCCGTCGCTCGCCGAGGGCCCGCGCCGGCCGTGGCGCCGCCGCCCGCCCGCCCGCCCGCCCGCCCGCGAGGGCGGCGTGGCGACGGCCAAAATTTGGCCACCGGCCCGTCTGTCCGGCATTCCCGGAGCATGGATGCCCGACAGCGAAGCTCCGCGCTCCCGGCCCCGGCGCGCGGACCCCTCCCGCTCGCCCTGGCCGTCGCCGCCCTCGCCCTGCCGGCCTGCACCGGCGGGGAGAACGCCACGCCCGAGGGCATCATC
This sequence comes from Sorangium sp. So ce281, assembly GCF_051527395.1. Classification (NCBI taxonomy): domain Bacteria; kingdom Pseudomonadati; phylum Myxococcota; order Polyangiales; family Polyangiaceae; genus Sorangium; species Sorangium sp. So ce281. The sequence continues at coordinate 1,764,882 of NZ_CP150322.1, forward strand.
AGCCTCTCCGCGGGCGCGGCCCAGAAGGCCGCCGAGAACGACCCCGCCACCCTGCCGCGCCCGGACGGGCCCCGCATCGGCGCCGTGCAGATGGTCGCGCCCATCTACGAGAAGGCGGACCGGCGCTCGGCCAAGCTCGGCTACCTCCGCGCGGGCGGGACGGCGCCCCGCGGGGAGAAGCCCGCCGCGTTCGACGACTGCCAGGGCGGCTACTACCGCGTGCTGCCCGCCGGGTACATGTGCGCGGACGGCGACGCCACGATCGACACGCAGCACCCGATCGTCCGGGCGCTCACGCGGCGGCCCGACCTGTCCAAGCCGATGCCGTACCCGTACGCCTTCGTCCGGGCCATCGCGCCGAACTACTACCGGATGCCGTCCACGAAGGAGCAGCTCAAGTACGAGATGAGCCTGGAGCGGCACCTCCGCAGCTACAAGAAGCTCAAGAAGAAGTGGGACGAGATCAAGGTCGGCGCCAACGACGTGCCGCTCGACGCGGCGGGCAACGCCGTCGCCGACCCGCCCGCGGCGCCGCCCGAGATCGGCGACAGCGAGCTCTTCGGCGGCAACGGCAGCGACGAGATCCCCTGGTTCTTCAAGGGCGGCCGGCAGCTCCCGAACATCTCGTCGTTCAAGGTCCCGGGCTACGCGATCATCACCAACCGGATCGCGCGCAAGGCAGGGCTCGCCCTCATCGACACCTTCATGGGCGACGGCGGGCGGCGCTTCGCCCTGACCACCGACGCGCGGCTCGTGCCCACCTCGAAGCTCAAGCCCGCCCGCGGCTCCACGTTCCACGGCGTCGACATGACCAAGGGGTGGGAGCTGCCGCTCGCGTTCGTGCACCGGCAGGACGCGAAGCGCTACGACATCTCCGGCGGCGAGATGAAGAAGGCGGGCGAGCTGCCCTGGCACACCGCCGTGCAGCTCACGGGGCGCTCGAAGAAGGTCGGCGGCGCCCGCCTCGTCGAGGCGAAGGACGGGACGTGGGTGCGCGACTCCGACGTCGCCATCGCGGTGAAGCCCTCGGAGCTGCCGTCGCACGCGCAGGGGACCGTGAAGTGGATCGACATCTCGATCCTGAGCCAGACGCTCATCCTCTACGAGGGCAAAAAGCCCGTCTACGCCACCGCGGCGGCCACGGGCCGCGACGGGCTCGGCGACCCCAAGAAGACCTTCTCGACCGTGCGCGGGACGTTCCGGATCCGCGACAAACACGTCACGACGACCATGGACGCGCACGAGGTCGACAACAAGTTCGAGCTCCGCGACGTGCCGTGGGTGCAGTACTTCGAGGCCGGCTACGCTATCCACGCGGCGCCGTGGCACGACGACTACGGCAAGCCGCGCAGCCACGGGTGCATCAACCTGTCGCCGATCGACGCGCGGCGGGTGTTCCTCTGGACCGATCCCCCCGTGCCCGACGGCTGGCACGGGGTCAGCGCGGGGAAGATCACGGGCGAAGGGACCATCGTCCACATCCATCCCTAGAGCGGAGCGGCGGGGGTCAGTCCTCGTCGGCCTCGGCCTTGAAGCCGCTCTCCTTGATCACCTTGTCCTGCACCATCGGCGGGCAGACCTCCAGGTGCTCGACGTTCATCGTGAACGTGCCTTTGCCCTGGGTCATGCTCTTCAGCTTCGACTCGTACTCGAGCACCTCGGCGAGCGGGACGAACGCGTTCACGATCGTCTGGCTCTCGACCGAGTCCGTGCCGATGATCCTCCCGCGGCGGCTGTTGATGTCGCCGATGATGTCGCCCATCGCGACGCTCGGCGCCGTCACCGAGAGCCGCACGATGGGCTCGAGCAGCACCGGCGCGCACTGCGCGGCGGCGGCCTTGAAGGCCTTGCTGCCCGCCATCTGGAACGCCGCGTCCGAGGAGTCGACGTCGTGGTACTTGCCGTCGAAGAGCCGGACCTTGACGTCGATCATCGGGTAGCCCGCCAGGACGCCCTTCGACATCGACTTGACGATGCCCTTCTCGACCGAGGGGATGAACTGCCGCGGCACGGCGCCGCCCACGACCGCGTCCTCGAAGACGAAGCCGCCGCCGCGCGGCAAAGGCTCCATGTCGATGTAGCAGACGCCGAACTGGCCATGTCCGCCCGTCTGCTTCTTGTGCTTGCCCTCGATGTTCGTGGCCTTCTTCGAGATCGTCTCCTTGTAGGCGATGTGCGGCGGGCCGAGCCGACAGTCGACCCCGACGCGCCGGCGGATGCGCTCCACCGTGATCTCCAGGTGCAGGGCGCCGAGGCCCGAGACGACGAGCTCGCGGGTCGACGCGTCCTGGTGCACGCTGAGCCCCGGGTCCTCCTCGGTCAGCCGGTAGAGCGCGTTGCCGACCTTGTCCTCGCCGCCCTTCGCGTCGAACCGCACGCCGCGCGAGAAGAGGGCCGGCGGCAGCTCCGGCGCGGAGAGCAGGAACGCGTGCTTCTCGTCGGAGAGCGTGTGCCCGCTCAGCGTCGCCTTCAGCTTGTGCAGCGCCACGATGTCCCCGGCGCGCGCCTCGTCCATCTGCTTGTGGTCCTTGCCGACCACGCCGTGGATCTTGCCGAGCCGCTCCGAGCCGCCCGTGCTCGCGTTGAGCATCGTGGCGTCGGGCCGGAGCACGCCGGAGAGCACGCGCACGAACGAGGTGCGGCCGGCGTGCGGATCGATCGAGGTCTTGAAGACGAACGCCGCGGCCGGGCCCTCCGCCGACGACGGCCGCTCCGCGGCCTGCGGCGCGGCGCCGGGCTTGCCGCTCGGGACGACGCCGCTCCAGGCCGGGTGCTCGGTCGGCGGCGGCACGAGCTCGACGATGCCGTCGAGCAGCGCGGCGACGCCGCTCGGGCGGACCCCGGAGGCGAAGTAGACCGGGATCAGCGCCCCCCGGCGGACCGCGGCGCGGAGCCCCTGATCGAGCTCCTCCTGCGTGAGATCGCCCTCGGTCAGGTACCGCTCGGTGAGCTCGTCGTCGCTGCCGGCGACGTCGTCGACGAGCTTCCCCCGGGCCTTCTCGACGGCGCCTGCGGCGTCGGCCGGCGCGGGAGAGCCCGCGGCCGTGGCGGGCGCCTCGGGCTTGTCGAGCCAGGCCTTCTTCGTCCGGATGGCGACGACCCCCCGGTGCTGGAGCCCCTCGCCGACGCGCTCTTCCATCACCGCGAGCGGCGCCTTGAGGCGCGCGCGGACCTCGGCGAGCACCTCGTCGGGGCGGGCGTTCTCGGCGTCGACCTTCGTGACGACGATCATGCACGGTAGCTTTGCGTCCCTCACCCAGCCGAAGACGCGCTCGGTGATCGGCTGCACGCCGTCCTTGCCGCTCACGACGAGGATGGCCGCGTCGACCGCCGCGAGGGCGAGCCGCGTCTCGGCGAGGAAGCTCCCCTCGCCCGGCGTGTCGACGAGGTTGACCTTCTTCCCCGCCCAGGAAAGGTGCGCGACGCTCGCCTCGAACGAGCAAACGTGCTCTTTTTCCTCGGCGGTCTCGTCGAGGACACTCGACTTGTCGTCCACCTTGCCGAGCTTGGCCGTCGCCTTGGCGACGTACAGCATGCCCTCGGCAAGCGATGTCTTCCCAGCCCCCTTGTGTCCGATGATTGCAACGTTCCTGATGTCCCCTGCCTCAGTCGTTGTCATCCCTCGTTCGTACCAATCCCCGTCGAGATCGAGAAGGCCGGCACGCGATTTTTGCGGCGCTTTCCTCGCGGCAGGAGGTCGGCGAAGCCGGGCAGCGAGTCGCTCACCCGAGCTCTGCCGCGACGCGCTGCGGCGTGCTCTGGCGATTTGCGCTTGTCCGGCGCTGCCTGAGTGGAGCGCTCGCCCGGGAGCTCGGCGCACGAAATGAGCACGCTCCGCCTCGCGCTCCAGATGGTCCTCGGGCTCGCGCTACCGTTCGCGCTGCAGCGCTGGGACCGACGGCGGCTCACGCCCGAGCAGCGCGCCGCTTGCTGGAACGGAGCCACCTGGGGCGCGGCCCTCTATGCGTTCGGCCCGCTGTCCATGCTCGGGTGGTGCTGGGTCACGCGCGGCGTCCAGCACGGGCGGCCGGGGGCGCGTGGAACACGCGGAACAGCGCCCTTCCGCGCGCTGAAGGCGCTCGGGCTCGGCGCGGCGTCCGCCGCAGCGCTCGTCCTGATCCTGAGCGGCGTCGATTCTCTGGTCGCGCTCGCATTGGGGCTCCCGCCGTGAGTCGCGCGGGTGGCACGCGGAACGCATGGAAGCGGTGTCGATGGCTCGATGGCGCATGAAAGTAGCCGCGGATGCCGCTGATGGAGATGGCTGCAGGCCGGCCGGCCGGCCAGCTGGCCGGCCAGCCAGCTGCGCTAAAATGCGTGAAGAACGGACATTTTCGTGCCCGAGTGTCCCTGGACGACACGTCATGGACGCGATAGCAGCACTCTGAATCTGTTATTCAGGGGACAGGCTTTGACTCTGTCCGCGGAGCTCGCGGACTCACACCGAGGCAGTGCGTTGACGTCGCTGAAGCCCAGAGGAGAGGATCGCGCGGCCGCACGGGAGCGGACCGACGCGTGGACCGACGCTGAACGTGCGCCGCGGGCGGCCGAGGGCGGCCCGAGGTGGCAAGAGATCGTCGCCGGCAGGTACGCGGTGGAGACCCGGATCGGCGCCGGCGGCGTGGGCGTCGTCCAGCTCGCCACCGATCGCCTGTCGGGCCAGCGCGTCGCGCTCAAGCGCGTCGATCCGAGGCTCGTCGAGAACAGGCACGCCGTCGATCGGCTGCTCCGGGGCGCCCGCGCCGCGCGCGCGCTCAAGGGCAGGTACGTCGCGCGGATCCTCGACGTCGGGGTCGAAGGTGGCGCGCCGTTCGTGGTCAGCGAGTACCTGGAGGGCTCCGACGTCACGAGCTACCTGCGGCGCCGCGGGCCGATCCGGGTCAGGGAGGCGGTGAAGTACCTCCTGCAGATCTGCGAGGCGGTCGCCGAGGCGCACGGCATCGGGATCCTCCACCGGGATATCAAGCCCGAGAACCTCTTTCTCAGCTTCGGCGACGGCGCCCCGAGCGTGAAGGTCCTCGACTTCGGGGTGTCGGCCGTCGCCTGCGGCGTCGAGAGCGAGGGGCCGAACGCCGCCTCGGGCGCCATGCGGACGTCGCTGCTCTTCATGGCGCCGGAGCAGATGCGGTCGGCGGGCGGCATCGACGAGCGCGCCGACATCTGGTCGATCGGCGCGGTCGCCTACGCCCTGCTCTGCGGGGCGAGCCCGTTCGATGCGCCGACCGAGCTCGAGATCTGCACCAAGGTCCTGACCGAGCCGCCCGCGCCCTTCCCGGCGGGCGTCGAGCCCCCGGAGCTGCGGGCCCTCCTGCTGCGCTGCCTCGCCAAGGACCCGGAGGCGCGCCCCCCGGACGTCGCGAAGCTCGCGTTCGCGCTCGCGCGCTTCGGGGGCGAGGGCGCGGAGGACGCGGCCGAGCGCGTGTGGGAGGCGCTCCGGGCGGACGAGACCGTCCGCATGGCCACGCCTGCTCCGGTCGCCGCGGACGAGTGGGAGGCCGACACGCTGGCGGACCTGCCGAGGATGTCGCCCGACGATCTCATGAGCGACCTCGAGACGACGGCCAAGTGGGAATCTCCCGCAGGCCGTCTGTCCGACGTCACGCTGGTGTCGCACGCGGGGGCGGGGTGGGACGGCGGCGATCAGCTCCGGGCGAGCCGGACTCCGCCCCCGCCGGTCCTGACGGTGAGCCCGCCGGAGCACCGCTCCGATCCCCAGGCGGGCGGGCCAGGGAAGCCGCCGACCGCCGAGGACACGCCCGTTCCGCTCGGCCGCAAGGTCGTGCACCGCGTCAGCGACGGCGCGGCGCCCCGCGTCACGCCGGCGCTCGCGGCGCGCACCCTGGCCGAGGCCGATGCGGAGCGGCTCACGGTGGTGCGCCGGGGTCCGTCGCCGTGGCCCCGGCGGGTCGCGATCGCGTTCGCGCTGTTCGGGATGCTCGCGGGGATCGGCGGCGTATGGCTCGTGCAGATGCGCACGCTCGACGGAGGCGGGAGCGCGCTGCCTGCGGCGAAGGGGCTGGCGAAGCGCGCGGTCCAGGAGGCGCGCTCGTCGGTGGTGCCTAGGCGATCGAGCGCGGCCGCTCCTGCCGCGCCGGAGCCCTCGCCCGAGCCCCTCGCGGCCGAGCCCTCGGCGGCCGAGCTCCAGGCGGCCGAGCTGGTTCCCGCGAGCGTCGCGGGCCCTGACAGCGAGGCGCCGCGGGTGGCGCAAACGCGAGGGGCCCGCCTCGACGCGCGGCGCCCCGAGGTCATCTACGACGAGGTCGAGCGCGAGCGGCGACGGCGGCGCGAGAAGCTCGAGCGCGAGCGGGCGTGGCGTGAAGCGACCAGCCGCGCGCGGCAAGAGCGCGACGCGTCCCGGCGCGAGCCGCCGCGGCCCGAGGAGGGCGCGGTTGGGCCGGCGCAGCCCGCCGAGGGCGCGCGCGCGCCGCAGCAACCCGCGGAGGGCGACGGCGCGCAGCGATCTCAGGCGAGCGACGGCGGGTGACGTCCGCGGCCCGGCTGCCTGATATAAGGCGGCCCGTGCCAGGGAGGAGTCGAGGAGGTTACGCGCTCGCCCGCGCGGCGGGCGCCGCGGTCGCCGTGTCGGCGGCGGCGGTCGGCGCGCCTGTGCGCCCTGCGATCGCCGCGCCGCAGGCTGCGCAGCAGGCGCCGCGGGTCGTGCAGCAGGCGCCGCAGGCCGCGCCGCAGGCGCCGCGGGTCGCGCCGGAGCACCTGCCGTACGGCGCGGCGGGGTGGGCCGTGTCGGGCTGGGGCGGCGTGCGCGGCGTGACGATCGGGCCGATCGAGAACCAGCGGCATCCGGGCCGCGGCTACGGCACCGCGGCGAGCGGGCGGGCGATGGATGAGGCGGTGGCCATGGGCGCGACGTGGGTCAGCCTGACGCCGTTCGGCCGCGTGTGGGACGGCAAGGGCACGGGCGTCGATCTCGTCTTCGAGGCGCCGTTCGAGGAGAACCGGCGCAACGTGCTCGCGGCGATCGCGCAGGCGCACGCGCGCGGGCTCAAGGTGCTGCTCGTCCCGCACCTCTGGGTCGAGAGCGGCGAGTGGCGCGCCCTGATCGATCCCGGGGACGACGCCGGCTGGGCGCGCTGGGCCGAGTCGTACCGCCGGTTCCTGCTCACGTGGGCCGTGGTCGCGCGCGAGGGCGGCGCGGAGATGCTCAGCGTGGGCGTCGAGCTGCGGAGCTGGGTGACGACGCCGCGGGCGGCGAGCTTCCTGCCGATCATCGAGGCGGTGCGCCGCGTGTACCCCGGGCTGCTCACCTACTCGGCGAACTGGGACGACGTAGAGCACACGCTGATCTTCGACGCGCTCGACCTCATCGGCATCAACGCGTTCTACCCGCTGGCGGAGCGGGAGGGCGCGTCGTTCGAGGAGCTCCTGCGCGGGGGGCGCAAGGTGGCGGCCGGGGTGGACGACGTGGCGCGCGCGTGGGGCAAGCCGGTCCTCTTGACGGAGATCGGCTACACCACGCGGCGCGATCCCGCCGTGCGCCCGTGGGAGTGGCCCGACCGCATGAAGGGCGTGGTGGTCGACCAGCGCTCGCAGGCCGAGGCCTACGCCGCGGTGATCGCGCCGTTCCTCGACGCGCGCACGTGCGCCGGCTTCTTCGTCTGGCGGCTCTACGCCGATCCGGACGACGTCTCGCAGGAGGCCGAGTGGGGCTTCTCGCCGAGGGGCAAGCTCGCGGAGCTCGTGCTGCGCGACGCGTTCACCGCCCGCTGGGCCGCCGACGGCCCCTCGCTCCTCGGCGAGGCGCTCGGCAGGCACCGCGCCCGCACCCCGGGGCTCTTCGGCTGGGAGCTCGATCCAGACGAGTAGCCGAGCTGCTTGCGCTTGCGCTCGCCGGCCGAGCTCAGCGTAGAATCGCGCTCGCGGGGGAGGGCGAAAGGAGAGCGCAGAGACATGGCAGCTATCCACGGGGGCTGGCTATAACTGCCGCTATTGATTGTATTGCTTCCCCTGGTGCTCGTCGGCTATGCGGCGAGGCTCCGGCGCTCGGAGCTCGTCGGACTCGATGTCACCGCCGTCGTCTTCTGCGATGAAGGGAGATGGTGTCTTGTCTGGGTCAACCCGTCTCCCCCCGGGCTCGGTAGGCCCAGGGGAGTTGGCGAGACCTCGCGCAGGACCAGCGAGGAGAACGTAGGCGAGAGGTCCTACGCGGGCGGCGCGCCCGACGCGGACGGCAACTGCGGGGTGAAGGTCGAGCCCCTGCCAGCGGCGCTCGTCACCTCGATGCGCCCGCCGTGCGCCTCGGCGATGCGGCGCGCGGCCCACAGGCCGAGGCCGACGCCCGGGGCCACGCCGCTCGACGACGGCGCGCGGAAGTAGCGCTCGAACAGCCGCCGCTGATCGTCGGCCGCGATCCCCACCCCGCGGTCCGAGACAGCGATGGAGACGTCGGCGCCTACCCGCGCGACGGTCACCTGCACGGCGCCGCCCGCGGGCGAGTACTTGATGGCGTTCGCGACCAGGTTGTTGAGCACCTGCTCGATCCGGATCGGGTCGCAGCACAGCGGGACGGGCTCCTCGGGGAGCGACAGCCTGAGCTCGTGCGCGGTCGGGCGGTAGAGCTCCACGACGTCGCGGGCGAGCTCGCGCGCGTCCCGGGCCTCGCGGCGCAGATCGAGCTCGCCGCCCTCGATCCGCGCGATGTCCATGAGGTCCGTGAGCATCCGGTCGCAGCGCGCGGCCTCCTTCCCGATGCGGGCGAGCATCGACCGGAGCCGCTCCTCGCAGGGGAGGGGCCGATCCGGCCGGAGGCCGTCGACGGTGAGCTTCAGCGCGGCGAGCGGGTTGCGCAGGTCGTGCGCGACGCCCGCGAGGATCCCGAGCTGCCCCTTGCGCTGCTCGGCCAGCGCGGCGGCCATCTCGTTGAACGCGACGGCGATCTCGCGCAGCTCGTCGAGCCCGCCCTGCGGCGCGCGGGCGTCGTGCGAGCCGGCCCCGTAGCGGTCGATCGCGGCACGGATCGCGTCAGCGCGACGCGGGCGCTCTCGCGCTCGTGGGAGAGGAGGGGCTGCGCCGCGCGCAGCCTCAATCGTGCGCGGTTTCCGGGCCTTTCAGGGTCGACAGCGCCGCCCGCGCGATGGCCATCTGCCGCTCCAGCTCCGCGGGCGACGCCGGGGCCTCCAGGATCAGCGCCGCGTCGTCAGGGACGTGGGCGGCGATCCGCTGGAACGCGTGCGCCGCGCTCTGGCTCAGGGCGCCGTGGCGGCTCCCGGCGTTCACCTCGCTCACGTGGAGCTGCTTCAGCCGCGTCCTGTGCTCCCGTACGAGGAAATGGGCCTCGGTCATCGTGCGATCGACCTGGTGCGCGTGGCCGATATCGAAGCAGAACGACGCGTCCGGCAGCGCGTCGAAGAAGGGCCCGAGCTCCTCCACGGTGCGGCCTGTCCGCTTTCGCTTATCCATGTTCTCGATCGCGAGGAAGCCGCCGAGCTGCCGGAAGGCGCCGAGATCATGGAGGGAGTCGGGGTGGATGACGATGAGCCATCCGAGCGCGGCCACCTCCGCCATGGCGTCGGCGACGGCGCGCTCCTCCGCCGCGTCGAAGCGGCTCGGCGCGTGGAACGAGACGTAGCCGTACCGCGACAGGTCGAGCGAGCCGAGGAGCCGGAGCAGCGGCTTGAGCTCCGAGATCCGCAGCGCGGAGAGCTCCACGGCGGTCGCCGAGCTCCCTTCGAGCATCGAGAGCGCTCGCTCGACGTCGCTGAGGGCGAGCGCCCCTGTCGAGTAGCCCACGGGTCGCATCAGAACACCCCATAGGTCCGGAGGAGCATCAGAACACCCCATAGGTCTGGAGGAGCTTGCGGAGCTCGTCGTCTTCCTTGAAGAAGAGCCGGTCGAGCCCGCCCTGGAACTCACGCGCGATGTCCCGCGCCCGCTTGAAGGTCGGGTCGCTGCCCAGCTGGTCGTCCAGCGGCAGCTGCTTCAGCCGGCCGCGCTCCTCCTCGTTCGAGAGGAGCGCGAGGAACGCGTCGTAGCTGTCGAACAGCGTGCGCGCCGTCTCCGCGGAGATCGAGGGCCGGAGCAGCACCTCGGCCAGGCTCTCCAGGGGCGTCACCCGGATGCGCTCTCGCAGGAAGCGCACGAGCGCCGGCATCGAGAGCCGCTCGCCGTCGTCGGTCAACGTCGTCCGATCCTTGCAGAACAGCTCGAAGCCAAAGCAGGTGATGAGCCCGCTCACGAAGATGAGCTTCCGCGACATCCTGAGCTTCGCGTTGCGGAGCGCCCAGCCCGAGCTGCGCTCCCGCTGCTTGTAGACGAAATCGACGGCGACCGTGCGCCAGTACCGGACGATGTCGTTCAGGAGGAACATCGGGAGGATCTCGCGCTTGCTGCCGTAGCGCAGCCCGCGGTCGTCCTCGACGTACCGCGAGAGCACGAGCCTGAGCACCCGCTCGTGGGCGTCCGGCTGGCCGATCGCGAGCGACTCGAGGAGCAGCAGGATGCGCTGGGTCGTGTTCTTGTTCGTGTCCTCCTGCCCGCCGATCTGGTGGAGGATCGGGTGGCTGAAGGCCACGTTGCCGAACACGCCCGTCGGGCCCGGCTCATGGAACTTCGCTTCCCTCAGGATCCTCGTGATGGCCTGGACCTGGCTGAAATGCCCCTCGTCGGCCTGACCGTCGATGAGCAGCGTCCAGTCGAGATCGCTGCCGGTCGTGTACTCGCCCCGCGCCAGCGAGCCGAAGACCACGACGCTCGTGTCGCAGGGGATCTGCTCGCGGAGCAGCGCCGCGAGCCGCGCCCGGGTCTCCGCCGAGAGCCGCGCGGCCGCCTCGATGCTCGGCCACGATCGCCCCGCCTTCTCGCCGATCCGCTCGATGGCGCTCCGCGGCGCCGCGCCTTCATCTCTCGTCATCGAACCACCCTCGATCGCGGGATCGCTCATTGAGCACACCGCAGCACACCGCAGCACACCGCGGCGCACCGCGGCGCGCGCCTCACGCCCCGCCGTCGCCGGAGAGCGCGAGCCCGAACCACCGGTTCACGAGGTCATGGTGCTCGTCGAGGCGATCGCGGTAGCGGGGGGTGCCCTCGAGCGCGGCTCGCTCGAAATCGATCCAGTACAGGGCGCCCGTCTTCTCGCCGATGAGCACGTTGCCGAGCTTGACGTCGAGCGGCGCGACGCCGCGCGCGTTCATCGCCCGGACGATCTCCTCGATCCGGCCGCGGTAGGCCGCGCCGCCGCCGCTCGCGAACGCCTCGATCTCCCGCCGGTCGCGGTCTGGATCGAACAGCTGCCCGAGCGGCGCGAGGTCGATGTCGAGCACCTTCTCCCCGCGCTCGGCGACCTGATGTTGCAGCGTCCGTCCGCGCACGTAGTCGAGGTAAAGGGTGCGCGTGGCGAGGCTGAGATCGCGAATCCTCGGGACGCTGGGGAGGTCGCGCAGGCGGAAGAGCGCGGCTGCTTCGTTGTAGAAGAAGAGGCCGAGCAGGGCGAAGAGGTGCGCCTGGAGCGGCGCGTTCTGCGGCTGGCCGACGAAGCGCTTGCGGACGCAGACGTAGCCGCCGCGCAGCACGACGTGCAGCCGGTAGCGCAGGCGCGGCATCTTCTGGCTGCGCCGGTTGAAGAAGGCGACGTCGGCCGGGTGGACCGCGAAGGCGAAGCCGTCCTGATCGAGCTCCGCGAGCACCCTGTCCCCCGGGCCGAGCTCGGCGACCGATGGGATCTCGCTCGGGGTCACGGCGTCGGGCACGGGGAGCGGGTTCTCTGCGAGCCGGCGCGCAAGGAGCGCTCTGACCGTCTCGAGCCGCACGGCGAGCAGCCTCGTCGCGGCGTCCATGCCGGGCACGCGGCGCATGCCTTCGTCAAGGGCGCGCCGAAGCTCAGGGTTCATGCCCGTCTAGTAGCCGCTTCCGTTCGGCAAATCAAAAGGTGAGGTGACGGCGAGGCGAGGTGGTACGCTGATCCAGCGACCTTGGGCGCTCGCCGACGAACGTCGACCCGCGCCGACGAACGTCGACCCGCGCCAGAGGCCAGGACCGCCGGCGTGCCGGGTGGGCGTTTGGCAGCGCGTGTGCAGCGCGTGGGGTGATGCTGGGTGCGGTTTGCGCTTCAACAGGAGACCCGATTCGGGTAGCAAGCCTTCATGGGGAATTCGACGCTGCGGATCGTCCATGTCGTGAGCAGCCTCAATGGCGGAGGTATGGAGCATTTCGTGCTGCGCCTCGCCGAGGCCCAGCGGCGCCACGGCCACGACGCCTCCATCCTCGCGCTGCGCGGCGGGCCGCTGGCGGAGCTTGCGCGGCAGCGGGCGCTGCCCACCACGGTGCTGGGCGGGCGCCTCCCCACGCGGCTCGCGCGCGCGGCCCTCTCCTTCGCGCGCTCCCGCCCGCACGTCGTCCACGCGCACAACCCCACTGCGCTCCATTACGCCACGATCGGCAAGCTCCTCACGCGCGCGCGGCTCGTCTTCACCGATCACGCCCAGACGCGCGGGATCATCCGCGTTCCGTCGCGCTTCGAGTGGCGTGAAACGGACGCTGTCGTCGGCTGTTCGCAGGACACGGCCGACAAGAGCGGCGCGGTCGGCGTGGCCAGCAACATCTCTGTCATCCACAACGGGATCGACATCACCCCGGCCAAGCGGACGCGCGACGAGGTGCGCGCCGAGCTCGGGCTCGGCCCGGACGTGTTCCTTGGCATCATGCCCGCCGCGTTCCACCCGGTGAAGGCGCACGACGTGCTGCTGCGGGCGCTCGCGCGGCTCCGGGAGCGGGGCGTCGCGGTCGCGGTGCTCGTCGTCGGCGACGGCGACGAGCGCGATCGCATCCATGGGCTCGCGAGGGAGCTCGGGGTCCACGGCGCCGAGGCGCGCTTCCTCGGCTTCCGCAAGGACGTGCCCGATCTGCTCGTCGCCGCCGACTTCTTCACGCTGCCCTCGCGCGACGAGGGGCTGCCGCTCGCCGTCCTCGAGGCCATGGCGCGCAGCCTGCCTGTCGTGGTGACGCCGGTCGGCGGGGTCCCGGAGGTGGTGCGGCACGAGGAGCACGGCCTGATCGTCCCGGTGGACGGGCACGACGCGCTCGCGGACGCGATCGAGCGGCTCGCGAGCGATCCGGCGCTGAGGCGGCGGCTCGGCGAGGCGGGGCACGCGCGGGTGCGCGACGACTTCTCGTTCGAGAAGATGACGCGCAAATACGAGCAACTCTATTTCCGCCTCACGTGACAGGCGAGCGCGCGATGAAGGTACTCGTCTTCACCCATCATTACCCTTCCACGCGGCTGCCGACGATGGCGCCGTACAGCCATCAAACGTACAGGGCGCTCGCGCGCCGCTGCGAGCTCCGGCTCGTGGCCCCGATCCCCTGGTGGACGCGCGCGCGCGGCGCGCCGCGGGAGATCTTCGGCGGCACGCGCGAGACGCACACCGGCATCGACGCGCTGTTCCCCACGTACTGGTCGGTCCCGGGGCTGCCGAGGCTGCACGCGCGGGCGCTCCGCGCATCGCTCGGGCGTACGATGGCGGCGCTGCGGCGCGAGTTCCCGTACGACGCGATCCTGGCCGCGTGGGCCTATCCCGACACCGTCGCCGCGGAGGCGTTCGCGCGGGAGGCGGGGGTGCCGGTCGTCACGACGGTGCTCGGCAGCGACATCAACGAGCAGCCGAGGAACGCCGCGCTGCGGGCGCAGATCGCGCCGGCGCTCCAGCGCTGCGCCCGGGTGGTCGCGGTGAGCGGGGCGCTCGGGGAGCGCCTGGTGGAGCTCGGGGTGCCGCGGGAGCGCGTCGTGGTGCAGCTCAACGCGGTCGACGGCGCGCGGTTCACGATCCGGGATCGGGCCGAGCCGCGGCGGCGCTTCGGCGTCCCGGCGGACGCGAAGGTGGTGCTGTACGCCGGTTATCACGTGCCCGAGAAGGGCGTGGACGTCCTCGTGGAGGCGATGGCGCACCTCGACCGGGCGGGGCGCCGCGACATTCACCTGATGATGGTGGGCGGCGGCGAGCTGCTCGAGCCGCTGCGCGCGAAGGTGAGCGCGCTCGGCCTGGGCGATCGCGTGCGGCTGTTCGGCTGGGCGCTGCCCGTGGAGATCCCGGACTACATGGCCGCGTGCGACGTGTTCTGTCTGCCGAGCCGCCGCGAGGGTTGCCCGAACGTCGTCCTGGAGGCGCTCGCCTCGGGCCGTCCCGTCGTCGGAACCCGGGTCGGCGGCGTGCCGGAGCTCGTCCGCGAAGGGCACGGGGGCAATGGCTTCCTCGTCCCCCCCGGCGATCCCGGGGCGCTCGGGGCCGCGTTGGCGCGAGCCTTGGACACGGCGTGGGAGCCGGAGGCGCTGCGGGGCAGCGTGGGGGCGCTGTCATGGGACGTCGTGGGGGAGCGCTATCACGCGCTCCTGACGGAGGTCCTCGGCGAGCAGCGCGGTCGCGGGCCGGGCTGATTCAACGGGGAAATTGAACAGGGAGACGGAGACAGGGAGTATTGAAGACCTCCCTCCCCGTCTCCCCGCCTCCCTGTGAATTCCCCGAAGAATTCGAGGGGATGCCTCGGGGATGAACGGTCAGCTCGCGCAGGGCGGCGGCTTCAGGCGGTGATCCCTGTAGTCACCGGGATTGCCTGTCTTCCCCTCGAGCGCGGCGATCGCGATATTGTACATCTCCCGCGCTGTCACGTAGTGGAGCACCCACTCCTTGCCATCGTTGTAACGGGTGGTGAGCTCCCGGTGCAGCGCGTGGCCCCCGGCGCCGAGCAGCGACTCCGCCTGGTCCTCGGGCGCGCCGTGCGTGTAGACCTTCACGAACACCCACTCGGGCCTCCCCTCGACGTGGATGTTCTGATCCACCCACGTCTTCACCCGGTCCGGCGTCGGCGGATCGATCGCCTGGAGCGCGCCGTACTCCATCCGCATCCGCACCCGGCGCCCCCGGCGCGTCAGCGCGAGCGCGAGCGGGCCCTCGATCATCAGGATCCGGTCCTCCAGCACCTCGCCGACCTTGGCCCGCGCGCCCACGGCGTGGGCGCTCCGGCGCGCCAGGTTGCCCGTCGGCCAGTAGATCTGGTTCACGATGGAGTGCTGCGACTCGTCGGGGGCCGACGGGAACGTGTAGTCGGCATAGCAGCCCGTCTCGAAGAGGAGCGGGAGCTCCGCGTCGACTCCGCAGTTCCGCGAGTCCCGCCCGGAGTTCGCCAGGCACCAGTTGCCGTGGATGAACCCGTAACGCATGCGCCCGTCCGGGTCGCGCGAGAAATGCCCGTGCTTCCCCAGGATGTCCAGGTACCTGAGGATGTCCGCGCGCAGGTTCTCCTCCGTGTCGTTGTGGTGGTGCAGGTGCAGCTCCACCTCGCCGAACCCGCGGCGCGTGAGGTCCGCCAGCGCGTCGAGCCACCCGGGCGTGTACTGCTCCCCCGGAAAGAAGAAGCTGTGACGCGGGTTCCGGCCGTCCGCGTCGCGGTACGCGCCGGCCATCTCGGGATACCCCTTCGACCACGCCCTCACCCGCGCGTCGCCGACCTCCGGTGTGGGGTTCTCCCACCCTGGCTCCCAGTGATCGCAGACCGCGAAGAGCAGGTGCCGCGGGCCGAGCGGACGCGGAGCACGGGCGTTCTCGATCCTCTGCCGGGCGTAGCCGCCGAGCCAGTTGTGAAGGTTCTTGTTCTTGAGATACTGGATCTTCGCCTGGAGTGTTCCGATCATGAGCTCTCTCGGCCGCGACGCGTTGGACCGGCGGCCGCCGCGGCGGAACGGATACTAACCTGGCTCCCCCGGGCGTAGCCATAGCCGCCTCGGGGCCGCGCAGTGATCGAGATCACCTCGCGGTCTCACGCGACGCCGCGCGGAGCGCGGCCCACCTGCCTCCCGGACGGCGCGTACGTCGTGATCGTGCGCGTCACGTTCGTCCCCCCGCGAGACGCGCGCGACGCCGTCCTCGCCCCGCAAGCAGCGAGCGCGCGCGGCCCGGCCCGCCCGCCCACGGCAAGGGGTGCGCAGCGGCCATGGAAGCTCAAGCACACCCCAGCAGAGCCCGGACGGCCGTCCCGAGCAGCCACCGTGCAGCGAACCCTTACGGCTTGCATCGTCTCTTCAATTTTTGCGCCTGGCTGTTCGGTGCGCCGCCCTGCTTTGCCGAGCGACGGCCGCTCTGGGGGGACAAATCGCCCCACCTGTGGCGGTTTGTGCCGCCCAGTCTGTCGGCCGAGCACCTACCATTGTGTCTGCGGTGAGCATCCATACGGCAGGCGCGCTGGCACGACGCCTGCTCTGGGGGTGCGGACCGTAGCCACCACCGACCAACCGTAGCCATCACCGACAAGGAGCCAGGCATGATGTCAACCGCGACGACGCTGAGCGAAGAGATGATCTCCCTCTCGCGGAGGGCCTCCCTCGAGTCACCAGCTTCGATGACCGAGGCGTGCGAGCTAGCCCGGCGGCTCGTGGACATGATCGAGCGCCTCAGGGTGTGCACTCCGGAGGGCGATCAGGCCCAGGCGCTCCGCATCGCGGAGGGGATGGCACGGAGCGTCGTGGATGTCGTGACCGACGCCATGAGCAGCCGGCGCGCTCACGTCGCCTAGCTCTACGGGAAGCCGGCCGGGCGGCCGGGGCGACGAGGCCCGAGGGGGGCGCCGCGCCCCGGCCGTGGATCCCGAAATCGAGACCAGCATGAGCTACAAGCGCAAAGGAATGCGCCCCGGGGAGCCGTACCCGCTCGGTGCGACATGGGACGGCGCTGGAACGCAGTTCGCCCTCTTCTCGGAGAACGCCGAGGCCGTGGATCTGTGCCTCGTCGACGACGAGGGGAACGAGCAACGCCTGCCGGTGCGTCACCGCACCTCCCTCGTCTGGCACGTCTACGTGCCGGAGGTCGGACCGGGGCAGAAATACGCCTATCGCGTGCACGGCCCGTGGGCGCCGGAGCGGGGGTTGCGCTTCAACCCGCGGGTGCGCCTGCTCGATCCGTACGCGAAGGCGCTCGCCTCGCGGGTCCAGTGGGACGCGGGCGCGTTCGCCCACCGGAGCGGTGAGCCCGACGGCGACCTCGCCATGGCCGAGGGGGAGGCGCTCGGCGCGCCGCTCGGCGTCGTCATCGACCCGTCCTTCGACTGGGGCGGAGAGCGGCGCCCGTACGTGCCGTTCCACCGCAGCGTCATCTACGAGGCGCACGTCCGCGGCATGACGATGCAGCACCCGGAGATCCCGGAGGAGCTCCGCGGGACCTACCTTGGCATCGCCCACCCGGCCATCATCGGCTACCTGCGGTATCTCGGCATCACGGCCATCGAGCTCCTGCCCGTGCACGCCTTCGTGCACGAGAAATTCCTGCTCGACAAGGGGCTCCGGAACTACTGGGGATACCACTCGATAGGCTTCTTCGCGCCGGACGTCGGGTACCGCGCCGGCGCCGAGGTGGCGTCGGAGGTGCGGCAGTTCAAGGAGATGGTGAAGGCGCTCCACGCCGCCGGCATCGAGGTCATCCTCGATGTCGTCTACAACCACACGGCGGAGGGCAACCACCTGGGCCCGACGCTGAGCCTGCGCGGCATCGACAACCCGACCTACTACCGCCTCGTCCCCGGCAACGAGCGCTACTATTTCGACTATACGGGCACGGGGAACACCCTCAACGTGCGTCACCCGCAGACGCTCCAGCTGATCATGGACTCCTTGCGGTACTGGGTCCTCGAGATGCACGTGGACGGGTTCCGCTTCGACCTCGCGGCGGCGCTGGCGCGCGGCCTCCACGACGTCGACCAGCTCTCGAGCTTCTTCACGATCATCCACCAGGACCCGGTGCTCAGCCAGGTGAAGCTCATCGCCGAGCCCTGGGACGTGGGCCCGGGCGGCTACCAGGTGGGCAATTTCCCGGTGCGCTGGGCCGAGTGGAACGGCCGTTATCGGGACACGCTGCGCGACTTCTGGCGGGGCTCGGGCGGCATCGCCTCCGATCTCGGGTTCCGGCTCACGGGGAGCAGCGACCTCTACGAGAACAGCGGGCGAAAGCCGTACACGAGCATCAACTTCGTCACGGCCCACGACGGCTTCACCCTGGCGGATCTCGTCTCGTACAACGAGAAGCACAACGAGGCGAACGGGGAGGGGGGCTGCGACGGCGCCGACGACAACCGCTCGTGGAACTGCGGCGTCGAGGGGCCGACCGACGATCCCGAGATCCTGAAGCTGCGGGCGCGGCAGGCGCGGAACATCATGGCCTCGCTCCTGTTCTCGCAGGGGACTCCGATGCTCCTCCACGGAGACGAGCGGGGGCGGACGCAGGAGGGGAACAACAACGGGTACTGCCAGGACAGCCCGCTCACGTGGCAGCCGTGGGGCTGGGACGAGCCGTCGCGGGCGCTCCTGGAGTTCACGCGCAAATGCCTCCGTATCCGGCACGAGCACCCGGCGCTCAGGCGCTCGATCTTCTTCAAGGGGCGCCCGATCCGCGGCGGCAAGACCTACGATATCCAGTGGTATCGCCCGGACGGAGAGCTCATGACCGACGAGGACTGGTCGAACCCGTTCACGCAGTGCCTCGGCGTGTTCCTGTCGGGGGAGGGGCTCGACGACGTGGACGAGGAGGGCGATCGGCTGATCGACGACGACTTCGTCCTGCTGCTCAACGCGTCGCCGTGCGACCTGGGCTTCCTCCTGCCCTTCGCCGATGAGCCCAGGCCGTGGCAGCTCCTCGTGGACACCCAGGACGACGCCGCCGTCGAGACGCGGAGGGGCGGGGAAGAGACGGCGCTGGCGTCGCGCTCGCTCAAGCTCTTCCTCCGCAGCCGCCGCTCTGCATAGCGCAGAGGTGGGCGGAGATCGCTGCAGAGCGGGGCGCTCAGAACGCGTTGAAGGCGCCGAGGAAGAGGGGGGGGCCGGCGAACGCGGCGTCGAGGAGGGCGGCCGCCTTGGCGCTGCCCACGACGAAGCCCTGGCTCAGGAGATCGCGCGCCGAGGAGGCGCCGAAATAGATCTGCGTGAGCCGCTCGATGGAGAGCGAGAGGCGATCGCCCGCGGTGCTGCCGGGCGCCGTCTGGACGCCGCGCGCCGCGAAGGTGACGTCGAAGGCGCGCGGCGCGTCCGTGAACACCGGGTCCTCGACGTCGACGCCGATGGCGCCGCGGACGCCGTGCTTCCGCGGCGACGGGTGGAGCGCGAGCGCGGCGGCGACGTCGACGATGCGCCCCATCGCGCCCGCCGCCGTCAGGCCGAGGACGGTGCGGCGCTGCGCCGTGTGCGCGGGCGGGCACAGGCCGGGGTGCCGGGCCGCCGTCTCGTACACGATCGGCTCGTCGCGGATGCCGGGCTCGTCGAGCAGCGGCGCGCCCTGGCCGCGCGGGAGCGCCAGCTCCACGACCTCGTACTGATCGCCGAGCGCGCCGAGGAAGCCGATGAGCCCGCGGTACGCGCCCGGCGTCGGCGCGTGGAGCTCGCGGACGAGCAGCTGCTGGGCGCCGTAGGCGCCGCCCTCCGGGACGTCGAAGAACAGGTAGCCGGCGATCGCCTTGGAGCCCGGATCCACGTAGACGGCGCCGCTCGGAGAGCGCTTGAAGACGCGCACGTCCCACCAGTAGTCGCTCCGCTTCAGCTGCCCCGTCGTCTCGGCCCGCGCGACGTCGTAGGCCTGCTTGATGAGCGGCTCGTCCCGCGGGCGGGAGAAGGCCCGCACGTGGCGGCGCAGCACCGAGTCCGGGAGCCGGTCGGGCGAGGTGCGCACGACGTCCCGGAGCTCGCAGACGCCGAAGCCGAAGCGCCGGTAGAACGAGAGCCGGAAAGGGTGGAGCAGGGTGAGCGCCTCGCCCCGGCGGCGCATGCGGCGGAGGCTCTCGCGGACGAGCCGATCCGCGATGCCCCGGCGGCGGAACTCCGGCAGCACCGCGACGGACGAGAGGCCCTGGAAGGGCACGTCCGCGCCCGCGAAGCTCATCGTCAGGTCGAGCGAGGCGACGTACCCGACGAGCTGGCCGTCGGTCTCCGCGACGATCACGTTGTCGAGGGCGAGGTGCGCGTGCTCGGTGAAATACCGCAGCCACGCCTCGGGATCACCCGCCTGGAACGCGCGGTAGGCGACCGTCGCGAGGGTGCCCTCCTCGCCCTTGCGGGCGCTGCGGAACACGAGCTCATGGTTGGAACGGCTCGGGGTGCGGGTGCGCGCCATGCCGGTCAATCTACCCTGGGAAGCGCGCTCCCTGGGCCCGGCGGTCCGGCGGCGGCCCGGCGAAGCGCTTCGGACATCTCCTCGGCCGATCCGAAGCGGCCGGACGGCTCACGGGCGAGCGCCTTGACGAACCATGCGTCGAGGGCCGGGGTGATCTCGGCGCAGCGCTGGCTCGGAGGCGAGAAGGTGCCGAGCCGGATGGCGCCGAGGAGGGCCTCGATCCCCTTCTGCTCGAACGGCGGCGCGCCGGTGAGCGCGTGGTACGCCATGATGCCCACGGACCAGAGATCCGAGCGGCCGTCGACCAGCTTCGGGTTGAAGAACTGCTCCGGGCTCATATAAACGAGGCTGCCGACCACCGCGCCCGTGTTCGTCAGCGTGGTCCCATCCGCGTCGACATCCCCCCTGGCCACCCCGAAATCGAGCAGCTTGACGCAGGGGCCTGCGCCGGTGTCGACGAGGAAGACGTGCTCCGGCGTGATGTCCCGGTGAATGACGCCGAGCTTGTGCGCCGCGGTGAGCCCCGTGCAGAGCTGCGAGACGAGCGCGAGCGTCTCCTCCAGGGGGAGGCGCCCGGCGCGCGCTAGCCGGTCGGACAGCTCCTCGCCCCGCAGCAGCTCCATCACGATGTACGAGAGGCCGTTGGGGGCGACGCCGTGCTCGTACACCTCGGCCACGTGAGGGCTCTTGATCCTCGCCATGAGCGCGCCCTCGCGGTGGAACCGGGCGACCGCGGTCGCGTCGGTCGCGAGCGACGCAGAGATGAACTTGACGGCGACCTCCTTGCCGAGCCCGAGGTGATGCGCCGTCCAGATGCTGCCGACGCCTCCCATCCGGAGGAGGGTGTCGAGCGTCAGGTGCGGCGCTACGTGGGATCCAGGCTCAAGCCGCATAGACAATCAGTATGAATGATGCTCGCACCAGTGCACGTTTCTCTTGTGCGTGTCGCGTCGCCAGCGGGCGGCCGCGCGGCTCAATACAGCCCATCGGGTGGCCGCCCATCGGACATGAACTTCTTGGCCACAGCCGCGATCCGGCGCGCGGAGAGCTCCGGCCGGACGGGGACCACGTGGGTGAGCAGCGCCGCGAGGTACGCGCCGTCGGGCTGAGGATCGGCCGACTCGAGCCGCTCCAGCGCCTCGAGCGTCTTCACGGCGTGCGCCGTGAAGATGGGCCTCACCGCGGCGTCGAACGCGGCGAAGGGGGCGAGCTCGGCGAACGCGCGCCGGCGACCCGCGGCGTCGAGCTCCCGCGCGATCGCGAGCGCCGCGCCGACGTCGCGCGCCTCCGCCGCCTGGAGCAGCCCGCCGCCTCGCGCGCGGGTCGTGGCGGTAGCGGACGCGTGCGGCGCGGCGGCGTCCGCCTTGCGGAGCTTGCCGACGAAGCCGGCCGCGAGCACCGCGAGCTGCGCGGCCTCGCGCGGGAGGGCCTCGCGCCCGAGCGCCGCCGCCGCCTCCGCGAAGGTGACGGCGTGGGTGACGTCGAGCACCCCGACCTCGGCGTCGAGGCGCGCTTCCCAGGCCGAGTCGAAGCGCGCGAGGCGGACGGCGGCGGCGTGGCCGATCGCGCCGAGCAGCGCGAGCGGCCCGGCGCCGCGCGCGAGCCAGCGCACGGTCGCCTCGACGGCCGGCTGCTCTCCTGCGAGCACCTCGGCCTCGAAGGCGGCGCGCTCCGCGCCCTCGAGCGGCGCGGCGTCCGGGCGCGCGGCCGCCGCGGCGCTGTCGGGGCCGGGCAGGGGCAGAGCGGCGAGGCGCGCGAGCGCGGCGCGCGTGGCGGTGAAGGGGGGCAGGCTGGTGTCGGCGGTCGCCCAGGCGAGCTGCACCGTGGAGGCGGCGAGGACCTCGTCGGCGGCGGACGAGAACCGCTCGGCCAGCTCGAGCGCCTTCGAGAGGAAGATGGCGCCGTGCCCGTAGTCGTACAGGTGCTGCGCGACGAAGGGCATGAGCGCGCGGCGCGCGCCGGCCGTGCCGCGGATCTCGACGAGGTCGCGCATCCGCGCCTCGGCCTCGTCGCGGCGCTCCGCCGCGAGCGCCTCGCTCACCTTCGCCGGCTCGTCGAGCTCGAAGTCGGCGATGCGCGCGAGGGGCGAGCGGGCCCCCACCTTGCCGGGGCCCTTGCCGCGGGGGCCTAGCCGGGCCGACGCCTCGCCGATCGCGTGGGCGGCGACCACGAACGCCTCCTCGGCCGGGATCCTGCCGCGCTCGACCCAGGCGCAGAGGTCCGCGAGCAGGGCGAGGCCGTGGTCGAAGCCGTACTCGGCGCGCTCCGCCCCGTCCCTGGCGAGCACCTCGAACGCGAGGTGCAGGCTGCCGAGGCCGGTCTCGCCCCGGTGGAGCCCGAGCGCGCCCAGCCGGAGGCCCTCGCGCAGCGCGCGCGCCGGCTCGTCGCGCAGGATCGCCTCGCGCAGGCCGGCGACGAGGCGCCGCACCTCGGCCGCTGTGTCGACGGCCCGGTTGAGCTGCACGCGCCCGCCGTCGATGCGGGTGGCGTAGCGCCGCACGGGCTCGCCGCCGAACGTGCAGGCGCCCGAGGCGAGCTCGAACTTCCAGTTGTGCCACGCGCAGGTCAGCACGCCGCCGCGCAGCGCGCCCTGCGACAGCGGGTAGCCCTGGTGCGGGCAGCGATCGTCGAGCGCGTGGACCTCGCCGCCGCGGAGGACGCAGGCGAAGCGCCGCCCCGTGTCGTCCTTGCGCAGCACGGGCACCTCCGCCGGAAATTCGGAGAGGGGGCCCAGATCGATCCAGTCCGACTTCATGCCTTCTCCGCGCGGCGGCGGGCGCCGCGGTGGGTGCGCGGCGCGCGTCGTGAGAGCGACGCGCATCGTAGCCGAGAGCGGGGCGGGGAGGGGCCACGAACGGGGCCGCCGCGAAAAGTTCCCCGTCCGGACCCGCGCCGGCCGCTCACCCCTTCACGCAGAGGACCTGCCGGAGCTCGGCGACGACCTCCACGAGATCGCGCTGGTCCTCCATGACGCGCTCGATCGGCTTGTAGGCGGAGGGGATTTCGTCGAGGACACCGCCATCCTTGCGGCACTCGACCCCGGCCGTCTGCGCGGCCAGGTCGTTGATCGTGAAGCGCCGCTTCGCCTCGCCGCGGCTCATCTTGCGGCCCGCGCCATGCGAGGCGCTCTCGAACGCGTCGGGGTTGCCGAGGCCGCGGACGATGTACGAGCGCGTGCCCATCGAGCCGGGGATGATGCCAAGCTCGCCCTTGCCGGCCCGGATCGCGCCCTTGCGCGTCACCAGCACGTCTTCACCGAAATGACACTCTTCTGCCACGTAGTTGTGATGGCAAGTGATGGCTTCCTGGATCGAGAGCTCGGGGAAGTGCCGGCGGAGCACGCCCTCGGCGAGGTGGAACATGGCCTCGCGGTTCGCCCGCGCGTACCGCTGCGCCCAGAAGAGGTCGTGCCGGTAGGCCTTCATCTCCGGGGTGCCGGCGAGGAACACCGCGAGATCGCGATCGGGCAGATCGCGGTTGTGGGCGAGCTTCTTCGCCGTGGCGATGTGGATCTCGGCGAGCTCCTTGCCGATGTTGCGAGAGCCGGAGTGGAGCATCAGCCACACGCCGCCGTCCGTGTCGAGGCAGAGCTCGATGAAGTGGTTGCCGCCCCCCAGCGTGCCGAGCTGACAGCGCGCCCGCGTGAACAGCCCCTGGACCTTCGGGCTCAGGCTCGTGAACTCGTCCCAGAGCGCGAGGCGCTCGAACCCCGCCGGCGGGGCGTCGTGGGCGGCGAACCCGACGGGGATCGCCCGCTCGAGGTCGCCGCGGATCCGCCGGAGGTCGTCGGGCAGATCGGCCGCGGTGAGGTTCGTGCGGAGCGCGCCCATGCCGCAGCCGATGTCGACGCCGACGGCGGCCGGCGCGACCGCGTCCCGCATCGCGATGACCGAGCCGACGGTCGCGCCCTTGCCGAAGTGGACGTCGGGCATGGCGGCGACGTGGTGGAACACCCAGGGCAGGGCGCTGATGTTCCGCAGCTGCTCCAGCGCGATCTCCTCGACCTCGTCCGGCCGGGTCCACAGCTTGATGTCCACGTTCTTGCCCTTGATCTGCGCGGGTCCCATGAGGGCAGAATAGCGCGGGGCGCACGCAGGCGAACAGCGAGGGGCGCGTGCGGGCGATCGCGAGGGGCGCGGCTACCTGGTTCGGCCTTGCGGGACCTCTGGGTTCTTGATACGCGTCGAATCGCTGCTTCCGGGGTCCTTGTTCATGCCGTCTGCTCGCGCGCGCTCCATCGCAACCCTGGCGGCCTTCGCCGCGCTGTCGTGTGGGGTCACGAGCGGTTGTGACGGCTGCAAGCCGAGCGAGGACCCTGCGGCCGGGAAGCCCGCCGCCGCGGCTTCCGCGGCGGCCAGCGCCGCGGAAGGCGCGGATGGTGCGGAACGTCGAAGACGCGCCCTGCCCGCCGGCGACGACCGCTTCGCGGCCCAGATCGCGGCGAACCTACCCCGGGTGCCCGACCCGGCGATCCTCGCCCCGGAGGGCGGGGGCGCGGGCGTCGAGCTCGACAATGGCACCTTCCGCGATCGCGCCATCGCCTTCGTCCGCCAGGTGGCGGCGGGCGGCGACAAGGTGACGTGCGATCTCGCCCTCTCGTCCAGGCGCCCCTTCCGCGCTGTCGTGATGGCCTTTCAGGAGGGGAAGCAGATCGCCCGCGGGGAGGCGTCGGACGCGGGGCTCTGCGTCGCGCTGAAGGGCGCCGCGCGCAGGGCCGTGGCCGCGGCGGGCGGCGCGGCGGCGATGACGAGCGCGCTCGCGGGCGCGCGGCTGGTCGTGGAGCTTCCGGATCATCACGAGTCGATGGTGGAGAGCGTCGAGCGCCCGGGGAAGGGCGTCGAGCTCGTCGAGGGGCTCGTGCCGGTGCGCGTCCTCGACAAGCCCCTCCTCGCGCGGCGCATCGAGGACGGCAAAGGCTATCTCCTGCGCGTCATCGATCCGCGGCACAAGGGGGTTCACAAGTACTACCGCGCCCCCGCGGACCGGTTCGAGCGCGAGCTGCACACGATCTACACCGCGTCCACGGCGCTGACGCTGCTGAAGCTGCACGCCTACAAGCCCGACGAGCGCCTGCTGCGGCTGGCGACGGAGGCCGCCGGCTTCATGATGGGCATGCAGAGCCGCGAGGCGCGCGATCGCACGGCCGGCGGCTTCTTCTATGCGTTCGACCTGGAGCGCGAGCGGCCCGAGCGCCGGCTGGTCGTCGGCACGGCGTCGAAGTCGATCTTCACGCTCCTCGAGCTCCACGGCGTCACGAAGGACAAGAGGTACCTCGAGTCCGCCGTGCTCGCGGCCGAGTGGCTGATCTCGATGCAGCGGCCGGACGGCAGCGTGCGCTCGGCCCTGACCGGGCAGGAGGGCGGGGCCTGGAAGGTCCAGGGCAAGGACTCGACGCTCTACACGGGGCAGGTCCTCTCGGCGCTGTCGCGCACCTACCGGGCCACGAACAACAAGAAGTACCTCGACGCCGCGGCCCGGACCGCGGACCACCTGCTCGCCAGGATCGCGGAGAAGGGGTGTTTCCTCGGCGACGATTACAGGAAGCCCAACCCGATCTCGAGCTCGTGGGCGGTCCAGTCGCTGCTCGACTTCGTGAAGGCCAGCGGCGACCAGCGCGTCGAGCAGACCGTCTTCCGCTGCGCCGACGACCTCGTGAAGCGGCAGTGGCGCAGGCCCGAGGACGCCTACCGCTACGGCCGCTGGCAGCGGTCGCTGTCGAGCAGCGGGAGCGGCTGGCTCGCCGAGGTGATGTCGGAGGTGTACCACCATTGCCGGAAGAAGGGCACGGAGGGCTGCGATCGGTACAAGGACGCGGTGGTCGCCGCGATCCGGTTGCTCTTGCAGTACACTTACGGTCCGGAGAGCTCGTTCGTGGTGAAGAACCCGCAGGCGGCCGCCGGCGGGGTGTTCTGGAGCGTCAGGGATCGTTATGTGCGCACCGACTCGGTGTGCCACGCGATGAACGCATACCTCAACATGATCGGCGAGCTCGGCGACGGCCCGCTGCTCACGCTGCCCGAGCGGCCCCTCGCCGAGCGGATGGCGCTCGCGGCGGAGGCGCCGGGCGCGGCGGACGCGGGGCTCCCCGAGGACGAGGGCGAGGAGGCCGCTGCGGGGCGGTCCGGGCCGAGGGGCGAGGACGCGGACGACTGAAACGAATTGACGTTGCTCCAGGAGAACTCCCCATGGCTCAGGTGAAGATCTACGGAATCAAGGAGAAGCTCAATCCGGTGAAGGAGGCCCTGTCGAGGGTGATCCACGCCTGCGTCATGGAGGCGCTGCTGATGCCGCAGGACAAGCGGGCGCATCGCTTCTTCCCGATGGAGCGCGAGGACATGCTGGCGCCGGGCGGGCGCACCGACGCCTATACGATCATCGAGATCTCGATGATCACCGGGCGCAGCGTGGAGACGAAGAAGAAGCTCGTGCGGCTCCTGTTCGACAAGATCCGGGACGAGGTCGGGATCGAGCACCAGGACATCGAGATCTGCATCTCGGAGTCGCCCGCCCACGACTGGGGGTTTCGCGGGATGCACGGCGACGAGGTCAAGCTGAACTACAAGATCAACCTGTAGGTCCGGGCGCCTCGATGTCCCCCCTGGTCACGAGGTGGTCGCTGTCCCTGGCCGCTGCGGCCGACACGTCCACCACCACCGCGGAGCCCACGAGGCGGGGTAGGGGCACGGCGTCCGCGGTCGATTTGCCCTCGGCGAAGTGGATGGGCGCGTCGAGGTGCGTGCCGCCATGCTCAGGCGCGCAGAGCGTGTACGCCGAGTAGAAATAGCCGCCCTCGGTCTTGCCATGGTGCACCGTACCGTGGGTGAAGCCTGTCGTCGCCGTGGGCCAGTAGATGGTCTTGTCGTCGAAGGGATAGGTCAGGTCGACGAGCCGCGCGCCCTCGGGCAGGCGGATGTCGCTCGCGCCAGCGCCTCCAGGGGTGTTGCCCCGCGCTCTCGCCTGCTCCGCCGCGCAGCCCGCCGAGAGCGCGGCGAGCACGAGTACCGTCGTGCTCAACGTTCGCATCGAGCCCCTCCTGGCCGGCCATGCGGCCGGCCGCCGGAGATGATTCTGTCACCGGCCTCACGCCCGGGGCATCCCATGGACAACGAGAGCGGCGCCGTGGTCCTGTCGGGCCGCAGGCGGCGACTGCCGACGACGGGCAAACGCTGCATCGCGTGGCCGGGGCGGCCGTTCAGCGGCGCGCACTTCCGCATCGACGCTGTCTACCAGCGCACGGTGTCCGAGCTGCGGGCGCGCGGCAGCGTGCTCTGGCTGGTGTTCGCGCCTCTCGCCCGGAACGCGACCCTGGCGGCGCTGAGCGTACACGCTGTGGCTGGCCCAGGCGCAGACAGAGGCGCTCCTGGAGGACCGGGCCCGCGAGCTGGGCGTCGAGATCCAGCGTGGTCGCTCGGTCGTCGAGGTCGCGGAGAGGGAAGGCGAGGTCGCGCTGCGGGTCGGAGGCCCCGCGGGGCAGGCCGAGGAGCGCGCGCGTTACGTGGTGGGGTGCGACGGGGCGAGGAGCGTCGTACGACGGTCGATCGGCGTCGGGTTTCCGGGCACGGAGACGACGGTGACGGCCATCCTGGGCGACGTGGAGCTCGACGAGCCCCCGGCCAGGCCGTTCAGGCACACGTGCTCGCGCGGCTCCGTGCTGGCGGCCCCGCTTCCGCCCGGCGATCACGAGGGCGTCTATCGCTTCGTCGTGTTCGATCCGCAACGTGCGCACGTGCGCACGTCCGAGCCGGTCACGCTCGAGGAGCTGCAGAGCGGCGTCGCGCGGATCGTCGGAAGGGACTTCCGGATGCGCAATCCACGGTGGCTGTCGCGCTTTGGCAATGCGACGCCCGTTCGCCCGTTCGCGCGTTCAGCGCCCGCGCGCTCCTGGATTCGGTCTGGCGCGCCCCGACGCGAAGCGCTAGCGTCTGGCCAGGGTGCGCAGGGGCGCCCTCCCCGCCGGAAAGAAGCCTTTCACCCTGCGACGCGACGACCGCGAGTCACCTCGCACCGTCATGACCACGTCGACATCCTCGGGCCGAGGGAGCGGGCAGCGGCCGATTCGAGAGGAGACGTCCATGATGGATCCCGTTCGCGAGCTGAAGACCCGCGCTGAGCTGCTGCACAAGCAGCTCGCGTCGAACGATGCCAGGGCGCTCTTGCGCCTGCGCGCGCTGCCCGAGCTCGGTCGCGCCGACGAGGCCGCGCTCGCCGCGGCGGTCGCCGGCATCCGCCGGAAGCACTGCCTCGCGGTGGTCGCGCGCGAGTGCGGCTTCTCGAGCTGGGAGCGCGCGCGCCTCGCCCTCGCGGGAGAGCCCGGCGCGCCCGAGCTCGGGGCGCTGCTCTACGGCCGGGATGGCGGCGTGCTGCACCACTGGTTCGCGACCTACGAGGAGGCGCGCGCCCACGTCGAGGCGCTGCCGGAGGCGTCGCGCGGCTATCTCCTCGCGTACAAACACCACTTCTTCGTCGCCGATCGCGCGTTCGTCGCGTCGCTCGGGCTCGATCCCGACGACCCGGACTGGCAGGCGATCGGGTGGGACTGGGCACGGCCCGCCGATCTCGCCGCGCGGAGCCGCCTCTACGCAAAGCGGCTCGCCTCGATGCGGGGGTGGGCATGAGCGCCCCGGAGCTGCACCCGGACCTCACCGCCGCGCTCGAGGCTGCTTTCCCGGGGCGCGCGGTCCAGGACGTGACCTCGCTCTCTGGCGGGTTCTCCGGCGCTGCGCTGATCGCGTTCGTCGTCGACGGCGTGCCGTACGTCGCGAAGCGCTTCGCGGTCGATCCGAGCGATCCGGAGCGCGCCGCGCGCGAGAGCGCGTGCATGCGCATCGCGTCCGAGCGCGGCGTCGCGCCGCGCCTGCGCCACGCGGACGCGCGGACGGGCGTGACGATCATGGACCGCATCGCGGGGACACAGCTCCGCCCGACGCGCGATCCGGCGCAGATCGAGCGGGTCGCGGCGGCGTTGCGGCGGCTCCACGACGGCCCGCCGTTCCCGCGCGGCCCGTCGCGCATGGACTTCCTGCGTTTCCTCGACGCGCAGTGCGCCGCGCTCGCGGGCGCGGGCCTGCCAGCCGAGCTCGTGCGCACCGTCGCCGAGCTGGAGCGTGTGAGCGCGCCGCACGCGCACGCGGCCGCGTGTCATCGCGACCTCAACCCGAACAACGTGCTCGTGGCGGCCGAGCGCGTGTATTTCGTCGACTGGACCCACGCGGGCGCGGGAGATCCGTTCATCGATCTCGCGCAGCTCGGTGTCTTTGCGTACCCGCGGCCCGAGCAGCGCGAGGCGCTGCTCGAGGCGTACCTCGGGAGGCCCGCGAACGACGGCGAGCGCGCGCGAGCGGGCGTTGCGCGCGCCATCGCCCTCGCCTTCTACGCCGCGAGCTTCTTCTTCGGGGCAGCGCGCCTCGGCGGGCCGCCTCCTGAAGACGACGCGTCCCGCCCGCTCGCGGAGGTCCTCGCCGCGTTCGGCGCCGCGCCGGAGCGAACGCACCCCGGCGTCGTCGCCGCCGCCCTCCTGCGCGAGATGCGACAGGAAGCCCGGGCGCTCGACGTCCTGCGCGGCTGGCCATGACGCCACGCTGAATGCAGCGCACGCTGCGACCTTGTTCCGCTCCTCGGTAGCGCACGCGTTGCGCCGGTCGAGCGCCGTGCACCGCGCTTCTTTGATATACAGGCCAGGACGGAACCGAGGGTACGGATGAACGGTGACACGGATTACACGGCTGTCGTTGCGGAGAACCAGCAGCTGAAGCAGCGCATCCGGGAGCTGGAGGAGGCCGAGGCGGCGCGGGATCGCCTCCAGGCGGAGCTGCGCCAGAGCGAGGAGCATGCGCGCGTCTTTGTCACCTACAGCCCGGCTGCGGTGGCCATGTTCGACAAGGACATGCGCTACATCCTGGCCAGTCACCGCTGGCGGGAAGATTTCGGCATGAAGGAGCAGGACATCATCGGCCGATGTCATTACGATCTCTTCCCCGAGATCCCCGAGCACTGGAGGGCGATCCACCGGCGCTGCATCGCAGGAGCCTCGGAATCGAACGATGAAGAGCCCTTCCCGCGGGCCGACGGGAGCGTCGACTGGGTGCGCTGGAAGATCTTCCCCTGGTACACGTCGGGCGGCGAGATCGGCGGCATCATGCTGTTCACCGAGGTGATCACCGACCGGAAGCGGCTCGAGGATACGCTCCGGTTGCAGGCGAAGACGCTCCTGGAGCTGTCGACGCCCATCGTGCCCATGAGCCAGGGCGTCCTCGTGCTGCCGCTCGTGGGCGTGCTGGACGCGGCGCGGGCGCAGCAGATGATGGAGAACCTGCTGAGCAAGGTGGTCGAGCGGCAGGCGCGGGTGGCGATCATCGACGTCACCGGCGTCCCGCACATCGACGCGGCCTCGGCGAGCGCCCTCCTGCAAGTGGCGCGTGCGGTCCGGCTGCTCGGGGCGCAGGTCGTCCTGACGGGCATCCGGCCGGAGGTGTCCCAGGCCATCGTCAGCCTCGACATCGATCTCGCAGGCATCGTGACCCGCCGCGACCTGCAGAGCGCGATCTCGTTCGCGACCGGGATGAGCCTGGCGCCCGCGTCGCCGTCCCAGCCTTGACGCAGCTTGCCCGCGGGCTGCTGCTGGAGCAGCACCCGCGCAGCACGCGCCTGCTGCTCCAGCAGCAAGGCATTGTCCGGTATAACGGATCTGTGTCTTTTGAAGCGGACGTGAGGCTGGTACGCCGCATGCAGAATCATGTAGAATGCCGAACGGAACCCGCAGCGGCGCAACGAGCGTGAGCTGCTTTCCTGACAGCGTGCGCGGCGTGTGCCGCGTGCGGCCGAGTTTCCTTCGTTGCCGGGAGGCGTCGGGGCCTTCGAGGCCTCTCCGAATTCTCCCCCGGGACGGCGCGCTGGAGCGTGCGGGCGCGGTCACAAGGCCGAGCATATCGATGGTGCTTCCGCCCGACCTGCCCTGCTGGCCACGGTGAAGGCTTGGTCCGCATCTAGCTCGAAGGCCTCTCACATTCTCAGCACAGGAGCGGGCGCCTGGTCGGCGCGCGGCCTCGTGCGCCCTGGGCGCGGCTGCCCGGCGCCGAGGGCCGCCGCGCGACCGCGCGACCGCGCCATGGAGTCATCATCATGAGCGTCTCATCCTCTCACCTCTCGCTGAAAGACGGCAAGAAGACCTCTCGCTCGCGGCTGGTGCGCGACAAGCTCGATTACCCGGTGATCGACACCGATCTGCACACGATCGAGTTCGCGCCGATCCTCGAGGATTACATCGCGAAGTACGGCGGCGCGAAGTCCGTCGACGAGTTCCGCGACGCGATCAACCGGGGCTTCGGCTACCTGAGCAACGAGTGGTACGAGCTCACGCCCGAGCAGCGCGCGGCGCAGCGCTCGGTCCGCCCGCCGTGGTGGGCGCTGCCGACGAAGAACACCCTCGATCTCGCCACGGTGTCGCTGCCCAGGCTGCTGCACGAGCGGCTCGGCGAGTCGGGGACGGACTACGCGGTTCTTTTCCCGAACGTCTCCACGTTCGCCACCCACGTCGGCAAGGAGGACCTGCGCCGGGTGCTCATCCGCGCGGTCAACGCCTATCACGCCGACGTGTACCGGCCGTACGCCGACCGCCTCACGCCTGTCGCCGCCATCCCGCTGCACACGCCGGAGGAGGGCGTCGAAGAGCTCGAGTTCGCCGTGCGCGAGCTCGGCCTCAAGGTCGCCCTCATCCCGGGCAACCTCCGGCGGCCGATCCGGTCGGTGGCCGAGAAGTACCCGTCGCGGCACCACCCGGACGTCGCGCGGCACGCGAACTGGCTCGACACGTTCGGCGTGGACAGCGAGCACAACTACGACCCGTTCTGGGCCAAGGCGGTCGAGCTCAGGACGGTGCTGACCACCCACTCCGCCGGGATGGGGTGGACCAGCCGCAGCTCGGTCTCGAGCTACATGTACAACCACATCGGCCACTTCGCCTCCGCCTCGGAGGCGCTCGCGAAGTCGCTCTTCTTCAGCGGCGTGACCCGCCGGTTCCCCGATCTCCGCGTCGGCTTCCTCGAGGGCGGGGCGGCGTGGGGCGCGACGCTGTTCGCGGATCTGGTGGGGCACTGGGAGAAGCGCAACGGCAGGGCGGTCCAGAACTACAACCCTGATCTGATCGACGCGAAGCTGCTGTACGCGCTGTACCAGCAGTACGGCGGCGAGGAGGTCGGGGCGCGGCTCGGCGACATCCACGCTGTCCTCGGCGGGGCGCTCGGCGTCTCGAACAACTCGCGGAGGCAGCCGCAGGACCCGGTCGCGCTCGACGACTTCGCGGCGGCGGGCATCGAGCGGATCGAGGACATCCGCGACCGGTACGTGCCGAACTTCTACTTCGGCTCGGAGGCAGACGACCCCACGATCGCGTACGCGTTCAACACGAAGGTCAACCCGCTCGGCGTGCAGCTCAACGCCTTCTGGGCGTCGGACAGCGGCCACTGGGACGTGCCTGATCTGACAGAGGTCCTCGCGGACACCTGGAGCCTCGTCGAGCGCGGGGCGCTCACGGAGGCGAACTTCCGCGATCTCGTGTTCACCCACCCATACAACTTCTTTGCCGGCAAGAACCCCGGCTTCTTCGCGGGGACCGCGGTCGAGCAGAAGCTGCGGAAGAGCAAGGCGGCCTGAACGTGGAGCGTCGGGCGGGGCCACGGAAGCCGCCCCGCCCGACCGTAGCTGTGAATCAACGAACCCCTCTGGATCCATTCATGCGTTTGCTCGACCGCTCAAGAACCGCCATCTCATCGACCCTCGCGACGACCGTCGTCCTTTGCGTGACGCAGGCGAGCGCGCAGAACCCGCCCGGCAGAGCCCAGGGCGAGCGTCCCGCGCCTGCGCCTGCCGGCGCGCCGGACCCCGGCACCCCGCCCGCGGGCGACGCAGCCGCGGAGGCCTTCGTCGAGCCCGATCCCAACGCCGTCACGCGGGACGACCTGCAAGGGCTCGTCACCGACCTCGAGAACTTCAAGTTCCAGTGGCAGCGAGAGCGCGACCTCCACACCGCCCTCTCGACCCGCTCGCTCCTCGTCGGCGGCGTCATCCAGGCGCGCATCGGATGGGCGGAGCAGCCGGTGAACACGGCGACCTCGAACGATCGCAAGGTGACGTTCGACACGGGCGCCGCGACCCTCACGTTCAATGGCATCCTCTACAAGGACTACGAGGAAGGCCGCAACCTGACCTACTCGGTGCGCTTCGGCGCCTCGCCCCAGCAGGCGAGCAACAACAGCTTCCTCAACCTGCTGGACGCCCAGCTGGCGTACTCCGTGCTCCCCACCCTCGCCCCCGAGGACTGGGTCCTGCAGGTCACCCTGGGCCAGCAGCTCCTGCCCTTCGGGCTGGAGGTCCCCGCGAGCGAGGAGCTGAAGCCGGTGATCACCAACGCGCAGTTCACGACGAAGCTCGGCCTGAACCGGCGCGACCTCGGGCTCATCGTCCGCGGCGACGTGCTGCCGCAGGTGGACTACGGCTACAACTACCGGGCGCCCCTCCTCGCCTACGCGATCGGCATCGTCAACGGGAGCGGGCCGAACACGCCCGACGACAACAGCGAGAAGGACATCATCGGCCGCCTCGCGTTCACCGTGCCGTCCGACTACAACTCCATCCTCCGCCAGATCACGCTCGGCGGGAGCGCGTACGTCGGCTGGCAGAACACGTTCCTCAAGGACGAGAAGAAGACGCTGTCCGGCAAGGGCGTCAAGCGCCGCTTCGGCGGCGACATCTACTACAACCACTATCCGATCGGCGTCACCTACGAGTTCATCTACGGCCAGGACGACGTGACGCTCGGGACGACGGCGGAGGACCCCCGGAAGACGAGGCAAACCAGCCTGTCGCACGTGGCGACCTTCTTCTACAACTGGGGCGAGCAGTTCCTGAGGGGCTACCGCAACCAGGGCCGCTACGACGACTGGTGGCCGAAGACCTACCAGCCGTTCCTCCGCGTCGACCTCTTCGACCCCAGCACCGAGGTGAAGGAGAACCGGGTCGACGTCTACACGCTCGGCTTCAACGTCTTCTTCGCGGAGACGACGAAGTTCCAGCTCAACGTCAACCGCCGAGACGACCGCACGAGCACCGAGGGGGCCAAGCACGAGGTACTAACCCAACTCCAAGGCGCCTTCTAGAGGGGGGCTCGCCCGCTTCGGATACGGGCCCACCTCGGCGTTTTCGGTGCTCGGCGTACGTGAGCACGCCTGCGCGCCGAAAACGCCGATCTGGGCCCGTCTCCTGTGCGGGCGAACCCCCCTCTGGCGGCGGTATGAGATGAATTCAGAGAGGAAATTTATGAGACGAGCTTTGGTTTTGGTGCAGATGTTGGTCGCGGTGATTTTGACGTTGTCGGCGCATGGGGCGCGGGCGGAGGCGCCTAGCGTTATCCGGGTGGCATTTGCGGGGGTGGGGATCGGGAACCGGCCGTTCGTCGGCGGTAGCAGCCTGAGCGTGGTGCACGCGCGGGGGCTCCTGGAGGAGGAGTTCAAGAAGGACAACATCAAGATCGAGTGGTCCTTCTTCAAGGGGGCCGGGCCCGCCGTCAACGAGGCGTACGCGAACCGGCTGCTCGACTTCGCGCTCCAGGGAGACCTGCCGTCGAGCATCGGCAGAGCAGGGGGGCTCAAGACGAAGCTCCTCGCGGGGGTGTCGACGAGGCAGCACACGTACCTGGCCGTCCCGTCGGACTCGTCGATCGCGTCGCTCGCGGACCTCAAGGGGAAGAAGGTCGCCCTCTTCAAGGGCACGAACCTCCAGCTCGCTGTCAACAAGATCCTCGCGGGGAGCGGGCTGTCGGAGCGCGATCTGCGGATCCTCAACATGGACGGCGCGACCGCGAAGGCGGCGCTGGCGACGAGGGACATCGACGCCGCCTTCGGCGGGTACGACCTGCTCACGCTCCAGGATCAGGGGGTCGCCAAGATCGTCTACTCGACGAAGAACGACTCGCCCGCCTACCTGCGGCACGCCCACCTGATCGTCACCGAGGACTTCGCGAACAAATATCCCGACATCACGAGGCGCGTCGTCAAGGTCGTCGTGCAGGCCGCCCACTGGATCGCGCAGAACGAGGCCAACCCGGCGCCGATCTACCAGCTCTGGTCCAAGTCGGGGGTGCCGTACTCGAACTTCAAGGCGGACCAGACGGGCGACTCGCTCAAGGTGCGCGCGAGCCCGCTGTTCGATGAATACCTGATCTCCCGCTACAAGGCGGCCGTCGCCGACGCGAAGCGGTTCGGCCTGATAAGGAACACCTTCGACGTCGACTCCTGGATCGATCTGCGGTTCCTGAACGCGGCCCTGAAGGAGCTGAACCTCGAGGGCTACTGGCCCGAGTTCGACGTGAACGGGAAGGTCAAGCACCCCGGGAGGCCATGAGAGGAGAGCGCGCGGCGAAGGGGCCTAGCGCAGGGCGGAACGCCACGAGAGAAAGGCAACCAAGATGACGCAGCAGGGAATTCAAGAGAGCCGGACCCAGGCCGGCTACAAGCTCGCGGCGCCCGACGTGGCGCTGCCCGCGGGCGGCGCCTCCCGGCTCCTGTCGCGGAAGGTGGGCAACGTCGCCGTGGGGCTCGTCTTCCCGGCGGCGCTCCTCCTCGCGTGGAGCTACGCCTCGCAGCGCGAGCTGATCCCGGCGCAGATCCTGCCGGCGCCAGGGCTCGTCGTGCAGACGCTGACCGAGCTCGCGAGCTCGGGCGATCTGCACACGAACATCGCCATCAGCCTCGGTCGCGTCCTCGGCGGCTTCGCCGCGGGCGGCGCGGCGGGCCTCGCGCTCGGCATCGCGATGGGGCTCTCGCGGCGGATCGAGGAGCACGTCCACCCGCTCTTCAAGGCGCTCGCGCAGGTCCCCGCGCTCGCGTGGCTGCCGCTGGTCATGATGGTGGCGGGGATCGGCGAGTCGCTCAAGCTGATCCTCATCGCGCAGGCGAGCCTCATCCCCGTGGCGATCAACACGTTCGAGGGCATCAAGAACGTGCCGAGATCGTACATCGAGGTGGCCCGGGTCTTCCGCTTCAGCCATGCTCAGCTGCTCCGGAAGGTCGTGCTCCCCGCAGCGGTGCCGTCCATCGCCGTCGGCGTCCGTTACGGCCTGACGCAAGCGTGGCTGTCGCTCGTCACGGTCGAGCTCCTGGCGTCCTCCGAGGGCGTCGGGTTCCTGATCGTCTGGGGCCGCCAGCTGTTCCAGCTCGACGTGGTGCTCGCGGCGATCCTCGTCGTGGGGATCGTCGGGCTCGTGCTCGACAAGGGGCTCGAGGCGATCGAGGCGCGCCTCCTCCGCTGGCGGCGCGCCGCCCTGGTACACCTCACCGAAGAACACCTACGATGAGCGCCATCACCCATGCTCTGATCCAGCCGCGGCTGCGGCGCGGCCTGGTCCTGCCCGTCCTGCTGTTCGTCGCGTGGCTCGTTGTCTGCCGCTACGAGCTCGCCAACACCCGCATCCTGGTCCCGCCGCTCGCGGTCTGGAAGGCCGCGAGCGCGCTGCACGAGAGCGGCGATCTCTGGGCACACCTGCGCGCCAGCCTCGTCCGGGATCTCCTTGGGCTCGCGCTCGGGATCCTCGCGGGCGGCGCCGTCGGCGGTCTGCTCGCCGTCTCGCGCACCGCCGACAAGCTGTTCTCGCCGAGCTTCCACGCGGCGAAGCAGGTCGCGCTGTTCGCGTGGATCCCGCTCATGTCGGTGTGGCTCGGCGTGGGCGAGCAGGCGAAGATCGCCTTCATCGCGCTCTCCGCCTTCTACCCGGTCGTCGTGAACACCTATGAAGGCGTGCGCAGCGTCGGTGTCGAGCACATCGAGGTGGCGCGGGTGCTCCGCTTCTCGCGGTGGCAGATCCTCCGCAAGGTCATCCTGCCGTCCGCCGCGCCGTCGCTCTTCGCGGGCGTGCACCAGGGGCTCATCTACGCGTGGCTCGGCACGCTCGGGGCCGAGTACCTGCTCGAGCCCGCCCCCGGGATCGGCACCCTGATGGTGGACGGGCGCGAGCGCTTCGCCATGGATGTCGTGCTGGTCGGGCTGATCGTGTCCGGCCTCGTGGGCTTCGGCCTGAACGCGCTGGCCAAGGCCGCGGAAGACCGCCTGTCGCGATGGCGCGTCCCCGGCGTGTGAACGTCGTCAGCGTCGTCAACGTCTGATTCCGTCTGCTTCGTCTGCTTCCGTCTGCTTCCGTCTGCTTCGAGGAGGAACTCATGGGCTCGCCTGGAGTCATCAACATTCGCGATGTCAGCAAGAAGTACGTGGTCAAGGACAAGCCCCTGGAGGTCCTCCGGGGGATCGGACTGACCATTCACCCCGGCGAGTTCATCAGCGTCGTGGGCACGAGCGGTTGCGGTAAATCGACGCTCCTCCGGCTCCTCGTCGGGCTGGACGGCGACTACGAGGGCGACCTCCTCGTCGGCGGCGCGCGCGTCGAGGGGACGAGCCTCGATCGGGGCATCGTCTTCCAGGAGCACCGGCTCTTCCCCTGGCTGACCATCGAGCAGAACGTCGCGCTCGGGCTCGAGAGCTCGGCGTGGACGCACGCCGAGAAGGCCCGCGCGGTCGACGAGCACCTCGAGCTCGTGGGCCTGTCCGGGTTCAAGCGGGCGTACCCGCACCAGCTCTCCGGCGGGATGGCCCAGCGGGCGGCGATCGCGCGAGGGCTGGTCAACCGGCCGGGCATCCTGCTGCTCGACGAGCCGTTCGGCGCGCTCGACGCGCTGACCCGCGCGAAGCTGCAGCAGGAGCTCCAGCGCATCTGGCAGGAGGAGAAGATCACCATGATCCTCGTCACGCACGACGTCGAGGAGGCGGTGTTCCTCGGCGATCGCGTCGTCGTGCTCGAGCCGCGGCCCGGGAGGATCAAGCGCGTCGTCCCCGTCAGCGCGCCGCGCCCGAGGTCCCGCACCGATCACGAGATCAAGGCCCTCGTCGACGAGGTGCGCGGCTACCTCCTCGAGGCCTAGCGCGACGGATCGAGGCGCAGCGTGACGGAAGGCCCGAAGCCACCTGGGACAGCCGGTGAGGCCGCGCCAGAGAAAGATCTCTGGCGCACGGCAGGCTCATCCGTTATAATGGACGGACCATCCGCTGTTATGGTGAGTGAAGCCCGATGACGATGCCCTTGCTCACGCTTCCCAACACGAGCTCGCCGGCCCTTTCCGTGCGCGCCAAGGCGCTTGTCTTCCAGGATCCACGCTCGCAGGCGATCCTCGAGCGGATCGGGCAGCTCTCGCCGAGCGACGTGACGTTGCTCGTGACGGGGGAGACCGGCACGGGCAAGGAGATCGTGGCCCGTCACATCCACGCGTTGAGCCACCGGCGAGGGCGGCCCTTCGTGGCGGTCAATTGCGGCGCCTGGTCGGAGTCGCTCGTCGAGAGCGAGCTGTTCGGCCACGAGAAGGGCGCCTTCACGGGGGCGACGACCTCGAAGGCCGGGTGGTTCGAGGCGGCGGACGGCGGGACGCTGTTCCTCGACGAGATCGGGGATCTGTCGCTGCCGCTCCAGGTCAAGCTGCTCCGCGTGCTGCAGGAGCGCGAGGTGGTGCGGCTCGGCTCGCGCCAGCCGATCCCCATCGACGTGCGGCTCATCGCGGCGACCAACGTGAACCTGGAGGAGGCGGTGATCGCGCGGAAGTTCCGCGAGGATCTCTTCTACCGGCTCAACGTGGCGACGCTGGCGCTCCCGCCGCTGCGCGAGCGGCCGGGCGACATCCTCCCGCTGGCGCGCTACTTCCTCGATCTCTACGCGCACCGGCTCGGCTCGGGGCCGGCCGTGCTCACGGCGGAGGCGACGGCGCGGCTCCTCGGGCACCCGTGGCCCGGGAACATCCGGGAGATCGAGAACGCAATGCACCACGCGCTCCTGGTCTGCAAAGGCCAGGAGGTCACCCCGGCGGATCTGCGCCTCACGGCGCTCCTGCCGAAGGCCGGGGCGAGCGTTCCTCCGCCGGAGCAGGGCGCGACGGACGCCGTGTCCCAGGTCAGGCCGACGCCGCAGGCGACGGCGCTGGAGGGCGCGCTGCTCGCGCTGTTCGAGCAGAACCTGCCGAACCTGCACGAGCAGATCGAGGAGACGATCATCCGGACGGCGTACCGCTACTGCGATCGCAACCAGCTCCAGACGGCGAGGCTGCTCGGCATCAGCAGGAACATCGTGCGCGCGCGGCTCGCGCAGTTCGGAGAGCTGGCGCGCTACCGGGCGTCGCGCGGCGGGGCGGCGGCCGCCGCGTTCGGGCGAGGGGAGGCGAGCACCGCGTCGCGCGCCCCGGGGACGACCTGAGCGTGCGCTGAGCGAGGGGCGTCAGCTCGGCTGTGCGGGGCGCGGCGGGCGCGGTAAGGCGAGCGAGGCCGGCGGGGGCGCCTCAGGAGCGCGACGAGGAGGCGGGCGGGGGTGCCTCAGGAGCGCGACGGGGAGGCCGGCCGGGAACGACCCGGCGTGCGGGGGCGAGCCCTCAACCAGGCGCGTCGCGTCACCCGCTCTTCTCGGCTCCCAGCTCCCCAGCTCCGCTCTCTCTACGGCCCGCGGCGCGGGCTCAAGCGTGGCTCGCGCCCGTGGAGGGCTGCCCGGCCCTGGCCTCGATCCAGCGCTCCAGATCGGCGCGCGAGGTCACGCCGCTGCGGCGATCGAGCTCTCGCCCTCCGCTGAAGAGCACGAAGGTGGGCACCCCCTGGATGCGCCGGCGCCCGGCTTCCGCCGGATCGGCGTCGGTGTCGAGCTTGAGGACCAGCACCTTGCCCGCATTCCTGCGGCCGAGCTCGTCGAGGGCCGGCGCGACGACTCGGCACGGGCCGCACCAGGTGGCCCAGTAGTCGACGAGGACGGGGACAGGAGAGCTCGCAATCGCCTGTTCGAGCGCGGCCCCGTCCACCGGCTGCGGAGCGCCCGTCGTGTCGAGGTGGGCCTTGCAGCGGCCACAGACCGGCCGATCCTTGACCCTCTGGTCCGCAACCCGGTTGATTGAGCCGCAACGGCCGCAACGGTAGATTGCCATGCTCTTCTCCTTGCCGTCGCCGCGTGCCGCGGCATTGCGAGCAACTTGGGTCCGGCGTGAGCCTTGGCAACCAGGGGGCGCGTGGGCCGCGCGGCGGACGCGGCTGTCGGCGGGCGGGCTATCGCGGCGGGGCTTCGCAGGCCCGTCGCGTCATCTCGTGGCGGTAGTCGAACATCCGCTCCAGCTTGCGCCGGACGAAGAGGCCGCCGCCGAGCCGGCCGATCGCGCCGAGCGGGAGCTCGTACTCCACGCGGTCCGTGAGGTAGCAGCCGCCCGAGCCGTCGGGGTCCATGCGGTGCGTGTGCACCCAGCGCTTGAACGGCCCGCTGCGCTGCGTGTCCTGGAACATCCGGCCCCGCTCGTACTGCGTGTGCTCCGCGACCCAGCGCAGCGGGACAGGGCCGACGCGCGTCTCCACGACCACGCGCGCGCCGACGAGGATGCCACCGGCCTTCTCCAGCACGCGCGCGTGCTCCCAGGGGGGCGTGAGGCGCTCGAGGGCGTCAGGCTCCTCGTGGAAGGCGAAGACCCGCTCGGGGGGCGCGGCGATGCGCGTGCGCTTCTCGAAGGTGGGCATGCGCGAGCATGGATCGCGTCACGCCCCTCTTCGAGGAGCGCACGCGCATCACTGCCGCTCCTGGCGGCCTCCCGGCGTGGCGTCAGAACGCCCACGACCAGGTGACCGCTGCCGGCTCGGGGGGCGGGCCGGGCAGCGTGCCTGCCGCGTACCTGGCCTCGCTCGGCTGGAGCGGGTGGACGGCCGCGATCGCGAAGCCCGTCACGTGGCCCAGGATCATGCCGGCGCCGACGTCCTGCCACGAGTGCGCGCCGGCGCCGATCCGCAGCGCCATCGTCACCACCGTGGCCGCCTCGGCGAGGGCGAGCGCGCCGAGGCGCGGCGCGGCGTCGCCGGTCGTGCGCAGCGCGAGGTTCAGGCGCGCGCCCGCGACGGCGGCCACCGGGGTCGTGTGACCCGAGGGGAAGGCGTCGAAATCGAGGTCGGTCTCGCCGCACCGATCGGTCCGCCACGAGCGCGGCCGGCACCGGCCCGACAGGCGCTTGATCACGTTCGAGAGGCCGGTCGACAGCGCCGCCGCCTCGGCCTCGATGAGCGATGTCCTGAGCGCCCGCGCGTAGGGGCGGGGGACGCCGGCGCCCGCGAGGTAGCTGCCCTCGAGGGCGTACCCGCCGCCGAGGAGGAGCAGCGTGCCCGCCGCGGCGCCGGTGATGTCGCTGGCGAGGCCGATCGCGTCGTTGCGCTCCTCGCTCGAGGCGGCGCCCCACCCGGAGCGCCGCTGGGGGAGCAGGTACGTCGCGAGCGACGCGGTGCAGGCCGCGGCGAGGGCCGCCTCGCCGCCCGGCGCGCCGAACGCCCAGTCCGGGGCCGCCGGCCCCGCCTGCGCGGCGGCGGGCGCGCTCCACGCCAGCGCGCACACGCAGGCGAGCGGCGCGCCGTACTTCACGGCTTCTTCGCTGCGGGGGGCGCGGCGGGCTTCGCGGGCGCGGCGGGCGCCGCCGGCTTGCCGGGCGCCGCCGCCGGTCCGGCCGCCACGCCTGGCGCCTTCTGCACGATGACCTCACCGAGCTGCAACGCCGAGAGCTGCTCTCCGACAGCGCCGGCGTCGCCCACCAGGACGACCCGGAGCTGCTCGGGCACGAGGTACTTCTGCGCGACCCGCTGCACGTCCGCGGGCGTGATCCGCTGGAGCCTCGCCGGTCGCGTCGCGTACTCGTCGAGCGGCAGATCGTAGACCGCGAGGCCCGCGATCGTCGACGCGGTCGCGTCCGCCGTCTCGAAGCGCGCCGGCAGCTGGCGGATGAGGTTCGCCTTGGCGTCCGCGAGCTCCTCGCTCGTGACGGGCTCCCTCCGCATCCGGTCGATCTCCGCGAAGATCTCGCTCACGGCGGGGCCCGTGTTC
This sequence comes from Sorangium sp. So ce281, assembly GCF_051527395.1. NCBI lineage: Bacteria > Pseudomonadati > Myxococcota > Polyangiales > Polyangiaceae > Sorangium > Sorangium sp. So ce281. The sequence continues at coordinate 1,806,876 of NZ_CP150322.1, forward strand.
TCCCGCACGATGGCGCCGCCCGCGGAGAACGGGCCCGCTCCGTGGCGCATGTCGAAGCCGGAGCGCGCGCCGTAGGTGTAGGCGTGCTTCTCGCGCAGGTTCAGGTTGAGCCGGCTCGAGAACTGCCCGCCGAGGAGCGTGTTCATCACGAGCAGCGCGTCGTAGTCCGCCGTCGCGCGCGGCACGCCCGGAAGCGCCACCGTCACGGTCGACTGCGTGAGCCCTGGCCGGTCGACGACAACGACGCGCGGCGCGCCCGCGGCGATCGCCGGCGGATCGGCGGGGATCGCCGCCTTGGCGGGGGCGGGCGGCGCCGAGGCCGGGCCCTTCCATGCGCCGAAGACCCGCTCCACCTCCTTCACCGCGTCGGCCTTGGTGATGTCCCCGGCGATGGCGACGGTCGTCAGCTCCGGCCGGAACTGCGCGGCGTGGAACTTCGCCAGGGCGCCCGCCGTGATCTTCTTCAGCGCCGCCTCGGTGCCGATCAGCGGCGCGTTGTACGGGTGGCCCTCGGGGTAGAGGACCCGGGCCTGGGCGATGGAGAGGAGCGACGCGGGGCGATCGTTCATCTCGGCGAGCTGGGTGATGCGGCGCGACCGCTCGCGCTCGATCTCCGCCGGCGCGAAGGCCGGGTTCATGTACGCGTCGCCGAGCAGCGTGAGCATCTCGCCGAACCGCGGCGTCACGCTCTGGCCCTGCACGCCGCCGCCGTCGAAGCCGACCGCGGACCAGAAGCTCGCGCCGAGCTTGCCGAGCGCGTCGCTGAGCGAGAGCGCGCTGCGGGTCCTGGTGCCCTGCATGAGCATCGCGCCCGCGAACGCGCCGACGGCCGGCTCGGCCTGGTCGGCGCCGCGGACGGTCGTCACGTCTACGGCCACGATCGGCAGCTCGTGCCGCTCCACGACGAGGACGCGGATCCCGTTCGCGAGCTTCGCCTCCTCGATCCGCGGCGGCTGGAAGACCACCTCCGGCCCGGTGGGAGGCGGCGATTTGCGGAAGTCGTCCGCCGGCGCGGCGGCGGGCGGCGCCGCGGCGGGGCGCTGCGCGCTGGGCGGCGCCGGGGGCGGCGTCGACGTGACCGGAGCGCAGGCGGCGAGCGCCACGGCTGCGAGCGAGGCGGAGACGGTTCGTTTCATGCGCATGGGCTCAACCCCCCTTCGGCGCGGCCGGCCCGGCCGCAGGCTTGTCGACCGCGGGCTTGTCGCCAGCGGGTTTCATGATGGCCGGCGCGGCCGCCGGCTTTTCGGTCGCCGGCGCGGCCGCAGGCTTCGCGCCCGCCGGCGCGGCCGCGGGCGCCGCGACCGCGGGCTTCACGCTCGCCGCTGCCGGCGGCGCCGCGGTGGTGGGCTTCGCGCCCGCCGCCGCGGGCGTCGCCGCCCCGGTCTGCTTCACGAGGCGCCCAGCCTTCGGGGCGCCCGGCTTCGGCGTGACGAGGGCGATCACGCGCCTGCCCTGGGGCAGGAGATCCGCGATCGCCTTCTGCAGGTCGGCGGCGGTGGCCTTCTCGTACCTGGCCACGTCCTTCGGGAAGTACCCCGGATCGCCGGTGAGCTGGTTGTAGTTGTTGATGGCGTTCGCGCGGGCCGTCACCTGCTCCATGCTGAAGACCAGCTCCGAGAGCACCTTGGCCTGGGCCCGGTCGTGCTCGTCCTGCGTCGGCGGCGCCTTGCGCAGCCGCTCGAGCTCGGCGTCGATGAGCTTCAGGGCCTGCTCGGGCGACTTGCCCTTCTTCAGCGTCGCCGTGATCTGGAAGGTGCTGGCGAGCTGGCTCGATTGCTGGAACGCGAAGACGTCCTGCGCGATCTGGAGATCGTACACGAGCTTCTTGTAGAGGCGGCTCGTCTTGCCCGAGGCGAGGACGTTGGCGACGAGGTCGAGCTCGGCGTCGCCGGGCGCGAAGCTCGGCGGCGTCACCCAGCTGATGGTCACGCGGGGCAGCTCGACGTCCGCCTCGATGTCGAGGCGCTTCTCGGTCGCGAGGTCGCCGGGGTCGGGCCTCGTCGCCACGGGCGGCGGGGCGCCCTTCGCGATGGGGCCGAAGTACTTCTGGATGAGCTCCTTCGCCCGGCGGCGGTCGATGTCGCCCGCCACGACGAGGGTCGCGTTGTTGGGCACGTAGAACGTCCGGAAGAAGGCCTTCACGTCGTCCATCTGCGCCGCGTCGAGATCCTCGGGCGTGCCGATGGTCAGCAGGTGGTAGGGGTGGCCCTCCGGGAACAGGGCCGCGCGGAGGAACTGCGGCACGAGGCCGTAGGGCGCGTTCTCGTAGTTCTGGCGGCGCTCGTTCTTCACGACACTGCGCTGGCTCGTGAAGGTCGCGTCGTTCGCGTGGTCGAGCAGCCACCCCATCCGGTCGCTCTCCAGCCAGAGCACCAGCGCGAGCTCGTTGGCGGGGACGGTCTCGAAGTAGTTGGTGCGGTCGGTGTTCGTCGTCCCGTTGCGATCGCTCGCGCCGGCCCGCTCCAGGTACTTGAAGAACATGTCCTCGCCCACGTGCTTCGAGCCCTGGAACATGACGTGCTCGAACAGGTGCGCGAAGCCGTTCTTCCCCCGCGGCTCGTCCTTGGAGCCGACGTGGTACCAGAGGTTGACGGCCACGACGGGCGTGCGGTGATCCTCGTGCAGGACCACCTCGAGCCCGTTCTCCAGCGTGTACTTCTCGACCGGGATCGCGACGCTCACGCTGGTGGCCGCCGCCGCAGGCTGCGCCTTCGTCGCGACCGGCGCCGCCGCCGCGGGCTTGGCCGCAGGTTGAGCCGCCGCAGGCTGCGCCGGCGCTGCGGCCGGGGGCGCGGCGTAGGCGGGCAACGTCAGGCCGAGCGCGGCGACGAGCGCGCTGGACAGGGACGAGAGCGCCCGGAGGCGCGTCCGTTCGGACCGATGGTGGGCTCGCATGGGCGCGGTTTTAGCGCAGATTGCCCGAGGTCGAGCGCAAACTTCGCTCGTGGAATGGGGGCGCGGCGCTGTGTGTTCACGCCCGGCGGCGCGCCCCTGTCACTGGAATGGTGTGACGAAGAGCTGGTACGGCCCGAAATCCACCGGAGTACGCCCCTTCACGGTGATGGCGCCGAGGCTCCCTCCAGGTCGTGCCCCGTAAATCCGGGAGTTCACGCCCTCCCTCTCGCCCGCGCAGGCGCTGAGCGGGCCGAAGCACTCGATGTTGATGGGATGGCATGCGTCGTCCGCGGTCTTGATCGTCATCGGGAAGTCGGTCAGGCCGCACGAGGACACCACGGTGGACGTCCCCGGGCAGACCGGGACATAGAACGTCTGCTCAGGGCTGCTCGCGCCGCACAAGGAGCTGGGAGGGATCGGCGCCCCGGTGGTGTCGCCGCTGACGAGGCCGCTGCCCGAGATGACCCCGGCCCTCTCGCCGAGGCACGACGCGCGCTGGAACCTGAGGCGGACCGTGCCGCGCGCCTCGGGGTGCGCGGCCTTGACCACCACCGTGTAGGTCCCGGCCCGGAGCCTGGCCGCGAAGTGCGCGCCCGGCGCGGCGTCGCCGCAGCTGTCGGCCGCGCAGCCGACGGGGGGGCCGCCGCACCCCTCGCCCTCGAGCACCGCGAGCGCCGTGTCGACGTCCGACGCCAGGGTGCCGAGGTACACGACCTCGTCGGACGGGAGCGTGAACCGGAAGAACACCTCGCCGCCGCGGCCGCCGCACGGCAGCGCGACGTCGGAGGTGTTCTCGGCCGTGATCTCCGCCGCGTAATCCATCGAGCCCGCCAGCTCCCCCGGCGTCTCGCAGCTGCCTACGCCCGGGATCGGCGCGCAGCCGTCGTCCGGGACGCCGTTGCAGTTCTCGTCGACCGCGTTGCCGCACACCTCGGGCACCGGGGAGGCGCACCCCTCGCCCTCGCAGCCGTCGTCGGGGAGCCCGTCGCAGTCCTGGTCCACCGCGTCCCCGCAGATCTCCGGCTCGGGCTCGCAGGGCGCGAACGCCGGGACGTGGACGGGCACCTCGACCACGTTGTTCTCGATCGCCTGCTCGGCGATCGCGCCGATCGGGTTGACGGTGACGCGGAGGGTGTAGTCCCCCTCGGGCACGTCCGTCACGTCGACCCACTGGCACGGCGTGCCGACGTCGTAGGTGTCGGCCCACCCCGCGCTCAGGAAGTTGCACCCCATGCCTCCCGAGGTCGGGTAGCCGCGCGGCGCGGGGGACGAAGGATCGAGAGGCTCCATGTCGACGAGGCAAAACGCCTGCTTGTGCCCCAGGGAGACGACCTCGCCCTCCGCGTCGACCAGCCGGTAATCGGTGAAGTCCAGGAAATGGAAGTGCTGGTGGCACTGCGCATACTCGAAGAGCGGGCTGTTGAACTCGGGGCCGGGGTCGAGGTGGCCGGGCCCAGCGTTCTCGACGCGCCCCTCGAACTCGAGGAGATGCCGCCGGCCGGGGCCGCCGATGCACCTTTCCATGAGCTCGCAGGCGTCTCTGGGGAACGTCTGGTACGAGAACCGGATCGTGTCGACGATGCGCTGCCTGTCCGGGCGCAGGTCGGGCACGATGCAGACGCCGTCCTCGCACGCGTGGCCGCCGGGACAGCACGCGCCGCCGCAGATCGCGCCGTCGCAGGCGGGGTAATCGACGGGGAGGACGATCGTGTTGTTGTCGAAGCGCGCCTCGGCGAGGGTCCTGTTCGGGTTCACGGTGATCTCGAGCTCGTAGAGCCCGGCCGGGACGCCGGTCACGTCGAGGGCGTTGCACGCCACGGTGCCGGGCTGCTCCACGTGCTCTCCCGGGCCGAGGCCCTGCGCGTCGCAGCCGTACTGGCCGCCTGGCATCGCGACGCAGCGCGCGTCGAGCTCGGCCTCGGCGACCACCGCGCTGCCCTGGCGGAGGCGCGCGCGGAAGAAGCGCGGGACGACGTAGCTGTCCTCGCAGAAGTTCGGCTCGAAGACGTCGCTCTCCGACGGCACGCCGAGGTCGAGCGGAACGTCGCCGGCGTTCTCGAGCGAGACGTGGAAGCGCATGAGCGCCCGCCGGCCGCTCGCGCCGAAGCACCCCTGCAGCAGCTCGCACGCGTCCTCGTCCACGCGGACCGTGGCGAACGTGACGGGCTCTCCTCGCTCCGGGGGCCCGAGCACGAGGTCCGCCGCCTCGCAGCCGCCGCGCACGCACGCGGCGCCGGGGCTGCAGCACGCCGCCTCGCCGCAGGCGCGCGCCTCGTCGCACGCGGCGGCGCAGCCCGACGGCTTGCCCTCGGCGTCGATCTGACACCGCGCGCCCCCGGGACACACGATGTCCGAGCCGGGGCAACGGATGCTCCCGGACACACCGCCGTTGCCGGAGCCGCCGTCTCCCGCGCTGCCGCCTCCTGCCCCGCCCGAGGGCGGCTCGCCATCGCCGCAGGCGGCGGCCGCCAGGAGGGTTCCCACCAACAGCGTTCTGACAGGCTTCTTCATGGTCACCGGGCGAGGACGATTGAGGAGCGGCGTGAATCGGGCGGTGTCGCGTCGCCGCTGCGCACAGCGAAGCAAGGCCCGCATCGTAGCGCGCGGGCGGTCGAAAGCAGCTCGAGCGCGCGGCCACGCAACATCCCGACCGTCCCTATGCGGGATCTCTCGGTGCCTGGCGCGCCCGGGTCGGGCGCGAACAGCGTATTTCCCTCGGTTCACCCGCGGAGGGTGTACTCTCGCCGACATGGCTCCCGTCGTCGTCATCACCGGTGCATCCAGCGGAATCGGTCGATCGCTCGCGTTCTCCTGGGCGAAGCGCGGCGCGCGCGTGGTGCTGAGCGCGCGCGGGCGAGACGCGCTCGAAGGGGTCGCCTCGGAGGTGCGCGCGGCGGGCGGCGACGCCCTCGCCGTGGCCGGCGACGTGACCGTCGAGGAGGACCGCAAGGCGCTCTGCGAGCGGGCGCTCGGCGCGTACGGCCGGCTGGACGTGCTCGTGAACAACGCCGGGCGCGGCTACTACACGCCATCGATCGAGATTGACCCCGCCGAGCTCGAGGCGCTCTACCGGCTGAACGTCGTCGCCCCCGTGCGCCTCGCGCAGCTCGCGATCGAGCCCCTCACGGCCACGAAAGGCACCCTCGTCATGGTCTCCTCGATCGCAGGGCTCGTCGCGGCGCCGCGGATGGGCCCGTACGCCTCGTCGAAGTTCGCGCTGGAGGCGCTCGCGATGTCGCTCCGCGCGGAGCTCTCGTCGCGCGGCGTGCGCGTGCTCGTGGTGCGGCCGGGGCCGGTCGAGACCCCGTTCCACGCGAACGCCGTCGTGACCGACGACAACGTCGGCTACCGCCCGCCCGGCCACAAGAAGCAGAGCCCGGACGAGGTCGCCGAGATGATCGTGCGCGCCGTCGAGGCGGGCCGCGACGTCCTGGAGACGAGCCTGTTCGTGAAGACCGCGAGCCTCGCCGCCCGCGTGGCGCCCGGCCCCATGCGCTGGCTCTCCAGGCGGATGGCGCGCCGGTCGGGGTTCTGAGCGGAGCGCGCTCCTCCCGCGCCGGGGACGCCGGGCGGGTCGAGCACCCGAGCAAGCCGAAGGAAGGCGGGGGCGGGGAGGGGGCGCCCGGAGCGAGCTCCGCGAGGCGGGGGCTCAGAGCGAGCGCAGGAAGGCGACCACCGCGTCGCGATCTCCCGCGGGGAGCGCCATGAAGCGCTGCTTCGCGACGTCCGCCTCGCCGCCGTGCCACAGGATCGCCTCGACGACGTCCCGCGCGCGGCCGTCGTGCAGCAGCTGGGTGTGGCCGTTCACGGCCTCGAGCAGCCCGATGCCCCACAGCGGCGGCGTCCGCCACTCGCGCGGCCCCGCGAGGTGCTCGCTCGACGACGTGTCCGCGAGCGCTTCGCCCATGTCGTGCAGGAGCAGATCGCTGAAGGGCTGGATGAGCTGATCCCGCAGCTCGACGAGCGGGTGGCGGCTCCCCGTCTTCATCGAGGGGACATGGCAGCTCGCGCACCCTGCCTGGCTGAACAGCGCCTCGCCGCGCTGGACGGCCGGGTCCGCCGTGTCGCGGCGCGGCGGCACGCCCAGCATGCGCATGTAGACCGCGAGCCTGTCGAGATCCTCGTCGGAGAGCTCGGGAGCTCCGCGCGTGCCGGCCTGACAACCCGTCTGCGCCTGGCCGCACTCCTCGACCGGGAACAGGCTCGTCGTCACGCCCATGTCCGCCACCAGCGCGTCGGCGACCTGGTGGGGCACGCTCACCTTGCTCGCCTTCCAGCCGAAGCGCCCTATCCGCAGCGCCCCCGAGACCGGATCCGGGATCAGGTTCGGACGGCCCGAGATACCGTCCTGATTGCAGTCCATCCCGTCTGCGCGCTCGAGCAGCGCGTCCTCCGCGATCGCCTCGAGGAGGCCCATGCCCACGAGCGGGCGGGCCACGCGGACCGAGTAGCTCGCGACAGGCCCTGCGGAGAGCCCGTCGAAGCGGAAGGTGGGCTTTCGCAGGACGTACGGCGTGCCGTCGGGGAACTGCCCGGGTTCCTCGGTATAGGCCACGGTGGCCGTACCCTCGCTGGCGCCCCCGCCCTGCGCCTTGTCCTGCAGCTGCCGGCCGTAGCTCGGGTCGGCGGTGGGCCCGCCGTCCGCTTTCGCGCCTGCGCCGAACAGCTTCACGACGGCGGTCTCCATCGCCTCGCCGGGCTCGGGCGGGGCGCCGCGACCGTTGTTGATATGGCAGCTCACGCACGCCGCCTGGTTCGAGAGCGGCCCCGCCTTGCCGGCGTGCTCGTCGAAGACGGGGTTGCCGCCCTCGCTGTGCTCGCCGGTGGCAAAATCCGTATGGAACAGGCGGCGCCCCTCGAGGAAGGGCTGGATAGAGCTCTCCTGGATGTTGAGCGCCATCTGCTCGTAATAGAGATGAGGCTCCTCGTAGATGTACGGTATCGTCCCGTCGCCGCCCGACAGGGCCGCCTCGTTCGGCGCGTTGAACGGCGTCAGCTCGCCGCTGCCGACGCGGTAGCGGAACGTGTCGCTGTAATAGCTCGTCCTCCCCTCGACGGTGTCCGCGTCAAGGAACACCCCGAACTCGAACTCCAGCAGATCTCCCGCGCGGATCTCCCTGCCGTCCCTGGCGTTGCGATCGACGACGAACTCCCAGTGGGTGCTCGTGATGCGCTCCATGCCGTTGTTCGAGTCGAACACGTTGCCCTCGCCCGAGTACCAGCAGCGGAAATTGATGGTCTGGCTGTTCGATGCGTTTGCTCTGGGGAGCCAGGTGAACTTGATGGTGCTGCCGCCTGCCGGGATCGTGTCCTCGACGATGAACTTGTAGCTTCGGTTCTCGAAATAACGCGGCTGGTACGGGCTGAACTCTTCCTCTTTCTCGTGGCGCCCGCGCACGCGCCCTGCGGCCTCGAGCGTGATCGTCCCATCGGCGGCCGTCGTGGTGATCGGCTTGCCCGCCGTCGCCGAGGGGAACAGCGGGGAGATCTCGCCGTCCACGCCGGAGCACTCGCCGGGATCGACCTCGCCGCCGTCGCAGGCCGGCGCGGGCGGCGCTCCCGCAGAGAAATAAGCGAAGATCGCCTCGATGTCGGCCGTCGCGATCTGCTGCTCGCCGAAGGCCGGCATGCGCTCGTTCCCCGTGCGCCCCGTGCGCACCTGCGCCGTGAACTCCTCCAGGGTGCCGTCGAAGGCGAACAGATCGGGAAACCCGCCGGTCGGCTTGCCGTGGGCGCTATGGCACCCGCCGCAGTTCAGCGCGAACGCCTGCGGCAGCGCTGGCCCGTCGCTCGTCTCCTCGCAGGGCAACGCGCCTTCCGGACCGCCCCCGTCGCCCGGCGAAGGCGACTCCGGCGAGGGAGACGCGGGCGACGGGTCGCTCGAGCACCCGAGCTCTGCGGCGCAGGTCACGAGCAGCCCGAGCGCGACATGGAGACCCCCGGACACCAACCGACGTGAGCGGCCTTCGAACATCGTGTTTCGACCTCCGGTGTGAGCCCATCCATCGAGACCGTGAACCGCAGCGCTACCGCAGGATCTCCTCGAGGAGCGCGTTCGGCACCCCGCGGCGATCTTCGCCGAACGACGCGACGCCGAGGTCGTAGTACTGGTTCATGATGGTGAACCACAGATCGCGGAGCTGGCGATCCTGGCCGAGGGGGCCATACGCGACGTGCGCGTCGTTCAGGAAGACGCCGTCGCCGCCCAGGAGGACGATGGGCAGATCGTACGCGTCGTGGTCGTGCGTGCGCATCTCGCTCATGTAGACCATCACCGAGTGATCGAGCACCGTCCCGTCCCCCTCGGGGATCGCGTCGAGCCGCTGCGCGAGCTGCGCTGTCTTCTGGCCGAGCCAGCAGTTGATCGCCGCGAAATCGAGGTTGCTCTCCTCGACGACCGCGTAGCGGCCGCCCTCGTCCGCGGCGCCCAGGTTGCCGGGGCCGTGCTGGCAGGAGTGATAATGGAGGCTGCTGCCCGCCCTGTACTCGAGTCCCACCTTCGCGCGGACGTCGGCCGGGATGCACCGGTACTCGAACTCGGAGCGCGCGTCGTCGAGCATGTGGGTGATCACGCGCGTCACGTCGCATTGAATGGCCATGACGATGAGATCGATCATGACGTTCGCGTGATCGTCGTGTTTGTACTCGCCGGCCTCCGTGCTGTCGTTCTCGTTGAGCCCCTCCTGCTGCCCCGGCGGCTCGGGGACCACGCCGGGCGCGCCGATCGGGCTGCAGCCCAGGCTCGACGGGGTCATCGTCGACTGGACGCGGGTCACGTTCTTCTCGGTCTCTCGCAGGGCGTCCAGGTACTGCTGGACGATCTTGCGATCGTCCGAGCCGACCTTGCGCATGAGCGAGTTCGCGTCCGCGAGCACCGCGTCGATGACGCTCTTCTCGGTCGCCGCGCGGCGCTCGGCCTCGATCCGGGCCTGCTCGTCGGTCTGCCCTGGCACGGGGGGCGCGCTCGCGGCGCCCGCGTTGACGAGCGCGTCGAACACCGCCTTCGGGTTGACCGAGCGCTTCAGCGGCTCACGCGGGCTCTTCCAGGAGACGGCCTGATTGTAGGCGTAGCTGCGCCCGTCGAAGAAGCCGGGCTTCACCCCGAGCCCCGTCTGCAGCGACGGGATGCGGGTCGCCTGCTCCGGGCCTGCCCTCTGCACGATGAGCTGGTCGACCGAGACGCCGTTGCCCACCCACTCGCCGAGGTCCTGCCCAGCGGCCCTCCCGAGCTCATCGGCGTCCACGCAGGTCGACAGCGCGGCCATGCAGCGCGAGTGGGACGGCTCGATGAACGCGTTCTGCTCCTTGCTCCACGTGTGGTTGCCGAGGCGGCTTATCATGAGCATCTTCGACTTCACCGGCGCGAAGTGCTCGAGCACCCTGGGCAGCTTGAAATCGGCGCCCTTCAGCGTCTTGCCGAACGCGGGCGCCGTCTCCCACCAGTGGTGGGGCGCCCCGTTCGGGAAGGTGCAGAGCAAGAAGCGCTTCGGCGTGCCGGGCTCCCCGCCGCGCGCGCTGCGCGGGGCGAGGCTCTCGAGAAACGGCAGCGCCAGGCAGACGCCCGCGCCGCGCAACAGGTTCCTGCGTGTCATTCCGCGTTTCATGTGCGCATCGCTCCTTCGTGCCTGGTTCCGTGCGGAAACAGCGCCTGCGGCCTCACTTCGCCCTGCGGCCTCACTTCGCCCCGACCTTCGCCGCGCGGAGGCGGAACGCCTCGCTGGTCACCACCTGCTTCACCAGATCCGCGATCGTCCCCTTCTCCCAGCGCGCGGCGATCGCCTCGAGCGTGTCCCTGTCGCCGCCGATCGGGCGCCGGCGCAACGCATAGGTGAAGAGCTGCTCGGAGGGGCAGAGCCCCAGCTGGGGGTCCTTCTGGAGCTCCGGGATGAGGCCGGAGATGTCCTGGAACGCCGCGCCCCCGTACTCGCCAGTCGCGTCGACCGCGTCGCCGTTCGGGTACTCGGTCCGGTAGGCGCCGATCGCGTCGAAGTTCTCGAGGCTCAGCCCGATGGGATCGAGGACATCGTGGCAGCCCGCGCAGTCGGGCGACTCGCGGTGCTTCTCGAGCTTCTTGCGGACGTTGTCGACGGGGCCCGAGTCGCCTCCCGCGGCCTCGAGCTCCGGGATATCCACCCCGGCGGGAGGGGCCAGGTCGGAGCAGTAGAGCTGCGCCAGGATCGTCTTCGCGCGGGACGTGGGGGAGGTCCGATCGGCGCGGGAAGACAGCGTGAGGAACGCGGGGAGCGTGAGGAACCCGCCGCGCCCGGCCTCGGGGTCGTTCGCGTAGAGCGGCGCGAGCGGCGGGCTCTCCGGGTGGGGCGCCGTGAGGAACTCGGACCACGGCCGCTCGCCGGTCGTGAAGCCGGTGAAATAGGCGTTGGCCTGGTCGATCATCGCGCCCTTCATCTCGTCGTTCCAGCCCGGGAACAGCCCTGTGTCGACGCTGTGGCTCGGGAGCGTTCGGGTCCCGAGCCACTGCCCGAAGAAGTTCTGGAAGAACGCGGCGCTCTTCGGGTCGGCGAGCATGCGGTCCACCTGCTCCCGGAGCTCGTCCTCGGTGGCCAGCGCATCGCCCTCCGCGGCCTCGAAGAGCTCCTCGTCCGGGAGCGAGCTCCAGAGCAGGTACGAGAGGCGCGACGCGATCTCATGGCCGCCGAGGGCGCCCGGCGATCGCGTCGAGTCGGGGCCGACCTCGATCCGCAGGAAGAAATTCGGCGACGTCAGCAGGGTCCGGACGACGTGCTGCACCGCCTCGACGGGGGACATCTCGAGGGTGGCGCGCGCGTCGTCGTACTGCGCCGCGTACCGGTCGACCTCCGCCGCCTCGAGCGGGCGCCGGAAGGCGCGCAGCCCGAAGCGCTCGATGATCTCGCGCGCGCACCCGTCGCCCGCGCCCTCCGCCGGGTCGCACACGAGGATCTGGGCGCGCTGCGCCTCGCTCGAGAACGCGTCGGCCGCCAGCTTCTTGGCGGCGTCGTAATACCCCTGGACGAGGACCTGCGAGAGGCTCGAGAGCGCGCTGGCGTTCGCGTCGAAGCCCTTCGCGCCGGAGGCCGGGAATCCGTCCGCCGGCCGCAGGCGCGTGCCCAGGAGGTGGGCGACCGTGTTGTTGTACTCCGATGCTGTCATGTGGTGCAAAGGCATCCCGCCTGGCGCGACGGCGTCGTCGCCTCCCGGCTCCTGTCCCGGATCGTCGTCGCTTCCGAGGATGCCAGTGCACGAGATGCTCAAGAGACATCCCCCGGCGACGAGCCAGGGACTTGCGAACACTCGGTCAAGTCGGCACATCATGGTCGGCTCCCGCGTGTGGAATCAGCGCTCTCCCCCTCGTCGCCGGAGCGCGCGCCTTTCGTGATCGAATCGACAGCACACCCGCGCTAGGATCAGCCTGTGTCGTGCGCGCGGAAGACTACGATGATGGTGCTGCTCCTCGGCTTGTCCGGATGTGGGGCAGATGTGGATATTGCGGTGGGCCGTATGACGCCGACGTCGGTTGTGGGCGGCGGCGGGGAAGGTGGTCGTGGCAGCGGGGGAGGGGGGCGTGGTGGTGGTGGGGCGCTGAGCGGCGGTGAGGCGGGAAGCGGCGGTGAGGCGGGCGGCGGCGGGGACGGGGGCGGCGGCGCGGCCCCCTGCGATGCGCTGCCGTCGCTGGCTCATCGGTACACGTTCGACGGGGTGGGGGCGGTCGTCGCCGATACGGTCGGCGGCGCCGACGGCGAGATCTTCGGCGGCGCGAGCCTCGACGGCGGAGGGGTGCTCACCCTCGACGGAGAGGACGACTACGTCGAGCTGCCCGCGGGTCTCCTCACGGGATCGAGCGACGTCACCGTGATGGTGTGGGTCGCCCGCAACGGCGGAGGGGCGTACCTGCGCGTCGTCGACTTCGGCATCGGCAGCACAGGTGAGGATCCCGTCGAAGGCGACTCGAGCGTGGGGCGGTCCTACCTCGTCATCACCCCCTCGACGGGCTTCGAGCCGCCGGGCATCGCCGCGCTCGCGAGCGACAGCGGCGCCGCGGGCCAGGTGCAGGTCACCACCGCGCCCACGCTCGATGACGCCGGGATCCATCAGCTCGCCGCGGTCTTCGACGGCGGGGCGGGGACCCTTTCGCTTTACCTCGACGGCGCGCTCCTCGGCAGCACGCCGGTCGGCTTTCCGCTCTCGGCGATCCAGGACGCGAACAACTGGCTCGGGCGGTCCCAGTTCGATCAGGATCCGTACTTCGGAGGGCGTTACGACGAGCTGCGCCTCTACCGCGGGGCGCTGGCCGGCTGCGCGATCGAGGCCGCGTGGCGCGCCGGCCCGGAGTTGCCCTGAGGCTCAGAAGGCCAGCGCGAGACCGAGGCGCGCGCTGAGGCCTGCGACCGGGGGGCGGAAGACGGTGCCGTCGAGGTTCTCGACGACGAAGCGGGGCCGCGTCAGCGGGACGACGGCGTGCAGCGCGCCCTCGATGCTCACGGGAGCGGCGACGCGCCATTCGAGCAGCGTCCCGAGCCCGGCTGCGAAGATCGGCGTCGTGAGGGTGAAGGGCTCATCGACCTCCCGCCCTCTGGAGCGCAGCCAGTGCTGGCGGCCGAGCGCGCAGACGTACACGCGGAGGGGGCGCCCGAGCGGGAGCGCGCACGCGTCGACCTCGAGGAACCAGAGCCGGAACTCGGCGCCTGCAGCCATCCCCGCGATGTGGCCCGAGCTCGACGGCACCACGCCGGCCGCGCCGTCCGCGCGGAACCAGCCGCTGCGGATCCCGCCGCCCGCGGCGAGCCCGACGCCGATCGTCGGGACGAGCGCCTGCTCGATCTGCGCGCTCACCCAGAGCGCTCCCTCCACGTCGCGCTCGCTCGCGGCGGACGGCCGCGCTGCCGCGGGAGGTGGGCGGCGCGGCGCGGGAGGCGGCGGGCGCGGCGCGCCGGCGGCGGGGGCGGCGATCGCCTGGGGCGGCGCGGGCTGCGCGGCGGCGCTCCGCGCGACCGCGTCGGGATCGATCGACATCGCGACGATCAGCGCCGCTGCCCGCGACATGGACGCGCAGTCGTCGCCACGGATCACCCGCTCGCCCGGCGCCGGCGCGCGGATGCGCAGGTCGAGCCGGTAGCGCTCGTCGCGCTCGCGAGCGATCGCGATCTCGACCTCGATCGGCTGGCGCTGCTCCGACGTTCCCAGCAGCCGGGCGATCTCGCTCCGGACCTCGTCGACCGGCGGGCACCCCGCCGGCGCTTCCCAGCGGAGATCGATGGTGCGCGGCTCGGCGGGCGCCGCGAGCGCGCGCGCGGGCAGGAGCCCTGCCGCGACGATCAGCGCCGGGAGGATCGACGGCGCATGCGCCCACCTTGAGACGTGCACCCGCGCACTCTACTCCTCCTGTCCGCACGCGGCGCGCACGCGCGTCGCGAGCGGCGAGCCCGGGCTCTTCGCGAGCAGCCTCGCCGCGATCGCCCTGCCGGACGGCGCGCGGCCGGAGCGGCAGAGCGCGATCGCGCGCGACGCCTCGCGCTCGGTCGCGAGCACGCCCCTCGGGTACCGGCTGGCGTGCTCGTCGAGCTTCGAGAGCGCCTGCGCGAACTGGCCCGCCTGCAGCGCCTGCTGCGCGTCGCGGAGCAGCGCGATCTCCGCGTCGAGCCCCTCGGCGCCCTGCCTCGCGGCGGCCGCCGCCCGGGGCGTGCGCGACGCCGTCGCGCGCGCCGCCGCGGCCGCCGGGGGCGCGGCGCTCGGCTCGGCGGGCGCGCCGGACGCCTCGGGAGCGTCGGCCTTGCTGGAGGCGCTCGCCTCCGCGGACGCAGGTGTCTCATCGCTCGGGGCGCTGGAGGGCGCGGCGGCGTGCGCCGCTCGGGGCGCCTCGGCCGCGCTCGCCGCCTCCTCCTGCGCGCGTTGCGCATCGGGCGCCTCGCCCGGCGTCGGGAACGGGAAGTAGAGCGCGGCCCCCGTCGCGAGGCCCACGACCAGCGCCGCCAGCCCGATCTTCATCGGGGCGCCGAGCAGCGTGATGGCCGCGCCTTTTGCGACCGCGGTGCTCGCGCTCGCGGCCATGCTCGCGGCGGCGGGGCCGACCGCGTGCGCAGCCGCGCCGGCGCTCGCGGAGCCGGCGGCTCCGGCGCCCTCGGCGCTCGCGGCCACGGCCGTGGCCACGGCCGTGGCCGCCGTCCCTGTGAGGCCGAGCCTCGTCCACACGGCCGCGCGCGTCCGACGTCTGTCGTCGTCGGTCGGCTCGTCCTCGTCACGAAGGGCGTTCAGGAGCGCTCGCTCCCCGGTCCCCAGCTCATCCATTGCGGCCTCCTCGGATCCTGGCGTGGTGGCGGTGCACCGCGTCGGAAAACGCCTGTCGAGCGGCCCTCAGCCGCGCATACACGGTGTTGACGTTCACCCCGATGCCCCGCGCGATCTCCGCCGCCGGCATCTCTTCCAGCTCGGCGAGGAGGAGCACCACGCGCTTTTCCTCGTCGAGCGACGCGAGCAGCTCGTGCGCGACGCGCGCGGCCTCCGCCCTCGTCATGGCCTCGTAGGGGCTGAGGTTGCTCGGCCCCGCGAGCAGCTCGGGATCCACGGTCTCTCCTGTCCCGCGGTGGGCGGGGCTCTTGCGGCGCAGCGATCTCCGGTGCGTCTGCACGACGTTCACGACGATCCCGAAGACCCACGTCTTCAGCGACGAGCGGCCCAGGAACTCCGGGAGCCGCCGGTGCACGACGACGAACACCTCCTGGCACACGTCCTCGTGCGCCGAGGCGTCCACGCCGAGCCGGCGCACGGTCCGCCAGACGAAGGGGAACATCTCCTCGTACACCTCGGCGAAGTCGAGCGGCGCGGCCTGCACGCCGGCCGCGGGGACGGCGGCCACCGCGCCGGCGGGCGGAGGCGTCGACGGGGCGACCGCCGCGCGGGCCGTCACGGGCTGCGCTCCTCCTCGTGGGGCAGCGAGATGTCGAGCTCGCCGAGCGTGGTGAGCTCACCGCTCGTCTCATGGAGATTTCCAGTGCCGCCGCCCCCGGTCGCGTCTGGGGGGAGCGTTTCCTCCACGCAAGCCACGGAGAAGAGGATCCCGAGCGGGGGGCTGATACCGCAGACGAGGGCTTGGGGAGCTCGGCGCATGGGTCGAGGGGCTGGTGGCCGGAGCCGCCGCGTTCCGTGAAGGAAAGTACAGGGACGGGGGGCGACGTGCATCGGGCGGTCGTCGATGGGCTGGCGCTCCACGGCTCGCGGGCGGATCATCCGCTGCGGCGCACCGCGACCGACAGCGCGCACCTCCGCGCGCTTGACGGCCGCGAGGAGCGCATCGAGGAAGACCGGATGACACCCCCTCGCTGGCTTGCCGCGCTCGCGGCGCTCACCGTTCCATTGGCGGTCTCGGCGACGGCCTTGACCCAGGGCGACGCTCCCCTCCCGCCGCCGCCTCCTCCAGAGCCGCTCCCGTCTGCCTCCGCGCAGCCAGCACCGCCGCCGTCTCCTGCGCCGACACCGGTGCAGCCCGCGCCCGCGCCAGCGCCAGCGCCAGCGCCTGCGCCTGCGCCGACACCGGTGCAGCCCGCGCCCGCGCCGACACCGGTGCAGCCCGCGCCCGCGCCGATACCGGTGCAGCCCGCGCCCGCGCCGACACCGGTGCAGCCCGCGCCCGCGCCGACACCGGTGCAGCCCGCGCCCGCGCCGACACCGGTGCAGCCCGCGCCTGCGCCTGCGCCTGCGCCGATTCCGGCGCAGCCCGCGCCTGCGCCTGCGCCCGCTCCTATGCCGTTCCCGCCGCCATCTCCCGCGCCGGTGCCGCCTGCGCCGCGGCCTGCGCCCGCGCCGCGGTCGACACCGGCGCCTGCACCGCCGCCCGCGCCCGCGCCGCGGGCCGCGCCGGCGCCTGCACCGCCGCCCGCGCCGCGGGCCGCGCCTGCGCCTGCACCGCCGCCCGCGCCGCGGGCCGCGCACACGCCCGCTCCGGAGCCGCCCGCGCCGGTTCCGCCTGCTCCCGAGGAGCAACCGAAGGAGCCCGAGGACGACGAGAAGGACGGGATGCGCTTTCGTTTCGGTACGACGCTCGGCGGCGGGATCATCGAGTCACCCACGGGCGCGGGGGCCGTCTTCGCGCTCTCGGGCCGGCTCGGTGTCCAGGTCAACCACTATTTCGGGATATACTACCAGAACACACCGATGGTGACGCTCACCCCCGAGAGCACCGCGAACAGCGCTGGATTCGAGGCGGGGTTCATCGACTACAACTCGGTGCTCGCGGGCTTCACGCTGTTCCACTTCCTCGATCTCGGCGCGGGACCCTCCATGGATTACGTGGCCGTCGCGACCTGCGGCGCGGAGGTCCCGGAGGGCGGCATCCCGCTCCCGAGCGCCGGCTGTGAGAGCACGGCGACCTGGTACCTCGGCGCTCACGCGCGGGGCGCCCTGATCCTCGGCGGCCTGGCCGGGAGCGGCGCGCGGCGGAGCGGCTTCGCCATCAGCGCGGATCTCCACCCGGTGTTCCTGCCAGAGGGGCCGACATTCACCTTCACGCTGGGCCTCGGCAGCGAGTGGTACTGAGACGAACGGCGCGCCGGAGCGCGGCGCGCCGCCTCGCCGGGCAGCGGCGGGCAGCCGTTTGCCCGTCCGCTGGCTGAGTGCCCTTCGAGTGGAACCTTCGTTCTCCAGGTCACGAGAGTTCCTTGCAAATACGCAGCATCGCAGGGGGCCCTGCCTCACGTCTGCGCGGCGCCCGGCGCCAGCGCCTCTGTGGCGCGCCATCCGCTGTGATCCGCGACACCCCGACCCTGCGTTCGTGGTTCGCGAAGGTTGCTGTGCGGCGACCCGATGGACTACAATCCCATTGTCGGAGCGATTGTTGGCGGGACGCCGCACGGAGAGCTGGACGCCACGATCGTCCTGCGCCAGCGGCGAGCGCCACCAGCAGAGCGCCAGCGGCAGAGCGCCAGCGGTACGCAAGCGGTACGTAGATCGAGCGCGATGCGCGAGCTTTCGAGCTCGGCGGCAGGGAGCGAAGGCGCGCCCATGGATTCCGCTGTTTGTGCAGGACAAGGTAAAATTACCGGGCATCGCGATGCACTATCGCTCACCATGTAGGTCGACGAGGTATGATGTGTCGGGCGAATCCGGCGCGCCATCTGCTGGTTTCTCGGAGGCGCCATCTCTTGCTTGCGCGGTGCGGGGGGCATGCCGCCCCTGGGACTCGAGATCGAGCCCTGAGACCGAGGTGTGTGAGGCGCGTGTCAAGCGCTCGCCCCGGTATCTGGCGTGCTCGGCAGCGCCGGCGTTGTCGCGCTGGCCGGCTGCTGGCGGGGGAGCGGCCGTCGGGTGTCGTCACCCTCTCCGGCATCCCCGTTTCGCCAAGCTCGGTGGGACCGCGGGGGCGCCTCCCAGGGGGCGCTTGACAAAGAGGGTTAACCATCGGCTACGCTGCCTACCCATGATGACCGGGAGGACATGAGCCTGGTGGAAACGAGCTGCAGGCGCTCCACGGGGGCACGGCGGTCAGCGGTCGAGCGGGCCGTGGGGCACCTCGCGTGTCGGGCGCGAATCGCAACCCGCTGGGCATCATCGTGGGTGCCACGAAATAACCGCGCGGCTCCTCCGGTTCGGCACGGGGGATTTCGCTCACTCCTCAGGAATCTCGCCGAGCGCGCTTGGCCCGACAGGCCCGGAGTTCCGCTTCGCCGGGGGCTCCGAACGCCGCGCGCGCCGGTGGCCCTCCTCGCGGCGGCTCTGCTCATCGGGTGCTGTCTTCTGCTGCTCAGCCCGCCTATCACGGCTGGGCCCGTGGCCACGCTCTATGTGTATGCGGTGACACCGCTTCGCGCTCGCGCCCTCGAGCAGAAGATCGAGGAGTCGATGCCCGGCGTCGATGTCACCGTGTTCGGAAAGTTGAGCGATTTCAAAGCCGCGCTCGAGTCGGCGCCGCCCGACGCGGCCCTCTCGCCAAAGCCGGTCCTGGCTTCGCTCAATCGGACCGCCGACATCCAGGGCATGAAGGCGGGGAGCGACGCGGAGCAGTACCTCCTGGTCTCGACGAGGGCGCTGACCAAGGAGATGCTCTCCGGTCTCAGATACGGGATCGTCGATCTGGTCGAACGGAAATCGCTCCCTAAGTTCGTGGCCGGGCTGCTGGGTGTGAGCTCCGCGCCTGAGGTCCAGCGCGTCACGAAGATCGAAGATCTCCTGCAGCTGCTCCAGTTCCAGACGGCTGATGCGGTCCTCCTCCCCGAGCGATTTCGTTCTGACTTCGAGTCGAGGAGCAAGATGACGTTCACGATCCTCAGCCTCTCGACGGCGAAGGTCGGGCTGGTGGCGGTCACGTTCCTGAGCGAGCGCCAGGCGGTGGAGGGCGCGATCCGGAGGCTCCCGAAACACGTGCTGGCCGATCTGGGGGTTGACGAATGGAAGTAAGGTCGACGCGTCCCCTCTCTCGGCGCTGGCTGCTGCGGGCCTCCGCCCTCGCGGGGCTCGTGCTGTCGCTGAGCTGTTCGTCGGGCCCGGCCACACCCGTCGCCAGCGACCCGGCGCCGACGCTCAAGCCGCCGCCTCCGGACGCGAGGCCGGTCATCTCCGTCATCGCCCCCTCGGATCCGCAGCTCGACGACATGCTGAGATCGCTCCGCGTCGAGCTGTCCGGGGAACACCGCGTCATCATCTCGCTGCTGCGCGGCGAGGAGTCGGGCCCCGACCTCGTGGGGCGGATCGTCGCCCGCGATCGCCCGCAGGCGGTGGTGCTGGTCAACAACTCGACCGTGCTCCTGTATCGCGAGTGGGCGCGCACCGCCCCGACCCCGCCGGTCGCGCTGATCCTGATGGCGTCCTTCGCCGAGGAGCTCCAGCGCACCGTCCCCAACTCGGTCGCCATCTCCTACGAGGTGCCGGCGGTCACGGCCATGGTGGGCCTGCGCACGCTGGGCCTCGACGCTCATCGGGTCGGCGTCGTCTACCGCCAGGGCTTCGCGGATCACATCGCGCGACAAGAAACGCTCATGCACGTCGAGAAGCTGACCTTCGTCAAGGAAGAGCTCTCGAACAAGCCGCGCGTGCAGGACCTCCGCGCCGCGCTCGTGAACCTCCAGCGGGCGAAGGTCGACGCGATCTGGCTGCCGAACGACAATGGCCTCCTGAGCCCGAGGTTCTTGACCAACGTCTGGCTGCCCTACGTGGACCGGCTCGGCGCGCCGGTGGTCGTGGCCGTGCGTTCGCTCGTGAACGAGCATGCGGAGTTCGGGACGTTCGCTGCCATCCCCGACACCCAGGCGCTCGCGGTGCAAGCGGCGGATCTCCTCTACGAGCTCGCGGACGCCGACTGGAAGCTCCGGTCGTCGGGCGTCCGCCTGCCCATCTCGGTGAAACGCCTGGTCGACGTGAGGCTCGCGCGGCGCTTCGGGCTGAATTCCAGTCAGTTCGGCCAGGTTGACTTTCTCATCGGTAGGTGAGCGCGTATCGGGGGGAATGGAGGCGCCGTGCGATTACCTTTCCAACCGGGCAGTTGGTCACGATGCGGCGGGCCGGCTCGAACCATCGAGCGCCCGAGCAGGCCTGCCGTCTGCTCGTCGCGTGGAGAGCGTCGCTCGCGTAGCTGTCGTCCCTGGAGCGCGGCGTCATGATCCGGGTGCTCGTGATCGATGACGACGACATCGCCCGCGAGGCGATGCGGGCCGTCCTGGTCAGGGCCGGCTTCGACGTGGTCGAGCTCGCCACGCCCATCGGCGCGACGGCGGTCATCAAGCGAGACAAGATCTCCGTGGTCGCGCTCGACATCAACATGCCGACCATCAACGGCGACAAGCTGGCGAAGCTGCTCCGGGACAACACGCAGCTCTCGAACCTGGGTATCGTCCTCGTCTCCAGCTGTGATATCGACAAGCTGAGCGCGATCGGCGAGAAGGTCGGCGCCGACGGCATCGTCTCGAAGGCGAAGCTGCACGTCGCGCTGGCGCCGGCGGTCGAGCGCGCGGTGGCCGCGCGCGCCGGAAAGACCAGCCCGCCGCCGTCGTCTGCGGGGTCTTCTGCGGCGTCGTCCTCCTCTAACCCGCCGCCCTCGATGCGGCGTCCGAAGTAGAGTGCATGGCAACCCCGAACACCCACGGCTCGCTCCGCATCAAGCTGCTGCGCCTGATCCTGGGCGCGCTGCTGCTGCTCGGGGGCACCACGCTGCTCGCGAGCGGCGCGCTCATCTATTCGACGGATCGCGCGGTCCAGGCCAAGCGTGAGCAGGAGCTCCTGAGCAGTCTGGAAGAGAAGGCGCGCCTGCTCGGCTTCAATCAGGCGCTGGCCCTGCGCAGCCTGGTGGCGGACAACCTCTTCGGGGATGTCAAGGCGCTCATTCACCAGACCGTCTCGGAGAACAACGACATCGCCTACGGGTTGTTCTTCGACGCGGAGAACCGGGTCTGGGCGGCGAGCGGCCTGGCCCGGGTGCCCACCTCGAAGGACGCGCCCAGCCCGGCGGCGCCGACCCTCACCGCGGCGGACCTGGAGTCGCTCGGGATCAGCACCGCGCACCCGTCCCGGCTCGCGCTGCGGCGGCGGCAGAACCCCCTGGGCGGGGAGGACGTCCTCGAGGTCGCGGCCCCGGTCATCTCGGAGGGGGCCCACGCCGGGACCGTGATCTACGGCATCAGCACGAGGAGCGTCGTCGAGCGCATGGTCCAGGCCCGGGACCTCGCCGCGAACCGGCTCGTGACCACGCTCGGCCTGATCGTGGCGCTGATCCTCGGCAGCGGGGCGGCCAGCTATTTCCTCGTCAAGCGGGTCGCGGTCCACATCACCGAGCCGCTGCTCGCGCTGCGCACGGCGGCGGGGGCCATCGCCACCGGGCTCCGCTCGAGCGCGCCGCCGACGGAATCGCCCATCGTGGATCGGAAGAAGTGGGAGCGCGTGCAGATCACGAGCGGCGACGAGCTCGAGCTGCTCGGATCGGCCTTCAACAGCATGGTCGAGGCGAACGAGCAGGCGTTCGAGGAGCTGCGCGTGAAGACCGAGCAGGCGCTCGAGGCGTCCCGGATGAAGAGCGAGTTCCTCGCCAACATGAGCCACGAGATCCGGACGCCGATGAACGGGATCCTCGGGGTCATCCGGCTCATGCAGAACCAGTCGCTCGACGGCAAGATGCGGCGTTACGTGGAGACCGTCGACGCCTCCGCCAACACGTTGATGTCGATCATCAACGACGTGCTCGACTTCTCGAAGCTCGAGGCCGGCAAGTACGTGGCGCAGCACGTCTCCTACGATCTGCGCCTCGTCATCCAGGAGGTCGCGGAGCTGATGGCGAGCCAGGCGCACGAGAAGGGCCTCGAGCTCGTGTACCGCGTCGAGCGCCGCGTCCCCACGGGCATCGTGGGCGATCCCGACCGGTTCCGCCAGGTGCTCACCAACCTGGTCGGCAACGCGATCAAGTTCACCGATCGCGGAGAGGTGCTGATCGACGCCTCGATCTCTCAGCAGGACAAGGCGACGGCGCTCATCAAGCTCGCCGTGGTGGACACCGGCCCCGGCATCGCGCCCGACGACCAGAAGAAGCTCTTCGCGGCCTTCTCGCAGGTGGACGGCTCGCTGGTCCGCAAGCACGGCGGCACGGGCCTCGGGCTCGCGATCAGCAAGCGCCTCGTCGAGGTCATGGGCGGCGAGGTCGGCCTCGACAGCACGCCGGGGCAGGGCAGCCGGTTCTGGTTCACGATCAAGGTCGGCGTCACGGCCGGAGGCGAGCAGATCCGCTCCGCCGAGTGGGCGAGCGGGCGCCGCGCGCTCGTCGTGGAGAACAGCAGGAGCTGGCGCGACGTCGTGGTGGAGCACCTGGTGGCCTGGGGCTTCGACGCCGAGTCCGCGGCCTCCGGGAGGGACGCGATCAACCGGCTCGAGCTCGCGGTGCTGGAGAAGCGGCCGTTCAGCGCCGCCGTCGTCGGTGTCCAGATGGACGACCTCGGCCTCGAGGAGTTCCTCAGGACCATCCAGTCGGTCCCGGCGCTGCAGACGTTGCCCGTGGTGGCGCTCTATCACATGGGATCGAGCGTGACGTTGAGCGGGATGGACTCCAGCATGGTCACGCAGCTCCCCAAGCCGCTCCGCGTCTCCGAGCTGTACAACACGCTGCAGAGCGCGCTCACGGGCGCCTCGACCCCGCCGCCCAGCAAGCCGGGCGCGGAGCCGGGCAGGATCGCGAGCAAGCTCCCCGTGCTGGTCGTCGATGACAACGAGATCAACCGCTACGTGGCGATGGAGCAGGTCGAGCAGCTGGGGCTTCGCGTGGAGACCGCGTGCAACGGCCAGGAGGCTCTCGAGTGCGTCAAGCGAAAGCGGTATGTCGCCGTGCTGATGGATTGCCAGATGCCCGTGATGGACGGGTACACCGCCACCCAGGAGATCCGGGCCTGGGAGCGCTCGAGGAATCGCCACACGGTGATCATCGCGCTGACGGCGCACGCGCTCGTCGGCGAGCGGGATCGGGTGCTCGCGGCGGGGATGGACGACTATCTGGCCAAGCCGGTGCGCCCTCAATCTCTGCAGAAGACCCTGTGGCGGCACGTGGTCCTGAGCCGGGACGAGCCCGGGTCGTCGCCGTCTCCCTCCGCCCCCGAGCTGGAGGCGGCGCGCGCGCCGGTGCTCGACCCGGAGGTCCCGCGCTCGCGGAAGCTGATCGAGCTCGTCCTCAAGAACGTGCCGGCGCAGCTCGACGGCCTGGAGGGGGTCATCCGGAGCGCCGTGGCTGCAGAGATCAAGGCGAACGCGCACAAGCTGAAGGGCAGCATGCTCTCGATCGGCGCGGCGCGCGTCGCGGAGCTGGCGGAGAAGATGCAGCTCGCCGCGGGTCAAGGCGAGCTGCCGCAGGCGGGCGACTTCGCGCGGCTACGTGACGAGTTCGACGCCGTGAGCGCTGCCCTGAAGGAGGAGCTCGCCGCGACCGCCAAGGCGACGTGACGAGCGCGCCGAATCGACGATGGACGAATGTCTGGAGCCCACTGAACCCGCATGATGCTTGCCTCACTCGAAACCCGGTGGATGGTCGCGCTGGTGATCGCTTCGATCCCCGGTCTCGCATGGGCTCAGCCGACGACCGCGACGGCGCCGGGAGCGCCGAAGGCGGTGGGGGGTGAGCGCCGGAACGACGCGCTCGAGGACGTCGACCTCTTGAGGCTGCTCGACGTCGAGGTGTCCACTGCCACGAAGACGCTGGAGACCCTCGACGACGCGCCCGCCATCATGACGGCGATCACCGCGGAAGAGATCCGGCGCTGGGGATACACGAGCGTCGGAGAGGTGCTGGAGCACGTCGTCGGGTTCTATCTCATCGACGACCACATCCTGCCGAACGCCGGCGTGCAGGGGATGACGGGCGGGCTGGGGGCCGAGAGCGGCGGGATCAAGGTGATGATCAACGGGCGCTCGGCGGCGTTCCGGACCACCAGCGGCAACTGGCTGGGCGCGGAGCTGATCCCGCTGTCGGCCATCAAGCAGATCGAGATCGTCCGCGGTCCGGCGTCGGCGCTCTATGGCGCCGATGCGTTCCTCGGGGTCGTCAACATCATCACCCTCGATCCGGAGGACATTCCCTTCGTCGACGGCACGGTGCAAGTGGGCGTGACGAAGGACCACCCGCGCGGCCGCTTCGATCTCGTGGGCGGCATGTTCACCGACCGCTTCGAGATGATGCTGACGGCCGCGGGGGAGCTCGACGATCGAAGCGGCCTGGAGATGCCTACCCAGTCCCCGCTTCCCCTCATCCCGCCCTACAACGCGGGGCGCCTGGACGCGCAGAACCTCGAGCGCATGTCGGGGGTCGTCGGGGCGCGGCTCGGGTACCGCCACCCCGAGCGTGGGCACCACCTCGTGCTCAGCGCGTACTGGTCAGGCCTCCGGCGCGGCGGGGATTTTGCGCAATGGGCACAGCTCACCGGCGGGACGGACGACAAGGGGAACCGTGCCGGCACGGTGATCAGCCTCCAGCAGCGTCGCGTGGCGGTCGACGGGCTCTTCCAGCTGAACCGAGAGCTCGCGTTCGCGGTGCAGGGGATGTACTTCCAGGGCGGCGTCCTGCCGGACGACCGCATCGACGTCGCCGGCGGCTGGTACTACATCGAGCGGCGCATGGCGTATCGCGGCGTGGACGCGAGCGTCGAGGCCCGGTGGATGCCGTGGGACCGATTCAACGTGATATTGAATCTGGAGTCCGTCTACGACAAGGAGGACATGCCGTCCTTCCGCCGGGTCGCCAAGCAGTCGGGGCAGTCCTTCGGCTCGCCGGAGCGGGAGCAGGAATCGGCCGAGCTGGTCGACGTCGGGGCGCTCCTTAGCGCCAACCTCAAGGTGCTCGATCCGTGGCTGAAGGTCACGGGCGGGCTCCGCTACGATCACCACAGCAAGTATGGCAATCAGCTGACCGGTCGGTTCGGGGCGACCTCGCACCTGGGAAAGACGGTCGTGGCCAAGCTGCTGTACGGCAGCGCCTTCAAGGCGCCGTCCCCGTATTTGCTCTTCGCCGAGCCCCTCGTGCCGGGCGACGTGATCGGGAACGCGCGCCTGTCGCCTCAGCTCATCCACACCGTGGACGCGGAGCTGACGTGGAGGCCTGCTGTCTGGGCCTCGGCGAGCACGGGGGTGTCGTACAGCCTCTTGAACGACAAGGCGGAGTTCGTTCCGCGGGGCATCAACCAGACGGCCCTGAACGTCGCCAGCCAGAAGTCCTTGATCTGGGCGACCCGCGCCGACCTGCGGCACGGCGACGCCTTCGGGGGCTACGGGTCGTTCGAGACGGTGCGCTCCACCCGGGACTCCGGCCAGGTGGGGTACCAGGCGGATCTGGTCGGCTCGTCGATGGTCGCCTACCCGAGCTGGATCGCCCGCGCCGGCGCCTATGTGAAGCTGCCGTCGCCGAGCTCCGTGCCGCTGGAGCTCTCGACGCAAGGGATCCTCGTCGGGCCCCGGCGGTCCGCGGAGGCGAGCACCCTCGAGGCCGGCGGCGCGTTCGAGCTGCCCACGTACCTCAGGTGGAACGCCAGCCTGGTCGCGCGCAACCTGTGGATCATCCCGGGGCACGAGACGACCCTGGCCGTGCGCGCCAAGAACATCCTCGGCACGTTCGGCCCGGATCCCGGGTTCTCGGGCTTCGAGTACCCGCTCGCGCCGCGCGAGATCTTCTTCGAGCTACGACACCGTTACTGAGCGACGGTCACCCGCTTCGGATACGGGCCCATCTCGACGTTTTCGGTGCTCAGCGCACAGGAGTGCGCTTCCGCGCCGAAAACGCCGATCTGGGCCCGTCTCCTGTGCGGGTGACCGCCGCTCTGCGACGCTCGTACCAGGCTCAGCTGAAAACCGCTCTATCTAGATCATTGCTGGGCCACGCACTTGGCGTCGAAGGGGTCGAGATCGCGGAACTGGTCGCCTTCGATGATCCACCTTTGCATGATGTGATTCTGGCTCGCTCCGTAGGAATCGAACTCGTACTCGGCGGCTGCGCCGATGTAGCGGAGCGGGGTCCCCGCGCGGAGCGCGGCCATCGCGGTGTTCAGATCCCACCACAAGGCCACGTCGTTCTTGGGGTCGTTGAGCTCGAGGATCTTCTGCCGCAGCTCATGGCCGGACGTGATGATCTGCCCGGTGGTCGCGTAGCCGTACACGAGGCCCATCGCGATGAGGACGACGCCGTCGTAATAGAAGTGCGCCGCGGGGAACGGCGCCTCGCGGTCCCACCGGCGGGAGAAGTGATAGGCGAAGGCGTCGGCGTTCCAGCGCGTGCAGCGGAGCGCCTCCCCGGTCGGGTCGTCGGGGGCGGGGCTGCACTCGCTCCGCAGGCTGAGCGAGGGCGAGATTCCATAGGAGCTGTCGTCGAGCGTGCCTTGAGGGATGTTGGCGAGGAACACCTCGGTGTGCAACGCAGGCCCGAGGAGCCACCTGCCCGGGCGCCCGTGGACGGTCCATTCGGTCACGATGGTCGAGGCGGCGGCGGGATAGGCGGCCAGCAGCGTGCGGCCGGCCGGCGCCCGATCCGGGTCGTCCAGGTTGAAGGCCGCCTCGATCTTGCGCTCGTACGTGGGCTGCCCCGACATGAACGTCACCGAGGGGAGGATCCTGCCCTGGAGCGCCGCGAAATGGGTCGTGAACTCGGTGCTGACGCCGGCGTTGAAGTCGTCCCGCGCGGAGAGGCTATTGGCGGTGCGGACACCATCGCGAACGATGGTCTTCGCGAGCGCGCAGCCGATGGCGAAGGGGGAAGGGGCGAGCCTCATCCTGCCGCCCACGTCCTCGCGGCGCGCGATGGAGGGCGCGGCGTAGCCCGGCAGCATGTGGAGGAGGTCCTCCTTCTTCACCTCGAACGCGATGTCGCGGGCGAGATCGTTCTCTTCGGGCCCTACCAGGTAGCGGACCTGATCCGTGTAGATCAGCGAGAGCAGCTGGTCGAGCCCGCGCCCCGGGCTCGAATGGCTGTCCCGGCTCACGATGTCGAACGGCCTCCCTTCGAGCCCGCCCGCCGCGGTCAGGTCTTCGACCGCGAGCAACATGGCTTGCTCGAGGTTGCGGCCGATGGCCGACTCGCTCCCGGAGAAGGGGAGGAGGGCCCCAATCTTGATGGCGTTCTCGGGCTCATCGGGCGCCGTCGACGAGCAGGACGTCGAGAGCAGGGACGTGAGTCCCACAATCAGCCCGGTCTCCACACAGCGCATGCGTCGCCTGCGAGCGCCCAGCCACGCGCCGGCTCGATGGAGGCAGTCCCGAACGGTAGGCATCCCAGTGTACATGGTTGTCCTTCGAGACGATGACATCGCATTGAGGACGGAGCTGTCAAGGGCCGTGGGTGCGATGCGCACCACAGGCTTCGCTGTTTGTGTTCTGCGATCGATGACCGTCGAACGCGGCTGTCGGGCCGTGGTGAGAGCGTGACCGAGAGAGGGACCCCGGGTCGGGCGCCGGCCGCGGCGTCGTGCCGTGGCCGGCCGCCCGGCTTGCGCCCCCGCTCGGATTGTGATGGACGCCCGCTGCTCCTCCGCGAAACCTTCGCGGACCGCCCGTGTCCAAGGAGACGTGATGCCCTCCAACCATCGCTCGCACTTCGCTTTCAACGCCCTCGCCGCCGCGATCGGGCTCTCCCTCGCGGCCTGCGCCGGGGCGCCTCCGCCCGCGCCGAACGCGCCGGTTTCGCCGGGGGACGGCCGCCCGGCGAAGCCGCCGCCGGCGCCGCTCCCGGAGGAAGAGGCCTTCGCCGTCCACGGCACGCTCAAGGACGAGTGGCTCCCGATCCTGAAGCCGGCGCCCTTCGACCCGAAGACCGCGCTGGTCCCCCCGGCGCCGGCCGGCGTGCCCGCCGCGCCGCGCGCCTGCGAGGCGTTCGCGCGGCGCGCCCCCGTCGCGCCCGCGCAGCCTTGCGGCGACGCGCAGGGCGCGATCGAGGCGCTCGACGCCGCGCTCGCCGAGGACGACGCCGCGAAGCGGGACGCGCGGCTCGCGGGCGTCGAGGCGTGCGCGGGCCTCGAGGCGGGCCTCGCGCGCGCGCTCCGGGCCGAGCTCGCGCCCATCACCTGCGGCGACGCCCTCGCCGCGCCGCTCCTCGAAGCGCCGCCCGCCGCGCTCCGGGGCGACCTCTACCAGGTGCTGCTCGGCCTGACGCTCTCCGCCCGGCTCGCGCGCACCGCGACCGAGCCGCCCACGCTGCGGCCGCCCTACGACGTCCAGCGCGTCCTCGCGTTCACCAAGGGGCCGCTCTTCGCGTGGGTGACGGAGCAGGCCCGGGCGATCGAGGATCTCGGGCGGCGCGGCGTCGAGCTTCCGTTCTACGCGAAGGGCATCGTCGCCGTGGAGTCCGGGCGGGCCGACATGCGGCTCGTCGAGGCGGTCCGGTCCGCGCCGCTGCCGGACGCCATGCGGAAGGACGCGGAGCTCGCGAACGTCTACTACGGCGAGCTCGATCAGCTGCTCGATCCCTGGAAGGCCCGCGGCCGTGACGCCACGCTCGTCGGCCTGCGCGAGCTCTCGTCGGTCGGCGTCCTCCGCGACGCCCGCGTCGACGGCGCGCGCGAGATGCTCTCCCGCCTCTACGGCGGCCGGCGCGTCGACGCGCTGGACGCGCTGGAGCTGCCGCCGCTCGCGGCGGGCGCCCCCCCGGCGTCGGCCGTCGAGCGGCTCGCCGCCCGGCTGCCGACGTACTACGCGGGCCGCCTGATCGCGCCCGAGGCGGCGGCGCGGCCCGAGCTCCTGCGCGTCCTGCTCGGCCGGGGCGTCCCGCTCCAGCACCGCGCGGCGCTGCGCACCGCGCAGCTCTCGCCCGAGTCGAGGCTCCTCTACGCGAGGGCGCGGCTCGAGCTCGGCCGGCTGTACTGGCGGGCCGTGGACTTCGACCAGGCGACCGCGCTGCTCGCGGCGTGGCCCGAGGACACCCCGCGCCCCGCCGAGGCGACGGCGCTGCTCGCGGTCGCGCTCGGCCTGCGCAACGGCCCGGAGGACGCGGCGCTCATGATGCGGCGGGCGCCGCTCGCGGGGCTCGGCCTTGGGGAACTCGCCGCGCTCGACTGGGTGGCCCGCGCGAAGCCTGCCTCGGCGTACGCGGGCATCGCGGCGTACGACGCGGCCGTCATCAAGCAGATCGCCGCCCCGCAGGGCGCGGAGGCGAGCTACTGGTCCGACGTGGCGGCGCGCTTCCGCGAGGCGCAGGCGCTCCTGACGGGGCCGCTGTCGAAGTCGGCGGAGGAGAGGGCGGGGGCGGCCGACGAGATCGCGCGGGCGGCGCGGTAGGGGCGGCGCGCTGGGCGGCGCGCTGGGCGGCGCGCCGCATCGTCTAGATAGATCGGCCGCTTCGCGAGCCCGCCGGTGCCGGCCGCCCTACCCGAAGCGCCGGCGCTGCCAGCGACCTACGGATCGACGAGCCAAGAACCACCCGCGCCGCCCGCGCCGTCGTTGGCGCCAGCGCCGCCGCCGCCGCCGTCGCCGCCCGCGCCGCCGTCGCCGCCCGCGCCCGCGCCGCCGTCGCCGCCCGCGCCGCCGTCGCCGCCCGCGCCGCCGTCGCCGCCCGCGCCGCCGTCGCCGCCGGGGTCCACGTACGGGCCCGGGTCGATCAGACCGCCGCCGATCGCGGCCAGATCATAGATGAGGTCGGTATCGAAATAGACCCCGATCGGCCTGTAGGCAATGCCAGATCCCACGACGGCGGTCTCTGCTGCATGGGTCTCCCCGTTCCAGCCGACGGTGCTGACGATATCCCAGGTGTATTGCTGGTACACCGGATAGGCCGAGACCCGCGCGAGCGCGGCCGTGGGCACGAACAGGACCGAGGTCGCGTCGAGCGCGACGGTCGCGCTCACGTCGAAGCCGACTGCCCTGGTGATCTGGTCGTCCGACGGCACGCAATCGTCCAGCGGGCTCGGTGTGGGTTGGGCGCCCGAGGACGTGTTGCCGCCCGACGTGGCCGAGGAAGGCTGAGGGCCCCAGGTGCCGCCGCCCGGCATGCCCGGCGCGGGCTGATAGCTCCAGCCGCCGCCGCTGCCCGGCATTCCCGTCGATGGCTGAGGGCCCCAGGTGTCGTCGCCGCCCGGCATGCCCGGGATGGGCTGGAAGAACCCGAACGGCGCGTCCTCCGATAACGCCGGGAAGGGCCAGAGGTCGTTGGGTGCGCGGCTGCCCCGCGCGCGCACCACGGGCCGGGGCAGGGGTACCCTGGGCGCGGTGGTGCTCAGCACGCGCACCGCCGGCGAGACGCTCGCCGACACGGAGACGCTGAGGGTCCGCGGGCCGAACCCCTCCGCCACGCGGAGCAGGTGGGCGGCATCCTCCCAGTGGAACGTCTCCGGTAGAACGAGGACGTTCGTGATCGTCTGACCAAAACACAGGGGCTGCCGGGCCTCGCCGACCCCGGCTCGCACCCCGCTGTCCGCGCGCTCGGGCACCTCGGACGCCTCGCGCGGGCTCACGCAAGTCATGGATGGAACGAGCAGCATCGCCGTGCCCAGCACGCGCTTCACGTCAGGAACGAACATGTTCACTCCCCTGGATTGCGATCAGCGCAGCGAAGAGACGGAGCCGTTCAGGCGTGGAGAGCGCCGAGGAGTCGATGCTCTCCCTCGGCCTCCCGAAACCATCGCGCAAACGCGGCGAGCACCCTGGATCCAGGGGCGCGACCAGCTCGATGTGCATCGAATGCATCTCCGACGGCCATGGATGCAAGAAGCGGGGATTGGCCGTGTGGGCGTGCAGGTGGAGCTTCGCCCAGGTCCGGCGCAAAGCACGGTGGATGCGTTCACCGCGCGGACTGCCTGATCCCGAGAACCCTACCGGAACATGCTCGGTTGCTTGTGTGACCTCGCACAGTACCTGGCACTACCGCGGGAAGCTGCCCCGGCTCAGCAGAGAAACCGCCATGGCGCCAAGGCCGGCAAGAAGCGAGGGGGAGGGCTGTTCCTGTATTTCCTCCCATTCCCCTGGTTCCTTGGCGCCCTTCGCGCCATGGCGGTTCGCTCCCTGGCCCGACTTCCCGCAGCAACGCTAGTTGCCCTCGAGCGGTCCGGGGATGTTCGGACCCGGCGCGAGCAGCTGGGTGCCGTTCATCCGCCACACGGTCGCCAGATTCTGCCGGGGGTTGTTCAAGACCACGTCATGCTTGCCAGAATGGCCGAGGCGCGGAGATCGTGCCGTTGCTCCAGCCGAACGCTGTGCGCCGCGGTGGCCACGCAAGCATCTCTCACCTGCGACCACTCGTGCCGGGTGGTGCGCTACGACGACATCATCGAATAGGGTGTAGCGCAGTCGACGACGCCACCCGAACCTCGTTGTGCTACGCAGGCGTCATCGCGAAGAGCCACGCTTCAGGGGCATCACGACGACCTCGTGATCGTCCTCCGCTCCGGTGGACACCCCCGAAGGAACCCTGTGACCCTGGGTCCCTACGACGGTCGCAGTCCTCCGCGGTCACCTCGCCGCCGTAGTCGAAGCCGACGCTGAGGTCCTCGACCTTCGAGAGGGTCGACTTGATCTTCCGCTTGAGGAGGTTCGACACCTCCTCGTCGAACACCTCGGCGGCGAGCGGGCTTCGCATGTAGTTGTTCTTGACGTGCGTCTGGGCGGCGTCGACGTGGGCGGCGGCCACGCCTCGCTGCTGGATCCGGGGCCCCCTCGGTTTGACGGTCCCTTGACCCGCGCTGGACGGCGGCGCCGACGATTACCTGACCAAGCCCTTCAGCGCCGGCGAGCTCCTGGCGCGGCTGCGCGTGGCCTTACGCCACGCCGCCAGCGCGGCGCGCGGGGCGACGGCGGAGGGCCACCGCTTCGCGGTCCAGGACATCGAGGTCGATCTCGCGCGCCGGGTCGTGCTGCGGGCGGGCGAGGAGGTCCACCTGACTCCTATCGAGTACAAGCTGCTCACGACGCTGATCCGGCACGCGGGCAAGGTCCTCACCCATCGCCAGCTCCTCGGCGAGGTGTGGGGGCCTGCCTACGCGGGGCAGGCGCACTACCTGCGCGTCTACATGGCGCAGCTCCGGCACAAGCTGGAGCGCGATCCTGCGCGCCCGTCGGTCCTGATCACGGAGCCAGGCGTGGGCTACCGGCTCAAGAGCCCTTGAGTCGATCCTGGCATGAAGGGGCACAGGCGTAACGTGACCGAACGATCTTGGTTGACGCCTATGCCCCTTCCCCCTCTCCCCCTGGCGTCCTTGGCGTCCTTGGCGTCCTTGGCGGTTTTTCTGCTGATCCGGGGCAACTTCCCGGAGTGAAGCTAGTTGAGCGGCGGTGAGCCGCCCGGCGCTGCGCCGGGCGCCGCCGGCGCCGGCGTGCCCGCCGGTGCAGCGCCGGGCGGCGCGGCGTCCTCCGGCGCAGCAGCGGTGTCGCTCGACGACGCCGCGCGGCCACGGCCCTTGTAGAGCGACGGCGCGATCGTGTCGGCATCCCGCTCGTCCCACCGCAGGTAGGCGACGGCGCGGCGGCTCTGGTCGTAGGCGCGCACGAGCAGCGCGAACGCGCGCGCTCGCCTGTCCGCGGCCTCGGTCGGCCCGGGCTCTGCGCCGTGCTCTCTCACGCCGAGGGAGGCGAGCAGCTGCGGCCCGATCTCCCCGGCTCGCTTCACCTCTTCCTCGGTCGCCGCCGTCCTGCCGGCGATCTCGGCCCAGCTGCCGTTGAACAGCGCCGAGAGGGCGACGAGGTCGTTGGCTGTGTCGATGTGCCCTTGTCCCGCGCGGATCTCCGCGACCGCCTCCGCGTCGAGCAGGCCGCGGCGGGCGAGCGCCTCCGCGTCGCCCAGCAGGTTCTCGCGGAGCGGGACCGCCTCTGCGAGGAGCGGCTTCACCCCGCTCTCGGGGGCTCTGCTGGACAGCCACATGAGGTGCGCGTGCCACGCGGCGAGCGCGTAGGTCTCGAGCCGATCGAGCAGCGCGAGATCGTGCTTCTGGAGCTGCTCCGCGATGGCGGGGCGCAGCGCGAGGAGGCCAGGCAGCACGCCCAGCACCTGGGAGACAGCGCGGGGGATATCGAGGTTGATGGCGACGAGCCGATCCGGGCTCAGCGCCGCGATCTCGGGGAGAGCCCTGTCGAACGCCGCCGCCGCCTGGGGCGGGGCTGCGGGCTTCCTGGGAGCGGGCTTTTTCTTGATCGGAGTCGAAGGCTTGGTCATGAGGGGAGCACCTCTCGTCGATGTCCTTCGCCGGGCGCCGAGAGAACACGGACTGCCATGCTCCCCGACCCCCGCGCCGGACGTGATGTGAGCGTCCGGCGCGCGCCGGACGTTCCGGCCAGGGGTAACGACGCATCGTGGGGTGTCAACGGTGCCGGCTGAATTCATGAACGAGGTGCCGTCAGAGTCGTAATCTTGCGCCACGGCTTTCGCGCCTGCGTCGGCGTCGACCGGGAGCGAAGGCTGTGCCATCTGCGACGAAGGGCATCGACGGCGACCGCGGCCGGTGCACCGAAGGCAGCGGAGCTAGCCAGGGACGACCGTGTCCGGTGCGCGGAGGGCAGCGTGGCTGCCCCGGGAAGACCGTGTCCGGTGCGCGGAGGGCAGCGTGGCTGCCCCGGGAAGACCGTGTCCGGTGTGCGGAGGGCAGCGTGGCTGCCCCGGGAAGACCGTATCCGGTGCGCGGAGGGCAGCGTGGCTGCCCCGGGAAGACCGTGTCCGGTGTGCGGAGGGCAGCGTGGCTGCCCCGGGAAGACCGTGTCCGGTGCGCGGAGGGCAGCGGGGCTGCTCCGGGAAGACCGTGTCCGGTGTGCGGAGGGCAGCGGGGCTGCCGCGGGAGGACCGCAGCCGGTGCGCCGGAGGCAGCCGAGCCAGGCAGGGGCGACCGCGGCCGGTGCGCCGGGGGCAGCGGAGCTAGCCAGGGACGACCGCGGCGGACCGGGGCGCCTCCCACCGCGGGCGGCGTGCCTCCAACCCCGCGCACCGGGAGGCGCGTTTTACAAACAACCCCGGAAAGCTCCGCGCAATTTGAGAATATGAGCGCACTTCTTTTCCCCGCCGAAGGCTCCTCCCGCGACCACACATGGAATTCCGTTCACGCTGCCGCGGTGGAAATTCTCCCCCGCGCGCTTCGGCTCCTGGGGGTCGCCGAGCCCGACATCGACGACGTCTTGCAAGAGGTCCTGCTCGCCGCGTACGAGAGCCTGGATCGGTTCGACCCCGCCTGGTCCCCGCCGGAGCGCGAGGCCGGGGCCGCGGGCGATCCGCTGCGCCGGGAGGGCCGGCGCCAGCACGGCAGCCCCGAGGCCCGCTGGGTGTTCGGGATCGCGTGGCGAAAGGTCAGCCACCACCTGGATCGCGCCTACCGCCGCCGCGAGGTGCCGGACGGCCTGCGTCCGGCGTCGCGCTACCAGGCCATCGATCCCGCGCCGCTCAGCGAGGAGCGCATCGCGGAGCAAGAGCGGCTGGAGGTCGCGAGGGAGGTGCTCTTGACGATCGCGCCCGAGCGGCGGGTCCTCCTGGTCCTCCACGAGGCCTACGAGGTGCCGCTCGTCGACATCGCGCGCGAGCTCGGCCTCAACTACAACACCGCCAGCAACCGGCTGCGCCTTGCCCGCGAGGACTACCGTGCCGCCGTCAAGCGGCTGCGCCCGGAGCGGCGGCAGGCGCTGCGCGCCTGCTGGCTCGTGTTTCCCCTGGCGTCCGACTTCCTCGTGCGCGACGGCGGCGCGAGCGCCGCCGCACCGCCGGCCGGCGTGCCGGGCGCGCCTGCCGGCTCGAGTCAGCGAGCGCGGCTCGCCCGCCTCGGCCGCGCCGTCGGCTCCGCTGCGGCGGGCGGCGCCGCGACCGCGGCCGTGCTGCTTGCCCTCGCCCCGTCGCGGCCCGCCTGGGCGCGCCGCTTCGAGGCGGCGCTGGTCTACGAGCTCCCCGCGGCCAGCGCCGGCCGTGCAGCTCCCCCGTCGCCGCCGTCGCAGCAAACCCCGGAATCGCGGCCGGTGGCGGCGGCGGTCGACGCACCCGCGCGCCCGTGCCCGGCCGCGCCGCGGGCGGCGCCGCCGGCCGGCGCGCGGGAGGACGCCTTCGCGGAGGAGCGCCGGCTGCTCGCGGCGGCGCAAGAGCGCCTCTCCACGGGCGATCCCGCCGGGGCGCTCCGGCAGCTCGCCGCGCACGAGGCGCGGTTCCCCGCAGGGCGGCTGAAGTCCGTGCGAGAGCAGCTTCGCACGGCAGCCCGGGCGCGCCTCGCCCATCCGGCGCCGGGCGCGTCAGCCCATCCGGCGCCGGGCGCGTCAGCCCATCCGGCGCCGGGCGCGTCAGCCCATCCGGCGCCGGGCGCGTCAGCAAGAGAGCCGGCGCGATGAGCCGGTCCAGGGCGAGACCGAGACCGGGGCTCCGCACGCGACCGGCCCGGGGCCTCTGCGCCACCGGACCGCTCCGGGGCGCGGGGCGCTCGGCGCGCTCCGCCGTGGCGGCGGCCACCGTCCTTCTCGGCGCCGGAGACGCCCGCGCCGCGCCGGACGCGCCGCGCGCGGCGATGCGGATCGAGGTCGTGCGGGGCCCGGGCGCCGAAAGCTGCCCAGGCGACGCGTTCCTGCGCGCGGAGGTGGCGCGCCGGCTCGGCGCCGACCCGTTCCAGGACGACGCGCCGCAGGTGCTCACGGTCCGCATCGCGCAGGAGGGGCCGGAGCTCACCGCCTTGCTGGCGCTGCGCGACCGCGAGGGCGATACCCGGTGGGCTGACGGGTTCGGCACCCGGAGCGGCTGCGAGGAGCTGCTCTCCGGCGTGGCCCTGGCGATCGTCGCGCGCGTCCTGAGCGCGCGGGAGCCGGCATCGCCGCCGCCCGAGCCCTCGCCGTCGTCTGCGCCCTCGCCGCCGCCCGAGCCCTCCTCGCCGCCCGCGGCGCCGCCCCCGCAAGCGCACCGTGCCGCGCCGGAGCCACCTCGGCCGGCCGAGCCGTCGCAGGCGTCGTCTCGGCCGGAGACGGCGCCGGCTCCGCCGGAGCGGCTGCGGCTCGAAGCAGGGCTCGGGGCGACCCTGGGCCTGGGGATCACGCCGGGAGCCGCGGCCGGGATGACGCTCTCCTTCGGTGTTCGCCGGCACGACTGGTCGATCGCGGTGGAGGGGCGCGGGCTCGTGTCCCTGGCGCAGGAGGTGGAAGGGGTGTCCGTCGGCACGAGGGCATTCACGGCGGCTGCACTGACCTGTCGTCACGGCCAAACCCTGTTCGGCTGCGGGGTCGCCTCCATCGGCGTGGTCCGGTTCGTCCCCCGGGCGCCGTGGACCATCAGCTCACCCGGCCAGCCGATGCTCGGCGTCGGCTCGCGGTTCGGCGGGGCGTGGCCCTTGTCGGACAGGTGGTCCGCGCACGCTTACGCCGAAGCTGTCTGGATCGTCGCGGACGCGGTTCTTCGACGCCGGAAAGATGGAAGTGAACCGCCTTCACCCCTCACCTGGTCGTCACCCCCGGTCGGCGCTGCGCTCGGATTCGGTATCACGGCAATGTATTGAACGAGCTCGAACGACGCCGGGGACCTTCCGCATCCAACATGATAATTTTTAGAAGAGATCCACAATGTGGCATGCAATCGACTGTGCCGTCATGAATCTCCGTTGTCAGCGTGAAGCCCCGTCAGGTAGCTTCTCCGGCATGCGCCTCTTCTCCTGGTTGTTCGTGGGACTGTTCTCCTTGGTGGGCTGCTCCGGCGACGCGATCATCCACGGTCCCTGTCAGCCTCAGGAATACGGCCACCCAGGCTGCCCGTGGCCCGAGGAAGGTGGCGGAGGGGCCGGCGGCGAGGGCGGTGCGGGTGGCAGCGGCGGGGCCGGCGGTGCCGGGACAGGCGGCGGCGATGAGACCGCCTGCGCCGGCGATTGCGTCCCACCGGCGCCGCTCGGCTGGTTCGGCCCGGCGCTCCTCTGGTTCGGCCCGCGGGACCAGGTACCCGCATGCCCCGCCGCCGCGCCGAACGTCGGCTACGAGGGGTTCGCCGACCTGGCGCCCGCGCCGCTCGCCTGCGCGGCCTGCCTGTGCGATCCGCCTGACGCGGCCACCGCCTCGTGCCAGCTCCCGCTGGGCTGGTCGGCGCACTCTTCGATGACTTGCGCCGGCGACCCCGGCAGCGTCGCGACCCCCTTCGCGGCGCCCGACGCCTGGGACGGCGCCTGCACCGCCGAGAACGCCATCTCCGCGGGCCAGGACTGCGGCGGGCAGCCGTGTGTGAAGTCGATCTCGATCGACGCGCCGGTCGCGCTGGTCACCGCCTCCTGCACGCCGAGGGTCGACGAGCCTCCGCCGCCGGCGCTCCTCGATCCCTGGCTGACCCGGGCGCTCGCCTGCGTGCCCGGCGCCTACACCGAGTGCCCAGGCGACCGGAGCACCTGCATGCCCTCGCCGGCCCAGCCCGGGGTCCC
The DNA here is from genome assembly GCF_051527395.1 of Sorangium sp. So ce281. Classification (NCBI taxonomy): domain Bacteria; kingdom Pseudomonadati; phylum Myxococcota; order Polyangiales; family Polyangiaceae; genus Sorangium; species Sorangium sp. So ce281. The sequence continues at coordinate 1,844,498 of NZ_CP150322.1, forward strand.
GCCGCCCGGCGGCTTCCTGACGTGCATCTTCCACGAGGGCGACGTGACGTGCGAAGAGCCCTACCTGGACAGGCACGTCTTCTACGGCGGCGCCGACGACACGCGCGGCTGCTCCGAGTGCGGCTGCGGGGAGCCGGAGGGCGCGTCGTGCATCGTCATGGCCTCGGTCTACAGCGACGGCGCGTGCGCCGAGCAGGTCGCATCGATCCTCGTCAGCTCCATGGCGCCGTTCTGCGGGGTCACCCCGCCCGGCGTCGCCCTCGGCAGCAAGTCGGCGGAGGTCGTGGCCGTGGATCCCGGCGGCTGCGCCCCGAGCGGCGGTGAGCCCACCGGCGCGCTGCTGCCGGCCGAGCCGTCGACGTTCTGCTGCCAGGCATAGCGCTCGCACCGGCATCACCGCTCCGGGCGAGGATGTCAGTACCGTCCTTCCCACTTCTTCGAGAACCCGAAGAAGCCTGCGATACGGAGCCCAGCGAGGGCCGCGACCGCTGCGCTCGCCTTGGTGTCCGAGGACCGATCCCGGATGGACTGCCGCTTGCCGTCCCACGAGGCGCGTGAGCGGCGTGCCCACGGGCGAGGTCGCGCATTCCCCCCAGGATCGGCGGCCTTGCCGCGCACCCGGCGCAAGAGAGGCGAGCGTGACGAGTCCTGTGGTCGTGACCAAGTATCTGTGTGCCGCCGCCGCGATTCACGCCGTGCTCGGCTGCGCGGCCGGCGTCGACCTGCTCGACGAGGGCGGATCCGCGGCGGCTGCGGCTCCCACCCTCGGGGTCGCAGAGCAGCGGGCCAGCACCTACGGGTGGCGGGTCATCCAGGCGATCGACTACAATTTCGACGGAAAGCAGGATGTGCTCTGGATCGACCCCGAGCGCAGCCTCATGGCCATCTGGTTCATGGACGGAGTCCAGCTGCTCGCGCCGGGCCCGATCGTCCGTGGGCCGGCCGGTAGAGGCTGGGTCGCCATAGGGAACGACTTCAACCTCGACGGCATGGCGGACGTGATCTGGCGTCACGATGAGCGGAATCTGATAACCATCTGGCTGACGGACGGAGGCCGGCCGTTCGCGCAGGGCCCGATGCTCCCCGGGCCGCGAGGCGGAGGCTGGGTGATCCGGCCGAACGACTCCAACCGCAACGCCGCCTCGGATGTGCTCTTTCACAGCGACGAGCAGAACCTGATGACGGTGTGGCTGATGGATGGCGTCCAGCCGCTCGCGCCGGGCCCGTTCATCCCGGGGCCGGGCGGCGACTGGGAGATCGGCCCCGTGCCCGACGTCAACTTCGATCGCATCGCGGATGTGATCTGGAACGACGAGGTGCACAACCTGATGACGGTGTGGCTGATGAGCAACACGGAGGTCATCGGGCGGGGGCCGGTGATCCCCGGGCCGAGCGGCGAGGGATGGGACGTCCTCTGGGCGGCCGACTTCAACGCTGACGGCATGGCGGACGTGCTCTGGACCAACGAGGAGAGGGGCCTCGTCGCCGTGTGGCTGATGAATGGCGTCGAGCTCCTCGACGCGGGGCCGGTGATCCCCGGGCCGATCGGCGGCGGCTGGACAGCGATCACCGCCGGCGACGTCAACGCCGATCTGATGGCGGATGTCGTGTGGCAACGCCTGGGGACGAGCCAGATTGCGGTGTGGTTGATGAACGGCACCCACGTCCTCTCGCCAGGGCCGGTGATCCTGGGCCCCCCCGGCGGTTGACCCGACCCGGGCGGCTCGCGGCGCGCGCTGGCGTGCTCCGGCGGTTGATCCCGGCGCGCTTCTCGGGTGCGATCGGCGCCCCGCGATGCGACAGATCCTCCACATCGACATGGACGCGTTCTTCGCGTCGGTCGAGCAGCTCGACGACCCGTCGCTGCGAGGCCGCCCCGTCCTGGTGGGCGGCGCCTCCCGGCGGGGCGTCGTCGCGGCCGCGTCGTACGAGGCGCGCGCCTCGGGCGCCCGCTCGGCGATGCCGATGGTCGAGGCGCTCCGCCGCTGTCCGCAGGCGATCGTCGTGCCGGTGCGGCACGCCCGCTACGCCGAGGTGAGCGCGCAGGTCTTCGCGATCTTCCGCCGCTTCACGCCGCTCGTGGAGGGGCTGTCGCTCGACGAGGCGTTCCTCGACGTGACCGCGAGCCGCGCGCTCTTCGGCGACGGCGAGGCGATCGCGGCGCAGATCAGGCGCGCGATCCGCGACGAGACCGGGCTCACGGCCTCCGCCGGCGTCGCGCCGTGCAAGTTCGCCGCGAAGATCGCGAGCGATCTGCGAAAGCCCGACGGCCTCGTCGTGGTCCCCGGCGACGTCGCCGCCTTCCTCGCGCCGCTGCCGCTCGAGCGCATGTGGGGCGTGGGCCCGCGCGCGGCCGAGCGGCTGCGCGCGGCGGGGCTCGCGACCATCGGCGATCTCGCGCGCTGCCCCGCGCCGCGCCTCCACGAGCTGCTCGGCCCCGCGTGGGGCGAGCACGTGCGGCTGCTCGCCGCGGGCGCCGACGAGCGCGCGGTCGTCCCGGGCCGCGCGGCGGAGTCGATCGGCGCGGAGGAGACCGTGGAGGAGGACCTCCGGGGCAGGGAGCCGATCGAGCATTGGCTGCTCGATCTGTCGGGCCGCGTGGCGCGGCGCCTGCTCAAGGCGGGCCTGTCCTGCCGCGCGGTGGTGGTGAAGCTCAAGTACGCGGACTTCACGCTGCGGACGCGCCAGACGACGCTGTCCGAGCCGGTCAGCGACACGGACTCGATCTACACCTGCGCGAAGGGGCTGCTCTCGCGCTTCGATCTCTCGCGGCCGGTGCGGCTCGTCGGCGTCGCCGCGAGCGACCTGACGAGCGAGACCGGCGGCCCGACGCTGAGCCTGTTCCCTGTCGCCTCCGAGCGCCGCCGGCGCCTCGAGGGCGTCGTGGCGGAGGTGGCCGAGCGCTTCGGCGGGAAGGGGCTCACCCGCGCGGCGCTGCTGGAACCCCCGCCCTCGGGCCGCGCGGCGTCGCGCGCGGCCCCGGGCGAGCGCGAGAAGAAGAAATAGGCGGGCTCGAGCTCGTGTAGAGTGGGACGATGGCTCGGATCGTCGATTCCAGGTGTCCGCGCTGCGGCGCCCCGCTGCCGATTCAGCCGGCGATGGATGCAGTCACCTGCCAGTACTGCGGCGCGCGGTCGCTCATCGATCGCGGCAGGAAGCCGACCACCGCGCCGATCCCGCAGGGCATGCACGTCGTCCGGGTCGCCCCGCCGTCCAGCAACGCGGCGGGGGTCATCGTGATGTCGGTCGTCATGGCCATGGTCATGGCCGGCGCGGCCGCCGGCGCCTTCATGTTCAGCGCGTCGGGGCCGTCCAAGGGCGGGTCGGCGCCGCTCCCCGGCCTGGGACCGAAAGCGTACTTCAGCGATCGGCCGATGCTCGCCGACGTGAACGGCGACGGCGCGCCGGACGTGATCGGCAAGAGCAACGTCCCCGCCGGCGAGGAGTGGATCGCGGCCTACGACGGGCGCGACGGCAAGCCGATCTGGAAGACGGCGGCGCTCACCAAGGACGCGGCCAACCACGAGGCGCGGCGCGCGATCGCCTCCGGCCGTCTGATCTCGATCGACGCGCTCGGCAAGGTGCAGGCCTATGATCTGCGCACCGGGACGCCGTCGTGGTCGGCGTTGCTCGGCGAGAAGGCGAGGCGGCTGTGCCAGGGCGACGGGGTGATCGTCGTCGAGACGGTCGACGACGCGAAGCACGGGCTCGAGCCGGCGACAGGGAAGCGGCGCGAGCTCGCGAAGGACGCGGCCTGCAAGGCGGTCCCGAGCTCGATCCAGGAAGAGGCGCCCGGGTATCGGTTCGCCCGCTGGCACGAGTTCAACGAGCTCGGGCTGCCCGGCTCGCATGAAGTCGAGGGCATGTCGGTGCGCAGCGCGCTCATCCCGAGCGGGCCCGGGCCGCGGTTCTTGCTCGGCGGCCGGAGCAAGGGCAGCCAGGTCGGCATGGTGGCCGCGGTGGACAAGAAGAAGGTCCTCTGGAAGATGGAGGTGCCCGGCGTCGACCCGCTGACCACGAGGGCCACGGGGGTGGACGCAGGGGCCTATGAAGGCGGGTTCCTGGTCATCCCCTATGACATGAAGGATCACAAGGACGGCACGCGCCTCGCCTGCTTCGAGGCCGGCACCGGCAAGCGGCTGTGGGACGTGCAGGTCCACAAGAAGTCGCAGGTCTCGTCCGGGATCGCGATCTCGGCGAACGATGTCTTCTTCGCCAGCTGGACGGCGCTTTACGTGTTCTCGCTGAAGACGGGGCAACTCAGGTACAGGATCGGGACCGAGTTCTAGGCGTCCGGCGCGCCCGCGGCAGCGCGGGCCCCAGGGCTCCCCGCCATGTCGTCGGTCCAGCAGAACCCCTGGCGCATCTGCGTCTACCACGGCGTTCAGTCGCTGATGTTCCCGGCGGCCATCTTCCCGCTGTTCTGGACGCAGGACATCGGCATGAGCGTGGCCACCATGATGACGGTGCAGGGCGCGTTCAGCCTGAGCATCGTGCTCTTCGAGTTCCCGTCGGGCTACATCGCCGATCGCCTGGGCCACCGCCGCGCGCTCGTGATCGCCGCCTTTTGCATCCTGATCGGCTGGGTCCTCTACGCGCTCGCGCGCGGGCTCTGGTCGGTGCTGCTCGCCGAGCTCGTGCTCGGCGTCGGGTTCTCCCTTGTCTCGGGGGCGGACTCCGCGCTCCTCTTCGACTCGCTGCGAGAGCAGGGCAAGGAGCACGAGTTCGCCCGCTGGTACGGCCGCATGCGCTCGATCGCGCAGATCGCCTCGGGGAGCGCCGCGCTCGCCGCGGGCTTCCTTTACGCGCGCTGGTCCCGCCTGCCGTTCGCGATGGAGGCCGCGGCCTGGGCGCTCGGGGCGGGGATCGCCCTCCGGTTCGGCGAGACCCGGCGCGCCGAGCCGAAGGTCGAGGACCACCTGGGCCGCATGCGCGCGATCGTGCGCGACGCGCTGCTCGAGCGCGCCGACTTCCGCGCGGTGCTGCTGCTCGGCGTCGCGCTCGCGCTGGCGTCGTACCTGCCGACGTGGCTCATGGCGCTGTACGCGACCGAGGCCGGCGCCCCGGTCGCGTGGATAGGCCCCATGTGGGCCGTCGCGAGCTTCACCACCGCGCTCGGCTCGATGCTGAGCGAGCGCGCCGGCCGCCGCCTCGGCATGACGGGGACGCTGCTCGCGTGCGTCGTCCTGGTGGCGGTCGGGTACCTCGGCCTCGCGCTCTCGCGCCACGTGCTCGGGGTCGCGTTCTATTTCCTGCTCACGCTCGTGCGCGGGCTGCACATGCCGCTGCTCCACCACGAGGAGCAGCGCCTCGCGCCCGACGGCGATCGCGCGAGCTGCGTCTCGCTCCGCAGCTTCCTCTTCCGCCTCGCCTTCGTGCTGCTCGGGCCCGTCGTGGGGATGGGCGTCGATCGCTATGGGCACCGCCCCGTGCTGTGGGCCTCGGGCGCGCTCCTCGTCGCGCTGACGAGCGCGGCGTTCGCCCTGTTCGTCGCGCGCGCGGCGCGGCGTGATGAGGCGCGGGCGCCGCGGTGCTAGGGCGCCTGTCATGAAGAAGATCGAGAGAGAGGAAGAGGTGGACCGGCTCGTCGAGCTCGTCGGCGCCGGGACGTGGGACGTCATCCACGGGATCCTGGAGCGTCAGTTCGCCGTCCTCCACAACCGCGCCCAGGTGCTCATCGGTCTGTGCGGCATCGTCATCACCACGACCGGCTTCTCGGGCCGCCTCATCGCCGGCACCAGCCCCCACGCGCAGGGGCTGATCATCGCCGGTGTGGCGATCGTCCTGCTCTCCGCGACCCTGATCGTCTGGGGTGTGCAGCACATCCGCTGGCTCACCCAGCAACCGGGCGACGACCTGCGCGGCTGGCTCTTCGCCTCGCTCGCCTACCGCGATCGCAAGACCTCGATCTACCGTGTCGCCATCGCGTTCCTGCTGGTCGGCCTCTCGTTTTATGTGATCGCCATTGCCATGATGCTACTCCACCCCACCGCTGCCCCGTCGCCGGGTGGGCGCTGAGCCCTGCGCCCCGATGACCGATGGGCCGCGCCGCGGGCGCCGCGCGGCGCGCGCCCCCGTGGCCTCGACATCGCACCACGGCCGAGCGGCCAGGGACGCTCAGCCGCCGGCGCCGGCGGGCGCCCGCGCTCCGGACGCGACTTCGCAGGTGGCATGATGTGGCCTCTTCACGCGCATTGGCGCAGCCATCGGTGATCGCGAAATGCGCTGAACTGTAACGACGGATCTACACGTCCGTGTTGTTGAGAAGTTGCTCTGTCCAGGATAGTCTCGTCCCGTGCTGTTTGGCTCTCGGGCGCGATCGGAGCCGCTGGAGGCGAACGGCGGCATGGGCCGCGGGGCCTCGCGGGATGGATCTAGGAGGGGCTAGGATGAGAACAGTTCGTTCTACAGCGGGATGTGGGCTGCTGGTTTTCGCGTTCGCCGTGATGGGTTGCACGGACAACCCCGCGAACCAGGACGGTACGGGCGGGGGCTTCCCCTTCCCCCCGAGCACATCGTCGGGCCTCTCGGGCGCGACCAGCAGCTCGAGCGGCGCAGCGACCACCGGTGAGGGCGGCGCAGGTGGTGGTGCCGGCGGCGGTGTGGGTGGAGGCATCGTTGATCCGGGCGATGGCTGCCCTGGCTGCGCGCGGCTCTCCGTGCCGCTCACGAGGGCGACGCAGGCCACGCAGTTCATGATCTTCTTCCACGAGAAGGTCGACCTGACCGGCGCGACCGTCACGTTCCGCGTGAGGACCCGTGCCGGCACGAGCGGCGCTCTGCAGCCGTTCGTGCAGAACGGGGGCGATCTCGGCTATGCGAACATCGGCTACTCGTGGAACCCGCTTGTCAACCTGGGAGAGTGGACGGAGATCAAGGTCGATGTCGATGAGCTGGCTCCGTCAAATACATTCTTCAACCGCACCGTGGTGGAGATGATCGGGGTTCAGGTCACGGCGGGCAACACGGGGCCCTGGGCCAACCCGACCGTCGTCGATGTCGACTACGTCACGGTCACGAGACCCGGCACGGGCGAAGGGGCTCCGAGCAGCCAGCGCTTCTTCTTTGGCGCTAGCGGGGAGCGCGGCGAAGGCGGCGCCGGGGGCGAAGGCGGCGCCGGAGGCGCGGGCGGCGCCGGGGGGATGAGCGGCGCCGGAGGCGCGGGCGGCACCAGCGGTGATGGCGGCGCGGGGGGTATGAGCGGCGCAGGAGGCGCGGGTGGGGTGGCCGGGGCCGGAGGCGCGGGCGGCGAAGGGGGCGGCAGCGCGAGCAGCAGCAGCAGCAGCAGCAGCGCGAGCAGCAGCAGCAGTTCGAGCAGCAGCAGCAGCAGCGCGAGCGGCGGAGGCGGCGAAGGCGGCGGAGGCGGCGAAGGCGGCGGAGGCGGCGAAGGCGGCGGAGGCGGCGAAGGCGGCGAAGGCGGCGGCTCCAGCGTCGATGTGATTCATGTGATGGGTCCGTACGAGTTCACGACGAGCGAGGAGCCGATGGAGATCAACAATTACCAGCCCGTGGAAGGCTCGACGGTGACCCACGTCGCCCCGTGACCCCTGGCTATCCCGTGGCGCCCGCTGTACCCCGTCAGCGAGGTTCACGAGGCGTGTTGAAGCATCCATCTGAACCGATCTGACGACGATTCCGGGCGCGACGGCGAGGGGCTCGACGAGCAGAGCGCTGCCGCGTCCGGAGGTGCCTTGAATGATCGAGGTGCGCCGTCGGTGGCGTCGTCGCGGCGACGACGGTCGCTGATGAAGCGATTGGCATGAGAGCGCGCTGATCCGCGCTCTCGGGATGCCGCGCTGTGCTCGGGCTCGACTCCGCAGGTGGTCTCATGTGGCTGCCGCGCCCCGCTTTGCTCGACTCAGGTGGTCTCATGTGGCTGCCGCGCTCGCAGCGGCGCCAGCGCCGAGCGATGCCGAGCGTGTTGGGTTTTGGTGACGGATTCGCACGTCCGGACTGTTGAGAAAGTTGTCTGTCCGGGATAATGTCGCTGCTTGCGGGGCTGGCTCGGTAGAGATCGAGTGCGGTGAGAGCCGCTCCGGCGAACGGCGGCTTAGGTCGCGCAGCCTCGCGGGGGCCTATCCAGGAGGGGTCACGATGAGATCAGTACTTTCTTTTGCGGCGTACGGGGTGCTGGTTGGCGCGTTCGCCATGACGGGCTGCGGTGACGACGAGTCGACCGGCAGCGGCGGTGCGGGCGGGACGGGCGGCGGGAGCTCGTCCACCTCCAGCACGTCGTCGAGCTCGACAAGCTCCGGCTCTGACGGCGGAGGCGGCGCGGGTGATGGCGGTTCAAACGCGGATGGCGGCGGTGGTTCGAGCGACGGCGGCGGTGGTTCGGGCGACGGCGGCAGCAGCCCGGGTGTTGGCGGCGGCGGCAGCTCGGGCGAAGGCGGCGGCAGCTCGGGTGAAGGCGGCGGCGGCTCGGTCCCGGAGGAGCGTTGCTCCGGTTGTGCGCGGCTGTCCGTGCCGTTCACGACCGCGAACACAGCGACGCAGTTCTTCATCGAGTTCGCCGCGCCGGTCGACCTGACGGGGAGCACGGTCACGTACCGCGTGAGGACCCACGCCGGCACCAGCGGCGGCGTGCAGCCGTTCGTGCAGAACGGGGCGGACCGGGGCTATCAGAACATCGGCTATTCGTGGAATTCGATCTCCGGCCTGGGAGACTGGCAGGAGATCACGATCGATGTCGACGCCTTGGCCGGGTCGAAGCCCCTCTTCGAACGCACGGAGGTGAAGTTGATCGGACTCCAGCTCACGGCGGGCGGCACCGGGCCCTGGACCAACCCGACCGTCGTCTACGTCGACTCCATCACCGTCACGAAACCCGGCGCTCCGAGCGCCGCGCCGAGCGGCGAGCGCGGCGAGGGCGGTGCCGGCGGCGAAGGCGGCGCCGGCGGGTGGAGCGGCGAAGGTGGCGCCGGCGGGTGGATTGGCGTGGGCGGCGCCGGTGGAACGAGCGGGGACGTCGGCGCCGGCGGCGAGAGCGGCGTGGGCGGCGCCGGCGGCGAGAGCGGCGTGGGCGGCGCCAGTGGCGAAGGCGGCTCGGCCGGTGTCGGCGGCGCGGGCGGCGAAGGCGGCTCGGCCGGTGTCGGCGGCGAAGGCGGCACAGCCGGTGTCGGCGGCGCGGGCGGCGAAGGCGGTTCGGCCGGTGTCGGCGGCGCGGGCGGTGAAGGCGGCGGCTCCAGTGGAGAGGTGATCCACGTGGTGGGTCCGTTCGAGTTCACGGCCGGCGCGGAGCCGATGGTGATCGGCAACTACATGCCGGTGGCCGGCTCGTTGCTGACCCACATCGCCGAGTGATCCCGGCCCAGCCGGGGAGCGCGCTGCACCGGACGCAGCGAAGCGCGCAAGGCGCGCCAGAGCATCCAACAGCCTGAACCCTGACAAAGCCAGCCGGAGGGGCTCGACAGCCCCCCCGGCGAGCTTTCTCTGGTGGCGCTGGCGCGAGCTGCGCGATGAGAATGGCCTCGACGCGCCAGGACCCGGTGCGCTCGATGGACGGACCCCCGGCGAGCTCAGGACAGCGTATCAAGGAGGATTCGAATGAGAAAGATCGTCTATGACATCGCGGTGACGCTCGACAACTTCATCTCGCACGAGGACGGCTCGGTGGACGGCTTCGCGATGCAAGGAGAGCACGCCGCCGATTACGTCGAGCGCCTGAAGGGCTACGACACCGTCGTGATGGGGCGAAGGACGTACGAGTGGGGCTATCCCTTCGGGCTCGTCCCCGGGAAGCGAGCCTACCCGCACATGGCACATTACATCTTCTCGAAGACCCTCCGCTTCGGCGAGGGCGCCGAGGTGGAGGTCGTGGACCGTGACGAGATCGCGGCCCTGAAGCGCCTGAAGGAGGGCCAGGGGGCCGATATCTATCTCTGCGGGGGCGGCGCCTTCGCCGGCTTCCTCCTCGATCACGACCTCATCGATCAGCTCGTCCTCAAGGTGAACCCCATCGTCTTCGGGCACGGGATCCGGCTCTTCGGCGGCAGCTCCAGGAAGGTCGAGCTGGCGCTCCTCGGCGCGACGTCGTACGCGAACGGCGTGTCGCTCCTCCGGTACGACGTGAAGCGCGAGGGCGCGGCCTGAGGGGGCCGCCCCGGCGAGGGCGTGCCGCACGATTCCGTCGCGGCGCCGTCGTCGGGCCCGTCGCGGCGCTTTTGTCGGGCGTGCGCCGAGCGCCGCGCCTCGACGGGGGTGATCTGGTTGGCGGGCTCACGCGTTCGGGCTGTTGAGAAAAATTTCTGCCCAGGGTAGTTTGCGCCAGGCGGCTGGCTCGGAGGAGCTGGCGGGCGGCAGCAACCGCCATGGCGAACGGCGGCCCGGGCTGCGTGGCCTCGTGGTGCACATCAGGAGAGGGTCAGGATGAGATCAGTTCTTTCTTTGGCAATGTGCGGGATGCTGGTCGGCGCATTCGCCATGACGGGTTGCGGTGATGACGACACCACCGGCAGCGGCGGTGCGGGCGGCGCGGGCGGTGAGACCAGCTCCAGCACGACGTCGAGCTCGGGCGGCGGCGAAGGCGGCGCGGGCGGCAGCGACGGCGGCGCCGGCGGTGAAGGCGGCGAAGGCGGCGCGGGCGGCAGCGACGGTGGTGCCGGCGGCGAAGGCGGCGCCGGCGGCGAAGGCGGCGCCGGCGGCGAAGGCGGCGGGGCCCCCGACATCGGTCCCGGTCCGGAGGAGAGCTGCTCGGGTTGCGCCCGGCTGGCTGTGCCGCTCACCACGCCTTCCACGGGGACGCTGTTCCAGTTCGACTTCGCTCAGCTGGTCGACCTGACCGGCGCTACCGTCACGTTCCGTGTGAAGGCTCAAACCGCCACCGGCGGTGGCGTGCAGACGTACGTACAGAACGGACCTGGAAAGGACGGAGCACCGGGCTGGGTGGGCGTCCCCTGGGCGTGGACGGACTTGAGCGATCTGAAAGAGTGGACGGAGCTCACCATCGACGTCGATTCCGCTGCTGCGGCGGACACGGCGTTCCACAAGGACGCGGTAAAGCGCATCGGCATCAAGGTCGACGCAGGTGCCGAGGGGCCCTGGGCCAACCCGACCATCGTCTATATCGACTCCATCACCGTCACGAGGTCGGCTAGCACGAGCGGTTCGGGCGGCGCCGGCGGCGCGGGTGGTGCCGGCGGCGCGGGTGGTGCCGGCGGCGAGGGCGGCGCTGGCGGCACGAGCGGTGAGGGCGGTGCTGGCGGCATGAGCGGCGAGGGCGGCTCGGCGGGCGCCGGTGAGGGCGGCTCGGCGGGCGCCACCGGTGAGGGCGGCGCTGGCGGCACGAGCGGCGAGGGCGGCTCGGCGGGCGCCACCGGTGAGGGCGGCGCTGGCGGCACGAGCGGCGAGGGCGGCGCCGGCGGCGCGAGCGGCGAGGTGGTCCATGTGATCGGTCCGTTCGAGTTCACGGACGGGCTGCAGGGCTTCCAGGTCGGCGACTACCAGCCCGTGCAAGGCTCGAGGCTGGATCCCCTCGGCGAGTGATCCACGAGGGCCTGCGGCGCTCGCTCTCCCGCTGCTGCGCGGGGCGAGCGCCCGGGCCGCCTCATCGATCATCGAGGGCGCGCTCCCCGGTGCGCTCAACTCGACCAGCGTCCCCGTCTCACGTAACTGCGGGGGGGCTCTGGCCGACGGCGGGATCTTTTGAACCGCCAAGGACGCCAAAAACGCCAAGAAAAACACAAAAATCTTGGCGCCTCATGGCGTCTTGGCGGCCCTATCCTTCCGGCAGGGTGGGGGAATCCCCCCGCCCGCTACGCTGCTGCGGCATGATCCGAACCGTCCACACGACCCGCTACGTCACCCCGCTCCGCGAGGGCGGGTCGCTGCCGGCGCTCGTCGAGGCCGACGACGACGGGCTCTATGTCCTGAAGCTCCGCGGCGCCGGTCAGGGGCCGAAGGCGCTCATCGCGGAGCTCGTCGCCGGGGAGATCGGGCGCGCGCTCGGGCTCACGGTGCCGGAGATCGTCTTCATGGAGCTCGACCCCGCCTTCGGGCGGGCCGAGCCGGATCCGGAGCTGTCCGACCTGCTCTCGGCGAGCGCCGGCTTGAACCTCGCCCTCGACTACCTGCCCGGCTCGCTCGCCTTCCAGCCGCTCGCCGGCCCGGCGATCGACCCGGGGCTTGCCGCCGCCGTCGTCTGGTTCGACGCCTTCATGAGCAACGTGGACCGGACGCCCAAGAACCCCAACCTGCTCCTGTGGCACCGCCGCCTCTGGCTGATCGACCACGGCGCGGCGCTCTATGTCCACCACGCCTGGACCGACGCGACCGACCCGCGCGCCGACGCGGACGACCGCTTCCCGCTCGTCAAGAGCCATGTCCTGCTCCCGTTCGCGGGCGATCTCGCCGCGGCCGACGCCGCGCTGAGCGCCCGGCTCACGCCCGAGCGCATCGCGGGGATCGTCGCCGCGATCCCGGACGCGTGGCTGGCCGACCAGGCCCCCCGCGCCCGGCCCTCGGGCGAGCGGCGGTCCGCGTTCTCGCCCGACGCGGTCGATGCGCCGCAGCCCGACGCCGCGCCGGTCGCGGCGCGGCGCGCGGCGTACGCCGCCTACCTGACCCACCGCCTCGCGTCGCCGCGGGGCTTCGTCGAGGAGGCGCTCGATGCCGCCCGTGCCCGGCGGTAGCCCTCTGCGCGCGCGCGACGCCGACGCCGCCGACCCGTTCGATTACGCCGTGCTGCGCGTGGTCCCGCGCGTGGAGCGCGGCGAGCGCGTCAACGTCGGGGTGGTCCTCTTCTGCCGCGCCCGGGGCTTCCTCGACGCGCGCTTCGAGCCCGACGAGCGGCGCCTGCTCGCCCTCTGGCCCGACCTCGACCTGGAGGCGGTCCGCGGCCACCTCGACTTCATCCGCCGCGTATGCGCCGGCGATCGGGCGTGCGGGTACGTCGCCGAGCTCCCCCAGGCCGAGCGCTTCGGCTGGGTGGTGTCCCCGGCGAGCACCGTCGTCCAGCCCTCGCGCGTCCACGCGGGCCTCGGCGCCGACCCGGCCGCGGCGCTCGAGCGGCTGCTCGCGACGCTGGTGCGGCCAGGGCGGTCCGGACAGGGCTGAGCGGCGCGGCGCGAGCCCGCGCCCGAGGGTCAGTGGCCGTCCTTTTCGCGGTTCATCGCCTGCTTCACCGCGGTCACGACGCCCAGCACGACCGCGCCGGCCGCGACGCCGACGACCATGTTGGCGAGCGACGGCACCACGGCGCCGAGCACGGCGCCGGCGCCCTGGGTCATGTCCTCGATGGGGTGGTGCAGCCACGGCACGCCGTGCGTCAGGATGCCGCCGCCGACGAGGAACATCGCCGCCGTGCCGGCGACCGACAGGCCCTTCATCAGCCAGGGCGCCGCCCTCAGGATGCCGCTGCCCAGCGACTGCTGCAGATCGCCGCTCTGGCGGCTCAGGTAGAGGCCGGCGTCGTCGAGCTTCACGATGCCGGCGACCAGGCCGTAGACACCCACCGTCATCAGCACGGCGATGCCGCTCAGCACGGCGAACTGCGTGCCGAACGGCGACGCCGCCACGGTGCCCAGCGTGATCGCGATGATCTCGGCCGACAGGATGAAGTCGGTGCGCACCGCGCCCTTGACCTTGTCCCTCTCGAACTCGACGAGGTCGATCTTCGGATCGGAGAGCGCCTGCACGAGCTCGGCGTGGTGCGCCTCGTCCTCGTGCTTGCTGTGCAGCACCTTGTGGGCGACCTTCTCGAAGCCCTCGTAACAGAGGAAGGCGCCGCCGACCATCAGCAGGGGCGTGACGGCCCAGGGCGCGAAGGCGCTGATCGCCAGCGCCGCCGGCACCAGGATGGCCTTGTTGAGCATCGAGCCCTTCGCCACGGCCAGCACGACCGGCAGCTCGCGGTCGGCGTTGACGCCCGTCACCTGCTGCGCGTTCAGCGCCAGATCGTCGCCCAGCACGCCGGCGGTCTTCTTGGCGGCCACCTTCGTCAGCACGGCAACGTCGTCCAGCACGGTGGCGATGTCGTCGATCAGGGCGAGCAGGCTGCTTCCGGCCATGGAGTGAGGTCCTCGTCGGGTGAATGGGGGAGGGAGCGTAGGGAGCGTGGCGAACGTCACGGGCGGCGCCGCTGGGCAGCTGCCGCGGTGGGCATGGTAGCGGGCGTCGGCGGCCTTCGGGTCGAAGATCCTGGGCGCCGACGTCGATCGGCCGGCCTGGCCGTCGGCGCCGCGCTTCGGCTCACGCGCTCTCTTCGATCCCCGACGGCGACTCCAGCCCCGGCGGCTCTTCCAGGCTGATGCGCCCGAGCCGGCCGGCGCGGAAGTCGTGGACCAGGATGTCCGACGCCTTGTGCAGGTCCACCGACCCGCCGCTGCGCAGGCAGCCGCGGCGGCGGCCGATCTCCTCGATCAGCGCGGCGGCCGTCTCCGGCAGCTCCTTCAGCTTGTAGCGGGCGACGAGGAGCTCGGGGTAGCGCCGCAGGAAGTACCCCGCCGCGAACAGGGCGACGCTCTGGTAGTCGATGGCCGTGTCGGGGATCGCCCCGCCCACGGCCAGGCGGAACGAGGCCGCCTCGTCGTCGATCTTGGGCCAGAGGATCCCCGGGTTGTCGGAGATGGCCATGCCGGTCTTCAAGGTGACGAGCTGCTGGCTCTTCGTGACCGCGGGCTCGTCGCCGACCTTGGCCACCTTGCGCTCCATGAGCGCGTTGATGAGCGTCGATTTGCCGACGTTGGGGATCCCCACGATCATGGCCCGCACCACCTTGCCGGGGCCGTTCTTGGGGGGCGCGAGGCGCTTGCAGAGCTCCGGGATCCGGCGCCGCGCCTCGGACGACTGGCTCGCGGAGATCGCGATCGCGAGCACCTGGCCCGCCGGCGAGGCGCCGCGCTCGGCCTCGTCAGGCGGCGCGGCGCGCTCCGCCTCGAAGTAGCGGAGCCACGCCGTGGTGACGGCCGGGTCCGCCAGATCGCTCTTGTTCAGGACCTTGATGCACGGCTTCTGGCCGCGCAGCTCGGCCAGGACGGGGTTCTCGCTGGCCAGCGGCATGCGGGCGTCGAGCACCTCGATGACGACGTCCTGCGACGGGATCGACTCGGCGATCGTGCGCCGAGCCTTGGTCATGTGGCCTGGATACCATTGGATCGACATCCGTCGCGGAGCTCTATCACGCCCTGCGGCTCACGCGCACCCGTCCGGGCCGCAGGCCGCCCCCTCGGGGAGCGCCTGCTCGGGCGCGTCGGCCGCCTCGTCCCACGTCTTCTGGAGCACGCCGAGGAGGGCCTCGGCCGGCTGCGCGCCGGAGACGCCGTACCGCCCGCCGAACGCGAAGAAGGGGACGCCCGTGATGCCGATCGCGCGCGCCTCGGCCTCGTCGGCCCGCACCTCGCGCGCGTGGGCGTCGCTCGCGAGCGCCGCGCGGACCTCCTCCGGGTCGAGCCCCGCCTCGCCGGCGAGGCGCGCGAGCACCTCCGGCTCGCCGATGGCCTCGCCCTCGGTCATGTAGCCGCGGAGCAGCCGCTCCTTCACCGCGTCCTGCACGCCGCGCTCGGCCGCGAGGTGGAGCACGCGGTGCGCGTCGAAGGTGTTGCCGGGCCGGACCTTGTCGAAGCGGAGATCGAGGCCGTCCGCCGCGCCCACCTCGGTCATCTGCCGGATCATCGCCTCGGCCTTGGCGACGGGCATGCCGTACTTCTTCGCGAGGCGCCCGGCGTAGGACACGTCGGTGTCGAGGACGCGCTTCGCCGAGGGGTCGAGCTCGAACGCGCGCCAGACGACCTCGACGGCCTCCCGGCGCGGGAACCTGGCGAGCGCGGCCTCGAGCCGGCGCTTGCCGACGTAGCACCAGGGGCACGCGATGTCGGACCAGACATCGACACGGAGCTTCTTCATGGCGGTCAGGGTAGGGCGCAGCGGCGCCGCCGGCCAGGCGGCGTGCGTTGCGGGCGGGAAGGGCGCCTGCGCGGCGGTCGGGGAGGGGTCGAGCTCGCCGGGGAGAGCTGAGCCTCCGTGTACGCCCGCCTGGGGGAGGCCGTCCCTTCGCGGTGGCGGATTGCTCCGGGCAGCCACGCACAGGTCGACTGGATGAATCTGGCCGGAAGGTGTCGTGCACCCAGCCGGATCATGGCGCCGCATGTCCATTAGCGGTGCTTGGCGGAGGGAATCGGCTGTATTGCATTCGCGGCGAAAGCACGTTTCTGACGCGCCCCGCCCCCCTCCTGGAAAAATGACACTGCATCAACAACTTATCCATGCGTTGAAGGAGCTGCCTTCTCCATAGCCTGCGGGAGCGCCACGCTGCGCTTGTGCGCCATGGAGCACTCTGGTTGAATGCCCCGAATATTCTCGAAGACGGCAGGGTGTTCCGTCAGGAGTGGGGAAAATGTCCAATCGTCAACTCGCTTCGATCGCTTCGGTGGCCCTGGTGCTCGGCGCGAGCGCGCTCGCCGCGGCCGGGGACCCGAGCCCTGCCGCGCCCGCCGGGGCCGCGGCCGGAGCGGCGAGCGCCGTGCCCGCGGGGGCCGCGCAGCCGGCTGCGGCGGAGCCATCCGGCGACGCAGCGCGGGAGCCGACGGCGGAGGAGATCGCCGCGGCGATGCAGAAGTTCGATGCCGAGCTGAAGCTCCAGAGCGGGAAGGTCACGGTCGGCGACAACCTGGCCGAGCTCGACGTGCCGGAGGCGTTCCGCTTCACGGGCCCGGAAGGCACCAGGAAGGTGCTCGAGGCCTGGGGCAATCCTCCGGGGTCCGAAGCGCTCGGCATGCTGTTCCCGGCCGGCCTGAGCCCGATCGCGGACGACTCGTGGGGGGTCGTGATCAGCTACGTGGAGGAGGGCCACGTCGACGACGACGACGCGAAGGACATCGATTTCGGCGAGCTCCTGGCCGAGATGCAGAAGGACACCGGCGAGGGGAACCTGGAGCGCCAGAAGGCGGGCTTCCCCGCCGTGCGCCTGATCGGCTGGGCCGAGCCGCCTCACTACGATCCCGCGACGAAGAAGCTGTACTGGGCCAAGGAGCTCGAGTTCGAGGGCAACGAGCACCACACGCTCAACTACTCGATCCGCGTGCTCGGGCGCAAAGGCGTGCTCGAGCTGAACGCCGTCTCCGGCATGAAGCAGCTCGCGTCCGTGCGGGGCGAGATGCAGAGCGTGCTGAAGTTCGTCGAGTTCAAGCCCGGCAACCGCTACGAGGACTTCAACGAGAAGATCGACCAGGTGGCCGTGTACGGCATCGGCGCCCTGGTCGCGGGCAAGGTGGCGGCCAAGGCGGGGCTGTTCAAGGGGCTGTTCGCCCTGCTGCTCGCCAGCAAGAAGCTCGTCATCTTCGGCCTGGTGGCTGTCGCGGGCGGCGCCAAGGTGCTGTGGGAGCGGATCCGCGGGCGCGCTTGACGTTCGGCGAGTTCTTGAAAGCCTTGCGTCGTTCGAAGGCGCATACGAGCGGCTCCTTGAACTTCACGCAGCGGGAAAGCTCGGCGCCGGAACGGCCGATTCCTCAGCGGGGACCTCGAAATCGTCAGGCGGATCAACCAGCTGATCGGGCCGGGTCGGACAGTGGCGAGGTGCGTCAATCGGCCCAAGAAATACATGCTTTGGCTGAGCCATGCGCGCGGGCGTTGAAGGGGCGATGTGTTGCCCGCTGGATCATAAAAGCAATGAATTCGATGGGATGGCAGCACATGAGGTCATGGAGCGTGACCTGCCTGGTACCTTCGGTGTAGCGGGCAATGCCAGCAGGTTTGAGACAGGCTGCCGCCCAAGTACTGGCCGCGAACCCGCGATCGCCTCGTGGCCGACGAGATGAAGCTGCCCCCCAGCGCTCACGTCGACGCCCGCCCCCCCCGCCTTGCCGCGCACGCTCAGCCGCGTCACGACGACGCCTGTGCATCCCGTCCTCGTCGCAGTTCGCGCCGTCCTAGCCGCGGGCCCGGTCGCCGCCGGTCCGCCTCCTGACCCGTGGCACGCGTGGCTCCTCGTGGCGCTCGCGCGGCAGGTCGCTCGGCAGCGCTGGCTGGTGCGGGTCCAGCGTGAGCGCCTCTCTCA
Source organism: Sorangium sp. So ce281 (assembly GCF_051527395.1). NCBI lineage: Bacteria > Pseudomonadati > Myxococcota > Polyangiales > Polyangiaceae > Sorangium > Sorangium sp. So ce281. The sequence continues at coordinate 1,862,487 of NZ_CP150322.1, forward strand.
TGCCTCCCGCCGTGGCGACGTACCGGGCATGCCGGGCTGGAAGTTTTACTTTCACGGCATCGGCCTGTGCCTGACCGCACCCGACGGCGAGACGATCGACGTCGACGACCACGGCGATAACGGTCTCACGATCGATCCCTGGTTCTTCACGCAGCGCATCCTGAGCCTCCCTTGCCCCGCGCTCCCCGAGCGGCGCCTGCTCGCATATCTTCCGACCGCGGACGTCATGGCCGCCGCGATCCGCGAGCTCACCCGGGAGGGACTGCTCGTCGTCAACGAGCGCGGGCACGTCTTCCGCGTCGCCCCTGAAATCGAGGAGAACGCCGGGGCGTTCGCCTCGATCGACTTCTCCGACGCGTCCCTCCGCGCTCGCTGGGCGGAGCACCTCGGTGATCACGAGCTGCTCGCCGTCGAGCGGCCCTCGGCGGCCACCCAGGCGCGTGCCGCCGCGCAGCGCGAGGCCTACAGGCGGTACTTGCTCGCGGGGATCGCGAGCGAGGCGACGGCAAGCGCGTTCATCGAGCCCCTCGAGGCAGCGCTCGATCCGGCGGAGTTCGTCGATGTGTGCGCGGGGCTGATCGACGCCTCGGTGAACGCGACCTCTGGGCGCGCGATCGAGCGGCTCGACGTCCACCCGGACTACCCCGTCTGCCCGGCGGTAAGCAGGCTGCTCGCCCGCGCGGACCCGGCGCTGCATCATCCCTACGCCGTGCACGCCGCGGCCCGGTACCTGCTGCGCCGCGGGATCGAGCGCGATCGCGCGGTCGAGGTGGTGCTGGCGTTCGCGCGCGTCGAGGTCGTCGAGGGCTACCTGGGCAACCCGTTCCTCGGCGAGCTTGCCCTGCTGCTCCTCGAGCATGCGCCTCCGCACGCGCTCGCCGCGCTCCGCCGGGGGCTGCGATCGAGCACGCCCGCGGTCCGGACGGACGTCGCCGCAGCGCTCGCGGCGCTCGGTCAGGCGTGGTGCCTTCGAGAGCTCCTGCTCGCGCTGGACGACGCCGCCACGTTCGAGGAGTCGGCCGCCGTGCGGGCCGCGCTCTCGTGGATTGGGTCGGGCGAGGCGCGCGCGGCGGTGAGGTACTGGACGCAGACCCACGTTCTGCGGACGACGGAGGGCCCGGGTTATGGATGGGAGGAGGTCCAGGAGGCCTTCGCCGATGAGTCGCTCGAGTACGAGATCGACGAACGTCGCGCCTGGGCCGACGCGATCCGACCGGGGATCGATCCGGACTTCGACCGCGTGGTGTGGGGATGAAATGCAGGTGGTGGGGAATTCCCCCATTCTGCCGGAATGATGGAGCCGCCAAGACGCCATGAGACGCCAAGATTATTCTTGTTTTCTTGGCGTCTCATGGCGTCTTGGCGGTTTAAAAGACGCCACCTTCGGCCAAAGTACCCTACCACCGGGCGACGCGGCGCCGCCTCGCCGCCGCCCGGTCACCCCCGCTTACCGCCGGTCCTCCGCGCCCATCAGCGCGGAGAGGCTCTGCCGCTGGCGGCCCGCGCCGTCGAAGTTCGATGGATCGAGCCAGCGCTCGAACGCCGCCTTCGCCGCCGGCCACTCCTTGTCGATGATCGCGTGCCACGCGGTGTCGCGGGTGCGCCCCTTGACCACCGCGGCCTGCCGGAACACGCCTTCGAAGCGGAACCCGAGCCTCGCCGCCGCCGCCCGCGAGCCCGCGTTGAGCGCGTCGCACTTCCACTCGTAGCGCCGGTAGCCGAGCTCGTCGAACGCCCGCCGCATCATCAGGTACATCGCCTCCGTCGCAGCAGGCGTCCTCTGAAGGAGCGGTGAGTACCTGAGGTGCCCGACCTCGATGACGCCGCTCTTGGGGTCGATCCGCAGGTACGCCGCGACGCCGACCGCCCGTCCGGTCGTCGCGTCGATGATCGCATGGAACAGCGGATCATCGCCCAGGCACGTGGCGTCCATCCAGGCGCGGTAGTCCGAGAGGGTCGCGAAGGGCCCATAGGGCAGGTAGGTCCAGCCCCGCCCCTCCGCGTCCGCGAGGTTGGCCGCATGGAGGTCCGCCGCGTGCCTCTCGGGATCGATCGGCTCGAGTCGGCACGTGCGCCCGAGCAGGATCTCGCGCGGCGGCAGCGGCCGCGGCGTCCAGCCGGGGAGAGGGTGGCCGATCGGCTGCATCAGAGAATTCATGTGCTCCACGGGATCGCTACCTCCGCAAGGTGGTTCGCTGACGGCCCCGGCCCCGGCCCCGGCCCCGGCCGCGGGCGCCGCCCGCCGCGTGTTACTGCGCTCCGATCGTCGCTGCCACCCTGTCCTCGATCCCTTCCCATGTCGCCGGCCGATCCGCCGTCGAGTAGGCCTGGAGCATCACCTCGCGGTCCCCCAGCACGACGACGTAGCTCACCATCTGTACGCCGTTCTTGAGCCCGTTCTTGACGCTCACCGCCGGCCGCCCGCCCAGCGTGACGCGCGCCGCCGGGCCCTTCGTGACGGTGTTCGCCGGCCGTTGCTCGTCGAGCACCTTGCGCTCCTGCTCGAGGAGGTCGTCCAGCTGATCGGGCGGCACCGGGCCCTCGAGCGGGAAGACGGCGACCTGGAACACGACGGGCGTCCGGGGCAGCTTGCCGTACGTGTGAAAGCGGACGCCGGACAGCTCCTCCACGGACGCGGCGCCCGCGAGCGCCTCCGGCAGGTCCAGGGCGACGCCCGTGTCCGCGACCGCGGTGCGCGTCAGCGCCGGCGGCGCGCGGAGCTCCCACGGGCGGCCGGCGGCGAACGCCGTCGCCACGGACAGCGCCATCGCCGCGGCGGTCAGGGCGGCCGCCGCCGTGAGGAGGGGGCGCGGCCTCGGCTCGGCGTCCGCCGCGCGCTCGCGCCGGTCCACGGGCGTGAGGCCCCGGGGGAGGACCGTGACGACGAGCGCGAAGCCGACGACGCCGCCGCCCAGGTGCGCGAGCAGGTCGACGCCGGGCTGAAAGCTGTAGACGAGGTTGATCCCGAGCGGCAGCCACGCGCGGCTGCGCATCTGCGCGATCATCGCGGGGGGCAGCAGCCCGTGCGGCCGGAGCGCGACGCCGATGCCGGCCGTCATGAGGCCCCAGATCGCGCCCGACGCGCCGACGCTCCACCGGTCCTCCAGCATCGCGCTCGCGAGCGACCCGCCCAGCGCCGAGGCCCCGTAGAGCAGGAGGAAGCGCCGCGGGCCGAGGAGCGCCTCGAGCATCGGGCCGAAGGACCACAGCGCCAGCATGTTGACGAAGAGGTGGATCGGGTCGGCGTGCAGGAACGCCGAGGCGAGGAGCCGGTAGAGCTCCCCATGGCGCACCGCCTCGCCGCTGTTGGCGCCCATGCGCCACAGCGCCGCCTCGTGGGTGCCCGGGCCGAAGGCGTAGCTCACGGCGAGGAGCGCGGCGCACGCGATCATGAGCGTCGCCGTGACGCGGCGGCTGCCCCTCAGCCGGTCGACGATCGCGCGCTCCTGCTGCGCGAGCGCCTGCCCCTCGGCGAGCGCCTCGGCGAGCGCCTCGGGCTCGAGCGGGCCCGCCTCGGCGAGGCGCTCGTGGGCCCGCTCGAGGGCCGGAAGGGCCTGCCCCTTCACGCGCGCGAGCTCGCCCGCCGCGTCGAGGTGGTGGAAGCCCATCGGCACGGGCTGCACGAACGGCGCGACCTTGGCGAGCGCGGCCTGGCCTGGGGCAGCGCCGCCGCCCACCAGCACGACGTGCGTCGGCGGCCCGCCGGCCCGCACCGCCTTCACGAGCGGCTCGAGCAGGGCGTGGATCTCGTCGGCCGTGGGGTCCCCCGGCGCCGTGACGAGCGCGATCTGGAGGGGCGCCGACCTGCCCGCGAGGAACGCCAGGCCCGGGTCGCAGCGGAGCAGCACGAGGGCGTCCGGCCCGCGGAGCAGCGCGGCGAGCAGGCGGTCGCGTCGAGCCGCCGCGTCGTCCCCGGGCGCACGGTCCATGATCGGCAGATCCACCACGCTCGCTTCTCCTCCTGCTTCCTCCTCCCGCGAGAGGTCGCGCGGCGAGCGTAGCCGAAAGGCGGCGCGCAGGATCGCGGAGCGCGCCCGGCGAGCCGCCGCGCTCGTCCCGGGTCGGCGCGCCCGGCCTCCTCGCTAGGGCATGTGCGACGCCCGCGCCGCCACCTCGCGGCGGAGGGCCTCCGTGACCCCCGGCAGCTCCCTGAGCCAGTCCCGCGTCGGGCGATTGCGCATCAGCCAGGCGACGGCGTCGTCCATGGTGCTGAACACCTCGTAACGAAGCCGCGAGCGGCTCAGCAGGATGAACTCGATGGCCACGTTGCGCACGAGCGACGCCTTGAAGCCGTGGCCCTCGAACACCAGCGCGGCGCACATGCCGCGGGCCGCGAGCTCCCTGGAGAGCTCCGCCAGCGAGCTCCGGACCTCCCGCCCCGCCGGGACGGTGTTCTCCTCGAGGATGACCAGCGTCGCCTGCAGCTCGCTGCCGCGCTCGCGCAGGATGCTCCGGACCTCGCTCACCGCGGCTGCCGTGGTGTGCCGGCGCCAGATCTGGAAGAGGAGGCCCTTCCAGGTGGCGACGCAGTGATCTTCGTCCAGCGCGTGGAGGAAAGGCCTCGTCGCCCTGCTTCCCCCCTCGCTGCGCGGCGGCGGCGAGCTCGCGGGCGGCGCGGGATCGTCGTGATCCCTGAGCGGCGGGGCCGCGAGCGTGCTGTTGAAGCAGGCGGAGACCGGGGCGGGCGGCCTCGCCGTGACCATGCCGGCCGGGGAGGCCTCGGGCGGAGGGAGCGAGCTGCGGCGACGCGCCGCCGCGGCGCCGAGCGACGCCTCCGGCGGCGGGAGCGAGGTGCGGCGGCGCGACGCCGGCGCGGTCGACGCCGGCGCGGTCGGCGCGGTCGGCGCCACGCGCGCGGCGCCGTCGAGGAGGCGATCGAGGACAGGGCACATCGCGGACGCGCTGGTGAAGCGGGCGAGGGGGTCGCGCTCGACGCAGCGAGCGAACCAGGCGTCGAATCCGGCGAAGAAGGGCGGCAGTCCGAGCTCGCCCGCGCGCCGGCTCGCGGTGGGGATGGGCTCGAACAGGACTTCCCGGAGGAGCGCCGGGACGTCTCGGCCCTGCCAGAAGGGCTTGCCCGTGAGGACGAAGAACGCGAGGAGCCCATAGGCCCAGACGTCGCTCTGGGGGAGCGCCCCCTGGCTCTCGCGCGCTTGCTCGGGGGCCATCCAGAGGGGCGTGCCGACGGCGGCCGTCAGCGAGGCGCGCGCGTCGGCGATGATCTTGGCGATGCCGAAATCGAGCAGCTTGACCCGCGGCGCGGCGCCGCCGCCGGCTTCCTCGAGAAAGACGTTCTCGGGCTTGAGATCGCGGTGAACGATGCCCGCGCCGTGCGCGTCCTCGAGCGCGCGCCCGAGCTGCCCGAGGACGCGGCGCGCCTCCGCGATCGGGAGCGGGCCTGCGCGCTCGACGCAGGCGGAGAGGGTCTCGCCCTGGAGGAGCTCCATCGCGAGGTAGGGCAGGCCCGTCACGCCGTCGACGCCGGCGATCAGCACCTCGACGATGTGCGGCGACCCGATGAGCCCAGGCGCCCGCGCCTCTCGCTCGAAGCGGCGGCGCTCCTCGGGGTCGACGGCGCGCACCGGGTGCATGACCTTCACGGCGCGCTGGCGCGCGGTGCTGCGCTGGTGGCAGAGATAGACGCTGCCCATGCCGCCCGAGCCGAGCGGGCGCACGATCTCGAAGTCGCCGCCGATGATGCTGCCAGCGTGCAGGCGGTAGGGTGAATCCATGGCGCGGACCGAAGCGTTTGCGTACCGGAGCCCCCGCGCGTGTCGCGCGCGATACCGCCGATTCAATCATGTTGTCGGCCGCTGGCGAGCCGAAGACATCGCATCGTGTGCTGTTCCAGTGGCGTCGTCCCGGTCCGACCCGGTCACACCGGCGCTCCGTCCGCTGCTCGGGCGCCGCCGCCGCCGCGCTGGCCGTGAGGATCGCTGAGCGAACGGTGCTTCGCTGTTGCAGGTGCAGAGGCGTGGACGGATCCTCCGCGCGGCGCGCGGCGTCAGGAGAGCTCGGCGACGACCGCGTGGTGGTCGGACGCGGCGCCGACGTCGATGACGTCGGCCAGCGCGAGCCGGCCGGCGAGCCGCGGCGACAGCAGCACGTAGTCGGTCCGCGTCTCCACCTGCGCGCCGTCGCGCCCGCGCAGCGCGGTGAACCAGCGCGAGGAGCGCGGCCTCAGGAGCAGGGCGTCGGCCCAGCCGAACGCCTCGATCGAATCCATCGTGTCGAACCGCGGCGGGCTGCCGTACTTCTCGATGCCGGCCGCCGCGAGGCGCGCGCCGAGGTCCGCGGGGTAGGGGTCGCGGCGCGACAGCGCGTTGAGGTCGCCGGCGAGCGCCCAGAGGCCCGCGGCGAACCGGGCGGGCGGCACGAGGGAGAGCAGCCAGCGGGCCTCGGTGAGCCGGCGATCCTCGCTGCCGGCGTTGAGGTGGGTGCCGAGCACCACGAGCGGCTCGCCGCCCAGCGAGAGCTCGACCTCGACGAGGCAGTGCGCCAGCGCCTCGGGCGCGTGCACGCGCGCGCCGGCGAGCGGCGCCCGGCTGACGACGGCGACGTGGTTGCGCCTCCCGTTCGGGCGCGGGTTGGCGTTGCCCAGGACGGCGTGCCGCTCGCCGGCGGGCGCGCCGATCGCCTCGGCGACGGCCCGGAGCCGGGCGCCGTCCTCCCAGCCCACGCACTCCTGGAGGACGAGCAGATCGGGGCGCGCGGCGGCGACGATCGCGAGGATCGCCTCGAACCGATCCTCGCCGCCGAAGAGGATGTTGAAGGTCATGATCTTCACGGTCCGATCAGGCTAGCTCCTCCGAGGCCGGGGCGGCTGCGCGGAGCAGTCAAAAGGCGCGCTGAACCGGGTGGACGCGGCGCCCGAGACGGCGCACGAAGCGGGCATGGCCGGCGACGTCCTCCCGATCCGCAGCGACTCGCCGCTCTACGCCGGCGCGCTCCGCCTCCGGCGCGAGGTCTTCGTCGGCGAGCAGTCCGTGCCCGAGGACATCGAGATCGACGAGCTCGATGCCGTCGCGCAACACTTCGTGGTCCTCGACGGCGGCGAGGTCGTCGCGACGATGCGGATCGTGCCGTACGAGGGCGCGCTCAAGGTGGGCCGCGTGGCCGTAAGGAAAGACCTTCGCGGCGCGGGCCTCGGGCGGCGGCTGATGGAGGAGGCGATCCGCGTGGCCGGGGCCGAGGGCGCGCGCGCGCTGGTCCTGAACGCCCAGGTCGCTGCGGCGGCGTTCTACCGCAAGCTCGGCTTCGTCGAGGACGGGCCGATCTTCGACGAGGCGGGGATCCCGCACACGAGGATGGTCCGGCGGATGGCCTGAGAAGGCCAAAATCTGCTCCGCCGAGCTGCACGGTCGGCTGTCGTGAGATGATGGTGTCATGTGCACCTTGCTCCGATCCACCGCACCCTGCCGTTCCGTCGCCAGGGTCCTGGCGCTCCTGGTCGTCGCGGCGTGCGGCGGGGAGCCGGGCCCAGGCGTCGAGTCTGCCGAGGAGATCGGCGTCATCGAGAAGAGCTCGTGGATCGACGGGCGCGACGGTGGGGACAGCGCTGTCGCGTGGGGCAAGTCGGTCTGGGTCTATGGCGATACCGTTCTCACCAACGCTGACGAGGCCGGGACCAACTGGCACCATAACTCGTTCGACATCTCGGACGATCTCGACGCGTCGGACGGCATCGGTGGCTTCTCCTCGCCGGCCGATAGCGTGGGGGCGCCGGGGTATTTCATCGCGCCCACCGCGGGCGAGCAGGCGTTCAACGACGCTCACGCCGGTGATGACTGCGCCGAGGCGCCGTGCGGCGCCCGGTGGGCGGTGTGGCCCGGGGCGCCGGTGTTCGATGCGGCGCGCGACCGCGCTTTGATCCCGTATGGCCTCATCTATGCGGAGCCGGGCGACTTCAACTTCCGCGGCGTGGGCCAGTCGTTCGCGATCTGGGGGGGCCTCGACGAGGCGCCGGAGCGGCCGATCGTGGACGCGGGCGCCGAGCACCCCGACCTGCTCTTCGGGGAAGGCGAGCCCGGCTGGGGCGCCGCGCTGGTCGCCTACGGCGACGACCTGTACACCTTCGCGTGCGACGGCGGCCTGTCCAAGCCGTGCCGCCTCGCGCGCGTGCCGCTCGAGACGCCCCTCGACCGGGGCGCCTTCCGCTACTTCGACGGCGATGGCTGGAGCGACGACGCCGGGGATGCCGCGGAGCTGTTCGACGGCGCGCCCATCATGTCCGTCTCGTACTGCGAGCACCTCGGGGCGTGGCTCGCTGTCTACTCGCCCCCGTTCGACCACAGGATCGTGGCGCGCACCGCCCCGGACCTCACCGGCCCCTGGTCGGACGAGGCCACCCTCTATACGGCCCCCGAGGAGCGCGCGCCGTACGACTCGGTCCACCACGCGGAGTACGAGGAGGACGGCGGCCGGGTGCAGTACATCACGTACTCGCGGCCGACGAGCGGCTGGTTCGGGTCGGAGTTCGCGCTCGTCCGCGTCGTGCTGAAGTGACGGGCGAGCGCTCGCCCCTGACGGGCAATCTCCTGCGGGAGGTCAGCGGGTGAAGCGGCGGATGGCGTGCCGGATCTGCTCGGGCGCCATGGGATCCGTCGACAGGGCGCTGTGCAGCACGAGGCCCTCGATCAGCGCGTCGAGCTCGCGCGCGGTCACCGGGTCGAAGTGGAGCTCCAGCGCGCGCCGGCTCCGCAGCATCCAGGCCTGGGTGACGGCGCGCAGCGCGGGCCTCCGGGCGGCGGCGACGTAGAGCTCGACGCTGAGCACCAGGTCGCGCTCCGAGCCGAGCAGGGCCGTGGTGAGGTGCTCGACGAGGAGCTCGACCGCGGCCCCGCGGTCGCACGCGGCGCGCATCTGCTCCTCGAAGCGGGTGGCCACGGCATCCGCGTGCCGGGTGAACGCCGCGGCGAGCAGCTCGTCGATCGAGGCGAAGTGGTACGTGGTCGAGCCGAGCGGCACGTCGGCGGCCCGGGCGATCGAGCGGTGGGACGCGCCGGCGACGCCCTGCTCGGCGATCACGTCGAGCGCGGTCGAAAGGAGCCGCTCCCGGCGCCCTGGGTCGTGGCGGCGGGCCCGCCGCGCGGGGGCGGCGCGCCTCGCCCTGGCGGCGCTCATCGCGCCTCCGTCACCCCCGCGCCTCGCCCGGCGCCTGTGCGGCCCCGGCGGCGTCGAGGGCGCGGATCACGCGGGCGGGGTTCCCGACCGCGACCACGTTGGCCGGCAGGTCGCGCGTCACGACGGAGCCCGCGCCGACCACGGTGTTGTCGCCGATCGTCACCCCCGGAAGCACGATGGCGCCGCCGCCGAGCCACACGTTGTTCCCGATCGTGATGGGCCTCGCCGCCTCCCATTTCTGCCGCCGGGGCTCGGGCTCCACCGGGTGGGTCGGCGTCAGCAGCTGCACGTTCGGGCCGATCTGCACGTCGTCGCCGATCGTGATCGGCGCGACGTCGAGCGCGACCAGCCCGAAGTTCGCGAAGCAGCGCGCCCCGAGGGTGATGCGCGAGCCGTAGTCCACGTAGAACGGCGGGCGGATCTCGGTGCCCTCGCCGATCGCGCCGAGCAGCTGCTCCAGCAAGCGGCGGCGCAGCGGGCGCTGCCGTGGCGACGTCGCGTTGTAGGCCGCCATGAGATCGAGCGCAGCCGCGCTCTGCTCGGCGATCTCGGGATCGTCGGCGATGTAGAGGTCGCCAGCGAGCATCCGCTCGCGCATGGACCGGGGATCGTGAGGGGTCGGCATATGGACGAATGTACATTCCATAGGAACGGGTGTCCACATCGGTGGCAGGGACGAACGCGTCGGCGTTCAGGCGAGGAGCGCGAGCGCAGCCAGCCGGCCTGCGCCTACCTGGCGAACGACGCTGCTGCGATGTTCCATCCAATCATGTCCTCAGGACACGCCGGTGGGCGCGGCGCTCGCTCACGCGAGCACGAGCAGCGCACGAGTGTGCCACCACGTCGGCGTCCTCTGGCGTCTGGATCGGGCCGGCCGGCACAGGAGCGCCACGAGCTGCTCGGATTCCCGTGGAATTAACCGCTTGGTACACGGCTTGTTAATCGCTCTGCCCATGTCAGGAACCGCATTTATTCACGTTCGTGGTAGCTTTGTACTGGTGCTCGCCGCGCTCCATGGCTGTGGCGGAGAGAGCTCCAGCGCCGAAAGCGGATCGGGGGGCAGCGGAGGCGCGGGGGCCGGCGCGACGTCCGGATCCGGCGGGAGCTTGGATGGCGGCGGCGGCTCGGGCGGCGCGAGCACGGGTGGCGCGACGACCGGCGGCGCGGGCACGGGCGGCGCGACCACCGGAGGCTCGCAGACCGGCGGCACGACCACCAGCGGCGCCGGCGGACCACCTCCGACCGCGCTTTGCCCGGAGGCCATTCCGGTGTCCGAGGCGGAGTGCCGGCAGCAAAACGGCCCCTCGTGTTTCTATGGCGATTGCGAAGATGGCCAGCGTACGGTCGCGACCTGCCTGGTGTCGGGGTGGACGCTCGAGACGCGACCCTGCGCCGCGTTTCCCTGTACCGACAGCCAGGAGTGCATGCCCGGCGAGATCTGCTCGGTCATCCAGGGCGGCGCCTTCTTCGGGACGTGCATCGCCAATCCCTGCGGAGCTGGCCCTGTCACCTGCGAATGTGCGGACCCCGGCTGTCCCGCGTGCCGCGTCGACGATTCCGCGGGCGGCATCACCGTCACCTGCAACACCTGTCCGGGCGGCGGCTGCCCGTAAGCGCGCTCCCTCGCCGCTTCGACGGGCCGGGCTCAGGAGCCGCGCCCGGGCCAGCGCCTCGTCGCGCCGGGCGCCGTGCGACAGGACGTGGCTCCAGGGCGGGCTCGTGCGCGGCCGCCCCGGAGAGGTCCATTCTCAGGGGTAGACATAGGGCGCGTCCAGCCCGAGCGGGAGCCCGAGCTGCCAGTACGCGAGGAGGAACAGCGTCCAGGCGACGAGGAAGGTCACCGAGTAAGGCACCATCAGCGCGACGAGCGTGCCGATCCCCGTGCCCTTCACGTACTTCTGGCAGAAGACCACGACGAGCGGGAAATACACCATCAGCGGTGAGATGATGTTCGTCGTCGAGTCCCCGATCCGGTACGCCGCCTGCGTGAGCTCCGGCGAGATGCCGATCGACATGAGCATGGGCACGAGGATCGGAGCGAGCAACGCCCATTTCGCCGACGCGGATCCGATGAGGACGTTGGTGATCGCCGTGAGCAGGATGGCGCCCACGATGGTCACCGCGCTCGGGAGCGCCATCGCCTGCAGCCCCGCGGCGCCCTTCAGCGCGAGGAGCGCGCCGAGGTTCGAGCGGTTGAAGAGGTAAATGAACTGCGCGGCGAAGAAGGCCATGACCAGGTAATAGGCCATCGTGCTCATCGTCTTGCTCATGCCGTCGATGACGTCGCGGTGGCTCGTGAACGTGCCGGCCGCATAGCCGTAGACGAGCCCAGGGACGAGGAAGAAGAGGAAGATGAGCGGCACGATCGCGCCCATGAGCGGCGCGCCGCTGACCGTGAGCTGCCCGCTCGGGGCGCGCAGCGGCGACGAGGCCGGCACGCTCGCCGCGACCAGCAGCGCGACGCTGGCCGCCATCGACGCGAGGGCCAGCCAGAGCGCGCGCGCCTCGCGCGGCGTGAGCGCCGCCGTCATGCGCTGCTCCGCCTCGGGCGCGGCGTCCACGGGGGTCCGGGCGACGCGCGGCTCGATCACGCGATCGGTGATGTACCAGCCGACCGCGACGATCACGACGCAGGAGGCGCTGCAGAAGAACCAGTTGCAGAGCGGGTTCACGGTGCGCTTCGGGTCGAGGATGCTCGCGCCGGCCTGCGTGAGGCCCTGCAGCAGCGGGTCGAGGCTCGACGGGATGAAGTTCGCGCTGAAGCCGCCCGACACGCCCGCGAACGCCGCGGCGATGCCCGCGAGCGGGTGCCGGCCGGCGGCCTGGAAGATGACGCCGCCGAGCGGGATGACGAGCACGTACCCCGCGTCCGCCGCGGTGTGGCTCGCGATGGCCACGAGGATCAGCATCGGCGTGAGCAGCGCCCTCGGCGTGACCGCGAGGACCTTCTTCAGGCCGGCGTTGATGAAGCCCGAGCGCTCGGCGATGCCGATCCCGAGCAGCGCCACGAGCACCACGCCGAGGGGCGGGAAGCTCGTGAAGGTCTGCACCATGGTCGAGAGGAACTCGGTGATCGCCTTGCCCGAGAGCTGGCTGTGGATCACGAGCGGCTGCTTCGTGCGCGGGTCGATCTCGCTGAACGTGAGCGTCGCGAGCGCCGTGGAGAGGAGCACGACCGCCGCGGCCAGCAGGACGAAGAGCACCGCCGGATCAGGCAGCCTGTTGCCGGCGCGCTCCAGCGCGTCGAGGACGCGGCTCGCCCCGCGGAGCTCGGCGCGGGGCAGGGGAAGAGACGGCTCGGGTTGCTCGCTGGACATGGGCTCATCTTAAAGCGATCACCCCGCCGAATGTGACGCGCTGAGCCCTGATCGGCCGCTCGGGCCGGCGCCGGTGTGCTCGTGCAGGAGCAATGGATCAGCGCCCATTGCTGCTGGAGCAGCAATGGGCGCCAGGGCCGCCGCGCAGATCAGAGCAAATGGCGCGCTTTGATCTCGAGATACCGGTTGATGAGCTGCCCGGTGAGCTGGCCGGGCGCGACGTCGAGCACCAGCGCGCCGTGGTTCTTGAGGTCGCGCACGAGCCGGTCGCGGAAGCTCGAGAGCTCGGCGGCGGCGCCGCGCGTGTACGGGTCGGCGTCGCCGCCCTCGACCAGCGCGTCGATCTCCACGTCCCGCAGCAGCACCATGAGCGGCAGGTGGCGCGGCATCACCCCGCGCATCAGGCGGAGCAGCTCGCTCGCGGCGACGTCGTCGACGACCTGCGTGAAGAGCACGATCAGGCTCCGCTTCCGGACGCGCAGGCCCACGTGCTGGAACGCCGCGCCGTAGTTGGTCTCGACGAGCTCGGGGTAGAGGTCGTAGCCCGCGGAGAGCACGTGCTTGGCCGCGCCCGCGCCGCTCACCGGGGGCGCGTAGCTCTTGATGCCGTCGGCGAAGGCGAGCAGGCCCACGCGGTCGCCGCCGCGCGCGGCGACGTGCGAGAGCATCAGGCTCGCGTTGAGCGCGTGATCGAAGAGCGAGAGCCCCTGCGTCTGCGCGGTCATCAGGCGGCCCGCGTCGAGGAGGAAGAGGAGGTTCTGGTTGCTCTCGAGCTGGTACTCGCGGCTGATGATCTTCTTCTGCCGCGCGGTCGCCTTCCAGTCGATGGAGCGGAACTCGTCGCCGCGGCGGTACTCGCGCAGGCGCTCGAACTCGCTCTCGCCGCCGCGCTTGCGCGAGGCGCGCAGCGCCGACGGATCGCGATCCTGGCGCGCCATGAGCTCGAAGGTGCGCACGGCCTGCACGTCGGGGTACACCTTGACCGGCGTCTCGGCCGGCACCGTGACCTGCCGGATCCAGAGGCCGGACGGGGAGAGGTAGCGCACGTGGTGATCGCCGAGCGTGTGCGCGCCGCGGCGGGTGGGGCGCACGTGGTAGCGGGCCGTCGCGCGCTCCCTGGGCGGGAGCTCGAGCTTCACCGGCAGGTCGTCGCTCTCGGCGTGATCGAAGAGATCGTCGGCGACCTCGATCGAGAGCTTGCGGCGGGAGAGCGAGCGGATCTCGAGCGTGATCAGGTTGAGGCGCCCGATGGAGAGCACCGCGGGGGCGTGGCGCCTCACCGTCACCAGCGGCCTCCGCGCGAGGAGCGCGTCGATCGCGGCCCAGAGCGCGATGCCCGCGTCCGCGGCGAGCATCGGCAGGAGCAGCGTGCGATCGACGAGCGTCGCCACCGCGAGCCCGAGGGGCACGATCGCGAGCAGGACGAGGGCGCGCGAGGGGATCATCGCGCTCAGGCCGCCGTCTTCGGCACCTTGGCCTCGCGGAGGATGTCGTCGACGCAGTCGTCGGCGCTCACGCCCTCGATCTCGGCGTCGGGGTGCAGGATGAGCCGGTGGCGCAGGATCGCGGGCGCGAGCGCCTTCACGTCGTCGGGGATGACGTACTCGCGGCCCTCGCTCGCGGCCATGGCGCGCGCGACCGCGAGCAGGCCGATCGACGCGCGCGGCGAGGCGCCGAGGTAGACCGAGCGGTGCACGCGGCTCCGGCCGACGATGTCGGCGATGTACTCGATGATGCCGTCGTCCACGCGGATCCGCGCGAGCCCCTCGCGCATCTCCACGAGCTCGGCGGCGGTGGCGACGCGCTGGATCTCGAAGCGATCGAGGCGCGCCGCGTGGAAGCCGTTGACGTGGTTCTTGAGGATCAGCCTCTCGACCGCCTGCGAGGGGTGCTTGACGTTGACCTGGATCAAGAAGCGATCGAGCTGCGCCTCGGGGAGCGGGTAGGTGCCCTGCGACTCGATGGGGTTCTGCGTGGCGATGACGAAGAACGGATCCGGCAGCGCGCGCGTGATGCCGTCGGAGGTGACCGCGAGATCCTGCATCGCCTCGAGCAGCGCGCTCTGCGTCTTGGCGGGCGCGCGGTTGATCTCGTCGGCGAGGAGGAGCTGCGTGAAGATCGGCCCCTCGTGGAAGACGAAGCGGTCTTCCTTCTGGTTGAAGACGTTGCCGCCGGTGACGTCGCTCGGCATCAGATCGGGCGTGAACTGGATGCGCTTGAAGGTGGCGCCGAGCACGTGCGCGAGGGTGCGCACGAGCAGCGTCTTGCCGAGGCCGGGCACGCCCTCGATGAGCACGTGACCGCCGGCGAGGACGGCGACGAGCGTGTGCAGGATGAGATCGTCCTGGCCGAGGAGCACCTTGCCGGCCTCGCGGCGGAGGAGATCGAAGCGATCGCGGAATTCAATCGGGTTCATGTCGTCTTTCGATCGGAGGTTCGCTGACCGGTCGCGTCGAGGAAGCCCTGGAGCTCGCGCACGAGCTCGAGATCGGCGGCGGCGCCGTCGCGCGAGCGAGGCGAGGGCCGCGCGCCGCGCGCGCTCTCTGGCGCGCGGAGCGACGAGGCGGGCGCGGCGTCGTCGCGGGCGCCGGAGGCCTCGACCAGCACGCGCATCACCTCGGCCTCGGGGCGGCCGGTGCGCGCGGCGATCGCCTCGGCGAGCGGGATGAGGCCCCGCCGGCCGGACCGGTGCACGCGCTCGCGCAGGCGATCGAGCGCCCAGCTCGCGTAGAGGCCCGCGGCGTGGCGCGAGGCGCGCGCGCGCCGGTAGGCCAGGCCGAGCGCGCGGGCGTGATCGGCGAAGGCGCGCCGGCCCGCGGCGGGCGGATCGCGGAGGCGCGCGAAGGCGCTGCCCTTCCAGAGGTAGAGCAGCGCGAGGAGCAGGAAGAGCTGCGCGATCACGGGCCAGAGGTTCGCGTCGCGCACGGCCGCGAAGGGCGTCTCGGCGCCGACGCCGGTCCACTCGTCGACGAGCTCGACCTCGGTCGCGTACGGTGCGAACCGGAGCAGATCGAGGAAGAGCTTCGCGTTGTCGGGGGCCGCGAGCGAGACGTTCGACACGAGCCGATCGTCCGCGACGACGATGACCTTGCCCTGGCCGAGGCGGCGGACGACGCCCGCGGTCGAGGACGACTCGCCCCGCGTGATCATGTAGAGCTCTTCGGGCTCGTCGCCGGCCGCGTCGACGAGGCGCTTGCCGGGCGGGAGCGAGGCGCGGAGCCCGCGCGACCAGTCCGCGGCGAGCGCCGTCGACGTCTCGGCGTCCTGGGCCACGCGCAAGCCGAGCTCGACCTCGTCGGGCAGGCGCGGGAGCCCGGCGAGGAAGAGCGTGCCGCCCTCGTCGCTCACCCACGCGAAGAGGTCCTTCCACGTCGCGTCGTCGATCGCCGCGCCCGGCAGCACCACCAGCGCGAGCGCGCGATCGGGCGCCGTGAGCGCCTCGCCGCGGCGCCGCGCCTCGAAGCCCTGCTCCTCGAGCACCTCGAGCACCGCCTGGGTGCCCGAGGGCGACCGATCGCCGCCGCCCTCGTCGCCGCCGCCGTGCGGCGTGCAGGAGAGCGCGGCGGAGAGCCCGAAGGCGACGAGCGCGAGCGAGAGCGCGCGGCTCACGAGCGGGACGACGCGGTCCATCACCGCGCGGAAGATCGGCTCGGAGGGCGGCGTGACGCCGAACTGCACGCCCTCCACGTCGCGCACGATCGATCTCATCGCGCCCTTGAGATCGGGCCGCTCGCGCAGGCTGCGCACGTAGTCGCCGTTGGTGCGAGAGGGGTGGATCTCGATGAGACCATCCCCGTCGAGGCGGCGCAGGAGCGCGGCGTACGCGTCGTCGATCGCGCGCGCGTGGTCGCCGCGGGCCGCGTGGCTGCGCGCGCGCGCGAGCAGGCGCTGCACGTCGGTCTCGACCTCGCGCTTCGCCGTGTCCTCGGGCGTGGGGCCGCGCGCGGGCGCCCTCTCCGCCTTGGCCTCGTCGGCGGGCGCGCGATCGCGGAGCAGGTTCTTCAGCAGCGCGTGGATCACCCCCCCGAAGAAGACCACGAGCAGGCCGATGAAGAGCACCGACGCGAAGACGCTCATCCCCGAGAGATCGACGCGCATCTCGGGCCAGGGGCGGCGGCGGTCGTCCTCGCTCGGGCCGCGATCGACCGGCGCGCCGCCCGCGCGATGTTTGCCGGACGCGCCGCGGCCGCCGCGGCCGGGCGCGGCCGATCGCGAGAGCTCGACCGGGGGCAGCTTGCACGCGGCGGGGAGCTCCGGGCACACGTCGCTCGATCCGGCGATGATCGGGCACCACGCGTGCTCGTCGGGCGTGAGCGGGTAGTCGGCCTCGTGGCAGAAGCGGTAGCGATCGTCCTCGAGGGCGTCGCGCACGCTCCCGTACACGTTCTCTTCCACGTCCTCCGCCCGGGCGTCTCGCGCGAGCGGCGCGCCCGCGGAGAGGGCGAAGAGGGCGGCGACGAGGCGCGCGCGGCGGCTCACGCGGCGGCCCTCTTCTCGCCTTCGCGCGCGGCGATGGCGAGGAAGCGCAGCTGGATGTCCCAGCCGTCGGCGCGCGTGCGCGCGTCGATGTAGTGGAGGAAGCGCGCGGTCGCGACGTACGGGATTCCGGCGAAGAAGCCCGCGAGCGCGAAGGGCGAGCCGCCGTCGTCGAGGAGCGCGCCGAACGGCTTGCCGAGCTGGAGGATCGCGTCGACGAGCGACTGGCCGAGCAGCTCCACCGTGAGCGCGACGCCGGCCTGCGCGAGGAGCAGCGCGATCAGCGCGCCCAGGGCCGCGGCGACGCGGCCGGTGACGAAGCGGCTGCTGCGCTGGATGGCGTCGCCGGCGCGCGCGGCCTCGAGCAAGCTGGCCTCGTGCACGAAGACGAGGCGCGGCCAGGCGAGGGGGAGGCCGAGGAGCAGCGGGAGCGCGGCCGCGGCGAGCAGGAGGCGGCTCAAGAAGAGCATCCACAGGTACGACGAGAGGCGCGCCCTGAAGAGGCGGAGCACCTGGCCCGCGCCGAGCTCCTCCGAGAAGAGCAGGCGCCCCACCGCGACGGTGAACACGCCCTGCGCGACGCCGCCGAGCGCGATCGCGACGCCCCACACCTCGGGCCACGACCAGCCCGCCGCGTGCCGCAGCGCGAGGCAGCCGGCGAGCATCGGGAGGAAGAGGATCGCCGAGAGCCGCGCGTAGAGGCCGAGCGCGAGCGACATGCAGAGGCGGCAGGCGAGATCGAGGATCTCGGAGAGCGAGCGCGGGCGCAGCACGATCGCGGAGGCGCCGAGGTTCATCGCGAGGCCTCCTTCGCGGGGCGACCTGCGAGCGCGAGGTAGAGGACGATGAGCAGCGAGGAGACGCCCGAGGCCGCCCACTTCACCGGCGGGGGGAGCCCCGAGGGGGACCAGAAGCCCTCGATCCCCGCGGCGATCAGCAGCATCGCCGCCGCGCCGAGGACCTGGCGCACGATGGACGGCGCCGCGCGGCGGAGCGAGCCGACGCGCGTGCGGCCGCGCGTCTCGACGAGCGCGTAGCCCATCTCGAGCCCCGCGCCGCCGGCGATCACGATCGCGGTGAGCTCGAAGGGCGCGTGGCTGCACATGAACGTCCAGATGTTGCCGCCGTGGCCCACGCTCATCACGTGGCCGACGACGGTGCCGGTGAAGAGGCCGTTGTAGATGAGGAAGAAGATGCTGCCCGCGCCGAAGAGCACGCCGGTGGCGAAGCAGCGGAAGGCGATGCCGACGTTGTTGAAGACGTAGAACCCCGCCATGCCCGTGTCGGTGCCCGCGTCGCGCCCGGTGAGGCCCTCGCTGTACATCTGGGCCATGCCCTGGAGCACCGGGCTCGGGAGCACGTGGGTGGCGAACTCGTCGGAGGCGAGCGCGCCCGCGATGCCGACGAGCGAGGGGAGGAAGAAGAGCGCGCAGGCGATCGCGAAGAAGCGGCCGTTCGCGCGCAATGCGCGCGGGAAATCGCGGGCGAAGAAGGTGACGATGTCGGGGAGGCGGAAGGGCTCCGCGCCGTAGAGCGTCGCGTGCGCGCGCGCGGCGAGCGCGTCGAGGTACGCGGTGAGATCGGGCGTGTAGCGCGCCGCGCGCGCGCGCATCAGATCGGTGCAGAGCGAGCGGTAGAGCGCGGCGAGGCGCGAGATGGCGGCGCCGTCCTTCTTCGCGAGCGAACCGCTGTCGTGGAGGAGGAGGCCATCGAGCTCCTGCCAGTCCGGCCTGCGGGCCGCGACGAACTCGTCCTGGGAGCGGGCGCCGATCACGCGCTCACCTCCTTCTTGCGCTCGCGGCGGGGCTCCGGGCCGCTCGCGGCCCCCTCCTGGCCGCCGCGGTGCGCGTGCGCGCGGTGGTGGAGGACGCCGAGGAAGCGCGTGGCGTCCTTGTAGCGGACGCCCATGCGCCGCGCGAACACGGGCGCCGTCATCTCCGCGAGCTCGCTCGCGCGCGCGGGCGAGAGGCGATCGAGGCGGCGGAGGAAGAGCTCGATGGCGTCGAGCTCCTCGCCGGAGAGCGGGAGGCGCGCGGGCAGCCTCGAGAGCTCCGCGGGGCTCGGCGCAGGTCGGAGGACGAGCGGGCCGGCGACCGTGTGGCGCGCCTCGACGATCACGAGGGTGCCGCCCACGAGATCGCCGAGGCGGCGGAAGCGCGGATCACGGCCCATGACGGCGAGGCCGACCGCGTACGTGCCGAGGAACGAGAGCGGATCGATGAACGGGGGGAGGAGATCCGCGGCGCGCAGCAGGTTGCGCAGCAGGCTGTCCCCGAAGCGGAGCGGCTGGCCGCCGTCGGTGACGACGCGCAGCGAGAGGGCGCGCTTGCCGGGCGTGCAGCCGCTCCAGAGGGTCTCGAAGAAGACATAATACCCCCACTCGATCGCGAAGAGGACCAGCAGCACGAAGCCCGTCGACGCGCCGCGCAGCGCTGGCCCCACGGCGATGCCGCCGATCGCGGCGAGCATCCCGACCGCGAAGACGATGATGCCGCGCACCACCAGATCGATGAGGTACGCGAGCGCGCGCCGCGCGGGGCCCGCGATCTGGTGGCGGAACCGCACGTGCTCCGGCGTCTCGATCTCGGCGCTCGTGTCGAGCGGCTCGCGGAGCGTGTCGCGGTGGATCATGCGGCGAGGAGGGCGATCAGGATCCCGCCCTGGGCGGGGCGACGACGACTCATGACGGGGATCGCCGAGCCGACGAGCAGCAGGTTGTCGAGGATCCGCGCGCCGAACCGCGTGCCGCGCTCGGCGAGGACGTGCTCGTCCTGCTCGTCCTCGCCATAGGAGCGCGCGTCGTCGGTCGTCGGAGCAGCGTACGGGTTGTACTCGTGCCTGGGATCGTCGAGCTGCATGCCCCCCTCCTCCTCGCCGGAATTGCATCACCCGAGCGGCAGCGCGTCAATCGGCCGAGCCGCTCGGCCCCGCACGGCGCACGCGCGGCGGCGCCCGGCCACGGCCTCCCTGGAAGACGAGCACGTCGGCGAGCCGAGGGCCGTCCCCCCGGCGGCCACCGTGGACGACCTCCTGACTGCGCCGCGCGTGGCCACGTGTTGAGATCGCCGACGAGTACAAAGGTCGTCGATTGGCCCCGCCGGCTGGCGAACTCAATGGTTCATGCAACCAGGGAATCCCTCGCGTGGCGCTCCGTGCCATGGCGTCGGGAGCCCACGCAGGTCGCAGCGCGCGACTTGCGCTCTGCGCCTGGTCAGGGTGGATATCGGTCGGGCGCGCTCACCCCTTGTTCCGCCCCCCCCGCGACCTCCGGTACTCGTCGAGCTCCTCGCGGCCTGCCTTCCCGTTCCGCTCGAGCGTCTTCAGCCAGCCGTCGCGGTATTCCCGCATCGTCTCCGCCACGGTCTCGGCGACGACGAGGTTGCG
Source organism: Sorangium sp. So ce281 (assembly GCF_051527395.1). Taxonomy (NCBI): domain Bacteria; kingdom Pseudomonadati; phylum Myxococcota; order Polyangiales; family Polyangiaceae; genus Sorangium; species Sorangium sp. So ce281. The sequence continues at coordinate 1,882,787 of NZ_CP150322.1, forward strand.
GTACCACTTCGCGTCGGCCGGCACGATGTACCAGGGCGCGTGCTTGGACGAGCAGCGCCGGAAGACCTCGTCGTAAGCCTCGGTGTACTCGTCCCAGTGCTCCCGCTCTTTCCAGTCGTTCACGTTGAGCTTCCACGCGGTCGACGGGTTCTCCTCGCGCTCCAGCAGCCGCTTCTCCTGCTCCTTCTTGCTGATGTGCAGGAAGAACTTGATCACGATGGTCCCGTGCTCGGCGAGCAGCTCCTCGAAGTCGCTGATGTGGCCGTAGCGCTCCCCCCACAGCGACTTGGGCGCGAGGTCGTGCACGCGCACGACGAGCACATCCTCGTAGTGAGAGCGGTTGAAGATGGCGAACTCCCCCGCGCGCGGCGCCTGCCGGTGGATACGCCACAAGAAGTCGTGCTCTCGCTCCTCCGTCGTGGGCACGCCGAACGAGCTCACCGTGACGCCGCGCGGGTTCAGCGCGCCGACGACGTTCTTGATCGCCCCGTCCTTGCCGGCCGCGTCGCGGCCCTGAAGGACGATGAGGATGCTGTGCGTCCTCGCCCCCCACATGAGCTCCTGCATCTCGAGCAGCTCTTCGCCGAGCTCCTTGAGCCGCTCCGCCGCCTCCTGCTTCGTCGCGTCCCGAGGCGGATCGGTCGAGACGTCATCGAGGCGAAACTTCGAATCAGGCTTCGTGAGTCGCGTGATGGGCATGTCCGTAAGCCTACACGATGCAGCAGCGCCGCCGTCGCCGGAGTGACGCGCGACGTCATGGCGCCGCGGCGGCGACGAGCCGCCCGATACGGACGAGCGGGCGCCAGAGGAGAGGCGAATGCGACAATCTCCTTCATGCTTGGCGAGCGAGCGCTCGAGCGACGCGAGCGACGCGAGCGACGCGACGTGCGGACAGCCACATCGGCGGTGCGCGAGGAAAATCCTGTTGCAGAAATGAAATGAACTACGTACCGTCGAGGTCGGAAAGGCATCGCCATGCGCCTGTCCTCGTCCCTCGGGTGGTTCCGATGGTGCGCCTGGCGAAGCTTCTGCCGTGGAGGGGGGCGCGGATGACGCACGCTCTTGGATTCGACCATTTCTTGGCTCGGATACGGCCTGCCGCGCCGAACGCGTGATGTTGGTCTCTGCCCCTGTCTCCCGGCCCCCAGCGGCGCAACGGCGCTCCGGCGTTCAGCTCGGCATCGGCGTCAAGCTCGCCGCAGCGACCGTGGTGGTCCTCACCAGCGTCACCGTGCTGGTCGCCAATCAGGTGATCCAGAAGACACGAGATGACCTCGTGTCGGCGAAGGCGAACGCCGCATCGATGATGGCGGACCTTCTCTCGGGTTCCCTGACCGCGCCGCTCGATTTCGGCGATCGCGACACGGCGCAGGGCGACCTCGACCAGCTCCGGTCGAACCGCGCGCTCATCGCCGCTGTCGCGTGGGGCAGCGACGCCGAGCCCGTCGCCAAGATCGGTCAGCCGGATGACGGCCTGTCGGCGTTCACCGCGCGCGGCGCCGAGAACCAGGTCCTGGAGCGCGAGATACGCGTCGCCCGCCCGGTCGTGCGCGACGACGGGCGGCGCCTCGGGACGCTCGTGCTCGTCTTCTCCCTCGAGCCCGAGAACGCCGCGTTCGCCGCGGCCCGCCGCAACATCCTCGAGTTCGCGGGCATCGTCGGCGCGATGACGGCCTTCCTGCTCCTCGCGTTCGCAAGGTGGCAGATCGTGCGTCCGCTCTCGAGGCTCGTCGACGCCGCGCGGCGCGTCGGGGAGGGGGACCGCGCCGTCCGCGTGAACGTCCGCACGAACGACGAGCTCGGCCGGCTCGCCGACGTCTTCAATGCGATGAGCTCTGCCATCCTCGAGCGCGAGGGCAGGCTCGAGATGGCCACGGAGAGCCTCCGCGAGCTCTTCGATAACATGCGCGAGGCCATCGTCGCCTTCGGCCCCGACGGCCGGCTGGGCAGCGAGGCCTCGAAAGAAGCCAGGCAGATCTTCGGCGACCGCGCCGCGGAGGGCAACCACGTCGCGGAGCTCCTCTACCGCGGCGGGCCGCTCTGCGTCGAGAGCCAGGCGCTCCGGCAATGGGTCGACGCGGCGTTCGACGCGGAGGTCGACGCCTTCCCGGAGATCGCCGAGCTCGCCCCGCGCGAGGTGTGGTTCGAGCGCGCGCCGGGCGACCGGAGGTTCTTGCGGATCGAGCTCTGCCCCATCGTCTCCGGCCAGAAGATCGCGCGCATCATGCTGCTCGCGACCGACCAGACCGAGCTCAGGCGCCTCACGGAGAGCGTCAAGACCAAGGACGAGGAGCACGCGCGCCAGATCGCCGCCATGCGCCGCCTCATCGCCGGCGGCGGCCAGGTCTTCGTCCGCTTCATCGAGATCTCGCGCGAGCGCGTGGCCCGGTGCAGCGAGATCCTGAGGCCCGACGGGGAGCTCTGCCCCGCCGACATCGACGAGCTCTTGCAGCAGCTGCACACCATGAAGGGCGAGGCCCGGTCGTTCGACCTGGAGCGCCTCGCGGACGAGATCATGACGCTCGAGGACGAGCTCTCCAGGGTCCAGGCGCGCGCGCGCTCGGAGGACAGGCCCTCGGTCGAGGGGCACTCGGCGTCGTGGCGCTCGCGGCTCACCCGCGTCGCGGACGAGCTCACGCGCGCCCAGGAGACGTTCGTCGACGCCTCGCCCGTGGGCAGCGCGATCCTCGACCAGATCACGGTCCGCCGCACGGACGTCACCCGGCTCGTCGAGCTCGTCGGCCCGCAGGGCGGCGAGGCCGCCGAGATCGTCCGCCGCCTCGCGGCGCGGCCGTTCGGCGAGGTGCTCGCGCCGCTCCTCGAGCGCGTCCCCTGCTGGGCCGAGCGGGAGGGCAAGCGCGCCCGCCTCGAGATCGACGGCCGCGAGGCCTCCATTCCCTCGGATCTCGCCCGCTTGCTCCCGGGCGTGTTCCTCCACCTCGTGCGGAACGCGATCGCCCATGGAATCGAGCCCCCCGACGCGCGCACCCGGATGGGCAAGCCCGAGGTCGGCGTGATCCGCGCCAGCTGCATCGACGAGCGGCCGCTGCCCACCCTCCTCGTCGAAGACGACGGTCAGGGCATCGACTTCGACGCCCTCGCGACGAGCGCCGGCGTCGATCCGAAGGATCTGCGCCGGACACGCGAGCTCCTGTTCACCCCCGGCGTGAGCACGAAGGGCGACGTGAGCGACCTCGCGGGCCGCGGCATCGGCCTCTCCGCGGTCCGCGCCGATCTCCTCTCGGTCGGCTGGCTCATCGAGGTGGACGCGTCGCGCCGGACCGGCGCGGCGTTCGTGATCCGCCCCCAGGCTGCCCCTCTCAGCAACGGAGAATGACTCGATGTCACACGGCGGACGCATCCTGGTGATCGATGACAGCGAGATCGTGCTGATGCGGATCCGCGTCGAGCTGTCGAGCGCGGGCTACGAGGTGGCCACGACGACGCAGCTCGTGGGCACGGCCCGTCACCTGCGCGGCTGCGATCTCGTCATCGTCGACTTCTTCATGCCGGGCCTCGACGGCGCCGCCGTCCTCCGCTCGCTCAAGGCCGCCGTGCCCGAGGGCGAGAGGCCGCCGCTCTTCTACCTCTACACCACGGACGCCGAGGCCGGATCGCGCTACGCGGAGCTCGGCTTCGACGGCGTCTTCAGCAGGAAAGGCGATCTCCTCGCCCTCACCCCGCAGGTGCAAGCCGCGCTCCGCATCCGCAAGCTCGCCGGCCTGTCGCGCGGCAAGGAACGCAAGACATGACGCCTCGCCGGCGCGCCCTCGTGCTCGGCCTCTTCGTCGCGGCGGCCCTCGTCCCGCTCCATGTCATGGCGGAGCCGGCGACGGCGCCCTTCGCCGTGCAAGCGGAGATCGTCACGCGCATCCTGCCGTACGACAGGGGCTTTTCAGAGCGGGTGAGGGGACAGGTCTCTTTCCTCTTGCTCTCTCGGGCCGGCGACGCGGACTCGGCGAGCGCCGCGCTCCAGATGAGGAGGGCGCTGAACGACATCGGCAAGGTGCGTGACAAACCGATCCGCGTGGAGAGTGCCGAGTACTCGAGCGCGTCCGAGCTCGCCGCGACGTGCCGCGCGCGCGACATCAACGTCGTGTACATCTCCTCGGGGCTCGGCAGGGAGGTCGCCGCGATACGCGGCGCGCTCACGGACACGGGCATCCTGAGCTTCGCGGCCGTGGAGCCCTATGTCTCGCAGGGGGCCGTGCTCGGCGTCGACGTCGCGGACGGCAAGCCGCGCATGAGCATCAACCTCGCGCAGGCCCGGGCCCAGCACATCGACTTCCCCGCTCCCATCCTCAAACTGGCAAGGATTTACTGAGTGAGCTCGACCCGTCTCGCACTGATCTGCGCCGCGTCGCTCGCGTGGTCGACCGCCGCCCCGCGCGCGGCGCGGGCCGAGGACGTCAGCTCGCTCCTCGAGATCCTCGAAGAGAACGTCGTGTCGGGCGCCTCGCGCTCCGCGGAGCGCGAGAGCGACGCGCCCGCCATGTCGTCGGTGATCACGGGCGCGCAGCTCAAGCTCTTCGGCATACGGCGCCTCGCCGACGCGCTCACCTTCCTCGCGAGCGGCGTCTTCGCGCACGACCGCATGTCGGTCCCGGAGGTCGGCGCGCGCGGGGTCGCCCTGACCCGCGACTCGAACAGCCACGTGCTGATCGTGCTCGACGGCATGGTCGTGAACGAGCAGGGCGGCGGCGCCGTCTTCCTGCACGATATCCCGATCGAGATCGTCGACCATATCGAGGTGGTCCTGGGCCCTGGCTCCGTGCTCTACGGCGCGCAGGCCATGCTGGGGGTCATCAACGTCGTCACGAAGAAGGCCGCCGATCACCAGGGCATCCGCGCCTCCCTGACGCTCGGGGCGTCGCCGCCGCTCGACGAATCGGGCGACATCAGGGCGCCGGACGTCGAGCGCGTCGGGGGCGAGAGCACGGCGACGCTCGGCTTCGGGCGCCGCTTCACGCTGCTCGGGCAGCCCGCGGGCGTGGTGGCGGCGGTCGACATCCACCGCTTCGAGGGGCCCGAGGTGAGCTTCCCGAAGCAGCGGCTCCCGGTCCTGGCGGACGGCGTGTCCGTCATGGATCTCGGCTCGCACGCCGAGCCCGGCTTCTGGGGCGGCACGGTGGAGGAGCAGTGGTTTCGCCGCAAGGCAGGCGCCTTCGTGCGCCTCGACGCCGGCGACCTGACCGCCGTCGCGCAGGCGACGCGCTCGTCGTGGGCCGCGCCCTTCATGGATCTCCACGAGAACCGCGTCGGGGCCTTTGACGACGCCCGCAACGACAACACGCAGTCGCTCGTCCTGACCAGCGTGCGTTATCGCGCCCGCCTGAGCGAGCGGATCGAGGGCGTGGCGCGCGGGTACTTCGGGTACAGCCGGATCGAGCGCTCGCGCTACGTGGTGGGCCACGATCCGCTCGTGCCGCACGTCCCGCTCGACGTGCTCGATCCAGAGCAGTGCCCGCGCGGCCCGTCCGGCCCCTGCCGGAAGGACGCGCTGTTCCTCTCCCGCTGGGTCGGGCTGGAGCTCCAGGCCCGGTACGACTGGGCAGGCGACGGCGCCTCCACGACCATGGCGGGCGTCGACGGGCGCCTCCGCACCTCGGCCTTCGAGTTCGTCGCGTTCGACGAGCTCACGGGGAAGAGTTATGGCTCCGACCCGGCGCGCACGCGCTGGCACGGCGGCGGGCACCGTCTCGAGGACGAGGCCGCGCTCGGGGCCTACGTGCAGCAGACGCTCCGCCTGTTCCGGCCCCTCTCGCTCAACGCCGGGATCCGGGTCGACCTCGACTCGCGTATCCCGCTCGAGTACGTGGCGAACGCGATCTCGCCGCGCGCCGCGCTGATCCTCACGCCGGACGAGCGCGTGTCGCTCAAGCTCATCTATTCGAGCGCGTTCCGCGCGCCCAGCTTCGTCGAGCTCTACACCGTGAGCGGCAGGCTCCTGCCGAACCCGGACGGCCTCAAGCCGGAGAAGGTCTCCTCCCTGGAGGCGGTCTCGTCGTTCCGGAGCGGCGCGTACTCCTTCACGGCCGGCGGCTTCTACTCCGACTGGCGGGACGTCATCGAGCTCCAGCTCCTGAGGGCGAAGGCGCCCAGCGTCTCGAGGTACAACAACGTGCCAGGCATCGAGAACTACGGCGCGAACCTCGGCTTCGAGGCGAGCTTCCTCGAGCGGAAGCTGCGCGTCGGCGTGAACTCCACGTTCGCCGCGACGCGACGCCGCATGTCCGCCGAGCAGGTCAACCGGAACGCGCGGTTCGGCACCGGCGACGACGTCCCCATCACGGTCGCGCCGCAGGTGTACGGCAACGCCCGCGTATCGTACGAGGTCGGCTCTGGCGCCGTGTCCCTGGCGGCCGCCTACATGGGCCGGCGGATCGCCGACCAGGCGTACTATGGCGGCGATCCGTCGAACATCGCCCCTCGCCCCGAGGTGCCGCCGCAGCTCGAGCTCCGCGCGGCGGTGACGGGCGCGATACCCGGGGTGAAGGGCGCCGGGTACATGCTCGGCGGGCAGTACGCGTTCTCCGCCCATGAGCCCTACGTCGTCGGGCCCAACCAGGGGCAGCCGCGCTACCTCGTCGAGAGCGGCCCCACCGCGGATTTCGCGCTGAAGAACCGCCTCACGCTCTTCGCCGGGATCGAGCTTCACCTCGACGACGACGCCGCCGCAGGCAGCCCGGCCGCGGCGGCCAGGCCCTCCTCCATCGCGACCGTCGGGCGCGCGAGCCACGGAGCTTCACGGTGAAGAGCACACGTTTTCCCGCGCTCCTCCTCCGCTTGTCGGCCACGACAGCCCTCCTTTCGGGGGGCTGCGTCGAGGTCGGCCACCCCATCGAGGTGGGCTGTTTCGTCGAGGACGACAACCCGAACTGCTTCGACACGGGCGTCTCCGCGAGCTCTTCTCAGGCGAGCGGGACCACCGGGGCCGGGGGGGCCGGCGGGGCCGGCGGAGGCGGCGCGAGCGCCGATGCCGGAGGCGGCGCAGGCGGTGACGGCGCAGGCGGTGACGGCGGCTCGGCGGGCTCAGGCGGCGCTGGCGGCGTAGGGCTGTGATCGCGCGCGCTAGCTCGCTCCATGACGCTCGATTGCGTCAGCCTGTCCGCCAGATGAGGGGCCGAATGGTCCACCGTGGAGTCATCTCCGACGGTACCCTACGGGTGACTGGCATGCTCTCCTGCTGGAACTGCCACGGTCGGCATCGTCATGAACGAGGACGGAAAAGGCATTGACAGCCGATTTTGTTTCACTTAGTTGTAATAATGAAGCCGGGTTGGAGCGTTGATCAGGCTGGAACCAGAGAAGTGAACCGCCAAGGCGCCAAGACACGCCAAGACACGCCAAGATTTTATGCTTTTCTTGGCGTCTCTTGGCGCCTTGGCGGTTCACTTCTCGCCGTTTTGCATTCGGTTTCAACCCGTTTGTCGCTCAGGACCGTTGTAGCGCCATCATGGAGGGGGATCGTGCGCTATCGAGATCTGTCTGACGGCATTCAGGACGACCGGACGCCTCTGACGAAGTGCGACCTCTTGCCCTGACCGGGCAGAAAATGCTCGATGGAAGTTCCTGTGATGCCCGCGATGAATGAGACCGAGGCCAGCCGGACGCAGAGCGCGACGACCTCGCGGGCCCAGCGGATGCTCGACGCTTTGCCGGCGATCGTGTGTGTCCTGGACCTCGCGGGACCGCGGCTCACCGGGCACAACGCCGCGCTCGTCCGGGCGCTCGGCTGCACGGAAGAAGAGCTCCTCTCGCGGGGCGTCGAGGCGCTCTCGGCGCGCATTCACCCCGACGATCTCGCCGGCCTCGCCGCGCGGGCGGCCGGGCTCGCCGCGGCGCGCGAGGGCGGGGTCGTCGAAGGCGAGCTGCGGGCGCGGACCATCGAGGGAGGGCGAGAGGAGCGGCTCTTCGCCGTGCGCGCGGAGGTCTTCACGCGAGGGGACGACGGCGCCGTGCGCGAGGTCGTCGTCTTCGCCGAGGACGTGACTGCGCGAAAGCGCCGCGAACAGGGCGGTCCCAGGAGAGACGCGCTTCTCGCGGCGCTCTGCGACCGCGCCCCTGTCTTCATGTACGCGAAGGACCGTGACGGCGCCTTCCTCCTGGCGAGCCGCTCGACGGAGCAGCTCGTCGGGGCGAGCCCAGGCAGCATGCTCGGAAAGACCGATGGCGACTTCTGTCCGGCGGAAGTTGCGTCCATTTACAAAGACGTCGATGACCTGGTGCGGAGGAGCGGCGCCCCGTTCGAGGCCGAGGAGATCGTCCCGCAGGCCCAGGGCGATCGGACCCTGTACACGATCAAGTTCCCCCTCCGCGGCGAGGGCGTCCCGGAGGGCGCGGTCGCCGGCATCTCGGTGGACATCACGCGGGTCAAGGCGGCGGAGCGCGAGCGGGAGGCCGCGCGGGACGAGCTGCTCGCGGCGCAGCAGGACACGATACGGGAGCTCGTGACGCCGCTGTTGCCGATCGCCGAGGGGGTGCTGGTGATGCCGCTCATCGGGTTCTTCGACGGCGCGCGGGCGAGCCGGATCATCGAGACGCTGCTGCAAGGGGTGGAGAGGCACGCGGCCCGCATCGCGATCATCGACATCACCGGGGTCAAGGCGGTGGACGTCCAGGTCGCCGAGATGCTCGTGCAGTCCGCGCGCGCCGCCGGGCTGCTCGGCGCGCAGGTGGTGCTCACCGGCATCCAGCCGGCGATCGCGCGGACGCTCATCGAGCTCGACGCCGACCTGCGGGGCCTGGTCACGGCGGGGACGCTGCGGAGCGGCATCGCGTATGCGGTTCCTGTCGGGCAAGCCCGCGGCGGACAGGCGCCGCGCCACGTGCGCCGTGAATGAGGGCGAGGCGCGCCGAGCGCGCGCCATCGCAGCAGGGGCCCGGAGGTCGGCGCGCGCACAGCCGCGCTGGACCGTCAGGGTCGGTGAAACGGATCGAGCTAGTTCGAGAAGAGGAGGGGATTCATGGTCGATCGCGCCATCTTCGGGGGCATCCTTCTGGCGACCAGCGCGCTTGCCTGCAGCTCCAGCGAGAGCACGACGGAAGCGCCGCTGACCATCGCTTACATCACCCACAGCAAGTGCAATCGGTTCCACGATCTGGGTCGCGCGGGCGCCGCGCAGGCGCAGAGCGAGCTGTCGACGACGAGCGCGCGGCCGGTCCACCTGATGATCCTGGACCCTGAATGTCCGGTGCTCACGGACGACGGCAAGCCGCTGGACCCCGACGACGCCTGTTACCTCGCCCGGCCGCAGATGGACGTGCTGCAAGAGGTCATCGACATGAAGGTGGATGCGATATCCGTCGATGTCTTCAGCGGGGAATGCGAGAACGACCTCATCAACAAGGCGGTGGACGCCGGCATCAAGGTCGTCACGTACGGCGGCGACGCTCCGACCAGCAAGCGCCACACCTACTACGGCATGGACAACAAGGCTGCCGCCGCGTTCCTCATGGATGCGCTCGCGACCATCAACGGGAAGACCGGCAAGATCGCCCTGCAGACGATGATGGATGACGACGGTAACGGCGTCTACACCCCCACCCCCGCGGGGACGTTCATCGACCGGCTCGCCGGCTTCTCCGAGGCGCTGAAGAAGTACCCGGACATGACGAACGCCGTGAGCCTCCCCTGCGTGTGCTGCGACTACGCGAACCCTTTCTGCGCGAAGACCGCGGAGGACGCCCTGGTGGAGGACCCCGAGATCACGGGCTTCTTCTTCTCCTACAGCAAGCTCCTCGGCGAGCCCGACCTCGCGCAGAACGCGCCGATGCTCACCGCGAGAGCGAAGGAGAAGAGCATTCACTCGGTGGCCTTCGATACGCTGCCGGAGTACATGGATCGCATGCGCGCGGGGTACGTGGACGTGCTCCTCGGCCAGAAGCTGTTCGGCTGGGGCTACGATACCGTCATGCTGGCGTACGATCTGGTCACCACCGACAGGCAAGTGAGCGCCTTCACCGACGCTGGCTGGTACGTCGTCTGTCCGAACAACCTGGAGGAGTTCGAGCGCAACACCCAGGCGATGGACTACCGAACGCCCCTGTCGAAGTGCAGCTTGCTCCCCTGAGCCCGCCGCTGCTCAGCACGGTAGGCTGCATTGCGTGACGCGCGCCGCGATCGTCGCCTGCGCGGGTAAGCCAGATTGCGGCGCCGCGCCAGGCGGCCGCGACAGGGAAGCGGCGCCGCGTCTTCGGTTTCGCCGCGCGCGCGCCGTGGCTATCATGGGTCGAGCTCTGGTCCGCGCGTCCGCCGCCGGGCCTGGAAGGAGCCGCCATGAGGAGAGGCCTGCCGCGATGAAGGAGACCAGGGCCAAGGAGCAGCAGGACGCGCTCAGCGCGCGAGCCCGGAGGATGCTCGACGCGGCGCCGACGATCCTGTGTGTCGTGGGCCTCGACGAGCGGCGGCTCATCGCGCACAACACCGCCCTCGCCCGCTCGCTCGGCTGTACGGACGACGAGCTCTCGACACGCGGCGTCGAGGCGCTCCTGGATCGGATATGCCCGGACGACATGGCCGGCCTCGCCGCGAGCGCGGAGCGGCTGAAGCGGGCGCGGGACGGCGAGGTGATCGAGGGCGAGCTCCGGGCGCGAGGCCGCGAGGGAGACGACCGCATCTTCGCGGTGCGCGCGGAGGTCTTCGCGCGGAGCGAGGATGGATCGGCGCGCGAGATTTTTCTGTCGGCCGAGGACGTGACAGCGCGAAAGCGCCGCGAGCAGCGCCTCCTCAGGAGCGAGGCGCTGCTCGCGACGTTCTGTGATCACGCGCCGGTCCTCATGGTTGCAAAGGATCGGGAAGGCGCCTTTCTCCTGGTGAGCCGCTCGGTGGAGGAGCTCGTCGGGGCGGCCCGGGGCAGCATGCTCGGAAAGACCGACAGCGACTTCTTTCCACCGGAAGTTGCGGCTATTTACAAAGACGTCGATGACCTGGTGCGGAGGAACGGCGCCCCGCTCGAGGCCGAGGATCCCGTCCCTGACGCCCGAGGCGAGAAGACGTTCTACTCGATCAAGTTCCCTGTCCGGGGTGAGGGCATCCCGGAGGGCGCGGTCGCCGGCATCTCGGTGGACATCACGCGGGTCAAGGCGGCGGAGCGCGAGCGGGAGGCCGCGCGGGACGAGCTGCTCGCGGCGCAGCAGGACACGATACGGGAGCTCGTGACGCCGCTGTTGCCGATCGCCGAGGGGGTGCTGGTGATGCCGCTCATCGGGTTCTTCGACGGCGCGCGGGCGAGCCGGATCATCGAGACGCTGCTGGAGGGGGTGGAGAGGCACGCGGCCCGCATCGCGATCATCGATATCACCGGGGTCAAGGCGGTGGACGTCCAGGTCGCGGAGATGCTCGTGCAGTCCGCGCGCGCGGTCGGGCTGCTCGGCGCGCAGGTGGTGCTCACCGGCATCCAGCCGGCGATCGCGCGGACGCTCATCGAGCTCGACGCCGACCTGCGGGGCCTGGTCACGGCGGGGACGCTGCGGAGCGGCATCGCGTATGCGCTGCAGCGAACGTGACAGCACAGCGCCCCGCGCCTCCAGGCGCTTCGCCCCGCAGCGCGGGCGCCTGCGGCGGGCTGGATCCGCGCTGCGCGCTCTGAGCCTCGGCTCGGGCACCTTTACGTGCTGTGACGATGGCGAGCCAGGTGAGAATCGTGGACGGGTCGCGAAAGGACGTGCGGTCCCGAGGAGCTCCCGCCGAACAATGGGTCGCTCAAGCTGGCCGCGCCGGTTGGCGCGTCATTGCAGCGTGCAGATGAGCCGCTGGCCGCGCACGGAGTAGGCGCCGTCGCGCTGCTCGATCCAGGCGACGAGCAGCTTGACGCCGAGCTGCGCGACGGTCGAGCCGAGGATCTGCGCGCTGCTGCCGTCCGGAAGGGAGAAGATAAGCTGGTTGGGGAGCACGTTCTCACCTGTTCGCGTGAACCAGCCCAGGTTCACGCTCTTTCCAGGCGGCGGCACCAACGTCAAATACACGTTCTCGCCGTCGCTCGCGGCGGGGCCTGGGGGGTTGTACTGGTTTACATTCTGGAGCTTGAAGACAGGGGTAAAGCCGGGCGGGGGAACCTGTCCGAGCGACAGAAAGTCCTTCACGACGCCTACCTCCGCCGAGAGGGCGAGCCTCGGCGGAGGGACGAGGTGCACGATCAAGAGCGTGACGCCATCGCCCTCGGGCAGCGGGAACGCCCCGAAGAAGGACTCCACCTCGTCAGGAGATGGGCTGAACTGGATCTGGCGCGCCACGCCGAGATCGGCGCGCGAGGCGCCCGTTCTGAAGAACGCCTCTCCGGTCGCGTTGTCATCCAACAAGAGGAGGTGCTGGCCGTTCGTGACGGTGTAGTAGCGAACGTTGAGCGAGGCATCGGTACGTGCGCCCTGGGCCACCAGGGTCGGCGCAGGCTCGGACGATCCACCGACGACGAGCGCTCGCGTCGAGCCGCCCGGCGCCGCGCAGGTCGCGGCGTAAAGGGTGTTATCGCCCGCCGGGACGAACGCCATCGACGTCGCCACGTTGGGGCTCGAGCACTCCAGTGCGAGCGCGGGAAACCGCTGGAACGTCCCCTCGGACGAGACGCCGTCGGCGGTCGTGGGGAAGACGAGCTGCCCGATCTCATACCCCACCCTGCCCTGAAGGAACACTCGCCCTCCGGATTCGCGGCCGGTGACGAAAGCCGCGCCGTCGGTGAACGGGAACTCCGTCTTCGACCCGGCTGGCTCCCCGAGCTCGTGCACCGTCCCGATCACGAGCCGGCTGGCAGTCTTGTCGATGATCGAGACAAATACGCGACCGGGTCCGCTTGCCAGCACGAGCGAGGAGGTGTCGACCTCGTGGCCGCCGAGGTCTTCGGACGTGAGGATGTCGAACGGCTCGAGGTCGAGCGCGCACTTCGCCTCGGCCGGCTTGCAGACGCCGTCCTGACAGACGCCGCCCGGGCACCCGGGAGAAACGCTGCACGCTTCGCCGCCGTCGCCTCCTTGGTTCAGCTCCGCGTCGGTGCGCACGCCCGCGATGATCTGGCAGCCGGCGACGAGCAATGCGCCCCCGACGACGAGCCCCCATGGTCGCATCTGGCGCATCTCAAAAGCTACCTCGCAACGACAGCCCCGCTGTTCCGAGCTCGGCCGGAGGCCCCAGGCGCACCTCCAGCGCCGTCGACGGCGCGGCCTCGCTCGACGGCGCGGTCAGGAACACGACCAGGCCAGTGATGAGCGCCGCGCCTCCCGCCGCGAACGCCACGTTGGAGATGTTGGCGGTCGTGTTGGCGTCCTGATGGAGCTTGACCCCCTCGGCGCCACAACGGGGAGGGTCGTCGTTGGTACACCCGTGCTGGTTGCGCGCTTCGCTCATCTTCGAGAGCGTCTCGACACCGAACACCGCGCCTACCGCGATCCCGGCCAAGCTCACCCCGCCCAGCGCGAGCCCGACGGTCCGCTGCGCGCTCCACGAGCTCGCCGTGGGCGCGGCGCTCGTGGCCGCTGGCACGCGCGCTTCCCGCCGTGGCGCGGGCGCGTCTTCGAGCAGAGGGACGTGTACCGTTCTCTGCCCTGGCTTCGGCTCGACGACCACCTCCGTGCTCCACGCCTTTTTGCCAGGCGCCACCACATCAATCGTATGCTCGCCCGGATCGACCGGGATCGCCGAGCCGAACATCGCCGCATCGAGCGGCTTCGCGTTGCGCCGCACCTCGAGCCCCTCGACCCGGGCCTCCGGCGCCACCTCGATGACGAGCCTCGAGAGCTGCGGCTCGAGGAGGCTCGCCCGCCGCCCCGCTTCCTTCGAGCGCCGCCGATCGCCCGCTCTGCGCGCCATTGCCTCGGCGTCGTTGAAGGTCGCCCAAGCGCTCGCCGTCTCGCCATTGAGCTCGTAGCAATCCGCCAGGGCGAGCAGCGTCCCGGCCGTTGGATCCAGCTTCTGGCTTGCGACGAGCTTCGAGCACCCCAGGGCGTAGCTGCCCTGCTTGACGAGCGCGCGTCCCTCGCGGAAGAGCACATCGGCGGCCGCCCGGTCCTCGGCGGTCGGCTCCGCGAGGGCGCGCGGCGCGAGCGATAACGATAGGATCAGCGCGCTCGCGGCGATGACACTGCGCTTGACACGCACTGGTCCTGGGCCACGCACCGATTCCATTATATCGACGCCGGTCGCCGTTGTCCCATAGTTAGCGCCGCTCGTCGTACGAGAACGTCGGCTCACGCCTCGGGGTGGGAGGGGCCTTGGCCGGGGGCTTCGCCCGCAGGGGGGGCGTTGTCGTCTTCAGCTTCAGCGTGGCCGCCGGCGACGGCGACGGCGACGGCGACGGCGAGGTGGGCTCCGGCTGCGCTTTCGCGCTCGCGTCGTGGGAGGCGGGCGCGGAGGGGGGAGCCTGGGGTTCAACGGGCGCGGATGGGGCCGCGTTCGGCGCGCCGACGGAGGCCGCCGGCGGCTCTGTCGGCGCCGGGGATCGCGCCCCCTCCTGCCCTCCCCAGGCGATCACCGCCAGCGCAGCGCCCGCGACGAACGCACCGCCGAGGAGAAGGGGAGCCCAATAGCGCGGCTTCGACAGCAGCACCCCGAAGGGCGGTAGGGCGCCGCTGGGCCAGGACGTGGTGAGCGCTGTCTTCGCCACGGAATCCGACGGGCGCGGTTCGAGCGACCGCTCCGCCCCGGCGCCGGGCGACGGCGGGGAGGCCTCCGCGCGGCGCGACCCCGGCGCGTCCGTGGCTCCCGACAGAGACGACCGCCGCATGTTGAGCACCCGAGAGACCCGCTCCGGATAACCCCGCGCTCGCATGGGCGCGTGAGGCGCAAGGGCGCCGGCGAACGCTGCCACGTCGCTCCAGCGCTGCTCGCGATCGTGCATCAAACACCGCAGGATCACCGCGTCGAGCTCCGGGGGCACGCCGCTCCGGCGCTGGTGGAGCGGCGTAGGCTTCGCCGCGAGCATGCGCCCGTAGAACTCCGCCAAGGTCTCCGCGTGAAACGGCGTCTGCCCGGCGATGAGCTCATACAAGAGGACGCCGAGCGCCCAGAGGTCGCTGCGCGCGTCGACATCCTTCGGCGAGCTCATCTGCTCCGGCGACATGTAGTAGGGGGTGCCGAGCTGCTGGTCGTCTTCGGTGAGGGCGAGCTCCGCGCCGCTGATCTTCGAGATCCCGAAGTCGAGGACCTTGATGCACGACGCGCCGCTGACGTCCTGGGTGACGAACAGGTTCGCCGGCTTCAGATCGCGGTGAACGATCCCGACGGCGTGCGCCTCGCCGACGGCTTCACACGTTTGGAGAACGTACTCCACGGCGTCGTCGAGAGAGAGCGACCCGCTCTCCCTGAGCAACGCGGCGAGATCACGCCCTTCGAGGAATTCCATGACGATGTATGGCGCGCCGCTTTCGAGGGTGCCGACGTCGAACACGCGGGCGACGTGCTGGCTGCGCAGCCGCACCGCCGCGCGCGCCTCGCGCAAGAAGCGCGCGCGCACGTCGGCGGTGACGTGGTGGGCCGAGCGCATGAACTTCACGGCGACGCGCTGGTCGAGCTCGACGTGGAGCGCCGCGACGACGATCCCCACGGCCCCCGTGCCGAGCAGACGCTCCACGCGGTACTTGCCCGCCAAGACGTCGCCGGGCCGGACCGGGGCGTTGATCATGGCTTCCCATGTGGTCTCAGCGGCTCCGGGAGGTCAAGCGTCGCTTGATGGGCTCGCGCGTGTCGCGCGCGTTTCGCCGCCCGACGAACAGGCGCGGCGCTGGTCTTCGAGGGCAGGGTTCCCACAGCAGTTTGGTAGTCCCCTTTGCGTCGTAGTAAACCCACCCGCTGAGCAGGTCGCGCCCGCGCTGCCTGTCATCAGGGCCTCGCGGTGGTTCAGCGTTGCGACGGAAGGCTCGAGCCTTGCTGCGGACCGGAGCTCGCCACCCCGGGGCGCGAAACGGCCTCATGTGCGTAGCGACCCGGAGGCTGGCCCACGTGTCGGCTGAACGCGGTGCTGAACGTGCTCGCCGAGCCGTAGCCGACGCGCTCGGCGACCTCGGCGATCCCGAGATCGTGGCGGCGGAGCAGATCCCTCGCGACGGCCATGCGCCAGGCGAGCAGGTATTCCATGGGCGGCAGGCCCACGGTGCGGCTGAAGCGCTCGAAGAACGCCGAGCGTGAGAGGGCCGCCGTCTTGGCGAGCTGGGCGACCGTCCACGCGCGCGCGAGCTGGGCGTGCATCTGCCGTATCGCCGGCGCGAGCCGCGGATCGGCCAGCCCGCGCAGGAGCCCCGGAGGCGCGTCCTCGGCCGGAGCCGACCGCAGCGCTTCGATGAGCAGCACCTCCACGAGCCGCGTGAGCACGAGGTCGCGCCCCGATCGCTGCTCGTTGGATTCGTCGCCCACGAGCCGTACAAGCACCGAGAGGCGCTCGACGCCGCGCACGTGCAGCACCGCTGGCAGCAGCGACACGAACAGCGCCGCGTCGGGCGAGTCGAAGAGGAAGTAGCCGCCGAGCAGCCGCACGTCCGGGCGTCCACCGCGCGTGCCGTGGCGGACCTCGCCCGTCGGCGCGGGCGTCACCTTCGGGTCGATGCGCTCTGGCCTCACCGGCTCGAAGCCCGACAGGGTGAACCCCGGCGTCGCCGGCAGGAGCACGAAGTCGCCCGCCTCGAGCGTCAGGGCGCGCTCGCCGTCGACGGCGAGACGACAGCTGCCCTCCAGCACGGCGCAGAAGCTCGGCTGGCCGAAGTCCGCGTAGCGGACCCCCCAGCGACCGGCGCCGCTGATGCGCTTCGAGAACACCGCGCGCGGCTGGAGCAGCGCGATGACCTCCGAGAGAGGGTCGTTCATGTCCGGACTCTAGCAAACGAAACGTGGACTACCAATGATAGATAGTCCAGCGCGCCGCCGCTATCTTCCCTTCATGAACACTGTGCTCATCACGGGTTGCTCCTCGGGATATGGACTCGAAACCGCGCGCCGCTTCCACGCGCAGGGCTGGAACGTCGTCGCCACCATGAGAACGCCGCGCGAGGACGTGCTGCCTCGATCGGACCGGCTGCGCGTGATCGCGCTCGACGTGACGAAGCCCGAGAGCATCGCGGCTGCGCTGGAGGCGAGCGGGCCCATCGACGTTCTCGTCAACAACGCCGGCATCGGGCTCATGGGCGCCTTCGAGGCCACGCCGATGACCACGGTGCGCGAGGTGTTCGAGACCAACACGTTCGGCGTGATGGCGATGACGCAGGCCGTGCTGCCCCAGCTCCGCGCGCGGCGATCGGGCGTGGTGGTGAACGTGACGTCGAGCGCGACGCTCGCGCCGATGCCGCTGGTCGCCGTGTACACCGCGAGCAAGATGGCCATCGAGGGGTTCACCGCGTCGCTCGCGTTCGAGCTCGAGGCCTTCGGCGTGCGCGTGAAGCTCGTCGAGCCGGGCTACGGCCCGACGACGCGCTTCACGAGCAACGGGGGACCCCGCATGGAAGGGCTGATTCCCGAGGCCTACGCGCCTCTCGCACAGCGTATCTTCGCCTCCTTCGGGCAGCCGGCGCTGGTGACGAGCGAGTCGGACGTGGCCGAAGGGGTGTGGCGCGCGGCGAACGACGCGTCAGGGCAGCTCCGCTTCCCGGCCGGCCCCGACGCGGTGGCGCTGGCTGGGGCCAGATGAGCGACCACGCGGTGTCGGGGTCGCGATCGACGGGAACGATGGTGATTCATTCCGCCAGGAACTCGCCGCAGCGGCCGTTCCCGCGGCAGACGCCGCTCGCGCAGCTCTCGTGTCGATGACACCG
Source organism: Sorangium sp. So ce281 (assembly GCF_051527395.1). NCBI lineage: Bacteria > Pseudomonadati > Myxococcota > Polyangiales > Polyangiaceae > Sorangium > Sorangium sp. So ce281. Next base: position 1,900,514 of record NZ_CP150322.1, read on the forward strand.
CCGGCCGGGCGCCAGCTTGCAAGCGCCCGCGCCATTGCAGACCTTGTCGTCCAGCACGCAGCCCGGATCGTCCTCGACTCCGGGGCCGAGGGGCGAGCACGTGCCGACCGACCGCTCGACGTTGCAAGCCATGCAGGTTTCGTCGCAAGCGGTGTCGCAGCAGACGCCGTCGACGCATTTCCCGCTCGCGCAGTCCCTCGGCCCGCCGCACGCCCGGCCGTTCGCGCCCCTGCACGCGCCCGCTGCGTCGCAGGCGCGGCCCTGGCCGCACGGCGCGCCTGCAGCCACGACGTGCGTGGCGACCCCGCGTTGACACCCGTCGCTCGTGCATGGGTCGCCGTCGTCCTCGGCGTCGGCGCCGTCCGGCGCAGGATACGGCTGCCCGGCAGCGCAGGTGAGGATCTGGCAGTCGCCCGCGATCTGCCCGGACGGCAGGGCCGGCACGCCGTCGAGCGGGACGTTGACGCACGCGCCTGCAGTGCACGCGTCCGCGGTGCATGGATTGTCATCGTCGCAGTCGGCCGCCTGCGTCTCGGCCGCGCACGCAGGGGCCTCTCCGTCCCAGCCAGCGCCGGGGTCACCCGCCCCGACCCCGTGATCCCCGTCGCTGCCGGCGCCCGAGCCGCCGGAGCCCTGGAAGCTGCGGGCCTTGGGCGAACAGCCCGCCAGCGCGACGACGAGGCACAGCGGCACCGATGTCGCCTGCACGCGGCTCGTGCGGCGGAGCGGAAGTGCTGAGATGTGAAATGTCCACATGCGCCGAACTCTACTGTCGGTCCAGCTCACCCGCTAATCAGACTTCTTCTTTCGAGCGGCGATGGACGAACGGCACGCTCGGTTTGCTGGCGGCGGAGCTCGCGCTCCGTTCGAGGCGCGCCGCCGCCGTCCGGCTCACCACCCCACCGCATCTGCCCGCCTACACCCGTGTCGCGCGCGCCGCGCGCGCAACACCGCTTCTCCTGATCTTCTCTCTGACGTGCAGGAACGGAGAACTTGAGTACGGCCCTCAGACGAGGCGCGGCGCCTCGCCGATCACGCCGCCGCGCCTCGCCGCGAGCGCCTCGAGGAACGCGATCCACGCTCCGGGGCCATCGAGCGTCAGGTCGGGCTCGACCGCGGTGTCCGGCCGCTCGGACGAGGCGATGTAGACGCCCACGCCGCCGATCGCCCGGGCATGGGCGATCGCCGGCTCGTCGGTCGTGTCGTCGCCCGCGTAGACCACCAGCGTCCCCGGCGGCAGCCGCGCCAGCAGGAACGCGAGGGCGCGGCCCTTGTCGTGCGCGGCGTCCCGGGCCTCGTGGATGCTGCGCCCCCTCATGACCACGAACCCGCGCCGCGCCGCCGCGTCCGCCCACGCCCCGAGCGCGTCGAACGCCGCCGGCCGAGCCTCCGCCGGGACGCGCCGCCAGTTGAGCGCGATCGACCAGCGCTTGCGCTCGACCCACAGCGCAGGGACCCGCCGCACCGCCTCGTCCGCCTCGCGCTCCAGCGCGTCGAGCGCCTCGGTCGGCGCCTCCGCCTGGTACACGAACTCCCCGCCCGGCGTCGCGATCTCCGCCCCGTGCTCGCCCACGCGCCACGCCGCGCCGACCGCCGCCGTGCGCGCCGAGACGTCGTGGATCGTCCTTCCCGTGACGATCGCCACGGTCGTGCCCGGCGCCCGCGAGAGCGCCCCCAGCGCCCCGAGGGCGAGCGGCGCCGCCACCGCCACGCCCGCCGTGATCTCGGAGATGGTCCCGTCGAAGTCCGTCGCGAGCAGCAATGACGGCGCTGCCGCCGCGCGCTCGACCAATTCAAGAACGTCCATGCTGCACCAGATCTACCACTGGGCAGGCCAGGAGCACGATGGCAAAGCCGGCGCGACCGGGAGCGACCCGGTGGCCGGCGTTGCTGCTCCACGACGGACAGGCCGCCGCGCGCGTCAGAACCGGATGATCACCTCGTGGACGCGGCGCCCCTCGGTCTTGCCCTCGGTGGCCTCCGCGGGCGACGTCTCCGCGGCGGGCGCCGGCTCGTCCGTCTTGCACTCGTACTTCACTCGCCACTCGGTCTTCTGCACCGTGTGCGTGCTCTCCTGCTTCCGCTTCTTCGGCCCGAAGAAATCCTTCTCGCGGCGCTCGTTGGACTCCGACACGGACTCTTCCCCGACCACGGTCTCGCCCTCTTCGACGATCTCGTAGCTCTCGGGTCCGCCGCAGGTCGTGGCCATCGTCTGGCTCGCCTTCTGCATGGCCACCTCGCGATCGCCAAGGATCGCGAGCTCGCCGCCGACCTTCGTCCGCCTCACGACGCGGACCTCGCCATACGGCTGCCACGAGCACGCGGCCGTGGAACAGAGCGCACACGCGGCGATCAATGCATGAATCGCAGAGAATTTCATGCCTTGCACCAGTACCACCCTCGAAATGACGAGGGCAACAACAAAGCGCGGGCGGTTCCGCGCAAAACCTGCTATCGGCGGCGCGCCCGCGCGCGCGCGCCTGGTCGGTTGGTCGGTTGGTCGGTTGGTCGGTTGGTCGGTTGGCCGGCTGGCCGGCTGGCCGGTTGATCGCGTCGCGTCGTCGTGGCGGTCCAGCGTTGCGTGGTCGCTCGGGCGCGCGCCTGCTCGCGCCGGGGCACCGGATCACCACCCGCTGCTGCCACGGCAGCAGCCCGGAAGCTCTCGGCCCCGCGTTCCGGCCCGGTCCGGCGCGGCATGGGGGTTGCTGACCGCGGGCGTTCGCCGGCGCGGGGCTCGCCGCGGCGCGCAGGACGTCCAGCGCGGCGGCGGCGGCGAGCCCCGCGCCCGCCGAGCCCGCGGCCGCCGAGTAACGGCCGAGGAGAGACAACCACCATGCGAGAGCTCGATAAGCCATCTCACGAACGAGCTCAACCCGTTCGCGGCGACACAGGGGCAGTGACGGCGCCGGCCGCGGCGCGTCTCGCTCGCCACCGCTCGCGGTAGAGGAGGAACTGGCCGTGGTTCACGGCCCGCGCGCGGCGGCGCCGGCCTCTCCTACGATCGCCGCCGGAGGATGTGCTGGAGCAGCTGGCGCGAGACGTTCAGGAGCTTCGCCGCCTTCCGGCGGTTTCCTCCGGCGCGCGCGAGCGCCTCGTCGACCATGACGGTGCGCACCTGCTCCTCGACGTCCTGGATCGACGCCCGCCCCACCGCCGCGCGCACCTGAGGCCGGAGATCGGGCGGCCGGGCCAGCGCGTCGTCGATCGTGCGCTCCAGCTCCTCGAGGCGCAGCGGCTTCGCCAGGAACGAGCGCACGCCCATCTGGGCGAGCCGGAACGAGACCGCCGGGCTCGCCGAGCCGCTGATGGCCACGATCGTCGGCGCGACAGCGCAGGTCATGGCCCGCTCCACGACGTCGACGGCGTTCCCGTCCGGGAGCATCACGTCGGCGATGATGCCTTGAAACGCCCCGTCTGCGAGCGCGCGATGCGCCTCGGCCACCGACGCGCACGCGACGACCTCGGCGCCGCGCGCCTCGAGCGCCTCGCGCAGCGCGCGCCTGAGCCTCGCGTCATCCTCCACGACCAGCCAGCGTAACATCATATGGTAGCATGCTCCCGGTTCATGGGGGCGCATAGTCTCAAGAGGGCCGAGCTGGCCAGCGTCCCGGCGCTGTCGGCCGTGTCGGCCGTGTCGGCCGTGTCGGCCGTGTCGAGTCGCGCGCAGCTCGACGCCCTCATCACGCGCGAGGCGCTGCGGGGTGAGCGCACCGCCTCGATCGCGCGGAGCGTCTTCTGCGCGGCCCTCCTCGCGCGGTTCCTCGCCGTCGGGGGGTTGGCGCCGTCAGGCTCTCACGCGCGCGCGCTCATCGAGGTTCCGCTGCTCCTCGGCGCGGTTGTCGCCTCGCTGTACGTCTGGTGGCGGAGCCGGAGGGCCGATGCCCCTTCTCACCTGATCCTCGTCTCGGTCGGCCTCGACGCGCTCCTGTGCTTTCTGGCGCTGCTGCCGAACGTGCTCTGGCCCTGGGACGGCTACCCTGGAATTTTGCACTTGCTCGATATGGCCGCGCTCCTGATCACGGTGTCCGTGAGCGCGTTCCGGCTCGTCCGCCGGGCGGTGCTCCTCGCGACGGCGGCGAACGCGCTCTCCGCGCTCGTGCTCATCGTGCTCGACCGCGCGCTGAACGGCGGCCACCACGACGACTTCTGGGCGCCGGCGTCGCTGCTCTTCCTCCTGCTCCTGACGGCCGCCAGCGCGGCGCTCCTCGCCACGACGCGCACGGTCCGCGTCGTCGAGCTCGGGGCGCGCTCCGCGCTGCGCGCCGAGCGCGCGCAGCGGAACCTGAGCGTCATGCTGCACGAGCACCACGACGTGAAGACCTCGCTCTCGGCCGCCCTCATCGACACCGATCTCCTCCGGCGCGAGCTCCTTCGGGTCGAGTCCGCGAGCGCCGAGCGCATGTTGCGGAAGCTGGAGCAGCTCCGCGAGAGCATCGAGGATGTCGCCTCGACCATGGGGCACATCCGCGATCGGACGGTGCGCGAGCTCGACGCGCTGCGCGCGACGGCCCCCGCCGAGATCGGCGAGGCGACCCGCGGCGCGCTCCGGGTCGTCCGGCGGCGCTACCAGGCGGTGAACGTCGACGTCACGGATCGCGCGGAGCGCACCGCGGTCCTGTTCGCGGGGGGGCACGACGTGCTGGAGCGAGTGCTCCTCAACCTCCTCGTCAACGCGTGCGAGGGGACGGGCGAGCGCGGGGCGTCCAGCGTGACGCTGGACGCGCGCCCGCTGGGCGGCGGGCGGGTGGCCATCGAGGTGAAGGACGACGGCCCCGGGTTCCACGACACGCCGAGCCCGAAGCCGGGTGGGTCCGGACTGGGGCTCGGCTTCGTGGCCGGCATGGTGGAATCGAGCGGTGGGCTCGTCCTGCGCGCCAACCTCCCGGAAGGCGGCGCCAAGGTCACCATCGAGCTGCTCGAAGCGCCTGTGTGACGACGGAGCGCGCGGCGCGCAGACAAGGAGGCAAGAAAATTTGCCCTCATCGCGCCGCTGGCCGCGCGGTACGCCTCGGAGGCGAAGTGGGCACTCGCACGGGCTCCGTCGCTCGCAAACCTCGGAAGGATGACTCGGCATGAAGAAAACCAGCCCAATGACAGGCCCTGCGTCGGCTCCAACCTGGATTGCGATCGCCGCGGCCGCGGTGACGTTCGCGGCCTCCGGCCCCGCGAGCGCGCAGGCGCGGCGTTCGCCGATCTTCGATCCCGCGCTGAACGCTCCCGGCCGGCCGCTGCGCGGGTTCGCCGATCTCCACACCCACCCGATGGCGCACCTCGGCTTCGGCGGGCGCGCGCTCCACGGCGCTCCCGACGTCGACGTGCTCATGGCGCCGGGGACCATCTACGACCCCAGCGGTCAAGGCGTGTCAGGCGCCACGTGCAATGCGTCGGCGCGGCGCGCCGCCAGCATCGCGGAGGCGCTGGGGACCAGCTACAGCACCCACCGGGGTCACGATTTTCTAACGAACAAGTGCGGGAATCACGTCCGCCAGCTCGTGCTCGGGGAGATGGCGAAATCCCACGGCATCCGCTCGTTCGAGGTCGAGCGCCCCGTGGGCTATCCGACGTTCGCGCACTTCCCGGCGCACAACGATATTCTGCACCAGCAGATGTGGGTCGACTGGATCCGCCGCGCGAAGGAGGGCGGCCTCCGGGTGATGGTCGCGCTGGCGGTCAACAGCCGCACGCTCGCCCACGGCATCGAGGCAAACCCGCCCATCGACGACAGGGCGTCGGGCAATCTCCAGATCGAAGAGCTCGTCCGCTTCGTCGGCAAGCACGACACGTGGATGGAGATCGCGCGTTCATCCGCCGATCTCCGGCGCATCGTGGAGAAGAACAAGCTCGCGGTGATCGTCGGTGTCGAGCTGGACGACATCGGCAACTTCGTGTGGAACAAAGCGTCGCCCACGGAGGCCCAGATCCGCGCGGAGATCAAGCGCCTCCACGTCCTCGGCGTGCGCTACGTGTTCCCGGTCCACCTCACCGACAACCTCTTCGGCGGCACCGCCGCTTACGAGGACGAGGTGGCGCGCGCCAACCGCTTCCAGACCGGGAAATGGTGGGACCTCGAGTGCTCCCGCGGAGAGGGCATCACGAAGCAGATCCAGTCGGGGAACGACCTCTTCAAGCTGATGAAGCTCGGCGACGCCGGCGGTCACATCCCGCTCCCGAGCTGCCAGCCGGGGGAAGGCCACAAGAACCGGCTGGGGCTCCTGCCCATGGGCCGAGTCGCCCTCAACGAGATGATGAGGCTCGGGATGGTCATCGACATCGATCACATGTCGCAGAGGATGGTGAGCGACGTGCTCGCGCTCACCCGAGCGACGCCCGGCGGCGCGTATCCGCTCGTCTCGGGGCACAACGGGCTCCGCGGCTCGAGCGGCAACGAGAACGGCCGGACCAACGCCCAGTACAGGGAGCTCGCCGCGCGCGGCGGGCTCGCGGGCGTCGGCTTCGGCGACTCCGATGCACGGACCTTCCTGCGGAACGCGGCCGCCGTGGCGGCGATCACGTCCGGCGGCAAGGCGCTCCAGATCACCCTCGGCTCGGACATCAACGGGATGGTCGTCATGCCGCGCTCTCCCGAGTGCCAGGCGCCCCGGGACCGGGTGGTGACGGTGCCAGGCGACGCCTGGGGCCACCCGCCCGCGCAGCTCCGGTGCACAGGGGCCGAGATCGACGTGCGCTCCGCGCGCATCGGCTGCCTCGACATCCAGACCAGCGGAAACCTGACGGGCCTCGTCGGCCGCGCGTGCAACGACAGGACGTCCTGCTCTTACAAGGCGCCGACTCCCGACGAATACCGCCGCGCCGGTGTCCAGGCCGCGACGCGCGCGTTCTGTACGCAGGCCATGGAGATCGTGTATCGATGCGTCGATCCGGCGGCCAGTGCGTGCGTCGATTACTCCAGCTTCCCCAGGGCCCGGATGGGGAGCCGCTCGTGGGATTACAACGAGGAGGGGGTCGTTCACATCGGGCTCTTCCCGGATTTCCTCAAGCACGTCGAGGCGCTTCCGGGCGGAGAGCAGCTCATCGACCGGCTCTACGGCGGAGCCGAAGGCTTCGCGCAGATGTGGGCGAAGGCCGAGACGGTCGGCCGCTCCGTCCCCTGATCCGCGCACGTCCGTCCCGGGGTTGGTCGGTGTCCGTCGCTCCAGCGGGGTGGCCGTCGCGTTGCGGAGCTCGTACGAGCACCGTGATCGGGTATGGAGGTGGTACCGCACGGTCAGAGACGCGATGAGGGCAAACGTTCCTGCCCCACCTGGCAATGGTCCGGCCCGCGCGTCGTCTCCGCGGGCCGGGTCACCAGGCGAGGGACCCGTGGACCTTGGTCATGACCTCGTTGGCCCGGATGTCACCGAGCATCCAGTCGAAGTCCTCCCAGGACATCTTGCCCGTCGACGGGTCGACGGTGAAGTGGTCGAAGCCCGGCAGCCCGTGGTTCGTGAGCAGGATCGTGAACATCTCGCGGCTCGGCTCGGGATCGACCACGATGAGCGTCCCTGCGGCGCCTGTCTTGCTGTAGGCGACGGTCGATGTCGACTCCCCACCGGGCCACATGCCTGCGTCCCACATCTCCCAGCCGTACCCCTTGCGCGAGTAGAGCAGGTTCTCGGAGTACGTCCAGGCCGACCTGTTGAGGTGGAGCGAGCCTGTCTGGGTCGTGGTCATGTCGAGCACGGCCTGGGCGGGGAGCATGTTGCGTACGCAGATGTTGAGAGGCCACTGGTTGCAGCTGTAGACGTGCTTGCCCCGGTTCAACAACATCTGGGCGAACTTCGCCAGATCGCTCGCGGTCGAGAACAGGCCGTCGCACCCGGTGAGGTGCTCGGCCGGGTCCGGGCCGTCCCCTTCGAGGAAGTAGTCGGTCTCGTCCTGCACCTCGCCCCGGAGATAGCGCTCGCGCGCCGCGGACCACGCCGTGCCGACGAAGCGGTCCTCCTTCTCCGGCATGTTGAGCCACGGCTGAAAGCCCGTGTCATTCATTTGCAGCGGGTCGAAGATGTAGGTCTTCATCAGGTTCTGGAGCGAGTCGCCGCCGACCGTCTCCAGCACGTGGCCCAGGAGCCGAAAGCCGAGATCGCTGTAGACGACCTTCGTCCCCCGCGGGTGGGCCAGCGGCGCGTCGAGCATCGAGTGCCAGGGGTCGACGTCGTCGAAGAGGCCGTTCGGGTTGGTGTCGTCGAAGTAGTCGACATCCTCCCCCGATATATAGCTCATCAGGTCCCTGATCGTGACAGAGCTCTTGTTGTTGACCGAGGAGACGGCGAACTCCGAGAAATACGTCGCGACCGTGTTGTTGATGTTGAACCCCGGGTAATCCCCGGACTCTTGCATTCTCATCGCGAGAAAGACGGTGAACGGCTTGGTCATGGACTCGAGATCGAAGATCCCATCGAGCGGCATCGGCACCGAGGGCATGCTCGGATCGTCCTCGTTCAGGCCGTCTCTCGTCCCCACGGCGGTGTGGAGCACGACCCGGCCCCGGCGGGCGACCAGGAGGACCGCGCCATTGATATCCCCGTCGTCCACCGCATCCTCCAGCTCGTTGACCGCCTGGTCGAGGAGGGCGCTGGACAGACCCACCGATTCCGGTGTGCCCGTGCGGACGGAGTAGAAGACCGCCGGCTGCTGAGGATACGTGTCTTGGGCGTGCGCCGACGGCGCCATGCCGACGAAGGCGGCGGCCGCGGCTCCACAGAAGATCAAGCTACTGGCTCTCATGTTCGCGATTCCTTTTTTGAATGGTGCTGCAGCCTCAGCGCGGGGCGGGGCGAAGGGCCGTCGGGATCATCGGCTGCGGTCTCGGAGCGCCTCTTCGCCCGCGTCCCGTCATGGGCTTATCCACCCTTCGTGCCAGCGGGCCGCACGGCGCTCCGGCGAGCAGCGCACCCCGCGCGGCGCGCGCGCCGTGGTGGCCGCGACGACGGCCGGGCGCCCCTCAGCGGCGGTCGTGACGCCGCCTGGAGCTCGCGAAAATGCGTTTCATATCAGCCACTTGCGCGCTCATAACACCCCCCCCCGGTAGCGCCGCGCCGGGCGCCGCCCCCGCCTGGCGCCGCGCCGCTCGCGAGGAGGAGGGGAGAGGCTCGGCGCGCTGCTGCGCCGCACGAAGGCACGCTCGGAGGCGTGACATCGTGACATCGTCAGGCGTGACATCGTGACATTGTCACAGCGTGACATCAGTATCTTGGCGTCGTATGGCGTCTTGGCGGCCCCGTCATTCCGGCAGGATTGGGTAAGTACCCCACCACCCGGCGTTCTCCAGGGCGCTGCTCACGCAGGAGCTCGACGCGAACGAGGCTGGCTTCAGCGGTTAGGCCCGCCCGGAGGCGGGGGCGGCGGCCCTTCGGGGAGGATCTCGACCGCCATCCCCTCGCTCAGCTCCGCGCTCGCGAGCTTCACGACCCGCTCGCTCCCGTCGAGCCCGGTCGACACCTGGATCGTCGCGCCCGTGTCGCGCTCGACGACGATCGGCGCGAAGCGGATCCTGCTCGCGGGGTCGATGACGGCCACGCGGAGCCCCTTGGCGTCGTTGTAGAGCGCCGTCGCCGGGATCTCGAGCACGCGGTGCGGCGTGGGCAAGGTCAGCGCGACCTCCGCGTACATGCCCGCGAGGAGCCGGCCGTCGGGGTTCGGCACCCGCACCTCCGTGTTCATCGTCCGGGTCGCCGGGTCGAGCGCGCCGGCCGTGCGCGCGATCGTGCCCTGGAACGGCTGGCCCGCGAACTCGCGCACCGTGACCTTCGCGGGCGCGTCGACCCGCACGCTGGGCGCCACGCCCTGCGGGACGCCCACGAAGACGCGCACGGGGTCGGTCGCCGCGATGGTGAAGAGCGGCGTCCCGTTGCCCGCCGTGACCAGCGCCCCGCGCTCGGTCGTGCGCGAGGTGACCGTCCCCGCGAACGGCGCGACGACCTTCGCGAACTTCTTCTGATCCAGGATGCGCTGGACGTTCGCCTGCTGCGCGGTGATCGCCGCGCGCGCCACGGTGACGCTCGCCTCGGCGACGTGCGCCTGCCCCTGCCGCTGCTCGAGCTCCTCCTGCGGCGCCACGCCCGCGGGGACGAGCTGCTCGTAGCGCTTCACGCTCGACCTCGACAGGTCGCGGTTGGCCTCGGCCTGCACGAGGCCGGCGCTCGCCTGCACGAGCTGCGCGCGGGCCTGCGCGAGCTCCTGATCGAGCTCGGGCGTGTCGATCTCGGCGAGGATCTGCCCCTCCTCGACCTTGTCGCCGATGTCCGCGGTCCACCTCCGCACGTAGCCGCTCACGCGCGGGTAGACGACCGTCTCCGCGAGGGGCTGGATGCTCCCGGGCAGGACGAGCGCGCGGTCGCTCGACACCGGCTGCGGCGCGACGACCCCCACGCGCGGGGCCGCGCCCTCGGCGGCCCGGGCGCCCTGCTCGAGCGCGGCGCGGGCGTTCCGGCGGGGCAGGTAGGCCGCGGCGAACGCCGCCCCGAGCACGACGACGAGGCCCACGCCGAGGGCGAGGCCGCGGGTCCTCGTCAGCGCGGCGGGCGGCGGCAGATCGAACCCGAGGTCGTCGGCGGGGCTGCCCGGGGACGGGGGAGCGGACGTCGGGGAGGCAGGGGCGCGGCGGGCGGGGGAGCTCATAGGTCCTCTGCGAGCAGGTCTCTGGCCGGGGCCTTGTTCCGGAGGAGGCTGTACATCACGGGCACGAAGAAGAGCGTGCTCAGCGTCGCGACGAGCAGGCCGCCGATGACCGCGCGCCCCAGCGGGGCGTTCTGCTCGCCGCCCTCGCCCAGGCCGAGCGACATGGGCAGCATGCCGAAGATCATCGCGAGCGCCGTCATGAGCACCGGCCTGAGGCGCGTCATGCCCGCGGCGAGGGCCGCGGTGCCCGCGTCGCGGCCCAGCTTGCGCTGGTCGTTCGCGAACGTCACGACGAGGATGCTGTTCGCCGTGGCGACGCCGACGCACATGATCGAGCCCATGAGCGCGGGCACGCTCAGCGTCGTGTGCGTCACGAAGAGCACCCACGCGATGCCCGCCACCGCGCCCGGGAGCGCCATCAGGATGATGAGCGGGTCGAGCCACGACTGGAAGTTCACGACCATCAGCAGGTAGACGAGCACGACCGCGAAGAGGAGCCCGTAGCCGAGCCCCGTGAACGAGGTGTCCATGCTCTCCGCCTGCCCCTTGATGGTCACCCTCGTCCCGCGCGGCAGCTCGGGCCTGAGCTCGTCGACAACCCGCGCGACGGCGCCCGCGACCGAGCCGAGGTCGGTGCCGTCGACGTTCGCCTGGACGTCGAACGTCCTCGCGATGTTGTAATGGGTGATGTTCGCCGGCCCGGTCGCGCGCGACATCGACGCGACGTTGGAGAGGAGCTGGGGGCGGCCGTCGCCGGTCGACAGCGGCGTGGCGTTCACGTCGTCGATGGACGCCATCGCGTACTGGGGCGTCTGCACGGCGACGAGGTACTGCACGCCGCGCTTGTCCAGCCAGTAGGTCGGCGACGTCTGCCCGCTCGACGAGAGCGAGACGAGCACGTCGCTCGCCACGTCGCGCTGGCTGAGCCCCAGCTGGTCGGCCATGGTGCGGTCGACGTCGATGCGGAGCTGTGGCCGCGCCGGCACCTGCGCGAGGTGGACGTCGACGGCGCCGGGGATCCTCTCCATGCGATCGGCGATCTTCCGCGCGACGGCGTAGGTCTCGTCCTCCTTGCCGATCGGGCCGACCACCTGGACGTTGATGGGCGCCGCGAGGCCGAAGTTCAGCACCTGCGTCGAGATGTCGGGGGCGAGGAAGAAGAACGTCGTGTCGGGGTACGCCGCGTTGAGCCTCGCGCGGAGCGTCCGGACGTGGTCCGCGGTGGGCCGGTGGTGCTCCGCGAGCGCGATGAAGATCTGCCCGTCGGCCGACGAGATCTGCGCGCCCTCGCTGAGCGACAGGTTGATGCCGCTCGCCGGGATCCCGATGCTGTCGAGCATCGTGCGGATCTCGCCCGGCGGGAGCGCCCCGCGGATGGTCTCCTCGATCCGGGCGAAGCGCCGCTCGCTCTCCTCGAGGCGGGTGCCCGGCGGGCCGCGCACGTGGAGCTTGATGAGCCCCGCGTCGACGGTCGGGAAGAAGTCGCGGCCGAGGAGCGGGATCAGCGCGACCGAGGCGGCGACGAGCGCAAGGAACGCCCCGACGAACAGGGCGCGGTGCGCGAGCGCCCACGCGAGCCACCCGCCGTACGCCGCCCGCAGCCGGTCGAAGGCGCGGTTGAACGCGGCGAAGACGCGCCCGAAGAGGCCCTCTGGCGCGGCGTGGCCGTGCGCGTGCTCCGCCGCCTCGCGCTCGAGCAGGAGGCGCACGAGCGTCGGGACGAGCGTCCGCGACAGGAAGTACGACGTGAGCATGGCGAAGACGACCGCCATGGCCATCGGCACGAAGAGCGACCGCGCGGCGCCGGTGATGAAGGCGACCGGCACGAAGACGATGCAGATGCAGAGCGTGGAGACGAGCGCCGGGACGGCGATCTCCTGCGCCCCGTCGACGATGGCGCGCAGGAACGGCTTCCGCTGCCCGAGGTTCCTGTGGATGTTCTCGATGGCCACGGTCGCGTCGTCGACCAGGATGCCGACGGCGAGCGCCATCCCGCCGAGCGTCATCACGTTGAGCGTGTGGCCGAGGGCGTTGAGGGCGATGATCGAGACGAGGATCGAGAGCGGGATGCTGATGACGACGATGAGCGTGCTGCGCCAGCTCCCGAGGAACAGCACGATCATGAGCGCCGTGAGCCCCGCGGCGATCAGCGCCTCGTGCACGACCCCGGAGACCGCGGCGCGGACGAACACCGACTGATCGAAGAGCAGCGAGACCTTGAGCTCCTTCGGGAGCTTCTCCAGCGTGGCCGGCAGCATCGCGTGGATGCGCGAGGCGACGTCGAGCGTGCTCGCGCTCCCGTTCTTGAGGACGCTCAGGAGCACGCTGCGCTTGCCCTCCACGTGCACCATGTTCGTCTGCGGCGCGTTCCCGTCGCGCACGCTCGCGACGTCGCGGAGGGTGATGGTCCTGCCGTTCACCGTCCTGAGCGGCAGCTTGCCGAGCTCCTCGAAGGCCGCGGGGCTGCTGTTCAGGATGACGGGGTACTCGTTCTCCCCCATCTTCGCCGTGCCGGAGGGCAGGGTGATGTTCTGCAGCCCGAGCGCCGCGTTCACGTCGCGCGGCGACAGCCCCCAGGCGAAGAGGCGCTGCGGGTCGATGTCGACCATGATCTGGCGCTGCTTCCCGCCGTACGGGTACGGGATCTGCGTGCCCCGGATCGTCGCGATGTCGGCGCGGATGAAGTTGACCGCGTAGTCGAAGAGCTGCTGCTCGCTCAGCGACTCGCTCTCCAGCGCGGCCTGGAGGATCGGCACGTTCGAGGCGCTGTAACGGATGATGAGCGGCGGGCTGATCCCGGGCGGCATCTGGCGGATCGCGGTCTGCGAGATCGCCGTGACCTGCGCCGTCGCGGCCTCGATGCTGGCGCCGGGCTGGAGGAAGATCTTGATGATCGAGATGCCGGTGAGCGACTGGCTCTCGATATGATCGATGTCGTTGACGGTCGTGGTGAGGAAGCGCTCGTAGTTGTTGACGATGCGCTTCTCCATCTCCTCGGGGGGGAGGCCGCCGTAGTTGAAAATCACGGACAGGACCGGGATGTCGATGTCCGGGAAGATGTCCGTCGGCATCCGGGCGACGGTGAACACGCCCAGGATGACGATCAGCATCGACATCACGATGAACGTGTAGGTGCGTTGAAGCGCGATCCGGACGAGCCACATGGGCCAATTCCCGTCCCCCTCCGGAGCGCCCCGGCCGGGGGTGGCGCCTGAGGGCAGGCTCCGCATTTAGGGTGCCCTTGACGTTCGTCCAATCTATTCTTTCGTATCACACGATACCTTCAAGGTATGGATCTACGCCACCTCCGGTACTTCACGGCCGTCGCCGAGGAGCGGCACTTCGGCCGCGCGGCGCAGCGGCTCGGCATCGCCCAGCCGCCGCTGAGCCGGCAGATCCAGGATCTCGAGTCCGAGCTCGGGTTCTCGCTCTTCGATCGCTCGCGGCGGCGCGTCGAGCTGACGCCCGCGGGCGCGGTGCTCCTCGCCCACGTCCGGCGGGTCTTCGACGCGCTCGAGCTCGCGGTGCACGAGGCCCGGCGCGCGAGCGTGGGCGAGACCGGGCGCCTCGTGGTCGGGTACCTGTCGTCGCTCGCCTACAGCGGCATCACCGAGCTGGTCCGCACCTTTCGCGGGGAGCTGCCCGCGGTGGAGCTCGCGCTCCGCGAGATGCCGCCGCAGGAGCAGATCGAGGCGCTCAAGGACGGGCGCATCGACGTCGGCTTCGTGAGGGCGCCGCTCCACGACGCCCGGCTCGCGTCCGAGTGCGTCCGGCGCGAGCCGCTCCTGGTCGCCCTGCCGGCCGATCACCCGCTCGCCGCGCGGAAGCGCATCCCGCTCGAGCTCCTGTCGCGCGAGCCGTTCGTCGTGTTCCCGCGCCAGCGCGGGTCGGCCTTCTTCGACCTGGTGATGGGGCTCTGCCGCGCCGCGGGCTTCTCCCCGCGCATCGCGCAGGAGGCGCTGCACCTCGACATCCTGAGCCTGGTGGCGGCGGGCTTCGGCGTCTCTATCTTGCCGGAATCCATCAAGAATATCGGTCGCAAGGGGCTCGCGCTGCGGCCGATCGTGGGGGCGCCGTCGACCGATCTGCTCGTCGCGTGGCGCGCCGACGACGCCTCCCCCGCGCTCCGGCGGTTCCTGTCGTTCGTGCGGCGGGTCGGCGTCAGCAAGGGCAAGCCGCGCGCGGCGCGCGGCGCGCCGGGGGAACCTGGGGAAGGCAAGCGCGGCCGCCGTGCCCGCGGGGCCGCTGCGGCGAGGCCGGACGCAGCGGAATAGCGGCGCCGAGGCGCGGCGCGCGCCGGGGGCTCAGGCCCGGGGGCCCGGCGGCGCGTCGAGCGGCTGCCGCCTGCGGCGCAGCGCCGAGAGCGCGCTGCCGAGGGTCTGGTGGAGCGTCATCCCCTGGAGGTCGATGCCGAGGCGGATGAACCCCTGCGCGACCTGCGGCCGCATCCCCACGACGATGACCTCGGCGCCGAGCAGGAGGGCGGCGCGGGTCGTCTTCATCAGCGACGCCGCGACCTGCATGTCGGCGAAGGGCACGCCGGTGATATCCATCAGCAGCACCTCGGCTTCCTTCTGGCTGAGCTCCGCGAGCACCACCTCGAGCACGTGGCGCGCGCGCTCCAGGTCGATGGCGCCGACGAGCGGCACGAGCAGCACGCCCTCGTCGAGCGGGATGACCGGGCACCCGAGCCGGCGCACGTCGTCCGCGAGGGCGCGCTCGCGCTCGTAGGCGGCGCGCGCCTGCTGCTCCTGCTCGATCAGCGACTCGATCAGCGACGCGCGCTCGAGCGCCGCGGTGAGCATCGCCACCCACATCTCCATGTCCCGGTGATCCAGCCCGAGCGGGCTGCTCACCGGGGCGCAGACGGCGAGGATGCCGCGATCCTCGCCCTCGCTGCGGAGCGGGATGAGCCGGAGGACGTGGTCGCTCCGCTGGGCGGCGGCAGGCAGCCAGTCGCCGCGCGGGAACGCCTCGGCCGCGACGCGCGCGCCCGCTTCCGGCATGGCGGCCGCCGCTCCGGGGGAGCAGCTCTCGACGACCCGCAGCAGGGGACCCGTGTCCCCGGGCGCCTCCCACACGGCGAGGCAGCCCCAGCTCATCTGCACCGCGGAGAGCCAGCTCAGCTTGCTCCCGCCGCTGCCCACGTCCGCGAGGAGCGTCTCCCGGATGACGAGGTTGATGTCGAGCAGGCCGTTCAGGTAGTCGGCGCGGGCCGCCTCGATCGCGACCCGGCCCTCCATCATGGCGCGCCGGGCCCCCCGGATGTACGTCGCCACGCGCCGCTCGGCACCGGCGTCCGCCGCGCCGCGGAGCATCGCCTGGCCGGCCCGCTCCAGCCGGTCGACCATCTCGAGGAGCTGGTCGATGTCGGGCATCTGCTCCGCGGCCTCTCGCCAGGCCCGCTCCAGCGCCGCGGCAGCGGGGCCGGGCCTGCCCCAGACGGCCGCCTCGAGCCCGAGGACCACCTCCGTCGCGCCGGGCCAGGCCTCTTCCGGCGGCGAGCTCGGATCGAGGGCCGTCGCGGCGCTCGCGAGCGCCGCGAGCTCCCGCGCGAGCGCGCCGGCCTGCGCAGCGGCGCTGCGGGCCGACGCGGGCACGCGGGAGCTCGCCGCGGCGCTGCGGGACGACGGGGGCGCGTCGCGCTGCGCCGGGGCGGGTGAGCAGCCGCAGGAGCGGCGCAGGACCAGGGTCGTCGGCGCGATGTGCCCCGCGCAGGGGAGCTCCCGCCCGGCGAGGAGGTCGATGAGCAGCTCGGCGGCTGTCCCGCCGAGCCGGTCGAACCGCTGGCGGACCGTCGTCAGCGGCGGCGAGGCGTACCGGGCCGCCTCGATGTCGTCGAACCCGACGAGCGCGATGTCCTCGGGGACGCGGATGCCTGCCTCGGCGAACGCGTCGAGGACCCCGAGCGCCTCCTTGTCGGCCGACATGAACATCGCGGTGCAGGTGACGCCCTCCTCCAGCAGGCGCCGCACGGCGAGCCGGCCGCTCGCCCGCTCGTTGTTCGGAAGATCGAAGACGAGCTCGGGGTCGAACGAGATGCCGCGCTCCTCGAGCGCGTCCCGGTAGGCCTGGAAGCGCTGCCGGATGTCCTCGTGCGCCATGTGGCCCGCGAAGACGATCCGCTCGTGGCCGTGGTCGAGCAGGTGGCGTACGGCCGAGAGGGCGCCACCGTGGTTGTCGGGCAGGATGTAGGGACAGCGCGCGTCGTCGTTTGCGCGCGCGCTGAGGGTCACGACGGGCCGGCCGTCGTCGAGGAAGGGCTCGAGTTCCGCCGCGTCGATGAGCGCGATCCACCCGTCGACCTGGTCTCGCGCGAGCCGCAGCCTGTGGACGTCTCGCGGGGACGCCCTGATGGCGATCACCCGATATCCGGCGCGCGCGGCGGCCGGCTGGATACCGCCGAGAAGCTCGCAAACATAGCTGCCCCAGATGTCGGGGCACATGATGCCGATGGCTCTATCGAGCGACATGGTGGCAGCATCCTCGGTGGTCCTCAGCGCCCGCGTTCCGTCGTGACGCGAGCACAAACGAAACCTGGTAGCACGCGACACCTGTGTGGCCATGCCGCTCTGCGGCGCGCTCGCGGCGGGAGCGAGCGCTCGTCGTCTCGAGCTCCCGCGTTCCCGCGTCCCCACGTCCGGCGCCCGGTCGCCTGCTGATGGCCGTGCTGTGCGGCAAGCGGCGCGAGTATCGGATGGACGGCGGTGCTTGTCAGCTCCGATTGTCGCGCGCCGCGGCGGGCGACCTCATGGGGCCCGCGCCCCGCTGGCCCATGTCATGGTCTCCCCTGCCCGGACTTCGAACCGCACGTGTCGTCCTCGGAAGAGCACACCTTGCCTGTGCGCAGGTCCACGAAGTACCACGCGAGCGTCATCAGCATCGGGGAGGTGTTGCACGGCGGGGCGAGGTGCATCCGGACGTGCGCGCTCGCCCTGTCGACGCTCTCGGCCCGGAACGCGATGCAGGAGGCGCCGGCGGGCCCTCGTTGCTTCAGCGCCCAGGCCCTGGCCAGGAGGACGGCCCTTTGCCCCTTCCGCTCCAGGTCCTGGAGAAATCGCTCGATGGGCACGTAGGCCTTGCCGTCGTGCCACATCACCGCGCCGCGCCGCATATCGACGCGGAATCGCTCCGTGGCGCAGATGCGGCTCGCCGGTGAGCACGTCCCCCCGGCCCGGGCGACGAGATCGAAGGCGTGGCCGTGGGATGCCTCCAGCGTGAGCGAATCGACCCCGGACCATTTCCACTCGAGCAGCTGGCCGAGCGCGGTGACCGCCGGGTGATGGTCCCGGTACCAGCTCGCCTTGAACGCCTCGTAGCCGCGGAGCTCGCCGTTGTCGTCCCACGAGAGCTCGCGCGTGCGCCTGTCGACGCGGAAGCGCGCGAGCCGCTTGCGGCCGTCGGGCGAGAGCACGGACACGTGGAGGTGCATGGCCGTCTCGCCCTCGACGCGCAGCGCGGTCGTGCCTCCCCAGGCGATGGCGTCGTCGATGAAGCGCTTCTCCAGCGCCGAGACGGCTGCTCTCAGAAACTCCTCGCGCGCGGCGAAGAACTCGCGCATCGGCCGGGGCGTAGCTTCGTCCCACCAGCGCACGGTGCCAGCGCGCCTGTCGACGGCGAACGTGGCGAACGGCGCGAGGCGCGCGCTGAACGGAGCGCACTGGACGGGGCCGCGCTCGCGCCGGTGCAGCGCGACCATCGCCAGCCCGGCTGCGTCCTGCTCCGGCGCCAGCTCCCAGCACTCCGCCGGCAGCTTCTCCACGCTCACCCGCGGCGTCAGCCACGTGTCCTGATCGTCGGCCGCGCTCGCTCTCGGGGCGGCGAAGAACGGGGCGAGCGCCTCTCTCGCGAGGTCCGTGGCGTCGTCCGCCGGGAGGGCTGTGGCGGGGGCCGTGGGAGCGCCGTGCGTCGCGGGCCGCGCTGCCGGCCGAGGTGCCAGAGGTCCTCTCGCCCCGGGCGCGGGTGCCGCGCACGCCGTGAGCGCGAGCGACAGGCAGGCCGCGCAAGAGAGGGCCAGTCCGCGCAGGCGCCGCCACGCCGGCCGCGCGATCGCCGCGGCGAGCATCCCGCTCTCGACCGAGCCGCTGCCCGGATTTCTCATGGCTTCCCCCTCGAGAACACGCGCTCGACGCAGCGGTCCGTGCCCTGCTTCGCCAGGAGGACGTGGGTGGTCGCGGTGGACCGGGCGGAGCCCGGGCGCGTCAGCCGCAGCTCCACGTCCTCGCACTTCGAGGGATCCTCCCCGTCGGGGCCCTCGCACGCGCCGAGCTGCGGTGTCGACGCGAGCCCTGGCAGCGCTGCGCGCAGCTCCCGGTGCCAGCGCTCGCCCGCGGGCGGCGATGCCGCTGGGCAGAGCCAGCGTTCGGCCTCTGCCCACTCGAGCCCGAGCCAGGCGTACACGAACGACTCCGCGTCAGGCGCGAGGGGCGGCGCTCGACGCACGCTGTCGCCTTCCACCGTGTAGCGCGCGGCGAGGGCGTCCCAGCGCGGGTACCATGGGAGGAAGGTCGGGTCGCCTGTCCAGCGCAGCGTGAAGCCGCTGGCCGACGCAGCGAGGGTGTAGCCGGCCGGCATGTGAAATCGGAGGCTGTTCGCGAAGGCCGCGCGCGGGTGCAGCGGGTCTGTTCCCTCCAGCAGCACCCTCGTGGTCAGCGTCCTCCAGAGCGAGACGCAGGACGACTCCGCGCTCGAGACGGCCAGCGCCCAGCGCCCCTTCGGTTGGCCCGTGAGGAAGCCGTACGACAGCCGGTTTCCCTCCGACGTCCGCTCCGACGGATCGCTCTCGTGAGCGAGCGCGAGGCGAAAGCCCGCCTGGGCCCGCTCGAAGACGTAGAGAGACGAGTCCTCGCCGCACGGGACCGCGAGCGTCAGGAGCGCGACCCGGAGCTCGGGGTGCGCCGCGGGCTGCTCGACGCGGAGGTCGAGGAGGCTGCCCCACCGCCGTTCCTCGCCGGCGGGGCGGACGCCGAGCCGCCCGAGCTCCGCCATCGCGCGCGCGCGTGCGTCGTCGGGCGCGCCCTCGGCTGCGTCGAGCGCGCGCCCGACGACGCCTCGGAGCTCGGCCTTCAAGGCGCGGAGCAGCGCGGGAGCTCCCGCGGGGGGCGCGCTCAGCCCGATGCCTTCCGCGCTGGTGTCGAGCGCGGCGAGCGCCTGCATCGTGGCCACGACATCGGGGGGAAGCGGCGCTTCGCCCGGGGCTGGCCCTGGCGGGGGCGCCGGCGTCCTCTGGCCCTCCGCGGGCAGCGGGCGCGGTGGTGTCGCGTCTTCCTGCCGAGGCGGCGCGGGTGACCGGCGCGCTCCGCTCACGGGCAGAGCTCCGGGTGGAGATCCTGCCGTGCAGGCGAGCTGCCAGAGCAGCGCGGCGGCCAGAGCGCCGCCTCCGGCGCGCAAGCGAGGAGCTCGGGATGGGCTCGGGGACATCGGCGCAGCCTAACGCCGATCCCGGGTCTCCGATTCCTTCGGCAGCGATTGGGTCGCGGCTCAGGTCCCGTGCGGCGAGCGTTGCTCGGAATCGCTCGAAAAGAGAAACGCCTGCTGCTCGAGGGCCACGCGCCCCTTGCGCTTCGGCCGGCGCGGCGGCGCCCCGGACTCCGCCGGCTCGCCCTCGGTCTGCTCGGCGCAGCGCGGGCAGACGGCGGGCGGCGCGGGCGGCTCCGGCGCCGCGATCTCGAGCCGGGGCGGCGAGGGGGGTTCCGGCGCCGCCTCGGGCTGCGGTTCGACCGGATCCGCCCGCTCGATCTCGGCGCGACCGCGCGCGTGCTCGGCGGTGACCAGGGCGCGGAGGGCGCGGGCGGCGGCGCGGTGCTCGGCGGCGGCACGGCGCAGGCGCGCGACGAGCTCCAGCGCTGCCCGCGGCGGCGCGTGGAAGCGGGCGCGCTCGCGGTGCGCGCAGCCGTCATGACCGCGGCCGCTGCTGCCGCAGTCGATGCAGATGAGATCGAGCGCGAGCGGCTCCCGGACGGCGGAGCTCGGCTCGTCCGCCGCGGTGTCGTCGGGCGGGATCGCGTCGATGGGTTCCTCGGCGGGCGGCAGCTCTTCGACGACGGCGGCGGCGGCCTTGCGGGAGCGCATGCCGATCGGCTAGCAGATCATTGAACGGATGTACAGTTGTGCCTGGCGCTCGTGGCGCGTGGACCCTCCGGGGTTGGCGGACGCCCGGGCATGGCGGACCAAGGAAACGCCTGTGTCTGCCGTGTCCATTGTGATTGAATCCCTGGTTCATGGCTCGGGATGCGGTCACGCCGCTCGGCAGGGAGGCGCTCTCGCAGTACACCCGCGATGCGCTGATCGACCTGGCTGACCGCGAGCTGGCCCGCACGGCGGAGCCGCTCGTGTTCCTCGCGGAGGCGTCGCGCGGTGAAGCCGCGCTCGACGACCGGATCGCGTCGCTCTACGAGCGCGCGCTGCGGTCTCCGTCTCCGCTGGTCAGGTTCCATGCGGCCTGGTGCGTCCACGACACCAGAGCTTGCTGGGCCCGGTTCATCCCCGTCCTGCAGGCCGCCCGCGAGGCAGAGGACGACGAGCCGAACCGGGAGAACATCGATGCCGTGCTCGACCTTCTGCAGACCGAGCTCCGGGAGGAGGAAGAGGAGCAGATCCGGTGGGCGCACCCGGGGCTCGCTCGCGTCGAGTACGACGTGACCAGGCGGCGAGCGCTGTCCAGCGAGGAGCTCACGTCGCTCGAGCAGGCCGTCGACTTCCTGCGCATGCCGTACGATATCCACCCTTGGTACTCCGAGCGGAGCCTGAACATGTCGCTGGAGCGCGCGCTCGCGTCGCTTCGCCAGCTCGAGCGCTGGTGGGACGAGATCGCGCCGTCGTTCCAGTCCGAGGCCCCCTATCGACACGCGGATCCGTTCATGGACGAGGACAGCATCCACCCGCTGGGGGCCTACATCATCAGCAGCCAGTTCCTGTGGCATTATCACGAGTCGGACGAGGCGGAGCGCCATCTCCTCCGCTCCTTCCACCTGGCGGAGACGCTCATGACGAGGGGGCGGGGCGGAGCGGCTCAGGTCATGCCGCGCGCGCCTCTGAAGGAGCGGTATCTGGACAACGTGTCGCGGGCGTACCACGACCCGCGCCTTTACACGGTCAATCATTTCTACCTGGGAGAGCTCCACGAGCGCCGGGGCGCTCATGAGCAGGCCGCGCGGCACTACGCGCGCTTCGCCGAGCTCGAGCCCGATTTCTCCCCGAGGAACTCGTATTCCTCCCACCCGGATTACTACGACGTGAAGCGGTTCTATCCGGGGACGGTCGAGGCGTATGGCAAGCTCGGAAACCTGTACCGCGATCGGCTGGGCAATCCGGATCGGGCGCGGTTCTACTACGAGGAGGCCCTGCGGCTGAGCCCGTCGCACCACACGCCGTACCGGGAGTACGCGCGCCTCCTGCAGCAGGCCGATCCTCGCGGGGCGCTCGATCTCCTGCGGCAGGAGATCGAGGTGCTGACCTCCTATCCGGATCCCGATCCGAGCCCGAGCTCGCGCTGTCTTCCGTTCGAGCCTCGGGAGGTGGTCGAGCGGTTCCATGCATGGCGCTCTCACCCGATGGCGCCGTGTCACGAGGTGGACGTCGTGGCGCGGTCGGTTCTCCGGTTCCTGAAGGGCCTTTCTGTCGAGCCATACCGGTTCGGGTACCCCGAGTGGAATGAGCTCGCGCAGCAGGTGGAGAGCGCCTCGTCTCCGAGCGCGTGACCCCGGGCGCCGTCGTGGCGCTGCGTCCGGCGGGGGGCCGACGTGGTAGCCTGCCGGCATGATCCTCCCGCTCGCGCCGCTCGCGCAGAGGAGCGCGCTGCCCCGGCCAGCCCGCGGCGCCCGGCTCGCGCGCGTGGCCTTCCTCGCCGGGGCGGCCGCGGCCTGTCTCGCGCTCGGCTGCCAGAACATCCTCGGCATTCACGACGTCTCGCGCGACGGGGCCGGCGGTGACGGCGGCGCTGGAGTCGGCGGCGGCGCCGCGTCGGGCGGAGGCGGAGGGGGCGGCGGCGACCTTTCCGCACACGGCAGCGGCGGCGGGGCGCCGCAGGCGGGCTTCTCGATCGCGCTCGACCCGGCGGCGGCGCGCGTGGTGCGCGGCGGCTCGACGTCGCTCACCGTCGCCGTCACCCGCTCGGACGACTTCGCGGGCGACGTCGAGCTCTCGCTGTCGGGGCTGCCGAGCGGCGTCACGGCGAGCCCGGTCGTGGTCCCGGGCGGCGAGGCCGCCGGCGTGCTCACGCTGACCGCGGAGCCGCTCGCGGCGGTCGGCGGCGCCGCACCCTCGCTCGTGGCCAGCGCGCCCGGGCTGGAGGATCGGGTGCTGCCGGTCTCGCTGCTCGTCGCCGATCCGCCGGGGACGCTCGATCAGTCGTTTGATGGCGATGGAATCGCGACCAGCGGAACGCCCCACGAGGCGCGCGCCATCGTCGTCCAGGAAGACGGCAAGATCCTCGTCGCCGGCATCGACGGAGCGACCTGGGGTCTTGCTCGCTTCCTGCCGAGCGGCGTGCTCGATCCGGAGTTCGGCACAGCGGGCCTCGTCGTCGGCCAGGAGGGAACGGTCAAGTCGCTGGCCCTCCAGCCGGACGGGCGCATCCTGGCCGTGGGGACGCGGAACGACCAGCTCGCGGTGGTCCGGTTCAACGCGAGCGGCGGGCTCGATCAGGCCTTTGGCGCCAGCGGGGTCGCGAGGCTCGAGCCTGCGCTGATCAGCGGCTCGGAGGGCTTCGACGCCGCCGTCCAGAGCGACGGCTGGATCATCGCCGCCGGCGTCGGGAAGCCGGGCAACCGCGGCATCGTCGTGCGGTTCTCTTCCATGGGCGATGTCGATCGCGACTTCGGCGGCTCGGGCGTCGTCTCGTTCGAGAACCGCCCGCTGCACTCGGTCGCGCTCGGAGAGGGCGGGCAGATCGTCGCCGGAGGAACCGAGCGGGACGCGGGCCCCACGTTCCTTGCGGTGCGGCTCGATCGCGACGGGGCGCTCGATCCCGGCTTCGGAACGGGCGGCATCGCCTATCTCTCGCAGACGCCCTACAACGATAACGACCTCGTCCTCGGGAGCGACGGCAAGCCGATCCTCGTCGGATACGCGCTCGACGGCGTGAACCACTATGCCTTTGCGCGCTTCAACGCGGACGGCTCGGCGGACACGACGTTCGGCGGGACTGGCATGGTGAACGCGAGCGGCGAAGAGAAGCCCTATGTGCGGGGCTACGGTGTCGCCCTCCAGGCCGACGGCAAGCTCCTCGGCGCGGTCGCGGGGGGCACCGTGGCCTCGGGCATCACGGCCTCGATCCTCCGGCTCCTGCCGGACGGCTCCAGGGACGCCGGGTTCGGCGCCGCGGGCGCCGTCGTGCTCGACGACCATCCGGACCAGAACTACCTCTACGCCATCGCCGTCCAGCGCGACGGCCGCATCGTGGCGGCGGGGAAGCGGTCGAGCCTGGGGCTCATGGTGGTGCGCGTGTGGGATTAGCCTCCTCGCTCGGCGTGGGGCGGCTGGTCACGGGCGCCCTGCTCACGCTGGCCTGACCCTCACTCCTTCCGCAAGAGCCCGTAGCGGGCGAGCTTCCGGTAGAGCGTCATCCTCGGGATCCCGAGGCTCCTCGACACCTCGCTCACGTTCCAGCGGGAGAGCTCGAGCGCGGCGCGGATCCGGTCCTCCTCGGCGCCCTGGTGCTCGGCGCGCGACCGGCCACGCGGCGCGGGCGCCGCCGCCGGCAGCTGGATGTCGGCCGTTCCGATCTCCGGGCCCGGCGAGAGCACGCACGCGCGCGAGAGCACGTTCTCCAGCTGCCTCACGTTGCCGGGCCAGCCGTACGACGAGAGCCGCCGGAGCGCGCCCCGGGACAGCCGGAACGCCGGGCGGCCCTGGCGCGCCGCGAGCTTCTCGACGATCGCCTGCGCGATCGCCGGGATGTCGTCGGGCCGGTCGCGCAGCGGCGGCAAGCGGATCTCGATGACGCTGACCCGGTAGTAGAGATCCTCGCGAAAGCGCCCCCGGGCGACCTCCTCCCGCAGATCCCGGTTCGTCGCGCAGACGACCCGCACGTCGGCCACCGAGACGCTCCGGTCCGACCCCACCGGCCGGATCGATCGCTCCTGCAGCGCGCGGAGCAGCTTCGCCTGCACGCCGAGCGGCACCTCCCCGAGCTCGTCGAGGAACAGCGTCCCGCCCCGCGCCGAGACGAACAGCCCGCCGTGATCGCGGACCGCGCCGGTGAACGCGCCCTTCACGTGGCCGAAGAGCTCCGACTCGAGCAGCGCCTCCGGCAGCGCGGCGCAGTTGACCGCCACGAACGGCCCGTCCCGCCGGGGCCCGCCCGCGTGGATCGCGCGCGCGACGAGCTCCTTGCCCGTGCCGCTCTCGCCGGTCACCGTCACGGTCACGTCGCTCTCCGCGACGCGCTCGCAGAGCGCGAGCACCGCGCGCATCGGCGCGCTCCTCCCGGCGATCTCCGGGAAGTCGCGGCGCGCGTCCGCCCGGGTCCGCTCGAGCGCGTGCGAGAGCCGCTCGATCTCGTCGGCCTGCGAGCGCATGAGCTCCGCGACCCGCCGCT
The DNA here is from genome assembly GCF_051527395.1 of Sorangium sp. So ce281. NCBI lineage: Bacteria > Pseudomonadati > Myxococcota > Polyangiales > Polyangiaceae > Sorangium > Sorangium sp. So ce281. Next base: position 1,925,670 of record NZ_CP150322.1, read on the forward strand.
GCTCCTCCTCGAGCGCCCGCGTGCGGTCCCGGAGCTCGGCCATCAGCCGGCCGTTGTGCAGCGCGACCGCGATCTGGTCCGCGAACGCGCCGAGCAGATCCGCGTCGCCCTCCGCGAACTTGCCGCGCTGGAACCGGTTGTCGAGGTAGACGGCGCCGAGCACCGCGCCGTGCGCGCGGATCGGCACGCACACGATCGACCGGAGCCGCAGGCCGTGCACGGACGCGTTCCCGTGGAACCGCTCATCGGCCAGGGCGTCGACGGTGAGCACCGCCTCCCCGCGCTCGACCACCCGCTTCGCGATCCCGTGGCTGAACTTGAGCTGGCTCTTGCCGACGCGCTCGCGATCGAGGTTCCGCGCGACCGCGACCTCGAGCTTGCCCTTCGCGTGGCCTCCCGGTTCCGGCGACGGCGACGGCGATGCGAGAATCACGAACCCCCGCTCGGCGCCGGTCAGCTCGATGGCCGCGTCCATGGCGAGGCGGAGCACCTCCTCCGCGTCGAGCGTCGAGCTCAGGCGCCGGTTCACCTCGAGCAGCTTCAGCACGAGCTCCATCCGGGCCCCCGGCGGCGCGGGCCCGCCGCGGAGCGCGGCCCGCCGGGGGTGCCGCCAGAAGACCTCGGCGAGCTCGGCGGGGAGCGTGCTCCCGATGCGCTCCCAGCACTCGAGCGCGGCCGTGCGGTGCCGCTCCGCCAGCGCCGTCGCCGACCGGAGGCGGAGCACCTCGGCGGACACCTCCTCGTGCTTCGCGTGGAGCTCGAGCTGCGAGACCCTCGCCACGAGGCCCGCGCCGCGCTGCACCTCCGCGAGGGCCGCGCCCGTGTCGCCGCGGGCCAGCGCGAGCTCCGCGCCCGCCGTCGCGTGGCGCAGCGCGAGATCCGCCGCGTCGGCCTCCCGGAGCAGCGCCGCGGCCTCGGCCAGCCGCGCGCCCGCCGCGGCCCTGTCCCGCGCCGCGAGCGCGACCTCCGCGGCGTGGATCACCGCCTCGCACGCCTCGCGCTTCGAGCCGCGCGCCGCGTGGCCGGCGCGGGCCTCCTCGAGCAGCCGCGCCGCCTCGCCGAGCGCGCCGCGCGCGGCGGCGATCTCCGCCGCGAGCCCGAGCGCCGCCACGGCGATCTCCTCGGGGGCCCTCGGGCCCTCGGGCGCTCGCATCCGCGCGACGGCGAGCTCGGCGCGCTCGAGCAGGCCGACGTCCGCGTGGATCTTGGCGAGGTTGAAGCGCAGGGTCGCCTCGGTCCGCTCCTTGGCGAAGGCGACCGCCGCCCGGAGCCCGCGCTCGTAGCAGCGCAGCGCCGCGCCCCAGTCGCCGAGCTGGTGCCTCGCCGTCCCCAGGTTGAGCGCGGCCGTCGCGAGCAGATCGCCGAGGCCCTCGGCCTCGGCCAGGTCGAGCGCCTCCTGGAACCCGCGCGCCGCCAGGGCCGCGTCGCCGGCGCGGTAGGCGTGGAGCGCGTGGTAGCTGAGCGTGCGGGCGCGGGCGCGGGGCGAGCCCGACGCCGGCCGCAGCGCGACGGCGCGCGCCAGGCTCTGGAGCGCCCCGGCCTGGTCGCTCAGGTACCCGAGCGCGAGGCCCAGCGTCTCGGCGAGCTCCGCGGCGGCCTCGCGCGCCTCGCCGCTCGCGGGCGCGCCCTCGTCCTCGCGCGCCTCGCCGCTCGCGGGCGCGCCCTCGTCCTCGCGCGCCTCGCCGCGCGCGGGCGCGCCCTCGACCTCGTGTGATCCGAGCGCCGCGAGCGCCCCCTCCGCCTCGCGCCGGGCCTCGTCGTAGCGGCCGAGGCGCAGCAGGCAGCGCGCGGAGAGGCCCGCGAGCCGCCCGCCCCAGGGCCCGGGCGAGAGGGCCCGCGCGCGCCCGAGCTGCCAGAGCGCCCGCTCGACCTTGCCGAGCTTCTCGTAGCAGCGCGCCGCCCGGTACGAGAGCTCCGCGCCGGCGTCGGTGGGCGGCCGCGCGCGCCTCGCCCGCGCGAGCAGCGAGAGCGCGCGCCGCGGGTCGCCGGCCGCCTCGATCGCGGACGCCGCGGCCACGAGCGTCCGCGGCGCCGGCAGGACCTCGCAGGCGGCGTCCGCCGCGCGCACCCAGGCGCGCGGCGCCCACTCGAGCATCGGCCCGGACGCGGCGAGCGCCCGCCGCGCCGCCTCGTGGTCGCCCGCGAGCACGAGCGCCCTCGCCCGGTCCGCCGCGCGCTGGCTGCGGACCGACGGCGCGAGGGCCGCCTCGTCGGCGCCGGCGAGCTGGGCCGCCATCGCGGCCGCGACCTCGCGCACGACGCCCGCGTCGAGCCAGGGCAGGAGCGCCCTGGCTTGCCCGGGCTGGCCGAGGCGGAACCCCTCGCCGTCGAGCCGCGCGAGCCCCGCGGCCTCGAGCGCGTCGAGCGCCGCGCGCCCCACGCCGAGCGCGGCGGCGGCCTCGGGCCCGAGCGGATCCGCGACCGCGAGCGCCGCGAGGGCGCGCGCCTCGCCGCGGTCGAGCGCCGCGACGCGCCGTCGCCAGAGCTCCGGGGTGCCCGTCGTGTGGACGAACCTGTCGAGCTCCGCCTCGCTCAGGCTGCGCTGCGCCAGCGCGGCGCAGAGCTCCTTGAGCGCGCGCGGCCGGCCGCCGCTCGCGCGCAGGAGGTCCGACGTGCGCGCCGCCGTGGCGAGGGGCGCGGTCCAGACCCGGACCGCGTCCTCGCCGAGCGGGCCCAGCGGGAGCTCGACGACCGCGCCGCTGCCCACGTCGAGCCGCTCCGCGGAGGCGATCAGCCAGAGGACGGCGTCGGTCGGCTCGGTCGATCGCACGAGCGCCTCGAGCAGCGCCCGGTCGTGCGCGCCCAGCCTGTGGGCGTCGTCGATCGCGAGCACGCGCGGCCGGCGCGGCGCGGGCGATGCGTACGAATCCCGCAGATCGCGCGGATCCCGCGGGGCGCGCCCCGCCTCGCCCTCGCGCCCGCGCGCCCCCGCGAGCTCGCCGCGGGCCCCGAGCAGCGCGTCGACGCCGGCCGGGAGCGGCGCGCCGCCGAGCGCCCGGACCAGCAGCGCGCGCAGCGGATCGTCGCCGCGGGGCGCGCCCTCGACGACCTGCGCGCGGAGCTGCGCGCGCCACTTGAGCTCGCGGAAGAGCCGCGATTTGCCCGCGCCTTCCTCGCCCGTGACGATCACCGCGCGCGGCCCGCGCTCGCCGCGGAGCAGCGCCTCGAGCGCCGCGCCGAACGCCTCGACCTCGCGCTCCCGGCCGACGATCTCGCCCGGCTCGCTCACGACGGCGGGCGCGCGCCGCGGCAGGCCGCCGGCGGAGAGGGCCTCGAGGACCTCCTCGACCCCGGAGGGGCGGCTCGCCGGATCCTCGGCGGTGAGCCGCTCGGCGAGGCGGCGAACGGCGGCGGGCGGCGCCCCGGAGAGGAGCGGGAACAGGGCCTCGAGCGTCCGCCCCACCGCGAAGAGATCGGAGCGCGCGCTCGGCGGGGCCCCCCGGAGGAGCTCCGGCGCGAAGAACCGCGCCGTCCCCGAGAGGTCCCCCGCGCCCGCGCGCATCCGCCGCGCCGCGCTGAGGTCGATGAGCACGCCCGCGCCGTCGTCCCGCACGAGGACGTTCTCGGGCTTGAAGTCGCCGTGGACGATGCCGGCGCCGTGGAGCCACCCGAGCGCGTCGAGCGCGTCGAGCAGGACGGGCAGGGCCGCGCGGAAGGCCCGCCCCCGCGCGTGCTCGGCCAGCGTCCGGCCCCGGATGAGCTCCGTCGTGGCGTACGTGAGCGGCTGGCCCGGCGCTCCGCCGGACGTCGTCCTGGCGAAGTCGTACGCGCGCGGGAGGCGCGGGTGAGCGCAGGCCGAGAGCAGCGAGAACTCCCGCCGGAACGCCTCGAGCGCGCCCGCGGAGCCGAAGCTCAGCGATTTCATCGCGACGTCGCGATCGAAGAGCCGGTCGCGCGCCTCGTAGACCGAGGCGAGCCCGCCTCGCCCGAGCGCGCGCACGACCTCGTAACGGCCATCGACCACGGCCCCTGGCGCAATGCCGCGGTGTACCATCGGTACAATATGGTACAGAATGGTACAAAATGGGGCCGCGATCTCCGCGGAACACCGCGGATCGCATTGGCGCGACTCTTGAACAGAGGGGCGGCGTGATGCGCTGGCTTGCCGTCCTTCTCGTCGCTTGCGCCGCCGGGTGCGGGGTGAACCCCATCCCGGAGCCGCCCTTCGAGCGGCCGCCGGCGCTCGCCGGCGACGTCGTCGGCGCGGTGTGCGACGAGTGCGACGGCGCCCCGCTGGAGCTCACCGGCGCGCCCGGGAGCGTGACCGACGCCGACGTGGTCTGGGCGGTGAACCTCGATGGGACCGCGCCCCCGGTCGTCGCGCCGGTCGCGGGCGACGGCAGCTTCGCGCTCGACATCGACGGCGTCCGGGGGAACGAGCTGCGCCTCCAGGCGCGGCGCGGCGCGCTGCGCTCCGAGCCGGTGGACCTCATCGCCGCCGCCGGCGCCCTCGCGCCGTCGCCTCGCCCGCTCGCAGGCTGCTTCGAGGTCGAACGGGAGCTCGCCCTGCCCGAGGCGGCCGCCGGCGCGACGTCCAGCAGCGCCGTCGCGCTCGCGCACGCCTGCGGCGCGCCGCTCGCGATCGACAGGATCGCGCTGCGCGCCCCGGCGCCCGAGTACAGCCTCGAGGGAACGGCGGCTCCCGTCGTCCTCGAGGCGGGGAGCGCCGGAGAGCTCCGCGTTGTGTACCGGCCGACCGGCGCCGCCGCGCGCGAGGAAGTGGCGCTGATCGAGGTGTCTTCACCGGAGGTCTTCCGGCGGGCGGTGACGCTCTTCGTGCCCGGCGCTCCCTGAGTCGATTCCAGCTCTCTGCTCCTCCGGGAGGCTCGGGACGGGCCTCGAGGGGGAGGTGCATCTCCCAACCCACACGAGAAAGATACGGAGACCAACATGCGAGCCTGTGCCTTGTTGCTTCTTGCGGCCTCTTCGATCGTCGGACTGCTCGGCTGTGACCCTCCCACGGGCGGCGGCGGCGGGGCGTGCCCGGATCCGAGCGATCCGGGCGTCCACTACGTCTCTCAGGATCCGGACGAGTGCGCGCTCATCGACTTCGTCTGCGCGGAGGGACAGCGGCTGATGACCGAGCCCGGGTGCGGCTGCGGCTGCATCGACGAGGAGCCGCCTCCCCCCGTGTGCCCGGACCCGGGTGATCCAGGCGTCCGTTACGTCTCTCACGATCCGAACGAGTGCGCCCTCATCGACTTCGATTGCTCACCGCCCGAGAAGCTCTTCTCCAGCGAGTGCGGCTGTGGCTGCGTCGGCCCCGCGCCGGAGGCCTGCCCTGACGCCGCGGATCCGGCCGTCCGCTACGTCTCTCACGATCCGGAGTACTGCCACCTCGTCGACTTCATCTGCGCGCCGGGAGAGGAGCTCTTCTCCGACGCGTGCGGCTGCGGCTGCGTCGGCCCGGCGCTCCCCGTCGGGCGCACTCAAGGCAAGTGACCGCGCCCGCGGTCTGCCGCCCTGAGAAAGGTGCTCGCGCGGCCGCCCTGCGCAGCCGGCGCCGCGCGTGAACCTCGGCGGAAGCGGCCGCTCAGGATTGTTTACATGCGCGCACCCATCGCATCACGCAGGATCGCGGGGCGGCCGGTCGACGCGCGGAAGTTCTTGAGTCGTTTCATCGAGGACGGTGGTAGGCTCGTCTGGGGATCAGGGGGCGAGCGCGACCGGGATGAAGACGGGGCCTGTCGATCAGCGCACATCGAAGGTGATCGGCGTCGCGTCGATCTTCCTCGACAATGCCTTCAACGCCACGGCCTTTCGAGGCATGCACCGCGCCGCGCGAGCCCGGGGCTACGAGCTCCTCCTCATCTACGCGACGCCTCGGCACGTCTTCGAGCGCGGCGTGGCGCTTCGCCAGGTGGCCGGCTGGATCGCGATGTACAACATCGACGGCCTGGAGGAGCTGCTCTCTGATGGGAAGCCGGGTGTCATCTTCTGCGCGCCCTCGCTCGGGACGCGCTTCCCGGTCGTCCGCGCGGAGAACCACGATTCGATTCACGTGCTCGTCGATCACCTCATCCAGCTCGGACATCGTCGGATCGCTTACATCGGCATGACGGGATCGGACGATTTCCACGAGCGGAGCCGGGCATTCGAACAGGCGATGCGCGCGCGCGGGCTCGAGGCCGACCTCAACCTGCTCTCCGAGTTTCACGAGTGTACGATCTTGTACACCGAGCAGCGCTTCCACGAGCTGCTCGCGCGCAATGGCAAGTTCTGTACCGCGCTCGTGGCGGGCAACGACGAGATGGCGATTGGCGCCATCAACGCGATCCGGGCGCACGGCCACCGCGTGCCCGAGGACATCGCCGTGGTGGGGTTCGACGACATCAACGCCGCCCAGCACTGCGATCCGCCGCTCACCACGGTTCGGCAGGACCCGGCGCTCCTCGGGAGCACGGCCGTCGAGCGGCTCATCGATTTGCTCGACGGCCTCCCCCCTCGTGAGCTCGTGACCCGCGGCCCGGCCAAGCTGGTGGTGCGTCGCTCGTGCGGGAGCGGCCGCGCCGCGTGGAACGCCGCGCCGGTCGCGCCAGCGATCGAGGCGCCGGAGGACGGCTGGCAGCGCGCGCTGTCCCGGCAGATGAGCCTCCTCCTGGACGGGTCTGGGCGCTCGCCGTCCGACGACGCGCCCCTCGACTGGCCCGAGGCGGAGGTGATCGCGCAGGGCCTCGGCGCGGCGCTCGCCGGCGAGGAGCCGCTGGACGTGGGGACGCTCCAGCGCGCTTTCGCCGCCGGGGTCGCGCAAAACGACAAGATCGAGGTCCTGCTCGCGGTGGTGAAGCTCGTCGAGCAGACCGCCGCGCGGCGGCTCGCCGGCGCGCCGGAGCCGGAGGCCGCCCGCCGGCTGGAGACGTTCCTCGACCGCGTGCGGCTCGCGCAGCAGCGGGCCCTCGCTGCGTGGGACAGGCGGAACGTGAAGAGCCTCGAGCGGCTGGTCCTGGCCAAGGTGCACATGAGCAGGCTCCTCGCCTCGAAGCACGCATGGACCCAGGAGCGCCTGGAGTGGCTGGCGCAGACCTCCGTCGGCGTCGGGTGCATCGCGCTCTGGGCAGATGCGTCGGACAAGGCCGAGCCGGAGTTCCTCGTCCACTCCGTGTACCCGTACGATACGGACTTGACCGCCCTCGTGGGGCACAGGTATCCGGGCGGCGACTTCCCGCCGCTCGCCCTGCGCGCGGCTGCCTTGCCGGACGAGCCGGGCGGCTATCTCCTGCTGATCCCGCTCGTGAGCGCGACGCGCGACTGGGGGACTCTGGTGCTGGGAGGGCTGCACCTGGAGAGCTTCGTAAACAACCTCCATCCGCTGGCCATGTGGGTGTCGCTCCTGATCGCCGCGTTCGAGCACCACGACATGGAGGCCACGCTGCACGCGGAGCGCGACATGCTGGCCGCCGCCTACGAGCGCGAGCGCGCGCTGGCGAGCACGGTGCGGGAGCTCGGCTGTCCCGTCATCCCGCTGCTGCCCGGGGTGCTGCTCATCTCGCTGATAGGCGCGATCGACGCCGCGAGGGCGCAGCAGATCATGGAGGCCGCGCTCTCCGGCGTCGCGCGAGAGGGGGCCCGGTGGGTGCTGCTCGACGTCACCGGCGTGCCGTATGTCGACGAGGCGATCGCGGCGGCGCTGGTGCAGACGGCGCAGGCGACCCGGCTGCTCGGCGCGCGCGTGAGCCTCGTCGGCGTCGGGCCCAGGATGGCGCAGGGCATGGTCGGCCTCGGGATCGAGCTGCACGACATCTCGATCTTCCAGTCGCTGGCCGCCGCCATCAGCGAGCTGACCAGGCCAGAAAAGAAGACCAAGGCGAGGCGGGCAGAGTAGCGCCGCAGGCGCGCCGGGATCGCTCGAGCTACTTCATCAGGAGCTTGGCCGCCGCGCGCCCGGCGGCCTCGGTCAGCCGCCGCATGTAGTCCCAGTTGAGCCGATCGACCCGGTCGCAGCGCTGGTGGTAACAGGGGTTGCCGTCATCGCCGAAGAAGTCCTGCGATATGGCCACGGCCGGCGCCCCGTAGCGCCAGAACGCCGCGTGATCGCTGCGGTTCGTGCAGGCGTCCACCCGGGTCAGGCCGAGCTCGCCGTGCGACGCGGCCTCCTCGACCAGCGCGGCCAGATCGGACGACGTGTTCTCGTTGCAGTGGATGACGTGATAGTGCCCGTCGTCGTTGGAGTCGTAGCCCGTCATCTCCAGATCCAGGACGCCGACCACCTGAGCCATCTGCCCGTTCCGGTAGAGCTTGCTCGCGTAGGCCTTTGAGCCCAGGAGGCCGTCCTCCTCTTGATCGAAGGCGACGACGCGGAGCCCGATGCTCAGCTTCGCGTCCTTCAGCGCGTGGGCGATGGCGAGCGACGACACGATGCCGGAGCCGTCGTCGTCCGCGCCGGCGTTGCTCATGGAGTCGTAGTGCGCCGAGAGGATGAGGACGCGCGACCGATCGGCGCCGGGCTTGTCCGCCGTCAGGTTGACGCCCTGGCTCCAGCCGCTTTGATAAGCGTGCTCCTCGACGGTGAACCCGATCGCCTCGTATTGCTGACGCATCCAGGCGCGGGCGAGCGCGCGTCCGTCCTCGGAGCCGCGCTCGCGGATGACCGCCGAGCGGCCGCCGACGGTCACGGGCGCCGCGCCGGAGAGCTCCTTGAGCCGCGCCTCGAGGAACGCGGCGTCGATGTGGAGCTCGGGGAGCTCGGGGACCTCGGCGGCGTCGCCGTCGAGCCGCGCGCGCGCCCCGGCCGGAGCGCGGGTCCCCAGCCCTCCCGGAGCGCGCGACAGGACCACCTCGTGCGCCCCGATCGGCTCCGCGTGAAGGCGGTGCGAGCCGAGCCAGTCATGGGGGTCGCGGCCCGTCGGGACGGCGACGGCGGCGATCCCGCCGACGCGCGCGCGCTCGCCCGGGAGCGCCGCGCTGGGCAGCGGCCCCTCCACGAGGTGGAGCGAGGCCCCGGGCTCTTCTTTCAGAGCGACGCTCTGCCAGGCGTCATCGACGCTGGCGCGGGTCACGACGACCTGGCCAGTCTCCGTCGCGAGCCGGTTCAGGAACGTGCTGACCGTATCCTTGCCCACGTGCGAAACGTGGATCACTCCGGCCGCCGGCGGGCCCGGATCGCCGGACGCGCACGACGTCGAGACGAGCGCAAAGGCGGCACTCAGCGCGGCGACGGCGCTCGAACGATTGCGGCAAACTGTCATGGCGTCTTCCCCTTTCGGCGACACCGTACGGATCTCAAACGAATTATCCAAGCACTATCTCGCGATGCGTCGAGCTTTGGACCGAATCGCGTCAAATGCAATGAGGGACACACTCACGCTCCACCGGAGCTCTGGAGTCATGGTCCAGCTCGTCAGTCCGCGTGAACGTCCGCGTTGGTTCGGTCACTCTTCGGGCGGGGTTCCGTCGCGCAGCGAGAGCTGCCCTCGGCGGCAGATATCGATGGCGGACGCGAGGATGCGCATCGCCTCCTGCGGCGCGTGGAAGCCGGACGAGTTCTCCGCCTCGGCGAAGTCGACGAAGAACTGACATTTCCGCTGCGCCGCGCGCGGGCCCGCGAGCGCCTCCTCGGCCATCCCGGCCTCCTTCGCCCGGCGGATGTCGCTGATGAGCGCGGTCACGGCGTCCATCGCCCGGTTACGCGCCTCGAAATGGCGCGACTGGATCGTCTCCACGCGCTGCCGGAGCTCGTCCTCGGGCCACTTGTGGCACGTCTGGCACGCGCGGTTCACGTTGAGGAGCGGGCTCTGCACGTGGTGATCGCTGATCTTCGTCGCGCCGACCCGCTGGTACGGCATGTGGCAGTCGGCGCAGGCCACGCCGGAGCGGGCGTGGATGCCCTGATTCCACATCTCGAACTCCGGGTGCTGCGCCTTCAGCACCTTCGCGCCCGACTCCGCGTGCGTCCAGTCCGCGTGGCCGTTCTCCTCGTAGTAGGCGTAGATCTCGTCGACCTTGAGGCCCTTCGCCCACGGGTACACGAGGCGCTTCTCCGGGCCCTTGAAGTAATACTCCACGTGGCACTGGCCGCAGACGTACGAGCGCATCTCCTGGCGCGTGGCCATCGTGTTGACGTCGTAATCGGCCTGGCCCATCGACGCCTTGAGCGCGCGGATCCCCTCGATGAACCCGGGCCGCGTCACCCGGAGCTGCATCGACTCGGGGTCGTGGCAATCGATGCACGAGACCGGGTGCGTCACCAGCTTGCGCGCCTCGGGGAAGGGCATCTGGTTCATCGCCTCCCACCCGCGCATCAGGTCGCCGCCGCCGAGCTTCTTGTACGGCACGTACACGGACGCATGGCAGTGAATGCAGGTGCCCGGCTGCTTCGCCGCGATCTGCCGCTCGGTGTACACCTGATCCTCGAGCATGTGGGCGTGCCCGCGCTCCTCCCGGAAGTCGCGCGCGAAGGCGTAGCCGGCCCACATCGTCTTCAGCCGCCCGTCCTCCTCGAGCTTCGATTGCGCGACCACGCTGCGCGGATCGGCCTCCGTCGGCGTGCGCGGCACCGCCTCGCTCCCGCCGAAGCGCGTGCGCTTCTGGTCGACCGTGCGCCGGTAGCCGTCGTACTGGAGGGGGAAGTTCCTCCCCCAGACGGCCGGGTCGTCTATCGTATCGTCAAGCTCGACGACGCGATAGAACGGGCTCTTCGCCTCCTGCTTGTGCTCGAAGATGTTCACCAGCAGCGCGGCGATCCCGGCGGTCGCCGCCGCCGCGGCGAGCGCCGCGAGCGGCAGGTAGCGCCAGCGCGCCGGCGGCCTCCCGGTGCGCGCGCTCTCCTGCGTGGATCCTTCGTCCTTCGGCTCCGTCATCGATTCCATCCCTCGTGCAGCGGGCGCCCCTCAGTGCAGGTGGCCCACCGATTCATGGCAGCGCACGCACGAGAGCCTCGCGGCGCCGTGGTGCTCGCTGTCGATCGCGCCCACGACGTCGCCGTGGCACCCGCGACAGGCCTCCTCCGTGATGCGTAGATTGCTGGGCTTGATCCGGATCGGGTCCGGGAAGCGGCCCGAGGTGAAGGCGAAGGAGTGCCAGAACCCGTTCGACGCCTTCGTGGCATATTTCCCCAGGAACGTGTGCGGCGCGTGACAGTCGTTGCACCCTGCCACGGCCCGGTGGCTGGAGCGCTGCCACCCGGCGAACTGCTCGTTCATGATGTGGCAGTTGGCGCACGCCGCCGGATCGCTCCCCAGGTACGAGGCGCCCTTCGCATAAACGAAGGTGTACCCGCCGAGCCCGGCGGCCACGCCGAGCGCGACGCAGAGCGCGAGGAGCAAGGCTCCTGTGGAGCCGCGCCCGCGGCGCGCTCGCTCGCGCGCCGGCGGCGCCGGCGGTTCATCTCGCCGTTGCCCTTCCGTCATGGGATCTTGCTCGTGGGTCATCTATCGCCGGACCGGTTCATCGATCCTCGAACATCGACCGCCGCTTTGCAAGGCAGGTGCCGCTACGTCTCGGCCGGAGCGGCGATCGACGGCCCGGCGGCGGGGACGAGCCGACTCGGCGCGCAGGGCGACCGCGGGACGCCGCGGCGGGCCGGCGCGCTCGGCCGCAAGGCGTGCGCATCGGCGCAGATTCCGCGCTCGCGGGCGCTCCCTGCGGCCGCTGTTCCCGCGGCGGCCCGTCTGCGCTAGGGAGCTGGCCAGGAGACGTCATGTGACCGCCCCGCGCGACACGCACCCAGCCGCCGCCACGCCCGCGAGCGCCGGCCTGCCTCCGGCGAACCACCGTATCCGGCTGCCGGATTTCGAGCTCGGCGTCGGCCGAGGGCGCGCCTTACCGGCGTTATCGCGTCTATGAGCGCCCGCTCGGAAGGATCAGGTGATATGACGACAGCTGCCCCGCACCAGAAGACGCCGTTCACGCCGTACCAGCGGCGGCTGTTCTGGTTCCTGAGCGTGGCCTCGTTCTTCGAGGGCTACGACTTCCTCGCGCTCACGCAGATATTGCCCAACTTCGGCGCGCAGATGGGCCTCTTGCCCCGCCACGAGGGGCTCCTCGTCGGGGTCATCAACTCGGGCACGATGATCGCGTATCTCCTCGTGCGCAAGGCCGACCAGTGGGGGCGGCGGCGGGTGCTCTCGGTCACCATCGCGGGGTACACGATCTTCTCCGTGCTGACGGCGTTCGCGCCGAACGTCTATGTCTTTGCCGTCTTGCAGCTCCTCGCGCGCATCTTCCTCCTCGGGGAGTGGGCGGTCAGCATGGTGTACGCGGCCGAGGAGTACCCGAGCGATCGGCGCGGGATGGTGATCGGCGTCATCCAGGCGTTCTCGAGCCTGGGATCCATCGTGTGCGCGGGCGTCGTGCCGCTGCTCCTCGCGACGCCGTACGGGTGGCGCAGCGTGTACCTCGTCGGCGGCATCCCGCTCGTGCTCATCGCGGTCGCGCGGCGCGGCCTGCGCGAGACGGCGCGGTTCGAGCAGGCCGCGGCCGAGCGGGCGGGGGAGGGGACGCCGTCGTTCACGCGCATCCTGCGCACGCCGTACCGCGGGCGGATGCTGCAGCTCGCCTTGATCTGGGGGCTCACGTACGTTTGCACCCAGAACGCGGTGACGTTCTGGAAGACGTTCGCGCTTAGGGAGCGCGGGCTCAGCGACGGCGAGGTGGGCGGCAGCATCACGTTCGCCGCGCTCGTCTCGATGCCGCTCATCTTCGCCTCGGGCAAGCTGATCGACGTGGTGGGCCGCCGCAAGGGCGCGGTGGTCATCTATGTGCTGGCGGCGGCCGGCGTGCTCGGCGCTTACTCGCTGGGCTCGCGGGGCGGGCTCACGGCCGCGCTGGTCTTCGCCATCTTCGGCGCGAGCGGGGTGCTCCCCGTGCTGAACGCCTACATGACCGAGCTCTTCCCCACGCACCTCCGGAGCGACGCGATCGCCTGGTCGAACAACCTGCTCGGCCGGATCGGCTACATGCTCTCTCCGATCGCCGTCGGCTTCGCCGCGGAGCAGATCGGCTGGGGACCGGCGGTGTCCGCGACGGCGCTCTTCCCGCTGGTCGCGCTCGCGCTCATCCTGTGGCTCCTCCCGGAGACGCGCGGCAAGGAGCTCGAGGAGACGGCGCGGGTATAGCCCAGCTCCGTCTGTCAGAAATCCGGCCAGGGATCACTGACACGAAACGAGGGCGGCCGCGAAGCGGACGCAGCGCTCCGAGCAGCTGGACGCGGCGGTGGGTGGTGGGGGGGGTACTCTGGCCGAAGGTGGGGTCTTTTGAACCGCCAAGACGGCACGGACTCAATCGACAAATTCCAGTGGCGGGCTTCGATCGCCCGCTCGTCCTGTAGGCCACCACGCGCCTGCCGAGCTCGGAAGCCTGGCGGCGGAGACGGGGGGAGCGGTGGCTGAGTCGGGGCGCATCACGTCGCCTGGCTGAGGCCCGTGGCGCGCCTGCTAGGCCGCGCGGCATGCGGCGCAGCAGACGCATCGAGGTCACATTTGAGCCCACGCACCGGTCGGCGGAGCAGCTGAAGCTGGCCTACGCCATCGTGGTGCCGCCGACCCGGCGCGAGGTGCGTTCGGAGGTCGACGCGCTGGCGCGGCGACAGCCGACTGAGGTGCCTCGAGCGCGTGGCAAGGGAGGGAAGGCTGCATGAAGAAGGTCGCGCTGTACGCGCGTGTTTCGTCGGATCGGCAGACCAAGCAGGCCACGGTCGACAGCCAGGTGGCGGCGCTGAAGGAGCGAGCCTTGGCCGATGGCCATCACGTCTTGCCGGCAGACGTGTACGTCGACGATGGGTGCAGCGGCGCAACGCTGATCAGGCCGGCGCTGGAGCGGCTTCGCGACCGCATCGCCGAGGGGGCGGTCGATCTGCTGTACGTCCACAGCCCCGACCGACTTGCGCGACGCTACGCCTACCAGGTGCTGCTGCTCGAAGAGTTCTCTGCACGCGGCGTCACGGTCGTGTTTCTGCAAGGCGCGTCCGGGGTGAACGCCGAGGACCAGCTGCTGGTTCAGGTCCAAGGGATGCTCGCCGAGTACGAGCGAGCGCGGCTCGCGGAGCGATGCCGTCGCGGGAAGCTGCACCGGGCCAGGCAAGGGATGGTCAACCCGCTGTCGACCGCTCCGTATGGCTACCGCTACGTGCGTCGCTCGGATGCCGAGTCGGCGCACTACGAGGTCGTGCGGTCGGAGGCGAACGTCGTGCGCGCCATCTTCGACGCCTTCGTGCACCAGCAGATGCCTCTGCAGGCGATCGCGCGCCGGCTCAACACGCAGCAGATCCCGACACCCAGGGGTGGCTGTTGGAGAGGGGCAAGGGTGTACGAGCTGCTCCGCAACCCGGCCTACATGGGACAAGCCGCCTACGGCAAGCGCGAGTCGGTTGAGTCGCGGCCGCTTCGACCTCGACGGAGCAAGCTCCGGATAGCGCGCGGTAGTGCGAGGACATTCCGGCGAAGACCGGCCGACCAGTGGATCTCGATCCCGGTGCCGCCGATCGTGTCGGCCGAGGTCTTTGCCGCCGCGGGCGAGCAGATGATGCGTAACAGGCAGCTGTCGCAGCGGCACGCGCGAGGGCAACGCTACTTGCTGCAGGGCCTCGTTGTCTGCGCGCGCTGTGGTTACGCCTTCTGCGGCCGATCGGTCTCGAAGCCGTCGAGCTCGGTCATCTACCGCTACTACTGCTGCAACAGTGTGCAAGCGGTGCGCGACGGAGCTGCGCGTGCTTGCAACAACCCCTCGGTACGCGCCGAGATGCTGGACGCGCAGGTCTGGGATTCGGTGCGGCAGGTGCTGCAAGAGCCCGAACGACTCGAAGAGGAGTGGCTGCGCCGCAGTGCCGACGACGGCGCCGCGACTGATGCGCAGCTCGAGCGCGCTCAAGCCGAGCGATGGGTCGTCCACCACCAGCGCAGCCTCAAACGGCTGCTGGATGCCTACGAGGCAGGCGCGATTTGCTTGGAGGAGCTGCGGCCGCGCGCCGAGCGCCTGCGCGAACAGATCCGAAGGGCAGAGCAGGCCGCCAAGGAAGCCGAGGACAGGCTCTCCCACAACGCGGTCCTGAGCGCCGTGGTCACGCGGCTGCAAGACTTCGCCGAGCGCGTTGGGCAGGGTCTGGAGCACCTCGATTGGCAGGGGCGCCGTCAGTTGATCCGAACCCTGGTGGCACGGGTGGAGATCGACGAGGAGCAGGCGACGGTCGTGTACCGGTTGCCCTCGTCTGGCGGACGTCCGGGTGGCGGCCACCTGGATCCGAGCGTGCCGTCCAGCTCATCGGCCGGGTCCCCGGGTTGTCGATTGAGTCCGTGGCGTCAAGGCGCCACAAAACGCCAAGAAGAACACAAAAATCTTGGCGTCTTGTGGCGCCTTGGCGGTTCCAGCCTTCTGGCAGGGCGGGGTAGGTACCACACCACCGGGCGGTGAGGGCAAACGAGCGCGCTGAAACGTGGTTGCTGTCGGAGGCTCACAGGCCGCCGGGCCGGCCCCGCTGGTGAGCGTGTCATGACTGAGCCCGCCCGCGGGGCTCAAGCGGTCGCCGCGGCGCCCGAGCGGTTCCGCACCAAGCAGCAGTCTTCGAGTTCCTGCGATCCGGAGCTCGTCATCATTAATTTGGTCGGAGCGCTGGTCTGGTCTAGATCCGCCCCGTCCGAACGATCCCGAACGGTCTGTACGGAAGAGCCCCACCAACGCGTCGTCGCACGTCTGCGCGCGAGCGGCCGAGGTGCGTCCGGAATACAGACCGCCAAGACATTCAGGTCGCCCGCGTCGCCCATATCGACGTCGCGCGAGAGAAGTCAGCGAACATGCAACCTTTCACGCTGCCCGACTTCTACATGCCGTATCCGGCGCGCATCAATCCGCACCTCGAAGGTGCGCGCGCGCATACCAAAGCCTGGTCCTACGAGATGGGTATCCTGGAGGAGAACCCGCAGGAAAAACCCATCTGGACCGAGCGCGACCTCGACGCGCACGATTACGCGCTGCTCTGCGCGTACACCCACCCCGACGCGCCCGCGCCCGAGCTCAATCTGATCACGGACTGGTATGTCTGGGTGTTCTTCTTCGACGACCATTTCCTCGAGATCTACAAGCGCACCAAGGACATGCGCGGCGCCAAGGCGTACCTCGACCGCCTGCCGCTCTTCATGCCCGTCGTGCCCACGGGGACGCCGCCGGAGCCGACGAACGTGGTCGAGCGCGCGCTCGCGGACCTCTGGGCGCGGACCGTCCCGCTCACCTCGGTGCACTGGCGCGAGCGCTTCCTCGAGGCGACGAAGAACCTGATGCTCGAATGCATGTGGGAGCTCGCCAATATCCAGGAGAACCGCGTCGCGAACCCGGTCGAATACATCGAGATGCGCCGCAAGGTCGGCGGCGCGCCCTGGTCCGCGGGCCTCGTCGAGATCGCCGTGGGCGCCGAGGTCCCGGCCGCCGTCGCCGCGACGCGCCCCCTCGAGGTCCTGCGCGACACGTTCTCGGACGGCGTCCACCTGCGCAATGACCTGTTCTCGTACCAGCGGGAGGTCGAGGTCGAAGGGGAGAACGCCAACTGCGTGCTCGTCCTCGAGCGTTTCCTCGGCGTCCCCACGCAAAAGGCGGCCGATCTGACGAACGAGATCCTGACGTCGCGGCTCCAGCAATTCGAGAACACGGCGCTCGTCGAGGTGCCGGCGCTCTGCGTGGAGTACGGGCTGACGCCGGCGCAGGCCCTCGACGTCGCCAGGTACGTGAAGGGGCTTCAGGATTGGCAGTCCGGCGGCCACGAATGGCACATGCGGTCGAGCCGCTACATGAACGAAAACGCGGACAAATCCGCGAGCGTCCCCGATGTCCTCGGGGCGCCGACGGGGCTCGGCACCTCGGCGTTCCGGATCAGGCTCACGCCCGGCGCCCTGGGTTTGCAGCGGATCAAGACCCTCACCCACGCCCCGTTCCAGCCCGTGGGCAGGACGCCGCTCCCGAAGATCACCATGCCGTTCAAGCTCCGCCTGAGCCCGCATCTGGCCGCGGCGCGCCGGAACACCCTCGAGTGGGCCCGCAAGTTCGCGATGCTCGACGTGGTGCCGGGCGTCTTCGGGTCCGGGATCTGGGACGAGCGCAGGTTCATCGGCTTCGATTTCCCCATCTGCGCTGCGGGCATTCACCCGGACGCGTCCCCGCACGAGCTCGACCTGAGCTCGGGCTGGCTGACTTGGGGGACGTACGGCGACGATTATTTCCCGCTCTTGTTCGGCGCGACGCGGGACATCGCGGGCGCGAAGCGGTTCTCTGCCCGGCTCTCGATGTTCATGCCCCTCGACTGCGCGGGCGCCCCGGTGCCAGAGAACCCGGTGGAGAGCAGCCTGCTGGATCTCTGGATCCGTACAGCCTCCCCCATGTCGATGAGCTCGCGGCAATCGCTCCGCCGCAGCGTCGAGACCATGACCGGGAGCTGGCTCTGGGAGCTCCTGAACCAGACCCAGAACCGGATCCCGGATCCGGTCGATTACGTCGAGATGCGCCGCAAGACGTTCGGCGCCGACCTCACGATGAGCCTATCCAAGCTCACGCTCGGTGATGTGGTCCCGGCCGAGGTCTTCCGCACGCGGACGATGCGAGGGCTCGACAACACCACCGCCGACGTGGGCGGGTGGATCAACGATCTCTATTCGTACCGCAAGGAGATCGAGTTCGAGGGCGAGCTCAGCAACCTCGTGCTGGTCGTCGAGCGGTTCCTCCAATGCGACGCGCAGCGGGCCAAGGAGGTCGTCAACGACCTGCTCACGGCGCGCGTGCTGGAGTTCGAGCACATCGTCGCGACCGAGCTGCCTCGCATCCTCGACGAGTTCGACCTCGGCGAGGCGGCACGCGAGGCCGTGCTCGGATACGTCGAGAAGCAGCGATTGTACATGGCTGGCGTCCTCAACTGGCACGTCGTGACGAGCCGGTACGTGGACGCGGAGCTCGAGCGCCACCCGATCGAACGGGCGATCGGGGGCGCGCGTGGGTTTGGCGCCTCTGCGGCGCGTATCAGCAGCTTCTTCGGCGCCGGAAGAGCCGGCGCCGCGGCTCCTGCTGCGAAGGCGGATCTTTCGATGGGTACGGCGCGGTCCGTGCCGGTGAAGCACGGGCGGCCCTAGCCGTCCGGGAAAGAGGGACTCATGTCTATCACAGGTAATCTGGGTTCGATCGATCAGCACCAGACCAGCCTCGCGACGGCGGCCGCGAGGCAGCTCGCGACGACGACCAAGTCGGCGCCGCAGATGCAGGGCATCTCGTCGCGGTGGCTGGTGAAGCTCCTGCCGTGGGTGCACGTCAACGGTGTCTACCGCGTGAACCGCCGCCTGAGCTATGCGGTGGGCGACGGGCGGGTGACGTTCACGAACACCGGCGCGAAGATCCAGGTCATCCCGCAGGAGCTCTGCGAGCTGCCGCTCCTCCGCGGTTACGAGGACGTCGAGGTCCTCGCCGCGCTGGCGAACCGCTTCGTGCAGCGTGAGTACAAGCCCGGCGACGTCATCACCGAGCGCGGCAAGGAGGCCGATCACATCTGCCTCATCGCCCACGGCAAGGTCAACAAGATCGGCGCGGGCAAGTACGGCGATGAGACGGTGCTCGAGGTTCTCGCGGACGGCGACCATTACAGCTACCAGGCGCTCCTGGAGACGCAGGATTACTGGACGTTCACGGCCAAGGCCGTCACGGCGGTCACGGTGCTGACGCTCCAGCAGAACGTCTTCGAGGAGCTCGTCGCCCAGCACCCGTCGCTGAAGAAGCACCTCGACAACTTCAAGGCGCTCGCCGCGAAGAAGCAGGACAACACGGGCGAGGCGGCGATCGAGATCGCGGCGGGCCACTCCGGCGAGCCCGTCCTCCCCGGCACGTTCGTCGATTACGAGACCTCGCCCCGCGAGTACGAGCTCAGCGTGGCGCAGACCGTGCTCCAGATCCACACGCGCGTCGCGGATCTGTTCAACGAGCCGATGAACCAGACCGAGCAGCAGCTGCGCCTGACCATCGAGGCCCTGAAGGAGACCCAGGAGCACGAGCTCATCAACAACCGCGAGTTCGGTCTCCTGCACAACGCCGACCTGAAGCAGCGCATCCACACCCACAGCGGCCCCCCGACGCCGGACGACATGGACGAGCTCCTCGCCACGGTCTGGAGGGAGCCGTCGTTCTTCCTCGCGCCCCCGCGGGCCATCGCGGCGTTCGGCCAGGAGTGCAGCCGCGTCGGCATCTACCCGCAGAGCATCGAGGTGAACGGCCATCGCGTCCCGGCGTGGCGCGGCGTGCCGATCTTCCCGTGCAACAAGATCCCGGTCTCGGAGACGCGGACGACCTCGATCCTGCTCGTGCGCGCGGGCGAGAAGAACCAGGGCGTCATCGGCCTGCACCACGCCGGCATTCCGGACGAGGTCGAGCCGAGCCTCAACGTGCGCTTCATGGGGATCAACGACAAGGCCATCATGTCGTACCTCGTCAGCCTCTATTACTCGACGGCCGTGCTGGTCCCCGACGCGCTCGGCGTCCTGGAGAGCGTCGAGATCGGACGCGCCCACGAATGAACCGCGAGCGGTAGCCGCTCCGCGTGTGCCCCGTGCAGACGCGGGCACACGCGGAGCGCTCTGCTCTCCGAAGCGCGCAGAAGGAAAGGTACATCATGGCAAACGCCGAAATACCTGGGATCGGGAACGATGTGGAGCGTTCGAGCCTCGGGACGCTGGGGGCGCGAAAGCTCGCGACGACGACCAAGTCGCATCCGCAGATGCAGGGGATCACGTCCCGGTGGCTCTTGCGGGTCCTGCCCTGGATCGAGGTCACGGGCGGCACGTATCGCGTGAACCGCCGCCTGAGTTATGCCGTCGGCGACGGGCGGCTCAGCTTCGGCAACGTCGGGGCGAAGGTGGGGGTGATCCCGCAGGAGCTCTGCGAATTGCCGCTCTTGCAAGGCTTCTCGGACGACGCCGTGCTCGACACCCTGGCGAGCCGGTTCGTCCAGCGGGAGTACAAGCCCGGCGCGCTGATCGCCGAGCGCGGAAAGCCCGCGGA
Organism: Sorangium sp. So ce281; assembly: GCF_051527395.1. NCBI lineage: Bacteria > Pseudomonadati > Myxococcota > Polyangiales > Polyangiaceae > Sorangium > Sorangium sp. So ce281. The sequence goes on from NZ_CP150322.1 coordinate 1,945,620, forward strand.
GACGATTTTCCTGCTCGCGCACGGAAAGGCCCAGAAGCTCGGCGTCGGCAAGTACGGCGCCGACACGATCCTCGACGTCCTCGCGGATGGGGACCATTTCGGGGACCAGTCCGTCATCGAATCGAACGACGCATGGACCTACTCGGTCAGGGCCGTCACGCCGTGCATCGTGCTCGAGCTCCCGCAGCGGGTCTTCGAGGAGCTGATCTCGCGATCTCCGGCGCTCCACGCGCACGTCGAGTCGCTCAAGGAGCGGCGGAAGAGGCCGCAGGACAAGCTCGGACAGGCGGCGATCGCCCTCACCGCCGGTCACAAGGGCGAGCGCGCGCTCCCGGGGACGTTCGTCGATTATGAGACCGCGCCGCGTGAATACGAGCTCAGCGTCGCGCAGACGGTCCTCCGGCTCCACACGCGCGTCTCGGATCTCTTCAACGATCCGATGGATCAGCTCCAGGAGCAGCTCCGCCTGACCGTCCAGGCCCTGCGCGAGCGGCAGGAGCACGAGCTCATCAACAACCGTGATTTCGGCCTCCTGCACAACGCCGACCTGAAGCAGCGCCTCCATTCCCGGAGCGGCCCCCCGACGCCCGACGACATGGACGAGATCCTCTCCCGGCGCCGCAAGTCGCAGTTTTTCCTGGCGCACCCGCGCACGATCGCCGCCTTCCACCGGGAGTGCAGTCGCCGCGGCATCTACCCGACCACCGTCGAGCTCTCCGGCACGCAGGTCGCGGCGTGGCGCGGCGTCCCGATCCTCCCTTGCGACAAGATCCCGATCAACGAGGACAAGACGAGCTCCATCCTCGTCATGCGCACGGGGCAGGAGCATCAGGGCGTCATCGGCCTCCACCGCACGGGCCTCCCCGAGGAGATCGAGCCCGGTGTCTCGGCCCGCAGGATGGAGACCGACGGGAAGGCCATTACCTCGTACCTTGTGAGCACCTATTACTCCGCCGCGGTGCTGGTGCCCGACGCTCTCGGCGTCCTTGAGAACGTCCAGATCGGGCGGTAGTCTCGACGGCTTCGATGACTCTGCATCTCGACCTGCTCCTCCACAACCTCGTCGCGCTGTGCATCGCGATCGTGGTGCTCCTGCTCCTCTCGGAGCTCGTGGTCAGGCTGATCCATCGGGGCTACGCCTTCGTCCTGCGCTCGCCGACGCTGGAGCACGTCACGGCCGACGAGCGCAGGTCGTTCCGGCGTCGCGTCCGTCGCCGCGCGCTCGTCTGGGTCGCGCTCGTCGGGGCCGTGCTCATGGGCGGCGCGGCGTTCGCCGTGGTCCGCGGAATTCGCGCCCTCGACGTGGTGAAGAGCGCGCTCGTCGGGCTCGCCGGAGACGATCCCGCGCTCGCCAGGATGCGGTGGCTCACCGCGCTCGGCATCGCCGTCGGCGCGCTCTTCGTCGACGCCCTCGCCCGGGGGCTCGCCGACGCGCTGGGAAAGGCGGTCGCGCGCTCGGACGGGCTGGAGAAGCGGCGCGAGCCGGTCACAGAGGTCACGATACGCCTGCGCAAGGCGCTCCGCGTGGTCGTCCTCGGCGCCGCCGCGGTCCTCCTCGCCGAGAAGCTCGCGCTCGCGCCGGGGACCCAGCGCGCCGTATTGCTCGCCAGCTACACGCTGGGCGCGTTTTACGTGAGCCGCCTCGCGACGGGGATCGGATACCTCCTCCTCGACGTCCTCTTCGACAACTCCACGAGGCTCGCCCGCCTCGAGAGCCCGCTCAGGTACCTCGGGAACCTGTCGCACCTGTTCGGGATCACGAAGCGCGTCGTCGATTATTGCGTGTACATCACGGCGGCGACGTGGGTCGCGGACGCGCTCACGCCCGACACGTGGCTCTCGCAGGCGGGGCGGGTCGGGCTCCGGATCATCGCGATCGTCTATGCGAGCCGGGTCCTCGTCGAGATCTTCGTGCTCCTCATCAACGACCTCTTCCTCGGGAAGGTGGCGGAGGAGAACCCCCAGACGCTCCAGCAACGAAGAACCCTGGTCCCCGTGGCCATGGGCTTCGTGCGGTACGCGATTTACTTCTCGGCTCTCGTGCTGGGCCTGCGCGAGGCGTCCGTCGATCCCACGCCGCTGCTCGCCGGCGCCGGCGTCATCGGCGTGGCCATCGGCTTCGGCGCGCAGACGTTCGTGGGGGATATCGTGGCCGGCTTCTTCATCCTCTTCGAGAACCTGCTCCTCGTCGGGGATCTCGTGGAGATCGGCGGCATCCAGGGGCGCGTGGAGGAGATCGGCGTTCGTATCACGAAGATCCGCGACGAGATCGGCGTGCTCCATTCGATCCCGAACGGCGAGGTGCGCAAGGTCGCGAACCATTCGCGATCCTACGTGAACGCGGTGGTCGACGTGCACGTGCCTTACGAGGAGGACGTGCAGCGGGTGCGTGAGCTCCTCGCGAGGGTCGCCGAAAAGGAGGTCGAGCTGCAGACGGGCGCTCCGGGGCAGGTGGACGTCGGCGTGGAGGAGCTCAACGAGGGATCGATCGTCCTCCGTATCAGCGCGCGCGTGCCACCCGGCAAGAACAAGGAAGTGAACGATGCGCTGCGCGGCCGCGTCGTCGAGGAGCTTTGCAAAGCTCAGGTCAGCGCGCCGCGCCCGCGTCGAGCCGTCCTCATCGACAGCCAGCTTTCCGTCAAGAGCCCGCCCAGGCGAGAGATCGAGGAATCCGCGCCCGTCATGCCTTTCTCGTCCGCGAACGACGACTGACGAGCGGTTCGTCTCGCGGCTGTTCTCAACCCCACAGCCAGCGGGCGAATCACGACCCGAGGATGACTTCGGCCTGCTGGACACGCGGCGCGCGCTGCTGCGGGGCGACACGCAGAGGCCCATGCTCGCGGGCAGCAACACCACCATCGGCGTGATCGCCACGGACGCCGTGCTCACCAAGAGCCGGGCCTGCCGCCTCGCCACTGTGGGGCACGACGGCCTGGCGCGCGAGATCAACCCGCTGCACACGCTCTCCGACGGCGACGCCCTCTTCGCGCTGGGTACGGGCGCGTCCGGCGCGACGCTCGGCATGATGACTCTGTGCGTCATGGCGGCCGAGGTCTGCACGCTGGCGGTGGTGCGCGCCATCCGCGCGGCGCAGGGCGTGACGCTGGGCGCTGCGTACCTGCCGGCGGCGGGGGACCTGGGGTGAAGCCTGTCGACGCGCGCTGAAGCCAGCCGCGGTGCTTCGTTCGAAGCCGCGATTCGTCCTCGTACTTCCTCGTACTTCCGCCACGGAAGCCGCGACTCGCCCTCGTACTTCGCCACGGAAGCCACGACTCGTTCTCGTTCTTCCACTACGCTGGTCGGAGCCACGGAGGGGTGACGGTAGCGACAATGGATCCGCCGGACGGAGCTGCCGCGAGAGGGGCCTTCGCCGCCGCGATCCGCTCCCGTGACGTCGCCGTGGTCGGGGGCGCCGAGAGCCCGGCGGACCTCACATGCCGTGAAGCTCGCACGCACAGCTGAGAGGAGATGAGGACAAGGATGCCCACCATTGCGATCGTCGGCGCCGGCGTGGCCGGCCTGCATCTCGCGCTGCACCTCCAGAAGGAGGGCCTCGACGTGAGCCTCTACGAGGAGCGCACGCCGGACGAGATCCGGACGGGGCGCCTGCCCAGCACCGTCGGGCTCTCCCTGCTGACCCGGGAGCGCCAGCGGGCGCTCGGCGTCGCGCACTGGGAGGGGCCCGAGCATGCCACGAGGACCATCCGGATCCGCGTGGCGGCCGCGCCGCCGATCGACTTCGTCGGCCGCCTCGCGGATCAAGCGCTCTTCATCGACATGCGGGTCTATCTGCCCCAGCTGCTCGAGGACTTCGTCGCGCGGGGCGGCCGCGTGGTGAGGGCCTCGCTCGACGCGGCCGGCGTCCGCGGCCTCGCCGCGGCGCACGACCTCGTGGTCGTCGCCACGGGCCGGGCGGGCCTCACGGACCTCTTCCCGAGGGTCCCCGAGCGAAGCCCGCACGCCGCGCCGATGCGGCGGCTCTTCGCGGGCATCGTCCGCGGGCTCCGCATGCCGCCCGGGCCCATGGAGTTCATGTTCCAGCTCTCCCCGGGGCACGGCGAGATCTTCGAGAACCAGTACATCACGCTCGGCGGGATCGTGCCCTCGCTGCTCATCGAGGCGATCCCCGGCGGCGCGCTCGAGCCGATCACGCGGATGCGCTACGAGGACGATCCGGCGCGGTTCGACGCGGCGCTGCTCGACGCGGTGCTCGCGCACGCGCCGCTCACGGCCGAGCGCGTCGATCGGGCGAGCTTCGGCGTGGCCGGCCCGCGCGACTACCTGACGGGCGCCGTGACGCCGGTGGTGCGCCGCGCGTACGTGCCCCTCGGCGGCGAGAGGTTCGCGCTCGCGCTGGGCGATCTCCACATCACCCACGATCCGATCACGGGCCAGGGCGCGAACATGGCCACGCTCGCGGCGTCGCTCGCCGCCGAGCAGATCGCCGGGCAGGCGGCCGCCGGCGCCGCGTTCGACGAGGCGTTCTGCGCGGACCTGGAGGATCGCCTCTGGAACGGGCTCCGGGCGGCCACGGAGTGGACGAACGCCTTCCTCCTGCCGCCGCCGGACCACGCGCTGGCCCTCCTCGTCGCGGCCGCGCGCAGCCAGAAGGTGGCCGACGCGTTCACCACGAACTTCTCGTACCCGGATCGCCAGTGGGCGATCCTCTCATCGCCCGAGGCGACCGCCAGCTTCATCGCGAGCCACGCCTGACGATCAGCTGAAGCGCGCCCGGACCGGCGCCGGGCTCTCGCAGATCGGGCACGCGTCCGCGCGCTCGGCGATCTTGCCGCAATCCTTGCAGTCGACGCGATAGCCGTGGAAGCCGGGGTCGTGCAGCTCGACGCTCGTCTGGGCCCTGTCCGCGCGCTTTCCCTCGTATTTCACGCGCATCGGCACGAACGCGATATAACGCACCTCGATGTGCTCGCACCGCGAGCACCGCTCCGGCACCGCGTACGCGTTGGTCGTCGTGAGCCCGCGCGCGAGGCCGCCTTCAGCGTGGCACCGCGGGCAGCGGTCGTCCGTGAACACGAGGTGCTGGCACGCGCCGCACGTGATCTCGTACAGCCCGTCGACGAACATCTCGCCCTTGTAGACCCACTTCACCGGCCCGACGGGCTCGCCCTCCATGAGCGGCACGAGCCCGTCGACATACGAACGCAGGTTGAGCTTCTGTCCCCCGCACGCGGGGCACCCCGCCTCGACCATCTCGGCAAACGCACGTTCGGAGAGCCTGCTCATGGTCGTCGCCTTCTAGCACGCCTCGTCGACGGGAGGACCGAAATGGCGGGGCCGCGCCAGAGCCGGCCATGAAGGGCCCCGGCGCGTCGCGCTGGAGGGGCCAGCCTCCACACCTGGAGGCCCCGGCCTCCAGCGCATGACCTCCGAGCGGGGCCCGGACCTTTCCAGCAGGCGCCCGGGAATCATGCGAAGCCGGCGCTCGCTCCACGCACGAGCGCTGCGAACTCGGGGATATTCCGCCCAGCGCGCGGCCTCCGGCGGCGCCGCGCCGGGCCGCCCAGCCGTGCCTTCAGCGCATGGCCTGACGATTGCAATTACGTTAATCCGTTGTTCCGTCGGTCGCACGGTCGGTCAGCCGATTCCCACCATGACGTCGAGGGGTGGGAAGAGCGCCTGCCCAGCATCGATATCCCGCTCGCGTGAGACGAGCGCGCGGGCCTGCCGGCGCGGAGGCGCTGCGGCCGCGCGACCCGTCGAGGGGGCGAGAGCGCCCCGACACGAACCGAACCCGAGGTGAACCATGTCGTCGGTCTCCATCAAAACAACGATGATCTTCATTCTCATCGGCGCGGCCGCGGGCTGCGCCGTGCCCGCCGAGACGGACGCGCCGGAGGAAACGGCGGTCGAGTCGCAGGCCGTCGAGTGCAGCAAGGAGTGCATCCTGGCGATGGTGAACAGGCAGCTCTCGCTGATGGGCGAGTTCGGGAACGAGGAGGAGTTCACGCGGGCGCTCCGGGAGCTCGTGGCCATCGGCCCGGCGGCCGTCCCCGTGGTCGCCGAGGTCTACAAGGCGTGGTCGGTCTCCGTCCCGCCGGACAAGGCCGAACCGGCGAGGCCTGGCGAGATGCGCTGGCGGGCGGCTCACCTCCTCGGCCTGCTCGGCTCGCGCGACGGCATCAAGCCGCTGAACGAGATCGCCACGACGAAGCTCCCCGACCCCGAGGCCGACGAGCAGCTCTTCGCGGATGAATACCGCGTTCGCCTGCGCGCGATCGCCGGGCTCGAGGCGCTCGGCGCCGCGGCGGAGCTGAAGGCCATCTTCTCCGCAGGCGACCTCCTGCGCAACCCGGCGGCGGCGAGCCTCTACGCCCTCGGGATCGACGTCGGCGGGATCCAGCTGATCGACGCGCGCAAGGCGCTCGCGGAGGACGTCGCCGACGTCAAGGATTACAACCCGAACAACGGTCGACCGGCGCAGCCGGAGAAGCCCGGATCGCGGTTGTTCAAGGTGGCTCCTCGGACCGACACGCCTGTCATCGCTCGTTGAGGGATCGATCATGAAAAGCACGATCAGCGCCGTTCTTGCGTCTTGTTTGCTCCTCGGCGTCGCCTCCGAGGCCCGCGCCGACACCTGCGACACCGTGCGGGGGACCGATCCCGGGGTGATGACGAGCTTCTGGTGCACGCAGCCGTGGATCGACTTCTACTGGGATGCGTACGACTTCGACAAGGGGGACTGGGACGACGGCTTCGGCTGGGAGGCCGCGTGCGACCGGAGGCGGCCGCTGGCGCGCACGTTCCAGGCGATCCAGCTCCTCAACTATGCGTCGCCGAACGAGGCGCTCAAGACGAACGACTTCAACGGCAACATCCTGCGCTGGGGCGGCAATTACACGATCCGTGAGTTCGACGAGCTCGACGCGCGATGCGGGGATGGGTCGAAGCGGGCGTACACGACCTGGGGCGGGTTCGACGACTATACGGAGCTCTACATCCCGTTCTTCTACAACGAGAACGTCGTGGAGCGCGCCGGGACGCTGATCCACGAGGCGCGGCACGCGGACTGGTGCGGCCACAGCGGCAACGACGGCAGCAACAAGTGCCCTGCGAAGAGCGCGTCGTGCGACGAGAAGTACCTGGACGGGTGCTCCGGGATCGGGTCGCCCAGCGGGCGGGGCGCGGCCGGCTACCAGGTCCTGTGGCTGTGGTGGTACGCTTTCGAGGCCGACGCCCAGCACAGCTCGTCGACGATGAAGGCCTTCGCGAGGGACGAGGCGAACCGGATCCTGAACACGATGTTCGACGTCAACCCCTGCTTCAACATCACGAGCAATGGCAGCAAGATCATCACGTGTTAGGAGGGCGGTGCTCGGCGGCCTCCTGTGGGGCGCGCTGTGCCTCGCGGGGTGCGCCGGGCACCCCGGCTCGGACATCCCGCCGGCGCCCTGGGCGCAGCTCGAGGTGAACCGCGGCGCAGGCGAGGAGACCGTCGTCTGGATCGAGCTGAGCGGCACGTTCGAGGGGCACCGGGGGACGACGGCGCTCCGCGGAAAGCTCAGCGCCGAGCAGATCTCGGGTCTTCGAGAGCTGTTCCGGGACGAGCGGCTCGCGATCTACCGGAGCGACGCGCTGCCCACCGACGGCAGCGTCGACCTCGCGGGCGCCGCCGAGCGGCCGATCTTCCGCGTCGTGGTGCGCGAGGAGAGCGACGCGATCCGGGCGGGCTCGGAGAAGCTGTCGGCGTATTTCGCCGAGGGGGCGCAGCGCGCCGAGACGACCGAGATGCTGCGGGAGGTCAAGGCGATCATCGCCGCAGCGGCGCCGGTCCCCTAGCGCTGCCTCGGGGCCTGCGTCACTCCTCCCGGATCAGCGCCTCGATCGCCTCGAACACGCGCGGCACGACAGGCAGGCTCGGATCGGTGTACGCGTCGGCCTGCGACGCGTTCGACAGCGTCGCCTCCTTGAGCGTGTGGCTCATCCCCTCGACGATGACGAGCGTCGCGTCCGGCCGCGCGCCGGCGAGCCGCTCCGCGTCCTCGACCTTGGTCTGGAGATCGGTCGTCCCCTGCAGGAGGAGGATCGGCGCCGTCACGGCCGCGAGCTCCGCCGCGGGGTCGTGCTTCATCCAGGAGATGACGAACGGCTGCACGCCCGGCCGAAACAGGCTCATGAACAGCTGGCTTTGCGGGATGTCCGTGACGAGCTCCCCGGCCTCGAGCTGGTCGAGGATCGCGTTTGCCCTCTCGCGATCCTCGTCCGAGAGGCCTGCGAGCTGATCGCGCAGGACATCGCCGATGGGCCGGCCCGCGCCGGCGATCGAGACGAACCCGTCGATCTCGGTCTCCCGGGCGACCAGCATACCGAGCAGCGAGCCCTCGCTGTGCCCCACCACCGTGATCTTCGCGAAGCGCCCGTCCGCCCGGAGCTTCTTCACCCACAGGCCGGCGTCGTCGGCGCCCATCTCGAAGAGCAGCTCCTGCTCCGTCCGGGGGGCCGCGGAGACGCTCGCGCCGATGCCGGCCTTGTCGTAGCGAATCGACGCGATGCCCCTGTCCCGGAGCCCTTCCGCGAGGAGCCTGTACGTGTCCGGCTCGACGCCCGCGGCGACCTGATTGCCGTCCCGGTCGGTCGGCCCCGAGCCGGGGATGATCACGACCGCAGGGAACGGCCCGCACCCGGCCGGCACCACCAGCGTTCCAACCAGCGTGCCTCGCGCGTTCTCGACGGTGGTCCTGGCGCTGGACGCCGCCGGACACTCCGGCACGTCCGGCGTTGCCGGCGTCTCCGTGTCAGGCACGTCCGTGTCGTCAGGGGGCGCGCCGCTCCCGCCGGCGGACGACGCGCGTTCTCCGGCGCCGCAGCCCGCGCAGAGGGGCGACGACGCGAGCGCGGCTGCACACGAGACGGCGAGCGCGGCGCGGCGCGCCGGGACCACGAGAACCGATCGCAATGACATGACGAGGCCTCCGAGCATGAGAGAGAGATGCAGCGCCGCCCAGGGCGCACCGGTGCGCCCTCGCGGTCGCGCGAGCACCGCAGAGCGCGCCGCGCGAGCCGGGCGGCGCGCCGGGGAGATCGATGGCTCAGCCGAGGTGCGCGAGCGCGACCTTCGAGAGGATCTCCGACAGGAGCGAGAGGCCGATGAGCCCCGCGATCAGAGGCGCGCCCCGCAGGCCAGAGGCGTTCCTGAAGCCCCGGACGAGGAGCGTCAAGGACCACACGAGGCACACCGTTCCGAGGACGGCGATGACGGCCAGCTCGGGGGTGAACGCGGGCGCGCCCACCGGCAGCCGCGGGGCGAGCAGGCCGAGCGCGACGGCGGCGAGCGCGAGCGGCGCGCGCGACAGCCCGATCACACCGAGAAAGTCGATGAGCCGCACGCGGCGCCGCAGGAGCCGCGCATACGTCCAGAAGAGCAGGGCGGGCAACGGCCACGCGACGACCTGCTCGAGGAGCGCCGTCCGGTACGGGATGACGGCGGGCGTCGCGTGCACGTCGAGGAAGCCGTCGAAGCGAACGCCGAGCCTCGTGACGGCGACGCTCAGCGCGGCGACGGCGAGCCCCGCCGCGGCGGCGAGCCCCCCGCCGAAGCGCTCGAATGGATTCAGCGCGAGCCGCCATCCGCGCACGGGAGGCCGCGGCGACATCGTGGCGAGCAGCCGCTCGCCTTCCGCGGGCTTGATGACGTTGTCGCGCACGAGCGCGCGCACTCTCTCGTCGGGCGTGGTCATCATCATAATCCCACCTTGCGCAGAGCCTCCTCGGCCTCCTTCGCGGAGAGCCTCCCCTTCTCGAGCGCGTCCAGGATCTCGTGCCGGCGCCGCGCGACGCCCTGCTCCAGCGCGTCGAGCCGGCCAATGATCTCGTCGAGGCGATTTCGCACCGTCGGGTAGCTGATCTGAAGGACCTGAGCCATCGCCTTCAGGCTGCCTGAAGAGCGCACGAACGCGGTCACGAAGGCGAGATCGTCCGGCGACAGCTGGAGCAGCGCGGGGATCTCGAACTGACCGTCCAGGTTGGTTCCGCAGCTCTGGCAGCCGAGCCGCGTCGCGCGCAGCTCCCCGTCACAGCTAGGGCATCGGACGACAAATCTTGCCACGGGATGAGTGGATTGTCCTCACCGAGGTCAATATTGTCAATGTCGATGTGATGAAAATTGATCCGAAAATCAATTTTGTTTAAGAGCTGCGCTCGCCATGTGTTCGGCGCGGCTCCGGCCCGCCCGGGGCGCTGCGGCTCGCGCCGCTCGCGACGGCTCAGCGCCGCTGGCGACGCCGCGCGGACGCGAGCGCCGCGATGAGGCCGAGGCCGGCGAGGGCCATGGGCGCGGGGGCCGCGGGCGAGCCGGCGGCGCGGCAGCTGCAGCCGCCGTCGTCGCCCTCGGCCACCTCCACCTCGTCGGTGCCGCCGGTCCCCGCGCCGGTGGAGCCGGCGCCGGAAGCGGCGGAGGAGGAGCTCGAGGCGCTGGGGCCGGGCGCCACGTCGCCGCCCGCGCCGTCGCTGCCGCCTGTGGCGCCGCCGCCGGCGGTCCCGGTGCTCCCGCTCCCGCCGGAGCCGTCCGCGCCGCCGGCGCCGCCCGCGCCGCCGGAGCCGCCCGCGCCACCGGCGCCGCCTTCCCCGGAGGAGGGCAGCGCGGGGCGGACGTCCTCGATGGTGTCCCCCTCCACGGCGTCATCGAGGACGATGACGGGGCTGTCCGTGAACTCGGACGGGTTGCGCAGCAGGCCGATCTGCGTGAAGTGCGCGTTGTTGTCGGCGAGCGTCTGCGCCTTCCCGCCGGTGACGACCTGCTCGCCGTCGAACCACACGTCGACGGAGCCCTGGTTCGGGTTCGTCGACCACCGGATGTGCAGCGCGATGCGGTGCCACACGCCGGGCGTCACCGCGCCGTCCGCCTCCCAGTGCACCTTGTTGTCGGGCTTGCGGGTGGCGAAGCTGATGTGCTGTCCGACGACCTCGAACGACATCATCTGGCTATAGCTATTTTCGGACTCCCAGTATCCGATCTGCGTCGGCGGGTCGGCCGCGAGCGCCTCGGGGAGATAGAAGCTCCAGGCGAAGTAGGTCTGGGCGCCCTCGGCCGTGCGCGCGGCGGCCGGCTTGTGGTTCAGCTCGACGCGCTTGATGCCGTTCGACCACCTCGCGTCGTTGGTGAGCTGGACCTTCCCGGCCCTCGTGCCCTGGAGGACAGGCGACGTCACCACGGAGATGTGCTCGCCGTTCAGGGTCGTGTTCCACTGGTTCAGATTGCCCGTCTCGAAGTCTCCGGTCCAGACCGGCGCCGCGGAGGCGCCCGCGGTGAGCGTCGTCGCCAGCGCGGCTGCGGCCAGGGTGGAGAGCGAGCGGCGAGGTCGCCGCGCGAGGAGCGCTCGGGCGGGGGCGACCAGGGATCGACGTGCGGTAAGGAGATCGGTAGAAGTCATGGCGGGATTCGACGCGTTTTCCGGCCGGCAGTCAACCGAGAAGCCGCGCGTCGCCGCCGACGCGGCGCGGCTCCTCGGGCTCTCCAGCGCGTCGCGCGCGCGGCCGTCGTCGCTTCAGGCGGAGAGCTCGATCCAGAGCGCCCGAGTCTCGCGCGGCCGGAGGTGGATGAGGCGCTCTCCGGTGTTGAGGGCGTTGCCGGGGCAGGTCCAGGGCTCGAGGCACACGAAGTCCTTGCCCTGCAAGGTCCACACGACCCAGTGGGTGAACTCGGGCGAGCCGCGGACGGCGATGCGCACCCCCGGGGCGCCCTCGATCGAGAGCGCGCTCTCGGTGGAGCCGTGGTCGAGCAGGTGGAGGTCGACCTCGGGCCGGGTCAGGTCGAAGCCGGAGAACGGCGCTTCCCGCTTCGTGGTGTTGTCGAACGCGCGCGTCGCCCGCGTCTCGATCGAGGCGCGGGCCTTGTCCGCCTGGGAGACGGCGAAGTAGGGGTGAAACCCGGCGCCGAACGGCATCGGCGGCGCGCCGTCGCCGGCCTCGCTGGTGACGCGCAGATCGATGCGGAGCGCCCTGCCGCGCAGCGTGTAGGTGAGCTCGGCGCGGAAATCCCAGGGGTACTGCGCGCGCGTCGCCTCGCTCGACCGGAGGACGAGGCGCGCGTACGCGCCGCCCGACTCGAGGGCGCCATGGTCGTCGAGCGACCACGGCAGGGTGCGGGCGAAGCCGTGCTGGCGCATCTGGCCCGCCGCGCCGGCGGCGGACCAGGCGTCGCCGGCGAGCTTGCCGGGCGAGGGGAAGAGCACCGGGTTGCCGCCGCGCACGTTGGCGGTGCGATCGTCGAGCGTGCCGCGATCGAGGTAGAGCAGCGCGCGGCCGCCGACGGTCAGCTCGGTCAGGATGCCGCCGCGGGCCGGGGCCAGCACCGCGCGGCTCGCGGCGTCGCTGTCGGCGAGCTCGATGGTGGGAATCGCGCCTTCGACTTCCTTCACGCTGAACATGACTCCTCCGGTCTCCTCAGTTGCCTTGCAGCCACGCGAGCAGCCCGACGACCAGCGCGAGCGCCGCGATGGGCAGCGCGATCCACCCGAGGACCACCGCCCAGCCGCGGCGGAGGGAGCGGCCGCGTCGATGACCGCAGGCGCGCGCGAACGGGGGGCTCCTCGTGGACGGGCACGGGCGTCTTCTCCGCCGCGATTCTGCAAGCTTTGTGGGCTCGAGACAACGCTGGAGACCGCAGGGCGGGCCGGGCCCTCGTCACGATCCCGGCACGGCGGCGCGTCGTCCCGCGTAACCCGCGTAAACCGAGCGAGCCGCGCGAGCCGAGCGCGCTCCTCTGCTGCGGCCCGCCGCGCGCGCGCGCTGTCCGCCTTCACGGCTGCGGCCTCCCAGGAACCTGGTAAGATTGCGCCGAGGAAGCCCATGCCGTACGCCAGCGAGACCTCGCTCGTCCCGATCCCGCCGCCCGGAGAGGACGAACTCCCCCACGACGACGGTGAGCCCATGGAGAGCGATCGCCACCGCAAACAAATGCTGCTGTTGATCGAGTCGCTGGACCTCTTCTGGAAGGATCGCGACGACGTTTACGTCAGCGGCAACATGGCGATCTATTTCAGCGAGCTCCAGACCATGAAGAACGACTTCCGCGGGCCGGACGTCTTCGTGGTGCTCGACACGGTACGCCGAGACAGGAAGTCCTGGGTCGTGTGGCAAGAGAACGGCAGGACGCCGGATGTGGTGATCGAGCTCCTCTCGGAGAGCACGGAGGCGATCGACCGCGGCGAGAAGATGCGCATCTACGCGAAGGTGCTGCGCGTGCCGGAGTACTTTCTGTTCGATCCGATGAAGAACACCCTGGAAGGATATCTGCTCGACATGGCCTCTCGCGCCTACGAGCCGATGGCCTTGAACGCGGAGGGTGAGCTGGCAAGTCAGCAGCTCGGTCTGCGCCTCGGTGTGCGGGATGGCTTGTACCTGGCCAGCAGAGGGAGATGGCTCCGGTGGCTCGACGCCGAGGGACGCGTGCTTCCGACGGCGGAGGAGCAGGCCCGAGCGGCGGAGGAGCAGGCCCGAGCGGCGGAGGAGCGGTCCCAGGCGCTCGCGGAGAAGCTTGCGGCGTACGAGAAGCGCTTCGGACCGCTCACGTGAGGCCCGCTCACGCGAGGTCGGTCCGATCAGGCGGCTTCGGGGCTCACGCGGGGCCTCGCTCAGGGCAGGCCACGGCGGCCCTCCTCAGCGCAGGCCGGGGAGGGGCAGGGCCGGGAGCGAGTTGCCGATCGCCGTGACGAGCTGCTCGTGCGTGATCGTCCCCGCGAGGCGGAACGGCACATCCACGTTGAGCGTCTCTCCGCCGATCGCGACGGTGCCGCTCACCTGGTACGGGATACCGCGGCTCTGCGTCGCCAGCGCGGCGATGCTCGTGAGGTCCTGCCACTTCACCGAGATCGGCGCCTCGATCCGCGTCCACTTCTTCGCGGGCAGCTCGAGCGGCGTGAGCGCGGTGACCGTGCCGACGTCGTACTTGCCGTCGAGCAGCACGCTCGCCTTCATCGAGCGCGTCGAGAGATCGATGCTGTTCGGGTTGTACGCCTGGATCTGGACCCGCAGATCGATGCCCTGGGCGGTGACGGCGGTCACCGTCGCGAGCTCGGGCTTGAGCGTCGGCGGCTCGGGGCGCGAGCACGCGACCAGGGTGACGGCGGCGGCGAGGAGAGGCGATCGCACGGCGGGAGATCTGGCGCGGATCTCCATGGAGCTCAACGGAAATCGGGCGCGCCACCGCGCCGCCGCGCCTCGTCCGAGGCCCGCCGATCGCTCGACAGCCCCGCGCGCCCCAGCGCCTCCGCCCCCGCGGGGACCCTTTCGATCTGCTATGCCCGGCGCATGGGCATCCTCCCGCTCGCCGAACGCCTCGCCAGGAAGGCGCTGAACAGGTCCGGGGTGCAGAGCCGCTGGGTCGACACGTCGGTCTGCCGGCTGCACCTCTACGATGCTCCGGGCACGGGCCCGCTCCCGACGGTGGTCCTGCTCCACGGCATCGGCTCCTCGGCGCTCCCGTACGCGCCGGTGCTGCAGCGACTCCGGCGGCGCGCCCGCCGCGTCATCGCCGCGGAGTCGCCGGGGCACGGGTGGAGCGCGGCGCCGGCGTCGGCGTTCACGCCGGAGTGCCTCGCCACCGCCATGCACGAGCTGCTCGACCGCGAGCTCGACGAGCCGGCGATCGTCGTCGGCAACTCCCTCGGCGGCGCGGTCGCGGTGAGCTACGCGCTGAGCTCGCCGGGCCGCGTGCGCGCGCTGGTGCTCGCGTCGCCGGCCGGCGCCGGCATGGAGCAGGCCGAGCTCGCCGAGCTGCTCGCGGTGTTCAACCTGCGGTCGCGGGCCGATGCCCACGCGTTCTTCGCGCGCCTCTACCACCGCGTCCCGTGGTTCACCCCGCTCATCGCCGGCGACGTCGTGCGGACGTTCTCGCGCGAGACCATCCTCTCCTTCAGGCGCTCGGCCCGGTGCGACCACGCGTTCACGCCCGAGCAGCTGGGCGCGCTCTCGATGCCGATCCTGCTGATCTGGGGCCGCTCGGACCGCCTGATGCCGAGCGCCAACCTCGAGTACTACCGGCGGCACCTCCCTCCGCACGCGGAGATCGAGGAGCCAGAAGGCATCGGGCACTGCCCGCAGGTCGACGACCCGCGCCGCTTCGCCGAGCGGATCGCCGCGTTCGCGTGGGCGGCGCGCTCGACGGCGTCGCCGGGCGCGGCGCCGTCGCCCGCGAGCGCGGCGCCGGCGGCGTAGGGGGCGGCGCCGGCGCCGGGAGAGGCGCCGGTGTCAGGCGTCCTCGGGGAGCGCGCCGTGCCGCTTGAGCAGGGCGCGGGTCAGGCTGCGGCGCAGCGGCATGATGCGCTCGCCGTCGCTGCCTGCCCCGAGGAGCACGGTCGCGAAGAAGTAGGTGTCTGCCCCGCGCTCGACGTAGCCGACCAGCCAGCCGGTGCTCGATCGCTCGTCCATCTCCATCCCCGTCTTGCCGCGCAGCGTGTAGGCCGGCGTCTGCTCCAGCACGAGGATCCGCTTCACGATGTCCACGCTCCGCGCGGAGCAGGGGAGCGCGCCGGCGCGGAGCCGCCGCAGGAAATCGATCTGCTCGTGCGGGGAGATGCGGAGCCCCCCGCTCAGCCAGAACTGGTCGATGCCCCCCGAGATGTCGCGGTTGCCGTAGCCGAGCGCGTCGAGGTGCGCCTGCATGCGCTCGGGCCCGATCCGGCGCGCGACCTCCTGGTAGAACCAGACGACCGAGTGCTTCATCGCCGACGCGAGATCGTGATCGCGGTTCCAGTCGGGCACGCTGCGCTGCGTCCCGTCCCACCGCAGCGTGAAGCGCTCGTCCGGGATGACCCCGGTCTCCAGGCCGATGATCGTGTTCGGGATCTTGAAGGTCGAGGCGGGCACGTACCGCGCCGCCGCGCGGTCGGGGTTCACGACGCGGGTGACGCCTCGCGCGGCGTCGAACAGGACGAACGCGCCGTCCACGCCCTCCGCGCGGAGGAGCGCCGCCCCGCCCTCGTCGATCTCGGTCCGCGCCGCGGCCGGCGCGGATTCGCCTGGCGCGCTCGCGCCCGGCGGGGCCGCCCCGCCGCTCGCCGCCGGGGGAGCTGACGGCGGCGGCGGCGCGGTGGCGCAGGCGCTCGCTGTCGTCACGATCGCGAGGAGCGCGCAGGAGAGCAGGGGACGCGCCGAGGCCAGGGCGCGGCGCGAGAGACACCCGGGGAGCGGAGAAAGCATGGCGCCCTCAACGCCGCCGGGGGGCGCGCGTATTCCCGAGCCATCGCCGCGGTCGTCACCGCCGTCGCCGTCGCTCATTCCCGCGCCGCCGCCGCGGTTGTCGCCGCCATTGCCGCCGCGGTCGCCGTCCGCTCACCCTCCGAGAAGTCGAGGTCGATCCCGATGATCTTCATGAGCCGCAGCGCGTTCGCGCTCGTCACCACGCCGGGCTTCAGCTTGTAGTCGAAGGTCATCCTGTCCTCGACCACGAGCTCCTCGAAGTGCATGTTGCGCACCCGTCCCGCGGTCTCCTGCTCCAGCACGGCGAGCCCCATGTCGTGGGACGACACCGCGCCGATGGCCCCCTGCGCGACGAGGTGCCGCACGACCGCCCTCGCCCCGATCTGGCGCTCCCGCGCGTTCGTGCCGTGGAGGATCTCGTCGAGCAGGAACAGCACCCGCTCGCCGCCGTTCGCCCCGTCGACGACGCGCTTCAGGCGGGTCAGCTCGGCGTAGAAGTGCGAGACGCCGTGCTCGAGCGAGTCCTTGATCCGCATGCTCGTCCGCACGCGGACCGGCGAGAGCGACAGCGACGACGCGCAGACCGGCGCGCCCGCGAGGGCGAGGGCGGCGTTCACGCCGACGGCGCGCAGCAGCGTGCTCTTGCCGGACATGTTGGACCCCGTGACGAGCAGCGCGGCGCCCGCGCCCTCCAGCGAGACGTCGTTCGTCACCCGCCGGTCGCGCGGGAGGAGCGGGTGGCCGAGCCCTGCCGCCGCGAAGCGCGGCTCGCCGTCCTTCACGTCGGGGTACGCGTAGTCGGGGTTCTCGTGCGCGAACGTCGCGAGGCTCGCGAGCGCCTCCATGTGCCCGAGCGTCCGCATCCACGCCTTCACGTGCCGGCCCGCGCGCAGCTTCCACCGCTCCAGCGCGAGCGCGCACCACACGTCCCAGAGCAGGAACAGGTTGGCGACGATGTGGACGAGCCCGCTGTGGCGCAGGTCCGAGTAGCCGACCCGGCTCTCGAGCGCCGTCATCTCCCGCGAGGCGAGCACGCCCGAGGGCCCCGCGAGCTCGGCCTTGAGCTCGCGGAGCAGCGCCGACGAGAACGCCTGCTCCTCGACGCGGGCCAGGATCGGCCGGTACCGGGCGAACGGCGCCTCGCGCGACGAGGCCGCGGCGACGATCGGCTCGACCGCGGGCCGCAGCAGGACCAGCACGAGGATCTGGGCGGCCAGCGGCAGGAGGTACGCGTGGCGGAGCAGCCCGAGCTGCTCCGCCGGGATGAACCGCGGCGCCGCGAGCAGCGCCAGCGTCAGCGGCACGAGCACCTTCGCAGCGGTCAGGAGCGCGCTCACCGGCAGGCCGCCGACGCGGGCCTCCGGGCCGAGCAGCGCCGGGGGCGCCTCGGCCCACGCGATGAGCGGGCCGGCCTCGCGCCCGCGCGCCCCCGCCTGCATGCCCACCACCGCGAGATCCTCCCGGAACGCCCCGAGGCCGGCGAGCTCCCGCACCGCCTCCTGCCGCGCCGCCACGGCGGGCGCCGGGGCGGGCTCCGCGAGGAAGGCCGCGAGCGTGGCCTCGCCCTCGCCCGTCTGCGCCACGTTGAGCAGCTGGAACAGCGACGCCTGCCCGAACACGTCGAGATCGCCCGCGTAATCGTGGTCCGGCGCGGCGAACCGGTCGCCGCGCTCCGGGAAATCGGCGAAATCGCCGGCGACCCGCCGCTTGCCGCGCACGTAGAGGCCGATGCGCTGCTCGAGCTCCGTCATCCGGGTGACGAGGCGCGCGTGCGCGACGAGCAGCCCGAGGAACACCGCGGTCACCGCCCCGGCGGCGTACGTGACCCACCGCGGCACGTCGCCGAAGAGCGCGTACCCCCCGGCCACGGCCGCCGCCAGGAACGAGACGCCGCGCAGCAGCGAGAACGTCTTCGAGCGGCGATCGAGCGCGCCGGCCTCGGCGCGCAGGACCGAGAGGCGATCATCGTAGGTGGACAGGACGTGCTGCGCGACGGCGTTGGGGGGCGGCTCCACGGGGCCCTCTCCATAGGCCACCGCCGGCCGTGCATCCAGCCGGAGGGGGTCCTCACACGAAGGCCACGAAAGCTTTGAAGCGTCCTGGCCGGCTGCTCGTACAATGCCGCCCATGGACCAGAACCTGCTGGAGCGCCTCAAGGCGTACACCGTCGTCGTCGCGGACACCGGCGACATCAACTCGATCGAGAAATTCCGCCCCCAGGACGCGACGACGAACCCGTCGCTCATCACGGCGGCGGCCCAGATGCCCGAGTACGCCGACATCGTGAGCGGCGCGCTCGCCTGGGGCCAGAAGGAGGTGGGCCGGGGCAAGGAGCCGGGCGACGTCGTGAGCCTCGCGTTCGACCGGCTCGCCGTCGACTTCGGCCTGCGCATCCTGAAGATCATCCCCGGCCGCGTCTCGACCGAGGTCGACGCGCGCCTCTCCTTCGACACCCAGGCGACCATCGAGAAGGGCCGGAGCATCGTGCGCCTCTACGAGGAGGCCGGCGTCTCGCGCGAGCGCGTCCTCATCAAGATCGCCTCGACGTGGGAGGGCATCCGCGCGGCGGAGGTCCTCGAGAAGGAGGGCATCCACTGCAACCTCACGCTGCTCTTCGGGCTGCACCAGGCGATCGCGTGCGCCGAGGCAGGCGTGACGCTCATCTCGCCGTTCGTCGGGCGCATCCTCGACTGGTACCTGAAGGACACCGGCCGCACGAGCTACGCGCCCGCCGAGGACCCCGGCGTCGTCTCGGTTACGAAGATCTACAACTACTACAAGAAGCACGGCTACAAGACCGAGGTGATGGGCGCGAGCTTCCGCAACATCGACGAGATCAAGGAGCTCGCCGGCTGCGACCTCCTGACGATCTCGCCGAAGCTGCTCTCGGAGCTCGCCTCCGCGCGCGGCGACCTGCCGAGGAAGCTCGACCCCGACGCGGCGCGCGCCCTGCAGATCGCGAAGATCCCGATGGATGAGGCGGCGTTCCGCGCGATGCACGCCGCCGACCGGATGGCGAGCGACAAGCTGAGCGAGGGCATCGACGGCTTCGCGAAGGCGCTCGCCACGCTCGAGGTCCTGCTCCGCGAGCGCCTCCAGCAGGGGGCCGCCTCCTAGCGCTGGCGACGCGCGACGCGCCGCGCGGCGGCGCTCCGGGGAGCGGGCCCGGGCGCCCCGCGCCCCGCGCGCCGCGCGCCGCGCGCCGCGCCAGCGTTGAGGATGAGGATGCGCTTGCGTTGAAGAACGGAGGCGCGGGAAGAAGGCGGAGGGCCGGCTTGCATGTGAGCCTCCCCGTCCTCTAGGATTCGTCAAACTAAACGAGTCTCGGGCAGCATTCGATCGCCCGCGCCGCGCGTGGTCGACTGCGGTTCTCCGGGAGGCTCCTCATGGAGCCGCCCTTTTCGCGATGGCATCGAGGAGGCGACGTTGAAGCTCACGTCACAGGAGTACTGGGAGAACCACTGGAAGGGCTACGTCGGCACCGACGATCTGGGGGGCGGCTGCGAGATCTACGACGACGTCGCGCCCTTCCTGCCGCGCGGGGAGGGGTTGTCGTTCTTCGAGATCGGCTGCGCACCAGGCCGCATCCTCGTCGACTTCTGCGGGCGCCTGGGGTTCACGGCGTACGGCCTAGATTACGCCTGCGACCCGGAGGTCGTCGAGCAGGAGATCCGGAAGCGCGGCATCAAGGTCGGCAAGATCGAGAAGGGGGACTTCTTCAGCTGGAGGCCCCAGCAGAAGTTCGATGTCGTCGCTTCCTTCGGGTTCATCGAGCACTTCGATGACGCCGGGGCGGTGATGGATCGGCACTTCGAGCTGGTGAAGCCGGGTGGCACCGTGGTCGTGGGCATGCCGAACTTCGCCGGCGGGCAGAAGGCGCTCCACTGGCTGCTCGATCGCAAGAACCTGAACGGCCACAACACCCGCATCATGAACCTGCCGTTCCTCGAGGCCGCCGCCCGCCGCAACGGCGCCGAGATCGTCCAGGCCCGATACACCGGGGGCCACTTCGATTTCTGGCTGGACGACGAGGCGCCGCTCCTGGCGCGGCGTGTCGTCTGGAAGGTCGTCCCGCCCCTCAAGGCGATCGCGCGCCGGGTGGTCCCCGGCGAGACGAACCCCTGGTTCTCGCCCTTCCTGTTCGCCATCTACCGGGCGCCGCTGCTGCCCGCAGGGACAGCCGACGCTTGAGCTTTTCCCCGATGAGCGAGCCGAGCCAGAGCGCCGCCACCCCGCCGGCTGTCCGCGACGCAGACGCCGATCACCGCTTCCGCGAGAGCGCGCGGCGCCACGGCTGGGATCCCGACGACCCGTGGGTCGGGGGGTATGCCGCGCTGGAGTGGCGGCGCAGCCGCTACGCCTACGACGACCTCTTCACGTCGGTCCGCGGCAAGAAGGTGCTCGAGTTCGGCTGCCACTTCGGCGGGACGTCGGTCGTGCTCGCGACCCTGGGCGCCGACGTGACCGCGCTCGACGTCGACCCCATGTACGTCGAGCTGGCGCAGCTGAACGCCGAGCGCCACGGGCTGTCGGACCGGATCCGTGTTCATCACGTCCCCGACACGACCGCGATGCCGTTCGCCGATCGGGAGTTCGAGCTCGTCTCCTGCAACAGCGTGCTCGAGTACATCCCGCCCGAGCGCCTGCCGGCCGTCCAGCGCGAGATCGATCGGGTGCTCGCGCCGTGGGGGTTCATCGTCATCCTGGGCACGAGCAACCGCCTCTGGCCGGTCGAGTGCCACAGCCGCCGTATCCTGATGAACTACGTGCCTCGGCTGCTGCGCCCGCTGTTCCCGGGCAGGTCGATCTACAGCGTATTCCCCTGGGAGCTCCGGCGCGGGTTCGGCGACTATGTCGACATCTCGCAGCAGGATCGGGGCCGGCTGATCGTCGACCTGAAGGCCAAGATGGGGCTGTCCGGGCCGCGGCTCATGGCCTTCTCGGCGGCGAACCGGCTGCTCGGCCCGCTCGGGATGCACGTGGGCTTCGTGTCCCCGACGATCACGATGGTTCTTCAGAAGCGCGGTGAGGGAGGAGCTGGCGATGGCTGACGGGAGGACGCGGGTATACATCACCGTGGACGTCGAGTGCGCCGAGGAGCGCATCCTGGGCGATACCAAGTCTCCCGCGATGGGCTACGATCTCCGGATCTGGGGCCGCTTCGTCAACCAGCGCGAGCCCCTCGGCATCGAGCTCATCATGCGCGAGCTCGAGGCGTACGGCCAGCGCGGGACGTTCTTCGTCGAGGCCATCGGCTCGTACAGCTTCGGGATGGACGGGCTGACGAGCGTGTGCCAGGCGCTGCACAGCCGCGGCCACGACGTGCAGCTGCACGTGCACCCCGTGCAGCGGCGCGCGGACTGGCACACCCGGGGCGAGCCCCGCGTCTCCGACGACATCGCCGACTACCCGGTCGAGGAGCAGACGCGGCTCCTCCTCGAGGGGCGCGACCTGCTCGTGCGCGCGGGCGTCCCGGCGAGCGAGCTGCTCGGCTACCGCGCCGGCAATTTCGGCGCGAGCAACGACACCTGGCGGGCGATGAAGCGGGCGGGGCTCGTGCTGAGCAGCAACTACAACCCCTGCTACTTCAGCAAGAACTGCAAGATGCAGTATCCGGGCGCGCGCCTCGGCCTCTTCGAGACGCCCGAGCCGGGGGTGTACGAGCTGCCGGTCACGAACTTCATCGAGCCCACGAAGCGCTTCAGGCACCTTCAGATCACGGCGGTGACGCTCGACGAGATCAAGCACTGTCTCCTCCGCTACCGCGCCCTCGGGGTGAAGGAGGTCACGCTGGTGACCCACTCGTTCGAGTTCTATTTCCTCGACTCGGCGGAGGCGCGCCGCGGCTTCCCGAACCGGCTCAACGTCGAGCGGCTCCGCGGGCTCTGCCGCTTCCTCGACGAGAACTCGAAGGACTTCGAGGTCGACACCGTGGGCGCCCTCGCGCGCCGGCTCTCGGACGCGGCGCCTTCCGCGCACGGCGGCGTCGACGAGGGCGCGCCGCCCTCGCTGCAGTTCCCCCACTCCAGCGCGATCCACCACGCCCGCCGCGTCGTCGAGCAGGCGTACAAGCGCGTGGCGCAGCGCTTCACGTTCGGCTAGCGAGCATCGTCGACGATGGCGCGCCGCCGCGGTGCTAAGTAGCGCGTATGCGGCTCATCGGACAGATCCACGTTTCGCTCAAGGGCAGCATCATCCAGCGCAACCCCACCGTCTGGGAGAAGCTGAAGCGCAGCTTCGGCGCCACGGTGGATCTCGACACCGATCGCGTGCGCGTCGAGCTCGAGGCCACCGCCGTGGTCGATCAGGTGCGGGGGGCGCTCGTCCAGCTCGGGGTCACGAACGCCCTCTCGCTCGTGATCGACGACACGGTCATCTTCCAGGACACCGACGGGAAGCCGGACGACCTTCCCGACCTCGTGCTCGCGCTGTCCGAGCATTCCGCCGTGTTCGGGCGCGGGTTCAGCGAGCTCAGGTTCGCCGCCGAGCACGAGGAGGCGGGGCTGCACCTGGTCATCGAGACGCGGGCGCGCACCGAGCACGCCGACGACGAGCCGGCGGGGCTCGTCTCCATCGGCGGGCGCCTGCGGGATCTCGAGCCGCGAGCCGGCGAGTCCGCCGAGGACTACCGCCGCCGCGTCGAGCCCCTGGCGAAGGATCCGGCGCTGTTCGAGGCGGCGCGGCTGCAGTTCGAGTCCTTCGTCGGGCGGGTCGAGGGCGCCCTCAAGGCCACGATGCCGGAGGCGCGCGTGGAGCATCACCACGCCGACGCGCGCCTCGTGCACGCTCCGGCGGGTGACGGCGCGGGTGACGGCGCGGGCGCCGAGCGGCCTCCCGTGGGCCCCACGCACCCGGGCTATGACCCGTTCGTCGTCTATTACCCACCCAGCCCGCTGGGGATGGTGCTGGACGTGATGCTCATCACCTCGTTCATGCACATGCTCACGCCTCCACACGTCCTCTTCGTGAACCCGGCGGGCACGATGCTCGGCACAGCGCAGGAGGCCGCCGAGAATCCTGACCTCTTGAACGGCGCGGATCGCGGCGGCGGCGACGACCTCTCGGCGGGCGGCGAGGGGGACGGGGCGGATGACGGCGATCCGTGGGGTGATGACGGCGGCGGGGTCGATGACGGCGGCGGGTTCGATGACGGCGGCGGGTTCGACGGCGATTTCGACGACTGAGCCGCTCGCCCCGGCGCGCCGGGCCGCGGCGAGGCGCCGCGGCCGGGCCTCGCGCGCCTGTCGCGCGTGGGCTCCGGCGCGCAGCGCGCGAGCGCGCCCGCGACGCGCTGACCTCGCGGCCGAGCGGGCTCGTCCGGCCATGGACGACGACTGGCGATCATGGTACGTCGCGCTACGGCCGTGACCGGCGCTGGCATGAGCATCTATCGCGCTGGCGTGCTGATGGTCGCGCGCCGAACCCTGGACTGGAGAGCGCGATGAACAAGAGCGAGGCGGCGCTTCGGAAGCAGCCGCAGGCGGCGGGCGGCGGAGATCCGGAGATCGCCAGAGAGGTCCGTACCATCATTGCAGAGCGATGTGGGATGAGCGTCGATGCGGTGACTCCCGACCTGTCGCTCGAGGGCGGCCTCGGCGTGGATTCACTGGCGCTCATCGAGGTCAACGTCGCGCTCGAGGAGCGATTCCAGATCGTGGCGCCCGACTTCGCGGCGCCCGATCAGGCGCAGATCAGCACGGTCGGCGACGTCATCGCCTTTGTCGAGGCGCAGCTCGCGGCGCGGGGCGGCCGGGGAGGGGCGCCTTGACCGCCCCGCGCACGCGCGCCGAGCGCGAGGCCGCCGTCCGGACGCCCGAGGAGCAGCGGGAGCACGAGCGGCGGGAGGTCGCCGCTCATTACCAGAACGACCCGGAGATATTCTCCATGGTCCTCGACAGCCGCCTGGCCTACGCGACAGGCATCTTCCTCGATCCTGCCGAGAGCCTGGAGGCGGCGCAAGAGCGCAAGTACGACTGGGTCCGCCGCGAGCTCGACATCCACCCCGGAGAGCGCGTCCTCGACGTCGGGTGCGGCTGGGGCTCGAACCTCCTCTATCTCGCCGAGCGCACCGGCGGGAGCTTCCAGGGCGTCACGCTGAGCGACAAGCAGCGGCAGGAGGCGCTCCGCCGTGCCGACAGGGCGGGCGTCGCCTCGCGCGTCCGCATCGACCTCGCTCATATCGAGGACATCGACCTCGCGCCCGAGTCGCTCGACGCCGTGCTCTTCGTGGGCAGCATCGTGCACATGCACAACCGCGAGCGGATCCACCAGAAGATCGCCGCCGCGCTGCGCCCGGGCGGCAGGCTGCTCATCTCCGACTGCTATTTCCCGGCGCGCGCCCGCGGGGACCGGGAGAGCTCCGCGACCCAGTACATCTTCGTCGAGGCGCTCGGCTATTGCCGCCTGATCTCGCTGGCCGAGGAGCTCGGGATGATCGAGCAGGCCGGCCTCGACGTCCGGCGCGTCGAGGACCTCACGAGCTCGTACGTGCACACGGTCGCCCGGTGGATCGACAACGTGCGCGCGAACCGCGCCCGGATCGACGCCCGCGCGCCCGGCTTCTCGCGGCTGCTCCAGACGTACATGACCGTGGGCCGGCTCTCCTTCGCGCGCCGCACCGCGCTCGAGTACATGATCGTGGCGACGAAGGGCGGCGGCCGCGAGCGCCTCGGCGTCGCGCCCTCGCCCGAGCCGGGGCGCGCGCCGTGAGCCGCGGGCCCTCTGCGCGCACGGTCGCGGGCCTGCTCAGGGCGCGCGCCGAGGCGACGCCGGATCGATTCGGGTTCTATCACAAGCAGCAAGGCGAGTTCGTCGGCTGGTCGTGGGCGGAGTACTGGCGCCGCGCGTGCGCGGCGGCGTCGGGCCTGCTCGCGGCGGGGGTGCGCCCGGGCGATCGCGTGCTCCTGCTCGTGACGGACGTGGAGGTGGCGGTGCCGTGCCTCTTCGGCGTCTGGGTGCTCGGCGCGGTGCCGATCCAGGTCGGGGTGCCCTATCGGCTCACGGACGTGCCGGCGTTCCTCGGCGAGCTCCGGAGGACGGCCGCCCGCGTCGGCGCGCGCGCGCTCGTGGTCTCGTCCGCGCTGCTCGGCTTCGCGCAGGGCGAAGGGGGGGCGGACGGCCTCGTCCAGCTCGCCGCCGAGCCGCTGCTCGACGCGCCCCTCGCGGGCTCGCTGCCCGATCCGGAGCGCGCGCCCGGGCCCGCGCTCATCCAGCTCACGAGCGGCAGCACCGGGCACCCGCGCGGCGTGGTGATCCCGCACGAGCGGCTGATGCTGCACCTCGACGCGATGAGCCAGCGGCTCCCGGTGCGCGGCGAGGGCGCGGGGGGCGTCTCGTGGCTGCCGCTCCACCACGACATGGGCCTCGTCGGCGGGCTGCTCTTCCCGCTCTTCAACGACTTCCCCGTTCACATGCTCTCGCCGCTCGAGTTCCGGACGCGGCCGTTCTCGTGGCTCGCGGAGATGTCGAGCATCCGGGGCGTCATCTCGCTCGGGCCGCCGAGCGCCTATGCCATCTGCATCGGCCTCGCCCGCCGCGCCGCCGAGGCGGGCCTCGATCTCGGCGCGTGGCGGTGCGCGATGATCGGCGCCGAGCCGATCTCCCCCGCCTTGCTCCGCCGCTTCGCCGAGGCGTTCGCGCCCTGCGGCTTCCGCGTCGAGGCGTTCTTCCCCGTCTACGGGCTGGCCGAGGCGACGGTCGCCGTGACCTTCCCCGACCTCTACGCCGAGCCGCGCGCCCTCACGGTGGACCGCGGCCTCCTGGAGCGCGAGGGCCGCGTCGAGGCGGCTGCGCCTGGCCCCCTCTCGCTGGAGCTCACCGGCGTCGGCAGGCCGATCCCGCGCACGGAGATCCGGATCGTGGACGCCCAGCGCAGCCCCGTCCCGGAGCGCACGGTGGGGGAGATCGAGGTGCGCTCGGAGACGGTGATGGAGGGCTATTTCAACGAGCCCGAGGCGACCGCCGAGGCGCTCGTGGGCGGGTGGCTGCGCACGGGCGATCTCGGGTTCATCGATCGCGGGACGCTGTTCGTCACCGGCCGGAAGAAGGAGGTGATCATCAAGGGCGGTCACACGATGATCCCCGCCGTGATCGAGGAGATCGCCGCCCGGGTCGACGGGATCCGGGCCGGGTGCGTGGTCGCGGTCGGGCTGTTCGTCGAGGAGCGCCAGACCGAGTCGGTCTATGTGGTGGCCGAGACGCGCGCCGAGGCGTCCGAGCACGCCGGCCTCGCGGAGCGCGTGCGCGAGGCGCTGCGGGCGAACGGCGTCACGGTCGACCAGGTCGTCCTGGTCCCGCCGGGCGAGCTGCCCAAGACGACGAGCGGCAAGCTGCGACGCCGGGAGGTCGCCGAGCGGCTGCGCGCGGGAGGGCTTCGCTGAAGCGCGCGACGAGCTCCCTCCACGGGACTACGGTTGGACGCTGCGGCAGCGCAGAGACGTGGTTTCGGGGGAACTGACGGAACTGCCGTTTGCCAGGGGACCGTCCTTCAGAGGTCTTTTCCGTTCGTCTCAACCACGGACAGACGCGGCGCGGCTCGGCCGATTTCGCGGGCGCTGCAGGGCTGTGCGCGATAGATCCCGGAATCGCTCTCCGGAGCACAACCGAACGGGACCGTCCATGTTGAGCAGCCTGCGAGACCCCAAGTCCACCTGTCCCGCCCCGCTTTCGCCCGAGGCGCGCGCGTGGGAGCTGGAGCAGCTCCGGGCGCTCGGCCTCGAGGACGACGACTGGTGCTCGGACGATCAATGCCCCTTCTGTGCCGGGCGGCCCCTGTCCGTGGAGAGCAAACGAGCGCACGGGTGAGCGGCGCCCTCGGTCGGGGCCGGGTCACCGGCGCGAGCGGCCGGTGACCCGCACGGGGATCACTCTGCGATCTTCCCCTTCACCCACTTGCCCGACTCGGTGAGGTCGTTGTCGTTCCAGTTGCCCATCTGGTTTGCGTTGGGCCTGAGCGCGGAGCACGCCTCGGCCTTGTCGCCCAGCGACCAGTTGGCCCAGCTGATGTTGTGCGAGTCCAGGAAGTCGAGCCAGGTCTGCGACTCGCCGAGGTTGAGCTGGCCGTTGCCGTCGGCGGAGCAGGTCCCCCACTCGGTCACGAAGAGCGCCAGCTTCTTGTTGATGGCCTTCTGGGCCTTCTCGCGCAGCGACGCCTTGTGCGTGTTGGCGTAGAAGTGGAGGGTGTACGCCACGTTCTGATCGCTGAGGGGATTGTCCGCGGCGATGTCGACGTCCTGCGACCAGTTCGGCGAGCCGACGATGATCAGGTTGTTCGCGCCCTGGCCGCGGATCTCGGAGATCACCGCCTCGGCGTAGGACTTCACCGCGGGCCAGGTGTTCGTGTTGAGGGGCTCGTTGAAGACCTCGAAGATGACGTTGGGCGTGTTCTTGTAGGCCTGCGCCACCTCGCGGAAGTAGCTCCTCGCCTGGTCCATGTGCTGGTGCGCGTTGTGATCGTGCCAGTCGAGGATGACGTAGATGCCCTTCGCGATCGCCGCGTCGGCGATGGTCTTCGCCTTGGCCTTCTGGGCGCCCGCGTCCTGGAGGTACCCGTCTTCGCCCTCGATGCCCATGGCGGCGCGGACGACGGTCGACTCCCAGTTGTCCGCGAGCGAGTTGACGACATTGCCGTTGTAGTAGTTGCTCCACTGGCTCCAGAACAGGCTCATGCCTTTGAGCTGGACCGGGGACCCGTGCTCGCCGACGATGTTGCCGTTCATGACCCGGAGCCGGCCATGGCGCTCGACCGGCGTGCCGTCCGTGGGCACCCCCCCGGTGCTCGCGCTCGTCGTGGACGAGGCCGATGTCGTCGCGCTCGCCGACGTCGTCGAGGCGCTCGAGGTCGTCGCGCTCGCCGACGTCGTCGAGGCGCTCGAGGTCGTCGCGCTCGCCGACGTCGTCGAGGCGCTCGAGGTCGTCGCGCTCGCGGAGGTCGCCCCGCCGCCGCCCGCGCCGCCCGCGCCGCCCGCGCCGTCCTCCGTCCCCGCGTCACCGCAGCCGAGCAGCACGGTGGCTTGCAACGCAACCACTGCAAGGCCGAATGACCACCTCGACCTGCCAAGCACACCGCGAAGCAAAACGCTTTTCATCATGTCCTCCAAGAGAAGTATCCGGATGGCGCGGCATTAAAAGGGCAGTTCAGCGCCATGGCAAGCCCTCTGCGCGCCTCTGATCAAGGGATAAAATCCACGCTGTGTGCATGGAAAAATACAGTGTCGGTGCGCGCAGGTCCCACGTGCGGCCGGTGGTCTCCAGGCCACGTTGTTCCCCTCGGGGGTCGGGGGCCCCCCCTGGGCAACCGCCCATCCATGCGCAGGGCGTCCCTATCGCTCAGGAAATCGCGAGCGAGCGCCCCGGCGACGTCGCTCGCCGCCACGTGGATGTCCGTGTACACGAACCTGCCGCACTGCGCTTCTCCAAGAGGCATCGATACGCGGGGATACGGGAAGGGACAACCCTGCCCGCGCGGCCGTGCTCCTTCATGGCGAGATGCCCTTCGGCAGAGTAGGATGCGGCGCTTTGCAATCGGTCAACCCTGCCCCCGCTCTCCCTCGCCCTCGTTTGCTGGAGATCACCTGGCCCATCTTCAGCGAGAACCTGCTGCACATGCTCGTCGGCATGTTCGGCGTATGGCTGGTCAGCCGCCTCTCGGACGAGGCCGCCGCCGCGTACGGGCTGTCCAACCAGATCATGTTGACCTTCATGATCACCTTTCGCTTCGTCAGCGTCGGCGCGAGCGTGGTGGTCACCCAGGTTCTCGGCGCGCGGGACCGCGCCGGGGCGGAGCAGGTCGCGCGGGCGTCGCTCGCGGCCAATCTGTGGCTCGGCGTCTTCAGCTTCGCCGTCATCGCGGTCGGCGCGAGGCCGCTGCTCGAGCTGATGCGCCTGCCGCCTTCCCTGTTCCCGATCGCGGAGCCTTACCTGATCGCGGTCGGCGTGATGCTGGCGTTCGACGCGGTGAATTTCTCGATGGGCGCTGTGCTGCGCGCGCACACCTACACCCGCGACACGCTGCGCCTCATCATCGTCATGTACGCCGTGCAGCTCGCGCTCAGCCTGCCGCTCATGTTCGGTGTCGGCGGGGCGCCGGGGCTCGGCATGATGGGGCTCGCGCTCGCCGCGGTGGTCGGGCGCGCGCTCTCGTTCTGGATGCACCGGCAGCTCTGGATCTCGCGCCTCGGCATCCGCCCGACCTTCGAGGATTTCTGGCGCATTCGCCCCGATCGCCTCCGCGAGATGCTGCACATCGGCCTGCCGGGGGCGGGCGAGAACGTGGTCTATCGCATCAGCTTCATGATCATCCTCGCGATGGTCGCCAACATGGGGCAGACGGCGCTCACCACCCATACGTACACGATGCAGATCATGCACTTCCTGCTCCTGTTCGGCATGGCGATCGGCTTCGGGACCGAGATCGTGGTCGGGCACCACATCGGCGCCGGCGATCTGCAGGGCGCCGATCGCCTGGTGCGCGGCGGCCTGGCGATCGGGCTCTGCGTGTGCGTGAGCCTGGTGATCGCCACCGCGCTGCTCGGCCCCCGCCTGCTCGGCCTCTTCTCGCGCGATCCCGAGGTGATCGCCACCGGCTCCCGGCTGCTGTGGCTGACCCTCCTGGTCGAGCCGGGCCGCACGCTCAACCTGGTCGTCATCAACGGGCTCCGCGCCACCGGCGACGCCCGCTTCCCGGTCGGGTTCGGCGTCTTCTCGATGTTCGCCGTGGCCGTCGGGCTGTCCTGGCTGCTCGGCGTCCACCTCGGCTGGGGGCTCGTCGGCATCTGGGTCGCCTACGCCGCCGACGAGTGGGTCCGCGGGCTGGTCATGGCCGCGCGCTGGCACTTCCACGGCTGGGTGCCCCACGCGCGGCGCACCTTCCGCCGGGTGCGGCTGAGCAGCCGCCCCGCGTGAGCGCTCGCTGATCGACCGCCCCGAGCGAGGGTGAAGCGCCGCCCCGCGGAGGGCGGGCGGGGCGCCGGTCGTCTCATCCCGCGGGCGCGCTCACCTTCTCGGTGACGGCCATGCACAGCGCGGCCACGCCGCGCCGCGGGACGGTGACGAGCTTGTCGCGGAAGCTGGCGCGCTGATCGGTGTAGAGCTTCGACACCTTGTGCGAGAGGATCGTCGAGCTCCAGACCGCGACCACGTCGGCCCAGCGGAGATCGGCGTCGGCCTTCGTCGCATTGCGGTGGCCCTCTCCGTCCACGATGCGGATCTCGACCTCGCCCGCGAGCAGCTGCCGCAGGTCCTCGGACGTGCCTGGCCCGCCGCCGACCACGAGCAGCCTCCGCAGCCCGCGCGCGTGGAACGCGCCGATCATCGCGAGCGCTGCCCGCTTGTTCGCGGAGCTGCCGCAGAGGTCGCAGACGGCGTCGGCGCCGACCTCGACCACGCGGAGCCCGGCCTTCGGCGGCAGCTTCGCGCACTCGGCGCAGCGGCGCTCGACCCGCTCCTCCGCCGGCGCCGGCGGCGGGGGGCGACCGAGCGCCTGCTGCGCCTGGCCCGCGAGCTCCGCCGGGAGGAAGTCCGCGGGGTGGCGGAGCTCCGTCGCTGGCGCATGCTCCGCGAGCCAGAGGAGCAGATCGGTTTCTGAAATATTCAGAGATTTTGCGAGGTTGCGCACACGGACGGATCGCGCCATTGCGACGCGACTGTGACATGTGCAGCACCGCTGCGCCCTTTTCTATCGCAGGGGATGGTGGTCTCTTGCACCGATGCGGCCCGGCGCGGGCGGCGGCCCGTTCGCGCGCGGCTCAGTCGAGGGCGGCGGCGCGGCGCAGCCCGTGGCGCTGGAGGAGGCGGTGGAGGTACATCCGGTCGAGCCCTGCTTTGCGCGCGGCGCGGCTCACGTTGCCGTTCGACCACGCCAGCAGGGCGGCGAGGTAGCGCCGCTCGAACTGGTCGATGATCGCGTCCTTCGCCTCCTTGAAGGGCATCTCGAGGTTCGCGGCGGGCTCCTCGGGCGCGGCGCCCGGCGGCGCTGCGCTGCGCTCGGGCGCCGCCGCCCCCATGGCGGCGCCCTCGCCGAGCACGACGCGGCGCTCGACGTAGTTCCTCAGCTCTCGCACGTTGCCGGGCCAGTCGTAACGCTTCATGTCCTCGATGACCTCGGGGGAGAAGAGGTGCACCTTGTCGACGGCGCCGAGCTCGTTCAGGAAGCAGTGGACGAGGAGGCCGATGTCCTCCTTGCGCTCCCGGAGCGGCGGGACGCGCACGGTGAGCACCGAGAGACGGTAGTAGAGGTCCTCGCGGAACCTGCCGCTGTTCACCTCGCGCTCCAGGCGCCGGTTCGTGGCGGCGATCACCCGGATATCGACCTTGCGCACCCGGCTCTCGCCGAGCCTGCGCACCTCGCGCGAGGCGAGGGCGCGGAGGAGCTTCGGCTGCATCTCCAGCGGCAGCTCGCCGATCTCGTCGAGGAAGACGGTGCCGCCGTCGGCCTCCTCGAAGGCGCCGGCGCGGTCGCGCGTGGCGCCCGTGAAGGAGCCGCGCACGTGGCCGAACAGCTCGCTTTCGATGAGGCTCGGCGAGATGGCGCCGCAGTCGACGATGACGAGCGGCTTGTCGGCGCGGGCGCCGCGCTGGACGAGCTCGGTGGCGATGACCTCCTTGCCCGTGCCGTTCTCGCCCTCGATCAGCACGTCGGGCGCGCTCTTCGCCACGCGATCGAGGACGGGGAAGAGGCGCCGCATGGGGACCGACACGCCCTGGAGCGCCCCGAAGCTGACCGCGCGCGCGAGCTCGGTCTCGGCGACGGCGTCGGCGTCGCGGATGCGCACGACCGACTCGCCGAGCTCGATGCGGCACTCCGGCAGGATGGCGTCGGCGTCCCGCACGCGGACGCCGGCGATGGTCGTCCCGTTGAGCGAGCCGACGTCCGTCAGCCGGAACGTGGACTTCACGCGCTCGAGGATGCAGTGGAAGCGGGACACGGCGCGGTCGGCGAGCACCAGGTCGTTGCTCTGGTGGGAGCCGATGCGGATGAAATCGCCGTCGAGCACCATGACCCGGCTCGCGGGCTTGCCCGCCTCGCGCTCGACGCACAGCTCGAGCCGGGGCACCGCGAGCACCTCGCCCTTCGCCATGCGGGGCTCCGTGGAGGCCGCGAGGCTCGGCGGGCCGGGGTCGTCGGGCGTGGCGGGAGGGCGCGGCATGCGCGCCATCTTACGCGCGAGCCTGTGCTCGTCCAGAGGCGGCCCTGCCGGCGGCTCAGGGCGAGAGGCCGCCGCCCGCCGGCTTGAGCCACACGACGGTGGCCCCCCACCCGCCGCGGGAGGCCGGGGCGTCGCGGAAGCCGTCGACGGCCGGGTGGCGCGAGAGGACGGCCCGGACGACGCGGCGCTGCACGCCCTTGCCGCGGCCGTGGATGATGCGCACCTCGCGGAACCCGCGCAGCTGCGCCTCGTGGAGGTACTCCTCGACCACGGAGGCGACGTCGCGCGGGGCGAACGTGTGCAGGTCGATCGCGTCCTCGATCGGCATGACCACGACGTCGTCGCCGCCGGGCGGCTCGGGCGCCTCCTCGGGCGCCTCCTCGGGCGGCCCGGCCCCGGGCGCGTCGAGCCCGGCGAGACCGGGGGGCGCGGGCGCGCGGGGCGAGAGCGCGCGGTCGAGCCATGCGCGGAGCCGGCGGAGCATCCCGCGCGGTGTAGCCGAGCCGGAGGCGCCCGCCACCGCTCGACATCGAGGGCGACCTGCTCGGGCCGAGCGGTCCCACCGCCGGATGGGATGCGGATCTCCCCGCCCATCGACGGGGCACCCGCCATGACAGAGGCTGTTTTGTAAGCCCCGCAACGAGGCCCCCGTTGAGCGGACCAGGGGTTTGTAAGACCTGTAACGGGTTGACCTCCCGCCTCGGTCCGATGACGTGAGCGACCCGCCCGCATCGCCGCCGCGGCCCTGGCGGCACGATCTCGCCGGTGCTGATCCGCCGGCCGACGGCTGGCCGGCCGGCCGAGCGAATTGAACCAGCCGCTGCTTTCATGGCAGGGTCCGCGGAACGCGTCGTATCGATGTGACGTGAGGGAAGGGAGACCCATGGGCGGCAACAAGGGAAAGAAGTCGGACAAGGCCGAAAAGAAGGGGGCGCGGCGCTCGCGCGATGGCAAGTCCAGCGGCGCCGATCCGGCGGCGCTCATCGCGGCTGCGCGGGCGGACGCCTTCGCCGACGAGGCGCCCGCGCGCGCCTTCGCGCACTTCCGGGCGCTCGCGGAGCAGGTGCCCGCGGCGGACCTACCCATCTTCACGGGCCAGCCGCTCCTCATGCGCGCGAACGTCAAGGCTGCGCTCGACGCCGTGGAGCCGCACCTGCCCGCGGCGGTGAGCGCGCTCCGCGAGCCGAGGCTCAAAGAGGTCTTCGAGCTGCCGTCGCTGGTCATGGCGTTGGATTTCGCCGCGGCGCGCGTGCCTGTCGCGAAGCTCAGCGCGGGGGATATCGAGAAGATGCTCGCGGAGGGGGCCCCGTGGCGCGAGCTGATGCTGACCTTCCTCGAGGTCGCGTCGCATCCTCTGCTCGGCTTCCTGCCGCGGGAGCGCGTCGCGGCGGTGCGCGCGGGCTCCGGCAAGCTCGACAAGGCGCGCGATTTCGTCGCCCTTCCAGGGCTCTTCGCCGAGTTCTCCGAGGCGCTCGCCGGCAAGCACCCGTTCCCCGCCGACAAGCTCGATCTGCTCGCCACGCTGGGTGGCGCGCTCGTGCAGCAGGTGCGCCCCGGCAACGCCGCCGCGACGGTGGCGAAGCGCACCTCCGAGTCGATCCTGCGCGACCAGCTCGCGTCGCTCGTCGCCGACCGCTACGACCGGCTGCAGGTGCTCGCGGCCGTCGCGCTCGGCAAGCGCAAGGCGGACGAGCTCCTGCCCGCGCTCCGCTCGGCGGTCGCGCTGGGCGCTCCGGCGACGGCCGGCGCGCCGGCGCCGCAGGCCGACGGCGCCGGGGCCGCGGCGGAGATGGTGAGCGAGTGAGGGGGTGAACGGGCCGGAGCGGCGAGCGCGGAGCAGCAGGGGCCGCGACGTCGCTCGCTGGCTCGGCCGGCCGACGCCTCCGACGTGGCGTATGCCGGTTCTGCCCTGGCCGGGCGTGCGGCGGGCCACGCAGGTCGAAGGCGACGCCGGGCGCTGGTGACTGGCCGTTCGTCGGCCAGCTGGTTGACTGACACTCCGGCCGCACAGCCGCGTGCGCACAAGATGCGCCTGGGACGGTCGAACCGCCCTTCCATCGACTAGCTAAAATTCTCAAGTTTTCATTGACGCCCGAATCACACCCGGAAAAACTGTTCGCGTCCCCACACTGCGCGTGTCGGGGTTCGGTCGGGGGACCGTCACCACCATGTCGATGCGCTCACAAGGCAACGTCTGCCTGCTTTGCGCATGTGCGCTCGTCCTTGTTCCGGCGTCGGCGCAGGCACTCGAGTTCAGCAGTGGCGTGAGCGTGGGCGGGATCCAGGTCGGGACTGAACCCAAGCTGGCCGTGAGCCCCTTCGCCGGCTGGCTCTGGCGAAAAGAGAGGGACTTCCGGATCGAAGTCCACAACATGCTCAGCATCATTCCGGGGGCACGCGTAGGGGTCTACGATCGAACGGCGGTTACCGTTGGATACGTCACGAAGACGGGCAACGTCAGCCTTGGTCCATCCCTGTCGCTCTACTCGATGCCGGTACAGTGTGGAAAGATCGAGGACGAAGCGCAGCGGACAGCGTGTCGGGATGGCGCATACGCTAGATATAAGAGCTGTCGAGAAGGTTGCGAGCTGACAAGCAATAAGAGCTGTGACGAGAAGTATCAGGATTGCATGGACCGCGCTCCATGGCGGTCTTGTGCAAGGCCAAATTCTGGAGACGCAGGCCAGACGATGTGTCGAACCTGCTATGGACGGTGCAAGTCCGGGGATCCTACATCGCCGGAGTGCAAAAAGTGTTTGTTCTGAGGTTCCAATGGCTATTCACGTCACTACAAATGAGGACATTCGGAGCGCGGTCCGACGCGGGTCTCGCCTTCCTGTGCGGTTCATGCGCGATAACGTGCTGGAGGGGCCGTGCGCGTCCGATCCCGAAGGCCATTGTGAGCAGCGGTGCGATTATTGGAACCTCCAAGGGCGGGAAAGGGCACAATTTCGTTCGCGGTTTCACGATGTTATCGATGCGTTGAGATCGCGGCATAGAATCGTCGTGTGGACGTCCGGGTTGTGGAGGGATAGGCTGATGCTGTGGGCGCTCTGCGCGTGGAGGCTCCGCTATCGGCCCGAGCACCCTGACCTCGACATGGTCGTCCTGGGAGATGCGCCGGAGGATGGGTTTAGCCGTGGATTCGTCCGCGTGAAGCCGGCCGACGCACGCCGCGGTCAGGACGACGCGCGCGCTCAATCTCGGACGCGCGTCCAGCACATGGCGCGCTCTTGGCGAAAGCTATCCGGTCGGTCTCCGATCCTGTCCACCGAGGGTGGGCGCGCAGATCGAGCACGGAAGGAACTCGTAGAGCTGGGCACCCACCAAGCTGCATTCTTTCCTCGGGTGGACGGCAACGCGCTCACCCTGTCTTGGGTTGACCAGCTCTTGTTCGCGTGTCTAGGAAAAAACTGGTTGACGCCCGCTGACGTATTCATGCACCGCTCATCGGCTGGCGAAGAGCTGCGCAGTGGTTGGGGGGAACGCATCGGCGACGTCTTTATCGCCATGCGGCTGCGCCAGTGGGCAGATCACCGTGGGGCCGAGGCGGCGCTGGAGAGTGTGCCCGATAGGACGGACAGACGACCCATGCTGGAGGCTCGCTACAGGTTGACGGCTGCCGGCGATGAAATAAAGCGACACGGTCTTGCTGAAATCGCTCAAGGACCGCCGGTGCCGGTGTGGGGTGTCACGGCGTACGATCCGCTGGATCCTTGGGTCGTGGTGGACGACGGCACAGATCACAGGCGCATGAAGCTACTTGAAAAGCGCGCCACGTAGGGCGTGGCGTGGCGCGCTGAGGCGTACGTCGGCCCAGACCCATGGCGAGCCCACTTTTCTGGTCGAGGCAGGCAGGCCGCGTGGGGCTCCAACCTGTTCGGGCCGTGCTCGAGCTCGCCGCGGCCTGGAGTCGTGCTCCTGGAGCTCCTCGGCCGGCCTTGCCGCCCTCCTCCGGCTCCACGCCGCACACCGCGAGCCCCCCGCGACGCCCGCCGCGCTAGCACGGGTTCACCACCGCGGGGCCGCCGGCGACGGTGGCTGCCGAGCACGCGTCCCCGCCGTACTTGCCGTGCGCCCCGTCGGGTGCCTGATTCAGGCTGGGCCACATCTCGCCGCGGCCGCCGCATCGCACCGCCAACCGCGGCGGCGGCCCGCCCAGGCTGTCGCGGTGGGTCGTGGCCGTGGCACGCGGGCGACGTCGCGACGTCGTGCAACCCCGGGGCGCAAGGCCGTCCGTGCGCTCTGACGCGACGTGGACGGGCTTCCGGTGCCGGCAGGTTGACGAACACGCGAGCCGCGCAGGCAGCTACGCACTGGCGCACGCTCTGGACGGTACGAGCCCTGGTCCGTGTCGTGTTCTCGTCTCGATTCCGTTTGACGTCGACCCTGTGATCAGAAGAATGGCCCGCGTCGCCACGTTGCTCGGATGTTTCGGAAGACAGGGAGAGAGAGGATGAGGACGACAGGCCGGCAGATCTGCCCGGCGACAGGGATCGCTCTCGTTCTCAGTATCGTCCCGACGCCGGCAGACGCATCCGAGCTGAGCGCCGGGATAAGCCTCGGGGGGATCCGGGCTGGTACCGCGACGCGTCTCGCGGTGGGCCCGCATGCGGGAATCTCGTGGCGCATCAAGAGCGATATCACGCTCAAGGTTCACGATCTGCTCAGCGTCGTGCCCCCAATCCAGATCGGTGGCGCCGGCGTGTACAACAGCACCGCCGTCGCCCTCGGAGTTGGTTGGAAGAGTGGCGATTTCAGTGCCGGTCCATCGGTCGCGATGTACTTCATGCCAGCCTGCGGGAGCGCGCTATGTGGGCAGGTCGCCGGGCTGGCGGCAGGCGCGCATGCGCAAACCAACGTGTACGTCGCCGGAGCGCTGGGCGTGTCGGTGACCGCCAACGTGGATTGGGTCGGCGGGAGCAGCCTCGTGCTTCCAGGTTACGTGTCGGTGCTTGTCGTCGCCGGTCCCGTGCTTCGATGGAGTATAAAATGAACGCAAAAGGAATTCTGTTTCCGATCCTGGCTGTCGCCATCTGCACGCTGCCGGCCTGCAACTTGACGGTAGGAGACTGCTATCCCCTCGAGGAGTGGGAGGGGGGCGCAGGTGCAGGCGGACCCGTCGGGCCGCCCGTTCCTGTCTTCTCCTCCGTCGCGTCGGGGGACTTCGGGGCCGACCCGCAGGGGGGCGGCGAGCGCAAGATCCAGTGCAACAAAACGGACAGCGAAGACGAAGAAGAGGAAAGCCCGAGCGACAGCTCGGAGAGGCCGACAGCTAGCCCGACGAGCCCGCCAGGCCCGTGCCCCGAAATCGGCGACATCGCCGGAGACGGAGCGACCTTCTTGAGCTGTAGCGATGAATGTAGATCGAAGTGTCCACCTGGAATGGCCCCATGGGTATTCGGAGGTTTCGATCCGTCGGATTTCAATTTTGTCACCATTGTTGCGGACGACGGTCGGGGCAAGGGCGGAGGTTGGCAAGAGGCCAAGCCAACCCTGAATTTTAGGAGACTCACTGTCCCGCATCCGGTCAGAAGCTGGAACTGTGATTTCACCATCAACATGCCGATCCGGACTGAGAAGATGGGGCTAATCGATCCGGGTCGTGCGGCCAGCCTCAGTGAAGAGATCATGGAGGATGTCGCCAACGTCATGGACTATGACCTGCCGCCGGGGATCTTTTGCAAGAGGTTTGCTATCCAGGCGGACGCTGCGTTTAAGTCCAAGTACAAGGGGCTCGGCGCCAAGGTGACGAATCCATGAAGACGACTCGCTCCGAGCTGCTCGACGTGGTCTACCGCTTCTACCCGCGGGGCGTGCATAAAATCCAGCGCATCTATGTGCCTCCGGGCGAGCCCGTCTGGGAGGACACGGAGGAGCACCGCCGCCTGGTGGAAGCCGCAAACCGTGGGCGAGCGGAGTACCCAGCGTGGGAAGCGATGATCCACCGCCTAGGGGATCGATACGGCCTTCAGAACGAGTCGCTCAGCCTTGTGGCAGGGGGGAGCGACCCGGCGTACTCGGCCCGCATCTGGCTCACTGAAGAATCGGCGCTCAGCTTCCACGTGTCCCTGCTCGGCCCATACTACGGGATCCACCTCCCCGGCATCCGCGAGGAGGAGCCGGTGGCGCACGAGGTCGCCCGGGAGATCGAGGCCACGTACCCCGGCTACCGACCGATCCCGCCGGAGCTCGGGAACGAGGTGGTGCCGGATGTGGACATGGACGGGTTGATGATGGGCGAGGCGACGTTCTACGTGTGCCTCTTCTCGCGCGTCTGGACTTGGGTGGATCCGTAGCCATTCCCTGGCGACAGCCGTCCCGTGGCCGGGTTCAGCGCCACGGTTTGCGGAGCGGCTGCGCGCGTCGAGGTCGACGCCCGCGGGCGCGCGATGACGCTGGCGTCGCACATGGCGCCGGAGCAGATAGCGGGGCCGCGGCGTCAAGGAATACCGCGGCGTGGTCCGCACCTTCCGGCGGACCGGCGGCGGTGGTTGATGAAAAGGATGGGTGCCTGATGAAACGAGCGTGTTCTCCCGGGTGCGGCGTGGTGGCTGTCTCCTTCAGCTCGGATCCCCGGGATTGGGTGTGGGTCGCCGTGGCCCTGCTCGTGCTCGTCGGCATGGGCGCCGCGCTCGTCCTCGGCTTCAGGCGCCGTCGCTGAAGCGGTAGACCGCCCGCACCCCGGAGGGGGCCCGCTCCCTCGTCCTTCCGGTCGGCAGTGCCGTCGCCGCAATCGGCTGGAGCGCGGCGATGGTTCCCGCGATCACGCTATGGCGGATCGCCCGAGGCGTACGCCGGTCACACCGTTTACAGAGTTCGCCTGAGGTGTCGTGATCCTATTCAGGGAAGCGCTGCGTCTCGACGGCGATGCCGTCCTCCCCCGCGAGCACGTCGCCGGACCAATCCCAGCTCGTGCCGCCCGGGCCCGGCAGCCCGATCTCGAAGGTGACGTCCTCCAGCGTGAGCTGGCCCTCGTCGAGGTAGGCGATGCCGATCGAGTCCCCACCGCGCCCGGGGCCGCCGTAGCCGCCGTCGCCTCCGGGGCCGCCGCTGCCCCCCTGGCAGGACCACATGCCGTCCCCCAAGGCGCCTCCTGGAGCGCCTCGGCCGGCCTTGCCGCCCTCCTCCGGCTCCCCGCCGTCGCCGCCTTGGCCCCCGTCGTCGCTGATGATGAAGCTATCGCGCACCGTCACCTTCGCGTGGAGCGCCAGGATCCCGATGCTCGGTTGGGCGTTCCCGCCTGCTCGGCCGCCCCGCCCCCCGCAACCGCCCGCGCCTCCGGAGCCGCCGCCGGCGCCGCCCTGGGTGGCCACGCCGCACACCGCGAGCCCACCGCGACGCCCGCCGCCCCCGCCGCCGCCTTGGCCCGGCATCCCCCGGGCGCCGTCGCCGGCCCAATCGCCGTGCCATCCGGTCTCATCGAGCCGCCCGCGGCCCTTGCCCGGTGCGCCGACGGCGCCCCACATGCCGCTTCTTCCGGTGGCGCCGCTGTAACAACCACCGTCTGCCCGGCTGCCACGTCCTCCACTTCCCTGGTGCCGTGGGTTCGGCTCGGGTACGGGCTCGCCGTCCTCCCCATCTCCGGCGCCGTCGGCGAGCCCGTCGCCCCCCTTGCCACCGGCGCTCGGGATCCCTCCCTCGCAGGAGTTCACCGCCCGAGCCCCACCCGGGACCGTCGCTGCGGAGCACGCGTCTCCCCCATACTGCCCGTCCGGTCCGTCCGCTGCCCGGCCCGGCCACTTGTCCCCATCGTGGCCCCCCAATCCGTAGTCGGCGTCGATCCAGCTTCCGACGATCTCCACCGCGGCGCCCGACCGAACGATCATCCCGATATGTATTTGGCTGCGGATGAACATGTGATCGATGATCGAGACCCCGTCCGCTGCCCCCGTGTCGCCGGCGCGGGCCGGCTCGACGATCAGCGCGATCTGCCCGACCGAGGGAAGGATATGGCTCATGCCCTGCGACGGGAGTGGAGTGTCCTTCAGGGGTTCCCAATCGACGACATTGAAGCCTCCGTAGATATCCACCCCGGAGGGGAGCGTGATGGACTCCTCGAAGCTATCGCTCGCGGCGAACACGCGACCGCGTTCGGTGCGCGCAAGCTCGATGCCGCGCTGGAGGGAACGAACCGGCCTGTCCTTCGTGCCGGGGTTCGCGTCGTCACCGCCGAAAAACGGATGGTTGACGAACACGCCGCAGCCGTCGACCAGCTGACCCTTCGCAAGCTGCTCCAGGCAGACGGACTCGGGGACCGGATCGCCTCCACACGTCGAGGGTCCGTCGCACGGCGGCGCACCGTTCGGGTCGTCCACCCCCGGTGCGGTCCCGCAGCCGGCCGAGGCGAGCGGCAGCGCAACGACGAGGAGGATCGCGGAATTCAGGTTCATGGGCATCCCTCGATGGCCGCGTGTCGCGCGGCGCGATTCAATGGATCGGCTCGCCTGCCGCGGGGAAGGCGACCATTTGACCTCGTGGGCCGCTTTCCCCTTTGCCCACCTCGTCCTCCGTGCCGGCGTTCCCCGCGGATCCGCCGGTACCGGGGTCCCCGATAACCATGGTGGTCCCGGGTCGAATGGAGAAGTTGGGCACCACGTAGGCGATGCCGA
Organism: Sorangium sp. So ce281; assembly: GCF_051527395.1. NCBI lineage: Bacteria > Pseudomonadati > Myxococcota > Polyangiales > Polyangiaceae > Sorangium > Sorangium sp. So ce281. Next base: position 1,986,532 of record NZ_CP150322.1, read on the forward strand.
CGGATGCGCCGCCGAGCCCGCCGCCGGCATCGCCGCCGCGGCCGCCCTTGCCTCCCTTGCCGCCCTTGCACGCGTCCCACATATCGGCTCCAGCATAACCGAGCCCGCCGTGACCGCCGCTCTGCGCAACGCCGCCCGGTTGGCCCGTTCCGCCGATCCCGCCGTTGCCGCCTTTGTCTGTGAACACGTCGGTGTTCGCGACAGTCAGCTCCGTGCCCTCCAGCGCGACGATACCGATGCTCGCGCCGCCATAGTCGCCGCCCTTGCCTCCCTTGCCGCCGCAGCCCCCGCTTCCCCCCGAGCCGCCAGCCGCACCACCCTGGGGGAGACGTGCGGGGCACGCAAACATCTCCCCGCGCGACTTGCTGCCGCCTCCGCCGCCGCCCCCGTAGCCGACGCCGCCGTTCGTCCCGTCCTTGCCACGGACACCGGTCCATCCATCGTCGCTGAGAATGCCTGGGCCGAAGGCGCCATCGGCGCGACCGGCGTCGGCGCCGTCTGCGCCATCGTTCCCGTCCTCGCATCTCGTGAGATCTGCGCCGAGCCCTCCGCGGCCATCGCGCTCCGAAATCTCCGCGAGCGCCGGCTGTCCCGGTGCGCCATCGCCGCCCACGTCGAGTCCGCCGTCACCGCCGTAGCCGCCCGTCGACTCGATGCCGTCGCCGCACACGGTGACCACCGGAAGGGCGCCCACCGCAGCGTCTACAGTACATGCGTTCGTGCCGTTGTTCCCTACGACGCCGTCCGGCGCCCGCTCGGTGTCTGCGTCCTCTCCCGGCTCCCCGTCCTTGCCGTTGCCCGCGACGATCACGCTGTCCTGCACGATCGCCGTGGCCCCCGTGCTCAAGATCACCGCGATCGACGACTTGCCATCCGGCGCCGAGGCGTCCGCCGCCACGACGCGCACGCCGGCGATCACCGACGTCGTGTCGTCCCCCGCGACCGCCTTCCCCTCCTCCCGGAGGACCCGCAGCGGGATCCCCCCCGGCGGAGCGATGATCGTCGGGTGATCAGGCCCGCCGAACGACCCGTCATACGACCAATCCCCGCCGTCACACAGGCGCCCGCCCCAGAGGTCGACCCCCGAGGGCAGCGTGATCGTCTCCGCGAACTCCCCGCCGCACGCGTACACGCGCCGGGTCGCTTCCTCGCCGTGGCCTCGCCCGTGCGCGGCGAGCCCGATCGCGTGGTGCAGGGTCTTCACCGGTGCTCCCTGGGTACCGGGGCTGTTGTCGTCGCCTTGCTCGCTGACGAACACCCCGCATTCATCCAGGGCCGGCGCCCTCGCCGGGTCGCCGTCACAGGGCGACGGCTGGGGAGGAGGACTCTCGCACAGGTAGCCCTCTGCACAGCTGTCGGAATAGCAGCCGGAGACGCCGGCGGCGCCCGTCGAGCCCAGCGCAAGGAGCGCGAGGCAACGAGCCATCCTGCGAGCTCGATCCTCAAGACCACGACCCATGAGCCGCTCTCCCTCCCTCCGCCTCACCACGCGCCCGAAACGATCAGCCCCGCTTGCTCGGCGGTCGCCACCGGCGCGGCGCGGAGGCCCCCGGCGGCCGGCGCGGTCCCGAAGAGCGCGGCCTCGGTGAAGAACGAGGCGGCCGTCGCCACCCCGAACAGGGCGCTCGTCGCCAGCGAACCCTTGCCGAGGGTGGCGAACAGATTCCGCTCCTCGATCTGGCCATGGATGTCCGCGCAGGCCGCGGGCGCGTTCGCGTCCCGGCACGTCGACGACGTCCAGCCCTGCGCGCGGCGCCGGACGTCCCCCTCGCGAAGATCGCCGTGCACGACATGGGCCCGCAGGAGAAAGAGCGCGCCTGCCGCCGCCGTCGCCGTCGCCACGGCGATGCCGCCGATCCGCACCGTTCCCGGCCAGGAAGCCGGCGGCCCCGGCGCTCGCGCGGCGCTCGCCACCGCCGCTGACCCCTTGGCTGCCTCCTTCGGCGGGCTCGCCACCGCGCCCTCCTCGGCGCTGGTCGCCGCCACGTTCGACAGATTGAGGGTCATGGTCGTCTCCGCTTTCGCCATCGCGTCCAGCCCCTGCGATCCTTCCGCGCGGCCCCGCGCTCGGGCCCGCACCAGGTGCTTGCCAGGCTCGAAGTACAGCGTGTAGGTCCGTCTCGGCGCGCCGATGGGCGTACCGTCGATGAGCACCTCGGCATCCGGCGGGTCCACCGACAGATGGAGCGTGTGGACGAAGGACATCGCCGTGACCAGTCCGTCCGTGAATCTTCTTAGCTGCGCAGGAGAGAGCGCCTTCCGCCGCTCAAGGCTCCAGGCCAGGTGCTCCGCCGCGTCACGGGGTTTGCGCAGCTCGAGCTCGTAGAGGCCCAGCTCGCCGGCGATCTCGGCGGACTCTCTCTCTGTGACAGACGTCGCGTCGATCGCCTCGAACGCCGCCATGTAAGCGGCGTGTGCCTCGGCCCGCTGGCCAGATGCCCGAGCTCGCCGGGCGCGGCGAAGATGGTCCTTTACGATCGCACCGTCGCTTCGTGCGGAGGCTGGATTCCGGTCTTCCGCACGGACCGAATGCGCAGTGCCGATCGCGACGCCAAGCATCAGGCAACTCCACAGCGACCGCGCCAATAAACGCATGCGTGGACAGTACTGACGCCAGCCGTGACGCGTCAACGACCAAGGAAAGTGTCATGACCTGAATGATCGGATGAGAAATTCCTGCCCGATCGGGGAATGCGGCGACCCCTGATCACTGATCATGCAGCCAGGTGACCCGAAGGTCGCATGTCGCACATTGTCCGACCGACGTTGGGGCAGCCCTGCGCTTTTTTGAAGCCCTGGAGGGGACTCAGGTGTTCTACCGGTGATGGGAGAGCCAGGCAGCACCCCTACCGGCTTCGAGTTCTTCCGGCGCCTCGCGCGGCGCCTCGGTGTCCCCGCGCGACACGCAGAGGACCTCGCGCAGGACGCCTTGCTGCGGGAGCTGGAAGCGAATCAGCGGGTCGAGCTCGGGGAGGCTCGGGCGGCCTACGGCGCCACCATCGTCCTGAATCAGGCGCGGAACCACCTCCGGAACGCACGCCGTCGGGGGGAGGTCCTGACGTCGTTCGACGATCACGAGCTTCAGGCGGAGTGCCCGACCCCGGAAGAGATGCTGCGCCGCCAGCAGCGGGAGGCGCTCCTCCGTGACCTGATCAACCAGGTCGAGCCCAAGTACCGCGACGTCTTGATCAAGCACGCGCTCGAGGAGGTGCCGCTCATCGAGATCGCCGCCGAGCTGGGGCTCAACCCGAAGACGGTGAGCACACACTACCTCCGAGCGCTCGAGGACCTCTCCGCGGCCGTGGAACGCCGGAAGGCGCGGCAACGCTCGCGCGGATGGGACGACGCTGCGTGCGTCCCGTTCGCCTTCGATCTGCGTGGCCGGGAGGGGTGGCTGAGCAAGCTAGGCCGCCTGGGTATCAAGATCCTGGTGCAGGGAGCGGTCGTCGTGCTGACCGGCGCGGTCATCGCGACGTTGCCGGACGCGTTCAGCCCGGGTTCGTGGTTGCGGGCGGCGGTGGTGCGCGCTCCTGCACCCGCACCGGCGGTGGAGGAGATCGCGCCGCCGCCGGCGCACCTCCCCGTGCGCGCGACGGCCGCGCCGGAGATCGCGCAGGCGGCGCAGGACCGAGGCGCGCGGTTGCCTGCTCCGGCAGCCGCGCCGGTCGGTCGGCCCTCGCTCCCGGTTCGCGCCGAGGTCCCAGCCGTCGGCGAGCGCGAGCAGAGCCTCATCGATGAGGCCCGAAGGGCCATCGCGGACCATAACGCGTTCGCGGATGCAGAGGCGCGCCGATCGCTTGAGACGCACGCGCGGGAGTTCCCGCAAGGGCAGCTCGCCGCAGAGCGTGAAGCGCTCCTCATGCAAATTCGCTGAGTCCCCGGCACCCCGCCGACAGCTGGCAGGCGGTGATGCCGGTGCTGTCTTCGGACAGCGCAAGGCCGAGATCTGTCTGGCGTTCTGACAAGGACGTTCACGTCCAGGAGACGAAACGCGATGGATGGGATGGAGGATTTACTTGGCGCGATGTGGCTCATTTCGCCGCTCGGGCTCGCGATGACGGCTGGCGTCTTCCTTGGGGCGCAGACGCCTGCGGGGAAGGCCGCGGATCGGTGCCGCAGGAGTGCGGGCACGCGGCATCATCGGATGAAGGGCGATTTTCCGCGAGGGAGGGTGAAGCCATGGGTCGTCCGTCGGATGAAGACGAGCGTGCCGCCGCGCACGCGCGCTTGTTTTGCCCGGCGCTGGTTCGTGCCGTACCGCGCTGGCTGGCGAGGCTGGGGGTCCCGCTGTCGCACCGTGCCGACGTCGCAGGCGAAGTCTGGCTCAACGCCTGGGAGAGCTGGCCCAGGTTCGATCCGAAGCGCGGCAGGCCGGAACGCTGGTTGAACGCGATCGCCGTACACGTCGCCGCGCACTACCACGAGCGGTTGCAGCACCGCAGGGAGGAGCTCGTCGACTTGATCGAGGTGGCCGATCCAGCGCCGGATGCCGCTGCTACGATGGAATCCGACAGCATCAGGACGGGCACCCTCGACGCGGTGAACGAGCTCGATCCGAAGCTGCGATTCGTCCTCGTGGCACACGATCTGGACGGAGTCTCGATGGCCCAGATCGCCGAAGACGCAGGGCTACCTCTCTCGGTGATTTACAAGCGGCGCACCAAGGCGATCGGCGCGCTGCGCGACGTCATCGGATCTCGGGAGAACATGGAGGACTTCGCCCGAAGAATGGGGCCGCAATGACCATCGTGGCCGGTGAGGGGTGCCGCGCAGCTCAGCGCTCGCTCGCGTGCGCGATGGTCTCGATCATGCGCGGGATGGCGACGGAGATGAGGATCCCCAGGTTCGCCCGCTTGTTGTCCACCAGCATGCCCTGGAGCAGGTTCCCGTGGTTGAGCACCACCACGGTGTGGTTGCCCGCCATGTCGAGCAGGTAATACCGCCCTAGCGGAGGGAAGTTCGAGTCGCGCAGCGAGCTGTCCAGCTCCTCGGTGATGCGCGTGAAGAGGGCCACCGCCACCGGTTGCTGGTTGAAGCCGGCGAGCGACAGGCCCGCCGTACGTTCCCAGATGTCGGTGGCCAGCAGCCCGTCGCGGAGGATGCTGCGGAGATCATGGACTGCGGCCTCGAGGACTTTGGTGTCAATCATCGTGCTTCCGTCGCTCCTGGGCGCGCGCGCCCGCATTGAAAACCCGGATGTACTACAGCCCGCGCAAGGTCGTCGCGAGCGCCTCCTTCAGCTGCTCGAACGACCGCGTGGAGAGAGCCTCGTCGCCCACGGTGCCGAGGCAGAAGCCGCCGCGCGCCGTGCGCGCCTCGACCCAGGACATCATCTGCGCGCCCAGCCAGAGCGCGCCCGCCGTGGCGTCGACGCCGGGGATGGAGCGGACGCCGACCAGCGCCGAGAGCAGCGGCCCCACGAGGGACACGTGCGCCTCGGAGATGCCGTGCGCCGCCAGCGTGAGGCCGTTGTCGTCGGCCACGAAGGCGCCCACGCACGGATGGTGATCGAGCGTCCAGGCGACGAGCGTGTCGAGCCGATCGGCCGGGTTGTCGGAGGTCTGAACGAGGCGCGGCACCTCCTTCACCTGCTTCACCTCCTTGGGCGCCGCCTTCGCCGGCACGGGCGCCGCCTTCCCCGGCGCGCCGGCGCGCGCTGCCCCCATGGCGGTCACGAGCGTCGCGGGCTCCCGCGACCGCGTCGCGGTCACCCGCGCGAGGAGCGAGGTCACCCGCTGCGCGTCAGTCCACGAGACGGATCGGACCGTCATCCTCGCCTCCTGCACTGGAGCCCAGGCGCTCCTCGATCTCGGCCACCAGCTTGTCGAACACCGCGGAGACCGCCGGAGGGCGGCGGCTGAGCAGGCCGAGCGGCACGCCCGCGCGGCTCGCCTGGAGGAACGTGCCGTCGCGCGGGACCGCGGTGTCGAAGACCTGGTCGCGGTAGAGGGACCACAGCTCCTCCAGCGAGGCCAAGAGCACCGGATCGCGGAACGAGCTCATGGTGCCGACCACGCCGAGCAGGGAGCAGGCGGAGCCGATGTCGCGGAGCCGCGCCAGGAGCTCGAGCAGCCGGGGCATGGCCCGCAGCGCGAGCGGCTCGCACTGCGCGACGGCGATGACGCTGTCCACCTCTTCCAGCGCGATGCGCGACATCCCGCCGAGCCCGGCCGGCGTGTCGAAGAGGACGAGGTCGAAGTCGCGCTGGCTGTGCTCCAGGATGCGCCCCACGATGTTGGCCTCGCGCGCGTTGATGGCGAAGCGATCCTCATCGAGCGCGTCGACGGGACCCATGGGCAAGAGGCAGAGCTCCGGGAGCCGGGTCTTCACCAGACCCTCGAGCGGGGGGCCGCCTCGCGCGAGGTTCGCGGCCAGGCCGGGCCGGTCGCTGACGCCGTCGAGCGACATGCCGATGGCGCCCTGCAGATCCGTGTCGACGAGCAAGGTACGCGCGCCTCGGCGCGCGAAGGCGAAGGCGCAGTTGAGCGCCACGGTGGTCTTTCCGACTCCGCCCTTGAGGCTGGCGAATGCGATGGATCGGGTCATCTTGGGTATCCGAGCTTGCGTAGCTGTTCCAGGTTAGCGCGCACGAGGCTGGACGCGGGGTCGAGCGTCGAGAGGTCGATGAGGACGCAGGCCGCCTCGCTGTAGCTGCGTTCCATCAAGAGGCGCCGCGCGTCGGCGTTGAGCTGCTTGATGCGGGCCGCGCGCTGCTCCGGCGAGATGAGCGCGATCTCGATCCGCCTCGACGAGATCGGCGGCGGCGCCTCCACGCTGCCTTCGTCGATCCGGCGCAGCGAGTCGAGCACCAGCTCCGACAGGTCCTTGAAGATGGTGCGCTCCTTCGTCGAGCCGACGGCCGGGGTGACGCGCACCCGCATCTCGGGGCGGATGAGCCGCGCGAACGCCTCCTCGCCCACGCCGAGGCCGTCGAACGCCGTCCACACCTGGCCGCGCCGCACCTCGATCAGACCCACGTCGGCGCTCGCGTTGCTGACCACGAGGACGTGCGACTCGCCGGACATGCAGATCATCTGCAAGAAGTCGACGGGCACGAAGTTCATCCCGATCGGCGCCGACTGGGCGCCCGCGGCGTGCGCCATGAGGATGAGCGTCTCCTCGGCGATGGGCCACGTCACCCGCGTGGTGCTCGCCGCGCCCGGGACCTCCACGCCATCGTTGACGGCGAGCACCAGCCGCGCCGTGCGGCGGAGGAGCTGCGCGACGGCGTCCTCCGGCCCGCCCGGGAGCGACGGCGCATAGATGATCAGCTCCGCGCTCTGCACGCCATCGAGGGCTTGCTCGAGCTCCTCCCAGGTCGCGGCGCCGAGGGCGCTCACCGGCGCTTGCCCGGCGATGACGCGGATGCACCGCATGCGCTCGCGCAGATCGGGAACGGCGATCACGACGATGGCCATCAGCCTCCGGTGTCGCGCCGCACCCGGCGCAGCATGACGGACGACGCCGTATCACCCGGGCGCATGCGCGCGCACGCCTCGAACGCCTCGATCGCAGCGTCGTAGCGGCGCTGCACGAACGCGGCGGTGCCGCGGGCGAACGCTTCGCGGTAGAGCCGATCCTCCTCGGTCTCGTACACCCGTGGCGTGAACGGCGCGCTCGCGGGGGGCATCGGCCCGCTCGCGGGGGGAGCTTCCGGCGATCGCCGCGCCAGGCCGCGCTCCGGCATGGTCGGCGGCCCCGGATCGGCGCCGGCCTCGGAGGGCAGCGTGTCCAGCTGCGGCCGGAAGGAGACCGACGGCCGGTCGCTGAACGGCGACGCCACCTCGCTCCCCGTGTAGAGGCCGACCAGCACCTGCAGCGTGCGGAGCCGCCCGAGCGGGCACATATGAATGACGTCGTCGAACGTCGAGGAGCCGTCGATGTACCGCGCCACCAGGAGCGCGTCGGGTGAGCGACCCGCCGAGACGGGGATGGGCCCCGCCACCTGATCCAGGCCGCCGAGCCGCTTGGCGTAGGCGCCCGCGAGGAACTCCTTGATCCGCTCGATGCTCGCCTGCAGCTCGCGATCGCCGGGCGACTCCGCGCGCGCCCGGTACAGCACCGCCAGCGCCTCCTCGTAGCGCTTCTCACGGACCAGCCGCACGATCTCCGCCCGCATGGGGCCGCTCTTCGGGAGCGCGCGGCTCTCGGGTTCCACGATCAGAGCTGAGTCGATTTGGTCTTTCACGGCACAACCGGCAAGCTACATGCCTCGACCGCCGGCATTCAAGCTGTTTGGCTGCACCTTCGCGGCGGCCGTCCTCGGTCGGCGCCGTCGACACCGGCGCGCCATCGTTACAGGTACGCGCGTGTGGGACCAGCCAGCACCTCACCAGAACACTGGGAGCCGCGACATGCGCCCCATGGGAAGGACGGGGAGACATGGGACGAGGCAATGACCGCGGCCCGCTTCCACATTCGGTCCATCGAGTCGCCACGTGCTCTCGGGCGTCCCGCAGGATCAACCGTCAGCCAATCTCGAACGTCGCTCGCCATGTCGCACCCCAGCGCCGGTTCGCCCACCGGCCGCCGTTTCAAATTTGAATGGTGATCTCAAGATTGTGGGTGCAACTTACGTTGGGCTTGCGCTACAGTGGATGCACCGGCTGGACGCACCCCGCAGCGTTGCAGAAACGCCTGAGGTGGTTGGTGGAAAATTCCAGTAATCAAGCTCGGAATGCAGCGCGAGGGGAGAGCGCAGGATTTCAACCGAGGTGAGGTCCATCAGCAGCGTCCATGTTCGGTGCGCCGTGATCTCGTCTTGAGGCCTCTCGAGGCGCTCGCGGCGCTTGGTTCATGTAAACAGAGGGATTGTTCAACCAACTGACACCCCACGGCCGAAAAGGAGATCGCTCATGCGGCAGGTCTTGCGGCACATCTTCGAGAAGAAGCAGGCATACGCTCGTCTACCCCTGTTCGAGCACATGCGTAACGAACTGCTCGATCCGAGCGAGCGGCTCGCGTTCTATCCATGCATGGCGTACTTCATCCTGAGCTTCGGTGATCTGAACAAATTCGTATTACGGGAGGAGCACGCCGCGGACAAATACCAAGAGATGGTCAACGCCCACACCCGCGAGGACGACCATCACTGGCCCTGGTACCTGGAGGATCTGTCCAAGCTCGGCTACGACGTCGAGGGCCGGAGCACGGACCTGCTGAACTTCCTCTGGGGTGAGGAGACGATACAGAATCGGATCCTCACCGCGCGGCTCACCGCGCTCATCAAGGGCACGACGGGCCTCGAGCGGCTCGTCATCATCGAGGCGATCGAAGAGACCGGCAACGTGCTCTTCGGGGCGATGCTTCCCCTGGCGGAGGCCCTGGAGAAGCGCCTCGACACGCAGCTGCGCTACTGCGGCTCGTTCCATTTCGAGCGCGAGTCGGGCCACGCGGTGAACGCCGACCACGCCGAGCTCGCGCGCATCCCGCTCGACGCCGAGACGCGCGCGCGGTACATCGCGCTCGCGGACGAGGTGTTCACGATATTCGAGCCGTGGACACACGAGCTCTTGCGCTATGCCCTCGCGCACCCCGTGAGCGCCCCCGTGGCCGACCCCGAGACGGACGGCGTGAGCCAGGTGATGACCCGGTCGTCGGTGCTCGCCGCGTGAAGCAGCGCGGTTGAAGCCTCTCCGGTCGCACCGCCCCCTCTGCGGGACCCACCCCCGGGCGCTCGTCATGCGACGATCTCTGCTCACAAGACGTTGACGCGCATCTTGCCCCGAGCGCGGTCGCCGACCGCGCGAGCGGCGGTATCCCCACCTGTTCTCGTCTCGCGCTCGGCCATCGGCCAACGCGGCGCGGATCCGCGAAGGTCACCTCCCGGCGGCGGGCGGCCCGACGGCGCGCTCGCCGGGCCTTCCGCCCCGGCGCGCGGCGCGGCATCCTGCTTGCCGCGCCGCTTCATCCACACCACATCCCCACGACCCGCATGGCCTCCGAACGCAAGACGCACCGCGCCCTCACCGTCGCCGGGCTGATCCTGGCCCTCGCCATGGCCGCCCTCGAATCGACCGTCGTCGCCACCGCCATGCCCACCGTGATCGGCGATCTCGGCGGGATTCAACAGTACGCCTGGGTCACCACCGCCTACCTGCTCACGTCGTCGGTGCTGGTGCCCATCTGCGGCAAGCTGTCGGACATCTACGGCCGCAAGCCGATCATGCTCTTCGGCATCGCCGTCTTCCTGCTCGGCTCGATCGCGAGCGGCGCGGCGCAAACGATGCCGCAGCTCATCGCCTTCCGCGCCCTCCAGGGGGCCGGCGCCGGGGCGATGCAGCCGATGGCGATGACCATCTCGGGCGACATCTTCGATCTCAACGAGCGCGCGCGGATCCAGGGCGTCTTCGGGGCCGCCTGGGGGCTGTTCGGCATCATCGGCCCGATGGTGGGCGGGCTCATCGTGCACTACTTCTCCTGGCGCTGGGTCTTCTACGTCAATATCCCGTTCGGCGCGGCGTCCGTCGCGCTCGTGGCGACCTCGTTCCACGAGCGCATCGACAGGCGGCCTCACGAGCTCGATTTCCTCGGCGCGGCGCTCCTGTCCGCCGGCGTGGTCGCGCTGCTGCTCGCCACGGGGAGGCTGGGCGGAGGGACGACGCTGCTCGCGGCGGTCGCGTCGGCGGCGCTGTTCGCCGTGTTCTTCGCGGTCGAGCGCCGGGCCCCCGAGCCGATGATCCCGCTGCCGCTCTTCCGGCGGCCGGTGATGCTCATCTCCAACGTGGCCGGCGCGATCCTCGGCGGCGCGATGGTGGGCACGATCACGTTCGTGCCGCTCTTCGTGCAGGGCGTGCTCCGCGGCACCCCCACCGACGCCGGCAGCGCCATCGCGCCGATGCTCATCGGCTGGCCGGTCGCGAGCGCGATCGGCGGGCGGCTCATCCCCCGGGTCGGGTTCCGCCCGCTCATCTGGATCGGCCTCGGCGTCACGGCGACGGCGGGGCTCGCGCTCGCGCTCGGCGGGGCGCACGACACGCCCCTGGCGCTCCGCGCGACGACGCTGGTCTTCGGCGTGGGCATGGGGCTGTCCAACGTCGCGCTGCTCATCGCGGTGCAGAGCAGCGTCGCGTGGGAGCAGCGGGGGATCGCCACCGCGAGCACGATGTTCTCCCGGCTGCTCGGCGGCGTCGTGGCGGTGGGCATCATGGGCGGCGTGCTGACGGCCCAGCTCGCGAAGGACCCGTCGATCCCCGCGGACGCCGCGAGCCGGCTCCTGACGGCGGAGGGGGCGCGCGACCTCGATCCGTCGATCCTCCAGCACCTCGGGGAGGCGCTCACGTCCGGCCTCACGACGGTGTTCTGGATCATCGCGGCGATGGGGGTCACCGGCTTCATCGCGGCGCTGTGGTTCCCCCGCGTGCCGCTCCAGGCCGCCGGGGGCGACGCCGACGTCGCGCCGCCGGGCGAGGCCGGCATCGGGTGAGGCGACCTGCCCGCGTCGCCAGGGACGGGGCTCGATCCAGCGCACAGCGCGCGATGATTCGTTGCATCGCCGTCCCGGTGTAAAATTTCTTCGAAGACGGTTTTTGGCGCTCCACGAGAAGCTCGGGCTACCGATGGTGGATCGTGGGCGCTCCGGCCCACGTGGGAGAGCGGGACGACTCGTCCCGGAGGACATCGAGCCGACCCCATGGCCAGCACCTCGACGGATGATCCGCCCATGGATCCTCAGGAGTTCAAGATGCGTCTCACGCTTTGCCGGTCGCGGCGACGACAGGTGTCCGCGCCCACGTGGAGCCTCCTGATCGGCGTCGTCGCAACGCTCGCGGGCTGCAGCACGGACATCTCCTCGGTGCAAGGCTCCGGCTCAGGCGGCCAGGACAGCGGCGCCGCCGGGGCCGGCGGCACGAGCACCGCTTCCTCCACCACGGCGAGCAGCGGCGCGGGAGGCCATCCGAGCGCGACGGTCGGGGTGGGCGGCGCGGACGGCAGCGGCGGCGCTGGCGGGAGCGGCGGCGGCGCTGGCGGGAGCGGCGGCGCGGGCGGCAGCGGCGGCGCGGGCAGCAGCGGCGGCGCGGGAGGGGCCGCGGACAGGTGCGCCGATGCCCTCTACGATCCGGCGAGCCCGCCAGAGGCGCTGCCCCTGTCCGGGAACCTGGGGACCCACGACCCGGCCATCCTCCAGGCCGGCGACCGCTACTACCTGTTCCAGACGGGGGACAGGCTCCCGATGAAGAGCTCGTCGAACCTCACCGCGTGGCAGGCCGCCGGTCGGGTGTTCGACGCGAAGCCCGCCTGGCTGGAAGAGAAGGTCCCGGGCGTGGGCGACCTGTGGGCGCCCGATATCTCGCGCTTCGGGGACACCTACCATCTCTACTACTCCGCCTCCACCTTCGGCAGCAACCGGTCGTGCATCGGGCACGCGACGAAGGCATCGCTCGACTCGGCAGGTCCCTGGACGGACCGCGGCGCCGCCATCTGCTCCAACGACGGCGTGGCGCGGGACGACTGGAACGCGATCGATCCCAACGTCGCGATGGATGAGGAGGGGACGCCGTGGCTCGTGTTCGGGAGCTTCTGGAGCGGTATCAAGATGGTGAAGCTCGCCCCGTCGGGGGAGCGGGCCGACGCGGAGCTCCACGCCCTCGCCGCCCGCCCCGACGCCCGTGGGGCGCTCGAGGCGCCCTTCATCGTCCGGCGCTGCGGCTTCTATTACCTGTTCGTCTCGTTCGACGCCTGCTGCCGCGGGACCGACAGCACCTACAAGATCGCCGTCGGTCGTTCGAAGAGCATCACAGGCCCGTACGTCGACAAGGAGGGGACACCGATGATGTCCGGCGGCGGCAGCATCGTCGTGGAAGGAGGCTCCCGCTGGCGAGGGCCCGGGCACAACGCCGTGCTGTTCTCCGGCGATCGCTCTTACAACGTCTATCACGCCTACGACGCGCAATCGAACGGCGCCCCCACGCTGCGGATCTCCGAGCTGGCGTGGGACACCGACGGCTTTCCGCGCTCCGGGGGGCCCTAGCACGACGGCGGGAAGTTGCCCCGGATCGGCAGAAAAGCCGCCATGGCGCCAAGGTCGCCAAGGGAGAAGAAGAAGCGCCGTCCCGGCATTTTTCCCTCCCATTCCCCTGGTTTCTTGGCGCCCTTGGCGCCATGGCGGTTCGCTTCCCCCTCTCCGACTTCCCGCAGTCGTGCTGGTCGCGCCGCCGTCGCCGGGCTCCGCGCTGCGCGCCCTGATGATCGGGACTCATGGACTCCACCCTCGTCGCCAGAATGCGAAAGCCCGTGACTGACCTCCATGCGCCGCCGGAGGGAGCGCCTCCGCGGGCGGACGAGCTGCTCGGGCTCGCGCGCGCCGCCGCGGCGCGCGATCCGGCGGCGATCCGCACGCTCATCACCGAGCTCGGCGGCGCCATGCTGCGGAGCGTGCGGAAGGTGCTCGGCCCGCATCACCCCGACGTCGAGGACGTGACCCAGGAGGCCGTGCTCGCCCTGCTCCAGGCGCTGCCGTCCTTTCGCGCGGAGTGCACCGTGCTCCACTTCGCCAACCGGATCGCCGTGATGACAGCGCTCGGCGCGCGCCGGCGCCTCAGCGCGCGCGCGCTTTGACGAGCCGGGCGCGCCGATCGACGTGGCGCCGGACGAGCGCGGCGCGTCGCCGTTCGCCGAGGCGGTCTCGAGCCGGCGGCGCAAGATGGTGCTCGAAGTGCTCGACGGGATGCCCGAGGCGACCGCGGAGGCGCTGGCCCTCCATTTCGTGCTTGGCTACACGGTCGACGAGATCGCCGCGCTCGCCCGCGTCTCTCCGAACACGGTCTGGAGTCGGCTCCGGCTCGGCAAGGAGGCGCTGCGGCGCGCGCTCGCCAACAACGCGAAGCTGGCCGAGCTCTTCCGGGGGAGGGAGACGTGGCCGCCGACTGTCGGAGCGAGCTCCTCACGCGGGTGCGCCGCGGCGTCGCGACAAAGCCGGATCGGCTCGCCCTCGACGCCCACCTCGGCACCTGCGCGTCGTGCCGGATGAGCCGGGCGCTCGCGCTGAACTTCGTTGGCCACGTACGTCCCTCCGGGCACGCACCCGACGCGTGCTCGTCACACACTGTTTTCCTTCAGGAGCTCGTCATGCGAATTCGGCCTATCTTCATGACCGTCGTGCTTCATTCTTTCGTCGCCGGCATCGGCCTCGCGTCCGGGGGGTGCAGCTCGGGAGACCCCGACGATCACCCTGCCACGCAGACCACAGGCAGCGGCGGTGGCGGCGGTGGCGGTGGCAGCACCAGCACGAGCGCCGGCAGCGGCGCGGGCGGCGCGAGCAGCGCTTCCGGCCCCGGCGCCACGGGTGTGGGCGGCGCGGGCGAGGGGGGCGGTGGCGGCGGCGGTGCGGCCGGAGCGACGACGAGCGCTTCAGGCGGCTCGGAAGGCGGCGGCGGGAGCGCCGAGCTGCCGGATGTCACGGTGTACATCGCCGGCGACTCGACCGTTCAGACCTACGTGAACAGCGCCCTTCACCAGGCGGGCTGGGGCCAGATGCTGGGAGAGTTCTTCGACGAGCGGGTGCGCGTCGACAACCGGGCCATCGGCGGCCGGACCGCGCGCCGGTACATCGACGAGGGCCGCCTCGACGACGTCCTCGAGGACATCCAGAGCGGAGACTACTTCCTTGTGCAGTTCGGCACGAACGACAGCAACAAGACCGCGACATACGAGCACGACGGCGCGACCATTCCCTATTACCTGGACCCCGCGACGGACTTCAAATCGTACCTCGAGCAGTACATCACGGGCGCGCAGAGGCGCGCCGCGACGCCGGTGCTGGTCACCCCGCCCCCGCGGCGATCGTGCTCCGGGGACAGCCACGAATTCGGCAACGGCCTGAGCGCCTATGCGAAGGCGATGCGGGAGCTCGGAGACGAGCTGGACGTGGCCGTCATCGATCTCAACGCGAAGACGCTCGCCCACCTGAACTCGATCGGATGCGTGGCGGCGGGCGAGGACTTCTTCCTCGTCCGGGCGGACGGCTCGGTCGACGGCACCCATTTCAACGAGACCGGCGCCCGGGTCATGGCGGGCCTGGTGGCCGACGGCACGGAGGGCGCCGGCCTGAGGCTCGCGAAGTACCGGAAGTGACGGGACCGACCCCCTCGTCGAGCGCGCGGGGTCGCGAGCGCTCGACAGGGGCGATCCACATCGAGCCCCGGGCGTGAGCGGACGAAGCCGCTGACGTGCAGCGCGCCGCCGTGCCCGAGCGCCGTCGAGCACTTCCGGGTGCCTGCGGCGTACGAGAGCGTGAGCTGGCCCGACCGCTACCCACAGATAATCCACACGGTGTGGACAAACGTTCAGATGCCTGCGTGGCCCGGCGGGGCGAGCTGGCCGCGGTCACGCCGCGAGCCGGTGCTCTATCTCGATCGGCGTGAGCCGCGGCGGCTGCTCGTCGACGACGAGCGTGCTCCCCGGGTGCTGGCGGACGAGGTCCTCCGTGGACTCGATCGCTTCCTGCACCGTGCCGTACGGGAGCGAGCGGGTGACGTATCCCTCGGCCGCGACCACCCAGCCCCAGCCGTCGGGGTCCGGCATGACGTGGTAGGCGAATCTCTGTGTCATGGCGTGTCCTCCCTCCGGCAGGGTGAGCCCGGCGCGCGCCGGCCGCAACAGATCGGCGCTCGCGGAGGCCCTACCGCTGGCGGCGCTGCACCTCCTTGAGGGCGAGCTTCGAGATCGCCCTCAGGGTATCGAACACGCCGCGCCCGCTCGCCGCCGCGGCCTCGAACTCGGGCGCTCCGCCCGGGTTGAGGAGCTCCCGGAGCTCCTCAATGTCGGCGATCCCGTCGAGATCCCGCTTGTTGTACTGGACGACGAACGGCAGCCGCCCGGGCGAGCGGCCCTCCTCGGCGAGGTTGTCCCACAGATCGGCCATCGACTCGACGTTCGCGTCGACCCGGGCGCGCTGGGAGTCCGCCACGAACACGACGCCATCCAGCCCCTTCAGGATCAGCTTCCGGCTCGCCCTGTAGAAGATCTGGCCCGGCACCGTGTAGAGCTGAAGGCGCGTCCGGAAGCCCGACAGGCCCCCGAGATCGAGCGGAAGGAAGTCGAAGAACAGCGTGCGATCGCTCTCGGTCTTGAGCGAGATGAGCCGCCCCTTGGCGCTCGGCACCGTCCGATCGTAGACGTATTGAAGGTTCGTCGTCTTGCCGCAGAGGCCGGGCCCGTAATAGACGATCTTGCAGTAGATCTCCCGGCTCGCATAGTTGATGAACGCCATCGGCGTGCTCCTCCAGAGTCGACGTTCGAGGGGGAGGCAAGGCCGGTCCCCGCATTGAAATTGAAATCGACCGGAGGCCATCGCATTGGAAACGATGGCTACGGTCGTCCAGCGCAATGGAAACGAAGGCGGTCCCGCCGCCCGCGCTGGAAGCGGCGTCCGTGGTCGATCCCGCGCTGGGAGGCGAGGCGCTCGGCCGCGCCGCCCACGCGTCCCGGCGTCCTGCGCCGCGCTGGGGGCGCGCCGCGCGCCCAGCACGTCACCCGGCGCGTCGCGCTGCCCGCCCCCCGGCGCTACGTCACGCGCGGCCGGCGGCGAGCGGACGCGCCGCTGCTGCCGCCGCGAGCGGCGCCGCGCCGGCGGCGATCACGAGGACGCGTCGGCGATCGCGTGGAGGGCCGCCACGAAGCCCTCCAGGGAGGCGTCGCGCGCGTCGCTGTGCTTCACCAGCCGCTCGTTCACGGCGATGAGCTCCACCACGTCCGGGCTCGCGCCCGGGACCCGCCGGAGCTCGTGCACAGCGCGGCTCACCCGCGACGGCGGGTCGAGGCACGCGAGCGCCGACAGCGCCGCCGTCGCGCCCGCCTCGCGGCCCGCCGCGAGCGCCTCCCGCGCCATCCCGAGCAGCACCAGCGCGAAGGCGACCTGGATCGCCTCCAGGAAGCCGCGGGAGACCTCCTTGCCGCCCTGGCTGGCCTCGCTCCACGCGAGCGTCACGAGCTCGCCTATCTCCGAGAAGGCGCGCGCCGACATCAGCGTGGAGAGCGTCTCCAGGCCGTGTTTGTCCCACGCCGCCCGCGTCGTCAGCTGGCGCGCGAGCCAGGAGAGCATGGCATACGCGTCGCCCCCCGCCCGGATCGCGCCGAGCGCGATGTCCATCAGCGCGGCCCGCGCCACGCCGTGCGCCTCGAGCCAGCCGAGCAGGTTCGCCCGCTCCGCGCCCCGCGGCGTCCGGCGCGCCTTCTCGAGGATCGCGTCCCGGAGCGCCGGGGGAAAATGGGGGATATCGACGCTCCAGTCCTCGTCCGAGCCGCGCGCGCGCTCCATCGCCAGCGCGGCCAGCGCGTCGTCGTCGAGCGAGAGCGCCCCGGCCCGCCTCGCCGCGAGGATCTTCGGGACCGGCAGATCGCGCAGCGCGGGGCGCTCCCCGTTCAGGCCGTCGAGCTCGTCCCCGTCGAGCAGCGGCGGCAGCCCCTTGTGGACCTTGGGCGCGAGGATGAACCCCGAGGGCCACTGGACAGGCTCGCGCCGGCAACGCTCGAGCACGCGCTCGTAGATCCCCGCCGGGACCTTGCCGCGCACGAGATCCGAGAGCTCGATCCACTCCTCCTCGTCGAGCACGAGGCGCGGCACGCCCAGCACCTCGTGCTGGAAGTGCGCGGGATCCTGGATCGCGAGCCGCGCGAGCTGCCGGATCACCGGCCCGCTGAAGCCGCTCTCGCAGCGCGCCCTCCAGCGCAGGAGATCGGATGTCCCGAGCTCGTCGATGTGCTCGGACAGGAAGGCATGATCGTCTGGCTCCAGCGACGGCTGACGGAGCACATGAAAGAACGCGACGGGACGGGCACGGCCCCGGTGCGCGCGCACCAGGGCCTCAATCTCCGCCTTTCGCATGGCGCGACCTCATCACCCGAGACCCCATGGGGGATCAGGGACACTCTCAGGTCCATCGTCGCCAGGCGCGAGCGCGGCCCGTCATGACTCGTCGGTCGGTGGAATGACGGATCCTGTTCCTGACCGGTATGCCCAGGGTAGCGCCGGCGCGCCCGCTGTCAACGCGCTCGTCGCTGCTCGATGCGCCGCCGCCGCCGCCGCGCCTCCCGGCCGCTCGCGGGTGGGTTGACGTCGCGCGAGGGAAGAACCCGATGGCAGCGGCGTGGCGGGTCGCAGCCTGGGCGTTCCGGCCCGCGCGCAGGTTGAGCTCACGAGCTCGGCCATGAGCGGAACGCTCACCGTCTCGTCCGCTGGCGCGCAAGAGCGCGGGTGACGGGGGGAGAGACGGCGAGAGAGGCAGCGGGGGAGACGTCAGGCCATGAGGGCCCGTGGCCTCTCGGGAGCAGCGCGTTCATTCGTCCGCGGTCGTCCACGGTCGTCCAGGATGTCATCTGCTTGCGTCATCCCGCAATCGATTGCGCATCCATTCCAGTCGTGCCAACTCCATTGAAGGGGACGCGCCGGACCTCTCGGCTGAGACCAGCGGGCAGGTAGCAGCTCTTTTTGGCGGTGCAGCTCGAAGGGGAGACGGCAGGTCACGCTGGCGTACAAATTGCGAGCCTTCACGCCAGACGCCCACGCTGAATGCGCCTCCGGCCCTCCGGGGGGGCAAACGCCGTGGAAGGATTCGTTCTTCACGAAAGCAAGGTTGGGAAGAGCCATGATCGATCAACGACGAGCGGTCAACCGCAGGATGTTCTTGCAAGGGATGACCCAGTTCGCCTCGGTGGCCGCCGCGGCGCCCGCGCTCGGTTCGGACCCATGGAGAGGCGCCTGCTCGACGACGCTCACCGCGGGGCGGCCCGAGGACGTGGGCATGAGCTCGGAGCGGCTGGAAGACGTCTTCGCGCGGATCCAGCGCCGCGTGAACGACGGCCTGTTTCCCGGCGCCACCGCGCTGGTCGCGCGGCGCAGTGTCATCGTGGGTCACCGGGCCTTCGGCAGCAAGGTCGCCGGCGCCGACGAGCCGGTGACGCTCGACACGATCTTCGACGTCGAGTCGATGAGCAAGGTGCTCTCGACGGCGGCGGCGGCCCTCGCGCTCGCGCAGGAGCGCGTGATTCGGCTGGACGCGCCGGTCGCCAGGTACCTGCCGGAGTTCGCCGCCAACGGAAAGGCGGCCGTCACCGTCTACGACATGCTCCGTTACTCGTCCGGTCTGCCGCTGGACAACCAGTGCTTGGATGAGGACGTCGAGACGGCCTGGAGCATCATGGCCGAGACGCCGCTCGAATACGCGACGGGCAGATCGGTGCTGTACAGCGATCTCACCTACCGCCTCCTCGGCCGCATGATCGAGGCCGCCGCGGGGGAAGATCTCGACGCCATCGCGAGAGAGTGCATCTGGCGTCCTCTCGGCATGAGCGACACGATGTACAACCCGCCCCCGGAGCTCGTCGAGCGCGTCGCGGCCACGGGGTACTCCGCCCGCCGGGGCTGCCTTGTGCGGGGGCAGGTGCAGGACGAGCAGGACTTCGCGCTGGGCGGCATCGCCGGCTGTGACGGCGTGTTCACCACGGCGCTCGACGTCGCGGTCTTCTGCCAGATGATCTTGAACGGCGGCGCCTATGGCGGCGCCGAGGTCCTGCGGCCCGATCTGGTCCGGCAGATGAAGAAGAACAACACGCCTTACGTGACGGAGGCGGAGACCGACACATCGCCCATCAACAACCTGCTCCTCGCGCCGAAGGGCCTCGGGTGGGAGCTGCGGACGCGGCGCTTCTCGAACTGCGGCATGCGCCTGTCGCCGCGCGCCTTCGGCAAGGCGGGCGGCGCCGGCACGTTCATGTGGGTCGATCCGGATCTCGAGATCATCGGCGTCCTCCTGACCAACCACGGGCTGCCGCAGCCGTTCGACGAGCTCGGCTGGAACCGTATGCTCGACGACGTCGGTTGCACCGAGTTCTTCGACGGCATCATCAACGCCGTGCACCGCTGAGCGTCGTCGCGGGCGAGCGGCGCCGCGAGGGACGAGGATCCCGGGCGAATGTCACCTCTCCAGGTCGTTCAGGCGGCTTCCACGGGGAGCGGCTCCTCCTGCTCGACGGCGGCGGCGGCGGCGAGCGTCCGGCGCAGCAAGGGGCCGATGGTCAGGCCCTGCACCACGATGGAGACGACCACCACGACATAGGTGATGGTCAGCACCATCTCGCGCTCCGGAACGAGCGTACCGTCCGCGAGCTTTCCGGGGATGGAGAGCGCGAGGGCCACCGAGACGCCGCCGCGCAGGCCGCCCCAGGTGAGGATGCGGATCGCCCCCGGGGTGAAGACCCTGCGCCTCTTCATGAGGCTCACCGGCAGCGCGACCGCGATGAACCGCGCGAGCAGCACGACCGGAAACGCGAGGAGCCCTGCGAGCAGCGACTGGGCGTCGAAGGCGACGATCAAGAGCTCGAGGCCGATCAAGACGAACAGCACCGCGTTCAGGATCTCGTCCATCAGCTCCCAGAAGTCGTCCAGGTGCTCGCGGGTCTTCTCGCTCATGGCGCCGGCGCGCGCCTCGTTCCCGATGAAGAGCCCGGCCACCACCATGGCGATGGGGCCGGAGACATGGATCGCGTACGCCAGGGCATAGCCGCCCGCCGCGGTCGCCAGCGAGAGCAAGACCTCGACCTTGTAGTCGTCGACCTGCCGGAGCATGGCGAGCGTCACGAAGCCGAGCGCGAGGCCGTACAGCACGCCGCCGATCGCCTCCTGGACGAACAGCAGCGAGAGCCGCTGCAGATCGAGGCCCGACGTCCCCGACGCGATCTCCAGGAGCCCGATGAACGCCACCACCGCCACGCCGTCGTTGAAGAGCGACTCTCCGGCGATCTTCATCTCGAGCTCCTTGGGCGCCCCCACGTGCTTGAGGACCCCGAGCACCGCGATGGGATCGGTGGGGGAGATGAGCGCGCCGAAGAGCAAGCAGTAGACCGGCCGGATGTGCACGCCCATCAGCGTCATCAGGGCGTAGGTCATGCCGCCCACCAGCACGGTGGACATGAGCACACCCCCGGTGGCCAGGATGCCGATGACGACCCGCTGCTTCTTCAGCTCCGCCAGGTTGACGTGCAACGCGGCGGCAAACAGGAGAAAGCCGAGCATCCCCTGCATCAACGTCTTGTTGAAGTCGATGCCATGGAGGTGCTCCTTCGCCTCGGCCTCCACCCGCGGAAACAGCTCTCCGATGGCCACCATGACGAGGGACGTCGTCATCGCGATCAGCATCAACCCGATCGTGGTCGGCAGCTTGAGGACCCGATGGTTGAAGAAGCTGAAGATCGCAGCGAGCGAGAGCAGCGCTGCCGAGACTTGGAATAGATCCATGCTCCCAGGCTTACAGACGGACGCGCGCCGGCGCGAGCGAGGCGCGGCGACGTCCGGATAAAAAGTTGCACGTCAAAGTTTCCCGAGGGAGAAGGAAATCCAAGCCGACTCAAAATGTCAAGCATCGACCGCGGGACCTGCGCCGGGCTGCCCGAAGGCCGGGGGCGCGACAGAGAGCCCCGCCCTGTCGAGGCGGCACGAACGACGCTACTCCTTTCGCTGCAGCCGGCCCGAGCGACCTTCACGGCGGCATGCGCCTGTCGCCGCGCGCCTGAGCGCGCCTCGTCCCTTCTCGGACGTCTGACGACGTGTGTAGACCTCCCGCGGACGCTTTACACCGTCCTACCGAGCGGCGAAATGTGCGTGTGGCTGCGGCAGCTTCACCTCCAGCCTGGTGATGAGACGTGCGCCTCGTCGGCGCCTGCGGCGCCGTTCGCGCCTCCGGTCGAACCTGTGGTCGGCGCCGCAACCGCGCGCGGCGAGCGCCGTAGATGGGTCGTCGGCCGCGGGGCGATGGCGGCCCTTCGATATTACCGGTATCCTGCTGTGCAATGGCTCGTTTCCTGTAAAGGCATCATCTGAACCCGAAGAATCACGGTGTGCGTTTCGCGAGCCGTGCGACGCTGGCTCACGACGCTCCCGTGGGGAGGAGAGCATGAGCGAATCAGCAAACATCGATGACCCGGGCGCTGCCGCGCACACAGGGGAGATCTCGCGCCGCTTCTTCTTGCGGGCGTTCGCCGGGGGCGTGGCGGCCCTGTCGGGCGCATGCGATGGGATGACGCCCGTCGATGCGCCTGCGGCGGAGGCGCTGTCGGAGCTCACGCGGGCGACCGGGGGGCAGCTGGCGGATCTCATCCGCCGGAAGCGGGTGTCGTCGCTCGAGGTCGTGGAGGCGCACCTCGCGCGCATCGCGCAGATCAATCCGCGGCTGAACGCCGTGGTGAAGCTCCGCGCCGACGAGGCGAGAGCCGAGGCGCGGGCGGCGGACAAGGCCCTGGCGAGAGGCAAGCACCTCGGCCCGCTGCACGGCGTGCCGATGACGATCAAGGATTCCATCGATACCGCCGGCGTGGTGACGACCGGCGGGACGACCGGGCGCACGAATTTCGTTCCGGCGGAGGACGCCACCGTGGTCCGGCGCCTCAAGGAAGCGGGCGCGATCCTGCTGGGCAAGAGCAATACGCCCGAGATGACGTGGTCTTACGAGACGAACAATGCAGTGTACGGGCGCACCAACAATCCGTATGGCCTCGACCTGTCGCCGGGCGGCTCCAGCGGGGGGGCGGGCGCGATCGTGGCCGCGGGCGGCTCGCCGTTCGACGTGGGCAGCGACACCGGCGGGAGCATCCGCGTGCCGTCGCATTTTTGCGGGATCGCCGGGCTCAAGCCGACCTCCGGCCGCATCTCGCGGACGGGCCATATCGTTCCGGCGGAGGGGCTGCTCCAATCGTTCACCGTGCTCGGGCCGATGGCCCGCTCGGTCGACGATCTCTGGCTGCTCTTCAGCGTCCTGGCGGGGCCCGACTGGCGCGACGCGGCGCTGATCCCGGCGCCGCTCGGCGATCCGAAGCACGTGCGGCTCAGGGAGCTGCGGATCGCGATGCACACCGACAACGGGATCGCGGCGCCGGACGCGGCGGTGCGCCAGGCGGTGGTGGACGCGGCGGCGGCGCTGGAGGCGGGCGGCGCGCGGGTGGAGTCGAAGAAGCCGGACGCGCTGAGCGACGTGCTCACGATCGACGCGGATATCTTCCGGGCGGACGGCAGCGCCTGGCTGAAGCGGCTCCTGGACCTGGCCGGGACCACGGACCCCGGCGCCGAGGTGGACGCCGCGCTCGCGAGCGAGCCGCTGTCGAGCGGGGAGCTGACCGCGGCGGTCGAGCGCCTGGACGCCTGGCGGGGGCGGATGCTCGGCTTCATGAAGGATGTCGACGCCATCGTCTGCCCGCCGTGTGTCCTAGAGGCGCTGCCCCACGATGCGTGGGTCGAGCACGGGGTCTACGCAGGATTCAGCTACTCGTTCGCTTACAACATGACAGGGTGGCCGGCGGTCGTCGTGCGCGCGGGCACCTCGTCGCGAGGAACGCCGGTCGGCGTCCAGATCATCGGCCGCCCCTTCCGCGAGGATGTCGTCCTCGCCCTTGCCGGCCACATCGAGCGGGAGCTCGGCGGCTACAGAGCGCCGATGATCTGACGGGAGCTCGGTCCGTTCTGCCTTGTCGGTCCGGGGGGCCTCCGCGGGCCCCAGCCCAACCCGTGTCGGGTCTCCGCATTTCTCGACGGGGCTTATCTCGACGACGCTCCGGACGAGGGGGGGACGCGACTACCGGGGGACCAGCACCGACACGCTGTGGGCCGGCATCGCGTAGGTGAAGGCGTTCGTGGCGCGCGGCGCAATCGGATCCGCAGGCACGAGATCGGCCTTGGCGGACGTGAGTTGCCACGCGTCGATGGCCGTGTAGCTCTCGTGGGCGGCGAGGGTCACCGCGGCCGTGAGCGGGGCCGTGGTCTTGTTGATGGCGACGAGGACCATGCGGCTCGGATCGGCCTCGTCGATGCTCGCGTACACGGTGGCCTTGGCGACGTCGCTCGTCTCGGCGCGGACGGACGTATCGCCGAAGCGCGCGCCCTGCCCGTCGTAGCTCGTGAAGGCGCGCACGCCGGCCCGGAGCATCGAGACCTCTTCGCCCGGATCCCAGATCGTCGCGAGGAACACGCCCTCGCGGCCGAAGACGCCCAGGGCGTCGGCCTGCGCGATCGCGCCGGAGATGTGGTTGCCGCCGCCGTAATTGTACTCGGTGATACCGATGGCGGTGCCCGGGTAATGGGCGTCGATGAGGCCCTGGACCCAGGGGATGAGCTTGATCGGGCCCTTCACGACGTCCTTCGCGATCCAGCTGTCCTCGACGAAGGAGGGATCCCAGAGCGAGCGCGGCGCCTGGACGCGGGCCTCGACCGACTGGGGGGACGCATCGGCGCCGATGATGCGCTCGCCGTTCGCGTAGATCTCCGTGTACCAGTGCAGATCGAGCACGTCGACCAGGCGGCGCCCCTCGCTCATCTCCGCGTCCTTCATGGCGTCGAGCCAGTACTCGATGAAGTTTCCGTCCGCGTCGGGCGCGCCCTGCAGGCTGACATAGCCCGAATACCCGTACGAGACGAAGCCGGTGACGAGCGCGTTCGGCGCGACGTCCTTGATCGCGGACGCGAACTCGATGTTCTTGTCGACGAGCTCGGCGTAGCGCACCGGCTCCGGGTGGATGCGCTCGTGGCTGTGGTTCCAGAGATCGGGCTCGTTGTCGAGGGAGAACAGGACGCGCGCGACATCGCCCTTGAACGCGTCGGGGAAGGTCTGCTTCATCCAAGCGACGAACTCGTCCTGGTACACGGCGCGATCGTTGAGATCGGGAGACGACGAGAAGGGGGCGTTCTTGCGCGCGATCGTGGGGTGGAAGCGGGTCTGGAGGTAATTCGGTGTCTTGTTGACGTCGCCGTCGCCTTTCTTGTCGGCCGCGACATACCCGCAGATCGGGGTGGTCGCGATGAAGGCGGCGCCGTGCGACAGCGCGGCCTCGGTGTGCACGCGCACCGCCTCGCCGGGGACGTCGCCGCGGGCGCTGTTCCCGACGAGGTACGCGTCGTTCTGGTGCATGTAGTCCGAGCCGGCGTTGGAGGCGTTGTTCTCCCAGTTGTACGCGGTCATGCGGTTGCCCCCCATGCGCACGACGGTGGTGCCGCGCTGCTCGCCGTCCAGGTCTTCGGCCCAGTTGGCGCCGTAGATGAGCCGGCTGATGGGGCGCACGTCCCGATCGGCGCGCACGGCGAAGGTGACATCACCCGCCCCGGGATCGCCGGGCTCGACGAGGTTCGCGGGAGGATGGCCGCCGGACCCGCCCTGACCGCTGCTGGCCGTGCCGGTGCCGCCGCCAGAAGCGCCGGCGCCGCTGCTAGAGGCGCTGGCGCTGCCGCCAGAGGCGCCAGCGCCGCTGCTGGCCGTGCCGGCGCCGCCGCCAGAGGCGCCAGCGCCGCTGCCGGAAGGGCCGGCGCCGCCGCTGTCAGCAGAGGAGGTGCCGCCGCCGCAGGCGAGGAAGGTGGCAGATGCGAGGAGGACCAGGGTGGCGTGCAAGAAGGGAGCGTGTCGAGAAAGCATGCGGTGCATGGGACTCCATCCGCCGCGGGATCGCGGCGCGTGCTGGCGCGGTCAGACCTGGATGCCCGCGAGCGGCGACGTGACCCGCCCCGCGTCGATGCCGATCTCCGTCACGTTCAAGCCCATGATCTGGGCGATCGTCAGGAGCGCCTTGCTCAGGTTGTCGCCGGGGAAGTTGCGATGCTCGTCGCCGCGCAGCCGGCCTCCGGCCTTCCCCGCGAAGAGCACCGGCCATTCCGTCCTCGTGTGCACCTTGCCCCACGCGGTGTCGGAGGTGACGTACACGAGCGAGCTGTCGAGCAGGTTCGAGCTGCCGTGCGGCGTGTCCTTGAGCTTCGTCAAGAACTCGTTCAGGCAGCGCATCGTGTACATCACGCCCTTGTCGACGCGAGGCTGACTCGATTGATCCCCGGCATCTCCGTGGCAGATGGTGTCGTGAAAGTCGTCGTTCATGTCCTGCGCGAGGTGCCGGTAGTAGACGTGCGCGGCGGGCAGCGAGAACATGAACGAGAGCACGCGGGTCCTCTCGCAGGCGAGCGCGAGCGCTGAGAGCTCGACCATGGCGGTGTTCACCGCAGGGGGCGCCTCGCTCTGCGCATCCTTGCCGGCAGTGGGGGCCGTCGGGCTCTTGCACGCCGCCGTCGGACCGCCGCCGGACGGCGTGGTCTCGAGGCGCTGCTCGATGGCGCGGATCGACTCGAGGTGCTGCTCGATACGATGCCTGTCGGCCGCCCCGAGCCGCTGCTTCAGGCTCGCGCCGTCCTGCAGGACGGAGTCGAGCACGCTCTTCCGGACGTTCGCGAGCTTCGTGGCCTGATCCGCGCCGTCGTCGCTGGGCTCGGGCAGGCCGCCCATGAACAACCGGTTGAACACGGCCTTCGGATCGAACTCCGGGTTGTTGCGCGCGTTCGGCCCCCTGTGCGAGACCGTATGCAGCGAGTCCGGAGGGCCGTTCGGCGTCGCCGGCGTCACCCCCACCTCGAGGGAGCGGTACGGCGCCCCGTCCGAGATGGCGTTCGCGACGACCTGATCGATGGACGCGGCCCGCACGGCGTTCCCGCTGAGCGGCGCGCCGGTCGTGGCCCCCGCCGACCCCGTGGGGTGCTCGACGCCCGAGACCACGGTCTTGTTCTCGAGGCCGCTGATCACCGTGAGATACGACTTGAGGTCCGCGAGCGGCTGGAGCTGGGGGCTGAGGTCCCAGGCCTGACCGGAGCCCGTGCGCGTCGGCTTCCAGAGACCGGGCAGCGTGCCGTTCCCGAAGAACCACGTGACGTAGAGCGGCGACACCGGGGTCTTCGTCTGAGCGTGCGCCGTGCCGCTCTCGTTCAGCATGATCTCGAGCAGCGGGAGCGGGATGGTGACGGCGGCGCCCGTCGCCAGAATGCCCCGGAGAACAGTTCGTCGGCTCAAAGCTTTGTTCGTCATTGGGGGGACCTGCGATCAGGGTTGGGGGGCGACGGACGAGAACGCGTCGTTGGTCACGACGTCGAGGACCAGCTCGCGCAGCTGGTACCCCGACCCTTCGAACGAGGCGGTCAGCGCGTTCAGCACGCGCTTGTCCACCTTTCTCTCCTCGTGCCCCGCTGCGTACATGTAGTACTTGCGGACGAGGCACTCCGCGACCGAGGCGTCCGCGCTGAGGGTCATACCGAGCGCGCGCGCGTCGGCGACCGGCACCCCGTCGAACTCGCCGCTCGGGTCGATCGGCAGGCCGTGGTCGGTCGTGCGGAAGCGGCCAATCGCGTCGAAGCTCTCGAGCGGCAGGCCCAGCGGGTCCATGAACGAGTGGCAGCCGGCGCAGGCGGGCTCGGTCCGGTGGATCTCGAGGCGCTGACGCTTCGTCAGGGGCTTGTCCGCGGGCGGCTCCGGCAGCTCGAGGGCGACGTTGCCGGGGGGCGGCGGGATGGGCGTGCACATGAGGGCGTCGCGCATGAACTTGCCGCGCAAGGTGGGAGAGCCCTCCTTCTGGTTCGCGAACTGCGAGAGGAAGCCCGCTTTGCTGAGGATCCCGACGCGCGGGCCGTCCGCGGGCAGCGAGCGGACCTCGAAGGCACTCGAGCCGAGGCCGGCCGTGTCGAGACCGTAGACCTGGGCGAGCTCGCTATTGACGACGACCTTCGTGGTCGAGAACAGGTCGAGCGCGCTCGCGCGATCGTCGAACGCGAGGACCTCCCAGGTGCCTCGCATGTCGCGGACCATCGCCGCTTGCAGCGCGGGGCTGTACTCCGGAAAGAGCGCCGCGTCTTTTGCCTGCGTGCTGATCCGATCGAGCCGCATGTACTCCTCGGCGAAGGCGCCGACCGCCTCGCGCCCGGCAGGCGCCTCGAGCAGCCGCGTCGCCGCCGCGCGGATCCCCTCCACCGTTCCGAGCGCCCCGCTCGCGGCCTCGTCGAGCAGCTCCTGGTCCGGCAGGCTGTTCCACAAGAGGAACGCGAGCCGGGACGCCGTCTCGTAGCCCGTCAAGCGGAGCGAGCCGTCGGCGCTCGGAGCGCCGAGCTCCGGGCGATACAGGAAGTTCGGAGACGTGAAGAGGGCCACCGTCGCCCAGCGGGCCCCCTCGACGGCGCTCTCGAGCTCGGCCGCGGCCTTCGCGGCGACGGCCGCCAGCCGGTCGACCTCGGCGGCCTCGAGCGGGCGCCGCCACGCACGGCGCCCCTGCGCCTCGATGAAGCCGCGCACGCAAGCGTCGTCCTCCGCTCCGCTGGGCGCGCAGCCGATGAACCGGTCTCGCCTCGCGGGATCCGCGAACACCGCGTCGACGGCGCCCTCGATCGCCGCGTGGTACTGCTCGACGCCTCGCTCCGAGGTCACGACGGTCGCGGCGCCGATGACCGCAAAGTTCCCGTTCCAGCTGTCGGCGTCGAGCTGATGGATATCGACCTCGACGCCCAGCATGTCGCGCACGGCGTTGCGGAACTGCGTCCTCGTCAGGCGGCGCAGCATCCCGGCCGCGGGTTGGAACGCCGGCGGGTCCGAGCCCGTCGGTGATCCGTCACCTCCGACACCGCCTCCGACATCGCCTCCGACATCGCCTCCGACAGAGGATGACCCAGCGCCCTCCGTCGTGTCACCCAGCGCGCCCGTGCACGCGGCCACGAACGCGAGCGCGCAAACGGCGGCGACTTCTCTCGAGAAATGGAGCTCGTGCCACGACGGCTTCTTCATCTTGCTCTCCGATGATGCAACGCGGTGACACGGCGGTCCGTGCCCAGGATTTCTCGACCTCCGTCGAAACGACGAGGTCTGTGGTGTCCTCCGGTGGCTCACCCTCGGCAAGAACACCAAGCACCATCGCTCGGCCATCGCTCTCGCGGCGGTCGGGCGAACGGCGCGCTGGAATCGACAAGAAATCGATCGGATGACGAAGGGCGCGGTGCGCAGGGCGACCCGCCCATGCACGAAGCTGAAGGATACCCCTTCAACCAAATGTGAACGATCACATTGCCGAGGTCAACGCCAATCGACCGGTCCGCGCAACTCCGCGAGGCCGAGGGAAAGCAGGGCTGGCGAGCTCCTCCGGATCGCTGCGTCAAGAGGGCGGGCGCCGGCCGCCGCGATCGCGCGAGGTGCGCCTTGCTGCGCGGCGTCGATGTCCTCGCTCGGATCCCCGTCGTCCTCGCCCATGCCCATGCCCTGGGTCGCGAGCCACGTTGTTACGCCGGCGTTCCCGCCATGGAGCGGGGGGCGCTCCCTCTGCGAGGGACGTCGCCGCCGGCCCGGAGATCTCCCGGGGCGTGGCCTCCCTCGGGCTGGTCGATCGGAGCTGATGCCGGTATTGTGAACGTTCACAAATGGCGGAACGATGTCCTTTGGCTTCGACCTGGATGGAGTGTGCACGTCGTTCGAGTGTCCGGATGAGCGACATCCCCTCCGCTGGTGCGCTCGACGAAGGGGGCATCGGCGTTATCCAAGCGCGGGTAGTGCTGTCATTACGAGCTTGGTTGACACCGATGGGTGGGTACTTTGGCTGAAGGCGGGGCTTTTTTGAGCCGCCAAGGCGTCATGAGACGCTACAAACACAGAAATCTCGGCGTTTCATGGGGTCTTGGCGGTGGCATCCTTCCGGCAGGGCGGGGGAATTCCCACCATCCGCTGGCGGACGCGGGCGCGCTGTGCCCGCTTCAGTCCGGATCGAGCGCGTACACGGCCGTCGTCGTCTTTCGCCCCGTGAGGTTGCGCTCGCCCAGCGGGCGCAGGGGGAAGGCGTCGCCGGTGAGGTCCCTCGTCGCCGCGGAGACCAGCACCTGGTTCGGCGCCGCGATCGCCTCGAGCCGCGAGGCGACGTTCACCACGTCGCCGATCACCGTGTACTCCATCCGCTTGTCAGAGCCGATGTTGCCGACGATCGCCTCGCCGGAGTTCACGCCCACGCCGAGGCGGACCTCGACGTCGTACCGCTCGCGCCACTCCTCGTTCGCCGTCTCGAGGAAGCGCATCATGTCCTCCGCGGCCGCGAGCGCGCGGCGCGCGTGATCCTCCTGCGCGATCGGGGCGCCCCAGACGGCCATGACGCAATCGCCGATGAACTTGTCGACCGTGCCCCCGTGCCGGAACACGATCTCGGTGAGCATCGAGAAGAGCTCGTTGAGGAGGGCGACCATCCGCTCGGCGTCGCGCGACTCGGCGAGCGGCGTGAAGCCGACGACGTCGGCGAAGAGCACCGACACGGCCGCACGCTTGCCGCCGAGGGCGAGCGGGTGCTCGCCCCGCACGATCGCGTCGACGACGGCCTTGTCCATGAACCGGCCGAGATCGCCGCGGAGCTTGGCCTCCCGGGCGATGTCCGCCTCGCCCTGCTCGAGGTCCTGGGCCATGCGGCCGAGGGAGGTCGTGAGCTCGCCGATCTCGTCGCGCCGCCCCCTCAGCGCGTCGCCGAGCGCGATCTCGCGCCAGCGCCGGGCGCCGATGAGCCGCGCCTGCGCGACGAGGTGCAGGATCGGGCGCGTCACGTGGCGGGCGGTGACGAGCGCGAGGGCGAGCGCGAGGACGAGCGCGCCCGCGGCGACGGCGACGCCGCGGCGCCGCATCTCGTCGAGCGCGGCGAAGGCCTCCGGCTCGGGACGCCAGATCGCGACCGCCCAGCCGAGATCGGGCACCGTCTCGATGGCGCCGATCATCCGCTGGCCGGCCTCGTCGTGCGGGGCGAGCACGCCGATCCTGTCGTTCAACCCCGCGCCCGGGGGGAGGTTGCGCCAGATCGGCAAGGACGAGACGTCGCTGCCCGGCGCGACGCCCGGCACCCCGAACGCCGCGATCGCCTGGCGGTCGTGGCCCGCGATGAGCAGGCGCACCGAGCGGCTCCCGAGGCGGCGCCCGGCGATCACCTCGAGGTCGAGCCCGAGCATGTCGAGCGGCACCTCGGCGACGACGTAGCCGGCCGGGCCGCCCGGGGGAGGCGGCGCCGCGGCGCCGGCGCCGGCGCCCGGCGCGGCGCCAGCGTCGCCGGCGGGCCGCACGCGGGCGACGAGGAGGCCGCGGGCCGGGCCGATCACGCCGAAGCCGACGCCTCGCTCGTCAGCGAGCTGGCGCAGCGCGGCCGGCGCGGCGGGGACGTCCGCGTCGGACGACGCCTTGCGGATCACGGTGCTGATCCCCGCGCCGGGCACCTCGAGCCGCACCGCGCCGACGAGCCCGCGCGTCGCGACGAGGGCGCGCACCGACGCGACCGCGTCCTCGTCCCGGATGGCGCCGCCCGCGGCGTGGCCGAAGATGGCCGCCGCCGCGACGGCATCGCTCTCGACGTCCCGGACGAGCTGCATCGAGGTCGAGGCCACCTCGGAGAGGATCGCCGTCTGCATCCTCTCCTCGGAGGTCCGCACGGCGCGCTGGTTCACGTCGATGAGGAGCGTCACGGCGACGGCCACGGGGACGAGCGCGATCGCCGTGAAGAGCGCGATCGCCTTCATCTTGAGCGAGAACGCCCTCACGTGGAGGCCTCCGCGGGCGACGCGTCACTCAAGAGGGCCGTCCTTCCAGCCGGCCGCGCCCTCGTCGGTGCGCTTGCGGATCTGGAACTCCACCCTGCGGTTCTTGGCCCGGCCGTCCGGGGTGCGGTTGTCGGCGAGGGGGCGGCGCGCGCCGAAGCCGCGCGCTTCGAGGCGGCGGGCGTCGATGCCGTGCGCGGTCAGCCACGCGACGACGGCGAGCGCGCGGCGCTGCGAGAGGCTCAGGTTCGCCTGGGCGGCGCCCTGGTTGTCCGTGTGGCCGTCGACCGCGACCCGGGCGATCTCGGGGTGCTCCTCGAGGACGGCCGCGACCTCGGAGAGCAGCTCGAAGCTCTCCGGCTCGATCTCGGCCCGGCCGGTCCGGAACTGGACCTGCTGCAGGATCACGATCTGCGAGCCCTCGATGCGCACGGCGAACGGGCAGCCGTGCGTCGCGCGATCCTCGCTCGGCCTGCCGCGCTCGTAGGGGCAGGCGTCCGCAGCGTTGGGGATGCCGTCGCCGTCCGTGTCCGCGGGGCACCCGTGCCTCGACGCAGGTTGGGACCCCGCGTTCGCGGGTCCCTCGGGCGTGGGTTGGGACCCCGCGTTTGCGGAGGGCTCGGACGTGACCCCGGACCCCGCGCCGCCCGGTCCCGCGCCGGCGGCCGCGCTGCTGACCCCCGGCACGTCCGGGCAGCGATCGTCGACATCGTAGATCCCGTCGTCGTCCCGGTCCGGCGGGCAGCCACGGCGGAACGCCGATCGGGCGCCCGCCGCCGCGGCCGGCGGGCGCGCCTCGCCGATGACCCGGGGGCAGGCGTCCTCCGCGTCGGGGACCGAGTCCCCGTCGAAGTCGGCGGCCGGAGGCGCGGCCAGCGCCGCGCCGCGGGCGCCCGTCGTCCCGGTGGACGCGCCGGCGATGGCCGAGGGGGCGGCGGCGGGGGGCGCCGGCGGAACGACGTCCGCGGCGACGCCGAGCGCCGCGAAGAAGCGCGCCTTGGGTGTGCCGGGCAGCCGCCCGAAGCCAGGGCCCGCGCCCGCGTCGAGCGTGAGGGGGCCGAGCGACCAGCGCGCGGTGAGCAGGAGCTCGCCCCCCGCGCGGCCCGGGACCGCGAGCGCCGACCCCTCGCCGGCGGCGGCCCAGACGGAGAGCTCCGACCCGAGCTGCAGCGGGCCTTTGCGGACGCCCGCGCCCGCGGAGAAGAGGACCTCGCTGCCCGTCAGGCTGTCCGCCGAGGCCTTCTGGAACCGGCCCCCCGCCGAGGCCGACCAGCGGAAGCCCGGGTGCTCGGCCCCCACGATCACCCGCGGCGCGTAGCGCACGGCGCCCGCGCCGGCGAACGCCGCCTCGTCTCCCGTCGGCAGCCAGACGGAGAGCCCGAGCGCCGCCGCCGGCCGGGGCCCCTCCTGGGGCAGGAGCATCACCCTCCCTCCCGCCTGGAGATCGCCGAGCGTGGCGCCGCCGGCGGGCGCCGTGACCCGGATGCCCCCGAGCGCGCCGGACGCGCCGCCCTGATCCAGCACGAGCGGCGCGTCGAGATCGAGCTTGATCCGGCGCAGGAGCTCGACGCTCGCGAGCGCGTGGAGGAGCGCCTGCCGGCCCACCCACGTGACCGACCCGGCAGGCGCAGTCCCGCGCAGGCTGAGGGGTTGATGAGAATAGGAGAACAGAAGTCCGACCGCGGGCCGGAGCTCCCCCGATACGCCGGCAGAAGGGACAGTGGATAGCCCGTCGCCCGCGGGCGCGGGAGCGAGCCTGTCGAGCGCTGTGGCCTCCTGCGCTGCGGCCGGCATGGAGGCCGTGGCCGCGGCGACGAGCAGCGGGGAGGCCAGGAGGGGCGCGATGACGCGCGCCGACCAATACGCCATCGGTCTGCTCGTATCCTATTGCCTGGTCCCTTGCAACGCCGATCTCGATCCGGTAGCGTGCCGCTGCCGTGGCACCGTCAAATGGCCAGTCCGTCGCTATCGCGGTGCTCCTCGGCTGCGCCACCCATGCTGCGATCCACGTCGGATACGCCGGCTTGGCGAGCGCCGGAGAGCCGACGCCCGGATATCCGGAGGCGGTCATTCAATGGGGCGTGCAGGCGGGAGAGACCTGCGACGACATCGCGGCGGTCCTCTACGGCTCATCCAAGCATGCAGGGCTGATCCAGCGGTACAACCGCGTCGCGTGCGGCCCGGGCACGACGCTCGCCGAGGGGCTCACGCTGGTCCTCCCGGCCGAGGTGACGTCGATCCCCGACGCGAAGCTCCGGTCGATGCACCCGGACGTGCGCGCGCGCCCGGCCGGCGGCGCCTGGTCGCCCGCGGCCCAGGGGATGCCCCTGCTCACGAACTCGAGCGTCAACACGCTGGATGAGGGGAGGGCAGATATCGAGTTTGTGGATCGGACTCGGGTGCTCCTCGCGCCGAATACGCTCGTCGTCATCTACGGCACGGCGAGCCGAGCGCGGGTATCGAAGACGCCGCCCGCGGCCGTCGAGCTCGCGGACGGCGAGGTGAAGGCCGCGCTCGCCGCGCTGCGGGGCCAGTCGGTCGAGGTCGCCGCGAGCGGGGGCGGCCGCGTGAGCGCGTCGTCGCGGGACACGGTGGTGCAGCGGCGCGGGGAGCGGACGACGGTCGCGGTGTTCGACGGCAAGGCGGGCGTCACGTCGGGCGGCCTCTCCGTCGTGGTCCCGAAGGACCACGGCACCCGGTTCGTGGGCAAAGCGCCGCCCGCGCGCCCGCGCCCGCTGCCGGCGCCGGTCGAGTGGACGACCGCGGACGCCGCGCAGATCGCGCTCGCCCCGGAGGGGCTCGGCGTCCTGTCGGCGTCGTGGAAGCCGGCGCCCGCCGCGGCCGGCTACCGCGTCGAGATCGCGCGCGACCCGGAGTTCAACGATCTCGTCGCCCGCGAGGAGGTGAAGCCGGACGTCCTGTCGTTCCGCGCGGAGAAGATGCCGGCCGGCGCCTATTTCCTCCGGGTCCGGGTCGTCGATCGCGAGGAGTACCTGGGGGTGGGGGCGGTGCGCAGGTTCCACCTCGTCGCCGCGCGGGCCGCCGGGGGCGTCGTCCCGGCGGCGCAGGAGATCACCGCGAACCCCTACGGGATCGTCGAGCTCACGCCGTCTCCCGCGCTCGAGCTCTCGCTCGACGACGGCCCGTTCGGCCCCGTCCCCGAGCGCATCGATCTGCTCCAGCGCGCCCCGCGCGCGCTCCGCCTGCGCGAGCGCGGCAGCGCGGTTCCGGGCGCGGCGACGTCGCTCCCGGTCCGGTACACGAAGGTGGGCGCGGTGGTCTCGGTCTCGGTCGCGCGCGCGGCGGCGACGGCGCCGGGCGGGCCGGCGCTCGAGGCCCGGGTCGAGCTCGAAGGGCTCGCCGGGGTCGACGTCGCGCGGCGGGTGGCGCCGCGGCTCTTCGCCCACCTGCCGGGGGGGGTGCGCTCCGTCGCGCTCGCCGGCGGCGATCGCGGCGGCGCCCTGACGGCGCGGATCCCGCTGCCCCGGGAGGCGCTGCGCCCCGGCGCGCCGCTGCGCGTCCGGCTCGACGTCGCCGACGGCCGCGGCGGCGTGATCGGGACGAGCGACGTCGAGCTGCCCGCCGCGCCGGAGGCGCCGAGCGCCGCGCCGCCGCCTGCGCCCCCGGCCGCGCCCGTGCTGGGCGCGTACCTCCCGCTCCTCCCGATGTCCGGGGTGGCCGACGGGCTCTGGCTCGCGCCGACGCCGCCCTCGGTCGTCGCCGTCGGCGCGGCCGCGGCGCGCTCCGGGGGCGGCTGGGTCGCCGCGGGGCAGGTGCGCGCGAGCGGCGCGATCGGCCCGCTGGGCCTCGACGTCGCGCTCCGCTCGAACCCGGCCGGTGAGGGGGATGGCGCGGGCGCGGGCAGCACCGGCTGGTTCGGCGCGCGCGCGCGTGTCCTGCGCCTCGGGCGCTCGGAGATCGAGCTCGGCCCCACGCTCCGCCTGGGCGTGCCCATGGCCGACGGGAGCCCGCCTCTCCGCATCGAGCCCGGGATCGCGCTCGGCGGCGCCTCGGGCCGGCTCACGTGGGTGGCCGATGTCGGGGCCCGCATCCGCGCCTCGGGCGACGGCGCGGCGGTGGGCGCGGGCGAGGGCGCGGCGGGGGGCGACGGCGAGGCGGCGGGCGGCGAGCCGGCCACGCCGGACGTGCAGGGCTTCCTGCTGGCGGGGGCGACGGCGGATCCGGCGCCGTGGCTCCGGCTGCACGGCGCGCTGGATCTGCACCTCGTCCACCGGGAGGTGAGGGCGGACGACGTGCTCGGCGGGCTGTCGGCGGGCGTGGAGGCGGGCGGCGCGCTCTTCGGGGCGCTGTCGGTGCGGGTGAGCCCCTGGCGCGACGAGGGCGAGGGCCCGGTGACGGCGCAGATCGCGGTGGGCTTCCGCGCGGCGTCGCCGTGAGCGCGGGCGACGGCGAGCGCCCGCCGCCGGACGGGGACCCCGACCGCACCGTGCTGAAGGGCCAGCGGGCGCCGGACGGGCGGGCGCCCGCGCCTCGACCGCGCGCCGACCGCTTCGCGGCCGCGGAGACGCTCCTCCCGGACGAGCCCGGCGCGGGCGCGCCGCAGCGGGCGCGCGCCGGGCGGGTCCTCGGCGGGAAGTACAACCTCGTGCGGCTGCTCGGCGCGGGCGGGATGGGGGAGGTCTACGAGGCGGAGCACGTGCTCCTCGGCGTTCCGGTCGCGGTGAAGACGATGCACCCGCACGTCGCGATCCTCCCGGAGAGCCGGCGGAGGTTCTTCCGCGAGGCGCGCGCCGCGTCGCGGCTCGTGCACCGGAACGTGGTCAAGGTGCTCGACCTCGGGGGCGACGAGGACGACGGCGACGGCTCGATCTACCTCGTGATGGAGCTGCTCAAGGGGCAGTCGCTCGGCGCGCTGCTCCGGGCGTCGCGCGAGCTGCTGCCGCTCGCCGAGGTCGCGGCCCTGTTCGCGGACATCCTCGACGGCGTGGGCGCCGCGCACGCGAGCGGCATCGTCCACCGCGACCTCAAGCCGGAGAACGTGCTGCTCGCCGAGCAGGACGGAGGACGCGTCGCCAAGGTCGTCGACTTCGGCCTGGCGCACCTCGACGACCCGCTCGACGCCGGGCCGACGCTCACCTCGAAGGACATGGTCGCGGGCACGCCGGAGTACATGAGCCCGGAGCAGTGCCGCTCGCTCGCGGTGGGCCCGAGCACCGATCTGTACGCGTGTGGATGCATTCTTACAGCGATGTTGCAGGGAACGCCGCCGTTCGTCGGCCTCCCTGCGGTGGAGCTCATGGCGATGCACATGTTCTCGATCCCGCCGCCGCTGCGCCGGCCGCCGGGGGCTCCGCCGGTCCCGCCGCTCCTGGAGCGGCTCCGGCTGGACCTCCTGGCGAAGCTGCCGGAGAAGCGCCCGGAGAGCGCCGCGGCGGCGCGGTCGCGGCTCGACGAGGCGATGTCGCGGGAGGCCGAGGCGCGGCGGCTGCCCGCGCGCAAGGCGGACGCGCCGCGCGGCGACCGGGCGGAGCGGGCGCAGGCCTGGCCGGACGGCGAGACCGCGCAGCTCGCGCCCGTGCCGGAGCGCACCGTCGCGCTGCTCCGGCTCGCGCCGGCGGGGCAGGGGCTCAGCGAGGCGTGCGAGATCGGGCTCGACGCGCAGGGGATCCACCTCGCCGAGGTGCCGGACGCCGCCGCGCTGCTCGAGGCGGGGCTCGGCGTGGCGGTGATCGACGCCGGCGCCGACGTGGAGGCCGCGTGCGCGCTGCTCGAGGCGCTCGGCCGCGCGGCGCCCGGCGTGCGCGCCGTCGTGTGCGCGTCCGGGCTCTCCTCGGACCGGATGAACGCGCTCGTGGCGGCGGGCGCCGCGGACGTGGCGCGTTATCCGGTCGCGCCGGACGCGCTGTCTCGCAAGATCGCGCGGGTGGTGCGCCGGGGGCGCTAGTTCCGCCCGCCAGAAGTCCGGCCAGCGATCTGGGGAGAGATTTCAACGCAAAGGCGCAAAGGCGCAAAGCCGCAAAAGAGAACAGATTCTTTGCAGGTTTGCGCCTTTGCGCCTTTGCGCCTTTGCGTTGAAATCTTTCTCCCCTCGTGACACCGGTACCTGGCAGGAGCTCTGACCCGAGGTACCAGCGCCGCGTGTCAGAGAGCGCGCCAGGAAAATCGCTCGGTGATGCGCGGTAGCGAGAAGGTATCGCAGGGACGCCGCCGGCGCGACCCCGCCGATGCGCTGATCCTGAGCGGCTGCTCAGGGCAGATTGGCGGAAGAGATCTGCCAGCTTCTGTCGGTGCAGAAGCGGCAGCTCGCGCCGACGAGCATGCCCTTGCCGGTGGCCGATTCGTCGCCCTTGAGCCACCAGTTGAGCCACGCCAGGTTGACCTGGGTGAACTCGCCGCCGTTGCGAGCCCACAGGTCGCCCCCATGGTCCGCGCCGACCTTGGCGAACATCATGACCGGGATGTCACCCCGGGCGGCGATGTTCTCGTAGTCTCTCGCGCCGTTCTCGTTCGCGCCCAGGCTATCCTCGGTGCCGGTGACGATCAACACGGGGGTGTGAATCGACTTGTAGAAGGCCTGATTCACCGAGAAAGAGCCGCTGCTCGTGTGTCCCCAGGTCGTCATCCTGGGATCTGCGGCCGTCCCCGCGGCCATCAAGCCGCCGCAGGAGAAGCCGTTCGCGGCGACCTTCGTGGTCTCGATCTTCCGGTAGTAGGCGCTGCAAGGCTTCTGGTTCTCGGCGATCACCCAGTCGACGTAGGCGAGCAGCACGTCGCCGCCGCCCCCGAGCTCGCGGTTGGGCTCCTTGCCTCCCGGCGTCCCGTCCGCCACCACGAAGTAGCCATGCGAGGCGATCTCGGCCATGGCCGCTTCGGTCGCGAGCCCGTCTCGCGAACATGCGCCCTCCCCCCAGACGAAGATCGGATACTTGGCGTTCCCTCCGAGATCCTCCGGGCGAAAGATGGTGCCCTGGTTGATGCCCGGGTCTGAGTTCGTCTCGACGACCACCTTGTGAGGGCCGCTCCCCGACCGGCTTCCACCGGCCGGTCGTGACCCGGTGCACGTGCCGGTGAAGCCGCCGCCGTCGCCGCCGTCGCCGCCCGAGCCCCCGCTCCCGCCCGCCATCTCCCCGCCGCCGGCAGACGCTCCTCCGCCCGTGCCCGCGCCCGAGCCGGAGGGGTCGGACCCTCCGGCCGTGCTCTGCGAGCTGCTCGAGCCCGAAGGCAGAGGCCCCCCGGTGGTGCTCGCCTGCTCGCCGCCCGAGCCGCTCACGCTCCCTCCTGCGCCCGCCGGGGCTCCGCCGCTCCCCCCGATGTCGCCGTCGCCGTCGGAGCCGCCGCAAGCGCCGACGATCATGCCCAGCGCGGCCAAGGTGAAAGCCAAACTAGATTTGTTCTTCATAACAACACCGTATTCCCTCGAGCGATCGAAGAAATGGACTCCACTCGCGTCTCTCCGCGATTCGAGTCGCTGGTGGCCTGGTGTGCCCCCGAGGCGTCGCCCTCGACTCGACCCACGCCATGAATCTTTATCGCAGCTCGGATGAGGCAGCGCCCGGCCCGGCGCCGGCCGGGCGAGGTCGCGATATGCAATCACGACGCGGGGCGAGCGCGGGGCTGCCTGAGCCGACGGCAGAATACCCAGCTTGAAGTCGAAATGGTCCAGGTTGAACCGCCGATCGGACCGGCTCCCCGCGAACCGCAGGCAAAGGTCGTGCACGCCATCGGCCGGTGTCATGGAACATTCGATGTTTACCTGACCTTGCCATCCTCCCGTGGTGCTGGCGGGGCACGTGTACACGGGTCTTCAGGCGCCCCACGGACCCTGGCGGCACGCCGTCGATCGTCGAAGCAAAAGGATGCCCCTCGAGGAGGAAAGTGAACGTTCACATTCCCGATGTCAATTCCAATCGACCGGCCTGCGGCTGTCCTCGATCCCGAGGGGAGGACGAGGCTGGCGGGCGCTCCTTCGGAGCGCCGCGTCGAGTCAGGGCCCTTTCGGAGCGCCGCGTTCGGAGGGGTGGGTGCAGGATCGCGATCTTCGCTGGTCCGCTCGGCAGGCGCCGAGGCGACGTGGCCATGCCCGCATGTGTGTGCGTTCACAAATGTGTAACGGGACGGAATGCGCTGGAGGCTGGAGAGGCTAAAATCTCTTGACATCCACGAATGCGCTGGGGCGTCCTACCCGCCGGAGGTCTCGATGTCGACCGCGCCCGGCCAACGAGGCGACGCGACGAGGCGGAGGCTCTGCTGCCCGCTGCGCGCTGCGCGCGGAGCCCCGGAGGAGACGCCGCCTGCTCGGCCCGCCGGTGGCGTCCAGCAGGAGAGGGGCGGCAGCGTCGGTTCACCAGGTGACGCGGTAGGTACACGAGTCGGCGCCGCGCAGCTCGATCTGCTGAAAGAACAGGACTGGCGCGGCGGGCCCACCTGGGAAGGCCGGGAGTCGATCCTGCTGCGGACGCAGGATGACCCGATCATCACCGACGACAACATGGCGACCGAATGGTGGGCGTTCGGCACGTACCCCTAGAGGACCGATCAGGTTGATTTTGCGATAATTCCGGTCGCTTCGATGCAAGGCTCGACGGTTTCGTCGGGCCATGATCTCGTCCGCGTCCGGAGGTGCACGGATGGAACGATGGTTGCCGCCGGTGGAGCTGTCGCGGCAAGAGCAGGCGCTGATGAAGCGGCTGACGCGCGTGAGAGCACTGTTCGGCTTTCTCAGGCTGCACCGGCACGAGCTGTTCGATGAGACGTTCCAGGAGCAGCTGGAGGGCATGTACCGGACGACGGGGGCAGGCGAGGCGCCGCATCCACCGGCGCTGATGTGCATGGTCACGCTGCTCCAAGGCTACGTCGGCGCATCGGATGCCGAGGCGGTGGAGTTGTGTGTCGTGGACCTGCGCTGGCAGATGGTGCTCGGCTGCCTGGGCGCGGTGACGCCGCCGTTCTCGCAGGGCGCGCTGCAGGCGTTCCGAGAGCGGATGGTCGCGCACGAGATGGACCGGATGCTGCTGGAGCGGACCGTGGCGCTTGTTCGGTCCGGCGCGATGACGGAGGGCGAGAGGCGTGCGGTGTCCAAGGCGCTGCGCGTGGCCATCGATAGCCGCTCTTTAGCGGGGGCCGGGCGGGTTGAGGACACGATCAACCTGCTCGGCCACGCTGCACGCAGCATCGTCCGCGTCGTGTCGAAGATCACGGAGCGTCCGCCCGAGGAGATCTGCCGCAAGGCGGGCATCCCGCTGCTTCTGGCTCCCAGCATCAAGGCCGGGCTCGACCTGGACTGGAGCGACTCGTAACAGAAGGCGGCGGCGATTCAGATCCTGGAGCGGCAGGTCTCGTCGTTGCAGCAGTGGGTCGACCGCCACATGGACGACGTCGTCGAGCAGCCGCTTCGCATCTATCTGGATGCGGTCACCCAGGTTCGAGACCAAGACCTGGAAACAGTCGAGGATGGGACCGTACGCATCCGGCAAGGCGTTGCGCCTGACCGCCGTGTCTCTATTGAAGACGCTGAAATGCGCCACGGCCGCAAGAGCCGCTCGAAGCGGTTCGACGGCTACAAGGAGCACATCGCACGCGACCTTGACCTTCCCATCATTGTCGCCTGCGCGGTCACGCTCGCGAATCGGCCCGAAGAAGAGGGAGCCTCGCCGATCGCCAAGGACATTCAGCGTCAGCGGCTGCGCATCGTCGAACTCCACATCGATCGCGCCTACGTGAACAGTCCCGTCGTTGATGACGTGCTCCGCGCGAAGGGCCGGGTGTTCTCGAAGCCTTGGGGGCAGCGGGCTCGCAGCCCCGACTTGTTCAGCAAGCGCGACTTCAAGATTGACCTGCGTACCAAGACGATTACGTGTCCGGCAGGGCAGGTCGAAGTGTTCGAACCGGGCGACACGGTCGAGTTCGATCCTGAGGAGTGCGGCGCGTGCCCTCTCCGAGCCAAATGCACTCAAGCCGCGTCGGGACGAGGCCGAACCGTGTCCATCGCCGAGGACGAGGCGCTGCAGCGCAAGTTCCGGAAGCTGCAGCAGACCGGGCCAGGACGCGCCGTGCTCCGGCAGCGCACGGCTGTGGAGCATGCGCTCGCCCATATCGCGGCGCGGAAAGGACACAGCGCGCGCTACATCGGCGCCAGGAGAAACCTATTCGACCTCCGGCGCGCAGCCGCCATCCAGAATCTCGAGGCCGCCCAGCGGCTCATCCAGGAGGCGGCATAACCTATCGAAACTAGACGATCTTCAACATGTTTGTCGTCCTAGGTTGCGACATCCTCGAAGAACAGGGCGCGCCAGACGCAGCCAGCCGGGCTCATGTCACGAGCCCGTCCTGAAACGTGATGCTGCCGAGCACGAAGGTCTGCTCGGTGTACCGCCTGTCACTCGTTCCAGTTCTTCCACTCGTTCCAATTCTTGGACTGAGTCTGCCACACGCCCTTGTTGTTGTAGTCGCCACCGTCTTTGAGGAACGCGTCCTTGCGGGAGTTCTCCCCGCCGAGGTGCCAACGCA
This sequence comes from Sorangium sp. So ce281, assembly GCF_051527395.1. Classification (NCBI taxonomy): domain Bacteria; kingdom Pseudomonadati; phylum Myxococcota; order Polyangiales; family Polyangiaceae; genus Sorangium; species Sorangium sp. So ce281. The sequence goes on from NZ_CP150322.1 coordinate 2,028,311, forward strand.
TCCAAGCAACGTTCGCTCCGGCGCCGTCCCAAGGCCCCGAGCCGTGACCACCGCCCTTCATCTTGCCGAGCCAGACTGGCCCCTTGTTGCCGGCGTTGTTGAAGTCACCCTCGGCGTTGGGCGCCTCTTGACCCGTTTCACCGTAGATGATGCCGACAGGGATCTTGAGATTGACGAGGGCGTTGTGCTCGAAGGAGCCGCTGTTGTTGAGCAACGCGGTGGAGACGCGCTTATCGGTTTGAGCAGCCGCTTCCGACGACAGCCCGCCCATCGAGTGCCCGAACACACCAACGCGGTCGAGGATCAAGCGGCCGTACATGGGGCTGTTCTGATCGGCGTCCTGAGCCTCCAGCCAATCGATCGCCGCCGACATGAGCACGGCGTTGCCCGTCGACTCTCGAATACCGACGACGACGAAGCCGTGCGAGGCCATGCGCGTCAGCAGCTGTAGGTAGTCGCGAGGAGGGGTACCTCCGCCCGGACCCCAAATGGCCACCGGGTGCTTCTTGTTGGGCTCGGTGGTGAGCGTCGTCGGCCTGACGAGAATGTGGCCACCGCCGCTGAACGAGAGGTCCTGAACCGTCGTCTCGAGCGGTCCGTTAGCGTTCACATTGTCACCCGCCAGCACCACTTCGGGCCGATTGACCTGGCCGCCGCCGCCGCCGTCGCCGCCCGAGCCTCCGTTCCCGCCAGACGTCTCCCCGCCGCCGCTGGCAGGCGCTCCTCCGCTCGTGGCCGAGCCGGAGGCGTCAGACCCTCCGGCCGTGCTCTGCGAGCTACTCGAGCCCGAAGGCAGAGGCCCTCCGGTGGTGCTCGCCTGCGCGCCGCCCGAGCCGCTCACGCTCCCTCCAGCGCCCGCAGGGGCTCCGCCGCTCCCCTCGAGGTCGCCGTCGTCGTTCAAGCCGCCGCAAGCGCCGACGATCATGCCCAGCGCAGCCAAGGTGAAAGCCAAAGTCGATTTGTTCTTCATAACAACACCGTATTCCCTCGAGCGATCGAAGAAATGGACTCCACTCGCGTCTCTCCGCGATTCGAATCGCTGGTAGCCTGGTGTGCCTCCGAGGCGTCGCCCTCGACTCGACCCACGCTATAAATCTTTATCGCAGCTCGGATGCGGCAGCGCCCGGCCCGGCGGTGCTGACGGGGCACGTGTACACGGGTCTTCAGGCGCCCACGGACCAAGGCGGCACGCCGTCGATCGTCGAAGCAGAAGGATGCCCCTCGAGGAGGGAAAGTGAACGTTCACATTCCCGATGTCAATTCCAATCGACCGGCCGCGGCTGTGCTCGATGCCGAGGGAGGACGAGGCGGGCGGGCCTCCCTCGAGGCGCCGCGCCGGGTCAGGGCTCGTTCGGAGCGCCGCGTTCGGAGGGCGTGCGGCGCAGCTGGCGCGCGGGGACATCTCGACGGTAGCTCACGGTGGTGATTTCGCTCACAGCAAGTCAGCTGACATGTTAATTTTATTGGATTATTACACGGGCGAGATTCACAGGGCAGATCATGTCCACTCGACCGACCCGGAGGCGGGAGAGGCTAAAATTTCTTGACATCCGCAAAGGCGCTTGGACTTCCTGCCCGCCGGAGGTCTCGAGGTCGACCGCGCCCGGCCAACGAGGCGACGCGACGACGCGACGAGGCGGAGGCTCTGCTGCCCGCTGCGCGCGGAGCCACGAAGGAGACGCACGCTGCTCGTGCGGGCCTCGATGATCAGCGAAGGGTCGAGGTGCGCTGCCCGCCGATGATCAACATCCCAGGTTCACCATGTGATGCGGTAGGTACACGAGTCGGCGCCGCGCTTCCGCGACGGGCGGGACTCGTCGAGCACGACGTCGACGCGCGGCCTGACCCCGCGCGACGCCGCTCGCCGCGCCGTGCCGAGCAGGATCCCACGATCGAGCTCCGAGGGATAAGGCGTATCGCAGACCATGATGATCTGGTGCTTCTCCGGATGACAGCGGTAGTGGCCGATCCCCTCCCGCATGACGCCGGTCGCCGGATCGAACATCACCTCTCCGTCGAGCCTGTGATTCATGTGGTATGCCACGTCGATGCTCTGGAGGGCATCCACCATGGTCGGCGGCATGGCCGGCCACACGGCGTGATCCACGGTCGCTTTCCCGATGGCGAGCAGCGTATGGTCCCCGGTCGCCCGGGCCACGCCCTTCAGCATGTCGAGGAGCATCTGGAGAGGGTACCACTCGCCCGCGACCAGGTCGGACGCGCCCATCGTCGAGAGCACCTTCTTCCCGATGTCTCCGTGCGCCCCGAGAGCCGTGGCGACCGACGCGAAGGTGGTCCCGGAGCCCTCGAGCCCGAGATGAGGAGAAACGTATTGAACCATATCCGATGGTGGTTGAGGCGCTCCTTCCACCGATGACCGACGATATCGAACATCGCGCGACACCGCAAGACGCCCCGCTCCTCGCCGGCTTGCCCGCACGCGCGTTCGCGCTCCTGTCGTCGGCGTGGGCGTGGAGGTCGATGTAGGAGGACGACCCCGCCGACCCTCGCTGCCGGCGAGGACGATCTCCGGCGCGGGGTCTCATGCGACCAGGGGCCGGGAGATCTCGCCGGCCTGCTTCGCCTGGACGATGGCCTGAGCGAACCAAAGGTACTCGTCGAGGAACCTGTCGGCCGCCTTCGCGACCTGCTCGCTCCTGAGCTGGAGCGACTCGTCAAAGACGTTCTGGACCTCCGGGACGAGCAGCTTGAGCGGCAGCGGGAATGCTCCCAGGCTCAGGATCACGTGCTGGAGCTGCGTCGAGGCGTTGATGCCCCCGAGCTTCCCCGCGGAGACCGCGACCACGCCGATCGGCTTCTTTCTGAACTCCTCCCAGAAATGGTCGAGGGCGTTCTTCAGCACGCCCGAGAAGCTCCCGTGGTATTCCGGCGTCACGAACACGAGCGCGTCCGCCCCGCGGAGGCGCGCGCTCAGCCCCTGAACCGTCGCCTGGAGCTGCGGGGGGCGACCCGACCGGTCCTCCAGGATCGGCAACGGCGTCTCCGCCAGATCGATCCGATCGGCCTCGGCGCCCCGTTCCCGGAGCTTCCGCTCCAGGTGATGGGCGATCTTGTGCGACTGTCTCCCGCTCCTCACGCTGCCGGTCAAGATGGCTACCTTCATGGTGGTGCTCCCCAGGAGGACGTTCTCCCGATGCGACGAGGGTAAGCCCGGGATGTCCGCCTGCTGGAGGCGGCGCCAATCCATTGGACAATGGCCAATCCGTCGTCAGGGGCACGCCCCCGCGGGCGCTCGCGCCCCGGGCCGCGCCGGCTCGATGCAGCGTGTGCATGAGGTCCATGGCGCATATGAATTGGTGCGCGCCTCACGAGGAAGTAGATCCCCCTCGCTGAGAACAGGACGAGCGTGCCACTCGGAGGTCCTTGCTTGTCGGGCGTCAGAACCTTGCTCGACGCCGGCCAGGCATTGACACGTCGTCATCGGGCCCGCCCGGTGATCCTCGCTCTGCCTCGAACACTTGGGAGCTTGTCATGAGAGCGAACCACTTCATCATTGCTGCTGGCTTTTTGTCCGTGGGGGCCGCCGCGGGGTGCGCGGCGCCGGCGCCTGCCGGGGAGGAGGCCGCCGGCGAGGCCCGCTCCGAGGTCATCTATGGCCAGGATGACCGAGAGGAGCCCTTCACGTACGCGGATCCCGCCTGGGCCGCGCGGGCGCTCGACTTCACCGTGGCGCTCATCCCCGCGTCGGCCGTCGACGACTCGGACCCGAACGACATCCAGATCGCCGGGCCCACGTGGGCGGGGCGCGACGGCGTGTGCCTCGACGAGCGCTTCGCGTCCCAGCCGGCGCTCGCCGACTGCAGCGGAACGCTGATCGACGACGACCTGGTGCTCACGGCCGCGCACTGCATCAACAACTGCAACAATAGCCGCTTCGTCTTCGATTATGCGATGACGCCGTCCGGCCAGCTCGGCCAGATCACCAGCGATGACGTCTACAGCTGCGTGGATTTCGTCAGCTATTACCAGGACCGGCGGGGAGCGGACTACACGGTCGTGCGGCTCGACCGGCCGGTCGTGGGGCGGACGCCCGCCGCGGTGCGTGTGTCGAGCGATCCCCTGGCCGTCGGCACGCCGCTCGTCGTGCACGGCTTCCCCCGCGGGTTGCCGCTCAAGCTGGCCGACGGGGCCGCGATCCGGAGCAACGCGCCGAGCCTCGACTTCTTCGTCGGCAACCTGGACACGTTCGTGGGCAACTCCGGGTCCGGGGTGTTCGACCTGAACACGAAGGAGCTCGTGGGCATCCTGGTGCGCGGCGAGCGCGACTTCGTGCAGGACGGCGACTGCGTGCGTCCGTTCACCTGCGCCGACGACGCGTGCCGAGGCGAGGACGTGACCTATGCCTTCCGGGCCATCCAGGCCATGTGCGAGCGCACTGTCTCCGACCTGTGCTCCTGCGGCGACGGCGCCTGCGGCCCGCTCGAGAGCCCGGCCTCGTGCGCGAGCGACTGCTCCTGCGGCGACGGCGTCTGCAGCAGCGGCGAGAGCACCACGTCGTGCCCGGCGGACTGCCAGCTGGAGGTGCTGTACGACTCCCACGCGCCGCAGCCGAGCTGGGTGACGCCCGGGATCCAGGTGCGCAACACGGGAAGCGAGAGCGTGTACCTCGCGGGCTCGACCGTGCGGTACTACTTCAGCCAGGAGCCGCCCGGCCCGCTCGAGGCGACCTGCTGGGGTTGCTCGAGCGAGCTCGAGATGAGCTTCCACGAGGTGCCCGGCGGCGGCTGCGCGGGCGCGACGCATTACCTCGACGTGCGCTTGCCGTTCCTCTCGGTCGATCCCTCGTCCTCCACCGACCGGTTCAACATCGCGTTCCACGCGTCGAGCTGGCAGGCGTTCAACCAGTCGAACGATTACTCCCACGCCGGGGGCAGCTGGAACTGGGCGCCGAACCCGAAGATCACGATGTACCGGCTCGGCTCCAGGGTCTTCGGCGACGAGCCCTGCCCGGGCCTCTTCATCCCTCCCGCCGACTGACCGCCTCGGCCGAGGTTCGCGGTGTTCGAGCTCCACGAGCGCGAGCTCCTGGCCGACGGACTCCGACGCCGACGGCGGACGCGCGGGTGACCGGGCGGGCGGGGACTGGCAGCCGACCGAGGTGCGGAGGAGGGAACAGGAACACGATCTCGCCGGCGGCCGCGACGCTTGACGACGGGGGGCCGGTCTCGATGTTGCGCGCATGGGGCGACCATCCACCGGGCGACGTCCGCAGTTCCCTTCCACCGTGCCACGACCGGTCCGGGCGCGCGCCGGGCGCACACCGACGGAGCGGACCCCGTTGGCGCTGCGGACCTTCGGCGTCGGCATCGACGAGGCGACGAGGGCGCACGTGCGCCAGACCCTCGGGGCGAAGCTCGGGCGGTTCGCGCCCGACATCGAGCGGCTCACGGTGCGCTTCACGGACGTGAACGGTCCGCGCGGCGGCGTCGACGTCGCGTGCGACGTGAAGGTCGTCCTGAGCGGGCACCCGAGCGTCGTCTACCAGATGCGAGGTCGAGAGCCGCGCGAGACGATCGACAGAGCCGTCCCGGGGATCGTACGGGCCGTGCAGAGCGCCCTCGCGCGCGCGCCGCGCGCCGCATCGCGCGCGCCGCGCGCCGCATCGCGCGCGCCGGCGCGCGGCCCGAAGCCCACGGCGCGAGCGGCGAAGCGCAGCGCGGCGGCCCCGGCGCGGCTCGGTCATCCATCGCCCGAGGGCAGCTTCGTCGGGCGGCGCGTGGGGCGCAGCAAGGAGAACGTCGAGCGCGCGCTGGAGCGGCCGGAGAAGTCGCGGCGTGACGTTCCGGTCGACACGGCCGCTCCGGGGCAGAGCGCGACCGACCGGAAGGTGGGCGGCGGCTCGACGGCGCGGCGTAACACGATGCGGAGGGCACGGAAGGCCACCGCGACGCTCGAAGACTCGGCGCAGGACCGCCCGTCGCGCAAGTCGACGCGCAAGAGCGCCAATCGCGCGAAGCAGGGCTCGAAGCTCCAGCGGCGCGCGGTCCAGCAGGCGACCACTCCGAGCGCCAGGGCCACGAAGGCCGCCGCCCGCTGATCAGGCGGTGCGCTGCTGGACGCCCTCGGCCGCGAAGCCTCCCGCGAGCGCCAGGCACAATGTTCTCGCCGGCGCGCTGGCACGGACGATGCTCGAGGCGGACGCGGTCCCGGCCACCTCGTCCTCGCGCGGCGGGGGACCGACGGGACACGCGTGCTCCACGAACCAGAGAGGTCTCCCATGGTTGCTCCGCTCGGCGCGTCCCCGAGGTCGCTTCGCTTTGCGCAGGTCGACTTTCACACCGTGCGGGAGAACCGCGGTTGGTTCCTCGCGATCGGCGTGGCCTCGATGGTGCTCGGGGTGCTCGCGTTCGTGATGCCCTTCGTCGCCTCCCGGGTCACCGCCATCGCCCTCGGCTGGTTGATCGTGCTCGCCGGCGTGGCCGAGGGCTGCCACGCCATCCAGAGCCGCGGCTGGGCCGGCGCCAGCTGGGAGTTCGTGAGCGCCCTGGTGCAGGTGGCGTTCGGGCTTCTCCTTGTGCTCGCCCCGATGACCGGCAAGCTCGCGCTGATGGTGATCGCCGCGGCGTACTTCGTCTCCGAGGGCGCGCTCAAGCTCATCCGCGCCTATCAGCACCGCGGGCTGCGGGGCTCGGGATGGCTCGTGTTCGACGGCCTCCTGGCGCTGGGGCTCGGGATGCTGATCCTCACGGGCGGCGCCACCACGGCCGTGAGGGTGCTCGGTTTGCTCGTCGGAATCAGCCTCATGACCGGCGGTATGTCGATGATCCTGATCGCGCTGGGCGGCGCTCGCGTGCTCCACACGCGACCGTGAAGAGGCGACCTCCGCGCCGTGCAGAAGGGCACACCCCTTGCTCGGGGTGGGGTGCGCGGGGAGCGCGAAGGCCAGGTTGGCAAACCGGACACACTCTTTGATCATGTCGCAAGCAAGGAAGCTCATCAAGGATCTCGCGGCAGGACGCTACGACGCCCGCCTGCGAGGAACACGGAAGGTGTGCGCCGTGCAGCTCAGCGACGACGAGCGCGTCGTCGTGGAGATCGCCGACGGGTCCTTCGGAATCGCGCCCGAAGGCGCGATCGAGGACTGCCAGCTCTCCTGCTCGCTCGACGATTTCCTGCGGATCTTTCGCGGTGAACAGAACCTGATCACGGCGATCATGCAGGGCCGCGTCGGCGTGCGAGGAGACCTGGGCGTCGCCCAGATGTTTCAGAGCGTCTTCTCCCCGGGAGATCAACAGGCTCCGGAAGCGACGCGCTGAGCCACCGTCATCGGAGGGCCCATGGAACGGCAAGTGAGCATTCTGGACGGCGGCACGTTCGTCGTCAGCGATCTGCGCGGCAACATCGAGCACTCCGTCAGCCGGCCGCTCGGCCTCTTTCACCTCGATACGCGCTTTCTCTCCGAATGGATCCTGACGATCGACGGCGTCGTCCCGGCCGCGCTGTCCACCGACGACGTGCAGTACTTCCAGGCCCAGTTCTTCCTCGTCCCGAGGCCCGCCGCGATGTACGTCGAATCGACCCTCTCGATCGTCCGGAGCCGGTTCGCGGGCGACGGCTTCCACGAGGACCTCCTGCTCATGAACCACGGGAAGGTTCCCGTCGAGCTCGAGGTCCGCATCCAGGCCGGCGCCGATTTCGCCGACCTGTTCGAGGTCAAGGACATGCTCCCGAAGAAAGGGGAGCGCTATCACCGCATCGAGGACAATCGGCTCGTCCTCGGCTATCGACGCGAGCGCTTCGTGCGCGAGACGTGGATCTCCGCCTCGCAGCCCGCGCAGATCGATCCGAGCAGCTTGACGTTTCGGGTGAGCATCGCGCCGCACGGCCGCTGGAGCACGTGCCTCGACGTCGTGGCGGCGATCGACGGCCTCGAGGAGCGGCACACCCGGGTGAAGTACGCCCACGGCGAGAGCCACGCGCGCCCGAACATCGGCATCAGCCTCGAGAGCTGGATCGACCACGCGCCGCGGCTCGTCACCGCGAGCGAGACGCTCGCCCGGACGTACGAGCGGAGCCTCATCGACCTGGCCGCGCTGCGCTTCTTCTCCAAGCTGATGCCGGACGCCGCCATTCCGGCCGCCGGTCTACCGTGGTTCATGGCGGCCTTCGGCCGCGACAGCATCATCACGAGCCTGCAAGCGCTGCCGTTCGTCCCCGAGCTCTCGCGCTCCACGCTCCGCTATCTCGCGCGCCGCCAGGGCAGCCGCCGGGACGACTTCCGCGACGAGGAGCCGGGAAAGATCCTCCACGAGGTTCGCTGGGGCGAGCTGACCGCCTTCGAGGAGCGGCCGCACTCCCCCTACTTCGGCTCTGCCGACTCGACGCCGCTCTTCCTGATCCTGCTCGACGAGTACGAGCGCTGGACCGGCGACGCGGAGCTCGTCCTGTCGATGGAGCACACCGCGCGCGCCGCGCTTCGATGGATCGACGAGTGGGGCGACCGCGACGGGGACGGGTATGTCGAGTACGACACGCGTAACCCCGAGACCGGCCTGGAGAACCAGTGCTGGAAAGACTCGTGGGACTCGATCGTCTTTCATGACGGATCGCTCGCGCGGCGGCCTCTCGCGTGCTGCGAGATCCAGGGCTACGTCTACGACGCGAAGGTGCGCGGCGCCCGGCTCGCGCGCGAGTTCTGGCGGGACCCCGAGCTTTCGGCGCGCCTGGAGCGAGACGCGGCCGAGCTGAAGCGTCGATTCAATCAGGACTTCTGGCTCGACGACCGCGGGTTCTTCGCGCTCGCGCTGGACGGCCAGAAGCGCCGGGTCGACTCCTTGACCTCGAACATCGGCCACTTGCTCTGGAGCGGTATCGTCGAGACATCCAAGGCCGAACGCGTGGTGGAGCACCTCCTCGGACCGCATCTGTTCAGCGGCTGGGGGGTGCGCACCATGGCCGACGACGAGGGCGGGTACAACCCCATCGGATATCACGTGGGCACGGTCTGGCCGCACGAGAACTCGCTGATCGCGCTCGGGCTCCGGCGTTACGGCTTCAGCGTGGAGGCCGGGCGCGTCGCGACGGGCAACCTGGCCGCGGCGCCCTTCTTCCACTACCGCTTGCCGGAGGCGTTCGCCGGGTACCCGCGAGAGCTCACCAGCTTCCCTGTCGAGTATCCGACCGCGTGCAGCCCCCAGGCCTGGGCCACCGCGGCTCCCTTGCTCTTTCTGCGCGTCGTGCTCGGGCTGGAGCCGATGGGCAATCGCCTGTTCGTCGATCCGGCGGTCCCCGCCGAGCTCGGAGAGATCCGGCTGCTCGACATCCCCGGGCGCTGGGGCAGGTGCGACGCCTTCGGTCGAGCGCGCCCGGAGTCGGGGCTCAGGGCGGCGTGAGTCGCCATGGCGACGGCCAGCTCGTGGCCGGCACGCTCACGTCGACCCACGGCTCCTCGACCTGGTTCGGGGTTGATTGTCGCATGGACGCGTCCCTCCACTCCATTCCAAGGCATCCGCTCCAAGGCATCCGCTCCAAGGCATCCGCTCCAAGGCATCCGCTCCAAGGCATCCGCCGTACCCGCCGGCGCCGGCGAGGCGGCGCGCTCAAGCGGCCATGAGGTTCACGGGCGACATCGGCTCCTGTCCGGACAGGACGCGAACGACCTCGCTCGCCGCGAATCGTCGGACGAACTCGATCGACTCTTCCGAGTAATAGGCAGCGTGGGGAGAGATGACGACGTTCTCGAGCGAGAAGAGCGGGCTCGTCGGCCTCCAGTCCCGGCGCTTCGCCGGCTCCTCGGCGAGGTCGTCGAGCCCGGCCCCCGCGATCCATCCCTCCTCGAGCGCCCGGTACAGAGCGCCGTCGTCGATGATCGGACCACGGGCGGTGTTGACGAGGATCGCTGTCGGCTTCATGCGCCGGAGCTCGCGTTCCCCGAAGAGACCACGGGTCCCCTGGGTCAGCGGCGCCTGGATGACGAGGTAGTCGGAGCGCTCCAGGAGCTCGTCGAAGGACACGGGGTCAGCGCCCGCGGCGCGGATCTCGTCCGTGTCGAGAAAGGGGTCGTGCGCCGTGACGCGCACACCGAAGCCCGCCATCCTCGCGGCGACGTTTCGGGCGATCGCGCCGAACGACAGGAGCCCCAGGGTCGCGCCCCGCATCCGGTGGATCGGCCGGCCATCCTGCCAGGACCAGGATCCGCCGCGCGTGGCACGATCGTACGCGGGCAGCTTGCGGGCGAGCGTGAGCAAGAGCGCCACGGCGTGGTCGGCGACCTCGTCGGCGCACCAGTCGTTCGGCGCGTTGGTGACGCGGATCCCACGGCGGGTCGCCGCCGCGACGTCGACGGTGTCGACCCCGGTGCCGTACCGAGCGATGACCTGGCAGCGCCGGAGCCCCGAGATGGCTCGCCCCTTGATCTCGGCGTACTGCGTGAGCACGCCGACGGCGTCGCGCGCGACGGCCACGACGTCCTCCTCGGTCTTGCACTGCGCGGCGACCAGCTCGAAGCCGGCCGGCTCCACGAGAGAGCGCTCGATGTCGACGTCGCCGAAATCGTAGTCCAGCACGACGACCTGGCCCGTCCGTTCCATGCTCATGGTGTTTACCTCCGTTCCCGTGCCGTTCAGTGTGAATGACGAGGCAGCCCGCGAAGCTGAACGAGGTGCTGGTACCGGACGGCCGGCTCGAAGCACGCGCCGGTGGACAGGGGACCGACCGTGTTCCGGTAGATCTCCTGCCATGGCGTCTGGCTCTCGAGCTCCGGCAGCTTCAGGGACCTGCGGCGCTGCTCGATCTCGTCGTCGGAGAGCAACACGTCCACGCGACGTCGGCGCAGATCGACCTGGATGCGATCCCCCGTCCGGATCAGCGCGAGGCCGCCGCCCACCGCGGACTCGGGCGACGCGTTCAGGATCGAGGGGCTGTCCGAGGTGCCGCTCTGGCGGCCATCGCCGAGCGTCGGCAGGGATATTCCCTCTCGGACCAGCGCGTCGGGCGGATCCATGTTCACGACCTCCGCGGAGCCCGGATAGGCGATGGGCCCCGTGTTGCGCATGACGAGGATGCAGCGCTCGTCGATCCCGAGCGACGGATCGTTGATGCGAGCGTGGTAATCCTCCGGCCCCTCGAAGACGATGGCCCGCGCCACGAAGACACCGGGATTCTCGGGGTCCGACAGGTAGCGGTCGCGGAAGATCTCTCCGATGACGCTGCTCTTCATGACGGCCGAGTCGAAGAGGTTCCCGCTCATGACGAGCAGGCCGGCGGCGCGGAGCAGAGGATCTTCGTACGGTCGGATCACGTCGCGGTCGGCGACGGCGGCGCTCGCCACGTTCTCCCCCACGGTTCGTCCGGACACGGTGAGCGCATCCCCGTGGAGACGGCCTGCGCGGAGCAGCTCGTGCATGACGGCGGGCGCCCCCCCCGCGCGATAGAAGTCCTCTCCCAGGAAGCGCCCGGCGGGCTGGCAGTCGACGAGCAAGTGGACGTCTTGCCCGACCCTCTGCCAGTCGTCGTTCGTCAAGTCGACCCCGACGTGGCGCGCGATGGCGTTCATGTGGATGGGGCAGTTGGTCGACGCGCCGATCGCCGAGGCGACGGCGATCGCGTTCTCGAACGCCGCCTTGGTCATGATCGCGCTCGGCGTCAGGTCCTCGTGCACCATCTCCACGATCCGGCGCCCTGTCGCGTAGGCCATCTGCGCCCGCTCCCGGTAGGGCGCCGGGATCGCCGCGCATCCGGGCAGCGACATCCCGACGGCCTCGGCGAGGACGTTCATCGACAGGGCCGTTCCCATCGTGTTGCAGTGTCCCACGCTGGGCGCCGCCGCGGCGACCATGTCCATGAACTCCGTGTAGTCGATGCTGCCGGCCGCGAGGAGCCGGCGAGCCTCCCAGATCACGAGCCCCGAGCCGGCGAGCCTCCCGCGGTAATATCCGTTCAACATCGGCCCGCCCGAGAGCACGATCGCGGGCAGGTCGACGGTCGCCGCCGCCATCAGGCAGGACGGCGTGGTCTTGTCGCAGCCCGTCGTGAGGACGACGCCGTCGAGCGGGTATCCGTGGAGCACCTCCACCAACCCGAGGTACGCGAGGTTCCGGTCGAGGGCCGCGGTGGGCCTCTTGCCTGTCTCCTGGAGGGGGTGCGCCGGGAACTCCAGCGGGATCCCGCCGGCGTCACGCACGCCCTCCTTGATCCGGACGGCGAGGCTCAGATGATGGCGATTGCATGGCACGAGGTCGCTCCCCGTCTGGGCGATCCCGATGACGGGGCGGCCGGACTGGAGCTCTTCACGGGTCAGCCCGAAGTTCAGGTAGCGCTCGAGGTACAGCGCCGTCATCTCCGGATTGGTCGCGTCGTCCCACCACGCCTGGCTCCTCAGCTTTCGCTTCTGGTTCATCGCTGTCCTTCCCGGTTCCCGGTTCCTGAGCGAGGGGGCGCCACGGCCTACCCGGCAGCCCGAAGCCCTTCATCGCGCGCCGCCGTTCCGGCCTCTGCGATGTGGATCACCGTCTTCGCTCCACCCCCCCCTGCGCGCAGCAAGGCCGGCGCCTCGTCGAGCGAGATCCGCCGCGCGATCACCCGGCGCGCGGCGTCGGGAAACAGGATCAGGAACTGCTCGAGCATCCGGACGGCTGCCTCGTAGGACTTGCGGCCGGCGTTCACGGTCCCGAACATCAGCTGGTTCTGGAGGACGAAATCGCGCATCAGACCGGATGTGTCGAAGTCCATCGCGGGCCCCGGCGCAGGGATGCCGGTGAGGATGAACGCGCCGTTCGCCGCCAGCGCGGGGAGGGCCTTGAAGGCGAACGCCGGCACGCCGACCGCTTCGATGATCACGTCGAACCGCCCGTGGCGCCTCACCAGCCCCGCGACGTCGGTGGACTCGCTCGATACGTAGTCGGCGCCGATGCTGCGCACGAAGAGCGCCCGATCGCCGTCCGTCGGCTCCCTCGAATACACGACCGCTCGATATCCGTTCGCGACCAGCCCCATCGCCGTGAGCACGCCGATCGGTCCGGCGCCGAGGACCAGGCCCCGCGGTGCGTCGTCCTCCCAGGGCAGGCGCGTCAGGGCGGCGTCCAGCTGGGCGAACGCTTTGGCCACGACGCTCAGCGGCTCGACGAGGACGCCGAGCTCGCCGACCCCCGGAGGGACGGGGACGAGGTAGCGCTCCTCCTCGACGAAGAGCTCGGTCATGAAGCCGCCCGCCCCGGAGATACCGCGCTCGATGAACTCGCCCGTCGCGCAGAAGTCCTGGTGCCCGACGCGGCAGGCCGGGCACTCGATGCTTGTGCAGGGTCGACGCACGGTCGGCACCACGAGATCTCCGGGACGAAGGCGAATCATGCCCTCACCCGTCTGCACGACCTCGGCGAGCGCCTCGTGTCCCAGCACGAGCCGGTCCGTCCCTGCCGGGGCGGACCCGTACGTGAACGCGGCGATCTCTCGGTCGGTCCCGCACAGTCCGACCGCGAGGGTGCGGAGCAGCGCGTGCCCGTTCGCCAGCCGCCGAGCATCCGGTCGGTCTTCCTCCTCGACGAGACACACAACCCTCTCGGCCATCAAGGCAGCGACCGACTTCACGCGTCCCCTCTTCCCGCGAGCACCTGCTCGCTCGTCGTCGTGCGTGCCAGGCAGGGCACGCCGGCGCCGGGTCCCATGGGTCGTGCGTCCGGATGCGGCAAGCCCGTGGCGAGCACTCGCCGGTGACCTAGCGCTTCAGAGAAGTCGGTCGCTTCCCGGCGGGCGCGGAGGCGGTGAGCTCTCCCGTGTGATCGCGTTTGACCGGATTGGACCTGACTCGATTGGCCGCTTGCTGCCGGCCCTCCACGAGATGCATCACTGGACGGGCAGCAACGGGGCCACGCCCCGGTTCTTCACGAGCACGACCAGGAACTTCGCGGGCTTCTTGGTGCTCGCGTTCCGGCCGACGGTGTGGATGTCGTTGGGCCCCTCGTAGAAGGTCTGGCCCGGGGTGAGCGTCACCTCCTTGCCGCCTTTCACGCCCATCACGATCGAGCCCTCGAGGACATAGATGAAGCCGTGGGCGTCGTGACGGTGCACCGGAGCCGTTGTCTCCTTGGGTGCTGTCGCCGCGCCCGCCACCGCCGGGACGACGACGGCCAGCGCCGGGGACGCCGCCGAGGCGCTCAGGGGCTCATCGTGGCGACGAAGACATCGGCGCCGGCCGCGTGGGGGATCGGCCCGGTCCCGAAGTCCGTCGGTCCCTCGGCAGCGCCGGTGATGGCGATCGTGCCGTTCGGGGAGACGGCGATGTCGTTCGCGCTCGCGTCGAAGCTGCTCGTCCAGAGCGCCGTCCCGCCCGCGTCGAGCCTGGAGAGCCCGTCGCCGGCGATGACGATGCCGCCGGAGCCATCCAGGGCGATCGCGTTGCCGAACGGGATCGAGCGGCTGAAGACATGCTCGCCCGCGGCGTCCAGCTTGACGAGCACCGGGCCCTCGGGGAGCACGCCGCCGCCGACGTCGACGGTCCCGTCGGTGTAGGCCGTCAGGAGGATCTCGCCTTCGGCGGTGACCGCCAGCGCGAGGGCCGACGCTCCGAGTTCCGCCTCGGAGGGATCCGAGGGGCCGAACTGGCGGCTCCAGACCTCGCCGCCGGCCGGGGTGCGCTTCTGGACGGTGAACCCGTGAGGGCAGGGGCAGGACGGCTGACCGGAGATGAACGCGCTCGTCGTGATCACATTGCCGGCGCTGTCGACCGCGACAAGAACGTTGTCGCTTTGGTGCTGGTAGTCGTTGTGGGACGGGATCGCCGTCGCGAGCGGTTGACTCCAGAGGATGTTTCCTGCGGGATCCAGCTTCGCCAGGGAGGGAGTCGACGGGGGCAAGAGCGGGGCAAACGCCACATAGGCACTCCCGAGGGCGTCGACGGCGAGCCGCCCGAAGAGCTTGTAACCGAACCAGTCCGACGCGACGGATCTCTGGCTCCAGATGTGATTCCCCTCGGGGTCGAGCTTGGCGACGAAGATCGCTTCTTCCCAGCCCGACGCCTGGAGCGCGCAGCCGCCGAAGCTCACGGCCGACATCCCTTGCCAGTAGTTGCCGGCTAGCAACACATTGCCGCTTCCATCGACGGCGAGGGTGCGGCCGGTCTCCGGCAAGTCGCTGCCGAAGCGCTTGCTCCAGAGCAACGCGCCGGCGGGATCGAGCTTGAGGAGGAACACGTCCGTCTCGCCTGCGCTGGTCAGCGGGCCGGCGCCGAAGTCGACGGTACCTTCGAAGGTGCCGATGACGTAGTAGTTGCCTGCGGCGTCGCTCGCGATGGACCAGCCGACGTCGGCGCCGGCGCCGCCGTATCCCCGCGACCATGGTGGCTGCGGAGGGCAATGGGGCTCGCCGTCGCAGCTCTCGTCCTCCGGTGTCACGCAGACCTCTGCGGCGGGCGTCACCTCGCCGATGCAGGGCCCATACCCAGCACCCTCGGGGAGGCATGTCTGCGTGCCAGGAGCGCAGCGCCCGACGCCCCGGGTCCCGGCGGGGCCGGTGTAACATGCGACGACCGAGCCTGGCACGCACGTCGCTGGCGGGTCGCCGCCGGCGGAGCCGCCGCCGTCACCGCTCGATCCTGCTCCGCCGCTGCTGTCGTCATCGCCGCCGCTTGCCGGCGGATTGAAGACGGCGACGTAGGCGTCGTTGGAACCTTCATAGGAAATCGGGCCGGTCCCGAAGTCCACGGGGCCGCGCGCGAGACCGGTGACGGCGATCGCGCCGTTCGGGGACAGGGAGATATCCTTCGCATCTGCATCGAAGTCGATCGACCAGAGCTCCGTCCCGCTCGCGTCGAGCTTCGCAAGGCCGCGTCCGGCGACGACGATGTCGCCGGCGCGATCCAGCGCGATCCTGTCGCCGAAGCGGACCGAGCGGCTGAAGATGGGCTCGCCCGCGGCACCCAGCTTGAGGAGGACGGAGCCGGCGGGGAGGGGCCCGCTGCCGAAGTCGATGGATCCATCCGTCGTGCCCGTCACGAGGATCTCGTCCGCCGCGTCAATCGCCACGGCGTGCGCCGTCACGCCGCCGCCGAACACAGGGTCCGCGCTGGATTCGAACTGTTGCACCCAGAGCGGCTCGCCGGTCGGCGTGTACTTGGAGACCACGAACCTGGTTGCAATGCCCTCGAAGCTCACGCCGTGGGTCACCACCGCCACGGGGTTGCCGGCGCTGTCGAGCGCGAGCCGCGCGTCGCGAACATATTCTCCTGGCAACCTCTCCCTCCAGAGGGTGGCCTTGCTCGCGGCGTCGATCTTGATGAGCTGGGCGTGCTCCCACTGGAGGTACAAGACGTACATATCGCCGCGAGCATCGACGGCGATCTGCTCGACGGAGTGCACCGCCGGAAAATCGTAGGGACCATTGCTCCAGATGTGATTGCCGTCGGGATCGAATTGGGCCACGAAGAAGGATATCAACGGGGCGATGTCTGAGATGGGGAGGGCACACCCGCCCAGATCGATGCTCGAGTGCCCGTACGCGTCCATGTACACGCCGGTGAGGAAGACGTTGCCGTTCTCGTCGACGGTCACGGCGCCCCCCCGCTCGTTGCGCTCGGTCCCGATGTGCTTGCTCCAGAGCACCGCGCCCGAGGGATCGAACTTGATAAAGATGATGTCCGCCTCTCCGGCGCTGGTCACGGGGCCGGTGCCGAAGTCGACGGTTCCACTGAAGGTGCCCGAGACGTAGTAGTTGCCCGAGGCGTCGCTCGCGACGGAGAAGCCCTCGTCGACGCCAGGGCCGCCGAAGCCCCGCGCCCATGCCGGCGGCTGAGCGCAGTGGGGCTCGCCGTCGCAGCTCTCGTCCGCCGGCGTGGCGCAGCGCTCTCGAGCGGGTGTCACCTCGCCTGCGCACGCGCCGTAGCCGAAGCCGTCGGGGCGGCAGGTCTGCGTCCCGGAAGCGCAGCGCCCGACGCCCTTCGTCCCAGCAGGACCGGTGTAGCAGGCGACGACCGAGCCCGGCACACAGGTGCCCGGCGAGCCGCCGCCACCGGTCGAGCCGCCGTCGCCGCCGGTGCCAGGCGCGCCGCCGTCGCCGCCGGTGCCGGGTGTGTCGTCGTCGCCGCCGGTGCCAGGCGCGCCGCCGTCGTTTGATCCTCCCGCACCCTCTGTGACGCTGCTGCTGCTCGCCCCCGGAGAGCCGCCGCTGCCGCCTGTGCCTCCTGCACCGCCGCTACCGCCGCCGCGTCCGATGGGCTCGCACGCGGCGAGGCCAACCAGGGCCGTGATGGTCAGTGCGGATGCTGCTCGGGTGCGACCCGTGAGGCGCCAACGACGCGCAATGTGTTCGGCCATGACCGCTTCGTTGCTCGACATGAGCCACGTATTCATCCGGCCTCCACGAATCGGTGCTGGGGCAGGTGTTTGACCCCTCGTTCTTCAAGCCATGAGCGCCGCGCTGCAATGCTCGCTCCGGCAAGGTGGCAGCCTCGTCCTCGCTGACGCTCTCAAAGAGATCCATCACGCCGTCAGGGCCGCCGAAATCCCTCTCCAGCTCGTCCAGAGGGGGCGGCCCATCCTGGGATGGATATGGAATTTTCCCGCCGAGACGACTTGATGGAGTTCATGCTTCGGACGCGTTGAGCGTCATCCGCCGTGAGAGGTGTTCACGCTCTCGACGTGGGCGAGGTGCGCCTCCGGGATGACCTGGTTCGAGAGGGCGCCCTGTGCTCGCACCGATGGACGTCCTCCTGAGGGGCTCTCGCCTCAAACGTAGGGGCGGTCGGTCCTCCTGAGGCGAGGAGCCTCGGGAGGATTTTTCTTTTGAATGATCCTGTGTACTCTCTCACCTCAAAACCTGCCTTCGCACCTCGAAAACGATGACCTGATCCCCTGCAAGCGGATCAGAACGGGCGATAACGTCTCTGATACGGGGGTATGTAATGCAATTCACGAAATTTCCGTTTCGAGGGCACGTTGGCGGCGAGGCGTGTCCAGTGAAGCGAGAATTTTCTCATGGAGAGGTACAGCGCATGAACCAACAAGCTCGAACCGTTTTCTCGGTAGTGCTCGCGGCAGCTTCGATGGGCGCGGCCGGGCCGGCCTATGCCGGCGTGTCCGTCTCGGGGAGTGTGACGCCCGCTGTCGCTGACCCGGGCGACCCGTGGGATCTCGGGGCGAATGCGCTGCTGGTCGGCAGCGCGCTCAACGCTGAGGAGCCCATGGGAGAGGTGATCGTCAGCCACCAGGGGACGTTGATCAGCGCCGGCGCCTCGGTGGCGGCGGTCCCCTACTCGAGCGGCAGGGTCCAGGTCATCGGATACGGTTCGCGGTGGATCAACCATGGGCAGCTCGCGCTCGGGCTTCGCACCGGGGCGTCCGGCTCGCTCCTCGTGAAACGGGGCGCCCAGGTGACCACCGACGACCTCGTGCTCGGCGTGCGCGGCTATTCGGCCTTCGGATACGTGCTCGTCGAGGGGTACGACGCCTCCCTGACGAGCCAGACGAACGCGTACATCGGCCGCTCGGAGGAGCTCAGCGTCCTCGAGATCAAGCAGGGAGGGAGCTTCTTCTCGAACAACGTATTCATCGCGACGTGCCAGATCTGCCAGGGCGACGTGACCGTCACGGGCTCCGCGACGAGGTGGGTCAACACGGGCGAGTTCGTCGTGGGCGCGAACGGCGGCGCGAGGCTGCGCATCGAGCAGGGAGCCCAGGTCTTCACCGCGAACGCGCAGATCGAGACCTATCGCGGCGAGCCCAACTACTTCGCGAGCTCGGCGACCGTGAGGGGCTGGGACGCCACCTGGACCAACGAGGGGCTGCTGCGCGTCGGGGCCGCCGGGTATGGCGAGCTCACGGTCGGCGCTTATGGAACCCTCGTGACGGAAGACACGGAGATCCGCTCCACGTACGGCCACGGGTTCGTCCGGGTGAACGAGCCCTACGCGTCATGGCGCAACAGCGGCGATGTGACGATCTACGCGACCTTCTCGATTTCCCCGTCGCTCCTCGTCGACGGGCGAGGCGAGGTCAGCATTGGCGGCCTCCTCCGGATCACGCCCTTGTTCGAAGGCGGAACGCCTGGCCCGGAGCCCATCGTGCGCCTCACGCGCGGGGCGCTCGCCGCGGGTGCGATCGAGATCCAGGCACGTGACTTCGACTTCGCCGGCGGCCGCCTGAGCACTGGCAGCTTCGTCGGCGATCTCGCCAATACGCAGGCCGGCGCGCTCTCCGTGGGAGAGGTCTATGCCTCGACGGACGTGGCCGGCGATTACAGCCAGGGCCCGAGCGCCACGCTGAGCGCCACCGTCGCGGGCCCGGGCGCCGCGCCGCTCCTGGTCGTGGACGGGGACGTGAGCCTCGATGGTGTGCTGGAGGTGGTCCCGGCGGACGACACGGCGCCGTTCCAGGCCGGGGACACCGTCGCCCTGCTCGGCTGGAGCGGAGAGCTCACAGGGACCTTCGCTGACGTGCACATCGCCCTGCCGCTCGCCCCCGGGCTCGCCTGGGATACCTCCGCGCTGTACACGACCGGAGAGATCACCGTCGTGCCTTCCGCCTGAGCGGAGGCG
Organism: Sorangium sp. So ce281; assembly: GCF_051527395.1. Taxonomy (NCBI): domain Bacteria; kingdom Pseudomonadati; phylum Myxococcota; order Polyangiales; family Polyangiaceae; genus Sorangium; species Sorangium sp. So ce281. The sequence continues at coordinate 2,047,794 of NZ_CP150322.1, forward strand.
CGGTACGACGGGAGCTCCACGTCGGGCCGGGCGGGTCGGCGCTTCGCGCTCGTGGCACATTTACATCAATGGTGGCGCAAACCTCTGTGCGCGTGACGGTGTGGACTCGAGCGGCGCGGCTTCGCCGGGCGCCAACCCTCGCCGCAGGGCGTCACCTGGGCATATACTGGGTGGCGGAGGTTCGGTCATGCCGGTGCGTGGCACGCGGGTTTGGTACTTGGCGCCGATAACGGCGGCAGCGCTCGTCGCGGCAGGCGGTCCATTGGCTTGCGGTAGGGTGCTTCTGGACGATCCAGGCACCGCGGGCGGCAGGGAAGGGGGAAGCTCCTCCGAGGTCGGCGGTTCCGGGGAGGCCGGGAACACGGCGTCAGGAGGAGGTGTTGGAGCGAGTGGCGCGGGCGGGACCACGGGCAACGGCTCCGGCACGGGTGGCCCGTTCGGCTCGACCGGGGCGAGCGACGGCGGCGCGGCAGCGAGCTCGGGCGGCATGGGCGGCGGGGCTCCGGAGGGGACCGGCGGGAGCGCGGGGGCGCCCGCGGAGCTGGACTGCGCCACGGCGCGGCCCATCACGAGCTCGCTCGATCTGAAGTACCAGGTCGACGTCGACGAATTGCCGCTCATCTCGGAGGTCCAGGGGGACCTGACGCTCAGCGAAGGGGTGAACCGGCTGCACCGCCTTGGCTGTCTACGGCACGTCACGGGCACGCTCACCATCCGGTACACGCGTAACCTGCCCACGCTCGAGGGGCTCGAGCGGCTCGAGTCCATCGCGGCGGGGTTGACGATCGTGAACAACGATACGCTCGCGAGCATGGCGGGGCTTGAAGGCCTGAAGGTGGTGGATGGCTCATTGAACATCCATTCGAACCTCCGCCTCGCTGACCTGGGCGGACTCGAGAGTCTGACGACGGTGCGCCATGGCATCCAGATCGAGAACAACCCCGTCCTGGCGAGCCTCGCCGGGCTGCGCAACCTGACCGGCACGGGCGCGGTGGCGCTCAAATCCAACCCGGCTCTCAGGAACTTGCAGGGCCTCGACGGCGTGAGTGAGCTCGCCAACCTGCTCGTCATCGGCAACGCGAAGCTCGAGAGCCTCGAGGGGCTCTCGGCGCTCGAGACGATCTACCAAGATCTCACCATCGGGAGCAACGACGTCCTCACGTCCATCGATGGACTCTCTGCGCTCCGGGCGATCGAGCAGAATCTCACCATCTCGAACAACCGGGAGCTCACGAGCCTCGATGGACTTTCTTCGCTCGAGCGGATCCACTACGGTCTCGAGATCACGACGAACCCGAGGCTCCCCACCTGTGAAGCGGAAGAGCTTTGTGAGCGGACCGGCGTTCCACGAGCGTCCGTGATCAACAACGACGACTCGGCGACGTGCCCCTGACCCGGGGCGTGGCGCGCCGTTGCGCGCGGGGCTGCGCAACTGCGCGGGCGTTCGCTCGACGCGCCTGGTGAGCGAAGGGCACCGCCGCGCCGTCTACCTGCGCAGGGGACGTTCCTGCCGGGTCTTGCTCGTCAGCGCGCCGTCCTGCGCCACCACCGCGTCGCCCAAGCTGGCTGACCGGCATCGCTTTGAGATCTGTTTAAGGAGCGCCCTCGCACCCCGCTCCCATAGTTCCTCCGTACGGCGAAAGCGCCCGCCGAACGGAGGACCTCATGCCCCGCTCCATTGTCGCTCCTTTCCTCTATGTCGTCGCTCTCCCCGCCGCCCTTGCCGCCTGCGGCTACGTCGAGATCGCCCCGTACGGCACCTCGGGTGGCAGCTCAACGACTGCGCCCGCCTCGCGACGGGCAAGGTCGTCTGCTGGGGCAGCGATGGCTCCTCCTCGCACGCCGAGCCGGTCGAGGTGCCCGGGCTCGACGATGCGATCCTCGAGCCCAGGCGAGGTCTGAGGTAGGCTTCCCCGCTCATGAGCCTGCTGCTCTCGATGACCTCTTGCCCCAACTGCGGCGCGCCGCTCTCCGTCGAGCCGGGGCTGCGCAACGTCATCTGCATCTTCTGCAACACGAGTCTCTTCGTCGAGCGGCCCGCCACCGACGCCGCCGTCGCGCAAATCAGGGCGCAGAGCGTCTCGAAGGACGACATCGAGCGCGTCAAGCAGCTGCTCGTCGACGGCAAGCGCGACGAGGCCATTGCCCACTATGCGCGGGCAGCGTCCGTGTCCAGAGACGAAGCCGAGCGGGCCGTGGAGAGCGTGTTCCTCTCGGCCTACTGGACGCTCGTCCGTCACATGCCGATCAACGGCTTCGGCTTCTTCCTCCACGCGGTCTTCGTCTTCGGGGGCGCCGGGATCGCCGCCTGGGCCGCAACACAGGCAGTCGAGTCGCCGGCGTACCTGGCGCTCGTCGCGGCGGGGGGCCTCTTCGCGATTCTACAGCTCGCGCGGTTCCTGCGGCACCTCGCCTCCACCCTGGTCGCATCGTTCGGCTCCCTCGGCCGCGGGCGCGTCCTCCGTTGCTCGGTGGTGCGGGAGTTCGTGAAACAAAATGGCTTCCTCGTCGTGGTCGTCTTCGAGGTCGTCCCCGACGACGGCAGTCCGGCCTTCGTCGACCAGGAGACCCTCCTCGCCGGCGAGGAGTCTCTCCGGAAGCTCTCGCCGGGCAACGTCGTCCGCGTGCGCTTCGATGGCGCTCGCAAGCGCGTCTTCCCGACCACCCCCGTCACCGTGCTGGCGACGGGGGTCTGACGCGGGGCGATCGCCGAAGAGCCGCACGGGGTACGGGCGCGGCCTGCAGCACCTCGGCGTGCTGGAGAAGGCCGAGCTCGTGATCATCCAGCGGGAGGGACGCCATCGCTGGAACTACCTGAACGTGCTCCTCATCAAGCGGATCCACGACCGGTGGATCAGCCCCTACGCCACCGCCGCGGTCGATCTCCTCGATCGGCTGAAGCGCGATCTGGAGACGTGACGCGGGAGGCCCCGCGTCACGACGGCGGGACGACGGCGGTGGCGGGCGTAACCACCACCTTCCCCCGCGCGCGACGGCTCTCCAGATAGCGGACCGCCTCCGGTACCCGGCTCAAGGGATAACGCCGATCGAGCACCGGCCTGACCGTGCCCGCTTCGATCAGCTTCGTCAGGGCGATGAGATCGGCGGCGCTCGGACGCGACGCGTGCGCCTTCATCGCCTTCGACCCGGACCATCGCCCCAGGAGCGCGACCCGCAGAAACGCCCCGGTGGTTCCTCCGACGAGCACGTACGTGCCGCCATCGCGGAGCACGCGCCGGTAGTCCGAGACGGATCGGTAAGCCGCCGCGTCCACGATCAGGTCGTACTCGTGCCCGCTCCGGGTGACGTCCGCGCGCGTGTAGTCGACGACGTGATCGGCGCCCAGCGACCGCACCAGATCGAGGTTCCTGGTGCTGCACACCCCTGTCACCTCCGCGTTCAGGGCCTTCGCGATCTGGACAGCGAACGTCCCCACCCCTCCGGAAGCGCCGTTGACGAGCACCCGCTGCCCGGCCCGAGCCCGCCCGCAGTCGCGGAGCGCCTGGAGCGCAGCCAACGCCGCCAAGGGGACGGCCGCAGCTTCCTCGAAGCTCACGTTCGACGGCTTCGGGGCCAGCGCCTGCTCCGACGTGCAGACGTATTCCGCAAAGCCTCCCCACCCGTGAGCGGACAGATCCCCGAACACCTCGTCGCCCACCCGGAACCGGGTCACGTTCTTCCCCACCGCCTCCACCCGACCGGCGATGTCGGCGCCGGGCACCCGGTGCTTCGGCGCGAAGAGCCCGAAGCCGAGAAACCGAAGGAAGAACGGATCCGCCCGCATCATGTGCCAGTCGGCCGCGTTCACCGACGCGGCCTCGATCCGCACGAGCACACCGTCGTCCTTGAGCGCGGGCATGGGGATCTCCTCAAGCCGCAGGTTGTCCGCCGAACCGTATTCGTACTGAACAATCGCCTTCATCGCATTCTCCCGGGGCGAGCCCCTTCGCCGCCCGCTGCGATGGTGGTTCCGGACGCCGCACGCCGCCGCTCCACGCAGGAGCCTTTCAGCTCCCAGCGGGAGGACCGTGCCTCGAGCCGGCCCCTGGCAGCGCCTACCCCTCGCGGCGATGCTCCCCGCGCGCCCCTCGCCGTCCGCGGCAGCGAGCGTCGCCCCCAGGGCGCTCAGCCCACCGTCGACGGGGGCACGCCGAACCGCTTGCGGAACGCGGCCGCGAACTTGCTCGGGTTCTCGTACCCCACCCGCTGCGCCACCTCGGTCACGTTGCACGCCCGCTGGCGCAACAGGCGATGGGCCTCTTCCAGCCGGTGGTTCCGGAGGTACGCGAAGACCGGCGCGCCGAAGAGCGCGCGGAACCCCGCCTTGAGCTTCACCTCGTTCAGGCCGGCGTGCCGGGCGAGCTCCGGGAGCGTCGGCGGGTCCACCATGCGCGCCAGCAGGGCGTGCCGCGCCCGCTCGAGCCGCGCGATGTCGTGCTGCGAGAGGAGCGGCGACGCTGCGCTCTCGCTCTCCTCCAGCTGATCGACCATGGCCGCCATCAGCTCGAGCCCCTTGGCCTCCAGGTGGAGTTGCCGGGAGAGACCCCTGGCGTCGCAGGCCAGGATCTCGTCGAGCAGCCGGTACAGGGTCGGCGACATGGCGTGCGTCGCGCGCGGGTAACCCCCGGTGTGGGCCACGATCCGCTCGAGGGGCGCAGGCAGGACCTGCGAGCCCAGGAGCTCGCGGAGCCGCCATGCGTCGATGGTGAGGCAGAGGCTGTCCTGATCCTGACCGAGGGTCGACTCGTCCCATTCGCACACGAGCTTCAGCGGCCTCTTCACCTGGCCGATGCGGAATGTCCCGCCCCCGAGGAGAAAGCCGTCTCCCTCGCTGCTCCTCACCCGCATGTGCGGTCCCCGCGACAGGACGAACTCCAGCCCCGTCGGCGCGTGGTCGATGACCATCCCCGACGCCCACGCCCACCGGTACCGGGTGGCGGAGAGGGAGATGCCGGAGCGCAGCGTGGAGGCGCTGATGAGGCCCGTGTTGCCCTGCAGGTCCCAGCGCACCTGGCGCTCGAACGGGGTGGGCGTCTCGATGGGTGCGGCGCCCTGGAGGATCCCCGCCGCGAACGTCTCGAGATCGCGCTCGCTTCCCTCGATCCTCATTGCCTCCATGCGGACGTTTTAGCACGCGCCGCGCCCGGCTGGCTGCCGGCGAGGGACCAGCTCACCCTCGGTCCTCGGGCGATGCGCTGACACGTCGCGACCGCGTGGGCGCCCGGGCGCTCACGGGGGAGCCTGCCGGTGCTGGATGGCGTGCTCGGCCGCCATCGTATACCGGCGGTTCTCGGCCTCGTCGGGATCGAGCCCGAGCTCGCCATAGAGATACGCCATGGCCAGCGCCCCGCAGGCTGTGGAGTGAAAGCGGCCCCTTAGATGCATAGATAAATTATTGATATAGCGTCGTTTTCCCAGGAGGCCGGATCGCATAGGCTTCTCTATGTCAACCAACGCGTGCAGCGTGGCCGTACGGTGGGACCGGTGATGCCGCGGGCCCTTCACCGCGGGCGATGCGGCGGAAGAGGGCGCCCCGCTCGGCCACACCGGAGCCGACCTCGGCGGCGAAGCAGGCGGAAACTACGAAAATCGCTGCTGTTTCCAGCGACCACTCGCTATCGACCCGTTTCTCTGGCGGGATTTCTGACATGCGGAACGATGGAGCCATCGCTCATCTCGCGCTCCGGCGCGATCCTGTTGAAGCGGTCGGAACCGAACGTCCCTGAGCGTCAGCGAAGGACACCGCGGCCCCGCCTACCTGCGCAGGAGGCGCCCCTGCCGGGTCTTGCTCGTCAGCGCGCCGTCCTGCGCCACCACCTCGCCGGTGATCAGGACGGCGCGGATCCCCGACGGCGGCGCGCCGGCCCGCCGCGGCGTCGTGTTGTCCGCCACCGTGGTCGGATCGAACACGACGAGATCCGCCCAGTGCCCGGGCACGATGCGCCCCACGTCGCGGAGCCCGATCCGCTCGGCGGGCAGCGAGGTCATCCGGCGCACGGCCTCCTCGAGCCGGAACAGGCCGACGTCGCGGCTGTAGTGGCCGAGCACCCGCGGGAACGTGCCGAACGACGCCGGGTTGTGCTGGCCGCGCCGGGTGAGGATCGCGTCGGTCTCGAACGCGCAGAGCGGGTGCGAGAGCACGGCCCGGAGCGGCTCGTCGTGCGCATCGACGCCCGAGTACGTGTTCAGGAGGACGCGCGCCTTGCCGTCGCTCACGCGGCTCGGGGGAGCGGCGCTGTTGCCCATGACCGCCTGCCGGAGCGTGCCGTGGCCGACCAGGAGCGCCGCATTGACGAGCAGCCCGCCGGCCTCGAGGGCCGCCAGCAGCTCGCCCATCGAGCGCCACCGGTAGGCGAGCGCTCCGTCCTTCAGGATCTCCGCGGAGTGCTCCACCAGCGGAATCGACGCCTCGGTGACCGGGGCAGGGGAATGACCGCAATTGCCCGCGACCACGGTCGTGATGCCCTGGGCGACCATCGGCGCGAGGACGTCCTCGTGGTCGGGCAGCGCGAGGAGCCAGTCGACGTGCGAGTGGATGTCGATGAAGCCGGGCGCGACGGCGAGCCCGCTGGCGTCGAGCGCCCGCCCTCCCGCGAGCGCGCCTGGCCCGGCGATCGCGGCGATCTTGCCGTTCTGGATCCCCAGGTCCGCCACGTAGCGAGGCTGGCCGCTGCCGTCGAGGATCGTCCCCCGCGAGATCATGAGATCGAAGTCCATCTGCACGCCTCCTCGAGAAGCTCTTTTGCCGGCCACGCGGGGCCGTGGGAAGCCCGCCGAACCGGGGCATGGCCGTGGTGCGGAGCATGAGCTCCGCGCGGGCCGCGCGCCCCTCGATCCAGGCTCCGTGGCGCTCGCGCCCCGGCGGCCGCGCCCTTCGAGCCGCTGCCCCGCCAGCATGAGGCCGGGCGCTCGTCCGGTCGCGCTCGCGCCGCGCGCCCCTCGCATGAGCCCGCCGGTGTGCAGCCCGAGCCCAGCGGCCTGCCCCGGCCGGGTCCAGGCCGCGTCGCGCAGTGCAGTTCGCTCCGGGCGACCCGGCGAGATCGCCTGGCCCCGCGATTGTATCCGCGGCTGTCGCAGTCCTGCTGCGGGTCGACTCGACCCGCGAGAGACCGGGGGAGTCCATGGATCGAACAGCGAGCGCGCCTCGAGGCGGGCGTCTCTCTCTGCGCCCGCTCGCCGAGCGGCCGCGGTGCAGCATCGTCATTCCCTGTTACAACGAGGAGCGCTACATCGAGGACGTCCTCCGCTGCGCCCTCGAGCAGCGTTATCCTCCAGAGCTCCTCGAGATCTTCGTGGTCGACGGCGGCTCGACCGACAGGACACAAGAGCTCGTCGGCCGCGTCGCGGCGGAGGATCCACGGGTGGTGCTCCTCCACAACCCCGACCGGATCCAGGCCGCCGCGATGAACATCGGCATTCGCCGGGCGCGAGGTGAGGTGATCGTCCGGATGGACGCCCACGCCGACTACGCCGGCGACTACGTGGCTGCGTCGGTCGCGGCGCTCCGGAGGACCGGCGCCCTCAACGCGGGCGGCGCGGCGCGGCCGCGCCACCGGAACGGCTTTCAGCGGGCGCTCTGCGCCGCGCTCTCGAGCCCCCTCGGCGTGGGCGGCTCGGCGTACCGGGATCCGTCGCGCGAGGGGTTCGTCGAGTCGGTGTTCAACGGGGCTTTCCGTCGCGAGGCGTTCGAGATCGCCGGCCTCTACGACCCGGCCGCCGTCACCAACGAGGACGCCGAGCTGAACCAGCGCATCATCGAGGCTGGCGGCGCGGTCTACCTGTCCCGGGAGATCGTCGCCTATTACTACCCCCGGTCGTCGTTCGCCGCGCTCTTTCGGCAGTATTTCGCGTACGGCAAGGGGCGCGCGCGCACGCTGCTGTGCCGCCGCAGGTTCCTGTCGCTCCGGCCGGCGCTGCCGTTCTGCATGGTGACGGCCGGAGCGTGGCTCGCGCTCGCGTCAGCGCTCGCGCCGGCGGTCCGCCCGGCGCTGGCGCTCGCCTCGCTCGCCTATGCCGCGCTCGTGATCGCGGAGTCGCTCCGGCTCGCGCGGCGCGCCTCGCCGCGCGATTTCCCCCTGCTCTGCGCCATCTTCCCCGCGGTGCACGCCGCGCACGGGCTCGGGTTCTGGGCCGGCCTGCTCCGCGGCGCGCGGGACGGCGCTGGCCGGCGCGAGGCCGAGCGCCTTCCGGCGCCGTGAGCGCCAGCCGCGCGGGTGATCCCCGGGTTCAGCGGCTCGGGCGCGGCTCGAACGGCGGCGCGGCGCGTTGATCGCCCGCGCTCGCTTTGGTATGTTTGCGCCGTGAGCGTACGCGGGACGTCGTTTGCATCGTTCTCCTCGGTCGCGGCCGAGCTCGTCGAGCTGTCCCGCTTTTGTCATGAGCGCGGCTGGACGCCGGCCACGAGCGGCAATTTCTCCGCCCGGCTCGGCGACGGCACCCTCGCGATCACGGCGTCCGGGCGGCCCAAGGGCGCGCTCGGCGTGTCGGACATCGTCGTCGTCAATGCGGACGGCCGCCTGACCGGGCCCTCGCCGGCCCGCCCGTCGGCCGAGACGGCGCTGCACTGCCAGCTTTACCGGCACTCCAGCGAGATCGGCGCCGTCGCGCACACCCACTCGCGGGCGGCGACGGTGCTGTCGCGCCGGTGCGCGCAGGAGGGGTACGTGACCCTCTCGGGCTACGAGGTGGCGAAGGCGCTCTCCGGGATGTCGACGCACACCGCCACGGTGCTGCTCCCGGTCTTCGTCAACACGCAGGACATCCGGAAGCTGGCGGAGGACGTCGATGCGTTCATGTCGGCGCATCCGCCCGTGTACGGCTACCTCATCGCAGGTCACGGGCTGTACACGTGGGGATCGGACATCGCGAGCACCATCCGCCACATCGAGGCCATTGAGTTCATGCTGGACTGCGCGCTGCTGGAAGGGGGGCTATCATGAGTCGATTGCGGGTTTACCGGGAGAGCGACCCGACGAGGGCCGACGAATACACGACGCTCGAGGACATCGCCCGCGTCGCCGCCGAGGCGCAGATCCGCTTCGAGCGCTGGTCCGCCGAGCGCCCGCTGCCGCCGGGGACGGCGCAGGAGCAGGTGCTCGAGGCGTACGCGGGGCCGGTGAAGCAGCTCTCCGAGGCGTGCGGGTTCGTGACGGCGGATGTCGTGTCGGTGTCGCCGGGCACGCCCAACCACGCCGAGCTCAGGCGGAAGTTCCTGGACGAGCACATCCACACCGAGGACGAGGCGCGCTTCTTCGTCGAGGGGCGAGGGCTGTTCTGCATTCATCACGGCGAGCGCGTGCTCTCGTTCCTCGTCGAGAAGGGCGATCTCATCAGCGTACCGGCCGGGACGCGGCACTGGTTCGACATGGGGCCGGAGCCCTCGTTCACCTGCATCCGGTGGTTCTCCGACCCGAAGGGGTGGGTCGCCGAGCACACCGGGTCGGACATCGCGTCGCGCTTCCCGCGGCTCGAGGCGTGAGCGTGGCGGCGCTCCCTGCGCGCGCGGTGCTCGTCGACATCGAGGGGACGACGACCGACGTGCGCTTCGTGCACGACACGCTGTTCTCCGTGGCGCGCCGGGATCTGGCCGCGTACGTCTCGGCGCACGCCGGGGGCCCGGAGGTCGAGGCCGCCCGGCGCGCGGTCGCGCGCGAGCGGGGCGAGAGCGAGCAGGCCGTGAGCGGCGGCGAGCTCGCGGCGGCGCTGCTCGCGTGGATCGACCAGGATCGCAAGGAGACGACGCTGAAGGCGCTCCAGGGCAAGATCTGGCGCAGCGCCTACGAGTCGGGGGGGCTCCGGAGCCACATCTACGCAGACGTGGAGCCGGCGCTGCGGAGATGGCGCGACCTCGGCCTGACGCTCGCCGTCTTCAGCTCCGGGTCCGTCGAGGCGCAGCAGCTCCTCTTCCGGCACACGACGGCCGGCGATCTCACCGGCCTGTTCACGGCGTTCTTCGATACGACGACCGGGCCGAAGCGAGAGGCGGGCGCTTACCAGCGGATCGCAGAGGCGCTCGGGCTGCAGCCGGGAGAGGTGCTGTTCCTGTCCGACATCGTGGCCGAGCTCGACGCGGCGGCGGCGGCGGGGATGCGCACGGTGCAGCTGCTCAGGCCGGGGACGGCGCGGGACGCGGAGAGCCGCCACGCCGTCGCGGAGCGCTTCGACGACATCGCGCCGTAGCTCGCCCGGCGGCGGCTCGTTCCGCTTGGCGCGTGAGTGATCGCCCTGACATCCTTGGCGCGCATGCTTCACGGCAGACTGCTCGCCGGCCGGTTCGAGTTGGTCGAGCTCGCGGGAACGGGAGGGATGGGTACTGTCTACCGGACCGTGGATCGCGCGAGCGGCGATGTCGTCGCCGTGAAGCTGCTCGGCGATCTCGACGCGCAGGCAGCGGCGCGCTTCGGTCACGAGGCGCGGGCGCTCGCCACGCTCGATCACCCGCACGTCGTGCGTTACGTGACGCACGGGGTGGCGCCCACCGGGGAGCCGTATCTGGCGATGGAGTGGCTCTCCGGGGAGAGCCTCTCGGCCCGGCTGTCGCGGGGACCGCTGGACGTGGAGGAGAGCGTCGCGCTCGTGCGCGCGGTGGCGGACGCGCTCGGCGCGGCGCACGCGCGCGGGATCGTCCACCGCGACATCAAGCCGAGCAACCTGTTCCTTCCGGGCGGGGCCGCCGACCGGGTGAAGGTGCTCGACTTCGGCATCGCCCGGCTCTCGGGCGCCTCGGCGCGGCTGACGCGGACGGGGGCCCTCGTGGGCACCATCGGCTACATGGCCCCCGAGCAGGCCAGCGGGGAGCGCGCGCAGCTCGACGCGCGCGCGGACGTCTTCTCGCTCGGGTGCGTGCTCTTCGAGTGCCTGACGGGTCGCCCGGCGTTTCACGGGCGGCACTTCATGACCATCCTGACCAAGCTCCTCCAGGAGGAGCCGCCGCGGGCGAGCGCGCTGCGGCCCGAGGTGCCGCAGGCGCTCGACGAGCTCCTGGCGCAGATGCTGGCCAAGCGCCCGGAGGGGCGCCCGGCCGACGGCGCGGCCGTGGTGCGCTGCCTCGACGCGCTCGGCGCCTCGACGGCGGGCGGCGCTCGCTCCGGCCTGGCCGCCGTCGAGCTCGTGACCGCCGCGGAGGTGTGGCTCTGCTCGATCGTGGCCGTCGGGCCGGCGGACGTCAGCGCGCCGGCATCGACGGAGATCGTGCCCGCCGGCCGATCGCAGCGGAGCGCTGTCGCCGCCGTCCGGCGCGAGACCTCGCCCCTCGGCGCGGTCGTGCAGGAGCTGGCCAGCGGGGCGGTGGTGGCGATCCTGGCGGCGGGGGCTGGCGCGGGCAGCGCGACCGACCAGGCGGCGATCGCGGCCCGCTGCGCGCTGCGGATCCGCGCGTCGGTCCCCGGAGCCAACGTCGTGCTGGTGACGGGGCGCGGCGACTCGACGGGACGATCGCTGCTCGGCGAGGTCCTGGACAGGGCGGCCGTGCTGCTCGACGACGCGGCGGCCCGGGGCCGCCCGGGCCGCCTCCGCGTCGCGGTCGACGCCGTGACGCGGGCCCTGCTCGACGCGCGCTTCGAGGTCGCGGAGCAGGACGGGCTCTCCTGGGTGGAGGCGGAGCGCGAGGTCGCCGACGGCGCGCGCAGGCTGCTGGGCAAGCCGAGCCCCTATGTCGGGCGCGCCCGGGAGCTGCGCAGCCTGCTCGATCTCGTGGAGGAGAGCTTCACCGAGCCGCGGGCCGCGGTGGCGCTCGTGACCGCGGCCGCGGGGGTGGGCAAATCGCGCCTGCGTCACGAGCTGGTCCAGGCGCTGCGGCCGCGCCATCCCGAGCTCGTGCTGGGCGTCGGCAGCGGGGACTCCATCGGCGCGGGCTCCGCGTTCGCGGTGCTGGCCGGGTCGCTCCGGGGCGCGCTCGGGATCGCGGCCGGCGAGGCCCCCGAGGCGCAGCGGGAGAAGCTCGCGCGGGCCGTGGGCCAGCTGTTCGCGGGGGAGCAGCAGCAGCAGCGCGTGGCCTGCTTCCTCGGCGAGCTGCTCGGCGTTCCTCTCGCCGACGGCGGGCCGATGGTGCGGGCCGCGCGGCAGGACCCGGCGCACATGGCCGACCGGATCCAGGAAGCCTACGTGGACTACGCGCGCGCCGTGACGAGCGCGCGGCCCATGCTCGTCGTCCTCGAGGATCTGCACTGGGGAGATGCGCCTTCGGTGAAAATTTTCGATCACGCGCTGCGGGCCCTCTGCGAGCGCCCCTATGCGGTGCTCGCGTTCGCGAGGCCCGAGGTCCACGAGCTCTTCCCCCGGCTCTGGATCGAGCGAGGGCTCACGCAGATCCGGCTGCGCGAGCTGTCCGCGCGGGCCGCCGAGCAGCTCGTGCGCGGCGCGCTGGGCGCGTCGGTCGCGCCGGAGACCGTGGCGGCGATCGTCGATCGGGCGGCGGGAAACGCCTTCTACCTGGAGGAGCTCGTCCGGGCCGTGGCCGAGGGGCGCGGCGGTGCGTTGCCGGAGACGGTGCTGGGCATGGTCGAGGCGCGCCTCGCGGCGCTCGATCCCGAGGTGCGGCGGCTGCTCCGGGCGGCGAGCGTATTCGGGGATGTGTCGTGGATCGGCGGCGTGAGCGCGCTCGTCGGCGCGCGCACCCTGGCGTCGGGGCCGAGCGACGCGGACGCCTGGGCGGAGCTCTTCGATCGCGAGATCCTCGAGCGCCGCCCGATCTCGCGCTTCGCGGGGCAGGAGGAGATCGCGTTCCGTCACGCGCTCCTGCGGGAGGGGGCTTACGCGATGCTCACCGAGCGCGACCGGGCGGTCGGGCACAGGCTCGCCGGGGAGTGGCTGCTCTCGGCCGGCGAGCACGATCCGATGGTGCTGGCCGAGCACTTCGCGCGGGGCGGGGATGGGCCGCGCGCGGGGGGGTTCTACCTGCGCGCCGCCACCCTGGCGCTCCACGGGGCGGACGTGCAGGCGGCGCTCGCGCGGGTGGAGAAGGGGATCGCCTGCGGGGCCGAGGGCGAGCGGCTGGCCGAGCTCCACCTGCTCCGGATGAACGCCCTCATCTGGACCGACGACGCCGCGCGCGCCCACGCGAGCGCGCTCCAGGCGCTCGAGCTCGCCGCGCCCGGGAGCCTCGTTTCCTGGCGTGCCCTGAGCGGCGCGATGTACTGCGTCGCGCTCTGCGACGAGCGGCGGGCCGTGGAGGTGTTGATCCCGCGCCTCCTGGCCGAGGAGCTCCCCGTCGACGTCCTGAGCCCGGAGCTCGCGACCCGGATCGTCTTCAGCCTGCTCTGGGACGGGAGGACGGCGCTGGCGGAGCGGATCGTGCGCCGGATCGAGCACGTCATCGCGCCGGCCGTCGAGGGCGATCTTCATGCCGCCCTCTGGATCGAGCTCACCCGCGGCTTCTGGCGCTGCCATGCGGCGCGGGACCTGTGGGGAGCGCTCCAGGCGAACCTCGCCGCCGCGCGGCGCGCCGAGTCCCTCGGCAGCGGGCTGTTCGTCCCCTGGGCGTGGATGCTGGTGGCGATCGATTACACGAGGCTCGGCGACATGGCCGCCGCCGATGGGTGCCTCGATCGCGTGCTCGCGACCGAGGGCCTGCTCGACTACGTGTTCACGACCTCGGTGTCGTGCCGGATCGTCTCGCTGCTCGAGCGGCGCAGGATCACCGAGGCGCTGGAGATGGCCGGCAGCCTGCTCCAGCACATGCTCGCGCGCGGCGATCGCAGCCGGAGCGTGATCCCGCGGCAGCTGCTCGCCGAGGGGCGGCTGCTCCTCGGCGAGCTCGCCCAGGCGGAGGAGGCGCTCTGCGCGGCGGGGGATCCGGCGGTGATGGCGCCCTTCCTCGGGGCCGTGCATCTCTCGTTGTTCGCCGAGATCCGGCTGCGGCAAGGGCGGACGGAGGAGGCCTGCGCGATGGCCGGCGAGGCGCTCGCGCTCCAGCGGCAGGCAGGCACGGTCTTCCTGCTGCGGCAGGAGGTGATCCCTGCGCTGTACGCCGAGGCGCTGCACGCGAAGGGCGACGCGGAGGCCGCGCGCGCGGTCGTCCGCGAGGAGCGCGGCGCGCTGCTCGCTCGCGCGGCCAGGATCGAGGAGCCGGCGTTCCGGAGGAGCTTTCTCGAGAACGTCTCCGCGAACGCACGGACGCTGACGCTCGCGCGGGCGTTGCTCGGGGAGTGAGCTCGGACGGCTGCAGCGGAGCCAGCGGTGGAGGGCGTGCTGCGCGGGGGGGCGGCGGGGCTGTCCCACAAACTCGCGCCTTTTGGGGGGCTATTGCCTCCTGTGCGGGAGGCGAGATCGGGGGGCGAGCGGCTGCGCTGCGGGCCGGCGCTCGGGGTTTGTGGGGGCCTGCCCCGCCGCCCCCCCCGCGCAGCACGCCCTCCACCGCTGGCTCTTTCCGGGGGGGGCCGCCAGATCGAGGTGCTGTAGAGTGACGCGCGGTTGGGCGCGTGATGAGGGATCGGGTCATGAAGGATCTGGAGAATTTGAGACCGCCTGCGGTGCTCGCGGAGATCGAGCGGGCCACCGCGGAGATCGGGTTTGCCATGGCGAGCGACAGGCAGACGGGCTCGATGCTGCGTACGCTCGCCGCCGCCAAGTCGGGCGCTTTCCTCGAGCTCGGGACCGGCACGGGCATCTCGACGTGCTGGATCCTCGATGGCATGAATGCCATTTCTACGCTCGTCTCCGTGGAGCACGACGAGAAGGTCCAGGCCGTGGCGCGCCAGCACCTCGGAGGCGACCCCCGCCTCACGCTCGAGAACATGGATGGCGAAGCCTTCTTGCGCTCTGCCCGGGGGCGGCAATTCGAGCTCGTCTTTGCCGATACATGGCCGGGCAAGTACTACGCCCTCGACGACGCGCTGAGCCTGATCAAGCCCGGCGGACTCTATGTCATCGACGACATGCTCCCTCAGCCCAACTGGCCTGATGACCACGCCCCCAAGGTGGCAGAGCTGATCGCCGCGCTCGAGCGACGCCAGGATCTCGTGCTGACCAAGCTCTGCTGGTCGTCAGGGCTCATCATCGCGACCAGGATCGGTCGCGGCTAGAGCACGGCCGCGCCCGCAAGGTCGAGAGCTTGCCGGCAGCTCCGACGGCTGTCACAGCAATCCTGCGCCGGCCCAGAGCCCGGGCTCGTACGCCACGAGCGCCTCCACGTCGTCCGAGGCGAGCACGAGGAAGCTCAGCGGAGAGAAGCCGAGGAACAGGTGGGAGGTGATCGGGAGCTGGATCCCCCACCCGAAGCGAGCGCCGAAGGCGCCCACGCTCTCGAAGTAGGGGGAGTCGAAGAAGATGCGGTGGTAGCCCGGCGTGATCCCGACCGACATCTCGACGTGCGACCCGACCCCCATCACGAGCCGGAGGGGCACGCCGACGGCGAGCTGGTTGACGTCGGTGGTCGAGACGGTCCGGAGCTCGACGCCGACCTCGAAGCGGCGCGTCTCGCTCAGGCGGAGGCGCGCGAGGACGTCGAGATCCACGGACGTCCCGTCCTTCACCGCGAAGCGCCCCGGCACGAAGTAGCCGGAGATCCCGAGCGAGAGCGCCATCCGCCGCGCGTTGGCCTCCGCCTGATGACCCTGCTCCGCGGCGGGCCCCGGCGACGTCTCCGGGGTGCGCCTCTGCGGCTGTGCGGCAGCCGCGGGCGAGGGAGGGGGGGCCGCGGAGTATCCGCCCGCGGGCGGCGGGTACGGGTAGGGCGCGGGGTATCCGCCCGAAGGCGGCGGGTACGGGTAGGGCGCGGGATACCCGCCCGCGGGCGGCGGGTACGGGTAGGGCGCGGGGTATCCGCCCGAAGGCGGCGGGTACGGGTAGGGCGCGGGATACCCGCCCGCGGGCGGCGGGTACGGGTAGGGCGCGGGGTATCCGCCCGAAGGCGGCGGGTACGGGTAGGGCGCGGGGGGCCCGCCCGCGGGGGGCGGCGCGTACGGGGGGGGCGCCGGGGTCGGCGACGGCCTCGGAGCCGGCGCGGAGCTCGTGGCCGCGGGCGTCGTTGCCTCGGGCCTTGCTGGCGCGGACGGCGCGGGGCGAGCCGGCTGGGCCGCGGCCTCGCCCGCGGCGAGGCTCAGGAAGACGAGCGCCACCAGCGCGGGCGCCACGGCGGCGGCGCGCCGCGCGCTGCGCGCCCGGCGCGCCAGCACGACGGCCGCCGCGAGCCCCAGCAGGAGCGCCAGCGAGACGAGCTGGCCGGTGCTGAGCCCCCCGTACACGCCGCGCCCGGCGTCCCCGCGGAGGAGCTCGATGAAGAACCGGCCCGCCGCGTAGAGCGCGAGCCATGTCCCGAACGCGCGCCCGTCCCGGTGCCCCCGGACGAGCCAGAGGGCGGCGATCGCGCTCGCCATCGCCCCGAGCGCGGCCTCGTAGAGCTGCGTGGGGTGCACGGGCAGGCTCGGCGCGCCGAGGGGCACCCAGCCGGCCGCCGCGTGGTCCGCCGCCGCGGGGCTGCCGGCGGGGAACCGGACGCCCAGCGCGCCCCCGGTGACGCGGCCGTAGTCGCACCCCGCGAGGAAGCACCCGGTGCGCACGCAGGCGTAGGTGATCCCGAGCCCCGGCACGAGCCGGTCGAGGAACGGGAGCACGGCCGCGCCGCGGCGGCAGAGGACCAGGCCGGCCACGGCGACGCCGGCGATGAGGCCCCCGTAGGCGGCGCGGCCGGCGTGGAGCATCGGACCCCACGAGCCCCTCGCCAGCGCCTCGGGCGCGGCGCGCAGCGCCTCGAAGACGTAGCCGCCGAGGAGCGCCGCGACGTAGCCCGAGAGGAGCGCCCGGCCCTCCACGGCCACGTCGCCCCGATCCCGGCGCACGAGCCAGAAGAACGCCGTCGCCCCGAGGAGCCCCGCGAGGGCGACCATCACCGCGTAGGACGGCGCGAGCCACGGCGGCAGGCCGTGGCGCTCGAGCCAGAGCATCACCGCCCGGTTCACGGCCGCCTCCGGATGTGCAGCAGCATGTAACCCGCGGGCAGGAGCAGCCAGAACGCGGCGCCGAGGGGCACGGGCGCGCCCGGGCGGCCTCCTCCGGGATCGCGCCGGCCGGCGCTCAGCTTGCAGCTCGAGTTGCTGCCGGTGGATGGATCGCCGTCCTTGCAGTTCTGGTCGCAGTCGCGGCAGTTCTGGTTGCAGTCGTGGCAGTTCTGGTTGCACTCGCTGCAGTTCTGGTTGCAACCCGCGACGTCCTCGTTGCAGCTGTCGCAGCCGCCTCCGCAGCTGCCGCAGTCGTCCCCGCCCGACGTGCCGCTCGGCGCGCTCGGGGTGACGGCCGGGACCGTCGGGCTGCCGTACTGGAGGCAGCGGTCGAGCACGGCCATGCAGCCCTCGTCCCCGGCGAACGCCAGCGCGCCGTCGCGCCCCGCGATCGGCAGCGCGGCGCACGCGCCGCTGCCCGCGGAGAGGACGCACTCCTTGACCCCGTTGATGCTCAGCAGCGCGAGGACGCAGAGCGCCTCGGCGTTCAGCGCCCCGCCGTTGACCCAGGAACACTCCGCCTGGGCGTCCGCGAACGTCGGGTCGGTGCGGTCGTGCTCGCACTGCCCGGCCACGGCGCAGGTGCAGACGTCCCGCACCTCGGCGGCGCACTCCGCGACGGACGAGGGGAGGTGATAGGGGTTGAAGCGCACGGATCGCGGCTCGCTCCGGGGCCACGCGGGCATCGCGGCGCCATCCGACGGGGCGGGGAGCGCGGGCGCGTCCTTGGGCGAGAGGGCGCTCAGCGCGACGAGCCACGCGGCGTTGACGTACACCGTGTGATCCTGGGCGATGACGCCCGCGGGCAGGCCGGTGACGCGGACGAGGTCCTGCGCGTCCGCGCGCCGCGCGAGCTCCGCCAGGATCTCGCCCGCCCGGCCGCCGAGCGCCGCGTCCTCCAGCGGCGCGGACTCCGGCGACGCCGGTGGCCCCGCGAGGGTGGGCACAGGTCGATCGAGCGCCCCCTGGGGCCCGCGCCCTCCCGCAACGGACGTCACCGCGCGGAGCACGAACCCGTCCTCGGACGGCTCGAGCGCGCCGAGGACGATCGCGTCCTTCCCCGCCTCGTCCCGCGCCGCGTCCGCGCTGCGGACCAGCGCGGGGACGCTCGCGATCTCCGCGCCGTCGATCGCCGTCTCGTCCCCCGGCTCGCCGTGCGCCTCCTCCAGCCGCGCCGCGAGGTCGTGCAGGACCTCGTCCGGCAAGGCGGCGAGGACCTCCGGCGCGGCGCTCAGCGCGTCGCGCAGCGGCAGGTCGTCGTACGGCGGTGTCTCCGCGCCGCACGCGCCGAGCGCCGGGAGCGCCAGCAGCGCGACAGCACGGAGGATCGCTCTCTCGATGAAGGCTTTTGTTCGCATGCCCCTCCCTCGAACCCCATCCGGCGCGCGAAGCCCGACACGGTGCGCCCTGCTCGATCGAGCGAACGCGCATCGAGCAGGCGAGGCGCCTGCGACCACGGTACCAAAAGATCTCCCGGCGAAGATCGCCGTGATCTACGGGTGACCGATGGAGCCCTGTGTGCGAGCCGGTGCTCGGTGTTCCCCCATCCGCCGGACCCATTGCGGTCGTGAGCGCCCCGCTGCATTGCGCCCCCCTGCCTCAGCGTGACAGGCGCGCCGCCAGGTAGTGACGCATGGACATCGGCGCTCGGCCGAGCAGGCGCTCCAGGGTCGGATCCACCGCGGCGAACTCGCGCTCTCGGCTCGCGGCGAACATGCCCAGGAAGAGGTCCGCCCGGTGTTCGGGGGTGCCGTGAGACACCATCTCTGCCCTGAACGCTTGATCGCTGACGGTCACCCGCGTGATCGAGCGCCCGAGGAGCTCCGAGGCGATCACCGCGATGTCCGCGAGATCGAGGGCCGCGGAGGCGGTGAGCGGCGGTGTCACCCCGTCGAGGCGCGCCTCGTCGGTCAGCGCGATCACCGCCGCGTCGGCCAGGTCGCCGTGCTCTGTCCACGAGACCGGGCCGTCTTCTGGCGCGACGAGCTTGCCCGTCTCGAGCGCCCGCTCGAGGAGCATGAGCGCGGACGCCGCATAGAACCCGTTGCGGAGCGAGGTGAAAGCGACCCCCGACCTTTGCAGCGAGGCCTCGGTGGCCGCGTGGTCGCGCATGGGTTCGAAGCGGGACGCCGGGCTCGAGCCCATGTGGCTCGTGTAGAGCACGCGGCGGGCGCCCGCCGCGCGCGCCGCTTCGAGCGCGGCTTCATGCTGGCGCACCGCGGCCTCGCCCGCGCTGTCGATGGAGACGATCAGGACATGCGAGGCGCCCTCGAAGGCGTGGCGCAGGCTCGCGGCGTCGTCGAAGGCCCCCCGGCGCACGCGGACGCTGCGCTCGGCGAGCGCGCTGGCCTGCTCCGGGTCGCGGACGCTGACGCCGAGCCGAGCGGCGGGCACGCGCTGAAGGAGCCGCTCCATGATGGCTCGGCCGAGGTGACCGTTGGCTCCAGTGACGATGATCATGACAATCTCCTCCTGCGTTCGGCGCAGCGACCCTGCGCGGTCATCCCAAAGATCACGCGGGCGCGGCGCTCCGTGCCCCGCGTGGCCCGGTGACGATGGGCTTCTTCACGTCGTCGAGCCTAGCGGCGGCCGCCGGAGCGCATTAGTGTGCCTGGAGGGAAGGGACTGTTGCCGTGGACGCACGAATCGATCTGGATCTGAACGACGCCGCGCTCCTCGTGCGCGTCGTCCGGACGCGCAGCTTCTCGGCCGCCGCCCGCGAGCGCGGCGTGCCGGTCTCCACGGTGAGCCGGCGCATCGCGCGGCTCGAGTCCGCGCTCGGTGTCCGGCTCCTCGAGCGAACCACGCGGCGGCTGGACCTGACCGAGGCCGGGCGCGCGTACTTCGGCCACGCCGAGCGGGCGATCGACGACCTCACGCAAGGCACGCATCTCGTCCGCGAGCTCCAGAGTGAGCCGCGCGGACGCGTGCGGATCGTGGCGCCGATCGCCCTCGGCGCCGCGGTGGCGAGCGTCGTCTGCACCTATCTCGCGAAGCATCCCCGCGTGTCGGTCGACCTCGAGATCGATTCACGGCGGGTCGACCTGCTCGCCGGGGGCTTTGACATCGCGATCGTCCCGGGCCACGTGGAAGACACCACCGACTTCGTGGCGCGAGAGCTCTGGCGGGCGACGCGGAAGCTGCTGTATGCGAGCCCTCGCTACCTCGAGGCGCGGGGCGTTCCCCAGCGGATCGAGGACCTCGCGCGTCACGATTGCATCGCGGTGCACGCGACGGACGGAATGGCCACATGGACGCTCGGGCAGGGGCGCCGGAGGCGACGCGTCGCCTTCGAGCCCCGCTTCTATGTGAGCGAGTCCTCCGCCGCCTACCGCGCGACGCTCGCGGGCATCGGCATCGCGATGCTCCCGGAGGTGTTCTGCGCCGAGGACGTGGCCGCGAAGCGCCTCGTCCGCGTCCTCAAGGGCTACGAGGCCGAGGCCGGCGGCGTCAGCCTCCTCTATCGCGCGCATCGCGCCCTGACGGCCGCCGTCCGGACATGCATCGACCACCTCCTCGGGGAGCTGCCGGCGACCGACCCGGCGCGCGCCGGCCGCAGCCGCCGCGAGTAGGTTGCGAAACCGATGCCGGTGTCGGCCGTAGCTGGACCTGACGGCGCGATCGCTCGCCTGGGCGAAGGAAGCCGCAAGGGAGGAATCCATGATCCGTTCCAGATTCGGCCTGGTGTTCTCGCTCTCGACGCTCGCCTTCGCAGCTGTGCAAACAGGTTGCGGGAGCCCCGACGTCGAGCCGCTCGATGACATTTCGTCGACGTCCGAGGCGCCCGCCGCGCGTACCGGGTTCATCGCCCTGACCCGGATCTCCGCGGACAGGACACCGGTCCTCCATCACCTCGCCGGCGAGCTCCAGGCGACGTCGGCGCAGCGCGCTCTGGATTCACTCCGCTCCGGCGACGCCGAGCGCAGCGACCTCCTTCGCCGAACGGGCGCGGTGATCGCCGACATGGACGAGCTCGGTGAGGCGGACCTCGCGACGTACCGGTCGCTGGTCGAGGCCGCGAGCGAGGCCGGGGTCCCGTTCGTCTTCGAGAATGTCCGCGACTCGGCGCGCATGGCCGCGGTGTTCGGCTATGGCGTCGCGGGCGACGTGGCGATCGTGGAGCCATCGCGCGGGGGAACGAAGTTCGACATCAAGCTCTACGGGAACATCGAGACGACGGCGGTGAAGTCCCCCTCCGCCACGATCAAGGTGAGCCACGAGGCTGCTACCTTGCCCGCCGAGGAGCTGGCGGCGCGCGCGTCGGACCGCGAGCACGCCGGGGAGGCCGCGGAGGGCGCCGCGCCCACGGCCGCTCCGTCACGAGAGGACGTCGCGACGCAGGTGGCGGCGCGCATCCGCACGCTCGCCGCTGCGCCCGTCGTGCAGCCGTTCGCTCTCTCCGTCGCGAGCGCGGCCCCCCCGGGCACCTACCGCCAGTTCATCGTCAACGGCTCCGCGGGGTGGACCGTCCCCGGCACCTCGCAACGCGCGACCCTGGATCTGAGCTACGAGGTCGAGCTCGTCGCTTCGGCCACGCCCGACAACAAATTCATGGTCGTCACCGGCGTGGGCGCGGGCGCGAACCCGGGGCCGCTGAACACGAACGACCAGTTCAACCGGGGCTATTACCAGCAGCAGCTGGACGTCCGGGTCGTGCCTGGCAGCACGGCGCTGAGCCCGTACGCCCACGTGCCCAACTCCCCGAACGGGCAAAACTCGTTCACGCGCTCCGTCGGCTGCAGCGTCGGCGCGCAGGGGGGCACCGACGCGGCCAGCGCCAGCTTCTCGTGCAGCTTCCAGGACAGCGCCACCGTGTCCTTGTCCGACTTCACCGCGATCGATCAGAGCACGGGGCGGACGTCCGCCTGGAGCTACCGGATGACCTCGGCGCAGGGCTATCCGTACTGGAACCCCGTCGACCTCGTCGACGATTGGACCGGAACGCTCCACACGCTGCCGTTCCTCGCGGTCTCGACCCTCCAGCCGACGTATCAGACCGTCTATTCCGCGCCGAGCGCGTTCAACGGCAAGGTGCCCCTCTCCGTCACGCACACCCAGGTGCTCCAAGGGATCTACGTCGATTGGTACTTCTTTTACGCAGAGGCGCATCCTCAAGGCTACTCTGTCGCCGCCGAGCTCGCCACGACCGTGGACTTCGGGAGCGTGAGCAGCACCAACCCGGCGGTGACCTTCACCAACCAGAACAGCGGCCTCAACATGGACGTCTATTACTCGGAGACGACGCCGCTCTCGCCGATCATTCAATGGCCTGCGACCGGCGGTCCCAACCAGAGCTTCGAGCTCATCCCGACGGGAGACGCCGATGGGAGCGTGTTCATCAAGCCGAAGCACAGCGGGCTCTGCTTCGACATCCCTTACTCGAGCCTCGAGGACGGCGTCGGGCTCATTCAATACACCTGCACGGGCAACCCCAACCAGAAGTTCATCCTGCGGCCGGTGGGCGCGTATCGGTCGATCATGAACGTGAACAGCCAGAAGTGCCTGAGCGTCGAGGGGGCCAGCACCGGGGGCTATGCGCACATCGTTCAGGCACCCTGCAACACCGCGCTCCCTGAACAGCTCTTCCTCGCGCGCTGAGGAGCGCGGCGCTACCCTGCTCCCGATCGGGCAGCGGGAGGGGGGCGCTCCGGCGCTCGCCGGAGCCCTCGTCGCCGGCGCCGAGCGACCTGACGCACCGCCCAGCGCAGCGTCGCCGCAGGCGCCTCCGGCCGCCCGGCGCACCGCCGCCGCCTCTCCCCGGCCGGCCGTTCCCCTGCCGCTCCCTGGCCCCTAGGCACGCCTTCCCACGCCGCCTGGGCCAGGATACGCTCGTGGTGCTCTTACGTTTGCGTCCAGGCCGGGACGTCTCCGCCCGACGTGGTCGTAGGAGATCGGCCTTTCCCACCGGCCAGAGCGGCCCGCGCGCAGTGTCGTGGGTCGCCTGGAAGCGAGACCCGCTCCGGTCACTGGAGCGCGGAGGAGTACGGCGGGCCAACGATGACGAACCATTCCAATGAACGGAGAATTCGATGATCGGATATGTCACGCTGGGCACGGACGATCTGGAGCGCGCCGCCCGTTTCTACGATGCCTTGCTGGGCGAGCTGGGCGCGACGCGGCTCTTGCAGCTCGAGCGGTTGATCATCTGGGCGGTGAAGCCGAACGCGCCCGCGCTCGCCGTCGCCCTGCCCTTTGACCGCCAGCCGGCCACGGTCGGCAACGGGGTGATGGTCGCGCTCGCCGTCGATAGCCCGGCCAAGGTGGACGCGCTCCATAACAAGGCCCTGGAGCTGGGCGGCAAGGACGAGGGCGCGCCGGGGCCGCGCGGACAGGGCTTCTACGGGGGATATTTCCGCGACCTGGACGGCAACAAGCTCAACTTCTTCACCATGGTGCGCTGAGCTCCACCCGCCGGCCGGTCTTCCGCAGTCGGCCCCGCGCGGCGGCGCTCGTCTCTCGAAACAACCGCTCGGAGCAGGTCCACGCCCTCGTGGGCCACGGCCTGAACCCGCGGCGCGGCGCGTGGCATCCTTCGTGCTTTCGCCGCCGCCGAGGCGCCGGCGCGTCGCCGCGTCGGCCAGGAGCTCGCATGCCGCTGCGGATCGAGGACTATGCGTTGCTGGGGGACACACAGACAGCGGCGCTGGTCGGGCGCGATGGCTCCATCGACTGGCTGTGCCTGCCGCGCTTCGACTCGGCCGCCTGCTTCGCCGCCCTGATCGGCACGCCGGAGCACGGCCGCTTCCGGATCGGGCCGAAGGACCCGTCGCCCCGCGTCGCACGCCGCTACCGCGAGGGAACGCTCGTGCTCGAGACCGAGTTCACCACGGCCGAGGGCGCGGTGCGGCTCGTGGACTGCATGCCGCTGCGCGGGAGGGCGCCGGACGTCGTGCGCATCGTCGAGGGCGTGCGCGGCCGGGTCCCGGTCTCCCTGGAGCTCATCATTCGCTTCGACTACGGCTCGATCGTGCCCTGGGTGCGGTCGAGCGGCGGCGCGCTGCGCGCGGTGGCCGGGCCCGACGCGCTGATCCTGCGCGCGGGGGTGCCGGTCCACGGCGCAGGGCTCACCACGGTCGCCGAGTTCGACGTCCACGAGGGCCAGCGCATCCCCTTCGTGCTCACGTGGCACCCGTCGAACGAGCCGCCGCCCGAGGCGATCGACGCCGAGCGCGCGGTGGAGCACGCCGAGGGGTGGTGGCGCGCCTGGTCGAGCCGCTGCGCCCACGCCGGACCCTGGAAGGAGGCGGTCGTCACGTCGCTCGTCGCGCTCAAGGCGCTCACCCACGCCCCCACGGGCGGGCTCGTCGCGGCGCCGACGACCTCGCTCCCCGAGTGGATCGGCGGCGTGCGCAACTGGGACTACCGCTACTGCTGGCTGCGCGACGCGACCCTGACGCTCTACGCGCTGCTGCTCGGCGGCTACAGCGAGGAGGCCGCGGCCTGGCGCGACTGGCTCCTGCGCGCCATCGCGGGCGACCCCTCGAAGCTCCAGATCCTCTACGGCATCGCGGGCGAGCGGCGGCTCAGCGAGATCGAGCTCCCCTGGCTGCCGGGTTACGAGGGCTCGCGGCCGGTGCGCGCCGGCAACGCCGCGGTCGAGCAGCTCCAGCTCGATGTTTACGGCGAGGTGATGGACACGATGTACCAGGCGCGCCGATCCGGCCTCGCCCCGGAGCCGGAGGCCTGGCGCCTCCAGCGCAAGCTGATGGACTTCCTCGAATCGAGCTGGCGCCGGCCCGACGAGGGCATCTGGGAGGTGCGGGGCGGGCCGCGCCCCTTCACCTACTCGCGGGTGATGGCCTGGGTCGCGTTCGATCGCGCCGTGAAGACCGTGGAGCAGCTCGGGCTGGACGGCCCGGTCGATCGCTGGCGCGCGCTGCGCGACGCGGTGCACGCGGAGGTCTGCGAGAAGGGGTTCGACCCGGGCCGCGGCACGTTCACGCAGTCGTACGGCAGCCAGGAGCTCGACGCGAGCACGCTGCTCATCCCGCTCGTGGGCTTCTTGCCGCCCGGCGACCCGCGCGTCGCGGGCACGGTGCGCGCCGTCGAGCGCGAGCTCGTGCGCGGGGGCTTCGTGCTCCGCTACTCGACCGCGCCCGGGAGGACGCCCGACGGCCTGCCCGGCGCCGAGGGGGTGTTCCTCGCGTGCAGCTTCTGGCTCGCGGACTGCTATGCCCTCATGGGCCGCGCCGGCGAGGCGCGGGCGCTGTTCGAGCGGCTGCTCGCGCTGCGCAACGACGTCGGCCTGCTCTCGGAGGAGTACGACCCAGGGAGCGGGCGGCTGCTCGGCAACTTCCCCCAGGCGTTCAGCCACCTTGCGCTCGTCGGCTCCGCGTTCAATCTGACCCCGGACCGCTCCGGTCCCGCGCATCAACGATCCCGTTGACGCTCGGAGGGAGCGGGCTCGACAGAGGCGACTGCCGCGCGCAGCCGCCGCTCAGCTCATTTCGAGGAACAGCCGATCGGGATCCTCCAGATACCCGATGATCTCGTAGGCGAACGCCGCCCCCACGTGACCATCGATGATCCGGTGGTCGAACGACAGCGACACCAGCATCACCTCGCCGATCACGATCTGCCCGTCGCGCACCACCGGCTTCTGCTTCATCTGGTGGATCCCGAGGATCGCGACCTCCGGGAAGTTCAGTATCGGCGTCGCGAACAGCCCCCCTTGCTGGCCGAGCGACGTGATCGTGAACGTCGAGCCGCCGAGATCCTCCGGCTTCACCCGCCCCGACTTCGTGTCCTCGCCGAGCCGCGCGATCTTTTGCGCGATCTCCAGCACGCTCCGCCGATCCGCGTCGCGCACGACTGGCACGATGAGCCCGGCCTCGGTCGCGGACGCGATGCCGATATGATAGCTCTTCTTGACGACGAGCTCCTGCGCCGCCTCGTCGAACGTGCTGTTCAGCGTCGGGTGCTTCTTCAGCGCCGCGACGACGGCCTTCACGAAGAAGGGCAGGAACGTGAGCTTCACGCCCGCCTTCTCGGCCAGCGGGCGCAGGCGCGCGCGGCGCTCCTTCAGCGCGGAGACGTCGCACTCCTCGACGAAGGTGAAGTGCGCCGCCGTGTGCTTCGACCGCGACATCGCCTCGAAGATCCGCTTGCGCACGCCCCGCAGCGGGATGCGCTCGTCGCCCGGCGCCGAGGGCAACCCCCGTCCGCGCTCCCCCTCGGGCCGCGCCGCCGCGTGCTCCGGCTCCTCGTCCAGCTGGCCGGGCCCCGCCGCCGCCGGCCTCGGCGCCGGCTCGGGCAGCGCCGGGGCCGTCCGCCTGGGCGCCGGCTCGGGCAGCGCCGTGGCCGCCTCCTCGGGCGCCTCGAGCGCCCGCACGTCGTCCTTCGTCACGCGGCCCGCCGGGCCGGTCGGCGGCACGCGCCGCAGGTCGACCCCGAGGTCGCGCGCCAGCTTGCGCGTCGCGGGCGTCGCGAGCGGCTTCTCGTTGAAGTAGGCCGCCGCGCGCGCGCCCGCGCCGATGCTGCCGTTCGCCCACGCCGACCGCGCCGGCGCCACCAGGTTCATCCCCGGGAGGTCCTCCCGGATGTCGCCGACCGCCGTCGCCGCGGGCTCCGCGGCCCCGGACTTCGCGGCCGCCGCCGCGGGCTCGGCCGGGCCGGCCTTCGCGGCGTCCTTTCGCACCCCCGCCCCCGACGCGGGCGGCGCCGCCGCAGGCCGGTCGTCGAGGTCGAACACGACGAGCACCGAGTGGACGGGGACGACCCCGCCCACCTTGCCCCGCGTCTCCACGATCCGGCCGGTGCGCGGCGACGTGATCGTCACCGTCGCCTTGTCGGTCATCACCTCGACCATCGGCTGGTCCTCGGCGACCATGTCGCCCGGCGACACCAGCCAGGTCACGATCTCGCCCTCGGTGACGCCCTCGCCGATGTCCGGAAGCCTGAACTCGTACTTGCCCATGCGTCAGTACCTCGCCGTCTCCAGGATCGCCGGAAGGATACGATGGGACAGAGGGAGATACTCGTTCTCGAGGGTGTACGGGAACGGGGTGTCGAAGCCCGTGACCCGGAGCGGCGGCGCCTCCAGGTGGAGGAACGCCTTCTCGTTGACCAGCGCGACGAGCTCGCCCCCGAGGCCGCAGGTCTTCGGCGCCTCGTGCACGACGATGAACCGGCCCGTCCGCTTCACCGATTCGATCACCGTGTCGATGTCGAGCGGCCACAGCGTGCGCAGGTCGATCACCTCGCACTCGACGCCCTGCGCGGCCGCCTGGTTCGCCGCGTCGAGCGCCTCGTAGAGCATCGCGCCCCAGACCACGAGCGTCACGTGCCAGCCCGGCCGGACGACCTTCGCCTGGCCGAGCGGGACCGTGTACTCGCCCTCGGGGACGTCGCCCTTGGCGGCGCGGTAGATGCGCTTCGGCTCGAAGAACAGCACCGGATCCGGGTCCCGGATCGACGAGAGCAGGAGCCCCTTCGCGTCGGCCGGGTTCGACGGGCACACGACCTTCAGGCCCGCGACGTGGATGAACTGCGCCTCGGGCGACTGCGAGTGGTAGTGCCCGCCGCGGATGCCGCCGCCGAACGGCGTCCGGATGACCAGCTTGGACGGGTACTCTCCCCCCGAGCGGTAGCGGTACTTCGCCAGCTCGGACACGATCTGGTCGTACGCGGGATAGATGAAATCGGCGAACTGGATCTCCGGGATCGGCACGAGCCCGTAGAGCGCCATCCCGATGGCCGTCCCCACGATCCCGTTCTCCGAGAGCGGCGTGTCGATCACCCGGTCGTCCCCGAACTCGTCGAACAGGCCCTGGGTCACGCGGAACACGCCGCCGACCTTGCCGACATCCTCGCCGAGCACGACGACCCGCGAGTCCCGCCGCATCTCGTGGCGTAGCGCGTCGTTGATCGCCTGGACCATGTTCATCTGAGGCATGCTCTTCGTCTCCGTCTCTCGGCCAACAGGTGGGGGTACAACCTCACCGGCGCCCCGGCCCCCCCGGGGGTCCCCGCCGATCGCGGGCAGCGGCGCCACCCCCACCGCGTCGCCGCCCGGCGAGCCGCCACGCCGACGCCGCCGTCCGCGCGGCCTAGTGGCCGCCGTGGCCCTTGGGCCTCGGGCCCGCCTTGAGCTGCTCCCGCTGCTCCACGAGGTGCCAGGGCGGCTCCGCATAGACGTCCTCGAACATCGAGTCGAGCGGCGGCGGCGGGACCTTCTCCGAGACCGCGATGCAGGCCTTGACCTCCGCGTCGACCGCCGCCTCGATCTCGCGATCCTGCGCCTCGGTCCAGCCCTGGGTGCGCTCGACGTGCCGCCGGAGCCGCGCGATCGGATCGAGCCGGCGCCACGGGTCGAGCCACGCGTCGGGGCGGTACGCCTTCGGGTCGTCGCTCGTCGAGTGGCCCGACAGGCGGTACGTCATCGCCTCGATGAGCGTCGCGCCCTCGCCGCGCGAGGCGCGCGCGATCGCGTCGCGCGTCACCTTCACGACGGCGAACACGTCGTTGCCGTCGACCCGCACCCCGGGGACGCCGTACGCGACGCCCTTGCCCGCAAACGTGTTGCTCGACGTCTGGCGCTCGGTCGGCACGCTGATCGCCCAGCCGTTGTTCCGGCAGAGGAAGATGACCGGCACCTTGAACACGCCGGCGAAGTTCAGGCCGCTGTGGAAATCCGACGAGCTCGTCGCGCCGTCGCCGAAGTAGGCCAGCGTGACGAGCTCGTCGCGCTTCAGCCTGGCGGCCCACGCGAAGCCCACGGCCTGGGTGATCTGCGTGCCGATGGGCGAGCTCACCGAGCCGAAGTGGCCCTCGCGGTAGGTGTAGTGGTCCGGCATCTGCCGCCCCTTCACCGTGTCGTTCGCGTTGCCGAACATGTTGTCGATGTACCGCTGGAGCGGCAGCCCTCGCCAGAGCGCCGCCCCGAACTCGCGGTAGCAGGGGAACACCCAGTCCTGGGGCCGCGTCGCAAACACGCTGCCGAGGACCGTCGCCTCCTCGCCGAGCGAGCCGATGTGGAACCCGATGCGCCCCTGGCGCTGCAGCGCCACGAGCCGCTCGTCGAGCAGGCGCGTGCGCATCATGGCCTTGTAGAGGGCGATCACCTCCGATGGCTCGAGCTTCGGATCGTGCGCGGGGTCGAGCGAGCCGTCGTCGCGCAGGACCTTGATCACGTCGTCGGCACACGTATCGAGCGGGTGCCGCGCGACGGCAGCCTGCGGCTCGAGGCTTGCCCCTGAGACGTTCGGCGGGCGGTCGGTGGAGTACGTCGCGGTGCTCATCGGTTCGCGGGACACTAACCAAAGGCGCTGCCCGAGACCAGTGCCCAGACGCGGCGTACGCTCATTCGCTTTACGCGTGACGTTGACTCGTCGCAGCGATCGCGCTCGGGGTTTGACTCGCCGCGGCGAGCTCGAACCCGCGCGCGCCCTGATGCGCGTCTCCCGCCGTACGCGGCGGCGCGGATGTCCACGCTAGACGTTCACGGGCTCGGCTGCCTGCGCGAGGGCCTCGTCGACGGCGGCCACGTCGAGCTTGAAGCCGCGCGCGAGCTGCTCGAGCACGCCGTGCTCATGCGCGCTCACGCCGCCGGAGGCGTGCGCCATGGACGCCGCCACGCGGAGCACCTCGCGCTGGTGCTCGGTCCGCGCGATCGTGCGGGCGACCATGCTGATGCGCTTCTCCAGCCCGTCCTCGGCCAGCATCTCGCCGAGGTCGGCGAGGAGCGCCTCGAGCTGCTTCTCGTGGACGAGGTTCTGGCAGGCGCCGGCGACGATCGCCTGGAAGCGTCCGCGCTCCTCGTCGTCGAAGTGGCCGTCGGCGTTCGCGACGAGGAACGCGGCCTCGATGATCGTCTCGAAGAGCGCCACCGCGGCGGGATCGAAGCCGGTGGGCATCGTGATGTCTTCGATGGGAGGGCGCGCGCTGTAGGCCCTCGCTGCCTGGGCCAGGATCGACGCCACGCGCACGCGGGGCGCCTCCGAGCCGAGGCGCGAGGCGCCTGGCGCGATGCCGCCGGGGCGCCTGTTGATGGGAGCGGACATCGTGGTGTTGGACCCTCCTGCCGAGCAACACGCTCGGCCAAACGCCAGGGAGCGTCAAGCCGCTCGGGTGGGCGCCGCGCTAGCGGCGAACGAGGGAGGCGGCCGGGACGAGCCGCGCGGCGCTGGCCGACGCGGCCGCCGGGCCGTCGAGCGGCTGGGGCTCGTCCGGGTCGAGCTCTGCGGTGAGGCGGGCGGCCTCGCGGCGCGCCACGGCGAGGCGCTCCTCGAGGAGCGCCTCGATGGCTGCCGCGCCTGCGGGATCCTCCCCGGCCGGGGAGGCGCCGGCGGGCTGCGCCGCGCCGCCCCGGTCCATCAGGCTGCGGACGAAGACCTCGGCCGCCTTGTAGCTCGACCGCACGAGCGGCGCGCTGGCGGCGTAGAGGAAGCCCATCTCGAGCGCCGCGCGCTCGAACGCCGCGAAGGTCTCGGGCTCGACGAAGCGCTGCACGGGCGCGTGCTTCGAGGAGGGGCGGAGGTACTGGCCGAGCGTCACGATGTCGACCCCGGCCGCGCGCAGGTCGCGGAGCGCCTCCAGGACCTCGTCGTCGGTCTCGCCGATGCCGACCATGATCGAGCTCTTGGTGAGCCGCCGCGGCGCGGGCGCGCCGGCCTCCGCGGCGTCGGCGGCGAGGCGCCGCTGGCGCTCCTTCGCGCGCCGGAGCACGGCGAGCGACTGGTCGTAGCTCGACCGGACGTCGCGGATGACGCGCGTGATGCGGCGGACGACCTCCACGTTGTGGGCGAAGACGTCGGGCCCGGCGTCGACCACCATGTCGACGGCGCTCATGTGGCCCTGGAAGTCGCCGACCAGCGTCTCGATGAGCAGGTCGGGCCGGAGCGCGTGCAGGCGGCTCACCGTGCGGGCGACGTGCTCGGCGCCGCCGTCGAGCAGGTCGTCGCGGTTGACCATCGTCATCACGACGTACTGGAGCGAGAGCCGGGCGATGGCGCGGGCCACGTGCTCCGGCTCGCGGACGTCGACCGCGCCGCGCGGATCGCCCGTCGTGACCGCGCAGAAGCGGCAGCCGCGCGTGCACACGTCACCGAGGAGCATCACCGTCGCGGTCCCCTCGCGCCAGCACTCGCCGACGTTCGGGCAGCGCGCCTCCTCGCAGACCGTGTGGAGATCGAGCTTGCGGAACGTCTCCTTGAGGTGGTGGTAGGTGTCCCCCCCGGGAGCGCGGACCTTGAGCCATTCAGGTTTGGGCGAGAACTGCGCCATCAGGGGTGTCCTTAGCCCATGCGGCGGGGGAGCGCGAGGGGGGAGGTGCGCTAGCCGGCCGGCGGCGCCGGCGGCACGGAGCGGCTGATCTCGCGCGTCGTCAGCTTGCCGCGCTCGGTGAAGACGGCCGTGACGAGCTCCGCGGGGGTGACGTCGAAGGCCGGGTGCCGGACGGGCACGCCGGGCGGGACGACGCGGCGGCCGCCGACGACGGCGAGCTCGTCGCGGCTCCGCTCCTCGATCGGGATCGACGCGCCGCTGTCGGTGGCGAGGTCGATCGTGCTCCACGGGGCGGCCACGTAGAACGGGATGCCGTGGTGGCGCGCGAGGCAGGCGAGGCCGTAGGTCCCGATCTTGTTCGCGACGTCGCCGTTCCGCGCGATGCGGTCGGCCCCGACGACGACGGCGCCGATCTCGCCCTTCTGCATGAACCACGCGGCCATCGAGTCGGAGATCACCTCGACGGGGATGCCGTCCCGCTGGAGCTCCCAGGCGGTGAGGCGGGCGCCCTGGAGGTACGGGCGGGTCTCGCACGCGAGCACGCGGAGCGCCTTGCCCTCCTCGACGGCGGCGCGGATCACGCCGAGCGCCGTGCCGTAGCCGCCGGTCGCGAGCGCGCCCGCGTTGCAGTGGGTGAGGACCGTGCCCGACTCCGGCAGGCGCGCGGCGCCGGCGCGGCCCATCTGGCGGCAGGCGGCGACGTCTTCCCGGTGGATCTCGCGGGCGAGCTCGGCGAGCTCCCGCGCGCGCTCCTCGCCGCGGCGCCCGGCGTTCTGCAGGGCCGCGGCGATCGCGCGCCGCACCGCCCACCCGAGGTTCACGGCGGTGGGCCGGGCGGAGGCGAGGTGCTCCCCCGCCGCCCGCATGGCGGCGACGTAGCTGGAGGCGCCCTCGTCACGGGCGGCGCGCGCGGCGAGCGCCATCCCGTACGCTGCGGCGATGCCGATGGCCGGGGCGCCCCGGACCACCATGGTCCGGATGGCCTCGGCGACGCCGGCGGAGTCGGTCACGGTGAGGTAGCGCTCGCGCTCGGGCAGCTCGCGCTGCTCGAGGAGGAACACGCGGTCGTCGCCCTGCGCCAGCTCGACGGCCGAGTAGTCGGCCCCGGAGAGGGCCGCGGCCGGCTCCCAGGGCGGCGCCGGCCGCGCGCCCTCGCCTGGCCTCGGTGTCTGCTCTGCTTCGAAGCTCGTGCCCATTCAGCGCCTCCCGTTCGAGCGTGACGGCTCCCCTGGCGATCCGTCGTCCGGCCCCCGCGCCTCGGCGCTCGCGGCGAGCCGGCCGCGGATCTCCTCCGCGACGGTCGCGAAGTCCTCCGCCGCCTCGGCCTTGCGGCCCGCAAGGTAGGCGCGGAGCGCGTCGGCGGCGAGCAGCGCGAGGCTCGCGTTGATCCCGCGCGCCGTGAGCGCCTCGATCACGTCGCCGTTCTTGAGCAGCGTCTCCAGGTCGTCGAAGACCGCGGCGAGCTCTGGCCCGGGATCGACGCCGCCGCCGGCGGCGGGGCGCGTCTTCTTGTCGTCCTCGCGGGTCACGGGTCGCGCCTCATGGGTGTTTGGTGGTCGTCGCCTTGGGGATCGCGGTGAAGGGGAAGTGCGGCGGCTCCACGCCGGGCACGCACTGGTACTTCGAGAAGTCGGTGACGCCCTCCTCGCGGAGCAGGGCCTCGTCGATCCACGCCTTGCCGCGCCGGGCCGACGGCTCGCGCGAGAGCAGCGCGAGCGTCGCGTCGGCGAGGATATCCGCCTTGCGCCAGAGCTCCGGGCCGCCGAGGCCGAAGTTGATCGTGGCGAAGCTCTCGATCGCGGTCGCGGGCCAGAGGGCGTGGGCCGTGATGTTGTGCTCCGCGTACTCGCCGGCGATGGCGTTGGCGATCATCGTCATGCCGAACTTGGAGACCGCATAGGCCCCGTGGTGGGCGCAGGCCTCGGCGTCGACGGGGGGCGACATCATGATGATGTGGCCGTATTTTTGCGCGATCATCTGGGGGAGGACGGCCTGCGAGAGGGCGAACGACGCGCGCACGTTGATGCCCATGATGAGGTCGAACTTCTTCATGGGTGTGTCCACGACGTCGGCCCACCAGAGCGCGCCCGCGTTGTTGATGAGCGCGTCGATGCGCCCGAGGCGCTCGACGGCCGTGGCGACGGCGCCCCTGCAGGCCTCGTCGTCGCGGACGTCGAGCTTGATGGGCAGCGCGCGGCGGCCGAGCTGCTCGACCTCGCGGGCGACGTCGTGGATCGTGCCCGGAAGGCGCGGGTTCTCGGCGACCTCCGTCTTCGCGGCGACGACGATATCCGCGCCTTCTCGCGCGCAGGCGAGGGCGACGGCCCGTCCGATCCCGCGGGAAGCTCCTGTGATGAAGACAACGCGGTCCTTGAGGCGCATGGTCGGCGGTCATAGCACAGGAGCCGCCGCGGGGGCGGCCTCGCGGCTCATCGTCGAGAGCGGCCGTGCTGCGGGGCCGCCGCGCGGCGCGGTCATCGGGGCGTCGGCCGTCAGGCCGTCGGGCCGCCTTTCCACCTTTCCACGAGCGCGGCAGCCGGCGTGCCGCGCGGATGAGGATGAGATGGCGCGCGCGTGCGGCAGGAGGCCACATCTACCACCACCTCCACCACCTCGCGCGTGGCGCAGGGGCGAGCTCTGCCGCGGACGTCAGCGGGCGAGGGCCCTCAGGCGAGCTGCGCGGCGTGGCGATGAGCGGGGGAGTCGCGCGGAATTTCATGGGCGCTCGACTGACCTGCTGCTGACATGCGGCCCGTGGCGCGCATCGACGCGCATCGACGCGCATCGACGCGCATCGACGCGCGATCCACGGCGGGCGGAGGCGGAGGCTCGCAGGGAGTCGTCGCCCCCACGGGCTTCTGATCGCGGTCTGTCGTCGGAAACGGACACCCACCCTTCGGGCCAGGGGAGGTGTTGTGTCCTGTGTGGCTCCATATCTCACACCGTCCTTGCGTGAAGAAATCCTGTGTCGTCGAGCTCCGGGAAGCTCGGTTTCATGGGTTTTGGAAAGATCCAGTGATCCGGCGGCAAATCATGCGTGTCAGCGTGTTTCGTATCTGGACATGCCAGCGGCCAGGTGACACCGTGTCGTGAGCGAATCGAAGGGAGGCGCTGCGCTGCGTGGGATCGCGCTGTGCGCTACTCCGCCCCCTGAACAACGCTGTACTGGGGTGGCCCGTCGAGGTGTCGTGTGCCCCGGCGTACGTGCTGGCGCGAGCCGCGACGCAGGGGCGGGCCGAGCTCGGACGGGCTCAGAGAACCAAGGAGCATGCATATGAGCGCTTTGCACAGGACGCTTGTCCTCGCCTTCATCGCTGGCTGTTCTGCAGT
The DNA here is from genome assembly GCF_051527395.1 of Sorangium sp. So ce281. NCBI lineage: Bacteria > Pseudomonadati > Myxococcota > Polyangiales > Polyangiaceae > Sorangium > Sorangium sp. So ce281. The sequence goes on from NZ_CP150322.1 coordinate 2,082,281, forward strand.
CGGCTGCCTCGCCTCGACCGAGGTCGGCGAGGAGCCGCCGGCGGAGCTGTCGGAGGACCAGTCCTCGCCGCTCGCGGGGGCGGTCTGCGATACCGCGTCGGAGGGCTCGGATGTGGAGCTCTCCTGTCCTGCCGGCGAGGTCATCACGGCGATCCAGTTCGCGAGTTATGGCAGGCCGCGCGGCTTCTGCGGCGGCTACGCGGCCACCTCGTGCAACGCGCCGACGTCGAAGGCCGTCGTGGAGCGCGCGTGCCTCGGAAAGGCGAGCTGTACCGTGCGGGCGAGCAACGCGACCTTCTCCGGCGATCCGTGCAGGAGGACCGCGAAGCGGCTCTACGTGCAGGCGGCGTGCGGCCCCGCGGCGCCGGGCAGCGGCGCGGGCGGCTCGACGAGCGGCGCGGGCGGGGCGGGCGGGGCGGGCGGCAACGGAGGCGCGGGCGGCGAGGGAGGCTCGACGAGCGGTGAGGGAGGCTCGACGAGCGGTGAGGGAGGCTCGACGAGCGGTGAGGTCTGCGGCAATGGGGTTTGCGGCGCGGGCGAGGACTGCTCGAGCTGCTCGAGCGACTGCGGCGCATGCCAGATGTGCAGCGGCGCCGGGCCCAGCACGACTCCGCTCGACACCGAGGAGCAGGCGTTCCTCACCATCATCAACCAGTATCGCGCGCAGAACGGCCTCGGGGCGCTCTCGGCCTGCACCTCGATGAGCCGCGCTGCTCAGGGGCACAGCGAGGACATGCGCGATCAGAACTATTTCTCGCACACGAGCCTCGACGGCCGGACGCCCTGGACCCGCATGTGCAACGCCTGCTACGAGCTCGGGTGCGGGGGCACGGCCATGGCCGAGAACATCGCCGCTGGCAACTCGACGGCGCAGGCGACGTTCACCCAGTGGAAGAACTCGGACGGCCACAACAAGAACATGCTCGGCTCCGCCTACAAGGTCATCGGCATCGGGCGGGCGACGGGAGGCGGGACCTACGGGTCCTACTGGACCACGGTGTTCGGCGGCAAGTCCGAGGCGAGCTGCAATTAGGCCAGGCACCCGCGGCGGCGGCCGCCTGTTCGCAGCAGCCTGTCACGCGTGAGGCGTTCTGCCATGGCGGCGCGGCGCGACCCGGGAGCCGAGGTGGCCTGGGCCGCGCCGCGCTCCGCAGCGGAGAGCAGCAGCCGGGTGGCGGCCTGGTGATTGCTTCACACCGGCACGGTGGAACAGCAGACCTCCGCGCAAACACATGTCATCTATCTCCTCGGCCCGCGCCGAATTCCCGGCTTCCACGGGGAGCGCAACGTGCGTGTCTACCTGCCCGACCGCGACCCGGCCGGCACGGCGATCGGCGGCTCATCCATGGGGGGCCTCGGGGCGCTCTATGCTCATTGGCGTTGCCCCGGCGTGTTCGGGGCCGCGCTCTGCATGTCGCCATCGCTCTGGTTCGCCGAGCGCAAGATCTTCGACGTCCTCGCGTCTCTGGCCGTCCCGGCGAGCTCGAGGCTGTACGTCGACGCCGGCGCTCAGGAGGACGGGGGCTCGGTGCTGCGCGACGCCGCGCGGCTGGTCGAGCAACTTCGCCAGCAGGGCTACAGGGAGGACAACCTGCTGTTCTGCCTGGACGAGGACGGGACCCACTCCGAGGACGCGTGGCGCTGGCGCGCGCCGGGAGCGCTGCAGTTCCTGTTCACCGGGGCCGCCAGGGAGCAGCAGGGCGGCGTCGGAGCGCCGGAGGGGTCGCAGCAGGCCGCCTGATCTGCTGCGTTTCGGCGCTCTTCACACCGGCGGCCCAGGTCTCGCCCTACCGCCGCCCCTTGCTCCGCTTGCGCGTCCCCTGGACGATGCGCGCCGCGTAGCGCGGCGTCGGGGCGGTCGCGCCGAGCGCCGCGGACAGGCGGCTGACCTCCGCGTCCGAGAACGACGCCTTCCGGAGCGCCGCGATCGCGTCCGCCACGACGTCGCGCGACTCGGGGCGCTCCGCCCCCGTCTTCTCCTCGAGCCAGCGCACGACCTCGGGGAAGCGGCCGGCGAGGGCCGCGATCTGCGCGGGCATCCCCTGCCGGAGGACGCGCAGGCCCTGCAGTCGCTCGTCCGCGCGCGGGGAGCGATCCGACAGCACGAACGCCTCCTCGAGGCGCTCGACCACCTCCGCGCCCGCCGAGAGCCTGGCGAGCAGCGTGCGCTCGGCGAGCGCCTCGAGCGCGACGTACGCCTGCAGGTAGCCGTCGGTCCACGACGAGAGCTCGCCGACCGCCGCGTCGCCGCGCGCCGCGATGACGGCGCGGAGCGCCGCCACCACCCCGTCGCGCACGACGCGCCGCGGGTCCTCGGCCAGCTCCTCGAGCGCCTCGAGCGGATCGAGCCCGCCCTTCCCGCGGCGCGCGCCGCCCGCGCGCGGCGCCTGCCCCGCTCCGCCCGCCCGCGCCGCGCCCTGCACCGCGAGCGACGCGAGCGCCTGCGCCGCCACGATGAGCGCGTACTCCTCCGTGGTCGCGCAGAGCGCCCGCACGAGCCGCTCGGCCGGCGCGCCGCGGTCCGCGATCGCCGCGCCGACCGCCCGCGCGAGATCCAGGTTCACGCGCGGCAAGGGGGCGTTCGGCCCGAGGTCGGGGCCGGGCGCGCGCACCCCGCCGCGCCGGGCGGGCAGCCCGGAGCTCCGATCGAGCAGCGCGAGCAGCTCGGCCGGATCGCCGAGCTGCACGGCGCGCTCGATCGCCGCGTCGATCTTCGGGTTGCGCAGCGCGCCTGGGGGAGTCGCCCCCCGGCGCATATCCGAGGTGTCAGCCATTCAGAACCCCAGGGAAAGACCGACCTCCGGGGAGAGGACGGTGGTCATGGCAGGAAAGGTGAGGCTCGCGCGGAGCGCGAGGTTCAGCGAGAGGGCCTCGATCGGCGCATACGCAACGCCCGCGCCGACCGACGCGAACCCCTGGCCCGCTTGCCGGGTCGCGGTGAGCGTCTGTCGCCGAGCCTCGACCCTCCCGCTCGCTCCCGGCCTCGTGCAGGGGCTCGTCCTGTCGGCAAGGTCGGCCCCGCAAGCGGTCGCGTCCTCGAGGACCTCCACGTCGACCTCGGCGTCGACCTGCGCGACCCCGGCCGCGGCGAGCACGAACGGGCGCGCGCCGAGCTGCTCGAAGGGCCGCGCGCCGAGGAAGTACTGCGCGCGCGCCTCGAGGTGGAGCGGCAGGAACGAGGCGCCGCCCTCCGTCGTGCCGCCGGCCGCGAAGCCGACGCGGCCGCCGACCGTGAGGTTGTCGAGGACCAGCCGATCGTAGGCGATCGCCACCCGCAACGTCGCGAGCGCGAAGCCGAGGTTCACGTCGTTCGCGACGCCCGGCGTCGGCGTGCCGTCGTACCGGGTCCCGTCGCCGCGCAGGCACACGAAATGGTCGCTCCGCTGCGACGCGACCGTGCACACGTCCCGGCCGGAGAGCAGCGCGACGTCGGGCGAGAAGGTGAGGGCGACCCAGCTCCTCCGGACCTCCGGCGCAGCCTCCGTTGCGGCTCGCGCGACGCACGCGCCGCCGACACACGCGAGCCCGCGGTCGCACTGCCGGTCGTCGAGGCACTGCTCGATCTGGAGCTGCGCTTTTGCCGCCTCGGGCCCCTCGTGCGCCCCGGGCGACCCCGGCGACCCGTCCGCTCCAGCCGCGGCGGGCGACCCGGCCGCTCCAGCCGCGGCGGGCGACCCGGCCGCCCCGGCCGCCGCGGGCGACCCGGCCGCCCCGGCGCCGGTGGCCGCGCGCGCCTGCTCGAACGCGGAGGAGACCTCCTGGGTCGTCAGATCCGGGTCCAGCTTCGCCGAGGGGTCGGCGCGGAGGGCGTCCGCGAAGGCGCCCCGCGCGTCCTCCAGCCCCTCTCTGCTCTGAGCGAGCACGGTGCCCAGCGCGACAAGCAGCCTCGCCTTGACAGCGGGCGAGCAGCCCGACTCGCCGCAGGCGTCGAGCGCGGCCCGGAGCTTGCGCTCCGCCTCGGCGAACCGCGTCTCGAGGTAGTCGATCTCCATCGCCTCCTTGAGGGCCGCCTCCGCCTGCGCGTTCCGCTGCGGAGCCTGCGCGGCCGCGGCGCCCGCAGCGAGCCACCCGGCGAGGCCCCCCGCGATCGCGAGGGACGCGCGCGGCGCGCAGGAAACAGGGCCGTTGCGTGCGGACATCGGCGCGCAACGTAGCCCACCGGTGTGTCCGCGAGCGCCAGAAAAGCTCGGGGACGGGAAGCCCGCTCACCCGATCCTGGAACACGCCACGCGCAGGAGGGACAAATAATCCACAGGTTGTTCCCAGGTTGTGGAAATCCCGTGGGACCCTGGCAACTCCGCGGAGGTGCCGGTCCTGCGCCGATCGCGGGGCGGCAGCCCCTCCAAGCCCCGGTGCCAGCCGAAGCCAGCCCGGGCATGGACGCGCCGCCCACACCGATGCAACTGATTTTTCTGCGATTTCTGGCGCTCCGTGCCCCGGCGCGCCTCCCAACTTCCGGGCGCTAAACTCCCTCCTTCGAAGCCAATCTGCAACCCAAAAATCACGCTCCCGAGCCCGGTTTGACAGTCCACATGCTTGTCCACAGATTGGCCACCTGATGGCCCCAGACGGCGCGCAGGTTTCGTGTCGGATGGGGGGCGCCGGGTGAGTTCTCGCTTGTCTTTCGGGTGGCGATCGACATGCGATTGACAAGCTCGCGATGACCTGGGTGGGGAGGCAGCGGGCGCCGGGGCCTCGGCCGGAGCGCCCGGCGAGCGTCCATCCGGCGGACGCGCCGGCGCCGGGGCCGGGCCGGCCGGAGCGCCCGGCGAGCGGTCCATCCGGCGGCCGTCCGGGCGAGGTGGACGGCTCGGCTCGCTGCGCGCGGCGTCGCTGGGCCGCGCGGCGCCGCGCCCGGCGTGCTAGCGGGTGCGCATGCGCGTTCCGGAGATCCCCGAAGAGATGGCGTCGCCCCCGCGCGCCGGCGACCCGCCGGCGCAGGTCGCAGGGCGCCCGCTGATCCGGAGGAGCGCGCGCGTCCCGGGTTGGCGCGCGCGGCTCGCCGACCACGACGCGGCCTCGCTCGCGGAGCTGCTCCGCCGGGCCGGCGGCACGGCGTCGGCGGCGCGCGCGGTCTCCGGCAAGGTGGTGCGCCACGCCTTCGGCGCCGAGCCGGGCGCGCCTGCGCCGGCCTGGGACGCGCGCGCGCTCGCCGCCCTGGGCGTCGGGGCCTGGGCGCACGAGGCGCTGCTCGCGCTCGATCCGGCGCCGTCGCTCGAGATCGCCGAGCGGGCGCCGGCGCAGGACGACACGCTCCGGCTCGTCCTGCGCGCGCGCGACGGCGCGCTCATCGAGTCGGTGCTCATCCCGGGGCCTGCCCGCACGACGCTCTGCGTCTCGAGCCAGGTCGGCTGCGCCCGGGCCTGCTCGTTCTGCGAGACGGGGCGCCTCGGGCTCGAGCGCCAGCTCGCCGCCGGCGAGATCGTCGACCAGGTCCGGATCGCCAGGGCGCTCGCTGCCGAGCGCGGCGGCGCGCCCCTCAGGAACCTCGTCTTCATGGGGATGGGGGAGCCGTTCGATAACCTCGGCGAGGTGCTGAAGGCCATCCGGCTGCTCACCGATCCGCGGGCCTTCCGGTTCGCGCCGTCGCACGTCACCGTGAGCACCGTCGGGGTGGCGGACAAGATCGAGCCGTTCTTCCGCGAGGCGCGCGCCGAGCTCGCCGTCAGCCTCAACGCCCCGGACGACGCCCGCAGGCGAGCGATCATGCCCGTGAACGCGCGCTTCTCGATGGCGGCGCTGAAGGACGCGATCGCGCGGGCGCTGCCGCAGGGGCGGCGCGTGCTCTTCGAGTACGTGCTCTTCGATCGGGTCAACGACGCCCCGGAGGACGCGGATCTGCTCGCGGCCTACGTCGCCGGGCTCCGGTGCAGGGTGAACGTCATCCCCTGCAACCCCGGCCCGGATCCGGCGCTGCGCCCGCCGTCCGCCGCGCGGCTCGACGCCTTCGTGGCGCGGCTGTCCGGCCACGGCGTGACCACGCTGGTGCGACGGCCGCGGGGGCGCGACGTGGGCGGCGCCTGCGGTCAGCTCGCGGGGATGGCCCGCGTCAGGCAGCCAGCGCCAGCGTGAGGGCGGCGCCGCGGGCGAGCGGGGCCCCGACGCGGAGCGCCCCATGGCCCGCCGCGAACGTACGGGCGATCTTGCCCGAGCGCTGGTCCATCCGGACGAGCACCGCGCGCTTGCCCGCCTCGTCGGTGTCCCCGAGCGTCGCGAGCAAGGAGAGCAGGTCGGTCCATACCCGGTCGCGCCAGCACCTCAGCAGGAACATCACGACGCTCGAGACGGCGCGCTCGACGCCCCGGCTGAAGGTCGCGATCCGGGCGAGCGGGCAGCGATAACGAGCGCGCAGGATCGCGAAAATTTCCGGCATCGCCGCCGCGAGAATTTCATTCACAAGGTCGTGGTCGTGACGGTAGCGGTCGAGAAGCCGGGCGTCCTGCGCCGCGCCGTGCTGGACGATGTTCCGGTAGAGCCCGAGGGCCAGGTCGTAGTTGATGTGCGCGTTGATGCCGAGCAGCCCGTGCACCGCCGCCGCCGGCCCGCCCGCGCTGGCGCACTGGAACGCGACGTCCCACGCCGCGATGCCCGTCGACCGCGCTTCCAGCGACGCCGCGAGGGCCGCCAGGTAGTACTCGCAGAAGATCCCCGCCAGGCGCGAGATCCACGCCGGCTCGAGGAACCGTCCGTCCGGTCCGTCGACGACCGCCTCTTTCACGCGGCGCGTGATCACGGCGTAGACGTCGGGGAACACCGCCCGCGGGTCGTTCCTCTCGCGCAGCCGCGCGGCGACCGTCTCCAGCGCGATCAGCGCCTCGGAGACGTTCGCTGGCGTCATCGTCACGCCCTGCAGGACGGGATGACGCGCGGTGGACGCCGCGGGACGGGACGCAGCCATTGACCGCGTCTGCTTGCTCCTCATCGCCAGGGGTTGATCCGAAGTAAGGGTCTTCATGGCTGCGCTGAGCGAGCGAATTCAAGGATCGTGCCTGTATGTCCGGTCCGCAGTCGTACACAGCCACAGGCTGTACGGCGCGCGCGCAGGGCGGGGCTCGAGCGCGCGCGGCGGGGGTTGCACGCTCGTGCGCCCGGTCCCCCTCCACGCCGAATTTCCCGCGGATAAAGCGGAGGGCGCTCGCCCGTCACCCCGAGCGAGCGGGCGAGGTTTCGGTGGCGCCACGCGGCTGCCAGCAGCGGCGTCGTCGAGCGGTGCCCGCGTCAACGTCGTGTCCCGGCGCGACGAGAGCGCGGGCCGGCGCACCAAAGTGCCCCATGAGGCAGATTGTGACGCGCGGACGGGTCCCCTCGAGGCAAAACAAGGAATCCCCCGACGCCGTGCACACCTTGGTCATCCGGGTGCGGCGGTGTGTGCCGGGGCGCGCTGGCGTTTTCGGGTTTCGGCCGGCCGGGGGATGCGCCGTATCCTGGCGCGGGGCGCTCCGCGCCTGCGCGCAGCCCTCGACGCCGCCTGGCGGCCGTGAGGGCGGTTGCGCTCCTCCGCGGCTGCCCGTGTCGAGCACCATGAGCTTCCTCAAGATCGTCTGTTCCGAGCCCAGAAACGACCTCGCCTCCTTCCTCCAGTCGCTGCCGATCGAGCCCGCGAAGCCGGCCATCGCGCTCGTGATGGGCACCGCGGATCTCGCCTATCCGCTCGTGGCCGCGCGGACCTTCCTCGCGTCGGCGCGGGAGGTGGGCGCGTCGCACCTCCTCTGGGTGGCGCCGTACTTTCCTCCCTCGAGCCGGGTGGGGCAGCAGATCCGCGACGCCGAGGCGTCCGTGCGCGCCTCCGGCCAGGCGGTGACCACGGTCTGGCACGGACCTCTGCTGAGCGCGCTCGACCTCTGGCGCGAGGACATCCGGCTCCGCCGCACGCTGCCGCTGCCGCTGGGCGGCGGCGCGTTGCCCTGGGTGGCGCCCGCGGACGTGGCCCGCAGGGCGATCCGCGCGCTGGAGCAGCCCGGCGCGCCGGCGCCCGTCGTCTGCGGCCCCGCAGCGTGCTCGGGTGTCGAGGTGGCGGCCGCGCTCTCCCGCGGTCTCCGCGCCGGCCTGACGAGCGAGCGCTTCGCCTGGCGCCGGTTCGAGGAGATCGATCGCGACCACAACCGCAAGCTCAGCGAGGACGAGCTCCTGCCGTACCTCACCGGCCTCGGGATGCGGGCCGACGAGGCGAAGGCGCTGCTCGTGGCCGCGGACACGACCGGGGACGGGACCGTCGACTTCGAGGAGTTCACCGCCGGGCTGCGGGGGCGGCTCGGCAACCTGGTCCAGCAGCTGCTGCGCGAGGACTCGTTCGAGCTCCGGTACGTGGACGCGCCGGCCGAGCAGGCCGTGGCGGCGCTCGTCCAGGCGGGCCTGCGGAAGGCGGCGGCCGAGGCGCTGGTCGAGGGCTGGGCGAGCCTGGCCGGGGAGGGGATCCCCGCGGACGTCCGCGGGTCCGACGAGGCCTGGCTCGAGTTGCCGCCCGCGAGCGTCGATGCCTGGGCCGAGCGGCACGCGCTCGATTTCGTCAACGTCCATCTGCTGCCCGGGCAGGGGCTGCTCTCCCGGCGCGAGGGGGTCGTCGAGCGCGGCGCCGCGATGGGCGCGCTGGCCGGCAAGGAGGCCGCGATCTCGAAGATCGTGGACGGCGCCGGCCGCATCCTGTCGCTCTCCCGCGCGCTCGACGGGAGCGGCGTCTCGGCGCGGTGGCTCGACGCGCCCACGGAGGGCCTCCGGTGGGTGCCGTGCGGGGATCGCGACAAGCGCCGCGCGCTGCTCGTGTCGAGCGGGCAGCTCGCGGGGCTGCACGTCGAGGGGGAATGGAACGACCTCCCCTCGGCGATGCGGCTGCTCATGGCGCGCGGCCCGCTGCCCGGCTGGCAGCTCACGACGTTCCGGGAGCTCGGCGAGCTGAAGATCGATCAGCCCGCGGCGCTGTTCGAGCCGAACGAGATCGTGTGCAACTGCGCCGGGGTCAAGCGCGGGCAGATCACGAGCCTCATCGAGGCCGGGTGCGCGACGCCCGCCGAGCTGTCGGAGCGGACGCGGGCGGGCCAGATCTGCGGCGGCTGCGCCCCGGCGCTCGCCGAGATGTTCGGCGGATCGAGCCTCCAGCAGGCCGAGGTGAAGGCCGCGCGGGAGCTCTGCCCCGGGATCTTCCAGATCACGCTCTCGCCGGTCGGCGGCGCGCCGGCGGCGTCGGTGCCCGGGCAGCACGTGCTCGTGCAGGGCTACCTCGATCGGCGCTGGGTGGCGCGCGCGTACACGCTCTCGGCGCCGGCGCGCGCCGGCGGCGACTACGAGATCACGGTGAAGCGCGAGGAGCTCGGGGTGTTCTCGCGGTGGCTGTGCGAGCGCGCCGCGGCCTCGCTGCTGCGCGCGTCGGCGCCGAAGGGCAGCTTCGTCCTTCCGGCGCCGCCCGTGGAGCGGGTGGTGTTCCTCGCGGGCGGGATCGGCGTCACGCCGGCGATGGCGATGCTGCGGGCGCTCGACGGCAGGGCCGGCCCCCCCGACGCGCGGGCCTTCCTCCTCGACTGGTCGGCGTCGCGCGCCGCGGATTTCGCCTATTTCGAGGAGGATCTGCGCGCGATCGCCGGCCGTACGCCCGGCGTCGCGTTCCGCCTGCGCGCGACGAAGGCGGAGGGGCGGCTGTCCAGGGAGCAGGTGGCCGAGCTGTACCCTTACCGGCCGGGATCGCGGGCGCTCGTGTGCGGTCCCGATGCCTTCATGCGCGACGCGCAGGAGCACCTGCGCGCGGTGGGCTGGCCGCCGGACGCCATCCAGCGGGAGCTGTTCAGCTCGAACGTCGACACCGCCGGCGAGGTCCGCCCGACGCCGCTCCGGCGCGCCGGCGCGGCGCGGGCGGCGCGGGCGGCTGGCGGCGTGTGTCCGGTCGAGCACGGGTCGTTTCACGTGACCCCCACCGCGCCCGAGGCGGTGCCGACCGAGGCCGAGGCGTTCCTGCGCCAGTGCTACGCGGAGCTCGGGGTGCCCTCGGCGGTGGAAGAGCGCTGGCAGGAGGTGCGGGCGAGCCTGGAGAAGCACGGGACGTACACGCACCTGCCCGACGAGCTCGCCTACGGCGCCCGGCTCGCGTGGCGCAACAGCTCGCGCTGCATCGGGCGCTTCTTCTGGTCGACGCTCCACGTGCGCGATCTGCGGCACCTGAAGACGGAGGAGGAGATCTTCCAGGCGCTCGTCGAGCACCTCGATCTGGCGACCAACGGGGGCGACATCCGGGCGACCATGACGGTGTTCAGGCCGGGTGAGCCGCGGATCCGCATCTGGAACGGCCAGCTGGTCCGCTATGCGGGCTACCGGCTGCCGGAGGGCGGCGTCCTCGGCGATCCTGGGAACGTGGAGCTGACGGACCAGGCGCTCGCGCTGGGCTGGCCGGGCGGGGAGCGGACGCGCTTCGATCTGCTGCCGCTGATCCTCCAGATCGGCGACGGCCGGCCGAGGTGGTTCGAGCTGCCGCGGGAGAAGGTGCTCGAGGTGCCGATCGAGCACCCGCGGTATGCGTGGTTCGCCGAGCTCGGGCTGAAGTGGCACGCGCTGCCTGCGGTCTCCAACCTGGCCCTCGATCTCGGCGGGATCCAGTACACGGCGGCGCCGTTCAACGGCTTTTACATGGGCACCGAGATCGGCGCGCGCAACCTGAGCGACGTGACGCGGTACGACCAGCTGCCGCTCATCGCGGATCGCCTCGGGCTGGACCGGACGCGCAGCGACACGCTGTGGCAGGACGCCGCGCTGGTCGAGCTGAACGTCGCGGTGCTGCACTCGTTCCGGCAGGCCAAGGTGCGGATGATGGACCACCACACGCTCTCGGAGTACTTCAAGAGATTCGAGCAGCAGGAGCGTCAGTGCGAGCGCCCGGTGTATGCGGACTGGACGTGGATCGTCCCGCCGATGTCGGCGTCGACCATGGCGGTGTTCCACACCAACATGGAGAACAAGATCCTGAAGCCGAACTACCTGTATCAGGACGATCCGTGGAAGGAGCGGAAGGGGTAGCGGCGAAGGCGCATCCACGCGCGGACGCCGGACCTGGTCGGGTACCGCGTCGCCTGACGGAGCTCCTCCCTGGCTGCGAGAGAGAGGTCGTGCCGAGACGCCCGGCCCCGGGAGGGTGCGCGACGGACTCGATCCGTCGCGAGGGGGGTGGCGGAGGGGGTGCGCGACGGACTCGAACCGTCGCGAGGGGGGTGGCGGAGGGGGTGCGCGACGGATCGAGTGAGCCGCGAGGGGGTGGCGGAGGGGGTGCGCGACGGATCGAGTGAGCCGCGAGGGGGTGGCGGAGGGGGGGGCGCGACGGATCGAGTGAGCCGCGAGGGGGTGGCGGAGGGGGGGGCGCGACGGATCGAGTGAGCCGCGAGGGGGTGGCGGAGGGGGTGGCGCGACGGATCGAGTGAGCCGCGAGGGGGTGGCGGAGGGGGGGCGCGACGGATCGCGTCTGCTGGGAGAGGCAGGGGCCAGGGAGGTCGGATGAGCGCGTGCCGAGCGCGACTGCCTCGATGGGGGGAGGAACCGACGTCCGCCTGGCTCGCTCGCCTGAGCGGGCGACGTCCGGCGTTCGCTGTTGCTATCCTCCTGACGGCGGGGGCCTTCGTTGACCCGTGAGGCGCTGCCGGCCCATAGTCCCAGTGTGACCCGCGACCCGCTCGGCTGGACGGACCTCAAGGTCGACCATCTGGAGGCACTCGAACCCGACCAGTTCGAGCAGTTTTGCTTCGATCTGATCCGGTTCGAGGCCTATGAGCGGCACGACGGTCCGGAGCTCGACGGTCCAGCGGGACGGAGCATTGCGGATGGCGGACGCGACATCCTGCTTACCGTGAGGCGGTCGCCCGTCACCCCCAAGATCGATTATCAGCGAAAGCACCTCCTGACCCCGCTCACGGAGGACGGGCAGGTTCGCACGGCCTATGGCTGCAAGAGCGGAGAGAAATGGCTCAACCTCGCGCTTCGGGACGTGAACGATCGCAAGGGCCCTGGCCGGGTGATCCAGGTGCTCCTGGAGGGCGGCTACTTCAAGCTGCTCATCAACACCATCGGAAAGTGTGATTACGAGGTCGAGAGGGGCGGCGTCAAGCGAACCCCCCACAAGCATCTCGCCGCAGCGCTCTGGGAGCGCATGAAACGGGAACGGCCGGACGCTGAGGATCCAAGCGCGCGCATCGAGATCCTGGACGCCCACGCGCTCACCGGTTTCCTGCGCGCGCGCCAACCCGAGGGCGGGAGCATCGCCGCGTGGGTCGACCGCTTTGGTCTCGTCCCGCTGCTGCACGGCCTCGACGCATGGCGCGCTCACCACCAGGAAGACAGGAGCGAGCCGGAGTTCACCGACGATGCGGCGCGAGGGGCGTTGCGCGACGCGTTGCTCGGGTTCATCCGATGCGCCCCGTCCACGCCCCGCGAGCTGGCGGCGTGGCTCGTTGGCCCCCCGGGCGTCGGCAAGACGCGCCTGGTGCTGGAGGCGCTCGCGAGCGACCCGGCCATCGAGCAGCGCGTGCGGGTCGCCCGGACCCCCGAGGATGCGCTCGATGCGCTCGACCGCGGACGGCTGCTGGTTCGCCACCCCGCGGTCGTCTTGATCATCGACGATTGCCCGCCGAACCAGGTGGAGTCGCTCGCCGCGCGCTTCCTCGCCGCCACGAGGACACACACGTCGGCGCGGCTCCTGATCGTGACGCCGGCGCCCAGGCAGGTGCTGGACAAGCCGAGGCTCTCCCCGCGCTGGTATCTCGAACCGCTCGACCCGACCGCCACCCGGACGCTCGCAGCCCGCGTGCTCGGAGGGCCGACCGACGCGGAGAGGGTCCATGACGTCGCCCGGTTGAGCGAGGGCTATCCGTGGTTCGTCGACCTGCTCGCGCGCGAGTCCCTCGCCGAGGAGCGCCCGCCCCGCGACGTGCGCGAGGCGGCGCAGTGGGCGCTCGCGGCGTCCTGGGAGGCGGATCGAGGTCCGGAGCTCGAGGCGCTCCGCCTCCGCCGCGCGCGCTGTCTGCTCGCCGCGTCCGTCACGCGACGGATCGACTGGGGCGAGCTCTCGCCGGCGCAGCGGGAGGAGGTGGCCCGCGCCGTGGGTCTCGAGCGTGGCCAGGACCTGTTCGATGTCGCGGATCAGTGCGTGAAGCGCGGCATCCTCCGGCGCAACCAGGGCTGGAAGTACAAGTACGTGACGCCGCTCGTGCTCGAGCGGGAGGTGATCGCGTGGCTCCTCGACCCGGACGGAGGGCACGATCCGGGAGGCCGGACGCTGGTTCGGTACGGCCAGCTCTACCTGGACGACTTCTTCGAGACCCTGTTGCGGCTCGGGCTCTCCCGCGAGCTCCTGGTCGGTATGGCTCGGGCCGGCGTCGAGGATCTCGAGCGGGCGCCGGCGGACTGGGGGGAGCTCAGGTCGCTCGGCCTGCTCGGGCCGCGCCTCCGGTTCGTCGCCCGGCATGCGCCCGGCGCGACCGCGCGCGAGCTCCGCCGGCGGATCGAGGCGTCGAGCATCGACGAATTGCGCGCGCGCGTCGAGGAGCGCCGCGGGATCGTGTTCGCCCTGGAGGAGCTCGCGACCCGCGCGGACGCCTTCGAGGATGCGGAGGCCGCGCTGCTCCGCCTCGCTCAGGCCGAGAACGAGTCGTACGCCAACAACGCCACGGCGACCTGGGCGGGCCTGTTCCTCGTCGAGCTGAACGCCTCGCGTCGGTCGCTCGCCGAGCGCGTGGCCCTCCTGGAACATCGGCTGAACGATCCCGAGCCCGCCGTCCGCACGGTCGCCCTCAAGGGCGTCCAGGCGGTCCTGGCGACGAGGGCGCTCCGCGTCGCGCACGAGGCGACCGACGGCGCCTGGACGGCGCCCACGGGCGAGGAGGCCCGCCTCGCCCGAGCCCAGGCCTGGACGCTCCTCGGCGCGCGCTTCGGTGATCCCCATCCGTACGTGGCGGCCAAGGCGAAGCGAGCGGTCGCCGATGAGCTGCGCGGCGCAGTCCGGGCCGGGATGGGCGACCACGCCATGGCGACCCTCGCCGCGCACCTGGACGATTTCACGGAATCCGAGCGCGTCCAGCTCCGCGATATTCTCGAGGCCGTGCGAACCTACGACGCGGACTGGCTCGCGCCCGACAGCGCGTACCCCGGGCGGCTCGAGGCGCTGCTCGCGCCGTCCTCGTTCAGGGAGCGCCTTCGCCAGCGCGTCGGGGCGTGGGGACCGGCCGCGCTCCGCGAGGACGACGACGCGCTCGACGATGCGCTCGTGCGCGAGGGGCTCGCGGGTGACGTCCCCATGCTGAACGAGATGGACTTGCTTGTGTCCGATGAGGCCGTACGCGCGCATGTGTTCGCTTACGCGCTAGGTCGGTGCGACGAGCGTGGGATCCTGCTCGCGGGGCTCCGCGAGCGGGCGAGGGCGTGCCACGGGGTGCGGGCGTGGAGGAAGCGAGCCGTCTTCGCGCGCTACCTGGGCGGCTGGGCGCAGGCGGGCCGAGGCGCCGCGGCGGAAGCGGTCCTGAGCGATCTGAAGCTGGACGCGGCCGAGGCGCCGCTGTTCGCGCTGGCCGTCATAGAGCTGGGCGCGACGGACGAGCGCCTCGCCTGGGTTCAGCGGGCGGTGCAGGGTGGCCTCCTCGACGAGGCCTGTGTGCTGGAGCTGGGCCGGCGCCGGCGCTGGCTGCTCCAGGTGAGCGAGGCGGCGTTCGCCGCCTTCGCGGGGGCGCTCGTCGAAGGGACGCCGATCGAGCACGCCGCGGCGGCACTGGAGCTACTCGTCGAGCGCATCCAGGACCGACCCGAGCGCGCGGCGCCCTTGAGAGCACTCCTGCTCCGGGCGCTGGAACGCCTGGCGCCCCACCGCGTGCACGGCATGACCGACCACTTCTGGGAGCTGGGGGCGCGGCTCCTCGTCGAGCAGGGGGAGGCGGCGCGCGTCGCGGACCTCGCGCTCGTCGCGCTATCGCAGCCTCGCGGCGCCAAGGACCATGCATGGAAGGCATTGCATGCGGCCGCCGCGCGCGATGCCCGAACAGCGTGGCGGGCCGTCGCGACGGCCCTGGACCGGCGCGACGCCGCGGCGGGGCACCTGCAGATGGCGTTCATGTTTCATCGCTCCTCGTTCGCCTGGCCCGCGGAGGATGTCCTCGCATGGGTCGGGCACGACGCGCGCCGTGGTCGCACGGCGGCAGCGATCGTGCGCCCCAGCGCGCCCGAGCTCGATCCCATCTGGCGCGCCCTTGTGCAGCGGTTCGGGCCGCGGAGCTCGGTCGCCGACGAGATCATCGCCCGTGCCCACAGCACGGATGGATTGGTCGCGAGCCTGGCCGAGCACGACGCTGAGCAGCTCGAACGCGCGCGCGCGTGGCTCGCCGACCCCGACCCGCTCGTCCACGCCTTCGCCGAGCGACTCATCGAGTCCCTGACGCGCAGCCATGAGCGGCACGCGGCGGACGAAGAGGACGAGCGCCGCCGCTGGGGCACGTAGCAGGCCGATGCGCGCCTGCTCATCGCCGCGGCGCGCGTCAGCGGCCGCGGTCGCAGCGGAGCTGGCCGTTCCTGTTCTCGATGTCTCCTCGGCACCGCCTCGCGTCCACCAGGCGCGTCGGGTGCCAGTTTCCCCTTCGGTCCTCGCAGCGCGCGTACAGCGTGCCGCGATCCATCCGGATGTTCCTGCACGTCCTGAGATAGGAGCCGCGTGGCGCGTGGTCCCGGTCCCCGTGCTGGGCTCGCGCGGGACCGCTGCTGGACATCACGGTGGACAGCGAGAGCGCGCCGAGGATCATCGCAACGAGCGTGCTTTTCATGGTTCCCTCCACGTTGGCGCAGCGCCTCGCGGGGCGATGCGTTGCTGTTGTCATGGGGCGGGGACACCGGGGGCGCAATCCTGCTGGAACTCCGAGGGGATGAGATGTAACGAGAAGAATCGGACCACAGGGGGCACAGAGGGGAGAGAGGGATGGAGAGAATCAGGGCTGTATTTCTCGGTCCCGTGTTTCTCGAACCTTTGTTTTCTGTCTTCTGTGTCCTCTGTGGCTCAATCTCTGTCGTCTTCCGCGAGAGTCGAGCTGCCTCGAATCATGGAGCCGCGCTGTGGAGATGGATGGAAGGGGGCAAGGGTCGCGCCACGCGCCTGCCTCGACGAAGCTGGGGGTCACCGGGCCGGCCGCGGTGTTCGTGGTCGACGAGCTGGATCGGCCGCTGTTCTACGCCGAGGATCTCGACGCCATCGTCTCCCTGGAGAGCGTCGGCGACGTCCTGTGCCTTTACGATGTCGTGGCTGCGGAGCTGCCGCCGCTCGACGAGATCCTCCGCAGGCTGCCGGCGCCGGTGCGGCGCGTGGAGCTCTTCGCGTGCCCGGATGCGCTCGGCATGGTGGGGACGGCGGAGCCGCACGTCTCCATGGACGGGGACGACGCCGGGGGCGGTGCGGGGGCGGTGCGGCTGATGGTGCGCGGGCCCTTTCCGGAAGGGCCGCTGATGCTGCCGCGGCCGTTCCGGTGCTGAGGAGCGCCGGCGGCGGCGCTCAGCGCAGGGCCTGCTCTGCGCTGGACGCCGCGAGCGCCTGACCGAGCCACCTCTCCAAGGTCGCGAGGTCGGTGCACGTCTCGATGCGCGCCGCATCCTCCGGGGCGAGCGCGAGCTGCCGGTGCGCGAGCACGCGGCGCAGGGCCGCGCGCGCCTCGTCGAGGCGACCCTCGAGGCGGCCTTCATGGCGGCCCTCGTCGACCAGACGCTGCTTCATCTTGGGATTGGCCGTGAGCAGGACTTCCAGGATGCGGTCCTGGCGCGCGTCGATCTCGGGATCGCCGGTCCTGGCGAACCGCCACAGGAGCTCCTCACGGGCCGTCGTCGACATGGGCAGGTACTGTAGCATGGATAGCACCCATTCAAGCGGCCGGCGTGGCGCCACCCAGCGGGCGAACTCGTCGAGCGGCTGCCCGCTCGAAGCACGATGAAAGGTCCAATTGTCGAGCTGAAACGGAGCTGTTTCCGTAATGCGCCTCGTCGGTGCGTCGCCGCCAGTATCTCGCCTTCAAGGGCCTCGCAGAACTGTTGAGATCATGTTATGAAGATGGGCGTGCGCGCCTTCTTCATGATCGCGATGTCCGTCACCTCGGCTGCCGTCAGCTTGAGCAGCGCCGGTTGCGCGGAGAAACACGTACCTGCGTCAGGAAGTCAATCCGGCGGCGGCAACGGTCTCGGTGGCAGCGGCTCCGGTGGCAACGGCCTCGGCGGCAACGGCCCCGGCGGCAACGGCCCCGGTGGCAACGGCCCCGGTGGCAACGGCCCCGGCGGCGGCGCGGAGGCGTCGTCCGCAGCAAGCAGCGCAGAGGCGTCCAGCTCGGCCGGCGCCGGGGGAGGGGAGGAGGGACGGCTCGACAGGTTCGGGATAGCGATGCTGCGGCCCACGCTGCCTTCGGGCAAAACGTGGTTCTCGACCTGGGACAACGGCGTCGCGCGCACCTTTTCGGGGATCGACCCGGCCGATGCCTGGTTCGACGCCGACCACGGCGATGCGTCCTATGACACCGACGGCCAGGGCATTCTCAAGATCAGCGGCCGCGTCCCGCGGATGTACGTGCACGACCCCGCGCTCGCCGACCCGTGGCGCGACGTCGAGGTGACGATGTACTTCCTGCGGGCAGCCGACGACGGGACACCTTATGGCGGCCTCGTCGCCATGACGCGCACCAACCACGGCACGATCGGCGACGAGGACGTCAACAAATGCGACACGCGCGGGATCGCCGCCCGCATGCGCTACGACGGCAAGGTCGATTTCGAGAAGGAGACGAATCACCCCGCCTCCTCGGCCATCCTCCGCAAGACGTACTGGGAAGGCGGCATGCCGGAGCAGGTATGGATCGGGTACAAGCAGCTCGTCTACGACCTGCCGAACGGTGATGTGAAGCAGGAGCTCTGGATCGACGAGACCGACGGCGCGAGCGGAGGCACCTGGGTGAAGATCCACGAGCACGTCGACCAGGGGACCGACTTCGGCGTGGGAGGCGAGCCCTGTCGGCCGGGCATCGATCCCGCAATGAAGCTCACGCGGGAGCCGACACGGGAGGGCTCGGAGACCGGCAAGCCCAACATCAGCGTCTATTTCCGGAGCGACGGGGTAGGCCCCGACGGGCTCCTGTACAAGAAGGGCAGCGTCCGCGAGATCGTGCCCTGACGGCGCCCGCGCACGAACGCATGCGCGCACGAGCGCGCGATGGAGAGGATGGAGAGCGCGAGCGACCGGTTCCTGCGGGAGCGCCGGGGTGGCTGGGATATGCTCGGCGGCGGATGCCCAGCTCGCCGCCAAATCCCTCCGGAACCCCGCTCGGGCAGGGCGCCCGCCTCGGTCCCTTCCGGCTCGTCCGGCAGCTCGGCAGCGGCGGGTTCGCGCCGGTCTGGCTCGCCGAGGAGATCTACGAAGGCAGGAAGCTCCGCGACGTCGCCATCAAGCTCTTCTTCGTACCCGAGCAGCTCGCGGGCTCCCCCGACGCGACGGCGGCGTGGCGAGACACGATTCTCGACGAGGCGCAGGCGCTCTGCCGGGTCGAGCACCCGAACGTCGTGCGGTTCTATTCGTTCCAGCGCGACGACGCCCTCGGCGTGGTCGGCCTCGTGATGGAGTACGTGGCCGGCACGAGCCTCGATGAGCTCGCTCGCGGGGCAGGCCGCCTCCCCGAGCGCGCCGTCCTCGAAGCGGCGTCCGCCGTCGCCTGGGCGCTCTCCGCGGTGCACACCGCCGGGCTCGTCCATCGGGACGTCAAGCCCGCCAACGTCGTCCGCGGCTCGGGCGTCTACAAGCTGATCGATTTCGGGATCTCCGGGGGAAACGCGCGGAGCTGGGTCGAGCGGGGGCTCGCCGCCCCCGCCGGGCCGCCGCCCACCGTGGCGGTCGACGGATACTCCGGCACGGTGCTGGCCGAGGAGCCGGCGGGCGCGACCGTGACCTTGAGCGTGCCCGCGGTCGCCGGCGCCGTCCGGGAGCTGGGCTCCGTGCTCGCGGGGACGCCCGGCTACATCGCGCCGGAGTGCGCCGTCGCCGGCCAGTCCGCCACGCCGGCCAGCGATCTCTACGCGCTCGGCGTCCTGATCTTCCGCCTGAGGACCGGCAGCCTCCCCGCCGAGCTCGAGCAGCGCAGCGGGGAGCCCGCGTCCTGGCTCCTCGTGCCGCGGCGACCGGCTCCCCCGCTCGAGGCGCTCGTGCCCGATCCGACGACGGCGACCGGCCTCCTCTCTCGCCTCACGGCGACGCTGGTCGCCCTGGACCCTCAGAGCCGCCCGCGGCACGCCGATCAGGTCGCGCGCGAGCTCGATCGCATCCTCGCCGCGCTCGATCCCGAGCTCGCCCCGCCAGGGAGCAAGGAAGGGTCGCAGCCGCCAGTTCGCGGGTCCGACCGATCCGCGCGGCCGCCGCCGCCGCTTGAGGATCGCCCCGCGCGGCCGTCGCCGGAGGATCGCCCCGCGCGGCCGCTGCCGGAGGACCGCCCCGCGCGGCCGCCGCCCGACGGCCGGCCGCCGCTCCTCGGGCGGCGAGCCGAGCTCGACGCGATCGCGCGCGCTGCGCAGGCCGCGCAGGAGGGCCGCGTGCGCGGGATCGTGGTGGGCGGCCACCAGGGGATCGGGCGCAGCCGGCTCCTCGACGCCGCGGTCGAGCGCACCGGATGGGACCTGCGCCACACCGTCCGGCTCCGGTGCCTGCCGGAGCGACGGAGCCCGTTCTATCCGCTGCGCCGCGCCGCCGAGGAGCTCGGCGAGAGCGACCTCCCCGAGCTCCGCGCGCTCCCCGCGGCGCTGGAGCGGGCGCTGTCTCCGGCGCTGTTCCCCTCCGCGGACGAGGTCGCGCACACGGTCGAGGCCATCGAGGACGCGCTGCTGCGGGCGAGCGCCCGCGAGCCGCTGCTGCTCCTCGTCGACGATCTGCAGTGGGCCGACGCGGCGACGCTGGAGCTGATCAAGCTGCTCCTGCGGCGCGCCGCCGCGGAGGGGCAGGGCCGGCTGCTCGTGATGGCGGCCGCGCGCAGCGAGCCGAGCCGGCCGGCGCCCCTGCGCGCCCTGCTGGGCGAGGTGCGCGCGCGGGTGTGCCCCGGCGTGACCTACCTCGGCCTCGCGCCGCTCGATCCCGAGGCCGCCGCCGAGCTCGCGCAGGCGGTGGGCCGCGGCCTGCATCCGGAGGCCGCGCAGGGCGGGGCCGCGGCGCTCGCCCCGCTCGCCCCGCTCGCCCCGCTCGCGCCCGCGCTGGAGCGGGCCGTTGTCGCGACGTCCGGAGGCGTGCCCTTTTACATCGTGCACGCGCTCATGGCGTGGCACGAGAGCGGCGCCCTGGCGCTCCGCGACGGGATCCTCTGCGCCGCGGACGACCGGGCCCTGCGAGGGGAGGTCCCCGGCGTGGCCGATCTGCTCGAGGCCCGGGTGGCCTCGTTCGCCGCCGACAGCGCCGCCGAGCGCAGCGCCCTGCGGACCCTCGCCGCGGTGGCGCTCTGCGGCGGCGGGCTCGGCGTCGACGTGCTCCTGCGCGTCGTGGGGGACGACGAGCGCGCCGAGGCGGCGCTCGAGGCGCTCGGCGGGGCGGGCGTGCTGGCGGCCTCCGGCGACGCGCAGGAGTACAGCTTCCCGCAGGAGATGCTGCGGCAGGCGGCGCTCCGCCTGACGCAGCGGCGGCCGTGGTTCCAGCGGCTGCACCGGGCGCTGCTCGACGCGCTCGCGGAGGGCGCGCAGGGGCGCGTGGACGCGGGGCTCCTCGGCGCGGGCTACGAGCGGCTCGGCGCCGCGGCCGAGGCGCGCCGCTGGCTCGGCCGCGCGATGGCCGAGGCGGCCGCCGCGGGGCTCTTCGAGGAGGCGGCGGCGCTCGCGGATCGGCTCGCCGCGCTCGCGGCGGATCCCGAGGCGCGCGCCGGCCTCGAGATCGACGCGGTCCGGGCGCTCATCCAGGGGCGGAAGCTCGAGGAGGCGAGCCGGCGGCTCGCGCGCCTCTCGGAGCACGCCGTCGTGGCGCGCGGCGGGCCGCTCGACGTGCGCCGGCGCATCCAGCGGCTCGAGGTGGCGCGCGGGCTCAGCGAGGCGGGGGCCGACGATCCGGGGCTGCTCGCCGACGCGGACGCGCTCGGCGAGGCCGCGCTCCGCTGCGAGGCGCGGATGGCGCTCGCGGGGGTCGCCGCCGGGGATCGCGCGATGGCGCTCGCGGGCGAGGCGGTGGAGCTCGCGGCGGGCGCGGGCCCCGCGGCCGAGCTCGCGGCCCGCGTGCTCCGGTGCGAGCTGAACTACGCGCAGAACCGCCGCGATCACGCGCTGCTGGAGCGCGATCTCCAGCGCGCGCTCGCCATCGCGGCGCCGCTGGCGTCGGCGTGGCACAGGGTCCACATCGGGGGCGATCTCGCGGTGCTCGAGGCCGAGCTCGGGCGGACCGGCGTGGCGATCGATCGGCTGCGCAGGCTCGTCGCCGAGGCCGAGCAGCAGGGGATGCGGGGCCAGCTCCGGCTGCTCCTGCAGAACCTCTCGGCCTTCCTGATGCGCGAGGGGCGCTTTGCGGAGGCGGCGGAGGTCGCGCGGCGGACCGCGGAGCTCGCGGCGCAGGACGGGGACCCCGCGCTCCGCGCGGCGGCGCTCTCGCTCCTTTCGGCGGCGCTCACGCGGGCGGGCCACCCCGCCGCCGCGCTGGAGAGCGCGGATCAGGCCGAGCAGCTCCAGCGGGCGCGGGGGGACCGGTACCACGCGCTGACGCTGCTACGGCGCGCCGAGATCCACTGGGAGCAGGAGCGGGTGGGGGAGGCCCTCGAGGACGCGGTGGAGGCCCGGCGCGTGGCCGAGGAGCACGGCGACGACAGCATCGCCGCCGGCGCGCGCGTCTGGGCGGCGCTGCGCCGCGCGCAGCTCGGCAGGCTCGAGGCGGAGCGCCGGCGGCTCGTCGGCGAGGTGCGCGCGTCGAGCCCGCGCGTCATCGGCCTGTTGCGGGGCCTGCTGCCGGAGATGGCGGCGTGGCTCGAGGAGGGGTGAGCGCGTCGCCGGCCTGGGCGCCACGGCCGGCTTGAAAAGGCGCGTGACGACGCAAAGGCGGACGAGAAAGCGCCGGAGCGCGAGCACACCAGGGCGCCAAAGCAGACGGAGAACGAAGCTCCGGCGACCGCGCGGGCGGTCACCGCGGGGAAGGCGCGGAGATCCAGGTCTGGCAGAGCTATTCCGGGCGGGAGGAAGCTACTTCCCCGCCAGGGAGCGGGCGATGGCGGTGCGCAGCACGCCGATGGGCTGCGCACCCATGACGCGGTGGCCATTCACGAACAGCGTGGGCGTGCCCTCGATCGCGAGCCGCTCGCCCTCCTCGAAGTCGGCGGCCACCTGGGCCTCCAGCCCGGGGGACCGCATGTCCCGCGCGAACCGCGCCACGTCCAGCCCGAGATCCGCCGCGCGCTCCTCCAGGCCCGCCTGGTCGAGCGCGCCCTGCGCCTTGTCGAACAGCGCCGCCTGGTACTCCCAGAACTTGCCCTGCGCGTGCGCCGCCAGGGACGCCCTCGCCGCGACGCGCGCCTGCTTGTGGATGGGCAGGGGACGGTGCTTGAAGGTGAGGCGGAGCTTGCCGGGGTACTCCTGCTCGAGCTGGTCGAGCACGCCCGCGAACTTGCTGGAGAACGGGCACTGGAAATCGGAGAAGACCACCAGCGTCACCGGCGCATTGGCCGGGCCGCGGGTCGGCGCATTGCGGATGTCGACCCGCTCGACTTCCTCGCCGATCAGGTGCTCCGGCCCGTGATCCCCGGCCCCGTCGCACGAGCCGCAGTCGCCGCCCGGATCGGAATCGCAGGCCCCCCCGGGCCCGTGGATCGCGGGCACCTCCGCCGCATTTGCGGCCGCGGGCTTCTGTGCCGTCGCCTTCGCGGCCGCGGGCTTCCGGGCCTCGGGCTTCCGGGCCTCGGGCTTCCGGGCCTCGGGCTTCTGGGATACAGCGCGGAGCGCGGCGGCCGCCGGCGCGACCTCCTCGATCGGGGCCGTGTCGTCCGGCGCATTGCTGCACGCGGCGGTGAGCACGAGGGCGAGGGCTGTGGCGGCAGCGCGGAGAGGGAAGGCGAGCGGGGAGCGGGTCGAAGTGCGCATGGTCTGTTCCTCCTCGGCCCGCGGCGCGCGGGATTCGCGTCGCCATTGCGGCGTCGCCGTTTCGTCGGGCCTCACTCCCCCTGTTGCCGCTACGGCTCGGGAGTTACACACGACATATCAGCGCACGCCATTTCGTCGTCGCAGGCCTCCCCGGCGCCCGGGCTATCACTGCCCGGGTGCTCGGACGGATCGACGTCGACGTCGTGCCCCCCGGGCGTGTCATCGCAGACCTCCCCGCAGGCCGCGCCGTGCTCTTCCTCGAAGACGATCTCCGGCGGGGCAGGCGGCGCGCTCGGGGCGATGCTCGGCGCGGCCACGCGCGGCTCCGGCGCGAGCGGCGTCGCTGCGTCGCGCGGCAGCCCGAGCAGCGCGGCCCCGAGCGCCAGCGCGACGGCGGCCGCGGCGCGCGGGAGCCACCTCTTCAGGGTGCTCGGCGCGCTCATGGCGTGCGCTCGGCCGCCCCGCCTCCCCGAGGGCCCCGCAGCGCGCCGGCGCCAGCGCGCCGGGGCTGCTGCGTGGTCGACCGTCGGCGCGGCCGCGCGCGCGGGCGCGGCCTCCTCGGCGCGCGCCTCGCGCCCCTCGTCGAGCACGCGCACCAGGATGGATTCGAAGGGCGGCGGCTCCGGGATCTCCGCCCCGCGGGCCGCGAACAGGGCCTGCTCGCGGCGCACCCACGCGAGCTCCTCGGCGCACGCGCTGCAGCCGGCGAGGTGCGCCTCCACCTCGGCCGCCTCCGCCGCCGAAAGCTCGCCGAGCGCGTACGCCTCCACCACCTCGGGACGGCACCCGCTCATCGCCCACCTCCGTCGTACCGCACGAGCTCCGCGCGCAGCTCCTGCCGCGCGCGGTGGATCTCCACCTTCACCTTGGGCAGGCTCCACTCCATGAGCCGCGCGATCTCCTCGTAGCTGAGGCCGTGATCCAGCCGGAGCAAGAGCGCCGCGCGCCGGTCCTCGCCGAGCTGATCCAGCGCCCCGGCCAGCACCGTGAGCGCCTCGCGCCCCATCAGCTCGTCCTCCGGCGTGCGCGGCGCCCCCGGCGCCCGCGCCGCGCACGCGGCCGGGCGCTCCTCCCAGGCGTCGAGCGGCCCGTCGTCGAGCACCTGCCGCCGCCGCCGCCGCGCCCTCCGGTGCTCCAGCGACACGTGCCGGGCGATGCCGAACAGCCACGGCGCGGGCCGCTCTGGCGTCTCCAGCGTGTGCAGCCGGTGCATGGCCCGCACGAACGTCTCCTGCGTCGCGTCGGCCGCCGCCGCCGTGTCCCCGAGCAGATCGCAGAGGAAGCGGTGGATGGCCCGCGCGTGCGCCGCGTACAGCGCCTCCAGCGCGCGCCTCCGCGCGGCGGGCTCCGCCCCCTCCACCGGCGTGCTCACCGGATCCTCCCCCTCCTGGACCGCGAGCGCCGGGGCCGCCATCCAGACCTCCGAGAGCGATGCCACGAGCCCCATGTGGCCGGACCCGCCCCGGAGTTACAGAAAAAAATCGGAAGGCCCGCGTGACGCGCCGATGCCACTTACGGATGCCACGGATCTTCTCTCACGAAATCGACACCCACCGGCCGGAAGCCCTGGTAGCCTCCCGCGCGCTGCTCGTCCTGCAGCGACGTCGAGGCGATCGTGCGGCGAGGGCGGCGCTCGGGCGCGACTTTCCCCTTGACCCTGCACGGGCTCATCGCGCGCGCACGCGCGTGCCACAGGTCGACTCGCCGGGCCAAGAAAGCGGACGACGTCCACGAGCCGGCGCTGGTAGCCTTCCGGCCATGCCGATCGAACCGCCCGACCCGCTGAATCTCGCCCGCTTCTTCCAGCACTTCCTCGTTTTCATCGGCCTCGGGACCGCCGTGCTCCCCCGAGCGCTCCAGCGACCGCGCCGGCGCCACCGGAAGCCGTAGGAGGCGCGAGCTCGCCCCGGACACCTCCCGTGCTCCTGCACCGGAGGAGCGCCGTTTTTGGCCCGAAACGAAGCCCCGCGTACCGTCGGCGGGGTGATCCCCTCGCTGTACGGGCTCGCCGTCCTGGCGGCGGCCCTGGCCTTGGTCGTCGCGCGGTATCGCCCCGAGCACTGCCCCATCGCATGGCTCCTCGGGTACGGGGTGGTCTCCGACGTCGTGCGCCGGGTCATCCGGCTCTACGTCTTGCAGCCGGCGCGGGCCGAGCTCGGGGGAGCCCCCTTCACGGGTTGGGTTCGCGTCGCCGGGCACGTCGAGAGCGCCTTGTTCGTCGGCTGGATGGCCGGGGTGGCGGCGCTCGCGGTGTGGATCTTCAGACGGCGGCGCCCGTGGGGTGTGCTCGCGGTGTACGTCGTGGCGGTCGCGGGCCTCGCTGCCGGATACCCCACCTTCCGGGGTGAGCTCCTCGGCAAGGCCTACCTCGCCTTGCAGCTCGCGGCGCTTTGCACGTCCGTCGGCTGTCTGCTGCTGTGGTTCGCCGGGAGGGAGCGGGCGAAGGTTCACCACGTCGCGACAGGCCTGATCCTCATCACCGAGCTGTCGATGCTCGCGGGCCCCTACCGCTTCGGCGTCTTCACTGCTTGGGATCTCGCGCAGTCGATGCTGATCGCGCTGTACGTCACGATCGTTCCTGTTCAGGGGGTAGCGGTATGGCGACGGACGCAGTAGCGTTTACCCTCGCTCAGCTCGTCGTTTTCCTTCTCGCAATCGTCGTTCACAACCGGCGCTTCGCGCCAAGGCGCCTCACGTCTGCCGAGCTTGTCGCGCAAGCAGGCGTCGTCAGCGCCCTCGTCGCGCGCTACCTCCGAGGTCGCCGGGCGACACGCGAGGACGTCAAAGACCTCGCGCAAGACGTGCTCCTCGCCGCGTGGGAGGCCAGCGAAGAGGACCGCTACCGCCCCGACCCGGACGTGCAGCCCGCAGAAGCGCTTCGTGTCTGGATACGGGCGCTGGCCTATCACCGCGTCCGCCATCACCTCGAAAGTGCCCGGGTGCGACGCGAGGAGATCGTCGCGACCCCGCCGAGCGCCGAGCACGAGGCGCCGACTCCTGATCAGGCCATCGAGCGCGAGGAGCGGCGCCTCGCCTTCCTCGAGGCGCTGCACCAGCTACCCGTGCACGAGGGCGACGTGATCATTGCCCACGACATCTTCGAGATGTCGATCGAGGACGCGGCCGAGCAGCAAGACGCGCCGGTCAGCACGGCTTACAGGTGGCGCTCCCGCGGGATCGAGGCGCTGATCAGGGCGCTGCGGCCGCGGCGAGGGTGAGCGACGGGCGGACCTGGACGCCTTGCCCCGCCGCCCGCGCACGGGCAGGCTTCCGCCATGGGTCAGCCCGCCGAGAAGCCGCGCCGCGCCACGTACGCCGACCTCGAGGCCGTCCCGCCGCACAAGGTGGCGGAGCTCATCCGGGGCGTGCTCCACGTCATGCCCCGGCCGGCGCCGCGACATGCGAACGCCGCGTCGTCGCTGGGGGCCGACCTGCACGGCGCCTTCCAGCGCGGGCGAGGGGGCCCCGGCGGCTGGTGGATCCTGGACGAGCCCGAGCTGCACTTCCCCGACCCGCACGCGCCTGGTGAGATCGACGCGCTCGTGCCGGACATCGCCGGCTGGCGCCGCGAGCGCATGCCCGAGCTGCCCGAGACGGCGTACTTCGCGCTCGCCCCGGACTGGATCTGCGAGGTCCTGAGCGCCTCCACCGAGGACGTCGACCGCGACGAGAAGATGCCGATCTACGCGCGCGAGGGCGTGCGGCACGCGTGGCTGGTCGACCCCATCCAGCGGAGGCTGGAGGTGTACGTGCTCGGCGCGGATCGCCGCTGGGGACCCGCGGTGGTCCACCGCGATGCCGCCTGCGTCCGCGTCGAGCCGTTCGACGCCGTCGAGCTCGACCTCTCGGTGCTCTGGGCGAGGTGACCGCGGAAGGCATCGGGGCGGGCGCGCGTCAGCCGCCCGACTCGATCCAGCAGCCGTTCGCCTGCCCTCCCCACGCGCCCGAGAGGTGGAACTTGTCCGGCGCGTAGATGCCACCCGGGGGGCGGCCCGCGACGGTGATGCGGCGTTCGTGGTCATAACAAGACGAGCCGCTCAGGTAAAGATAGCGATCCTTGCCGCCGTTGATCGTCGTATTGAGCGTGACCTGCGTTCCACTCACGGTCTGCCAGCTTCCGCTGACGCGCCTTTCCATCTTCACTGTCAGGTCGTCGTTGCCGTCGCCCTGGCTGACGAAGCACGCCCCCGCGACGATGCGCGAATATTTGCCCAGGTAGCCGCTCGCCGTCCAGCTCGGCAACGACGTGGTGATGCTCGAGAGGTGCTCGGAATCGTCCACGCCGCCGAACGAGAGCGCCGCATTGTCGAAGTAGCTCTGCCACGACGCCGCTGCGCAGTTCCCGGCGGTCACCACCGGCCCCGCGTCGTAGACCACGGAGAGCATCCGTGTCCCGCCGGTGATCGAGACGTGCTGTTCGAAGAGCCGCGGCGCGACGTCGGCCGCGGCGTCGGCGCTCAGCAAATACTCGAGCGGCGTGATCTCGGTCCCGTCTTCGTGGACGAGCGGCATGAGCTTGTCGTCCTCGGGCGAAGAGACGACGAGGACGCCGATCTGGGGCGCCGCGCTGCTCGGATCCTCGTCGATCAGCGATACCGTCCCGACACGCGGAACCACGAATCGATTCAGCACCTTGCTGTCGATCCTCTGGATGGCCCGAGCGGGCTGGTTGCCGGCGCTCTCCTCGGACGTCTCCCGCCCGAAGCCATGCGAGGCCTGGCTCGCGGACGCCTCCTCGGAGGCCTGCCCCGTATCGCCCGCCTCGACCGCGCAGCCTGCCGCGAGCAGCGTAGCTGCGACGAAAACACCCGGAACGCGCCTATCGTTCGACATACTCGCCTCCATCTCTGGTGAGGTCCCCTGCGCATTCCGAGCAGTGCATTGGCCGTACCTGCGCGCGAACGGCGCGGATCGCCCGGATTTCAGCCCATCAGGAGCGAGCGGCGTGGAACGGCGTCGTGACGCTGTCATGGAGGCGCGACGCCGGGTGTCATGCCCGTGCGACAGGGGCTCGCCTGCGGCGCTCGCCGCCGTCCCGTTCTACGCGGACGGCGCGGACCTCCGGCTCGACGTCGTGATGGTGCTCTTCGTGTCCGGCGCCGATCCGGCCGCCCTGCAGGAACTCGCCGCGTTCGGTGAAGAGCGCGGAGGCCCGGAGGGCCGGTAGTCCAGATTCGACGCGAGCCCCGTGGTGTCGTCCCGGGGCGGCGCGCCGCCGCCCCGGCGGGGAGCTCCGCGAGCGCCTTCGCGGAGGCGCTCTGCTCGGCGCGGATCATCGCGGCCACCTCCGCCGGCGGGGGAGGGAGCGGGCGACGAGGCGGCCGGTGAGGGGGATCCGCGTGGCCACCGTCGGCCTTGGGAGCGCAAGCGCTGCGGTGATCTCGAGCGTCGTCGTCCGGTGCGGAGCTCGCACGATCTCCCGTTGGCCTCCTTGACAAGGCGGGGCAACCGTCAGGTACGCTACCTTTCCACGATGCGTGGGGGCGGCACGACAGGGCGGGGTCGGAGCTCAAGGCGCTCCACGCTGAGGCGGCGGTCCGCGTCCGGCATCGTGCACGGTCCTTTGCACGGCCGATTCGTGCAGGTGGTAGAGGACCTGTCGGCCGGTCGCTGGATCGGTGCAAGGGCGAGAGGCGGGGAAGAGGTATCGCCAGGCGAGGCTGGTGGCTGCTCCTGGCATTTTCGCTCGGAGAGCGTGGGGCAGGTCGACCTCGCCGCGACCAGCCGCGAGCTCCTTCTCGTGCCGCCGCGCCACGGTCGACCGGGCTCTGGTCGCCCGGGGTACGCGGCCGTCGGCGCGAATCTTGCGCGACGACGCGCCGTCGCCGTCCGAGATCTAGCAACGGGAATACGTAGTTACGCAGCGGCGGCCGATCTGCGGGATGACGGGGATAGGCCGCGGAAGGTCACAGCCTATCTGCAGGATCATGGAGATAGGCCATGACGAGCCGCGACGTATCCTCGGGAATATGGAGATAGGGTGCCATGGTTCGCGGCCTACATGGGGAAATGCGTAGATATGTCGCGCATCACAGCTGATTGCGACGTTAGGCGCGTGCTTTGACGTGAGTTCATTTACGTCCGCTGCGCAATCGATTGGGCCGACCGTGGTCTCGGAAGACGGAAAGACCACGTCGTTCACGATCCGTTCCTATAAGCACGCAACGAATTCGCCCCAGTCGTTGACATCGTGACACGGTTCGCGTAGGCGAATAGGGCTCACGACGCACGGAGGAATATGGCATGGTGACGTCAATCGCGCTGTTTAATCACAAGGGTGGAGTCGGCAAGACGACCCTCACCGTCAACATCGCTCGCGCTTTCGGTCAGCTTGGCGTAAAGACACTACTAGTAGACGCGGATCCACAGTGCAACGCAACGGCATTCTATCTACCGGAAGATGCCGTGGACAGCCTGCTTGATGAATCTGTCGATCCGGAAGAAGGTGGAACCATCTGGTCGGGGATCGCGAAGTATGTTCGTGGACGTGGCGAAGTGCGCGCTGTTGCGACCTACGACGTCGGACCTAACGTTGCGCTGCTGCCGGGCGATGTCCTTCTCGGTGGCTTTGAGGATCGGCTCTCGACTGCTTGGAGAGAGTCCTTTTCACGCGACGCTACTGCCATTGATCTGATGTCGGCGATCTTTCGCTCGGCTCAGGCGACTGCTGAATCGGTGGATGCACAGCTCATCATGTACGACGTGGGGCCGAGCGTTGGAAGCTTGAATCGCTCCGTTTTGCTCGGCTGTGATCACTATTGTGTGCCCGTCGGCTGCGATCTGTTTTCGCTGCGTGCGCTTAAGACCGTCGGACGCACGGTATCGTCGTGGGTTCGCGACTGGAGCACCATTGCCGGATTGGTCACGGATGTTGATGACGTGACACTACTTCCTGGAACGCCCGCGTTTGTGGGGTATGTTACGCAACATTTTAACATCTATCGCGGAAGATCTACGAAGCCTTTTGCGGAATGGGAGGCTCGTATTGCCCCGCGAGTAACGAGAGATTTGATCAGTCCTTTGAGGGTGGACAACCCGGCATTGGCACCGAATTATCCTTCCAATAAGCTCGGTGAAGTTCCGGCATTTCATGGCCTGGCTCCGCTTGCGCAGGATTACGGTATGCCCATAGGTGGCCTACGAAATTGCCAGGGAGTGAACTCCGGCTACTACGAGAAGATCGCCGAGGCGGATGAATTGTTCCTCCGGCTAGCGAACCAATTGAAGGCGCGTATGGGCTTGTAGTAGGTTTCCAGTGAGCATGGCCAAGGCGCCTAACAAGCAGCTGCAACCGACCGCGCTCCGCGCGGCGGTTGAGCCGCAGGGCGTTGGGCAGCGTAACGTAGTTGAACTGGGCCCAAGCCGAGGCGGCGTCGAAAAATCATGAGCAGCAGAAACCTGGTTCTCCTGCAAGTCGCTCGGTGTCCTGTCGGCAATCCACCGAGCGCTCCGGCCCCAACGTGCGCGAAGATCGTGTCTGCGCAAGGCGGCGTCCCCTCTGCCGACTTCCAAGTTCCGGAGCCGTGGAGAGGGGACATCGAGAGTGCCCGGCTGCTATTCGTATCATCGAACCCCGCGCTGAATCCCGCAGACGACTGTCCTACGGCCACGGCGCCTGGTGCGAAGGTGATCGACTACTACGTCCAGGGGTTTCCATCGGCATTTCCGAAGAATCTGCTCCGCGACGGCACCAGCGGCAAGCGAGTGCAGTTCTGGTCGCAGATTCGCAACAGGGCTGCCGAATGCTACGGCGTCGCGCCCCCCACCATCGTGCCGGGGCGCTCCTTCGCGTTGACCGAAGTCGTCCACTGCAAATCGAATAGCGAGTACGGCGTTCCCGACGCCGCCACAGAGTGCATCACGCGGCACTTCGAGCCGATTCTGAGGCTCTCCCGCGCCGACGTAGTCGTGGTACTGGGCGACACGGCGGCGAACGCGCTCCGCGTAGCGCGAGCGCCGGCAGTCACCCCCAAAGAATGGTGCGGACGACGCAGGCTGGTGATCTGGTTGCCACACCCCAACGCCTACAAAAAGCGGACTCTTCGAGCGCTCTACAACCAGGGGCAGATGGACGCCATCCGAAAGGCGCTCTCGTGACGCAGCGATCGAGCCGAGCTGTTGCTGCCCAACAAGGGCTTGGTGCTGACGCTACGCCGAGCCTCCTCGCGTCGGCACGGCGCCCCGCAGCACAAGCCCAGATCGTTGGGCCGGCGCGGCGTCGTGGAAGGGGGCGCCCTGCTATCCGCAAGCCGCTCGCCGATCCCGCGAGCCGTCATGCCAGCCAGGGGCACCCGGCCAATCGCGAGTCCCTCGGCGGGTCCGCGGGCGTCGTGGCCTCGGGGTTGAGGCCGCCCGTGCGCCCCCTTCGCGTGCCCGCGGGGCCTGGGCACGGGCGAGAGACGTCGCTGCATGAGGATGGCTTCAACGGTGCCCGTGCCCGTGCCTGATCATAAGGGAGCGCCGCGACCGTGGCCTCCTCCGTGGCCCCTGCTGCGGCCGGCGGGCGCTGATAGAGCTGGCTCTGCTTTGCACCCGAGGGCGCGATCCTGTAGCCTGCAATCAACCTACGTCGTACTGAACAGATCCAAGACGGCGAGATGAAGTCCGAAGCAACGACCCCCGAACCAGAGATGACGGCCGACGGCTACACGCAGATGCCGGAAGGAGATCGGAGAAATTCCGGTCTCATAGTTCTCATGTTGTTCGCCCAAGCGTACTACAAGATGCTCGAATCCGTGGTCTCCATGGCGAATTGGGTCTCGGCGCTCGACGTGGAGCTGAATGCATCATACATCTCAATCGTAAAGAACCTGGAAAACTTACTTAAGAACCATCCGGATCTCGCAGATTTTCCAGATGTGTTTGAGCCGCTCTTTGCCGATCTTTATCCTTCAACCGTTGCCGACAGTGAATGGGATGACATGGTGCGTCCCCACGCTGAGCGGTTCCTGAGCACAGTTCAGCGATACGTTCATTCTAAGGGAGTTTATGAGCCGGAGAATGCCTCTGCGGGCTGGGTCTTTGTGGAACTGTTTCGCGGCCACGTAACAACCGCCATTGAACGGGCTGCGGCGTACGAGAAGCGGATGCGGGACCACTGCAGGAAGCTGTTTCCACCTCCCGCGGTGACGCGTGCGCGATGGGATGAGACCTGGCACCGCTTGAGAGAATGGACGAACGGGCAGGCGCCGTCGGAGCGACTTGCGGCGCAGATTCTTCTCAGCGAGGGCTACCGCGACCTCGATCCGAGCCACCCGCTCGGTGGTCCGGACGGCGGCATGGACGCGTCCTGCACCAAGGATGGCGAGAGCTGGATTATGGCTGTATACTTTCCCAGGGGACAGCAGAAGTTCACGACCATCAAGAAGAAGTTCTTGGACGACTTGGGCGGCGTTGCCAAGAATGGCGCGGCCGGGTTTGCGTTTGTCACCAACCAGGAACTGTCAAACGCCGAGAAGGCGGAACTCCGGCAGAGCGCAGTTCCGGTCCCCGTCGACCTCTATCACCTGGAGAGGATTACCGCGATCCTTGACAAACCCGACATGGCGTCGGTGCGGCAGCAGTTCCTTCTCATCGAATGATCGAGCGTCCTGGACCCTTCGCAGAGCGCCCGTGGGGCCGTCATTGGAGCGTAGTGCGACGGTGCGCCTGTGCCTCGCGGCGCTCGGCACGGTGCCCCGGCCAGGCAGGACTGAAAGCGAAGCCCGTGCAGGGCAGACGCCGGGCGAAGAGCCAAGACCGTGCGACCCATCAATGCAATGGTGCTGACCGTGCCCGGTGCCTCGTACCTCGGCACCGCGCCCAGCAGCACATCGCATAGCCGTTGGGCCGCAGCGGCGGCCCGCACCCGCCGAGCTCAGGGGCCGGCGCCACGCGCGGGAACGGGAAGACGGACGGCGGAGCCCTCGACGCCCGCCCATGCTCGCGTGTGCTGGCGTTGCCAGCCCTTTCGGATGCAGGATACGCCCATGGGCAAGCCCGCGCTCGACCTCTCCAAGCTCACCGCAGACGAGAAGCTGGATTTGATCGATGACCTCTGGCGAAGCCTTTCTTCGGACGACCTGCCTCTGAGCTCCGAGCTCCGTGCTGAGCTTGGCCGCCGCCTTGATCGCCTCGAACTCGAAGGCCCCATCGGTGTCCCCTGGGACGACGTCCGTGCCGAGATGACCACCGACGAGCCGTGAGCCGCGTTGTCCTCCGCGCCGAAGCCCTCGGGACCTTCCGCTGATACGAGGAGCAGCGGTCTGGGCTTGGCGCCGTCTTCCGACGAGAGCTGGACGACGCCATCCAACTCATTCCGGCGCCTCGGCGCGCTCACCACGAGAAGCGCAACGTGACCTCATCCGCGTCTGGCTCGTCGAACGACCAGCCCGTCTGGGTCGCGTCGACCTGCTTGCCGGTCACCTGCTCCAGCGCGCGGCCGGCGAAGCCGACGCACAGCGGTCCGAGGTGCTCGAACCCTGCGACCTCGGTGACGAGCAGCGTCGCCTCGTTTCGCTCGAGCTGCGAGCAATCCACCCGCAGCGTCCCGCCGACCATATCCTGCGCCCAGAAGTCGGGGAACTTTCGGAGGAAGAGCCGAGCGTTCATCACCCTGAGAAGCAGCTTCATCAAGGTGTTCGCTTCCTTCTCGAAGACCGTCCGGCCGCACCTCACGACGTCCAGGTAGCTCTGCGATGGCTCGTTGTGGACCTGGACGATGCCGCGCAGCACCTCGACGTAGTAGGCGCGAGGGTACCACGCGCTGCTGGACATCGTGGCCAGCGCCCTCCTGAGCTCCTGAGAGAGCCCGTGACGAACCCGGCTGACCCCAGCCTCGTCACACAGCACGTCCGAGTAGGCTGCCGCATTGAGAATCAGAGAGCCCCGGGTCATCGGTTGTTGCATACATGCACTCTCGTGGCAGATCTCGCTGACACAGCAGAAGAGATCAACGGGTCGCCTCCGTCAAGGCGGCTTGAGAGCGTGGACAAAGACATCACCGTCGCGCGTTCGCTCCAGCCGCCCACCGAGCAGGAGTCGCGCGATTGTACGATGGGACACGAATTGAGTTGCGCAGGAGGGCGGCGGAGAAGCACAGGAGCTGAAAAATTGTACGATGGAACGCCAATGTGGGTGCGAAGGAGGGCCGCCGCGGCCGCGCAGGAGGGCGTCGGAGCCGCGCAGGAGGGCCGCCGCGGCCGTGCAGGAGGGCGCCGGAGCCGCGCAGGAGGGTCGCCGTGGGTGCGCAGGAGCGCCGCGGGGGTCGCGCAGGAGGGCGCCGGAGCCGCGCAGGAGGGTCGCCGTGGCCGTGCAGGAGGGTCGCCTTGGCCGCGCAGTGTACGAGCGGAGCCGCGCAGGAGGGTCGCCTTGGCCGCGCAGGAGGGCGCCGGAGCCGCGCAGGAGGGCCGCCGTGGCCGCGCAGGAGGTGTACGAGCGGAGCCCTGGTAACACTTCTGACCGGGAGCCGCGGTGACACTTTCCTGAGCTACAGGCCCCTGCTCCGGGAGGGCTGGAAACAGGGACCGGATCCTCATCGACGCGACAGGCTTGCCTCGCTCTCTCGGATCGCCAGGATCTATACACGAACCGCTCCCCGCGGTCTCGGTGCACGCGAGCCTCTCCTCACGGTCTGGCGTGCGAGCGCGCAGGTCACCGTGCCTTGACGAGCTGCAGCTCCTTGTTCTTCAGGGTGACCTGCGCGAGCAGAACCGGGCCGTAGTACAGCTCCCAGACATCGTCTGCGAGCGGAAGCAGCCCTACCGGCTCGCGCGCGATCAGCTTGGAAACGAAGCTCTGCCCGCCCCCGAACTGCAGCTGTCCCGTGTCGCCGATACGTCGCACGGCCATCGTGTCCGGATACTCCGGCGAGGAGGGCTTGCTTGGCATCGTCCGTCGCGAGGGCGTGTAGCGCGAAGCCGGCGTTCTCTGCCCGAGTGCCTCGTGGGGCCGCTGGTCGTTGTACTCGTGCCGGAAGCGGTCGAAGACGCGCTGCTGCGCCGCAAGCGTCGCTTCGGGCGGCGAGGTCGCCTCCGCCTTCAGCGTCTTGTGCATGCGCTCGTGACGGCCGTTCTGCTGCGGTTTGCCGGGCTCGATGCGCTCGGGAACCACGCCGAGCTTGATCCAGCTCACCGACAGCGCCGAGAGCCCTCCGATACCCAGCGTGGCGAACGGCGGGCCGTTGTCCGAGCGGATACGGTTCGGCAGCCCGAACTCGTGGAACGCGCGCTCGAAGTGCGGCCGCACCGAGGCGTCGTCCGGCTTCGCCACGCCCTCGCACTTGAGCAAGTACCGCGATGCCTGGTCCGTCAACGTCAGCGGGTGGCAGCGCGTCTTGTCGCCGAGCGCGAAGTGGCCCTTGAAATCGGCGCACCACGTGTCATTAGGCTGCTCGGCCGGAGCCAGCGTCGACGGCATCGCTGACGGCGGCGTCACCACGCGGCGGCGACGGGGCCGGATCAATCCGTGCTTCTTGAGCAGCTCGCCGATGGTGCTCGTCGCTGGCAGCCCCTCGACGCCCAGGCTCTCCAGCCGTGCACGCAGCTTCTTCGGCCCCCACGTGGGGCGCTCCTTCCGCAGCTCGATCAGCGCGTTGACGAGCGCCGCTGGCGTCGCATGCGGGAACGTGTGCGCCACGGGCCGCCGCTCTTCCAGGCCGCGAGGTCCGGCCTGCTCGTAGCGCTCCACCCACTTGTACCCCGTCTTCCGGCTGATGCCGAACCGCCGGCACAGCTCCGCAAACGTCTCGTCCGACTCGTTGACCTGCGCGATGAACTGAAGTCTCTCGTCCACTGAACATGTCTCTTTCCAGGGCACCGGCGCTCCTCCGTCGCCGGTCCTCTACGACATGTGTCACCGAAGCCCCCGGTCCGTCCGGGTGCTACCCAGGCTCCCGGTCTGAACCGTTACCCAGGCCACCGGTCCGTACCAGGGCTGCGGGGGCCGCGAAGGAGGGCGCCGGAGCCGCGCAGGCGCGCCGGCGGCTCGTCGGGGAGGTGCGCGCGTCGAGCCCGCGCGTCATCGGCCTCTTGCGAGGCCTCCTGCCGGAGCTCTCGGCGCGGCTCGACGGGGGATGATCACTTCGCCGGCTTGGGGGCCGCCGCGCCGGGGTTGTAGTGCACGATGATGCCGCGGTCCTTGTTGCACTTCTGGACCTTCTCGTCCCACACGCAGCCCTCCGGGCAGGGCTGCGCGCTGGGATCGCCCGTGGGGCAGATCTCGGCCTCGCCTTCCTTGGCGGCGGGCTGCTCGGGCGCCTGCGCGCCTCCGCAGGCAGAGAGCATCCAGGTCAGGACGGGGAGCACCAGAACGATCGCCGATCGACGCATGCAGACCTCCACGAGCCCGCGATGGGTGGGCTCCAGCGCCGACACGTCTACCAATTCCCAGCCCTGCGGGGCCAGCGCTTCCGCGCGGCCAGGACGAGCGCCGCGGCGAGCGCGGCGAGCGCGGGCGGAGCGCCCGGGCCGCCCGCGCCGGCCACGCAGGCGCACCCGCGCGGGCTCGCCGCCGCGCGCGGAAAGGCCGGCGCGACCTGCCTGCCGTCGAGCGCGGCGCCCTCGCCGGAGGTGATGAAGCCGGCCCACGCGTGCGGGTGCGGGCGCTCGCGCCGGATCTGGAGCTGCGCCGACCGCAGCGCCTCGCTGCGCCCTCCGCCGCGCGCGAGCGCCGCGTAGTACGACGTCATGAGATCCCGCGTCGCCAGATCGCCGACCTTCCACAGGCTCATCACCTGCGTCTCCGCCCCGGCGAGGAGCAGCGCGCGGCGGAGCCCGTAGACCCCGTCGCCGCGCGGCACCTCGCCGAGGCCGGTCTCGCAGGCCGAGAGCACGACGAGCTGGGTCCCGTGGAGGTCCAGCGAGGAGATCTCGAGCGCGGTCAGGATGCCGTCGTCCTCGTCCGAGCTGCTCCGCCGCGCGTTGGCCCCGGCCAGCGCCAGGCCCGAGCGCAGGAGCGGGTTCTCGCGAAAGGCGGGGCCCTCGAGCGCGGCGCCGCGGGTGTTCGCCGGATCGGCCAGGGAGCCCTGGTCCGGCAGGAAGAAGCCGTGCGTCGCGATGTGCAGCACGCGCGGCCGCTGCGCCCGCTTGAGGGCCTCCTCGGTGGCCGACGGGCCGGTCAGGACCGTCGCGCTGGCCAGCGCGCTGCGCACCGCCTCCGCCTCGCGCTCCGTGCCCGGCAGGGGCGGGAAGCGCGCCCCGGCCAGCTCGGCGGAGCGCAGGCCGCGCGTGGCGCCGTCGTCCGGCGCGAGCTCCGAGAGGCTGCCGAACGCGGGATCGGCGATGACCAGCACGCCTCCACGCGGCGCCGCGGCGCCGGCGGCGCGCAGCAGATCGCGCCCGCTCGTCAGGTAGGTGAACGACGCGCCCTCGATGAGATAGCGGCCCTCCTCGTCGACGAGGGCGGCGAACGGCACGAGGTTCAGCGCGCCGTCCGGGCTGAGGAGGAGCCAGCGCGCGGGGCCGAGGGCGCCCCGGATCGGCTGCATCACGAGCGCATCCAGGTGACGCGCGCGCGCCCGGGGGTCTCGCTCCGGGTTCGAGAGGTCCCGCGAGAGCTCCGCGGCGGCCGCGTCGATGGCGGCGGCGTCGCCGAGATCGACCCCCGTGACGTCCCCGCGCCGCCCGACGACATAGGCCGCGTAGCGAGGCTTGCCCCACGTGGGCCTCACCGGCGGCCCGAACGGGTCGTGGGGCCGGTACTGGACGATCTCGACGAGCGCCGCCCCGTCGGGGATCGCCGCCTGCACGCCCTCGACGGTGATCGGCGGCCGCGTCGCGTCCGCCGGGCGCGCGGCGCGCGTCCGCGCGGCGAGCTGGAACTCGAGCCGCTGGCGCTCGGACTCGAGCTGCTGCACCTCGCGCTGGTGCTCCTCGGCGGGGACGTCGATCGGGCCGCGGGTGATCGCGGTGGACAGCCTGGCGTCGAGCTGCGTGAGGGCGCCGAGGAGCGCCCGGCCCTCGGCGTCGAGGCTCTGCCGCAGCGCCGCGAAGCTCTCGGCGATGGCGTCGAGCGCGAGCCCCTTGCGCCGGAGGATCGACCGCAGGGCGAGCCGCGCCGCGGCCTGGTCGCGCGGGGCATCCCGGAGGTGCAGCGAGAGGGTCGCGTCGGTGTCGCGCTGGACGAGGCCCATGTACAGGCGCTTCTGCCGCTCGGAGCCCCTCGCCAGGTTGGCCCGGGCGCTCCGGTCCTGGAGGCCGGCGGCCCGCTCGCGCGTCCGCACGGCGACGGCGGTCCGGCCCTGCGCGACGTACAGGTTCGCGAGGTGCCCCAGCACGCGGACGATGGCCGGGTGATCCGGCGCGAAGACCCGCTCGCGGATCACCAGCGCCTGGAGGAGCAGCGCCTCCGCCGCGGGATCGCCTTTGCGCGTGAAGAGCACGCCGAGCTCCTCCAGCAGATCGGCGCGCACCGCGCTCTGCGCCGGGAGCCCGGGCTCGATCCGCGGGCGCAGGTCGAGGAGGCGCCGCTCGGCCTCCTCGACCTGCCCGCGCCGCAGGCAGAGCTGCGCGGCGCGCAGATCCGGGAGCGAGTAGACCCACGGCGCGCCGTCGCCGGCCTTGCGGAGGAACGAGCGCATCGTGTCGAGCGTCTCCGCGAAGGAGCGCAGCGCGCGTTGCTCCAGGTACAGCCGCGCGAGCGAATCGACGGCATAGAACTCGCCCCAGCCCTGGAGGAGCGGCTGGGCTCGCTTCAGGAGCTCCTCGGCGCTCTGGAGGTCCCCGAGGTCCAGGTAGACGTTGGCGAGCCGGGTATAGAGCATCCCTTCGTCGTTGAAGGAGGGCTGCTCGCGCGTCAGCCCCCGCACCAGCAGCGCTTCGGCGCGCGCGTAGTCGCCGTAGCCGAGGTAGAAATGCGCGAGCTCGTCGTCGACCTCGGAGGTGCCCTCCAGCAGCGCAAAGTACCTGTCGGCGAGGGCGGCGCCCCCGGCCAGATCGTCCCTCTCCACGGCCGCTCTCCAGCGCTCGTGGGCCGCGGAGAGGTCCTCGCTCGCCTGCTCGGCGGGGCTCGGCTGCGCCGCGATCGGCGCGGGCCCGGCCGCCGAGACGAGCGCCGCCACGGCGAGCGAGAGGAGCCGCGCGGGGCGGAGGGGCGGCATCGCGGAGCAGGGGAATGCTTTGCTGCGCATCAGCCACTCGAGCAGGCCCGCCGCGGGGCGCGGCGAGCCGCTGGGACGGCGTCGCGGCCGCCTCGAGCGGCCGCGGCGCGCCTCACTTCGCTTCGACCTTCACGTTGGCGTTCGCCTTGAAGCTCGCCTTCCCGCCCGCTCCGCCGCCGTCGTCGTCCGCGGGCACGGTCGCCTTCAGCTCGAACGACGGCGGGGTGTTGGGATCGCACTCCGGCGGCGGCCCGAACCCGTCGGCGTTGAACTTCCACGACAGCGACCCCGAGGCCGAGGGATCCTTCCGGATCGCCTTGATCTCCACCTCGTGCTCCCCCGCGCGCGCCGGGGTGCAGTACGAGAGCAGGTAGAAGCGCTTCATGTGCGCCTCGATCTTCGCCGCGATCTTGTCGAACGACTCCTTGACCTTCGCCTGGTCCGCCGCGAGCTCGGTCCCGTCGCGCCCGATCTCGTCGAGCCGCGCCTTCTCGATCTCGGCGCCGACGCCGACGACGAAGATCTGGTAGTTCTCGTACTCTTCCTTCTTGAGCTCGTTCAGCATGTCCTCCCGGCTCACGCGGTTCGCGCGATCGGTGCCGTCCGAGAAGACGACGAGCGTGCCGAACTTGAGGGGACGCCGGTCCTTGTCGAGCTGCTTCTTGAGCTCCCGGATGCCCTCCATCACGCCGCCGTGGAGGTTCGTCGACGTGTCCTTCGGCTTGTAGCTCCGGAGCCCCTCGAGCCCGCCCTCGACCGAGCCCTGCGCCTCGGTGAACGGCACCACCGAGTGGATTTTTACCTCGCCGTCGAACGCGTAGACGCCGACCTTCTGGCTCTTGCCCACCCGATCGCTGAACGACTGCGCGGCGTCGACGAGGGCGTCGGCCTGACCCGACTCGGTGATGCTGCCGCTCATGTCGACGAGCAGCATCGTGTACATGACCGCCGCGACCTCGGGGTTCTGGATGGTCTGCTTGCTCTCGAACTTCGAGACGATCTCGTCGTCCTCGTAGATCTCGAAGTCCTCGGCCGTGAGGCCGCCCACCGGCTCGTCCTCGCCGGCGTCGACGCTGAAGAACACCCAGACGTTGTTCGGCTTCTTCTGGGCGGAGTTGATCCGGGTCACCCGCAGCCCGCCGCCGCACGCCACGCTCGACAGAGCGAACAGGGCAGCGAGCAGGATCCGGAACGCTGGAGAACAAAGGAGGATTTTCACGCGCGCGATTAGCGCGCATCGGACGCCGCGATGTCAATTCGCTGCCGCAGGCGGCCCCTCCCCGCGGCCGCCCCGCCGGGCGGGCACGGCCGCGCCGGCCGGGGGGCGGCCCCCCCCACCTGGTGGCTGGCCGCGCCGCGCGCGGCTCCGGACGAAGCGCCGCCCGCGCGGCCGCCTCGCCGATCGTGCAGGGAGGCGCTCGCGCTGGTTTACTCCGGGAGGGAGACCGCCGTACATAGGCCCGCGCGCCTCGAAGACCCCGCGCGTCGCCTCCGGACGCTCAGCGAGTTGGTCTCCCCGGGCCGATTTCCGTTACCCTGTCGCCGCATGGCACGCATCCTGATCGTCGAGGACTCGCCGGCAATGCGAGCGTACATCCGCTCGACGCTGGAGGACCGCGTGCTGGGGCTCGCGGGCGACGTCGACATCGTGGAGGCCGTGAACGGCTTCGACGCGCTCCGGCTCCTGCCGCGCGGCGCGTTCGATCTCGTGATCACCGACATCAACATGCCCGACATCAACGGGCTCGAGGTGATCCGCTTCGTCCGGCAGAGCGACCGCTACCGGCACGTCGCGATCCTCATCATCTCCACGCAGGCGACCGAGCGAGACATCCAGCGCGGGCTCCGCCTCGGCGCCGACCGCTTCCTCCCGAAGCCGTTCACGCCCGAGGCCCTGCGCGACGCGGTGGTCGCGAGCCTCGAGGCGCGGGCCGGGGCGCCGCAGGCCGGCGCCTCCCCGTCCGCTGACGGCGCCGCCGGCGCCGACGATCGCGCTTCCGCTGCCTCCCCGCGCGCGGAGGAGCCCGCGGCCCGCACCAAGCAGCCCGGCTCCGGCGAGGGAGGCGGCGGCTGATGGTCGACAGCGGCGATCGGGCGCGCGAAGAGTTCTTCTCGGAGGCGCAGGAGATCGTCGAGGGGCTCGGGCGCGACCTCCTCGCGCTCGACGAGGCGGTGCGGACCAACAAGGTCGACCCCGACGTCATCAACGACGTCTTCCGCGCCGTGCACACCCTGAAGGGGCTCGCCGGGCTCTTCGGCGCGACCCGGATGGCCACCCTCTCGCACGAGCTCGAGGAGCTGCTCGACAACCTCCGCCTCGGGCGCATCGAGGTCAGCGCGTCGGTCCTCGATCTCCTGTTCCGCAGCGTCGAGCTCTACGGGCGCATCCTCCAGAACGAGAAGGACGGGCGCGACGCGCCGATGCCCGAGGTCGACGACCTCCTGCGCCAGCTGCACCAGGACGCGGGCCCGAGCGCGGCAGGCCTCCCCGACGACAACTACGACCTCGATCCGGGGCTGCTCTCCGTGCTCACCGAGTACGAGGAGCACCGGCTGCGCACGAACATCGCGAGCGGGATGACCCTGTTCCGGCTCCGCGTGCAGTTCCACCTCGCCACGATCGATCAGGCCCTCGACGACCTGAAGATCACCGCGAAGCCGTACGGCGAGATCATCACCTACCTGCCGACCGGCGCGGGCGCGGACCAGGACTCGATCGAGCTCGACATCCTGATGGCCTCGCGCGCGCCGCTCGAGGAGCTCCAGCGCGCGCTGCACCAGGCCGGCGCCGCCGTCGAGGAGATCCCGCGGCGCAACAACAACGGC
This sequence comes from Sorangium sp. So ce281, assembly GCF_051527395.1. NCBI lineage: Bacteria > Pseudomonadati > Myxococcota > Polyangiales > Polyangiaceae > Sorangium > Sorangium sp. So ce281. The sequence continues at coordinate 2,124,228 of NZ_CP150322.1, forward strand.
CACGGGCGGGTCGCCCCGCCGGGCATGCCGTCGATGTCCGCGGCGCTCCGGGGCGGCGCGCCGACCGGCGTGTCGCGGGCCGTCGACCTGACCGGCTCGATATCGGCGGCGAGCCCGCCGTCGAGCGCGCGCGGCAACCGCAAGGGGGAGCTCAGCTCCATCCGCTCCGTCGCGCAGACGGTGCGGGTCGACATCCACAAGCTCGACCGGCTGATGAACATCGTCGGCGAGCTCGCCCTCGTCCGCTCCGCGCTCGGCCGCCTCGTCGAGCGGCTCCGCGCGGCGCCCACCGAGCGCGAGCTCTCGCTCGACCTCCACAGGCTCCAGCGCACGTTCGACCGGCACCTCGCCCAGATGCAGGCGGGCATCCTCGAGGTCCGGATGGTCCCGCTCGGGCAGGTCTTCGACAAGCTCGCGCGCGTCGTCCGCCAGATCAGCCGCGACGCCGACAAGCTCGTGAACCTCGTCATCACGGGCGCCGAGACCGAGGTCGACAAGCTCATCGTCGAGGAGCTCAGCGACCCGCTCATGCACATGATGCGCAACGCCATCGACCACGGCATCGAGTCGAAGAGCATGCGCGAGGCGGTGGGCAAGCCGGCGGTCGGCACGATCGCGCTGAACGCCTTCCAGAAGGGCAACCACGTCGTCATCGAGATCGAGGACGACGGCAAGGGCATCGACGTCGACAAGCTGCTCGACGCCGCCCTGCGCCGCGGCGTCATGACCCAGGAGGACGCGCGGACCACGAGCTACCGCGAGGTGCTGAACCTCATCTTCCAGCCGGGCATCTCGACCAAGACCGACGTCAGCGAGATCTCGGGGCGCGGCGTCGGGATGGACGTCGTGAAGACGAACATCAGCAAGCTCGGCGGCGTCATCGACGTGCACAGCGAGCCCGGCATCGGCACCAAGATGACGGTCACGCTGCCGATCACGCTCGCGATCATCAGCGCGCTCATCGTCCGGGTCGCCGACCGGCTGTTCGCGATCCCGCTGACCAACGTGCAGGAGGCGGTCGCGCTCGACGAGGCCACGGTGCGCCAGATCGACGGCCGCGAGATGATCACGCTGCGCAACAGCACGCTCCAGCTCTGCTACCTGGCGCGGCTCTTCGGCCTGAACGAGGAGGAGGAGCTCAGCGCGCGCATCGCCGGCCTGCTCGGCGGCGCGCGCGGCGGCTCGGCGGCGCGCGCCGCGGTCGGCGGCGGGCGCCGGGGCGACGGCCGCGCGACGCTCGGGCTCCAGGGGGGCAGCAAGCGCAAGTACATCGTCGTGGCGTCGGTCGGCGCGCGCAGGCTGGGCCTCGTCGTGAGCACGCTCATCGGGCAGCAGGACGTCGTGATCAAGGCGCTCGGCCCGTCGCTCTCCTCGGTGCGCGGCTTCTCCGGCGCCACCGAGCTCGGCGACCAGCGCATCGCGCTCGTCCTCGACGCTCCCGCGCTCATCGAGGAGATCCTCCACGGCGGGGACCGGCAGCGCAGCGATCCGCGGAGCACCCATGGCTAACCTCACCCGAAGGCCCGCCCGGATACCGGTCTCGAAGCGGAACTCGCGCGCGCAGGCGAGCGGCCCGCGGACCGAGTACCTCGCGTTCACCCTCGCGGGCGACACCTACGCCGCGCCCGTCTCGCTCGTGCGCGAGATCCTGAAGCCGCCCCCGCTCACCCCGGTGCCGCGCGCGCCGGACTCGACGATGGGCATCGTCAGCGTGCGCGGGCAGCTCGTCACCGTCATCGATCTGCGGCGGCGGATGCGGCTGCACGAGAGCGCGGCGCAGCGGCGGGCGCGCATCCTGCTCGTCGACGCGGCGAACGGCGAGACGCTCGGCCTCTTCGTCGACGAGGTCCAGCAGGTCTACCGGCTCGCCGACGCCGAGATCGAGCACGCCGCGACGGCGCTCGGGGGGGACGTGGCGGGCTACATCGCCGGCATCGCCCGGCCCATGCACGGGGCGAGCGCGTCGGATGGCACCCAGGGCGAGGCGCAGCCGCGCGTCATCATCCTGCTCGACCTGCAGGCCATACTCGCGTCCTAACGGACGATTTCGTCCGCGCCCGGGCGGCTCGTAGAGCCCGGGCGCTCGGAGGCTCAGATGCCGTTGACTGGAGAGCGCAGCCGTCCCGACCCGCAGAAGAGCCTCGTCGGCTTTGTGGTCGGCGACGTCCACTACGCGATCGACATCACGCGGGTCCGCGAAATCGTGAATCCGCTCGAAGTGACCACGCTGCCGCACACGCCCCCCGAGGTCGCCGGCGTCGCGAACCACCGCGGCGAGGTGGTGCCGGTCATCGAGCTCCGCGTGCGCTTCGGGCTGCCTCCGGTCGAGCCGACCCGCACCACCAAGTGGATCCTTGTCGACGTGGGGACGCACACGGTGGGGCTCGTGGTCGACGCGGTGACGGAGGTCTTCGGGACGAGCGGCGATTACCGGCCGACGCCGCCGGTGGGCGGCAGCAGCGATCTGCGCGGCATCACGGGGGTGACGACCCACGACGAGCGGATGATCTTCGTGCTCGACGTCGGGCGCTTCATCGAGCTCGCCCTCGCGCTCGCCGCGTCGGGCGCCCTCCTGGAGGCGCCGTGAGCCGCGCGTTCGACGATCTGGGTCCGTTCGAGGCCTCGCGCGCGGGCGACGCGGGCTCCTGGCCGGCCGAGCCCGAGTCCATCTCGCCCAGCGTGCGGAGCTCGCCGATGCCGATCGCGGCGATCGCCGCGGCGCTCTCGGCGGACGACGCCGAGGAGCGCCGCCAGGCGGCCGCGCGGCTCGGCAGGGCCGACGTCGTCGAGGCGTTGCCGCTCCTGCTCCGCGCGCTCGGGGATCCCGACTGGCGCGTCCGCAAGGAGGCGACCTACGCCTGCCACCGGCTGATCCAGGCCGCGCCCGCCTCCGCGGCGGCGCAGGCCGGCGAGGGGGAGCGGCCGGCCTCACCCGGCGCCGGCGCGGAGGGCGAGCGGCCGTCCGCCCCGCAGCTCCTCGTCGCGGCGCTGCTCGACGCGCTTCAGAAGAGCGAGGACGTCGGCCTCAGGAACGCGGCCATCGAGGTGCTCGGCTACTGCGGCCGCGACGCCACGCCGGCGCTCGTCGACGCGCTCGGCGCGCTCGCGGGGGACGAGCGCAAGCTCGTCGTCGACGCGCTCGGCCGCACGCGCGACCCGGCGGCGCTCGACCCGCTCTACGCGGCGCTCGCCGAGCAGGACGACAACCTGCGCCAGAGCGCGATCGAGGCGATCGCCGGGATGGGGCTCATCGCGCGCGAGCGGGTGACGGACATCCTGTACGAGCGGCTCGCCGACCGGGATCGCTTCGTGCGGCTGACCTCGCTGAACGGGCTGAACGGGCTCGAGGCGCCGGTGCCGTGGCGGGTGCTCTCGTCGCTCATCGACGACCCGATCCTCCGGCCGGCGGCGCTGGTCGCCGCGGCGCTCGCGGAGAGCCCGGAGGCGCCGCGGGCGCTCTGCGCGGCGCTCGCGACGGCGCGGGGCGGCGCGTTCGCGCAGCTCGTCCGGGCGCTCGCGCGGCTCGCCGAGGGGCCGCTCGCGTCGCACGCGGTGGACGCGCTCCGGGCGGCGCCGCCCGAGGTGGGCGCCCGCCTCGTGCAGGCCGCCTCCGCCGCGCCGGGCTCGGGCGGCGCGGAGCCCCCGTCGTGGCGCGGCTTCGGCGCGGATCCGGTGAGCGGGCGCGCCCAGGCGCTCTTGCTCGCGGCGATGGCGCGCGCCCCGGGCGCGGCCGACGCCGCGGTGCAGGCGATGATCGAGCCCGCGCTCGTCGAGACGGCGCAGCGCGCGCTGGGGCTGCTCGGCGCGGAGGCGCTGCCCTCGGTGCTGTCCTACCTCGAGCGCCACATCGATCCCGACCCGGATCTCTGGGAGGGCGTCGACGACGCGACGGCCGCGCTCCTCGACGGCGCCGTGGCGATCGCGGAGCAGGGCGGGCGCGAGGGCGCGCTGGGGGGCGAGCGGCCCGCCATCGACGCGACGCTCGCCGAGCTGCTCGGCGCGGTGCGGCGGTCGGTCCGGAGCCCCTCGACGCTCGTGGCGACCAGCGCGCTCTACGGGCTCGCGAAGATCGGGGCCGCGGTCGACTTCCCGCTCATCGTGTCGCAGACGCGCGCGATCTCGCTGCCGGTGGCGCGCGCGGCGGAGAGCGCGCTCGCGGGGCTCACGGAGCGCTACCCCGGGACGGCGCGCGAGCTCGCGCGCGGGCTCGCGCTGGCGGAGGACACCCAGCTCGCGGCGGCGATCGTGATCGAGGCGCTCGGCGACGCGGAGCCGGAGGAGATCGCGTTCCTCACGAGCGCCGCGTCGGCGGGGGACGTGCGCGCGCGCCGCGCGGCCGTGACCGCGATCGCGGCGGCGGCGGGCGTCTCTGCGCTCGACGTGCTGAGCCTGTCCCTGGCCGACGAGGAGCGCGAGGTCCGGCTCGCCGCGGCGCGCGCGCTGGGCCGCCTGTACGCGTCGCTCTCGGACCGCGCGAGCGACGAGCGGGCGCGCGCGCGCGAGCTGCTCGGGCTGGTGCGCGCGTCGGGGGAGCCCGATCTCATCGCGGCCGCGGCGCAGGGGGGCGCGCCGTTCCGCTCGGATCCTCCCTGGAGCGACGCCGCGGAGCGGCACAGCGCGCCCGTGGCGATCGACGGCGGTGAGGGCCCGGCGTCCCCCTCGGGGGTGACCGGGGGGCCGCCGTCGGGGAAGGTGCTGTGAACCGGCGGCGGGACGACGAGATCCGCCTCTTGCCTGACGAGTTCCAGAGGCTGCGTGACCTGTTCAACAAGCACTGCGGGCTCCAGTTCGGGCCCGAGGCGCGCACGTCGATGGAGCGCCGGCTGCGCGAGCGGGTCGTCGAGCTCGGGCTCTCGTCGTTCGCGCAGTACCACGAGTACCTGCGCTTCCACAGCCGCGGGCGCGCCGAGCTCGACGAGGCGATCGAGCTCATCACCGTCAACGAGACGTACTTCTTCCGCGAGGACTACCAGCTGCGCGCGCTCATGACCGAGCTCGTGCCCATGATCGTCAAGGCGGGGGGCGCCAGGGGCCGGCTGTCCATCTGGAGCGCGGGCTGCTCGACGGGCGAGGAGGTCTACTCGATCGCGATCGCCGCGCGGGAGTCGGGCGCCGCGGAGCGCCGCGAGGTCCGCATCTTCGGCAGCGACATCTCCCGCCGCTGCGTGATCGCGGCGCGCAGGGGGGTGTACGGCGCCTCGTCGTTCCGCGTGACGCCGCCCGAGCTCAAGCGGCGCTACTTCGTGGAGCGCCCGGACGGGTTCCACGTGTCGGACGAGCTGCGGACGCTCTGCCAGTTCGGCCACCTGAACCTGCTCGACTCGTCGCGCGCGGCGGTGGTCGGGCGCGTGGACGTCATCTTTTGCCGCAACGTCCTCATCTACCTGGACGAGGAGTCGCGGCGCCGCGTGATCGACATCTTCTACGAGCGCCTCTCGTCCGGCGGGTTCCTCCTGCTGGGCCACTCCGAGTCGCTCCTGAACGTCACGACCGCGTTCGAGCTCGTGCACCTTCGGGAGGATCTCGTGTACCGCAAGCCGGCGGCCACGCTGCGTCTGGGGATCCCGGAGATCTCGCCCGATCGGGGCGGCCCGGAGCGGGGCGGCGGGGAGGAGGGCGGATGAGTTGCCAACGAAGTCGAGGCTGCGCAGGCGACGGTTGGTCCCATGGCGCTCCGGGTGGGGTAGAATGAACCTCCGGCGGAAGGTTTTGCGCTCATGACATTCGCTCCCCTGCGCGTGCTCGTCGTCGACGACTCCGCGTACAACCGGCGCAACATCGCCGAGATCTTGAGCGGAAGCGACGAGATCGAGGTCGTGGGCAAGGCCGGTGACGGCGACGACGCGCTCCGTCAGGCCGCGCAGCTCCGGCCGGACGCGATCACGCTGGATCTCGAGATGCCGCGCATGGACGGCTTCACCTTCCTCCGCATCCTGATGGCGAGGCAGCCGACGCCCGTCATCATCGTCTCGAGCTACAGCCACAAGGAGAACGTCTTCAAGGCGCTCGAGCTGGGCGCCGTCGACTTCGTGGCGAAGCCGGACCGGCAGTTCACGGCGGACGCGCAGATCCGGCGGGAGATCATCCAGAAGGTCCTGCTGGTGCGCTACCTCCGCCCCCGGTCTCCGATGCCGGCCGCGCCGGCCCCGGCGCGGCCGGCGCAGCCTGCGTCGCCGCGCGTGGTGCAGGAGTCGTCGCGGCTCGGCGTCTCGCTGCGCCACCTCGTGGCGGTCGGCTCGTCGACGGGCGGGCCCACGGCGCTGCTCGAGATCTTCAACCGGATCCCGGATCGTTTCCCCGGCGCGATCTTCATCGCGCAGCACATGCCGGACAAGTTCACCCGCACGTTCGCGGAGCGGCTCGATCGGAAGGGCGGCCTCCGCGTGGTCGAGGCGCAGAACGGCGAGCAGGTGGTGGCCCGCAAGGCCTATGTGTGCCCGGGTAGGATGTGCATGGAGATCGCGGTGACGCCGGGCAGCGGGGTCGGGTTGAGCGGCGACATCCGGATCCGGGTGGGGGCGCCGGCGCCTGGGGATCGGTACGTTCCGAGCGCGGACCGGCTGCTCCGGAGCGTGGCGCAGGTGGGCGGGAGCCGCGCGGTGGGCATCATCCTGACGGGGATGGGCGACGACGGGGTGAACGGCGCGCGGGCGGTCCGCGCGGCCGGGGGCACGGTGGTGGCCGAGAGCGAGGACTCGGCGGTGGTCTACGGCATGCCCGGGGCTGCGGTGCGGGCCGGGGTCGTGAACGAGAGCCTGCCCTTCACGGCGATCGGCGATTTCATCGCGCTACTCTCCTAGCGGCGGTCACCCGCTTCGGATACGGGCCCACCTCGGCGTTTTCGGTGCTCAGCGCACAGGAGTGCGCTTCCGCGCCGAAAACGCCGATCTGGGCCCGTCTCCTGTGCGGGTGACCGCCGCTCCAGAGCAACAGGCGGATTGAAACCTCCTGCGCAGGGCAGAATTTTGAACCGCCAAGAGCGCCGAGCACGCCAAGAGAGAGCACAAAATCTTGGCGTCCTTGGCGCTCTTGGCGCCCTTGGCGGTTCATTTCTCGGTTGATCCACGGGATCGGCGCTCCACGGTGGGCCGGGTTCCGGCGGGCTGCCAAAGTTGACCCCTCGGGCGCATCGTGAGACAGGTCGGTCCCTGACATGCGGATCCGACGCGCCGCACGCAGGCTTGTATGTCTTGGCTGGTTGGCCGCCCTCTCGGGCGTCGCTTTCGACGGCCTTGCGGCGCCTCCTCCGGAGGCAGCGGCGCCTGCGGCCGGTGCGGCGAAGGCCGACGCGGCGAAGGCGGAGCCGGCGAAAGCTGAATCGGCGAAGGCGGAGCCGGCGAAAGCTGAATCGGCGAAGGCCGACGCGGCGAAGGCCGAGCCCGCGAAGGCTGAGCCCGCGAAGGCGGAGCCCGCGAAGGCTGAGGCCGCGAAGGCCGACGCGAAGAAGGACGGGTCGGCCGAGGGCAAGGCGGAGAAGCCGGCGCCGGTCAGGGTGGCGGCCGTGTCCGTCGGGAAGGGCGGCGCGAAGAGCGCGGCCAAGGCGCCGGCGAAGGCCGCTGCGCGATCGAAGCCGTCGAAGAAGGGCGCGGCGAAGATCACGCGCAAGGCGGGGCAGCCCGGCGCGCCGGACGAGGCGGCGCGGCGGGTCATCGCGGGCACAGCGACGCCGGCGGGGGCGAGCACCGGCGAGTCGCCCGAGCTCCGCACGCTGCGCGCGATCGACCTGGCGCTGTTTCCCGGCGCGGCCCCGAGCGCCGGGCCCGCGTGGCCTGTCGACGGCACGCTCCTGCTCGGCGCGGGCGAGCCGCGCCTCGAGGTCTCCGGCCTGCCGCCCGCGGGCCTGCCCGCACCGCCGGCGGAAGCGGAGGAGACCCGCGACATCTCCTGGCTGCGCCAGCTCGAGCTGCCCGAGATCCCGGTCCGCTGGGACGGCCGGGTGGTGCGCTACCTCGAGTACTACAAGGACGACCCGCGCGGCCGCTCCGCCGTGGTCACGTGGATCAGGAAGAGCGGCCGCTACGGCGCCGCCATCCGCCGCGTCCTCCGCGAGCAGGGGCTGCCGGAGGATCTGCTCTGGCTCTCGCTCGTCGAGAGCGGCTTCGACCCGACCATCCACTCCCCGGCCGGCGCGGCAGGCCTCTGGCAGTTCATGCCGGAGGGCGCGCGCATCTATGGCCTCACCGTCGACCGCTGGGTCGACGAGCGCCTGGATCCAGAACGATCCACCTTGGCGGCGGCGCGGTACCTCTCGGATCTGCGGCGGCGTTTCGGCGGCTGGGAGCTCGCGTTCGCGGCGTACAACATGGGGTACGGGGGGCTGCTCGCGTCGATCCGGAAGTACAACACGAACGACTTCTGGGAGCTGTCGCGGCTCGAGGCGGGGATGCCGCTCGAGACGGCGCTCTATGTGCCGAAGATCCTCGCGATCGCGATCGTGGCGCGGAACCTGGCGGTGTTCGGCTGCGACGACGTGGAGCTCGATCCGGCGGTGACGTTCGACAAGATCTCGCTGGGCTCCGGGGTGTCGCTGCAGGCGGTGGCGGCGGCCTCGGGCGCGGCGGCGCCGGAGATCGAGGCGCTCAACCCGCAGCTCGTGGCGAAGCGCACGCCGCCGTCGCCGGTGGACGCGAAGGAGCAGGCGCGCTGGGAGGTCCGGGTGCCGGCGGGCGCGGGGGCGCGCGCGGCGAAGTCGATGCCGAAGCTCCTGGAGCGCGAGCCGAAGCTCGAGCGTTACCTGGTCCGCTGGGGCGAGTCGCTCGACGACATCGCGACGTTCCGGCGGACGACGCGGTGGACGCTGCAGACGTTGAACGGCCTGCGGGCCGGCGAGCCGGTGCGCCCCGGGGCGCTGCTGTTCGTCCCGGCGGCGGAGGGCGTCGGGGCGGCGGCGGCCGAGCACCTGCTCGCGCGCGGCGCGCCGCTGTCGTCGGAGGGGAAGCCGGTCGTGGTGGTCCCGGCGCAGCGCTTCTCCTACGAGGGGCGCCGGCGGGTGTTCTATCGGGTGGTCGCGGGCGACGCGCTGCGGGATCTGGCGGCGGTGCTCTCGGTGACGCCCGACGAGATCTGCCGCTGGAACACGCTGGCGCCTGGGGCGTCGCTCCACGAGGGGATGACGCTCCAGCTGTTCGTCCCGAGGTCGCAGCGCCACGACGGCGTGTTCTTGCTCGACGAGGGCGGCGCGCGCGTCATCGAGGTCGGCTCGGAGGAGTTCTTCACGCACTTCGAGGGGCTGAAGGGGCGGAAGCGCATCGAGATCGCGGTGCGAGAGGGGGATTCGTTCAGCAAGATCGCGAGCCGGTACGGCCTCAGCGTCGGCAGCCTGGAGCGGATCAACCAGCGCTCGCGGCGGAGCCCGCTGATGCCCGGGGATCGGCTGGTGGTGTACGTGCCGGCCTCGCGGCCGGACGAACCGGCGCCGGTCGAGCCGCGCGAGGATGAGGTCCGCGTGGCGTCGGCTCAGGCCGCGGGCGCGGTGGACGACGGCGACAAGGCGGTGGCCGAGCCGGTGAAGCCGGCGGTGCTGCTGACGCCCGTGGCGCCCGTCGAGGCGGGCGCGGGCGAGGGGAAGCCCGGCGGCGCGCGGGAGGCGGGCGCGGGCGACCTGGCCGGAGCGAGGCGGGAGGAGAAGAAGGCCGCCGAGGGCGAGAAGAGGCCGGCGGCGGGCGGAGCGGACGACAAGAAGTCCGCGGGGCGCAGCGCCGCCGAGCCGCAGCCGGCGGGGCGCGCCAAGGGGGCGCAGGACAGGGAGAAGTCCGCGTCCGGCGCTGGCACCGCGCTGTGAGGTCCGGGTGAGCTCGGGCTTCCCGGGGGCGAGACCGCCGCGTCGTGGTCTCAGGTCTTGCCAGAGGGCGTCGCCCCGGTCTCGTCCCGCCCGTGGACGCCGGCGGGCGGGCTGGTCGCCTCCACGGCGGTGAACGGCTCGATGATCTTGTAGGCGTGCGACGCCCCCCTGGGGACCGTCCAGGAGTCGCCTGGCTCGAGGCGCACCATCTGCCCCTCGATGAGCAGCTCGGCCCGTCCAGCGATGACGAACCCTACGGTCTCGTAATCCCGCGCGGTCGGCTGTTTGGCGTCGCCTGGCGGCTCGCGTTCCCAGAGCCGCATCGAGACCTGGATCCCGGAGGCCAGGTATTTTTGTCCCATCTGGCCTGTCGGAGAGCGGCCGGAGGAGACCTTCATGACGGTTGTGTCGCTCATGCGCGCCTCGCTTTCCTCCACGAGTGATTTGCCGGGTTTGGCGACGAGCGTGGGTCCGCGCCTGGCTGGAGCGAATCGGGCTTCTCCCTCTTTCCTCGTCGGTTTTCTTCGTGCGTTCGTCCTCGCTGGGAACGTATCGCGCCAGGGAGATCTGCTGTAGGATGCCCGCACAGGAGGCTGTCCCGTGGACCTGGGGACCGGATGTCATGTCGCGCGGGCGCAGGTGGTTGACGGATCGCGCGGCGTGAGCGCCGGGCGGCGGGGGCGCCGTGGGGGCGCCGTGGCTCGCCTCGCTCTGCTGGTCGCGGCCGTCGGTGCGCGCTCCGTGGCGGCGGGGCGCGCCGCGCTTCCGGAAAGCCGATGATGCCCTCGCCGAAGAGCTCGACACTGCTCGCGTCCGGTGTGCTGATCGACAAGAAGTACCGGCTCCTGCGCCAGATCGGCGAGGGGGCGATGGGCGTGGTCTGGGCGGCGGTGAACGTGGCGACGGCCCGCGAGGTGGCGCTGAAGCTGATCCACCGGCCCGAGACCGAGTTCCGGCTGCGGCTGCAGCGCGAGGCGCGCAACTGCGGGGCGCTGCGGCACCGGAACGTCATCGACATCTACGACATGGGGGAGACCGAGGCCGGGGAGCCGTTCCTGGTGATGCAGCTGCTCACGGGGGAGACCGTGGCCGAGCTGCTCGCGCGGCGGCGCCGGCTCGACCCGCCCATGGCGGCGTCGATCGGGCGAGACGTGGCGAGGGGGCTCGCGGCGGCGCACGCGATGCACATCATCCACCGCGATCTGAAGCCTGCGAACATCTTCCTGCACCGCGAGCCGGACATGGACGAGCCGGTGGTGAAGGTGCTCGATTTCGGGGTCGCCAAGAACCTCTCGGTCAACGACGGCCTGCACACGGTGCAGGGCGGCGCGGTCGGGTCGCCGCTCTACATGAGCCCGGAGCAGGTGAGGGCCGAGCCGAACGTCGATCACCGGGCCGACATCTGGGCGCTCGGCGTCGTGCTCTTCGAGATGTTGACGGGCATGCGCCCGTTCCAGGGGGACGCGCAGGCGGTGTTCATGGGGATCTTGACGGGCGAGATCCCCACCGTGTCCAAGTACCTGAGGCGGGTGGACCAGGGGCTCGTCGACCTGATCGCCCGCTGCATGCGCAGGGATCGCGCGGAGCGGATCGGATCGGCGGCGGAGGTCGCGGCGCTGCTCGATCGGTACGCGGAGCGCGGCGCGGGTCCGGGCAGGGACGCGGCGCAGCGGCAGTCGTCGCCGGAGGGGCGGGGGGCGCTCCCGGACGAGGACGTGGACGGCGGCTGGGAGGAGTCGCAAGGCGGCACGGTGGCGCTCGCGGCGCAACCTGGGTCGATGGCGCAACCCGGGTCGGCGTTCGCGGCGCAGCCTGCGTCGGTGGCGTACCCCGCGTCGGTGGCGAACCGGTCGGGGAGCGTCGAGGGGGGCGCGGGAGCGCTGCCGCTGGCGCTGCTCGGTGGGGGGCCGCGGGCCCCGGTGCCGGTGCAGGAGTCGCCTGAGGCGCACAGGTCGCCGGGGCCGGGACAGGGGGCTGCGGGGCCGGCGTCGGGCATGAGCCGCGCGGCGGATGGGGGGCCAGCGTCGGGCGCCGGCCATGCGGCGGGCGCGGTTCCTCGGCGTCCGGGCAGCTCGGGCCAGCACCTGGCCGCGGCGTCCGTGGTGCGCGCGCTGCGGGACGAGGACGTGGCGACCTTGCCCCTCACGCGGCGGAACGCGGAGGCGGCCGGGGCCGCTGGGCCGCGCGCCGGGTCGGGGACCTATCCGGCGGCGGGGCCTGCCGCCGCTGCGCCCCGGCCCCCGTCGTCGTCGGTGGCGGCGTTTGCAGCGCCGGAGCCGTCCCAGGCGAGCGCGGTGCAAGCCGCTCCGGCGCAGCCTGCGCCCGTGGCGGCGCCGCAGCAGGGCTCCTGGGCGATGACGGTGCGCATGAACGCGCCGCCGATGCCCGAGGCAGGGGCGGGGCCAGGTGGCCTCGGCCCTGCCGGCGCGCTGCCGCCGGGAGGCATCGCCGCGCAGCCGAGCTGGAACTCGGCGCCGGCCGCGTGGCCCGGCCCGGAAGCGGGCGCGAGCGCCTCGGACTCCAGGTCGGGCGCGACCACGGCGACGGGCGCGCCGCGCCAGGCCGGGAGCTCGTCGACGACCCCGCTCGTCTCCAACCATCCGTCGGTCCATCAGGTCGGGGTGCACCAGGCCCAGGACGCTCAGGAGCGGGCCCCGCACGGCGGCGAACCGAGGCGCAAGCGTACGGCCGCGACGCTCGCGATCGTGGCTGCCGCGCTGTCGCTGATCCTCGTGGGGATGCTCATCTCGCTGAGGTCGCCGGAGACGTCGTCGGCCGCGCCGGAAGTGTCCGGGAGCGCGATGCCGTCGGTGGACCGCGCCGGAGGAGACACGGTCGCCGCGCCGGAGCGCGGGGGAGCGCCGCCGCCGAACGCGGAGCCCCCGGCGCCGTCCGCGGACGCGCCGCCGGGCTCCTCGGCGTTGACGCCGCCCGTGCCGCCTGCGCCGAGCGCCCCTCCGGCGAGCAACACGGCGGGGGCGTCGCCGGCGGGCGACGGCGCAGGTGCGTCGGCGCCTGACGGCGGCGCGGGCTCGGCGCCGCGGACGGCGAGCGACGTGAAGCCGGGCAAGTCGGCGCTCGCTGTGCCTCCCGCGACCTCGCAGCCGGCGACCTCGCAGACCGCGAAGGCTGCTCCATCCGCCGCCTCGTGCGAGCACCTCAGGTTCTTGGACAGGAAGAAGTGCGAGGCGAAGCGCAAGAAATAGACTCGGCCTCTCCGCGGCCCGCGCTGCTTCTTCGGAGATGTCGCCACGGTCGCGACGCGACTCCTGGGTAGCGGCGAGGCGGCGGCGACGATCACGCGCGTTGAGCGCGTGCCCGCACCGGGAGCGCCGGAGCCGGCTTCGCGCTCCGCGAGCCCGGCCAGCAGCTTTTCTTGACGGTGCGTTGCCTCACCTGCGACACTTCTCCGAAGCACCGTCGACCTGCTGCCACGTCCGTCTTCCAGCGAGACTACCCCATGCAGTCCCCTTCGGCTCCTGCCGCGCCGCCGCCGGGTGCGCTCATTTGCGGCAAATACCGCCTTCTCCGGCGGATCGGCGAAGGGGCGATGGGCGTCGTCTGGGCGGCGCACAACGAGGCTACCTCTCGGGAGGTCGCGCTCAAGCTGCTGGTGCGGCCCGACCCGGAGCTCCGCGTCCGGCTGCTGCGGGAGGCGCGCGCTTGCGGCGCCGTGAGCCACCGGAACATCGTCGACATCTACGATGCGGCCGAGGCGGAGAACGGCGACCCGTTCCTCGTCATGCCGCTGCTCTCCGGCGAGACGCTCGCGTCCTTGCTCAAGCGCAAGCGCAAGCTGGAGATCCACGATGCCTCGCGCATCGCTCGGGACATCGCGCGCGGCCTCTCCGCCGCGCACGAGCGGGGCATCATCCACCGCGACCTGAAGCCGTCCAACATCTTTCTCCACACCGAGCCTGGCGAGGGCGACGCCATCGTCAAGATACTCGACTTCGGCGTGAGCAAGTTCCTCGCGGGTCCTCAACAGGTGAAGACCGCGACAGGCATCCTCATCGGCTCGCCGGCGTACATGAGCCCTGAGCAGGTGCTGGCGCAGAGCGATATCGACACGCGCGCGGACCTCTGGGCGCTCGGCGTGGTGATGTTCGAGATGCTCACGAGCAGGCGGCCGATCCAGGGCAATGCGCATGAGCTCCTGAGAAGCGTGCTGCACGGCGACATCCCGGCGGTGTCCCAGTCCGTCTGGCAGATCGATCCCGGCCTCGATGCCCTGGTGACGCAGTGTCTCCAGCGCGATCGCGAGAAGCGACCGCGCTCGGCGGCCGAGGTCGCGGCGGCGCTCGAGCCGTTCGTCACGCCGCCGGCGCCGCAGCGCGTGCCCTCGAGGCCGGGGTCGTCGCCGGAGCTGCGGCACGAGATCCCGCAGCAGCTCGGGCGCGGGTCGTGGGGTGGGGCCGCTCCCGGGCGGACGCCGACGCCGGCGACCGGGACGCCGCTCCCGGCGTCCGTGGCGCATCTGCAGGCCCCGCAGGGACACCCGAACACGCCGGTGTCGGGGCCGCGCGGGGCGGTCGCGTCGCCGGGGCAGCCGGCGGCGGGCGCATGGCCGGGGCAGCCGGCGGCGGGCGCATGGCCGGGGCAGCCGGCGGCGGGCGCATGGCCGGAGCAGCCGGCGGCGGGCGGGGCGGCGGCACCGGGGCATCGGGAGCGGATGGCGAGCCATCCCCTGCTGGGGGACCGCGGGACGATCAAGATGTCACCGGAGCAGGCGGCCGCCTATCGATCAGCGGCCAGCGCGTCCAGCCCGTCGCTGGCGCGTCCGGCCGCTCCCCTCGGACAGGCGCTGTCGCTCGGCGGCACGGTGCCGCTCGATCCGCTCTCCGAGCCGAAGAGGCCGCCTCCTGTGCCCGCCCGCTCGCCTGTCGTGTGGATCGCGATGGCCGTGGTCGCGGCGGCGCTCCTCCTGGGGATCGGCATGGCCGCGGGGTATCTCTTGCGGCGCGGCGAGGTGGAGCGCCCGAGGGACCCCGGCGGAGAGCGTGCTACCTTCCGCGCCGCCCTCTCGTTTGCGATAGGTAAAGCGACCTCGCCCATCGCGGCGACGCGCCTCGACCCACCCTAGCTGAGCTCGATGTCGACATCCTTCACGCAGATAGCTGCCGGCCTGGTGATCGCCGAGAAATACAAGCTGGTGCGGCGGCTGGGCGAGGGATCCATGGGCGTCGTGTGGGCGGCGCTCAACCTGTCCACGTCGCGCGAGGTGGCGCTGAAGCTGATTCACCGCCCGGATGCCGAGCTCCGGAGGCGGCTGCAGCGCGAAGGGCGCAATGGCGGGGCGCTGCGGCACCGCAACGTCATCGACATGTATGACATGGGGGAGACCGAGTTCGGCGAGCCCTTCCTGGTGATGCAGCTGCTCACCGGAGAGACGCTCGCGGACCTGCTCGTGCGCAGGCGGCGGCTCGACGCGGATGTGGCGGCGTCGATCGGGCGCGACGTGGCGAGGGGGCTCGCGGCGGTGCACGCGCTGCACATCGTCCACCGCGATCTGAAGCCGGCGAACATCTTCCTGCACCGCGAGCCGGACATGGACGAGCCGGTGGTGAAGGTGCTCGATTTCGGGGTCGCGAAGAACCTCGCCGTGAACGACGGCATCCGCACGGCGACGGGCGGCGCGGTGGGATCGCCGCTCTACATGAGCCCGGAGCAGGTGAGAGCCGAGCCGAACGTCGACCACCGGGCCGATATCTGGTCGCTCGGCGTGGTGCTGTTCGAGATGCTGACGGGCATGCGGCCGTTCCAGGGGGACGCGAGGGCGGTCTTCACCGGCATCCTGACGGGCGAGATACCGAAGGTCTCCCGGTACGTGCGGCGGGTGGACCCGGGGCTCGTGGAGCTCGTGGCGCGGTGCATGGCGCGCCACAGGGACGAGCGGATCGGGTCGGCGGCGGAGGTGGCGGACCTCCTCGATGGGTACACGGCCGCGGGGGCGAGGGCGAGGGCGAGCTTCGCTGTCGGGGGCGGGGGCGGTGGGGGCGGCGGGCAGGTGGCGGCGATGGAGGCGCCCGCGTTTCCCGGCGGGGCGCCGGCAGGGGCGGCGGTGTCGCCGACGGCGAGCGGGGCGGCGGTGTCGCCGATGGCGAGCGGGGCGGCGGTGCCGCCGACGGCGAGCGGGGCGGTGGTGTCGCCGATGGCGAGCGGGGCGGTGGTGTCGCCGATGGCGAGCGGGGCGGTGGTGTCGCCGACGGCGAGTGGGGCGCCGGTGTCGCCGATGGCGAGCGGGGCGTCTGCGCCGGAGTGGAACGCCGAGCTGACCCAGAGACTCGAGCCGGAGGCCATGGCGAGCGCCGAGGCGGCGCTGAGCGCGCCGCCCGCATGGGGCCACGGTGAGCCGGGGAAATCGACGACCGCGCCGCTCGTGCCGGGCCCGGAGGCAGGCCGAGGCGCGCAGCCGTCGCCCTGGGCAGCGCGCGCAACGCCGGTGCCTCTGCAGGCGCCGCGGACGCCTCCGCGGCGGCAGGCAGGATGGAAGCGCCTTCCGGGCCCGGCTATCGCGGCGCTCGCCGCCGGCGCAGCTGGCCTGGTGGGCGCAGCGCTCTTCGTCGCGCTGCGCTCGCCAGCGCCCGCGGAGAGCGCAGCCGGGATCGAGGCGCTGCCGGAGGCCGGGATCGAGAGCGCGGCGAGCGTTGCAAGGCCGCCGGACCCGCCGCCCCCGCCTGCGACCGCTGCGCCTCAGGCTTCGGTGGCGGCTGAGCCGCCCAGGGTGGATGAGCCGGTGGATGCCGGCGGGGCGAACAGCGCGCCGGACGCGGGGCCGGCGGGCACGGAGCCGGTGGAGCGGAGCCTGCCGGCGGTGGAGGCGCCGACTCCAGCGGCGGCGGCGCCGGTGGTCACGGCGCCGCCGGCTGCTGCGGCGCCCGCGCCGGTGCGGTCGGTGGTTGCGGCGCAGCCCAGGATCCAGCCTCCGGTGCAGCCTGCGCCCGCGCCGTCGAGGTCTGCGCAGCCACCGGCGGTCCGGCGGCAACCCGTGGATCCCTGTGCGGGCAAGACAGGGTTCATGCGGACGAACTGCCTGCGGGACCAGGCGAAGAAGAAGGACCCCTACGCTCCCTGAGCGGTGTTGGGCGCGGGGGAGCCAGGCATCCGAGGAACTGAGGGCGCATGTCGCCTTCGGCAGGACAGCAGACCTGAGCTTGGCGATCCCTGGCTATTGGCCGGCCATCTTAGGCTTCGAAAAAGCGGTCGAAGGCTTCGGACGATCGGTGCGAGCGTTCAAAAATCAGTGGAAGGCCTCGGAAGTGGGTCGGAGGCTTCGAACGACCGGTGCGAGGCGTCCAACCATCGCGGTCCCGCAGCCAGAAATCGAGGCGGGATAGCGGACGGAAGTTATCGATGGCGTGCATCCTGGAACGAGGTCGGGTTTCGGTCGAACGATGTGCGATGTCCCTGCGAGGCCGTCGAACGTCTGCCGGAGCAGACCGAGGCGGAGATGCCGGCGGGGCATCACGGCTCTGGCGCAGGCGGTGGAGACGCGAAGTCCAGCAGTGGGAGCGCCAGCCCCGGGGCACCATTGTGAGCGACGTCGCTACCTGCGCCGCCGGGGCCACCGTTGCCGAGTTCGTACATGACGCCGTCGAGCGACGGGATATTGTCCGGTGTGCCCAGGAAGGCGATGCCGAGGGAATGGCCGCCCTGACCGCCGCCACCCTTGCCGCCGGTGCCGCCCTTGCCTCCATCCCCACCGGCACACGCATCACTCACGAAAGTAGCGCTCGAACCCAACCCTCCTGACCCGCCGTTCCCACCCAACCCGCCGATCTGGCCGGCGTTGCCGTTGCCGCCTTGGCCCCCCTTGCCGGCGATCAGGCGGACCTCATGGAACGTGAGCTTTGCGTCGAGGCTCACCAGGGCGATGCTGGAGCCACCTGGAGAGCCGCCCTTGCCGCCTGCACCGCCGCAGCCGCCAGCGCCGCCGTTGCCGCCGCTGGCGCCACCATCGTTGGTTCCAGGGCATTCGGTGTTCCCGCGGGAGCCTCCGCCACCCCCGCCGCCCTGTGCAGTCTTCCCGCGTTGGCCATCACCGCCGGGTTTACCGGCGTAGCCGGTGCTTGAGAGCTGGCCGACGGCGTCTCCCCCTGCGCCAGGTGCGCCAGGGTCACCGTCGCTACCCCTCTTGCCCGCGCCACACATCACGGTTGAACTATTGTATCCCCCGGCGTTGTCGTTGTTCTTCTGGTCCGGATAGCCTATGTCGCCGGAGGTCCCGCGATTTTGCAGGCCAATTCCACCCCGACCGCCGCGCGAGTCGTCGGTGGTATCCAGGGTGGTGCCGCAATCATTCGTCTCCGGCAGTGGTGTTGTCACTGTAGTCGCGGAGCAAGCGGGATTGCCGTCGCTGCCGTCGGGCGCCTGTTCGCGCGGAGGGGGAGGTGCGGCCCCCGAGGCCCCGGAGGATGCATCCCCTGCCTGGAGCACACACCGGACCAGGTCGACCTTGGAGTGATCGGCGATCGCTGCGATGGCGGAGGTTCCCGCGTCGTTCTCGGCGATCGTCGGCGCGATGATATGGAGATCCTCCAGGTGTACCGTCCCGCCGCCGACGACGCGCATCGTCAGCGGCACGGCTCCGGGCGTCGCCCTCAGCGTGGTCTTCGGTTGATCCCCCCACCGCCAGTTCGCGGTGCAATCGAGCGCGCCAAAGACGGTCACGCTCGAAGTCACCGTGAGCGTTTCCTCGAACTCCTCGGCGCATGCGTACACGCGTCGCGCGCTCTCGTCCTCGATCTGCGCGGCGAGCGCGAGGGCCTCGGCGAGCGTCTTCACCGGTGCCTCGGGCGTCCCGTTCCCGCCGTCGCTCGCCGTGGCCGACACGAACACGCCGCAGCTCGCATCCGCGGTCCAGCCCTGGTCGCTGGGCACGCACCCCACGGGTATCGGCTCTCCCCCTGCCCCCCCTGCGCCTGCGGCACCCCCGGTTCCAGCGGTGCCGCCCGCCCCTGCGCCGCCGGTTCCAGCGGCGCCGCCCGCCCCTGCGCCGTCGCCTGCCTCGCCACCCCTCCCGCCTTCGTCTCCACATCGATGCAGCTCGCTGCAGTCGGGGCCGAGGCAGCTCGTTGTCTGGCTCGCCACCGCGAACGACGCCAGGACCAGCGTCGAGGCCCCGCGTGCGGCCAGCCGTATCCCCCTCTTGAACGGTCGATTCATGGATTCCTCGACTCAGAAGGCGCCGCCGGCGACGAGCCCGCCGCCGCCCGGCAGCACGAGCGGTGCGAGGCGCACCTGGTGCTCCGGCTCGCTCGGCGCCGCAGCGAGCCAGACGTAGCCGAGCGTCCCGATCGCGCTGGCGCCTGCGCCGATGATGCTCCACAGGGCCAGGTTGCTGAAGAGATATTGATCGTCGACCAGCGAGCGCAGCTCGCCGCACTCCTGCGTCTGGTTGAAGCCAGCGGGGTACCTGCAGTCGACGGCTTCGCCCTCCATGGCATCGACCACGCGCCACTGCCGCTTCGCGTCGCTCGCCTTGGCGTTGGCGACGAGCGTGAACACGACGCCCGCGACCACCCCCGCGCCCGTCGCGACCCCGCCGCCGACGAGCGCGGCGCCGCGCACATCCATCCCTGCGTCTTCGCGCGCGTGGCGCGAGGGGGCTGGCGTCGCGACCGCCGGCGCGGGGGGCGGCGCCAGATCGAAGGTGACGCGCTCTCTCCCCCCCTCGCTCAACCGGATCGTCTTCGTCACCGGGCGCTGGCCCCGCACGGTCGCGGTCACCGCGTGCTCGCCGGGGTCGCGCTCCACCGGCCCGGTCTGGACGACGCGCTCGCCGTCCAGCGTCACTTCCACCGCGCCCGGCGCCACGCCCGCGACCGCGATCTCCAGGGTCGGGATGCGGGATGCGAGCGCGGTGAGCTCGACCCGGGCGTCCGCCTGGGCCTGCTGGAACTCCTGTGGAGCGCTGGCCGCGAGCGGCTCGTCCACGACACGCTGGTAGAGCGAGCGCGCCTCGAGCAGGCGGCCGAGCCGCTCACAGGAGCGCGCCGCGAAGAGCAGGAACGGCGGCGCGTGGACCTGCGCGTCCGCCTCGCGGAAGGCTGTGAGCGCCTCCTCGTAGCGGCTGGCGTCGAAGTGCTCCCAGGCCTTGTCGGCGAGAGCTCGGGCCGCCGCCCTGGTCTGCGCGGTCGACGGGGCTGGCTGGGAAACCGCAGTAGCCGGCACGGCCGGGAGCGCGAGCACGAGGAGCAGACCCAGGCTGAGTCGTCGGCGGAATCTCATGGCGGGGTGGCGTATGGGAGCCGTGGGCGGTCGAGTTGAATTTCAGCGTGTCGCAGAGGGCCGCCGGAGCTCTGCGCGGGTGAGGAGCAGACCGAGGCGGAGAGGCTGAGGGGCCCTTACGGCTCTGGCGCAGGCGGTGGAGACGCGAAGTCCAGGAGCGGGAGCGCTAGCCCCGGGGCGCCGTCCTGCGCGACGGCGCTGCCTTCGCCGCCGGCGCCGGCCGCGCCGAACTCGATTGTGGCGCCGTCGAGCGACGGGATGGTGTCCGACGTGCCCAGGAAGGCGATGCCGAGGGAATGGCCGCCCTGACCGCCGCCGCCCTTGCCGCCGGTGCCTCCCTGGCCTCCCTTCTCGCCGGCGCAGGCATTACGAATGGAATTGTTGGGGCCAAAATACTGGCCCACCCCGCCCGCCCCGCCGTTCCCACCCAACCCGCCGATCTGGCCGGTGTTGCCGTTGCCGCCTCGGCCGCCATCGCCAGCGATCAGGTGAACCTCATGGAACGTGAGTTTTGAGCTGAGGCTCACCAGGGCGATGCTGGACCCCCCTGGAGCGCCGCCCTTGCCGCCTGCACCGCCGCAGCCGCCTGCGCCGCCGTTGCCGCCGCTGGCGCCGCCATCGTTGGTATCAGGGCATTCGGTGCTCCCGCGGGAGCCTCCGCCGCCTCCACCGCCCTGGGCGGTCTTCCCGCGTTGGCCATCACCGCCGGGTTTACCGGCGTAGCCGGTGCTGGAGAGCTGGCCGACGCCGCGTGCTCCTGCGCCAGCTATGCCAAGGTCGCCGTCGCTACCCCTCCTGCCCGCGCTGCACGTCGCGGTTGAACTATTGTATCCCCCGGCATTGTCGTTGCTCTTTTCGTCTGGATAGCCAATGTCACCGGACGTCCCGCGATCATCCCGACCATTTCCTCCCCGACCGCCGCGCGAGTCGTCGGTGGTATCCAGGGCGGTGCCGCAATCATTCGTCTCCGGCGGCGCTGTTGCCACCGCAGCTGCCGAGCAAGCGGGATTGCCGTCGGTGCCGTCGGGTGCCTGTTCGCGCGGAGCAGGAGGCGCGGCCCCCGAGGCTCCGGGCGCCGCATCCCCTGCCTCGAGCACACACCGGACCAGGTCGACCTTGGAGTGATCGGCGATCGCTGCGATGGCGGAGGTCCCCGCGTCTTCCTCGACGATCGGCGGAGCGATGATATGGAGATCCTCCAGGTGCACCGCCCCGCCGACGACGCGCATCGTCAGCGGCACGGCTCCGGGCGTCGCCGTCAGCGTGGTCTTCGGTTGATCCCCCCACCGCCAGTTCGCGGTGCAATCGAGCGCGCCAAAGACGGTCACGCTCGAAGTCACGGTGAGCGTTTCCTCGAACTCCTGGGCGCACGCGTACACGCGTCGCGCCTGCTCGTCCTCGAGCTGCGCGGCGAGCGCGATGGCCTCGGCGAGCGTCTTCACCGGTGCCTCGGGCGTCCCGTTCCCGCCGTCGCTCGCCGTGGCCGACACGAACACGCCGCAGCTTGCATCCGCGGTCCAGCCCTGCTCGCTGGGCACGCACACCAGGGGCGGCGGCCCTCCCCCGGCTCCTCCGCTCCCCCCAGCTCCTCCGCTCCCGCCCGCGCCCGCGCCGCCGCTCCCCGCGGCGCCCCCGGTCCCTCCGGCGCCCACGCCTCCCGCTCCTCCTGCGTCACCCCCGTTGTCGCTGCAGAACATGGGCTTGTGCTTGCAATCGTCGTGGTTCGAGTACGGGAAGCAGCCAGCCAGATCAAGGCCGGCGGCCGTCGTTCCGAGGACGAGCAGCGCGGCGGTACGGGCAGTCCGAGGCATCAGCCATTCTCCATCGTCTTGAGTTCAGGTCCCGGTCGTCAGAACGCCCCACCCACCGAGAGACCCACGTCGTTGATTCCCACCCTGGGCGTCACCTGCACGCGCGCCTCGGGGCCGCTCACGAGGGCATAGATCAGCGTTCCGAGGCCGACCGTGCCGGCCCCCGCGAAGCTCCAGAACGCCACGTTGCTGTAGAGCGCGCTCTCGTCGACCGTTTGGCTTTGCTTTGTACACGCCGCTGGAGCGGGCCGGGCGGTGCACGGGTTCCGTTCTCCGGCGAGCAGCGCGGTCTTCTGCGTCTCGGCATCTCCGGCCCTGTTGTTCGCGAGCACCATGAAGAGCACGCCCGCCGCGGCGCCAACGCCGGTCGCGACCCCACCCGTGACGAGCGCCGCCGTCCTCCCGCTGCCCCGCGGCACCTCGGGAGCCGGCAAGCCGATCTGTTCCGCGCCGGCGCGCGTCGCGTCGGGCGCCGGGGTGCGCTGCAGATCGAGGACCACCGCCTCCGTCCCGCCCGCGGTCGCCTCGACCGAGCGCGTCTGCAGGACATACCCGTCGAGCTTCGCTCCGACCTCATGCGGCCCCGGGTCGAGGAACACGGGATCCGCGAGCGGCGCTCGCCCGACGATCGCCCCGTCGACGGTCACCTCGGCCCCGTCCGGCGCGACGCGGACCGTGACCTCCGCGACCTGCGCCCGCGCCTCCTGCAGCGACGCCTCCGCGCGCTGCCGCTCCTGGACCTTCGTCGCGGGGGCCTCGCGGAGGTAGCGCGTGAGGTACTCGGCCGCGTCGCGGGGCTTGCCCACCCGGAGGCAGGCCACGCCCAGGTTCGAGGCGATCTGGTAGTGCGGCTTGAGCCCCCACGCCGCCAGGAACGCAGCGTGCGCGTCGGCCCACTTCCCCGCGTTGGCCGCCTTCACCCCGTCTTCGAAGAGCTGGCGCGCCCTGTCCGTCAGCGCGTCGCTCTCCTGCGCCTCGGCCCGAGGGGCCGCTTGCTGTGCTCCGGCGGCAGGTGCCAGCAAGGCGACGGCGATGCTCAAGGTCCACAGCAGCGGGCGGTTCGTCGTCATGATGAGTCCAGCGGTGTTCCAGGGAGCTGCGGTTCGGAAGACGCGTACAGCCGTACTTTACCCACCCTGGAGCGCAAACCGTACTTCTTCCGCGCCGTGACGGAAGCTTTTGTCCACCCGTTCCACGCAGGGCGTGACGGTGCAGCGGCTCCGCAGCACGCCGCCCTGCCGCCGTGCTGCGCAGCGACGGCCTCGGCCCAGGGGCTTCCCGGAAGGAAAAGCGTGCTCTCGGAGCCCTGGAGACCGCTGCTCCCCGCCCTTCGACTTCCCTCAGATCCCCCAGCGCGGCTTCGCTTGCTTCGACGTCTGCGGCGGGCTGGGGGTTGTCGGCGGAGACGGTCGCCGAGGGGATGTGCTGTGGGGGGCGGGGCCGCTCGGGGCCTGTGTGCCGGCGGCTGGCGCAACAGGGCCGCGATCGTCGCTCGGCGCGCCCGTGCGACCCGCTGCCGGCGCGCCGGCGCGAACGGCCGCCGGCTCGCTGGGCGGCGTGGGATCTTGCGCTGATGGCTCGGAGGCGGTGTCCGAACCCGCATCCGTCGCCGGCACAGACGGCACGACGAGAGGTGCAGCGGTCGACGTCTCTGCAGCAAGGCGACTCGCAGGGGGCGCGGGCGGGGCGTCGCGGGGGGTGATCTCCGGGCCGGAGGCCGTGAGCTCGGCGGTCGCCGGGGCGTCTGCGGGAGAGGGAGGCTCGGCCTGCCCGCCATAGTACGCTCCGAGCATCACGCCGAGCCCGCTGACGGCAGCCGCGGCGCCCGCGGCGATGAGCCACGTCGTCCACGCGACGGAGCGGCGTCCACCGGACGGCCTGGCGGGATCGATCGTGCCAGTCAGCGTGCCCGCCGAGACAGCGCCCGCCAGCGGCGCCGGTGCCGGTGATGGAGCGAGCGGCCCGCCGGGGGTCGTGCCGCCTGGCCCCAGTGGCATCATTCCGGGCAGGGGCGTCGCCGCCCCTGGAACGAAGCCGGTGGGGGCCAGGGGGAACGGTCCGTGCGCGTCGGAGACGGACGACGCGAACCGCGGCGCGCCCGCGATGCGCGCGAACTCGTCGACCAGCTCGCGGACGGTCTGGAACCGGTGGGCCCGATCGCGCGCCAGCGCCCGGTGGAAGAAGGCGTCGATGGCCGGGGGCAGGCCGGGAGCGAGCTGGGTCGCGGAGGGGATCGGGTCGACGAGGATCCTGGTCATGACCTGCGCGAGCACGTCGCCGGGGAAGGGGAGGTATCCCGTGACCATGCGGAACAGGATGACCCCGAGCGCCCAGAGGTCGCTGCGCGCGTCGACGTCGCGCTCGGCGCGGAGCTGCTCCGGGCTCATGTAGTGGGGCGAGCCCATGACCTCGCCCGTCGTGGAGGCGTCGGCGACGAGCTTCGAGGTGGTCTCCTTGGCGATGCCGAAGTCGAGGAGCTTCACCATGTCCTCGTCCTCGCCGTCGACGCGCGCGAGGAAGAGGTTGGCGGGCTTGAGGTCGCGATGGACGAGGCCGGCGTCGTGCGCGCTGCGCAGGGCCTTGCCGGTCTGGGCGAGGATGCGATGCGCCTCCAGCAGCGGGAGGCGGCCGCGCCGCAGGAGGCGCGCGTTGAGGTCCTCGCCCTGGAGGAGCTCCATGACGAGGTACGGGACGCCCTCGTGAATGCCGAAGTCCTGCACCTTCACGACGTGCGGGGTCCTGAGCTGGGCGGCCGCGCGCGCCTCGCGCTCGAAGCGGGTGCGGAACGCGGGCGAGTTGGCGTAGGCCGGGTCCATGAACTTGACGGCGACCGGCGTGCCGAGCTGGAGGTGGTGCGCGACCCAGACCGAGCCCATGCCGCCGCGGGAGAGCGGGCGCTCGAGGCGGTACTTGTCGATGAGGACGGAGCCGGCGCCGAGGTGCATGGGCGGGAGTTCGGGAGGAGGGAAGAGGGTAGCGGATCCGGACGCGAGGGAGGAAGAGGATGAAGGCGAGCGAGGGAGGATCGGGTGGCGGCGGCTGGCGGAGGGAGGCGCGGGGCAGGCGGCGATGCGGTGGCGACCGGGATTCTCCCGATGCGGGCATGGCGGACGGAAGCTCCGGCGCGCGGCTGATGCTGAGGTCAGGGGTGCTGACAGCGTGTCTGTGCTCCTCTCAGTGGAGCGATGACACCTCGGGAAGCGGGCCGCGCCGAGCGACGCCGCTGGCGTGACCGCGGGGCCATCGGGGGAGCGCGAGACGCACGAGGGGCCATCGATGGGGCCATGGCGTCACGGGGAGGCGAAATCGAGCGTCGGCGCCTTGGCTCCGGGGGCGCCGTCGCCGTCGTTCCCGTCTCCCTCGCCGCCGAGGCCGGGCTCGCCGAGCTCGAAATGGAGGTCGTTCGCGTCCATGGGCGGCGGCGTGCCGCGAAAGGCGATGCCGATGGAGTGACCGCCGCGGCCGCCGCCGCCGCGGCCGCCCTGACCGCCCTGACCGCCGCGGCCCCCGTCGCAGGCGTCGTTAAGGCCGGAGGAGTCCGATAGTGCCTTGCCGCCCGGGCCGCCGGCGCCGCCATCGCCGCCGCGCTGCCCTGGAGCGCCGTCGCCGCCCTTGCCTCCGCGGCCTGTCTTCAGGGTGACATCGTGGAACTGGAGGGTGGCGTCGAGGCTGATGAGCGCGATGCTCGCGCCGCCCGCGCCGCCCCCGAGGCCGCCCTTGCCACCGCAGCCGCCCGCGCCGCCCGAGCCGCCGCTGGCGCCGCCGACTCCCTTGGCACTGGGGTCAGGGCAGGAACGCCCGGGGCTGGGAGTGTTGGGAACACCGCGGGCGCCGCCACCGCCGCCGCCACCCTGCGCCTTGGTTCCGGGCAGGCCGGGCAGGCCGCCTGCGCCGTCGTAGCCACCTCGTAAGAGGGTGCCGAGAGCCGTGGCCCCGCGGCCTGGCTCGCCGGGCATGCCATCTGCGCCGGCCTTGCCGGGGGCGCAGAGAGTTCCCCCTGCCGGCTGCCCGGCTCCGCCATTGGCCGAGTCACCCGGTGTGCCATCTCCGCCGTAGCCACCGCTGTTCGGCTGTCCTACTCCGCCGGCGCCGCCGATGGAGACCTCGCCCCCATCTTCGCAGTTGTTGACCGGCTCGGCGCCGCCGGAGATAACAGCAGCCGTACACCCACCTTCACCTGGGTTCCCATCGTCACCGCGCGTCGCGCTGTTCGTGTCCTGGCGTTGATCGGCGCCAGGCGCAGCATCACTTGCCTCAATCGTGCAGCGCGCCAGCGAGACCGTGACACCATCGGCCATCGCCGCGATGGACGACGCTCCGAACATCGCCGGATCCTCCGGGGGAATGGGGGCCGCAACGACATCGACGTCCTCCATCCGAACTTCTCCTCCCCCATGCATGGTGAGCGGGATGGCTCCAGGATCGGCCGTCAGCGTCGTTCGAGTCTGCTCGCCTATCCATCCCCAGCCGTTCTCGCAGTCGAGTCCACCAAACAGCGTCACAGCTGTCCGGATCTCGACCTTCTCTTCGAACGTCTCGGCGCACGCATACACGTTCTTCTTCGTGGCATCGGGGAGGGCGGTCGCGAGGGCGATGGCTTTCCTCAGCGACTTCACCGGCGCGTCCGGCGTCCCGGCGTTCTCATCGTCTCCGTCGAGCCTCACGAAGATACCACCACACAACGCGTCGGCCTTCCACCCTTCGCCCTCTTCTGGCACGCACTGCGGCGGCGGTCGCGGCTGTCCTCCGGCTCCGCCTTCTCCCTCGCTCCCGTGGCAGCCGAGGATGTCCGCGCAGCCGGTGGTGTCCTCTCCTTGGGAGCCCGCTTCGTCGGCCTCCTGAGGACGAGAGAACGGCCAGTCGCACCCGGCCTCGCCGGCGGCCACGGCCATCGTCGCTAGAAAGAGCACCGAGGCGACACGAGCGCGGCGACGCATAGTGCAAACTCCTCCTGTCCAGGAATGCGAGATCAGAGCTGTCCGGTGAGCGAGAGTCCGGCGACGCTCGGCCCCAGGAGCGGCGCTGCCCGCACGCCTGGCGCCACCTCAATCGGCTTCCTCGTCACGAGCCCATACACAAGCGTGCCAGCCCCGAACGCCCCGCCTGCCACGAAGCTCCAGAACGCCGCGTTGCTGAGATCAACCTTGGCATATACCGTATCCCTGAGGCCATTGCAGCCGGTCTGGCTCATGCCACGACAGGAAGATTCGCTGTACCCGTTGGCCAGCAACGCATCCTTCTTGTGCTCTGCCTCGCTCGCCCGCGCGTTGGCCATCACCGTGAGTATCGCGCCCGCCGCGACGCCAGCGCCAGCCGCAATCCCGCCTCCGACGAGCACCGCCGTCCGGACGTCATCTCGCGGCGTTATCAGTGCCGAGGAGATCGATGGGGCAGCGCGCTCAGTCACGCTTGAGGATGGCATGCGTTCGGCTGCCGGTTGCTCAACGGCCGGCAGCGCATCGATCGCGGCCTGATCAAGCTTGACGCGTTCTCTCGATCCCTCGGCCAGCTGGACGGCCCGGGTCAAGGGGCGGCGCCCAGGCGAGCGAACGACCAAGGTGTGAGCGCCTGGATCGCGCTGCACCGGGGTAGAACCCTGGATGGGCAGGCCATCGAGCGTTATCTCCAGCCCGGCAGGAACGGTACCCGTGACGTTGACTTCCACGGTCGGGGTGCGCGCTTCTAGCTCGGCCAGGTCCTGCGTTGCGCTGGCTTTCGCGTCGGCGAATGCGGGTGGAGCGGCGCGCGCAAGCTTTTCGTCCACGACGAGCCGATATACATCGCGCGCCTCGAGAAAGCGGCCGAGCTTGACGTAACAGCGCGCCACCATGAGCAGGAACGGGGGCGCGTGCGCTTTCGCCTCCGCGTCACGAAACGCCTGAAGCGCCTCGGTGTACCGGTCAGCCTCGTAGTGAGCCCATCCCAGCTCAGCGAGCGCGACAGCGGCTGCTTTGCTCTGCGCCGACACAGGACCGTCCTGCGCCGCCGCAGGCGACGTGCAGAGCAGGCCGACGAGGAGCAGGCTGGCCGCTGCAGAACGGTGGTTCATCGCCGCACTCTTACTCACGGATTGTCCTCGGGGAAAGAACGCGAGCCGGCGAGTTCACGAGACCAGGCAACCGCGGGGCACGGTGGCGTCACGGGGAGGCGAAATCGAGCGTCGACTCCTTGGCTCCGGAGGCGCCGTCGCCGTTGCTCCCGTCTCCCTCGCCGCCGAGGCCGGGCTCGCCGAGCTCGAAATGGAGGTCGTTCGCGTCCATGGGCGGCGGTGTGCCGCGAAAGGCGATGCCGATGGAGTGACCGCCGCGGCCGCCGCCGCCGCGACCGCCCGGACCACCCTGACCGCCGCGGCCCCCGTCGCAGGCGTCGTTAAGGCCGGAGGAGTCCGATAGTGCCTTGCCGCCCGGGCCGCCGGCGCCGCCATCGCCGCCGCGCTGCCCTGGAGCGCCGTCGCCGCCCTTGCCTCCGCGGCCTGTCTTCAGGGTGACATCGTGGAACTGGAGGGTGGCGTCGAGGCTGATGAGCGCGATGCTCGCGCCGCCGGCGGAACCCCCGAGGCCGCCCTTGCCACCGCAGCCGCCCGCGCCGCCCGAGCCGCCGCTGGCGCCGCCAACTCCTTTGGCGTCGGGGTCAGGACAGGAACGCCCGGGGTTGGGAGTGTTGGGAACACCGCGAGCGCCGCCACCGCCGCCGCCACCTTGCGCCGTGATTCCGGGCATGCCGGAAACGCCGGATAGGCCGGTGTAGCCACCTTGTGTGAGGGTACCGAGAGCCGTGGCCCCGGTGCCTGGCTCGCCGGGCGTGCCATTTGCGCCAGCGTCGCCGGGGCGGCAGAGTGTTCCTCCTGCCGTCTGCCCGGCTCCGCCATTGGCCGAGCCACCCGGTGTGCCATCACTGCCGATGACACCGTTGTTCGGCTGTCCTACTCCGCCGGCGCCCCCGATGGAGACCTCGCCCCCATCTTCGCAGTTGTTGACCGGCTCGGCGCCGCCGGGGATAACAGCAGCCGTACACCCACCTTCACCTGGGTTCCCATCGCCACCGCGCGTCGCGCTGTTCGTGTCCTGGCGTTGATCGGCGCCAGGTGCAGCATCACTTGCCTCAATCGTGCAGCGCGCCAGCGAGACCGTGACACCATCGGCCACGGCCGCGATCGACGACGCTCCGGATGTCAGAACCGATTCAGCAAGGACATGCACGTCCTCCATCCGAACTGATCCGCCCCCATGCATCGTGAGAGGGATGGTCCCGGCCTCGGCCGTCAGCGTCGTCCGCTTCTGATCGCCTATCCATCCCCAGCCGTTCGCGCAGTCGAGTCCACCAAACAGCGTCACAGCTGCCTGGATCTCGACCTTCTCTTCGAACGTCTCGGCGCACGCATACACGTTCTTCTTCGTGGCATCGGGGAGGGCGGTCGCGAGGGCGATGGCTCTCCCCAGCGACTTCACCGGCGCGTCCGGCGTCCCGGCGTTGTCATCGTCTCCGTCGAGCCTCACGAAGATCCCACCACACAACGCGTCGGCCTTCCACCCTTCGCCCTCTCCTGGCACACACTGCGGCGGCGGATCCGGCGGCCCTCCTGCCGTTCCGTCCGACTGGCAGTCATCCAGCAGCTCACCACTCAAGTCAAGGCACGGGGGGTGGCCGCATTGAGGCCCTATCGCTCCCATGGCCATCGTCCCCAGGAAGATCGCAGCAGCAAGATGGGCGCGACGACGCATAGTACGGCCTTCTCCCTTCGAAGTACGTAAGCTCAAAACCTTCCGCTGAACGAAAGCCCGGCAGTGCCCGGTCCGAGGAGCGGCGCCACGTGTGTGCCCGGGACCGTCTTCTGCGGCTCAGCGTTCATCGTCACCAGCCCGTAGACCAGCGTGCCCACCCCGACCGTTCCCCCCGCCACGAGACTCCAGAATGCGACGTTGCCCAGGTCGATCTCGTCGTACACTGCGTCTTTGAGGTCGCTACACCTGGGAACGTCCCCCTCGGGGCATCTCTTCTCGTCGCCCCATCGGGTTTTCAGCTCGTTCCTGACCTCTTCCGCGTGATCGGCTCGATTGCCGGCGAGCACCGCGAAGACCACGCCCGTGACGATGCCGGCGCCCGCCACGACCCCGCCCGCAACGAGCAACGGCGTCCGCAGTTCATTGCGCGGCGCCACCGGCGCCACCGGCTCCACCACGAAAGGACGCGCTCCCACGCCAGCGACCGGCGCCCGCTCCAGCTGCACCGTCACCGTCTCCGCACGGCCCGCCACCGCCGCGACGGGACGCGTCGCAGGCGCGTACCCATCGAGCTTCGCCCCGATCTCGTGCTCGCCCGGTGCCAAGAACACCCGATCCGGAAGCGGCGCCTTGCCCACCACCGCCCCGTCGACCGTCACCTCCGCCCCTGCCGGCGTCACCTGCACCGTCACGGAGGCGACCTTCGCGAGCGCCTCCTTCAGCGACGCCTCGGCGTTCTGCCGCTCGTTCACCTTGGTGGCCGGCGCCTCGCGCAGATACCGCGTCAGGTACTCTGCTGCGTCGCGGTGCTTGCCCAGCTTGAGGCACGCGACCCCCAGATTCGACGCGATCTGGTAATGTGGCTTGATCGCCCACGCCGCGAGGAACGACGCGTGCGCATCGGCCCATTTCCCCGCCGCCGCCGCCTGTCTCCCCTCTTCGTAGAGCTGTCGCGCCTTGTCCGTCAGCGCGTCGGTCTCGCCGGCGGCGGCCGCGGTGGCTGGCTGCTGCGCGCCCGCCGCCTGCGTCATCAACGCCACGGCCACGCCAAAGCTCCACAGCAGCGGTCGCTTCCTCATCGTCGGAGTCATCAAAACTCGGGCTTCCCTTCGGGGAGAGGCGGCACAGCAGCGTTCGACGGCGGCACCTTACCCCCTCTGGGCTTCGGGTCCAAGCGCCCCGGCGCGGCCCCACCTGCCTTGGTGTTCCTTGTCCGCCCGGATGGCTGCGTCTTCGGCGGAGGCACATCCGCCTGCGGCTTCGCCGTTACATCCGGCGGCGCCCACGGCGATGGCAGCGCGGTCGTGGCGGGCGAGCCTGTCGCCGCCGTCGACGTCGCGCCGGCCTCGGCGCTCGGCCTTGGCGCCGCCGCGCTCCCCGCGGGCGCCGCCACGCCCGGCCCCGTCGCTTCCGGCGTCGCCGTCCCGCCCCCGGGCGTCCCCTGCGATACCAGCACCGCGACCATGCCCGCCACGGCAACGAAGCCGAGCCCCGCGACCGCCCAGATCCACGTCCGCGACGACGCCGGCTTCTCCACAATGACCGGGATCTCGTCGCGCTCTTCCAAGCCGGCGGCCGGCATCGGCCCCGCCGGCGCGCTCCACGCCCCGCCGCTCGCCGCCCGCCCCGCAACGCCGCCCGCCGCCTGCGCCGGCACGGCATTCCCCGCCGCCGCCTGTCCCATCCGCACGGGCCCCGTGCCTCCGGCCTCGACCCCCGCCGCCAGCGCCGCGCTCCCCAGCAGCTTCTCCGAGTCGATGACCAGCGTCCCCTTCGGCCCAACCTGCTGCGACGCCGGCCCCGCCGGCCCCGCCCCCACACCCTTCTGCGACGGCGGCATCGACCCCGGCACCCGTCGCTCCTGCAGCGCCACCCCCGGCATCGCGCCCGCCACGCCCACCGGCGCCGTCCCGCCCTGCTGCGCCGCGAACCGCTCGCGCCATCCGCCGCCGAACTGCGGCTTCTCCTCCACCTCGGCCAGCGGCCGCGCCCCGAACATCCCCCGCGCGATCTCCCCCTCGTCCTCCGAGACCTCCTCGATCCGGAGCAGCACCCCGTGCCGGTCCTCCATCGTGACGTCCCGCTCCCGCACGAACCGCACCGATACCCCGCCCGGGATATCCGCCTCCCGCCCGCTCGTGATCGACGTCCACTTGATGTTCGACCGGTACAGCACCGTCGCGATCTTCGCCGCCGCGAGCGCGATCGACCCGAAGGGCTCATCCGGCTTGTGGACGATCACCACCCGCTTCGGCTGCGCCCCCTCGTCGGCCACCCAGTCCCACGTCGCGCCGCTCCGCCGGAGATACGGCAGATCGCCGAACTCCTCGACATACCGCTCCAGCACGTGCGCCACCCGCTCCGGCGCCTCCCGCACCGCACTCACGTACTCGCGGTAGAACATGCCCGCCGACGAGTTCAGCTCCGTCGCGTTCATCACGTGCCGGTAAAACGTCGCCGACGCCTCCAGCAGCGTCGCATACCCGAGGTCCCGATCCACCGCGACGATGCCGTGCGCGAACGGCGGGTTCCCCCGCCCGGCGTGGTCGACCGCCCCGCCGATCCGGAAGCCGAAGATGAGCCCCACCGCCCCGTGGCCAGGCTCGTGCTGCGTGTCATCCCTCGACAGATTGCCAATCGCGAACGCGTGCGTCGACCCCGTCGCAGGCTCGATGTACTTCATCAGCCGCGCAAGGTGGCTGAACTGCGTCGTCGTGAGGGGCCCTTGCGGCACCTCCGGGCAGTACATGAAGTCGATCTGGTGCCCCGGGATGTTCCCGTGCAGCACGTGATACCACGCCGCGTCCGCCGGCGCGCGGTACCGCGGGATCACATACCCCGACGCGCCCTCGCTACCGTACATTGGGCCTGACCTGCTGCGGCACCGGCGGGGCAGGGAGCGCCGCGGTCCGCGACAGCGCCGAATGCCCGCTGATGTCCTGCTTCATCCGCTGCAAGAGCTGCGGATCATACGCGTTCTTCGGGAGGATCTTCTCCACGAAGTGCGAGAACAGGTGATGCGTGCTGTGCCCGTAGCTCGCCGACCCGACGAGCACGCGAATGTCGATGTTGTTCTTGTACCGCTCCAGGCTGTCGATGAGCGTCTTGTAATACCCGCGCGCCTCCCGCTCCACATCGGCCGGCGTCCCGGACAGGACATCGGACTTGTTGATGAAGAGCACGACCGCCTTGCACGAGGCCAGCGTCTTCGGGCTGAAGAAGAACTGCAGCGACTGGGGCTGAAACTCCCGGAGCTGCTCCTGGATCCGCGACGGCTCGATCTTCTGACCGTCCTTGCCCGCCAGATCCACGACCATCAAGAGCCCATGGATCTCCTCCATGATGAGCTCCTGCTGCGCATCCACGATGTGCTCGCCGCCCCAGTCGCCGATCTCGAACACGTGCTCCGTCAACACCTCTTTCGTGAGGACGTGGCTGACGGTCCGCTCGTAACGCTCGATCTTCGTCCCCTGCAGCGTGCCCAGATCCACGAGGGGATTCGCCCACTTGAGCGTGAGCGACGTCTTGCCGGTCCACTTGATGCCGAGCGTCAGGATCTTGTACCGCTTCTGCGTGATCTTCGGCCGGCTCTCGAGCTCGCTCTTGTACCAGTCGATCTCCTTCTGCTGGGCGTCGAGCCAGTCGACCTTCTGCCGGTCCTCGCCCCGCGAGATCTCGAGCGCCTGCTGGAGCTGCCCGTACTGCGCCCGCAGCTGATCCAGCTGGCCCTTGGCCTGCCGGAGCGCCTCGATATGCTGGTTCGCGTCCTGGAGCTGCCGCTTCAGCTGCGTGGCCTGCATCAACAGGAACACGGCGCCCGCGCCGCACGCCACCGCGATCAACCCGAGCACTATCGGTAGAACAACCTGCATGGCTTACAATCCTCGCGCCCCGCCGGGCAGGCTATCCCGCCCTGTCCTGTCCCGCGCGGCCGGAAGAACGGCGAGCGCGGGCCGGCCTGAATCCTGAGAACGCATCAGACCACGGCTCGCCGCAGCGTACAAGTCCGAGGTAATCCCTAGCACGAGCCATTACTTCATCCTCCGCCATCGGGCACCATGTCCCCACACACAGGCGCCCCGCGCCCCCTCCGCTCCCCGCAGCGCTCACGCTACCGGCCTGTCCCGATCACCTCGCGCCACCGCCCTTGCGGGTCACCCGCGGCAGCGCCGTCCTCGTCTCCGGCGCGAGATCCAGCGTGTCCCGCTCCCCGGCCGCGAGCCGCAGCGCGCCCGCATACGCGATCATCGCCCCGTTGTCCGTGCAGCTCGCGAGGGGCGGCACGAACAGCGCGAGGCCCCGCCGCTCGCACGCCGCGGCCATCGTCGCGCGGAGCCCCTGGTTCGCCGCGACCCCACCGCCGAGGACCACCCGCCCGATCCCCTCGGCCCGCGCGGCCCGCACGGTCTTCTGCACGAGCGCGTCGACCACCGCCCCCTGGAACGCCGCGCACAGGTCGCGGAGCGCCTGCCCCTCCGGCCGCCCCCGCTTCGCCACGTGCCGCGCGACCGAGCTCTTGATGCCCGAGAAGCTGAACTCCAGCGACTCCTTGCGCGCCATCAGCGCCGGCACCGCGTCCGCCGCGGCCGCCGCGTCGCCCCCGGCCGCGAGCCGATCGACCACCGGCCCGCCCGGATAGCCGAGGCCGAGCAGCTTCGCCACCTTGTCGAACGCCTCGCCCGCCGCGTCGTCGCGCGTCGCGCCGAGCTCCCGGATCGCGCCGATCGCCGGGCCATCCACCCGGTAGATCGCCGTGTGCCCGCCCGAGGCGAGCAGCGCCACGTACGGGAACGACGGCCGCTCGCGCTCGTCGGAGGGCGGCGCGCCGCCCCGCCGCAGGAACACCGCGAGCAGGTGCCCCACGAGGTGATCGACGCCCACGAGCGGCTTGCCCGCGGCCCACGCGAGCCCCTTCGCGGCCTGCAGGCCGACGAGCAGCGCCCCGGCGAGCCCCGGCCGCGACGTCACCGCGATGCCGTCGAGATCCGCCGCCGAGACGCCCGCGCGCGAGAGCGCCTCGCGCACCACCGGGACCACCGCGCGCGCGTGATCGCGCGCCGCGACCTCGGGCACGACGCCCCCGTAAGGCGCGTGCAGCGCCACCTGGCTGCGCACGACGTCGGAGAGGACGTCGCCGCCCTCGGTGACCACCGCCGCCGCCGTCTCATCACACGATGTCTCGATCCCTAGAACCCGCATGTCCCTGTCTGTCGCGTCAGCCTGAAATTGCCAAACACCTGCCGCTGCCCCGCCGCCGCCGCCTCGCCCGACGCGAGCGGCGCCCGGCCAGGCCGGAGCAGGCGGACCTCGACCGACGCGTCCGTGCGCAGCGACAGCACCGCGAGCAGCGGCTCCGCCCCCGGCTCCGACGCGTCGACCGCGTAGATCGCGTTGCGCTCCCGGCCCTCCCCGAACTCCAGCCGCGACAGCGGATCGTGGGCGAGCGCGCCGATCGGCCGCAGCGGCGCGCCGTCGAGGAGGCGCCGCTCGGCCGAGGCCCCGTCGGGCGCCTCGTAGGTCCACAGCGCGCCCGGCGGCTCCGCCCCGTCGAGCGCGTCGGCGTCGAGCGTGAGCCGCATCTGCACCCGCGGGCTCAGGCCGGCGCGGAACGCGCCGCCCAGCGTGATCGCGCCGCAGTACGCCTCCCCGTCGACCGTCGAGAACCGGCTCAGGTCGTCGCAGCCGGCCGCCCCGCCGGCGCTCATCGCGCCGGCGAGGGCGAGCGGCGCGAGCCGCAGCGCGCGGCGCCGCGGCCCGGGCGGAGCGGCGCGGCTCAAGGCGCGGCGCTCCGCATCAGCTCGGCCGCGGTCTGGCGGACGCGCGGCTCGGGATCGCTCGCCGCGAGCTGCCGGAGCACCGGCGCCGCCGCCGCGCGGTCCGCGGAGGCCAGGGCGCGGGCCGCCGCCTCGCGCACCAGGGCGTACGCGTCGGCGCGGGCCGCCTCGCCGAGCGTCTCGGCGACCTGACCGGGCCTGCCGCCGCCCGCGCCCCCGCCCGGCGCGCCGAGCCGGCCCAGCGCCTCCGCCGCGCGCACGCGCAGCGGCCAGCTCGACGAGGTCCGCAGGAGCTCCGAGACGGCCGCGATCGTCGGCCCGTGCCGGACCGCGCCGAGCGCCGAGAGCGCCGCGCGCCGCACGCTCTCCTCGGGATCGCCGAGCGCGTCGACCACCGCGGCCTGCGCCTCCGGCTCGGGCCGGGTCGCGAGCAGCTCGACCGCGCGCGTGCGCACCTCGATCGCCGGGTGCCGCACGAGCGCCACGAACCCGCTCACGACCGCCGCCGCGATCCCCTCGACGGCGGCCTCCACCTGCCGCCTCGGCTCCGGTGCGAGCGCCGCGCGCCCGTCCGTGAACGGCGCGAGCCCGAGCGCCGCGACGCCCCCGCCGGCGCCGCGATCGCCGCCTGCCCCGCCCGACACGGCCGCGCCGCGCGACAGGATCGCGTCCGCGACGACCAGGGCCCGCTCGGGCGACGTCGCGACCGCGGCGACCGCGGCCTTCTGCAGCGCCGGGCCGAGCGCCACGAGCGCGGCCGCGCGATCCTCCGGGCCCGGCGGATCGGGGTCGAGCCCCGCGAGCACGCCCTTCACCGTCAGCGCGCCGTCCGGCACCGGGAGCGGCTCGCGCGTGCGCGGGTACGCGCGCCGCGTGAGCGCGACCGCCGCGGACACCGCCGCGGCGCGCAGCCCCTCGTCCGACGAGAACGCGCCGGCCGCGATCGCCTGGGCGGCCCCGCCCGCGGCGACCGCCTCGGCCTCGCCGGCGCCCCCGGGTCCCGCGCTGCCGCCGCCGTCGAGCCGCGCGAGCGTGAACAGCGCCGCGCGGCGGAGCTCCGGCTCGCTCGAGTCGGCGAGCGACATGAACAGCGCGGGCCCCTCGCCGCCGCCCGCGAGCTCGCCCAGCGCGCGGACCGCGGCGGCGCGCGGCACGGAGCCGGCCTCGGGCGCCCTCGCGACCGCGGACAGGGCCGCGGCGTGCTTGCGGTCGTGCGTCAGCCCGAGGCCGACCGCCGCGAGCGCCCGCACCTCCGGCGCCGGCGACGACAGGAGCCGCGCGAGCAGCGCCACCGCCTTCGCCGCCGGCCGACCGCCGCCCGCGGCGAGCCGCGCCACGCTCCACGTCGCGGCGACCGCGACCGCGTCGTTCGGCAGCACGCTCGCCGCCGCGTCGCGCGGCGCGAGCATCTGCTCGTAGCGCTCCAGCATGGCCGGGTCGCGCAGCGCGCCGCACGCGATCATCGCGCGGGCGCGCAGGCCCTTGTCGGCCTGGCCGACCGCGAAGTTGTAGAGCGCCGGCCCGGCGCCCTTGTTCTCGACGTAGGCCAGCACCTCGATCGCGACCTTCTGCTGCGACTCCTTCTCGTCCGCGAGCGCATCGAGCAGCGGCTTCACGGCGCGGGCGCCGATCTTCGCCAGCTCCGCGCGCGCCGCCGCGCTCGCCGCGCGGCCCTCGCCGCGGACCTTCTGCATCAGCGGGAAGGTCATCGCGCCGTAGAGCTCCACGAGCAGCCGCCGGTAGAGCGGCTTCTGCGGGTTGCCGACCGCGACCGGCAGGAGCTCGCGCTCGAGCACCTCGAGCGAGCCCCGGCCGAGGTTCACCTGCATCGACATCCGCGCCGCGCGCGCGACGAGCTCCTCGTCGTTCGACGCCCGCACCACCCGGCGGAAGAGCCGGTCGGCCTCCTCGGCCTGCCCCGCGGTGAGCAGCAGCTCGGCGAGGTCGAAGTACACGGGGAACAGCCGGTCGTTCTTCGCGAGCGCCTGCCGGTACTCGGCGATCGCGCGCGGGAAGTCCTGCCGCCGGCGGTACATGTCGCCGAGCTTCTGGTGGCCGCTCGCGTCCTCGGGCGACAGCTCGACGGCCCGCGCGGCGTACCGGATCGCGTCGTCGTCGCGGTACAGCTCCGCGGCGTACTGCGCCATGCGCTGGTAGAACTCGCGGGCCCGCTTCGGGTTCACCTCGACGAGCTTGGCCAGCACGTCGATCGCGCCGAGGAGGTTCTGCTGGAGCACGAGCACGCGCTCCAGCGCGAGGAGCGAGTCCTCGTCGCCCGGCGCGGCCTGGACCAGCCTCCGGAGCGTGGCCTCGGCGTCGGGCAGCCGGTGCAGCTTGCGCTGCACCTCCGCGAGCAGCCGCCCCGCCTCCAGGTCGGGCGGGGTCGCGTTGAAGCGCGCGGCGAGCGGCGCGACGCGGCTCGGCAGCTCGTGGGTGAGCGACCAGAGGCTGACGATGTGGGTGCGCGCCTCGCGCGCGAGCAGCTTGTCGTTGCCCGCCCCGGCGAGCAGCTGCTCCCAGAGCTCGCGCGCCTCCGCGTAGCGCGGCCCCGCGTTGCCGAGCGCGCTCGCGGTGCGCTCCAGCGCGATCGCGAGCGCCTTCTTGTAGCGGCTGTTCGCGGGCTCGAGCTGCGCCGCCTCCCGGAGCGCGGCGAGCGCCTCCGCCACCATGTCGTGGTCGAGGTACACCTCCCCGAGTGTGGCCGCGGCGCGCGCCCGGCTCGGCACGACCTGCTTGATGCGCGCCCACGTCTCCAGCGCCTTCTTCTTGTCGCCGGCCTGGAAGTACCGGTCCCCCAGGTCGACGAGGTGGCTCGGATCGCCGCCCGCGGCCCCGGCGAGCCGCTGGAGCACCTTGAGGGCCCGGTCCTTCTCCTCCACCCGCTCGTAGAAATCGGCGACGGCCGCGAGCGTCTCGGCCTCGTCCGCGACGCGCCCCTCGAGCTGCGTGAGCAGCGCGAGCGCCTTGGGCCGGTCGCCCCGCTGGATGAGCGTCTCGCACAGCTCGAAGACGAAGTCCGCGTTGCCCGGGGCCGCCTTGATCAGGAGCTCGTACTCGCGGATCGCGGCGTCGAGCTCGCCGGCGGTCTGGAGCAGGTGGACGAGCCGGAGCCGCGTGTCGATGTGCTTGCCGTCGAGCGCGAGGGCCTTCCTGTAGATCCCGATCGCCTTGTCGACGTCGCCGGTCTCCTCGTACAGGGCGCCCAGGGTCGCGAGCCGCTGGGAGTCCTGCCCCTTCTCGGCCTCGAGGATCGCGATGAGCTCCGCGAGCTTGCCCTCGGCGCGGAACGCGTCGGTCATGATGAGCAGGATCTCGGCCCGCACCCCGGCGGCGCTGCCGGCGATGGCGAGCGCCCGCTTCAGCACGGCGAGCGCCTCGTCCATCTTCTTCTGCTTGGCGAGCGCCTGCCCGAGATCGCGCAGCGCCGGCGCGAGCGCCCGGTTGTCGCCGGCCGCGGCCTTCACGAGCTCGCGGAACTCGGCCTCGGCGCGCGCGTGGTGCCCGCGCGCCGAGAGCTCGCGCCCGAGCTCGGCCTTCACGAAGAGCGAGCCCTGCGCGTTCTTCACGAGCGCGTCGTGCTGCGCCTTGGCCGCCTCGAAGTCGGAGAGGTCGAGGCAGAGCGCGAGCAGCGTGCGCCGGGTCTGCTCGACGTCCGCGGGGACCTTGAGCAGCGGCAGCGCCTTCTCGTAGTGCGCGCGCGCGCGGGCCTTGTCGCCGCGATCCGCCTCGAGCTGGGCGAGCGCCATCATCGCCGCCGGGTCCCCGGGCCGGTCCGCGATGGCGGCCTCGTAGGTCTTGATCGCGTCGTCGTAGCGCCCGTCCTGCTTGTAGACGCCGGCGAGCACGACCTTGGAGGCCCAGGCGTCGGCCCCGGGCTGCGCGGCGCGGCGCTCGAACTCCTCGACGAGCTTCTTCAGGTTCCCGTCGCGCTCGCGGTAGAGCTGGGCGAGGCGCTGGAGCGGGAAGGGCGCGCTCGGCTGGCTCATGACGATGGCCGTGTAGCGCGCGATCAGCGCGTCGCTCGACGGGCCGCCCCGCTTCCCGTCGCCGGTCGCGGCCGGCTCCGGCTTGGCCTGCGGCGGCTTCGCGGGCTTCGGCCGCGCGGGGCCAGGCTTGCCGCCGCCGGGCTTCGGGGCCTTCGGCCTGGGCCGCTTGCCGCGGCCGGACGGATCGAAGTCCGCTGCCTCGGCGCGCGGGATCGCGAGCGTCGCGGCCGCGGGGATCAGGACCGCGAGGCAGCCGGCCAGAACGTGGGATCGCACCCGGGTAGGGTAGATCGACGGTGCGCGGCGGGCCACGCGGAGCTGCGGCGGCGCCGGGAACGGGCGCGATCGGGGCTTCGGAGGTGCAGCGCCTCGACAGCCAGCATCAACGGCTGCTGAAGAGCGACCGCTCTTCCCGGATGAGCGGCGACACGACGAGCACATGCTCCTCGGAGAGATCTCGGAGGAAGACTGCCGTGGCTCACCGAGAGAGCCGTCCGAGCACGTCGCGCGCCATCACGGCCGCAAGGTGGTCCTCCTGAACGACGACGAGGACACCCCCATCCGGTCCGGTGACTCGAATGGATTTCTCGACGAGGTGACGCTGTTGACTCGGCGCCGAGGACGGAGGACACGCGTCGGGCCAATCGACTCGGGCAGACGTCGGGCACATCGCTGTTCGTATGTGGTGAGGCGCACAACCCCGGATCCGCCCTCGCCGCGAACTCACCGCGCCGCGGTCCCTGACGTTGCCTTGCTTACCGCACAATTTGCTGACGGGGAGCGCTGCAGTTCTGGATATCCTCGGTCACTGCGATGAGCTCGTCCGAAGCACCCCACAGGCGAGCGCTGCGGCTCTCTGAGTCGTCTCAGGGGTACCGCTGATGCGCGCTGGTGACCTCGTCGCCGACCGCTTCGAGATCGAAGGGCACGCGACCTCCGGCGGCATGGCGCAGATCTTCCGCGCCCGTGATCGGCTCACGGGCGAGCCGGTCGCGCTGAAGATCCTCCAGCGCACGGGCCCGCAGGAGTCGCACCGCTTCCGCCGGGAGGCTCACGCGCTCGCCGCGCTCCGCCACCCCGGGGTCGTCGGGTACGTCGCCCACGGCACGACCGAGGGGGGCGAGCTCTACCTCGCCATGCAGTGGCTCTCCGGCGAGACCCTCGCCGAGCGCCTGCTCCGCGAGCCGCTCGCCGTCCCCGAGAGCCTCTCGCTGGGCGTGCGCGTCGCCTCCACGCTCGGCGCCCTCCACCGGCTCGGCGTCGTCCACCGCGACCTCAAGCCGAGCAACCTCCTGCTCGTCGGCGGCTCCGTCGACGAGGTCACCCTGCTCGACTTCGGCGTCGTGCGCGTCGCGGAGGCAGGCCAGGAGCTCACCATGCCCGGCGTGATGCTCGGCACCCCCGGCTACATGGCCCCCGAGCAGGCGCGCGGCGAGGTCGCCATCGACGCCCGCGCCGACGTCTTCGCCCTCGGCTGCATCCTCTACCGCTGCCTCACCGGCCGGCCCCCGTTCGTCGGCAACGACGGCCTCTCCGTGCTCGTGAAGGTCCTCCTCGAGGATCCGCCGCGGCTCCGGGAGCTCCGCGGCGAGGTCCCGGCAGCGCTCGACGACCTCGTGACGCGCATGCTCGCCAAGGCCCCGCGCGACCGCCCCCGCGACGGCGCGGCCGTGGCCGCCGAGCTCGGGTCGCTCGGCGATCTCGCGCCGGCCTCGCGGCGCGGCCTCCCCCTGCCCATGGGCGGCCCCACGCCCGAGCTGACGACCGGCGAGCGCCGGATGATCTGCCTCCTCGTCGCCCGCGACGGCGCGCTCGACAGCGACGCTACCCGGTCCGAGGGCGAGGACGCGCTCCGCGTGCGCGCGCTCAGCGCCCTGGCCGAGCGCCACCAGGGCCGCCTCGAGATCATCGAGGCGCGCTCTCCCGTCGTGGTGCTGTCCGGCCTCGTCGCGCCGACCGATCTCGCCGCCCGGGCGGCGCGGTGCGCGCTCGCGATGCAGGTGCTGCTCGGCGGCGCGCCCGTCGCGCTCGTCTCGGGGCGCGCCGAGATCACCGCCCGCTCGCCCATCGGCAAGCTCATCGATCAGGCCGCCGCGCTGCTCGCCGGCGACGAGGCGCGGCTCGGCGTGGTCCGCATCGACGAGGTCACGGCCGGCCTGCTCGGCGCGCGGTTCGATGTCGGGTCGGATCACGCGGGCCATCTCCTGCGCGGCGAGTGCGACGACCTCGAGGCGGTGCCGCGCCTCCTCGGCAAGCCGACGCCATGCGTGGGCCGTGACCGCGAGCTGTCGCTCCTGGAGGCGACGTTCGTCCAGTGCATCGAGGAGCAGACCCCGTCCGCGGTGCTGGTGACGGCCCCCGCCGGCATGGGCAAGTCGCGCTTGCGCGTCGAGCTGCTCCGGCGCCTCCGAGCGCGGGACGAGCCCATGGCGGTCTGGGTCGCGCGCGGCGACCCCATGAGCGCCGGCTCTGCCTTCGGCCTCCTGGCGCAGGTGCTCCGCCGCGCGCTCGGCGTCGCCGACGGCGCGCCGGCCGCGGCGGTGCAGCGCAGGATCCGCGAGCGCGTCGATCGCCACGGCGAGCGCGGCGCCCACGTCGCGCCCTTCCTCGGCGAGCTCGTGGGGACACCCTTCCCGGACGAGGCCAGCGAGGCGCTCAGGGCGGCGCGGCGGAGCTCCGTGCTCATGGGCGATCAGCTGCACCTCGCGTGGGAGGAGTTCCTGCGCGCCGAGTGCGCGGCGCAGCCGGTGCTGCTCGTCCTCGAGGACATGCACTGGGGCGACCTGCCCACCGTCGGCATGATCAACAGCGCCCTCCGCAACCTGCGCGACGCGCCCCTCATGGTGCTGGCGCTCGGCCGGCCCGAGGTGCGCGAGGTGTTCCCGAAGCTGTGGGCCGGCCGCGGCGTCCAGGAGATCGAGCTCACGGGGCTCTCGCGCCGCGCCAGCGAGCGGCTCGCGCGCCAGGCGCTCGGCGGCGCCGTCACGGAGGAGATCATCGGCACGCTGGTCGAGCGGGCCGACGGCAACGCCTTCTTCCTGGAGGAGCAGATCCGCGCTGCCGCCGAGGGGCGAGGGGCCGCGCTGCCGGAGACGGTGCTGGCGATGGTGCAGGCGCGGCTGGAGGCGCTCGATCCCGAGGCGCGGCGCGTCCTCCGGGCGGCGAGCGTCTTCGGCCAGAGCTTCCGGCCCGCCGGCGTCGCCGCGCTGCTCGGCGGCGCCGACGCCGAGGTGGCGGTCCGGCTCGCCGAGCTCGTCGAGCGCGAGGTGATCGTCCCGAGGC
This sequence comes from Sorangium sp. So ce281, assembly GCF_051527395.1. Taxonomy (NCBI): domain Bacteria; kingdom Pseudomonadati; phylum Myxococcota; order Polyangiales; family Polyangiaceae; genus Sorangium; species Sorangium sp. So ce281. The sequence goes on from NZ_CP150322.1 coordinate 2,166,813, forward strand.
GGCCGCCTGGCCGGGGCGGCGCGCCTGGTGAAAGCCTCTCCTCCATGTCGTCCGCGCGCGGGGGGCCCGGGGACGGGCCCGGGCGCGAGGCCCCGCCGGCGTGCCGTGCCGGGGCGCCCGAGCCTGGCCCGCCGATCGAGGCGGGCGCGGACGACGCCGAGTACAGCTTCCGGCACGGCCTTGTGCGGGAGGCGGCGTACGGGGCGCTGACGGAGTACGACCGGCGGCTCGGCCACCGGCTGGTGGGCGAGTGGCTCGAAGGGGAGGGGAAGGGCGACGCGGCGGAGCTCGCGGAGCACTTCGAGCGCGGCGCCGAGCCGGGGCGCGCGGCGGCGTGGTACCGGCGCGCGGCGGAGCAGGCGCTGCGCGGCAACGATCTCCTCGCCGCGATCCGCCACGCCGAGCGCGGCCTCGCGTGCGGCGCGACCGAGGCAGGGGCGGGCGGGCTGCTCCTCGTCGACGCGGAGGCCCGCGTGTGGCGTGGCGATTTCGCCGTCGCCGAGCAGCGCGCGCTCGACGCCGTCGCGCTGTTCGAGCCGGGCTCGCCGTCCTGGTACTCCGCCGTGACCTGGGTGGTCACGGCCGCTGGCAAGCAGGGGGCCTTCGATCGCGTGGAGTCCTGGGTAGCGACGGCGCGGGGCGCATCGCCCCGCGAGGGCGCGCTGACCGGGAGGGACATCTGCCTCGTCGAGGGGGCCAACTGGCTCGCCTTCGGCGGCCGCTACGCGGTGGCGGACGGGATCATCGAGGCCCTCGAGCGCAGCGGGGAGGAGGAGCGGCCGCTCGACGTCGAGGTGCTCGCCAGGCTCTACGAGGCGCGCGCCATCCGCACCATGACCTCCGGCGATCTCGGCGCCTGCCTCGACGGCATCGAGGAGGCGCTCGCGGTGTTCGAGCGGAGCGGCGACCGCCGCAACGCGTGCTCGCTGCGGGTGAACCTGGGCGCCATCACCATGGAGCTCGGGGACTACGAGGGGGCCGAGGCCGCGCTGCGCGCCGCGCTCCGCGCGGCGGAGCAGATGGAGCTCACGGATCTGGCCGCGGTCGCCCGCACCAACCTGGGCAACGTGATGAGCGCCCGCGGCAATCTCGACGAGGCCCGGCGGGTCCAGGCCGAGGCGATCGCGACGTTCCAGCGGCTGGGCGATCCGCGGGCCGAGGGGATCGCCCGCGCCTACCTGGGGAAGGCGGCGCTGCTCGGCGGCGATCTCGGCGCCGCCGAGGCCGAGGCCCGCGCGGCCGCGGAGCTCCTGCGGAGCGCGCCGCCGATGCGCGCGGCGGCGTGGGCGCTCTCCGCGCGGGTCCTGCTCCGGAAGGGCTGCGCCGAGGAGGCGCTCGCCCTCTCCGGCGACGCGCTCTCCCTCCTGGAGTCGCTCGGCGCGGTCGAGGAGGGCGAGTCGCTGATCCGGCTCGTGCGGGCCGAGGCGCTCTTCGCGAGCGGCCGGCAGGCCGAGGCGCTCGACGCGCTCGCGCGGGCGCGCCGCAGCGTGATGTCCCGTGCCGGGCAGATCTCGAATCCTCGCTACCGGGATCGGTTTCTGTCTGCGCTCGACAACGGCGAGACGCTCGCGCTCGCGGCGCGCTGGCTCGGCGACAGAGACGCTCCATGAACTCGCGCTTCGTCGCGCGTGGGATTCCCTGCTCGCGGCTCTTCCAGGAGCCGTGCGTTGCCCACGCGCGCGCCTGAACGACCGGTTTCTCGCCGTTCTCACGACGTCACCGCAGGCGCGGAATTTTAGGGTTCCTCCGGAAAAGTCGTTGAGGAAACTCCTGATGCGTGTTTCATTTGTGAGGAGGGGGCTATGCAGCATCGTTTCAAACTCGCAATCTCGTTCCTGGGCCTGTCGTGCGTCGGTCTCCCGGCCTGTAGCGGCGAGGCTGACCCCCTGGAGGCAGCCGGCGGCACGGCGGAGCAAGAGATGGTGACGCGGAATGCGTTCACGAAGGAAGCGCTCGTGGAGAGTGCGTTCGCGACAGACCCGCTTGCTACGGAAGCGCTCACGGGCAACCCGCTGACGAGCGACGCAGTCGCGAGCAGCAGCGATGTCATGAGGGCGCTGCGCGATCCTCTGGCTCGCGAGTTCTTGACGTACGTGGCGAGCTGCGCGCTCCCGGAGGGGCAATCCGTGCAGGTCTCGCTGGACGGCGAGACCTATACCTTCGGGGGGAGCATCGGTCTTTCCCCCGAGTGGGGCCGAGCTCATGGTCAGTGCAACGCGCGCTGTCAGGGTTGGCTCTCTGCCTGCATGCTGGCCAGGATCAACCATGTCGGGGAGAGCGTGCCGCTCTCGATGCGTGGCAAGCACAATGCCCTTGACTCGGATCAAGCGGAGCAGGAGGCCTTCCCTCGGCGGGAGGCGGCCTATTTCGGCGACCTCTTCGCGCCGGAGCAGCGCCGGTTCGCGTGCAAGTCGCCCGGCTCGACGCTCATCAGCCGCGTGTGCGGCGGGACGGGCGTCGACACGCAGGGCTGCATCGTCGACGTCCTCGGCGACTGCGACGATGTCTGCGGCGCTCCGACGTCGGACGGCAGCTTCCCCAACTGCGTTGGCGGTGGCCATACGACGCCGACGACGGTGACCGTCTTCCGGGAGTAGCGGGGCCGGGTTTCCGTCGCGTGCGCCTCCCCGCGACGGCTCGCCGCTTTCGTACTATGGTCGCGCCGCCATGAAACGAAGGCTGCCCGCCCCGCTCGCCTGCCTGCTGCTCGCCGCCTGCGCCTCCTCGGAGCCCCGACCGAAGGAGCCGCTCGGTCAGATCCCGGAGGCGACGACCACGGCGAAGCCGGAGTGGCTTCCCTTCCGCATCCGCGCCGGCAAGAGCGTCGCCGCCGATCCGCGCGAGAAGCACTTCGCCGAGCTCCGGCAGCTCACCTTCGGCGGCGAGAACGCCGAGGCCTACTGGTCGCCCGACGGCAGGAAGCTCGTGTTCCAGTCGACCCGCGACGAGAACAAGTGCGACCAGCAGTACATCATGGACCTGGAGAGCGGCGAGGTCCGCCGGGTCTCGAACGGCCAGGGCAAGACCACCTGCGGCTACTTCCTCTTCCCCGCGCCCGCGGCCCCAGCCCAGGCGCGCGTCCTCTTCGCCTCCACGCACGCCGCCGGCGAGGCGTGCCCCCCGAAGCCCGACCACGCGCAGGGGTACGTCTGGCCGCTCGACGAGTTCGACATCTACACCGCGAACGCCGACGGCTCGGAGCTCCGCCCCCTCATCCAGGGCAAGGGCTACGACGCCGAGGCGACCGTCGCGTTCGACGGCTCGCGCCTCGTGTTCACGAGCACGCGGGACGGGGACATCGACCTTTACACGGCGAAGCTCGACGGCTCGGACGTCAAGCGCATCACGAGCACGCCCGGCTACGACGGCGGCGCCTTCTTCTCCCCCGACGCGACCAGGCTGGTCTGGCGGGCGAGCCGCCCCACCGGACCGGCGCTCGACGACTACCGCGCGTTGCTCACCAAGGGGCTCGTGCGCCCCAGCGCGCTCGAGATCTTCGTCGCGGGCGCCGACGGGCAGAACCCGCGCCCGGTGACGAAAAACGGCCGCGCCAACTTCGCGCCCTACTTCCTCCCGGACTCGCGGCGGATCCTCTTCGCCTCCGATTTCAGCACCCCGCTGGGCGCCCGCGGCATGCCCAACTTCGACCTCTACCTCGTCGACTCCGACGCGCCCCTGGCGGCGGACGGCGTGCCGCCCGTCGAGCGCGTGACCTTCTACGAGGGCTTCGACAGCTTCCCGATGTTCTCTCCGACCGGCGAGCACGTCGTCTTCGCCTCGAACCGGTACGGCGCGAAGCCTGGCGAGACCAACCTGTTCGTCGCCCGCTGGGTCGAATGACCGCGCCGCCGTCGCGGACCCGCGCGCCGATCGCGCTCGCGTCGGCGTGCGCGCTCGCGGGCTGCTCGGGCGCCCCGGCGCAGCCGCCCCGCCCCGCCGAGGCCACCCTCCCGGCGGCGGACGTCGCGGGCGCGGCCTACACCTCGCCCGCGCGCTGGAGCTACCATCCAGCGGCGCCCGACGCCGCGGTCGCGTGGGCGCCGTTCGCCGGCGCCGGCTGCGTCGTCGTCGCCCAGGGAGGGCAGCGATGGACGGTGACGCCCGATCCACGGACGTCCGCGCCGCCGCCGAGCGCCGCCGGGCCCGCCGCGCAGGCCGCGCGCTGCGCCGGCCAGGGTAGGACGAGCGCCTCGCCTGCGCCCGAGGAGCTCACCGCGATCGTGCGGCGCTCGCCGGCCTCCTGGATGTTCGTCGGCGCGAGCGGCGCGATCTACGAGGCCTCCTCGCCGCTCGGCCAGCTCACGCGGGCGCTCTCTCCGCCCGAGCCGCTCCAGCAGGTCGCGGGCGCCGGCGGCTCGCTGATCGGGGTGACCCGGGGCGGCGGGGTGCTCCGGTGGCGCGAGGAGCTCGGCTGGAAGCCGGTGCTGCTCGACGGCGCCGCGGGGCAGGGCGGGGCCCCGCCGCGCGCCTTCGGTGTCGCCATGGTCGACGGCGGCCGCGCGCTCGTGCTCGCGCTGCCGGAGGCGCTGTTCGCCAGCGAGGACGGCGGGGCCACCTGGTCGCGCGCGCCGCTCCCGACGATGGGCCTCTCGCGGGTCGGCGCCCTCGGGGGCGAGCTCCTCGCCGAGGGGCTCCTCGCGTCGGCGACCTGGGATCCTCGGCGCACGCCCGCGTTCTCCCGCAGCGCGGCGACGCTCCCGCCGGCCGACGTCGAGCTCGACGTGACGACCCCGCGCGCCCCGTCCGCCTCCGCCGTGTCGGTTGGACGGGCCGCGATGAGCGGCGATCGCTACGTCGAGGCGGTCCGCCCGGAAGACGCCGGCGCGCCGTGGCTCCTCGCGAGCGGCCCCATCGAGGGGCCGCTCAAGGAGGCGGCCATTCCGGGCACGGGCGACTGCGGGAGCATCAAGCTCGGCGCGAACGGCCGGCGCGTCGTCGCGGTGTGCGCCGAGCCGGACGGCGATCGCGTCGTGGCGCGGGTGCTCCGCAGCGACGACGGCGGCGGCGCGTGGTCGCCGGCCGCCACGCTGGAGACGCCCGACATCGACCAGGTCGGCGTCGCGGTGGCGCCCGACGGCGCGGCGCTCCTGACCGGCGTCTGCAAGCCGAGCGGCGGCGCGGACAGCTGCAAGCTGACCGCGCCGCTCCTCCTGTCCCACGACGGCGCCCACGACGAGGATCGCGCCGCGGTCGCCCTCGCGGCGGCCCCCACGCTCGGCACGCCCGCCGTGCTGCCCGCGTTCTCGGCGGACGGGCGCTCCGCGTATTTCCTCGGCTTCCGCGGCAAGGACGACCGCCTCGCGCTGTTCGTCTCGCACGACGGGGGCGAGACCTTCGCGCCGCGGCCGCTCGACGTGACCGCCGCGCTGCCCGCCCCGCAGGCTGACGGCGCCGAGGACGAGGACGAGGAAGGCGGGCCGGGCGACGGTCGCTCGCCGGAGGGGTTCGACGTCGTCGAGGAGAGCGCGCTGCGCCCGGCGGAAGACGGCACCGTCGGCCTGCTGCTCTCGGAGCGCGGCTCGCTCACGTACCTGACCGCCGACGAGGACGGCCGGGTGCTCACGGCGACGACCCCGCCGGCGGAGAGCACGGCGCTCGCCGGCTTCGGGCGGCGCGTGCTCGCGCTCGCGCCGGGCGCGCGAGACAGCGGCGATGACGCCGCGGCGCTCTGGGAGTCGCTCGACGGCGGCGTGAGCTGGGCGGAGCTCCCGGAGATGCCGGCGCTCTCGCGCGAGGCCTCCCAGGCCCAGCTCACCATCGCATGCGGTGGGAGCGGCTGCCTCTTCGGCGACGTGGCGACCCGCGCCGGCTGGGGCGGCCAGGCCGGCGGCGCGTTGCCGCGCGCGCCGGAGCCGGCCCCGCGCGCGCAGCCGTCCGCGCGCACGCCCATCCTCTGCGAGACGCTGCCGTCCTCGAAGTGGACGCGCGTCGACCATGTCGACTCGAGCGGCCTCGGCCTGCCCGACGGCGACGAGCTCCTGCGCGGCCGGTCGGTGTGGTCGTTGCTCACGCGCGCTCCGAGCGGCGCCGTCGACGTCGTCTCCGCGATGCTCCCCGAGTCCGGCGCCGGGGAGGCGCGGGTCGTCACGCGATCGCTGCTGCCCGCGGTGCCGGCGGGGCTCGGGCGAGCGCGGGTCGCGACCAACGTCACCTTCCAGATGGAGGGCTACGCCGTGGCGCGCCTGCGGATCCCGGGCGGCGCGGCGGCGCCGGGGGCCCCGATGCGCAACGTCGAGGTCGCCTGGGAGAACTGGATGGATGGCACCTCGGGCCGCGGCACGATCCCCGACGCCGGCCCGTTCGAGCTCGGCGACGTGAAGGTCGTCCCCGACGCCGCGCGAAAGCCGCGCGCGGGCGCCCGGCCGCAGGCCGGCCCGGGAGGCGCGGCCTCGCGCCGCGCGCCGCCCCCCGACGACTTCTTCGATCCCGCGCTCCTGTCGGTCTCGCTGCGCGGGCTCTTCATCAGGCCGCACTCCGGCAGCGCTCACTCGGCGCTCACGTTCTTCTACGAGCCGCCGGGGAAGCTCCAGCGCTTCGACTTCCCGTCCTGGCCCGCGTCGGGCCTTCACGGCAGCCTCGACGTGCGCACCGATGCGGTCCTGGCGGACGGCCAGCCCGTCGGCGTGGGGATGGTCCGGCAGGCGTCGAACGGCCCGATGATCGGGATGCTGCTCGCCCACCGCCCGGCGCCTCCCGCCGGCGCGTCCGCCGCGCCGGGCCCGGGCGCCGCATGGGCGATCGACGCCGTCTCGGTCGCTCCGCCGGCGGACCGCGATCGGATCGTGCACACCGACTGGACCTACGCTGGACGGTCGATCGGCGTGGCGACGCTGGTCGCTCACCCCGGGCACGCGGCGGCGTGGTCGATCTTCCAGCCGTTCCGCGGGGATGGCACGCTCGGCCCCGCTCAGCCGCTGCCGACGCCGTTCGACCTCGGAGACGCGCCGCGCCCGTGCTCTGCCGCCGAACGCGCGGCGACCGCGCGCCAGGAGGCGCCGCTCTTCCTCGGCAGCACGGCCTTGTTCCCGGGCACACGCCACCCCGTGCTCGTCGTGGACGCCGCTGGTCCCTCCAGCCCGCCCGAGGTCACGGTGCTCCTGACCTCCACCACGGTGCTCCACGGTACGCCTGCCGCGCCGTGTGTTGCGGGCTGGGAGGCGCGAGCGATCGGGCGGGCGCCCCGCACTGCGATCATCCCCGGCGATCTCGCCCAGGCGTGGTTGTTCCGGGCCGCGGCGGGCCCGGCGGTCGCTGCGGGCGGATCGAGCGGCCCGGCCGTCGAGCTCCGCCCGATGGTGTGCCGCTTCGCGCCCGGCGCGGAGGTCCCGGAGGCGGTATGGGGTGAGCCGGGCATGGCGCAGCCCGCGCGTTGAGCGACGGAGGAAAAGCAAAAACGACGAATGAAACGAAGCTGACGGTGAGATGAAACGATCCCGGATCCTGGCTCGCGGTAACCTTCTAGCGACTCGCGTGTGCGCTTCGGCGCTTGCGTTCGCGGTCCCTGCGGCGATAGCCTGGCCTGCCTAAACGGGAGGCGGCATGATCCGGAAGCGACGGCGGTTCGAGCTCAGGAAGACGCTGTTCCTGCTTCCGAACCTGATCACGCTCTCATCGATCTTCTGTGGCTTCGACTCGATCCGGCGCTCCGCGACCGCGCAATCGGAAGATGATTTCTACCGCGCCGCGCTGCTGATCGTCTTCGCGATGTTCTTCGACACCCTCGACGGGCGTGTCGCGCGGATGACGAAGACCCAGAGCGCCTTCGGCCTGCAGATCGACTCGCTGGCCGATATCGTCTCGTTCGGCGTGGCGCCGTCGATGCTCGTGTATCAGTGGACGCTGCACCGCTTCGATCTCGCGGGGCTGCTCGTGTCGTTCATCTTCACGGCCTGCGGCGCGGTCCGGCTGGCGCGCTTCAACGTCCTCTCCATGGGGGAGGCGGGCAAGCCCACGAAGCCTTCGAAGTACATCGTCGGCCTCCCCATCCCGGGCGCGGCGGGCATCCTCGTCTCGATCGTGGTCGCGAACCACGCGGCCGCCGGCGAGATCGGCGGCGAGCGCTACGCGTCGGCGATCCTCGCCACCACGACGCTCCTGTCGCTGCTGATGGTCTCGACCATCCGGTTCCGCTCTTTCAAGGATCTCCGGCTCAACGTCCGGACGGTGCTCTTCGTGGCGTTCGCTGTCGGGTCGAGCGCGGTGATCTCGACGCAGCTTCAGCCCGCGTTCGTGCTCGTGTGGTTGCTCGGCTTCTACGTGCTGCTCGGGATCTTCGAGTCGCTCTGGCACCTGCCTGCGCGGCTCCGCGGCCTGCGTCGGGACTCGGTGCCTCCGCCCCCGGTGGTGCCCCCTGCGGCCTGAGGCGCCTGCGGCCTGGGGCGCCTGCGGCCTGGGGCGCCTGCGGCCTGGGGCGCGTCGGCTCGGGCTCACCCCTGGTGGCTGGCATCGCGACCCAACCGCTCCGGCTCATTTTTGAGTAGACTGCGTGCGATGAAGAACCGCGTGTTCTTTCCGCAGGCCGCGCTCGACGACTGGATCGCGAGCGACCGCGTCGATCTGAACAACGACGAGCTTCTGATCAAGACCGAGGGCCGCCGCTACAAGATCATCGAGGCGATCCGCGTGCTCCGCGAGGTGACAGGCTCGGCGGACATCCACGAGGTCCTCGGCAGGGTCAAGACGCGGGCGTTCCTGCGGGAGCTCGGGGCGGAGATCCTCGAGGGGTCCATGATCATCGGCGACAACGCCTACGACGTGATCCCGGGGTTCATCGGCGCCCCGGTGGGCACGTTCGCCGAGCACCGCAAGGCCGCCCCGGCGGGGACCGCGACCAGCAGCAGCCCGACGAGCGACGAAGAACTCCTGGCCGCGTTCCTCACCAGCAAGATGTAGCGCGCCGCGCCCGGTTGCTTGGGCGCCGCGCCCGGCTGCTTCGACGCCCCCGCCGGCGCGCCACACCCGCGGCGGCGAGGCGCTGCCGACACGGTCTCTCGCGCCCGCCTCTCCCGGCGGATCCGCGCTGTCAGGCCTCGGCCTACGAGAGTACGCTCCCGCCTCTGCGGCCGGCGGGCCATCCCCGGTGAGGCAGGCTATAACGGGGCCATGCCCGAGGTCATCTCCGGGATCAGCTTCGCGCTCGCCCTGCTGTTTTACAGCGCTGCCAGCGCGCTCTTCTTCCTCGACGTCGCCCGCAGCCGCGCCCGGCTCCCCTCCGCGGGCGACCTCGGGGGCCTCTTCGGCGCGAGGGCGCGCGTCCACGACCCCGGCGCTCGGCCGAGCGCCGGGGTCGCCGCGTCCGCCTCGCGGCACGCGCCCTTGCTGCTCGGCCTGGGCGCCCTCGGGCACGCGACCTACGTCACGCTCGCCAGCTTCGTCGCGCGGGTCTGCCCGGTGCACTCCGTTCATTTCATGCTCTCGGTCGCGTCCCTCCTCGCGATCGCCGTTTACCTCGTCGCCCGCCATCGCTTTCGCATCGACGCGCTCGGGCTCCTCATCGGGCCGCTCGGGCTCGCCTTCCTGCTCGGCACGTTCTTCCTCGGAAAGCCGCACCCCGAGCCGAAGCTCAGCCCGCTGTTCATCGCGGCGCATGTCATGGCGAACCTGCTCGGGATCGCCCTCTTTCTGCTCGCCGGCGCCTCTGCCGCGCTTTACCTCGTCCAGGAGAAGCGGCTCAAGCGGAAGCGGCATCTCGAGCGTATGGGCAACCTCCCGGCGCTCGACACGCTCGACCGCGCCGTCCATCGCTTCCTGAGCGCCGGCTTCCCCTTGCTGACGCTCGGCATCGTCACGGGGACGTACTGGGCGCACCAGCTCGAGATGGGCAACGCCGAGGAGGTGATGCGCGCCATCTTCGGCTACGCCACATGGCTCCTCATCGCGCTCGTGCTGCTCTTGCGCGCCGCCGCTGGCTGGCGCGGCCGCCGCGCGGCGTACGGCACCATCGCGGGGCTCGCCTGCGCCGGGGCGGTGCTCATCATCTATCTCGTCCGTCCCGCTGCGGGGCTCGGAGGCTAGCGCAGGTGATCTTCGTCGGGCTCTCCCACAAGACCGCGCCCATCGACGTGCGCGAGCGGCTCGCGATCGGGCGGGATCGGCTGCCCGAGGTCCTCGCGCGCCTCACGGCCCACCCTGCCATCGGCGAGGCGCTCGTCCTCTCCACCTGCAACCGCGTCGAGATCTACGCCTCACCCCGGCAGCAGGCGCCCGCGCTGTACCGCCCCGGGAGCGCTCCGCCGCCGTCGGACGAGGCGCTCTCGCGCAACGACGAGGCGCTGCGCGCCGCCGTCGCGATCCTCGTCGGCCTCGGCGGAGAGGCCGTCCGGGGCCACCTCGCGGGCCGCGTCGGGAGCGATGCCGTCCTCCACCTCTTCCGCGTCGCCGCGTCGCTCGACTCGATGGTCGTCGGCGAGCCGCAGATCCTCGGACAGATGAAGGCGGCCATCGAGGTGGCCCGCGGGGCGAAGACCCTCGGCGCGAGGCTCGGCCGCGCGGCTCACCGCGCCATCAAGGTCGGCAAGCGGGTGCGCACGGAGACGGCGATAGGCGCCGGGCAGGTCTCGGTCTCCAGCGTCGCCATCGACCTCGCCCGCCAGATCTTCGCGGATCTCGCCGGTCACACCGCGCTGCTCATCGGCGCCGGCGACATGGCCGAGGCCGCCTCGAAGCTCCTCGTCCGCGCCGGCACCCGCCTCATCGTGGTCAACCGGAGCCCGGACCGCGCCGCCGCGCTCGCCCGCGATGTCGGCGGCGAGCCTCGCCCCTGGGCCGACCTCGAGCGCTCCGTCATCGACGCCGACATCGTGATCTCGTCGACCTCGAGCCCCAATTACGTGGTCACGCCCGACCTCGTCCGCCGAGCCCGCAAGGCCAGGAAGGGCAGGAGCCTGTTTCTCATCGACATCGCGGTCCCGCGTGACATCGACCCCGCCGTCAACAAGCTCGACAGCGTGTACCTCTACGATGTCGACGACCTCTCGCAGATCGTGGCGGAGTCCGTCCAGGGGCGCGCCGCCGAGGCGGCGCGGGCCGAGGCGATCGTCGCGGACGAGGCGCAGGCCTTCGAGGCGTGGACGCTCGAGCGCGCCCTGACGCCCACGATCGTCGGCTTGCGGTCCCGCACGCGATCCATCCTCGTGGCCGAGGTCGAGCGCAGCCTCTCTGGCAAGCTCCGGCACCTCGGCGTGGCCGAGCGCCAGGCCCTCGCGATGATGATCGACGCCGCCACGAACAAGCTGCTCCACGTGCCCACCACCCGGCTCCGCGCGATGGCCAGCGATCCCCGCGTCGCCGAGCACGTCGACTCGCTCCGGGAGCTGTTCGACATCGACGGCGCGCCGTCCGACAACGCCGCCGCCTCGGCGCTCGCCGAGGGGGAGCTGCGCGGCGCGGTGGACGGGCCTCCCACGCCTCGCTCCGCCCGCGGGGCGGCGCCTCCCGCCTCCGGCAATCGAGGCAGCGCCTCGCCCCGGCACGTCGATCCGCGCCCCCAGGCTGCAGAGGACAACGGCGTTTACGCGCGGCAGCCCAGCGGGCGCCCCGCCGAGGCGGGCGTCATGGCCGTCGCGAATCCAGCCGCGGTCGTGAGCGCAGCTGGGCTAAAGGGAGCGTGATGCCCACGGAGCTCACCCTCGCCACGCGCCGCTCGGCGCTCGCCCTCGCCCAGTCCCGCGCCTTCGCTCGTTCCCTCGAAGCGGCGGTGCCCGATCTCTCCCTGCGCGAGCTCGAGGTGGTGACCTCGGGCGACAAGACGCAGGATCGCTCGCTCCAGGACATCGGCGGCAAAGGGTTGTTCATCAAGGAGCTCGAGGAGGCGCTCCTGGACCGGCGCGCCGACTTCGCGGTCCACTCGATCAAGGACGTCCCCGCCGAGATCGCCCCGGCGCTGTGCCTCGCCTGCATCCCCGCGCGGGAGGACCCTCGCGACGCGCTCGTCACCCGGAGCGGCGCCTTGCTCGCGGAGCTGCCGGCGGGCGCCCGGGTCGGGACCTCGAGCCTCCGCCGGGCGGTCGCGCTGCGCGAGGCGCGCCCGGATCTCGTGATCGAGCCGGTCCGTGGCAACGTCGACACCCGGCTCCGCAAGGTGTTCGACGGCGTGTTCGACGCCGTGGTGCTGGCGCTCGCCGGCCTGAAGCGGCTCGGCCTCGAAGGCCGCGCCACGGAGGTGCTGTCGCCCGAGGTGTCGTTGCCCGCAATCGGACAGGGCGCGCTCGGCATCGAGTGCCGCACGGCGGACGACGGCGTGCGTGGCGTCCTGGCGACGCTCGCGGACGCCGAGATCACGATCTGCGTCTCTGCCGAGCGAGCCGTGATGGCCGCGGTGGAAGGCAGTTGCCGGACGCCGGTGGCCGCCTATGCGGTGCGGGACGGCGACGCGCTGTGGCTTCGGGCGCTCCTCGCCGAGCCCGACGGCTCCCGGTTGCGAAGGGCGGAAAGGCGCCTGTCGTGGCCCGCAAACACGCACGAAGCCGAGCGCCTCGGAGCGGACCTCGGGGCCGAGCTCAAGAAGGGTTGAGGCGGGTAACTCGACTGGAAGGCTGCCACGTCCAGAACATCTAGAATGGAATCGACAAGGGCTCTCCGTACCACGCCGGGATGAACGGCGGTTTCCCGCCCCCAGCGCTCCCCCAGCGCTCCATGCCGGGCTACGTCGCCCTCGTCCTCCACGCTCACCTGCCGTACGTGCGTCACCCCGAGCACGTCCGCTCCCTGGAGGAGCGCTGGCTCTTCGAGGCGCTCTGGGAGTGTTATCTCCCCCTGCTCGGGGTCCTCGATCGCCTCGCCGCCGACCGCGTCGTCGCCCCGCTGACCCTCTCCGTCTCGCCGTCGCTCCTCGCGATGCTGCGCGACGAGCTGCTCCTTCGCCGGTTCGAGGACCACCTCCGCCGGCTCACCGCGCTGGCGGCCCGGGTCGAAGCCCGCTTCGCCGGGAGCGGCTTCGCCGAGGCCGCCGCGTTCTACCGCGCGCGGCTCGCGGACGCGGCGAGCTCGTGGGAGGCGCTCGGCGGCGATGTCCCGGGCGCCCTGGTGCGCCACGCCGGGGCGGGCCGCGTCGAGCTGCTCACCACGGCCGCGACGCACGCGTACCTGCCCGGGCTGCTCGCCACGCCGGCGTCGATCCGGGCGCAGCTGCGGCTCGGCCGCCGCGCCTTCACCGCCTTCACCGGCGCGCCCGAGCCTCGCGGCCTCTGGCTGCCCGAGTGCGCTTACGCGCCCGGCCTCGACGCCGATCTCGCGGCGGCGGGCGTCCGCTTCACCGTGCTCGACGCCCACGCGCTCACGCTCGCCGCGCCGCCCGCGTCCGCCGGCGCGTCCGTCCCGGTGCTCTCGCCTGCCGGCCTCGCGTGCTTCGGGCGCGATCGCGACAGCGCGCGCGAGGTCTGGTCGCGCGACGCCGGCTATCCGGGTCACCCGGTTTACCGCGAGTTCTACCGCGACGTCGGGCTCGACCTGCCCGAGCGCGAGCTCGAAGGGGAGGTCGGTCCCGACGGCACCCGGCTCATGACCGGCCTCAAGCTCCATCGCGTGACCGGGCCCGGCCCCGACAAGGCCCCGTACGACCCGGCCCGCGCCGCCGCGCAGGCGCGCGCGCACGCCGCGGACTTCGTGGCCCGCCGCGAGGCCGCGCTCGCGTCGATCCGCGGCGTGAGCGCCCCGCCCATCCTGGTGGCCCCCTACGACGCCGAGCTCTTTGGCCACTGGTGGCTCGAAGGGCCCGAGTTCCTCGAGCACGCCCTGCGCCGCCTCGCGGCCTCGGATCGCGCCGTTCCGATCGCGCTCGGCGCGTACCTGGAGCGCCATCCGCCCGTCGAGGTCGTGGAGCCTGCCGCCTCGACGTGGGGTGAAGGCGGGTTCGGCGCATTCTGGACGGGCCCGAGCGCGTCCTTCCTGTGGCGCCACGCGCACCACGCCGAGCGCGCCGTGCTGGGCGCGCTCTCGAGTCGCCGCCACGCGGGCGGCCTGCCCGGCCGCGCGCTGGACCAGGCGATCCGCGAGCTCCTCCTCCTTCAATCCAGCGACTGGGCCTTCATGATGTCGGCCGGGGAGATGGCTCCCTATGCCGAGGCGCGCGCCCACGCCCACGCGACCCGCGCCCGCCGCCTCGCGTCCCTGGCCCAGCAACCCACGGCTTCGCCCTCCGACGTGGCGTGGCTCGATGCGCTGTGCGCGCTCGACCCGTTCCTCGTCGAGCTCTCGGGTCCTGCGCTCCGAGGCGCCTTCGACCCATGGCGCTGAGCCGGCGTTCGTCCGCGCCCCTCGCCTCCGGATCTCCCGTGCTCCAGGGGGCAGATCAATTTCCGGCAACGGAGTATTAAATTAAGTTAAAAATTTCTACGACGGTATTCACATGGTCGCCTACCCTCCGCGTCGCGGTGGTCGACTCCGTGGGAGGGCGTGTGCGCCCCGCGGCGGTGCCCTCGGCGCTTCTTTTCGGGAAGGTGACCCGCGATTCACCCGCCCTTTTCATCGCCGGCCGCCGGCCGCGCGACCCGGCGCCCATGTCCCAGCACGTTTTTTCGCGGTCATCGCGGCATGAAGTGCGAGAGGGACGGAGACCTTGCCCGGAACACCCCCTTGATGACCGGCCGGTCAGCGCCCTAGTGTGTTGCCCGCCAGCTTTGCTCCTGGACCGCACCGGCAGGCGCTGGCAAAGAACCGGTCGGACTCCCCATGACACATCCTCCTTGCGGACCCGAGCGCCGTTTCGCTCGATGGGCTCTCGGCGCTCGTAGCGCCACATCGAATCACTCCCGCGCCGCCGTCGTCGCGGCGCTGCTCGCTGCGCTCGCGGTGCCCACGTTGACCGGGTGTCGCCGCCCCGAGGCGGACGCGCAGCCGTCGCCGGCGCGCGACACCGCCGCGCCACGCCAGAAGCCCGCGGTGCACTTCGGGAAGGTGACCGCGCGCCCGCTCGCGCAGACGCTGGACATCAGCGGCACCCTGGTCGCCGACGAGACGAGCGAGGCGGCGACGCAGATCGGCGGCTTGGTCGTGAGCGTCGCGGTCGACGTGGGCTCACGGGTCAAGAAGGGCGATCCGCTCGTCGTGCTCGACGCGCGCAACGTCGCGCTCCAGTCGCAGGCCGCGTCCGCGGCCGTCGCGCAGGCGCGGGCCAAGCTCGCGCTGCAAGACGGCGCGTCGCCGAAGGGCATCGATCCCGACCAGGTGCCGGAGGTCCGGGCCGCGAAGCAGAGCATGGAGCTCGCGAAGTCCGAGGCCGAGCGCGTGAAGCAGCTCTACGACCAGGGCGCCGTCCCCCAGTCGACCTGGGACGCGGCGCGCACGCAGGCCCAGAACGCGACCGCGCAGTACGAGGCCGCGGTCAACGGCATCCGCGCGACCGTCGCGGCGCTCACGTCCGCGCAGGCGCAGGCGGGGCTCGCCTCGAAGGCGGTGTCCGACACGACGGTGCGGGCGCCCTTCGACGGCGCGATCGCCGAGAAGCGGATCAGCGTCGGCGAGTACGCCAGCCCGGGCCGCGTCGTGGCGGTCGTGGTCCGCGACAACCCGCTGCGGCTGCGCATCGACGTGCCCGAGGCGGACATCGCGCACATCGATGTGGGCAAGCCGGTCAGCGTCTCGGTCGCCGCCTTCCCCGATCGCCTGTTCCCGGGCGTCGTGAAGCGGATCGGCGCGAGCCTGAAGGCCACGTCGCGCACCCTGCCCGTGGAGGCCGAGTTCGACAACAGCGAGGGCAAGCTCCGCCCCGGCCTCTTCGCGCAGGGGCAGCTGACGCTGACCGGCGAGTCAAGAACGGCGATCCTCGTCCCCGAGTCGGCGGTCGGCACCTCCGGGACGAGCGCGCGCGTGTTCGTGAAGTCGGGCGATCGCGTGACGGAGCGGCTCGTCAAGCCCGGCCGCAAGATCGAAGGCTTCATCGAGGTCGTCGGTCCCCTTGCCGAGGGGGAGGAGGTCGCGATCGACAAGGTGAGCGAGCTGGCGGACGGCATCGAGGTCGCGGCGGCGCAGTGAGCCGAGCGCACCGCGCGCCTCATTACTGAAGAAAGGTAGCGACCATGCAATGGCTCGCGGCAATCTGCATCCGTAGGCCGGTTTTCGCCTCGGTGATCGTCCTGCTCCTGACGGTGCTCGGGGCGTTCTCCTACTTCGGCCTCGGCGTGGACCGGTTTCCCAAGGTCGAGTTCCCGTTCATCGTCGTGACGACCGTCCTCCCCGGCGCCGCGCCCGAGGAAGTAGAGACGGAGCTCTCCGACAAGATCGAGTCGGCGGTCAACACGATCAGCGGCATCGACGAGCTGCGCTCGGCCTCGGTCGAGGGGCTCAGCCAGGTCATGATCTCCTTCCAGCTCGAGAAGGACGTCGACGTCGCCGCGCAGGAGGTGCGCGACAAGGTCGAAGGCATCCTCGCGGATCTGCCGGAAGGGATCGACCCGCCGGTGGTCGGCAAGCTGGATCCGGACGCCGCGCCGATCCTCACCCTCGCCGTCTCGTCTCCGAAGGCGGACGTCCGCGCGGTGACGGAGTTCGCCGACAAGACGCTCCGGCGCGAGCTGGAGTCGCTCGCCGGCGTCGGACAGGTGCTGCTCATCGGCGGCCGGAGCCGGCAGATCAACATCTGGATCGATCCGGAGAAGCTCGAGAAGTACGCCCTGACCGGCGGCGTGGTGGCCCAGGCGCTGGCGAGCCAGAACGTCGAGATCCCGGCCGGCCGGATCGAGCAAGGGGGCAGGGCGCTCACCCTGCGGACGCGCGGCCGCGTGCAGTCGGTCCAGCAGATGGCGGACATCGTGCTCGCGAACCGCGACGGCTACTCCGTCCGGCTCGGCGACGTCGCGGAGGTCCAGGACGGCATGGCGGAGCCGGAGTCCGCCGGCTTCCGCGGCCCCGATCCTGCCGTGCTCCTCAGCATCCGCAAGCAGAGCGGGACGAACACCGTCGAGGTCATCGAGGGGCTGAAGGCGCGGATCAGCGAGGTGGAGAAGCGCCTCCCCGAGGGGTACGCCATCGCCGTCGCCCGCGATCAGTCGGAGTTCATCAAGAACTCGGTCCACGCCGTCAAGGAGCACCTCGTGCTCGGCGCGCTGCTCGCCGCGATCATCGTCGCGATCTTCCTCGCGAACGCCCGCAGCACGCTCATCTCGGCGATCGCCATCCCGACGAGCATCATCTCCACGTTCGCCCTGATGAGGGTGGCGGGCTTCACGCTCAACGGGATCACGCTCCTCGCGCTGACGCTCGCGGTCGGCATCGTGATCGACGACGCGATCGTCGTCCTCGAGAACTGCTACCGCTGGATCGAGGAGAAGGGCGCCAGCCCGTGGGAGGCGGCGCTCCAGGGCACGAAGGAGATCGGGCCCGCGGTGCTCGCGACGACGCTCTCGCTGATCGCCGTGTTCCTCCCTGTCGCGTTCATGAGCGGCATCGTCGGCCGCTTCCTGAACTCGTTCGGCCTCACCATGGCGTTCTCGATCCTCGTGTCGCTGATCGTGAGCTTCACGCTGACGCCCATGCTGTCGGCGCGATGGCTGAAGAAGCCGGAGAAGAGCCACGCCGCCAGCTCCAAGGAGTCGCGCTTCTACGGGCCGATCGAGCGCGGCTACATGGCGCTCCTCCGCTGGTCGATGGCGCACCGCTGGGTGATCGTGCTCGCCTCGCTCCTGGCGCTGGTTTCGATCCCGGTGCTCGGGCGCATGGCCAAGTTCAACTTCCTCCCGGTCGAGGACGAGTCGCAGTTCCAGGTCGGCATGCGCTCGCCCGAGGGCGTGAGCCTCGACGGGACGCGCGTCATCGCCACGCGGGTCGCGTCGCAGATCGAGAAGCTCCCCGGCGTGGCCTACACGCTGACGACGATCGGCGACGATCCGCAGAAGACGCCGAACCTCGCCACCATCTACGTGAAGCTGAAGCCGGCGGCGGAGCGCGCGCTGTCGCAGCAGGACCTCATCGATCGCGCCCGGCGCGAGCTCAAGCCGATGTTCGATGCGGAGAAGCTCCGGGCGAACATCGGCGTCGTGCCCGCCTTCTCCGGCGGTCAGAGCGCCCAGATCGCCTATCAGGTGCAGGGCCCCGACCTCCAGAAGATCGGCCAGTACTCCGATGCGCTGCTGCAGAAGCTCAAGGCGATCCCGGGCGTCGTCGATCCGGACACCTCGCTGCTCGTCGGCAAGCCGGAGCTCCGCGTGGTCATCGACCGCAAGAAGGCCGCCGATCTCGGCGTGCAGGTCGGCGACGTCGCCAGCACCCTGCGCCTCCTGGTCGGCGGGTACAAGGTGTCGACCTACAACGAAGGCGGGGAGCAGTACGAGGTGCGCGCGCGCGCGCTGCCGAGCTTCCGCTCCGACAAGGAAGGCCTCGCGAAGATCACGGTGCCGTCGACCAAGCTCGGCGCCGTGACGCTCGACAACGTGGTGTCGTTCTCCGAGGGGACGGGCCCGTCGCGCATCGAGCGGTACAACCGCCAGCGGCAGGTCATGCTGACCGCCAACCTCGAGGCGGGGTACTCGCAGCAGACGGTCATCCAGGAGCTCGACAAGGCCGTGTCGGAGATGAACCTCGCGTCCGGCTACTCCGCGGGCCCCGTCGGCGCGTCGAAGGAGCTCGTCAAGATGATGAAGAGCTTCCTCGTCGCCCTCCTCCTGTCGCTGGTCTTCATGTACCTCGTGCTCGCGGCGCAGTTCGAGTCGTGGCTGCACCCGATCACGATCCTGCTGTCGTTGCCGCTGACGGTGCCGTTCGCGTTCATCGCGGTCATCCTCTTCCGGCAGTCGCTCAACATCTTCTCGCTGCTCGGCATCGTCGTGCTGTTCGGCGTCGTGAAGAAGAACTCGATCCTCCAGATCGATCATACGATCAAGCTGCGCGAGCACGGCTTGCCGCGGGCGCAGGCCATCCTGGAGGCGAACCGCGACAGGCTCCGGCCGATCCTGATGACCACGCTCGCGTTCGTCGCCGGCATGATCCCGCTCGTCGTCTCGAGCGGCGCGGGCTCGGGCACGAACCGCGCGACCGGCTTCGTGATCATCGGCGGGCAGACGCTGGCGCTCCTCCTGACGCTGCTCGCGACCCCGGTCGCCTACTCGCTGTTCGACGACGTCTCCTCGTGGCTCAAGCGGATCCTGCCCTTCATGCGGGGCAGCGACGACCAGGGCGAGCCGCGCGGGGCGGGGGAGGACGGCGTCGCTCCGGCGGGGGATGGGGTCGTCGCGGCGGGGCACCGCGGCGCCGCGGCGCGCACCGCCGTCGCGCACGACGCGGGCCGGCCGGCGCCGGCGCAGCTCGACTAGCAGCACCCCGACCGCGCTCCGGGGCCGCGGCGCGCCGCGCCCGGCCCCTTCGCCACCGCGGCGCGGCGCCGCTCACCGCGCTTCGCCGTGGACCTTGCGCAAGATCACCTCGAGCAGCCCGTCGAACGCGTCGCGCATCGCCCAGGCCTGGGCGGCCTCGTCGTCGAGGCCAGCCGCCTTGCGCCGCCCCTCGACGAGCGCGTTCCGCGGGCCCCTGCACGCGGGGCCGAGCCGGCGCTCCATGTCGAGCGAGGCGCCCGCGTAGACGTGATAGCAGGACGCGAAATCCCCCTGGTTGTAGAGGGGCGAGCCGACCTGGATCGCGCCGTCCATCGTGCGCGCCAGCACGAGCAGGTCGCCCTCGGTGCAGCCGCGGAGGATCGCGAGCGCGTGGTGAGGCACCGATCGCTTGACCGCCGGCAGCCCTTGCTCTTCGTCGGCCGTCTCGGCCGCGAACGTCGAGAGCGGGACGGGATCGGGGCGCACGAGCAGCCGCTTGAGGTAGTCGGCGGGCACGCCGAAGTTGAGGTTCTGCCCCTGCGTCGAGACCGCCGCGGCGACGCCGATCACCTCGCCGTGCTCGTTGAACAGCGGGCCGCCCGAGGAGCCAGGCGCGATCGGCGCGGAGATCTGCAGCAGCGTCAGCTCCGGATCCACGACGCGGACCGCGCTCACGAGGCCGTTCGACACGGTGTCCGCGAGGCCGAGCGGATGGCCGATCGCGACGACCGGATCGCCGGGGCGGACCGCGCCGCTGTTGCCGAGGGAGAGCAGCGGGAGCCTCCGAGGCGCGTGGATCCGGACGATCGCGAGATCCCGAGCCTCGTCGAACGCGAGCACCTCGAGCACCGGGTGCTCGCTCTGATCGGAGAGGACCACCTTGAGGTCCGGCATCCCGGCGACGACGTGGAAATTCGTCGCGATCCAGCCGTCCTCGCGGACGAGGAAGCCCGCCCCGAGCGAGCCGTCGCCGCGGATCGTGACGACCGCCGGCATGGCGCGCGCCGCGATCTGCGCTGGCGTCATCGCCGCGGGCTGTGACGCGGAGATCGCCGGCTGGCTTGCCGAGCTCGCGGTGCAGCCGAGCGCCGCGATCGCCGCCGCGGCGACGAGCGCCGAGACGAGCGGCCAGCCGGGCTGCTGCGGGGGTCGGGGGCGCGATGGAGGAGCGGCGCAGGAGGGCCGGTCGTCGTCATGGAGCTCGCCTGGCAGGCTGCGGTGGTTCATGTCGCTCCCCGAGGCCGCCGCGTGAGCGACCTCCCTCCAGCAAGCGTAACGAAGACCCGACGGATCGTCTCGCGCGCCCGGAGAAAATCCGGTCGTGGCCGCATATGCTGTCGCGGTGAGCCAAGACCACGACGCGCGCGATCCTATCTTCGCCCTCAGCGACGAGTTCGTCGAAGCCTTCGCTGCCCGCTGTCCTGCCCATGCCACCCTCGCGGGCATCCCCTGCGACGAAGGCGCCTGGAACGACTGGAGCCCGAGCGGCGCCGCGTCCTGGGCCTCCACGGTCGCGTCTTTCCAGGAGCGGCTCCGCTCGCTGCCGCCGCCGCGCCCCGGGGCGGAGGCGCGGTGGGGTCGCCTCGCACGCCGTGTCATGGCGGATCACCTGGATGAGCGGCTCGACGATTTCCGTCACGGCGAGCACCTGCGCGATCTCAACAACATCGAGTCGGCGTTCCAGCACCTCCGGATGGTCTTCGACCTCATGGATGTCCACAGCGCCGCCGGCTGGGAGGCCATCGCGTCGCGTCTGGAGGGCCTGCCGCGCGCGTGCGACAGCTACCGCGCTTCGCTCGAGGAGGGGCGCCGGACGGGCCAGGTCGTCGCGCGTCGCCAGGTGTTCGCCGTGATCGAGCAGGCGCGCTACCAGGCGGGCGACGCGTCGTTCTTCCTCACCCTGCCGGCCGCTCACGAGGCGTCGGGTTGCGGCGCGGGCGCCGGCCGCGCGCGCGTCGCCGACGGCGTCGAGCGCGCGCGCGCCGCGTTCGGCGCGCTCGCCGGCTACCTGGAGCAGACGTACCTGCCGAGCGCGCGCGCCGCGGACGCCGTGGGAGAGGAGCGCTACCTGCGCCTCGCGCGCCGCTTCCTCGGCGCGAGCATCGACCCGATCGAGACCTACGCCTGGGGGTGGTCCGAGGTGCACGCCATCGAGGCCCAGATGGCGCGCCTCGCCGCCGAGATCCTCCCCGGCGCGTCGCTGCCCGAGGTGATCGATCTGCTCATGACCGACCCCGCCCGGTGCGCGCAGGGCGCCGACGAGTTCCTCCGCATCATGTCCGAGCGCCAGCGAAAGGCGCTCGCCGATCTCGACGGCGTCCATTTCGACATCCCGGCGCCCATCCGTCACATCGAGGTGAAGCTCGCTCCGCCGGGCGGCGCGCTCGGCGCCTACTACGTGCCCCCGAGCGACGGCTTCAAGCGGCCCGGCACCGTCTGGTATGCGCCCGGCGCGAAGCAGGCGTTCCCGCTCTACGAGGAGATCACCACGGCGTACCACGAGGGCTTTCCTGGCCATCACCTGCAGTGCGCGCTCCAGGTGCACCTCGATGACCGGCTGAGCCGGCTCCACCGCTTCCTGGTGACGAACTCCGGCCACGCCGAGGGGTGGGCCCTTTACGCCGAGCAGCTCATGTACGAGCTCGGTTATTTCGAGCGCCCCGATTACGTGCTCGGGATGCTCGCGGGCAAGCTGACGCGCGCCTACCGCGTCGTCCTCGACATCGGCATGCACCTGGAGCTGCCGATCCCCCGGGACGCGCCGCTCCACGCCGGCGAGCCCTGGCGCTACGAGATCGCCGTCGAGTACCTCCAGCGCCGGGCCTTCCTCCCGCTGGATCACGCGCACAGCGAGGCGACGCGCTATCTGGGCTGGCCGGGGCAGGCGATCTCCTACAAGGTCGGCGAGCGCGTCGTCCTGGAGCTGCGCGACACGCTGCGGCGCCGCCAGGGCGAGGCCTTCGATCTGAAGGCGTTTCACGCCAGGGTGATCGGCTCCGGGTCCGTCGGGCTCGACCACCTGCGCGAGATCGTGCTCGACGACGCCGCGCCCTGAGCGCTCGTCAGGCACGCGCTCGTCAGGCACGCGCGCGTCGCCCACCCGCTTCGCGCCTCGACGCGCGGCCACGCGCGTGCCAATCGACGCGGGTGAGCGCTCCCCCTGCGAACGAAGCCCCCGAGGCGCGGCCGGATGGCTCGGACCTCTGCACCGCGTGCGGCCTCTGCTGCACGGGGCTGCTCTTCGACGTCGCGCCGCTCGAGGAGCACGAGCTCCCGCGGGCCGAGAAGCTGCGCCTGCCGCTCGCTTGCAATCGGTACCACGACGCCTTCAGCCTGCCGTGCCCCTGCCACCTCGACCGGAAGTGCACCGTCTACGAGATGCGCTTCTCCGTGTGCAGCAGCTACGAGTGCGGCCTGCTCCGGCGCTGCAAGGCGGGCGAGGTGCCGCTCGGCGAGGCGCTGGCCCGCGTCGAGCGCGTGCTGCGCCTGACGGACGACGTGCGCGCGCGGGTGCCGCCGCTCGTGCCGCCGCGTCCGCTCTGGGACGAGGCCCGCGAGCACCTCCGCCGGCGCGACGCCGAGGACCCGTCGCCGGCGTGGCAGGGCGAGCGCGGCGCGCTCGTCGCCGCGCTCGGTGAGCTCCGGGTCGCGTGCAGGGAAGGGCTCGATCCGTAGCGCCGGCGCCTCGCGAGGGCCGCGGAGCGTGGGTAATGGTCTTTCCCATGCCCGGGGTCCAATTCGCGGGGCGCTCCACCGTGCTTTGGAGATCTCCCCCTCTCTGTCCTGCAAAGATCTCCAGGGCCCCCAGGACACCGACGGGCGCTGAGGCTCCCATGCTTCGTCCAGGCCGAGCGTGATCCGCCCTCGGCTGCGCGCGCCGCGCCCTCGTCAACGTGCTTGTCTCGGCCTCCCGGAGGCAGGCTCCAGGCCGTATATACGACCCATGGAACCGACGATCCGCCGGATGACCAACAAGTATTCTGCCATCGCTGCAGTGATCAGCTTCGTCACTCAGCCCATTCCCGGCGCAGATGAGTTGATCGTGGTTCCCATTCATTACTCCTTCTCCGTGTCGCTGACCCGGCGCCGGGGCGTGCCGCTCCGCAGGGCTCCGTGGCTGCAGGTGAGCAAGATCATCTGGGGTGGTGCGGCCGTAAGGCTCTTCGCCAACTTCACGCTCGGCCTCGTCCCGGTCGCCGGTCTCTTCTCCAATGCGGTCACCGCCGTCGCCTTGACGGAGTTCCTGGGCCGCTACCTCGACGCCGCGCTGAGCAGCGAGGCGCCGCCTCCCGCGGTCTCCATCAGGGCGATCAGGGATGCCCTGCGGAGCCCAAGGCGAGCGCGGAGCGCTCAGCGGTTGTGGTTCAGGATCCGCCGCGCCGTCCGGGAATCCGTCCCTGCGCCGACTCCTGGTTGAGGCGCCCTGTCCCGCTGGACGGGAAGCCCGGAGCTCGCGCGGCCTCGGGGCGCCCGGCGCTCGTGACGCGGTCCACGGCCAGGGAATCCGCGGCGCCGGGTCATCCGCCGCACCCTCTCCCGCCTGCGCGCCGCGTTGACGAGCGCGTCGCCGGCGCGCCCGACGCGGAGCCGACGTGGAGCCGGCGTGGAGCCGCCTCGGTCCGCCCGCGCGCGGCGGTCCCGCCTGGCGTCTCTCCTGGCGATCGCCGTCCAGATCGAATAGATCCCCGGCCATGCTCTCCGAGACCCGCGAGAAAGTCCTCGACATCAAACGGCGCTTTGAGGCGCTAAGGGGGCATCTTTGACGTCCCCAAGCTCGAACGGATGCTCCAGGATCTGACCCAGACGACGCTGTCGTCGGGGTTCTGGAACGATCAGGAAAAGGCCCAAGCCGTCCTCCGCAAGCGCGCCCTGGTCGAGTCGAAGCTCGAGGTGGCGCAGCGGCTCGGCCGCGAGATCGAGGATCTCGCGGAGTACCTCGAGCTCGGCGCTGCCGAGGGCGACGAGGGCGTCATCGCCGACGCCGACGCGCAGGCCGACGCCATCGCCGGGCGCCTGCGCAAGGTCGAGCTCGATCGCATGCTGTCCGGCCCCGCCGACCGCGGCAACGCCATCGTCAGCATCCACCCGGGCGCCGGCGGCACCGACGCGAAGGACTGGGCGTCCATGCTCCTCCGCATGTACCTGCGCTTCTGCGAGCGCCGCGGGTACAAGACGGAGATCATCGACTACCAGGACGGCGACGAGGCCGGCATCGACGCCGTCACCCTCACGGTGACCGGCGACGCCGCGTACGGCTATCTGCGCTCCGAGGCCGGGGTCCACCGCCTCGTCCGGATGAGCCCGTTCAACGCCGATCACACGCGCCAGACCGCGTTCGCCGCCGTCGAGGTCACCCCGGACAGCGACGACGAGATCAACATCCAGGTCAACGAGAAGGACATCGAGATCACGACGATGCGCGCCGGCGGCAAGGGCGGGCAGAACGTGAACAAGGTCGAGACCGCCGTTCGCCTGCGGCACATCCCGACCGGCCTCAACATCGTGTGCCGCGCCGAGCGCAGCCAGCACCAGAACCGCGCGATGGCGATGAAGGTCCTCAAGGCGAAGCTGTACGAGATGGAGCTCCAGAAGCGGGAGGCCGAGGTCCAGGCCTACAACGCCGCGAAGAGCTCCATCAACTTCGGCAGCCAGATCAGGAACTACGTCCTCGCGCCCTACCGGCTCGTCAAGGACGTGCGCACCTCCACCGAGGCCACCGACGTGGACGCCGTCCTCGACGGCGATCTCGAGGGCTTCATCGAGGCCTACTTGCTCGCCGCGGCCGGCGGTTCGCTCAGGAAGGGCGGCTCGGTCGCGGAGGACGACGCTCCGTGAGCCAGCAAAAAGACAGACCCAACGACAAGAAGACCGAGCGGCTCGTGAAGGAGGCCGCCGAGGCCGCGCGCGCCGAGGAGACGCTGATCGCCACCCGCAAGGCGAAGGCGGCCCGCCTCCGCGCCCGCGGCGACAACCCGTTCGCCAACGACGTCACGGAGGGCGAGCCGCTCGTCGAGCTCGCGGCCGTCCGCGCCCGCTTCGACGGGGCGCGGGCCGCGGCCGAGCCGAGGCCCGAGGGCGCGGCGCCCGAGCGATCCGCCTCCTCCTCGGCGGATCGCTACGATCCAGCGCGCGTCGAGCCGGTCCCGTTCCGCGTCGCGGGCCGGGTCCTCTTCGTGCGCTCGTTCGGCGGCGTCACCTTCGTCCGGCTGCGCGACCGCACCGGCGAGCTCCAGCTCTACTGCGAGCAGGGGGGCCTCGCCGATTTCGAGCGGCTGGAGGACATCGATCTCGGCGACTTCGTCGAGGCCCGCGGCGTCGCGATGGCGACGCAGAAGGGCGAGCTCTCGATCCGCGCAGAGCGCCTCCGGCTGCTCACGAAGGCCTACCGCCCGCTGCCGACCAAGACGAGCTTCAAGGACGTCGAGTCGCGCTACCGCATGCGGTACGTCGATCTCGTGGCCAACCCGCACGTCGCGGGGGTCTTCCGCGCCCGCACCGCGATCGTCGCCGCGCTGCGCGAGTTCCTCGACACCCGCGGCTTCCTCGAGGTCGAGACCCCGACGATGCACACGCTCGTCGGCGGCGCGGCCGCGAAGCCGTTCAAGACCCACCACAACGCGCTCGACCTCGGGCTCTTCATGCGCATCGCGCCGGAGCTCTTCCTGAAGCGGCTCGTTGTCGGCGGCTTCGAGCGCGTCTACGAGATCGCGCGCTGCTACCGGAACGAGGGGCTGTCGACGCGGCACAACCCCGAGTTCACGATGCTCGAGTACTACCAGGCGTACGCGACGTACGAGACGCTGATGGACGCCACCGAGGCGATGCTCCGCCACGTCGACGCCCGCCTCGCCGAGCGGCTCCCGGCCGAGCACGCGGCCTGGGCCGCGCAGCGCACGTACTCGCTCGAGCGCTTCGAGCGCGTCCCCATGGCCGAGGGGATCGCCCGCGCCCTGTCGAAGTCGGGCCTGCCGGCCGACGTCCCGCAGCGCGTCGCCGCGGACGACGCCCCGATCAAGGAGTGGGCGAAGGCGGCGAAGGCGAGC
This sequence comes from Sorangium sp. So ce281, assembly GCF_051527395.1. NCBI lineage: Bacteria > Pseudomonadati > Myxococcota > Polyangiales > Polyangiaceae > Sorangium > Sorangium sp. So ce281. The sequence continues at coordinate 2,193,097 of NZ_CP150322.1, forward strand.
GGGCGCGAGATCGACTGGACGAACTTCCGCGCGGGCGCGAAGAAGTGCGAGTCGCCGGGTGAGCTCGTCTTCTGCGCCTACGAGTACGTGGTCGAGCCGTTCCTCACGAGGGACTACCGCACGGAGGCGGGCGACAAGAGCGTCCCTGTCTTCATCATCGACTATCCCTTCGAGGTCTCCCCGCTCGCGCGCAAGAAGGACAGCGATCCTTCGCTGGTCGACCGCTTCGAGCTCTTCATCGACGGCCGCGAGCTCTGCAACGCCTTCAGCGAGCTCAACGACCCAGAGGACCAGGACGCGCGCTTCCGCGCGCAGGTCGAGAAGAAGTCCCGGGGCGAGGAGGAGACGATGGATTACGACGCCGACTACGTCCGCGCCCTGGAGCACGGCCTCCCGCCGACGGCGGGCTTCGGCATGGGGGTCGATCGCCTGACGATGCTCCTCACCGGCGCGACCTCCATCCGCGACGTCATCCTGTTCCCGCTCCTCCGTCCCGAGACCGACGCGTGATCGAGCTCTCCAGGTCGTTGCAGGCCGCGCTCCTCGCCGCCGTCGCTCTGGGCATCGTCCTGCTCGCCTGGCGGGGCTACACCCGCTTCGACAAGAAGGGCGAGCTGGAGCCGCGGCGCCCCGGCGTCGTGCGCGCCGGGGTCGTGGTCGCCCTCACGGGCGCCAGCCTGCTCGCGCTCACGCTCGTCGCGTCCAGCGGGCACGGGAAGGGCCTCGCGCTCATCGGCGCCTTCTTCGCGAGCAACACCCAGTTGATCGCCCAGCTCGTCGTCGCGCTGGTCGTGGCAGGCGCCCTCCGGCTGTTCCGGGCCAGGACGGGTGCGGACAACGCCCGGTGGCTCTCCGGCAGGTGGGGCTCCAGGGCCCGCGTGGGGCTCCGCGTGCTCGGCGCGACGTCCCTGCTCGCCGCGCTCGCGATCGCCGTGCTCTGGGTCGCGGTCCTGCCCATCCAGCCGACCTTCAGGTGGATCCTTGGAGGCACGCTGTTCGGCGCGGGCGCGGGCTATCTGGTCGCCGGGAGCCGCCCTGTCCGCAAGGGGCTCTATCGCGCGCTCGGCTGGTGGTGGGGCGCGCTCGTGGGCGTGAGCTTCGGCGTCACCGCGACGCTCACGGCCAGGATGCCCGCCGGAAAGGGCGCGTCGTTCAATCCGACGGATCAGATCATCCGCTTCACCGCGCTCGTCTCGAGCGTCGTCTTCCTGTTCTTCGTGCTGTCGGCGCTCCTGCCGCTCGCCCTCGACGCGCTCGAGCGCCGGAGCTTCGTGCCCCACGTGGCCGCGCGCCACGTGCGCGCCTCGAAGAGCGGCTTTCTCACGGTCATCTCGGTCCTGTCGATGGCCGGCGTCGCCGTCAGCTCGTGCGCCCTGTGCTCGGTGACGAGCATCATGGGCGGCTTCGGCGCCGACCTGAAGCGCAAGATCCTCGGCAACAACGCGCACATGGTCGTCGACGCCTCCCGGCCTGGCGGCTTCGGCAACTGGGACGACAAGCTCACCCAGGTGCGCGTCGCCCTCGCGCCCTACGGAGGCGCCGCGACCCCGGTCGCGGCCGGCGAGGCGATGGGCTCGAGCGCCTCGAACACCGCGGGCGCGCTCGTCCGCGGCATCGATCCGGACACCATCGGGCAGGTCATCGACCTCGCCAAGAACCTCGAGGTCGGCAGCTTCGATTACCTGCGCGAGCCCGAGAAGCTGACGAGCCTGCCTCCCGAGGAGATCATCGGTCGAGGTCCGGGCGGGGAGCCGTACTTCAAGGGGCCGGACTTCCGCCAGCCGACGGACGTCGACCCGTCGGTGCGCGACTACCTGAAGGTGCAGACGCGCGTGTACCCGGGCGTCATCATCGGCCGCGAGCTCGCGAAATCGCTCCACGTGCTCGTCGGGGACGAGGTGACCCTGCTGTCGCCGATGGGCGAGCTCGGCCCCACCGGCGTGATGCCGCGCTCCCGCAAGTTCCGCGTCGCGGCGATCTTCTATAGCGGCATGTACGAGTACGACGTCACGCACGCGTACGTCTTGATGGAAGAGGCGCAGAAGTTCTTCAGCCTCGACGACAAGATCACCCACATCGACATCCGGGTCCCGGATCCCGAGCGGGTGCAGGAGGTCCGCCCGGCCGTGGAGGCGGCCGTCGCCGCGAGCGCCGCGCTCGACGAGGCGCCGGAGGGAGGAAAGCCGCCGCCGCAGCTCCGCGTCCGCGACTGGATGGAGATGAACAAGAACCTCTTCAGCGCGCTCAAGCTGGAGAAGATCGCGACGTTCATCATCCTGTCCATCGCCATCGCGGTCGCGAGCTTCTGCATCGTCTGCACGCTGCTCCTCATGGTGACCGAGAAGGGCAAGGAGATCGCCGTCCTGAAGGCGCTGGGCGCCTCGGACAACGCGGTGATGCGCGTGTTCATGCTCGAGGGCGTGATCATCGGCGCCATCGGCACGATCTACGGTGTCGGCACCGCGCTCGCGGTCTGCACGGGCCTGTACTGGTTCGGTGTCCGGCTCGATCCGGACGTCTATTACATCGACCGGTTGCCCGTGAACGTGAACCTCTCCGACTACGCGATGGTCGCGGTCGCGTCGATGCTCATCTGCACCATCGCCACCATCTACCCGGCCCGCGCTGCCTCGAGGCTCTCTCCGGTCGACGGGCTCCGCTACGAGTAATCACTCCATGTCCACTCCGCTCGTCGTCGTCGAAGACCTCCGCAAGACGTTCGTTCACATGGGCCGCGAGCTCCACGTGCTTTGCGGCATCGACATCGTCATCAACCAGGGTGAGGTCGTGGCGTTCGTGGGCCCCTCCGGCGCCGGCAAGAGCACGTTCCTCCACTGCATCGGCACGCTGGATCTCCCGACGAGCGGCCGCATCCGCCTCGGCAACGACGAGCTCACCGGCCTCCCGGGCTCGCGGCTCGCGGCGATCCGGAACCGGACGATCGGCTTCGTCTTCCAGTTCCATCACCTGCTCCCCGAGTTCAACGCGGTCGAGAACGTGATGATGCCGGGCCTCATCCAGGGGAAGACCCGCCGCGAGATGGAGCCGCTCGCGCGCTCGCTGCTCGCCGAGGTCGGGCTCGCGGCGCGCGCCACGCACCGGCCGGGGGAGCTGTCGGGCGGCGAGCAGCAGCGCGTGGCCCTGGCGCGGGCGCTCGTCCTGTCGCCGAAGCTCCTCCTCGCCGACGAGCCGACCGGCAACCTCGACACCGCGACGAGCGACTCGATCCACCAGCTGTTCTTCGAGATGAACCGCAAGCACGGCACCACGATCGTGGTGGTGACGCACAACCTCAGCTTCGCCGAGTCGATGCCGCGCGTGGTGACCATGCGCGACGGGACGATCGAGAGCGATCGCATCGGCAGCGAGCGCGCCGCGGCCCTCGGGTACCGCGACGGCTCAGCCGGATAGCCGCTCGCTCAGGAACTCGGCCGCGCGCAGCGACATGGCCATGATGGTCATCTGCGGGTTCACGCCGAGCGACGAGGGGATCGCGCTTCCATCGCACACGTAGAGCCCGGCGACGTCGTGCGCCTGGTGGTCCGGCCCGAGGCACGATGACCGCGGATCCACCCCGATACGGCACGTCCCGAGCGGGTGGAACGCGGCCACGTCGAGGTCCCCGGCCTTGATCTGCCGCGCCTTGAGCCGCTCCAGGTCCGCGGGGCCGTTCACCTCGTCGCAGCCGGCGACGAGCGGCAGGACGCGCCGCGCCCCCGCGGCCAGGAACACCTCGCAGAGCAGCTCGACCCCGCGCTGCATCCTGGCGACGTCCTCCCGGTTCATCGTGTAGAGCACGAGCGGCGTGCCGCCGATCCCGGGCCTCACCTCGCCGCGGCTCGTGTCCTTGATCATGAACCCGAACGTCGCGAGGTGCGGGTACCGCTCCATCAGCTCCGTGTAGCGGCGTCCCGTCCAGGGCACGGCCAGCGCGGCGACGTCGAACGGGAGCGAGCCCCCCTCGAACATCAGCCCTTCGTCGGCGAAGTGGTCGATCTGGTAGCCCTGCGGGATGCCTTGCCACTGATCGATCCGCTCATCGAAGAGCGCCATCACCTTCGACGCCGGGTGGATCGAGAGGTTCTTTCCCAGCGCGCCGCTCGACAGGCACGCTCCGCTCCGGCGCAGGAGCAGCGGCGTCATCAGCGCGCCGCCGGCCACGACGACGGCCTCCGCCCGGACCACGAGCCGCGGCGGCCGCCCTGCGCCGCGGCCGCCGCGGCCTCCGGCCCTCGTGTCGCCGCCGAGCACTGCAGTCGCCCCCCGCGCGCGGCCCGCCACGATGTCGATCGTCCTGACCCGCGCCGCGGTGATGAGCTGCGCGCCCCGCTTCAGCGCCTCGGGCACGTAGCTCACGTCGGTCGAGCGCTTGGCCCCCGTGGGGCAGCCGAAGCAGCAGAGCCCCTGCCCATCGCAGTCCGGCGCGTTGCGCTGGAGCGGCCCGTGCCGCAGCCCGAGCCGCTCCGCCCCGCGCCGGACGATCGGCCCGATCGCCCCGAGGTGCAGCGGGTCGGCGGGGGCGACCTGGAGCATGCGCTCGACGCGCTCGTAATAAGGAGCGAGCCCGCCGGACGAGAACTCCGCCGGGAGCCCCATGCCGTCTCGCCACGACGCGAAGGTGCTCTCCGGAGCCCGGTAGCATGTACCGGAGTTGATCACGGTGCTCCCTCCGACGGCGCGCCCCGCGAACACCGGGATACTCACGTTGCCGAGCGTCATGTCGAGCCCGTGGTCGCGGTACATCTCCCGGTAGGCGCGCGCGGGCCGTCCGGTGAAGCTCGAGCGGCGGTGGAAGTCGCCCTCCTCGAGCATGAGCACCGCGTGTCCGCGCGACGCGAGCTCGTAGGCCGCGGCCGCTCCGCCGGCGCCGGTGCCGATCACGAGGACCTCGCACTCGAGCTCCAGGTCCTCCTCGACCTCGCGCCCGTCCGTCACCTGCGCGAGCCAGCGCGGCGCCTCGTCGCGCACCGTGGGCAGCTCGTAACGGCAGCCGACGTGCCTGAACATCTCGGGCCGGTCGTAGTGGACGAACCTGAGCGGCGTGAGCGCGGCGCGGAGCAGCGAACGCAGCGTCCGCGCCCGGCTCAGCTCGAAGCCGCGGAGCACCGTCATCCGCTCCTCGAGCGGCAGCGCCGACAGCGGCCTGAGCCGGAACGGAAGGGGAGCGAGCTCTATCGCCCACAGCGCCGCGCGCACCCCCTGCGCCAGGTGCGGCGGGATGGAGCCGAGCCAGGCCGAGAGTCGGCTGGCGGTCGCGGCGCCCGCGCCGTCGAGGAAGCGGCCGGGCGGCATCGCCGCCTCGGCGAGCGCGGCGGCGATACGCATCTCTCGCCCAGAGAGCCTGGGCTCCGGGCCGCCGTTTGCCTCGGGGGCCCTCTCCGCGCCGGTATCCTCCCTCGGTGTCCCGGGCCTGCGTTCCCTCCGCTCCAGCGCAGGCAAGCGCCCGAAATCGAGGTCCAATCCAAGGGTCATGGTCCTCCGAACCGCTCGTGAAAACTTCTGTTAATTCTGTAGCAATAGAATCGCCGCGATGCAAGGCGGCCTGAGCTGCTGGTGAACGTGGCGCGCAGGCGGGCCGATCCGCTGGTCTCGCGCGTGCTGGACGTGGCGCGCAGGCGGGCTGATCCGTCGCTCATCCGCGCGCTGGATGCGCGCTGGACGTGGAGCGCAGGCGCCCTGTCACGGCATCGGCAAGATCCAGATCGGCGAGCGAGGCTGGAGCTCGAGGTGCTTCCAGGCGTCCTCGGCGATCGCCATGCCGAGCTCTCCCTCATCGCGGAGGCTCGCGGCGACCGCGCGAAAATAAGGGGCGTCTGGGCGCTCGATCGCGAGGATGCCCTTCGGATCCGACGGGCTCGGGGTGAACGGGCGGCCCGCCTTCGCCCGGCGCGTATCGCGCACGAGCGAGATTTCGTCCATGCGGGCGGTGAAGTGCGGCCCTCCGTCGAACGGATCGACCCTGTGGGCATAGCGGAAGCCGACGCGGCGGAGCAGCTTCTCCACCCCCCGGGTCTGCGCCCCGACCTTCCCGATCACGCGCTGCGCGTCCTCGGGCAGCAGCGAGGCGTAGAGGGTCCCCTCCGGGAAGAGCCCCTTGATGAACTCCTTGTTCTTCTTGGAGAGGAGATCCGCGTCGGCATAGCTCATGTCGGTGAACTTGCGCCCGAGCGCTTCCCAGAGGTGGCTTGTCCCGTCCGGCTCGAGGGGGGGCATCAGCTCCGCGAGGATCTCGTCCTGGAACAGCGCGGATCGCGCGGCCATGTAGAGGAAGCGAACATAGGAGATCATCGTGCCGAGCCGCTCGGGCCCTTGCCGGTACTCCGGCATGAGCACGAGCCCGCCGATCTCCGTGGGGCCGTTGTACGAGTAGCCGATGCGCAGCACGGTATGATGGAAGTGCTTGTCGATCGTGGCCGAGTACTTCTCCTCGTCGAGCACGTCGAAGAAGATGTAGGGGACGCCGCGCCGGCCGAGCTGCGCGATGATCATCGACGTCCCGACGATCATGCCCTTGTCGCCCTTCGTCAGGTCGACGAGGACGAAGACGTATTGGCGGAGGCGGGGATCCTGGATCGCCCCGTTGAAGCTCTTGTGGCTCTCGGCGACGATCTCGTGGATTGCGTCACGGTTGTTCGGCAGGTTGACCGAGTTCAGGTGGCGCGCGACATAGAGGAGCTGTTCCTCGTCGCCGGTCACGGCTGCGCGTATCTCGAACGAGATCATCGCCGGAAGCCTACGCGTGGCGCCCGTCCTTGGCCATTGCTCCGGAGGCCGTGCGCGCGGCGCAGAGCGGCGATCTCCGCGCGCCCTGGCGGCCGGACAGCGCGAGCCTGGCGCGGGACGTCGCGCGCGTCAGCCGGGCTCAGCGCGCGACGCCTCGTCCGCGGCGTCGAGCGGCGGCTCCGCGCGTCAGCCGAGCTGAGCGCGCAGCGCTTCGTCCATGGCATCGAGCGGCGGCTCCCGCCCGGTGTACAGCCGGAACTGCTCTGCAGCCTGGTGGAGGAGCATCCTCCCGCCGTGAACGGCGGTCGCTCCGCGCCGACGCGCCGCCGCCACGAGCTCCGTGATCATCGGTTTGTACACGATATCCATCACCAGGAGACCTTCCCGCAACACCTCCTCCGGGACAGGGCTTCGTGGATCGACCTCGGCCATGCCGAGCGACGTGGCGTTCACGAGGACGCCGTGGTCGGGCGAGAGCGCCGCTGCGTCGAGCGGCACGGCCGCCCCGCCGACCGCCGCCGCGAGCTGCCGCGCCTTCTCGAGATCGCGGTTCGCCACCGTGACGCTGGCGCCCCGCTCCACGAGCCCGAACGCGACCGCGCGCGCCGCGCCGCCGGCGCCGAGGAGCAGCACCCGCGCGCCCCCGAGCTGCGTCACCTCCTCGAGCGCCCGCACCGCGCCGATCCAGTCGGTATTGTAGCCCCTGAGGCGCCCGTCGTTGTTCACGATGGTGTTGACCGCGCCGATCCGCTCGGCGACGGGATCGAGCTCGTCGAGCAATGGAATTACCGCCTGCTTGTAGGGCATCGACACGCCGAGGCCGCGGATCCCGAGCGCGCGCATCCCGCGCGTCGCGCCTTCAACATCGGTCACCGCAAAAGGGATATAGGTAAAATCGAGCGCCAGCGCGCGGTAGCCGGCGAGGTGCATGGCGGCCCCTGTCGTTACCGGATGACGCGACATTGATCCGCAGAGTGTGAGGCGGCCCAGAGCTCGGGAGAGTGGTGCAGTCGATGAAGTGGAGCCGTGCATGCAGCGAAGCTGGCTTGTCTCGAGCGCGGATGCTAGCCCCGCCAGAGATGAGCGAGCCCAGCGTTCCCCGGCCGGCGGTGGAGGCCGCGGCGGCGTGCCTCCAGCCCGACAAGGCCGGACTTTTCATGCCTCGATCCGATCGCGCGTTCGCGCGGCGCGCCTACCAGACGGTCGCGCCGCTCGGGCGGAGCCTCCTCAAGGTCCTCGCGGCGCTCGCGATCCTCACGCTGGGTCGCTCGACCCTCGCGGACCAGTACCACGTGCCCACCGGCTCGATGTGGCCGACGATCACCCCGGGCGATCGCATCCTCGTCGACAAGGTCGCCTACGGGCTCCGCGTCCCGCTCACGGATCATTACCTGTTCGAGCGCAGCGGGCCGAGCGCCGGCGACGTGGTGCTCTTCGCGGATCCGCGCGGCGGGTCCACCCTCCTCGTCAAGCGGGTGATCGCGCTCCCGGGCCAGACGGTGATGCTCCGGCAAGGCGTGCTGTACGTCGACGGTGCGGCGCAAGCCCTCGAGCAGCTCGGGGACGGCACGAGGGTGGAGCACCTCGGCGAGGTCACACACGCGGCCGGCGAGCCCGACTTCGACGCGTTCGGTCCGGTCGTCGTCCCGCCGGACCACCTCTTCGTGATGGGCGACAACCGCGCCGCCTCGCTCGACAGCCGGGCGATGGGGGCGGTGCCGAGGGAGCTGCTGCGCGGCCGCGTGCTCCGCGTCGTCTATCACCACGACGCCGCGGGCTTCGATCTGTCCCGCGCGCTGCGGAGCGTCGACTGATCGGCTGCCCTAGGCTTCCCCTCTTGCCACCATCTCCCTGAGCTCTTCGCCGCTCAGGGTCTCGACCTCGTAGAGCCGGGCGGCGACGCGCTCGAGCGTCGACCGGTGCCCCTGGATCAAAGCGCGCGCCCGCGCCTCCGCGTCCGCGAGGATCCGCGCGACCTCCGCGTCGATCGCGCGCGCGGTCGCGTCGCTGCACTCCCGCGGCCCTGCGCCGGACGGCATCGCGCCCTGCGCCTCGCCGAGGAACGACAGCGGCCGGCGCGGCTCGAGCGCCGAGAGCCCGAGCCCCTGGCCCATCCCGAGCTCGCGGACCATGCGGCGCGCGAGCTCGGTCGCGTTCAGCAGATCGTCCTGCGCGCCGGTCGAGAGGTCTCCGACGGCCTCCTCCTCGGCGACGCGCCCGCCCAGCAGCACGACCAGCCGATCGAGGATCTCCTTCCGGCTCCACAGGTAACGATCCTCGCGCGGCTGCTGGATCGTGTACCCGAGCGCGCCCGGCCCCCGCGGCACGATGGACACCTTGCGCACAGGATCCTGCGTCGGCAGCAGCGAGGCGGTCAGCGCATGCCCCACCTCGTGGTAGGCGACGACGAGCTTCTCGCGCGCTCCGAGCCGCCTGCCACGGCGCTCGAGCCCCGCGAGCCCGCGCTCGATCGCCGCCTCCAGATCGCCGTGTCCCACCGCCTCCGCGCCGCGCCGCGCCGCGAGCAGCGCCGCCTCGTTGACGATGTTCGCGAGGTCGGCGCCGACGAGCCCCGCGGTCTGCGCGGCCACGGCGTCGAGATCCGCGCCAGGATCGAGCGCCACCTTCTTCGCGTGCACCGCGAGGATCTCCTTCCGCTCGGCGAGGTCGGGCCGATCGATGTGCACCCGGCGGTCGAACCGCCCCGGCCTGAGCAGCGCCGGATCGAGGATCTCGGCGCGGTTCGTCGCGGCGATCACGACCATGGCCGTGCGCGCGTCGAACCCATCCATCTCGGTCAGGAGCTGGTTGAGCGTCTGCTCCCGCTCGTCGTGGCCGCCGACGGACCCGCCGAGGCCGCGCACCTTGCCGACCGCATCGAGCTCGTCGATGAACACGAGGCAGGGCCCCTTCTCGCGCGCCTGCGAGAAGAGGTCGCGCACGCGCGCGGCGCCGACGCCGACGAACATCTCCACGAACTCCGACCCGCTTGCGCTGAAGAAGGGGACGCTCGCCTCTCCCGCGATCGCCCGAGCGAGCAACGTCTTGCCCGTGCCGGGCGGCCCCACGAGGAGCACCCCTCTGGGCATCCGCCCGCCGAGCTTCTCGTAGCGCTCGGGCGCTTTGAGGAAGTCGACGATCTCGCCGAGCTCCGTCTTCGCCTCGGCGTTGCCGGCGACATCGCGGAACGTCGCGATCGCGCCCCGCTCCTCGTAGAGCCGCGCCTTGTGCTTGCCGAAGGCGGTCGCGGCGCCCGAGACGGTCCCTGGCGTCGTCGCGCGGCGCGACGCGAGGTGGCCCATCGCCGCCAGACCGGCGAGCGGCAGCAGCAGCCAGAGGTACGGCGGCAGCCCCAGCTCGTCCGCGACGCGCGTGTACGGGATCCCTCGCCGGTCGAGATCGGCGAGCAGATCCTTCTCGGTCTGCTCGATGCGCCCCGTGCGGTAGCTCTGCCGCGCGCGCGCGCTCAGGCCGGGCACCGCGCGTCCGATGTACATGTCATCCCGGATCTCGATCTCGGCGAGCTCTCCGCGCTCCGCGAGCGAGCGGAAGCGCGCATAAGGGATCCGGTCGTCGGACGCCGCCATCACCTGGAGCAGCAACGCCGAGCCGAGCACCAGGACGAGAACAATCCAGAGCGACCGCATGCTCCCGCCTCCGCACGGACATGCGACATGGCCGGCGAGGCCGACCTGTCGTCACGGTGCGCCCTGCACGGAGCCTGCCAAGGCGGCCCGTGCACCCTCGCGGCAAGCGCGGCGAGCCGAGGCGTCGCTCGATCCGCCGCGCAGCGCCGAGCGCGCCCGGCGCGGCATGGACGCCCGGCGCGAGCCGATCAACCCTCGCCGCATGGGGAGAGCTCTTTTCTTGATCATGGTCACGGGTCCGCTGTCGACGTTGCTGCTCGGGTGCGGGGGGGCCTCGCCGCCTCCGATCGAGCAGCCCGAGCCAGCGCCGCCGGAGGAGCGGGCGCCGGCGGCCGAGCCCACGGACGATGCCGCCCAGGGCGCCGCGACGCGGGAGGCAGACGCGGAGCCGGGCGCGGCTGCGCCGGCGCCGCCGCGCCGCGACGACTCGGTGCCCGACGACTACGCGCTCATGCATGGCGACTGCGTGGATCTGGGCAAGCGGCTCACGGCGCTCACGCGCTCGGAGCAGGTCGCGGCGCTCAGCGCCAAGCTCACGGCGGAGCAGCGGGGCGAGACCGAGAAGAAGATCGACGCCGTCGCGGCCACGCTGGGGGAGCAGTACGCGCAGTCGTGCGAGCAGAACGTCGGCAAGAGCGTGGATCCGAGGTCGCTCAAGTGCGCGTTCGACGCGCGGACCGTCAGGGCGTTCGAGGCCTGCCTCAACGCGCCGCCGCCGGCCCCATGACGCCTCGGCGACGCGGCGAGCGGCGGATGACGGCGCGCTCGGTGGAGATATAACTCGGTGGAGATATAATGGGCGTCTCCCATGGACGCTTCGCTCCTCGATGACCCCTGGATCGCCGCTCAGGTCGACGCCGCCGTGGCGCCTTACGTGGGGCGCCTGCCCGCGCACGAGATCGCGTGGATGCGCGAGCAGCTCGTGGAGGTCTTGCTGCACGACGAGGAGGCGAGCCGCCTCCTGCGGCGCGCGCATCCGCGCGAGGTCGACGAGAGCGGCGAGCGGGCGTTCGGGGTGCTCGGCGCAGCGGGGCGCGCCAAGGCGGGATAGCGGTGCGAACTCCGGAAGACCGGCTCCTCGCCGAGGGGCTCGACCTGCTTCAGCTGGTCGCGAAGCGCATCGCGCGCCGCCTGGGCCGCCGCATCCCGGTGGAGGACCTCGTCGCGCTGGGGCACCCGGCGCTGCTCGAGATCGTGCGGACGCACGATCCGAGCCGATCCACCTTCGAGGCCTACGCCAAGCGGAAGCTCCGGTGGGCCATCTTCGACGGCGTCCGGAGGGAGACGCGCTGGCGTTCCGCGGCCGCGCGGGCGAGCGCGCTCGCTGCGTCGGCGCGCTTCGCCGAGGGACGCGGGGCGGACGACGACGCCGACGCGCCTGCCACGCAGGAGGCCTACGCCGCGCGGCTCGGTGATCTGCTCGCCGGGCATGCGGCCGCGATGGCGCTCGGCCTGCTCTCGAGTCACGGGGACGTCGCCGCCGTCCCCGACGCCGCGGACGACCCGGAGGAGCACGCCTCTCGCGCCGAGCTCGCGAAGGCCGTGCGTCACGCCGTGCGCGAGCTCCCGGAGCGCGAGCGCACCCTCGTGGAGCGCCACTACTTCGACGACGAGCGCTTCGATCAGATCGCGCAGGATCTCGGGATCAGCAAGAGCTGGGCGAGCCGGCTGCACAGCCAGGCCATCGAGCGGCTGGGCGAGCTGCTCCGCACGGCGCGCTGAGGCGCGGGCGCCTCGCCGCCCGCCGGCGGACGCCGGTCAGCGCTGCCGGCTCTGGTACGAGCGGAGATACGGGGCCCGCTCGTCGTCGCTGACCGGCTCGTTGCTGATCACCCGGTGGTCGCGCGGCAGGAAATACACGAGCCGGACCGTCATGTGGTCCTTCACGACGGTCAGCTTCCCCTTGCGACGGAGCTCCGCGGCCTCCTCGAAGCTCTGCGCCTTCGGATCGTAGGCGATCATGTGCAGATCTGGCCCGAACGGCGCGGGCAGCTCTTCCACCTCGACGATCTTGTAGATGCGCAGCCCTCCGCTCTGCTCGGCGGCCGCGACCACGGCGCCGATCACCAGATCCTTGCCCGTCGGATCGGAGGTCTCGGGCACCGGGGGGGCGCGGTCACATGCAGGCGCGAGCGTCAGGATGCCGGCGCACACGGCGGCGAGCGCGATCGACCTCATGGGCGCTGAATAACATCGATGCCACCCGGCGCAAGCGGCGACCGCGTTGTCGCGCGGGTTGCGCGGTTGCACCGGTTGCGCGGGTTGCGCGGGGGCCTGCAGGCCAGGCGGGGGGTTGCGGGCGTCGGTGGCGCGCTGCGACGTCGTCCGCCGCCTCGCGGCGGTGTCGTGGTAGACGGCGCGCTCGACACGGTGATCGGGGGCGATCCCTGCTGGAGGAGTGCGATCATGCGACTCGAGGACACGAAGTTCGTCGTCACAGGTGCTGCCCAGGGGCTGGGTCGCCACTATGCGCTGCGGCTCGCGGAGCTCGGGGGCCAGGTCGCCGCCGGCGACATGAACGAGGAGGGGCTCGCGTCGCTCGTCGAGGCGAGCAAGGGGCTCGCCGGCAAGGTCCACGCGCGGGCGGTCAACGTGGCGGTGGAGGCCGAGGTGGAGGCGTTCGTCCGCTTCGCGCACGAGGCGATGGGCGGCCTGAACGGCCTCGTGAACAACGCGGGCATCCTGCGGGACGGCCTGCTCGTCAAGAAGGACCGCCAGACGGGCGCGGTCGTCAAGCTGAGCGCGGCGCAGTGGCAGGCCGTCATCGACGTCAACCTGACGGGGGCCACACTCATGGTCCGCGAGGTCGTCGCGAAGATGGTCGAGGCCGAGCAGAAGGGCGTCATCGTCAACATCAGCTCCATCGCGCGCCACGGCAACCGAGGCCAGTCGAGCTACACCGCTGCGAAGAGCGCGCTCGCGGCGAACACGAAGACCTGGGCGCTCGAGTTCGCGCCGTTCGGCATCCGCGTCGGCGCCGTTGCGCCCGGCATGATCGAGACACCCATGACGCAGGGCATGCACCAGAAGGCGCGCGACGCCTTGGTCGCCATGATCCCTGTGGGCCGCATCGGCGTGCCCGAGGACATCTGGCAGGCCGTGCGCTTCGTGATCGAGTGCGAGTACTTCAACGGTCGCTGCATCGACGTCGACGGCGGCCTCACGATGTGACGCCGTCACGCGGCCGACCGCTCCGCGGTGGGCGTGCGTTCGCGCCTCGCCTCCCGGCCGCGCTCGCGCGGCGTCATCTTCCGCCGGTCTGACCGGCGGCATCCCTGCCCGATCCCCCTTCCTTCGACGCTCCTGTGGCGCTCGACCGACCGAGCGCAGCTCGGCGCGTTCGATCGAGCGCTGCTGGCTCGATCCAAGGGGATCTCGGACCACGAGCCACCTCGGCGATCCGCCCAGGCGACATTCCCCTTGACGCTTCGATATTGAAAGCTATGTTCAATATCAATCCCACCCGTAACGTAGCCGGGGGTCTGCATGTACGTCTGCCTCTGCATGGGCGTCTGTGATCGAGAGATTCGTGAAGCGATGAGCGAGGGCGCCTGCTCTGTTTCGCAGGTCATGGAGTGCACGGGCGCCGGTACGCGGTGCGGCTCCTGTCGGTCGACGATCGCCGAGCTTGTCGGCGAGCGCGATGGCGCCTCGACGCCGCGTCGCCTGGTGATGGCGCCGGTCTCCAGCGCAGCTTGATCCTCCGGATTGACCGGCAACAGCCTCGATGCCCTGGTTTCCGCCGGAGGCGACGGCGTCGGCGCCTGTTTCCTTAGAAACTTCTTGCGCACCTCCACGGACCTCGCGCATTTGTGCGGGGCGCTGGCGTTCTAGCCAGCGTCCCCCCGCCTGATAGGGGCGGGGTCCGCACGACAGGCACGAGCGCGAGAGGGGTCCGATGAAGGGTGCAAAAGACGTCGTTGATGCGTTGAACGAGGTGCTTGCCGGAGAGCTCGTTGCGATCAACCAGTATTTTCTGCACGCGAAGATGTGTTCGCACTGGGGCTTCGTCACGCTCGCTGCGCACGGGCGCGCCGAGTCGATCGACGAGATGAAGCACGCCGATGCGATCATCGAGCGCATCCTCTTCCTCGATGGGCTGCCCAACCTGCAGCGCCTGGACACCCTGCACATCGGGCAGAGCGTGCCGGAGCAGCTCAAGAGCGACCTCGATCTCGAGTACCACGCGGTCAAGCGGCTCAACTCGGCGATCGCCCTCTGCCGTGACAAGGGGGATCGCACCACCGAGGATCTCCTGGCCAAGATCCTCGAGTCCGAGGAGGAGCACATCGACTGGCTCGAGACACAAATCGGGCTGATCGAGAAGCTCGGCGAGACCGCCTACCTCGCCCAGCAGATCCGCGGGTAGGGTGAGGGCGGTCCCTCGCGCAGGGAGCGTCCCCCGTGCACCTTCTGGCGGCGGAGGTCGTGCTTGACGTACGATGCTTTGGACGCATGTCCAAGGCGCCGCGGACGACCGTGCTCGCGCGCTCACGCGCCAGCGCGGCACGTCGGTCGTGATCGTCGCGCCGCGCTCGTTTCCCGGAGGAGGATGGGCGCGGCGGGGGAAATCCATGTCGAAGATTCTTGTCGTCGATGACCAGCGGAACATGCGGACCACGCTCGCGATGATGCTGCGTGGCGCCGGGTACGAGGTCGATGAAGCCGCGGACGGCAGCCAGGGCGCCGATCTGGGCGCCAAGGGGGCGTACGACGTCGTGCTCACCGACCTCCGGATGGGCGGCTTCGACGGGATCGGCGTCCTGCGCGCGGTGAAGGAGTCGAACGCGAACACGGAGGTCATCGTGATGACCGCGTACGGCACCATCGAGAGCGCGGTGGAGGCGATGCGGCTCGGCGCGTTCGACTACATCCAGAAGCCGTTCTCGGAGCAGGAGCTCCTCGTGAAGGCCGAGCGCGCGATCCAGAACCGGAAGCTCACCGGCGAGGTGCAGCTGCTCGCCAGCGAGTTCAAGGAGCGTTACCGGTTCGAGAACATCGTCGGCCGCTCGCAGGCGGTCCGCGAGGTGCTCGGCCGGATCGTCAAGGTCGCGCCGACCGACGCGACGGTGCTCATCACCGGCGAGAGCGGCACCGGCAAGGAGCTCGTCGCCAAGGCCATCCACGCCAACAGCAAGCGCGCCGACCGCCCGTTCGTGCCGGTCAACTGCGCCGCCATCAGCGAGACGCTCCTCGAGAGCGAGCTGTTCGGCCACGCGCGAGGCTCGTTCACGGGCGCGATCTCGGCGAGGAAAGGGCTGTTCGAGGAGGCCGACGGGGGCACGTTCTTCTTCGACGAGATCGCCGAGACCCCGCTCACCTTCCAGGCGAAGCTGCTCCGCGCGATCCAGGAGAACGAGATCCGCAGGGTGGGCGAGAACAAACCCATCAACGTCGACGTGCGCATCATCGCCGCGACGAACCAGGAGCTCCTGACCGCGGTGTCGGAGAAGCGGTTCCGCCAGGACCTCTACTACCGGCTGAACGTCGCGCGCTTCGTGCTCCCGCCGCTCCGCTCGCGTCGCGAGGACATCCCGATCCTCTGGGAGTTCTTCCTGGAGAAGTACAACCGCAAGATGACCTGTCGCGCCCGCGCCGCCGACGGCGTCATCGAGGCGCTGACGCAGTACGACTTCCCCGGCAACATCCGCGAGCTCGAGAACATGGTCGAGCAAGCGGTGGCCCTCTCGGGCGGCGGCGTCATCAGCGTTGACGACGTGCTGCCCGCCGCGATGCAGCCGAAGCGCGCGCCCGAAGCCGGCGGCAGGCTGCTCGCCGACGTCGTCGACTGCGCCGAGCGCCAGGCGATCGAGGCCGCGCTGCGGGAGTGCGACGGCAGCCGGGAGCGCGCCGCCGAGGTGCTCGGGATCAGCGCGACCACGCTGTGGCGCAAGATGACCCGCCTCGCGATCACGTATCCCCCGGGCTGAAACGGCGCCGGTCTGCCGAGCGCCTTCCCGTCGCTCACCGGCCGGGCTCAGCAGCTCGCTCCCACGGCACACAGCGACCTCAGGCGGACCGCGCTGGACGGGGCGTGCTCCCCCGGCACAGCGACCTGCTGCCCATCGAGCTCAGCCTGCATTCCTCCGTTCGGGTCGTATGGATGCGGCCGCTCGATCCGAGCAAACCACCTGACTCAGCAGCAAATCGAGGGAGCTAGCCTACGCGAGATTGCATCTTTGCAACGATGCAGCGTCGGGATTTGCCGTAGTGCAATGAGGCGCCTGATGTAGACTGTGCTCTTCTGTTTCACTTTAGCGTCGGCAACCGCAACGCGTCGATTCGGGAACTTGGCCCGGTGATTGCTAGACAGGTAGGCGTATTGGATAGCGGCGATCGCCGCAGGAGGACGCTTAATGGCCCGCATGCTGATCGTGGACGGTGAGAATTCCCAGCGTCGCGCTCTTTCGGCAGGGCTAAGCGTCGAGGGGTTCGAGGTCGCGTTCGCCGCCTCGTTCCAGGATGCGCTGGTGACCCTCGGCTCGTCCCCGATCGATGTGGCGATGATCGATCTGATGATGCCGGACCTGAACGGCCTCGAGCTCGCGCGGCACATCCGGCATGCGTTCCCGAGGGTGCGGGTCGTGCTCTCCAGCGCGTATCACCTCTCCGCGCGCCAGGTCGAGCGCGCCGACTGCGGCGCGGTGGCGTTCGTCCCCAAGCCTTACCAGGTGGGCGAGATCTGTCGCTTCCTCCGCGCCAAGACGAACGTGCTCGCGCCCGCGTCGTGCTAGTAGCGCGGCGTGCGCTGCGAGCTGCTCGACTACGAACTCCCTGAAGCGCTGATCGCTTCGCGGCCCCCCGAGGAGCGCGACGGGGCGAGGCTCCTCCTGGTCGATCGCGGCCGGAGAGCGGGCGAGGTGGAGCACGCGGCGATCCGCGATCTCGACCGGTACATCGAGCGCGGCGCGCTCGTCATCGTCAACGACACGAAGGTCGTCCCCGCTCGTCTGTTCGGGAGGAAGCGCGGCACAGGCGGGCAGGTCGAGCTCTTCCTGCTGCGCCGGCTCGACGGGGCGCCGGCCGGCGCGGAGGACCTCGGCGGAGGGCCGCAGGAGAGCGCGCCGCGGCCCGAGCGCTGGCGGGCGATGGGGCGCGCCTCCAAGCCGATACGCCCGGGATCGGTGCTCGATATCGAGCGCGACGGCGCGCTGGTCGCGGAGGTGCTGGAGCGCGCCGAGGACGGCGTGCTCACGGTGCAGCTCTCCTCGCCCGCGGGGCTGTCCGTCGCCGCTGCGATCGACGCGTACGGGCACGTCCCGCTCCCGCCCTACCTCGGCCGCGGCGACGACGCGTCCGATCGCGAGCGGTACCAGACCATCTTCGCCCGGGTCCCAGGAGCGGTCGCCGCGCCCACGGCAGGCCTCCACCTCTCGCCCGGCCTCGTCGAGCGGCTCCGCGGAAGCGGGGTCGAGATCGCGAGCGTCACGCTGCACGTCGGCCTCGGCACCTTCCAGCCGGTCACGGTCGACGATCTCGACCTGCACCCGATGCACGCGGAGGTCTACTCGATCCCGGACGCGACCGCGGGCGCGATCGCGGGGGCGCGCGAGCGCGGCGCGCCGGTGATCGCGATCGGCACCACCGTGGTTCGCGCGCTGGAGTCGGCCGCCGATCCGGCCCGCGCAGGCCTCGTGCGGGCGCAGTCCGGGGAGACGCGCCTCCTCATCCAGCCGGGCTATCGGTTCCGCGTCGCCGACGCCCTGCTGACCAACTTCCACCTGCCGCGCTCGACGCTGCTCGCGCTGGTGTTCGCCTTCGCCGGCCGCGAGCGCACGCTCCTCGCGTACCGCGCGGCGATCGACGCCGGCTACCGTTTCTACTCGTATGGTGACGCCATGCTGATCCGCGGGGTGCACGCGTCATGAGCCGGACGCCTGGTTTCTCCTTCTCCGAGCTCGCGAGGGACGGGCATGCCCGGACGGGCGTGCTCTCCACGCCGCACGGCGACGTGCTGACCCCGACGTTCATGCCGGTCGGCACCCAGGGCAGCGTGAAGACGTTGACCCCCGCCGAGGTGGCCGCGACCGGCGCGAGGATCGTCCTCGGCAACACGTACCACCTGTGGCTCCGCCCCGGCCCCGAGCTCGTCGCGCAGCTCGGCGGCCTGCACGCGTTCACCCGCTGGCCGCACGCGATGCTCACGGACTCCGGGGGCTTCCAGGCCTTCTCGCTCGCGGAGCGGCGCACCCTGGTCGAGGACGGCTTCGTGTTCCGATCGCACCTCGACGGCGCCCGCAAGGCGCTCACGCCCGAGGTCGCGATGGAGGTGCAGGGGCTGCTCGGGGCCGACATCGCGATGCAGCTCGACGTGTGCCCGCCAGGCGGCGCGCCGCGCCCCGAGGTCGAGGAGGCGTGTCGCCTGACGACGCGCTGGGGGAAGCGCTGCCTCGCCGCGAAGCGCCCGAGCCAGGCGCTCTTCGGCATCGTGCAGGGCGGCACCTCGGTCGCGCTGCGCATGGCGCACGCCGATGAGCTCGGCGCCTTGCCGTTCGACGGGCTCGCCCTGGGCGGCTTCTCCGTGGGCGAGCCGATCGCGATGATGCACGAGGTCGTCGCCCAGATCGGGCCGCACCTCGACCCGACGCGCCCCCGCTACCTCATGGGCGTGGGGACGCCGCTCGACCTCGTGCACGCCATCGGCGCCGGGGTCGACATGTTCGACTGCGTGCTCCCCACCCGGAACGCGCGGAACGGGCAGGCGCTCACGCAGCACGGCAAGATCGTCATCAAGCAGGCCCGCTACAAGGAAGATCGTTCGCCGCTCGATCCGACCTGCGCTTGCCCGACCTGCGCCGGCGGATACAGCCGCGCGTACCTGAGGCACCTCTACATGGCCGGCGAGATCCTGGTGCTGCGCCTGCTGACGGAGCACAACCTCCACCTCTATGGCCGCCTGATGCGAGAGGCGCGCGCGGCGATCGCCGAGGGGAGGTACGCGGCGTTCGCTCGCGAGTGGCTCGGCGCGAGCGACGCCGGTAATGCAAACGACGCGAACGACGCGAACGAGACGGTGGGCGCGACCGAGTCGACCGAGTCGACCGAGTGACCCTACATCGTCGCCATGGCCTTTTCGATGCGTTCGCGGAGCGGGTGCAGCGGGCGCCGCCGTGCCGCCGGCGCATCGCCTGCGCTGCCCGGAGGGTTCCGGAGTACCATGGGCGGATGGTGAGCTCTCGCCTCTGGCGTCGGGACGCGCGCTCGGATCCGCGCGCATCGGGCGGCGTCCTGGCCGCGCTCGATCCGGCCGTATGCCCGAGCCGTCGGCGCACGAGCCCGAGCCGCTCGTGTCGGTCGGATGGCCGCCTCCGCGCGCGGGTCGCGTGCTTGCCCGCGCATTCCTCGTCCATTAGCCTTCGAACTCGGCCCGCGGAATGACGCAAGACGCCAACAAGAAGCCGCTCGGACGCATCCTCCTGCAGCAACGGGCGGTCACCCAGCCCCAGCTCGAACAGGCGCTCCTCGAGGCGCGCGCGAAGGGGGTGCCCCTCGCCACGAACCTCATCGAGAGCGGCACCGTCTCCGAGGTCGCTGCGCTGAAGGCCCTCTCCGAGCAGAGCGGCGTTCCTGGCATCGATCTCAACCAGGTCTGCATCAAGCTGAGCGACCTCTCCATCCTCCCCCGCGAGATCGCCGCCAAGCACAAGCTCCTTCCCGTGCTCGTGCGCGAGGATCGCATCCTCGTGGCCATGGCCGCGCCCGCCGACAAGAAGGTGATCGACGAGCTCGAGTTCGTGACCGGCAAGCGCGTCTTCCCGTACATCGCGCTCGCGGGCCCCCTCGTGCGGACCATCGCGGCCGCCTACGACATGAAGGAGCAGGGCGAGCCGTTCTACGTGGGCGCCAAGTGCCCGCCCGAGGTGCTGAAGCGGGCCGGGCTCGGCTCCACGGCGTCGTCCGCCTCCGAGGCGCCGCCCGCGCCCCCGCCAGCCCCGGCGCAGCCCGCGCCGCGCCGTCCTGCGTCCGCCGTGCCCCCGGCGACGGCGGCCCAGGCCCCTGCAGCGCCTGCTCCCAGCGCCGCCCCGCCGCCGCGGCCCGCGCCGGAGCGCCCGCGCGACGACGCGGAGATCTCGTTCGCCGATCTCACCGACGAGCCGAGCCCGCCTGCTGCCCCGTCGCCGGCCCGCCTCTCCTCGGCGGGGCCGCCGCTCGTCGTCGACGACGCCATGCGGAGGGCGGCGGCGGCAGACGAGCTCACGGACACGGATTTCGGCACCGCAGACCGCGACCTCTCCGTCGTCGAGTCGCTCCCGGGCGCAGGCAAGGCGCCGCAGGGCGATCAGACCACGATCCTGGTCGTCGACGACGAGCCGGAGATCCGGAAGCTGCTCCGCCGCATCTTCGAGGAGCGCGGGTACCGCGTGGAGGAGGCCGATCGCGGGCTCCTCGCGCTGCGCATGGTCAAGGAGAATCCGCCCGACGTGATGATCCTCGACGCCATGCTGCCGGAGGTGCACGGCTTCGACATCGCCCGCCGCATGAAGGGGACCCAGCGCTACGGCCACATCCCGATCATCATGATCTCGGCCGTCTACCGCGGGTGGCGGTTCGCGGAGGACCTGAAGTCGAGCTACGGCGTGGAGGCCTACATCGAGAAGCCCTTCCGCGTCGCCGACGTCGTCGCCGCCGTGGAGAACGCGCTCCAGGCGCGCTCGATCCGCGGCGATCAGGACCGGATCTCGGCGGAGGCGGAGCGCCTCCTCGCCGCGGGGATCGCGGCGTACCGCGCGGGCGATTTCGACAAGGCCGTGCGGCACCTGCGCGAGGGCACGGCGATCGACCCGCTCGCGTACCGGCTGCACTTCCACCTCGGCCTGCTCTACGGCAAGCAGGGGCAGCTCTACGACGCCATCCAGGAGCTGGAGACGGCGCTGCACATCAACGGCAAGCACTTCCCCGCGCTGAAGAACCTCGCCGTGCTCTATCAGAAGGCGGGGTTCCGCAACAAAGCCATCGAGACCTGGGAGCGCGCGCTGGGCGTCGCCCCCGATGACCCGACGCGGCAATCGATCAAGGAGCACTTGCTCGGGCTGCTCTGACCGCCTACCCCATGTCGTCTGGGGCCAAGCTGTCGTAGACTGCGCCATTCCACCGGCAGGCGCGTCCTTGGATGAAATTCATCTGCGATAACTGCAAGGCCAAGTACCAGATCGGTGACGAGAAGGTCGCCGGCAAGATGGTGCGGATGCAGTGCCGGCGATGCGGGCACCTCATCCAGGTCAGCGCGAGCGTCACCGAGAGCTCCGTGGCGCGTGCTCTCCCGGTCGAGCCGCCGCGCGAGGCAGGCGACGATGCGCACGTCGCCCCTCCGAGCGACGAGGCGCCGGACGCGGGCGCGGCGAGTCCCTTGAAGCCGCCGCCGGCTTCGTCCCTGGGCCACGGCGCCGCGCCTGCGCCGCCCCGGCCGGCATCCCACGCCTTGCCCCGCCCGGCGGGCGCTCCTCGACCTCCGGTCGCGCCGCGCGCCGTCCCCGGACCGGCGTCGAGCCCGCGTCCGGCGACCGCACCGCAGGCCTCCCCGGCGGCCCGGGCTGTCCAGCCGGCGCCCGCGGCGCCGGCTCGTTCCCCTGGGCCTGCAGCCAGGGCGGCGGAGCCCGCGACGCCGGCGGGGGCCCCCGGCGCGTTCATGCGCGCGATGTCCAATGACCGCCCGCTCGGGAAGGCGCCGGCCGTGCGCGCCACGGCGAGCGAGGACTGGTACGTCGGGGTCGGCGGCGTCCCGCTCGGCCCGGTGCGCCTCTCGGTCATTCGCGACAAGGCGCTCGCCGGCGCGGTGGACGGCGAGTCGCTCGTCTGGCGCGAGGGCTTCGACGAGTGGCTGCCCCTCAAGAACTTCCCGGAGCTGATCGAGATCGTCACGCAGGCTCAGTCCACCCGCCTGTCCCCGCCCGCGCGCCGCATCAGCACCACGGGCTCCTCTGTCGTTCAGCCGCAGGCGTCTCCGTCGGCGAAGGCGCCCTCCTCGTCGAGGGTCCCTGCGCTCGCGGGGGCCGTGCCCGCGCGCCCGGCGACGCGCGAGCCGGAGCCTCCTGGCCTGAACGAGCAGGCCCCGGCGGTCGCCGCCTTCACCGCGGCGGGGACGCCCGCTGTGTCGGCCCCGCTGCCCGCGCCGGTCGCATCGGCTACGTCCGTCGCGTCCGTCGCGCGCGGCACCCCGGTCGCGCCAGCTGCGAGCGCGCCTGCCGCATGGCCGGGCGCGCCGGCAGGCGCCGGGCGGACCCACGCCGCGGGCGCCGCGCCGGTGGAGGTGCTCGCCGATCCCTTCGCGGCCGATCGGACGGCCCCCGTCGCGTTCGCGCCCGGACCCGAGCTGGCCGCGTCCGCCTCGACCGAGCTCGCTCGTGGGGCCGGCGGCCTGGCCGCGGGCGGGTCGCCCTCTGCGGCGGCGCCCGCGGGTGGCCTGGCCGCTGGGGGGGCGCGCTCCGCGACGGCGCCGGCAGGCGGAAGGCTGACCGCGGGGGGCTCGCCCGCCGCGCCGGTCGGGGCCCTCTCCGCCGCGGAGCCCGCACCTCTGGTGGCCACGCCTGGCAGCCTGGTGGAGACGGTCGCACCAAGGCGGCGATCGGGCATGAGCCCGCTCGCATACGCCTTCATCGCCATGGCCGCGGCGTTCGGTGGCGTCTCCGCGTTCGTCCTGCTCTCTCCGAAGCCGCAGCCCGTGCAGGTCGTGACCGCCCCCCCGCCGCAGAGCCATCCGGCCGATTTGCCCACGGCGGCCCCGCCGCCGCCGCCGCCGCCGAGCGTCGAGCCGGACGTGCCTGCACCGGCCGAGGCGGCTTCCGCCCGGCCAGAGGTCGCTTCGACGGGCAAGACGGGCGGCGCCACGAGCCAGCGCCCTCCACCGGACAAGCCGGTCGCTCCATCGGCCTCTGCTCAGCTCGACCGGTCCGGGTTCGGCGCTGGGGTCCCCGGCCCCTCGCCAGGACCGGGCAGCCAGGGGACCAGCGCCAGCTTGAGCCCGCTTTCCCAAGGGGAGATCTCCGGCGTCGTCGAGTCGAACCGCCCCAGCGTCCGCCGCCACTGCTGGCAGCCCGCCCTCGACGCGCGCGCCAGCAACGCGGCCAGCACCGCCAGGGTCTCCGCTTCGGTGGTCATCGCCGCGTCAGGCGCCGTCCAGTCGGTCTCGGCCGGCGGGTCGGAGAAGGATTACCCTGGCCTGTCGAGCTGCATCGCCTCCCGGATCAAGTCCTGGCGGTTCCCTCCTTCCTCGAGTTCCACCCCCGTGACGATTCCGTTCGTCTTCGCCGCGCAGTAAGCCCGCTGCTCAGCGGGGACACACCCCTGCGAGCGAAGGCCGCTCGATCGGGCGCTTCGCTTTACGTCTGCCCAGGCAGGCGGTAATCGACGCGCTCATGGCAGAGCGCAAAGTCCGAATCCTCGTGGCGAAGCCCGGCCTGGACGGCCACGACCGCGGCGCCAAGGTGGTCGCCAGGGCACTCCGCGATGCGGGCTTCGAGGTGGTCTACACGGGCCTGCACCAGACCCCCGACATGATCGCCTCCGCCGCCGTGCAGGAGGACGTCGACGCCGTCGGGCTGTCGATCATGTCCGGAGCGCACAACACCCTCTTCCCCGCGGTTATCGAAGCGCTCCGGAGCCGCGGGGCCGAGGACATCGTGGTGTTCGGTGGGGGCATCATTCCGGACGAGGACATCGCGCGGCTCCAGAACGCCGGCGTGAAGGGCGTCTTCACCCCCGGGACCACCCTGAAGAGCATCGTGGAGTGGATCCAGACCAACGTGACCCCCCACAGCTGACCCGCCGCCGCGGCGCGCCTCCCCACTCTCCCCCACCGCGGCGCGCCTCCCCACTCTCCCCCACCGCGGCGCGCCTCCCCACTCTCCCCCACCGCGCGTCTCCCCCGCCCGGCTCCCCCCCAGCCACAGGCTCGCTGAGCCCGTCCGGTAACCCGGCTACGCACCCGTTCGCCCGGCCGCGAATCGACGTGCCCAGGGCGGCGATCCGTCTTGCTTGCTTTCCGTCTTGCCAGCGTCCGCTCGACGCGTTCCAGCCCACCTCCGAGTGGCTCCCCACTTCCTCCCACGGCCCTGCCCGAGGGCCATTTATCGATAAATCACGCTGTTTTGTGGGGTACGACCTTGAGGGTTTATGTCCTACATAGGTGGCGGATGAGGTCCAGAAATCTCCCAAACTGTTGACACTCGGCACCTCACTCCGTAGCGTGGCGGAGCTTCGTGGGAAGAAGTGGCAGAGAATGTCACGACGCGGCGTGCGCCCGGTGGAGCAACGCGTCGCCAACCCCTCGGCGGGATGGACCAGCCGGAGCTGGGGTCGATGAGCACGATGTTTCGCGGTCACTTCGAGCACGCGATCGACGCGAAGGGGCGCACGAGCCTCCCTTCGCGCTTTCGCGACGTGCTCGCGGCCGCGAACGACCTGCGGATGGTCATCACTCCGGCCCTCTTCGACCCCTGCCTGCACGCGTATCCGATGAAGGCCTGGGAAGAGCTGGAGGCGAAAATTGCAGCACTTCCACAATTCGAGTCGAACGTGGTCGCCTTCCGGCGCCGCTACCTGTCCGCGGCCGTCGAGTGCGACCTTGACAAACAGGGCCGGATCCTCATCCCGCCGTCCCTCCGCGAGCACGCGGGCCTCACGAAGGACGTGCTGTGGGCGGGCATGGGCCAGACGATCGAGCTCTGGTCGCAGGAACGGTGGAAGGCCGCTCAGCAGATGAGCGAGGTCGAGCTTCAGAGCTTCAAGAACGCAATCGCGGAGCAGTTCCGCCTATGAACGTCGTCAATGTAGTCCCCATGCACCTGCCTCCTCCGCCGCCGCGCCCGCGCGGCGAGCAGCACGTCTCCGTCCTCGGCCGCGAGGTGCTCGCCGCGCTCTCGCCGGTCAGCGAGGGCGTCTACGTCGACGCCACGCTCGGCGCCGGCGGCCACACCGCGACGATCCTCGAGACGCCGGGCGCCCGGGTCATCGGGATCGATCGCGACGAGCGCGCCCTCGCCATCGCGCGCGCCCGGCTCGCCCGCGCGGGGGATCGGGTGACCTACGTTCACGGCGAGTTCTCCGAGATCGAGCGGCACCTCGCGGCCCTCGGCGTCCCGCAGGTGGACGGCCTCGTGGCCGACATCGGCGTGAGCTCCATGCAGCTCGACGACCCGGGCCGCGGCATGAGCTTCCGCGCGGAGGGGCCGCTCGACATGCGGATGGACCCGAGCCGCGGCGAGACGGCGCTCGAGCTCATCGAGCGGCTCAGCGACGAGGAGCTCGCGGACCTCATCTATCGCTACGGCGAGGAGCGCCGCAGCCGGAGGGTCGCGCGCTGCATCAAGCAGGCGGCCGACAGCGGCGAGCTCGAGACGACGCTCGACCTGCGGCGCGCCGTGGTGCGCGCCGTCGGGCCGGCGCGCATCGGCGGCGTCGATCCGGCGACGCGCACGTTCCAGGCGCTGCGCATCGCGGTGAACGGTGAGCTCGATCAGCTCGAGGCGCTGCTCGAGGCGGCGCCCAGGATCATCACGCCGGGCGGCGTGCTCGCCGTGATCTCGTTCCATTCGCTGGAGGACCGCATCGTCAAGCGCGCGCTGCGCGAGCCCGAGGTCTGGGAGCCGCTGACGAAGAAGCCGGTGACCGCGGGCGACGACGAGGTCGAAGGCAACCCGAGGGCCCGCAGCGCAAAGCTCCGCGCCGCGCGGCGCGTGGGCGGGGCGGAGGCGCTCGCGTGACGCAGCAGCGTCCGTTCCTCATCCTGTGGACGCTCGCGGTGGCCGCGACGGTGGCGGCCTTCGTCGTGCACCTCGCGCTGCGAGGGCGCACGGTCGACCTGGGCTACAAGCTCGGGCGGGCGCGCGCCGAGCAGGCGCGGCTGCGTGAGGTCAAGCGGGTGCTCTCGCTCGAGGCGGCCAGCTACGAGACGCCGCAGCGCGTGGAGATGGTCGCCCGCTCGCTGCTCGGCATGACGCCGCCCCCGCCCGAGCGCGTGATCCCGGTGCGGGGCTACTCGGCGCCGCCCCGCGAGCGCGAGCCCGAAGGCGAGGCGTCCGGCAGCGCGCCGCCGAGCGGAGGGCAGCCGTGAAGAACCTCGATCCCCGGCGCGCGCGGTGGATCCGCATCCGCATGGGGCTGCTCTGCGGCCTCATGGCGCTCGGCCTGGGCGGCGTCGTGTCCGGCGCCTACCGCATCGAGGTCGAGGACGGGGACGCGTGGTACGACCTCGCCGAGCGGCAGCGCCAGCGGCGGCTCCACATCACGCCGAAGCGCGGCACCATCTACGACCGGAACGGCGCGCCGCTCGCGGAGAGCGTGGAGGTGCCCAGCGTCTCCGTGGACGCGGTCGAGATGCTCCGCGGCATCGAGGAGAAGTACGTCCCGATGCGGATCCAGCAGTACGCCGAGCGCATCGCGCAGGCGCTCTCGCTGCCGGCCGAGGAGGTCGTGGAGAAGCTCAGCCGGCGGCGCCGCTTCGCCTGGCTCAAGCGCCGCATCTCCGAGCAGGAGGTCGAGAACGTCCGCGCGCTCGGGGACAGGACGCAGCGCTACCCGGTGCGCGGGCTCGTGATCGAGGGCGAGGGGCGCCGCTTCTACCCGAACCGCGAGCTCGCCGGGCCGCTGCTCGGCTTCGTCGCCACCGACGGCGAGGGCAAGGAGGGGATCGAGCTCAGCCTGGAGCACGAGCTCCGCGGCAACGCGTCCGAGGTGCGCGGGCTCCGCGATCGCTCGGGCCGGCTCATCTTCTCGGAGGGGATCGAGGACGAGCAGGCGCTCGCCGGGCACAACGTCCACCTGACGATCGACAAGGGCATCCAGTTCACCGCCGAGCGCGAGCTCGAGGCGGCGATGAAGACCTACGAGGCGCTCGGCGGATCGATCGTGGTCGTCGATCCGGAGAGCGGCGAGATCCTCGCCATGGCGAGCGCTCCGGGCTTCAACCCGAACGACTACTCGCAGAGCGATCCGGGGTCCCGGCGCAACCGCTGCGTGATCGATCGCTTCGAGCCCGGCTCCACGATGAAGATGTTCGCCATCGCGAGCGCGATCGCGGCGAAGAGCGTCTCCCCCAGCGCGACCATCTACTGCGAGGAGGGGAACATGGCGATCGACAACGTCGTGATCCACGACACGCACATTCACAAGTGGCTGACGGTGCCGCAGATCCTCGCCCAGTCGTCCAACATCGGCACGGCGAAGATCGCGCTCGGGCTCGGC
The DNA here is from genome assembly GCF_051527395.1 of Sorangium sp. So ce281. Lineage (NCBI taxonomy): Bacteria > Pseudomonadati > Myxococcota > Polyangiales > Polyangiaceae > Sorangium > Sorangium sp. So ce281. The sequence continues at coordinate 2,220,645 of NZ_CP150322.1, forward strand.
GAGCAGCGGCTCTACGAGGGCTTCCGGCGGTTCGGCTTCGGGGACCTGACCGGCGTGCCGCTGCCGGGCGAGTCCGTGGGCGTGCTGCGGCCGCGCGGCCGCCCGTGGGTCCAGGTCGAGACGGCGGCGGCCTCGTTCGGGCAGGGGATCAGCGTCACCACGCTCCAGCTCGCGATGGCCTCGGCGGCGATCGCCAACCACGGGCGGCTGCTCGAGCCGATCCTGATCAAGCGGGTCACCGACGGCACGGGCGTCACGCTCTCGGAGCCGTCGCCGCGCGTGCGCCGCGACGCGGTGCCGGCGCCGATCGCGCGGATGATGTCGGAGATGCTCGTCGCGGTGACGGAGGGGAACGGGACCGGCGTCGAGGCCGCGATCCCGGGGTTCCGCGTCGCGGGGAAGACGGCCACCGCGCAGAAGATCGATCCCGCGACGGGCAAGTACACCGACACCCACTACGTGGCGTCGTTCGTCGGGTTCGTACCGGCCGAGCGGCCTCGGATCGCCATCGCGGTGGTGCTCGATGAGCCGATGGGCGGCACGTACGCCGGCGGCTCGGTCGCGGCGCCCGTCTTCCGTCGGGTCGGTGAGATGGCGCTGCGCTACCTGGGCGTTACCCCGCGCGGGAGCGTGCCGATGAAGCTGTCGGAGATCAGCGAGCAGTCCGGGGAGGACCTCGCGGCGAGCACCTATCAGGTGCTGAGCGAGGCGCGCGCCGCGGCCGCGCCGATCTCGACGGCGGTGGTCACGCCGTCCGCGCCGCTCAAGTCGGGGGAGCTGCGTGTCCCCGATCTGACGGGGCTGCCGCAGCGCGAGGCCGTGAAGAGCGCCGCCGCGCTCGGGCTCGATCCGAGCGTCGAGGGAACGGGGCGGCTCGCGCGCCAGGAGCCTCCGCCCGGGACCGTGCTGCCCAAGGGATCGCCCCTGAAGCTCATCTTCGAGCCCCCCACATGACGGAGCACGCTCACAAGGAAGCCAGCCTGGCCGAGCACGCGCTCCGCCTCGGCGACGTGCTGCGCGAGATCCCGGGCGCCGCGCTCGCGCCGGCGGGCGCCGCGGACATGGTCGTGACGGGCGTGCACCTCGACTCGCGCAAGGTGGGGCAGGGGGACATCTTCGTCGCGCGCGCGGGCGCGCGCGCTCACGGCGAGCGCTTCATCCCCGAGGCCGTGGCGCGCGGCGCGCGGGCGGTGATCGTCGCCCGCGGGAGCGCGGCCGACACGCTCGGCGCCGCGCGCGTCGAGGTCCCCGACGTGCCGCTCGCGCTCGCCCAGGCCGCCGCCGTGGTCTACGGACACCCGACCTTCACGCTCGAGGTCATCGGCATCACCGGTACGAACGGCAAGACGACGACGGCCCACCTCGTCCAGGCCTGCATCGATCGGTGCGGCGGCCAGGCCGGGATCGTCGGGACGCTCGGCTACCGCTTCGGCGATCTCGATGTCCACGCCTCGCACACGAGCCCCGAGGCGGACGAGCTCGCCCGCGTCGCCGCCGCGATGGTCGCCCGCGGCGCGACGCACCTCGTGATGGAGGTGTCATCGATCGCGCTCGCGGCGAAGCGCGTCGACGCGGTCCGGTTCCGGATCGCCGTCTTCACGAACCTCACGCAGGATCACCTCGACTACCACGGCACGATGGCGGCGTACGCGGCGGCCAAGGCGCGCCTGTTCGTGGATCTCGGCCCCGGCGCCGCGGTCATCAACGTCGACGATCCCTTCGGGCGGCAGCTCGTCGAGATGCTCGCCCCCGGCGGGCTCTCGCGCCCGACCGCGGCGACGCTCGTGCGCTTCTCGGCGGAGGTGGGCGCGGGCCCGGACACCGCGGAGATCGCCCCCGTCGAGCTCGCCCACGGCGCGAGCGGCACGTTCATCCGCGCCCGCACGCCCGCCGGCGAGGTCACCATCCGCTCCCACCTGCTCGGCGCGCACAACGCGTCGAACCTGCTCGCCGCCCTCGCCGTGGCCTACCTGCTCGGGTTCGACGTCGGTGACGCCGCCGCGGCGCTCTCGTCTCCCATCCAGGTCGCGGGCCGCCTGGAGCGCTGCGACACCCCCGGCGCCGACGATGTGATCGTGCTCGTCGACTACGCGCACACGCCGGACGCGCTGGCCCGCGTGCTCGCGAGCGTGCGTGCCCTCGGCGGCGGGCGCGTCCTCTGCGTCTTCGGGTGCGGCGGCGACCGCGATCCGCTGAAGCGGCCGCAGATGGGCGAGGCGGTCGGCCGCGCCGCCGACGTCGCCATCGTCACCAACGACAACCCGCGGAGCGAGGACCCGCGCGCGATCGCCGACGCCATCCTGCCGGGGCTCGCCGTCGGGCGCGCGCGCGTCGTCGTCGAGCTCGATCGGGCGCGCGCGATCGAGCGCGCGGTGCTCGACGCCGAGCCGGCGGACGTGGTCCTCATCGCCGGCAAGGGCCACGAGCCGTACCAGATCATCGGCGGCGTCACGCTGCCGTTCGACGATCGCGACGAGGCGCGGCGCGCGCTCGCCGCGCGCCGCGCGCGCGCCCTCGGCGAGCGGCCGCCCCACGGAGGTGCGGGGTGATCTACGAGCTCTTCTACCCGCTCAAGTTCCACTACGGCTGGCTGAGCTGGCTCAACGTCCTCCGCTACATCCCGTTCCGCACGATCATGGCGACGATCACCGCCATGGTGCTGACGTTCGTGCTCGCGCCGTGGTTCATCCGCGAGCTCCGGCGCAAGCAGATCGGGCAGGTGGTCCGCGCCGAGGGGCCGGAGACGCACAAGATCAAGGCGGGCACGCCGACGATGGGCGGCGCGCTCATCCTGCTCTCCCTGCTGCTCCCCACCGTGCTGTGGGCCGACCTCAGGAACCCCTTCGTCCTCGCGACGACGGCCGTCACCGCGGGCTACGGCGTCATCGGCTACCTGGACGACTTCCTCAAGATCAAGCGGCGGAGCAGCGGGGGCCTGCCCGGGCGCTACAAGCTCATCGGCCAGGTGCTGATCGGCGGCGCGGCCGTGGCCTACACGTTCCTGCTCGCGTCCAAGCTCCCGCCGGACTGGGCGGAGATCAGGACGCGGCTCGCGATCCCGTTCGTCGCGTTCTCGAAGTACCCGATCGAGCTGCCGCTCTACGTCTACATCCCGTTCGCCGTCTTCGTCGTGGTCGCCACGTCGAACGCCGTGAACCTCACCGACGGCCTCGACGGCCTCGCGATCGGCCCGGTGATCATCAACGCGGGGACCTACCTCATCCTCGCGTACATCGTCGGCGCCTCCATCGCGAGCTTCTCGCTCGCGGCCTACCTCGACATCCCGGCGATCGCGTCGGCCGGCGAGCTGTCGGTGTACTGCGGCTCGGTCATCGGCGCGGGGATCGGGTTCCTCTGGTACAACACGTACCCCGCCCAGGTCTTCATGGGGGACGTCGGGTCGCTCGCCCTCGGAGGCGGGCTCGGGATGCTCGCCGTCTTCACCAAGAACGAGCTCCTGTCGATCATCCTCGGGGGGATCTTCTTCATCGAGACGGTCAGCGTCATCACGCAGGTCCTCTCGTTCAAGCTCACCGGCAAGCGCGTCTTCTTGATGGCGCCGATCCACCACCACTACGAGAAGAAGGGGTGGGCGGAGCCCAAGATCATCGTCCGCTTCTGGATCATCTCCATCCTCCTGGCGCTGGTGTCCCTGGCGTCGATGAAGCTGCGGTGAGGGCATGATGGACGTCCGCGGGCGAACAGTGATCGTCGTGGGTCTCGGCCGGAGCGGCGTCGCGGCGGCGCGCCTGCTGAACGCGCGCGGCGCGCGCGTGATCGCGAACGACGGCGCGCCGCGCGAGCGGCTCTCCGCCGCGGCGGCGGCCCTCGAGGGCGAGGGCGTCGTCCTCGCGCCGGGAGGGCACGATCCGGCGCTGTTCGACGGCGCCGACCTCGTGGTCGTCTCGCCGGGCGTGCCGTCGTTTCCTGCGCTCGACGCCGTCGCTCGCTCCGGGCGCGAGGTCATCGGCGAGCTCGAGCTCGCGTCGCGCTTCGCGTCGGCGCCCGTCGTGCTCGTCGGCGGGACCAACGGAAAGAGCACGACGACGGCGCTCACGGGCGCGATGCTCGAGCGGGCCGGCCTCCGCACGTTCGTCGGCGGCAACTTCGGGACCCCCCTCGCCGAGGTCGTCGACGAGACGTGGGACGTCCTCGTCCTCGAGATCTCGAGCTTCCAGGCGGAGCGCGTGCCGACGCTGCACGCGCGCGCCCACGCGCTGCTGAACATCACGGACGATCACCTCGACCGCTACGCGAGCTTCGCGGCGTACGCCGACGCGAAGGGCAACCCGTTCGAGCGCATGACGCCCGACGACGTCGCGGTCGTCCCCTTCGGCGACGAGCTCGTCGCCCGCCAGGCGGCGCGCGGGCGCGCCCGCGTCGTGACGTTCAGCGCGCGCGACGCCCGCGCGGACGTGAGCGCCGCGGGGGACGCGATCGTCGATCGCGCCGCCGGCGCCCGCTACCCGCTGGCTCGCGTGCGGCTCGCGGGCGCGCACAACCTCGCGAACGCCTGCGCCTCCGTCGCGCTCGCCGCCGCGCTCGGCGCCCCCGCGGCGGCGATAGGCGACGCGCTCTCCAGCTTCGAGGGGCTCGCGCACCGGACCGCGCTCGTCGCGGACGTCGACGGGGTCCGGTATTACGACGACTCGAAGGGGACCAACGTCGGCGCCTCCGTCGCCGCGCTCTCCGGCCTGCTCGAGGCGAAGGCCGTCCTGATCGCGGGCGGGCGCGACAAGCTCGGCGACTACGCCCCGCTCGTGTCCGCGCTGCGCGAGCGGGGGCGCGCCCTCGTCGTCCTCGGCGAGGCCGCGGACCGCATCGCCGCCGCGGCCGCCGGCGTCCTGCCGATCGTGCGGGCGGGCTCGATGGCGGAGGCGGTCCTCGCCGCGCGCTCCCTCGCCCGGCCGGGCGACGCGGTGCTGCTCAGCCCCGCGTGCTCCAGCTTCGATATGTTCCGCGACTACAAGGACCGCGGCGACACCTTCGTCCGCGCGGTCCGCGAGCTCCAGGGAGCTCGCGGCGGGGCCGCTGGGGAGGTGGCGTCGTGACGTCGTGGAGCAACGCGTTCGGCGCGCGCGCCGACGCGCCCAAGAACCGGCACGTCGGTCCCCCCGACCAGGAGAAGGCGGCGCCGGGCGGGATCGCGGCGGCCGCCGAGGCCTTCTGGAAGGTGCGATCGAGCCCGTCGGGGCCGGTCGACGCCCTCCTCGCGGCCGTCGTCACGGCGCTCATCGGCTTCGGCGTGGTGATGGTCTACAGCGCCAGCGCCGTCGAGGCGACGGTCCGCTACAAGGACGCGCAGTTCTTCCTCAAGCGTCAGGCGGTCTACGCGGTCCTCTCGATCGCCACGATGTGGATCACGAGCCGCATCGATCACCGCCGGCTCAAGGTCCTCACGTACCCGGTGCTCATCACCGTCACCGGGATGCTCGTCGCCTGCGTGGCGGGGCTCGGCCACAGGGCCGGCAACGCTTACCGCTGGATCTCGCTCGGCCCTGTCCACGTGCAGCCGGCCGAGGTGGCGAAGCTCGGGATCGTGCTCTGGCTCGCCTACTCGCTGTCGAAGAAGGCAGAGCGCATCAAGTCGTTCTCGGTCGGCTTCCTCCCGCACCTCCTCGTCGTCGGGCTCTTGATGCTCCTCTGCCTCAAGCAGCCCGACTTCGGCAGCGCGGTCGTGCTGCTCTTCCTGACCTTCACGCTGCTGTTCGTGGCGGGCGCGCGCGTCCCGTACATCGCCGCGTTCTCCATGCTGCTGGCGCTCGCCGGCGCCGCGCTCGTTCGCTTCAGCGGGTACCGCTACGCGCGCTACCTCGCGTGGATCGACATGGACAACAACCGCGCGGACCTCGCCTACCAGCCGTTCCAGTCGGTCATGAGCTTCGGCTCGGGCGGGCTCTTCGGCCTCGGCCTCGGGCGAGGGCTGCAGGTGCTCTACCTGCCGGAGGCGCACACCGATTTCGTGTCCGCGATCGTCGGCGAAGAGCTCGGCTTCGTCGGCATCGTCGGCCTGTGCGCGGCCTACCTCGTCATCGTCTCGCGGGGCGTGAAGATCGCCCTCGAGGCGGCCGACGACTACGGCAGCTTCATGGCGTTCGGCATCGCGACGCTCTTCGGGGTGCAGGCGATGACGAACCTCGCCGTCGCGATGGCGATCCTCCCCACGAAGGGGCTCACGCTGCCGTTCCTCAGCTATGGCGGCTCCTCGTTGCTCGTGAACGCCGCGGCCGCGGGCATCCTGCTCAGCATCAGCCGATCGCGGACCGTCGTGGCCCCCGAGAGGCGCGGCGAGGCGGGCGCTTCACCCGTCCCGCACGCGCCGAGCGCGTCGGCCGTGGTCGCCGCGTCGGCCGAGGAGGGCGGCGCATGGTGACCGTGCTCATCGCCGGAGGCGGCACCGGCGGCCACGTCTTCCCGATGATCGCCGTGGGCGACGCCGTCCGCGCCGCGGCGCGCGACGAAGAAGCGCGCGTCGTGTACGTCGGCACCGCGCGCGGCATCGAGGTGCGCGTGATGGGCGAGCGCGGCGACAACCTCGAGCTGCTCCACGTCCTGCCGCTCCGCGGGGGCGGCCTCTCGGGCTTCGTGCGCGGCGCTGCCCGCGCGGGCAGCGTCCTCCCGGAGGCGAGGCGGCTCGTCGAGCGGCTCGACGCCCGCGTGGCGCTCTCGCTCGGCGGGTACGCCGGCGGACCGGTCTCGCTCGCGGCCCGCTCGCTCGGCGTTCCGGTCGCGATCCTGGAGCCGAACAGCGTCCTCGGGCTGTCGAACCGGCTGCTCGCGCCGATCGTCGATCGCGCGTACGTCGCCTTCCCGGAGACGGCGCGCGCGCTGCGCCCGAGCACCGTGCGCCTCTTCGGCGTCCCCCTCCGGCGCGCCTTCGCCCGCGCCCCGTACGCGCCGCGCGAGGGCGCGCTCCGCCTGCTGGTCCTCGGCGGCAGCCAGGGCGCGCTCGCGCTGAACGACGTCGTCCCTCGCGCGATCGCGCGAGGCCGCGATCGGGGCGTCGACCTCGAGGTGGTGCACCAGACGGGCAGGGATCGCGAGGCCGCGGTCCGGTCGCTCTACGCCGAGCTCGGCTTGCCAGGGCGCGCGCGCGTCGTCCCGTTCATCGACGACGTGGCGGAGGCGCTCGCCGCGGCTGACGTCGTGATCGCCCGCGCGGGCGCGTCGACGCTCGCCGAGCTCTGCGCTGTCGGGCGCCCTTCAATCCTGATTCCGTACCCGTTCGCGGCCGACGACCACCAGCTGAGGAACGCGCAATCCCTCGAGCGGGCCTCCGCCGCGGTGGCGATCGCCCAGGGCGACGCCACCGAGCTGCGCCTCGCCGACGAGATCGCCCGGCTCGCGGCCGCGCCGGCGCTCCGGGCCCGCATGGCGGACGCGGCGGCGGCCTTCGCCACGCGGGACGCCGCGGCGCGCGTCGCCGCCGATCTGCTCGATCTCGCGCGGGCTCCGCGCCACCGCGCGCTGCGCTTTCCCACCCTCGGCGGCCGCGCGGCGCGCGCTGGCGAGGCGCAGCGCGGCGCCGTGACGAACCACGCCGCGCCGCTCGGCGCTGGCCTCGGCTGGGAGGAGGCAGGTTGATGTTCCGCGGTCGCGTTCGCCACGTCCATTTCGTCGGCATCGGGGGCGTCGGGATGAGCGGCCTCGCCGAGATTTTGCGCTCGCTCGAGTTCGAGGTCTCCGGCTCGGATCTCAAGGAGAGCTCGACGACGCGGCGGCTCACGTCGCTCGGCGTCCGGATCGACATCGGCCACCGCGCCGAGAACGTCCGCGGCGTCGATGTCGTCGTGTACTCGAGCGCCATCCGCCCCGAGAACCCCGAGCTCACCGAGGCGCGCGCGCTCGGCACCCCGGTGATCGGGCGCGCGGAGATGCTCGCCGAGCTGATGCGCGTGAAGTACGGCGTCGCGATCGCGGGCTCGCACGGCAAGACCACCACGACCTCCCTCGTCGCCACGGTCCTGCGCGCCGCCGGCCTCGATCCCACCGTCGTCGTCGGCGGCAAGATGGCGGCGCTCGGCACGAACGCGCGGCTCGGCGCCGGTGACCTGCTCGTCGCCGAGGCCGACGAGAGCGACGGATCGTTCCTGCGGCTCACCCCGACGATCGCGGTGGTCACCAACATCGACCCCGAGCACCTCGATCACTACGGCACGCACGAGCGCATCAAGGACGCCTTCGTCGAGTTCGCCGCGCGCGTCCCGTTCTACGGGCTCGCCGTGCTCTGCCTCGACCACCCGCACGTCCAGGATCTGCTCCCGCGCATCCCGCGCCGCCACGTCACGTACGGCGTCTCGCCGCAGTCGGACTACTCGGCGCGCGGCATCCAGTTCCGCGGCCTCGAGACGAGCTTCAACGCGTACCGCCGGGGGGAGCCGCTCGGCGGCTTCACGGTGAAGATGCCGGGCGCGCACAACGTCCTCAACTGCCTCGCCACCATCGCGGTCGCGGACGAGCTCGAGGTGCCGCTCGACGTCACCAAGCAGGCGCTGGCCACGTTCGGCGGCGTCGCTCGCCGCTTCTCCGTCGTCGGGTCGATCGGCGGCGTCACGATGATCGACGACTACGGCCACCACCCGGCCGAGATCCGCGCCACCATCGACGCGGCCCGCCGGGCGTTCCCCGGCGAGGATCACCGCGTCGTCGTGGCCTTCCAGCCGCACCGGCACACCCGCACGCGCGATCTCTTCGACGAGTTCACGCGCGCCTTCAACCAGGCCGACGTCCTGCTCGTCACGGACATCTACGCCGCGGGCGAGCCGCCGATCCCCGGCGTGACCGCCGAGCGCCTCGTCCAGTCGATCCGGGAGCACGGCCACCACGACGCGCGCTTCATCGCCGACAAGGCCGACCTCCCGGAGGCCCTCGAGAAGATCGCCCGGCCCGGCGACGTGGTCATCGCGCTCGGCGCGGGCGACGTGAACGCGTGCGTGCGGGGGCTCAAGGCGCGGCTCGAGGCGAAGTCGCCGCCGCAGGAGGGCAGCTCGTGACCGAGCGTCCCAGCGCGCCACCGCCGAACCGCCGCCGCTCGCTGCCGTCGGTGCCCGCGGCCCCGCCGGTCCGGGCGGCCTCGCGCGGCTCGAAGCCCGAGCCCGTGGCTGCGGTGCCGCCGAAGAACGAGCGCGTGCGCGCGTCGACCCCGCCGTCGCACGAGTCTCCGGCCCCGCCCGCGACGAGCGTGTCCGTGCGCCCGCCGCGCCCGTCGGCGAAGGACGGCGCGCCCCCGGCGGCGCGCCCTCGGCGGCCGATCGCGCGCCACCTCCGCGCCCTGCAGCTGCTCGCGGGCGCCGCCGTCGTGCTCGTCGCCTCGACCGCCGTCGCGTGGGGCGCGCGCCGCTACATCGTGTCGAGCCCTCGCTTCGCCGTGCGCACGGTGCTCGTCGACGGCGTCCAGCGCCGGACCGCCGAGCAGGTGGCCAGCTCCGGCGGCATCGAGGTGGGCAAGAACATCTTCACGCTCGATCTCGAGCTCGCCGGCGCCTCGATCGCCACCGACCCCTGGATCGAGAAGGCGACGGTCACGCGCAGGCTCCCCGCGACGATCCACGTCGACATCGTCGAGCGGGAGGCGCAGGCCCTGGTCGCGATCGGCGGCGATCTCTACCTCGCGACGCGCGACGGCGAGCTCTTCAAGGAGCTCGCCGGCGACGACCCCGTCGACCTCCCGATCGTCACCGGGATCACCGGCGAACAGGTGGCGCGGGATCGCCCCGGCGTCGTCATCGCGGTCCGGCGCCTGCTCGACGTGGTCGAGGACATGGAGCGCGCCGGCGTCGCGCGCCGCTATCCGATCCAGGAGCTCCACGTCGAGCGGGACGGGTCGATCGTCGTCACCATCGGAAAGGAGGCGATCTCGCTCCACCTCGGGCAGCCGCCCTACCGGGACAAGGCCGCCCAGGCGTCGCGGGTGCTCGCCGAGCTCGCCCAGCGAAAGGCGAACGCGTCGGTCATCTTCCTCGACAACGACGCGCACCCCGAGCGTGTCGTGGTGAGGATGAGATGAGCGCCGTCGGGCCCGCGCTCCGCGCCGGCGATCGCCGAGCAAAATTTGGCCGGTGCTGCTGGCTCATGGCAGCGTCGTGCCCGCCTTACACGCGCATGGGGCTCGTCCCCGCATGAGGTGGTGCACGCAATGAAGAGCCGGATGGAGACTACTGAGATCGTCGTCGGACTCGACATCGGGACGACCAAGGTCTCGGCGGTCGTTGGCGAGATCGACGCTGATGGGATCACCATCCTCGGGGTGGGCAACGTCCCGTGCCGCGGCCTGCGGAAGGGCGTGGTGAGCAACATCGACTGGACGGTGCGCTCGATCTCCGAGGCGATCGAGGCCGCCCAGACGATGGCGGGCGTCGAGATCCGCACCGTGTATGCCGGCGTCGCGGGCAGCCACATCCGCTGCCAGCAGTCCGACGGTGTCGCCGCGGTCTCGGGCGGCGAGGTCACGCGGCTGGACGTCGAGCGCGTCCTCGAGGGCGCGCGGGCCATCCCTGTCGACGCCGATCGTCAGATCCTGCACGTCCTGCCGCGCGAGTTCACGGTCGACAACCAGGACGGCATCCGCGACCCGGTCGGGATGAGCGGCGTCCGGCTCGGCGTGAAGGTGAACCTGATCACGGCCGCGACCTCGTGCGTGCAGAACGTCGTCCGCTGCGCGGAGCGCTGCGGCCTCACCGTGGCCGACGTGGTACTGGAGCCGCTCGCCAGCGCCGAGGCGGTGCTCTCCGAGGACGAGAAGGAGATCGGCGTCGCCATCATCGACATCGGCGGCGGTACGACGGACCTGCTCCTCTACGTGGACGGCGGAATCGCGCATGCCAGCGTGATCCCGGCGGGCGGCAACAACGTGACGGCCGACATCGCCGCCGGGCTGCGCACGCCGATGGGCGAGGCCGAGCGCCTGAAGCGCAACGCCGGCTGCGCCCTGGGCCGGATGGTGGGCGACGAGGAGGAGATCGAGGTCCCCGGCGTCGGCGGGCACATGCCGCGCAAGGCGGCGCGCCGCGTCCTGTCGGACATCATCGAGCCGCGCGTCGAGGAGATCTTCGCGGTCATCCGCAAGCGGATCGAGGACACAGGGATGCTCGAGCAGCTCTCGGCCGGCGCGGTGGTCACCGGCGGCGGCGTCCTCATGGAAGGGATGACAGAGTTCGCCGAGGAGATCCTCGGGATGCCCGTGCGCCTCGGCGTGCCGGTCGGCGTGCGAGGCATCACGCAGCTCGTGGCCGGCCCGCAGTACGCGACGGGCGTGGGCCTCGTTCAGTACGGCGCCAACGCACTCGCGCAGGCGCGCGGGCTCACGCCGGTGACGCTCGACGTCGGCCACGCCGGACGCGCGGAGATCCGTCGCGAGAAGCTCCGCGAGCGCGAGTCGCGTCGAGATGTCGTCGAAGAAATGTCGATTGAAAAGAGGTCGAGCGGGAGGTTCTGGAACTGGCTTCGAGCAGCATTCTAGGCATGACGTGGCAAGAGAAAGTTGTTAGAGAATTGGGTTTGAGAGGATCCGATAGCGCACTGGCGATCCCTCTTGAACGCGAGGTCAAGAGGGTTTGAAGCGCGGTGTTCGAAGGGGAAGAGGCGCCCCTCCGAATGCCGTCCGGAGCGAGGACGTCCTCGCGCACTGAGGGTTCCGCGCCGCTCGACCTCCGTAGGGGTCGGCGCCGGGCCGAGCGGCTAGCTGTACTTCCCCGGGAGGAGTTCATGAGTTTCTCCATCGAGTTTGCCGACGAGCACACCGGGTACGACGCCCGGATCAAGGTCATCGGTTGTGGCGGTTCTGGCGGCAATGCAGTCAACACGATGATCAACTTCGGCCTCGAGGGCGTGGAGTTCATCGTCGTCAACACCGACGCCCAGGCGCTCGGATCGAGCCTCGCCCCGACCAAGCTCCACATCGGGGCGAGCGTCACGCGCGGTCTCGGCGCGGGCGCCGATCCCGAGAAGGGCCGCAAGGCGGCGCTCGAGGACGTGACGCGCGTCAAGGAGTGCATCCAGGGCGCCGACATGGTGTTCGTCACCGCGGGGATGGGCGGCGGTACGGGCACGGGCGCCGCGCCGGTCATCGCGCAGCTCGCGCGCGAGGAGGGCTGCCTCACCGTCGGCGTCGTGACGAAGCCGTTCTTCTTCGAGGGCAAGCAGCGCTCGCGCCGCGCCGAGCTCGGGCTCGCGATGCTCGCGGAGCACGTCGACACGCTCATCACGATCCCGAACCAGAAGCTCCTCTCGCTGGGCGACGAGGACCTCTCGTTCGTCGAGGCGTTCCGCAAGGCGGACGAGGTGCTCTATCAGGCGATCAAGGGCATCAGCGATCTCATCACGCAGAACGGGATCGTGAACGTCGACTTCGCGGACGTGAAGACGGTGATGTCGAACATGGGCCGCGCGCTCATGGGCACCGGCTGCGCGAAGGGGCAGGGCCGCGCTCGCCTCGCCGCCGAGATGGCCGTCAGCTCGCCGCTGCTCGACGACATCTCGGTCGAGGGCGCGACCGGCGTGCTCATCAACATCGTCGGCGGCCCCGACATGCGGATGCGCGAGATCGAGGAGGCCGCGACGCTCGTGCAGGAGCAGGCGCACGAGGACGCGAACATCATCTTCGGCGCGACCATCGACGAGAACATGGGCGAGATGATCAAGGTCACGGTCATCGCGACCGGCTTCGACCACCTCGTCGCCGAGGTCCCGCAGCAGCTCGCGAGCGCCGCGCAGTCGCGCGCCACCGCGCACTCCATCGGAGCGTCGCTGGCCGCGGCGGCCGGGCCGATGTCGGGCCGCTCCGCCCCGAGCGCTCCTCCCATGCCCATGACGCAGCGCCAGCCGCACCGGCACGAGGAGGTCGCGTATCCGACCACCCGCCGGCCCGCGCCGCAGGTCCAGGCGGCAGGCGGCAGCCCGCGCGACCGCGCGAGCTTCGTCCCCCCGCTCGACTCCGACTGGGACACGCCTGCGTTCCAGCGCCGGGGCCAGTAGCAGCGCCGCAGCCCGCGCGGCAGAGCTCCCGGTGCTCAGCCACCGCGGGCGTTCACGCTGTATTACGCGTTGACAGGCGCGCACGACGACTTATGGTCAGCCGGCGCCTGTGCCCGCTGTCGGGCAGGATCGACGCGGCGGTCCACGATTCATGAGTGAAAAGCGCGACTTCTACGAAGTTCTTGGCCTCGCGCGAGACGCGACGCCTGACGACATTCGCAAGGCCTATCGTCAGGCTGCGTTGAAGAACCATCCGGACCGGAACCCCGGCGATGCGTCGGCGGAGGCCCGCTTCAAAGAGGCCACCGAGGCGTACCAGGTCCTCTCCGATGAGGAGAAGCGCAGCCGGTACGACCAGTTCGGGCACGCCGGCCTCGAGGGGATCGGCGGCGCGGCCGACGGCGACATCTTCTCCCACTTCCAGGACATCTTCTCGGAGTTCTTCGGCGGCTTCGGCGGCGGGCAGCGCCGGCGGCGCGGGCCCGCGCGCGGCCAGGACATCCGGGTCCAGCAGCGGCTCTCGCTGCGGGACGCCTTGCTCGGCTGCAAGCGGGAGGTCGTCCTGCGGACGCCGGTGGCGTGCGACGACTGCTCCGGCTCGGGGGCGAAGCCAGGGACGAAACGCAAGCCGTGCGGTACGTGCGGCGGCGCCGGGCAGGTCTCGACCTCGCGCGGGTTCGTGATGTTCACCCAGACGTGCCCTGAATGCTCGGGCGAGGGGTCGGTCATCAAGACGCCGTGCGCCACCTGCAAGGGGTTCGGCGCGGTCGAGAAGACGCGGAAGGTCGTCGTCAATTTCCCGGCCGGCATCGACGGCGGCCAGCGGCTCAGGGTGCCGGGCCAGGGCATGCCGGGCGCCCAGGGCGCGCCGCCCGGCGATCTGTACGTCGACGTCGATCTCGCCGCGGACGAGCGCTTCGAGCGCGACGGGCTCGACCTCATCACGCGGGCGCCCATCTCCTTCGCCGACGCGGCGCTCGGCAGCACGGTCAAGATCGACCTGCCGGACGACACGGTCGTCGACGTCGAGGTCCCGGCGGGCGTGCAGCCCGGCGAGGTGATCTCGGTCAAGGGCAAGGGCGCGCCCCGGATCGACGGTCGCGGCCGCGGAGCGCTCCAGGTGGTCATCCAGGTCGAGGTGCCGCGGAACCTGTCGCCCGCAGCGCAGGAGCTGCTCCGCAGGTTCCAGGACGAGGTGGCCAAGCACCAGCCGGCGGCGAAGGCGGCGACCGCGTAACGGCGCGGACGCCCGGCGAGCTGGCAGGGTTTCTGGCGCCGGGCGCGAGCCTGCGCCGCGCTCAGCGCGTCGTGCCGATCCAGGCGCCCGCGCACGCGAGGCTGAAGGCGATGGGGGCGAGCGCGGCCGCGAACACGACCGCGACGGGGGCCGCGAGGCCGAGCAGCACCAGAGAGCCCAGGATGGCGAGCGCCGCCGAGGCGGCCGGCTCAAGGACGCTGCCCGTCGACGAGGCCCGGGCGACGAGATAGCCAGCCAAGGGGAAAGCGGCGATCGCCGCTGCGACGAGCAAGAGGAGCGGCGCCGCCGCGGCGGCCGAGGCGTCGCCCCGGTCCACCGCCGCGAAGTCGACGCCGAAGCGGTGGCCGAGCGCGATCGCGATCGCGAGCGCGGTCGTCATCACCCCGACCGTGACGAGCGCGCCGAAGGCGATCCACGTGAGCGTCACCGGTCGCTCGGTGCGCCTGAGCGCCTCACGCAACGTTCCGAGCGACGGCGGAGCGATGCGCGGAAGGAAGCGGCGCTCCTTGCGCTGCGAGCCGTGCGGCGACGCGCCTCGGCGGAGCAGGTCGCGGGCGGCGACGAAGGTCACGAGGCCGGCGCCGAGGAGCACCGGCGCCGCGATGACGAGCGCGACCGGGCGGCACGCAAAGACGATGTAGTCGTAGGCGCCGTTGAGCACCATCGCGCCGAGCCACGCGGCGTTGAAGCGACGGCCGCCCAGCGGCCGCGTGCGCTCGCGGCCCAGCGCGTAGCCCCAGAGCGAGGCGAAGAAGAGGTGCGCCGGCACGGCGAGGAGGGCCCGCGCGATGTCGAGCGGCTCCAGCGGCCGGCCCCACAGGTACACCGCGTTGTGGGCCGACACGAACCCGAGCGCCGCGGCGGCCGCGTACACGAGCCCATCGAACGGCTCCTCCACGGCGCGCAGCCGCGCGATCGGCGCGACGGCCGCCACCTTGAGGCCCTGCTCCAGCGGCGCCGTGACCACGAAGATGTAGACGAGCGTGACGGCGTCGAGCGCGCTGGCGGATTTGTCGAGGCCTTGCCAGCGCTGGAGGAACGTCTCGATGAGCAGCGCCGGCACGAACGCGAGCGCGCCGAGCAGCGCCGTCCCCACCGCGAACCGGCGCCTCCCATAGAGGCGCTGCGACCAGACGAGGAGCGCGGCCAGCCCTCCGAGCGGCGCTGCGACGGTGGCGAGCCAGAGGAGCGCGGCGGCGGCGTTCATGGGCGCGAGGGGCGGGGCGGCGGAGCTGGCTTCGCTGCGGCTAGAAGTGGAGCCCGGCGACCGCGGTCAGGGCGAGCGCCGAGCCCACGCTGGAGCCCTCGGCCGCGAGCAGATCGGCCTTGGCTTGCTGAGGCGCGGCGGCTCCGCCCTTGATCCCTTCGATCGCGGCCGAGGAGAGCCCCGGCCTGGTCAGCGCCAGGAGCTCCCAGCTCGCGTTCGCGCCGATCGAGAAGACCGGCGACAGGTAGAGGTCGAGCCCACCGGAGACCCTTCCGTAGAAGCCGCGGATCGCGATGGCGTCGGCCGCGCCGCTCACCGCGCTCTTGACGCTGCCGAGGCCGGCGTAGCCGAAGCCCAGATCGACGTGCGGATCGAGCTTCCCGAGCGGCAGGTGCATGCCGACCTCGCCGCCCAGGGTGAAGAGCTGCCAGTCGCTGAAGAACCCGACCCGTCCGCGGGCGCCCAGCGTGAAGTACAGGAGCCGGACGCCGGCCCCCGCGCCGATGACGCCCCCGTTGGCCGCGCTCGAAACGAAGCCGGCCGTGAAGTCGTCCTCGTCGATGTTGAACGTCTGGAGGCCGACGTTCTCGTAGCCTCCCTCGACGTTCAGCCAGACGATCTCGAGGCCGCGCCCCGAGTCCCGCTCCTTGGCCTCGTCGAGGCGCTGCTCCGTGCCGTCGGGGGCGGCGGGCTCCGGCTCGGGCGTCGTCATCGGCGGGGGCGGCGCCAGGCCTCCGGCCTGCATCGATGGATCGTACGGGTTCGGCTGCGCGGCCGCGGCGCCGGCGCTCGGCGAGGTCCCCGGGAGCGGCTGCCCCTGCTGTGCCAGGGCCGCGGACGTGATGGAGGCCGACGTGAGAACGGTGAGCAAGCAAAGCGCGCGACGAGCGATCATTCGTCCTCTTCCTGGATGTTCCCGTCGAGCCCGTCGGTTCGTGCCTTCGCTTCCAGGGCCTCGGCGTCCCCTGTCGATGAAACGGGCGGGCCAGGCACCCGGTAGCCACCGTCGAGCCAGCGGCCGAGGTCCACCAGCTTGCACTGGGGCGAGCAGAACGGAAAGGCCGGGTTCTCGGGCCTGGGCCCCGCCGACTTGCGGCAAATCGGGCACCTCGCGCCTGCCAAAGCTCCCATGCGGCGTAACGTAGCAGCGTCCATTGCGGGCATGTAGCCCGCGCTCGGTGAGCCGTGGGCCCGCGCTCGGCGGGCGTGTGGCCAGCGCTCGGCGCGTGTGTCGCCCGCGCTCGGCGCGCTGGACCGAGGTCGCTGGAGCGACGCCCGCTCAGCGCGCCGGGACCGTGAGGTAGCGGGGCGCCCCGTGGCGCCGTACCCGCAACAGGAGATCCTGGCGTGCCGCCCCCAGGCGCGCGGTCAGGTCGGCGCCGCCCCGCACCGGCGCGCCGTTCAGGTCGAGCACCACGTCGCCCACCTCGAGGCGGCCAGCCGCAGGGCTCCGAGGCGCGATCGACTCGATGCGCGCTCCTCCCAGGGCGTCGCTCGCCAGCACGCCGAACGGCGGCTGCTGGGCGTCCCTCGGCGCGCGATCTTCCTGCGCGCGCCAGCTCGACGACGGCTCGCCGGGGGCCGACGGATCGAGCTTCATCGTCGCGCGCCGGTCGACGCCGTCGCGCTTGTAGATCAGCTCCACCTCGTCTCCCGGCTTGGCTCGCCGGAGCATGCGCGCGAGCTCGCGCGCGTGCTCGACGCGGCGCCCCTCGACCGACGTGATCACGTCGCCCGGCCTGAAGCCCAGCCGCGATCCGGGGCCCTCCGGCTCGACCTCCGTGATCAGCGCGCCCATCCGCCCCGGCAGCCGGAGCACCCGCGCGAGCTGCGAGGTCACCTCCTGGAAGCTGATCCCGATGCGCCCCCGGTCCACGCGGCCCGTCTCCCGCAGCTCGGGCAGGATCTCGAGCACCTCGTCGATCGGCAGGGCGAAGCTGATGCCGCGGCCATCGGCGTGGATCGCCGTCGCGATGCCGATCACCTGCCCCGTGGCGTCGAAGAGCGGCCCGCCGCTGTTTCCCGGGTTGATGGCGGCGTCGGTCTGGAGGAAGCCGTCGAGGTTCCCCGTGCCCATGGGCCTCGACGTCGCGCTGATGATGCCCCGGGTCACCGTCGGTCCGAGCCCGAACGGGCTCCCGATCACGATGACGCCGTCGCCAGGCCGGACCGGCGCGCTCGATCCGAGGGAGGCGACCCGCAGCGACCCCGCTCCGAGCAGCTTCAACAGCGCCACGTCGAGCGTCGGATCCCGCCCGACCACGGTCGCCTCGAAGGCGCGCTCGTCCGAGAGCTGCACCTCGATGCCGAACGCGTCGCCGATCACGTGATCGCTCGTCAGCACGAGCCCTTCTTCGGCGATCACGAACCCGGATCCGATCGCCCGCTCCACCCGCTGCACACGGTCCCCGAACGGGAGCGCCGGGCCCGCGCGCCCGTCTGGAAACGAGGGCGCGCGCAGGGTGGTGATGGTCACCACCGCCGGCCGCACCTGCTCGATGAGCGCAGGCAGGGTCATCGCGCCGCGGGCGGCCGGCGGCTCGGGCGGCGATTCCGCGCGCAGGACCGAGCACGGCGCGCTCGCCGCGCCGCGGTGCGATGGCGGGGGCGAGAGCGCGGCTGCCCGGTCGTCGCAGGCAGCGAGCGGCGCGGTCCCGAGGAACCCGACACACGCCCATGCGGCAGCGCGGAGCCGTCCCACGGGCCGGACGTAGAGCCTCGAGGCGCGACCGCAAGCGCGCAAGGACCGGCCGCTGGAGAGCGCTCCGCGCCGCGGCCGAGCTGCTCCGTGGGCCGGACGAGGCGGCGCACGCGGCCCGCTGGCCGCTCAGCCAGGAGGCGCGCCTCGCGCGGCCTCCGTGCGCACCACCTGGACGACGACCTCCACCAGGCGACCGCCGGGCTGGACGAACGACGCCTTGCCGCGCCCCCCTTCGAAGCGCCACGCCAGATCGGCAGGGGCGCCTGTCTCCCCCGCGCCTTCGCCGACGCGGACGACGGCGCTCACCTCCAGCGTCTGCTTCCCTGCCGTCACGGCGCCCCGCGCCACCGCGAACGTCCCGCCGCCGAGCAGCGCGAGCGTCCGCTTCGCCAGGTTGCTCAGGTGTCGCGCGGGCTCTTCCCCTCCGGGCTCCGGACGCCACGTCGCGATGTGCCCGGCGTCGTCGATGTCGATCACGAAGCGCGCCTTCCCCGCGCTTCCGGGCGGGAGCGTCGCCCAGATCGGATCCGCCTGGCACGCGGGCGGGATGGCCCTCGTGAAGGCGCGCCCGAGGTTGCGCACAGCGCTGACGCCGGCCGCCCCGAAGTCGCCCTCGCCGTCCTCTCCGGCGCCGGCGCTCGCCCGCGCGGCGGCGGAGCGCGCCGGTGCGCCGGCTTCCCCGTTCGCCGCGGGCTCCCGGCGTCGCTCTGCGGGCCGGGGCGTCGCCTTGGGCCGGGGCGTCGCCTTCGGCCGAGGCGTTGCCTGGCCGCGCGGCGCGGCCGCCACGGGCGGCGCCGGCGCGCCGCTGGCCTCTGCAGGGCGCTCTGCAGGCGCCGTGGGCCGGCTGGCATCGGCCGGAGCGCGCGCCGCTGGCATGCTCGTCGGCTCGCCGCGCTCGCCGGCCTCGTCGCGCCCGCCGCGAGCGTCGCTCGGGCGCGCCGCGCCGCCGCTGCCCGGCAGCGCGGCCGTGAGCCCGGTCCAGAGATCGATCGGCTCGCGCTCCGCCGCTGGCTCGGCGGGATCGCTGGCGGGCACCTCCGGCCCGAGCCGCGCCGAGCTCCACGCGCCCAGATGGACGATCGCCGATACGAGGAGCGCCGGCACCATCGCTCGTTGATCGCGCATCGGCTCGCACCCCCTTCGGTCCCGTCGGACGCGCCGCGGCCCCAGCGCCTCGCCGAAGCTCGTTGCCCTTGGCCCGAGGTTCTGCCAGACAGCATCGCGGCTGCAACGTTCCCGAGCGCGCCTTGAAGCTCCTCGCCCTCTCGACCTCGACCCCGCGCGGCAGCGCCGCCCTCTTCGACGCAGCGGACGTGGACCTGCACGCCGAGGCGGCGGCGTCGCGGGGCGGCGCGCTCTCCACCGCCGGCCTCGCCGCGGCGCCGGCGGCCGGCGCGCGGCTGCTCGCGGCGACGACCTACGCCGACCTGCACGGGCACGCAGAGCGCATCTTCGGAGCCGTCGACGAGGTCCTCGCTGCGGCAGGCCTACCGGCCGCGGCGGTGCAGGCGCTCGGCTGCGACGTGGGGCCCGGCTCGTTCACCGGGGTCCGGGTGGCGGTCGCGGCGGCCAAGGGCGTCGCGCTGGCGCTGGACGTCCCGGTCGCCGGCGTCACCTCGCTCGAGGCGATGGCCGCCGCCGCCTTCGCCGCCGGCGCGGCGAGCCCCGGCGATCTCCTGGTCCCGCTGATCGACGCCAAGAAGGGCGAGGTCTTCCTGGCCGCCTTCGACGGGCCCGCGGCGGCGCCTTCGCTCCCCCCGCGCCACCTGCCGCGCGACGCGGCGTTCGACGTCGTGGCCGAGCTCGCCGCGGGGCGCCGCATCGTCGTCGTCGGCGCCGTCGCCGAGGAGATCGAGGCGCTCCGGCCGCTCGCCGCGCGGGGCGACGCCCTGGATTTCCCGGACGCGACGTGGATCGGGCGCCTCGCGATCGATCGGCTCCGGGCGGCCGCCGCGGGCGGCGAGCGCGGGGCAGCGGCGGCTCTGCATGATCCGGCGCTCCTGGAGCCGCTCTATGTGCGCGCGCCGGACGCGAAGCCGGCCGAGCTGGGATACACTCCGCCCCGATGATCAGCTCGCCTGAAGGGGACGGCGTCGCACCCGACGCGGAGCGCGAGGCCTCGAGCCCCAGCGACGCGGAGCGCGCTCCGCCGCCCGCCGCGGCAGCGGAGCCTGCTCGCTCTCCGTCCGTCCCCGCCGCGCCGCGCGACGAGCCCGCCCTGTCCGCCCCCGTGGAGTCGGCCGAGCCGGGGCCCGATCCCGAGCGGCTCCGCGCCCGGTTCGGCCGCCCGTTCGAGGCCGGCGACGTCATCTTCCGCGAGGGCGAGCCCGGGACCGAGGCGTACCTCCTCGAGGAAGGGCGCGTCCGGCTCATCAAGAAGGTCCGCGGCGCCGAGCGCAGCCTGATGGTCCTGAAGCCCGGCGATCTGTTCGGCGAATCCGCGCTCCTCGGCGGCGCGGCGCGCTCGTCGACGGCGATCGCGCTCTCCCGCGGGGTCGCGCTCGCGCTCGATCAGGGCACGCTGCAGAACCTCGTCGAGCGCAACCCGGCCGTCGCGATGCGCATCATCAAGCAGCTCGTCGGTCGGCTCCGCGACGCGGAGGACCAGATCGAGATCATGATGCTCACCGACACGCAGTCGAAGGTCGTGAACGCGCTCCTCAAGCTCGCGCAGCAGTCGCGCGCCACCGGCGGCGCCGCCTCGAACGGCGCCTCGTTCGCGATCTCGCCGATGGAGCTGTCCACCCGCGTCGGCCTCGACGTCGACACGGTGAAGCGCGCCGTCCAGCAGCTCCGGGAGGGCCAGTACCTGCGCATCGCCGACGAGCGCCTCGAGATCCCCGATATCGAAGCGCTGCGGAGGCTGTTCGGCCTGCTGGGTCTCAAGGACGAGATCCGGGGCGAACAGTGATGAGCAGGAACCGCCTACGCCACCATCCTACGCCGACCTGACACCTGCTGGAAGCCGAATCGGGATCCCGAGAACGCGCCGCGTCTTCCCGTGGAGATTCGCAGGTTGACGTGACAAGCGGCCTGGTTTACTCAGGGTTCCCCGCAGGGCAGGCGAAGTCCCGTCCTGACAATGTGCCGCGCCCCGGCATCGTTCGGCAGCGGATTCAAGATCGCACATGACCTCGCAGCGACACAGGACAGCAGCGACCCGCGCGGGGTGCATCCGCGGCGCGGCTGCTGTCATGTCGATGGGGTCGCTGTTCTCGTTGATGTCCGTTGCGCCGCTCGCGCTCGCGTCGTGCGGCGGCGGCGCGCAGCCCTCGGCGCAGACGAGCGACGCGCGGTCGCTCGCGGAATATGATCTCGCGCGCGACTCGTTCCAGCGCGGCCGCCTGCGCGAGGCGCTGGCGCACGTCGAGCAGGCGCTCTCGCACGACGAGGACAACGCCGAGGCGTCCTATCTCGGCGCCTTGATCCTGCTCGGCTTCTGCGCGGGTGATGCTCACTCCAGCGACTGCCGCTTCGACAGCGCCGAGAAGATGGCGCGGCGGGCCCTCGAGGCGAACCCGGAGATGCGGGACGCGAAGAACGCGCTGGGCGTCATCCTCGTGCATCAGCGGCGCTACGACGAGGCGATCGCGGTGCTCAAGCCGCTGACCGAGGACATCCTGTACGCCTCGCCGGAGAAGTCGTGGGGCAACCTGGGCTGGGCGTACCTGCTCAAGGGCAGGAACGACGAGGCGATCGACGCGCTACGCCGCGCGGTCGCCGCGCAGCCGCTCTTCTGCGTGGGGCAGTACCGGCTCGGCCTCGCCTATGAGAAGCGAGGCGAGCTCGATCTGGCGCGCGAGGCGCTGACGAGGGCGGTCGAGACCGACCAGCCGGAGTGCACTCGGCTGCAGGACGCGTTCGACGCGCGCGCCCGCATCGCCGAGAAGAGAGGGCTCGTGGACGACGCCCGCGCCGATCTCGAGCGGTGCCGGGAGATCAACGCGACGACGCCCGTGGGGCAGCGCTGCGCTGCACAGTTACAGACCTTGCAATAGGGCCTCGGCGCGCCGCTCTCCGAGAAGTACCGCGGGGTGCGCTAGGGGGTTGAGCAACGGTTCTCAGGGTGAGTAGAGTGACGACCGAATGACGATGGGTGGAATGGGATGGAGTCGATCGGACGCTACCTGAGACGCACGCGTGAGGCCCGAGCCATGAGCGTGGAGGAAGTCGCCCGCGCCACGCGCATCCCGGTGATCTCCATCGAACGAATCGAGGCAGATCATTTCGACGACCTGCCCGGCGAGGTGTTCGTCCGGGGGTTCTTGAAGGCGTACGCTCGCGCGGTCTCGCTCCCGATGGAGGAGGTGTTGGCCCGATACACGGCGAGCCGCCGGATCGCGCTGGTCACACCGCTGCCCATCGCGGCGCCCGCGCGCCGCACCCAGAGCAGGCGCTTCGGGGTCGCGATCGCGTTCGTGTTGCTGCTCATCCTCTTCACGCTGGCGCTCAGCATCGTGCTCAGGCCCCGCGGCCACGACATGCCGCCGGAGCTGTCGGAGGGCACGTTCACGAGGGCTCGTATCTCCCTCTCGTCCTGAGGGCCAAATTTTCGCCGGGCGCTCGCGCGCGGTTCGCGCCATAACCGCCGGTACCTGCCATGCCTCGATCGGTTCGCCCGCGGACGGAGCGCCTCCGGACCGGTGCGCTTCTGGTCCGGCGTGTACCTTTCGGTGAAGCCGACCTCCTGGTCGGGCTCTTCACCGAGCAGGGGGGGCTCATCTCTGCCACGGCGCGCGGCGCGCGCCGCTCGACCAAGCGCTTCCCGGCGCTCGAGCCGATGCACCTGCTCCGCGTGACCCTGGAGATCCGTCCGGGCGCGGAGCTCGCCCAGCTCACGGAAGCGGCGATCGAGCGCCCGCGGCTGCGCCTCGCGGGGGAGCTCGGGCGCCTCGAGGTGGCCGGGCGCGCGCTGCGCTGGGTGCGGGAGATCGCGCCGGCGCACACCGCCGAGCAGGCGGCGTGGCGCGAGCTGAACCAGCTGCTCGACCGCCTCGACGAGGTGTCCACGGCCCCTCCCCAGGCGCTGCTCGCGGAGACCGGCCTGCGCCTGCTCGTCGCTTTCGGCTGGGGCCTCGAGCTCACGCAGTGCGTCCGTTGCGGGCGCGCCTGCGACACGACGCAGTCGGCCTGTGCCGATCCTGCGCGCGGCGGCCTCGTCTGCCGGGCCTGCGGCGGCGGACCTGTCGTGCTGCGGCCGGAGCCGAGGGAGCGGCTGCTGGCAGCGATGCTCGGCGGCGCGCCGATCCCGGAAGACGACGTCCCGCTCGCGCTCGACCTCGTCGAGGGCGCGCTCACCGCGCACGCGAGCGGGAGCTAGAGCGGCGGTGATTCTAGCGGTTCGGGGTCACGCCACGGCTCGCCAGAAGCGGGTCATCGCGCGCGGTGCTTCGGGCGGCCCCTCGATCTCCACGTAGGGCCGGCCGGGCGCGGCGCGAGGGAACGAGAAGCTCCCGGTGTTCGCGTAGCCGTCGCCGAGCGCCTCGCGGTGCGTGTGGCCGAAGACGACCAGCTTCGCGCCGGTCGTCCTCGCGACGCGGCCGGCGCTCTCGGCCAGGCGCTCGGCGACCGTGCCGGCGTAGCGGTTGTGTCCGCTCGCCCAGCTCGCGCCCATCAGCAGCGCGCCGAGCCCGAGCGCCGCGGCGCCGGTCCCCCGCGCGCCGAGCCCGAGCGCCGCGATCCCGGCGCCCATCGACAGCGTCGCGATCACGCGATCGAAGTACAGCCGCGTGAACGTGCGCGCCGCGCTCTCCAGGGTCGGCGTGGCCCCGAGCCCGACGAGCGCGTCTGCCATCGCGCGCGGCACCCCGAGCTCGTGCGCGAAGCGCTCCATGGCCGCGGCGCCCACCGTGGTTTCGCCTCCCGCGCGGTAGAGCGGGCCGCTCTTCAGCATCGCGCCGATCGCCGCGTGGAAGTAGCGGTAGATGACGTAGGGCGCGCGAGGGCCGTACCAGGTGAACGCCGAGAGGAACAAGCTCAGCGGCGTCTGATCGTTCGCCTGCAGGTAGCGGTGCGCGCCGGTCGGCGCGATGAACTCCTCGACGAAGTGAACGCCGAGGCTGCGCTCGCCGACCACGAGCGGGTGAGCCGGGGCGTTGTCCGGATCGTACAGGTGGCCGTGCTCCAGATGGATCGCCCCCTCGCGGAAGAACCAGGGCGTCGTGCGGATCCGCGACCGGGGCCCGCCGGTCACCTCGAGCGCCTCCGCCAGCGCCACGGGGAAGTCGGGCGCCCCGACCTCGGCGTCGTGATTGCCACCCGCCAGCCAGAGCTCGCCGCCGCGGTCGAGGTGCTCGGCGAGCGCCGCCCGCGCGATCGGGTGCGCGAGCAGCGCCTCGCGCAGCGCACGCGGCCGGGGCATCCAGGGCGACTCGGAGGAGAGATCGAACAGATCGCCCGCGACCACGATGCGTGCCCCCCGGTGGGCCTCCACGAACCGGGCAAGATCGGCGGTCACGTCGCGCGGCGTCTGGCGCACGAGATGGAGATCGGCGAGCACGACCGTGCGGCGCTGCGTCATAACCTTCCTTATCCACCACGTCCGTCCGGGCGCTGCAACTCGCCGCCAGCCACGCGATCTCGGCTGGTGGCCATGTGGAGGAGGGCCGCCCACCGGGCTCAGCGCTCGTCTGTCCCATCCGTCACGGCCGCGTCGCGGCCCGATGTCGCCGCCGGGACGCGGCGCTTCGTCGCTTCATCGCTTCATCGCTTCATCACCGTTACCGTTGCCGCGCGGCCCTGGCACGGGCTCGACGCCTGCGCCGCTGCGTCCCATGCAAGCGGGCATGGAAGGCTCGGCGCGGACGCGACCCTCGGCCCAGCGGGCGAACGGTGGACTGCTCCCAGAGATCCGCCGTGCCCTGACGGGCAAGGACATCGAGGCCCTCTCGCAGATCTACGCAGAAGACGCCGTGATCGAGGAGGTGAGCAGCCGCGATCCGCCGGCCCACCCCAGCGTCACCAGCGGGAGGCCCGCGATCCTGGAGCGGCTCAAGAACGACCTCTTCCGCGATCCGATCTCGGGCTGGGAGCGCCAGCTCGACTCGACGGAGATCCTGGACGGAATCGAGACCGACGAGGGGCTGGCGTACACGGAGGTGCGCGTCTACGTGGCGGGCGATCGGGTCGTCGCGCAGCACCTGGCCCGCAAGAAGAACGGCCTCATCGGCCACGATCGCGTCGTCGTCGCCTGGGACGCGGACTGAGCCAGCGCCAGCGAGCGGCGTCGCCCTCACGCGCCGGCGAGGGCTGCCCGCGCGGCGCCGATGTAGAGTAGCGACGT
The DNA here is from genome assembly GCF_051527395.1 of Sorangium sp. So ce281. NCBI lineage: Bacteria > Pseudomonadati > Myxococcota > Polyangiales > Polyangiaceae > Sorangium > Sorangium sp. So ce281. The sequence goes on from NZ_CP150322.1 coordinate 2,246,065, forward strand.
GACCACCGCCGTCCTCCTCACCTGCCACGGCACCGTCGAGCGGCTCGACGATCTGCCCGCATTCGTCACCAACATCCGCCGCGGCAGGCCGGCCCCGCCGGAGGTGATCGACGAGGTCCGCCGCCGCTTCCAGGCGATCGGCGGCTCGCCGCTCATGCGCATCACGCAGGCCCAGGCGGACGCGCTCGCCGCGAGGCTCGGTCTCCCGGTCGCCATCGCCGGGCGCCTCTGGCACCCGTACCCGGCCGAGGTGCTCGGCGCGCTCCACCGCAGCGGCGTGAGGCGCGTCGTCTCGCTGCCGCTCGCGCCGCAGTCCGTCGACGTCTACCACGCCGTCGTCCGCGACGCGGCCGCCGAGCAAGGCGGCATGGAGGTCCGGTGCGTGCCCGCGTGGGGGCTCGAGCCGGCGCTGATCGACGCCTTCGTCGAGGTGATCGACGAGGCGCTCGCGCGCGTCCCCGAGGAGGGCCGGGCGAAGGCGGCGGTGATCCTCTCGGCCCACAGCCTCCCGCAGCGGATCATCGCCGCCGGAGATCCGTACGAGCGCCAGTTCCGCGCGATGGCCGCCGAGGTGGAGCGCCGCATCGCCGCCCGCGGGAACCCGGTGCTCGTCGCCTTCCAGAGCCAGGGCATGACCGGCGACGCCTGGCTCGGTCCGGATCTGCGGTCGACGTTCGACGGCCTCGCCGCGCGCGGCGTGCGGGAGGCGCTGATCGCGCCGATCGGCTTCGTCGCGGATCACGTCGAGACCCTCTACGATCTCGACGTGGAGGCGCAGGTCCTCGCCCGTGAGGCGGGCCTCGCGCGGCTCTCCCGGGCGCCGGCCGTGAACACGCGGCCGCGCTTCATCGACGCCCTGGAGGCGCTCGTCCGGCGCGAGCTCGCGCAGGCCGCGCCGTAGGCGGCGCCGCGCCGGCTCAGCGCTCGCTGACGCGGCGCTTGCGCGGGAGCCTCGACACCGTCGCGCGGAGGAGCCCCGGGGCGTGCCTCGAGAGCGACACCCCGAGCTTGCCGTGGGCGGTGACGATCACCTCGGCGCGCCGCGCGGCGATGCCGTCCAGGATCTGTCGCGCCGCCGTCTGCGCCGGCATGACGAGCCAGCCCGGCACGGGATCCGGGGTGCCCTCGTGCAGGTTGCCCGCGTTGTCGATCTGGCGGATCTCGCTCGCCACGTACCCCGGCGCGACGTGCGTGACCGCGACGCCCTCGGCGTGGAGCTCCGCGCGCAGCGTCTCGGCGAGGGCGCGCACCGCGAACTTGCTCATCGTGTAGGCGCCCACCGCGGGCATCGCGAGGTAGCCGCAGACGCTGCCGACGAGCGCGACGCCCCCGCGCGATCGCCTGAGCTCCGGCAGCGCGGCCTTCACGGTGCGCAGCGCGCCGAACACGTTGGTCTCGAACTGCCGGCGGAAATCGTCGAGCGCGAGCTCCTCGACGCGCCCCGCCACGCCGAACCCGGCGTTCGCGATGGCGATGTCGAGCCGCCCGAACGCATCGCTCGCCTGCGCGACGGCGCGCTCCACGTCGCCGTCGCGCGTGACGTCGCACGGGGTCGCGAGCGCCTCGCCGCCGGACCGCCGGATCTCCGTCGCGAGCGCCTCGATCCGCTGGGCCCGCCGCGCCGCGAGGACGACCCGGCCGCCGCGCCGGGCGACCTCCCGGGCGAGGGCCTCGCCGATCCCCGACGACGCGCCCGTGATGAGAACGACCCGCCCGGCGAGCTTGCTTGCCATGGACGCCCGCATACCACGATCGCGGGAGCGCGCGCCCTGGCGCGCCCTCCCGCGCTCGCGCATGCTCGGCCTTTCGCCGTTCGGTCGCGCCGGCGGCGTCGGTTACGATGGCCTGACCCGGCTCGACCGGGCGCCGCGTCTCGGCGTAGGTTTGCGTTCGTTTCGCGTAAATTCGCGTAGATTTGCGTAGGTTTGCGTTCGTTTTGCGTAGGTTGCGTTCGTTTGCGTAGGTTTGCGTTCGTTTGCGTGCGGTCGTGCACGATTGACGAACGGTCGCGCACGGTTGCGCACGGGGTGACATGCGAAGCCACTCGATCCGCCGCTCTCTTGCCGCTCTCCTCGTCGCCGCTGCCTGCGCGGCCCCCGCTCCCGCCTCCGGCGAGCCGCCCCCCTCGCTTTCGCGCGCGGAGGCGCTCCTCGCGCAGGGCGACTACGCGGAGGCCGAGAAGGTCATCCTCGGCCTCCAGGGCGGGAAGGAGCGCGCCGCGGCGCTGCTCGCGAAGGCGCGGATCGAGCTGCTCACGGGCCGCTACGACGACGCGGCGAGGACGGCGAAGGCCGCCGCCGCGCTCGGCAAGGAGGCGCGGATCGCCGCCGCGCCGCTCCGGGCCCAGGCGCTCGCGCGCCGCGGGAAGATGGCCGAGGCGATCGCGGCGGTGCGCGAGGTCGAGCGGGAGGACGAGGCCCGCCGCGCGCGGCTCGTGCTCGGCGAGCTCCTGATCGCGTCGGGCAAGCGGGGCGAGGCGCGCGCGCCGCTGATGACGATCATCGACGACTACAACGACGACAAGATCACCGCGAGCGACGCGGAGGGGCTGTCGCTCGTCGGGCGCGCGGCGCACCTGCTCCGGAGCGCGCGCGACGCGAACGACGCGTTCAACGCGGCCGAGAAGGTCGGCGGCAAGCAGCGGGTCGAGACGTTGCTCTGGCGGGCCGAGCTGTTCCTCGACAAGTACGACCCCGGCCACGCCGGGCAGGTCGTGAAGGAGGCGCTCAAGCTCGCGCCGAAGGATCCGCTTTGCCGCGTCGCCATGGCGCGCATCAAGCTCGAGAGCGCGATGGACTTCGGCGGCGCCGACAGCGAGGTCGCGCAGGCGCTCTCCGTGAATCCAAACCTCGCCGAGGCCTATTTCGTCCGCGCCGGGCTCGCGCTCCGCGACATGGACATCGACGCCGCGGACGCCGCGGCCGACCGCGGGCTCAAGGTGAACCCGAACGACCTCGCGCTGCTCTCGATCAAGGCGGCGGGCCGCTTCCTCGCCGACGACGCGGCCGGCTTCGAGGCCATCAAGGCGAAGGTGCTCGGCTTGAACCCCGAGTTCTCGCGGTTCTTCCAGATCGTCGGCGAGTTCGCGGAGTGGGAGCATCGCTACGACGACATCGTCAAGATGATGGGGGAGGCGACGCAGGTCGATCCGGACGACGCGAAGGCGCACGCCACGCTCGGCCTGAACCTGATCCGCGCCGGCGACGAGAAGAGCGGCGTGCTCTCGCTCCAGAAGGCGTGGGACAAGGACCGCTTCAACGTGCGGGTCTTCAACACGCTGAACCTCTACGAGAAGGACATCGCGGCGCAGTACGTGACCGTGGAGGGGCAGACGTTCCGCGTCCGCTACCACAAGCAGGAGCGCGCGATCCTCGAGCGGTACGTGCCGCGCATGCTCGAGGAGGCCTGGGGCTCGATGGTGAAGCGGTACGGCTTCACGCCGAAGGTCCCGGTCTCGATCGAGCTCTACGCGTCGACGGAGAACTTCAGCGTCAGGACGAGCGGCCTGCCCAACGTGGGCATCCAGGGCGTCTGCTTCGGCCAGACGCTCGCGGCGTTGAGCCCGGCGGCGGGGGAGTTCAACTGGGGGAACGTGCTGTGGCACGAGCTCGGGCACGTCTTCGCGATCCAGATGTCGAAGAACCACGTCCCGCGCTGGTTCACCGAGGGGCTCAGCGAGTACGAGACGATCGTGCGGCGGCCCGAGTGGCACCGCGAGGAGGATCCGGCGCTGTTCGCCGCCCTGAAGGGCGGGAGGATCCCTGCGGTCGACGGGTTCAACCGGGCGTTCACGCACGTCGACAACATCGAGGACGTGACGATGGCTTACTTCGCGGCGAGCCAGATCGTCGTCTTCATGGCGGGCGAGTTCGGCTTCCCGAAGGTGGTCTCGATGCTGCCCCGGTGGGCCGCGGGCAAGCGGACGCAGGAGGTGGTGAAGGAGTCGCTCGGGATCGGCGCGGAGGAGCTCGACCGGCGCTTCCGCGCGTGGCTGAAGCCCCGCCTCGAGCGCTACGAGAAGCAGTACGTCCCGGATCTGCATGCGCCGCCGCTCGACGAGGCGCGCAAGGCGGCGGCGCGCGCCCCGAAGGACGCGAAGCGGCTCGTCGAGCTCGCGCTCGCGCTGTTCGAGGACGGGCAGCGCCAGGAGGGCGAGGCGGTGCTCGCCGAGGCGCTCCGGGTCGACCCGAAGCAGCCCGACGCGACCTACCTCAAGGTGCGGGCGGCCTTCGCCGAGAAGAAGCCCGACGAGGCGGCGAGGCTCTTGAGCAAGATGATCGCCGACGGTCACGACGGCTACGTCGTGCGGATGAAGCTCGCCGATCTCGCCGAGCTGAAGAAGGACGCGGCGAAGATGAAGGCGAACCTCGAGGCGGCGTCGCGCCACGATCCCACGCAGGCCGAGCCGCTCCAGGGGCTCTACGACCTCGCGCGCCGGCAGAAGGACGCGGCGGGCGAGCTCTCGGCGCTGCGCCGGCTCGCGCTCCTCGATCAGCACGATCGCCGTGTCTGGCGGCGGCTGCTCCGGCTGCTCGTGGAGCGCGGCGCGTGGGAGGAGGCGCGCAAGGTCGGCGAGGGCGCGATCTTCGTCGACGTGGCGAACCCGGAGATCCACCGGCTCTATGCGCGGGCGCTGGCGCGCACGGGGCGGCACGTGTCGGCGATCTACGAGCTGAACAGCGCGCTCCTGTCCGGGTCGAAGCCGGGGGACGCGGCGGAGATCTACGGGGAGCTCGGCAAGGCGTACGCGAAGATGAAGCGGGACGACTACGCGAAGCAGGCGCTCGAGTACCAGAAGGCGATGAAGGGCGCGTCGCCGCCTGCGCCGCGGGCGATGCCGGATTATTGAGGCTCGGGGCTCGGGGCTCCGGACTCGGGGCTCGGGGTTCGGGGCTCGGGGCTCGGGGCTCCGGGCTCGGGGCAAGGTGTGAGCGGGAGGGGAGGGCGGAGATCCCGGCTGCACGCGCCGGAGGGGGTCTCCGCGCGGCAGGGCGCGGGTGGGCGCTCGGCCATCCGCCGAGGCGGGAGCGCGGAGCTTGCGCATGGACCACCACCCGGCATGTCTCCCTTCGGGCCATGCCACCTGGGACGTTTCGTCGCGCGCCACACAAGGCGCGCCTGAGACGCGGAGCCCGCTGGGACCGTATGGCACCTCGGTCGGTGCTCGCCGCGCCCACCCGCGCCCTGCCGCGCGGAGACCCCCTCCGGCGCTCGCGTGGTGCCAGGTCAAAAGCGCCGCGCGCTGGGTGAAGATGCGCGGTTCCGCCCGCCGGCGAACCGGAAACGGTCCGGGGGAGGCAGCTGGGAGCCCTCAGCGAACCGGAAACGGTTCGGAGGAAGCAGCTGGGAGCCACCGGCGGACCGGAAGCGGTTCGGAGGAAGCAGCTGGGAGCCACCGGCGGACCGGAAGCGGTTCGGAGGAAGCAGCTGGGAGCCCTCGGCGGACCGGAAGCGGTTCGGAGGAGGCAGCTGGGAGCCACCGGCGGACCGGAAGCGGTTCGGAGGAGGCAGCTGGGAGCCACCGGCGGACCGGAAGCGGTTCGGAGGAGGCAGCTGGGAGCCACCGGCGGACCGGAAGCGGTTCGGAGGAGGCAGCTGGGAGCCACCGGCGGACCGGAAGCGGTTCGGAGGAAGCGGCCGGGAGCCGCTGTTGGACCGGACATGGTCGCCAGTGCCTCCTCCTCGATCGCACAGCCGTGCCCTCAACGGCCCCGGCCAAGCGTCTCACCGCCATCTCGCCGGACATCCATACCCGTAGCGCCGAGGGGAGGGTCTGCGCGGCGGCCGCGGGTGGGCGCGGCGAGCACCGACCGAGGTGCCATAAGGTCCCAGCAGGCTCCACGTCTCAGGCGCGCCTTGTGTGGCGCGCGACGAAACGTCCCAGGTGGCATGGCCCGAAGGGAGACATGCCGGGCGGTGTTCTCAGCGCAAGCTCCGCGCTCCCGCCTCGGCGGATGGCCGAGCGCCCACCCGCGGCCGCCGCGCAGACCCTCCCCTCGGCGCGGCCCCCCGGGAAGGACCGCCTCCCTCGGCGCCCTACTCCTCCTCCGCCTCGCCCTTGTCCCCCCGCAGCCCGAGCGCCTTGAACTTCTTGTACAGGTGGCTCCGCTCGAGCCCGAGCCCCCGGGCCGTCGCGGCCATCTGCCCTCCGTGATGGCCGAGCGCCTCCTCCAGGATCGCCCGCTCCGCCTCCTCCGCGAGCACCCGGAACGGCACCCCCGGCCGGAAGAGCCCGCCCTTCGTCGCGGCCTGCGGCCCTCCGAGGCAGACCTTCACGTCGCCCTCGTCGATCGTCTCGTCGGGCGTCAGGATCACCAGCCGCTCGATGATGTTGCGCAGCTCCCGCACGTTCCCCGGGAAGCTGTAGGCGACCAGCATGCCCATCCCGCCGTCCGTGAACGCCATCCCGGGCCGATCGTTCGCCTGCGTCGCGAGCGCGAGGAAATGCCGCGCGAGCAGCGGCACGTCCTCGCGCCGCGCGCGGAGCGGCGGCAGCGACAGCGGCAGCACGTTCAGCCGATCGTGGAGATCCGGCCGGAACTGCCCCTCCCGGCACGCCGCCTCGATGTCGCGGTTCGTCGCCGCCACCACGCGCACGTCGACCTTGATCGTCTCGTGCCCGCCCACCCGCTCGATCTCCCGCTCCTGGAGCACCCTGAGCAGCTTCGCCTGCATCGCGAGCGGCATGTCCCCGACCTCGTCGAGGAACAGCGTCCCGCCGCTCGCGCGCTCGAACTTGCCCCGCCGCTGCTTCGTCGCGCCCGTGAACGCGCCGGCCTCGTGCCCGAACATCTCGCTCTCGATGAGCTCGCTCGGGACCGCGGCGCAGTTCATCTTCTCGAGCGGACCGCGCGCCCGCTTCGACGCGCCGTGGATCGCGCGCGCGACGAGCTCCTTGCCGGTGCCGCGCTCGCCCGTCACGAAGACGGTCGCGGTCGCCCTCGCCGCGCGCGCGATCTGCTCGCGCAGGTCGAGCATCGCCCGGCTCGCTCCGATGAGCTCGCCGACCTGGCCGGTCTGCGTCCGCAGCGCCTTCGCCTCGGCCTCGGCGCGGACGAGGCGCAGGGTGTTCTCGAGCACGAGCAGCAGCCGATCGGTCGAGAGCGGCTTCTCCAGGAAATCGATCGCCCCGAGCCGCGTCGCGCGGACGGCGGCGTCGACCGTCGCGTGGCCGCTCATCATCACGACGGGCAGCTCCGAGCCGGCAACGCGGATCCGCTGGAGCAGCTCCACGCCGTCACCGTCGGGCAGCGAGACGTCGAAGAGCGCGATGTCGTAGCTCCGCTTCGCGAGCTTCTCCTCTGCGACCCCGACCCCGCCGGCGACGTCGACCGTGTAGCCCTCGAGCGTCAGCGCCTTCTGGAGGGTCGTCAAGATCGCCCGCTCGTCGTCGAGCACCAGCACATGTCCGCGCGGCATGTCTGCCACCGTAGCGCGGAACCGCCGCTTCCGCGGCGCCGCGCTCCGGCGGGGCGCGCCGACGCCGGAAGCGCGGCGCTGCGGAAGCGGCAGCGGAAGCGGGACCAGCGGCGCCTGCCCCGCTTCCGCGCCGCCGCGCGTGGAGAAAGGGGGATCCGGCTTGCGCGCGCTATGGTAGCTTGGCCCAGGATGTCTCCCGACGGTCTCGCGACGGCGGAAGGAGATCTGGAGCGGACGCCGTTCGCTCATCTTTTCGTCTATGCCGTCGAGCATCGGCTGACCGGCGCGCTCATCCTGGTGGAGCCCACGGGCGCCGAGCACACGCTGCGGATCGTCCGGGGGAACCCCGTGAAGATCCGCCCGAGCGACGGGTACGCCCGGCTCGGGGAGATCCTGCTCGAAGAGGGGGTGATCACCGCCGAGATCCTGGCGGAGGCGCTCGCGACAAGGGGCCTCCTGGGGGACGTGCTGCTGCTGTCGGGGTGCGTCGACGCCGCGACCATCGACTGGCTCGCCCAGGTCCAGTTCGTGCGGCGGATGGTGCGCCTGTTCGATCTGCCCCCGGAGACGAAGTACCGCTACTTCGACGGCCTCGACGCGCTGGCCGAGTGGGGGGGAGATCCCGCGAAGGTCGATCCCCTCGCGCTCCTCTGGGCGGGGCTGCGCGAGCACGGCGAGCGCTCGACGCGCCTCCAGCGGACCCTGGAGCGGATCGGGGCCGTGCCCCTCCGCCTGCACCCCGCCCTCGAGCCCGGCCGCTTCGGCTTCCGCGAGGGCGAGCGCGCGGTGATCGAGGCGCTGGAGAGCTCCACGACCACGCTCGCCGCGCTCCTCCGATCCGGGGTCGCGCCGGAGCCGACCGTGCGCAAGCTCATCTACGCCCTGGCGATCACCCGCTACCTCGATTTCGGGACAGGCGTGCCCGTGGGCGCGGAGCTCTCGTCGAGCGTGCCGCCCGCCAGCGCGGCGAGCCTGTCGCTCGGGCGCGTGCAGCTGCGCGCGACCGTCCATCGCGTGGGCGCGGCCGCGCCGGATCCGGCCGGCGACGGGGAGCGCGCGCCGGTGCTCGGTCCCCGTCGCCGCCGAGATCGCCTTTCCTCGGAGCCGTCGCCCATCTCGACCGTCGCCGGCGCGTCACCGCTCAGCGGAGGCTCGCTCTCCGCGGCGGTGGCCGCCGAGCTCGCCAGCGCCGCCGGCCTCGACGTCGGCCGCGGGGCGAGCGCGCCGTCCGAGGCCGACAGGGATCGCGAACCGTGGGGATCGCTCGCTCCGACCGACGAGGGCGCCGTCGGCGGTCCGCCGCGTCCCGACGACCCCTGAGGCGAGCCACCCGCTATATAGGCCGCCGCGATGCCTGCGCCCGCGCGACGCCTGCTCCCCGCTCAGGTCCACCTCCCCTCCGGCGGCGTGGCGCGCCTGTCGGACGCCGCCGCGCGCGCTCGCGCTTCGTCCGTCTTCGGCGCTCCCGCGGGCCGCGGCGGCGCCGAGCGCGCATCCATCGGCAGGTGCGCGCTCGACGTGCAGGTCCTCGCGGGCCCGTCGGTCCTGGCCGACGCGCGCGGCGCGCCGCTGGATCCTCTCGGCCTCCCGCTCACCGACGCCCATGTCCTGCGCGCGCTCCTCGCGTCCGCCGGCATCGTGCCCGAGGAGCCAGGCGCCTACACCTGCGAGAACTGCAGCGCTCCGTTCGAGGTCGCTCCGTCGGGCCTGCTGGAGATCGGGCCGTTCACCGACGGCGAGCTCGACGATCCCGAGCTCGATCGCCCGTTCGACTTCGGCGTGTCGCACCCGATCCCGGCGCTGCGCGTGGGTCGCGCCGTCTGCCGCGCCGTGCGGCTCGTGGAGCGCACCGTCGAGGAGGCGATGCCGCTCCTCCGCCTGCCCGGAAACGGCGTCCTGCGCGTCACGCCGTCGCTGGTGGTGGCCATGGGGATCGCGGCGCTCGGCCGCGAGCGCCGCGCGCCGGTGATCGCCGACGCGCTCGCCGGCGCTCCCGACGAGGCGTGGGCGGCGATCGTCGACCTCTACCACGAGGCGCGCTACCCGGCGCGGCTCCTCGCCGCTTACCGCTGCCAGGGCTGCGGCGCCCGCAACGATCTCGACGTGCCGCTCGAGCGGGAGCTCGCGCGCGCCCCGCTGCGCGCTGCTGGAGTGGACGGAGCGGACGAGGACGCGCTCGGGGAGCCCCGCTCGACGAGGGCAGGGGCGAGGGCTCGGGCGAGCGCCTCGAGCGCCTTTCCGGATCTCGACGGCTTCGAGGCGCGCGTCCGCGCCGCGGCCGGGCGCATCTACGAGGCCCGCGGCGTGCGGAACATCGATCTCTTCATCGACGCAGGCGTGCCGGCCTGCGACGACGGAGGCGAGCCGCTGCTCGGCTGCTACACGCCCGGGACACCCGCGGATGCGCTCGGGATCGCCCATCCTCCGGAGATCCGGATCTTCTATCGGACGTTCCGGTTGGAAGCCCGCGAGGATCCCGGCTTCGACATCGACGCGGAGATCGAGGAGACGATCGACCACGAGGTGAACCATCACCTGCACCATCTGGCGGGCAGCGATCCGCTCGACGACGAGGAGCGCGAGCAGATCGCGCGCGAGGAGCTGCGCCGGGTGGGCCACGCCGAGGCGGTGCGGCGCGCCCGGCGCGGCGCCCTGTCGGACCTCGCCGGCTTCGTGCGCGCGACGTGGCCGGCCTGGCTGATCGCGGCCGTCGGAACGGCCCTCGCGTGGTGCGCAGGCGGGCGCTGACGTCCAGCGCCGCGGGCGGCGAGCGCGACCGTGCGCCCGCCGCTTTCTTCGAAGCGGGAGGATGAGCTGTCTATACTGCCGGGACAGCAAGAAGATGTGCCGGGGAATACCGGCTCCTCGAGCGCGCTGTGCTCTTGCCGAGGATCGTGAAGACGAAGAGCTCGCCGGCCCGCACGGCCGGGTCCACCAAAGCGTCACGTCCAGCCAAGCGGGGGGGCGGTGCGCAGAACCGCCGGGGGAGTCCGGACGCGGTCGAGAAGCGCCGGGCCGCGCGCCGGTTCAACGAGCTTCTCCTGGGCGGCGGCGGCCGCGCCGGAGACGGCCGTACCGAGCGCCGGCGCCGGCGCCTGCTCGCCGAGCTGGCCGACGGCGTCGCGCGGCGAGGCAAGCGCGCGCTCAAGCCGATCGACGTGCTGTCGCGCGTCGAGGAGCTCCTGGAGCTGGGCGAGCCGCTGGCCTCGATCCGCGAGGCGTACCCGCCGCCGCCCCCGGTCGAGGTGACCGCCGAGCTCGTGGAGGGCCTGAGGCACCTCCACCGCGCCTACGGTTTCTCCGCGGACGTGTACCGGTTCGTCGGGCTCGACGCGCACGCGCTGCGGAAGGCCGGGGTGCTGCGGGGCGGCGAGCGCGGACGTGAACGCGGGGACGAGCGCGGCGTGTCCGCAGAGGCAGCGCGCCGCGGGGGCGGCTTGACCTTGCCTGCCGGCGCGGGGATAACCCGCTCCGATGCGCGCGAGAACGCTGAAGCTCCCCCTCGGCGCGGCCGCCATGGCGGTCGTGTGCGCGGCGTCGACCGGCCTGTCGCTCCGCGCTGAGGCCCAGCCGGCGGCCGCCGCGGGCGCCCCGGTGGCGCGCGTCGGCGACGTGGCGATCACGGCGCCGGAGGTCGAGCGCAGGCTCGCGCAGGTCCCGCCGTTTCAGCTCCAGACCTTCGGGCGTACCCCGGAAGAGATCCGGAAGAACTTCGTCAACCAGGTCCTCGTGCGCGAGCTGCTCCTCGCCCAGGGGGCCGCCGCGCAGAGGCTCACCGAGCGCGCCGACGTGCAGGATCGCGTGCGCGGCGTCCTGCGCTCCGCGCTGCTGCAGCGGATCCAGGCGGAGGCGGCGGGGAGCTCCCCGGTGACGGACGAGGAGGTCCGCGCCTATTACGAGGCCCACCGCGACAGGTTCAGCTCCCCGGCGATGGTGGCGCTCTGGCGCATCCTCGTCGCGACGCGCGGGGAGGCCGAGGCGATCCTGGCCGAGCTGAAGAAGGACCCGTCACCCCAGCGTTTCAAGGAGATCGCACGCGAGAGATCGCTCGACAAGGCGACGAGCATGCGCGGCGGCGATCTCGGCTTCGTGGCGTCCGATGGCACCACGTCCGAGCCGGGGCTGAAGGTCGACCCGGGGCTCCTCTCGGCGGCCGCCGGGGTGAAAGACGCGGAGCTCGTGGCCGAGCCCGTGCCCGAGGGCGATGGCTTTGCTGTGCTGTGGCGGCGCCAGAGCAGGAGACCCGTGAGCCGCTCGCTCGAGCAGGAGGCGCCGGCCATCCGTCAGATCCTCGCGCACGGCAAGGCGGAGGCGCAGCTGAAGCAGCTCCTCGATCGCCTGCGAGCGCAGGACGTCTCCGGTCACGCCCCCGAGCTCGTGGACCTCATCGACATCACCTCGACGGGCGATCTGCAGCCGAAGAGGCGCCCGGGCACCCTCGCGAGCGGTCGGCGTCCGGGCGCGCCTCCGCCCTCGCCCGCGCCGCGTCACGACATGCGCTGAGGCTGCCGGCGCGCACGGACGGGCGCTCGACGCCCGCGGGGGCAGCGCCGCCGAGCGCGACACCCCCGAGGGCGCTGAACGGCGTGTCAGCTGAAGGCGATGGCGAGCGCGATGGCGGCGAAGCCGGAGGCGATGGTGAGCGCGAGCGCGGCGATGCTCCCGGCGCGTCGAGCGCGCTCCGCCGCGTCGGGGTGGAGCGCGTAGACGCCCAGGAGCAGCGCCATGGACGCCTTGCCCGGCACCCGGAGCGAGGCCGAGAGGACCTGCTCGGCCCCCTTGGTGCCGCCCGTGATGAGCATGGCCAGCGCGCCGAGCGGGCCGGCCATGAGATCCCAGCCGCACGCGTAGAGCCCGAAGCGGAGCGCGCGCCGGCGCTCTGGCCGCGCGCCCTGGCGCCGTGCCCCGAGGTCGAGCGCGGCGCCGTGCAAGGTGTGCGCGAGCACCATCCACACGGTGACCGCCGGAACGCCGATCGCGAGCCACTGGAGGGCGCTCGCGCGCGCGGCCGGGTTGCGGGCCAGCTCCAGCGCGAGGCCCGGCACCGCCAGCGCGACGAGGGGCAGGAGCGCGGCGATCATCGACAGGATCGCGAGCGTCTCCGCCAGCAGGGCGAAGCGCATGGCCGCGGGGAGCGCGCCGTCGGGGATCGTCGCGAAGAACGTCTCGGCTCCCAGCGTGGTCGCCCTCGAGGTGGCCCAGAGCCGCGACCAGACCCCGCCGAGCGGGCGCTCCCACGGGACGATCGCGACGACCCCCGAGCCCTCGTCGCTCGCCGCGGAGCACCCGGCGCAGTCGGGCTGTCCGCAGCACGCGCAGAGCACCGCCGCGGGGACATCGAACGCCTCGTCGTCCCGCGAGAGCTCACGGCGTACGCTGGCAGATCGCTTGGCCATTGCGCACCTTCGAGCAGCGGACAAAGGCCACTCCCATCAAGGTTACGTCGCACGGGCGGGCCTGTCGACCCGAGATGCCACCGGCCATGCGCTGGTCATGGTCAGTCAGTGCAGCACCTCGTCGCCCCGCCGCCGCTGCCCCGTGGGGAGGTCGTCGATCCTTCCCCCGAAGAACGCCGCGGTGAACAGCGCGAGCAGCGCGATCGCCCCGGTCGCGTAGAGCCCGTAGCCCCACGTGAAGCGGACGGGACGGAGCAGCGTGCTGCCCGGCGTGAACAGCAGGCGCATCGCGACGGTGACGAGGGCGACCGCGGCGAGGAAAGCGACGGCCACGCGAGCGCCGCGCATCTTGTGGATCGACCTCCGGGTCAGCGCGAGCGGGATCATCACGAAGAACGCGACCGCCGGGGCCCACATCCAGCCGAGCCGTCGCGCGAGCCCGAAGCCGCTGAGGTCGCGGAGCTCGGGGGCCGTCTCGTGGATCCACGGCGCGAAGAACGCCGCGAGCCCGAGGAGCGCGAGCGCGAGCAGGGCGCCCCGGCCGCGCCCGGCGTAGGTCCACGGGAGCGGTTCCATGTGCGGCGGGCGCGGCTCGTCAGGCTCTTCTTGGAGCGCGTCGTACGAGGGGGGAAGCTTCGCGAGCGCCTCCAGCCGGAGGCCGCAGGCGGGGCACGTGGACGCCTCTTTCGCCTCGAACATCTCCCGGCAGAAGGGGCAGGCGTGAAGCCCGGTCATCGAGGCGGGAGGATAGCGCACGGCGAGCGGCGCGCGGCGGGGGCCGCATTCCGGGGTTCCACCGGGGCGGGGCTTGGCCCATAGTTGCGTCCCATGGGCAAGCGTGATCGGCTCTCGGACGATGAGATCGCCGGGTTCGTCGCTGCTCACCCGGGCTGGGTGCGAGCGGGCGAGCAGATCGAGCGGAGCTACTCGTTTCCGGATTATGGCACCGGCGTTGGCTTCGTGATGCGGATCGCCCTCCTGGCCGAGCGGCGCGATCATCACCCGGAGATCGCGCTGTCATGGGGCAAGGTGCGGGTCGCGTGGTCCACGCATGACGCTGGCGGTCTGACCGCGCTCGACCTGGAGCTGGCCGAGCTGACCGACCGCTTGAGCGCGGGCTGACGCTGCGCGTGGGCAAGGTGCTGGGGATGCTCCCGAGCGAGCTGTTGCAACGTCTGGATCTGGGGCTGGAGGGGGATCTGCCGCACCTCGAGGAGGCGCTGACGCATCCGAGCTTCTCGAACGAGCAGCGAGGCGGCCGGCGCGTGGACAACCAGCGCCTCGAGTTCCTGGGGGACGCCGTGCTCGGCCTGTGCGTGACGGAGCTCCTCATGGAGCGCTTTCCGGGGGCGAGGGAGGGGGAGCTCTCGATGATGCGCTCCGCCCTGGTCAACACGGACGCGCTGGCGGCGTGGGCGCGAGGGATCGAGCTCGGCGCGGCGCTCCGGGTCGGGCGCGGCGCGGAGGTCGCCGGGGAGCGCGACCAGACGAACGTGCTCGCCGACGCCACCGAGGCGCTCGTCGCGGCCCTGTACCTCGATCGCGGCTTCGAGAGCGCGCGGGCGCTGAGCCGGAAGATCGCCGCGAGCCCGCTCGCGCAGCTCGCGAGCGGCAGCATGCTCGGGCGCGACGCGAAGAGCGAGCTGCAGGAGCGCGTGCAGGCGCGCGGCGCCGCGTCGCCGCGCTACCGGCTGATGGGCACGGAGGGGCCCGACCACGACCGCGCGTTTCTCGTCGCCGTCGAGGTCGACGGCCAGGTCATCGGCACCGGCCGGGGCCGGTCGAAGAAGCTCGCGGAGCAGGCGGCCGCGCGCGCCGCGCTCCTCTCGTGCGCCGCGCCGGAGCCCGCGGCCGCCGCATCCGATGGACGGGCAGCCGCCGAGGCCCTGCGAGGTGCGCCCGAGGGCAGGGGGGGCCCGCCGTCCGGCGAGGGGTCCTCCGAGCAAACCGTGAACGACCGAGGACCCAGTCGATGATCCGTCACCTGATGCTTGCTTTCACCTTCGCGCTCTGCGCGCTCTTCGTCGCGCTGCCGGCCTGGGCCGGGAGCTACCTGGACAGGGCGAGCCTGCTGCTCGACGAGGCGCGCAAGGAGGGCGACATGCTCCTGCCGCGGACCCATGACAAGGAGCTCGTCATGGTGGTGCATGCGCTCGCGGAAGCGCGCGCCCGGGTGGCGAGCAAGATGGAGTGCCCCAGCTCCGTCTCCAAGGCGCACCCGCACCTCCTGCTCGTGCTCGAGAACAGCGAGCGCGCCGCCGACGCGGCGGCTCAGGGCAACTTCAAGAAGTTCATGGAGCACCTCACCGTGGCGCGGAACGAGGACCGCGCATTCCGCGCGCTCCTCGCCGAGCTCGGCTACGCGCTGCCCGATCTGAGCTCGAAGCGCTGAGGAGCGCGGCGAGCCGCGCCCGCTCGAAGCGGGTCTGCGCCGGGGGGGCCCGTGGCGAGCGTCCCCGGCGCAGTGGGCCTCAGAACATCGCGCCGAGATCGAGCCCGAGGGTCCACTGCGACCCGAGCCCGGCGAACTTGTTCTCGCCGTCGATCTCGTTCGCCGCGCCCTGGTTCGCGTCCTCGGGGCTCACGACGTCGGTGATGAAGTGCGCGCCGAGCTTGACCATCTGGAACCGCAGCTGCGCGCCGAAATGGAGGCGGTGGCGGTTCATGCGCACGGCGTCGAACACCACGGTGTTGTTGAAGTCGGCCTGGGAGCCGCCCGCGCACACCGGCTGGCCGTCGTGGGGGAGCGGCTTGCCGTCCTGCCCCTGCACGGGGTTGGCAGGCGAGTTCACCCCGCGGAAGTTGCAGAAGTTCACGGCGTCGGTGTTCGGGGTGAGATCGATGAGCCCCGAGTCTCCGAAGATCCGGAGCCACTGGTAGCCGGCGTAGGGGGTGATCACGACCGTGCCGGCGATCGGCAGAGGCTTCGAGATCACTGCGTCGACGCCGGCCACGGTCAGCTGGAACTCCTCGGTCCCGGTGACGCTCCGGACGCTGCCGCCGACGGCGAGCTCCGGGAGGATCGCGGGGAGCCCTCGGCGGAACCCCTCGAACAGCGACCAGCGCACGTCGGCGCCCGCGCTCACGAGGCTGGTGTTGGCGAGGAATCCGACGGCGCCGGTGAGCTCGAACCCGAACGGAAAACCCTTGCGGACCTTGAGGGAGTAGTGCTGCAGGAAGGAGTCCGGGCTCCGGTTCTCGATGGAGAAGTTCTTGCTGATCGGATCCTGCGGCCCCTGCGTGCCCTGCTTCCAGTAATCGGCGTCGCTGTCAATCTTCGTGTAGTTGGCCTCGATGCCGATCTCGAACCCGCCGTAGCCCGTCGTCCGCGCCGAGTGCATCGCCGAAGGCGCCACCGCGAAGCCGTACTGCGCGATGAGCTTGGCGAACGCAGCGTCGTCGGTCAGGCAGCGCTGATAACGGGAAGCGGGGTTGTAGTAGAGGCCACCCTCCGGCCCCGTGATGCGGCAGGGCACGGCGGCGCCGCCGAGGCTCGGCTCCGGGGCGCGCACGAGCCGCGCGAGCGCCGGATCCATGGCGTCGGCGGCCGCGAGCGAGGACGACGCCACTCCTGCGAGGGCAATAGCCGAAGCGATCCAGCACGATGCGCGCATTCCGTGTCTCCGAGGCGGGAGGCTACGTGTCCGCTCGTACAGCCGTCAAGCGAACAGAGGGGCCTCCGTCCGTTCGGTTCGCGTTTTCCGCGCGACCGCGTGGGCTGGCTATCTGTCGAGGCGGCGCCGGCGAGCCAGGCCGCGCGCGCGATCCTCCGCTCGGGGGTTGCGGCGCGCGGGCGCGTCGCGGAAAGAGAGGGCGTGCTCAACGATGGTCGCCCCCGGCTCCGCGCGGCGCCGCTCGATCCGCCGTTCCGGATCGTGCTGGTGGAGCCGGAGATCCCGCAGAACACAGGCAACATCGCGCGGCTCGCCGCTGCGACGCAGAGCCCCTTGCATCTGCTCGGGAGGCTGGGGTTCCGCATCGACGAGCGGAGTGTCCGCCGCGCGGGGCTTGACTACTGGCACCTGGTCACGCTCGAGCAGCAGCTCGACATCGCCCACTTTCGCCACCATCACCCGAACGCTCGGCTCCGCCTCTTCAGCGCGGTGGCTCCGCGGAGCTACCTCGACGCGGACTTCCGGCCAGGCGACGCGCTGGTGTTCGGCAAGGAGAGCGCAGGCCTCGACCCCGAGCTCCTCGCGCGGATGCCGGACGACGTCTTCGGCATTCCCACGCTGGGTCCCGTGCGCTCCCTCAACCTGGCCAACGCGGTGTCCATCGTCCTGTACGAGGCGCTCCGCCAGGTGGGTGCGCTCGCCAGCGCCGCGCCGGGGTGACGGCGCGTGCGCGCGGGCGCGCGCAACCTCCGGTAAGAGCGCGATCCGCGGCGACGTCACCCCGGGGCCGGCGGCCGCGCGCCGTGGACGTCGGCGACGCGTCGTTCTAAGGAGAGGGCCGCATGGTCATGCACCGGCAACCCGCGCGACAGGACGCCCGACGGCCGGGCGCGCGCCTCGTCCGGGCCGGCGTGGCGATCGCGCTCTCGGTCGCGGCGCTCGCCTCCGCCGGATGCAACAGGCGGCCTCCGAGCGGCACGCCCGACGGCGCCGTCCGGGAGCTGGTCGCCCGCCTGCGCCAGCTGCACGGCGACCCGGCTGACGCCAAGGCCGCCTTCGACCTCCTGTCGCGGCGCGCTCGGGACAACCTCGCGTCGCGCGCGCAGCGCTACAGCGCCGCGACCGGCAAGGCGATCGCGCCCGAGGCGATGATCACGCCGTCCCGCTTCCTCTTGCGCTTCGAGCCGCAGCGCTACACCACCCAGATCGCCGGCGCCCACGCCCTCGTGGACATCGCCGGCCTGCTCCCGGGAGAGCGCGTCCAGGTGCCCTGCGTCTACGAGGACGCGGGGTGGCGCGTCGATGTGACGCTGCCCCCGCTCCCCCCCGTGCAGAGGCGACCGGGCAGCGATCTCTGAACGCGCCCGGATCGGTGGTGCACGGCGTTCTCGGCCCACAAAAGCCCGGAGGCCGGCAGTGCCGGCCTCCATCGGCAGCGGCCGCAGGGCCGCTAACCATGAGGTAACGCCTCAGTTGGCGAGAAAGATCGCCTCGATCTCGGTCTTCACCTGCTCCTCCGTCTGGCCTCGGGCGATCGCGATCTCCTTCACGATCAGCGTCCGGGCGGTGTCGAGCATGCGGCGCTCACCGAACGAGAGCTGCTTGTCCGTCTTCAAGCGATAGAGGTCGCGTAGCACCTCGGCGACGTCGTAAATAGAACCCGTCTTGATCTTGTCCATGAAGCCGCGGTACCGACGGTTCCAGGTCTGGTTGTCGAACGCGATGGTACGCTCGCGGAGGATGTCGAAAATTTCCCGGATTTCCTGTTCAGAGATGACCTGGCGAAGGCCGACCGCGCTCGCGTTGCTGACTGGAACCATGATCTTTCGATCCGTGTCCAAGATGCGGAGAACATAGAATCGCTGACGGTTGCCAGCGATGTCCTTCTCCTCGATGTTGACCACCTCGGCCACGCCTTGGGCCGGGTAGACGGCTTTGTCGCCCACCTTGAACTGGATCTCCGAACGAGCCTGCATATCGTCTCCTTTGCCTTCCACCCCGCCGTCCTTTTAGTTTTTCGTCTGCCTCCCGAAATCCCTTCGAGGGGCGTACGCTGCACATGCGGTTGAACCTGGACCCGCAGAACCGACACACACCGTCACGCATTCCGAGAAAAATTCCGAGAAAAGAGCCATGAGCCGCCGCTCGAGACCGCTGTGCGAGAAGCAGGAACGCGAGCACCTCCGTGACCCGCGAGAGGTCGGTGCTCGGGCGTGCACGGCGGAATCTTGACAAGCGGCGGTTGAAGCGGACGGTTGCGGGCGGAAGGGATTGAGGTTGGGGGAACGGCCCTCTTGGAAAAGGGCCGGTTTGCGCCAGGCGCGCGCACTCTAGTGAGCCGGCCGAGATACGTCAACGAAAATCCCCGTGGTTGGGCCATCGTGGCATGATCACTCTGGTTTTTCCTCGGGGTCGGGCGGGGTGGCAGTGTGTACCGATGGAAGCATCGGCGTGGGTGCACGCCGGCTCACCCGCCTAGTTTAGGGCAGAGCGGGCCTCTCCGGGAGAGGTGGCGGACCTGACCTGGGTGGGATGACTCGAAAATGTGACGGACGCGACGACCTCGGGCGTTACGTCCGGCCTTCAAACGAGCCGGGGGGCTCAGGCGGCGCTGAGGCGCTCGGCGAGCCCCCAGCGGACGCCGCGATCCGAAGCGACGAGATCGACAGGAGCTCCGGCGAGCCGCGAGGCCCACGCGAGGATCTCCTCGATGAGCACGCTGCCCGCCACGATGACGTCCGCGCGCGCTGGATCCAGCGCGCGCAGCTGCTTGCGCGCGGCGAGCGGCAGGGAAGCGAGGCGGGACGTGACGTCCACGATCTCTGCCCCGGATACCCGCGCGCCATGCACGCGGGCGCCGTCGTAGGGGGCCACGTCGCGCACGAGCGCTGCGAGGGTCGTCACCGTGCCCGCGACGCCGACCAGGGTGGGCGCCGCGAGGTGGGGCACGGCTGGAAGGGTCGCCAGCGCCGCCCGGACGTCGGCGCGGACGGCCTCGAGGTCCGCGGCGGCCGGCGGATCCGTGCGCACGTGGCGCTCGGTCAGGCGGACGCTCCCCACGTCGAGGCTCACCGCCTGCTCCACCGCGCCGCCGACGCTGCCGACGATGATCTCCGTGCTGCCGCCGCCCACGTCGACCACGATCGTGGGACCGCGGGCCGGCAGGTCGAGCCCCGTCAGCGCGCCGGCGTACGTGAGCTCCGCCTCCTCCGGCCCGGAGATCACGCGCGGCGCGACGCCGATGAGCTCGCGGGCGCGGGCGATGAACGCCTCGCCGCCGGCGGCGTCGCGCATCGCGCTGGTCCCGACGGCGTCCACGCGCTCGACCCCCCGGGACCGGAGCTCCTCTCCGTAGCGGGCGAGGCAGGCGAGCGTGCGCTCCACGGCCTCGGGCGCGAGCGCGCGCGCCGCGTCGACCCCCTGGCCGAGCCGGGTGATGGTCGCGCGCTCGACGAGCGCGACGAGCTCACCCGCGCGGCGTTCGGCGATGAGCAGGAGGACCGAGTTCGTGCCGATGTCGATGGCCGCGACGCTCATGCCCCGAGCCCTACTGGGTGAGCGTCTTCAGGTCGAGCATCTCCTCGACGTTCGGCAGCACCACGAGCTCGCAGCGCCGGTTGGCCTGCTTGTTCTCCGGGGTGTCGTTGGGCTTCACCGGGTCGGTGTCGCCGTAGCCGGAGGCGCTCCACCGCTCGGGCTTGAGGCCGCCGCCGCCCTTGTCCTCGGGCTGGAGCAGGAACGCCAGCACCTCGCGGGCGCGCATCACGCTGAGCCCCCAGTTGTCCTTGAAGCGGCCGCCGGCGAGCGGCGCGTTGTCCGTGTGTCCGGCGACCTGGAAGGAGCGCGACGACAGGCCGGAGTCGTTGCGGATGACCTCGGCCACCTTGAGCAGGATCTCCTGACCCTCCTTCTTGAGCGTCTCCCGTCCCGAGTCGAAGAGGACGTCGCCGGGCAGCTGGATGACCATGCGGTTGTTGCGGACGGTCACGCTGAGCCCGAGCTTGGTGAGGGCCTGGAGCTTGTCCCGCAGCACCTCGAAGCGCTTCTTGATGTCCTCGAGCTGCTGGGCACGGCGGCGGAAGTCCTCGAGCGCGCGCGCCTGCTGTTCGAGGTTCGCGTTCAGGTTGGAGATGTCCACGCCCGCCGCCTTGAGCTGGGACTTGAGCTGCTCGATCCGGGCCGCCGCCTCGTCGAGCTCGCTCTTGGCCTTCTTGTTCTGCGCCTGCTCGGCGCTCAGCTGGGTCTTCAGGCCCTCGATCTCGCGGATCTTCGCCTGCATCTCCTCCTCCGAGTAGCCGCACCCGAGCGCCCCCGAGCCCGCAAGGAGCGTTGCGCCAAGCAACAACCACGACGTCGAGCGACGAACCAACATACCTTTCCTCCTAGAGCAGCCTAGAGCAGCGCGGCGCTCGGCCATGAGGGGCGCCGCGCAGGCGGCGCGACCGTAGCGAGGCGAATGGCGCCGCACAAGGCTCTCTA
This sequence comes from Sorangium sp. So ce281, assembly GCF_051527395.1. Lineage (NCBI taxonomy): Bacteria > Pseudomonadati > Myxococcota > Polyangiales > Polyangiaceae > Sorangium > Sorangium sp. So ce281. The sequence continues at coordinate 2,266,973 of NZ_CP150322.1, forward strand.
GAGCCTGCGCAACGCTGGAGCTCCGTGCGACCATGAGCGCTCCGGCGCCGTTTGCGGCGCCGCGCAGGCGCGCGATCGCCAGGAAGGAGCGCAACGGGCCAAGACAGACATCCCGTCAACTGTCAACTAAAATCAGTCGTACGCCTCGGTCTGGTTGCTTCACCACGGCCTGCTCCGACGTTTACCCTCGCAACGCTTGCGGACCAGTTTGCCTGGAACACACGGGATACATCGGTTTAGGGCCTGCAAGATTTTCCTTGACCATCACCATGCGTGGCAATATACGTCGTGCAACATCTGTTGCCTCGGTAAGGAAACTGTAGCGGAGAGGACGTTCGGCGATGTCCGCCGTGCCGTGCCGGGGCGAATGCAGGAGGATTTCCAATGGCTGCTAAGAAGACCGCGAAGAAGCCTGCGAAGAAGGTGACGAAGTCGGCCAAGAAGCCGGCCGCCGCGAAGGCCGGGAAGGTCGCGAAGAAGCCGGCGCGGAAGGCAGCGAAGAAGGCCGCCCCGAAGCGCGCCGCCGCCAAGAAGACCCCGAAGCGCGCCGCCGCCAAGAAGCCGGCCGCGAAGAAGGCCGCCCCGAAGCGCAAGGCGAAGGCCGCCGGCAAGCGGGCGGCTGCGCCGAAGAAGGCGGCCGCTCCTCGAGGTCGCGCCGCCGCCAAGCGCGCGCCGGCCAAGGGCGCGAGCACCCGCGGCGCGCGCAAGAGCACCCCGGCTCCTGCTCCTGCGAGCACCGGCCCGTCCGACGAGTCGGAATAAGGTGACTCGGGAGCGCCTCGGGTCTTTCAACAGAACGAGGCGCAGCGAGCCGACCCGCCGGCTGCGATCAGATAATCCGTCTTACAAGACCATCGGGGGGTGAGGACGCCGCGGATCCGGACGCGCGGGTCCAGGCCGGAGGCGCGCGCGGGTGGACGATGTCCCCGCGGCGGCGCCGCCGCCTGCGGCCGAGGTGGCCGGCATCGGCGCGCTGCGCCTGTTCGCCGGGGTGCCGGAGCAGCGGGTGGGGCGCGTGCGCCCCGCTCGGCGACGGCGGACCGCGGGGGAGCTTCCAGGATCTACGAGCGGCGCTCGTGCCCTCGCTGCGCTCTGAGGATGCGGCGGCGCGACCCGCGAGGGGAGCTCAGGTGCGCTCGCCGAGGTAGAGCCGGAGAGCGCGCGCGGCGCCCTTGCGATCGAACGGGACGCCGGCGAGATCCTCGCGCTTCGAGATCTGCTCGAACAGCTTCATCAGGAACTCGAAGAACGCCTCGCACTCGCGGATGGCAGCGTCGAGCCGCTGCGGATCGAGGAAGTCGCTCTCCTCGAGCGCCGTCATCGCGGAGACGAACGCGTCGACGTGGGGGTAGTCGCCCACCCGGAGCAGCGGGTAGCCCATCGCCCGGAAATACGAGAGAAACTCGCGCACGAACGCGAAGCTCGCGATGCCGGTCCAGCGGTCGGGCGCCGGGCCGGTGTGGCGCGCCTTGCTCGCGAACGCGCGCGCGATCTGCGCGAACATCCACACGTCGCGTCGGAGGCGATCGCTCGTCGCGCGCCGCGCGGCCTGATCGTCGAAGACGCGGCCCTCCTCGAGCTTCGCGCCGAGCGACCTGCCGAGGAACAGGATCGCGTTCTGCAGGGCGGGGCGGAGGCCGTGCGAGACGGCGCGGAGGCGGACCCGGTACTCGGACTCGCTCACCAGCGCGTCGGCGGGCGGGAGGTCGTGCTCGAAGGCGCGGCGCATCTCGAGCCGCAGGTTCGCGGCGAGCCCGCTCAGCGCGGCCTTCGTGGAGAGGAGGCGGTGCCCCTCGGCGGCGAGCTCGTCGTGGCGCGCGATGATGTCGCTCGCGGGCACGCGCAGGAGATCGCGCTCGAAGCTGTCCGCGAGCAGCGCGCCCGCCCGGCGCCGGAGGTAGTTCGAGAGCGCGCGGGCGTCGCTGCGCAGGACCGCGAGCACGAGGTACCCGCGCCCCGCCACGCGGTGATCCGAGTGATCGAGCGCGATGGCGTCGAGCAGGCGGAGGTACCTGAGCATCCTGAACAGCGCGAGGAACGTGAGCGCCACGAGCCGGTGCGCCTGCTCGCCGGGCACGCGGTGGATGAGCTCGAGCACCTGCGTCGACGGGATGCGATCGAACTCCGGGCGAAACTCGAGCGCGTGGAGCGGGTTGAAGAACGTGCTCTGGGCGATCTCGCGCATCGCCGTCGCGAGGTGGGCGTAGAAGAGCCTGAAGCTGACCCTCGGCAGCCGGAGCAGCCCGCCCGCGACCTCGATGAGGTTCGTGAAGCCGTGCCGGAGCACGAAGAGGCTCGACTCCGGCGACTCCTGCGCCATCGTCGCGTGGAGGAGGCGCGTGCGCGCCGTGTCCTCCGGGAGCACCGTCTCCAGGTAGCGCTGGAAGACGAAGGCGCGATCGCGATCGCCGAGCATGGTGCGCGTCAGCTGGACCACGCGCGCCATGCCGTCGCGGGCGTGCTGGAGGTGCTCGCGGAAATCGTGGCTGACGATCGTCTGGCGCCGCCCGGCGCCCGGGTGGTTCCGCGGGTTCGCGAAGCAGGCGACGCCCTTCAGGAGGATCTCGAGCTCGAAGAGCGTCTCGTCCTTCTTGTCGGCGGCGAGGCGCGCGAACCACGCCTCGCGCGCTTGCTGCTGCTCCCGCCTCAGGCCGCGCGTGTCGCGGAGCAGCTCGGCGTAGGCATTGCGGCCGGGGTGGCCCGAGCCGCGCAGGATCCCCGAAGCGTCGCTCGACACTGACGTGCTCCTCGCAGGCGGCGCGCTGCTAGTAGTTGCGTCGCTTGAAGTCGAAGGGGTAGGTCAGCACGGTCTCCTTGCCGCTCGGCGAGCGCGCCCAGGTGATCGACTTCGCGAGCTCCTCCATGCAGGACTCGACCTGCGGCGCGGTCACGTCGCTCTTGTCGCGCACGATGCTCGCCTCCTCGAACGTCCCGTCGGGCTTCAGCTTGAGCTGCCACGTGATCCTGCCCTGCGCGCCCGGGTGCTTGCGGGCGTAGAGATCGAAGCAGCAGCGGAAGCCGTCGCGCCTCGCCTTGATCGCGTCGACGAGCGGCTGCAGGCGATCGCTCGATCCGGCGTCGGCGGAGGTCGTCGCGTTGTTCATCACGACCCCGCCGTCCGGCGGATCGTTCGTGATCTCGGAGGCGATGACCTTGCAGTCCTCGACGGTCTCGGGGGCCTTCTTGCGGCTCGCAGGCAAGGCCGGCTGCGCGGGCGCGGCGGCGGCCGGGTCCGCGGCGCCGGCGGCCGTGGCGGCCGGCGCCGCGGCGCCAGGGGACGTCGGCTGCGAGGCGGGCGGCGGCGAAGCGCCGAGCGGCGCGCTGTCAGGCGGCGAAGGCGGCGGCGCGGCGCCGCTCGAGCAGGCCGCGAACAGGGCCGCGGCGAGGAGGACTCCGGTGAACACGGCGCTGGCAGTGGCGCAGGGACGCATGGCGCGCATACTAAACGGTTCGGCTGAGCGGAGGCGAGGCGCCTCGCGTTTTTCTCCCCTCGCGCCGGCAATCCGAGCTCTCCTCGACGGCCGTCTTGAAGATCCCGCTGTGCTTCCTCGCGGCCGCCGCCGTCGCCGTCCTCGCGCCGGCAGGCTGCGATCCCATCGCGGAGCCGCGGCTGTGCGGCCAGATCCCCCCGGGAGGGTGCCCGATCGGTCGGGGAGGCACCTGCGACGATGCCGCGTGCCGTGCGCTCTACGACTGCCTCGAGGGGGCCTGGACGGAGGCCGCGGTCTGCGATTCCGCCGGTGAGCCCGCCGGGGACGGGGGGGCGGGCGGCGGCCCCGGCGCGTGCGAGGTCGTGACGCTCGATCGCAGCGGCGAGGCCGCGGGCTGCTCGCCCGCCCTGCAGCAGCCGGACTGCCCGGCGGACGCCGCGGAGACCTGCGCGGATACCGCGTGCTGGACCGGCTGCATCGACTTCTTCCTCTGCACCGAGGAGGGGTGGAGAGCGATCGCCTACTGTGACGAGCAAGGGCGCGTGACCGTGGCGCCGTGAACGATCAGCTCGTCGGCGCCTGCCTTCGACGCCGAGGGGAGACCTACGGGGGCCCGTCAGCCGGCCCTGAGGAAGGGGCTCCACTCGTCGAACGAATGCGGCAAGCCGATCAGGATCTGCATCGTCGCCGACCACCGCGGCGGCAGAGGCTGGCGGATGAGCCGCATGCTGGCCTCGTCCGGCGTGCGCCAGCCCTTGCGGAGGTTGCACGTGCGGCACGCGGTCACGAGGTTCTCCCAGGTGTCCTCGCCGCCGCGCGACCGGGGGAGCACGTGGTCGATGTTGAGATCGCGAACGGGCGGGCGGCGCGCACAGTACTGGCACTGGTGCGCGTCGCGGAGCATCACGTTCTTCCGCGTCAGCCGGATCGTCGGGCGCCGCATGCGGTCGTACCGGCGGAGGTGGAGGACGCGCGGCACGCGGAGCGAGCCGCCGACCACGGGGAGGCCATCGTCCTTCTCGCGCACCGGCAAGCCCCGCCACGCCGAGAAATCGTGGAGATCGCCGACTTCGTCGACGGCGAGGGCGGCCCCGCCGAAGAGCAGCAGGAAAGCGCGGCGCGCGGTCGTGATCTGCACAGGTTGGAAGAAGCGGTTCACCACGAGGACCGGGAGATCGAGCGGCTCGGTCCTACGCTCGCAGCGGAACCCTGAAAAACCGTCGCCGAGATCGAGCTCCTCGTGAGGAGAGCCCCCCGGGACTGTAGCTACCCCGTCCGGCACGCTGGGCAGTGTAGCAACGAAAGCTCCGGTGAACATCCGGGGCTGCACGGCGGCGTTTCTGCTGGATCTCTGCCGTTGCCACCCGGCGGATCGGGCGCGACGCCGCGCCCTGCGCCGTCAGGGCGTCGCCTCGAACCCCCCGCGCCCGCCCTGTCGAAGCTCGGGCTGCGCGCCGGAGCCCGGACGTCACGGGCCGGGCGTGCCGCGCTCGACGCTCCGCGCGGATCGCTTTCGATCGGGCGCCGTATTCGCTAAGACGCGTCCATGTCGAGGGACGGTCGTCTCCTGGGTCGAGCCGCCGTGGTGGGGAAGCAGGTCGGATGACGGAGCAGCGCGAAAGGGTGGGGCCCGAGCGGGCGACCGGCGCGGAGCCCCCCGCCGGCTCGCCATGGGATGATCCGATCGAGAGCGCGCCGCTCGTGTTCCTCGACCTCGAGATGACGGGCCTCCGCCCCGGGAGCGATCGCGTGATCGAGGTCTGCGCCGAGCGGACGCGGGGGGATGCGCGCGAGGACGCGATCACGTCGCTCGTGCGGCCCGAGCCGGGCGTGTTCGGCAACGCGCACGTGCACGGCATCGATCCGCGGGAGCTCGCGGGCGCGCCCACGTTCGCCGAGCTCTGCGATCGCATCGACCAGGTCACGGAGGGCGCGGTGCTCGTCGCGCACGCGGCCGCGTGGGACGTCGCGTTCCTCGAGGCCGAGCTTGCGCGGGCGGGCAGGGCGAGGCGCCTCCCGCACTACCTCGACACGCTCGTCCTCTCCCGCCGGGCCTTCGCCCTGCCGAGCCACAGCCTCGCCTCCCTCTGCCGGGAGCTCGGCGTGCACCGCGAGCGCGCCCACCGCGCCGAAGACGACGTCCACGCCCTGCGCGCCGTGTTCCGCAAGATCGTGGAGGTCCTCGCGCCGCGGACGCCGCGCGACCTGTGGCACGTCCGGATCGGCGAGCGCCACGCCCGCCCGGCGCTGGTGGCAGCGGCGGTGCGCGCGGCCGAGCATGGCGCCACCGTGCGCGTGAGGTACCGTCCGGCGCGTCGGGGGCCGGAGGAGCTCGTCGTGTGCGTAACGGGGGTGCGAACGGACCTCGACCCACCCCGGGTTCTCGGCTATCTGCTCCCGTCGCGCAGCCGTCGCGAGCTACGGGCCGATCGCATCCTGGCGATCGAGCCGATTTCGCCGGGAGAGCTCGGGCCGGACGGTGTGCCGCAAAGGGCCTGAGATCCACGTGCGAATCCACTCGAACCGAACCTCGCCGACGAGACGCTCCCTCGCCGTCCGCCTCGGCGGCCTCCTGACCGCGACCTTCCTCGCCTCGTGCTCGAGCATGATCGGCCCGGAGTCCGCCCGCCCGCCGGCGGCCGAGAAATGGCTCGCCCGCGCTCGACAGGAGTTCCAGTCCGCCGACGTCGAGAACGCGCGCGATGCGGTCTCGAGGGCCCTGACGATCGTCCCGACCGACGCCGAGGCCCGGCTGCTCGCGGGGCGCATCGCGCTGGCCCGGCTCGATTACGCCGAGGCGCTGCGCCTCCTCAAGGGCGTCGCCGGCTCCGAGGCCGCAGGGCTCCGCGGGCGCGCGCTCTGGTACAAGGGCGATCTCGACGCCGCCGCCGACGAGCTCGAGGCGATGCTCGACGATCCCGACGTCGTCGACGAGTGGGCGAAGTCGATCGCCAAGCTGGCGAGGCGCGGCGCGGGGCGCGCGCCGTTCACGGTCTCGGGCGCGCTCCTCGCGGCGATCGAGATGCAGCACGTCAGCCCCGCGGCCCCGTTCTTCGTCGTCCCGCTCGAGATCGACGGCGAGTCGGCGCTCGCGATGGTGTCGACCGGCACGGGCGAGGTGGTCCTCGACAGCAGCACGCGCAAGGAGCCGAGCTGGGTCTCCCTCCGCTTCGGCAAGAAGCTCGAGATCAACGACGTGCCCGCCCTCACGCAGGACCTGTCGGGCGTCTCGAAGCAGATCGGCGCGCCGGTCAAGGCGCTGCTCGGGGTGAACCTGCTCCGCCGCCTCAACGCGACCATCGACTACAGCGGCTGGCAGTTCGTCGTGCGCAGCTTCTCCCCGCCGGCGCCGCCCGACGCGACGCGCGTCGACGTCGTCTTCATCAAGGGCGGCGGCATGGTGCTGCGGAGCAGCCTCGGCCCCGACAAGTCGGTGCAGGGACCGCTGCTCATCGACACGTCGATGACGTTCCCGATCGCGCTCGACAAGGAAGGCTGGAAGAAGGCCGGCTTCGAGGCCGATGGGTTGAAGCGGGTCGAGCAGGATCCGGAGCAGAAGCTGAAGCAGGGCGTCGTGCCGATGCTGCGGCTGGGCGCGCTGGAGATCCCGAAGGTCCCGGGCGTGTACGGGGCGCCGCTCCAGGCGGTCGAGAAGCAGCTCCAGCTCGATCTGGACGGCGTGATCGGGGCGGGGCTGCTCGCCTACTTCCGTGTCACCTTCGGCGACGGCGGTCGGCTCATGTGGATCGAGGACGACACCGCGGTGAACAAGGTGCTCCGGGGCAGCGCGCCGGCGCCCGTCAACGAAGGGCAGGCCCCCGCCGCGCCGCCAGCAGAGGGCGCCGGTCCAGCTGGCGCGCCCGGCTCACCTGCGCCCCAGGGGCCCGCGCTCCAGGCGCCGCTGACCCCCCCCGCGGCCGCTCCGAAGTCGACTCCACCTGCGGCCGCTCCGAAGTCGACTCCACCTGCGGGCGCTCCCAAGCGGACGCCGGACCAGTGAGCGTCATGTCCAAGGATCTGTTGGCAGTTTACGCGGGGAGCTTCGATCCGATCACGTTCGGTCACCTCGATCTGATCCAGCGGGCGTCGAAGCTGTTCGGTGAGGTGATCATCGCCGTCGGCCGGCATCCGACGAAGCACCCGCTGTTCACGTACTCGGAGCGGCTGGAGCTGCTGCGCCAGACCACGAGCGAGGTGACGAACGCGCGGATCGATTCGTTCGAGGGGCTCCTCATCCAGTACTGCCAGCGCGTCGGCGCGCGGGTGATCGTCCGCGGCCTGCGCGCGGCGACCGACTTCGAGTACGAGCTGCAGATCGCCCACGCGAACGCGGACATGCTCCCCGGCGTCGATACCGTGTTCCTGCCGACGCGCACCCACTACGGCTTCGTCTCCGCGTCGCTCGTGCGCGAGATCGCGAGCCACGGCGGCGACGTCAGCCACTACGCGCCCGCCGCCGTCTGCGACGCGCTCCGGGCGAAGTTCGGCGCCACGAAGCCCTGAGCGCCCGCGCGCTCAGTAGGTGCCGAACGGGGTCGGCATCAGCAGCAGCACGAACAGGAGCAGCGTCACCACGGCGATCACCTTGCGCGCCGGCGACAGCTCGCCGGCCTCCGTGGGAGGGTGCTCCCGCCCACCCACGCGCAACATCAGGTGGACCAAGCCGAACCACGTGAGCCACGGCATCCCGTTCGCGACCGCCGAGAGGAGCGCGTCGGACAGCCCCTCCGCGATGAAGTGTCGCGTGAAATAGGCGACGTTGCCGACGAAGAGCGCGAGCATCAGGAGGTGCGCGGCGCGGCTGTAGCGGTCCTGCTCTTTGCCGAACAACGCGTACGCGACGTGCCCTCCGTCGAGCTGGCCGACGGGAAAGAGATTGAACGCCGTGATGAGCAGCCCGGCCCACCCCGCCATCGCCGTGGGGCCGAGGAAGACGTCATGGGTCTCGGGGATCGAGCCGACCGCGAGCCGCCTCAGCAGGAGGTACAGGAGGCTGCGCCCCTCCTGCAGCGCAGGTCCGGAGCTCGCGTGCACGTCCGAGTACATGAGGCCCACGAAGAGGACCGGGAGCGCCACCGCGAGGCCGGCCAGCGGGCCGGAGGCGCCGATGTCGAGCAGCGCGTTCCGCGACTTGATCCTGCCCTTCATCGAGATCACCGCGCCCATCGTGCCGAGCGGGCTCACCAACGGGAGCGGGATGAAGTAGGGGAGCGACGCCTCCACCCCGTGCGCGCGCGCCGCGAAGTAGTGCCCGAACTCGTGCGCCAGCAGGATCGACAGGAACGGCACCGCGAACGGCCACGTCTGCGGCAGCGCCTTCACGAACGAGAGCGCGCTGTCGTCGTCCGGTGTGATCGGGGTCCAGAGGGTGCCGGCGACGAACACCGAGACGACCGTCAGGCAGAAGAGCGCGAGGTTCTTCTGCCATCGCAGCGGGGGCGGGTGCGAAGCGGCCGCTGCGCTCGGCTCTGCGGAGCTCGTCGCCGCGGGCGCCAGCTCGGCGTCGAGGTCGAGCGTGCTCGGGGTGGGGGATCGACGGTCGTCGGTCATGCGGCGCCTAGCGTGGCCGCCTCCTCGTCGCCGCTCAAGCGATCCACGCGCGCCTGCGCTCAGGGCGGGCAGTTCGCCGTGCTCCAGGAGCGCGCGCCGCGCTGCTGGGCGGCGCGCGGCCCTGCGGCGGCGGTGTGCTGCTCGTCTGGCCCCGGGACCCTTGATCCCCGCCCGCTGCAGGCGCGACAAGGTCTGCGCGCACACCGATGACTTTGCGCGTCATCTCGCTGCGCCACGGTCCTCCTGTGGCGCCGGCCCGGTCGGTGGAAGCGGTCGCGGCCGGAGCGCTGCGCTGCATCGGGGCGCGCGATGCGGCCGCCCGATGGTACGGGCGCGAACCTCTCCTGGCTGCGCGCAAGCTGGCCAGCGCGCTCTTCTGCGCCGCCGTCGCGTCCGTGCGCCCTCCGTGCCCTTCGGCAGGCGCGACTGCGCTACGATCGATCCCATGCCTCCCGCTCGCGTCGCCGCTGAAGCGCTCGTGGGCAAGCTCCTCTGCGACAAGTACCGCGTCGTGCAGCTGCTCGGCAGCGGCGGGGTCGGGCACGTCTACCTCGCGGATCGCGTCGGCAGGCCGCGTGAGGCCGCGACGTCGCGCGTCGCGGTCAAGGTCCTCCGGGCAGAGCTCCGCGACGATCCGCTGCTCGTCGCGCGCTTCGAGCGAGAGGCCGGCGCGGCGTCGCGCGTCCGTCATCCCAACGTCCTCTGCGTCGATGCGCTCGAGCGCGCCGGCGACGCGCCGTGCTTCGCGATGGAGCTGCTCGTCGGGCTCGATCTCGCCGACACGCTGACGTTCACCCGAGCGCTCGTCCCGTCTCGCGCGGTCCGGATCGCCGCCGACCTCGCCTCGGGCGTCGACGCCGCCCACCGCGCCGGGGTGATCCACCGCGACGTGAAGCCGGAGAACGTGTTCCTCGTGCACGCGGCCGACGGGCGCGAGATCGTCAAGCTGCTCGACTTCGGCTTCTCGTGCATCCAGGGCCAGGGCGCCGAAGGCGCGCTGCTCCCCCGGGTCGTGGGGACGCCGGAGTACATGGCGCCCGAGCAGGCGCAGGGCGCGCCGGCGGCGCCCGCCGCCGACGTCTACTCCCTGGGCATCGTGCTCTATGAGATGCTCGCGGGCCGTGTCCCCTTTCAGGGCCCGTACCCGGCCATCGCAGAGAAGCACGGGCGCGAGCCGCCGCCGCCGCTGCACCGGGTACACCCGGGGCTGCTCATCTCGCGCGAGCTCGACGCCGTCGTGCGCAAGGCGCTCGTGAAGGACCCCCGCGGCCGGTTCGCCTCGATGGCGGAGCTGCGGGATGCGCTGCTCGCGACGCCCGAGGCCCGCGCCGGGACGTCGTCCGCCGTCCCGCCCGACGCCGGCGCGCGGCCGCCCCCCGGCGTCGGGCACTGGGGCACCAAGCCGTGAAGCCCGCTCGCTCCGGAGGCTTCCGTCGGCCTCCCTGCGCCTCGGCTTTGCTCTCACGGCGAAGCCCTGCTAGACGGCCGTTACCATCTCTTGTTCCGGGCGACAGCCGGATCCGCTCGTCAGGCCGACACCGGCCGCGGCGAGCGAGCCGGCGCGGTTCGGAGGTCCGCGGGCGCGGGCCTCGTTTGCGCGGGTCGGTTCTCCAGCGAGCGCTGGAATCCCAGAGTCGCGCGCCAGTCGTCCTCCACTCCCTCCAGGCTTTGCCTGGCGCTTTTTCGGTTGCTGACTATGGGTCGCGCGACCCCATCACCTGATAACGGCACAGCGGCGTTTCACGACGCCGAACTCCCGATGTACGAGAGCCGCAGCGCCTCCGGGCCACGCGCTGGGCCCGAGGGCGAGCTCATGCCGACGGACACAGGCGCCCTCGACGAAGATCCGTTCCGCGTCGAGCTCGTCGACGAAGACATCCCCACCCCGCGGCGCTACCAGGTCGTCTTCGACGAGGCGCGGATCGATCCGGACGTCCAGAAAGTCGTGCGACGCCTCGTCCGCCACGGCTTCCAGGCGTACCTGGTAGGCGGCTGTGTGCGGGATCTGCTGCTCGATCGGCGCCCGAAGGACTTCGACGTCGCCACGAGCGCGCGGCCGGAGGAGGTCCGCGAGCTGTTCCGCAACTCGCGCATCATCGGCCGGCGGTTTCGCCTGGTGCACGTCCTCTTTCAGGGCGGGAAGGTCATCGAGGTGGCGACTTTCCGCCGCAACCCGAAGGAGGACTCCGAGGACGGGAGCGAGCTGCTCATCCGGAGCGACAACGCGTTCGGCGTCGCGCACGAGGACGCCGTCCGCCGCGACTTCCGGATCAACGCGCTCTTCTACGACGTGGAGGCGCGGCAGATCCTCGACTGGGTCGGCGGCATGGAAGACGTGCGCCGCCAGGTGGTCCACACCATCGGCGATCCGGAGACGCGCTTCCGCGAGGATCCGATCCGCATCCTGCGCGCGCTCAAGTTCGCTGGTCGGCTGGGCTTCGCGATCACCCCCGACGTCTACGATGCGGTCGTCTACTGCCGGGACGCGCTCGCGCTCGCGGCGCGCCCGCGCCTCTCGGAGGAGATCCTGCGCCTGCTGCGCGGTGGCCAGGCGCGCCGCACCATCTACCTCGCGTGGGAGACGGGGGTGCTCGACGTCCTCTTGCCGGAGGTCTCGGCGCTGCTCTACGACGATCGCGGCGACGACGGCCCGGGCCAGCGCGTCTGGCGCGTGCTCGACTACGTCGACCGGCGCACCGCCGCGGACCGGCCGCTCGACGACACGGTGCTCTGGACGCTCCTGCTCCTCGAGCCGATGAAGGAGGCCTGCGACGGGGTCCGCGACCGCGCCGCGGCGGTCGCCGACTTCCTCGAGCCGCTCATCGACCGGCTGGCCATCTCCCGCCGCTACGCCGACGGCATGCGGCGCATCGTCGCCGCCCTGCCGAGGCTCGCGGGGGGTCGCGCTGGCCGCTTCGCGCGGACGGACATCTTCCAGCCCGCCCTCGACGTGCTCGCCGCCGAGCTCACCGCGCGCGGAGAGTCGACGGAAGCGATCGACCGGCTCCGCTCCGCCCCGCACCCGCGGCGCCAGCACACCGACGCCGCGCAGTTCCGGCGCTGACCGGTGATCGACGTGGGCGCCGCCGGCGCGATCGAAGGTGGCCGTCGGGCAGGTAGCTGACGGCAACCGACCGGCCGCCGTGGAACATCACCGGGGTTTCTGGTTTCATAAGAGGCCCCTGATGTCCTCACCGGCCGCACGCCTGCGCCCTGCTGCTTCACCGGCTGTCCCCGTGTCCAGGCGCCGGTTCGGCGGCTCGGCGCGCAGCCTGCTCGTGTTCGCGCTCGCCTGCGCCGTGTCGCGGCTCGCCGATGCGCAGGCGTCGCTCCTGCACGAGTTCATCGCGCCGGATCCCGCGGAGGACGTGTCGCTCGCCACGACGACGCTCGACGGCGGGCTCCCCGCGGCGATCCAGACGCCGAGCGGCCTGGCCACGGCGCCCGACCCGCAGCGCCCGCCGTCGAACCAGCAGCAGGTCTACAGCAACGTCGGATCCGACGCCGGCCCCGACGCGTCCTACGAGCCGGATCGAGACACCCGCCGGCCGAACGTCGAGCGCTACGACGATCCGTTCTCCCCCGCGACCGCGCCGTTCAAGCGGCTGCAAGCGTACGACGCCGTGAGGGCGGACTACTCGCTCGTCGTCCGCGATCGGAGCCTGAAGACCGTCAAGGCGGACAGCGCCGTCTCGGCGGGCGACGAGGCGTTCTACGGGGACATCGCGGTCGATCTCGTGCCCAACGAGCCGGTCCGGATCCCGACGGTCGGGCCGGACACGCGGCTCGTGCGGATGCACGTGAACCCCGATACCCCGGTCGTCGTCCTGCGCGACGGCGCCGACAACTGGTTCGTGCGCGGCACGAAGAGCGCGCGCGTCCGGCTCATCGTGCAGCTCGCCATCGCCCGCGCGACCTTCGGCAGCGAGTTCGCCGACGTCGGCTGGAGCAAGCTCGAGCCCTTCCGCGGGCCGCAGGAGGCCTCCCACGAGGCGGCGTTCAGGCAGGTCGCCCAGGCGATCGGCATCTCGTCCGCGATGCGGCCGCGCGACGTCGTTCAGAAGATGGTCGAGTACTTCCGGTCGTTCGCCCCGTCGGACGACCCGCCCAAGGGGAACGGCGACATCTACCTGGATCTCGCGCTCTCGCGAAAAGGCGTCTGCCGCCACCGCGCCTTCGCGTTCCTCGTCACGGCCCTGCACATCGGGATCCCCGCGCGGATGGTCGTCAACGAGGCGCACGCCTGGGTCGAGGTCTTCGATGGCTCGCTCTGGCACCGCATCGACCTCGGCGGAGCGGCCCTCAACATGGACCAGGAGGTCGATCCGAGCCGCCCGCCGCATGTGCCGCCGCCGGATCCCTACAGCTGGCCGGAGCAGCGCGACTCGGGCCAGGATCTCGCCGACCGCACGCGCGCCGAGCAGACGCAGCAGGGGCCCGCTGGCCCGGGGGCCGGGAGCAGCGGCGCCGCCGCGCCGCCGCTCCCTGCGCCCACGCCCACGAGCGACGCGGCCGGGCGCGCGGCGGAGAGCACCGACGTCGTCGTGACCGCGCTGGACAAGGACATCCGCCGCGGCTTTCCCCTCCACCTCCAGGGACAGGTCAGCAGCGCCGGGGCGCCGTGCGGGCACGTCCGCGTCGACGTGATCCTGACGGGGACCGCGGCGCCTCAGGGCGTGACGGTCGGCTCGCTGTCGACCGACGACCGCGGCCGGTACGACGGGGCCGTCGTGATCCCCGGCGACTTCGCGCTCGGCGAGTACGACCTCGCGGTCGCGACGCCGGGCGACGTCCGCTGCAAGGCCGGCCGCACGGAAGCTGCCGCCCCGTGAGCGACGCGCCGGCATGCGCCCCCTCGCCCCCGCGCGTCGCCGTGGGCGCCGTCGTCATCGATCGCCGGCCGGATGCGCCTGACGCGCCGCGCGTGCTCGTCGTCAAGCGCGCTCGTCCTCCGCTCGAGGGCTCGTGGTCGCTTCCGGGTGGGCGCGTGGAGCCCGGAGAGCGGCTCGCGGACGCCGTTGCCCGCGAGATCCGCGAAGAGACGGGCCTCGACGTCCGCGTCGGCCCCCTCGTGGAGGTCGTGGAGATCGTGGCGACTCCCTATCATTATGTGATCCTCGATTATCTGTGCGAGTCGATCGGAGGCGCGCTCTCTCCAGGAGACGACGCCTCCGAGGTGGCCCTCGTGCCCGTCCCCGAGCTGCCGGCCTACGGCCTCACCGACGTCGCGCTCCGCGTGATCCACAAGGCCCTGGCGATGTTGGCCGCCGGCTGAAACAGCGCGATCCAGGGAGCGCCCGACTTGGCGCGGCCGTGGCGGAGGTGGGATGTCGCAGAAAGGGCGACTCTCCATGTCGACCTTCCATTGTTGGACAGTGACAGCGCTATTTTGCTGCCCTGCCGCTCACGACAATCGCCGGTGGCAGCGCTAGGTTAGATGTGGGTGCACGGGTGAGCGCTGGTTCGACGATCATGAGGGGATTGGTGGTCGTCCTGGTGGCGACCCTGGTCTCTCCTCCTCTCTGCTTCGCGCTGCCTCGCGACGATGGCGCTGGCCTGTTCGCGCTGCCCGCGCCGCGCGTCTCGCGCATCTCGCGCGCCGCCGCGCCTCTCGGTGTACCCGAGGGGTCGGGCTGGCTCCCGGCGCGGGTCGCGCGCGCCCTCTCAAGGACCGTCGAGCGGGTGGCGCGTACGGGCATCACCCCGATGTTCCTTGGTCTGCACGGGTTCGGTGTGACCGTGTCCGGCGAAATGTGATGAACGCGGTTACCGCGGCTGCAACATGCGTTTCGCTGCTCTGCTGAGCGATCGCGGCGAGCGCTGGTCGCGCCCGTCGGCTCGAATTCGCGCTGTGCGGTGACCGCTGAGTCTGGATTGCGGCGCTTCTGGAGACGTCGTAGACCGGGGAGTCTATGAGCCCGACGCGGAGAGCGAGGAAGGAGGAGCAGAAGGAGGAGCGGCGGCGGTTCATCATCGACGCAGCCTGGCAGCTGTTCCAGGAGACCCCCTATCCCGAGGTCACCATGGCTCAGGTCGCCGAGCGCACCAGGCTCGCCAAGGGCACGCTCTACCTCTACTTCACCACGAAAGAGGAGCTCTTTCTCGCGGTCGTCGATCAAGAGCTCGCGAAGTGGTTCCACGACGTGGATATCCATCTGACGCATTTCTGCGCCTCCCGCGGTGACGCGAGCGCGGCGCGCCCTCGGCCCTCGCGGGCCCGCCGCGGCGCGCCCGCGGCGTCTGCCGAGGACGCGCCGGCGAGCGTCGCCTCGATCCTGTCGACGACCCTCGCCGCGCGCGACGCGATGACACGCTTGCTCGGCATCCTCCACAGCGTGCTCGAGCAGAACGTCAGCTACGAGGCCGCGCTCCGCTTCAAGCTCTCTCTCCTGGGTCACGTCGAGCGCACCGGGGTGCTGCTCGAGCGGTGCATGCCGTCGCTCGCTCCCGGCCATGGCGGCCCGACCCTCATCCGGATGTACGCCCTGCTCATCGGGATGCGCCAGGTCTGCGATCCCAGCGACGTGATCCGCGATATCCGCAGCCGCCCCGATATGGGCCTCTTCCGGATCAACTTCGGCGAGGAGATCCGCGCATCGTTCGCGCTCCTCCTGAGCGGCGCGAGCGCGCCGCCGCTCGCGTCCGGGCGGCTCGGCGCCCCGGCCCTCCGCGGATTGAGCTCAGTGGAGCGGCGCCGCCCGGAGGGGTGAGGGGCGCGCGTTCACCACGGGTCCCGCGCCGACATGGGCGGCAGGTGATCGGCGAACGGCTGGTTGAGGATGCGGGCGATGACGGACTTCCACGTGGTCATGTCGTTCTCGAAGTCCTCATGCCGCCGCGCCTCGGAGCCATGGGGAGGGGGCCTCGTGTTGGGCCCCTTGATCCACTCCGCCCTCGGGAACACGACGGGCCGGTCGTCCTTGGTCTCCGTGAGCAGCGAAAGCACGTCGGCGTTCTCCGGATCGAGGAGCCCCGCCTCCATGCCGAGCAGCGAGACGCCGCTCGTGCCGGGCACCCGCGGGCGCCGCTCGAGGGCGTTCGACACCAGGTAGAGGAGCGACCTGCCGTACACCTCGCAGTGGTCCTGGAGCTCCGCCTCGTCTGTGAGCGTGAACAGGGCGAACCGGCGCACCATGCCGCTCTTGATAGGCGGCATGTACGTGTCGCGGAACGCGTCGATGGCGCTCGCCGGCGCGAGCAGGGAGAGCGACTCGATGGGGAGACCGAGCCCGAGCTGACCTCGCATCGGGCCGCCCTCGATCTTCTTGCCCTTCTCCGAGGTGACCAGCTGGACGAGCGGCGCGAGCAGGAACGTGCCGCTCGAATGGGCGACCAGGTGGAGCTCGATCTTCGGATCGCTGTCCATCAGCGACGCGAGGCGGCCGATCATCTCGCGGACGCCGCCGTGGTCGGCGTCCATCGTCGCGTCGCCCGCGGCCAGCTTCATGCGGTCCCACTCGGCCTTGCCGCCCATGCGGCGGACGAGCGGCTCGAGGGCGTCGTCGCGCCGATCGATCATGAACCCGAACGCCCTGGGATCGTAGCCGTCGTGGCGGCGCCCCTCCGTGGCGCGATGGAGGATCTCGAGGAGGCGCGGGTAGTGGTCGGTCTCCCAGAGGAGCTCGATGGGGTAGATCTCGTGCCCGAGCAGCTTCGGCCGGAGGCGCGACATCCGGTTGATCGCGTCGATCTGCCGGCGCAGCCCGCCGCCCGCGATCAGGACGAGCCGGCGGCGCTTCCAGGTCGCGGTCGTGCTCAGGAAATCCTCTTCCATGATGATACGGACGTCCTCCGACGACGTGCCGTAGGCCCCGCGCTGCTGGAGCTGGCCGTGCATGTCGACGCTGATGAGGTGCGGCCGCAGGCCGGCGAACGTCCGGCTGGTGGACGTGAGCGGGCGGAGCGAGCGCGCCTGGTTCAGGCGGATCGGGACGCCGAGCCGCCCGACCCACGCGTCGAAGCCGTATTGGAGCCAGTCGTCGTAACAGAGTCGACCGAAGCCGCCCTTGCCCCAGCCGACGCCCCACGAGTTCTGGAGCCAGAAGCCCTCCGCGTCATACCCGATGATCGCGAACGCGTGACCTCCCCAGGGGGCGATGAAGGGGTTCGACTTGTCGACCGTCGGGATGATGCCGTTCCTCTGGGTCCCATAATACCAGCCGTTGAACGGGATCAGCGCCGAGGCCGCGATGATCCCGACCTCCGCGAGGGCGCTGTGCATCGCCGGGAGGTCCCTGTGGTTCACCCGTTGATACAGGCCGAGCGGCCGGAGCATCCCGTCCACTGCGCGCTCCGGCGTGAGCGTGCCGTGGAGATCGTTCGCGTCCCACGGCCAGTGCTCGTAGGAGCAGATACCGTGTTTGTGCCAGCCCTTCATGGCGCCCCTCAGGCTGGATCCCCTCGCGTCGTCCTCGCCGGGGTACTCGTCGTAGCGGCGCGCCATCGTGTACACCATGTTCTGGCTGACGAGGCTGCGGTCCGGCGAGACCCGGCGCCTGCGCAGCAGGTAGTGCGCCACGGTGGCGACCGCGAAGCCGGTGCAGCCGTTGTTCTTGCCCTGGTCGAGCACCGGCACGCCGTGCTCCACGAAGCGCTCCGGGGGCATGATCGGAGGCACTTCCACCATCGTGGGGCGATAGAGGGTGTCGCGGAAATCGAGGACGTCAGCGCGCGCGTCGGTCGTGATGTCCCCGTGACGCCCAGCGAAACGCTCGGAATCGATCATGGCTTCTGATCTCGTGAAGTCGCTGAGTGTCGCACGGGCGGCGCGCGGGGCAAAGTCGGCGGCGCCCGCCCCCTCGGGCGAGGCTGCTCGTGCTAGCGTCGCCCGAGTCGGCGCCGCCAGCGCCGTCCGGAGGTGGGATGAGCGAGGACAGCCGCGCAGGGGGAGGCGAGGGCGCGCAAGGCGCCGTCGAGGCGGCGCTCGAGGCCGAGGTGCTGCGGCGGCTCGCGTCGTTCCGGGCTCGGCTGGGGCGCGAGATCGGCGCGCTGTTCGATGCGCTCGCCGCGCGCCTCAGGCTGTTCGAGGGGGAGCCGGGCGAGGGGTACTTCTCGCACCCGACGGCGCTCCCGGTGCTCGAGCTGCCGCTCTGGGTCGCGACGCGTCCCGGCGGGCCGGCGCTTGCGCTGGACGCTGGATCGCCGGCGCTTCCGCCGCTCGCCGTCGACCTCGCCGAGGCGGCAGCGGTCGGGTACCTGCACGTCCGGATCGAGGACGACCTGCTGGACGAAGGGGTCGGTGAGCCTGGAGCGACGGTGCTCCTGTCAGGGGCGTTGTTCGCTCGCCATCAGGCGTTGCTCGCCCGCTCGCTGCCCGGCGGGAGCGCGTTCTGGGGCCTCTTCGAAGAGGTCTGGCTCGGGTATGGCGAGGCGATGCTCCTCGAGCGGCGGCTCCACCGCGGCGCAGGCCCGCGGGACGGCGCCACGTTCCGGCAGGTGCTCGCCCGCTCGCGCCCGCTCGTGCTCCCGGCCGCGGCGGCCCTGTTCGCGCTGTCGCAGGCCGAGCACCTGGCCGCCCTCGAGGAGTTCGTTTCCGCCCTTGTCGCAGCGCATCAGCTGTTCGCGGACCTGCTGCACGCGGAGAAGGATCGTGCGTTCGGCAACACGACGTATGTGCTCTCCCGGCTCTGGGCGCTTGCCGAGGCGGATGGGGTGTCCCCGAGCGGGGCCGACGTCTCCGACGGGGGGCCTCGTCGCGCTCGGGAGGTGCGCAGCGCGGCGGCCCTGCGCGCGCGGCTGTTTGCGCGCGGCGGCTTCGACGCCATCCTGGAGGAGGCGCGTTGTGAGCTGGCTCGCGCCGAGGTCGCCGCGGGGGCCCTCGGGCTACCGGAGGCAGCGCGGTTCTGCAGGGAGCGCGAGCAGTACATGGTCGCGATCCAGCGGCGGGTATTCCTCGCGTTCTTCAGCGCGCTCGCCGGCGAGCCCGCCGTCGCGCCGCGGTGAACCGGTGTGTCGTGCGCGGACGCAACACCCCCCCGACGACGCGCGCACGCGCCTGCTTGTACTTGCTCGCCGTTTGGAGGTCTCCTAGCCTCCCGAGCGAGAAAGCGAGGAGTCGTGACGTCGAAGAAATCAGAGGCAGAGCTCATCGGTCGTGCCGTCGTGGATTCGAGCTTCCGCCAGCAGCTCCTTGCCGATCCCGAGCGCACCATCCAGGCGGAGGGGTACGACGTCGGCGCGGAGACGCTCCAGCGCATCCGGGATGCCGCGACCTCGACGCCCGAAGCGGTCGATGCGGCCATCTCGGCCGCGGCGCGTGAGGGCGGAGTCGGTATGTGACGCTGTCCCCTGCTGGTGGGGTGACCGCCGCCTGGCCATGGGTCGACCCGGGCGACCGGGCTGTGTGCGGGCGCGCCTGGTCGGCGCATCTGTCGTCAGAGGGGGCGCTCCAGCGCGGTGAAGCGGCGTGGGGAGCGCTCGCGCTCGAGCGCAGCGTGGGCACACCGCCGGGGTACAGCGTCCCATGGGCCAGCTGGGCGCTGCGGCTCTGCGGGCGGGTGTCCGCGCCCGACGCAGCCGCGGACGCCGCCGTGGCGGTCACCGCGGTGGCCGCCGGGGGCGTCGAAGGCGCACCTGACGCGCTCGCGCGGGGCGCGCTCGCCGCGCGCCTCCTCGCGCAGCACGCGGACGACGCGCGCGCGCATGGGTGGCTCCTGGGCCTGGCCGACCTGGCGGAGGCTTCGTGGCGCGAGAACCCGGTGATCGAGATCGACGGCTCCGGCGCCATGGCGGCGCCCACCGCCGCCAGCGCGCGCGAGGCCGTGGCCCTCTGGACGGCGCCCGCGCTCGTCGCAGGCGACGATCTCGCGCCCGCCCGTCGCTTCGGAGAGGCCGTGGCCGAGCCGATCTGGCTGCTGGACGGGCTCGTGCGCCTCTGGCTCGATCCGATGGCGCCTGACCTCGCAGCGCCGACGCTCACGCCGCTCTTCGCGCTCTGGCTGCGCGGCGCGGGGCTCGCTCCTCCGCTGCTCCGCGCGCTCTCGGGCGAGCGCGCGTCCCGCGTGCGCCGCGGCGAGATCCACGGCCTGCTCGCGACCCGCCCGTACCGCGCCGCGCTCGCCGCGCGCATGCAGGAGACGCTCGCGTCCGCCCGTGAGGTCGTGGCCACCTCTCCTCGAACGAGCCCGAGCGCGCGCGGCCTCGCCGAGGCGCAGCGCGAATTCCTCGAGGCGCTCGGCGAGCGCCTCCGCTTCTTCGAGGGGCTGATGTGTTTCCGCGATCTCCTCGGCCCCGGCGCGCCGCTCGGGCCGCCGCGCGCGCAGGGCGAGCCGGCGCCGCCCGACGAGGCGCGCGCGGATCTGCAGGCGGCGGTCGCGTTCCTCCTGGACGCCGCGCCGTGGCGCGAGTCCTGGGAAGTGCAGCGCTTCGGCGTGCTCGGGTCGAGCGAGCAGCCGGTCGGGCATTGGTTCGTCCGGGCGACGATCCTGAGGGCGCTGCTCGAGATCGGGGAGGGCGGGCGCGACGTCCGCGCCGACGCCGCGGCGTTGCTCGACGAGATCCCGGCGGGAGAGCTCCGCTACTTCACCGCGTTCCGTGACGTCCCGCCGGACGCCGACCTCCTCGGCGTCGTGCTCGAGCTGGTCGCCGAGACGGGCGCCGCGAAGGAGCGGGCGGAGTCGTGGATCGAGGTCATGCTGGCCAACGTGGGTGAGGACGGCGTCGTTCCGACCTGGTTCTACCGCGGGCCCGCGGGGCCGACGACGCCGGGCGCGGCGTGGGCCGGCGACGACTGCGTGACCGTCCGGCTGAACCTGCTCGTGGGCCTGCTCTCGTTCGACGCGGAGCGGTTCGCGCGGCTCATCGACGCGAACGCGCGGCGCGTGCTCGACGCCGCCTCGGAGGCCGGCTTCGAGGGCGCTTGCTTCTACGATGCCTCGTACACGGACCTCGCGTTCCTCCGCTTCGCGCGGCTCTACCGGAGGAGGGCGGGGGACACGCGGTGGGCCGACGAGGTCGCGGCGGTCGAGGCCGCGACGCTGTCGCGGATGCTCCGATCGCAGCGGCTCGACGGCGGCTCCGGGACGCCGCTCTGCACGGCCGCGTGCCTCGAGGGGGCCGCGATGAGGGAGCGGCCCGATCCGCTGCTCCTTGCGCGAGGGATGCGCTACCTCGGCGAGCGCCAGCTCGTGGACGGCTCCTGGCCAGCGGAGCCGCTCTACCGGGTGCCCATGAAGCGCGGTCGCGAGGGGCACCACCAGGGCAGGGCGCTGACGACCGCGCTCTGCGCGCGCGGGCTCGCCGCCGCGCGGTCTCGGCTGCGGCGCGGAGGGGAGCGGCGCACATGAGCATCGAGAAGTCGCCCGAGATCCTGCGGATCATGGAGGCGCAGGAGATGCGCGGCGAGCAGATCGTGAACCACATCCGGCTCGCGTTCGCGCTGCTCAGCGCCGCCACGCTCGTGCACGTGTGGACGATCAACACGCCGGCTGCCAACCGGATCTTCGCGATCCTGACCGGCGGGTACCTCGCCTACTCGCTCGTGCTCTACGCGTTCTTCCGGCTGCGCCCCGGGGTCTACGCGGGCTGGCTCAAGTACGTGAGCATCTTCGTCGACCTCGCGCTCCTGACGCTCACGGCCCTGGGGAACGCGAGGAATCACTCCGGGATCATCGAGTACTTCACGAGCTACCTCGCGACCGTCTACGTGCTCTGGAACCTGATGTCGGGCTTCCGCTACAGCCTCGCGGCGTGCCTGTACTCGGCGGGGCTGTCGGCCCTCTTCAACTCCGTCGTGCTCGCCGTCACGGTCAGCTCCGGCGCGGTCCCGATCAGCCCGGTGTCCGTCTACGGACAGAACGCCATCAACATCGCGGACCAGTGCCAGCAGATCCTCTTCATCGCGCTCCCCGGCGTCGTCGCCGGCATCATCGCGCGGATGTCGCGCAACCTGGTCGTGCGGGCCGAGGTGGAGTCCATGGCCCGCCTCCGGCTCGAGCGCGAGAAGCAGGAGCTCGGCCGGTACCTATCGAAGGATCTCGTCGACTTCGTCCTGTCCGATCCGAGGCGGCTCAAGCTGGGAGGCACGCGGCGGCACGTCTCGGTGATGTTCACCGACATCCGCAACTTCACCCCGCTCACCGAGTCGGTCGAGCCGGAGGCCGTGGTCTCGTTCCTGAACGAGTACTTCACGGAGATGGTCGAGATCGTGTTCCGCTACGGGGGCACCCTCGACAAGTACATCGGCGACGGGCTGATGGCGGTGTTCGGCGCGCCGCTCTCCGTCGAGGACGCGCCGAAGCGCGCCGTGATCGCGGCGATCGAGATGGTGCGGGCGCTCGAGCGCATGAACCAGCGGAAGCTCCTCGGCGGCGGCGAGATCCAGATGGGCGTCGGGATCGCGACCGGCACCGTCATCTCCGGCAACATCGGCTCGCTCCAGCGCATGGAGTACACCTGCATCGGAGATACAGTAAACACGGCCGCGCGCCTCGAGCAGTTCAACAAGGAGCTCGGCTCCAAGATCATCATCTGCCAGACGACGTACGCGACCCTCGACGACTGCGTCCCGGCGCAGCCGACCGGCGCGCTGAGCATCCGGGGCAAGAGCCGACAGGTCCACCCCTACATCGTGGACCACATGGAGCTCTCTCCGGCGCGCCTGAGCGAGCTCCGGAGCGAGCTCCTCTCGAGGGCCCGTCCCATGGAATCGATGCCGCCGCGGGCGCCGGCCGCCCTGCTCGGCAAGGAGTAGCCGGAGGCTCGCGGCGCGCTGCGCGATCGGGGCGAGGGGGTCACGAGGGCGTGGCGCGGAAGCGCCGGACGCGCGCCGAGCCGGGGCCGCCGTCCTGCGTCGACAGGCCGAGCGCCGTGCGCGCCGGCGCGTGGAGGCGCTGGAGGACGCGATCGAGCAGGCGGAGCGCGCCGTCGCTCATCTTCACGCCGCGCGGCGAGCGGTAGCCGAACGCGACGCCGTCCACGACCTTGTAGGCGTTCTCCGTGGGTGAGGCGGGGCGCATCTCGACGACCAGCGCGCCGTCGCGCGTCTTCATGATGACGACGATCTCGCCCGGGCGCGCCGAGGCCTCCACGAACGTCCACCCGCCGGAGGTCGCCTCCTTGATCCCGAGCTCGAGCACGCGCTGCAAGTCCTGGCCCGCCGGCGCGAGCGTCGTCGCGCCTTCGACCCGGATCTCGGCGCCCGGCGGGACCACGCCGCTGCCGAGCGGCATCGCGGGCCGCCGCATCTCCCGAGGCCCGGGGAACGACCACATGTCCGGCGTGATCTCGCCGCCTTCGCGGTAGGCCATCTCGATGAGGCGGCTGCGCTCGCGAGAGAGCGCGTCCTCGGACCAGCCGAGGCAGGAGCGCATCATCAGCGTGAAGGGGTCGAAGCGGAGCTCGAACGAGGCGGGCGCGCGGACCATGAGGTCGTCCGGAAGGACGAGGCTGTGGAAGATGCGGACCTTGCACGGGAGCTCGCGCGCGCGCTCGAGCGTGCGCCGGAACGTGATCGGACCGTCGCCCGGGAGGCCGAGGAGGATGTCCACCTCGATGTCCGTGAACGTCGAGAGCTCCTCGATCACCTTCGCGAACTTCGACTCCCTGAAGGGGCGCTGCGTGCCGTCGCCCGTCTCCTTGTTGAGCGGCGGTAGCCGCGCGTCGAGCGACACGCGCGCGACGCCGCGGAGGAACTCGAGGTGCTCGTCGT
This sequence comes from Sorangium sp. So ce281, assembly GCF_051527395.1. Taxonomy (NCBI): domain Bacteria; kingdom Pseudomonadati; phylum Myxococcota; order Polyangiales; family Polyangiaceae; genus Sorangium; species Sorangium sp. So ce281. Next base: position 2,290,601 of record NZ_CP150322.1, read on the forward strand.
GCACGTGCTCGGGATCGATCGATGCCGTCAGCGTCGCCTGCTTGAAGAAGCCGACCTGCTTCTCTGCGGCCACCAGGTTCCGGAACGCGTCCGCGCTCAGGTTGAGCGGGGCGTCGACGATCTGCGCGCCCGGCGCGCCGGCGGCGCGGAGCGCGCTCAGCTCTTCGACGAGGTAGGCCTCGGAGAAGACGCTGCCAGCGTCGCCCGCGGAGACGCCGCACGTCGCGCAGCTCATGCCGCCCGCGCGGCAGATCTCGAGCGGGACGGTGCGATCGGTCGGGAGCAGCTTCATCCGGATCGGCGAGGGGAGCGCGTCGGGCGCCACGTAGAGGGGGTCGCCCGTCGAGACCCAGCCGCCGGCGGTGGACACGTGCAGCCCCGGCACGGCGCGCAGCGCATCGGGAGAGCGCTCGCTCAGCCGGACGATGTCCCGGAACGTGAGCTCGTTGCCGTGCACGAGCGCGTCGATGCAAGCGGTGGCGTCGCGCCAGGGCGCGAGCGCGAACATCGCGGGGCGCGCGAGGGGCCCCCAGAGGGCGATCGTGCGCCCCGGCCGGTTGCGCTGCAGGTGGCGCGCGACCTCGATGAACGTGGGGAACGACCAGACGTGCGCGGCGAGGCCGACCACGTCCGCGTCCACGGTCTCGACCTCCGCGACCCACGCGTCGAGATCCCTCGTCTGCGCGTCGATCACGTGGATCGGCACGCCGGCGAGGTCCGGATCGGCGAGCAAGGAGGCCTCGAGACGACGGACTCCATGGCTGGACGGCGCTCCCCCACCGTCCGGCATGGTTGGCTCCATCGCGAGTAGCGCGACGCGGCGTTCGCCAGGCATCCATGAGAGTCTACCAGGGTGTCTCCCCTGTCGGGGAGCCCGTTCGCGCTCTCTGTCTGCTCTCACTTCCCGCCCCCCGGTCGGTTCCTTGCGCCCGGAGTTGCTCCTTCTGCCCGGAGTTGCATCCGGCGCGCAGTCGGGCTTTCATATTGCCCTGGGCGGGAGAGGGGGAACGGAACGTACCGGATCGGCAGACAGCGGCGGACTGTCGGGCTGCGCACTTCGTGACGTGGCCGTACATGTGGCGCACCGCGGCGAGCGCTCCGGTGTGTCCGGGCGATTCGTCGCACCGGGGGCATCACCGAGGTTGCTCGCGCTGCGCTGGCCGCTGGCCAGCGGAGGTTCGGGCAGCGCGTCGAGCGCCCGTCCCGTCCTCCCCCAGCATGGGAAGAGAGGGCGCGCTGCCCTGGCGAGCGGCCCCCGCCACTGAAGAAAGCCGAGGGGAGCCATGTGTGGCAAGCACGTGATCCTGGTTGCGGAGGACGACGTTGACACCGCGACGATGCTGGAAGAGCTCCTGACCCTGGAAGGGTACGAGGTCGAGCTGACCGCGACCGCGCGCGCGGTGCTCGATGCGCTCGCGGAGCGGCGCTTCCACGCGGTCCTCCTCGATCTGACGATGCCGGGCATGACGACGGACCGGTTCGTCTCCGAGATCGAGGGGCTCGGCACGCCCTCGCCCCTCATGATCTTCTCCGCCCGCCTCCCCCACGAGATGCAGGCGATCGCAGAGCGGCTGCATGCGGCCGCGCTCATCCCGAAGCCGGTGGACATCGACGTCCTGCTGGGCACCCTCTCGAAGGTGGTGCTCGGCTCGCTCGGCTCGCGCGGCTGAACAGATATCGAACGTCGACGCTGCCCGTCCGGACCGCGTCGCGAGCGCCTCGGGCCGTCGTTCCGGCGGACGCCGGGCTGCTGCGCCCCCCGGCGCCGGTGGTAGGATCGCCGCTCATGACGTGGATGGCGACCAGGCCACGCCGCGCTCACCCTGGCTGGCCGCAGATCGGGCACAGAGCCGCTTCGCCGGAGCGCCACCGTGCTGTAACATCGGGCTCGACCGCCGACGATCGATCGCCGTAATGCGTACGCCCGTACCCGCCTGCCAGAGCTGCCGGCTCAACCAACGTCGACCTCGCGTGGTTGTATGGCCGCACGGGCGACGCGGGTGCAGGCTCGGCTCCGAGGCGCCTCGCGGCGCTGATTGCCGGAGAGAGACGTAGAGAGACCTTCATGAGCCCCCTTCCTCGCAGAAAGAGCCTCATCAAGCGGAACCCGAGCAGGGATTCAGGGCTTTCCCTGTTTCGCCGTGACGTCCGGCTTTCGCATAGTGGTTGATGCACCGTGCCTGCCACTCCCTTGAAGAGGATCCTCGTTGTCGATGACGATCCGGATATTCGAGAGACCCTCGCCGAGCTCCTGCAGGAGGAGGGGTACGCCGTCGCGTCGGCGGCGCACGGCGGCGAGGCGCTCAGCGCGCTGAAAACGGATCCGAGACCCGGGCTCATCCTCCTCGACCTCATGATGCCGATCATGGATGGCTGGCAGTTCAGGGCGGAGCAGAAGAAGGATCCGGAGCTCGCCGCGATCCCGGTGGTGATCATCTCGGCGACGGGCCGCGACGAGTTCGTGTCCTCGCTCGGCGCGGCGCAGTTCCTCAAGAAGCCGATCAACCTCGAGCAGCTGCTCGCCGCGGTCGAACAGCACTGCCGGTGACGGCGCGCCTGTTCGTCTACGGCACGCTGATGCGCGGCGAGCGCGCGCACGCGCTGCTCGGGCGCGCGCGGCGCCTCGGGCCCGCCCGCACGGCCCCGTCGTTCGAGCTCGCCGATCTCGGCGACTACCCGGCGCTCGTGCGCGGGGGCTCGGTCGCGGTCCTCGGGGAGCTGTACGAGCCGGACCCGGAAGCGCTGCCCTCGCTCGACCTCTACGAGGACTGCCCCGACCTCTTCCGGCGTGAGCCGATCGAGCTCCATGGAGGCGCGCTCTGCGAGGCCTACCTGATGCCCGCGGGGCAGGCGCTGGGGTGGCCTCGGATCGCCTCGGGGGACTGGCGGGCACGGCGGCGATGAGCGCGTCAGCCGGGGCCCGCGCGGCGCGCTGGCCGCAGCCCGGGTGGACCGGCCGGGTCGATCTCGGGCGCCGTCCTGTCCTCGACGACGAGCAGCAGGGCCGGGAGCTCGCCCTCGTCGGCCTGGAGCCGGAAGGCTGAGAACGAGAGCGTCCTGCGGCCGGCGTGCGCGAGCACGGCCTCGAGGCGGAAGTCGACGAGCGCGGCGCGGCGGTGGAGCACGTCCCGGAGCTGCTGCTCCAGCTGCGGGGTGTTCCATCCGGCATCGATGGCCGAGAGCGATCGCCCCTCGATGTCCCCGAGCGGGACCATGAACTGCTCGCAGTAGCGCCGGGTGACGGCCCGGATCCGGAGCTCCCCGTCGAGCAGGAGGAACGGGTGGCGCAGCACCTCGAAGACGGCGGAGAGGCCGTCGCGCGCGCCCGCGAGCTCGCGCGCGGCGCGCCTCGGCGCCTCGCTCTCCAGCCAGCAGATCACCGCGCCGTCGACCTCGTCGTCGGTGGTCCGGGAAGGGCGCGCCCGCATGAGATAGCAACGCCCGTCGCGGTCCTCGACGTGCCGTTCGACGGTGCTCATCGTGCCGAGCACCTCGGCGACGACCGGCGCGATGTCGGCCACGCTCCTCGACTTCACCTCGAGGATGGACCTGCCCACGTCGCTGGCGGCGAGGCCGAGCAGCTTGTCGGCGGCGCCGGCGACCCGGCGGATCCGTAGGTCCGCGTCGACCATCAGCATCGGGATGTTCATGCCGCCGAGGAGCTTGCGCAGCTCGTCGTTGGCGAGGCCGAGCGCGACGTTGCTGCTGCGGAGCTCCTCGTTGATGGTCGTCAGCTCCTGGTTCGCCGACTCGAGCTCGTCGTGGGCGCCCTCGAGCGCGTCGTTCACCCTGTGCAGCTCGTCGTTGCTCGCGAGGAGCTCGTCGTTCGTGCACAGGAGCTCTTCGTTCGTCGCCTCGAGCTCCTCGATGAGCGACTGGAGGTACTCCCTCGTGGTCACGAGCTCCCTGCGGAGCTGGACGATCTCCAGATCCTTCTGGGCGTCGCTCGGGGCCGGGTCGCTGCCCGGCCGGTCCAGCCGCGCGGCGCCCGACTCGGCGAAGGTGACGAGGAAGCAGCGCCCTTGCGGGAGCCGCACCTTGAGCGGCCAGACCTCGACGTCGACGTACCGGATCTTCTCGTCCTGCCTGACCTTGAGCTGCTCCTTGCGGGCCATCGCCCCCGAGCTCATCGACGCGTCGATGGCGGCCCGGATGCCGAGGACGAGCCCCTCTCGGGCCATCTTGAAGAGGTGGAGGCTGGCGTCGCCCGGTGACGGCTCGAGGTAGGGCCCCGTCTTGCCCCGGAACTGGACGATCTGCATCTCCTCGTCCACGACCACGCCGGCGGGGGCATAGCGCGCCATGACGATGGCGTCGGCCTCCTTGCGCACCGCATCCATGCCGAGCCCCTCGGGCTCCCGCGGCCTCTCCGACGCGAGCGCGACCACCGGCGCGCCGGGCAGAGCGGGCGCGGTGAGGGCGAGCGGGTGGGCCGCCTCCGACGCGGCGCGCTTGCAGAAGATCCTGTGGGTCCTGTCCACGACCCCGAACAGATCGGGCGCCGTGGTGAGGCTCTCGGACGCGCCGAGGAGCAGGAACCCCGTGGGCTTGAGGGCCTGGTGGAACGTCTGCAGCAGCCGGCGCTGCAGGCTCGGCTCCAGGTAGATCATCAGGTTGCGGCAGCTCGTGAGATCGAGCTTCAGCAGGGGCGCGTCGGCCGCGGCGTTGTGGCGCGAGAAGATGCACAGATCGCGGACCGATTTGTTGACCTGAAAGCCGCCTTGCACCCTGACGAAGAAGCGGCGCAGCCGGCTGGGAGAGACGTCCATCGAGATGCTCTCGATGTAGATCCCGGACCGCGCCTGCTGGATTGCGGCCTCGCTCAGGTCGGTGCCGAAGATCTGGATGGCGTGATCGGTCGCGTCGGCTTCGAGGAACTCGAGCAACGAGATGGCGAGAGAGTAGACCTCCTCGCCCGTCGAGCAGCCCGGCACCCAGATGCGAACAGGGGAGTCCTGCGGCCTGCTGTGCATGAGCACCGGGAACACGTGGGTCTTCAGCGCGGCGAAGGCGCCCGGATCGCGGAAGAACGTGGTGACCTTGATGAGGAGGTCCTGGTAGAGATCCTCGATCTCGCCGGGGTGCGCTCTCAAATGATCCAGGTAATCCTGGAGGGTGGCGAGCCGATGGAGCGTCATTCGCCGCTGGATGCGCCGCCTCAGGGTGCTCTTCTTGTACTGGCTGAAGTCGACGCCCACCGCGGCGTGAAGCAGCCTGAGGAGCTTGCTGAGATCGGCGTCCATGCCGAGGGGCGTACCCTGCCTGAGCCATGGAGCGAGCACGTGCCCGGGGCGACCCATCCGCACGAGCTCCGCCGCGATCTCCTCGACGCTGAGGACGAAGTCGACGCCTCCGGCCGCGATGGCGCTCCGCGGGAGCGCCGGCCGCTCCGCGCCGCGCGGGTTCTCCGCGAAGGTGACCCCGCCCTCGGCCTTCACGTCCTTCAGCCCCAGCGCACCGTCGCTCCCGGCGCCGGACAGCACGACGGCCACCGCGCCCGACCCCAGCTCGCCCGCGAGCGAGCGCAGGAAGAGATCGCCAGGGCCCGGGCCGCCCTCGCCCCGCGGCGCGAGGTCGACGCGGAGCCCCGCCAGCGTCGCCTGCGCCTCCGGGGGCAGGGCCTGGACGCGACCCGGCGCGAGCTTCATCCCCGATCGGAGCTCGGCCACAGGGAGAGGGCTGCTCTGCGCCACGAGCTCGAGGAGGGGGAGCTCCCCTGGATCTGCGCTGTAGATCAGGACGAGAGAGAGGCTGGTGTCTCTGCTGGGCAACCGCCGGAGGAGCTCCGCGATCGCGCCGCGCCCGCCGGCCGAAGCGACGATACAGACGACGGGAAAGCGCAGCTCACCGTCGACGCGCGGCTCGGCCGCCGCGGCGCTCTCGCCAGCGTCCTCGGGCGGGACCGGCGCGCGCCCCGGCGCGGATGCCCTGCCGGCCTGGGGCGCGGCGTCGCTCGGGCCCGGTGCCCCGAGTTGCGTCCGGCGTGACTTCTTCTGTTCGGGCATTGTTGGCTTGAACGGTTGGGCGCCCTCTCAGGCGCCTCGCGACGGCGAGAGCCTGACAGGGACTAAGCCAGGGTTCCGGCGGGCGGTCGGTCAACGATGGCTGTCGTCGTCCATGTCGCGCATGGGACACGGCGCCTCACGGTCATCTCACCCTATCAGCGCGCGCCTTCCAGGCGCTTCAGGAGTTGCTCGAGCCGCTCGATGATGTGTGCGGATCGTTCGGATACCATTCGGGCAGAATCGTTGAGCCTCATCCGTGTCATTTCATCCATCCTCCCGCCGGGCTGGAGCCTGGTCATGGCCTCCAGCGCGGCGTCATGGCGCGCCCGGGCGACCTGGGCTGCCGCCATCGCGCGGCGCAGGCGTGCGCGCGGTGGCTCCAGGTCCTCGACCCCGGACCACCTCCTCTCCGGTGAGACGTGCCGCGCCTCGCCCTCGGCTCGCGCCAAGTGATCGGCGGGCGCCGCGAGCGCCTCGGGCGCCGCGAGCAGTGCGGGAGCCTGCGCCCCTCGCAACGATCGATCCGCCTCGTCGTTCCCCGCGTCCTGCGTACGCTCCGTTCGCTTGCCATCGGTCGGAAGGCGGACGTTGACGCTGAGCTGCTGATCCTCCGCGGGCCCCCCGGCGTCCTCCCACCCCCGTTCGTCGATGATCTGCTTCGTCGCGTCGTTGACGAGGAAGACCTGATCGGCGTCGTGGAACCGCTCTGCCGCAAGGCCTGCAGCGCAGACCGGGCCGTCTCGAGCGAGCGGATGTGCTTCGTGAGCGCGAGCCGCCTGCCACGGAAGCGAACGTAAATGCTGTAGCTGGTCTGGGGCGCCATCTGTATCGCCTCGTGGGCCCGGTCGCGTCATACGGTGTCTGCGCTCTTCTTGATAGCAGCTTCCGGGGTGCAGCTCGCCATGGCGCCGGGCCGGGCGGGCGAGCCCCCCGCTCCATGAGATTCTCACGGATCTCTCGCCGTGAGCCCAGGGCGCGAGTTCTCGGCGCGCGTCCTGCTTGCGGTCTCACGCCTCCGGTACCGCCGTCAGCAGCACCAGCCTCCCGGCGGTCTGCTCGGCTGTTCTGCAGGCGGTGCGCACGAGCTGCCACTCTGCCTTCACGAGCTCCGCCATGAGCGACCTGTCCTGACACAGGGCTTTGCTCAGCGACTCCTCGGCGTCTTCGCCGAAGGACAGCACGCGTATCGCGATGGCGAGCGCAAAGTCCTTGGTCAGCCGGACGCGCAGGTCGACGTCCGGCGTCGAGACGTGGAGCGCGTGCTCGGCGAGGGCGACCTCGATCCTGTCCGCAATCGACCTTGCGGTGTCCGCACGCCACTGGATCGAGCGGCAGGTCTGCCGGAGCAGCTCCTGGATTAACCGTCTATCACGACCCGTCTGGTTGCCCATTCCGCCCCCCTCGACAGTTCCGTTCTTCTGCGGAGAGCCGTCCAGAGAGCGCCCGCGACCGGCCAGAGCGCGCGACGGTCAGCCTGGCGCGATTGAACGAGCAGGACCGCTCCCCAAGGCTGCGCTCCTCCCGAGTTGCCCGAGCGGTTCTCCCTCCGGCTCCCCGCTCCACCCCCTCACTGTCCTGCCGAAAATCCCGTTGACTGCCAGCTGTAGCTCAGCTGCTGCCCGGCCGACCGCTAGGGCGATATGGAATCGCTCGTCAGGGATTCCCTGTAAGCTGTCCTGGCACCGCCGAGCCTCCGGCCGTTCTATTCAGGCAAAGCCCGACACCCAGGTTGCCTAGGTCGCCTTGGCCTTGGAGCGCCGGCGCTCGCTGCTCGACGCCGAGGCAGGCGGCGGGTCGGCGGTCTGCCGCACGCTGCGCGGGGGGGCTTCCATGACCGACAGGTCAGCGACGGCGCGCACCTCCGGGGCGAGCAGGCCGTGCGTGAAGAGCTGGAGCACCTGCGCAGCCCAGGCGGCGATGTCTGGCCTGGATGGCGCGTCGATGAGCTTGCGCACCAGGCGATCGAAGGCGCCGGAGATGAGCGCGGCGATGACGCTGGGCTCCAGATCGCACCGGTAAAGGCCGATGTCGATCGCGTACCGGACGCGGCCCTCCACCTGCCGCGCGACGCGCTGGGCGAACTCGTCGATCAGGTAGGCGTACGGGGTCCCACCGCCTCCCGCCAGCATCATCCTGAGGAGCGCCCGGTTCTGCCAGCAGAACTCGAGCACATCGAGGTCGTGGGCGAGGACCCGCTTGAAGTACTCGTTCACCGACGCTCGCTCGGCCTCGAAGACGATGGGCGGCGGCTCCACGCAGTCGGCGAGGCGCGCGATGAAGGTCTCGACGATCTGCTTGAAGCAGTCGTCCTTGCTCTGGAAGTGCAGGTAGAACGCGCCCTTCGAGACGCCAGCGCGCTCGGTGATGTCCTCGACCCTCGCGGCGGCCAAGCCGCGCTCGGTGAAGGCAGCCTCGGCGGCGCGGAGCAGCTCGATCCTGGCGCGGCGATCGGCAAGGCGGGGCATTCTGACTGGTCGGTCAACGTCGGAGGACCGGGGCACTATGGGAAGGCCGCCGGAGGCCGTCAAGGCGCTCGTCGGCCGCGCTTCTCGCGACGCGGCGCGTTCGACCGCGCCGCGTCGCCCTGGCACGAGCGATGCTGCGGAGGTGGTCATGGCCAGCGTGGCGAGACGAAATGCAGCAGGGCGCGGCGTCGGCGAGGCGACGGCGGCGGCTCTCGTCCCCAGCCCTCCTTCGTTGCCGAGCCTGCGTGAGGCTGCGGCGCGGTGCCGGGCGTGTCCGCTCTGGGAGCGGGGGACGCAGACGGTGTTCGGCGAGGGCGCGGCGCGATCGGACGTGCTCCTCGTCGGCGAACAGCCAGGCGACAAGGAGGACCTGGCCGGCAAGCCGTTCGTGGGGCCAGCGGGGCAGCTGCTCGATCGCGCGCTCGAGGCGGCGGGGATCGAGCGGCGCCGGGCGTACGTGACCAACGTGGTGAAGCACTTCAAGTGGGAGCCGCGCGGCAAGCGCCGCGTGCACATGAAGCCGGACGCGCGCGAGATCCGCGCGTGCCTGCCGTGGCTCGCCGCGGAGATCGCGGTGGTGCAGCCGGCGATCGTGGTATGCCTCGGCGCGACGGCGGCGCAGGCGCTGCTCGGCGGCTCGTTCCGGGTCACGCGTGAGCGCGGCAGGATCGTCGCCTCGCCGCTCGCGCCGCGCGTGCTGGCGACCGTGCACCCCGCGTCGATCCTCCGCATGCCGGACGAAGCGGCGAGGCGAGCCGAGCTCTCCCGCTTCATCGAAGATCTCACCGTGGCGGCGCGCGCGCTCGGCTGAGCCGGCGCGCGCCGCCTCCTCGCGGGGCGCGCTCTCGATGGAGTAGGATTCGCCCCCGATGACGATGAGCCCACGACCGGTCCCCGCCGCAGAGCGCCCCACGCCCTCTTCGATGGCCGAGCGCGCCCACCTGGGGAGCTCGAAGAAGATGTGGCCGCTGATGCTGGCGGCGCTCGGGGTCGTCTACGGCGACATCGGGACGAGCCCGCTCTACGCGATGAAGGAGTGCTTCAGCCCCAGCAGCCCGCACCACGTCGCTCCGACGCCCGGGAACGTGCTCGGGGTGCTCTCGCTGATGTTCTGGTCGTTGATGATGGTGGTGACCGTCAAGTACGTGACGTTCATCACGCGGGCCGACAACGAGGGCGCGGGCGGCATCCTCGCGCTGCTCGCGCTCGTCCCGAGCGGCGATCGCAAAGGCGAGGGCCGCGGTCTCCTCGTGCTCCTCGTCCTCGTCGGCGCGGCGCTCCTCTATGGCGACGGCGTGATCACGCCTGCGATCTCGGTGCTCTCCGCCGTGGAGGGCCTCGAGGTCGCGATCCCGAAGCTGGACCCTGCCGTCGTGCCGATCATCACCTGCGGTGTGCTGCTCGCCGTGTTCCTCGTGCAGAAGCGCGGCACGGCCGGGGTCGGGTCGATCTTCGGGCCGGTGACGCTCGTGTGGTTTGTCACGCTCGTGCTGCTCGGGGCCAAGGAGCTCATCCGCAGCCCCGGAGTGCTCCGGGCCGTCTCACCGACCTACGCGGTGAGCTTCTTTGCCGAGAACCAACTGCATGGCTTCCTGATCCTCGGCGCGGTCGTCCTCTGCATCACGGGCGGCGAGGCGCTGTACGCCGACATGGGGCATTTCGGCCGCGTGCCGATCAAATACACCTGGTACACGATCGTCTGGCCCGGGCTGCTCATCAATTATTTCGGCCAGGGCGCCAAGCTCCTCGCGGACCCCACCGCGGCGGCGAACCCGTTCTATGCGCTGGTCCCGTCGTGGGCGCTCTATCCCACGATGGCGATCGCCACGGCGGCGACGGTCGTCGCGTCCCAGGCGCTCATCTCGGGGGCCTTCTCGCTCACCCAGCAGGCGGTGCAGCTCGGGTATTTCCCGCGTGTCACGGTGATCCACACGTCCAAGGACGAGGCGGGGCAGATCTACATCCCCGAGGTGAACAGCGGGCTCCTGATCTCGTGCATCGTGCTGGTCCTCACCTTCAAGAACTCGAGCGCGCTCGCGGCTGCCTACGGCATCGCCGTCACGGGGACGATGGGGATCACCACGGTGGTCTATTACGTGGTCACCCGAGAGACGTGGGGCTGGCCGGTCTGGAAATCGCTCCCGCTGGCCGGGCTCTTCCTGGTGATCGATCTCGCGTTCTTCGCGGCGAACAGCGCCAAGTTCTTCCACGGGGGCTGGGTGCCCATCGTGATGGGCGCGGCGATCTTCACGGTGATGACGACCTGGAAGACGGGGCGCAAGCACCTCGCCGCGGCGATCAAGTCGGCGATCTTGCCGCTCGACATGTTCCTCGAGGACGTGAAGCGCGTGAAGCCGCACCGGGTGCGCGGGACGGCGGTCTTCATGGCGTCGAGCCCGGAGGGCACGCCGCCGATCCTGCTGCACCACGTGAAGCACAACCAGGTGCTGCACGAGCAGGTGGTGCTCCTCTCGATCCAGGTGACGAACGTGCCGGAGGTGCCGGCGGAGCGGCGCACGACGGTGATCCCGCGGGGCGAGGGGATCTACCAGGTCACGGCGTGTTACGGCTTCATGCAGACGCCGAACGCGCCGTCGGTGCTCGAGGGGTGCAAGCGGCACGGGCTCGACATCGATCTCGGGAGGACGAGCTACTACCTCGGCAGGGAGACGCTGCTGACGACCGGGCGCTCGAAGATGTCCCGGTGGCGCAAGGGGCTGTTCGCCTTCATCTCGCGGAACGCGCGGCCGGCGACGGCGTATTTCGGTCTGCCGCCGAACCGCGTGGTCGAGCTCGGAATGCAGGTCGATTTTTAGGGGTGCGCGCGGGGCTCAGGGCCCCGTGTACCGTGCGCGGGGCCGGAGCATGTACCCCGCTTCCCGCTGCTCGAAGGCGTGGGCGATCCACCCGGCGGCGCGCGCCACCGCGAAGAGCGCCGCCGCCGTGCCGGCCGGCAGGCCGAGCGCGGCCGCGATCGCGACGAGGCCCAGGTCGAGCGACGGCGGATCGAGGCCGGCGTCGCGCAGCGCGTCGACGAGCGCGAGCACCGTGCGCAAGGCCGCGCTCTGCGGGGCGAGCGCGCGGGCTGTGTCGAGCAGCAGCTGGGCGCGGGGGTCGCCCTCGGGGTAGAGCCTGTGCCCGACGCCGGCGATGGGCTCGCCGCGGCGCAGCCGCTCGTGGACCGCGGCGGCGGCGCGCTCGGGCCGGCCTGCCTCGGCGACCAGGGCCTCCACCCGGTCGGTCATGCCGCCGTGCCTCGGGCCGGAGAGCGCGGCGAGCCCCGCGCTGACGCAGGCGTAGAGGTCGGCGCCGGTGGAGGCGGCCACCCGGACCGCGAACGTCGAGGCGTTCAGCTCGTGATCGGCCGAGACCACGAGCGCGCGGTTCACGGCGCGCTCGGCCTTCTTCGAGGGGTTCGCGCCGAGGGCGATGAGCAGCCGCCGCGCCGCCCCGTCGGCCTCGAGGGCGTCGGTCGCCCTGCGCGCGTCCCGCCCGAGGCCCACGAGCGCCGCGAGCGAGCGCACGAGGGCCCGCGCCCGCGCGCGCTCCGCGTCGCCCGTGGGGATGCGCCCATCGCCCGAGGGCGCGCCCACGTGGCGGGTGGCGTCGTGCGCGCCGAGCGCGGGCACCACGAGCGCGAGCGCGACGAACGGCGGCGTGCCCTCCGGCAGGAGCGCCGCGAGCTTGGCCGGGCGGACGCTCAGCCGGCCTGGCCGCGCCGCCGGCGCGCCCTCCGCCGGCAGCTCGCCGGTCCAGAGCAGCTCGGCGACCGCCTCGAAGGGCACGTCGTCGAGCGCCAGCGCGACCGCCTCCTTGCCCCGGTAGACGGGCCCGCGCGGGCCGATCGCGGTGAGCGCCGACTCGAGCACCGGCTCGCCCCACCGGAGCGCCTCGGCGGCGACCGGGCCGTGGCCGGCGCGCGCGTCGTGCCGCGCCTTGAGCCGCTCGATGTCCGCTCGGAGGTAGAGCCGCGCGCGCCCTCGCCCGCCGGGCACCCCCCGGAGCACGCCCCGGCTCGCGTACGCGTAGAGCGTCTCCCGCTTCACGCCGAGCAGCTCCGCCGCCTCGGCGCCGGTCACGTACGCCGAGGGGCGCTGCCCCGAGTCAGGTAGATCCACCATGAGCGCCCATCAACGTTGCATCCATCCTGTCTTCCGATGCACGAGGCGCCGGCGTCGCGCGCGCCGGCGACATCGGCGACATCGGCGACATCCATTCCTCCTAGCACCGCCCTCCTCGGCTTCCTCCGGGATTCTTCCTCGACGCGCTTCGAGGCCGTGCATGGTTGATTGTACAATCAAGGTTGATCAACCTCGTGCGGTGCCCAAGATGTCGTCAGCGGAGGTGATCGGAATGAGGGATGTGGCGGCGCCGCTCGCGAGCGGCCTGGAGGGCGTGGTGGTGGCGGAGACGCGGCTCTCGGAGGTGGACGGAGAGCGGGGGAGGCTCACCCTCGCGGGCCACGACGTCGAGGAGCTCGCCGGCGGCGGCGGGGTGACCTTCGAGGACGCGTGCGGGCTGCTCTGGGGCAGCGCGCTGCCCGGGGCGGCGGAGCGGGAGTCGCTCCGGCGAGCGATCGCCGAGGGGCGGACGAGGGCCTTCGCGCTGCTCGGGCGGCTCGGGGACGCGCTCCAGGCGGGCGACGGGATGGATGCGCTCCGCGCCGCGGTCGCGCACCTCTCGGGCGACGTCCCGCCCGCGGCGATCGCCGGGGCGGTCGCGACGTTCGCGGCGGCGTGGGCGCGGCGCTGCGCGGGGGAGGCGCCGGTCGCGCCCGATCCGGCGCTCCGGCTCTCGGCCGACTACCTGCGCATGGCGCGGGGGGCCGCGGCGAGCGAGGCCGAGGCGCGCGAGCTCGACACGTACCTCGTGACGGTCTCGGATCACGGCATGAACGCGTCCACCTTCACCGCGCGCGTGGTCACCTCGACGGGGTCGGACGCGATCTCGGCGGTGGTCGCGGCGATCGGCGCGCTGAAGGGGCCGCTCCACGGCGGCGCGCCCGGGCCGGTCCTCGACATGCTGGACGCGGTCGCGGCGAAGGCGGGCGAGGGCGGCGCGCCGCCCCCGGGCTGCGCCGAGCGCTGGATCCAGGCCGAGCTCGCGGCGGGCCGGCGGATCATGGGCATGGGCCACCGGATCTACCGGGTGAGGGATCCGCGGGCGGCGGTGCTCGAGCGGGCGATCGAGCGGCTCGGGCGGACGGCAGGCGGCGCGCGGAGCGCACGGCTCGCGCTGGCGCGTGAGGTCGAGCGGGCGGCCGAGGCCGCGCTCCGCGCGCGGCACCCGGATCGCCCGCTGCGCGCGAACGTCGAGTTCTACACGGCGGTGCTGCTCGACGCGCTCGGGCTGCCACGCGCGCTCTTCGCGCCGACCTTCGCGGTGGGCAGGGTCGCGGGCTGGTGCGCGCACATCGACGAGCAACGGCGCGCGGGGCGGCTCATTCGCCCGAGCTCACGCTACATCGGGGGCGTCCCCGGAGCGGCAGCTCCGCCGCATTGACGCGTCGGGCCCGCCGCGTGCGCGGCGAGGCCGCTGGCAGGAGCGCTCGTCGTCGCCGGCCATGAGGTCGACCTGCCCCGGTCGGACTTATTGAAGAGTCCGTGACGGCATTCGCTTCATCCCCGTCGTCTTGCCATCCTATCCGCACAGAAATTGCCGGAGAGGCCGTTCCACAGCCCTGGAAGGACAAAAGGAGAACGCGCCGGGCGCGGGTAGGACGTTGTTCGTCCTGCAAAGTTGGCAGGCTCGCGGGGGCACTGTTATCGTGTTCAGTATGTCGTCCGCCGCTCTTGCCGCTCCGCTTGCCCGGGACCTCCTGCGCCATACCCTCCCCGAGTTCGAAGCGCGCGCCAAGACGCTCCCGCTCGGGCTGCGGGAAATCAACGACGCGCTCCCGGAAGGGGGGCTGCCGCGCGGGGGGGTGGTGGAGCTCGCCGCGCCGCGGGGGCTGGGGCGCTCCACCTCGCTCGCCCTCTCCGCGTGCGCGTCGGCGCAAGCGGAGGCGCGGCTGCGCGGGACGAGCGCGACGGCGGGGGCGTGGTGCGCGTGGATCGACCCGAGCGGCTCGCTCTTCGCGCCGGCGGTCGCGCGCGCGCAGGTCGATCTGAGCCGGCTGCTCGTGGTGCGGCCCCCGCCGGAGGTGCTCGCGAAGGTCGCGGTGCGGATGGCGATGAGCCGGGCGTTCGCGGTGCTCGTGATCGACGTGGCCGGGGTCCCGGGGGCCTTCGGCCAGGGCGCGGGGAAGGGGGAGCGGAGCGCGCCCGGGGCGGGGCGCCGCGAGGAGGACCTCGCGCGCTGGGTCAACGTGGTGCGCAAGCTCGCCCTGGCGCTCGAGGGGAGCGACGGGACGATCCTGCTCCTCACCGATCGCCAGGCGGCGCGGCCGATGCCCTTGCCGGTCGCGATGCGGCTGGAGCTCGAGCAGGTCGCCGAGAACCGGCTGATGGTCCGCGTCGCCAAGGACCGCCGAGGGCGCGTGACCTCGCCGACGCCGGTGGTGCTCGGGGAGCGGCCCGGGGACAGGGCAGAGCGGACGGCGGGCGGCGAGCCGCGGCCCGCGCTGTCGCGGGCGTGAGGGAGAGGAGAGAGGCGATGGCGGTGAGGCGCATTGTGGCGATCGTGCTCCCGCAGCTCGCGTGCGAGCTGGTGAAGCAGCGCGGGCCGGTCTCGCCGAGCGGGAAGGCGCCGCTCGCGGTGATCCTCGGGGGCGAGGAGGACCGCCGCGCGGCGCTCGCGCCGCGGCCCGAGCGCGAGCCGCAGGCGCCGGCGGCGGTGATCGACGTGGTCGACGACGAGGCGAGGCGGTACGGGGTGAGGCCGGGGCAGAAGGTCGTCGAGGCGGCGGCGCTGGTCGCCCACCTCGCGATCCACCGGGTGACGTTCGCCGAGATCGACGCGGCGCTCGGCCGGGTCGCCGAGGTGGCGCTCGGGCTCGGGGCGACGGCGGCGATCCAGCTCGGCGAGCAGGGCGCCCCGCGCGCCGGCGCGGCGCGGGCGAGCCGCGCTCCCGAGCGCGCCGCGAGCGAGGCGCGGAGCCCCTGGGGCGACGGCCCGTACGACACGGTGTGGCTCGACATCACCGGGGCGTCGCACCTCGTCGGCGGCGAGGAGGCGCTGCTCGGCGAGCTCGGCGAGCGCGTGGCGGCGCTCGGCCACCGGGCGCGGCTCGCGATCGCCGACGGGCCGCGGCTCGCGCAGGCGCTCGCGCGCTTCGGCGCGCACGCGGACGGCGGGGGAGGGGCGGAGGCCCCGATCGCGCCGCCGGGCAAGGGGGCGCAGGCGATCGGGCCCTTGCCGGTGCAGGCGCTCCCGGTCGAGCGCGAGGTGGCGAGCTTCCTCGTCCGGCTCGGCGTGCTCCGCGTCGAGGATCTCGCGCGCCTGCCGCGGGCGCAGGTGGCGGCGCGGCTGGGGCCGCGGACGGCCGACGTGATGGAGCTCCTCGCCGGCCGCGATCCCGTGCCGCTCCTGCCGTTCGAGGTGCCCCGGCTGCTCGAGGAGGAGGTGCTCTTCGACGAGCCGATCGAGAGCGCCGAGTCGCTCCTGTTCGTGCTGCGCGGCATGACGTCGCGGATCGCGTCGCGGCTCGCCGCGCGCGGGGAGGCGTGCGGGCGGCTCAACGTGGCGATCGCCTACGATCGCTCGATCGCGCGGCTCCGCCTCGGCGAGCGCGAGGACGACGGCGCCGCCGCGGCGCTCCTGGAACTGGAAGACGACGGGCGCGGCCCTTCGCTGCGCTTCCACGTCGACATGCCGGTGCCCCTCTCGGACGCAAGCGATCTGCTCCGCCCGCTGAAGGCGAGGCTCGAGCGGATCGAGCTCGCGGCGCCCGCGGTGGGGGTCCACGTCATCGCCTCGCGCATCGCGCGGGCCCGCCGGGTGCAGCTCGATCTGTCGCGCGACCGGTCGGCCGATCCCGACAGCCTGCCGGCGCTCCTGGCCGAGCTCTCGGCGGAGATCGGCCAGGAGCGGGTGGGCATCCTGGAGATCGCCGACGCGCACCGCCCCGAGGCGCGCTCGCGGCTCGTGCCGGCCTCTGGCGAGGCGGCCATGACGCGCGCGTCCGCCGCGGCCCGCGCGCGCGCCGCGGCGGATCGGGGCGCGGCGGAGCAGGCGGGGGGCGCGGACGCGCCGGCGCTGGAGCCCGCGCGGCTCCTCGCGCAGCCGATCCCGCTCGGCCGGGTGGGGCGCGGGGCGATCGTGGCCGTCGATCGGCACCTCTACGCGATCGAGCGGCTCTCCTTCGTGATGCGGATCGACGCGGTGGAGTGGTGGACGCCCACGCCGGCGTCGCGCGACTACGCGCGCGCCTGGCTCGTCTCGGGCTCTCCGTCCGGCAAGGCCGCCCCGGTGCGCCTCGGCGAGCTGCGCCCTCCTCGAGACGGCGCGAGCGCGAGCTCCTGCGGCGAAGCGTGGATCTACGTCGACCGCGCGACGGGCGAGGCCTTCCTGCAGGGGTGGTGCGAGTGAGCGCCGGCGCGTCGGTCCCGTTCGTGGAGCTCTGCGGCCGCTCCTGCTTCTCTTTCCTGGAGGGCGCCTCGCACCCCGAGGAGCTCGTGCACCGCGCCAAGGAGCTCGGCCTCGAGGGGCTCGCGCTCTGCGATCGCGACGGGATCTACGGCAGCGTGCGCGCGCACACGGCGGCGAAGAAGGTCGAGCAGCGGGTGATCGTCGGGGCCGAGCTGACGCTGGGCGCGCCGCGCGGGGGCGCCGAGCGCGCGCCGGAGGTCCGGCCGTCGGTGGTCCTCCTGGTCGAGGACAGCGAGGGTTACGCGAACCTCTGCCGCCTGCTCACGATCGCGCACGCCGAGTGCGAGAAGGGGATGGCGAGCATCTCGGCGGAGGCGATCGCGGCGGCGCAGCGGGGCCTCTCCGCGATCGTGCCGCTCGATCCTCTCGTGCCCGCGGGCGTCTCCGGCGCGCTCCTCGGCACGCTGCGCGACGCGTTCGGCGAGCGCGCGCTCGTCGCGACCTGGAAGCACCTCGACCGCCGCGACGGCGAGCGCGTCGCGGCGGCCCTCGCGGCGGAGCGCCGCTACGGCCCCTGCGTGGTGGCGACGGCGCGCCCGCTCTACCATCACCCGTCGCGCAAGCCGCTCGCGGACGTGCTCGCGTGCATCCGGACCAAGACCACGCTCGATCAAGCGGGGACGCGGATCGCGCCGAACGCGGAGGCGTACGTGCGGTCCGGCGCGCAGATGGCGGCTCTGTTCCGCGATCATCCGGCCTGGGTCGCGCGCACGGTGGAGGTCGCGTCCCGCTGCCGCTTCTCGCTGTCCGAGCTCCGCTACAGCTTCCCGAGCGACGCCCTCTGCATGCCGGGGGAGACGTCGGATCAGGCGCTGCGCCGCCTCACCGAGGAGGGCTGCCGCGACCGTTACCCGGAGGGGGCGCCGCCTCCGGTGCGCGCGCAGATCGAGAAGGAGCTCGCCTTGATCGCGAAGCTCGGCGTGGCGCCCTATTTCCTCAGCGTGCAGCAGGTCGTGAAGATCGCGCGCGCGCGGCAGATCCTCTGCCAGGGCCGCGGGAGCGCGGCCAACAGCGCGGTGTGCTTCGTGCTCGGCGTGACGGCGGTGGATCCGGCCCGGTCGAGCCTGCTCTTCGAGCGCTTCCTGTCGGAGGAGCGCCACGAGCCCCCGGACATCGACGTCGATTTCGAGCACGAGCGCCGGGAGGAGGTGATCCAGGCGATCTACGAGATGTACGGGCGCGACCGGGCGGCGATGGTCTCGGAGGTGATCGCCTACCGCGGCAAGAGCGCGCTCCGCGAGGTGGGCAAGGCGTTCGGCTTCTCGGCGGATCAGGTCGATCGGCTGAGCGGCCTCGTGCATCACCACGAGGCGGACATCACCGAGCAGCGGGTCAGCGAGGCGGGCCTCGATCCGGATGACGTGCGCGTCCGGCAAGCCGTCATGATGGCGAGCGCGCTCGAGGGCTTCCCGCGCCACCTCTCGATCCACGTGGGCGGCTTCGTGCTGTCGTCCGAGCCGCTGCACAAGGTGGCCCCGGTCGAGCCTGCGCGGATGGAGGGCCGCACGGTGATCCCGTGGGACAAGGACGATCTCGACGATCTCGGCTTCTTCAAGATCGACGTCCTGGCGCTCGGCATGCTGACGGCGATCCGCAAGGCGCTCGGCTTGATTCACTCGGACCGGTACGCCGGGCTCACGGGTCCCTTGGTCCACACGGCGCGGGACCCCGCGCCCGCGGGGGTCTCGTTCCATGCGGGCCGAGGCGCCGCGTTCGATCCGATCGCGGCGCTCGCGCAGATCCCGCCGGAGGACCCGGCTGTCTACGAGGCGATCGGCCGGGCCGACACGGTGGGGGTGTTCCAGATCGAGAGCCGCGCGCAGATGGCGATGCTCCCGCGGCTGAAGCCGAACAAGTTCTACGACCTGGTGATCGAGGTGGCGATCGTGCGCCCCGGGCCCATCCAGGGCGGGATGGTGCACCCCTACCTGCGCCGGCGGACGGGGCAGGAGCCGCCGGTGTCCCCGCACCCGTGCCTGGATCCCATCCTGGAGCGCACGCTCGGCGTTCCGCTCTTCCAGGAGCAGGTGATGCAGATCGCGATGGTCGGCGCGGGCTACACGCCGGGCGAGGCCGACCAGCTGCGCCGCGACATGGCGGCGTGGAAGAAGCACGGGCGCCTGGAGCGGCACCGCGGGCGGCTCATCCAGGGCTTCGCCGAGCAGGGGATCTCGGCGAAGTTCGGGGAGATGCTCTACCAGCAGATCCAGGGCTTCGGGGAGTACGGCTTCCCGGAGTCGCACGCGGCGAGCTTCGCGCTCCTCGTGTACGCGTCGGCCTGGCTCAAGGTCCACCACCAGGCGGCGTTCACCTGCGCGCTGCTCAACGCGCAGCCGATGGGGTTCTACAGCCCGTCGGCGCTGGTGCAGGACGCGCAGCGGCACGGCGTGGAGGTGCGGCCTGTGTGCGTGGTGCAGAGCGCGTGGGACGCGACCCTGGAGCCTTCCGCCGAGCCCTCGGCGGGCCTGGCGCTGCGGCTCGGCATGCGGCTCGTGAAGGGGCTCGGCGAGGCGGCCGCGGCGGCGATCGTGGCGGCGCGCGAGGAGGCGCCGTTCACGAGCCTCCCGGATCTCGTGAGGCGCACGGAGCTGAAGAAGAACGAGGTGGAGGCGCTCGCAGAAGCGGGCGCGCTCGCCGCGCTGGTGCCTGCCCGGAGAGAGGCGCTCTGGCGCGCGCGCGCCCCCCGCGTGGACGGGTTGTTCGAGGGCGTTCCGATCGAGCAGGACCGGGACGTCGGGCTCCCTCCGCTCAGGCCGCTGGAGCAGCTCGCGCTGGACTACGGGCGCGTGGGTCTGTCGCTGCACGACCACCCGATGCGGCACGTGCGGCGGGCGCTCAAGCGGCGGCGCGGGGCCGGGCGCGTGCGGACCGCCGAGGAGATCAAGGCCGCGCGCGACGGGGAGAGCGTGCGGGTCGCCGGGATGGTGGTCGGACGCCAGCGGCCGGCGACCGCGAGCGGCGTGACGTTCATGACGCTCGAGGACGAGACCGGCGTGGTCAACGTCATCGTCCAGCGGCAGGTCTTCGCGGAGTACGAGCACGTGGCGAGGAACGCGGCGCTCTTGCTCGTCGCCGGGCGGATCGAGCGGCAGGGTGAGGTCGTCCATGTGCTCGCGCGCGAGCTCGATCGGCTGGAGCTGCCCAGCGGCGAGGAGATCGCGCTCAAATCGCGCGACTACCGGTGAGGGCGCGCCGACGCCGCGCTCCCGGAGCGGGGGGGCGATCGGCGGCGCGTGAGGAGAGCACGCGCGCTCGTCAGGGCGGCGGCGACGACCTCGTCGGCGCGAGCGCGCTCGTCAGCGGGCGGCGACGACCTCGTCGACCAGCGAGAGCAACGTCGCCGCGTCGAACGGCTTCAGGAGCAGCCGGGCGTTGACCTGCTGCAGGAACGCCTTGCTGCGCTCCGTGAAGGCGCCGCCGGTCAGGAACACGACACGGCGCTGCTGCTCGGGCGCGTGCTCGCCGAGCGAGGTGTAGAAATCCATTCCTGTCATATCGGGCATCATGAGGTCGCACAGGATGGCGTCGTAGCGCTCTCCGGCGCGGATCCGGCTGAGCGCGTCGCGCGCGCTCGCGGTCGCGGTCGTCTCGTGCCGTGGCTCGAGCGTCCCCGCGATCGCCCGCGTGAGCAGCGGCTCATCGTCGATGATGAGGACCCGCTGCCGCTGCGCCGCCTCCGGCGCGAGCGCGTCGAGGCTGCCGTCCTCGCGCGGCCACCTCGACGCGCACGAGCCGGGCGCGGCGGAGGCGTGCGCCTCGCTGGCCGCGGCGGCGGGGAGGACGAGGCGGAACGTGCTCCCCTTGCCGGGGCGGCTGTCCACCTCGATCCGACCCCCCAGCGCCGTGACGATGGAGTGGCAGATCGCGAGCCCCAACCCGAGCCCTTCGCCAGCTCCCTTGCTCGTGTAGAACGGCTCGAAGATCCGCTCGAGCGACTCGGGCGCGATCCCGGCGCCCGTGTCGCGCACCTCGACGACGACCGACCCCTCGGCGCCACAGCGCGTCGAGAGCTCGATCTCGTTCTGCTCGGCGAGCCCCTCGGGGATGGCCTGCGCGGCGTTCACGATGAGGTTCAGGAAGACCTGCGCGAGCCGCGGCTCGTTCGCCTGGACGGGCGGCACCTCCTGGAAGCTCCGGACGACGCGGGCGCGGTGCCGGATCTCGTTCATCGCCATGTGGACGCAGGAGTCGAGCACCCGCCGGGGGTCGACCAGCCCGCGGCGGTCCTCCTCGGCGCGCGAGAAGCGGTGGAGATCGCGCACGATGAGCCGCACCCGCTCGGCGCCCTCGCGCGCGTCCTCCAGCAGGCTCAGCACGTCGGAGAGCTCGCTCGATGGGGCGCGGCCGTCGCCGTGAGAGCGCGCCCAGGGGCCGCCGCGCGCGGCGCTATTCCGGCGATCGAGCGAGCCGATGCGCCGGATGGCCGCGTCGACGTTCGTGATGACGAACGCGAGGGGGTTGTTGATCTCGTGAGCGACGCCGGCGGCCAGCGTGCCGACGCTCGCCATGCGGCCGGCGCCGACGAGGCGGGCCTGCGTCTGCGCGAGCGCCTGGCGCGAGGCGGCGTCGCGCGCGGCGCGCTCGCGGACGACGGAGAGCCGCGCCCGGGGGCCCGCGCCGTCGCCGCCCGCGAGCAGGAAATCGCTCGCGCCGGCCGCGAGGATGCCGTCGACGTCCCCGTCGCGCTCGGTGATCGCGAGGACGAACACCGCATCGCCGCCGGGCTGCGCCCGCACGCGGCCGCAGAACGCGGCGGCGCTGGTGGGCTCGCTCCAGTCGACGGCGAGCACTGGCGGCGCCTCGCCCAGGCACCGCTCCAGGGCGCGCGCGGGATCGGAGGTGACGCCGACGTCCGGCACGTGGCGTCGGATCAGCGCTTCGAATCGCTCGCTCGCCGCGGCGCGCCCGCGGAGGAGCAGGATGGCGGCCGGCTCCGCGCAGCCCATCGACGTCCTCTCAGCTGTCCTTCGAAGACCCGTTTCAGGGGTCCTTCGAAGATCCTTTACCGCATCTCCATCCCGGCGTGCAGGCATGGTGATCCGTTCCGCTGCGCCTGCCAGGCGCCTCGCCGCGCCGCCGGTCTCCTTCGAGCCGCGCGCCAGCCGGCCGGCTCGCCCGCTTCGCGCGGCTATCGAGGGCTGGACGTCGCGTCGTCGTCCGGATCGCCGTCGTCGGCGACCCTCGTCGCGCCGTCCGTGAGCGGTGGGTACAGGCTCTCGACGAACTTCCCGGAGAGCCGCCCCGCGAGGTGTGCATCCATCCGCGCCATCGCCTCGCGCAGCCGATCGATCTCGGCCGAGAGCGCTGCCTTGAGCGGCTGGCGCTGCGCCTGTTCCATCCAGGTGAGCTCCACAAGCGCCTCCTCGAGGTGCGCGCGCGCCGCACCAAGGTGCGCGTGCGCCGTGCTGCCCGCCTCGCCCGCGTTGGATTCTCGGACCAGGTACTCCGCGACGCGCACGCGCCCGCGGTAGCGGACCCGCGTTCGCTCGAGGAAATCCCGGTACCGCTTCACCGCCCCGCTGAGCGCCTGCACCGCCGCCGCGAGCGCGCTCGCCTCGCCCTGGAGCGCCTCGTGATCGGCGCCGGAGAGCGCGGTGTTGTGCTCGACGTGGGCCTCGAGCGTCGCCAGCACCTCGCGGGCCCAGCGGAGGTGCCGGAGCCCCGAGGCGCCGCGCGACAGGCGCTGCGCGGCCGCCCCGTCCGCGCTCACGCCACCGCCGCCGCCGGCGCCGCCTCGCGCTCCGGGCGCTTCGCCGTCTCGTTGATCCTCACGCTGACGAGCTTCGACACGCCGGGCTCCTGCATCGTCACGCCGTAGAGCACGTCGACCGACTGCATCGTGCGCTTGATGTGCGTGATGAGGATGAACTGCGAGTGGCTCGTCATGCTCCGGATCGCCTCGTTGTAGCGGGCCACGTTCGCCTCATCGAGCGGCGCGTCGACCTCGTCGAGGATGCAGAACGGCGACGGCTTGAACTGGAAGATCGCGAAGATGAGCGACACCGCGGTGAGCGCCTTCTCGCCGCCGCTCATGAGCTCGATGTTCCCGAGCTTCTTGCCCGGCGGCTGCGCGAGGATCTCGATCCCCGTCTCCAGCATGTCGTCGGGGTTCGTCAGCCTGAGCTCCGCCTGCCCTCCGCGGAACATCTTGGGGAACAGCGTCTTGAAGCGCGCGTTGATGCCGTCGTACGTCGTCTTGAAGAGCCGCTTCGACTCGCGGTTCATCTGGGCGATCGCCTTCTCGAGGTCGTCGAGCGCCTTCTCGAGATCGGCCTTCTGGCCCGAGTAGTACGTGTACCGCTCCTCGGCTTCGGCGTGCTCGCGCACGGCGTCGAGGTTGACGGGGCCCATGCGGTCGAGCAGCTCCGTCAGCTCCTGGATGCGCGCGCGGTGCGAGGCGTCGGCGGGCGGCCGCTTGTGGTAGTCGCCGACCACGCGGGCGAGCTCCAGCCCGCGGAAGCGCTCGCGCACCCCCTCGATGAGGTGGTCGTGCTCGACCCGCAGCCGCTCCAGCGCGAGCTCGTGCTTGCGGAGCCGCTCCGACACCTCGGCCAGCTCCTGGCGCAGCCCGCGCAGGTCGGCCTCGCGCACCCCGTGCGCCTGCCGCGCCTCGTCCAGCGAGCGCCGCGCCTCGGTCAGCGCGGCCTGCGCCGCGTGCGCCTCGGCGACGGCGCGGACCAGCGCCTCCCGCGCGATCATGATCGTCGCCGCGGCCTTCCCCGCGCCCACGGCGCTCTCCGTCCGCTCCTGGTCGAGCCGGGCGATCCGGCCCCGGAGCTCGTTGCACGACCGCGTGAGCCGCTCGACCGTGCCCCGCGCCGCCGCGGCGCGCTCGCGCACGCGCGCGAGCTTCACCTTGCGCTCGGTCACGACCGACTGCTGCCCGAGCACCCGCTCGCGCCACTCGGCCGCGACCTGCTCGGCGTGCTCGAGGCCGGCCGCCGACGCCTCGCGCGCCGCTCGCCCCGCCTCGAGCTTGTCGCGCGCCGCTTGCTGCTCGCTCCCGCCGGCGTCGAGGTTGTCGGCGAGGTCCTCGAGCTCGGAGCGCACCACGCCCTCGCGCTTCTGCGCCGCGGCGAGCTGCTCCTCCGCGCGGCGGAGATCCTTCTCGGCCGTCACGAGCGCGAGCTCTCCCTCGTGCGCCTCGCTCCGCGCCCGCTCCAGCGCCGTCCCCACCTCGGTGATGCGCAGGCGGAGCTTCTGCTGCGCGTCGAGCAGGGCCGTCACCTCCTCCGACTTGGTCGCGACGAACTCGTGCAGCGCGCGCATCTCCCGCTTCTGCTCGATCATGCCGGCCGCGACCGCGTCGCCCGAGCCGCCGCTCACCACGCCGTCCTCGCGGAGGACGGTGCCGTCGAGCGTCACGAGCGTGCACCCCGCGCCCTCCGCCGCGAGCCGCGCCGCGACCTCGGCGGAGGCGACGACCACCGCGTCCCCCACGAGCGCGCGCGCCAGCGCCTCGTCCTCGGGGGCGAAGACGAGCCGGTCCACGAGCGGCCCGAGCACGCCCTCCCCGCGCGGCGGCCGCCGCGCCGCGCCGGCCACGAACGAGGGCCGCGCCGCGATCACGCTCGCCCGCCCGCGGTTGTTCTTCGACAGATCCGCGAGCAGCGCGATCCCGTGCTCGACGTCGCTCACGACCGCGCACTGCAGCCGGTCCCCGAGCAGCCCCGCGAAGGCCGCGGTCAGCTCGGCCGGCGCCTCGATCCGGTCGGCCACGAGCCCGAGCAGCGCCGGGTCCTTGGTCTTGAGGAGGTTCTTCACCCCGGCGCCGACGCCCTCCAGCCGCGCGTGCAGCTCCTCGAGCGCGCGGAGCCGGTTGCGCCGCTGCCCGAGCTCGTTCTTGGCGTGCTCCACGGCGCGGTCGCTCGAGACCGCCTGCTCGCGCAGCGCCTTCATCTCGACGTCGAGCCGCGACCGCTCCTCCGCCGAGATCCGCTTCCCGTCCGCGAGCTCCGCCACGTTGCGCGTCAGCGACGAGCGCCGCCGCTCGAGCTCCTCCGACTCGTACATCAGCCGCCCGAGCTCGTCCTCGAGCTTCGCCCGCCGCTGGCTCATCTCCGCCATGCGCCGATCGAAGCCGGCGAGCGACGCCTCGGCGGCCGCGACCGCCGCGGTGGCCTCGGCGGCCCGCCGGCGCAGGGCGGCGACCTCGTGCTCCGCGGTCCGCTCTCCGTGGCGCAGCTCCTCGAGCCGCTCGTGCTGCTCGAGCGCGAGCTCGCTCTCCCGCGCCTCTTCCTCGTCGACGCCGGCGAGCTGCGCCTCGAGCTGCGCCTTCTCGGTGGTGAGCTCCTCGACCGTCTTCTCGAGCTCTCCCTGCTCCTTGGCCGCGGTGACGAGCCGCTCCTCGAGGTGCCGCAGGCGGTCGCGCGCCCGCGCGATCTCCGCCTCGTGGGTGCGCACCTGGTTGTCGGCCGCGAACGCCTCGTTCTGCGCGCGCTCGGCCCGCTCCTCGCAGGCGAGGGCCTCGAGCCGGGTGACCTCGATCTCGGCCTCGCGCGCCGAGAGCGCCGTGCGCGACGCCTGTTCGCGCTCCGCGTGCGCGGCCCTGCCGAGCGACTCGTGCTGCGTGAGCACCGTGATCTCGAGGAGCTTGTGCGACGCCTCGTGGAGCACGAGGTCCTCCAGCTCCTTGCGGTAGTTGACGTACCGCTCGGCCTTGGCCGCCTGGCGCTTCAGGGACGCGAGGTTCCGCTGGATCTCGGAGACGATGTCCCCCACGCGGAGCAGGTTCTGCCGCGTCTGGTCCATCTTCTGCTCGGCCTGCTTCTTCCTGGCCTTGTACTTCGTGATGCCGGCGGCCTCCTCGATGAGCATCCGCCGGTCCTCGGGGCGCGCCGAGACGATGAGCCCGATCTTTCCCTGCTCGACGATGGAGTAGGCCTTCGTGCCGACGCCGGTGCCGAGGAAGAGGTCGGTCACGTCCTTGAGCCGGACCTGGGTCTTGTTGATGAGGTACTCGCTCGTCCCGTCGCGGAAGAGCCGGCGCGTCACCGCGATCTCCGCGTAGTCGCGGTACTCCAGCGGCAGCTGCGACGCCGCCGTCGGCTCGCTGTTGTCGAAGGTGAGCGTCACCTCGGCCATCCCGTGCTGGGCGCGGGTCTCGGAGCCGTTGAAGATGACGTCCGACATCGACTTGCCGCGCAGGTGCTTCGCGCTCTGCTCCCCGATCGCCCACCGGATGGCGTCGACGATGTTCGACTTGCCGCAGCCGTTGGGACCGACGATGCCCACCACGTCCGTGTCGAAATGGACCACCGTCCGGTCGACGAACGATTTGAACCCGCTGATCTCGAGCTTACGAATGCGCATGACGTCCCCGGGACCGGCCGGGCGGGCTTAAACGTATCGTCACAGCACGCCACGTACCGTCACAACTGGCGTCTCGGGGTCTACGTGGGCTGGCGCCGCGCGGCAAGAGCGGAATCCTGGCTCCTCACGCGCACCGAGGACCAGGTCTTGCGCATCCCGCTGGTGCAGCGATGTCCGAAGCGCAAGGGGTGCTTTGGCAGCCGCCTTGACAGGTGGCTAACGTGGCCATACTCCTCCGGTTGTTCCGAGGAGTAGAAACGTCATGCCCACTTACGAGTACGCCTGCACATCTTGCGCGCATGAATGGGAGGCCGAGCAGTCCATCAAGGAGGCCGCGCTCACCGAGTGCCCGTCGTGCCTCAACGCGACAGCCCGGCGGCAGATCTCGCGCGGCACGGGCTTCATCCTCAAGGGCAGCGGCTGGTACTCCGACCTCTACGCCTCGGGGTCGAACAAGCCGCCCGCGAAGTCGGACGGCGGGTCGGGCAGCTCCTCAGGGTCGGAAGGGGCGAGCTCGGACTCCGGGTCGAGCAGCGCCTCGCCGGCGAGCGGCAGCACCAAGAGCGACTCCAGCGCGTCGCCCGCCTCCTCCTCCGCGGCGGCCTGACGCCAGCTCGGCGAGCAGCGACGGGGGTGTGGCCAGCGCGGCGCAGCGCGCAGTGGCGCCGTCGTGGTGCGCCGGCAGTGCGTCGTGCCCACCGGCGCCGGGCGCGGTGCTAGGGTGCCCTGGATGGATGAGAGAAAGCGACTTGAGGAGCTCCGCCGGCAGCTCACGGAGCTGGATCAAGAAATCCTTCGCAGCATCGAGCGGCGGGCTCGCATCGCGCACGAGCTTGCCAAGCTGAGGACGGGCACGGCCCGGTTCGCCCCCACGGCCGACGCCGCCCACATGCAGGCGCTCGAGCGCGCCGTGACGCCGCCGTTCCCGCAGCGCGCGGTGCGGCCGATCTTCGTCGCCATCGACGCGGCCTCGCGCGCGTTCGAGGTCGCGCCCCGGGTGGCGTACCTGGGGGCCGAGGGCGACTATGGCTGGACCGCGGCGCACGATCACTTCGGGCTCGGAGGCGAGTTCGTCCGCGCCGACAGCCCCCTCGCCGCCATCGAGGAGGTCGCGCGCTCGCGCGCTGACTTCGCGGTGGTCCCGTACGAGTCGCTCAAGGAAGGGCCGATCTTCCCGACGATCCAGGCGATCGGCGGCGCCGATCTCAAGGTGGTCGGCGAGCGCCAGCTGGTGCAGGCGCTCGACCTCGTGAACCGGACGGGCAACCTCGCCGACGTCGAGCGGGTGTACTCCTCGCCTCAGGACCACGTGGCCTGCGTGAACTACCTCGAGCTCCAGCACCCGCGCGCGCTGGTGCTCGATGTGCGGGGCCCGCAGGCCGCCTGGGATCTCGCGGCGGAGAACGAGGGCAGCGCCGCCATCGTCCCCCGCGGCTTCGCGGGCGGGCAGGAGCTCAGGGTCGCCCGCGAGAACGTCGGCGACGAGGGGGAGCTCCGGATCCGCTACGCGGTGCTGTCCCGGCTCCCGTCGCCGCGCTCGGGCCACGACGCCACGGCGGTCCTCTTCAGCGTCCACGATCGGCCCGGCGCGCTCCACGACATCCTCCAGCACTTCAAGGAGCGCAGCTGCAACCTCCGGCGGGTCCACTCCCGCCCCGTCCCCGGCGAGGGCTGGGACTACGTGTTCTACGTGGAGGTCAGCGGACACACGACCGATCGGGCGCTCGTCGCGGCGCTCGAGGGCGTGAAGCGAGAGACGAAGATGCTGAAGATCATCGGCTCCTTCCCGCTGGAGCGCCCCGACCCCCCGCACGAGCGAGCTTGATGACGAGCGCGATGGTGCGGACGCTGTTCCATTCCCGAGGCGCTGCCGCCCTGCGCCGCGCGGCGGGCGCGATCGCGATCGCGGCGCTCGCCCTCCAGGCGCTCGGCGGCTGCGGCGGCGCCGACGACAGCCTCGCGCTGGTCGGCGGAGAGAAGATCGACGCGACGGCGATCGATCGCGACCCGCTGGCGGTCCTTCCTAGCGGCGCGGTGATGCTCGGGTACCTCGACGCGGCGGCCATGTTCACGTCCGGCCTGGGAGGCGAGGTCAACCAGATCGTCACGAGCCTGCTCCCGCTGGGCCCCGAGTCGAACTTCGTCCCGTCGCGCGATATCGTGAAGGTCTACGGCGGTCTCTATGCCATGCAGGGCGCGGATTTCTGCGCCGTGATGCAGGGCAACTTCGACGTCGACGCGATCCGCCGCTCCGCCGACGCCAGGTCGATCACCGTGATCGGCGCGCCGCTCGTGAAGACGCGCTACGCGGACAACGATCTCTTCACGGCCGGCAACGTCGGCTTCGTCGTGCTCACGCCGCACACGATCCTCACCGGCAACGAGACCGGGATGCGGCGGGCCCTCGATCGGCTCCGCTCCGGCAAGCTGACGCGCTCCGTGCCTTCGTGGATGGTCGAGCTGCTCGGGACCAAGGGCGCGTCGTTCGCCGTGGCCGGCGATCTCTCGAGCCAGGCGGCGGTCGCGTCCGCGGCGGGGCAGTTCCCCTTCCTCGCGGGGCTCCAGTACGTGCGCGTCATCGGCAACTTCCAGCCGCCCGGGGTCAACTTCGCCGGCGCCCTCACGTACACGGACCCGCAGAGCGCGGCGAACGGCGCCGTCGCGCTCCGCAACCTCGAGCAGATCGCCAGGATCGCGACCCTGCTCTCCTCGTGGGGCTTCGGCTACGGCTCGGTCCCTCCGATGCAGGTCGCGCAGCGCGAGAGCGACGTCGCGTTCACGCTGCCCCTCGGCGAGGGGATCGTGCGCATGCTCCTCCGCACGGTCGCCGACACGGTGCGGAGCGTGGCGCTCGTGCGCTGACTCAAGCCTTGCGGAGCGGCGCGCGCGAGGGCGGCGCGGCGCGGGCGGGGTCGTCCGGCCACGCGTGCTTCGGGTAGCGGCGGCGGAGCTCCTTCGCGATGGCGGGATAGTGGCGCGCCCAGAACCCCGACAGATCGGTCGTGACCTGCACGGGGCGCTGGTTCGGCGCGCACAGGTGCAGCACGACAGGCACCCGGCCGCCGGCGACGCGCGGCCCCTCCGCCATGCCGAAGAAGTCCTGCAGCCGGGACGCGAGCGACGGCGCCGCGCCCGCCGTGTACTCGAGGCGCGCCCGCCGGCCGCCGGGCAGGACGATCGACTCGGGGGCGAGCTCGGCGAGCGCTCGCGCCTTCGCGGGGCCCAGCGAGGCCTGCACGGCGCTCGAGAGATCGGCGTCGCGGAGCTCGGCGAAGCTCCTGCGCCCGTCGCAGAGCGCCTCGAGCGTGGCGAGCACCGCGTCCTCGCCCACGTCCGGTAACGCTGCGTCGGGGCAGTGCGCGCGCACGAACGCGACCCGCAGGAGCCAGCCATCGAGGGCGTCGCCCTTCACGAACGCCCGCCACCCCTTCGCCCTCGCCTGCGCCGCGAGCTCCCGCGCCGCCGCTTCCGACAGCGGACCGGCCGCGCCCGCGGCCGGCCGCGCCTCGTCGAGCACGAGGGCGTCGTACGACAGCCGGCGAACGACCTCGACGCGC
The DNA here is from genome assembly GCF_051527395.1 of Sorangium sp. So ce281. Lineage (NCBI taxonomy): Bacteria > Pseudomonadati > Myxococcota > Polyangiales > Polyangiaceae > Sorangium > Sorangium sp. So ce281. Next base: position 2,320,469 of record NZ_CP150322.1, read on the forward strand.
TCCGCGGCGGCGTTCCACGTCGCCTCCGTCGTGTCCCGGATCGCGTCCGTGAAGAGGTCGAGCAGCCAGTCGGCCTCGATCTCGCTCGCCGCCCGGACGACCGTGCGCGCCGAGCGCCCCTCGCTGCGCTCCTCGATGTCGACTGCGACCACGAGATCGACGTCGTCGATGACGCTCGCCTCGGAGAGCGCGGCCGTCCCGCCGGCGGCGAGCACGACCTCCCGTCCGGTCCGACCCGTCGCGCTGGTCGGCCGTCGGAGGCGCCCGACCCGGTCGGGGTATCCGGAGAGGATCGCGATGCGCTGGGCGACCTCGCGCGCCTCGACGGTCTCCGGCGGCGCGGCGCTGCGGTGATCGGCGAGCCGCGAGAGCTGCTTGCGCGTCCGCTCCACGGTGAGCGCGCGCGCCGGGTCCACGCCCAGCCACCGCAGGCGGTCCGCCGCGAACCGCGCGCGATCCGCCTCCTCGAAGGCCTGGAGCGCGGCGAGCAGGTCGGAGCTGTGCCGCGCGTCGCTCCTCCGACCATGGGGCGCCCGCCCGCCCGGCGGCGCGCCGAGGTCGCGCTCCGCGACGAGCGCCGCGAGGGTGCACCCGTCGCCGGCGACGCCGCGCCGCTCGGCCTCGACGATCATCCGCGCCTGGCGCGGGTGCGCCGGGAAGCGCAGCATCCGCCGTCCGGTCGGCGTCACGCGCCGCCCCTCGTCGAGCGCGCCGAGCCGCACGAGCAGCGCCTCGGCCGCGGCGAGCCCGGCGGCGGGCGGCGCCTCCAGCCACCCGAACGCCTCGAGATCCGTGACCCCGGCGGCGCAGAGCTCGAGCACCGTCTCCGCGAGGTCGAGCCGGCGGATCTCGGGCGCCTCGTGCTCCGGCCGCGAGGCGAGATCCCCGCGCGTGTAGAGCCGGAGGCAGCGGCCGGGCCGCGTCCGCCCGGCGCGCCCCGCGCGCTGCGCCGCGGAGGCGCGGGCGATGGGCGCGACGCGGAGCGTCGGCAACCCCGACCACGGCGCGTGCGCGGCCACGCGCGCGAGGCCGCTGTCGACGACCGCGACGACGCCGTCGATGGTCACGGAGGTCTCGGCCACGTTGGTCGAGAGGATGATCTTTCGCCGATCCGCGGGGCGCACCGCGCGGTCCTGCTCCGCCGCGGACAGCGAGCCGTGGAGCGGCAGGAGCAGCAGATCCTCGCTCTTCGCGATGGGTGCGCACGCGTCCATCGCCCGCCTGATCTCCGCGGAGCCGGGCAGGAACACCAGCACGTCACCGTCGAGCCCCTCCTCGATGAGCTGCCGCACCGACGACGCGACCAGGCTCTCGAGCGTCCTGTCGCCCCAGTGCGCCGGGGCGCGGCGGTCGCCCGCGGCGTGGGTCGACGCGCTCACCCGGGCGCTCGGCAGGTACTCGATCGCGACGTCGAACATCCGCCCCTCGGCGCGTAGGGTCGGCGCCACCGAGGCTCCCGCCGCTGTGGTGTCGTGGCCGCGTCCGGCCTCGGCCGCCGGAGCGGGCTGCGCCTCCGGCCCGCCGAGGAACGCCGCGATCGGCCCGGCGTCGAGCGTCGCGGACATCACCACGAGGCGGAGATCGGGCCGCGCGCCGCGCTGCAGGCGCCGGAGCAGCGCGAGCGCGACGTCGCCGGCGAGGTGCCGCTCGTGGAACTCGTCGAGCACCACGACGCTCACGCCGCGGAGCTCGCGATCGACGAGGAGCCGCCGCGTCAGCACGCCCTCGGTCACGAAGCGGACGCGCGTGGCCTGGCTGGACGCCTCCTCGAAGCGCATCGTGTAGCCCACGGTCTCGCCCACGCGCTCGCCGAGCTCTTCGGCCACGCGCCGCGCGGACAGGCGCGCCGCGAGCCGCCGCGGCTCGAGCACCAGGATCTCGCCGCGCTCCGCGAAGCCCGCGTCGAGCAGCGCGCGCGGCACGCGCGTCGTCTTGCCCGCCCCGGGCGGGGCCTCGAGCACCACGCTCGGGCGCGCGCGCAGGGCGGCGCAGAGATCGGGGAGGATCGGATCGATCGGCAGCGGCTGCATGGCTTCGGCGCTCTCCGCGCGATGGGCGCGCGGCAGCGGAGCCTAGCAATCCTTGGCGCGCGCGGACCTGTGATACTCGTCGAATCGCCGTGAGCGCATCGACCGATCCGACCCATCTTTCAGCGACCGCGCTCGCCGCGCTCCTTTCGGCGCGCGAGATCAGCTCCGAGGAGCTCACGCGGGCGCACCTGGCGCGCATCGACGCGCTCGAGCCGCGGCTCCGCGCCTTCACCCAGGTGCTCCGCGACGAGGCGCTCGCGGCCGCCCGCGGCCTCGACGAGGAGCGCCGTCGCGGGGACGTCCGCGGCCCGCTCCACGGGCTCCCGATCACCGTGAAGGAGTCGCTCGACATGGCCGGCATGGCCTCCACGCTCGGCGTCGCGTCCCGCAGGGGGCATCGGGCGACCAGCGACGCGACGGTGACCGCGCTGCTCCGGCGCGCGGGGGCCGTGATCCTCGGGCGCACGAACGTCTCGCAGCTGCTCCTGTACAACGAGGCGCGCAACCCGCTCTTCGGGCAGACGGCGAACCCGTGGAGCCTCGATCACAGCTCGGGCGGCTCGTCCGGCGGCGAGGCGGCCGCCATCGCGGCGGGGATGTCGCCGCTCGGGATCGGCACGGACATCGGCGGCAGCATCCGCGTCCCCGCGCACTGCTGCGGCATCGTCGGCCTCAAGCCCACGCTCGATCGCTGGACCAACCAGGGGAGCAACACGGCGCTCCTCGGACAGGAGGCGATCCGCGCGCAGATCGGACCGATGGCCAGGAGCGCCCGCGACCTCGCGCTCGTCATGTCCGAGCTCGATCCCGCGTCGATGGCGGAGCTCGACGTGCGCGTGCCGCCGCTCCCGATCGTCGAGCCGGCGAGCGTCGAGGTGGCGCGCCTGCGCGTCGGGTTCTACTGCGACGACGGGCTGGTGCCTCCCTCGACCGCCGTCGCCCGCGCCGTCGCGAAGGCGGCGTCGGCCCTGCGCGCGCGGGGCGCGACGGTCGTGCCGTTCACGCCGCCCGGGATCCCCGACGCGGTCTATGCGTATTTCGCGGCGCTCTCGGCGGACGGCGGCGCGACGGCGCTGTCGCTCCTCGACGCCGGCGAGGACGGCCGCGCGGGGACGGCCATCGACGTCTCGCTCCGCGCGCTCCGCACGATGGCCTCGCTCCCGCCGCTCGCGCGCCGCGCCGCCGCGCGCGTCGCTGGCCTCGCGGGCGAGCGGCGGCTCCAGCGTCTCCTCGAGGTCACCGGGCCGAAGTCGGTCTCGGAGTTCTGGCGCACCACGCACGCCCTGCGCGAGGCGCGCGCCGCGATCGCGTCGGCGATGCGCGCCGAAGCGCTCGACCTGCTGCTCTGCCCGCCCTACGCCACGCCGGCCCTGCCGCACGCCGCGTCGCGCGACTTCGTCCTCGCGGGCAGCGCCGCAATGCTGTGGAACCTCACGCAGTTCCCGGCCGGCGTCGTCCCCGTGACCCGCGTGCGGCCCGAGGAGGCGCGCCGCGAGCGGCCGCGCGACCGGCTGGAGAAGCGGGCCGCCGAGGTCGATGCGAAGAGCGCTGGCCTGCCCGTCGGGGTGCAGGTGGTCGGCTTCCCCTTCACCGAACACCTGGTGATGGCCGCCATGATCGCCATCGAGGACGAGCTCGCCGGCGAGGCCGATCGGCCCGTCACGCCTGTCTCACCGCCCTCGCTCGCCGGATGACGCGGCGAACGCCGGGAGCCGGCTGACCAGGACGACACCGGAGCTCGATGATGCCGCCGCGCGGTCGCTGTCCGGCGCGTCCACGGTCGAAAGAAGCTGAAGCTCTACAAAGCCGAAAGGTCCGCCGGAGAACCTCTCCGCCGGACCAGTCGGGGCGAGTGGATTCGAACCACCGACCCCTTGACCCCCAGTCAAGTGCGCTAACCAGGCTGCGCTACGCCCCGAGCCACTCCGCCGCTTCGTTTCGCTGCGGAGCGAGGGCGCACCGTAGTCGAAGCCTTGGGAATTGCAAGGGCATCGCATCGAGGATCGCAGACTCGCTCCCGACGGGGCGTTTGGCGCTGGATGCAGCCGGGCGCGGGGCGCGGATCCTCCGACGAAAACGCCGGGGCTCTCCGCGCGACGTCGCGGGCGCGCGATCCGAGCGGCGCGGTCAGATGCCGCGGAGCGCGGCCGCGAGGCTCTGCGCCGTGCTGTCCGCGACGAGGATCCCGCCGTCGCTCCTGGCCCATGCGACCACGTCGCCCGCGTCGCAGGCGATGACGGGCACGCCGAGCGCGCGCGCCTCTCGGATCACCGTGGGAGCGGCCTCGTGCGATGAAGGGTGCAGCAGGACGTCGGCGGCGCCGATCCATGCGAGCGCCTCCCTCCGCGGGAGCGTGCCCGTGAAGCGCACCGCCGCGCTGCCCTCGCTCGTCGCCGTGACGTCCGCGCTGCCCGCGCCGCGTGAGCCCCCTGCGTCGAGGCCGCCGCGGCTCGCGAGGCGCTCGAGCGCGCCGCGCTCTGGACCGTCTCCGACGACGACGAGGCGCAGCCCGGGTCCCGCGGAGCGCACCGCCTCGATCGCGAGCTCGACCCGCTTCGTCGGGATCAGCCGGCACGCGACGACGGCGAGGCGCTCGCCGGGGCCCTTCAAGATCTCGCGACGGAGCGCGGCAGCGCGCCGGGCCACCGGCGGCAGATCGAACACGGGGGGCTCGACGCGCGAGGCGAGGTCCAGCGCGCGAGCCTGCTCCGGATCGAGCGAGCCTGCGAGCGCGTCGCGCAGCGCGCGCGCCGCGAAGACGAAGCGCGCGTCGCGCCGGAGGAGCGCGCTCACCACCGCGGCGCGCGCCGCGCGCGGCGCGCGGAGCAGGAGCCGGACGTCGGCGCCGTGCGCGTGCACCTCGAGCGGCGCGCGCGGAAGCGCGCGCAGGAGCGGCCACGCGCACGGGATGATCCAGTGCGCCACCGCGCGATCGACCGGCCCGATCTCACGGAGCCGCTCGAGCACGCCGGCCGCGAACGGCGCCGCGGAGAGCAGCCGGAGCGGCGACTCGCGCGCGCGCGCCACGGCGCCGGGCCACGCGAACAGCGCGCCCCCGCCTGCCCGATGGACGACGAGCCGGCCGTCCCGCGAAGGTGGCTCGAGGATCGAGCCCCCGGCGGCGATCACGTGGACCTCGGCGCCGCTGCGCGCGAGCGCCTCCGCCGACGACCGCACGAAATGGCCGGAGGGATCCTCGTCGCTGACCGGATAGGACGTCGTGAGCACCACGGCGCGCATCGGGACCTCACCAGGCTGGACGCGGTGCGGGCGCCGCCTCCGCGCCGCTCAGGCGCGCAGCCGCGGCTGCATCACGCTGCCGGGGCAACCGCTGGACGAACAAAATGACAAGACGCAGAGCACGCCCCGGACGCTCGAATCAAGCGTCCGTGTGCGTCTTCTGCGTCTTGGCCGGCTGCTCTCGTGCGAGGGGCGGTCGCTCTAGGCGACCATGTCCATCTTCGACCGCTTCCGGCGGCGACGAGCGGCCTCCGAGGCCTTCTTCCGTCGCTTCACGGACGGCTTCATGTAGTGCCGGCGGCGCTTCAGCTCGCGGAGGATCCCCTCGGCGGCCATCTTCCTCTTGAGATGTTTGATGGCGCGCTCGATACCCTTGTCGCCCACGGCGACCTCGAGCGGTTTGCACTGAATGGCGTCGGTCGGCATGTCTCGAAGCGTCCTCTGCTGGGAAAAAACTGGCCCAGTTGGCGGGCAGAATGCAAGCCGGCGGGGGGCCGGCATCGCGGGGCGCGCACTATGGCAGAGGCCTTCTAGCCTCGCAAGACCTCCCGGCGGCCGCGGAGCATGACGTCGCATGCGCGCCGTCCGGGTCGATTCGCCAGGCTCGTCTGGTTCGCCCAGCTCGTCCAGCTCGTCTAGCTCGCTAAAATTCGCCAAAATCCGTACCAGAGCGCGGATTTCTCCGGCTGTCCGTCGGCAATTATTAGGACTTGCACCTGAGAATGTTTCTAAGTACACATCTCGCCGTGGCCACCTCGCGGACAGCTGTGGCAAAGGGGGCCGCGCCCCGCGGTGTCCGGGGTCGCGCGGGCGGCTTCGAGCGCAGCGTGGTCGAGGACGATACGCGGATCGCCTCCATGCTGGCGTGCGTGCGGGCGTCGGGGCTCAAGCTGACGCCGCAGCGCCTGGCGATCGTGCGCGAGCTCGCGGCGGACCCGACGCATCCGACGGCGCAGGAGCTGTTCGAGCGGCTCCTGCCGGCGCTGCCGACCATGAGCTTCGCCACCGTCTACAACACGCTCGACGCGCTGGCGTCCGCGGGGCTGTGCGTCGCGCTGTCGCTGTCGCCGGGCGCCTCGCGCTTCGATCCGAACATGGGGGCGCATCATCACGCGGTCTGCGATCGCTGCGGCCTCGTCCGCGATGTGCCGTGCGAGCCGGTGGGCCCATCCGCCGAGCGCCCGGACGAGATCGTCCCCGCGCCTCTCGCTGCCGCGCCCGGCTTCGAGGTCCGCGCCGTCGAGCGGATCTACCGGGGGCTCTGCGCTGCCTGCGCGAAGGGCGCCCGGGGTGGCGAAGGCGCGCGGGGCAAGACGCGAGACGCCGGGCGAAGCGCGGCGAGCAGTCGGCTCCGCCCTCCAGGGGCTCGAGGCGCGCGGCGCCCTGGACGTGTCTAGCGGATCCGCCGCGCCGCCGAGCCGACCTACGCGGGTACCAGGGACTCACCATCCCAGCCGTTCAACCGAAGGAGAGCGAACCCATGACAACCAAGCAGCTGACGGGCACGAAGACGCACCAGAACCTGAAGGACGCGTTCGCCGGGGAGTCGCAGGCCAACCGCCGCTACCTGTACTTCGCAAAGGTCGCCGACGTCGAAGGCCGCCCCGATGTCGCCGGTCTCTTCAAGGACACGGCGGACGGCGAGACCGGCCACGCGCACGGCCACCTCGACTACCTCAAGCAGGCGGGCGATCCGGCGACCGGCTTGCCGATCGGCAGCACGGAGAAGAACCTGAAGGCCGCCGTCGCCGGCGAGACCCACGAGTACGAGACGATGTACCCGGGCTTCGCGAAGGAGGCCCGCGACGAGGGCTTCGACGACATCGCGGAGTGGTTCGAGACGCTCGCGAAGGCCGAGAAGTCTCACGCCGGGCGCTTCACGAAGGCGCTGCAGTCGCTCGATTTCTGAGATCGACCGACGCGAGTGCGCGAGCGCTCCGGGGCGCGCCGGACCGACGGCGACTCGACCCGGGGCGCGCGCGCCATCGCGGCCCCGACGGCCGTCCGGCGCCGGGCCGCGCGGCGAGCCGCCCCTTCGCGCCGTATCCCACGTTGACGATGTTGAGAGGAGCCGACCAGTGAGCGTCATCCGGCGTGCACCAGACCGTCCACCGGCGACATCGCCGAACGACGAGCGATACCTCGAGCCCCGCGATCTCGAGGCCGAGCTGCGGCGGACGTTCCAGATCTGTCACGAGTGCCGCATGTGCGTCGGGTATTGCGGCTCGTTCCCCGAGCTCTTCGCGCGCGTCGACAGGGACATCGAGGCCGGCGTCGCCGAAGGCGCCGAGGCCCTCACCTACGATGACTTCAAGGCCGTCGGCGACGAGTGCTGGCAGTGCAAGCTCTGCTACATCAAGTGCCCGTACACGGCCGACGAGCACGCGTACGAGCTCCTGGATTTCCCGCGCGTGCTCGCGCGAGAGCGCGCGGTGCGCGCCCAGCGGGAGGGCATCCCGCTGGTGGACAGGATCCTCGGCGAGCCGCAGCTGATCGGCGAGCTGGGCTCCGGCGCCGTCGCGCCGCTCGCGAACCTCGTGCAGGCGAGCCGCCTGCTGCGCAAGGTGCAGGAGAAGGTGACCGGGATCTCGTCGGAGTTCCCGCTCCCGGAGATGGCGCGCAAGCCGTTCTCGTCCTGGTTCGCGGAGCACGGCGCCGCGGCCGGCGCCGGCAAGCAAGGCGACGTGGTGCTCTTCGCGACCTGCTACGGCGAATACAACACGCCCGCGGTCCCCGAGGCGGCGGTCCGCGTCCTCGAGCACAACGGCTACGCGGTGCACGTCCCTGGCTGCTCCTCGGCGGACGATCCGCGAGACACCCCTGCGGGGGCGCTGACGTGCTGCGGGATGCCGAACCTCGACGGCGGCGATCTCGCGGCCTTCACCGCGAAGGTGAAGCACAACGTCGCGCTCCTGCTCCCGCACGTGCGCCGGGGGAGGAAGATCGTCGTGATCGGCCCGACGTGCGGCTACACGATGAAGAAGGAGTGGCCGGAGTACCTGCAGACGGCGGAGGCGCGCGAGGTCGCGGCCGCGACGGTCGACATGATGGAGTTCCTCGTCCAGCTCGGCCGCGAGAAGAAGCTCAACCGCGAGTTCAAGAAGGGGCTCGGCACGATCGCGTACCACGCCGCGTGCCACCTGCGCGCGCAGAAGATCGGCTTCCCGGGCGCCAGGGTGCTCGGCGTCGTCCCCGACACGGAGGTGCGCGTCATCGAGCAGTGCTCGGCGGTCGACGGCACGTGGGGGATGAAGGCGGCCCACTACGAGACCGGGCGCAAGTACGCGTCGAAGCTCGTGCGCGGCGTCGGCGGCGCGGACGTCATCGTCAGCGACTGCACCCTCGCGGGTCTCAGGATGGTCAAGGAGAACGGCGCGAAGGTGCTGCACCCGGTCGAGGCGCTCGCCCACGCGTACGGGCTCGGCCCGACGCCGTGAGTCTCGGTCCGACGTCGTCAAGGAGAGGAGCGTCATGCGTCCCATCGATCGCAACGAGGTGCTCGGGATCGGCGAATACGAGGCGATCCGCGAGCGATTCCGCGGCCGCATCATCGAGGAGAAGCGGCCCCGCCGCGTGCGGATCGGAGACCACCTGACCGCGGTGTTCGAGAACCGCGACTCGGTGCTCTTCCAGATCCAGGAGATGCTCCGCACCGAGCGCATCACGAGCGAGAGCGGCATCCTCCACGAGATCGAGACGTACAACGATCTCATCCCGGGCGCAGGGCAGCTCAGCCTGACGCTCTTCGTCGAGATCCCCGATCGAGCGCTGCGCGACCGGATGCTCATCGATCTGGTGGGCCTCGAGGACACCGTGTCGATCGAGGTCGACGGCGTCGCCACGCGGGCGCTCGGCAAGCGCGAAGGGGCGATGGAGGGCCGCACGACGGCCGTGCACTACCTCAAGGCGGATCTCCCGGCCGAGGCGCAGGCCGCGATCAAGGCGAGGAAGGCGACGGTATCGCTCGTCGTCGGGCACCCGCGCTACGCGGTGAAGGCGCCGCTCGGGAGAGCGACCCTGGAGAAGCTCGCCGAGGACCTGTCCTAGCCGCGATGGTCTCCCTCGATCGCCCGATCAAGTTCGAAGACGTCGACGCCGCGAACATCGTCTTCTTCGCGCGCTTCCTCAACTACGCGCACGAGGCGATGGAGCGGTTCTTCGCGCCGCTCGACGGAGGCTACGCCGGGCTCATCCTCGAGCGGCGGATCGGGCTGCCGGCGGTGCGGGTCGAGGCCGACTACGCGGCGCCGGTGCGTTACGGCCAGGCGCTCCGGATCGAGACGTCGATCGTCCGCATCGGCCGGCGGAGCGCCACGCTCCGGTACCGTATGCACCGCGCCCACGACGGCGTGCTGTCGGCGGAGCTACGGCACACGGTGGTGACCACCGACCTCGTACAGCTGGTGTCGGTCCCGATGCCGGAGGACGTCCGGGCCCTGCTCAGCGCTCACCTCGAGCTCGAGCAGGCGCCCTCCGGCGCCGGTCAACGGGCGTGAGCGCTCGGCCGGCGCGACCGCGGGCGCGCGCGAGGACCGAGCCCGAGGCGAAGGCGCGATCGCTGCTGAAGCGGCGCGTCGAGCTGACGCTCCTCCGCGACAGGGCGCACTACGACACGCTCGTAATGGGCGCCGTCGCGAACGCGCGCGTCTCTGTGTGGATCGCGACGGCGAACGTGAAGGAGCTGCGCGTGGAGGCGCCCATCGGATCGAGGGCGCGGGCGCGCGGCCGGTACATGTCGTTCCTCGACCTGCTCGACGCGCTCGCCGCCCGGGGGGTCGAGCTGCGCCTGCTGCACGCCGGCGTCCCGTCGCGCGCCTTCCGCGCCGAGCTCCGCCGGCGGCCCCGGCCGCCGATCGAGATGCGGCGCTGCCCGCGGGTCCACCTGAAGATGATCGCCGTCGACGGCGCGCTCCTCTACCTCGGCTCCGCGAACCTCACCGGCGCCGGGCTCGGGGCGAAGGGCGAGGGGCGGCGGAACTTCGAGGCGGGCGTGCTCACCGACGACGACCTCCTGCTCGACGAGATGCAGGCGACGTTCGAGGCGATCTGGACCGGCGCCGAGTGCAAGGGCTGCAGGCTCCGGCCGCTCTGCCCGGGGCCGCTCGACCAGCTCGACAAAATCCCGTTGCGCTGACGGTCCCGATGGCCGATGAGCAGCGCATGAGCACCGCGGGACCGGACCCCTCCGACCTCGATCGAATCGCCAACGCCGCGCTCGCGCGCGTGGACAGCGGGATGCTGCTCGGGCTCGGCACCGGGCGGGCGTCCGAGGCCTTCATCCGCCGCCTCGGGGAGCGCGTCCGCCGAGGGCTCCAGATCAAGGGCGTCGCCACGTCGGAGCGCTCGGAGGCGCTCGCCCGCCGCGAGAACATCCCGATGGTGTCGCTCGAGGAGATCGAGCGCCTCCACGTCGCCGTCGACGGCGCCGACGAGGTGTCGCCCGACCTTGGCCTCATCAAGGGCCTCGGCGGCGCGCTCCTCCGCGAGCGCGTGGTCGCCTACGAGGCCGCGCAGTTCATCATCCTCGTCACGCCCGAGAAGCTCGTCGAGAAGCTCGGCTCGCGCGCGCCCATCCCCGTCGAGGTGGTGCCCTTCGCGAGCACGACGGCCACGCGGCACCTGACCGCCCTCGGGGGCAAGCCGGCGATCCGCAAGAACCCGGACGGGTACCCCTTCCAGACCGACAACCACAACTGGATCCTCGACACCGCGTTCGGCCCGATGGACGCGCCCGCAGTGGTCGACGCGCGCATCCGCAAGATCCCCGGCGTCGTCGACACGGGGCTGTTCCTCGACATGGCGACCCTCGTGCTGGTGGCGGACCCGGGCGCCGTCCGCGAGCTGACGCGACAGCGCTAGCTCCGCGTGTCACGAATCCCGCCGGGGATCGCCGACACGCGAAGCCAGGGAACACGGCCTTCGGGCGGGCGGCGCCAGCGCGGCGCGCGCCCGCCCATGGCAGGACCTCTGACAGGCGGAGCTAGCGCGCGTGGCGATCGAGCCTGCGGGCCAGGTCGTCCAGCGCGAGGTTGCCCGGAGCCCCGAGCGACACGCGCGCGCGGAGGCTCGCCGCGGCGTCGCCGGCCGGCAGCTCCGCGATCTCGGCCGCGACCTTGCGGTAGGCCTCGCGGAAGGGGACGCCCTCCACGGCGAGCTCGACGGCGCGATCCGTGGCGAAGCACTCCGGCGTGATCGTGCGGGCCATGCGCTCCCGGTCGAACGCGAGCCCCTCGACGAGCCGCGGCAAGAGGCGCGACGTCGCGAGCGCCTCGTCGAGCCCGCGCATCGTGGGGCCCTTCGTGAGCTGGAGATCGCGGTGGTAGCCCGACGGGAGCGCCACGATGGACTGCACCTCGGCGAGCGCCCCCTGGACGACGGAGCACGCCGCGCGCATGAGCTCGACGACGTCGGGGTTGCGCTTCTGAGGCATGATCGACGAGCCGGTCGTGAACGCCTCCGGGAGGCGGATGAACGCGAGCTCGCTCATCGCGAACAGGCTGAGATCCCACGCGAGCCGGCGGCTCACCGCCATCACCTGCCACGCGGCGGCGAGGATCTGCGCCTCGATGATGCCGCGCGACGTCTGGGACGCGAGCGGGTTCAGCGCCACGCCGGCGAACCCGAGCTCGCGCGCGACGCCGACGCGATCGAGCGGGAGGTTCACGCCGAAGCCGGCGGCGCCCCCGAGCGGGCAGCGATCGACGAGCGCCCGCGTCGCGCGCACCACGTCGATCGCGTCGGTGAGCCCCTCGACGAACGAGGCGGCCCAGTAGCCGACGGACGACGGCACCGCCCGCTGCAGGTGCGTGTAGCCTGGCATCGGCGTCTCCGCCTCACGCCTGGCGAGATCGAGCAGCGCGCGGGCGCCGGCCGTCGCGTTCTCGGCGAGCTCGTCCAGCGCGTCGCGCTCGTACAGGCGCGTGGCGACGAGCACCTGATCGTTGCGGCTCCGGCCGGTGTGCACCTTCTTGCCCGCGTCGCCGATGCGGGCGACCAGCGCGGCCTCGATCGCGCTGTGGCCGTCCTCGTCGTCCTCGGTGAGCCGCAGCTCGCCGGCCTCGTTCTGCGCCGCGAGCACCTCGAGCTCGCGGACGAGCGCGTCCCGCTCCGCCTCGCTGAGCACGCCGATCCGCGCGAGCCCGCGGACGTGCGCGATCGTGGCCCGCAGGTCGTACGCGAGCAGGCGCTGATCGAGCTGCCAGTCGTCGCGCGAGGTGTAACGCAGCATTTGGGCGTCGGTCGCGCCCCCTTTGTCCCAGAGTCGTACGCTCATTCAGCTCCCCAGGCTCTCGTCCACGAGAGCACGGATCTCGGCAAGCTTCTTGGCCTTGCCCTCGTCCAGCGATCGCGGCTTCGCCGCGCCGGCCGCGAGCTCTCGCTCGAGCTCGCGCAGCTCATCGTCCGCCGTCCGCGCCGGCCGGCGCTTGCCGAGGCCGAGCGCGCGGGCCAGCCAGCTCCTCGACTCGCCGATCGCGAAGTCGTCCGCGGCGATCCGGTCCGGCGCGGCGCGTAGCATCCGGACGAGCCCGGCGTTGGAGCTGGCCCAGACGGCGGACTCGTCGAAGTGGGCGCGCGGCGTCACGTCGAGGTGCCGCGCGGCGGTCCGATCGGGCACGTCGTGCAGCCGGCAGTAGACGGCGAGCGCGAGCGCGAGCTCGTCGACCGGCATCTTCGTCGCCGAGTGCACCTGCACGCCGCCGCAGCCCTTCGCGTACAGGTAGGAGCCGTTCGTCGCGAGGACGCCGAAGCCGAGCAGCACGGCGGCGAGATCCACCGCGGGCTCGCGGTCCGACGGCGCGAGCGCGTCGAAGGCGTCGGCCTCGCTCAGGAACATGTACGCCACGGCGCGCACGAACGCCGTCGTGAGCACCGTGGGGTTGCGGAGCTCGCCCGCGGAGAGCGCGACCCGGTACCCGCCGTCGCCGCGCGGGGCGACGCGCTCCAGCTTCGACTCCAGCGCCATCCCGCCGCATGCGCCGCTCGAGCAGCTCACCGTGCTGGCCTGCCCCTCGGGGGTGACCACCGCGAGCTCCACCGGGACATCCTGGAGCCCGGCGTGCTCCTGGACCCGCAGCATCAGGGCGGCCACCGTCTTCGGCGAGCCGTCGAACGCGTCCGGGAAGAACTCGGCCGTCGGCTGCACCAGCCCGCGCACCGGCTCCGCGCCGTGCTGGAGGAGCGTCGCGGTCGTACGAAGGATCCAGCGGATCTGCGGTTCGTCCGGGAGGTCCATACAGCTACTGTATGCCACCGCTGCGCGGCGGTCGCGCGGTAGTTCCCGGGTAGCGGCAGCGGAAGGCGGACCGGGCGGCAGCGCCTGGCTCGGGGACGCGAATTTTGGCGTTTTTTTGTCCATGCCACTTCCCTTTCGACGGCGGTCGGCGACCGCGTAAAGTTGTGCCCCCATGACGGAAGAGGCGAAGGGCATCTCCGAGAGGAAAGCGGATCACATCGAGCTCTGCGCGACCGGCGATGTCGGGTTCCGCGCCAAGACCACGCTGCTGGAGCAGGTCGAGCTGATCCACGACGCGTTGCCGGAGCTCTCCCTCGACGCGATCGACACCTCGGTGCTGCTGCTCGGGAAGCGGCTCCGCGTCCCGCTCCTGATCGCGGCGATGACCGGCGGGACGGAGCGCGCGCATGCGATCAACCGGGAGCTCTCGCAGATCGCCGAGGAGCGCGGGTACGGCTTCGGGCTCGGGAGCCAGCGGGCGATGCTGAACGGCGACGCCTCCGCCTCCTACGAGGTCCGCGCGCATGCTCCGACCACCCTCCTCCTCGGGAACATCGGCGCCGTGCAGGCGCGATCGCTGTCGACGGAGGCGGTCGCCGAGCTCGTGGCCCAGGTCGGCGCCGACGCGCTCTGCGTCCACATGAACCCCGCGATGGAGCTGGTCCAGCCGGGCGGCGACCGGGACTTCGCCGGCGCGCTGGATGCGGTGGGCCGGCTCGCGAGCGGCCTCAGCGTGCCGGTCGTCGCGAAGGAGACCGGCTGCGGGATCGGCCCGGGGACGGCGTACCGCCTGGCCCGGGCGGGCGTCCGCGACCTGGACGTCTCCGGCTCTGGAGGCACCTCCTGGGTCGCCGTCGAGGCGGCCCGCGCCGAGGGGGCGGCCCGCTCTCTCGGTGAGGCGCTGCGCGAGTGGGGGGTACCCACGGCCGCCTCGGTGCTCATCGCCCGCGCTATCCGTCCTCGTTTCAAGACGATCATCGCGACCGGGGGCATCACGAGCGGCCTTGACGTCGCTCGAGCGCTCGCGCTCGGCGCGCATGCGGCCGGGATCGCGCGTCCGGTCCTCCAGGCGTTCGTCTCGGGGGGGCGGGACGCAGCGGTGCGGTACCTCGAGAGCGTCGAGGCCGAGCTCCGGGCGGTCATGCTGCTCGTCGGCGCGCGCGACGTCGCGTCACTCCAGAAGGCGCCCGTGCTGCTCGGACGGGAGCTGCGCAGGTGGACCCGGTTGCTGAAGCAGATGAAGCAGATGAAGCAGATGAAGCAGGCGGAGAGGGCGTAGTCGTGGCGGTGGCGGTAACGGGGGTAGGGGGGACGAGACGGCGGGGTCCGGTCCCCGGGGTAGGGCCGGCGGGGCCGAACCGACGTTGTCGGCGGGGACGGCAAGGCGCCCAGCGGTCGCTGTCCTTGGCGGGGGCGCCGGGCATGCCTCTGGCCCGCGCTCGACGCTTCCGTCCGGTCAGCCCCGCATGATACGGTCCGAAGCTCTGGAGAACCCCGGGATAAAATGACGGAGAAAAAAGGGCGTCCGAGCGATCGTCCCCCCGAGGACCTGAAGAAGGAGCGCGATGCCTTCATTCAGCAGTTCTTCCGCAAGGGGGCGCAGCTGACCGAGGAGCTCCTCCGCGAGAACGAGCGCCTTCGTGACAAGATCTCCGAGCTCGAGTCGGAGAACGGCAAGCTCCGCGCGCACCTCGCGAGCGACTCGGCCATCCGCGATCTGCTCCGCAAGATCGAGGAGCTCGAGCAGGAGAAACGCGACCTCGTGACGCAGTCGGTGCGGATGGTGGCGGCCTCGGACCGCTTCAACAGCCGCTACTCGGAGGCGGAGGGAGAGCTCGCGAACCTCGCGAACCTGTACGTCGCGCTGTCGCAGCTGCACGCGGCGCGCAACGTGCGCCATGTCCTCCGCAACCTCAAGGAGCTCCTGGCGCAGTTCCTCGGGGCGGGCGCCTTCTCCGTGTACCTGGCGTCTCCCGATGGTAAAGAGCTCGTCTCGATCGCAAGCGAAGGCGTCGCGGTCGAGGAGATCGCGCGCGTGCCGGTGACCGAAGGCGTCGTCGGCCAGGCATTCTCGAAGGGGGAAATCTTCTTCGACGAGACCAAGGACGTCTCCAAGGGGAGCATCGAGGATCCCGCTGCAGTGATCCCGCTCGACTTCAACGGGCGCACCGTGGGTGTCATCGCGATCTTCAGCACGCTCCCGCAAAAGACGGAGTTCGTGAACGTGGACACCGAGCTCTTCAAGCTCCTCGGGGCCCAGGCCGCCCCCGCCCTCATCAACGCGCGGCTCTTCACCGACGCCGGCCGGAAGGTGCCTGGCGTCCAGGCATTCCTGGACCTGGAGGACTGATCATGGCCGAGTACTCGTGTCTGATCGTTGAAGACTCGCCCATGATGCGGCAGCTCTTGGTCTTCGCGTTGGCGCGCGTGAAGAACCTCCGCGTCACCGAGGCAGACGATGGCGTCGACGGTCTCCGCAAGCTCGCCTCGACCAAGTACGACGTGATCATCACCGACATCAACATGCCGATCATGGACGGGCTCAAGCTCGTCAAGCGCGTGCGCACGGATCCGGTCCACAAGGACACCCCGATCATCATCATCACCACCGAGGGGTCTCAGGAGGATCGCCAGCGCGCGTTGCAGCTCGGCGCGAACGCGTACATCACGAAGCCGATCCAGGCCCCGCAGGTCATCGCCAAGGTCAAGGAGCTCCTCAAGATCGACTGAGGCGCGCGCCACCGGCCGCGCCCTGTCGCCTGCGTCCTGCGGGCGCACGCTTCCATTCGCCGGCCGCTCGGGCGGCGCGGCGGCCTACCACGGCCGGGGCCGTGCGGGGCGGCGCTGCGATGAACCCGCGCCCCGCTCTACGGCTTCGGGCCGAACTTCAGGAGCACGCGGTTGCGGCCGGTGCGCTTCGCCTCGTAGAGCGCCTCATCGGCCGCCGCGATGAGGTCCGTGCCGTTCTGCACCGCGAGGTCGGGGTGCGCCGCGACGCCGACGCTGATCGTCGTCGGCATGCGAACGCCCTCGTGCTCGAAGACCGACCCCTCGATGAGGAGGCGCAGCCGCTCGCCGAGGATGCCTGCGTTCTCGAGCCCCACGCCGCGGCACAGGATGCCGAACTCTTCACCGCCGTAGCGCGCGAACACGTCCTCGGTCCGCACCGTGTGGCTCGCGATCTTGGCGATCCTCGCAAGCACGTAGTCGCCGGCGAGGTGCCCGAAGGTGTCGTTGATCCTCTTGAAATGATCGACGTCGAACATGAGCAGCGACAGCTGCGCGCCGTGCCGCCGCGCATAGGAGACCTCGGTCTCGAGCCGATCCAGGAAATACTTCTTGTTGAAGGCCTTGGTGAGGGCGTCGCGCAGCGCGGCGTCGTACATCTGCTGCTGAAACGACTCATCCAGGTGATCGTGGTAGGTGAACTTGAGGATGGTCGTCGAGCCCAGGCGGATCTTGTCGCCGTCGTGCAGGGCGACGCGCGTGATGTGCTCGCCGTTCACCATCGTCCCGTTCGAGCTGTTGAGATCCTCGATCAGCACCTGGCTGTCCATCTGGAGGAGGCGCGCGTGGCGCCGCGAGATGCCGTCGTCGTTCAGCCGGATGGTCGCCCCGGATGCCCGGCCGATCACGATCTCGGCGCCCTCGACCCGGTACATCTCGCCGACGTTCGAGCCAGCGAGCACGATGAGGTAGGCGCGGTCCTTCGGCGAGCGCGCCGGGAGCTCCTTGTGGAGTTCCCCAACGTTGGCCACCCGCGTAGCCTCGAAGTCATCGTCGGGGAGGTAGCTGCCCATGCTCCCTGAGGATGATCCTAAATCCTTGAAATAGGTTCAAGCGGGAGGGCATGGCACAGGCGATGTTCCCTGTCGGGTAGGGTGCGTGACGGAGCGCCGCGCGTCTCGCGCCGCTCGAGCGTCTCCCTTCACTTGCGCGCGCTCCCGACGGAGCGCTCCCGCGCACATGCGCGCTCACGCAGCCCTGCCGAGCGGCACCACGAGCTGCTCGACCCAGAGCTCGCCCGCTCGGAGCTCGATGAACGTCGCGTCGGCGTGCCCCGCGCCATAGGCGGAGACGGTACCGCTCCGCACAAGGTCGCCAGGCGCGCGCGCACCGACACGCACGTGATCGACGGTGCCCCGCACGTCGCCCCGCAGCGAGCACGGCGCTTCGCCCACCGAGCCGACGTTGATGATGCGCACGCCGCCCACCATCCGATCGAACGGGACGTGGGAGCCACCACAGATCACGACATCCGCCGGATCGTCGCCGAGCAGGGAGAGCACCTCCTCATCGGTCATGTCGTGAGAGATCGGCTCGAGCGGATCCGCCGGGGAGCCGTGGACCAGGACGAGCTCGCCGCCGTCCTCGAGCGGCAGGCGGTACGTCGGGGCGAGCCGCGCCAGCCGCGCCAGGATCAGCTCGCCGAGCTCGGTGCGCGTCTGGGACAGGCGATCGAGCCGCGCTCGCTCGTGCTCGCTCCGCGCCCTGACCTTGTCGAGGTCCAGCGTCGCCAGGGCGCGATCCGATACGCCCTGTACGCAAACCGCCTTGGCCTGGGTGAGCCGGCGCCACGTCTCGAGCGGCTTCGGGCCGGGAAAGCAGAGATCCCCGGCGACCAGGAGCTGGGTGTACCCTCGGCGCTCGGCCGTGGCCAGGACCGCCGCGAGCGCGTCGGCGTGGCCGTGAATATCCGAGACGCAGAGCAATCGCACCCGGCGAGCATAGGATCGGAGAGCGACGCCGCCAAGGCGCGAGGTGGGGCAAGGTGGCGATAAACCGGCGGTCGGGCCCTGCGGAACCGCCGTTCACGCCCCCACGGTCTTGCTAGCCTCCCGCCATGCAACAGGTCTCGAGGCTCCTGGAGATCGCGAGCGCGATCGATGAGCAACGCGTGAAGGATCGCGCGGAGCGGCTGTCGTCCCGGCTTCGTCCCGGGACGATGGCCTTCGCCATCGCGGCGCTCCTGACGGCCGCCTACCCCGCGATCGGCGCGATCATCGAGGCGAATCCGGACATCGTGGAGCGGCTCGCGGCGGAGGGCCACCAGACGGCGCGCGATCGCGCCACGTACCTGGCGCGGATCCGGAGCCGCGTCGGCGACGTCTCGGACACGGACCGCGTCCGGCGGGAGCTCCGGCGCGTGGCGCGCGAGGAGCGGATCCGCGTCGCGCTGCGCGAGCTGCTCCCGCCGTCGGCGGGCGGCGCGGACATCGACGTCACCGCGCGCGAGCTCACCGCGCTCGCCGAGGCCACGATCGAGGTCGCGCTCGCCGAGGCCGTCTCCGCCGTGACCGCGCGGTTCGGCGAGCCGCGCACCGCGACGGGCGCGCGCTCGAAGTTCGTCGTGCTCGGGATGGGGAAGCTCGGCGGCGACGAGCTCAACGCGGGCTCCGACGTGGATCTGATCTACCTCTACGACACGGACGACGGGCACGTGGGCCTGCCCGGCGACCGCGCCGTCTCGGTCACCCTGCACGACTTCTGGGCCCGCGTCGCGCGCCGCCTCACGTCGACGCTCGAGGAGGTCACGGAGGACGGCTTCGTCTGGCGCGTGGATCTCCGGCTCCGCCCCGAGGGCCGGAGCGGCCCGCTCGTCAACTCCCTGGCCGCAGCCGAGCGCTACTACGAGTCGTTCGGCCGCCTCTGGGAGCGCGCCGCGCTGCTCCGCGCCCGCGAGATCGCCGGCGATCTCGACTTCGGCGCCGAGGCGCTCGGGGTGCTCGGCCCGTTCGTGTGGCGGCGCCAGGTCGACCCGCACCTCGCCGTCGACATGATCGAGCTCGTCGATCGCGCTCGCGCGGAGCTCCCGCACGACGCGTCGCGCGACCTGAAGCTCGGCCCGGGAGGGATCCGCGAGGCGGAGTTCTTCGTGCAAGCCCTGCAGCTCATCTGGGGCGGGCGCGAGCCCCGCGCGCGCGCGCAGGGCATGCTCGACGGCCTGCGGCGCCTGCGCACCCTCGGGTACGTGACCGACCGGGAGGGGCGGGAGCTCGTGGAGGGCTACCTCGCGCTCCGGCGCGCGGAGCACGCGGTGCAGTCCGCGACCGGCGTGCAGACGCACCTCCTCCCCGACAGCGAGGCGGAGATCGCGCGCCTCGCGCGGACGCTGCGCTTCGAGGACGCCGCGGCGTTCCTGGCCGACACCGCGCAGCGCCGGGGGCGCATCAAGGCCCGGCTCCTGTCGCTCCTGCCGAAGGGGAGCGCCCGGCCGTCGCGGTGGATCGACGCGATGGCCGCCCTCGACCACGGCGATCGCGACGTGTTCGCCGAGGCGCTGGCGAAGCACGCCGTGCTCGTCCTCGGCGGCGAGCCGGCGGCCGCCGCCGGCGGCGCGCCCGAGCTCGCCGCGCCGCCGGAGCCGCACGCCTCGCTGACGGCGCGCTTCCGCGACGTCGCCGACGATCTCTTCGAGCTGTCCCGCCACCCGGACGGCCTTCTCGGGGCGCGCAGCCGCGAGGGGTCCTCCTCCCTCGCGGAGACGCTGCTCGCCGCGGTGGTCGACGCCGCCGATCCGGAGCAGGCCGCGCGCTTTCTCCGGCTGTGCTTCTCCCGCATCAGGCACTCCTCCGTCTACGCGCGCATGCTCGGCGACGAGCCGCGCGCGCTCCGCAGGCTCGTCGAGGCGCTCGGATCGAGCGCGTTCATCGGCGACGCCATGGTGAGGTACCCCGAGCTCGTCGACGCCGTCCTGTTCGCGCGCGGCGCGCCGAGCGCCGAGCTGATCCGACACACGATCGAGGCCAGCCTCAGCGAGGCGTCGCCGGACGAGGATCCGGAGGAGGCGCTCATCGGGGCGCTCCGGCGCGCCAAGGCGCGCGTCACCATCGAGGTCGGCCTCGCCGACCTGAGCGGCGAGGTCGGCACGCGCGAGGCGACGCTCGCGCTCTCGGATCTGGCCGACGCGTCGCTCGAGGCCGCGACGCGCTTCGCGCTGGGGACGCCGCCGGGCGAGCCCGTGCGAGGGCTCGCCGTGATCGCGATGGGCAAGCTCGGCGGACGCGAGATCGGCTACGGCTCGGATCTGGACGTCTTCTTCCTGTTCGACCCGGCGTGCGCGCCGCCCGGCGAGCAGGGGGCCGCGTCCGACCCCGGCACGTACTACGCGCGGCGCGCGCGGCAGATCATCCGGCTCATCTCCATGTCGCACGCGGCGGGCTCAGGCTACGAGCTCGACACGCGCCTGCGCCCGTCGGGCAGCCAGGGGCTGCTCGTCACGTCCGCCGACTCGTTCGCTCGCTACCACGGCATCCGCCGCGCCGACGCGGCTGCCCCGGCGCCCGCGGAGCCGGAGTCGTCGCCCGGCGCGCGGCACATGCGCGCGGCGATCTGGGAGCGGCTCGCGCTGATCCGGGCGCGCGCGTCGGCCGGCGATCCCGAGCTCGGGGCGGAGGCGATCGCCATCGCGCACGAGGCCGCGTACCTCCAAGCGGACGACTTCGATCGGATCGCCGACGAGATCCACCGGCTCCGGCTGCGCATGGAGCGCGAGCTCTCGCACGAGCGCCGCGGCCGCCGCGACTTCAAGCTCGGGCGGGGCGGCCTCGCGGACATCGAGTTCGCGGTGCAGCTCCTGCAGATCCGGCACGGCGCCGATCCGCGCGTCAGGACCACCGAGACGCTCGCGGCGATCGACGCGCTCGCCGCGGCCGGACACCTCTCGGCCGCGCACGCCGAGACGTTCCGGGACGGCCACGCGTTCCTGCGCAAGCTGGAGCAGCGGATCCGCATCGTGCACGCGGACGCGTCGCAGCTCCTCGAGGAGGACGCGCCCGGGGTCCCGACCCTCGCGCGCCGGACGGGCATCCGGGGCCGCACCGCGGCCGAGGCCGCGCGCGAGCTGCTCGCGCGCTACGGCGCGATCACCGAGCGCGTACGCCGGGCGTACGAGGCCATCGTCGCGGGCGGCGCGGCGACCGAGGCGCGAGAGGCGACCGCGGGGGAACCGAGGGAACCGAGGGAACCGGGGGAACCGAGGGAACCGAGGGAACCGGGGGAACCGAGGGAACCGAGGGAACCGGGCGAAGACGAGCGCTGACGGTTGCCGTTGACCCTTGTCGGACGCGGTGGAATGCCAGCGTTCCGATGACCATCCAGAGCGAGCAGAGCGCACGCCCGTCCGTCGGGCACCGTCATGTCACGGGGACGACCTCCCTCGATAGCCTCGTCGGCGCGCACCCGGGTACGCTGAGGCAGTTCTACGAGGCAGGGAAGCCGGCGGACCCGGCGGAGCTCGGCGATCTGCCGCGAGGGCGCCTGCTCGCCCTGCAGCCGACGGCCGAGATCCACCTGGCGACGCGCCCGCTGATCACGGCGCTCGCGTCGCGCTGGATGCCCTGGAAAGGGAACGAGTTCGACCATGGCGGCAACTCCGGCAGGAACGTGGTCTTCGGGAGCCGGATCTGTCGCTTCAAGGCGCAGCTGATCCCTTCGGAGCTCGACGGCAAGCCGACGCTCGCGCTGACGTATGGCGAGAAGGCGTTCGGCAATCCCTGGCCGGTGAGCGCGGTCAAGGACGAGCTGCGGACCGTGGAGGCCGGGCTCGCGATCGGGCCGATGCTGCTGAAGTGGCACGAGCGGTGGCACGCCGTGCTCTGGTTCGGGCTGACCCGCGTCGATCCGCAATAATCCGCCGGACCGGCCCGAAGCGGGCTCAGGCGAGCCGGAGGCGCGAGCGGCGCTCGTCGCGGGACCTCGCTCGCGGCGCGCGCGGCGTGCGGCTTCAGAGAGCAACGCGCTCGTCACGAATCATCGATCCGTCAATCCTTCTTGTCATTGCGTCACGCACCATGTCGGACGCACGGAGATCCGCTGTCCGGGCCGTCCGACCGCGCGACACGCATGTCCTTCGCGGACGCGGTAGTCAGAGGTATCAGGGCTCGCCCTAATAACCCATCGCTCCATTCCTGCTCTTTGCTGGACATACTTCCCGATTTCTACGGTCTGGCATACGATAGAGACTGGGCGGCAGCAGAGCACCTTTGCTCGCGTCGCCGGGAGGCTCGAAATGGTGACTTGGTCGGGCAAGGCGGGAGTCTTGATGGCTGCGATCGCTGTAGCACCGGGCGTCATGGCTGGCTGCTCCTGCGGAGATACCGGGGGCACGGCGCCGATCGCATCCGGCGGCGCGGGGCCTGGCGGTGGGAGTGGAATTGGCGGTGGCTTCGGCGGCTTCCCGGCGATCGCCAGCGGGGGCGGCGTCGGAGGCCAAGGCGAAGGCGACTGCGAGGGCCTCGAATGCCAGCAGGTCGAGTGCGAGAACGGGGCGAAGACGACGGTGAGCGGCACCGTGTACGACCCCTCGGGCAAACTGCCGCTCTACAACGTGATCGTCTACGTCCCGAATGCGCCGCTCGATCCCATCCCCGACGGCGCGACCTGCGATCAGTGCAGCGCGACGCTCTCCGGCTCACCCCTCGTGACGGCGCTGACCGATACGGAAGGAAAGTTCGTCCTGGAGGACGTACCGGTCGGCGAGAACATCCCGCTGGTCGTCCAGGTGGGCAAATGGCGCCGCGAGATGACGCTCCCCGTGGTCGAGCGATGCGAGGACACCGCGACGGACGCCGGGATCATCCGGTTGCCGCGCAACCAATCGGAGGGGCACATCCCGAAGATCGCGCTCACGACGGGCGGCGCTGATCCGCTCGAGTGCTTGCTGCACAAACTCGGGATCGATGAGAGCGAGTTCACGCCGGAGACCGGGACCGGGCGGATCAACCTGTTCGCCGGCCGCGGGGACGTCGATCACGAGGTGACGACGCGCTATGCGGATGGCCTGAATCAAGGCGTGGAGTTCACCTCGGCCACGAGCCTCTGGGGGACCGTCGAGGCCCTGCGCCAGTACGACATGGTGATCCTCGCCTGCGAGGGCGATCCGCACCAGGAGGACAAACCCGGCCCCGCGCGCCAGGCCATGTTGGACTATACCTCGCTCGGCGGGCGCGTGTTCGCGTCCCACTGGCACAACGTCTGGTTGAAGAAGGGGCCGGCGCCGTTCCCGGACACGGCGGTCTGGGACAACGACGTCACGGACCCGGAGAGCCCTCTCACGGCGCTCGTGGACACCACGCTCCCGAAGGGGCAAGCCCTCGCGGAGTGGCTCGTCAATGTCGGCGCGTCGGACGTGCCCGGCGAGATCGTGATCAACGGCGCGCAGCATACGGTGAGCGACGTGACCGAGGACATCTCGACCCGGTGGATCTATTACAACGAGCCCGAGCCGGCCGGGGTCCAGTACTTCACATTCAACACGCCCGTCGACGTCCCGGAAGATCAGCAGTGCGGGCGTCTCGTGTTCACGGACATCCATGTCTCTGCGGCGGACCTCACGGGCCCGCCCTTCCCGGAGGGGTGCTCCACGGAGGAGCTGAGCGCTCAGGAGAAGGCGCTGCTCTTCATGCTGTTCGATCTGTCGTCCTGCATCGTTCCCGACGACGAGCCGCCGCCGATCCCCATCCCGCAGTGACCTGCCTCCCTCGCGTCCCTGGCGTCCACCGCGCCGCCGGCGCCCGCGCGCCGGCCCCGGGCCTCGCCGGCGCCGAAGGACGCATGTCGGTATTCTCCTGAGCTACGTCGTCTCCATCCCGAGCTGCCCCGCAAACGATCCTTGATGATGGGCGGAGAGCGTCGTCTCCGCTCGATCCGGCGGGCGCCGCGCGCCATCGGGGGTCGCCTTCGTGCCTCTCCGGGGTGTCCTGTCGCTATCCGCCTCGCCTGACCGCGGGAGACCGCGAGCCGGGGGACGTCTGTGATCCATCGCGCGCCGGCGGCGGGACGCGCTGCCGCGCTGCGCAGCCATTCGCCGCGCTGCGCTGCGCGTGCGCCTCGGAGATATCGATTGAGCAGACGGAGGCGTACGAAGGCGACAATCATGACGACAGCCGAGACAAGAGGCTGTCGCGGTGGGAAGCACTACGCAGATACGGAATGTCATCCATGCATGGTCCGGGGATCCTGCTAGGATGAATCTCGCCCGCAGTGCGGGGTCACATCCGGAGCCTGGGTCGCTGGTCTTCGGCTCGGCAGAAGGAACATTCCTACGATGGTCCAGCATCGCCCTAAGCCAGCGGCTGCATGTCGGGCCATCGAGCGTTGGCTTCGCGAGGGCGGTCGTGCTCCGCGGTTGCGCGGGGCGTCGCAGGAGACCGGGCGCACGGAGGCGCTTCCGCTGCAGGGCGAGATGGGGGGGATGCGCGGGGTGATGGAGGGCGATGAAGTTCAGGTCTGTCCTGCGCCGCCGCCGCCGTCCTCGCGCCGGCATACGTTCAGCCGGCGCGGCGGCGCGGGCTGCCCGCTCTGCGCGCGGCGCGCGCGGTCGACGATGCCAGGCCTCGGCGGGGCGCCGTATCCCTTCCTGGCCGCCACCTGGGTGGTGCTCATGGTCGGCGAGCCCTTGCCGTCACCGCCCTGATCACGCCCGGGCGCGGCGTCGTGCGCGTCAGCCGCGCTGCAGCGCCCGGGCGCGGCGTCGTGCGCGTCAGCCGCTCTGCCGCGCACGACGCCGCGCTCCGGGAGCATTCGTCGCCGGCGCGGCGGAGCGGGCGCGTGCCCACCTCTCCCGTGGGCCGCGAAGGTGGCTGGCGTGCCGCTGCGCCCGGAGGTGGGGGCCTCGCGCGGAGGCTCGACGGCCGAGCATCTGCCGGCGTCCTCTTGGGATGCTTGGGATGGGATGGGATGGGAAAGATGCGGCTGGGCGCCCCGTGGCGAGCGGCGCGCCCGACGCTGCAGCTCAGCTGGCCGCCGACCGCTTGCCGGCGGTCGCGCGCTTCTGCCCCGCCCTCTGCGCGCCCGGCTGCGCCGCCTTCGTTCGCCGCGCGGCTCCGCGCCCGACGCGGGCGCTGGCCGACGGCTTCCTCATCGCCGCTGCGCGCTGCGGGGCCGCGCGCTTCGCGCCCGCCGCGCGCGTCGTCTTGCGCCCGCCGGCCGGCGTCGCGCCCGCCGCGCGCGTCGTCTTGCGCCCGCCGGCCGGCGTCGCGCCCGCCGCGCTCCGGCCGCGCCCCGCCGCGTTACCGGTGGTGGTCCGCTTCCTCGTCGTGGCCGCCCTCTTGGCCGCGCCGCTCTGCTGCCGGCTCGTCTGTCCGGCGGTCGCCTTCCTCGGCGCGCTGCTGGTCTTCTTCTTCTCCGCCGCCGCGGTGCTCCGCGCCGTGCCCGGCCGCGCCGCGGCGCTCGCGCCTGCCTTGCTCGCTCCCTTCTTCGCCCGCGTCACCCGCCGGGTCGACGCAGCGGCCATCCGTGCGCCGGCAGCGGACTTCGTCCGCCTGCGCGGAGCCTTCCGACCCGCCTCGCCCCGGGAGTTCGCGGGCGCAGCTTGCTCGCGCTCGCCGCTCTGGACCCGCTTCCTCTGCTTGGACGTATCCTTCGATGTCTCGCCTCTCGGCATTGAGCCCTCCCCCCGAGCTCTCTCGACATGAGCTCGCTCGTGGACTCATGGTGCCACAGCCTTCCCTCTTTCCCGGTCGGAAAGTCGGCGGGAAGCACCGGAATCGAAATCAGGATCCGCTGTAGCCAACCCCGGCGGAAGCGCCTATTGCGCGTCAGGCGCTCGGCAATCCGCGCTCCAGACCCGCGCGGCGGAGCCGCGGGCGCGGCGAGCCCCACGCCCGCGCGAGACCCGCGCCCCTCGCGCCGCCGTCGCGCCCGCGCCGCGCGTCAGAAGCAGGCGCCGCCGCCGCAACTCCTGCCCACGCAGCGCAGCAGCTGCAACGTCTCCGCGCTGTGGATGCACTGGAACCCGCAGACGGCGGGGCCGCTCCCCTCGTCGAGGCAGCCGAAGAAGCACGCGACGTCGTCCGCGCACGGCTGGCCGTCGCGCGCGCACGGAGGCCGGCAGACGCCGTCCTCGCACGCGCCGCTGCAGCACGCCTCGCCGGACGCGCAGCGGCTGCCGTCTGCGGCGCACTCGACGCAGACCAGCCCGCAGAGCCTGGGGACCTCGCCGACGCAGATCTCGTCCCAGCTGGTGGTGCAGCAGAACGGGTCGAACCGGCAGAGCTCCGCCGCGCACCCGCCGCAGTCCGTGGCGAGCGGCGCGCCGATCGCGCAGGGCGCGTGCGAGCACGCCGCGCCCCCGCACACGCCCTGCGCGCAGACGCCGGAGCAGCACGCATCGGCCGAGCCGCACGCGACCCCGTCCGAGCTGCACCCGCCGCAGATGCCCGCGTTGCAGCGCCCGGTGCAGCAATCCGCGCTCTGGCCGCACGCGGAGCCGTCGGGCGCGCACGCCTCGGCGCAGACGCCCGCGATGCAGGCGCCGCTGCAGCACGCGTCGCCCGCGCTGCAGCGCGCGCCGTTCTGGATGCACGGCGCGCGGCACGCGCCCTCCACGCAGCTCAGCGAGCAGCACTGTCCCGCGGACCCGCACGCGCTCCCGTCCCGGAAGCAGCCCCGCCCGCAGGCCCCGCCCATGCAGACCCCGGCGCAGCACTCCGCCGCGCTCTGGCACGGCGCCCCGTCGGCCGAGCAGCCCTGCCCGCAGAGCCCGCCGGTGCACAGGCCGGCGCAGCAGTCGCCCGGGGCGGCGCACGGCGCGCCGTCCCGCGCGCAGCTGTCGCCGCCGCAGATCCCCTGCGCGCACACGGCGCTGCAGCAGTCCGCCGCGCCCTGGCAGGGGAGCCCGTCCTCCCGGCACACCGGCGGGTCCGGGGGCGGCGCGTCGGGGGCGCCCCCTGCGCCCGCGAGATCGGGCAGCCCGACGAGCTGCTCTCGCGAGCCGCACCCGAGGGCCTGCGCCGCGAGGACCACGAGCGCGAGGAACGCGCGGAGGGAGCGCGCTCGAAACAGCACGGCGACGAGGCTAACACGGGGGCCAGTTCACGACGGGCGGGCGTGGCGGTGGGGCAACGGCGGGGAAGTGGGGAAGTGGGGAAGTCGGGGATGGAGACGTCGAACGGAAGCGGGGAAGCGGCGCCGCCGGGGCGGGAGACCTCGGCGGCCCGCCGAACGTGCGGACCCGAGGCGGCTTCCGATGCTACACTCGCGAGCGTGTCGTTGAAGATCGACCAGGATCACGGGCGCTTCCGTCAGATCGTTCGCGGCCGCATCCGCGAGAACCTGCGCAAGTACATCTCGCAGGGCGAGCTCATCGGACGAAAGGGGAAGGACCTCGTCTCGATTCCCATCCCTCAGATCGACATCCCGCGCTTCCGCTTCGGCGACAAGCAACGCGGCGGTGTGGGGCAGGGCGACGGCAACCCCGGCGATCCCGTGGGGGGCTCGGACGACAAGCAGCCCGGCCAGGGGCAGGCGGGCAGCGGCGAGGGGGACCACCTCCTCGAGGTCGACGTCACGCTCGAGGAGCTCGCCGGCATCCTCGGCGAGGAGCTCGAGCTGCCCGACATCCAGGACAAGGGCAAGAGCAAGATCTCGAACGCCCACGATCGCTACTCCGGCATCCGCAGGGTGGGCCCCGAGTCGCTGCGCCACTTCAAGCGGACGTACCGCGAGGCGTTGAAGCGGATGATCTCGAGCGGGACGTTCCGCCCGTCGGCGCCCGTCGTCGTCCCCGTCCCGGACGACAAGCGGTACCGCTCGTGGAAGACGATCACCGAGCCCGTCGCGAACGCGGTCATCATCTACATGATGGACGTCTCCGGGTCGATGGGCGACGAGCAGAAGGAGATCGTGCGCATCGAGTCGTTCTGGATCGATGCGTGGCTGACCCGCCAGTACAAGGGCCTCGAGTCGCGCTTCATCATCCACGACGCGATCGCCCGCGAGGTCGACCGGGACACGTTCTTCCACACGCGCGAGTCCGGCGGCACGATGATCTCGAGCGCCTACAAGCTGTGCTCGCAGATCATCGACAACGACTACCCGCCGGACGAGTGGAACATCTATCCGTTCCACTTCTCCGACGGCGACAACTGGTCGATGGACGACACGCTCTCCTGCGTGGACGTGCTCAAGACCCAGATCCTGCCGCGGGTCAACATGTTCGCCTACGGGCAGGTCGAGAGCCCGTACGGCTCGGGCCAGTTCATCAAGGATCTGAAAGAACACTTCTCGCACGACGATCGGGTGGTGGTGAGCGAGATCAGGGACAAGGACGCCATCGTGGGCAGCATCAAGGATTTTCTGGGGAAGGGGAAGTAGAGCGGTATGAGCAAGTTCGCCCTGAACACCGCGCTTCCCCGCTACCTGCGCACCGAGAAGGAGCGCATCGAGAAGATCGCCCGGGACTACGGGCTCGACTTCTTCCCCGTCATCTTCGAGATGCTGACGTACGATCAGATGAACGAGATCGCCGCGTACGGCGGCTTCCCGAGCCGCTACCCGCACTGGCGGTTCGGCATGGAGTACGAGCAGCTCTCGAAGAGCTACGAGTATGGCCTCTCGAAGATCTACGAGATGGTCATCAACAACAATCCTTCGTACGCCTACCTCCTCGAGGGCAACTCGCTCACCGACCAGAAGCTCGTCATGGCGCACGTGTACGCGCACGTCGACTTCTTCAAGAACAACTTCTGCTTCCGGTCCACCGATCTCGACCATCGCGGCCCGATCCTCGACCCGGTGCGGAAGAGCGAGGCCTACGATCCGGACCGCAAGTGGATCGACAAGATGGCGAACCACGGCGCGCGCGTGTCGCGCCACATCGAGCGCTACGGCATCAACAAGGTCGAGGCGTTCGTCGACCACTGCCTCTCGCTCGAGAACCTGATCGACCCGTGGGCCCCCTTCACCGGCCGTCCTGTGGCCAAGGAGGACGAGGAGCCCACGGAGGAGCCGATGGACACCTACAAGCTCCGGGCCAAGGAGTACATGGACTCCTTCATCAACCCGGAGGAGATCCTCGCGGCGCAGCGGAAGAAGCGGCAGGACCAGAAGAAGCCGGAGCGCAAGGTGCCGGAGCGCCCGGAGCGCGACGTGCTCAAGTTCCTGCTCGACCACGCGCCGCTCGATCGGTGGGAGCGCGACGTGCTCGAGATCATCCGCGAGGAGACCTACTACTTCGTCCCGCAGCGCCAGACGAAGATCATGAACGAGGGGTGGGCCTCGTACTGGCACTCGAAGATGATGACCGAGAAGGTCCTCGATGCGTCGGAGATCATCGACTACGCCGAGAACAACGCCGGTGTCATGGCGACGGCGCCGGGGCGCTTCAACCCCTACAAGGTTGGCGTGGAGCTCTATCGCTACATCGAGGAGCGATGGAACAAGGGCCGCTTCGGCCGCGAGTGGGAGGAGTGCGCGGACCTCGACGCGAAGCGCACGTGGGACATGCGGCTCGGCCTCGGCCGCGAGAAGATCTTCCAGGTGCGCGCGCTCTACAACGACGTGACCTTCATCGACGAGTTCCTGACGCCGGAGTTCGTGATCGAGCAGAAGATGTACACGTTCGGCTTCTCGGGGCGGAATGACAGGTTCGAGATCGAGAGCCGCGAGTTCAAGGAGGTGAAGGAGAAGCTCCTCTTCCAGCTGACGAACTTCGGCGACCCGTACATCCGTGTCGTCGACGCCAACTACGGCAACCGCGGAGAGCTCCTGCTCGAGCACGTGCACGGCGGCTTCGACCTCCGCGCCGACTACGCGCGCGAGACGCTCGTGGCGCTCGTCCGATGCTGGAAGCGGCCGGTCGGCGTGGCGACGAAGATGGATAACAAGCCTGTGCTGCTCCGGTACGACGGCAAGGAGCACGCGATGACCCCGTACAAGCTGTGAGCGCCTGCGGAGCGATCCGCCGGCTCGGCGTCCTGCTCGCGCTCGCCGGCTGCGCCCCGGCGGCGCCGGCGTCGCGCTCGCCGGCGCCGCGACCACCGGCGGAGGCCCCTGCGCCGTCTGCCCGGATCGAGCCGACGGCGAACGCGGCGCCCGCGCCGCCTCCGGGGAGCGGCGCGGCCCCGGGCGCGGCCCCGCCGGTCGGCTCGGGCGTCCCGCTCGACGCGCCTTCCACGAGCGAGGCGGCGGCGGCGAGCCCTCCTCCGCGCGTCGCGCGCGGCACCGGCACGCCCGCGGACAGGAAGCTCGAAGAGGGCGACGCCGCCTACGCGAGCGGCGATTTCGCCGCTGCCGAGAGGGCCTATCGCGCGGCCGCGCAGCTCGACAAGAAGGACGCGGCGGCGATCGTCGGCGCCCAGCGCGCGGCGATCGCCAGGGCAGGCGTTTCCACCGACTACAACGGGGCGCCGGGCGACAGGACGCTGCTCGCCGCGCTCCCGGAGCTGAAGCGCGCGGTGGCGCTCGAGCCTGACCACGCGCTCGCGCACCTCGAGCTCGGCCGCACACTCCTTGTCCTGGGCCGGGCCGACGCGGCGCTCGGTGAGCTGACGCGTGCCGCGGAGCTCGCCCCGAGCGACGCCGAGGCGCACTCCGCGCTCGGCGTCGCGCACCTCGCGCTCGGCAACCTGCAAGACGCTGTCCGCGAGCTGACGCGGGCGGCGGAGCTCGCCCCCGGGGACGCGGAGCGGCAGGCGAACCTCGGGACAGCGCTCCTGGCCGCGGGGAAGACGGCCGACGCGATCCGCGCTTACGAGCGCGCCGCGAGGCTCTCGCCGGCGGACGCGCGCCTGCAGAACGACCTCGGGACGGCGCTCCTCGCGGCGAACGATCCCGCGCGCGCCGTTCCGCACCTCGAGGCGGCGGTGGCGCGCGACCCGGCGCGCGCCACCTACCGATCGAACCTCGGGTATGCGTACCACCTCCGCGGCGACCTGCAGAGGGCGACCGCGCTCTACCGCGAGGCGCTCAAGCTCGACGACAAGCTCGGGAGCGCCTGGATCAACCTGGGCAACGCCCTCGCGCAGTCGGGCCAGCTGAAGGACGCGCGCGCGGCGTACGAGAAGGCGCGCGCCGTCGATCCCACGGATCCGCGTGTGAAGGCGGTGATGGACGAGCTCGACGCCATCGAGCGGCGAGGCGCTCCGCGGCGGTGACGTCGAGGCGCCGGTGGCGTGAGCTTCCCCGGCGCTGCGCGGCGCGAGCCCGCGGTCAGGCGTCCGCTGCGCCCGGCGCTCGGAGGCGGCGCGCTGCCGCGCCCGACAGCGCGACGGTGAACACACGTAGCCGGCATGGATGTTTGTCAAGCTCAATCGTTGCCATGTCCGACCTCGCGCGTCCCTTGGCGGCTCGCGCCGCTCGTGGCGAAGGTGAGGGCGCTCGGTCGAGCGGCGCCCAGCAGCAGGACGTGGGCTGCGGGACCATCGATGTTGCACAGCGCTCCCGGACGCCTGACGACACCCGGCGCCAGCCCCGAGCGCTCGCCCGGCGTGGGACTCATCGCGGCGCTGCCTCGAGACGCCGACTCCCGCGCGAGAGGGCCGCATACCGAATCCGCGGCCGAGAGACGCACTCGGCTCCGGCGCGCGTTGGGCCACGTGGTAGGTCGGCGCACGGATCTCCTCGCACTCCCGCGGCGACTCGCGGGACCACACCATGTCTGAGCGCACCTCCGCCGCGCGCAGGAAGGGGTTGACAGCAGCGACGCACTTTCGATTACCTCTCTTCTGCTGCTCCAAATGGTCTGATGGTCAACGACTGTGCGCCCCGCCGAGGCGAGCGGGGAGCACATGTATAGCGAATTACAATTGGCGTCGCCGGCGTGGGTGTTCTGTGGACAAAATGTCTGCCTGTCGTGGCGACCTACGAACACCGCGTGCTGAGGCAAGCGGAGCCCGTTTCACCCGGAGTTGCGCGAAGCGACCGAACGGAGCCGTCGGCCAGCGGGCGGCGCCCTACATCGGTTCACCTGGCCATGGGACCAGTGATCTTCGACAAATGCGAGCGGTATTACAGAAAAACTACGGCGCGGTGGCATGCCTGGTGCAACCGGCCGGGCGATCGCTGACGTTTCTGCCGCGTGAAGGCCCGGATGGCGCTCGCTGGAAACCTCGCGATGCACTCGACGGGGCACCCCGAACCCGGGTAATCTCGTTCGTGCCTCACTTGTCAACCAACCCCCGAGGCTTTGATGTCCGTTTCCAAGCAGGCCGACATAGCTCCGACCTTGCGACCGCCGCCCGCGTTACCGGCGGACGGCATGGTCATTTCCGCGAACTTCTCGGTCGGTGGCTTCAGTAAACGGTGGAACCACTGTCATCAGCTAGCCAATTTCCTCGCGAGGTACGCGAGCGCCAATGAGGATGACCCCGAGCGCCACGCGACCTTGCTCTCGACGTTCTTCAACGAATTGTTGGAGGCGATATACAGGAATCACGGCTCCACCGGCGAGATCAAGATGCGGTTCCGCAAGAAGCAGAACCACATCCTCGTCGAGGCGGAGGTCCCGATCAACGAGCAGAGCGCCAAGTTCTACAACCACGCCGTCCAGCTGGCCAATCAGCCGGACCCGATGGCCTGGTATCGAGAGCAGCTCGAGCACGACGTTCCGGATGATGACGCCCAGGCGCTCGGGCTGCTCGAACTCGCGGTCGTCTACGGCTCGAAGCTCAGTATCTCCGAACCCACGAGCGGGGACTGGCTCCTTCTGGCGATTCAGTTCCCGTTCACTGAGGTAGAAGAACTATGACTGCTCCGATCGGTCGCGAATCCGCCGTACCGCCCTCGTCTGCGAGCGGCCTCCCTTCGTGGCGCTCGCAGGTGACCTTCAGCATGCGCGTCGACCAGACCGACCAGGAGGTTGCGCTCTCGGGCATGCTGCGGCCGTTCGGTGCCGATCAGATGAGGGCCATCCGCGGCACGCTGGAGACCGCGGCCAAGAACGCGAGCGGCGAGCTCTGCCTGGACTTCAAGCGGCTCAAGTACATGAACAACGTGGCATTCCTGGAGATCAACAGGTTTGTCCGTTGGGCCGTCGAGGCTCGCCCCAACCTCAAGATCCGGCTGATCATCTCCAGCGTCATCCCCTGGGCGATCCGCAAGTTTCAGGTCATCGCGGAGATCTACTCGAGCGTCTCCGTCGAGATCTACGACGTCGCGTTCTACCCGAGCCAGGGGATGCTCGAAGACGCCGAGTTCATCGACGTCCTCCGCCTCCAGGAGCGCATCATCTGGGAGCACGAGAAGACGGGGCTGACGAACCACGGCCTCTACCCGGGGATGAAGATCGCCGACATCGCGTGCGGCTTCGGCGACTTCGCGATCTTGCTCCAGAAGGAGTTCAAGCCAGAGCACGTCACCGGGGTCGATCACTCCCGGCCCGCGCTCCGGTACGCGCAGGACCACATACGGCGGCTCGGGCTGGAGAACGTCGAGTATCAGTACGGGGACGCCGCGGCGCTGCTGCTGCCGGACAACTCGTTCGACTTCGTGTCTTGCCGTCTGTCTCTCCAGGTCTTTCCGCAGCCCGAGCGCATCATGCAGGAGCTCTATCGCATCTGCAAGCCGGGCGGCCGGATCTACATCACGAACGAGCTCCTGTCGTGCGCGTACGGCTATCCGGAGCAGGACCTCATCCGCGCGACCTACAAGCGGTTCGTCGAGCTCGGCAGGTCGATCGGGATGGATCTCGATACGGGGATAAAGACGCGGCAGATCATGGGCGAGGCCGGCCTCGAGGACATCCGCGTCAACCTGATCGACATCAACAACATGAACACGGACTGCTTCGACTTCGCGCGCGTCGTCGAGTGCTGGATCTCGGTGACCGCCAACATGGCCCGGACCGCCGGCGCCCCGCCGGACTACCACGCCGAGCTGAGCACCGGGCTGCGCGCTCACATGGCGGCCATCACGCACCCGCACGGCCTCGCCTCGTGGCCGATCTACGCCGGCTCGGGCCGCAAGCCGATGCGGGTCATGTGAGGGGAGACCCGGTCTTCATGCTCCGCCGCGTCGTGATGCCGCTCGAGTGGCCCAGGGCCGTGCCGTTAGGAGATTGCCAGCCGTGAGCGTTCAACCTCGGAATTCTGGCGAACAGCGGCCTCAGAGCCTGCTCTTCAGGTTCAGGAAGTTCAGCACCAAGATCATCTTCGTGACGGGCGTCAGCGTCCTGCTCGGCGCCGTGTGGAACGTCGTCGTCGGGCGGCAAGGCATCCACCGGCTGAGCAGCGAGGCCGCCGCGGAGATCGAGGCCGGCCTCAACTCGGCGAACCGCGAGTACCTCACCAATCACCTGGAGGACAAGGCCACTCACGTCAACCTCAGGCTCGGCGAGGCGTACAGGGATCTCCAGACCCTCGCCGGCGTGTTGCAGACCGTGATCGATCGCGAGGAGGACGTCGCCCCGTTCCTGCGGACGGCCGCCGACTTCCCGTATTTTCGCGATCAGATGAAGTACAACCCGAAGGGGAACTGGTACCAGAACGATCCGAGCGAGCCGAGCGTCGTCAGCGTCTGGGGCTATCTGGGGAAGGACGGGACGATCCTGCCCGAGGTTCAGAGGGCCGTCGACGAGACGGCGTTTCTCGATCTGATCCTGCCCGCGTTCGGCAAGTACGGCGCCGACAAGCTTCAGATCTATTACATCGGCCCCGAGGACAAGCCGTATGTGCGGCTGACGCCGTACACGGACATGGCGTCGACCTTCGACAGGCTGTATCCGGGGCACAACGACCAGGGGTGGTACAAGTTCTTCTTCCCCGGCATCGCCGAGAGCTGGAACGAGTGGGCGAAGGACCCCGCCGGGCTGAGCGCGCACCCGGATCAGACCACGGTCACGGCGCCGTACGACGACGCGGCGGGCGGCGGCATCGTGATGACGGCGTTCCACCCGCTCTGGGCGAAGGACCGCAAGACGTTCGTGGGGTCCGTCGGGCTCGATCTGACGCTCGCGCAGCTCATCGAGTCGATCAAGGACGTCAAGCTGGCCACCGCGGGCTTCGCCTTCCTGGCGCAGGCGGACGGGAACGTTTTCGCGGTCAACGAGCTCGGCGCCAAGACGCTGCGGCTGCGCACGGACGCGGGCGCCGGCCAGAACTCCGGCGTCGGCATGCTCCAGCGGTTCTTCAAGGACAGCGAGGACGCGGGGGTGTCTGGCATCGTCCTCCCGAACGATGATAAGGTCGACTACCGGGAGATGGTGATATCGGGCGAGACGTACATCATCGCCCTCCAGCGGCTCGCGCCGGTGAACGGCTGGGCCGGGCCGGACGCGCGCATCGCCAAGGAGCGGTGGACGATGGGCTTCGTCGTCCCGAAGAAGGAGATGTACGCCTCGCTGCTCGCCGCGCAGAAGAGCATCGAGAAGAGCAGGACGGTGATCGTCGGGACCCAGGTCCTCATCACGATCGCCTCGTTCCTCGTGCTCATGCTGGGCGTCTACCTCATCTCCCGCAAGATGACGGGCGCCCTGGTCGCGCTCTCGACCGGCGCGACGCGGATGCGCGAGGGCGATTACGGCGTTCGCATCGACGTGAACTCCGCGGACGAGATCGGGCAGCTCGGCGTCGCGTTCAACGAGATGGCGAGCGAGATCGAGGCCTACACGAACAACCTCGAAGAGCTCGTCGGCGAGCGGACGAGGGCCCTCGAGAAGGCGAACGAGGAGATCAGCGAGCTGAACGCGAAGCTCGCGCAGGAGAACATCCGGCTCGGCGCCGAGCTCAACGTCGCGCGGCAGCTCCAGCTCATGGTGCTCCCCGCGCCGAGCGAGCTCCAGGAGATCCCCGGCCTCGACATCGCGGGCTACATGGCCCCTGCCGACGAGGTCGGCGGGGACTACTACGACGTGCTCCGGAGCGACGAGCTCGTCAAGATCGGCATCGGCGACGTCACCGGCCACGGGCTGGAGAGCGGCGTGCTGATGCTCATGGTCCAGACGGCCGTCCGGACGCTGCTCGCGGCCAACGAGCGGGATCCGAAGAAGTTCCTGAGCATCGTCAACAAGGTCATCTACCAGAACATCCAGCGCATCCGGTCGGACAAGAACCTGTCTCTGACCCTGCTCGACTACAGCGACGGCGGGCTGCAGCTCACCGGCCAGCACGAGGATCTGATCATCGTCCGGAAGGACGGGACCCTCGAGCGCGTCGAGACCATGGGGCTCGGGTTGCCGATAGGCATCGACCTGGATATCAGCGATTTCATCGGTAGCATCGAGGTGAAGCTGGAGACCGGGGACGTCGTGACGCTCTTCAGCGACGGCATCACCGAGGCGGAGGACTCTGCAGAGGAGCAGTACGGAATCGACCGTCTGTGTCAGGTGATCTCGCGAAACCACGAAAGAACCTCGCGGGAGATCAAGGACGCTATCATCGAGGACGTCTTGGCGCACGTAGGCTACAACAAAATCCATGATGACATCACTGTACTTGTCATTAAGAGGGTATGAGCAAGGGGGAGACTGGGCATTACCATGAGCGAAATCATCGGCGTCTACTCTTTAGACGATTCGTTCAGCGAACACATGTCGCTGACGTTGTACCCCGACTCGTTCGCGGTGAGATGGAGCCTTTGTAACCTGACGGCCAACTTCATGGCCGAGTACTTCGGCGAGCTCTTTCCGGAGATAGACGGCGAGGACAGGCTCATCAGCCGAGACGAGGTCTCAGGCGCCATCGGGTACGTTCTGAACGAACTGGTTGAGAACGCAGTCAAGTTCAATCAGCACGGTGACATCACCGTGACCGTGGGTATCGGGCGTGAGGACCTGGTGTGCCTGGTCAGCAACCAGATCACGAACGCCGCCGTCCCCTCGCTTCGCGAGAAGCTCCTGGAGCTCACGCAGGAGGACCCTGGGGAGCTCCTGCGTCGGCAGGCGGAGGCGAACGCCGAGGACGCGGAGAACGCCGGGTCGGGGCTCGGGTATCTCATCATCATGAATGATTACGGTGTCAGTCTTGGCTGGAAGCTGGACCCGATTTCGGTCAACAGCTTCAGCATCAAGACGATGGCCAGGATTCCTATTTTGAATGAAAGGTCGAGAATGGAAATCAAGGGTGGTAACTATCGGGTTTGGTACGATCCCTCTGAGGTGGTGGTGTACCTGGAAGGCATCCTTCGTCTTGGCGGCACCACCGAGTACGCCCCCATCGAGGAGCTGCTCGACAAGGTCCTGGCCACGAACCCTCCCACCATCACACTCGACGTCAGGGCGCTCAACTTCCTGAACAGCTCAGGGATCAACGTCCTCTACAAGTTCGCGATCGCCACCCGGAAGAAGGGTGAGCTCCAGCTCATCGTTCGCGGGTCGAAGTCCATCCCGTGGCAGGGGAAGTCGCTGCCCAACCTCAAGAAGTTCAATCAGAACTTCGAGATGATACTCTGTGATTGAGATCGGATGGGTTCTTCCGTCCAACCCGAATCGCGTCCAGGTCGAGCCATGACTGCACCCAAGGACATCAGCTCGATGCACTCCAGAGGCTTCCTGCAGAAGCAGAGCAATCTGGATGCCATCAGGGCGATCGTGAAGGAGCGGCAAGCGTGGAACACCTTGCTCCGCGAGGAAGGGAACTTCACAGATTTCATGGAGCGCTGCAGCGCGCTGCTGGAGTACGTCGACAAGTTGAAGCTCGACTTCGACGACCTCTCCCTGGTGCACGAGGCGATCCTGGAACACGCGACCAGCATCGAGAACGAGCTTGAAGGGTACAACCGGGCCATCGACGACGACCTCGCGGTGGCGCGGCAGGTCCAGCGCGCCCTGCTTCCGGAGGCGAGCGGGGCCATCGCCTCGTCGTTCGACATGGCCATCTTTCACAAGCAGCTCGCCCAGGTCGGAGGAGACTACTACGACTTCTTCTACCTTCCCGGCGAGCGTCACGCGATAGGTGTTTACGATATCTCAGGTCACGGAGTATCGTCGGCGCTCATCATGGCGTTTCTGAAGGCGCAGTTCGCCCACGCTACCAAGCGGCTCGATAGCCCGGGGGCGATCGTGGACTGGGTGAACCGGAGCGCTTACTCGTTCCTCCGGGAGGTTCGCCGTTACGCGACGGTGAACTTCGTCATGTTTACTGACCGATTCCTCCGCTACGTCTCGGGCGGAGGGTACGGGCTCCTGGTCCGTCGCGGAACGCCTCGCTCGTTCAACCGGGTGAGCAACTTCATCGGTCTGCGCATCAAGCCATTTCATGAGTTCGAGCTGCCGTTCGAGGAGGATGACGTCCTCGCCTTGTACACAGACGGGATGTTCGAGGCGCAGGACGCGAGCGGGGAGATATATTCCGTGCAACGTCTCAACGAAATCGTCGTCAAGCACAGCGAGGAACCGGTGCAGGTGATCCTCGACCGGTGCATCGAGGACTACACGCGGTTCCGGGTGGCGGACGCCGACGACATCACACTGATCATCCTGCGAAGGTGCGCCTGATGAAGCCCGAGAAGAATCATTCGCAGACGTCGGTCGGTGCATCGATATATATCTCTCCGATCGATCACATCACGGGCGACGTGGCCGGCCTGCTTGCGAACTTTTTGGACGCGCTTCTGGTGAGGTTCTATCCCAGACGGATCTGCCAGAAGGTCAACGTGGTGGTCACGGAGCTGGTCACCAACGTGCTCCAGCACGGGACCGAGCGTGAGAGCGAGGTGCGGCTCGATCTGAGCATCGATCCGGATCGGCTGCTCATCAAGGTATCCAACCGCGTTACGCCGGAAGAGTACCGGACCGTCAAGGCGGTATTCGACGAGATCTTCGCCGCGGAGGACCCGAGAGAGCTCTTTGCCAGGACGGTGCGCGAAAGGCGCAACGATCGACGCAGGGGCGGTCTAGGGCTCATTCGGTTGACCGCCGAGAACAAGTTCCATCTCTCGACGCAGTACGTCGATGGAATCCTCGTCGTCCAGGCTACTTTCCCTTGAAAAGGCTGCGTATGTTTTCCACGAAAGGTCGCGTATGAAGGCTCTCAGCTATGGAGAAATCACGGATGGCGGGCTGAGCGTCTTTCAGTCGGTCGCCCGGCTCGATGACGACAACCGCCTCGTCTTGACCTTCGAGGGCGCTATCCGGATCGACAACCCGTACCGGTACCTGTCGAGCTACCTGGACGAGCTCGCCCGAGTCCTCCCGCAGCACCCGATCACGTCCACGGTGATGGATTTCGTGAAGATGCGGTTCTGCAACTCGAACGGCTTCTACGTCATCATGGATATCGTGGATGCCGTCTACAACCTGGTGCCCGGCCGGGTGACCGTGCGGCGGATCCTCGACGATGACTGGCAGCACGAGACGCTGCCCATCCTGCTCAACCTGAACGAGGAGCACGTGGCCGCGCGGACGACGTTCGAGGACGTCAAGGAGACCTGAGCGTGGGGGTGTGGTCTGGGTAAGGCGACCGGCGATGGACACAGCTGCGAACGAAGCGGACGTCGAGCGATTCTTCGCTGTCTGTCCCGATCCGCTGTGTGTTTTGCGGAGCGATGGATCGTTCCTGCGCGTGAGCGGCGCCTGGGAGCGGACGCTCGGCCTCAGGACCGAGGATCTCGTCGGCCGGAGCCTCCTCGATCTCGTGCACCAGGACGACGTCGTCGCGACCAGGGAGCAGATGGATCGGCTCCGCCAGGGGCCCGGCACGCTCGGGCTGGAGAACCGGTGCAGGAGCAGGAGCGGCCTCTACGTTTGGCTGTCGTGGTCGATGCTCTCGGTGCCGAGCGAGGGGCTCGTGTACGGGTGGGCGCGCAACGTGGGCAAGCAGAAGCGCCTCGAGCGGGCGCTGATGCAGCGGATCGAGACGAAGATGCTGGTCGCGTCGATCTCGGCCCATTTCATCAACGTGAAGCTGGCGGACGTCGACCGCGGCTTCCAGTCCGCG
The DNA here is from genome assembly GCF_051527395.1 of Sorangium sp. So ce281. Lineage (NCBI taxonomy): Bacteria > Pseudomonadati > Myxococcota > Polyangiales > Polyangiaceae > Sorangium > Sorangium sp. So ce281. Next base: position 2,360,563 of record NZ_CP150322.1, read on the forward strand.
CTCGCGGAGCTCGGCAAGGCGCTGCGCGCCGACAGGACGAGCCTGTTCCTCCTCGCGGAGGACGGGCGGAGGTTCCTGAACACGCACGAGTGGTGCGCCGAAGGGGTGCCGTCGCTGCGCGCGGAGCGGGGAGTCGTGTCCAGGGACGTGTATCCGTGGCTCGTCGAGCGGCTGTTCCGCCTCGAGGTGTGCGACGTGCCGCGCGTGGCCGACCTGCCGGATGAGGCAGCGAGCGAGCGGCGGGCCTTCACGGAGCTCGGGATCGCCTCGCTCGTCCGGATGCCTGCAGTGTACGCGGGGCGGCTCGTGGGCGTCGTGGGGCTCGACGCGGTGCGATCCACCCGCGCGTGGGACAAGAGCGTCCGGGCGCTGCTCCAGGTCATCGGCGAGATGGTCGCGATCACGCTGGAGCGCATGCGCGCCGAGGAGTCGCTGCGCGAGGTGGTCGAGCAGCAGGAGTCGATGCGCGCGGTGATCTCGCGGCAGGAGTCCGCGATCGAGACGCTGTCGACGCCGATCATCCAGGTCTGGGACAGCGTGCTCGTGCTGCCGCTCGTCGGCAGCATCGATCGTCACCGGGCGACAGAGATCACGGAGAAGCTGCTGCGCACGATCGTCGAGACGAAGTCGCGCTACGCGATCGTCGAGGTGACGGGGGTCGAAGAGGTCGACTCCACGACGGCGCAGCACCTCATCGGCATGCTGCAGACGATCGAGCTGCTCGGCGCGCAAGGGGTCGTGGCCGGAGTCCAGCCGCAGGTGGCGCAGACGGCCTCGTCGCTCGGCGTCGAGCTCTCGTCCGTCCAGGTGCATCGGGACCTCCAGGAGGCGCTGCGGTGGTGCATCCGGGAGCTCCGGGCAGACCGGGCGACAGGGACGCGGCGAGGACGTCGGTAGATCCAGGTTGCGCCTCCCCCGGGGAGCGAATATTTCGTACACGAAGCATCGTGACAGCGACCCTGCCGCCGCCCGAGAGGCCGGAGATCGACGCCATCGTGGAGATGATCATCTATCTCTACACGGAGTCGCGCAGGCTCACGAAGGGCATGGCGAGCGGGTTCGGCCTCACGGGGCCACAGCTCACCATCCTCAAGCTGCTGGAGTCGTTCCAGGATCTCTCGCTGTCCACGCTGTCGGAGCGCATCCGGGCGCAGAACAGCACGGTGACCGGGATCGTCGATCGCATGGAGCGAGAGGGGCTCGTCCGCCGCGAACGCTCGAAGGCCGACCGGCGCGTCGTCCATATCCGGCTCAGCGAGAAGGGGGCGCGGCTCGCCAGCGAGATCCAGGTCGAACCGATGGAGATCTTCCGGAGCGCGCTGCTCAGCTTGAGCTCGACCGATCTGCGCGATCTGCTCCGGATCCTGACGAAGCTGCAAAAACAGGTGGTCTCGCGGGTCGGACAGAGCCGGACTGAAGAAGAGCGACGGCGCTGAGGACGCGAAAGGGAGGCAGGGGGCATGAGAGAGAAGCCGACGTTCACCGGGGAACCGAGGGATCCGAACGGACGAGATCCCGATATCTGCGTGGTGACCTGCGCGCTGTCAGGGGTGCTCGCCGGCCGCAAGCAATGCCCCGCCATCCCCTATACGCCTGTCGAGATCGCCGAGGAGGCGAAGCGGGCCTACGACGCAGGGGCGGCGGCGGTGCACATCCACGCGCGCAACGACGACGGATCACCGACGTTCTCTCCGGCCGTGTTCGCGCGGATCAAGGACGAGGTGCGCCAGCGCTGCCCGGTGATCCTGAACTTCTCGACGGGCACGCTCCTCGACGACGTGAGCGAGCAGTGCGCGACCCTCCGGGAGAGCCGCCCGGAGATCGCGGCGCTCAACATGGGCACCATGAACTACTCGAAGTACTCGCGCGCGCGGAAGACCTTCGATTTCGACATGGTGTTTCCCAACACGTACGCGAAGATCAGCAAGCTCCTCAACGCAATGAACGAGGCCGGCACGAAGCCGGAGCTCGAGTGCTTCGATACGGGGCACACGCAGGGTACCTGGCCGCTCGTCGACATGGGGCTGCTCAGACCACCGCTCCAGTTCTCGTTCATCGTCAACGTGCTGGGCGGCATCCCCGCGCACGTGGAGTCGCTCCAGCTCCAGACCAGGATCATGCCTCCCGGCTCGGAGTGGGAGGTGATCGGGATCAGCCACGGGCAGTGGAGGATGCTGGCGGCGGCGCTCGTGCTCGGCGGCAACGTGCGGTGCGGGCTCGAGGACCACTTCTACCTGCCGAGCGGCGAGATGGCGCGCAGCAACGGTGAGCTCTGCGAGGTGGCCGTGCGCATGGTGCGCGACGTCGGCCGCAGACCGGCGACGATCGAGGAAGCCCGGCAGATCCTGGGCCTTCACGACGGCGGCGCGGCAGGAGCGGCAGGAGCGGCGGCCCCGTGACGGAGCGCGCGTATACCGTCCTCCAGGCGTCCTCCGCGGGGGGCGTCCTCCGGCTCACGCTGAACAACCCGTGGCGCAAGAACGCGATCGGGCCGGCGATGGTGAGCGAGCTCCTCGACGCCCTCGCGGCGGGCGCGGCGGACGAGGCGGTGCGCTGCGTGGTCCTGACCGGCGCGGGCGACGCGTTCTGCGCGGGCGGGGACTTCGCGCAGATCGCGGGCGCCGAGGGGGCGCCGCCGCCCGAGATGAAGGGCGATTACGCGGATCTCCTGCTCGCCTTCGCGAACTCGAGCAAGCCGATCGTGGCGCGGGTGAACGGGCACGCGCTGGGCGGCGGGCTCGGGCTCGTCGCGGCGTCGCACTTCGCGATCGGCGCCCGCGGCGCCAAGCTCGGGACGCCGGAGATCAACGTCGGCCTGTTCCCGATGATGATCATGGCGGTGCTCCAGCGGCACGTGAGCCGGCGCAAGCTGCTGGAGATGATGCTCCTCGGGCAGCGCCTCGACGCCGACGAGGCCGCGCAGTGCGGCCTCCTCAACAAGGTGGTCGAGCCGGGCGCGCTCGACGCCGCGGTCGACGAGGTGACCTCCGCCATCGCCTCGAAGAGCCCGATCGCGGTGCGCCTCGGCCTCGAGGCGTTCGCGGCGCAGGACGATCTCGACCTCGAGTCGGCGCTGCCGCTCCTGCGCGAGCGGCTCGCCGGCTGCCTCGCGACGGACGACGCGCGGGAAGGGCTCCTGGCCTTCCTGGAGAAGCGAAAGCCCCGCTGGTCGGGCAAGTAGGCGCGCCGAGGCGCGCAGGGAGAGGTGGCCCGTGAACATGCGAGAGCTCGTGAAGGACCTCGAGGCCCGCCGGGAGCAGGTGCGGCGGATGGGCGGCGAGGAGCGCGTGGCGAGGCAGCACGCGCGCGGGAAGATGACGGCGCGGGAGCGGCTCGCGGCGTTCTTCGACGACGGCGTGCACTTCGAGGTGGGGATGCACGGCACGCAGATGGGGCTCGCGGCCGGGCCGGACGGGAGCGACCGGCCGCCGGCGGACGCGGTGGTCTGCGGGTTCGGCAAGGTCGACGGGCGGATGGTCTGCGCGGCGGCGTACGACTTCACCGTGAAGGGCGGCAGCATCGGGCAGACGGGCGAGGAGAAGGTGACCCGCCTGCGGCAGATGGCGCTCCGCGGCCGCTGGCCGATCGTGTGGTTCATCGACTCGGGCGGGGCGCGCATCGATCCCGGCTCGATGCACCCGGACAGCATCTCGCTGTTCGCCGGCACGGGGCACCTGTTCCGCGAGCAGGTGCACATGAGCGGCGTCGTGCCGCAGGTCGCGGCCATGGTGGGGCCAGGCGCCGCGGGCACGGCGTACATCCCGGGGCTCGCGGACTTCGTGCCGATGGTCAAGGACGTCGGCTCGCTGGCGCTCGGCGGCCCCGCGCTCGTGCGCGCGATGACGGGCGAGGACATCTCCGAGCAGGAGCTCGGCGGCAGCAAGGTGCACGCGACGAAGAGCGGCGTCGGGGACGCGGAGTACCCGAGCGACGCCGAGTGTGTCGCCGCGGTGAAGCGGTATCTCTCGTTCTTCCCTTCGAGCTGCGATGAGGAGCCGCCGCGCCTGCCGGTCACGGATCCGATCGACCGGCGGGAGGAGTCGCTGCTCGACCTCCTGCCGGAGAGCCCGCGGCGCGCCTACGACATGCTGAAGCTGATCGACGCCATCGTCGATCACGGCGAGCGGTTCGACCTGAAGCCGCGGTGGGCGCGGTCGATCATCACCTGCCTCGCGCGCATCGGCGGCCAGCCGGTCGGCGTCGTGGCCAACCAGCCGACCCAGATGGGCGGCATCCTCGACGTGGACGCGTCGGACAAGGCCGCGCGCTTCATGCAGATCTGCGACGCGTTCAACATCCCGCTCGTGTTCCTGCAGGACGTGCCTGGCTTCATGATCGGCTCGAAGGTCGAGCACGAGGGGATCATCCGCCACGGGGCGAAGATGCTGCACGTCATGGCGGCGGCCACGGTGCCCAAGATCACGGTGGTCGTGCGCAAGGCGTACGGCGCGGGCTACTACGTGATGTGCGGGCGCGCGTACGAGCCGGACCTCATCGTCGGCTGGCCGACCGCGGAGATCAGCGTGATGGGGCCGGAGGGGATGCTCGGGATCGCGGCGAGGAAGATGTTCGGCGACGCGCCGCCGCCGCCGGAGGTGAAGCAGGGGATGGTCGACGCGATCCAGAAGAACATCGACGTGATGAAGGTCGCCGGCTGGGGCCTCATCGACGACGTGATCGATCCGCGGGACACCCGGAGGGCGATCGCGTGGGGGCTGGAGCTCGCGCGGAAGAAGCGGGTGGAGCGGCCGGAGAAGAAGCGGGGGATCCTGCCGGTGTAAGCCGCGCCGGGGACGGGCTGCACCAAGCGTCCCTGCCGCACTGGCGCGCGGTCCGCTTCCTTCAATCTACTCGTCGTGAGCCTCGTGCTCCGACGCCTGGCTGGCCTCGGGCTTGGGCGTCGGCACGGCTCGCGGCGCGGCCGCGTAGAACGGCTCTGGCGCGCTCTTCACGCGAAGGAGCGTCGTGTTCTTGGCCGGGACGACGGCGGTGTACGCGTCCAGGCCGAGCTGGGTGCCCGGCTCGTTCGCGTGCAGCGTGGCCGTGACCTCGTAGAGGCCCTCGCGGTTGAACGTGTCGGCGGGGCAGACCTCCCGGAGGAGGAGCGAGACGTCGGCTGATGCGCCGGGCTTCAGCGTCCTGAAGAGATCGCGCGGGATCGCCCCCGTCGGCGGGGCCGCCGTGCAAATCGTCTCGCCGTTCGGGCCGGCGACGTGGAACTCGAGCATCCGAGACCGGATGGCGACGGTCATGGGGCGCCTGCCAGCGTTCTTGGCGCTCACTCGGACGACGATCGAGCGAGGGCTCGCCGCGTCGGACCAGGGTTTGCTCGTGAGCTCCAGGCGAGGCGCGTTGGCGTCCACGATCGGCTTGCTCCGCGGACCGGCGCTGTGGCCCTTGTCCGACGGAACGCGCTTTTCCGGGGACTCGCCAGCTGGCCTGTCCGCGGACGTCTGGGCCGCCTTGTCGTCCGTGGGTTGAGCCGCCTTGTCGTCCGCGGGCTGAGCCGCCTTGTCGTCCTGGTGTTGAGCTGTCTGGGCTGCCGGAGAGGGCGGCTCGGCGTCGCCTGCGTCGTGTCCCCTCTCCGTGGCTTCCTCGGGGGGCAGCGCGTAGCTCAGCACGACGGTGGGCGCCGCGAGGCCGGGCGCAGGGGCGAACGCCGGCGGATGGTCCGTCGACTCCGCAGCGAACGGCGCCGCCGGCGGCTTCTTCGACCACTTGGGCGGCGGACCCCAGCCGTACCAGGCCCTCACCACCGAGCCGCCGGCGAGCGCCGCCTCGTCCTTGCCGAAGCAGAGCAGGCGCGGGTCGAAATGCTCCATGTACGACTGACCGGGCGCCAGCAGCAGCGCGCGCCGCTCCGGGAAGCCGCTCGGCTTGAGCCCCGCGGGCGCGGCGCAGCGGACCGTCTTCTTCGCGCGCTTGTTCAGCGTGTCGACCTCCAGGCGCAGCAGCCGCACGTCCGCCGGGATGCGCATCGGCCGCTCCCCTTCGTTGTCGATCCGCAACGTCCAGGGCCCGTGAGGCGACGGCGCGATGAGCCACAGGCGCGCCGGTGGAGGCGGCAGCGGCGGGGACTCGGGCGCCTTCTTCTTCGCGCTCGCCTTGGGCGCGCCGACGCTCGCCTTGGGCGCGGCGACCTTGCTCCCGCCGGGCGGCGGGGCGGCGGCAGCCTTCGGCCTCTGCGCGGGCACTGCGGAGCCCGGCCCTTGGGTCTGCTGCGCGGGTCTCGACTTCTCCTCCGCGAGCGCAGGGCTCGACGCGAGCCCCATCACGGCCGCTGCAGCAGGAGCGATCGAGGTGAACAGACAGGCGATCCGGACGAGACGTGTGCGCATGGAGGATCCGTTCGGGAGCGAACGCTTCCGCTTTCTTTCCGGGGGCGTCAACCTTAGCGTAGCCAGCGAGCCTGGCCTCCTCCGGAGCGCCCGGGCGCTCTCCCACCGCTCGAAGCGTGGTCATGCGCGGCCTGTACGCCATCGTCGACACCGACTCGCTCGCGCGCCGCGGGCTCGATCCCGCGGCGTTCGCCGAGGCCGTCCTCGACGCGCGCCCCGCGGCCATCCAGCTGCGCGACAAGCGGGGCGGGGCGGCCCAGACGCTCTCGCTCCTCCGCGCGATCCAGCCCCTGGCCGCGCGTGCGGGGGTGCCGCTGTTCGCGAACGACAGGGCGGATCTCGCGATCCTCGCCCGCTGCGACGGCGTGCACGTTGGCCAGGACGATCTCCCGGTGGCCGCGGTTCGCAGGCTGGCGCAGCGCGCTTCCGTCCCGCTGCGCGTCGGGCTCTCGACCCACACGTCCGCGCAGATCGAGGCCGCGCTGCGGGCGCCGAGCGAGCTCCGCGATGCCGGTGATTCCGGCGATTCCCTCGAGCGCCTCGATTACGTCGCCATCGGGCCGATCTTCGCGACCTCGAGCAAGGAGCGCCCCGACGCCGTGGTCGGCCTCGAGGGGCTCGCGTCGCTGCGCGCCCTGGTCGAGCGGGTGCGTCCCGGGCTCCCGGTCGTGGCGATCGGCGGCATCTCGCTGGAGAGGGCGGCCGAGGTGGGCGCGCGCTGCTCCGCCGCCGCGATCATCGCCGCGCTGCTGCCGGATCAGGGCACGCCCGCGCCGCGCGCCCTCGAGGAGGTGAGCGCGCGGGCGCGGGCGCTCCAGCAGGCGCTCTCGCAGGCGCTCGCGCTGGCGGGCGCGCGCGCGGCGCCGGTGGACAGGGGCGCGCGATGAGCCTCACGCTGCTCGCGGCGGCCGCCGCGGCGGTGGCCGCGACCGTGGGCTACATGGCGTCGCGCCGCCAGCGGGAGGCGCCGGGAGGGAACGGCGGCGAGCGCGCGCGAGACGCGCCGGCGCCGCCGGGGGACGCGCCCTGGCACGAGCTGCCGCTCGCGCTCGGCGACGTGGTCCTCGCCGGGAGCGAGGAGCGCTGGCTCTCGGGCGCGATCGTCGCGCGCGAGCGGGGCGAGATCGTCGCCGCGGTGTTCCTCGCGCCCGAGGGCGGCACGCACGGGGCGGTCGTGGCCTTCCCCGCGCCGCGGCGCGAGATCCTGTGGCTCGCGCCTGCGGCGGCCGACTCGCCGGACGAGCCGCCGGCGACGCTCGAGATCGCGGGCGCGACCATGCGGCGGCGGGCGCGGCTGCCGGCGGCGCTCGAGCGGTGCGGGCAGGGCGCGCCCCCCGTGGGCGACGCAGGGATCATCGCCCTCTACGACGGCGCCGGGCGCGACGCGGCCGTGGTGCTCGCCAGCGAGGGGCGGATCCACGCGTGGGCCGGGCGGCGCATCGAGGACGGCGGATACGAGCGGCTGGGCGGAGGCGGCGAGGGCTGACGCCGGCCCGCGCGGCCACGTGGGCGCGCGGCGCCTGTCAGCCGACGACGCTGCGCAGCTCCGCGATCAGCGACGCCATCGCGAGGCTCGGCGAGGCGTTGCGCTCGAGCTGCGCCACGGCGCGGGAGACCGCCGCGTAACGCCGGGCCGACAGGCCTGCGTGGCGCGGATCGGACGCGACTGCGGCGCGGGCCTCGCGGGCGAGCGCGGCGCTCAGCGCGCGGAGGTCGTCCTTGAGGGCGCCCTTGTCGCGGTCCACCGACTCGGCGAACGCGACGGCGGGCCCGAGGTCCCGGGCGGCCGCGGCTTCGAGGACACCCTTTACAAAGGCGTCGCGCGAGGCGGTCTGCTCCTCGTCCGCGAGATCGAGCGCCGTGGACGCGCTGCCGGCGGCGAGCTCGACGGCGAGGTCGTGCCGCCCCTCGGGCACGCCGCGATCACGGAGGATGCGGCGGATGAGGGCCTCGGAGAGCGGGGCGAAGCGCACGGGCAGGGTGCGCGAGCGGATCGTGTTGAGCAGCCGGTCGCCGCGCGAGGTCAAGAGGATGAAGTGGGTGCCGGGCCGCGGCTCCTCGAGCGTCTTGAGGAACGCGTTCGCGGCGCCGACGCTGAGGTCCTCGGCGTCGCGGACGATGAACACCCGAGCGCGCCCCTCGTGGGGCGGGTAGGCGGCGCGGGCGAGCACGATGGCGCGGACCTGATCGACGGAGATCTCGGTCAGCTCGTCGCGGCTCCGGCCGATGACGGCGGCGGGGTAGAAGTTCTTCGCGACGATCTGCACGTCGGGGTGGAGCGGCGCCGCGGGGCGGCCGTCGGAGCGCGCGGCCGCGCGCCGGCACGCGTCGCAGCGCCCGCAGCCGAGCGGATCGCCTCCGGTGCAGACGAGCGCCTGGGAGAGGGCGACGGCCGCGAGCTCCTTGCCGACGCCCGGCGGGCCCTCGAAGCGGTAGGCGTGGTGCACGCGGCCCGCCTCGAGCGCGCGCACGAGCGTGCCGACCGCGGTGTCCTGGCCGAGGATGTGGGAAAACGGCACGGCCCGCTATCTAGCACGACCGGGGCTCGACCTGGTCCCGGTCCGCGCCGCGCGCGAGGCCGCCCGGCGGCGGCTTCCTTGGCCGCGCGCCTTCCCGCGCCCGCGCGCGATGGCGTCCTCGTCATCGTCATTGCGCGCGGCGGTGATAGGTTGCCGCGCATGCGCGTCCTCGTGCTCGGCGGCACTCGATTCATGGGTCATTTCCTGGTCTATCGCCTGCTCGCGGCGGGCCACCAGGTCACGCTCCTGAACCGCGGCGCGACGCGCGACGCGTTCGGCGATCGCGTCGCGCGGGTCCGCTGCGATCGCGCGGCCGGCGATCTCGCGCAGGCGCTCGGAGGTCGCGAGTTCGACGCCGCGGTGGACTTCACCGCGTACACGGCCGCGGACGGCCGCGCGGCGGCCCAGGCGCTCGGCGGCGGGCGCATCGGCCACTACGTGATGATCAGCACCGGCTCGGTGTACCTCGTCCGGGAGGCGTGCCCGCGGCCGTCGCGCGAGCGCGACGACCACGGCCCGCTCCTCCCGGAGCCCGCGGGCGAAGAGGACCGCGAGGCGTGGTCTTACGGCATGAACAAGCGCGGCTGCGAGGCGGAGCTCGCCGCCGCCTGGCAGAGGGACCGCTTTCCCGCGACCGTCCTGCGCATCCCGATGGTGAACGGGGAGCGCGATCCCTACCGCCGCCTCGATCGGTACATCGTCCGCATGCTCGACGGCGGCCCGCTGCTCGTCCCGGACGGCGGCGGACACCCGGTGCGGCACGTCTACAGCGGCGACGTCGTCAGGGCGATCGTGAAGCTGCTCCTCGTGCCGTCCACGTTCGGCGAGGCGTACAACCTCTGCATGGACGAGACGCCGACGCTCGCCGAGCTGCTCGAGCTCATCGCCTCGCTGCTCGGCGCGCCGGCGCGGCTCGCGCCGATCCCGTCGGCGGCGATCAGGGCCCGCGGCATCGATCCGGTCGCGATGTCGCCGTTCAGCGACCGCTGGATGTCGCTGCTGGATCCAGCGAAGGCGAGGGCGGAGCTCGGTTTCCAGCACACGCCGCTCCGGCGCTGGCTGGAGACGGTGATCACGTCGCTGCTCGCGAACCCGCGTCCCGAGCCGCCGGACGGCTACGAGAAGCGCGCCGAGGAGATAGCGCTCGCGGCGGAGCTCGCTGGCGCGGCGGGGGGTGGAGGGCGCTGACGCTGCGCGGGCGCTTTCGCCCGCGAGCGGATAGAGAGGCAGGCGGGCGCTTTCGTTGAACCGGCGTCCGCTTGCTGCGAACCATCGGACGGAGGGAGATCTCGCGATGCAGGATGTGCAACCCAAGCGGGTCCTGGCGGCCATCGACGCCTTCCTGAGCACGCCGCTCGACGCGGCGCTGTCGCGGCACCGTGAGGCCGATCCGGCCGACCGCGCGCTCGCGCTGTTCCACGAGGTCGCCGCCGCTGTCCCTGCTTACCGCCGCTTCCTCGCGGAGCACGGCGTGGACCCGGCGGCGATCCGGACGCCCGCGGATTTCGCGGCGCTGCCGGTGATCACGAAGCAGAACTACGTGCTCAGGCACCCCATCGCGGATCTGTGCCGCGGGGGGCGGGTCGAGCCGTGCGACATGATCGCCGTCTCCTCGGGCTCGACCGGAAAGCCGACGTTCTGGCCCCGCTCCGTCACGGACGAGCTCCCGATCGCCCGGCGCTTCGAGCAGGTGTTCCACGACGGCTTCCGGGCCGACACGCGCCGCACGCTCGCGGTCGTGTGCTTCGCGCTCGGCTCGTGGGTCGGCGGGATGTACACCGCCGCGTGCTGCCGTCACCTCGCGGCGAAGGGATATCCGATCACGGTCGTCACGCCGGGCAACAACAAGGACGAGATCTTCCGCGTCGTGCAGGATCTGGGGCCGGCGTTCGAGCAGGTCGTCCTGCTCGGCTATCCGCCGTTCCTGAAGGACGTCATCGACACGGGGCGGGCCCGGGGCGTCGACTGGGCACCTTTCCGGATCAAGCTCGTGATGGCCGGGGAGGTGTTCAGCGAGGAGTGGCGGTCCCTGGTCGGCGAGCGCGTCGGGTCGACGTCGCCCTGCTACGACTCGGCTTCGCTGTACGGGACGGCGGACGCGGGCGTGCTGGGCAACGAGACGCCGCTCAGCGTCGCGATCCGCCGGTTCCTCGCGGGGAGGCCGGACGCCGCGCGCGCCCTGTTCGGGCAGGACCGGCTCCCGACGCTCGTGCAGTACGACCCGGCCGACAGGTACTTCGAGCAGCGCGACGGGATGCTCCTCTTCTCGGGCGACAACGGCGTCCCGCTGGTTCGTTATGCGATCCTCGACAGCGGGGGCGTCACTTCGCACGCGGACATGATGGCGGCCCTGGCCGGCTTCGGCTTCGACCCGCGGCGGGAGCTCGACGGGGAGCGTGGGGCCAGGGAGCTCCCGTTCGTCCATGTGTTCGGGCGCTCGGATTTCACGGTGTCGTACTTCGGAGCGAACATCTATCCGGAGAACGTGGTCGTGGGCATCGAGCAGCCCGGCGTGAAGGAGTGGGTGACGGGGAAGTTCGTGCTGGAGGTCCGCGAGGGCGCGGACAGGGATATGGCCCTCTCGGTGGTGGTCGAGCTCGCGCCGGGGGAGGGGGAGAGCGAGGCGCGGCGCGAGGCGGCGGCGCGGTCGATCGAGGAGCACCTCGTCCGGCTGAACAGCGAGTTCAGGAGCTACGTGCCGGCGGGGAAGCGGGCGCCGCGGGTGACGCTGCGGGCGGCGGGAGATCCGGAGTACTTCCCGCTCGGAGTGAAGCACCGGTATACGCGCAAGCCGGCGTGGTGAGGGCGGCGGAGGACGAGGTCAATCTCGGCGGCGGGCGGGGCCTGCGCAGCGGAAGCTGAGGTGCTCGTTCTTATGCCTGGGCTTGTATCCAATCCGACTTGCCGAGCGCAGCCACTTGGGCCTATCGACGAACGAGCCGCCGCGTACTGTTCGGGCAATCTCGTTTGCATGCTGAGCTACTATCTTCAGGCGTGGGTCGGGTAACGCTGTCTTATCAAGCCCGTGATACTCATCCCATGTCCACTCCCAAACATTCCCGTGCATGTCGTAGAGAGCCCACGGATTGGGCTTCTTTTGTCCAACCGGTGCAGCCCGGTTTTCGCTGTTCTCGCGGTACCACGCGTAGTCCGCCAGCCGGTGCTCGTCATCGCCGAAGAAATACCGAGTTGTAGTCCCGGCGCGGCACGCGTATTCCCACTCCGCTTCCCGCGGCAGCCGGAAACCGTCCGCGCCGTGCACCCATGCCAGGCTATCCAACGTTAACAGGTAGCAGGGCTGCCTGCCCGCCAGCCGAGAGAGCGCATTGCAGAACTCGATGGCGTCTTGCCACGATACGTTGCAGATGGGGCGGTTTGCCTCCTCTCCGGCGGTCTGGCCTGTCACGGCAGCGTATTGTTCCACCGTGACCGGTGTAGTAGCGATTGTCAATGCCTCGACCGCCACCTCCCGCAGGGGCCTTTCGGCCTTGTGAGCTTCCGTGTCTTCGTCGGGGCTACCCATGAAGAACGTTCCGCCAGGGATGTCCACTAACGTCAGGAGTGACTCGAAGAAGTCGCTCCGGTAGATCACCTTGGGTGCTCGATTCCTGCCCGGCTTCTCGAGGAGGGTGCAGTGGAATGTACCGCGCTCCTCGAATGGCGCCTCCGCCGAGCCAGGGAGCGGGTGCTTCGGCCATATTAGGCTCCAGTTCCCGGACACGACCGTTCGCTCCCCGCTCACGTCGAGTTCCAACGCGGTCAACTCCACCGGACTTTCAGCGCGCGCCGCCCGCGGCCTCAGGATGGCTTTTTGGATCGCATCGCGAACCGGTCCGCCTTCTCTCGAGTCTTGCCACACAACGCGGTTGCGGCGGAGCTGCGCCTGCCGCTCTCGCTCGGGTACGGGGCCTTCTGCCGTTTCCAGCGCTGCCCCTTGCTGGATCACCGGACCGTCTGGCGCTTCCATCGTCGTCCCTTGCTGGGGAACCGGTCCGTTTGATGCCTCCAGCGGCGCACTGCCTCCCCCCGCCGCGCCACTGAGCGCCTTACAGAACGCTGCCACATCGGGATACCTCTCCGATGCCTCAAACTCGATCGACCTCTCGAGCACCTTTCTCACCGCACCGCTGCAAGGCAGCTGGTCTATTACCCGCCCCGGATACCGCATCATGATGGGCGGCAGCTCCGCCCCGTGTAGGCAGAACACCGCCGTCATACCGAGCCCATACACGTCCGCGCGCGCGTCCGCGTCCTGCGGGCGGTGCATCAGCTCCGGCGCCGCATAAAGGAAGGTCCCCAGCGCCCCGCTCCTCGTGCCCCCCGTCGTGTCGCGCGCCCAGACCAGATCGAAGTCCGTGATCCGGGGCAGCCCGTCCGCGTCGAGCAGGATGTTCGCCGGCTTCACGTCCCGATGCACGAGCCCCCGCCTGTGGGCGAACGAGATCGCCTCTCCAGCGCTGAGGAGCATCGGGATCACCTGCTCTGCTGCCAGCCGTTTCCCCACGACCGCGCTGCGCACGTCCTCGCCACGGACGAGCTCCATCACGAAGTAGTGCCAGCCGCCGTCTTCGCCCTTCGGCTCCAGGATGCGCACCACGCCGGGATGGTCGAGCTCCGCCATCGCGCGCGCGCCCCGAAAGAACCGCTCCTGCCGGCTCTCGTCGCCCGCGAGGTTCGGGTGCAGCACCTTGATCGCCACGGGCAGGTCGCCCCGCCCCGCGTCGAGCGCGCGCCACACGGTCGCGAACCCGCCGCGCCCGATCCGCTCCAGCAGCAGGTACCGGCCGTCGCTGAGCTCCTCGCCGACGTGGAGCTGGCCGCCTTCCCGGCGCTTGCGCCTGAGGTCGACGATCTCCCGGTCCACCTGCTCGGTGCTCGCGCCGGCGGCCCTCAGCTTCACCCGCCGCTTCTGCGCGGCGGCGATCTGCTTGTCGACAGCGCGGATCGCCTCGTCTGCTTCGCGCGGGCTCACGCCGAGCGCGCCGGGCGGCGCGGCCGCGCTGTCGCGCGCCGCCTCCGACCGCGCGCTCGCGGCGGCTTCCTCCACGGCCGCGCGGATGCCCTGCACGACCTCCCTCCACGCTTCATCCGGGTTGGCCCAGCTCGTCACCGCAGTTCCATCGCGAGGCAGCGCCTGGAGCTCTGCCAGCGGGGTGCCCTCCAGGTCGCACGCGCGCACCAGGATGGGCACCACGCGCGCTGCCCCGCTGCGATGACGCTCCAGCGCGCGCCCGAGCTCTCGCTCGTAGCAGCTGTCCGAGGCGAGGAACGCCTCGCTCACCAGCAGCAGCACCACCTCGGCGGAGGAGAGCTCCGCCGCGATCGACTCGTCGCGCACCGCGCCTGGGCCGATCCGGCCGCGGTGCCAGGTGCTCACCAGGCCCTGCCGCTTCAGGGAGGCGAGGTGCGCCTCGAGCGCTTCGAGGTGCGACCGATCCGCGGGGGCGTAGGAGATGAAGACGTGGACCGCCATGCGCAGAGGAGCGTCGCTGCGGCGAGCACGCTGCGTCCCGGCCGCCCGCTCCCCGCCCACCAGGCTACCAGATGCGGCGCGGGCCCTCGACCATCCGTTGGATCCACGCCGTCCCGGCCGTGGAAGCGGCCGGGGCGGGCCCCGGGGCGCGGGCCGTCGACCTGCGAGGTCGAGGTGCCACCATGCCAGCGCGGAGACGTGCTCGCCGCATTCGCTCAGCCTCTTCGCCTGATCGTTGCCCGGCCCCTCCGGCCAGCGTCGCCGCGCGCCACGTCGGCCGTCGCCTCGGTGGTGCCAGCGGCCTTCGTCCGTGGGACGCGCTCGTCTTCGCCGCCCGACGCACGCCGCCCGACGTCGCTGCCGTCGCATCGCATCACGTCGAACGAGGCGTGCCTGCGCGGATCGAGCGAGGCGTGCCTGTGCGGCAGGAACGGGAGCGCGTCGTGCCTCGTGATCTCGACCTTGCTCTCTTCGTCGATCGTCACGGTGAACGTGCGGTCCACGTCGCACGTCGTCTCGGGGTCGGTGAGCTTGCCGCGCACCTGGAAGCTGGCGGTCGTGGCGCCGTCGTCCATGGCGGCATGGATGTTCCTCGAATCGAAGGACGCGTCGATGGAGGTGATGGTCATCCCCGAAAGGGCCGTCACGACCGGGGGGTCGACCCATGCGCCTTCGTGGTTCAGCTCGATCCACAGGAGAGCGCTGGGCTCCTGAGGATCCTTGGTGAGCGTCCCTCTGGCCCACAGCGCCGAGCCGTCGGCGACCTCGTCGCACACGAGCGGCGGAGACGGAGGGTTGATAGCGCCGTCGTCCTCACACGCGGTGAGCCCCGCCGTCGCGACCACGAGCAGCAGCTGCTTCGCTCTCTCCCTTTTACCCATCTCCCTGTCCTTCCTGCCTTCGGTGCGCCTCTCCCCCGCCACGCCGGCGATCGCAGCGTGGCCGCCAGCCCTACCATCCTAGGCGGGGGCGCAGACCCGGCGACCCACCCGCACGAAGACGACGACCTCGCGCCCCCGTCCGTGCACCTCGGGCCCGGCCGGCAGCGCTCTCGCGCCGCAGAGGCGTCCTCTCGCTCTTGCTGGTAGAAGCGTCGCCCGGAACCCATGCTCAACACCTCCCCCCCGCTCATCGTCCTCGGCTGCGGCTTCACCGGCGCGGTGGTCGCCGGCCTGCGGAGGGCGTCCGGCGGCCGCGTCGTCGCGACGACGCGCTCGTCCGAGCGCGCCGCGGAGCTCGCGCGGGCGGGCATCGAGGTGAGCGTCCTCCCGGCGCTCACCGCCGAGGCCGTCGACCGGCTCGTCACGGACGGCGCGGACGTGCTCGTCGCCTTCCCGCCTGACGGCGCGACCGACGCCGCGATCGCGCCTTCGCTCCGCCGCGCGCGCGCGATCGCGTACGTCTCGTCGACCGCCGTGTACGGCGACGCGACGGGGCGCATCGACGAGGCGACGCCCACGTCGGCCGACGGCCCCCGCGCGGCGGCGCGCCTCGCGGCCGAGGACGTGTACCGCGCGCGCGGCGCCGTGGTGCTGCGCGCCGCGGGCATCTACGGCCCGGGCCGCGGCCTGCACCAGCGGCTCTTGCGCGGCGACTTCCGCATGACCGGCGAGGGCGATCGGCAGGGCAGGAACGTCGTCTCGCGCATCCACGTCGAGGACCTCGCGCGCCTCGCGCTCGCGGCGCTGGAGCGCGCCGCCCCCGGCGAGATCTTCCTGGTCGCGGACGACGCGCCCGTGCCGCAGATCGAGGTCGTCCGCTGGCTCTGCGCGCGGCTCGGCCTCGCGCTGCCTGCCGGGGCGCCGCGGGAGGATCTGCACGAGACGCTCCGCCACGATCGCGCCGTGGACAACGCGAAGGTCAAGCGCGCCCTCGGCATGGCGCTGCTCTACCCGAGCTACGTCGAGGGGTTCGAGGCGTGCCTGGCCGTCGAGGCCGAGGCGCCGGCCCCCGCCCCGAGCGAGCGCGCCCCGCGGGGCCGCGGGTGAGCCGCGCTGGCATCGCGGGTGAACCGCCGCGCGGCCGCGCCGCTCGCCGCCCGCGCTGTCACGCCTCGCCGTCTGCGCTGCCTTGCGGCGGCTCCTGCGGCTCCGTCGCGTCGAGCCGATCGAGCTCGCGGAAGAGCGCGTCCAGATCGAGCGTCAGCCCCCCGCAGCCCGGAACCTCCCGGAGCACCCCTCCGGGCGCGGTGAGGCGGTGCTGGTAGAGCCCGCCGCGCGCGAGCTCGTGGATCTCAAGGGTGCGGAGCTGCGGATCGAGCAACCAGTACCAGCGCACCCCGAACGCGGCGTACTCCTCGAGCTTCTCGACGCGATCGCGCCGGCTGTCCCGCGGCGAGGGGGAGACGATCTCGACCATGATGTCCGGCGGGATGCCGACGGCGCCACGGGCCGGGGGCCTCCGCGAGGTCGGGAGGAACGCCGACACGTCGGATTTGCGCCCGCGCCGTGGCTTGAGCGCGTACTTCACCTCGGAGCCGAAGACGAAGCCGCCGCGCGGGATGAGCCAGGCCCGCAGGGTGTGGATGAGCCAGGCGACGGCCAGCTCGTGGACGCAATCGGGCATCTCTTCCTCGACCAGGCGGCCATCGATGAGCTCACCGGCCTCGTCTTCCGGCAGCGCTGCCCACTCCGCGACGGACAGGAGGCGGGCTGCCTGGGGCTCGGGATACGGGCGCTGGCTCACGCCTGGAAAACTACCATCACCACGCGCCTCGTGCCGGGTCATCGTGCCGGGTCATGAGCGGGGTCGCGAGGTCACGCGGCGCCGCACGATGTCCAGCGAGGCGTCCATGCCTGCCGTGAAATTCAGGCATCGACGGACGCGATGGCCGCGACTAGGGTCGGGGCTCTTGGAGGATCGCTGGATGAAGCTTGGGTATTGGATGGTGCTTGCATTTGCGGCTGCCGCGGTGGGTGCGGGCTGCGGCGATGACGAAGGCGCGAGCAGCGGCGTCGGGCCAGGGGGCTCGGGCGGGGCTGGCGCCGGAGGCGCTGGGGGCGGAGGCGCCGGAGGCGCTGGGGGCGGAGGCGCCGGGGGCGGAGGCGCCGGAGGCGCCGGCGGAGAGGGCGGCGCGAGCGACGGCGGGAGCGGCGGGCAGCCCCCGACGCCGCGGTGCGAGCCGTCCGACCCCGCGCTGGCCGACCGCGACGCGGACGAGCTGTACGCGGCGGAGGAGGTCCCGCGCTTCGACTTCTACCTTCCGGAAGAGCGCTGGGCGGAGCTCAAGGAGAACGCCCGCGACGAGCGGTATGTGGAGGCCGAGGCCTGCTACAAGGGCAAGAGCCTGGGCGTGGTCGGCCTGCGGTTCAAGGGCGGGTACGGCACCCTCGACATGTGCTTCGACGGGGAGGGGAACCTCACCTGTCCGAAGCTCAGCATGAAGGTGAAGTTCGACGAGGTCGTCGACGGACAGCGCTTCTACGCGCAGAAGCGCCTGAACTTCCACTCCATGATCTGGGACCCGACGAGGCTCCACGAGCGGATCGCCTATGGCCTGTTCCGGGAGATGGGCGTCGCCGCCCCGCGGAGCGCGTGGGCGACGCTGCGCGTGAACGGCGAGTCGCAGGGGCTCTTCTCGATGGTCGAGGACGTGGACGGCCGCTTCCTGGAACACCACTTCTCCGAGGCTCCGGACGGCGATCTCTACAAGGAAGCGTGGCCGGTCTCGGACGACGCCGGTTACTACGCGGAGCGGATCGAGACGAACGAAGACGTGGCCACGCACGAGCGGTTCATCGCGTTCTCGACCGCCCTCGCGTCCTCCGAGGGCGCGGAGCGGCTCACCGCGCTGTCGGAGTGGGCGGACGTCGAGCAGCTGCAGCGCTACATGGCCGTCGACGAGGCGATCGTGAACTGGGACGGCGTCACGACCTACTATGCCAACGAGGCGGGCGCCGCGTTCAACCACAACTTCTACGTCTACGACGAGCCGTCCTCGGGCAAGTTCCACCTCATCCCGTGGGATCTCGATCAGACCCTCGGCCCCAGCTCCTACTTCGGCCACGTGCCGCGATGGACGGAGACGCCGGCGGACTGCAGCGCCGTGGTCCCGGTGTTCATGGGCTCCGAGCACGTGCGCCCGCCGGGCTGCGATGCGCTGTTCGGCGCCTTGAACCAGGACGCAGCGGGCTACAAGGCCGCGCTGCAGGCGCTCCATGAGGGCCCGTTCAGCGAGGGGCGGCTCGAGGAGCAGGTCGACAAGTACGCGGCGCTGATCCGCGCCGCCGTCGAGGAGGACCCGCTCGGGCCCGGGCTCGCCGGGTGGGAGCCCGCGGTGGAGCGCCTCAGGAACGAGCTGCCGATCCTGCGAGAGCGCCTGGGCCGCTTCGCCAGCGGCACGCCCCTCGCGCCCTTCTCGTTCACCGCGACGGGGATCAACGACTTCGAGGCCGCGGACACCCTCGGGCTGTACGTCGGGACGGTGCTGTCCACCAACAACGCGTCGAGCGCCGTGCAGGGCCTTTCGCAGGAAGCTCCGCTGAACGGCGCGCAGAGCATGCTCCTCCGCTTCGACTTCCGCGACGAGGCGTCTCCCTGGGGGCAGTACGTGTACTTCGGGGTGCCTCTCGCCGAGGGCATGCTCGACGCGACGGCGCTCGAGGGGGTCCGCTTCTGGGCGCGAGCGGAGGCGGCGCGCGGGATGCGCTTCGACGTCGAGAGCCCGGCGCAGAGCGAAGGGCTCACGGGCGTTCGCCACGGATGGGACGTGCGGCTCACCGCGGAGCCGACGCTGATCGAGCTCAGGTTCGCCGACATGGCGCTCCCGGGCTGGGCCATCGATCAGGGGCGCGACCCGGGCGACGACGTGAACGACGTGCTCCGGTCGATCGTCGGCCTCTCCTTCAGCGCGGAGATGAACGGCGTCCGCGCGAGCGGCTTCCTCGGCAAGGACAAGGTCGACTCGGGCACCATCGAGATCGATGATGTCGAGTTCTTCGGGCCGGCGTCCGGATCACCCTGAACGACGGATACGGAGGCCAGGAGCCGAGCGCTCCGGGTCTCCGCCCCTCCTGCGGCGGAGCCCGAGGCTCACGGCGAGGAGCAACGCGGCGACGCCGCCGGCGGACGGCGCGTCGCCGCCGAGGCTGCAGCTGCAGCCCGCCGACTCCCCGCTCCCGCTCGCGTCCCCGCCCGCGCCGGTGGAGGGAGCCCCACCCGAGCCCGATCCGGCCGCGCCCGACGCGGCGTCGCCCGCGCCGACCGAGGCGGCCACGTCGAGCGTCGGACCCGCCGCCGTCGTGCTGGCAGGAGCCGGCGGCTCCTCGGCGCACATGCCGGCCACGCACCGCTCGCCCGCGGGGCACACGACGCCATCGCAGAGGTCGACGCACGCCCCGCCACGGCAAGTGGTGCCCGCGCCGCACGACACGTCGGCGCACGCGGCCTCGACGCACCGCCCGGTGTCCGCCGCGCAGCGGTCCGCCGACGGACAGCCCCGGCAGTTGCACTGGACCACGCAGACGCCGCTCTCGCACACCTCGCCCGCGCCGCACGTCACGCCGTCGCACGGATCCAGGCAGCGGTCGCCGCGACAGGTCTGGCCGTGCGGGCACACCACGCCGTCGCACGGGGCGCGGCACACGCCGTCATGGCACACCTGGCCGACATCGCACTTCGCGTCGACGCACGCCTGCTCGACGCACAGGCCCTCCACGCACACGAGCCCAGGATCGCACGGGAACTCGGCCGAGCCGCAGCGGTTCACGCAGCGGCCGCGGCTGCACACCTGGTCCTCCGGACAGGGCGCCTCCTCGTCGACGATGTCGTCGCAGTCGTTGTCGATGCCGTCGCACTGCTCGGCCTGGCTGCCAGGCTCGACGATCGGCGTGCAGATCGCCTGTCCCTGCCCGTCGCAGTCGGAGATGCCCGCGCGGCACGCGCCCACGTTCTCCTCGACCTCGCACGGCTGGCCGGCCGCGGGGCACGTGATGCCGGAGAAGCGGAACAGGAAGTCCTCGTAATCGAGATCATTGCCGTTGACGCCCGCGCTGCCGGCGGCGTTCCGGAAATCGAGATCCTCGAACCCCAGGTAGAACGTGTTGGCGAGCTGGTTCGACCTGTAGATGAGATCGGAGTACCAGGGCCCCGGGCTCTCGCACGCCGTACACTCCACGTTGAAGCGGTGCTCGGTGTAATGGTACTGCGTGGCGTTTCCATTGCCGGTGCCGTTCGGGTTGGGGATCAGCACGAAGCCGATGAGGCCTCCCGCGTAGGCGGGGTTCTCCCGGATCGAGACGGCCGTCAGCTCGCGCTTCTCGGCGGACGGCAGGGAGCCCGAGAACGGAAAGAGGATCTGGATATCGCTCTCCGGCGCCGGGGTGCTGAGGTTGGCTCCGGTGTCGACGGGGACGTACAGCGGCGGGTCGTCGCCGTCGCGGCCATCGTCGACGTTGTACCAGCCGACCGCGAAGTTGGCGCCGCCCCCCCTTCTCGATGTACTTGCCGCTGAACTCGCAGAGCGGCGAGAACACCTGGGGCTCCACCGCGGCGTCGGCCACGACGTCGATCATCTCGTCGAGCATGTCGTTCTTCTCCGAGCCGTTCAGCAGATCGCTCAATCGGCTCGTGACCACCGGGACGACGGTGCCGTTCGGCTGCGCCACATCCGCGCGCGCCGTCCCGCCCGCGCCGAGCGCCACGAGGAGGGCCACACGCCACGCGAGAGAAGAGGGGTTGTTGGGGGTCGACCAGCGCATAAGGCTTCTCCTTCCGACAGGACACGTGAGTCTGGATCGTAAATTGGACTCGAGTTTTGCTCTCCTGTCCAGGTGGCGCGCGCGCCCGCTCGAACCAAATAACGACGGATGTGGAGGACCACCCCACGTGAGAACACTTCGTGTCTGTGCGCACGAAGGCGGCTGCCCCCCTTTTTCCAGTGCGCCGGATGACGGGTGATGTGATGACGAGGGGGCGCGAGGCGCCGGCTCTGCGCCGCCATCCGCGTTCTTCAGTGTTCTTCCGCGTTCTTTCGCGTTCCGCGAGCCAGCGTCCGTTCGAGCCAGCGCGCCAGCGGGCTCCGCCGTGTCACGATGCGCCGACGGCGGCGGCGCTCACGCCGCGCCGTCGGTGCGCGCCGCGCCCGCCGTCCGGGCCGAGGCGCTCAGCCGTCCTGCTCTGCCGGCTCTTCCCGCTTGCGCGCGAGCGCCGCGAGCTCGCGGACGAGCTCCGGCACCCCCTCGCCCGTCGCAGCGCTGATGAGGTGGAGCTTCACCTTCGCCTTCGCGAACCGCGCCTTGAGCTTCGGGTAGGCCTCGCGCACCTCGGTCAGATCGGCCTTCGTCAGGGCGACGATCTCCGGGCGCACCGCGATCTCCGGGCTGAACTTCTTGAGCTCCTTGCGGAGCGCCCGGTAGTCGGCGAGCGGCTCGCGGCCCTCGCCCGGGTCGAGCGTCACGAGGTGGAGGAGCGCCCGCGTCCGCTCCACGTGCTTCAGGAACTGGATGCCGAGCCCGACCCCCTCGCTCGCGCCAGGGACCAGCCCCGGGATGTCCGCGATGACGAAGCTCGACCCGCCCGCCCGGACGCCGCCGCCGATTTCGACCATGCCCAGGATCGGGGTGAGCGTCGTGAACGGGTAGTCGCCGATCTTGGGCCGAGCCGCCGAGACGGCCGCGACGAAGGTGCTCTTGCCGGCGTTCGGGAAGCCGAGCAGGCCGATGTCGGCGAGCACCTTCAGCTCGAGGCGGAGCTCACGGGCCTCGCCCGGCTCGCCCGGCTCCGCGCGCCGCGGAGCCCTGTCGTGCGGCGACTTGAAGTGCAGGTTGCCGCGGCCCCCCTTGCCGCCGCGGGCGACGATGACCCGCTGGCCGTGCTCGGTCACGTCGGCGATCAGCTCGCCGCTCTCCGCGTCGAAGATCTGCGTCCCCACGGGGAGCTTCTCGACCCGGTCGGCGCCGGCGCGCCCGTGGCAGTCGCTCCCCATCCCGTGCTCGCCCCGGTCGGCCTCGAGCGTGCGCGCGTAGGTGAAGTCGAGTAGCGTGGACAGGCCCCCGTCGCCCACGAAGACGACGTCCCCGCCGCGGCCGCCGTCTCCACCCGCGGGGCCGCCGAACGGGATGTACTTCTCACGACGGAATGCGATCGCTCCATTGCCGCCATCCCCGGCGATCACCTTCAGACGGCACCGATCGACGAACCGCATGACGGCGGCTCATAGCATACAATTTAGGAAACACCCCAAAGCGGAAGGACGCCCCGCGCCCCGGGCCGCCCGCCGGACCGCTCGCCCAGGAGACCCCAGGTGCCCGCTCGAATCCTGATCGTGGACGACAACACGAGCCTCGCCGCAAACCTCCGCGAGGTCCTCGAGGGCGCGCGCGAGCTCGACGTGGAGGTCGCCCTCGCGCCCGACGGCAAGCAGGGGCTCGCGGCCGCCCGGCGCGACGGGTTCGACGTCGCGGTCGTCGACGTCAAGCTCCCGGACGCGAGCGGCCTCGAGCTCATCGCCCCGCTCCGCGCCGCCGCCCCCCACGGCGAGATCGTCCTCGTGACCGGCTTCGCGACCGTCGACGCCGCCATGGCCGCGCTCCGCGCCGGCGCCTTCGCCTTCATCCTCAAGTCGTTCCGCCCGGAGGAGCTCATCTCCACCGTGGCCCAGGCGATCGAGAAGATCTCGCTGAAGCGGGAGCGGGAAGAGCTCGAGCGCCGGTACCGGGCGATCATCGACGCGGCGGACGTGCTCATCCTCGGCCTGAACGCCGGCGGCAGCGTCGCGCTCTTCAACCCGCGCCTGTCCGCGCTGACCGGCGTGTCCTGCGACGGCGCGCTCGGCATGGCGTTCTCCGAGGCGCTCGTCGACGAGCCCGATCAGCGCCGGTTCAACCAGTCGTTCCTGAGCGTGGTCGAGGGCGACGCCGCCGCCGAGGTCGAGGTCGGCGTCCGGGACGCGGTGGGCGCGATCCGCCGCGTGCGCTGGCACCTCTCCGGCGTCCGCGGCGGCGGGCGCGGCGGCAGGACCGACCTCGTCTACGGCATCGGCATCGACGTGACCGAGCGGCGCGCCCTCGAGCGGCGGGCCGCCGACGCCGAGGCCCTGAACGCCATGGCCCCGCTCGCCCTCGGGCTCGCCCACGAGATCAGGAACCCGCTGAACGCCGCGGTCCTGGAGCTCCACCTGCTCAGCCGCGGCATCGACCGCCTCTCCGACGAGGCGATCCGCGAGCCCATGAAGCGGCGCGTCGGCATCGTCGAGGCGGAGATCGCCCGGCTGGGCAGGCTCCTCGGCGAGTTCCTCGAGCTCGCCCGGCCGCGCGCGCCCCACCGGGAGCCCGTCGATCTGGCCCGCGTCGTGCGCGACGTGCTCGACCTCGAGGAGGAGGCGTTCGCGAGCCACCACGTCGAGGTCGTCCGCGATCTGGCGGACGACTGCTTCGCGCTGGGCGACGTCGAGAAGCTCAAGCAGGTGGTCTTGAACCTCGTCGTCAACGCGCTCGACGTGATGCCCGACGGCGGGGTGTTGCGGGCCTGCGCGTCGGGGGACGCGCACCAGGTGTGGCTGTCGATCGGGGACACGGGGCCAGGGATCGCGCCGACGATCCTCGCCGAGATCTTCGATCCGTTCTTCACGACGAAGGCGGCGGGCACGGGCCTCGGGCTCGCGATCGTCCGGAAGATCGTCGACCAGCACGCGGGCCGCGTGGATGTCGCCGCGCACGCCGCCGACGGCACGACGGTCCGGGTGAGCCTCCCCCGCTTCGTCCCCGAGCCCGTCGAGCGCCCGATCGGCTCGTCACCCCCCCGCGGCGCTGGAAGCTGACGGGGCCCGGTACGCGCACCGTCGAGCGGCGTTCACCCCACGATACGCATGGGGGGCTTCAGGGGGAGGGGAGGCTTGGAGCCGGGGGCGGAGGGGATCGCGGAGGGGGCGGGCTTGGGCACCTCGCCCTCGAGGGCGGCGAGCGCCACGAACAGCCGGTCCATGCCGTAGTCGAGGGCCACCTCGCGCTGGAAGACGTGGGCGACCTTGATGAGGCGCAACGACGTCTGCTTGCCGAGGTCGATCTCGCGCTCGAGGAACGCCTCGAACGAGCCGTAGCCCTTCGCCTGATACAGCTCCTGCTGCTGGATCTCGGCGAGCACCACCCCGATATCGAAGAACCCCTTGTCGAGCCGCTTGCGGAGCGTGCGGATCTTCTGGGTCTGGTTGTGGAGCTCGGCGATCTTCGCCTTGATCTCCTCGGCGCCGCTCGGCACGCGGATGGTCGCCCGGGCGCTGCCAGGGGGCGCCGGCTCCGCGGCCCGGGCCCGCGCCTCGGCGGCGTGCTTCGCGGCGTGCCGCGCAGCCCAGGGCGCAGCGCCACGGAGGCCGAGCTTACGCTTCGACGCGCTCGACGCTGATTTCGAATCTTCCTTGATTACCGGATTCACGGGCTTCGCAAGTTGAGCTTCTGCGCCCCCCTTGCTGCTCGAAGAGGCCTTCTTCTTCATACCCGTCGCCTTCTCGGAGCTGCCCTGCTTTGTGATCTTCGGCATGTCGCTGCGTCCCCCGCTGGGTACGAGATCGTCGCGGCCCTTCGCCTCAAGCGCGCGCCGCCCGCGCGGCGGTAAAGACCCGCACGGCTGTCAAGCCCGATTGGCTCACCAGGTCGTCGCCTTACCAAAAAATCGACCACCCCGTCCACTAAGTTTCGGGGAGGCTTTTCGCTTTCCCGAAGGGCAGCATGACCCAAGATCGGTCCGGGAGCCAAACCAGCGAGCATCGCACGCTATCGGGCGTCCCGGAAGCCGGTCGTCGGGCGGGGTCGATGCGTCGCGTCGGCCACATCGGTCCACAATCGCCGGCCTCGGCGGGCTCGGCGCTGCGGTCCGGCGCAGGCCACGCCCGCGGCGTCTGTCGCGCGCCGGCCGCCGGCCGGGCGGTTGGTCATCCATCCATCCATCCATCCAGACAGCCAGCCCGCGCGATCCCGCGCACCAAGCGCAGGGGTGGGTCGTGGTAGATCGCGGTGTATGACCTCTCCGCCCGCCGGTCGCGGCCCCGCCGATGACGTCCCCAAGGCCGTGGTCGCTGATGCGCCGCGTCGTGCGAGCGAAATACCGCGAGGCGCGGCGAGCGGCCGGATTGCCGTGGTGGTGAACGGCAACGCCAAGAGCGTGACGGCGGAGGTGATCGAGACGCTCGATCAGATCCTTGACACGGGGGATCTGTTCGTCTCGCGGCGGGTGGAGGAGAGCGAGGGCATCGCGCGGATCCTGGTCGACCGGGGTTACGGCACGATCCTCACGGGCGGCGGCGACGGGACGTTCACGGTGGTGGTGACGGCCGTGGTGAACGAGGCGAAGCGGCGCGGGCTGCCGCTGCCGCGGTTCGGTCTGCTGCGCCTGGGGACGGGCAACTCGCTGGCGTGGGTGCTCGGCGCGTCCGCCGGCGCGGGCGCGAAGCCCGGGCTCGCGGTCGACCTCCAGCGGCTGCGCGCCGAGGCCGGGAGCCGGAACCTGCGGCTGGTGGAGGCCGAGGACATCCTGTCGCCGTTCTGCGGCTTCGGGATCGACGCGGTGATGCTCCGCGACTACAACGCGGTGAAGTCGGCGCTCGCGCGGGGCCCGCTGAAGCGGCTCGCGCCGGGGCCGGTGGCGTACGCCGTCGCCGCGACGACGCGGACGATCCCGAGCTACCTCGTGCGGCGAACACCGCACTGCCGCATCATCAACGAGGGCAACGACGCGATCCGCGTCGGCGAGAAGGGGGCGATGCTGGGGGCGCCCATCAAGAAGGGCGGCGTCATCTACGAGGGGCCGGCGAAGATCGCGGCGCTGTCGACGATCCCCTATTACGGCTTCGGCTTCCGGATGTTCCCCTATGCGGACGATCGCCAGGACCGCATGCAACTGCGCGTGTCGGTGGTCTCGCCGTTCACGTTCATGCGGAATTTCTCGCGCATCTGGAGCGGGGAGTACGACGACCTCGAGACGGTGTTCGATTACTTCGTGGACGAGGTCACGATCGAGATGGACCCGGTGACGAGCTTCCAGATTGGCGGCGACGTCCGCGGGGAGCGATCGCGGGTGCGCGTGCGCCTGACCGAGCCGATCCGGATCGTGGATTTCTACGCGCCGCCGCGCGGATAAGGCTCAGCCGTCCGGCAGGATGCGGGTTGGACCAGACTGGCACGACTCGCGGCAGCGCCGCCAGCACGCCGCTCGTGCTCTGGAGCGACCGCGACGCGAACCGCGCGTCGAGCGCCGGCGAGCTCGAGCCGCTCGCGTCGCGCGGGCTCGTCGCGATTCAGTCGTAGTACTCGTTGCCCAGGTGGGTGATGAGGTCCTCCCCCATGAGCCAGCGCATCGTGTTCTTGAGCTTCATCGACTGGATGAAGAGATCGTGCTCCGGGTACAGCGCCGGCGCGGTCATGGGGCTCTTGAAGTAGAAGCTGAGCCACTCCTGCGTGCCGCGCAGCCCGGCGCGCTGCGCGAGATCCAGGAGGAGCGCCAGGTCGAGCACGAGCGGCGCGGCGAGGATCGAGTCGCGGCAGAGGAAGTTGATCTTCACCTGCATCGGGTAGCCGAGCCAGCCGACGAGATCGATGTTGTCCCACCCCTCCTTGGCGTCGCCCCGAGGGGGGTAGTACTCGATCCGCACCTTGTGGAAGAGCTTGCCATAGAGCTCGCCGTAGACGTGCGGCTGGAGGATGTGCTCGAGCACCCCGAGCTTCGAGACCTCCTTCGATCGGAACGAGTCCGGGTCGTCGAGCACCTCGCCGTCGCGGTTGCCGAGGATGTTCGTCGAGAACCACCCTGCGACGCCGAGCATCCTCGCCTTGAGCCCCGGGGCGATCACCGTCTTCATCAGGGTCTGGCCGGTCTTGAAGTCCTTGCCGGCGATGGGGACCTCCTGCTTGCTCGCGAGCTCCCACGCGGCCGGGAAATCGACCGTCAGGTTCGGGGCGCCGTTCGCGAACGGGACGCGCTCCTTCAGGCAGGCCCACGCGTAGATCTGGGAGCTCGAGATCGCCGGGTGGTCCTCGGCGAGGCCCGCCTCGAAGCGCGCGACGGAGGAGTGGACCTCCGCGGGCGCGGTATAGACCTCGGTCGATCCGCACCAGACGGCGACGGCGCGCGCAGCGCCGCTTTCGCGGAGGAAGTCGCGGATGTCCTCCCGGACCTGCTCGACCATCGCGGCCTTGCTCGCGCCCTTCTTCACGTGGTTGCCGTGGAGCCGCCGGACGTACTGCGGGTAGAACACCGCGGACATCGGGCGGATCCGCTCGAGCTCCTCGCGGACGGCGTCGAGGTGGCGTTGATCGAGCACGTCCGCGTGCCGCGCCGACTCGTAGGCGTTGTCGGGGAAGATGTCCCACGCGCCGAACACCAGCTGATCGAGCGCCGCGAGCGGCAGGAAATCCTTGATCCTGGGCGCGCGTTTGTCGGTGCGCTGGCCGAGCCGGATCGTGCCCATCTGGGTGAGCGACCCGATGGGCGCCGCGAGCCCGCGCCGCGCGAGCAGGGTGCCTGCGATGGTCGTCGTGGAGACGGCGCCCAGCCCCGGCAGCAGGACCCCGAGCTTGCCCTCCGCGGTCTTGATCTCTTTCGGCTGCTTCACGTGACGTGTTCCCCCCGGTCGTGGTCGTGGGCGCTCGTCGGGTGAGGGCGGGCATCCGCCGGCGCCGTGGACACGGCGAGCGCGAGGTCGGTCGGGGCCGCGCGGCGCCGCGACCCGCCGGGAGCATGAAGCTCGAGGGCCGCGATCACCACGGGGCCGGCGCGCGCGCGATGGCGTTTCCCGCGGGCGCCCTTCGCGCGTTTCCGGCGCTCCCTTCCCCTCGGCGCCTCGGACGGCGGCATGCGGTGCTGCCACGAGAGGGCATGTTCGCGACGCGCCGGGCAACCCCGGCGGGCGATAGCGATCAAGGCGAGGGGCGCGGGTAGCCGGCGGCAGGGGTCATCGCCTCGATCCAGGCGCGGATCGCGGCGACGGCCTCCTCGTCGACGCGCCGGGTCGCGAGCGGCGGCATCTGCTCGGGCGGCGCGCCGGGCGCGTCGCGCCGGGACATGGCGCGGAGCACGGCGCTGCGATCCGGATCGAGGGGCCTCAGCCGGTCATAGCGGGCTCCCGGCGGCGCTCCGGGCGGGCGGAGCTTCGCGGGCTGGTTGATCGCCGTCTGGTAGACGCGCGTGCCGCGCACGTCGCCCACCCGGCCGGCCGCGTCGATGTCGAGGCGCATCTCGAAGTGCGTCGCGACGCCGAGCCGGTGGTGGCACGAGACGCCGCAGTTGACGTGCAGCAGGCCGAGGGCGCGCCGCTCCGTCGCGGTCCCGGGCACCTCGAGCGCGGCCGCGTCGGGGAGCGGGCCGCCGGAGGTCGTCGACAGGAGGCCGCGCTCGACGAGCTCGGCATACGTCAGGCCGCCGGCGCCCCGCGCGGCGAGCTGGATCGCCTCGAACCCAAGCGGGTTGTCGGTCTTGCCAGCGTGGCAACGGATGCAGTCGACCTGCGCCGGGATCGCGTAGTCGGGGGCGCCGGGGACGTGGGGGACACCGGCCTTCACCTGCGTCGCGCTCGCTCCGTCCTCCGACCAGACGTAGGTGGCGCGCGTCCAGCGATCCTCCGCGGTCTTCCACAGGAACCTCGTCTCGATACGGCGGCTCGCGCCGGCGACGGGCAGACGGAACTCCTTCCACAGCTTTGTGCCGACAGGAAAGATCCAGTCGTTCATCCGGGAGACATCGATGGTCGCGCCCAGAGGGAGGTAGATCCAGCGCGTCTTCTCGGCGCCGTCGCTCCAGAGCTCGAAGGCCGGCTTGAACTCGCGGACATCGGCCGCGATCGTGCGCGCGCCGGGGTCGCTGTAGAGCCCGGTGCAGCGGAGATCGTGAGGATCGGTGTCGCCGTCCTTGCAAGGCGGCAGGCCTCCGCGCGCCTGGGCCGCGCCTTGGCCGGGGCGATCGCCGGTGCCTGCCGCGCGCGTGGTGGCCGCGGCCGCCGGGACGGTCTGGGCCGGTGCGGTGGGGAGCGGCTCGGGCCGGGGCGCCTCCTGCGCGCCGCAGCCGCCGCAGCCGGCCAGCAGCAGCGACGCGACCGCGGCTTGCCAGGCGCGGCCTCTCATGGTGAAGGTGGAGAGGGAGGTGCCCGCTTGCCCGAGAGACCGAGCCACCGGCGCGTCGTGGGGCGCGCTGCCTATGTGACGAGAGCGTGCCATCGGACCGCCTGGTGCCTCCTGCTCGCTGGCAGTGTAGCCGCCTGTGACAGGCGCGTGCAGGTCGCGGGGCCGCCCGAGGAGCCTCGCGAGGGCGGCCCTCCCGGCCAGGCCGCGGCGGGGGGCCCGGTCCAGGCGGCTCAGGGGGGCACGGGGGCGCCTGGCGCGGCGCTCGCCGCGCAAGACACGCCGGCCGCGCAGGGGGCGCCGGCCGCGCAGGGGGCGCCGGCCGCACAAGGCGCTCCCGCGGCGCAGGGGGCGCCCGCGAGCGCCGCGGAGCTCGACCGCCCGGCGAAGTGCGGGGGCGTCCCGCAGCTGAAGCTCACCCTAGTGGCGAGCGGGCTCGATCAGCCGACGTATGTCGCCGGGCCGCCCGGCGATCCGTCGCGCCTCCTCGTGCTCGAAAAGACGGGGGTCGTCCGGCTCATCAAGGGCGGCGCCGTCCAGCAGGCGCCGTTCCTCGACGTGCGATCGCGCGTGTTCTTTCCGGCGCCGAACGCGGAGGGCGGCCTGCTCGGGCTCGCGTTCCACCCGGACTACGCGAAGAACGGGCGCTTCTGGCTCCACTACTCGTCGGCCCCGCGCGGCAACGTGGTGATCGAGGAGTGGAAGCGCGCGGCGCAGGGCGGCGACTCCGCCCATCCCGAGCCGGTCAGGTCGCTGGTCGACGTGAAGCACGGCGCCTGGAACCACGTCGGCGGGATGCTCGCCTTCGGCAAGGACGGCCATCTCTACGCCGCGATCGGCGACTCCGCGCGATCGCCGAGCCCCGCGGCCGATCTCACCTCGAAGCTCGGCAAGATCCTCCGCATCGACGTCGATCAGCCGGGCAAGGCGCCGGCGGGCAACATGACGGGCGGTGACCCGATGATCTGGGACTACGGGCTCCGGAACCCGTGGCGGTTCAGCTTCGACCGGCTCACCGGGGACATGTACATCGGCGATGTCGGCCAGAAGAGCTGGGAAGAGATCCTGGTGGAGCGCCCTGGCCAGGGCAGGAACGATTACGGCTGGGAAGCGATGGAGGGCGCCCATTGCTACCCTCCCGGCGCGACGTGCAAGCCGCGCGGCCTCCCGCCCGCGGTCGAGCACCCGCGGAGCGAGGCGGGCTCCATCGTCGGCGGCTATGTCTACCGCGGGGCGAAGATCCCGTGCCTGCGCGGCCGTTACCTGTACGCCGACTACGTGACGGGCCGCTTCTTCTCCTTCGTGTGGGACGGCAAGGCAGCGACCGATCCCGCCGAGCTGACCTCGGCGTTGAACCCGAATGGACTCCCGTCCTCGTTCGGCGAGGACGCGGCCGGGGAGGTCTACGTGGTGATGTTCAACACGGGGCGCGTCTACCGGCTCGATCCGGGGTGAGGCGGCTCCACGGCCGCCGGCGCGTCGCCTGCTCCCTCCGGGACGGGCTGTCGACGTGGCGGCGACGAAGGGCTCCGCCGCAGCGCCGCGTCGAGGAACTCGCGCACGTCGCGCTCGAGCCGACGGTGGAACGCCTCGCGATCGAACCCGGCGCGATCGAGCGCGGGCGGGAAGTCCGGGCGCCGCATCTGGGGAGGAAACGGGCTCAGGAACGAGTAATGGTTCGCGTTCTCGACGACCTTGAACGTGACCCGGGCCGGGTCGGGGACGAGGTCGAGGACGAGCTGCCCCTGCCATCGCGGCGCGATGCGGTCGTGCTCCGCCACGAGCAGGAGGATGGGCGCCTCGACGTCCTTCAAGGCGTCGTTGGGCACGAACCAGCACGCCGCGGGGGCCATCAAGACCAGCGCCTTGACGCGCGGGTCCTTCGTGACCGCGACCCGCTGCCCCGGCCCCGTCCAGGGCTGCCCGCCCGCGAGGGCGAGCGCGGTGTAGCCACCCATCGAGTGCCCGATGACGGCGATGTCGTCGCCCAGCAGGCGAGGCCCGAGCTCGGCGTCGGAGCAGACGGCGTCCACCGCCAGCCGGGCGTGCCGGGGCCGGCGCTCCAGGTTCTCGACCGCCTCGGTCAGGGACCGATCGTTGCGGTTGTCCCCGGGGTGCTCGGGCATCGCGACGACATAGCCGCTCTGCGCGAGGTGGGACGCGAGCGTCCGATACCCGAGGGGCGTCCCGCCGCCGCCATGCGAGATGACCACGAAGGGGAAAGGGCCGCCGTGCGCGGGCGCGTTCCGGGCCACCTCGAGCGCGTAAGGCCCCATGGCGACGACCTCGGCAGGGACGTCCGTCGGGTACATCACGAGGACCGGGAACGAGAGGTCGTTCATCGGGTCTCGAACGGTCAGGCTGCGGCAGCCCACGAATCGACTCATGCTAGCTTCTCCTGATGGCGTCGGGGTGACGGGAAGACCACGGGCGGTGCCCGCCCGTTTATCAGGGGCTCACCGGCACGACCACCCCGACCTTGGTGACCGATGGTGGGGTAACACCGACGCCCCGTGGATCCGCAACCACGGCCGGTGACGCCGGCGGCCGGGACCCGTCGCGCGCCGCGACGGATCCATCCGCCTCGCCGCGCATCCTCCCCGGCTTCGAGGGAAGCCGTTGATGTCACCTTCGCCGAGCGGACGGACGCGCCGGAAGTGGACGTAACGCCCGCTCGGTAAACGCCCGCTCGGTAACGTGGAATCGATACGCTCCCCATGGAGCGGCGGGTGAGCGGGCGCCGTGCTACCGTCGCTCGCGGCGGCTGACGATCGGAGCTGCGCCGCGGAATGACGATACGAGGTACGCCAGGCCGCCGGGCGGGGCCTGCGATGCTCCGGGCTCGACCCGCGGGGCGGTAAGGAGCGCGATGACGCGCGTGGAGAGCTGGTTCGGCATCGCGCGTTCGCTCGCGATGTACTACGGCGTGCCGCTCCGCGGCCGCCGGATGGCTCGTCTTTACGGGCAGTTCGTGACGCCGGGCTCGCTCTGCTTCGACGTCGGGGCGCACGCGGGGGATCGCATCCGCGCGTTCCGCTGTCTCGGCGCGCGCGTCGTCGCCGTCGAGCCCCAGGCCGTGTTCGTCCGCCTGCTTCGTGGCCTCTATGGGCGCGACGGGGACGTCGTCCTCCTGCACGCCGCGCTCGGTCGGGCGCCGGGACGAGCGCGCCTCTTCGTCAGCGAGCGCGCGCCGACGGTCACGACGCTGTCGCGCGCCTGGATCGACAAGGTACAGAGGGATCCGTCGTTCCGGGGCGTGAGATGGTCCGAGGGCGCAGAGGTCGAGGTGCGCACGCTCGACGCGCTGATCGACGAGCTCGGCGTTCCCGCCTTCGTGAAGATCGACGTCGAAGGCTTCGAGGCCGAGGTCCTCTCGGGCCTCTCGAGGCCGCTGCCCGCGCTCTCGTTCGAATACCTGCCCGCCGCGCGGGAGATCGCGCTCGAGTGCGTCGAGCGGCTCACCTCGCTGGGGGATTACCGCTACAACTGGTCCCACGGAGAGAGCCTCGTCCTCGGCGAAACGGCGTGGCTCGACGCGGATGGCATCCGCCGCTTCCTCGCGTCGCTGACCCTCGGATCGGGATCGGGCGACGTCTACGCCCGCCTCGGTGGCTGGACGCCTTCATCACGCGCACCCGCGCCGACGAGCTCATCGTGAGTTCGCCGAGCTTCGAGCAGCGTCGACATCCCTCATGACCAGCACGCCCGACGGCTGTCCGGAGGTGGTGGAGGACCTCGGGGGAAGTGCGGCGGGCTTGCCCGGAGGTGGTGGAGGACCGTCGTGGAAGTGCGGCGGGCTTGCCCGGAGGTGGTGGAGGACCTCGGTGGAAGTGCGGCGGGCTTGCCTGGAGGTGCTCGACCACCGTCGTGGAAGTGCGGCGGGCTTGCCCGGAGGTGGTGGAGGACCGTCGTGGAAGTGCGGCGGGCTTGCCCGGAGGTGGTGGAGGACCGTCGTGGAAGTGCGGCGGGCTTGCCCGGAGGTGCTCGACCACCGTCCCGCGAACGAGCCGGACGGAGAGCGCTGCGTGCCGAGCCGGCGCCCCGCCCAGCGCGAGCCCGCGCCTCCGGGCAAGGCGCTTCACCCAGCGCGGGCGAGCTCGTCGCGCACCGCTGCCGTGAGCTCGAGCGAGCGCACCCGCGCGGCGTGATCGAAGATCGACGAGCTCACGATGAGCTCGTCGGCGCGGGTGCGCGTGATGAAGGCGTCCAGCCCGCGCCGCACGGCCTCGGGCGAGCCGACGACGGAACAGGCCAGCGCCTGCTCGAGGCCGGCGCGGTCCAGGGGGCTCAGGTCGCGCTCGAAATCGTCGGCCGGCGGAGGAAAGGGCCCCGGCCGGCCACGGCGCAGGTTGACGAAGGCCTGCTGGAGCGAGGTCCACAGCCGGCGCGCCTCCTCGTCGGTGCCGGCGGCGACCACGTTGATCCCCAGCATGACGCGGGGCTCTGCGAGCTCGTCCGAGGGGCGGAACTCCCTTCGGTACAGCGCGATCGCCTGCGTCATCTGGCCCGGCGCGAAGTGCGAGGCGAAGGCGTAGGGGAGGCCGAGCGCCGCGGCGAGCTGCGCGCCGAAGAGGCTGGAGCCGAGGATCCAGATCGGCACGCGGAGCCCGGCGCCGGGCACGGCCTGCACGAGCTGGCCAGGCTCCGCCGGGCGGAAGTAGCCCATCAGCTCCAGGACGTCCCGGGGGAAGCTGTCCGCGTCGCCGGCCAGGTTGCGCCTGAGCGCGCGGGCGGTGATCGGGTCGGAGCCCGGAGCGCGCCCGAGGCCCAGATCGATGCGCCCGGGAAAGAGCGACGCCAGCGTGCCGAACTGCTCGGCGATCACGAGCGGCGCGTGGTTCGGCAGCATGATCCCGCCCGCGCCGACGCGGATCGTCGAGGTGCCGGCGGCCACGTGCGCGATCACGATCGACGTCGCGGCGCTGGCGACGCCGCCCATGTTGTGGTGCTCGGCCAGCCAGTAGCGGTGATAGCCGAGCCGCTCGGCGTGGCGCGCGAGATCGAGCGAGTTGCGGAGCGCCTGGGCGGCGTCTCCGCCCTGGACGATCGGGGCAAGGTCGAGAACGGAGAACGGAATCATGTTGGACACCTCGCCCCAGTGTCGCACCAGAACGGTCGCGACGCCGTGGTCCATGCGGGTAAGCACCTCCGGGACACGGCGCGCCCGCCCTCCGATGGGCACAGGCTCCGGCGGAGGCCTATCGGGTGCTTCCGCCCCGCTCGCGCTCGGTCCATGCTACAGACCTCAGCCATGGTAAGGCGCACCTGGCCCGCGCAGGTTCGTGGCGGTCGTTTGCTGCTCGACGTGCCCGTTGATCTTCCGGACGGGGACGTCGAACTGGGCCTCCTCGAGCCGTCGATCCCTAGCGTGGACTACCTCGTCTTCGTCGTCACCGCGACCGAGGAAGCACAGATGAAGGCGGCCGCCGAGGTGCGAAGCCTGTCGTTCGAGACCAGGAAGGGGCCGATCGGCGAGTACCATGAGCTCGGTGAGGTCGGCTCTGCGCGGCTCTGTGTTGTCAGGATCGACGAAGGGGCCTTGCGCCACCGAGGCTCGGCAGCGCAGGCCATCCGCTGGATGGAGTGGACCGGCGCGCGGGGCGTCGTCGCGGTGGGAATGGCCTTCGGCGTCGATCGGCAACGGCAGCGACACGCGGACGTGCTCGTATCCACGCACCTGCTCCCGTACGATCTGCGCACGATCAAGTCAAAGGATGAGCTCCCGCTGACCGAATATCCGAAGGTGCAGGCGCTGCCCGCGAGTCGAGGTCTGTTGGCGATCCTTGATAGGGAGATTGAGCGGTCGTCGCCGAGGTCGTTCCACGTGCATCGTGGAGCGCTGCTCTCCGGGGCTGCCAAGATCCATTCCAGGACGTTCCGAGCACATCTTCTGACTGCGCTGTCCTCGCGCGGGCAGCCCATCGTGGGGGGTGAGATGGAGGGCGCCGGGCTCCTCGGGGCCGCTGAGCAGGCGGCCTGGCTCGTAGTCAAAGGGATCGTGGATTTCGCCGATGAAGAGAGGGATGATGAGTTCAAGAAATATCGCGAGCACGCCTGCCGGAACGCAGCGGGCCTGGTGCTGGATGCGTTCCTGAACAAACTTGTCGAGAGACCGCCGGAGGAGAAGCGATGAGTGACCTCGACGACCTGTTCCAGAACCAAGAAAATGCGGACCTTTCCCATGTCGCGCGCACCTGGCTTCGGCGGATTCGCGGAGGGGAGAAGGCGGAGATCGAGGTCATCCGTAAGCGCAGCGGCCTCTCGTACGGCCCTGCCAAGCTGCATGTCATCTTCAACGGGACGGACGAGCGGCGAGATGACTGGGATACACACCTCAGCGATGTGCTCGCGTCTGAAGGGGTTCGGGCGGTGGACGAGGACAATGAGGCGTTGCGAATTGCATTGATGCTCGAGGATTGGTTCCAATATCCTGCGCGACGGTTTGGCGACGACTACTTCAACAGCGTTCTCGTCGAGTACCTGAAAGGTGGCGAGCTGGGTGCCATTCCGGAAGTTCAGCGAGTCCTGCGCCACGTCCACGAGCACTCGCCTTACAAAGGGGGGAGTTATGACGACTGTCGCAACGAGGTGGTGGCGGTGCTGCAGAGGGCCGCGCAGGCGCTCACGCACGTGGGTTACCGGCGCGAACAGGCGAAGCGCATTCTCATTGACGCGGTCGTAAAATTCCTGGACGACCGCTTCGGCATCACGAACAGGCAGATGCTCGGGCTCCTCTGAATCGAGGACTCTGGCGTGCTGGAAGTCCTGGAGCTTTCGCGGATGTCAGGTCACGCCCGGCGCCGGAGCGAGCCGTCTGGAACGCCATGACGTGGCCGCGCCCGCTGTATTACGCTCGGCTCGTGCGCCGTTCGTCCTCGCCGCTGCGCCGCCTGCCGCAGGTCCTGCTCGTCGTCGCCGCCTCGGCCGCCGCTGCGGCGTCGCCCGGGGGAGCGGCCGCGACCCTCTGGCCCAACGTGCCGGAGCAGATCGCGCGTGCGCTCACGTCGGGCGACGCCCTGGAGCGGCGCCTGGCCGCGACCCGCGTGGGCGAGCTCGCCCCGGAGACGGCGATCAGGCTGATCCAGCGGGGCATGAGCGATCCGGACGTCGAGGTGCGGCTGCACCTCGCCGGGGCGGCCGTGCGCCTCCGGATGCCGCGCGCGGGGGACCTCGTGATCGAGTGGCTCGGCGAGGGCGACGCGCGCCTGCGGCTCGCGGCCTGCGACGTGATCCGCGCGGCGCCCACGGACCGCTCCGTCGTCGCGCTCGGGCGGGTGCTCGGCGATCCCGACCCGCACGTCCGCCTCGCCGCCGCGACCGCGATGGGCGCGGCGGGGCTCCCGGACGCTGTCTCGCCCCTGCTCGGCCACCTCGACGACACCGCGCCGGAGGTGCGCGCGGAGGTCGCGCGCGCGCTCGGCCGGATCGGCGACGCGCGCGCCGTCGTGCCGCTGATCGGCAAGGTGCAGGACTCGATCCCGGAGGTCCGCAAGGCCACGGCGCGCGCGCTCGGAGAGCTCGGAGACCCGCGCGCGGTCAGCGCGCTGCTGCTCGCGCTCCAGGACGCGTCCCAGGACGTGCGCGTCGAGGCGGTCACCGCCCTCGGCCGGCTGCGCTCGGACGACGCGACGTCGGCGATCGCCGATCTCGTCACGGCGTCGCCGGGGGCCGCGGGCGCGTTCCCGGGGGCGCGGCCGTCCGACAGCGCCACCTCGAGCAACGACGTGCGGGAGGCGGCGCTCCGGGCGCTCGGCCGCATCGGCTCCGACGCGGCCGTGAAGGCGCTGCTCGCGGCGCTCGCGAAGGACAACCCCGCGGCGCCGCGCTCGGCGGTCCGCGACGGCCTCGTCAGCGCCGGCGCCGCGGCCGTCCCCGCGCTCGTCGCGGCGCTCGCGGCCGCGCCGTCGGCCAACACCGCGGCGGGCGCCGCCCTCGTGCTCGGCGAGCTCAGGGCCAGGGAAGCGCTGCCCGCGCTCGCGCGGGGGATGCAGCGGGGCGTCGTCCCGCTCCGGCACGGGCTGCGCGCCCTCGGCGCGCTCGGCGATCCCGCGGCGCTGCCCGGCGTGCTGGAGCTGCTCGGCGACGCCGACCCCGCGGTCCGCGCGGAGGCCATCCGCGCCGCGACCGCGCTGCTCGATCCAGCGCGGCCCGACGGGCGCGCGGTCGACCCGGCGCGCGCCCAGCTGGTCGACCCGGCGACCGCGCCCGACGAGAGGCTCGCCCTCGTCCAGCTGCTCGGGCGCACCGGCTCGCCGCGCGCGCAGGCGGCGCTGCTGCCGCTCGCCAAGGCGCGCTCCGCGCCGCTCCGCCTCGCCGTGATCGAGGCGCTCGGGGCCGCGCGCGCGGCCGGGACGCTCGGCGCGGCCGTGGACGCCGCCCTGCTCGCGGCGCTCGACGACGAGTCGGCCGACGTGCGGCTCCGGGCGGCGATCGCGCTCTCCCGCGTCGCCGGCCCAGGGAGCGCCCGGCCGCTGCTCCAGCGCCTCACGGTCGCGGCGGAGCAGGACCGCGGCGCGCTCGGCATCGCCCTCTCGGGCGCCCTGTCGCGCGCGGACGACGCCGGCGGCGCGACGGACGCGAAGGCCGCGCGCGACGCGCGCGGCAAGGGCCTCGTCCACGAGGTCGCGGCCGCGATCGCGAGCGCGCCGGACGCCGCGCGCGACGCGCTGATCGAGGGGCTCGGCCGCATGCCGGGGCAGGCCGCGGGCGCCGCGCTCGCGCGGATGGCCTCGGCGGCGCCCATCGACGATCGCCGCAAGATCGCCGAGGCGCTCGCGGGGCACCCGGAGGCCGCCGCCGCGCTCCGCAAGCTCGCGGGCGATCCGGATCCCGGCGTCCGCGCCAACGCGGTCTGGTCGCTGGGCGCAGCGGGGGACAAGGACGCGCTGCCGCTGCTCCTGCCGCTGCTCAAGGACCCCGACGCCGCCGTGGCGAGCAACGCGGCGGGCGCGATCGGGCGCGCCGCCGGCCGCGCCGGGCAGCCGGCCCGCGCGGCCGCGGCGCTCTGCGCGGCGCTCGCCGACGCGCGCCCCTACGTGCGGGCCAACGCGCTCGCGGCCCTCACCGTGGCCGGCGCCCGCTGCGACGGCGACGCGGCCCGGGACCTGCTCGCGCGCGACCCCGCGGAGGCGGTCCGCCTCGCGGCCGCCGACCACGTCGCGCGGAGCGGCGCCGACGACGATCGCCGCGCGCTCGCCCGCTGCGCCGCCGAGGACAGGAACGCCGCGGTCGCCGGGCGCTGCGCCCGCGCCGCGCCGCCCCGCGCGCCGGCCGCCGGCGCCGAGGACGTCGTGGTCTTCATCGTCCCGTTCGACGCGGGCCGGGGCGGCTCGGTCCGCGACGCGCCGGCCCCGCGCGCGCCCTTCGCGCTCGTGCGCGCGGACGGGCTCATGCGCCTCGGCGTCGCGGACCGGCGCGGAGAGCTCTTCGAGCGCGGCGCTCCCCGCGGGCCGATCCGCCTGACCGTCCCGGCCCCGCTCGTGAAGTGAGCCCGCGCCCGCCGCGCTGAGCCGGACACCATGCGAACCCGACCCGACGTCGAGCTCCGGATGTCCAGGACCGTCCACCCGGGCGACGTCGTCCTCGTCGAGCTGGTGCTCCGCTGCCGCGGGAGGACGCCGGTCGACGCGATCGAGCTCCACCTGGAGGGCATGCAGGTCGCCCGCGTCGAGGAGCGCGTCCTCGTGCCGCCCCACTTCCTCTCGCTCGTCGCCCGCGTCTCGGGGCCGACGACGCTCCCGGAGGGCGAGCAGCGCTACCGCGCGAGCTTCCCGGTCCCGGCCGACGCGCCCTGCTCGTACCTCGGCACGCGCGCCGAGATCCGCTACGGCATCACGCTCTCCATCGCGATCCCGTGGTGGCTCGACGTCCAGGAGTCCTACGAGGTGCTCGTCACGCCCCGCCCCGTCACCCGCCCGGCCCGGTCGCCGGCCGCGGGGACGACGGCGCGCGGCGACAGCCCCTTCGTCGAGGTCTCGCTCGACGATCGCGTCTTCGCGCCGGGCGACGAGATCTCCGGGGCGGTGGCCCTCGGCAACGTGCAGGGCCGGGGCGTGCGCGGGATCGAGATCTCGCTGGTCGGCGTCGAGCGCCTCCTCAGCGTCGACCGCTCCGCGCCGAACCGCGCGACCGAGGCGCACCGCTTCACCGCGTTCCGCCGCGCGGACAGCCGCGACGAGGGGCGGGAGCTGCCGTTCCGGTTCCGGATCCCCCGCTCCGTCGCGCCGTCGTTCGACGCCGGCTGGGTCGCCCTCGTCTGGGGGCTCGAGGTGCGCGTCGAGCTCGCGCGCGCGGACGGCGTCGTCCACACGACGCCGCTCGCGCTCGGCGTCTTCGACAGCCCGCCCGGCCTCGGCGCGATGCGGCGGCAGATCGGCTCCGGGAGGTGGCGCGCCGTCTGGGAAGCGGTCGGCGCGCGCCACGGCCTGTCCCTCGACGCGCTGGAGCTCCGCCTCTCGGGCACGCTCTCCGGCGCCGCGGCGTCGGTGTGGATCGACGCGGGCTCCTCGTCGAGCGGCGCGCTCGCGGGCGAGCTGCGCTGGCCGTCGTGGGGGCTCGACCTGGAGGTCGGCGTGAGGCGCTTCCTGCTCGCGCTGTCGTCCGAGGACGACGAGGGCTTCGGCCGCCGTTACCGCGTGCGCGGGCGCGATCCCGGCCAGGTGCGCGCCGTGGTCGCGGGGCCGCTGCGCCGGGCGCTGCTCGCCTTCGACGACGTCCGGCTGGACGACGAGCACGTGTCGGTCCGGTCGCGGACGCCGGGCCACGATCAGCCCTGGCTCGGCGCGTTCCTGGAGCACCTCGCCGCGCTGGCGGCCGAGATCGGCGCCGCGAACGGGCGCATCCCGCCGCCCACGCCGATGGCGGGGATGCGCGCGGCCTGGGAGCGGTTCGCGGCCGAGGTCCACGGCCGCTTCGAGGTGGGCCGCATGCGCATCCGGGACGCGCAGGTCGACGGCGCGACGTTCCACCTCGACACCTGCTTCGAGCGAGGCCCCCACCCCGAGCGCTCCGAGATCACGCTGGTGGTGGAGCCGCCCCTCGACGTGGCGCTCGATCCCGACGATCCCGAGCAGCTGCGCGCCGCCTCGCCCAGGATGCGCGAGGCGGTCAAGGGCCTGCAGGCCCGCACGCGCGCGCTGCGGATCGCGCCGCACGCCATCGTGATCACGCTGCCGGCCCCGCTCGAGGACCCCGCCACCCTGCGCGATCTGCTCGGCGAGCAGCTGCACGTGGCGGCGCTGCTGCGCGGCCCGCGCGCCGCCCGCCCGTACCGCTGAGCGGCGAGGAGCGGGCGCCCGGGCGGGGGCTGGCACTCCGGAACCGGGAATCCCCTTACGCGGCGCGCGGCTCGCTGATTTCCACACAAAACGCCGGCGGATCCGGGCTAGAGTCCTCGCCCCATGCTCGACAAGCTTTCTCGCGAAGAACGCCTCCAGCTGATGCGGTTCATCTGTTCGTTCGCCTGGGCCGACCTCCAGGTGCGCGACCAGGAGCGCGCGTTCGTGCGCAAGATGATCCTGCGGCTCCACCTGGACGCGGAGGAAGCCAAGCAGGTGCGCGGCTGGCTCGAGGTGCCGCCCGCGGCCGACGACGTGGATCCGATGAAGATCCCGCGCGCGCACCGGCAGCTCTTCCTGAACGCCGCGCGCGAGATGATCTCGTCCGACGGCGAGATCGGCGAGGAAGAGCGCGAGAGCCTGAGCCTCCTGGATCAGCTCACGCGCTGACGCGGGCGGGGGGGCGACGGATGACGGACGACGGACGGACGATGAGCCGGTGAGCGGTGGAACGATGAGCACGATGGCGCAGGGAGGGGCCGGCGAGGGCCGGACCCCGGCGGAAATGGGAGCGAGCTCGGCCGAGAAGCCCTGGGTCGGCGTGATCATGGGCGGCAAGAGCGACTACGAGCACCTCGCCGTCACGAGCGAGCTGCTCACGCAGCTCGGCATCCCGCACGAGGTGCGCGTCGTCTCGGCGCACCGCACGCCGGACCGGATGTTCGAGTACGCGAGCACGGCCGCGGAGCGCGGGATCGAGGTGATCATCGCCGCCGCCGGCGGCGCCGCCCACCTGCCCGGGATGGTCGCCGCCAAGACGGTGCTGCCCGTCATCGGCGTGCCCATCCCCGCCACGGCGCTGAACGGGATGGACGCGCTGCTCTCGATCGTCCAGATGCCGAAGGGCGTCCCCGTCGCCACGATGGCGATCGGCAAGCCCGGGGCGGCCAACGCGGCCCTGTTCGCGGCGGCGGTCCTGTCGGGCAAGCACCCGGAGCTCCGCGAGCGCCTCGCCGCCTTCCGCGGCGCCCAGGAGGCGGCGGTGCTACGCGACTCGGTCATCGTCTAGCTCGTCAGGCCTCGCCGGGCCTCGTTTCGCTCCCCCTCGACCAGGTCCTCCGGAAATGCCCATCGCTCCCGGCTCCACGCTCGGTATCCTCGGTGGCGGCCAGCTCGGCCGCATGACGGCGCTGGCCGCCCGCACGCTC
The DNA here is from genome assembly GCF_051527395.1 of Sorangium sp. So ce281. Taxonomy (NCBI): domain Bacteria; kingdom Pseudomonadati; phylum Myxococcota; order Polyangiales; family Polyangiaceae; genus Sorangium; species Sorangium sp. So ce281. The sequence continues at coordinate 2,402,418 of NZ_CP150322.1, forward strand.
GGGTACAAGGTCCACGCCCTCGACCCTGACCCGGACTGCCCGGCCCGTTCGGTGCTCGATCACTGCATCGTCGCCTCGTTCGACGACGTGACGCAGGCGGCCGAGCTCGCGTCGCAGTGCGACGTGGTGACGCTCGAGATCGAGAAGGTCGCCACGGACGGGCTCGTGGCCGCCGCCCGGTTCGCGCCGGTGCGCCCGTCGGCCGACGTGCTGGCCATGGTGCAGGATCGCGGCGTCCAGAAGGGCTGGCTCGCGCGCAACGGCTTCCCGGTGGGGCCCTTCCGCGAGGTCGCGACGAGCGAGCAGCTCCTCGAGGCGACGCGCGCCATGGGCGGGGCGTGCTTCGTGAAGTCGTGCGTCGGCGGGTACGACGGCCGCGGCCAGCTGCGGCTCTCGGGGGACGCGCGCCTGGACGACGGCGGCGGCGGCGCCGGCGGCACCGGCGAACTCGAGCGCGAGGCCGCGTCGCTCTTCGCGTCGCTCGGCGGCCAGCGCTGCGTGGTCGAGCAGGCCCTCGACCTCGAGGCCGAGCTCTCGGTGCTCGTCGCGCGGAGCCCGAGCGGCAAGCTCGCGGTCTACCCGCCGGCGCTGAACCACCACGTCGACCAGATCCTCGACTGGTCGCTGCTGCCGGGCCCGCTCTCGGCCGCGGTGACGGGGCAGGCGGTCCAGATCGCGCTCGACCTCGCGGTCGGCCTGCGCGTCGAGGGGCTGCTCGTCGTCGAGCTCTTCCTGCTCAAGGACGGCCGCCTGCTCATCAACGAGCTCGCCCCGCGGCCCCACAACAGCTACCACGCCTCCGAGGTCGCCTGCGCGACGAGCCAGTTCGAGCAGGCGGTCCGCGCCGTGTGCGACCTGCCGCTCGGCTCGGTCGAGATCGTCCGCCCCGCGGCGATCCTCAACCTGCTCGGCGACGTGTGGCTCGGCGGCGCGCCGCCGCCGTTCGAGGCCGCGCTGGAGATCCCGGGCGTCCGGCTCCACCTCTACGGCAAGCGGGTCGCCCGCCCCGGCCGCAAGATGGGCCACCTCTCCGCCACGGGCCGCACGCCGGAGGAGGCGCTCGTCGCCGCGAAGCTCGCGATGGCCCGGCTCTCGGCGCAGGCCGGGCTGCCGCTCCCCGGGCGCTGACCCGCCGCCGGCGGGCCTCCGCCGGCGCACGACGCTCTCCACGGCCGCCGATTTGTGAGCCGCCGATGAGCCGCGGCGCAACTGCTCACCCGGGACCAGCGTGACGGGTAGGGGGTGGTCCTACTTGCTCATGCTTGGCTTCGCTTCCCGCGGCTCTGGGGCTCCGCTGTCGTGTGGACGCGACGGCGGCACCGGGGCCGCGTGCAGTGTGCTCGGCAGCGTCAATCGTCTTCACTGCCAGTGCGGAGCGCGCTCACGGCGTCTTTGTCTTCATGGCGACCAGGCAGCAGCCGATCCGACAACACCCGATCCCGACTCCAACGATCATCTCGTAAGAGGCGCCGCTGTGGCATGTTCGCATCTCATCGGCTCGCGACCGTGGAGACTCCGGCCGTGCCCCTGCTTGCAACCCTGTCGATCATGGGCGGCGGCGACCGCCCGCGGAGAAGCTAGTCGATGAAAAGAATCTCATTCATGGTGTTCGCGTGTGTGGCGGGCGGGCTGGGCAGCGTGTCGTGCGGGGGGGCGGACGCGGACGACGGCGCCGCGCAGGGGAACGAGCCGCAGTTCTCGGTCGACGCTCAGGGCGGCGTGTTCACCTCGGACGACGGGTTCAAGATCGAAGTGCCGCCGGGCGCGGTCAGCGCGGCGACCGACATCACCATCGAGCGCGTCGAGGGCGCGCGCGAGGGCGGGGTGGGGCCCATGTACCTCCTCGGCCCGGAGGGGCAGACGTTCGACAAGCCGATCACGCTCACGCTGCCGATCACCGTCGAGCTCGAGGCGGAGCTCGGGGAAAACACCATCCTCGACGCCTATGCCTTCACCGCGCCGGCCGACTCCGATGACTTCACGCGGCTCGGGCGTCATGACGCTTCCCCTGCCGGCGTCATCACGGAGACCCCTCATTTCTCCCGCTTCCAGGCCGGGATGGTCCCGCCGGCGGCGATGGCGAGCCAGCACGCCTACCCGATGGCGCTCGCCGCCGACGACACCTACCTCTACTTTGCGAGCGGCGGCACCGAGTCCACGGCGCCCGCGGACTCGAACGACGGCTACATCTATCGCGTCAAGCCGGGCACGACCGAGGTGGAGGCGATGACCCCCGCGGATCCCGACCCCAAGGCGCTGTGGGTCAACGCCTCCCACGTGTACTGGGCGAGCGGCGGAGACAACGATCCGGTCATCCCCTCGGCGCTCAAGCGCGTCGACAAATCGACCCTGGGGATGGAGACGCTCGTCGAGATCGGCTACGTGCTGAGCGTCATCGGGGACGAGTCGTCCGTCTATTTCGGCGATGGCGACGGACACAACATCTACAAGATGCCCCTCGACGGCGGCGAGCCCGTCGTCCTCGCGGAAGGCGCCGGGGCGCCGGAGCACCTGGCGCAGGACGCACAGAACATCTACTGGACCGGCGGCGCCACGACGAACAAGGTCTACAAGGTGGCGAAGGCGGGCGGGGACGTGACCGTCATCGCCGAGAACGAGGGCGAGCCGGCCGGGATCGCGGTGGACGCGCAGTTCGTCTACTGGGCCAACGCCGGCGACGGCGGCGTGTTCAAGGCGCCGATCGCCGGAGGAGCGAAGACGCTGATCTACCAGGGCGGCTCGATGGCGGGGCTGGCCCTCAGGGGCTCGACGCTCTTCTCGACGGACATGAGCCGGAACCGCAGCGTCCAGGCCCACGATCTCGCGGGCAATACGACCACCGTGCTCGCGCTCGGCCAGCACTTCGCCTGGCGCATCCTCGCCCCGGAAGGTCAGGACGTGTTCTGGACCAACGGCGGTGACTACCGCTTCGAAGGCGAGATCGTGTCCTACAGCGCTCCTTGAGCGCGCGTCCGGCGGCGATTGCGGGCAGCAGGGGCGAACGCGGCGGAGGGAGCCCGTTCGCCCTCACCGCATTGCACCGGAGGTGGCCTCGAGAGCGCATGGCGAGCGCTCCCGAGTCCGCTCGCCAGGGCGCGCTGCGCCGCCCCGCTGCGCCGGTGTCGGCGGCTTTGCGCATTGACCGTGTCCGGCGTCCTGGCGTAGTTCTCCTCATTCGATGCAGATCACCCTCCCGAGGGCCCGGCTCCAGGTCGCGCTGCTCGCCGTGATGGCGGTGATTGCAGGCACCGGGCTCGGCGTCGAGGTGCTCAAGCCGCTCCTCCACCTGAGGAGCCAGAGCGGCGTCGTCCCGTTGTTCTCGCTGAGCTACGAACAGAATGTGCCCACGTGGTACACCTCGTCACTGCTGTTCGTGTGCTCACTCACGCTCGCTTTCATCGCCGCCGGCGCCCGGCGCACGGGCAAGTTCGTGAAGCACTGGTGGGGGCTCTCCGCGGCGTTCCTCTACATCTCGCTCGACGAGGTGGTCGAGATCCATGAAGCGGCGAGCTCCTGGCTCGATCTGGGCGGGGTCCTGTACTTCAGCTGGGTGATCCCGGCGGCCGCCGCGGTGGCGGTGTTCGCGGTCGCCTACCTCCGGTTCCTCTCGCACCTGCCGCGAGATACGCGGAATCGATTCCTCCTCTCGGGCGGGATCTATGTCACCGGCGCGCTCGTCCTGGAGCTGCCGCTCGGGTACTGGACCGAGCGGGCCGGGAGCGACAACCTGATCTACGCGCTCATCGACTTCGTGGAGGAGTCGATGGAGATGCTCGGCGTGAATCTCTTCCTGCTGTCGCTCGTCGATCACCTCGCCGTGCAGGGGTGGACGATCGGCTTCTCGCCAGCAGCACCGGAGCCGCGGCCCGCGGCGCTCGAGCCTCCCACATGAGCGCACGGGCCGAGCCCGTGTCCGCTGCGCAGCTCGGTGTGGGCCGGGCCGCGTACATCGTCGGCCCCTGGTACGACTGGGCTTTCTTTCTGCTGCCGCCGCCCGTCGCGCTCGCCGCGGGCGCCCTGATCGCGGGGACGCCGTTCGTCGACGCGACGTTCAGGCTTCATGGGGAGAAGGTCACGGGGGCGGGGCTCTTCATCGGCACGCTCATCCACGGCCACCTCGCCGCGGTGCTGCTCCGGAGCCACGGCAACGCGGACATCTTCCGGCGGCACCGGCTCCGCTTCCTCGTGGCGCCGGTCGCCCTGTTTGCCGCGATGATGCTGTCCATGTGGGCCGTCGCCTGCGTGTCGGTCCTCGTGGTGTTCTGGGACGTCTACCACTCGGCGCTCCAGACGTTCGGCCTCGGGCGCATCTACGACGCGCGCGCGGGGAACGCGCCGGCGCTCGGCCGCCGGCTGGACCTGTGGCTCAACCTCGTCCTCTACGCCGGCCCCATCCTGGGCGGCGCGACGATGCTGCTCCACTTCCAGAGCTTCGACGCCTTCGAGGGCGTGGGCCCCGCCTTCTTCACCGCCGTCCCTGCGCTGATGACGTCGAGCCACCGCGTCATCAGCTGGGCCGTCATCGCCGCGGGCACGTCGTACCTGCTCTATTACGCGCTCGCTTACCGAGCGATGATCCGGCGGGGGTATCGGGTGTCGTTCCCCAAGGTGTGGCTGCTCGTCAGCACGGGCCTCTGCTCGATCTACACGTGGGGTTTCAACCCCTGGGGACAGGCCTTCTTCATCATGAACCTGTTCCACGCGGTGCAGTACCTGGCGCTCGTCTGGTGGTCGGAGGGCGGCCGCCTCCGCCGCCGGCTGCGCCTCGACGCGCTCCGGGCCGGGACGCCGATCGCGGTGGCGGTCTTCCTCGGGGGCGTCCTTGTGTACGGGGTCTGGGCCGAGCTCGCGCCGGCGGACGACCGCGCGCTGTGGTCGATCACGCAGGCCGTCGCGCTGATGCACTTCTGGTACGACGGGTTCATCTGGTCCGTGACGCGCAAGCAGGTATGAGGCGATCAAGCCTTCAGGGTGTTGCCAGAGAGGGGTGTATGCGAATCCAACGTTGTCTCCGGTCCATGGTCGTCGCGCTCGGGGTCGCCGCCGCGGCGCTCGCCTCGCCCGCTTGCAGCAAGTCGCCGCAGATCACGGCGGAGAGCATCGAGGACAACTGGGCGCTGACGGAGCAGCACGAGCCCGGGTCCGTCGTCATGACGGTGGCCCAGGACGGGCAGGTGACGGCGCTCGTGAAGGATCGCGACGGCAAGCCCATCGAGGCGGACGTGTCGGGCAGCGTCTCGGTCAAGGTGCCTGGCAAGGGCGGAGCCCCCATGACCGCGGCGCTCGTGCCGGAGCCCAAATCGGGCGGCGTGCTGCTCGCCAAGCTCCCGCCGCTCGAGGACGACCTGACCGAGGTCAGCTACGAGCTCAAGGTGAAGGGCGAGCCGTTCAAGGGGGTGCTGCACGTGCCGCGCGGCGGGACCCGGGAGCTCCAGGAGAGCGCCAGGGAGCACCAGACCACCCAGCTCGACGGGACCAAGGGGCCGAACGGGGGCGTGCTCCAGCCGGTCGGAGACGACATCGTGGAGATCGTCGCCGACAAGGAGAGCGGGGATCTGCGCGTGTACGTGCTGGATCTCAACCTCAAGCCGGTGCCGATCGGCGAGCGCGAGATCAAGCTCGCGATCCAGACGGCGTCGGGGCCGGACGTCATCGTGCTCGCGCCCGGGCCCGATCGGCTCTACTTCACCGGCAAGCTCGACGTGAAGGTCAATCCGACCAAGATCACGGTGGTGCTCAAGGAAGGCGGGCACACGCACGTGGTCCTCTGCGGCTACCGTCCAGGCGCGGTGATCGTGGTCGGCCCGCGCGCGCCCGTGATCGGCATCCTGGTGGCGACCACGTGGGCCGTGAAGGTCGACGTCAAGCCGACCGTGGTGGTGCACGACGATGACGACGACGACGGCCGGGTCCTCGTCATCCACAAGCACAAGCACAAGCACAAGGGCAAGGGGAAGGGCAAATGGCACTGGAAATGACGGGGGAGGAGGGCGCCGCGCTCGGACGGGGCGCGCCGACGCGGTAAGGTGGCGGCGCGGCGCGCCCGCGCCTCACCCGACGGAAAGCCCTCTGCCATGACCGAAGCGCCCGAGCTCCCCGACCTCTCCCTCGACGACTGCCACCCCCGGGCCGCCGCTGCTCTCGCCGACCCGTTCTTCTGGTCGCTCACCGACGAGACCGCTCCGTTCGGCAACGAGACCGCGCACGAGACCCTCACCGCCTTCCGCGACTTCCGCGACGAGCACCCGAAGAAGAGCCCGATCGAGCTCCTCGACGCGCTCCTCGAGCGCTGGGAGGTCGGCAATGCCGGCTGGGACGCCGTGGGCGCGGCCGAGGTCGAGGCGCTCGGCGAAGAGGACGAGTACGGCCTGCTCACCCGCGACGAGGCGATCCTCGCCCTGGCCTTCAGCCAGATCGTCGTCGAGGGCAGGCTCGATCCGGAGGTCCGCCGCCGCGCGCTGCTGGCGCTGGCCCGGCAGGCGCTCCCCGCGCTCCTGAGCGCGTACGAGGGGCGCGCCCTGGAGAGGGCGCTGCGGATCGACCGGATGAGAGGCGTGCTCTCCGCCCGCTGGGATTAGAGCGACGGTCACCCGCTTCGGATACGGGCCCACCTCGACGTTTTCGGTGCTCAGCGCACCGGAGTGCGCTTGCGCGCCGAAAACGCCGATCTGGGCCCGTCTCCTGTGCGGGTGACCGCCGCTCTGCTGCCGCTCTGCTCTGGATGGTGCAGAGGTGGGCGGAAACCGCTGTAGAGCGGTGCGCTACGGGAGCGCCCAGTCCTGCGCGTCCTGCCGGCACGCAGGCTCGCAGTCTTCGCCGTTCGGGTACCATGTCCGGTACGCGGGGGTGAAGCTCCGCTCTCCGACGAGGGCGCCGTCCCGGCGCACGACGACGTCGACGCGCGCCGGCGTGCCCTGAATCGCGAGCTGCTGGGTGAACTGCCCGGGGGCCGGGACGCAGCTCTGGGAGACGGCGTCGCCGCGCCTCGTCTCCGTGCAGATTGTCACCGCATTGACCGCGACACTGACGGTCGGGCTGCACCGGACGAACACGCCGCCGCCGCCGACCGTCGGCGTGTTCGTCCAGCTGTAGGCGCACGACACCTTGTCGCCGTCCACTGCGACCTCCAGCGTGTACTCTCCCGCTGCCCAGCGCTTGTCCGCCGTCGCGGCGGTGATGGAGAAGCCGTCGCTACAGCCAATCTCCGTGCATGACTTCGGGTCCATGATGCAGCCGGGCATGGCGGAGGCCATGGCGAATCCGGCGGCGAGCGCGGCGGCCTTGCGCGCGAAAGAGCCGAGTGGGACGAGGGAAAAAAGAGATAAGGTCATGGATGGCATCCTCTCTCCGGCGGAACCGCCGTGGATGGACGCGCTGGCATAGCAACGGGCGGGCCACCTGCGCGGGCGCAAGAAGCCGGCGCTCCTGACGCCTTGTGCCAGGCGCCCGCCGAGCGGCATGACATGTGTGTCAGGGCAACGAACCCGCGGCTCGGCGGATGGACGCCCCGGCGCCGCCGGCGCAGCGCGCCTCCAGACCGCGCGGCGGTGCTTCGAAGGGGGCTCCCGCCGGTGCGGATTCGGGTACCGTCAGGCCATCAGGGGGTCGCGCGTTCGAACGCGAACGCCCGTCCTGCCAGGAGGTTTGCACATGAAGAAGACCTATACAGGGAGCTGCCACTGCGGCGCGGTCCGCTTCGAGGCCGACATCGACCTGAGCGCCGGAACCAACAAGTGCAACTGCTCTATCTGCACCAAGACGAGAAACTGGAACGTGATCCTCAAGCCGGACGCGTTCCGGTTGCTCGCGGGTGAGGACGCGCTGAGCGACTACCAGTTCGGCATGAAGGTCGGGCACCACCTGTTCTGTCGACACTGCGGCGTGCGCTCGTTCGGGCGCGGGCATGTCGAGGAGATCGGCGGCGATTACGTGGCGGTCCAGCTCGCTTCGCTGGACGACGTGGATCTCGCGGAGCTCATCTCCGCGCCCATCCGGTACGCCGACGGACGCAACAACAACTGGGGCGCGCCGCCGGGAGAGACCCGGCACCTGTGACCGTCGCCGCCGCTGGCTGCGGCGGACGGAGGCCCATCGACGGAGGCGCCGCCGCACGGCGGCGCCCCGCCGCGCCGTCTTCACCCGTCGTCACTTCGCGACCTCTCCCGTCTTCAGATCCAGCTTGAGCTCCCGCACCACCTCCGGCTTGGCGCACACGATCTGCGGCGTCGAGCCCTGCACATCGGTCTTGATCCGCTCCTCCAATTTCTTCGCGAGATCCCAGGTCGGCACGAACGCGGCGAAGAAGCGCTGCCCCATGTCGCGCGTCACCACGAAGCGCGCCGGCGAGAACTCCGTGCGTCCCTTGAGCGCCTTGCGCGTCAGCGGGAAGTCGTAGTCGTCCGGCGCCGTCTTGCTGAACGTGTAGAGCACCACGAGGTTCTGCGGGCACTTCGGCCCGCCGGGCCTCGGCAAGGTCCGGTTCTCCTTGGGCTTCGGCGGCGGCCCCTTCTGGAGCTGGATGGTCCCAGGCGCGGCGCCCGCGGCCTCGCTGGCGCCGCCGTGCTTCAGGATCGCCCCGCCGGCCGCGACCCACACCGCGCCGTCGCTCCCCACGGCCACGTCGCGGGCCTTCACCCCGTCGGGCAGCGGCGCCTGCTCCCAGGCATCTCCCTTGCGCGCGAACAGCGCGCCGTCCGCGAGCGCCCACAGCGTCCCGTCCGGCGCCGCCGACGCGGTGAGCACGCGCGCGCCCTTCGCCGGCGGGTCGATCTTCTTCGCCTCCCCGCCCTGGTAGCGGAGCACGCCCCCGTCCACGATCCACGCCTCGCCGTCGCCGGGGCCCGGCAGGACCAGCGTGCGCACATCGTCGGCGCTCTGTTCGTCGGAGGGCGCCGGGATGGGCAGGATGGTCGAGCGTTTCTCGCCCGGCTTCCAGACCTCCAGGGCGCTCTCCCCTTTGCAGTTGAGCCCGTAGCTCAGCGCGGTCCCATCGCGCGTCGCCCCGAATGCCTCCGGGCGGACCTCGGTCTCCGAGTAACGCGATGCCCCGTCGAAGTCGAACCCGCGGCACTCCCCCTTCCTGGGCGCCGGCGTGATCGTCAGCCCCACCCTGGGCCCGCGCAGCGTGACGAACCGCGAGGGCCCGATCATCGTCGGCCCCACCAGCCCCACGAGCGAGCTGCCCATGCTCGCCACCCCGGTGAACCACTGCCCCGCGTCGCTCACGCGCTGCACCCAGCCCTTCGCCCCCAGGGCGTAGTGCTCGGCGACGCCGGTGCGGCCCGTCGTGCCCGTCGCGATCAGGTCGAGCTGGTCGGGATAGCGCCCGTGGACGCCGATCACGGACACCCACCACCCCGGCAGGTGCAGCCGCTTCGGGAACTCGATCTTCCCCTCCTTCAGCACGCCGACGGCGGCGGCCACGGCCTCCTGCTCCCCCTCGAGCATCGTCAGGTTGGAGGTCGACACGAGCAGTGCCCCCTCCACCGGGTGCAGCCGCAGCTCGACCTCCTCCGGGATCTGCGCCACCGGCGCGAACGCCGACGTCGGCGGCGGCTCCGGCTTCGCCGCCTCGTCCGCCTTCACCCCGCCCGCCGCGCCCGGCGCGCCCGCGGTGCTCGATGCGCCCGCCGCGCCCGGCGCCTGCGCCGCGGCCTCCGCGCGCGGCCCGTCGGCCGCCTGCGGCGCGGGCGCCGGCCCGCACCCTGCCATCGCCATCACGAGCCCGCCCAGCCCCCACGACGCCCTTCGCCCGATCATCGCCCGTCCTCCTCCAGGCGCGGCCGCGCCTGACTGCCGCGCCGCGCTCCCATGCTCTCATCCCCGACCCGCCGGCTGCCCGGCCGCTCACCACCCCGGACCGCGCGCCGCGCCGGCCTGCTCCCCCTCGCGCCGATCCCTCGTCCGCTCATGGCGCGAGCCTCCCCGACGCGACCCGGATCTCGCCCTCGATCTCCGCGTCGCGCAGGTCCACCCCGTTCGGGTGCGCCACCCGCTGGTAGGCCACCTGCCACGCGATCGCGCGCCCCTCGCCGGCGGCCCCGACGTCGAGCTCCACCGTCACGGGCTCCGCGTGCACCCGGTCGTCGGCCACCAGCTTCCGCCCGATCGTCCCGGGCCGCAGCGCGAAGTGCCGCGTCAGGTAGCGCTCCGCTTGCCCCAGCACCAGCTCGTCGGGCCCGAGCGCCTCGGCCGACACCTCGAGCCTCCGGAACAGATCCCCCGTCGGGAACGCGTGTCCCGCGTTCGCGGGCGCGAGCGTCACCGCCACGCGCGTCGCCGAGAGCCGCCGCGCCGTCACCGCCACGGCGCTCCGCACGAGCGCCTCGTCCCGCGATCCCGCGAACCCGTGGACGCGCCGCCCCCCGGGCCCGCGGGGCATGTGGCACGCCGCGCAGGGCCGGTCGGCGGCCGGCGACGCGCGGTGCTCGACGACGGTCGACTGCATCAGCTCCGCGGCCGACCGCCCTCGCGCCGTGGGGAACGCGAACTCGTGGCAGGCAGCGCACGCGTCCGCGCCCCCGAACCGCGCGTCCCGGATCACCGCGTGCGGCGCCGCCGGCGGCGCCCCGCGCCCCGCCCAGGGCGCCGCGAGCACCGGCGCCACCGCCTGCCTTGCGAGCTCGCCCTCGGCGTCGCTCGTCACGTGGCACGTCACGCACCCCACCCCGAGCGCCCCGAGCGCCTCCGGTTCAGGCGCCTCCGGCCTCGCCTCGGGCGCGTGGCACGCCCGGCAGAACGGCATCGGCTCGATCGCGAACGCCCGCCGGTAGGCCGGCTCGGTGTTGGCCCGGTGGTGGAGCGACGCGCGCCACTCTCGCGCCACCTCCTCGTGGCACCCCTCGCAGGCCTGGTTCGCGATCACGGCCGCCCCGAGCCGCGCCCGCGCCGGCCTCGGCATGGGCACCCGCGCCGCCCCCGCGGCCCCGGGCAGGGCGCTGCCCGGCGGCGCCTCGACGTCACCCGTGGGCCGCGCGGGCGCGTCCGGCGCGGCAGCGCACGCGCCCGCGAGGGCGCCCGCGACCAGCAAGCCGAGGCCAGGTGCACAGCGCCGCACAGCGATCATTTCCGCTACAACACCGCCGCCGCCGCGTCACCTCCGAGGCACCCGCGCGACGCCGGCCGCTCCCGGCTGCCGTTCAGCTCGGGCCGAGAGGCCCGGCCGGCACGGTGCCGGTGCTGCGCCCCCGGCGGCCGCAGTGCGACTGCCTGCCCGGGTATGTCCAGCAAGCCGACGGCTCGTGCGCAGCGCTCGCGTCGCGCTGCTCGGGCGAGGGAGGGATGGCGTCGAGCAAGTCGTTCACGGCCTGCTGCCCGGGTCTCACGCCCATCGCGAGCATGGCGCGCGTCGACGGCGCGTGCGTGATCACGGCGCCCGACGCGCACCTCTGCGCGACATGCGGCGACGGCGATTGCGGCGCGGGTGAGAACGACTGCAATTGCCCGGGCGACTGCGGTGGAGCCCGGCCCTGAGCGACGATTGGATCATCCGGCGTACAGGCCGCGCGTGCGGCCGCACAGGCGCACGAGGCCGAGCAAGCCGTCGATGGTCGGCGTCGGTACGCCGGTCAGCTTGCCGATCTCGTGGACCACGGTCACCAGCGCGTCGATCTCCAGCGACTTGCCCGCTTCCGCGTCCTGCAGCATCGATGTCTTGAACGCGCCGAGCTTGCGCGTGACCTCCATCCGGTCTTCTCCGCTCTGCGCGATCGGGCACCCGATCTTCGCGCCGATCGCCGCCGCTTCCTGCATCGCCTGGAGACAGAAGCCGCGCACCAGCGGATCGTCCAGTATCCGATCGCACGTCGCACCGGTGAGCACCGACACCGGGTTCATCGTCATGTTGCCCCACAGCTTGTACCAGATGTCGGTCCGGATATCGGCGCTGGCCTCGGCGTCGAAGCCGGCGCGCTGCAGCAGCTCGACCAGCGCGCCCACGCGGTGCGAAGGTCCGCCGGCCGGCTCGCCGAGGAGCAGGCGGTTGCCGGGGCCGACGCGCACCAGCCCCGGTTCCGGGCTGGAGCCCGACAGATGCACGACGCAGCCGACCACCTGGCGGAGCCGGATGGCGCGCGGAACGATGCCGCCCGGGTCGAGCGAGCGGAGCCGGGCGCCGGCATACGGCACGTTCTCGGGGGCGAAGAACCACCACGGCACGCCGTTCATCGCGGGGACGACGATCGTGTCCTCGCGGAGCAGCGGAGCGATGCGCGCGGCGACGTCGGCCAGCGCGGTGGCCTTGACCGCGATGATCACGACGTCCTGCGCGCCGAGCGCGGCCGGATCCTCCGAGGCGCGGATCGGCACCCGGGTGATCTCTCCCTCGCCTTGCAGCAGCAGGCCGCGCTTCTGCAAGGCGGCGAGGTTCTCTCCGCGCGCGACGGCGCTCACGTCGCAGCCAGCCGTGGCCAGCCGGGCGCCGAGCAAACCGCCGATGGCTCCGAAGCCGTAAACAGCAATTTTCATGGTTCCCTGCATCCTACCGTCGCCGGCCGCCGCTTGCCTCCTCGCCCGCCGCCGCCGTTCACGGCGCAGCGCGGCGCGCCGGTCCTTGACCTGCGTGGAGCGCGCGTTCGAGGCGCTGTGCCGCTCGGTCGCCTCGGCCCTTGCGGCGCGAGGCGAGCTGACGATGATGAGCGGGCCCGATCGGCACACCAGCCGGGGGGCGCTTGGAGGCACTTGCTTATGAAGGTCACGTACTCGCTCGTCGTTTCTTGCATCGTGCTCGTCGCGGCGAATGGCTGCGGCGGCGGCGACGACGACCCGCTCCAGTCGGAGGGCGGGGGCGGATCCTCCAGCGGCGCTGGAGCTGGCGGGTCGAGCGGCTCCACGGGCAGCGTGGGCGCCACGAGCTCCAGCTCCAGCTCCAGCTCCACCAGCGCGGGCGCGGGCGCGGGCAGCGCGGCGGCGTCGAGCGGCAGCGGGGGCGACGCGACGGGGAGCGGCGGCGCCGGGGCGGGCGGCGCCGGGGCGGGCGGCGCCGGGGCGGGCGGCGGTGATGGGGTGTCGGCCGTCTGCCCGGGCGGCCCGTACGCGGCCGATCCGGTGCCGGCGAACGGCAGGCCGCAGCTGGTGAGAGGGGGGTTCACGTACGTCGAGGGCCCGGTCTGGGTCGCCGAGCTCGGGGCGCTGTTCTTCTCGGAGATCAACATGCAGGCGCAGAACGCGCCGCCCCTCAACGGCCCGAAGGCGAAGATCCAGAAGCTCACGCCTCCGAGCACGATCGAGGTGTTCCTCGAGAACAGCGGGACGAACGGGCTGGGCCTCCACAGCGACGGGAACCTCATCGGGTGTACCCACGACACGCGCAGCGTCTCCGTGTTCGATCTCGGCACGAAGGCGCGGCGCGAGATCGCCGGATCGTACATGGGCAAGCGGTTCAGCTCCCCGAACGATGTCGTCGTGCGGAGCGACGGCAACGTCTACTTCACCGATCCCGATTTTCAGCTCAGCGCCGGCAGGCCGGAGTTGCCGACAGCAGCTTACCGCGTGTCCCCGTCCGGCGCGGTGAGCCTCATCGGCACGCTGGAGACCCCCAACGGCGTCGCGCTCTCGCCGGACGAGAGCGTGCTGTACGTGACCGAGTTCACCCCCGGCCGGATCCTTCGCTATCCGCTGAGCGCCGAAGGAGCGCCCGGCGCCTCGTCCAATTTCGCGGCGAACCTGCCGAAGGCCGACGGCATGGGCGTCGACTGCGCGGGCAACCTCTACATCGCGTGGCGCGACGGCATCGACGTCTTCGCGCCGAGTGGCGCGAGGCTCGGCGCGATCACGGGGATGGGCGAGGTGTCGAACGTCGCGTTCGGCGGGGCCGATCGAAAGACCCTTTACATCACGTCGGGCGCGTCGCTCTACGCGATGGAGGTGAACATCCCCGGATATCCTAACTGAACTTTGCTGGACGCGGGTCGCCGGTGCTCAACCGCGCCGGCGTTCCAGCAGCGAGCGTCCGGCGGCTCGTCCCCGCGCGCGAGCGCGCTGTCCAGGAAATCCGTGATGGATTCACCGACGCGGAACACCCTGCGGGCGACAGCGCTTGACCGGTCTGGCGGTCCGGCGTAGGTCACGATGATCGAGGGACTCGAGCCGGTGTGCATGGGAGTGGTTGTCGCCGAGACGCTCGCCGCGCAGCACATCGGGCGCGACGCCGAAAGCAGCCTCGACGCCGCGCTCGCCCTGGCGACCACGCTGCACGCGCCGGGGCAGCGCGAGCGCTATCGGCGTCTGCTCGAATGCGCGATCGAGCAGGCGGATCGCGCGCTGGCCGCCGCCGAGCAGGAGCGCGCCGCCCTCCAGGAACATGAGGTCGCCGCTGGAAGAGAACGAATCCTCGCGACGGCGGTGGGCGCCCGTTCGACGCTGGCGAGGGCCCACGCGGCGCGGGCGGCAGACGCGCTCCACGGAGCGGGCCAGCTCTCGTTGAGCGCGCAGCGCGCGCCGACGCGCGAAGCCTGCGACGACGGCTGGCGGCGCGTGGAGGCGATCGTGACCGGCGCAGAGGCCTCGGCGCGCGCGGCCGCGATCAGCGCCTCGGAGCTCGAGGGCGGCTCTCCGCGGTCCAAGGTCGCCCGCGCTGCGCGCGCGGCGGCCCACGAGGCCGAGGTCGCCGCCCGCGCGGCGCGCAGGATCATCGAGGAGCGAAACCACGCGTATACATTTCACACGGACGGCGGCTTCTCGTTCGGCGAGGGGTGGTACGTCGCCGCGGCCGCCGTCCTCGCGGGCGCGGCCATCCAGGTCGAGCCAGGCAAACCGGGAACGCCGCAAGCCGAGGCGTTTCTGCGCGATGCAGGCCTGAGCGATCACCTTCAGGCGTACCGCCCGCGCCCGCGCGCGGTGAAGCAGACCACGGAGATCGTCGCCCGCGCCTTCAAGGTCGATCCGTCGTCCGCCCAGGGGAGACTTCGCACAGCGTTTCTGGCGGACGCGCCGATTCCGGGATCGGTGATCGCCTGGGTCGATCGCAGGCTCGCGGAAGCGCGGGCGGGGGCGTCATGCCGGAAGAAGGTGCTGCTCTGGATCCGCGAGGGGAGCCACCACCCGCACCGCAACACGACGCTCGCCGAGCTGCTCGAGCTGACGGACCTCGTTCAACGCACGGGGTTCGTGCCTGTGCTGACCGGCGACGCCCTTCGAGACGCGCGGGTCCCCGAGGGAGCGATCGACATGACGCTCTTCTGGAAGGACCCGACCTTCCGGCAGCTCGACATGCGCCGGGCGCAGCTGCAGTTCTTCGAGCACCTGAAGCGAACGCACGGCCTTGTCGGCCAGCTCGGCGTGACGACCGCAGGCATGGACGGGCCCGCGCTCATGGGGCTTCCCACGATGTACCTCACCGAGGCGTCGAACGTGCGTATGCGGGAGTGGGTCGGCGCAGTGCCGGGATACCAGGAGATCGTGCGCGAGGGGGGATATCTCGAGCGCGTCCGCCGTGTGTTGTCCGAATGGGCGGCGGCTCCGTTTTCGGGAAAGTTCACAGGGAGGCGGGGAGTCGGGGAGTGAAATCCCATCAATCTCCCCGTCTCCCCGTCTCCCTGTTCAATTTTTTTTCGTTAAAATGCCAGCAAAGTGAGGGGATTTGTCAGGAGGCGCCGCCGGCGCCGCCTCCCCCGCCGCCGGTGCCGAGCGGGGTGTCGTCGCCGCTGCAGTCCTGATCGATGCTGTCACCTGCCACGTCCGTCGCGCCGGGGTGGATGTCCGGATTGCCGTCGTCGCAGTCCTCCTCGGGCCCGTAGCCCTCGCATGTCGCCTGGTAGCCGTCGCCGTCGCTGTCGGTCGCGGGCTCGTCGCACGGGGGCATGCCGTAGCAGGCCATCAGCGTGACAGCCATCATGCCGCCCGACGCCGCCGCGAGCAGCCGGCCCGCGATCCCGTGGCGCGCCTGCGCGCAGCTGGCGCGCTCGGCCGTGGGCGTCGCGCCGCAATGCGGGCAGGCGGAAGCGCCGGGAGGCAGGAAACCATCGCAGCAAGGACAAGCGCCGAGGGTGAGCATGAGGATCTCCGCCGTTGGGCCATGAGGCCGAGCCCTGGCGCGCCTCGGAAGGCCGAGCCAGGGAGGTCAAACCGTCCCATTCTATGGCAAGCCGCCTCGGCGACGCACAAGGAAAATGAAGGGGAGTGGCGCAGCGGCGTGCGCGTGGCGCGTGCGCGTGCGCGTGCGCAGGTCATCATCCATCCCCCGCGCGATCGAAAGGGCGCCGGAGAGCAGGAGCCGGCGGCGGAGTTCGCGGTAGGCTCCGGCATGGCGCTGCGCCGTCTCGATGTGGTCCCCGGCGAGTACTTCCCGGCGTACGTGGTCTGGGAGCTGACGCTCCGCTGCGATCAGCCCTGCCGGCACTGCGGATCCAGGGCAGGGGCCGCGCGGCCCTCGGAGCTCGGCACCGAGGAGGCGCTGGGCGTGGTGCGGCAGCTCGCGGCGATGGGCGCGCGCGAGGTGGTGCTCATCGGCGGCGAGGCCTACCTGCACGACGGCTTTCTGGAGATCATCGCAGCGCTCAAGGCCGCGGGCGTGCGGCCGACCATGACGACCGGAGGGCGGGGGATCACGGCGGAGATCTCGGCGCAGATGAAGGCGGCCGGCCTGCACAGCGTCTCGGTCAGCGTCGACGGGCTGGAGCGCGCCCACGACCTCATCCGCAAGGCGCCGGGCAGCCACCGGAGCGCGCTCGCGGCGCTCGGGCACCTCCGGGGCGCGGGGCTGCTCACCGCGGCCAACACCAACCTCAACCGGGTGAACCAGGGCGACCTCGAGGCGCTCTACGACCTGCTCCGGGAGCAGGGGATCACGGCGTGGCAGGTGCAGATCACCGCGGCGCTCGGCCGCGCGGCCGACCGGCCGGCGATGCTGCTCCAGCCCTACGATCTGCTCGACGTGCTCCCGCGCATCGCCGCCCTGAAGCGGCGGGCCTTCCGGGACGGGATCACGGTGATGCCCGGCAACAACCTGGGCTACTTCGGCCCGGAGGAGGCGCTCCTGCGCTCGCTGCGCGAGGGCGGCCGCGACCACTTTCGCGGCTGTCAAGCCGGGAAGCTGGTGCTGGGGATCGAGTCCGACGGCGCGGTGAAGGGCTGCCCGTCGCTCCAGAGCGACGCCTACGTGGGCGGCGACCTGCGCGGGCGCGCGCTCCAGGAGATCTGGGACGAGGCGCCGCGGCTCGCGTTCGCGCGGGCGCGCACGGCCGACGATCTCTGGGGCTTCTGCCGGAGCTGCGCGTTCGCGGAGGTGTGCATGGGCGGGTGCACCTTCACGGCGCACGCGCTCTTCGGGCGGCCGGGGAACAACCCGTACTGCCACTTCCGGGCGCGCACGCTGGCCGCGCAGGGCAAGCGCGAGCGCCTCGTGCCCGCCGCGCCGGCCGCGGGGAGGCCGTTCGACAACGGGCTGTTCGATCTCGTGCTGGAGGATCTCGACGGTCCCGATCCCGGGCTCGATTCCCCGGAGCGGCTGGTCCAGCTCACGCGCAAGCCGCGGCCCTCGAGCTGAGTTTGCTAAGGTTCCGGAATGGTCCGACCGGTCACCCGCCGAGCCTTCCTCCACGCCAGTTGCTGCGCTGCAGGGATTGCCGCCTTCGACGGGATCGCCATCGAACCTTCCTGGCTCGATGTCGCCGAGCACGATGTCCCCATCCCCCGGCTCCCGGCCGCGCTTCAGGGGTTTCGGATAGCTCACCTCTCTGACATCCACCTGCGCGCGCTGGGCAGCGTCCACGAGAAGGCCATCGACGCCATCCGCGGGCTGGCGCCCGATCTCGTCGTGCTGACCGGCGACGCGATCGAGGGCGAGGGCGCGCTCGGCGTGCTGGAGGAGTTCTGCCGCAGCCTCGCCGCGCCGGGGCGTGAGGTCCTCGCCACCGTCGGCAACTGGGAACACTGGGGGCACGTCCCCTTGCAAAGGCTGAGCGAGGTGTACGCGCGCGCCGGAGCCAGGCTCCTCGGGAACGAGTCGGTGCTGCTGAAGCGCGGCGTCTCCATCGTCGCGACGGACGATTTCTGCAGCGGGAACGCCGATCTGCGAGCCGCCCTGGCGAACGTGCCGTCCGCTCCGGTTCGGCTCTTTCTCACGCACGCGCCCGGCGTCTTCGAGACGCTCCCTCCCGGCGCGCCGCGCTTCGATCTGGGCCTCGCGGGGCATACGCATGGAGGACAGATCCGAGCGCTCGGAACGGCGGTGTGGGTTCCGCCTGGATCGGGCCGATTTCGTTCGGGTATGTACGACACGGCCCATGGAAGGGTGTACGTGAGCCGCGGTGTCGGCACAAGCGTCCTTCCTGTGCGGTTCACATGTCGGCCAGAGCTCCCCGTGTACCGGCTGATCGCCGGGTGATGTCCTGCCCGACGACGGATGGCCGGGGGTGAGCCGCCCGGAGGCCGTCAGTCGCGCTTCGGCTCTGCGGAGAGCGCGTTCAGGCGGCACGCGACCGACAGCGAGAGCCCCACCTCCAGCAGCGAGATGGGCCGCTGCTCGATGGCCCCCGGCGGCGCGCAGTCCACCAGCAGGAGCGGCGCCGACGCCGCCTGCGCCGCCTCCGCGAACGATCGCGCCCTCCGGAGCCATTGCTCGGTCAGCTGCGCGCGGTGCCCCTCCGGCTCCTTCACCTCGGCCCGAGGCTGCCCGAAGGTGGCCCCGCGCCGCCCGTCCTTCGCCGCCTGCACCGCGGCGCTCACCTCGCGCCTGACCTGCGCCACGGCTGCGGCCAGCCGGCTCCTCGCCCAGAAGTCGAGCTCGGGGGCGAGGCGCACCTCGATCACGCCGTCGACAGCGGCCGATACGGCGTCGCCCTCGCTCTCCGCCTTCTCGGTGAAGACCGTGGTGAACGACGCGCCCAGCATCCTCACCGTGGATGCGCCGCCGGTCGCCTCCTTGAACTGCCGCTCCAGGTCCTCCACCGAAGCCTTCGCCGCGGTGAGGGCGCGCTGTGGATCGGCGTCGGTCTCCTGGAGCGCGAAGCCGAGGACGAGCACGTCGGGGCGGACGACCAGATCGGTTTGGACCGAAGCCCGGCTGGGCAACGCGGGCGCGGGCAGCCTGCTGGGCATGCTCGCCGACGTGGAGCCCAGGCTCGTCGCGTAGGAGGGGGAGAGGGCCGCGCCGGGCGCCGCCCCGGATGCGCCCCCGCAGCCGGCCAGGAGGGCGAGGGCGAAAACCGCGGTTCGCATCGGGGGCCGACGCTAACACGCGCATCGAAACCCAGCAATCGTACGGCCGGGTTGGATCTGCTGTGCACGATCTGGAAGGCGTGCCGCCGTGCCATCCGCGACGTCGACGCGGACCTTCGGCACGGGAGGCGTGACGCGAGCGCATGGCGCGCGCGTGCGCCGGGTCATCGACGTGGAGCTTGCTGCCTTTTATCCCGCCCGCCCGATCACCGTGGGGCCTTCTGGGCATATAGGACGGCCACTTTCTGACGCCTGCTGCAGGCACCGCCAAGGGGTTGCACCCCTGGGATGGAGGATTTTTGTGATGAACAGGGCACGCGGTTCGACCGCCGGCATATTGCTCGCGTTTCTCCTGGTGGGGTGTGGTTCTTCGAGCGGCCCGGAAGAACCCGAGAGCTCGGGCGGCCCGGGTGCGGGTGCGGGCAGCAGCGGGAGCGGGAGCGGAAACGCGAGCGGGAGCGGGAGTGGAAACGCGAGCGGGAGCGGGAGCGGAAACGCGAGCGGGAGCGGGACGGCAGGCAGCGGCGCGGGGACGGGCGGCTCGACCGGTTCGGACGGTGCGGGCGGCGATCCGGGCGGAGAAGGCGGCGGCGGCTCGTCTCCCGGTACCGGCGGTGGTGAGCCCGACGTGGTCGAGCCCACGTTGATCACCTCGGGCGCGAACGAGTACTGGAAGATCGGGACGCCGACGGAAGTGACGAGCGGCAATGCCGACGTGACCGTCGACGAGGCGGCAACGCAGCAGCGATGGGATGGCTTCGGCGGCTCCTTCAACGAGATGGGCTGGAACATGCTGTCGATGCTCAGCGAGGCTGAGCGGCAGCGAGCCATCAGGCTTCTCTTCGACAAGAACGAGGGCGCAGGGTTCGCCTACGGGCGCATCCCCATGGGGGCCAGCGACTATGCGATGGACCGCTATAGCCTCAACGAGAAGAAGGATGATTTCACGATGGAGAGCTTCTCCATCGCGCGGGACAAGGAGAAATTGATCCCGTTCATCAAGGCGGCGCTCGCCGTGAGGCCCGGCCTCCACCTCTGGGCCAGCCCCTGGACGCCCCCCACCTGGATGAAGAGCAACGGCGCCTTCGATGGTGGCAAGATGAAGGACGACGCGAACACCCTGAAGGCACATGCCCTGTACTTCGCGAGGTTCGTGGAGGCGTACGCCGCGGAGGGCATGACCATCGAGGCGGTCCACCCCCAGAACGAGCCGACCTACGAGACGAGGTATCCGAGCTGCGCCTGGACGGGGCAGCTCATGGCCAAGTTCATCGGCACCCACCTGGGGCCGCTGTTCGAAGAGCGCGGGATCAAGGCGCAGATCTTCCTCGGCACGATGTCCAACGACGCGGCGGACCCGGGGATCCTCAGCGCCGTGACCGGCGATGCCACCGCGATGAAGTACGTCAAGGGCTTCGGGCTGCAGTGGAACATGCGGGGCAGCGTGAACGGCTTGAAATCGCGCAACCTGCCGATCGTGCAAACGGAGCACCAGTGCGGCAACTACAACTGGAACCCTCCGGGCGTGCCGACGTTCAACCCGGACACGGCGGCGAACGATCACGCCTACGGGCAGGAGAGCTGGGGGCTCATCCGCGACTGGATCAAGGCGGGGGTGAACTCGTACAACGCCTGGAACATGGTGCTGGACCCGGTGGGGAAGAACATCGACTCGCAGCGGCCGTGGCCCCAGAACGCGCTCCTCAACGTGAAAGCCGACACGAAGGAGCTGGTACTGACCCCTGCCTACCACGTCTTCCGCCACGTCTCGCAGTACGTCGATCCCGGAGCGATGCGCGTCAACACGACCGGCGGCGACGCGCTGGCGTTCAAGAACCCGGACGGCAGCATCGTCACGGTCATCTACAACTCCGGCAGCTCCGCGAAGACGACCACCCTCGGCGTGGCCGGCAAGAAGCTCCAGTTCAGCGTTCCTGCCCGCGGCTGGGCCACCGTCAACTGGAAGTGAGGCGCGCGCGACCCGACCCGGGTCGACCTATCGCGGCCCGGACCTGTCGACAGCCTCCCGGGAGAGATGAAGCGGTGGTGCTGTCATTTGCCCAGAGAGGGTTCATATGAAGGCGGTAAGGCGGGAAGATCATTGAGATTTTCTTCCCGCCTTACCGCCTTCATGTTCAAATGACAGCACTACCGATGAAACGCAAACCGGAGGGTGTCGACAGCCTCCCGGGAGAGATGAAACGCAAACCGGAGGGTGTCGACAGCCTCCCGGGAGAGATGAAACGCAAACCGGAGGGTCTCGACAGCCTCCCGGGAGAGATGAACCTCTGGCCGGAGGGTGTCGACAGGCTCCCGGGAGAGATGAACCTCTGGCCGGAGGGTGTCGACAGCCTCCCGGGAGAGATGAACCTCTGGCCGGAGGGGCTCGACGCTCCGGAGCGTCGCCGCGCTCGGCCTTGCGAGCCTCCGGCCCCGGGGCGTTATGATCGCCCTCCATGGACGCCGCTTCCTTCCTCGCCGACATCGAGCCGCTGGCCCACCACGACCGCGTCCGACGCGTGGTGGAGCTGGGCCGCGCCGCCGCGCGCGGCGACGCCGGCGCAAGCGCGCTCCTCGGCGCGCTCTGGAGCAGCGCGCAGCCCTACGAGCGGCTCCTCGCGCTCATGAGCGTCTACGGCTCGGGCGACGGCGCGCGCGTCGTCGCGGCCGTCTCCGACCCGTCCCGCTCCGTGCGGCGGCGCGCAAGCCGCATGGTCGCCCGCTTCTGCGACGACGCGCAGGCGCTCGCGGCGCTCGGCGCCCTCCTCGAGCGGCGCACCCTCCGGCGCACCGTCGCCCAGCTCGCGCGGCGGAAGCGCCAGGCCGCCGTGGACGCGTTCCTCGGCGCGCGCATGCAGGCGGGGCGCGATCCCCTGATCGTGGATCTGCTCCCGTTCGGCTCCGAGGCGCTCGTGTCGGCGCACCGGCGCGCCATCGACGAGGCGGGCGGCCCGAGCTGCCTCGATCGGCTCGGCATGAGGCACCCCGCGGCCGCGGCGCGCTGGTTCGGGGAGGCGATCGCCCGCTCCAAGTCCCTCGACGTTCGCCTGCGCTACCGCCTCGCGCCGCTGCTCGTCCCGCTCGCCCGGCGCGCGCCCGACGCGGCGCTGCCGCTGATCCAGGCCCTCTTCGAGCGCGGCGAGGAGCCCTCGTTGCTCGCCGGCTCCCTGCACCTCCTGGCCCGATCGCGCCCGGCCGCCACGTTCGACCTCCTCAAGGCGCGCCACGAGAGCGGACGACCCGCGCCGCCGCCCGGCGTCTTCGGTGTGGTGCGCTTCGACAAGGGCGCGCGCGCGCTCGGCGCCGAGCGCCTCGATTACCTCATCCGCCACGCCTGGGGCGCGCTGAGCGACGGCAAGCTGGGCCCGCGGTGGTTCCTGCGGCTCGGCCCCGACGACCAGAAGGCGGTCCTGCGGGCCTTCCTGCTCGGAGGGGCCGGGGGCTACGGCGCCTTCCTGTTCCGCTACGTGAAGGCCGAGTCGGCCAAGGAGCAGGCGCTCCGGGAGCGGGCCTTCGCGCGCTGGTCGTGCGCGGCGCAGGCCACCGACGGCACGATCGCGCCCGAGGTGCTCGACGCGCTGCCCCGCGACCTGCGCGAGCGCGAGGCGAGGCGGCACCTCTCGAGCTGCCCGTCGCTCGTCTCGAAGCCGGACCGGCGGATGAGCTACGCGCGCCTCCTGTCCTTCGCCGAGGCGAAGGAGGCGCTCGCGCCGCTCCTCGGGCACCCGGAGGGCGACGAGCGGGCGAAGGCACAGGCGCTGCTCGTCGGGAGCGTCCTGCACGACCGGGGCGCGCTCGCGGACGCCCTCGCGAACGTGCGCGCCCGCAAGTTCGAGCAGGATCCGGTGCGGCGGGCGATGATCGGCGCCCTCGCCGCGCTGCCCCTCGGCCGGTTCGCGCAGGAGCACCTGGAGGCCGCGGGCGCCGTGGCGCAGGACGCGCTCGACGCCGCGGACCTGTCCCACGCCACGGCCTCGGCCGTGGAGCGGCTCGTGGTCCGCCTGTTCCGCGTCGACGGGGCGTGGGGGGCGCGCTGGCTCACGAAGATCCTCGCGGTGCGCGGCTCGGTCTCGACGGAGGGCCTCGGGGAGGAGCTGACCCGCGCGGAGGCCGAGCGGCTCAGCCCGGCGCTCGCGCAGCTCGCGGGCGCCTGGTGCACCGGCGAGCGGGCAGGGGCGGTGCTCTCGCTCGCGCAGAGCCTCGGCATCCGCCTCGAGGTGGTCACGCCGCTGCTCGAGGCGCTCGAGCGGCTGTCCCGCGAGCTCCCGTTCGTCGGCGTCGCGGCGGGCGCGCTCGGCCTCCTGCGCGCCCACGACAGGCCGCGGTTCGCGCGGCTCGTGCCCGCGCTGCTGGGCGAGGACAGGAGCTTCGTGCTGATCGGCGCCGTCGCGCGGCACGTGAGCCAGAAGCGCCAGGATCTCCTGGACCCCCTGCTCGACCGGGCGCAGCCCATGACCGGCAGGTTCGCGACGGGCAAGACGCGCTGGGTGCTCGACTTCGGCGGGGGCCACGGCCGCTGGACGGCGAGGCAGCAGGAGAAGTACGCCGCCGGCCTCCGCGCGCTGCTCGGCGACGAGACGTGCGATGTCCCCACGCTGCGGTTCGCGATCTCCGCGCTGGTCCGGCTCGCGTACGTCGACGCGTCGGCGATCACCCCGTTCGCCTCGGATCCGAGGCCGCCCCTGCGCGAGATGGCCATCCGGGGCCTGCCGTGGCTCGACGCCGGCCAGGGCGTCCCCGTCCTGATCGAGTGCCTGGGCGACGATCGCGCGCGCTGGGCGATCTACGCGCTCCGGAAGGCCTTCTCCGAGATGTCCCGGGAGCGGGTGCTCGCCGAGCTCCGGGCGGTGCCGACAACGAAGGTGACCGTGGCCAAGGAGGTCGTGCGCCTGCTCGGCGAGCTGGGCGGCGACGACGCCTACCGGGACCTGCTCCGGCTGGACGCCCCGAAGACGCACCGCGACGTGCGGATCGCGCTGCTCCGGGCGCTCTGGGACCACCTGGACAAGCCCGAGACGTGGGACGTCTTCGGCCGCGCGGTCCGGGATCCCGACTGGCTCGTGGCGTCGAAGCTCGCGGACATCCCGCTCGGCAGGCTGTCGACCGAGGCCGAGCGGCGCGTGGTGGGCCTGCTCGCGGCGATCCTCGGGCGGGCCGAGCCGGAGGCGCGGCTCGACCTGCTCCGGCGCGGCGCGTACCTGCCGCTCCGGGACGAGGCGCGGTCGCTCTTCCGCCGGCTGCTCGAGCACATGGCCGCGCCTGCGCCCGAGGAGGCGGCGGAGGCGCTGTCCGCGGCGCTCGCCAGGATGCAGCCGGGGGAGGTCGCGATCGTCGTCCAGCGGCTCGCGGAGCTCTCGCCGAGGCGCCGGCACCTCGTGGCGTTCCTGCCCGCGCTCTCGGCGCGGCTCGGCTCGTACGCCGCGAAGCACCACGTCGCCGTCGGGGAGGGGCTGCTCGCCGCGCTCAAGGAGGACGCCCTGGCCGTGCCCCAGTACCTGGGGCTCGCGGCGCGCCTCCTTCCCTGGAAGGCGCTCGGACAGGCGCTCGTCGAGCTCGGCCGGCGGGACCTCTTGCACCACGACGCGATGGTCGCGGCGATGGCCGCGGTGCACGGCTGCGTCCACCCGTCGCAGCTCGAGCAGGAGCTCCGGGCGAGCCCCGATCCGCGGCTGCGCCGGCTCGCGCTGGAGGCGCTCGTGCAGGCGGCGTCGCCGAAGAACGGCTGGACCGCGGAGCGGCGTGAGCTGCTGGCAGAGCGCTACCGGAAGGACCCGTCCCCGGCCGTGGCGGGGCCGGCGTCGTTCGTCATGCCGCCGTGAGGCGGGGAGCGGCGGGCGGCGCTACGGCGAGCTCGAGGCGGCGTCCCCCTCGAATAGGTCCCATCCCTCGGGGGGTTCGGGTATGCCGAGCGCACCGAGCACATCGCGCGCATTTTGCTGGATCGCGGCTGGCACGGTCGTGGCGGGCGTCCAGGCGGCGACGAGATCACGGAGCTTGAGGGCGTAGGGTTCGGCGTTGATCGTGGCTTGATTCCCCTCCGCTCGGGGGGATTGCTTCGTCTCCGCGATCACCTCGAGATAGGCATCGATGCACCGGAGCACTTCTTCACGGCTCGGAAGGCTCTTCGCCCTGGCGATGACCCGGGGCGCAGCGAAGGCAGCCATCGTGTTGGCGAACCCCGCGGTCACCGTGGCGTGCTTGCGTGTGCGGTCCATCATGGCCTGGAGCTGCGCGGGCGCGGGGTCGACACGCGCGGGCGCTCCTGCCGCTCCTCCTTGAACGGTCTCTCCGCCTCGGCTGCCCGTCGCCTCTCCCGCGCCGTTCGCGCTGCGCGATTCGGGCGGCTCAGCCGCGGCCGGCGAGCTGTCGCCAGGGGCTCTGCACCCTCCCGCGAGCACGGAGAGGGCAGCGGAGAGCGCGGCGGCGCCGGCGATGTTCATCGAGTACGCGGTCGGCATGAGGGGCTCCCGGATCTGAATCAACGCTTAAATTGCTTCGGCGGCCACTGGCCTTTGAGGATGGCCGGCACACCCTCCGGCCAGAGAAGCGAGTCCTCGTACTTGATCCCGTCTGCCTCCGGGTCTTCGTGTGCATCCCACCCGCACGCGGGCGGCTTGATTCCTTCATGTTCGATGAGAGCCCGGGAAATGTCCACCATCTCCTGGGCCAAATCAGGCTGCGTCCAGCGCTCGAAGAGCTCGCGCAGTCGCATCGCGAGCGGCAGGCGGCGCTCGTAGTGTACGGGTTGAAACTGCGACGCCGTGTGGTGGCCGCCCTTCTTCACGTAGGAAATGTAGAGGTCCAGCATGCGCAGGATGTGCTCGCGAGGAGGTACGCGGCTGAACGTCCTGTAGATGCGCGGTGAGGCGAAGGCCCATATCCAATAAGTGGCGTTGATGGCGTCGGCCGTGTCCTCGGTGTTCTCTCTATCCTCGCCGCTCATAAGTGTTAGTGTGTCTTTCTCTTCTTTTTTTTTTTCTTTGAGGTGGTCTTCGTTGTTTCTCGCTTACCAGTAGGTGCAGTGCTTTTTGCCGGGCCCAAAGTGCGAAACCAGGATGAATGCTCCAGCGACATGGTTGCCGTGATTAAGGCAGCCGTAAGCACACACGGACTTGAAGACGAGGTTTCCGAGCCCCCACGGGCACCAGGGGCATGCGCCTTTATCGCAATATGTCACCATGCAGAATGCCTGCTCGCCGTTGCTCAACGGACAC
This sequence comes from Sorangium sp. So ce281, assembly GCF_051527395.1. Lineage (NCBI taxonomy): Bacteria > Pseudomonadati > Myxococcota > Polyangiales > Polyangiaceae > Sorangium > Sorangium sp. So ce281. The sequence continues at coordinate 2,428,787 of NZ_CP150322.1, forward strand.
TCGGTGGTCTGGGGGCACGAATACGGCTCATCGAAGCACGCGAAGTTAGGGTAGATCCCGTCGTTCGCGGCCAGCGTGACCGCCTCCGGCGTCTCCATCCAGGTGCGCGCCGCGTCCCAACCGGTCAGTGCGTACTGCTCGGTCAGCGATGCGATCGCCCCTTCATCCACGGCCGCTGGATCGAGCACCTGGGATTCGACGAGGCTCGCGACCATCACCGCCGCGTAGGAGGTCGCCATCGTCTTGAGGGCGAGCTCTTGGGGCTCGACGTTCAGCAGGTCCTCGTAGGCCTGCTCCTCCGGGGACGACGTCTCGTCGTCGACGTCATCGGTCTCCGAGCCCTCGCCGGGATCGCCGTGCTCGTCAGGGTGCTCCGCCTCGTTGTTTTCTGCCGCCTCGTCCTCTGCCTCGTTTCGATCGGACGGTCGGAGGTGGATGGTGCATCCTGGCGCCAGTCCGGCAAGCATCCCTCCCATCAACACGACCGCGAGCGCTCGACGCATCCCTCGCTGCATGCTGTCCTCCTTGGCGCCGGCATCCTATTGGGACTATCGGAGGGCGTCCATGGATCCCCCTCCCGACCCACGTGTCAGGCTTCTCCTGGATCTGCGCCCCTCTTCGTCGCGGCTCGGCGAGCTCGAGCAGGAGCTCCGGGCGAGCCCCGATCCGCGGCTGCGCAGGCTCGCGCTGGAGGCGCTCGTGCAGGCGGCGTCGCCGAAGAACGGCTGGACGGCGGAGCGGCGCGAGCTGCTGGAGCGCTACCGGAAGGACCCGTCCCCCGCCGTGGCGGGGCCGGCGTCGTTCATCATGCCGCCGTGAGGGGGCGCGGCGCGCGGCCGTGAGGCGGCGCGCGGGGGCGAGCCCCTGGCAGGGCTCACCTCACGACGACAGCGCGGCCATCGGCGGTGTAAATCACCGCCTCCGCCATGGCGAGGTCGGCCATCGGTGGCGCCGGTTCGATCGGGCGGCGGCGATCCGCCCTCTCGTGCTTCGTCGAGCGTACGAACGGCCAGAAGAGCTGCTCGGCCCAGGGCTCGACCGGAGCGCCCTCGGGGAGCCCGAAGCCCTCCTGGCGCGCGTGCGGGATCATGAGCGTGCCGTGGATCCAATCGAAGCAAATGAGGGCGGCGCCATAGTTCTTCGTGGCATTGCCGAAGCGGCCGACCCCGTGGTGCACATGGTGCGTGTCGGGCAGCGAGACGATGCGCTCGAGGATCCGCATGACAGGGCGCGTGGAGCGGCTCCGCTGGAGGTGCAGGTCCCAGCGGAGATCGCTGTGCTCCGCCAGCACGATCATCGTCCTGAAGGCCAATCCCACGATATAGACGCCAGGGTGGCCGAGCCAGACGACGAGCGGGGCCATCCACGTGCCCGGCAACAGGACATGCCAACTCCAGTTCTCCCGGTACGTGACCGCGATGTTCATGTTGCGCGGCACGTGGTGCGGCTTGTGGATCCGCCAGAGCCAGGGCAGCTCATGGCTCTTGCGGTGTACCCAGTAGATCCCGTATTCATCGAGGAGCACGTAGATCGGGAACACCAGCCAGGAGCTCACGCCGGCGAGCGCGCCCTCGGAGGCGGGCCAGAGCGCCCCGAGCGCCCAGGTCACGGCGACGAAGGACGCGCCGCGGATCACGAGGTAGGCGCCGACGGACACGAGGCTCGCGCCGAGCTCCCGCATGGTGAGCACGCCTGTGCGCCGATACAGGCCGAGCGCGAGCTCGAGGGCGGCAAAGAGCGCGAGGAAGACGAGGACGAACACCGTACCGTGGAGCATGAGGGCTCTCCTTTCGAGCGTCGTGGCCTGGCTCAGGCGACCGCAGCGGCGGCGTGAGCCACCGAGCCGCGGTCCAGGAATCTGTCGTGATGCAAGTGCATCCGCGGGATCTCGCCGCGCAGCACGTCGAGCACGGCGTCGATCATCCCGGGCGGCCCGCACACGTAAGCCGCGCAATCGGCGTGGCCCGCGGCGACCTCACGCAGGTGGTCGGTGACGTGCCCCTTACGCCCTGTCCAGCTCGAGCCTTCGGGCTCGTGCGAGAGCACGGGGATGAAGACGAATCGACCTCGCCATCGCTCCTCGATCGACGCGATGGCGTCGAGCGCATAGAGATCCTGCCGGGTGCGCGCGCCGACGACCAGCGTCACGTCGCGGGCGAGCCCATCCGAGAGCCCCTGCTCCAGGATCGCCTTGATCGGAGAGAGCCCCGTGCCTCCTGCCACGCAGAGGAGCGGCCGATCGGCCTCGTGATAGCGGAAGCTGCCGTGGGGCCCCGAGAAGCAGAGGCGCGCGCCCGTGCGATCGGCCCCGAAGAGCCAACCGGTGAAGGCGCCGCCCGGCACGTGGCGGATATGAAAGAGCGCCCTGCGCGGCGAGGCCCGACCCGGCGCCTCGGCGAACGAGTAACAGCGCGGCTCGCCGAGCCCGGGAACGCCGGGGACCGTGAGCTGCGCATACTGCCCGGCCACGTAGCGGACGTCCGAGGCGAGGTCGACCTCGAGCGCGAGGACGCTGGGCGCGAGCCGCGTCACGCGCGCGACGCTCGCGTCGATCTGCGCCGGCGCTCGATCCGTCGCGCGCCGGCGGCCCACCCCCGGGACCTCGACCGCCACGTCCTCCGACACGGCCAGGCTCTGGCAGGCGAGCACGAAGCCGGCAGAGATCTCCTCGGGCGCGACGTGGCGCGAGATATCGCTCTTGAGGCGGATATGCCCCTTGATGAGGCGGCACTTGCACGTGCCGCACTCGCCCACGCCGCACATGTGTGGAAGCGGGATGTTCCCGCGCACGGCTGCGCTGAGCAGCGTTTCTCCTGCCTCGATACGGGCCGAGCGATCGCTGCCCAGGAGCTGGAGGGTCCCGGCTCGACCCCTCGTCCGGCCGCCGAATGAGATGGCTTTCACGATGTCATGGCTCCCTGTTGCACGTGGCTTCATGGAGGCGGCCACCGAAAAGCCCAATCAGCAGATGGTATGAGGCAGATTGCCGGCGTGAATATTCCGCGGAATCCATGGCCGCCCGCCTCTTGCCGGCCGAGCCCGCCCGCATGAGGCGCCTCAGACGCGGCTGCAGAGCTCGATGAGGGATCGCCGGAGCCACGCGTGGGCCGGGTCGCCGTCCTGACAGGCATGCCACATCATGAACAGCGGGATCGGCTGGATGGGGAGCGGACAGCTCACCACCCGCACGGGGAAGTGCTGCTCGAACAGCCGCGCCAGGGGGAGCGGCAACGTGCAGACGAGGTTCGACTGCGAGACGATGAACGGCATCGAGAGATAGCGGGGGACCTGCACCCGCACGCACCGGGCTCGCCCAACGGCGGCCTGGATTTGCTCTGCCAGGTTGGTCTGGCCCTCGCGCGGCTCGATGATCACGTGCTCGAGCGCCATGTACTCGTCGAGGGTCAGCGAGGGGCCCACGGTCGGATGATCCTGGCGCACCAGCGTGACGAACTCGAGGTCGAGCACGCGCGTTCGCCGGAACTCCTCGCCCGGGATGGCGATGTGATCCAGGACGAGCTCGATCTTGCCGAGCCGCATCTCGTTTTGCAGCGAGGTCCCGGGCTCGCGACAGAAATCGAGCCGGACGCGGGCGCCGAGCTGCTCGAGCCACTGCAGAAAACGAGGCAAGAGGAGGGCCTCTCCGATGTCGCTGATCCCCAGCCTGAAGGTACGGCTCGCCGTGCAATCGAAGGCGCCGGTGTGGGCGAGTGATGCCTGGATCAGGTCGAGCGCCTTGCGGATCGGGCCGGCGAGCGCGAGGGCGCGCGGCGTCGGGGCCATCTCCTTGCCGCGGCGCACGATGAGATCGTCGTTGAACAGGAGGCGCAGCCGGTTCAACGCGCTGCTCACGGCCGGCTGGGTCATGCCGAGGCGCTCGGCCGCCCGCGTCACGTTGCGCTCGTTGAGCACGGCGTCCAGCACGGTGAGCAGGTTCAGGTCCACGGCGCGCAGGCGAGGCAGCGGCGGTGCGTTCATGCGGGGAGGGTAGCGCTGCCCCGACAGGCGTCGCCGACCTCCACGGCGGGGTAGGCCGGCGCCGACTCCGCGCGGAGAAGGAGCCCTCCGCGCGCGGCGCTACGGCGAGCTCGACGCGGCATCTCAACGCGTTGCCGGCGTAGCGCCCGAGGGCGCCCCCTTCGCTCAGAGCATGTCCGTTGGCGTCGTCAAGGGCGTATCGCGCGGCCCGGCCCATCTCCGGAACCGCCGACACGCCCTCCAGAGCGCGGTGGGGCCACCGCGGGTCGTTACTGGCAGGCGGTCCCGTCGGCCAGCGCGAGGCACTCGTCCGGGTCCTCGAACGCGCGGCTCACGTGGAGCAGCCGGCAAGAGACCATGTCGCCGCCCTCGGCGGTCGCCACGGAGTAGCGGGAATCGTGGGCGGCTCCCGTCATCGTGCTGCACTCGCCCTGACACGCCGCGCCCCAGCCCTCGTACGCCTCGCCGAGGGCCTCCTTGCAGGCCGCCTCGAACAGCGTGCAGTACGACACGCAGTTGCCCGTCACGCCCGAGCCCGGCTCCTCGACCCCGCAATGGCCGTCTCCGCCCGGCCCCGTATGCGGGCAGTGGGTCGTCGGCGCCAGCATGGCGCTGTAAGCGTGGTACTTGCGGCAGCCCACGGTGTTCTCGACCCGGTCCTCCGTCGCGCCGGGAGGGAGCGCCGCGCAGACCGCGAGGCACTGCGCTCTCGACTCGTAGACGGCCAGATCGCCCGTGCACGACGTCATGGCCACCTGGCAGAAGTCCTCGCAGCTCGGCGCCGTCCCCTCCGGATCGCCGCAGGGCTGCACCGGCGTCAGGCTCGCGTGCGGGCAGTGCTCCTCGGGGTCCACCGTCGCGGAGCTCACGTGCACGAGGCGGCACTGCAGCGTGTCGCCGTCGTGGTTCTCGATGACGTCGAACGTATCCACGTCCTTGAGCCCCGCGCACATGGCGACGCACTCCTCCTCGGTGGCGACCTCGAGCGTGCACGCCGCGGCCCGCAGCGCGCAGTAGCTCTCGCAGTTGCTCCCGCACTCGCCGTCTCCGCCCGGGCCGGCCGCCGGGCAGTGCACCCCCACCTCGCCGGTGGCGCCCGCCAGCTCCGCCTGGCGGGCGCGGCAGGCGACCGTGTTGTCCACGGGCTCCAGGGGATCGCCCGCCGGGAGCAGCGCGCACACGCCCTGGCAGGTCGCCAGCGTGGCGTAGACCTGGTGCTCTCCCGTGCAGTTCGCCATCACGTCGGCGCAGTACGACGCGCATTGCTCGCTCACGGGCGCCTGCCCGCCCCCCGTCTCCGTGCTGCCCGGGTCGAAGGTGCGGTCCTCGATGCCGGCGATGGCCTGGCAGCCGAGCCACGCGAGGCTCGAGAGCGGGGCGAGCAGGGCGAGCGACAGGAGCCCTGTCATGCGTCTCATTCGAACGTACCTCCCACGCGCAACCCGACGTTGCGCGCGTCCACGAACGCCCCCACCTGGACGGGCGGGGCCTGCCTCGGCGCGACGACGAACACGAGGACGGCGCCGCCGATCGCCGCCGCCGCCCCGAGCCCGAACGCCACGTTCGACACGGTCGCGGCGCTCTTGGCCTCCTCGGTCAGCGTGACGCCGCGCTCGTCCTCGCACGTGCTGCCGCCCTTGCAGTAGCCCTCCGCGTCGCTGTTCTTCGAGATGGCCTTCACGCCGAAGAACGTCCCGACGCCGAGCCCCACGACGCCCGCGCCGCCCACGACGAGGCCGATCAAGTGCGCCGTGTTGCCCCCGGACGCCGCGGGCGCCGGCGCCGGCGCAGGGGCGCCGCGCGCCGGAGCGGGGCCTGTCCCTTGGGCGGGCGGCGGCGCGGGGGGCGCAGGCGGCGGCCCCTCGAGCCGCTTGAGCGCCGGGACATCGACGCTCGCAGGGCCCTTCTTGTCGCCCCCGAGCTTCACGGTCGCCGTCCAGGTCTCGTGGCCCGGGGCGCTCGCCTCGATCGCGATCTCGCCCGGATCCACGGGGATCGCGACGCCGAAGACCGCAGGATCGACCGCCCTTCCGGCGGAGCGCACCTTGAAGCCCTCGATCGCGAGGTTCTCCGCCGCGACGCCGATGCTCAGCTTCGACAGGCCCGGCTCCAGCCGGGCCGCCCTCGCCTGCGCCTTGCGGGCGCGGTCGGCTTGCCCCGCGGCCTGCGACTCCGACATGGCCTGCCGGAACGTGGCCCAGGCGCTCGCCGTGCGGCCGGTGTTCTCGTAACACTCGGCCAGGTAGAGGAGCGTGCCGATGCCCGGATCGATGCGCTGGCTCTGCTCCAGCCTCGGGCACGCCTCCGCGCTGCGCCCCTGCTTCATCAGGTCGAGCGCCGCGTCGAAGAGCGCCTCCGCCGTCGCCTTGTCGGCGGCGCTCGGCTCCGCCCGCGCGGGGAGCCCCCCGGCGAACAACGCCGCGCACAGACCCAGGCCGACGCAGTGTGCGATGCTTCGCTGACGACGTTTCGTACGCCTCATACGTCCCGTGTTCTCCTCCAAGCTGGCCACGACGAGCCTCGGGGCCGTCGCCGGATCGACGCGAGCGCCACGCTCAGCGCCGCCCGCCGAAGTCGCTGATCGAATTGCCCCGCGTCGGCTCCGGGCGCGCCCCCGCGTCGGGCTGCGCGCGCCCGACGGGCCGGGCCGTGGCGGTCGCCCGAGGCGCGCCCGGCTGCGCGGCGAGCGGCGCCGCCGGGCCGGAGGACGCCGCCGGCGGCGGCGCGGGCGCGCTGGAGGAGGCCGCCGGCGCGGTCGAGGCCGGCGAACCGCCGGCCACCTCCGGCGCGCCGCCGGTGGCGCCGGGAGCCTCGCGCGCGTCGCCCTTCGCCGTCGCCTCGGCGGGGGGCGCCGCCGCGGCCTCGGCGGGGGGCGCCGCCGTGGCCTCGGCGGGGGGCGCCGCCGCGGCTGCGGGGGGCGCCGCCGCGGCTGCGGGGGGCGCCGCCGCGGCCTCGGCGGGGGGCGCCGCCGTGGCCTCGGCGGGGGGCGCCGCCGCGGCTGCGGGGGGCTGTCCCGGGTCGGTGGCGAGCCCGGAGCGCAGGAAGAACAGGGCGCCGAGCGAGGCCCCTGCCAGCAAGGCGCCGGCGGCGATGGCCAGGGCGACGCGGGCCCCGTTGCGGGCCGTTCGCACCGGATGGCCCGAGTTGCTCCACGAGTTGACCGTGGGCCCCGTCTCCGCGTTGGGCGCGGTCGGCGAGGGCGGCACGAAGGGCGGCGTGCCCGGCGCGAAGGGCGGCGTGCCCGGCGCGAAGGACGGCGTGCCCGGCACGAAGGACGGCGTGCCCGGCACGAAGGACGGCGTGCCCGGCGCGAAGGACGGCGACGACGGCGAGGCCGGCGCGAAGGCCGGGCCCCCGTGCGGTATGGACGGGCGCGATCCGGTGCCCTGGGCGCCCCCGCTCGGCACGCCGGCCTGGAGGAGCGACGGCCGCGCGATGTCCGAGGAGCTGCCGAGCATGCGGCGCGCCCGGTCGACGTGCATGTGGCCCGTGGCGGGGCCGAACGGGAGCAGCGCGGCCGCCAGATCGCCGACGTTCGCCCACCGCTGCTCGCGCTCCTTGGCGAGGCAATGCATCACCACGGCGTCCAGCTCGCGCGGGACGTCGGGGCGCAGCTGGGCGACCGGGGCCGCGTTCTCGTAGAGCAGCGCGTGGAAGAGCTGAGCGACGGAGTCGCCGTCGTACGGAGTCCGCCCGGTCAGCATCTCGTACAGGATCACGCCGAGAGACCAGATATCCGCGCGCGTATCCACATCCTTCGCGGAGCGCACCTGCTCGGGAGACATGTAGAGCGGCGACCCGAGGAGCGACGCTGTCTGGGTCAGCGCGACCTGGTCGCGCGATATGCCGAGCAGCGACTTCGAGATACCGAAATCGAGGACCTTGATGACCCGGTCGCCGTCGGGCCGGAGCGAGAGGAACAGGTTGGCCGGCTTGAGATCGCGGTGCACGATCCCCGTGGCGTGCGCCTCGGCCATCGCGTCGAGGGCCTGGAGCATGTACCCGACGGCCTCCATCACGGGCAGCGGACCGCGCGTCCGTATCTCGTGGGCGAGGTCGTTCCCCTCCAGGAACTCCATCACCATGTAGGGCATCCCGCCCTCCAGCGAGCCGACATCCAGGACGCGCGCCACGTGCTCGCTCTTGATCCTGGCCAGCGCGCGCGCCTCGCGCCGGAACCGCTCCGCCGGGTCGCCGCCGTCCGACCGCAGCGAGTGCAGGAACTTCATCGCGACCCGCTGCTCCAGCTCCAGGTGCCACGCAGCGACGATCGTGCCCATCGCACCGGCGCCAACGATCTGCTCCACGCGGTACTTGCTCGCGAGAACGTCGCCCACAGCAACGGGAGCCATCGCCATGGGCCCTAGGCTAGCCGAGATCCACGAGATCACATACCTCGGCGCGCCGCGATCTGCGCGCAGGGCGGAAAACCCTCGTCGACGCTTCCCCTGCGGTGGGGCCGTGCGTCGGGGCACGTGGTGGGCAGGCATGACACCCGCGCCGGCGCGATCTCACCGGCGTTCCAGCGCGACGCCCTCGACGCAGCGCCAGCGCTCGGTCTGCCCCTCCACGGTCCACAGCTCGATCCGGTCGGCCCGCCACACCTCGTGCGCGAGCGCAAGCACCCGAGGATCCGCCGCGAGCTCCTTTCGGCGCGCGGCCGGCAGCTCGCCGTACACGAGGCTCACGTGCGGGCGAAAGGGGGCCTCGCTCGCGCCGAGCGCCGCCTCGGCCGCGCGGCGCAGCGCCGCGAGCGGCTCGGACGGCGTCACGTCGAGGAACACGCACTGGTGGCGTGTGCCGCCGGTGGCGGGTCCCCGCGCCTCGAGCGCGACGGGGCGGAGCGCGCCGCCGTCGCCGCGCAGTCTGCCGAGCCTCGCGGCCAGCGCGCCGCCGTCGCCGCGCAGCCCGCCGAGCAGGGTGAGGTGAGGCGCGAACGGTAGGCCGCCGGTCTCCCGGGCGAGCGCCTCGATGAGCTCCTCGAGCCGCGCGGCCGGCGCTCCGCCGGGGATGAGCCACAGGGCGAACGCTGTCTCTTGCGCCATGGCCGGCACCCTTTGCGCCGCCGCGCCTCGCGGGCAAGCCGCCGCGCGCCGGAGCTCGCGTGAGCGCCCCCTCCGGCGTACGGCCCGCTCAGGGCGTGCGCTGGGTGGCGGCTCGCGGCGGATGGTTCGGATCGAGCAACGAGCCGCTCCTCAGCCGAGCGCCGCGCGCAGGCTCCGGTAGAACGCGTCCGCGGCCCCGCCCTCGGGGATGCCCGCCGACCCGCCGTCGTTCAGCTCCACCAGCATCCAGCCGCCCCCTTCCTTCTCGGCGACGTCGGCCGCGTAGAAACGACTGCGCACGTGGCCGAGCACGGGCGCGAGGACGTCGGCGCTCGGCGGCTCACCCGGATAGTCACCGTCGGCCCAGTACGGTGCCGCGTAGAACGGCCGGCCGTCGAGCACGAAGAAGCGATGCTCGTTCACCAGCGGCAGCCTGCTCTTCGGGTGCAGCCCGATGCGTCGCAGCTCGACGAACTCGCGGAAGACGAGCCCGCCGACGACGTGGTCGTCCTGGAGGCGGAGGAAGTTGCCCACGACGCGCCGCACGTTGGCCTCGTCGTCCGCCGCCGGGATGAAGCACGCGTCGAACCACTCGTGCTTGCGGGACTTCACATAGTCCTTGAGGATCACGGAGCCCGATCCGAACGCCTCTCGCACTTTGACGACGACCGCGTCGAGGTCGAACGTGGAGCCCGGGATCCAGATCGACCGCGCTGTGTGCTCGGCGCCGCCGATCGCCTCGTACCACTCGGGAAGGTGATAGCAGTGCTGGTACGCCGCCGGCTCCGTGATCAGCCGCCGGCCACGCGCGGCGACGACCTCGCTCATGCATCGATAAGCGTCGAGGCCCAGGAGCCAACCGCGGTAGATCACCTCGCCCGGGCCTTCCGGCACCCGGCGGAGCTTCACGTCGCCGCCGAGGAACACCTCGAGGTCGATGAGGCCGATGTCGAAGCCTGCGCTGGCGGCGTGCCGGGCTTCCTCCTCGAAGGCGCTGTCCGGCGTGGTCGGGTGCAGCGGGTTGCTCGGGAACAGGACGAGCGGGGCAGGGAGCATTTCGCCGACTCTACCCGATGGCGCGAAGGTCGTCACGACGGTGTGGATCGGGCGATGACCCCGCGATGTGGGACTTCGAGTGGACCGGCGGCGAGCCGAACACGTGGCTGTGCGGTGGGACGGCCGCTACGAGGAGCTTGGCTCTGGCCTGGCGTCTGGATTTCCTGGCCCCTGCGGCTTCGCCGACCATTTCTCCCCACCGGCGACCTCGTGGATCACTGGGCCCGGCCCGCGGGAGGATGGAGTGAGCGCGACGGAGAGCCCGTGAAGCTCAAATCGTCGACGTGATGACGGAGGAGACCAGGCTACGGTCGTTGGGGCACGCCGCTTCATAACCGGATCTGCTGGCCTCGAAGACGTCGAGCAGGGTGTCGAGGCCGGGATTGCCGTATCGGAGCAGCACCAGCCGGGCAAGCCGGCAAAACTCCTCCTTGGTCTGCCACCTGGCGAAGCTGGCGGCTTCGTCGTGGTGCGGGCTGTCGGGATCATCCTTCGACAGGAACTCGTCGTAATCGCCCTGAAAGAGGGTGTCGCCGTGCTCGATGGAAGCCTCGGGCGGACAGATTGAAGAATCTTCGTTGTCCTCGTAGGTGCCCGTGATGAGCCCCTTCTTGGTCGACGTGGAGCCGGCCACCGTCACGATCGGAACCCGCGAACCGTCCGGCAGATCGATCGTATACGACGAGGGCAGCGCGTTGGTCAGGACCATCATGCCGCCGAGCATTCTCCCGGGCTCGGCGTACGGAAACCGGAAGCGGTTCTGGTCGAAGAGCGTCGTTTGATCCGCTTCCATCCAGTTGCTGTGCGCGTAAAAGTCCTGCACGGTGTGCAGGATGGTCCCGAACACCTGCTTCGCGTCGTATCTTGAAAGGCTCGCCGGGTTGAGGAGGGACACGACGTCCGCATATCGCTCACGTATGCTGTCGAAGGCGTCCGGGATCCGGCAGTTGTCGACGTGGTACCTGCTCTTGTACTCCGGATATCCGCTGTCGGTGTCCTCGTTGTGGTCGCCGACCTCGTCCGCGACATCCTCCGAAAGGAAAGTGAGCGCTTCTTCCGTGAGGTCGTTGTGGTCGATCCCGAGCCACCAGGTGCGGAACTGGTCGTGCGTCTCTCCGGTGGGGTCTTCTTTCGGCTCGATTTCACCGCTGCAGGCGCTGGTCATCAGCAAGGCGCAGGCGGCCAGTATGGGGTACTTCACGATGGCTCCTTTCGGTTGTCTCAAGAGGAAGGACGCAAGTCGCGACTGCCTCGCCGACGAGACGCTGTCAAGACCTGCGCGTGCGACGTGCTGCCGCCGATGCGTCAGCGTCGACGGCGCCGCATGCGTCTCGCCGGCGATTGGCACAACCAGCAATTCGCGTGCCGGGCGTGGTCGCGCCGTGGTTCGACGCGACAGCTCCAAAAACGCAGGAATCCTATGGCTACACCTCGGGCCGGCGCCGTCGCCTCGAGCGCCCCCACGTGGAATGTCACGCCGGGAACCGTGACATGTCACGCCGGGAACCGTGACATGTCACGCCGAGAACCGTGACATATCACGCGAATTCGGGCCGCATGTCACGTCGAGAGACCCCATGACCGGCGCGCGGGGCGCGGCGGACCGCGAAGTGGGGCTATCCCTGAACGTGGCACAGGGCGTGCAATCACCCCCGAACGACTGAGCGGCGGCGTGCGTACGATGACAGCGATGCGCCGAGCCTTGCAGGAGTCACGGATCCTCGGGGCGCCGGCACCTCTGGCAATCAGGGGGGCCAAGCGTCGGGAGATCACGTGTCGGCGCTCAGCCGGTCATCCGTCCGACCTCTCAGGGGTCCTTGAGATCGACCGTCTTTCATATCAAGAATCGAGGAGACTATCATCATGAAGCGCTTTCACATCATGGGTCTTGTGGGTGCGGCTGCTCTTGCGATCACCTCCGGCGCCTTCGCGGGCTACTGGAACCCCGTCTACACCGTGATCGATAACCTCGACACGGTGCCGGGGATCGGATATCGGGTCTACACCGCCACCACGGAGAACCCGGCGAGCTGCGCGAATACCGGTTATCTCGACCCGCACTCGACGATCCCGGCGGCGGAACGGCAGCTCATGGACAGGACGCTCCTGTCGGCGTTTCTCGCGGGACGGAAGGTCAAGTTCAACATCTCCAGCCAGACCTGCACCGCCGAGGGCTATCCGACCTACGTATGGCTGAGGCTCGACAAGGCTCAGTGAGCGGTCGCCAGCGCGCGGGTGAGCGCCGGTTCGGCGAGCGCTTCGAGATCGCCGCGGGCGCCGCCCGCGCTCTGGCCCTGCTGACGGAGCAGCTCGGCGTGCGCGGGCGGCCCCGCGCAGGTCGTCACGAAGGTGTGGATCGGGCAATGACCGCGCGATGTTCAACTCGGCGGCGGTTCCGTCAGCGAGTCGACGGGAGTCGCAAGGGCGCGCATGTCAGCAGGCCTTGAGTGTGCGCCGGCCTGGATCAGCGAGGCGGACGAGCAGGACCCCGCAGTGCGTTCCAGGGGCGAACCGCCGCACCTCCGAGAAATCGAGATCCTGCGTGATCAGAAAACGGCTTGTCCACCTGAGCCGCCGCCCATACGCCGGAGTCGGGGGACCCCTGAAGCCCCTCTTGCTGCACTGAGTCCGCATCATGGCCGAGCTGCACGAGCGCGTCGACGAGGGAAGTCGGCAGATTCTCGTCCAGCTTGATGCGCATCAGAACCCGACGACCTTGGGCGCTGGCAGATCTTCCCGGACGGAATCGGCGGCGAACGCGATCACTGCGCGCACGTCGTCCGCGGTCAGGGTCGGGTAGTCGCTGAGGATGTCCTCGATCGAGTCGCCGTCCGACAGGCTGGCAAGCAGCGTGCGGAGCGTGACCCGTGTGCCCTTGATGACTGGCTCCCCCCCGCAGACGAGAGGATCTCGCACAATCCGATCGCGGTGGTTCATGACGTGAACTCTACCGCATTTTCGGCTCGTCTTCAGCAGTTTCCGCTCCCGACACCCGGCGGAGTCTGGCCGCTACGCCTCTGCTGGCGCGAGAGACCCGCGCGGCGCGGCTCGCTGCGACCGGCCAGCGGCATTCCTTGCGGCCAGCAAAACGCTGCGAAGCAGGTCTGGGGGCAAACGGGAGCACGGTGGGCGGAGGCGCATGAGCAACTCTCCCGCGTACTGCTGCGCGAGGTACGCGTTAGCGCCCGGCGAGTCGCCGTGGATCACGGTCGCCCCCACCGGAAGCTTCGCCAGCTCGCGCCGGATCGCCTCCACATTGGTCCATGCCACAGCGCCGGCGACGATCACACGCATCATCCCACCATCCTATCCTCGAAGCGTGCGGGGCCGGACGCCCGCAGCCGTCGAGCTCAGCGCTGGGCTGCTCCCTCGACATCCATCCACGTTCCGCACATGGTGCAGAGCTTCGCCGAGGCATCGAGCAAGAACTCACAGTTCGAGCAGTACCTCTTTCCGTCGGGAGGCGGCGGCATGGGCGGGCGGGGCGGCGGCGGATTCCAGTTTGGCGCCATGGGCTCCGGCGGCAGCCAGGGCGGTGGAGGTCCCTCCCAGCCGTTCAGCGCGATCGGCGCGCCCGCCCTGTCGCCCGGCACGCAACGCAGCGCCGGCCCGCCGAGCTGGTCGCGCCGCGACCAGAAGTCGCCGTTGATCATCCGGGATTGCAGCCACGTGCCGTGCACGCTCGCGGGCAAGAGCGGCCGGTGCGCACCCGCCTCATCGTGGGCTCGTACCACCACAGGAGCGGCTCGGGCTGGAGGTCGCCGTTCCAGCAACAGACCGCCACCGGCCAGCCGGGGTAGTAGGCCTCGAACGCCTGAAGCATGCGGTCGTTGAGCGCAGGCCGCTTCGGCTCCGGGACCTGCCCGAGGACGGAGAGCACCGCGCGCGGCGACTCGGCGAGCACCACCGCATAGCTGCCCGGCAGGGATCGGCAGGATCATGGCGTTCGGGCCGGAGGTCGACGCCGTGTTCTGGTAGGCGAGGACGTGGACGTAAAGGCCGTTCCACTGCGCATCGCCGGCATAGAGGAGGGTGCTGGAGAGCCTCGCGGGGGAGAAGGTGCAGCACATGGTCGCTGCAGGATACACGAACAGGAGCCTTTGACCCGACTGTCCGCTGATGAGCCGCGGGCGCCGCAGTCGCCCGTCGGATCCATCGGCAGGCTGGGCGGCGTCAGCGTGTACCTGGGAGTGCACCCGCGAGTTGTCGCGTGAGATCGCCCGCTGGCACTTCCTTGCACCCGCTGACGTTTTGCCCCGCCCACAACGGCGAAAAGTCGCCGCTGCCCTGGCTTTCGGCCCTGGCGCGCAGGGGGGTGATGGCCGACGCCGCCAACGGAAAAGCTGGCACGGCGCCGTTCATCGGCCCCAGCTCTCTCATCATGCGGTTCACGATGCTCCGAGCGGGGCGCCCGGTGAATACATTGGTGAGCGCTGTGATGCTGGCGGCGGCGCTCCCGAGGGCCGCGCGATGCACCCTGCTCGTGGTGGCCTCGGGGCACAGCAGGTAGGCCGTCCCGATCTGTACGCCGGCCGCTCCGAGCGCCATGGCGGCTGCGACACCCCTCGCGTCCGCGATGCCACCCGCGGCGATGACGGGGATCTTCACGGCGTCCACGATCTGCGGCACCAGCGCGAAGGTGCCGCGCTGGACGCTGAGATCGTCGGACAGGAAGCTGCCGCGATGACCGCCCGCCTCGATGCCCTGGGCAATGACCGCGTCGACGCCGCGCGCCTCCAGCCAGCGCGCCTCGTCGACCGTCGTCGCAGAGGACAGGATCTTCGCGCCCCAGCGGCGCACCCGCGAAAGCAAGGCCTCCGAGGGCAGACCGAAGTGAAAGCTCACCACAGCAGGCCTGAGCTCGTCGAGCACATCAGCGGCCTCATCGCTGAAGGGCAATCGACCGGGGCCGGTCGGGATGGCGCTTGCATCGACGCCGAGCTCGGCGAAGTACGGCGAGAGCCGGGCTCGCCAGATCGCGTCTCGCTCGGCATCGGGCTCGGGCCGCGTGTGACAGAAGAAGTTCACGTTGAACGGCTTCGTCGTCTGCGCTCGGATGGCTGCCAGCTCCTTGCGCAGGGCGTCCGGCCCCAGCACGGCGCCGGGCAGCGAGCCGAGCCCACCAGCGTTGGAGACCGCGACCGCGAGCGCGCTGCCCTGCACGCCGGCCATGGGGGCCTGGATGATTGGAAGATCGATCCCAAGGAGCTCCTGCAGCGTCGTCATGAGAATCTCCAGATCCACGGCCGAGGCAGAGTCCACCCAACGGCGGGGGTTGTGCCGCGCGTGGGGTTGCGTAGCGCGCTCACGCGTCGGTCAGCAAGCCCTTGCTGGGCCGCATCGGCACGCATTAGACCCGACCGCCTTCCAGACGCCGCGCCTGTTGCTCGAACCAGCGGGCGAACCCCTCGGCGGCTGCAACGAGCCCGGCCCGCGACACCTCCACGCCGCAGCCCATGTGCCCGGGTAGCTCGCGAGAGAGGATGCGAACCGAGCCGCCGGGCGGACAGAGGATGAATGCTTTGCACCCACCGAACTGCTCGCCCCAGTTGGTCAGGAAATCGTGGGCGCTCCAGAACGTCCAGTCCCGGCGGCGCTCCTCGTCTGTTCGGGTATCGGGCACTTCGACGTCTCCAGGGGGGCCATACAATAGCTCGTCGAGGAAGTTCCAGGCAGCCATGTCGTCCAACCCGGCCAGCTTCTCGGACCACAGGCGGTCGAGGTTGGAGGGCAGCCATCGGAAGGAGAGGTAAGCCGGGTACAGCGCACAGTGCGACTCCCCGAGGTCTCCGAGGGCCGCCCCGCGGCACCAGACGCACATGCGCCCCCACACTGCGCTCGGGGGCTCCAGGTTGGGCTCCACGTCCGCTTCGATGGCAAAATCCAGTCGATCCCCGAACAACATATCGACTCAGCCTCCTGCCGCGCAACGTACCAGGTCGGAATGGCTTTGCGCGGGCGATCCTCCCATGGGAGACGATGGGTCGCTGGGGACTTCCCCGTTGCCCAGGGTACCCTCTCGACCCTGGCCCCACAGCCCGAGCGGCTCGCGACTCAGAAGGTGCCGCCGAGGCCGAAGGTGAGGCTGCCGGGCGCGAAGCCGATCTGGGGCTCGAGCCGGAGACGGGTGGAACGATGGCTCTCCGGTTCGCTTTCCTCGTACGGGAGGACGGCGATATCGACGATGTTGGCCGCGAGCAGGCCGAGGCTGCCGCCGAGGATCGCGCCAGTGACCGAAGGATCGTACCAGTCACCTTCATCGGCCTTGCCGGCGGTCTCCGCTCCGATCAGGCCGCCGACGAGCGTGCCCCCGATGTTGATGCCGAGGCTGGCCAGGGCCTTGCCGGCATTGTCGTGACCGCCGTGGATGATCGGGCCGCCGACCATCATGCCGCTGAGGCTCACCACGAGGAGCTCCGGGGTCTCGGCGCCGATGGCGACGGGCACGAGCAGGAGACTCCCGCCGAGCACGATGACGTGCTTCCAGCCATACCAGACGCGCCGCGACGTGCGCTTCGTGCCCGGGCCGTGATTCCCGGGCTGCCGTGGGCCAGCGCGCCAACCGTCGGGCGGCGGGGCGTACCCGGGCGGCGGGTACCCCGCCTCTGGCATGCTCCTCACGCCGGACGGAGGCTGAGATGGTACGCCCCCCGCCTCGCCCGCAGGCTGCGCGAGCGGCGCGGGCGGGGCGGCGCCGGCAGCCGGCGGCTCGACGACCGGCGGCGCCGTGGTCGAGTCCGCCGCCGCAGGCCGAGACGGTGGTGCCGGCGAGATCTGCGGCGCGGAGCCGGGAGGCGGTTCCATCGCGCCCGCCTGACCCAGCGCCAACACCACGGCTGCTGCGCAGCAACCCCCTAGTCCGTCGCGCCCCCTGATCATCACCTCGCCGCTCCTCTCTCTTCTCTGCTCCTCTTCTTTTACCCGCAAGCGCGCAGCGTTTGTGCTCGAATGAGGGTCGTATGCAGCCCCGAACGGCAGCACCCGCGCGCGATCCAACGTGGCGGCCGATGGCGGTCGGGTTCGACCCGGCGCAGGCGGGCACCCGGCCCGAGCCCGTCCGGGCGAACGCGCGCCGCGGTCGTCGAGCCAGCGCTGCAGTTCCACGGTTTCAGATCCGCGGCGCGGCGGCGCGGCTACACTGCGCGGCCCGTGGACTCCGTGATGGACCGCATCGAGGCGATGGTCGCCTGGTTCCGGCAGCGCCGGTGGGCGCACCTCGCCGTGGTGAACCTGCGCATCCTGATCGGCTTCGCGTTCCTGCCGGCGGGGCTGAAGAAGATCCTCGGCGAGCCGTTCACGGACCCGGGGAATCAAGGCCCGTTCCACGAGTTCTTGCACGCGTTCCACGCGACCGGGCACTTCTACACGTTCGTGGGCGTTGTCCAGCTGGTGGCCGCGACGCTGCTCATGACACAGCGGTTCGCGACGGCCGGCGCATTCTTGGCGCTGCCGGTGACGGGCGCGATCCTGGCGTTCTGCTGGAGCACGGCGGTCGTCCCGACGGCGACGGTCGTCACGCTGATGTTCGCGGGCCTGGTCGGGCTGGCGCTGTGGGACGTCGACCGGTGGCGCGGCGTCCTCGACGCGCCGGACGCCACGCCGCGGGCCGCGCGTGCCTCGTCACCAGCGCCGATCGACCTGCGGCTGTGGAGTCTGTGCGGGGCGGCCATCCTGGCGGCGTACCTCGCGACGTGTCTGCTCAGCGGCGGCATCTACCGGCCGCGCGGGCCCGCGTTCGATGAGCCGGGGTTCTACGTGCTGATGGCGCTGCCGCTGTTCCCGATCGTGACCGCGCTCATCGATCGTCGCCGGCGCGCGGGGCGCTGACCGTGCCGCAGTAGAGGTGCCCCTGCGGTGGTGTCATGCGCCGGCGGCACCCTCCAGCGCCACGATGACGTCGCCGGGCGGCGCAGCGAGGTGGAGCCACGCCTCGCCGCCCACGCGCAGCGCGGCGAGCACGCCGTCCGCCCGGCCGCGGAGCGCGCCCAGCGAGCGGGCCGGGCCGCCCTCGTCGACCGCGAGCACGGCCACCTCGTCGTCAGCGCGGGGCGAGACTCACCCTCTTCCGTCACAATGCAGCGCCGGCCGCTCGGGTCGAGCAAGAGCACCGCGCGATGGCGGATCGCGATAGGTGTGTCTGGCCTGAAGACCGGGCGCACCTCAAGGACCCCGTGGTCCTTCTTCAGCCGCACGAGCCGCCAGCCGTCGATGGCGAAAACCCGGCTGCTGCCGAGGGCGCGGTCCACATCCGCTTGCTGCGGAGGCGGCGAAAATGCCCAGTTGGGCGGGCCTCATCGCTTCCTCCAATAGCCCGGTCTCCTCTTGGCGTGCGCCACAGCCACCACGAGAACGCGCTCTGGCTCATCGCGATATACGACGAGGTACGGAAACCGTGCCAAACGTACGCGCTGCGTGCCGTGCTGGTGAGCGGGCCAGCGACCCGGGGCCTCGGCGATCCGCTCCAGCGCCGCCTCGAGCTCCGCCACGAACGCGCCTGCCACACGCGAATCCCGTTCAGCGTACCACACGGCGGCCGCCTCGGCTTCGGCGAGGGCGGCTGGCTGTAGTTCAACGGCCTTGGCCACGGCCACCGGCTGCCGCGAGGAGGCGGCGGCGGGCCTCCGGCCATGGGATCGGCGTCACCGTTCCCGCGTCCACCTCGTCCAGGCGGCGCTTGATCTCGTCCGTCCAGGCTTCCTCGACATGATCGCCGTCTGCTTCGGCTTGGCCCAGGCTCTGGAGCAGCTCGGCTGCCAGAGCAGCCCGCGCGTGGTCAGGCAGGCGTAGCGCAGCAGCCAGCACGTCTTCCAGGTCGCTCGGCATGGCTGGAGCCTACCACACGGCACGCCGTACGGCGTGCCGTGTGCCCGGCCTACGCGCCGGCAGCCGTCAGGACCGGCGCGAACCAGCCAACCGGGGCCGGGGCCGGCGGGGCGAGAAGCGAGGCTCTCATCACGGGGGCAGCGCCGTACCGGGGTGCGCAAAATCCAGGTTCCGGATGCCGGGGCCGGCTTCGGTCTCCTCCACTTCTTCGCCCAACAAGGGCTTCTGCTGCGGGTGGGGGCGCGCATCGGACCCACCCGCAGCAGAAGCCCTCGTTGGGCGGCCGAGCTTGGATGAATGCCTATGCACGCCCACGATCGCCGTCCGGTGAATCGCCTTGAGTTCAGTCGGAGTCTTCGGCACGGTCAAGCCCGGAGATGGCCGCGATTCATCGTTTGTTGGAGGCATGTCCACCGCGGAGACGGATGGCAGCCATGTTTTGTTCGAGGCGTGTCCACCGGGACATGGGTGCGACCCATCTTCTTGTTGAGGCTCGTCCGCCGCGGAGACGGGTCTGACCTGCCTTTTCCCCTTCAGCAGGTGCGGGAGCACGCCGACGAGCGGAAGACCGCGCGTCAACGGCGGCGCGCTCGCGCGGGGGGCGGCACCGGTGGCCCCCCAACCGCCCACAGTGTGGACGCGCGAAGCACACGCGACGGCGTGGGCGTCCGAGGGTCGATATCCTTGGACGCTGGATTCCTACGCTGTCACACCACCGCGCGCGGCGAGGTGCCGCTCGATGTGGCCTATCGCCGTGGCCACGCCGTCCTCGCCGCGGATCTTGCGCCCGAGCTCCTCGGCGCGCTCTTTCATGCCGGCGTCGCTCGCGGCGGTCCGGATCGCGGCCGCGAGCGCGTCGGCGGTGAGGCGCGGCCGCGGGATGGCGCGCGGGCCGACGCCGAGCTCCTCGACGCGGCGCCCCCAGAAGAGCTGGTCCCCGAGGTGCGGGACGACCACCGCGGGCCGCCCGGCGCGCAGGCACGCGGCGACGGTGCCGGCGCCCCCGTGGATCACCGCCGCGGCGACCCGCGGATAGAGCCAGTCGTGCGGCGCGGCGTCGATCCGGAGGAGGGTGTCGGGCAGCGCCATGTCGCCGAGCCCGGCCCAGCCGGAGAGCAGGATGGCGCGCCGGCCGCTCCGCGCGACAGCATCGACGAGGAGCCTCGTCGTGGCGCCGGGATCGTGGGACGTCATGCTGCCGAAGCCGAGGGCGATCGGCGGCTCGCCCGCCGCGAGGAACCGCTCGAGGGCCTCGGGCGGCCGGTACGCTTCGCCCTCGTCGAGGAACCAGTAGCCCGTCGTGTGGTAGCTGGGCGGCCAGTCCGGCGGGTGCGGGACGACGTGGGCGCTGTAGGCGTGGACGACCAGCATGCGGCGCAGCGCGGCCATGTACGTTCGCCGATCCTGCGGCGGCAAGCCGAGCCTCTGCCGCACGCGGGCCGTCACGCCGCCGTACCAGCGCCACACCGTCGGCTCGATCAGGAGCTTGCCGAACAGGAGGTTGAGCAGGCTGTCGTGGCGCGGGAAGGGGGCGGCGACCGCGGTCGGCCCGTGGCGCGTCGCCAGGATGGAGGGCTGGAACGGGATGCTGACCTGCACCGCGCCGGAGGCCTCGGCGATGGAGGCCGCGTACGTGTCCGAGGTGAAGCTGCTCAGGATGAGCTCGGCGCCCTCGCACGCGCGCAGGGCGTCGTCGGTCATCTCCGCGCCGAAGCGATCGATGAGCCGCTGCAGGATCCGCGACTGGGCCATCGGGTTCGTGCCGCGCGACACCCACGCTTTGCCGAGGTCGCTCTCCATGACCTCGACCATGTCGACGCTCGCCGGGATCGCGGCGAGCCCGTGCGCCTCGATCCAGGGCTGGAAGCTCTTGCCGGCGAGGACGCGGACCGCGTGGCCGCGGGCCGCGAGCGCCTTGCCGAGCGCGATCGCGGGCTGGACGTCGCCTCGGGTGCCCAACGCGAGGACGGTGGTCTTCATGGGGCCGCCTCGCCTCAGAGCGCCTTCCAGGACGCGTCGCCCGACGGCAGCCGCGGCGGCTCGACCGACAGGATGTAGTCGACCCGGCGGTTGCGCGGCTCGTCCACCTGGTCCGCGGTCTTCACGAGCGGCGCCGACTCGCCGAGCCCCTCGAAGGCGATGGGGAGCTTCACGCCGCGGCCCTTGAACCAGGCGGCGATCGCGCGGGCGCGCTTCCGCGACAGGGCGAGGTTGTGCTCCGCGCTGCCGACCGTGTCCGTGTGGCCGACGATGAACAGCGTGATCTTGCCGAGCTCGCTGGTCTTCGCCACGACCTCCGAGATCTTCTGGAGGCTCGCCTCCAGCTTGGGCACCTCGGAGGCGCGGATGACGTCGGAGCTGGTCTCGAACTGCACCTCTTCGTGGGGGATGCTCACGTTCCAGGGGAGGATCGCGATGCCCGCCCAGTACCCCTCGGTGTCGTAGCCGTACACCTCGATGCGCGCGACCGGCTCGTCGCTCGAGGGCGACCAGGTCACGGCGAGCGGCGAGCCGGCGGCGGCCCCGCCGAACGGCTTCTCCTCTTCGGCCAGGACGGCGCCCGACTGCCCGAGGACCTTGATGCGCACCTTGCTGGCGGCGCGCGACAGCTTCACCTCGATCTGGCGGCCCTTGAGGTCCACCTTGGACCTGTCGATCGTCACCTCGAGCGCGGGCGGCCTCGCCTGAGCGCTTTGCGGTGGTGAGGGCGCGGGCGAGGGGCCGTCGGCGCGCGCAGCGGCGGGGGCGAGCAGGGAGGCGGCGAGGAGCACGGCCGGGGCATGGCGCATGGGGATCCCCATCTCTGGAGGGTGAGGGAAATGCGGGAAGACGTCCTTGAGCATACCAAAAGGCGCGCGTGGTGGAGCGGCGGGGTGACGTGCTGTGTGTTCGCGGCGCGAGCCGCCCTGCGCGCCGGCCTGTACCGGTGTAGGGTGTACCGTCGAGCGTCGAGCGCGCTCCGGCAAAGGCGCCGGAGATCCTGCTGAACGGCGTTCCACGTCACATGGCAGTCACCATTTTCGACCTCTTCAAGATCGGTATCGGGCCCAGCAGCTCGCACACGGTCGGGCCGATGCGCGCGGCGCGCATGTTCGCGGTGGATCTCGACGAGGCGGGCCTGCTCGCCCGCGCCGCGGCGGTGTCGGTGGAGCTGTTCGGGTCGCTCGGCGCCACCGGCCGCGGCCATGGCAGCGACAAGGCCGTGATCCTCGGGCTCATGGGCGAGACGCCGGACGGGGTGGACGTCGAGCGGGCGGGCGCGATCGTCGAGGGCGTGCGGCAGAGCGGCCGGCTGTCGCTGCTCTCCCGCCACGAGATCGGCTTCCAGGTGAAAGGGCATCTGGTCTTCCTGCACCGGAGCCTGCCGTTTCATCCGAACGGCATGCGCTTCACGGCGCTGGACGAGGGGGGCGCGCCGCTGCGCGCGCGCGTGTACTACTCGGTGGGCGGCGGCTTCGTGGTGAACGAGGCGGCGGCGAAGGGGGAGAACCCGATCGAGGCGGACACGACGCCGCTGCCGTATCCGTTTCACAGCGCCGCGGAGCTGCTCGCCGCGTGCGCGGCGAGCGGCCTGTCGGTGAGCCAGGTCATGCTGGAGAACGAGAAGGTCTTTCGCCCGGAGGCGGAGACCCGGGCGGGTCTCCTGCGCATCTGGGGGGTGATGCAGGACTGCGTGCGGCGCGGCTTCCGGGCGGAGGGCGTGTTGCCCGGCGGCCTCAAGGTGGTGCGCCGCGCGCCGGCCCTGTACCGCAAGCTCATCGAGAGCCCCGAGGCGGGGCTCCGGGATCCGCTGACGGCGATGGACTGGGTGAGCCTCTACGCGCTCGCGGTGAGCGAGGAGAACGCCGCCGGGGGCCGCGTGGTGACGGCGCCGACCAATGGCGCGGCGGGGATCATCCCGGCGGTCCTGCACTATTACCGGCGCTTCGTGCCGACGTCGACGGACGAGGGGGTCATCCGTTTTCTACTCACGGCGGGCGCGATAGGCATTCTCTACAAGGAGAACGCGTCGATCAGCGGCGCGGAGGTGGGGTGTCAGGGCGAGGTGGGCTCGGCGTGCTCGATGGCCGCGGGCGCGCTGGCCGAGGGGCTGGGCGGCACGCCGGAGCAGGCGGAGAACGCGGCCGAGATCGCGATGGAGCACAACCTCGGGCTGACGTGTGATCCGGTGGGCGGGCTCGTCCAGGTGCCGTGCATCGAGCGCAACGCGATGGCCGCGATCAAGGCCATCAGCGCGGCGCGCATGGCGCTGCACGGCGACGGGGCGCACTTCGTGAGCCTCGACAAGGTGATCAAGACGATGCGCGACACCGGGGCGGACATGGAGTCGAAGTACAAGGAGACGGCGCGCGGGGGGCTCGCCGTCAACGTGCTCGAGCTGCCGGTGGAGGTGGGGGTCAATCTGCCGGAGTGCTAGCGTTGCGGGGGCCAAGGTCCTCCTTGGCCGCGACGCCGACCTCACCCCGCGAGTCCTGCGCTGTGGATGGCCCAGCCCAGCGCGCCGCCGCCGACGACGAGCCACGTCGAATTGACCTTGAAGCGAAAGAGCAAGAGCGCGCTCGCGGCCGCCAGCAGCACGGTGGGCAGATCGACGAGCGAAGCGCGGCCGAGCTGCACCGTCACGACGAGCATCAGAGCGAGAGAAGCGACATTCACTCCATCGAGAACCGCCCCCGCGACCGGCGAGCGGCGCAGCCGCGGCATCAGGGGGCCGCTCACGGCGACGAAGAAGAACGCGGGCAAGAAGATGCCGATGGTCGCGACGAGCGCGCCCGCAGGGCCGGCCAGCACGTACCCCACGAACGTCGCCGTCGTGAACACGGGCCCCGGCGTGACTTGCCCCACCGCGATCGCGTCCATGAGCTGCGCCTCGGTCATCCAGCCGAGCCGCTCCACGAGATCCGCACGAAGGAACGCGAGCAAGACATAGCCACTGCCGAAGAGGACCGCGCCGGTCTTGAAGAACACCCAGAAGAGCCCTGGCAGCGTGACCG
Source organism: Sorangium sp. So ce281 (assembly GCF_051527395.1). NCBI lineage: Bacteria > Pseudomonadati > Myxococcota > Polyangiales > Polyangiaceae > Sorangium > Sorangium sp. So ce281. Next base: position 2,452,683 of record NZ_CP150322.1, read on the forward strand.
ACCCTGCGAGGGCAAACCCGGGCAGCCAAGGCGCCAGCGCCGCCGCTCGGTTGCCGGCATCTTCGTCGCGCGGCGCCGGGGGGCGGGCGGAAGGCTTGCCGAGGCGGGCGAGCGCCACGCTGGCAGCGCCCGCGCCGAACAGCACGGCGAGCTCGTTCACGCCGAGCCACGCGAGGACGGCTGCCAGCACGCCGAGGAGCCTGAGCGACGTGGTGCGGGCGGCCTTCGGCGCGAGCGCGCCAATCGCCTGCACCACGACCGCGATCATCACGGGCTTGATGCCGTAGAGCAGCCACGTCGCTGCCGGTAACGTTCCGAAGCGCACGTAGGCCCAGCCGAGGGCGCCCGTGATGAGCATCGCGGGCAGGATGAAGCAGACGCCGGCCACCGCGAGGCCCGGTCCTCGCGCTCGGTCGTAGCCGATGTGGATCGCCATCTCCGTCGAATTGGGGCCGGGAATGAGGTTCGTCGCGCCGAGCAGGTCGAGGAAGCGCTCCTCCGAGAGCCACTTGCGCCGGCGCACGACCTCGTCCTGCATCATCGCGATGTGAGCGGCAGGCCCCCCGAACGCCGTCACGCCGAGGCGCAGAAACAGCCACGCGAGCTCGCGCAGATCAGCCCCCGTCCAGCGCCGGACCGACGTGGGAGAGGTGGTCGATTCATTCACGGCGCGCTCCGGCGCCGTGCCAAGCGCGCGTCGACGGACAAGCGCCCCGCGCCGACGACGACGAGAAAGAGCGCGCCCAGCAGCATCGCCCAGTCCGTCCTCGCCTCGTGGGCCATGCTCCAGAAGCCGTAGTGCGGCAGCTTGCGCACGTGGAAGCCGAGGATGTCTCGGCCGAGCAGGATCGGAAGCTTGGTCGAGACCAGCGCCACGACCATGTTGAAGACGAGCAGAGCGGCGGCGAGCCGGGTCAGGAGCCCCGCGAGCACGAGCGCCCCGCAGACGATCTCGACCACCCCTACGAAAGGTCCCATGGCTTCCGCCCACGGGATGCCGATCTTGACGAACCGTCCGGCGCCGAGCTCCGCTGGATACATGAACTTCTGGATCCCTTCGGACAGGAACACGGCCCCGACCGAGAGGCGGACGAGGAGCGTCGCCGCGGGCGCCTCGGAATCGAGCATCTTGCGCAGGTGTTTCATCATTTCGTTCCAGCCCTCGTTGATGGAGTGCGCTTGCGGGGGCGCACGGCGGCGCCACGGTTCTCGCCTGAAGCTGCCGCGCGGCCGCGGGGCTCCTCGCCCAGTACGACCTCGCGGTAGAGCTCCGCCACGTCGCGCTTGAGCGCAGCGAGCAGCCGGCGGCCGGCGGCCGTCGCGCGGTAGCTTCGCCGGCCACGCGCCTGCGTCTCTTGGCTGGCCTCCAGCCAGCCGTGGCGCTCCATGCGGGCGAGCGCCGGGTAGAGCGTTCCGGGGCTCAACCGATGGCCGTGCTCTGCGAGCTCCTCCAGGAGCCACAGGCCCCAAACTTCGCGCGCCGCGGCGTGGTGAAGGATGTGGATCTTCCAGAGGCCCACCCGGATCTCACGGTCCGCCGTCGAGATCATAGTTCGAAGCGCGTAGACGATCTTCGTAATGTCGTCAAGCTCGACACGCTGTCGTACGGACGCGGCCTGTGGCCTTCCGGCTCGGTCCTACGATCGAACCCGGCGCCTCCGCATCGGCCGGCTCGGTGCTGCCTGGTATCGTGATCCATGGCTCGAACCGCCCGCATCGCAGGTCATGGTATGCAGCCGGCTGCTGCGCTCGTGACCGGCGCCTCCAGGGGAATGGGCTGCTCGATCGCACCGCGCGCGTGGAGGGGCTGAAGCACGGGGTGCAAGCCGGGGCGCGCTGCGGGAGGGAGGCATCGTCCATGAACAACGACGGATTGTCGCGAAGGACGCTGGTGCTCGCGACCAGCAGCATCGGCATGAGCGCCGTCCTCGGTGCCTGCGCGCGTCCGCGCGACGCGGCGGCCCGCGAACCGAGACAGGACGGCGGCGCTGGGGAAGGCGACGAAGTCACCCCCGGTGAAGATCTGATGCGAGAGCACGGCGTCCTGCGCCGGGTCATGTTCCTGTACGACGAAGCAATCCGGCGCCTGGACGGGCACGAAGATGTCCCGGGCGACGTGCTCCTCTCGGCTGCGGGCGTCGTGCGCCGGGTGATCGAGGACTATCACGAGAAGCTCGAAGAAGACTTCCTGTTCCCCCGCTTCGAGAGGGCCGGCAAGCACACCGATCTCGTCGCGGTGCTCCGGCGCCAGCACCAGGCGGGGCGCCTCGTGACCGACGACGTGCTGACGTTCGCGAAAGAGCCGCTCCGCGAGCAAGCCGCCCGCCGCAAGCTCGCCGACAGGCTGCGCGCGTTCAATCGGATGTACCGGCCGCACGCGGCGCGCGAGGACACGGTGCTCTTTCCCGCGCTCCGGGCGCTCGTCGGCGCCAAGGTGTATGCCGATCTCGGCGAGCAGTTCGAGGACAAGGAACACCGCATGCTCGGCAAGGGGGGCTTCGAGAAGGCGGTCGCTGAGGTCGCCGAGCTCGAGGCGGCGCTCGGGATCGCTGACCTCGCGAGCTTCACGCCTACCTAGAGCGGCGGTCACCCGCTTCGGATACGGGCCCATCTCGACGTTTTCGGTGCTCAGCGCACAGGAGTGCGCTTCCGCGCCGAAAACGCCGATCTGGGCCCGTCTCCTGTGCGGGTGACCGCCGCTCGGCGACGCTCGTACCAGGCTCAGCTGAAAACCGCTCTAGAGCGACAAACGGGTTGAAACCCCAGAAAAGAGCAGGAATTTGAACCGCCAAGGACGCCAAGCCCGCCAAGGACGCCAAGATCGTGTTTTGTTCTTGGCGCCTTGGCGGCTCATTTCTCGCTCGATCAACGTGAGCGGTGTCCTAGGGGGAAGGTGCGACGGGAGTGCTCGGGCTTCGTGACCGCCGCGCGGCGATGTGGCCGGCGACGTGATCGTCGGGCATAATGCCCACGTGTTGTATGTCCGCCACGTGCCGGGTCCGCCGCTCTCGGCGCACGTCGCCGAGCTCTGGTACCTTTCGGCTGCTCCGCCTCACGCGGCCGAGCGTATCCTGCCCTCCGGTACCCTCCAGCTGGTCGTCAACCTCGACCAGGACGAGGTTCGCGTCTACGACGGCCCCACCATTCGCCGCTACTCCGGGGCCGTCGTCTCGGGCGCGTACCAGTCCGCCTTCGGCGTCGACACGCGCGAGCACGCGTCGATGGTCGGGGTCCAATTCCGCCCCGGCGGCGCGTGGCCGTTCCTCGGCGCGCCGCCCGGCGCGCTGACCGACACGCACGCCGACCTCGCGGAGCTCTGGGGGCAGCGAGCGGCGGAGCTCCGCGACCGCCTGTGCGCGGCGCCGGAGCCGCGCGCTCGCTTCGCGCTGCTCGAGCGCGCGTTGCTCGACCGCCTTTCGGTTGCGCGCCCCGGTCATCCCCTGGTGCCGCACGCGATCGCGGCGCTCGAGGGAGGCGAAAGGCGCGTCGCCGACGTGGCGGCCATGCTCGGCATCAGCCACCGCCGGCTCGTCGACGTGTTCACCGCCGAGACCGGCCTCGCCCCGAAGGCCTTCGCCCGGATCACACGCTTTCGGCGGGCGCTCTCGCAGGCCGAGAGGGAGCGCGAGCCGGACTGGGCCCGGCTCGCTGCCGTGTCAGGGTTCTGCGACCAGTCGCACCTGATCCGCGAGTTCGTGGCGCTCTCCGGCAATTCGCCGACCGCGCTCATCGCCCACTCCTCCCGCGAACCCGTCAAGTTGCACCACATCGCCATCGCCGCGCCAGCCGCGCTGGATGGGGCGCGCGGAAGGGACCGGCAACACGCGCGATCCCGAGGCGTCCCGACCCGATGACCGCGAAGGATCAGCGCGATGTCGGGGCGCATCGCGGCGCTACCGGCGACGAACCCGGTCGCCTCCGAGTCGTCATGATCAACCCGCCGGCGCCTCGTGAAGCTCGACCGGGTTGCCGTCGGGATCTTCGAGCTGAATCTGCGAGCCTCCCACGCCGCGTTCGATGTCGTTTCGGAAGGGGGCGCCGGCCGCGCGGAGTCCTTCGATGATCGCGGCGAGGTCGTCGACGTAGAGGACGATGCGGTTCCAGCCGCCCGCGACCTGAGCGCGGCCATCGGGCATGGGGCGCGCGCCGGAGCTGCCGGGGCCGCTCAGGAGCAAGCGCAAGTCACCGCGCGAGACCGTCGCGAACGCCGTGCCGGCCTGCAGGTCGAGCGTGAAGCCGAGCCGCTCGGTGTAGAAGCGAACGGCGCGATCGACGTCCGTGACCTGGTAGCGGACGACGGCCGAGGTGGCATTGGGGCTTTCCATGACCGAGGTCGATCCGGTGGTATGAGACATGCAGCCTCCGAGAGAGAGAATGACCAGGATGAGGATGATCTCGAGGATGATCTTCATGCGCCGATTCTGTTGCCCGCGCGCGCCGCCGTATTGGACAAATTGGAAGCCACGGCGGCCCAGGCCCTCGTGCGCATGCGCCGCACCGAACGACGCTTCGCCATCCTCCACGTGCTGTGGGTCAGCGTTTGACCATGCGGGGAGCCGCAAGGCGGTGGAAGGGGCCTGCGCCGTGGTGTCCGCGGTCGCACGCCGGGACGCTCGGATTGGTTGAAGCCCTCGGACTGCAGCGTCGGGACTCCGCCGTCCGCGCCTGGAATGAAGAGCCTGGCGGTCGCCATGTATTGCCCATCTCCGCGGAAGGCGCTGGAGCGACCCTGGATCGACGTCACGTCGTTGAAGCTCGGGTGCTGAACGAGAATGCGCTATAGCGAGTCGGACCGTAATGAATGAATCGACGAAGTGCCGCTCAGGCCGCGACGTCGATCTCGTGGGCTGCAGCTGCCCCAAGAAGTGGAGCACCTTGTCGTGTGCGCCGCGCGCCCTCGTCGGATCCCCGCAGGCCCGCGCCGCTATCGGCTCCGCGCTCTTGCGCTCGCCTTCACCGCGCAGGCCGAACGCGTACATCGCGAACGACTCACGCTTGCGCTTGTCGCGCAGGCACGTCCCAACCTGGGCGAAGTAGGCTTCGAGCCGTGCCTCGGCCGCCGCATCCATCTCGTAGCTCATGCCCCCCGATCGCACGACCACGATCGCCGGGTCACCGCCCCGGCGCCGCCGGCCTCAGGGGCGAGCTGCGGGTCGGGACCCCGAGCTGGAGGTGGTGAGCGCCGTCCCCCCGTCGGGGGCGGCGCCCCCGCCCGTGAACGGCGCCGTGCAGAACAGCGCCTCGACATTCGCCTTCTGGCAGTGGCCATAGGCGCTGGGGGTGCGGTCGCAGCTGAGGGACCGGCACTCCGCGACGTCGAAGCAGATGGCGCCTTCGGACTTGCTGCCGGGGGCCGCGTCGTTCAGGCCGTTGTGACAGACGCCCTGGTCGCAGTAACCGCTGTAGCTGTCGATGCTGATCAGACCGTCGAACGTGTCGGTGTTCTCGCTGGAGCAGTCCTGGTGGCTGCGGCAGGCGGTGCAGATGGCGGCCAGGGTGGCCTGGGAGGTGATCTTCATGAGGCCGCTGACGCAGTCGCCAGGGTCCAGGACCTGCTCGCCGTTCTTGTGGAGCGGCTGGCAGGTGTGCTCCTCGGGAAAGTCCCCGCCGGCGAAGTAGGCGCGCAGGGCGGCCGTGGTCGGCATGCAGCGGAGCCCGGGCGCGCACAGGTCAGAGCTGGCGTCGCAGGGGCTCCCCTCGGCCGGCAAGGGCGGAGCGGGGCGGCAACGGCGGCCGTCCGTCTCGCTGGTGCAGGCCAGCCCGGCGGCACAGAGCAGGTCGGGGCAGAGCTCCCCCTCGGCGGGCAGCACCAGGCACGTCCCGGCGGTCGACTCGGAGCTGGCCGGTTGGCAGAGGGTCCCCTTGCAGGGGTTCCCGCCCAGCGCGGCGGCGCCGGCCAGGTCGCAGGCGCTGCCCGGTTCCAGGGCCGGCTTCAGCAGGGCGGTCATGTCGAGGGCGCCGTCGGGCTCGCGGCAGCCGTCGCCGGACCGGCGCAGGCGGGCGATGAGGTCGCCGCCGGCCTGTTCGTCGTAGAGGTACTGGGGGTTGCCGAGGGCGGGCAGCATCGTCGCCTCGCACAGGGCGGTCTCGCCGGCGGCGCAGGCGGCGTCGTCGGCGTACTTGCCGGTCGTCTGGGTGCAGCAGCCCTGCACCCCGGCGCAGCGGGCGGCGGACCATTCGGCGCAGAACGCGGCGAGGGGCACGGGATCGGCGGGCGCCGGCGAGTTCCCGGGCGAGTCACCGCCCGAGTCGTCGCCCGACGAGCAACCGGCCAGGGTCAGGGCGGCGGCGAGGGCCAGGGCGGTGCGTCGCAGCGACGGGGCGGCAGAGCGGAAGCAAGTCGATGTCATGGACGCAGCTTCTATCATGTTGGGCGGCGGAGTCGACGGGCGGTGGAGCCCGCACGCATTCCCACGTCGCGGCCCTGGGTCTTGTTGCGGCGATCGGCTGAAGGTCACCCTCACCCTGCCAGCCGGCCCGCTACGGGGATGTCGTCCCGCTGTCGCGCGCCCTCCCTCACGGCACGCCTACGGTATCACGAAAATGACCGAGAGATCATCCACGTAGAAGGCGCCCGTGGAGTTCGCGCCCATCCAGGCCCTGACCGCGCCGAAGTTCCGCGCCTGGTTGAGGAAGTAGATCGGGATCGCGACGTCGAGGCTGCCGGACGCCGCCCCCAGGAGGGTAATGGTCGCCGTCGCCGCGCTCGCGCCGATGTTGAACGTCACCTGCACGCTGAACACCTGCCCGCGTTGATACGTCCCGAAGATCAGGTTGCTGTCGTCGTTGACGCGCACCGTTCCGTTCGTGAGAAAGTCGAGGTGCAAGAAGCTGTTCAGGTCGCTCAGCGGCTGGTTGAAGCCCTCGAACTGCAGCGTCGGGACTCCGCCGTCCGCGCTTGGAATGAAGAGCCTGGCGGTCGCCATGTATTGACCATCTCCGCGGAAGGCGCCGAAGCGACCCTGGATCGACGTCACGTCGTTGAAGCTCGGGTGCTGGATGAGCACCCACTGATCGTTGGCCTCGCCAGCCGGAGAGGCGGCCACCACCACGTTGCCGTTGCCGAGCGCCGCCGCGACGGTGCCGACCGTTTGCTGTGAGCTCGGCAGCTGAGATGCGGTGTCCTGGTTGAACCCGGCGCTGAGCAGCGTCTCCGCGGTGCAGCCTGTGAGCAGCGCCGGCGCGGCCAGCAGCGGCAGACCCAGGATCGTGCGCCGAGAGACGAGGAGCGATTTGCCGGTCGCATGATCTTCGGCGCGAGCAGACGTGTTCGTTCGATTGAACGTCATGTTCATCTCCGTTGTGTAAAATCGGCCTACGCACGACGTGCATGGCTCGGTGGTCAAACGGGCGTTGTCGCCGAGAAGCGCGGCGTACGGCGACAGGTTTCGCAAGCGTCATGCCACGGCGAGCGGGTCGCGCACCCCCCCGACGAGCCCCCGTGTTTGCGCCGAAAGCGAGGCCCATCGCTCCCCCGATCTCCGGAGATGAGCGCGCGGCTGCCGAGCCCCCTGTCTCTCTGAAGGAGACACCTGTTCCCCCCGGAGATACAGCGCGAGCAGGGATGGTTTGCGGCGAAGGGCTCCGCGCCGAGGAGGCGCTCGCGTGCCGGCCGGCCACCAGGTGGCCCCATGAGGCTGCGAGCTGGCACAAGGCATCAACCCTCGAAAAATTCCGCCTCGGACATCATCACTGAAGGTCTGATACCTACCGACAATGCCGCTCTGCGGCATCGTTTCGAGCGCGAAAGCATCTTGGAGGGGTAACATGCCGATTTCAGTGACAGTCAAAGGCAAGACGTACGAGAGCGACGGTCATTACCATGCGGAAGAGATCATGTTCGCTTCCGTCAAGCGTAAAGGAGATCTCGAGGTAGAAATGAACGGTTGGCCGTGTACGGGCGAGCGATACCACGATTGCCACAAGCTCTTCCTCGACCAGTCCGCTAGCCGCACGATCACGGTGACCATTACGGACGATCATGCCGGCTACGCCGCGAACCATGGGCTCAAATTGGGGGCTAAAGGGAAGATCATCTACGCGAAGGGCGAGGCGAAATACGAGTAGAATGGCGAGCAACTGGATCAGCAGCCCCACGTCGCCCTCGCGTTCGCGGAGGGGCGGCGTGTGCAGGACGAGGATGGCGAGCCGGTAGAAGAGATCTCGACCATGAGACGCGCAGCGATTCGATGCCGCGTGTGCGATGCATGGCGCCGCTGCTCGCCTCGAAGGCGCTGCGAGCGCACGTCGAGATCTCTGCCGCTCGACCCATCGCGCACGGACCCCGGAGCTCCGGGCGCTCGCCCGCGCCGGGCGATCTCGGTAGACTCGCCGCCGGCGAGGCGTAGGCGCGCGTGACGGCGCGCATCTCGATGAGGGGCCGAGGTTGCTCTTGGTCTGCCATGGCGCCTACCATCAAGCGCACGGCGCGCGCTCGCCATCGACACCGGGCCGCGCCCCGATCCGAGCGAGACACCGCGCCCGAAGTGTCCGGAAACCGCCCTGCCATGGCCCACCACGTCCCTCCGGCGCGCGACGCGACCCCCGACCGGCGCGTGCTCTGCGCCGGCCGTCAGCTGCGCACGGCGCTCACGAGCGCTCGCTCTCTGGCCGAGTCCCCATCGAGCAAGGATCTCCCGGTCCAGCCGGAGGCCGTCCGACCCGATCTCGGGGTCGAGCGGATTGCGCTCCTGGGCCGCTCGATCCTCGGCGCGCTCGCGGAAGAGCACCCGATCCGTTCGGACGCGGCGCTCGTGGCTCGGACGAGACGGATCGCAGAACGCTCGCACCGGACTCACGATACGGGCTGGGCGGGTGAGCCTCATGAATCTCCTGCGTCCTCGCCGGCCATGGCGTGACGGCGGCCTCTTCGAGCCGGCGGACGGCGCGCCCGGTGAGGCGCGCGGCGCAGCAATTTCACCGCGTCCGCAGGCCTTGCGCGAGCGCCCCGGCGGCGCAGCAGCGCCGGGGCGCGGGCGCGCGCTGGTCGGCCTCTTGCATGCTTCGTCGAGCAGGCACAGGGGAGCGGAGCTCGCAATGACGGCAGGCGTGCTCATGCGTGCCGCGAGCGCAAGGAGTCTGTTCGATGAAGCTCAAGAAGAAGTGCAGGGTCGAGGATTACATGAGCACCGCGGTCATCACGCTGAAGGAGGCCGACACGATCAGCGCCGCAAATCTCGAGATGAAGCTCGCGGAGATCCGGCATATTCCCGTGGTCGACGCGAAGGGGCACGTCGTTGGGATCGTCTCCGATCGCGATTTGCTCCGCCACGTGAGCCGCCTCGACGGCAAGCCCATCCCGATCGAGTCGATCATGACCCGGCGTGTCCGCACCGTGCGATCGACGACCCCGGCCGCCGACGCAGCCCAGATCCTCCTCGATCACAAGATCGGCTGTCTGCCGGTGGTCGGCGACGAGGAGCAGCTCATCGGGATCATCACCGAGACCGATTTCCTGAGCATCGCCCAGCAGGCGCTGCGAGGCATCGACGTGACCCACAGCGCCGGAGATCGCTAGAAGGCGGGCTCTCCTGCCTGCGCCGCGCCCGCATCGGCCGGCACGAGCCGCGCAATCCTGACTCGATAACGACGCAACAACGACCGAACAACCAACGCAGCGCACGCGCGGAGCGCGGGAGACACCAATGCGGAACAAGCTGGAAGGCATCGATGAATTCCTGTCCCACCCGCGGGTGGCCCTGGTGGGCGCGTCGCATGACGACGAGGACTTCAGTCGGATGGTGATGCGGGAGCTCCTCGATCGGGGTTACGACGTCGTTCCGGTGAACCCGGGGGGCGGCCTGATCGAAGGCCGCGCAGCGTGCGCCGAGGTCGGCGCGATCGATCCCCCGGTCGAGGCGGCGATCGTGATGACCCCGCCCCAGGTCACCGAGCAGGTCGTGCGGGCGTGCGCCGCCGCCGGCGTCCAGCGCGTGTGGCTGCACCGGGGGGTCGGCCAGGGCGCAGTGAGCGCGCCTGCCGTGCAAGCCTGCCAGGAGCTCGGGATCCGCGTGATCGCGGGCGAGTGCCCGCTGATGTTCCTCCGGAACACGGGCTTCGTCCACCGGCTCCACGGCTTCGCCAAGAAGATCGCGGGGAGTTACCCGGCGCGTGCGTGAGGCGCCATGAATCGAGGAGATCTCGAGATGACGTCGTATCCTGTCACCCGCCGTTCGCGTTCGATCCGGGTCCCGTGGACGGCACCCCGCGCGAGCACGTTCGACTGAGGCGTCCTCTCGGCCGTCGAGGAGCTCCTCGGCGCGATGGCTCGCCTCGCTGCCTCGGGGTGCTACGTATCGAGCACCGGTGCACGTCTGTCCCTGGTTCTTCACCCTCGCTGACAAAATTTAGCGATATCTGGCGCGGCAAACGTGCTCTGTCGAGCGCCGGGGCGCAAAGGACGCGCGAGGGCGGGCTCCGCTCGTCTACGGTGCGTGGATGAGAATCTTGACCTGGTTGACTCTGGGGCTCCTGTGCGCGGCGTGTGGCGATAACGGCGATCCGTCTGGCCCGGGAGGAGGCGGGGCCGGGGGCGCCGCCGCGGCGACCGCGGCCAGCGGCGGCGGTTCGGGCGGCGGTGGCGGCGGTGCGGGTGGCGGCGGCGGCGATGCCGCCGGCGCCGGCGGCGGCGGCGCGGGGGCCGGGGGCGACGCGACCGGTGGAGGGGCCGGCGTCGGCGTCGATCTCGCCGCGCCTGACGCCATCTTCCTCCACCCGGCGGGGGAGACGAGCAACATGGTGTTTCACATCGCGATCGCCGGAGCCGACGACGGCGGCGCCTACGTGAGCGGCGAGGGGTTCGGCGAGATCAAGCTGGGCGACCAGACGATCACCAAGCTGGGGGCGTTCCTTATCCGCCTCGATCCCGAGGGCGATCTCCTCTGGTCGGCGCCCATCGTCACGGCGCAGCAATCCTCGGCGACGGCCGTGACCGTCGACCGAGCGGGCAATGTGCTCATCGCGGGCGAGCTCTATGGCGAGGTCACGATCGGGGGCACGAAGCTGTCCGGCGCGACGGATGATCCCGACGCCATGGTGGCCAAGCTCGACGCCGGCGGCAGCGTGCTCTGGGCGAAACGCTTCGCCTCCACGGCCGCGGATCGCTGCTTTGCGATCGCGACCGACGCCACGGGCCATGTGTACGTGGGTGGCTATGTCGACGACGATATCGACTTTGGCGACGGCCTCCTGGCGGTGGATGGCGAGTCCCCGTTCCTCCTGAAGCTCACGCCGGACGGTGACGTCGCCTGGGCCAAGGTGTTCAACAACCCCGGCGGCGCCGGCAGCGCCGTGGCCGGCATCGCCGTCCACGAGGGCGGCGACGTCTCGATCACGGGCTACGCCGACGGGGCGCTGACCATCGACGGCACAGCGCTGTCGCTGCCTGCAGGCTCGACGATGATGGGCTTCGTCGCCCGCTTCTCGAGCGCGGGGGAGGGCCGGTTCGCGCTGCGCTTCGGCGGGCCGGTGTTCGACATGGGCAACGAGATCGCCGTCGGGGAGGGCACGTTCCTCGCCGGCGCGGTGAGCGGCGAGAGCGATGTGCTCGGGACGACGGTGGACGCGGACATCGAGGGCACGCCGTTCGTCGCGAAGCTCACGGAGAGCGGGACGGCCGAGTGGGTGATCACGCCGGAGCCGAGCGGCACGATGTACGGCCTCGCGCCCGACATGGCCGGCGGCGTCTACGCGGCGGGTCGCTACGATGATCTCGTCACCTTCGACTACACCCCGTTCGCGCTGCGCGCGAGCGCGTCCTCGGAGGTCACGGCGCTCCACCGCTACGCGTCGAGCGCCGGCGCCTCCGAAGGCATGGCGCTCACCCCCGGCGGCACGCTCTGGGTCGCCGGCACCTTCCACGGTTCCATCGACGTCGGCTCGGGTCCCGTCGCGTCGCCGAGCACCAGCGGATTCGTCTTCCGCGTCCCGGCGCGCAAGTAACGCAAGTAAATGGGCGCCCACCGCCCGAAGAGCCGGATGCGGGAATTCCGCACGTCCGGAACCGTGGGGGCCGGGGGTAGTCGACCCCGGCACACCCGGCTAGACTAGGGGATTTCGGGGTCGGTGTGCCTTCGCCACTCGTTCCGCGCGCTTGAGTAGGCGGTCCGGGCGGCGAGCTCGCGCTCCACGCCGGTGATGGCGGGCATCTTGCGATGGCACAGCTCCCCGGGAAGGGTGATCTCCACCTGGGTTCGTGCTTCACGCAGCGTGCCGGGCCATCCGCCGGCGGCGGGGCGGCCCTCTCGATGGAGGTCTTGACGCCAACGCCTCGCCCACGCCTGGCCCAGCGCGTTTGCGCTCTGCTCGATGAATCGTTGGCGTACGGTCGCCTGCGCCGAGCCGTCCTGGTCGGTTGCTGGCTCTGGCGGGGCGCGCTCGGCGCCCTGGCTCGGCGCTGGGCGCTTCACTCGGTGACCGCAGGCTGAGGCCCCGGGACGATCCCTGCGATGTCCGGATCCTCTCCCGGTGTCCCGCTGACGGCGGAGCCCTTTCCCATGCGGCGCGCGAGACGGTTCGCGTCTTTCTCGCGCTGCTTCTCTTGCCGTTCGCGTTCCTTTTGCCGCTTCAATGCTCCCTGTTTCTGCATGCCGAACCGGCCTTTCGGCGCCTCCGGGCGCGTTCTTCAGCACATCATGGTGCGTCCTGAAAGCGCAGGCGTGGCGGCGCACGAGCGCCGCCACGCCGCGCCCGTGATCAGTACCGGTCGCGACCGCCGCCGCCGCCGAAGCCGCGCGCCGGACGCTCCTGCGCTTCGTTGACCTTCAGCGCGCGGCCATCGAGCATGGCGCCGTTCAGCTGCGAGATGGCGCTGGTCGTGGCCTGAGCCGTGCCCATGGTCACGAACGCGAAGCCGCGCGGCTGCCCTGTCTCGCGGTCGGTCGGCATCGCGATCTCACGGACCTCGCCGGCCGCGGCGAACGCGGACTCGAGGGTCTCGCGGGTGGTGTTGAACGAAAGATTTCCTACGTAGAGACGATTTCCCATGCCATCCTGCTCTTTTACGGCTTTCTGGTGCGCTCTGCAGCGCACTCGGCCTGCCATCCGACGAAGCCGTGACGGGTCGAACGGAGACGTGCGGCGCGGAACTTCCGCGCGATCACACGGTGCGTCGTCCAGTCGTCCGAGCGAGCTCGCAATCTCCCCTCGTGAGAGGGAAGATGGAAAGCGTCGTTATAGAGGGCCAGGGACGGTCGTGAGAGGGGCATCCTAGCCCGGTGCATCGTCGTCCGCAAGCGCGCCGTTCCGTCTTCCGTCCTTCCGTCGCTGAGCCAGCCGCCGACCGCGGGCGGCAGGCGAACAACGAGGTTGCATCGGGGCGAAATGGCCCATGTCCGCGATCGCCGCGCACCTCGCGATCGCCGTGCACCTCGGCCCCGGACCCTGCGAGGGCCCGCCGTGAGCTGGGCGGGGGCCTGGCGCCCGCCCCTCGCGACCGCGCAGCGTGCCGAACGGGCCCGGCTCCCGGCGCGAGGACGTCCATCTCCCTTGTAGGTCGCGGACGCATCCGACTGCGAACAAACGAGCTGCTTGAGATCGGAGCAGGTCATCGGCTCGATGCTGGTGATCATCGAGTCGGGTCCTGAAGCGGACCCGCACGCACATGCCAGGCTGCGCCCTGACACCGTCCACCTCTGGAGCCTCGAGACGAGCCCGAGCCGGCTCGGGTCCGGCGCGGCGGCGCTCGTCGCGGCCTTCACGCGCAGCGCGCCCTCGCCAGGGTACTATCCCAGGCCGGCGGGATCGGGGGAGTCGCCGAGCGAACGGAGCAGCCGGCTCGGGTCCTCGAGGTTGGTCGCGCCGGCGCTACCGAGCGGGCGGCGTCTTCGAAGCGCAGCAAGTGAACTTTGCGTGGCTCGACTCGTGGGCGGCGCAGCGACCATCGTACCCGGCGTCGAACGTCGCGAGCTCCGCGCCGTCGCTCGCGCACGTGGCGTAGGCCCGTTCCTTGAGGGCGGCCGCGTCGATGCACGAGGAGCCGTCGCCCAGAGAACCACCCCAGCAGGCCTCCGGCGGAGGAGGAGGCGGCTCGACGCCGCAGCACTCGAAGACGGCCTTGCTGGTCTCGTAGCCGGTGCAACGCGGGTTGTCCTCCTCGTAAGTGAAGGAGGTGAACCTGGCGCCTGCGCTCACGCACGTCGCATAGGCCCGATCCTTCATGGCCGTGCGGTCGACGCAGGAGAGGCCGTCGCCCAGCTCGCCCTTCCAGCACGCGCCGGACGGAGGAGGCGGAGGAGGAGGAGGAGGCTCGCTACCGCAGCACTCGAAGTAACCCCAGGTGGTCTCGTGGGCCGCGCAGCTCGGGTTGTTCCGCTCGTAATCGAAGAAGGTGAGGTCTGCGGCCGAGCGCGAGCACGCCGCATAGGCCTGGTCCTTGAGCGCGGAGGGGTCGACGCAGGATCTGCGATCGCCCAGCTCGCCCTTCCAGCACGCGCGCGGCGGAGGGGGCGGCGGCGTGGAGCCGCAGCACTCGAAGGTGGCCTTGGTGGCCTCGTTCGGACCGCAGCGCCCGGGGTCCGGCAGGGCGTCGAGCCAGGTGAGCTGGGCGCCCGCGCTCACGCACATCGCGTAGGCCCGATCCTTGATGGCGCCCATGTCGATGCAGGAGGACCCGTCGCCCAGCTCGCCCTTCCAGCACGAGTTCGGCGGCGGCGGCGGAGGCGGCGGCTCGCCGCCGCAGCACTCGAAGACCACCTCGCTGCTCTCGTGCTCGGCGCAGCTCGGGTTGAGGGTGTCGCTCACGAAGCTCGCGAGCTCCGCGCCCATCCTCGCGCACCTCGCCTGGGCGTGATCCCGGAGCGTGGCCGTGTCGTGGCACGTGAATCCGTCGCCCATATCCCCGAGCCAGCACGCCGAGGGCGGGGGAGGCAAGGGTCCCCCGCCGCCCTCCGACCCCGGGTCCTCGCCGCCGCCGGTCCCAGGATCCAGGCCACCGCCTTCCCCCCCCGACGAGCCCGCTGGTGGATCGGGATCCGGCGCCAGGGTGATGGTGCACCCGGAGCCGACGAGGAGACTGGATATCGAGACGCTGAGCAATAGACCTATCGCAAGAGAAGTCCGCATCGTGATCCTCCGTGAAAGCCGGCGTTGCGCCGGACAGCTCCGAACGCGCGCCGCTCGAGCTCGGGTCAGCGCGCCCTCTCCGTCGTGTCGCTCTCCCTCTACCAACCGCGACGAGGCCGGCGGTTTCCTCGGGCGGGCGATTTCGCGATCAGAAGGGGCAGCAGGTGTAGCTCAGGCTCGTGGCGGTGGCGTCGGTGCAGGCGACGTGTTTGTCCCCGAACACGCGACGGAAGAGATAGTGGCCCTTGCCGCTGCAGAGCGCCGTGGCCTCGGCATCCAGCCTCTCGTACGGCTGGCATGCCTCACCGAAGTCGATCTCGCTCGTCCAGCACGACGGCGAAGGCAGCGGATCCCCCGGCGGGCAGCACTCGTAGTAGACCCTGGTCGTCTCGTGGTCACCGCAGTCCCGGTCAGGCTGCTCCTGATCGAGGGAGCGGAGCTCCGTGCCCCTGTCCCTGCACATCCTCCAGACCTCGTCCTTGACATACGTCGTGTCGAAGCACGTGACGCCGTCGCCGAGCACCCCTTTCCAGCACGTGGTCAGCGCCATCTTCCCGCACGTGTACTCGGCGTCGAGGTAGCTCCCGTGAACGCAGGGATCGAGCAGCGTCAAATCCGCGACGATGAGGCCCTGCGCCTCGCACTGCGCCCTGGCCTCACGCCGCAACGCGTCCGCCGTCTGGCAGAGCGCCTCGTCCCGCGGGACCACCGGATCTTCGGTCGCGGGCCCTTCGGCGTCCGTGGCACGGGTGCCTTCTCCGCTCTCGCCCTCGTGCGCGGCCGCTTCCGCGGGGACGCCTCCGGCGCCTCGGCGCAGCGCGGCGTGAGACCCGCGCTGCGGGAGAGGAGATAGCCCCTCCGGGCCATCAACCCATCTCCGGCCCAGCGTCTGCGGAGGGGTCAGCGGCTCGACGCGCCCGCGCGCCGGCGGAGGCGAGGCGCGCTCGACAGGGAGCCGGCTGTCGTCCAGGAGCCCTGGGGTGTCGTTCGCGTCCCGCGGCGGCACGGCGCTGCGCGGCACGGGCGGCGCCGGAGCGAGCCGGCGGGGAGGTTCCTGGAGGAGCGGGGCGCGGATCCGGGGAGGCGGCGCTGTCGGGCCGTGGGCCGGCGTGCGCTCCAGGAGCCCGGCGTCCGCGGGAGGCGGATCGCCCGCGAGCTCGATCGCTGGCTCGACGGGGCGCTCTGTGAAGATCGAGCCGGGTGTGAGGCCCTGGAGCGCGGTGCCGAGGGCGACGATGCTCGCGCTGGCGCCCAGCGCCAGCACGAGCGAGCGCCCCCCGCTCCCGGCCATGAAGAAAGGCCGCCGCCCGCGCCGGTCGAGCTCCGCGACGAGGCGCGCCTCGAGCCGAGGGGACGGCTTCACCGAGGCGAGCTGCTCGTCCACCTCGCGCAGCAACGCGAGCAGATCACGGTTTCGCGTCATGGCCCACTTCCCATCCGGCGTCGCGTAGCTGCGCAACCGCCTTTTGAATCAGCTTGCAAACGTATCCCTTGGAGTGGCCGAGTATCTCCCCGATCTCCTCCTGCTCCTTGCCGTCGAGATAAAACATCGAGAAAGCGACCTGTTCTTTGGGAGGCAGCGTGCCCAGCGTCTCGAGCGCGCGGCGCAGATCGTCGCGCGCGATCGTCACTTCATCGAGGGGGCTGCGCTCGCCCTCGCCTTGCCCGAGCAGCCAGCGGATGGGCGGGAGCGCGAGGAATCGGTCCCTCCGCAGGCGGTTCAGGCAGCGATTCGAGGTCGTCCGGTACAGCCACCCCTCGAGGTTGTCCCGCTCGGTCAGGTTCTCGAGCGCCTTCATCAGGTCGAGGAAGACGTCCTGCGTCACGTCCTCTGCCCAGGCCACGTTGCCGCGGCCGTAGCGGAGCGCGAGTCGGTAGACCAAGCGATGGTGGTTGCGGTAGAGCGCGCCGAGCTCCAGCGCGTCTTCGCCGGAGCGCTGCGTCACGGCGGGGGGGAGCTTCCGCTCCGAAGGCACGGCGATGTCGTCCGGCGGAGCGCTCCGGCCTGCGTCCGCCGGAGGGGGGAGCAGCTCCTCCGTCCGGGTCTGGCCCTCGAAATGAGGTCGCGCGGCGAGGTTCACCGGCGCCTCCGAGCGAGGGTCCCGTCCGCCGCGAAGCCCCACGAGCCGACCAAGGGTTGCGCCATCTGACACCCTACACAATCGAGGTCGGCGCTGGTTTCCTGTCGGCGGCCTCAGGCGCCGATTTTCCCTCCACCGGGTTCTCCTGGTACCCTCCTGCAACGTCCGCGGTAGAATCGGCGAACGCCACGAGAACCGCTGCGGATCGGCGTCGTCGGGCCGTCGAGGCGCCGCGAGCGCGCCTTGCTCACCCGGCGCGCAGCGTCTTCATCGCTCCGGCCCACGCGAGCAGCTGATCGAGCAAGGTGCCGACGGACTTCTCGTGGCGGGGGCGGGGCTTGAACACGCTGAAATTTTCGAAGTCGTCGAACAGAGAGAGCATGACCTGCGAGCGCACGTCCGCGATCTGGAGCTCGGCCATCACGAGCCGGAGCTGCTCGACGGCGCGCGAGCCTCCCGCGCTCCCGTAGCTCACGAAGCCAGCCGCCTTGTTGTTCCACTCCTTGTACAGGTAATCGAGCGCGTTCTTGAGCGCGCCCGAGGTGCCGTGGTTGTACTCCGGCGTGACGAACACGAAGGCGTCGAACGAATCGATCTTCGCCGCCCACGCCTTGGTGTGAGGCTTCGTGTACTGTCCCATCGACGGGGGCGCCGGCTCGTCGAGCAACGGCAGGTCGAAATCCTTGATATCGACGAGCTCGTAATCGGCGCCGCCCTTCTTCGTCGCCACGTCGTGCACCCACTTCGCGACAGCCTCGCCGTTGCGGCCCGGCCGCGTGCTCCCCAGGATGATCGCCACCTTCAACATGTCTGCTCTCCGAGGCAATAGCCCCTCTCCGCTCGAGCCAGCGGGCGGCGTGATGCGCATTCCCACGACGCCGTGGTGGAGAGGAGGGGGCTCACGAGGTTGCTACCAGCTCGAGGCTACTACCAGCCAGGCAGGCTTCCCGCCAGCCAGGTGTCGCGGGAGCGCGCGACCCCTGGACCCGTACCGCCGCTTGCGCGGCCGCAGGCGCCAGGGGGTGCGCCCTGGTACGGGCAGGCAGACGCCGCCATCTGGCACCTCTCGAGCCAACGCGTGGCTCTCCAGGTGCTGTCCCCTGGATGTTCGGGCGCATCAGGGGGAGCGTCCGGGCCAGCGTCACCCGGGACGCTGGCGCCGGTCGTCGCCTCGCCTGCAGTCCCGGACGCGCGCGTGCTGCCCTGGGTCGCGTCAGTGGTCGCCGGATGTCCGTCGGTGCCGTCGACGCTCGGAGGCTCCGGCGCGCCGCGAGAGCAGCTCGTTGAGAGGGCCGAGAGGGAGAAGAAGAATGGCACGGCGCGCGCCGCGAGGCTGGATAGGAGGTCGCGTTGGATGGCTCAGAGTACCGTGGAAGCGCCGGTCAATCCGCTTCCTGGCATTGACACGGCGCGCGCCGTCGCGAACGCGGCACCGCGCGGCCTGTCTCCCGTGTAGACACGCGCCGGCGTCGGGGATTTGCTCAGGTCGTTTATAATTAGTATTTACTTGCGGCCTCGGTCCGTTCGTGAACAATCAGCCCGACGGCGCGGTCGAGATGATCGTCAATCCGGGCGATCGTCGCGGTCGCGTCGAGATTCTTCCTTTTGGCCGTGGCAGCGCGTGATCGAGGGGCAGCCTCGCGCGCGCGGCCGGCAGTGGAGATCAAGAGCCATGACCGACAAGAAGCAAGCAGCACCTTCGTCCAGCTCGACCCCTACCCGCCGCCAGGTGCTGAAGCAGGCCGTGGGCCTCGGCGCGGGGTTGGCCGCCACGAGCTTGCTCGGTGGCGAGGCGTCGGCGGCGCCGCGCATCCGCTCCGGGACCTTCACGACGAGCGACGGGGTCGCCCTCAACTACCTGGAGGCGGGGAGGGGGAGGCCGCTGCTACTCCTGCACGGGTGGTCTCAGTCGGCAGCGCTGTACAGGGCGCAGATCCTCGCCTTCGCGCGGCACCACCATGTCTTCGCGCTCGACTGGCGCGGACATGGCGAGTCGGAGAAGCCCGAGCACGGCTACCGCATCGCGCGCTTCAGCAGAGATCTTCACGAATTCATCTGCGGGATGAGGTTCAAGCGCCTCTCCGTCCTCGGGCATTCGATGGGGTGCGGCGCGCTCTACAGCTACTGGGATAACTATGGGGGGCGCGACCTGGACCGCCTGGTCCTCGTCGACGTGGGCCCGGCGATGACGGCCTGGCCCGACTGGTCGGCGGAGGAGGCGGCCCTGGCGGGGGCTCTGTTCACGCCGCAGTCGCTCCACGAGACGGCCGCCGCGCTGCGCGGGCCCGACGGGATCGCCACGACCTACGGGCTCGTTGCCACCATGTTCACCTCCGGCTACCCGGCGGATCAGCTCGCCCTGGTCGTCGAGCAGAACCTGAAGCTCCCGCGCGAGTACGCTGCCAAGCTGCTCGTGGACCAGGCCGAGCAGGACTGGAGGGACGTGATCCCGCGGATCGACGTGCCCACGCTCGTCGTCGGCGGAGAGGCGAGCATCTTCAACCCCATCTCCCAGCAGTGGGTCGCCGACCAGATCCCCGGCGCCGAGCTCATCCTCTTCGGCGCAGACGAGGGGGGCAGCCACTTCATGTGGCTCGAGAACCCCGAGAAGTTCAACGAGGATGTCCTCGACTTCCTCGGCTGAGCTGCGCTGCTCTTGAGCGGCTGCCGCGCGGCTGCGCGGCGGCACTGATAGCGCCTCTCGTTCTCGTCGGGTTGCTGCGAACGCCTGCCGTTGCCCCTGCGCTTCCAGCCTGGTATGGGTAGGGTGGCTGCCATGAGCTGGACCGAGGATGACCAGAGCAAGCTCGACCGCCTCCGTGACAGGGAGCTTTCCGGCACCCTGACTCAGCCCGAGCAGGAGGAGCTCGCGGCGCTGATGGCGCGGATCGAGGCGGAGGAGGCGGCGGTGCTTGCCCCGGAGATGGCTCGGTTGCGTGCCGAGGCCGGCGAGCTGGCGGCCGAGCTGGCCAGCGTCGAGGGCGAGAACGAGCAACTGGCCCAGCTCATGGCACAGCAACAGGCCCTCGTGACCGACACGCGCAGGTTCCTCGAAGAGTTCGACCGGCGTCGCGCGTCCATCCTCGACGGACTTGCCCGCGTCGCCGGCGGGCCGCTCCCCGCTGCATGAATGGCCGTCTCCACTGAAGCGCGCGCAATTCACATCCAGCGTCTTCATCTAAACCGCGCGCTGCTCGTCGAGCGGCGCCATTTGCACCACGTCCTTCAGGAGCAGAAGGCCGACCTCTCGCGGTCACGAGCGGCGGAGGCGCGTCTACGGCGGGAAAATGACGCGCTCCAAGGCGAGATCACTCGTCTGCGGGCAGTCATGGCCGCTTTGCTTGGTGGAAGCGAGAGGTGAGCCCATCGACCACTGCGCTCGTCCCGGCGCCGCCGGTGGCCCCATTGGACATCCGATGAGAGCGCGGGCATCGTGGCGGCCATGAAGGTCTTCGTTACAGGGGGCTCGGGGTTCATCGGAGGCCATCTCATCGAGGGGCTCGTGCGCGCCGGTCACGAGGTGAGCGCGCTGGCGCGCTCGCCGAGGAGCGCCGATGTCGTGCGACGTCATGGCGCGGCGCCGGTCGCGGCCGACCTCGGGACGCTGAAGGGCGAGGACCTCGCGGGCGCCGAGGCCGCGGTGCACTGCGCCGCGTATGTCGAGGAGTGGGGGACACGCGCGCAGTTCTGGGAGGGCAACGTGGAGGGGACGGCGCGGGCGCTCGACGCGGCGCGCGCCGCCGGCGTGCGTCGATTCGTCCACGTCGGCACCGAGGCGGCGCTCTTCGACGGCCACGATCTCGTCGATATCGACGAGGCGCACCCTTATCCCGGGAGGCAACGCTTCCTGTACTCGGAGACGAAGGCAGAGGCCGAACGGCGCGTGCTCGCCGCGAACGAACCAGGCGGCATGACCACCGTCTCCATTCGCCCGCGCCTCGTCTGGGGTCCAAGGGATGCGACGGTGCTGCCCGTCGTGCTGCGCATGGCGCGGGAGGGGAGCTTCGCGTGGCTCGACGGCGGCGGCGCGCGCACGTCGACGACGCCCGCCGGCGGCGATCGACAGAGAGCTCGCGGGCGGGCAGGGCAAGCGGCGGACACGCGGCCTCCGCAGGAGCGCGGCCGCCCGCTCGGGCGCGCGAGGCCTGCAGGAGCCAGCTTGGCAGTACCTCGGCGCGTCCGGGTCTCGTATGATGACGAGCTCATGCCGCGATCACCGGCACGATGAGGCCCCGCCGCCCGGCGCTGCATGAGCGCGCGGGCGGCCCCGACAGACGCTGAGCCGAGGAGACCCACGTGAGCGCTCGAATTCCCCTGCAGCCTTTCCCCCGAGGCTGGTTCCAGGTCGCCACCTCGGACGAGCTGTCCACGGGCGGGCCCATTTCGCTCCGCTGCTTCGGGCAGGATCTGGTGCTGTTCCGGACGCAGGACGGAGAGGCCCGGGTCCTCGACGCCCACTGCCCTCACATGGGCGCGCACCTCGGGGTGGGGGGCCGCGTCGAGCAGGGCGGCATCCGGTGCCCGTTCCACGGATGGGTGATCTCCGGCGAAGGGAAGTGCGTGCACATCCCTTATGCGGACACGATCCCGCCGAGAGCGAGGATCCGCGCCTGGGAGGTGCGGGAGCTCGACGGCCTGATCCTGGTCCACCACGCGCTCGGCGGCGAGCCCGCCGCCTTCGAGATCCCACCGCTCGCCGAGGCGCGCTCGACGGAGTGGTCCCTGAACCTGAGCAAGCGCTGGAGGGTCCGGACGCACATCCAGGAGAACCTCGAGAACATCGTGGATCCGGCCCACTTCGTGACGGTGCACGGCATGCTGGTGCCGCCCCGGACCGAGATCGAGATCGAGGGCCACATCATCCGATCCAGGTCGGTGGTGAAGCAGAAGGGCCCGGGAGGGCAGGTGGTCGACGGCACGATCACCTGGGAGGGCCACGGCATGGGGTACGGGACGATCCGCTTCACCGGCATCGTCGAGCTCCTCTTCGTGAACACGGTCACCCCGATCGACGACGAGCTCGTCGACATCCGCGTCGCCTTCTGGCTGCGCAACGACGGCGCGCAGCGCCTCGGCCAGGCCCTGGCGGCGGAGGTCTGCCGGCAGATCGAGGAGGACATCCCGATCTGGGAGAACAAGATCTACCGCGCTCAGCCCGTCCTGTGCGCCGGGGAGAAGGGCATCATGACGTTCCGCAAGTGGAGCAGCCAGTTCCTCTGAGCCGCGGAGCGCGGCGGCGGAGCCTGGCCGAGCGGGACCACGCCCTCGTCGTCGCCGAGGATCGCCGCTGCCTCTCGCATCTCGGGTGAGCTCGACTTCTCGCCGATCCCGATGCCCTCTGTTCCGGATCCCTCCGCGCGGGCAGACTGAGGCAGGTCCCCGCGTGCTCGTGCCCGCCCCCAGATCGCCCCTCTCCGGCATCGGCGCCGTCGGCGTTGGCTTCCGCCCCGAGCTCGCCGCCGATCTGCTGTCCGCGCCCGGCGCGGTGGACTTCGTCGAGGTCGTCGCCGAGGCCTGCTTCGCGAGCCCGGCCGCGCGGCGCGAGGCCTCGGCCATCGCGCGCATCTGGCCGGTGGTGCCCCACGGCGTGAAGCTCTCGCTCGGCAGCGCCTCGGGCATCGACATGGATCGCGCGCGCCGCCTGGGGGCGCTCTGCCGGGAGCTCGCGGCCCCGGTCGTGAGCGAGCACGTCGCGTTCGTGCGCGGCGGTGGCCGGGAGATCGGCCACCTCACCGCCCTGCCGTACACGCTCGAGGCGGCGCGCGCCGTCGCGAAGAACGTCGCCGCCGCCCGGCGGGCGCTCCCGGACATCCCCCTGCTGCTCGAGAACGCGGCGTGCACGCTGCGGTTCCCGGGCGACGCCCTCGAAGAGGGGGACTTCTATGCCGAGGTCGTCGCCCGCACCGGGTGCGATCTGCTCCTCGACGTCGGCAACGTCTATGCGAACGCCGTCAACGCCGGCGTCGATCCCGCGGAGCTCGTCGGTTCCTACCCGCTCGAGCGCGTGGCGATGATCCACATCGCCGGCGGCGCCGTGGAGCACGGCTTCTACTTCGACACGCATGCCCATCCGGTCCCCGCGCCGGTGTTCGCCCTGCTCGCCCAGGTTGTTGTTCGCGCCGGGCCGCTCCCGATCCTTCTCGAGCGCGACGGTGACTTCCCGCCCTTTGCCGCGCTCGCGGCCGAGATCGCGACGGCGAGGGCGATCGCCCGGTCCGCGCCGTCCCGACCGACGTTGACCCGACCGACGTTGACCCGACCGACGTTGACCCGACCCACGTTGGCCGGGCCCACACCGGCCGAACCCACGTTGGCGCCGACCCGACCGGGGTTGCCCGCCTCTCGTACCTCCTTGCTGCAAAATTCTCCTGAAGCTTCACCCCCCGAGGCGTCGGCGCTCGCCGAGGTCCAGGCCCGCGTGGCCGAGCTGCTCACCTCACCCGTCGATCCGCCGCCGGAGGCCGTGGCTCCGTTCGACGCCGAGGACGTCGCCCGGTCGCGCGCGATCCTCCAGCGCAAGCGCGTCGACGACGCGCTCCCGCTCTTGCCGCGGCTCTCGTCTCACCGCGAGGCGGCCGCGCGCCTCGGGGCCCTGTGCGTCGAGGCGTCGCCGCGGGCCCCGAGCTTCACGGCGGTCGCCGACGCGCTCCGCATCGCCGCGGCGGCGGTGGACGACGCCCGGCTCGCGCCCGAGGCGATCGTCGACCGCCTGCTGCTCCGCGCCCGCTTCGTCGGGCCCTCGGGCGACGGGAGCGTCAGGCCCAGGCTCCTGCCGTTCATTCGGCGAGAGCGGCTGCCGGGAGGTCGGGTAGTCTGGGCGATCAAGGGGATTGGCTCGAGCGCCGAGGTCCGGCTCATCGAGCCGCGAAGGTAGACCATGAACGATGGATCCATCGCCACGGGGAGCGCCGTCTCCAGGCTGCCGGCGCCGGTGCAGGCGCGGCTCGTCGAGCTCAAGGAGAGCCTGGAGCGGACGCTCGGCGACGAGCTTTCGTGCCTGCTCGTGTACGGGAGCGCGGCGCGGGGCGGCTACCGCGACGGGCAGAGCGACGTCGATCTGATGGTGGTGCTCCAGGAGGCCTCCCGCCAGAGCCTCGACGCGATCGCCAACGCGCTCCAGATCGCGCGCTACGCGGCCCGCATCGAGGCGATGATCCTCACCGCCGCCGAGATCCCGCGGGCCGCGGACGTGTTCCCGCTGCTCTACGACGACATCCGCCGGTGCCACGTGCTCCTCTCCGGCCGCGACCCGTTCTCGGCGCTCGTGATCGACGGCAAGAACCGCCGCCTGCGCGTCGAGCAGGAGCTGCGCGAGGCGCAGATCCGCCTCCGGCGCGCGGTGGTGGACGGGATGGGCGCGGACGACGCCTTGAAGGGCGCGGTCTCCCGCAAGGTGAAGCAGATCCGCGGCCCGCTCCACGCCCTGCTCGGCCTGCGCGGGATCGAGGGCGCCGACGATCTGGGCACGGTGCTCGCCGGGGCGGGCAAGCTCCTCGGCGTCGACGTGGCCCCGCTGAGGCGCGTCCACGAGGCGCCGGGCGCGGCCTGCGCGGCGCTGGCGGAGCTGCTCGCGCGCGCGGTCGACGACGTCGACCGGCTGGAGCACCCGGAGGCGGCGCGATGATCCACGAGATCTTCGACTTCTTCCCGTTCAACATGGCGTCGGGGCCGGCGTTCCTGCTCTTCTATCTGGCGCTCTCGGTCTCTGGCCTCGTCGTCGCCATCCTGGTGCGCAGCGCCGTCGGCGCCTCCCTCGATCGCTCGGCGCAGCTGCGCGGCGCCGAGGCGGTCGCGGGGGCGCCGGGGGGCACGCCTTACCGCTCCCCGGCCTACGCGCATGCGCCGCAGCGGCAGCGGCTGTCGGCGGGCTGGATCCCGCAGCCGGACGAGTACTGGGCGATCGCGTACCTCCGCGACGAGAACAAGGGCGTCGCCGCCACGCTGATCGCGGTCGCGATGGGCGCGGGCTGGCTCGTGCCCGCGGGGGACGCGAAGGACGCGCCGCAGGCGCTCCACCTCGTGGTCGGCTCGCCCCCGCCGGACCGGGTGCTCGCGGCGTTCTTCAGCTCGCTCTCGTCGAGGGGCGCCCACGGCCAGCAGACGGTGACGCTCTCGCTCGATCAGGTGCGCGCCTCCGCCGACCAGATCGCGGCCCGCTTCGAGAAGGAGCTCCGCGGCGAGCTCGCCGCCGCGGGGATGCTCCGCCCGCGGGGGACGATGACGGCGCTCTCGGCCGTGGTGTGGGCGGTCGGCGTCGGCCTGCTCGGCGTGGGGCTGATCCGCGCCATCCGCGCGGAGGAGCTCGACCGGCCCTACGCGTTCCTCGTGGTGGAGATGATCGCGCTGCTCGTCGCCACGTGGATCGTGGCGCGGACCGCGAGCGCGTACAGCACGATGAAGTCGGACTACCTCCGGTGGCTCGACGACTCGACCGTCTCGCTCCGCTCCGACGTCGCGAGCGGCCGCCGCCGGGAGGCGGTGGACATCGGCCTGACGGTCGCCGCGAGCGGCACGGCGGCGCTCGCGATGTCGCCGCTCTTCGGGCCGATGGTCTACGCGATGACCCCGCCCCCTCCGGTCTCGACGGGGGGCGGCTCGTCCGGCGGATCGAGCTGCAGCTCGTCGAGTTGCGGGGGCGGCGGCGGCTGCGGCGGTGGCGGCGGCTGCGGCGGTGGTGGTGGCTGCGGCGGGTGACGCCCGCTTCGAGGTGCTCGACGCCCTCGGCCTGTGCCGGCTCACCCGGCGCACCGGCGATCTCGACGGCGCGGTGCCGCTCCGGGTGGCGAAGGCGTGCGTGCCGCTGCTCGAGGGCAACGCGTTCGGGCTCCAGATCACGCTGGCGCGGCCGATCGAGGTGCGGCGGCGCCTCGGGTCGCTCCGCGCCGAGCCAGCGGGCGAGCACCGCGAGGCGCTCGCCCGCGCGCACCGCGTCGCGCTGACGCGGCTGGTCTCGCAGGGGTTCCTTGCGCCGGAAGGGGCATGGCACCGGGCGCTGCGCGGCGGCCTCGCCTGGACGTGCCGGAAGGGGCTGGGGCCGCCCCGCCTGCGCCTGTGGACGGGGCTCCTGGTGCGCCCCGACCCCGGCCTGTGGCTGCGCGTCGCGGGGGCAGCCAACCGCCGGAACGCGCTCATCGAGGTGAGCGAGGCGTACCTCGCCGACGACGGCGCGTTCGTCCCGCTGGTGGTCGAGCTGCGCGTCCGCGACGAGGCCCCGCAGCGCCTGCAGCTCGAGGGGGAGATCGGCTGCATCGCGCCCGTGCTCCCCGACGTGCAGATCGAGGCGTGCTCGCTCGCGGACGCGCCCGAGGTGGGGCGGGCGCACGCGGAGTTCTACGACGCGAGGTACTTCGCGGTGAAGAAGGGCCAGGTGACCCGCAAGTACCGGCGGCTCGTGGCGGGCACGGCGGGTGGGCGGAACGCGAGCGCGGGCGAGGGGAGCGCGGGCGGGGGGAGCACAGGCGAGGGGAGCGCGGGCGAGGGGAGCGCGGGCGAGGGGAGCGCGGGCGAGGGGAGCGCGGGCGAGGAGAGCGCAGGGCGGGCGCGCGTGCGGCTGGTCGTCGCCGGGCCGGCGGCGCCGGAGATCACCGAGGTGACCGAGGTCACGACCGCGGCCGGGCCGGATCCGGTCCCCTGGCGCGGGGGTGCTCGGCGGCTCGCGTCGATCGTGGTGAGGAACGCCGTCCCGTTCCGCGCGACGTTCGACGGGCACACGCTCGCCGTCGCGCCGGACGCGCTGCGGCTCGCCGACGGGGCGGCCGCGGTGGAGCGCGCGTTCGCGCGGACCTTCGGCGACGCTTTCCTCGCCGCGAACCGCGGGGCGCTCTGGTACCTGACGAAGTACTTCACGCCCCATCCGCCGGGCGAGCCGCACTTCTTCGTGAAGCCCTGGGCCTTCACCCGGACGCCGCCGGGCTGGTCGAGCCTGCTCGACGGTGTCCACGGCGACGGCTACGACGTGATGCGCGGCGTGGTCGCCACCGACGCCTTCTTCGCGACCCCGGCGGTGTTCCACGTGCGCCAGCTCGGGGCGCCGATCGAGGTGCCCGAGGGCGCGGAGCTGCTCCGGATCGTGCCCATCCCGCGCGACCTGCTCCGGGCCGGCTTCCGGGAGGCCCGCTTCCTCGATGCGTGAGCGGAATGGACGGCGCGACCAGCGGGTCTGTATGTGCTGGATGAGAATGATGATTTTGCCATTCGAGCGCCCTCGCGGAGCGCGCCCATGAGCGAGCGATGGATCTGGCCCGGGCCCGAGGGCGGTCCGGCGAGGCTCTTGGACGAGCTCGCGGCGCGCGGCTTCTCGGTCCTCCGCGGCGACGCGGCGCTGGCGCCGGAGGAGGCCGCGCGGGCGCCGTGGAGCTTCGCCGAGCGGCTCCTCGGGGCGAGGCCGCTCCTGGTGGAGCGGCAGCCGATCAAGGCCGTGCCTGGCGGCAGGTCGTTCGCCGCGAGCTCCGCGGCGGCGCCGCTCCACACCGACAGCCAGTGCTACGCGGGCGCGCCTCCGGCGGTGCAGATCATGGCTTGCGTCAGGCCGGCGGAGCGCGGCGGCGGCTGCCTCCTGCTCGACGGCTGGCCGCTGCTCTCGGCGATCGAGCGCGCCGATCCCGAGCTCTTCCGCGCGCTCTTCACGGTGTACAGGCGCATCCCGTTCGTCTTCGGCGACTTCTTCGGGCCCACCGTGTCGCTCCGCGGCGGCGCGCTCGCGCTCACGCACGCGCCGGTCGTGCCGCCGGGGGACGCGCTCGCCGCGCGCCTCGCGTGGTTCGTCGAGGCGTCGCGACGCGAGGTGATCGAGCTGTCGCTCGGCCCGGCGGACCTCCTGGTCGTCGACAACCGGCGCATGCTTCACGGGCGGCGGGCGTTCGAGGGGGCGCGCGAGTTCGTGCGGCTGCTCGTCTGGACGGAGGCGCGGCTCCCGTCGCCGCCGGCGTACAACGCGCTCGCCGCGGAGGTCGCCGAGGCCGCCGCGCGCCGCCTCGCCGGAGGGCCGCGGGCCACGCGGCGGTGGCTCGGCCTCGACGCGCCGCCGCTGCCCGAAGCCCGCCGCCGCCTGGGTCTGGTCCTGGAGATGCTGCGCGGCGTCCCGCCGGGCGTGCTTGCCGCGCGCGCGGGCATCCCCGAGCCCGAGCTCTACCGCCTCCGCGACGCGGCGCTCGCAGCCGCGGAGGAGGCGCTCTCGGGCGACGCGGAGGGCGCGGACGACGGCGTGCTGGTCGAGGCGATCGCGCGGGTGAACGCCCTCGGCGCGAGTTGTGGGTCGCGCAGGTGATGGACAGGCACGTTCGCTGAAATCCGCGCGCGCTTCGGTGTTGGTGCGCCGCGGCCGCCGAGATACGCTCTCGGGGCATGGCGTCACGTCCTCTCGGAGCGGCCGCGCTGTGCGGGATCGCCCTTGGCTGCGCGGCGTGCAAGCCGGCGGCGCCGCCGCTGCCGGCGCATGTCCGCATCTCCATCGACGGCGCCGTCATCAGCCCGGCCAAGGCGGACGGCCGTCAATGGGACGGCATGGGCGCGGTCCCGGCGGAGGCGCTCACCGCCATCGGCGGCCTGCTCCGCACGAAGCACCCTGTCGCCGCGGCCGCCAGCGTGGCCGGCTTCGCGGCGGAGGCGGCAGGGGCGGGGACCGAGCCGCCGGAGCCCTTCGGCTCGGCGGAGCTGTTCGTGGGCGGCCGGTCGCTCGGGAGGCGAGCGCTGGATCGCCCGGGGCAACGCGACACCTGCACGCCCGGATGGAAAGGCCCGCCGACCTGGTACCGCGTGCCGCTCACGCCGGATGTCCACCTGAGCGGTGAGCTCATCGACAGGGACCTCGTGAACGACGACTTCATCGGGCGGTTCGCGATCCACCACGGTCACCTCGTCGAGGCGCTCCGAGCGCGCACGGTCTATCCGGTGGCGGTCGACAACCAGGCCGCCGGACAGGTGCTGTTCGTCTGGATCGAGGTCTGGCCGGAGTAGAGCGGCGGTCACCCGCTTCGGATACGGGCCCACCTCGACGTTTTCGGTGCTCAGCGCACCGGAGTCTCAGGATTGATCATATTTTCCCCGTCTCCTTCGCGGCGCTCCAGCCCTGGACGAGCATGAGAAGCTGCTCGTAGCCGCGTCCCAAGGTCTGCCAGCCGGGCTCGCCGTTTCTCCGGAGGTGTCCGCCGAGCGCAGCGATGGCCAGGAAGGCATCGCGAGCTGTGGGGTTGTCGGGCAGCGGCTTGCGGGCGAAGACCCGCAGCACCTGGAGCTGGGTGGGCGTGAGCACGGCGCTCGCAGGCTGTTCCGGAGCGCGCCGGGCCTCGCTGCGCAGCAGCAGTAGCTGCCAGGCGATGGGCGCGAAGAGCGCCAGCACGTTGCGCAAGCCGTGCAGGTCTTCGATCTGGCGCTTTTCGTAGGCACATCCGGTCTTGAGCGCCTTGAACAACTCCTCCACCATCCACCGCGCCCGGTACCAGTCGACCAGCTGCGTCAACTGCTCGTCGGACTCGACCGGCTCGCCCGTGAGCAGCACCCATTCAACCGGCGCTTCGCCCGGCGGCGGCTCGATCTCCCAGACGCGTACGACCTGGAGCGAGAGCGTCGCAGGCAGCTCGCGCGGCTGGGATCTCGGTCGCCGCAGGGTCACGCGCGTGCTTCCAAGAGCGAGCTTGGCCAAGCGTCCTGCGCGCGGAGGATGCAGCCGTTTCTGTTGAGGGCTGCGATTGCCCGCCGGCCGCGGCGAAAGCTCTACCTCGCGTACGGCCACCGCTTGAACATGCGCGAGCGCCTGCTCGAGCTTGGCCTCCTCTCCGAGGGCGTCAGCCTCGACGAGGCGATTGTGCGCGAGCCGAATCACGAACCGATGCCGTGCGCTCAACAGCTGCGCGAACAGGCCGTAGTCGTCTCCTTCGCGGTCCATGACGTGCACCACATCGTGCGGAGCAGCGCCCAGGGCCGCGACTCGCTCCACCTGCTCTCCCCAGCGGTCGTGCTCGTTGTCCGTCGTGCCGTCGTCGCGCACGTGCGTGCTCAGATCGAGCACGCCGAGCGGGCGGCGCGTTCCATCGCCGCTGACCGCCAGCGTGAAGTGGGCGAAGAACGTCTGCCCCGAGGAGCGCAGCCGTCCGAGCCCCTGCCGCTGGCCGTCGGAGCGGAAGGAGAGGGTCGTGGTGTCATGGATGGCGAGCACGACCGGCTCGGCCTCCATGCGCGCGAGGGTGGCGCGCACATGCGGAGCCAGAATCGCCGCGGGCGTGACGGCGTCGTTGCCGAAGAAACGGTACGCCGCCTCCAGCTCGCTGTCGGACAAGAGCGAGGGGAAGCTCTTGTCCGGCGCCTGCGCCAGCTTCTGCACCAGCTTGCTCTGGCGCTTCGAAAGCCGCGCATCGCCGAAGTGCGCGTCGCTCATCTCCTCGGCGAGTGCCGCTGCGTGCTCTGCTGCAGGTGAACCCATCCGCAGCTTTGATCACGTCGCCCAGTACACATCAAGCGAGATGTGTAGGATCCTGAGACTCCGGTGCGCTGAGCACCGAAAACGCCGATCTGGGCCCGTCTCCTGTGCGGGTGACCGCCGCTCTGCTCTGCATGGTGCAGAGGCGGGCGGAAACCGCTGTAGGGCGACAAACGGGCTGAAGCTGCCTGAAAAGCGCAGATTTCGGACCGCCAAGGCGCCAGAAGACGCCAAGATATTTTTATTCTTCTGGCGTCTTCTGGCGTCTTCTGGCGGTTCATTTCTCGCTTGAGCAACGTGAACAGTATTCTAGGGCAGCGCGGCGGGCACCGCTTCGACCCGCGTGCTGACGACCCTCCGGCGCTGCGCGCCGATGTTCGCGAGATCGAAGAGAAACGTCAGCTTGGGCAGCTTCACGCCCGGCGACGGCGCCAGATGAGGCGACCTGAAGCGATCGTCCAGCGAGTCTTCGCGGATGATCGACCTGCCGTCTCCAGGTCTCTTCGTCGGCGTCGGGATCCCGTGCGACGTCCCATCCGGCATGACGACCCGGCTGGTCACGTGGACCGTCACCCTGCTCCCGGCGGCAAAGTCGCCGTTCATCGCCAGCGCACGCGCGGAGAAGCGCTTCAACACGGCCTGGGCGACGCGCCGGAAGTCGTCGCCGTTCCCCGTGTTTGCCTCCAGGACGCGCACCGAGACCAGCCGTCCCTTCGCGTCCAGCGTGAGCTCGAACGAGCTCTCGGAGTCCGGCGGCACGGCGGATGACGACACCTCCTCCGCGACAGCAGAGGCGAGCACGCCCGCCGCGGGGAAGACCAGGACCGGCTGCCGCCCGTCCTTGGCCGCGTCGCTCCGCGCGGAGCGCTCAGGGACGGGGCGCACTGGGGCGAGGGGGCGCTCGGCAGCGCGGGGATGCACCGGAGGCTCCACCGGCAAGACACCTGGCAATGCCCAGACCGGCGCGCCGCCGAGGCCTGGAGGTGCCGCGGCGGTGGGAGGCGCGTCGGGCGCGCCCGGCGGCGCGTGGGCAGCGTCCGGCGGCGCATGGGCGGCGTCTGGCAGCGCGTGAGCCGCGTCCGGCGGCGCGTGATCGTGGGTCGCCGCGCCGGAGCGAGATGCTCGCGCAGGAGGCGCCTCGGACAGCGCTCGGCCGCGCTCTCTCGGCGCGGCACGCGAGAAGCCGGGATCGACGCCCGTTGCCCGGGCGAGGACCTGGCGGGGCTCCGTCGCTCGGGCTTCCGGCGTCCTGGGTTCGTCCAGCAAGACATCGGTGTCCAGCACCAGGAGCGGCTCGAGCTGGTCGCTCGCGCCAGCCCGCGCCGGCGCCTCGAGGCCCTCCGGCACGAGCACACGAGCCGCGATGACGCCGCCCGCGTGGAGGAGGAATGCTGCGAGCAGAGAGAGGGAGCCCCGACCGCGCACTGGCCGGCGCGAGGGTATCACGTGGGCGCGCTTCCGATGGCCTCACACCGACGTCGGAAACTGGCTCCGTGCGCCGCATCGTGCGGGCGCTCCAGCCAGTTCTGCGAGGCGCCCGCTCGAGCTCAACCGTTTCTTATCCAGGCATCAACGGCGCCGCCTTCACACGCTGTGCCCTCCACGGGCCCGCCATGGCGCATCCGTCGTCTTCTACGCTGTGCAAGCGTCGAGCGACGCTCGGCCGCTCAGCCTCGATTCCTTCTTGCTCGCGCTCTGAAGAGGAGGGCTCCGATCGCCGCAAGATGGATCCCGAAGCGCCAAGGCGGCGTTCCGGGCTCGGACCCGGGGACCGAGACGCTGCAGCTAGAGTCTTCCGTCGCGGGCGCCCCCTCGTCGGTGCCGCCGCTCGCGCTGCTCGAAACCTGCCCGCCAGTCGTTGCAGAACCGCCTGTCGTGACGGCACCACTTCCGGGCACGCCCCCGCCGTTTCCGCTTCCTTCCCCTGCGCTACCGCCGTTGCCGCTCCCGTCCCCTGCGCCCGCGCCGTTGCCGCTCCCGTCCCCTGCGCTACCGCCGTCGCCCGCGGCCCCGCCGGCCCCTCCGGCGCCATCCGCCCCACCGGCCCCACCGCTGCCCGTCGTGCCCCGGTCGAGGAAGATGCGTTGGGCGAAGTTGTAAAAGCTGCGGTTCCAGACCGTCTTGGTATGGCCTTCGTTCGCCTCGATCTGGTAAATATGGTCGATGTTGTTCTGATCCAGGAAGTCGTGATAATTCTGCTATTGCCGATCAGGTTGTCTGCGCTGCCGCAAGAGATGAAGATGAGCTTCACGTTGTTCTTGACCGCAGCCACATCCTTGATGGTCTGACTCGGCTGCTGGGTGTTGGGCGCAGCCGAGTACGGTCCGATGTAATGGAAGACATCGGTGTTGGGGAACCCGAAGTTGAAGGTCTGCCCCCCGCCCATCGACAGGCCGGAGATGACCCGCGAATCGGCGTCGGTGGCGGCGGAGTAAGTCTTCTCGACCCAGGGGATCAGGTCGTTGAGCAGGACGTCCCCGAAGTTCGCGAAGCGCGCGAAATCGTCTCCTCCGTCCATCTTGCCGCTGGGCATCACGACGATCATGGGTTTGGCCATCTGCTTCGAGTACAGATAGTCCATGATATTGTCGGCATTGCCTTCGTTGCTCCCCTGGCCGATCCAGGAGACCTCATTGCCGCCGATTCCATGATGCAGGTAAACGACAGGGTATTCTGGCTCGTCGAATACCCCGGCGGCATATAAACCGTCACCTTCCGCATTCCGTAGTTTCGGGTCGGATAGCTGACGGAGACGTCCAGCTTCCCATGGGGAATGCCGGCGTCCTTGGTATCGAAGCCCCTGGGCGGAAGGGGAAGATCAGCGGGGTCGCTGGCATACACCGCGGCGGGGAGGACGGAGATGACCGAGAACGAAAGGACAGCAGGCCAGTTTTTAAAGGGCATGAGGGCCTCCAACGTGCGTAAGAGTCAAACTCGAGTTCCATGGCCCGCGCTAGTTCCATGGTCCGCGCTACAAGTGCTTTGGCGCGTTTTGCATTGTGACCGTGGCCCCCCGTGTCAGAGAAGTTGTCGCCCGGTCTGATCCGCTTACGAAGGATCAGGTCACCGTTGTCGGGGAGCGGAGACAGGCTTTGAGGTGAGAGAGTACTCAGAATCCTTCAAAAGAAAAATCGTCCAGCGGCTTCTCGCTCCAGGAGGACCGACGGCGGTGGCGCTGTCGGCCGAGACGGGGGTGCATCAGACGACGCTCTCGCGCTGGCTTCGCGATGCTCGTAGCCTGGCGCCGATGTCCGACGACGCTCGCCGCTCCGCCGCTCCGCCCCCTGCCGTCGCTCGCCGCCCCGAGGACTGGACCCCGGAGCAGAAGCTGCGCGCGATGACGGAGGCGGCGGGGCTCTCCGAGCGGGAGCTCGGCGAGTATCTGCGCCGCGAGGGGCTGCACGAGGCGCAGCTCGCCGAGTGGCGCAAGGCCGCGCTGGAGGCGCTGGGCGGGCCGGCGAAGGCAGGTCACAGCCCGGCCCCGTCACGGCGCGTTCGGGAGCTGGAGAGGCAGCTGCGGCGCAAGGACAAGGCGTTGGCCGAGGCGGCGGCGCTGCTGGTACTGCAAAAAAAAGTCCAAGCCATTTGGGGGGACGGGGACGACGACACGGATCCGGAGACCGACAGGTGACGCTCGAGCTCATCGATGAGGCCGTGCAGGCCGGCGCCACGCTGGAGGCGGCCTGCAGCGCGCTCGGGCTCAGCGCGCGGACCGTGGCCCGCTGGCGAGGAGAGGCCGGCGGCGAGGACGGCCGCGCCGGACCGCGTCACGCCCCGGTGCACAAGCTGACCGACGTGGAACGCCGGCGCATCGTCGAGACGGCCAACAGCCCCGAGTTCCGCAATCTCTCGCCCAAGCAGATCGTCCCGCGCCTGGCCGATCGTGGCGTCTACATCGCTTCGGAGTCGAGCTTCTACCGCGTCCTGCGCGAGCAGGGGCTGCTCGCGCACCGCAATCCGGCTCGACCGGCACGCGCCCATCGTCCTCGCGAGTTCGTCGCCAAACGCCCCAATCAGGTGTGGTGCTGGGATATCACCTACCTGAAGAGCGCAGTGCGCGGAGCATTCTACTTCCTGTACCTGGTGGTGGACGTCTACAGCCGCAAGATTGTCGGCTGGTCGGTCGAGGCCGAGGAGTCGATGCTGGCTGCCGCTCGCCTCGTCGAGCATACCTGCGGCCGCGAAAACGTGGGCTCCGGTTGCCTGGTGCTGCACGCGGACAACGGCGGCCCGATGAAGGGCTCGACCATGCTCGCCACCCTCCAGCGCCTGGGCGTCGTGCCCTCTTTCAGCCGTCCTCGCGTCAGCGATGACAACCCCTACGCCGAGGCCCTGTTCCGCACGCTCAAGTACCGGCCCGAGTACCCACGCCGCCCGTTCGCCACGGTGGAGCAGGCGCGCCAGTGGGTCGAGCACTTCGTCGCCTGGTACAACAGCGAGCACCTGCACAGCAGCATCCGCTTCGTCACGCCCGACGACCGCCACCGCGGTCGCGATGGCGCGTTGCTCGCCGCCCGCCACGCCCTCTACCAGCGGGCCCGCCGCAGGACGCCCCTGCGCTGGACCGGTCAGACTCGCAACTGGACACCGATCGGCCCCGTGACCCTCAACCCCCACACCCACGAGGCCAAAGCACTCATGAGGACCTGACCGATTCACTGGACAACTATCTTGACACCCACCGGTGGTGTCCCAAGCAAGCGGCACGTGCCGACGCACGGGTCGCGCAGCGCGCTGCAGGTGGCATGCAAAACTACGCCTCAGGCGTTCCGAGGGGCAGCAGGGCGAGGAAATCCAAAAATGCTACGAATCTGACATACCCATGGCCTCTGCAAGAGGCCGGTCCCGACAGGCAGGTTGGACCGGCAGGAGGACTTGGTCGTGAGCGCCGCGTACGCCGTTGCAGCAGGTCAGGACCCTTTCAAGAGCGCCCGGGAGCAGGCAGAAGTCATGGAGAATCATCTTCGGTCATCCGAGTCCGAGGACACTCAGGCGCTGCTGGTACTCAGCTTCGACGGCAAGGGGATCGCGATGAGGCGCGAAGACCTCCGACCTGCGACGCAGAAGGCTGCGGACGCCGGGAAACACAAGCTCACCAAGCGCCTCGCC
Organism: Sorangium sp. So ce281; assembly: GCF_051527395.1. Classification (NCBI taxonomy): domain Bacteria; kingdom Pseudomonadati; phylum Myxococcota; order Polyangiales; family Polyangiaceae; genus Sorangium; species Sorangium sp. So ce281. The sequence continues at coordinate 2,488,347 of NZ_CP150322.1, forward strand.
AAGGGCGAGAAGCGCAACCGGAAGCGAATGGCCGAGGTCGCCACCATCTACACGATAGACCCCTGGGTCCGCACGCCTGACGACATCGTGAACGACTTGCGCCCTGTGCATGACGTCGCGGCGCAACGGCCGCGGCCGGTGAACAAACGGGTCTGGGCGAGCGTGGAGAAGTCAGCGCGGGAGGTGATCTCGGCGGCGTTTGCTGAAGGCCTGCGTCGCGATCCGGAACGCCTTCGGCGGTGGGTGGTGCTGGTCGATGGCAACAAGGACCAGATCACCCTGGTCAAGCGCGCCGCGAAGAAGGCATGCATCGAGATCACGATAGTCCTCGATATCATCCACGTGCTTGAGTATCTCTGGAAGGCCGCGCACTGCTTCTTCGCCGATGGGACCAAGGAAGCCGAGCCGTGGGTGACGTGCCGGCTGCACGAGCTGCTCGCGGGGCGCACGGCCGGAGCCATTGCCAGCACCATCCGGCGCCACGCCAGCAGCCGCGTGGTGGACATGGGGACAGCGGTGACGCTCGATACCTGCATCGGCTACCTTGTGAAGCATCGGACGCTCTTGCACTACGATCGCGCGCTCGCAGCGGGGCTGCCCATCGCAACGGGCGTGATCGAGGGCGCATGCCGCCATCTCGTCAAGGATCGCATGGACCGCACCGGGGCTCGCTGGTCGCTCCGAGGCGCAGAGGCGGTGCTGCGCCTCCGCTCGCTGCGCTCGAGCGGCGACTTCGAAGCCTACTGGGCGTTCCACCTGCAGCAGGAGCATGACCGAACGCACCGTGCACGTTAGACAGAGGGCGATGTTCCCTCACCGCTGCCGCCGCCTCGACCCAAGCTGCGCCGGGTGAAATGAGCAAAACGCCATCGTTCCAGAAGAGCCGCACCCGTCGGATTTGGGCCGGTGAGGTCCCCCTTTTGGCGCCTTTACCGAGGCGCTGTCGAGAGAGCTCCACTTCCAGCGATGCCGCGACGACCGTCATACAGGATGCCGGCCATCACGACTCGCGCTGAGACTGGAGGGCGACCTCCCTTCGGCTTCGGCGGCTCCGCTCGTATCAGCGGCTCGATCCGACGCCACAGAGCGTCGGGCACGTCGGCAAACTTGGCTTCCACAAAGCGCTGTAGCTCACACTCGATCCGACCTTTCAAGAGGTTTTAGGCTCGACTCTTGGCAGCCTAGAACTGACTGAAGAACTTCCAAACCTCTTGCGGTTGCCAACGTTGACCACCCTCTCGCGGCGGATCAGGCGTGTGCGGTCCCACGAAGGAGCAGAACTCGACCGGATAACCCGTCGTGCAGCCCATGAAGTTGGTGCACACGTGGTTTCCGGTGGCCCTTGTCGGCTCCTTCCAGGTGCAACCGTTCAGCCCGGCGTACGTCTGCGCCATCGAGACACCGGCACTGTACTGAAGGACGTTGTCGTTGGTGCCATGGGATGCGTAGAAGGCGACCGCTTCGCTCGGCTTGCAGTTGCCGGCACTGAGCTGCGCCATTCCGTTGTAGACGGCGACGGCGCGGACACCCCAAGTGCCGGCTCCATCGAGTGGACGCGAGCAAGCCGTCCGGTAGGACATGCTGCCGCCGTAACTCCAGCCGTTTGCGAAGATCTTGCTCTTGTCGATACAGAAATTTTGCTCGACCTGCTCTACCACGGCGTCCGCGAGTGCCACGTTCGAGCCGCTTGAGTCGGGCCACCCGCAGCCGCTTTCCCCGTTGCCATTCCCGGTGCACGGCGTTCCGTTCTTCTCCCCATTGGGAGCCACGAAGATCGTGCTGCTGGCGGCGTCGGCGATGTCCTTCAGCCAGTAGTAGTTCTGCTGATACATCTGCTTGTCGTTTCCATCGAGCTGATGCCAAGCGATGACCAATCTGTACGGCTTCTTATTGTCGTAGTTGGCCGGCACGCTCAGGATGTATCGACGTTGCCGATTCGCCGCCGTAATCGAGATCGGGTTGCCGTTATTGTACATGCTGGCGTCAATGGTCGGCGTTTTGCCGCACCCGGCGGACAACGTACCCGTGTCCGAGCCTCCACCAGCGCCACCACCGGACCCGGCCCCGCCGGCTCCGCTACCACCTGAGCCAGCAGCCCCGCCCGTGTCCGAGCCGCCCGTGCCCGAGCCGCCCGTGCCCGAGCCGCCCGTGTCCGAGCCGCCCGTGCCCGAGCCGCCCGTGTCCGAGCCGCCCGTGCCCGAGCCGCCCGTGGCCGAGCCGCCCGTGGCCGAGCCGCCCGTGGCCGAGCCGCCCGTGGCCACGGCACCGGTGCCTGCGGAACCATTGGGAGCGCTACCTCCAGAGCCCTGCGTGTCGCTCGAATCGGACGAGCAACCGACGAGCGCCGAGGCACACGCGAACAAGTTGAGAATGACGACGAGGGAAGCGCGGTTCATTAGGCCTCTCCATAAAGGGGACGTACGGGTTTACCTACCGCTTGTAAGTACCGGAGTCACGGTCTATAAATTTATTCCTTCGCTGTTCGCTCCCTCGGTCCGATCCGCGGGTGAGCACGTGGGCGCTCGTGGGCGACGCCGAGCTGGGGCGGGCTGGATGCACTTCGCCATTCGCGAGATGCTGCGAAACCCAAAGTACGTCGGCGAATTCTCGTTCGGTCGTCGGAGGTGGAATTTGTCAACGCGGATGAGACAGCGGTCACGAGAATCCTAACTCGGCACGCGCTCTCGTATCGCCGGTGGCCGCGGCGGGCTCGTACCTCGGTACAACGTCGCACGGCTCACTCCCAGCGCGGCGCACGCGGCGATCACCGAGACCCCAGGCTCGGCGAAGTCTTCCACCAGGTCCATCAGCTGTCTCCGTGCGGATAGGACAAGCAAACGCGTTCCGCAAAGTCAAGATTCTCGGAGCCGTTCCTGGCTCGTGCAGTCCGACTGTACGAGTTTATCGACAGAACGGGCCTTATGCGATCAGACAGGCCTTCCACTCGTGAAACGCCTGCGATTACCGCGACGTCGCACCAAGCGGAAGGCATCCTACCGTATAGCTGTACACTACTGGCACCAAGCGGAAGGCATCCTACCGTATAGCTGTACACTACTGAGCTCGTCCAAACGGCCGCCGTCGCGGTTCGCGGCGCGTCGTGATGGCCGGCGCACGCACCTCAGGGCAGACCTCCCCCCGGCCACGTCGTCGAGCAGCGTCCCTCCCCTTTCAGTTTCGTCACGCGGGGTCCGCCGGGTACCGCGCGCGGCACTCCAGCGGCTCGGCGAACAGACCGAGGTGGCTCAAGATCTTCCTCGCCGTCGCCTTGTCCGTGATCGCGGCCATGAGTCGCATCCGCCCGCTGCATCGCGGGCACGCGAGAACATCTACTGCGTAAGTCCGCCGCAAAAGCTTCGCCCATTCGACGCGAGGCGACGTCGCCAGAAGGAGCCCATCCAGCAGCCGATCAAGATGCTGGACCGAGATCCCCTCCGACACGAATCCAACATCAGCCCACGGCAGTACAGCGCCCAGCGCAGTCGACACCCGCTCGCGCTCGACCGCGCCATGCACCATCGTCAGCAGCGCCCCAACCGCCACGTCCCGAGCGCCTCGCTCCGACACTGCCGACGGCGCCGCCTCGCTTCGCTCGTCTCCTCTGCGCTACGGCGTCTCCATGCCTCTCGCCGGCCCCTTCGGCGCCTGCCCCGCCGGCAAGGGCGTGATCGTCGTCGTCTTCTTCTTGTCATCGCTGCCCGCGCTATCAGCTCCGGCGCGCTGCTCGCCCTTACGCGCCTTCCCCGTCGCCTTCGGCACCACGAGGCTGCGTTGCTTCGCATGCGGCGCGAGCACACCGTGGTAGCGCACCAGCGGATGGCGCGGCGGCGGCACCAGCGCGGCGAGCCTCGCGAAAAACACAATCGGCGTCATCACCCGATGCGTTCCTTTTCGCCGCGGGTATTTCACCTGATAGGCCACCCGACCGTCGCGGAGGATGCTGAGCCGCTCCAAAGCGAAGCAGGGACGCGCGCACTACCGGACGAGCCGCTCGCGCCCCTCGTCGTCGTAGCCCTCGATGCGCACCGCCGCCTCGACGTTGAAACCATCGAGCTCCACCGTGAGCGGCCGACGGCGCTTCGCCTCGAACCGCGCATGAGCCAGCGAGGCAAAGCGGTCCGGATAGTCGGGCTGGTACTTGAGCGTCTTGAACTGCGACTCGGAGAAGGCGTTGTCATCGCTGACGTGAGGCCGGCTGAAGCTTCGAACGACGCCGAGCGAGCCGAGGAGCTGAGCGAGCCCCTCCGACCTCATCGCGGAGCCGCGGTCGGTGTGCACCGTGAGCGAACCGGGCTCGACGCCGTGGCGGGCGACCGTCTCTGCGAAGAGGTGCTCGGCGAGCTCCGCGCTCTCGCGCTCGGCGAGCAGCCAGCCGACGGTCATGCGACTGAACAGGTCGAGGACGACGTACAGGCAGTAGAAGACCCCGGGCAGCGGCCCGCGCAGCTTGGTTATATCCCACGTCCAGATCTGGTTGGGGGCTGTGGCGGTGAGCGTCGGCTTGGCATGCTTCGTCGGCTCACGCTGCGCGCGTCGCTCGCCGCTCTCGCCGGACGCCGCGAGCAGGCGGTACATCGTACGGATGGAGGCAAGGTAGACGCCGCGCGACAGCAGCGTCGCGTAGACCTCCGGCGGGGGCTGGTCGACGAACTCGTCGCTGTGCAACACATCGAGCACGGTTTGCCGCTCGGGGTCACTGAGACGGCGTGGGCTCGGAACGGGCCCCCGCAGCGCGGGTGGCCTCGCGGGCTGGGTCTGCCGGTAGAGCGTAGCGCGGCTGACGCCGAGTGTCGCGCACGCCTGCGCGATGGGGACGTGCGGGTCATCGAGCTCTTCGATAACGTCCATCAGCGCTCTTCGTCGCTCGTGAGGTTGATGCCCAGAATGGCAGAGACTTTTTTTGGGAGATCGATGAGCTTCTCAGCGAGCGCGAGCTTCTCCTCGAGTCGGGCCGAGCGCTTCTCGAGCTCGGCGATGCGCCGGTCCTTCGCGTCCTGCTTCGGCTTGCGGCCGGGCTTGCGCCCGCGAGAGCCTCGCTGCCGTGGAGAGCGAGCTGCTTGCGCCACGCCGTCAGGAGGGAGCTGTAGATGCCCTCGCGGCGCAGCAGCGCCTCGATATCGCCGCGCTGGGTGCATGCGGCCGCCTCGCGAACGATGCGCAGCTTCTCCGCCGCCGAGAACTTCCGCCTCTTGCCCGCCTTCGGCATGGTCTCGACGGCGACGCCACTCGCGCGAGGAGCAGCGCCCTGCGCCGCTGGGGCAAGGGTAGGATCGACGGATCGGAGATGGGAAGGCTTCGGCACGGGTCAGGTCCATTCTCCGCCCTCTCACCACAGATTTCCAGGGGGAGCCTGTCTCACCCGACGTTGGCACAGAGGGCTTGCGCCCCCTCAACGGGAACAAGGGGCAGTTTGCGTTTGATGGCAAGGCGGTGTAACCGAATACGCGACGCCGCTGCTTGAGCATGGCGGCAAGGTGGCTGCGCCCTCGGCGGAGCTGCGAGAGGGCGGTCCCGATCGGCATCCCGAGGCTCCGGGCGATCTCGCTCACCTGCTCACCGCCGCCGACGAGGATCAACACCCAGCGCTCCCACTGATGCACCTCCCAGAGCAGGTCCACGATGGCGCGAACCTCTACCTCGCCGTAGGGAGACGGCGCCCGCTACCGACCGGCGACGTAGATCAGCGGAACGGCGACCTCCAGGCGGCAGACCCCGTCGTGGGACTTGCGGCCTGGTGGACGGCGACGGCGTTCAGCCGGCCGCGGTGGCGTTCAGGATGGGCTCAGGATCGCGCGCGGCGCGCGCTGGCGAGGTCGACGACAGGCGCAACGTGGTTGGGCTGCTGCGGGGCGCTGAGGAGCGCCGAGAGGGTGCGAGCGGCGATCTGCGCGGTCGCGAGGTCGCCCGCTACGTGGGCAGCGGCGATGGTCTGCGTGAGGGTCGTGACGAGCACCTGGCGCGGGCTGCTCGCCGGGGGCGTGATCGGGGCTGCTTCGGGTCGGGGAGGGGTCGTCAGCGCGGTCTGCTTCACAACCGCTGAGGGCATCGCCGGAAGCGTCACGGAATCGTCCGGCCGACCAGAGATCGCGGGGTTAGCGCCCACGATCGCCGAGTCGACGCCGGCTTCGACCCCCTCGAAATCCGCTGAAACCCGCCCCATCGCGTCCTCCCGCTCCCCCTGGAAAAGTGACGCTGTACCAGGAACTTTTCCGTGCGGGCACGCGTGCCAGGGGCGGCTCGCGCCCCACACGCCGCGTTGCCTCCCTCGGGGAAAGCGGTCAAGGGACAAGGAGTCCGCGGGACATCCAGGTCGCAACCACAGGCTTCGTGCCCTCCCAGGCGACGAGGGCCTGCTTCGTGAGGTCGATGTCTGTCCGTTTTTCGCCACCCTTGCCCTAACTGGGTTCGGAGCGGGGGACGAAGACATGGCAGGCAGGGTGGAGAGTTCAGCGCTGCCAGCGATGACCTTGTCGTCAAGGGAGATCTTGTCCTTCGAGAGGTGCCCCCCCGGGTGTATGCTGCCGGTTGCCGCCCGTGGGACTTCGGGGCGATTTCCGATCCCAGTCTGGAAACTGTCGTAGGTTGATCGCCCCACCATTCCCCGGGCGGCTCTTTGCCATGCCCACCGCCCCTCCCGCGCCCCCCGCACGCTTTCACACCGAGCGCGTCGAGCGCGAGGACCTCGTCATGTTCATCAACGCCTGCTTCGCGTGCACCGGGCAGGCCGAGTTCTACGGCACCTCCGGAGGCCAGGCCGTCTCCATCGAGTTCCTCCACGAGTACATCCTCGGCAATTACCGCCGCCTCTACGCGCGCACGCTCGCCGCCGGCATCAACCATTTCAACCAGGCGCGCATCGCCGTGAACCTCCTCGCGACCGGCGCCGAGACGCCCGCTCCCGACCGGCGCGAGGAGGGCTCGCTCATCGCGGCGGCCCTCCGGGAGCTCCCCCCGCAGCGCGCGCTCCGGGCGCTGCGCGAGCTCCGGGAGCGCCGCGTGAACAACCGCCGCGCGCGCGCCGTCATCCGCGGCTACCTCGCCGGCCGGCCCGACCCGGCGTTCGACGCCGTCAAGTACCGCGCCCACCTCCGCGCGCTCGCGGTGCACGCTCACCTCCAGCTCCCCGGCGAGATAGGGCCCTTCCTGTTCGAGCCCAAGCGCCGCGCGCCGTTCGAGACGCCGCTCCTCGAGCGCGCGCGGCAGGCGCGTCACGCGAAAGAGGCGATCTTCGACCTGCCGCTGACCGTCGCCGAGGGGCTCGCCGCGGCCCGCGGCGTCTCTCGCGAGGAGCTCCTGCGCCGCGCCGCGCCGCGCATGACCGAGGGCGAGCGCCTCCGGCTCCAGCGCGCCGCCGGGCGCGAGGACGTCGACCTCGCCGTCGACCTCGGCCGCGCCGCGCTCACGCGCGTCGCGCTCTATGCGCTCTCGCTGCCCGAGGAGGTGCGGCGCGAGCGCCGCGACGAGCTCCACGCGGCGCTCGAGCGCGCCGCCGCCCGCGCGCTCAGGAAGAGCCCAGCCGCGCTCGGGCGCGTCGCCGCCGTGCTCGACCGGAGCTACTCGGCGTCCGGATCGAGCGAGAAGCGCCGCCGCCCGCTCGCCGTCGCGCTCGGCGTGAGCTACCTGCTCCGCGCCGCCGCGCGCGAGTACCGCGCCTTCTGGACCGCGCCCACGCCCGACGAGATCCTCGTCGGCGCGCGCGGCCAGACCGATCTCGCGACGCCGCTGCTCGACGCGCTCGCCTGGCGACCCGACGTCGTTGTCGTCCTCTCGGACGGCTTCGAGAACGACCCGCCCGGCGCCGCCGCCGAGGTCGCCCGCTGCTTCCGGGCGCGGCTCGATCCGGGGCAGCGCACGTCGATCGTCCACATCAACCCCGTGTTCGACAGCGAGCGCTACGCGCCCCGCGCGCTCGGCCCGTCGATCCCGACGGTCGGCCTGCGCGACGCGGAGGACCTGCCGACGGTCCTCGGCTTCGCCCGCTTCGCCGAGGGCACGGCGCCGCTCGCGGAGCTCGAGCGCTACCTCGCGCAGCGCGCGGCCACGCTGCTCTCGCGGCACGCCCGGACGCCGGGCGCCGCGGAGCCAGCGGCGGACGCGGGGCCGGCAGGCGCCTTGGCGCCGGCAGGCGCCTTGGAGCCGGCAGACGCCGCGGAGACGGCAGACGGCGTGGAGCCGGCAGACGCCGCGGAGACGGCAGATGAGGCGGAGACGGCAGAAGAGGCGCCCGCCGCGGCGCTCGAGGTGCCCTGATGGCCAAGGCGCCGGCCCTGCTCCGGTCGCTCTCGCTCCGGGGCCTCTCGGCGACGCACGCCCAGGTCTTCGCGGGCGTGCGCCTGGTCCCGCTCCTCCGGGACGCGCCGCGGGGCGACCTGCGCATCGCCGGCCGCAGACACGAGGACGCCTGGTCGATCGTCGATCTCGGCGACGGCACGGCCTACTGCTCCTACGTGCCGCACGCGCTCGTGGTCGGGTGGACCGAGGACGGCTCGCCGGTCGCGTCCTACGGCGCGGCGCTCGCGGGGCCGGAGGTCCGGAACCCGCTCAGCAAATGGGGCTGCGGCGTCCAGCTGCTCCACCGCATGGCCCGGCGCGAGGCGCGCGGCGAGGACCCGGCCGAGCGGAACCGCTTGCGCCTCTTGCCGCTGCACCTCGCGATGGAGGGCTTCCTCTCCCTGCACTTCAACGCCCCCGAGATCGCCTGGTCCGAGTACTCGCGGCGGGCGATCTCCCGCGGTCTCGACCCGCGCACCGAGGTATCGCTCTCCGGCCGGGCGATCCCGAGCCTGGAGGACGCGCTGCGCGTCTTCGAGATCCACGAGGGGCAGTGCGGCGTCCTGCTCTTCGTCGGCGAGCTGCTCGCGTCGGTGTTCGTTGTGTCGCACCCCGACGACTACCGCGCGCTGCACCGCACGCTGATCGAGGACTTCTACGAGCAGACGCTGCTCTACGCGGCCCGCCACAACGGCGACAGCCAGGCGCTCGAGCACACCTTCGACGCCGCGCAGATCGGCTCGCTCGACGACCTGCGGGCCGCGCTCGGCCGGGCGCGGGCGGAGGCCGGCGCGCTGCACGTGGACACGGCCGCGGGGCTCCTCGGCCGGCCGATCGCGGCGGAGCGCGTGTACCGGGCGGGGCCGTTCTCGCTGCAGCGGTTCATGACCGAGCTCGATCCGTCGCTGGACAACCACATCGGCGAGGCGATCGTGCGCGAGGACGGCACGCTGGAGTACGCGAAGACGTACCGGCTCGCCGCGGGGCAGGTGAGGCGCGCCCGGCTCCTCCAGCAGCTCGCGGCGCACGGGTGGAATCTGGTCGCCACCGCGGCGGCGCTCCGGACGACGCGCGACCAGCTGATCCGGCGGATCGAGGGCGAGGGGTTCGGCTACCTCATCGCGGAGCACGTGCTCAAGGCGGCGCTGAAGCGGACGAGGTGAGCGCGCCGTTCCCGGCTCGTTCACGTGCGGGCGCGCGGCCGTGGTCGCGCTGCTCCCGTACGGCATCGACAACGACGCGATCTTCCCGATGTGGGGCCGATCCGCGCCATCATCCCGCTCACGCCCATGCCGTACGCGCAGGCCGTCGAACGGGCGCTCGCCGACTGAGCACCTGCACGGGCGACCGGGGCCGCGTGTCGCTTGCAGCTGGATGCCACGCCGCCCGGGCGATCACGGACGGATCGCCCTGCCGTTCCCGCTGGCCCCCCTGGGCGCGAGTCCGGTCCGTGCCATGCTGCGCACCCTGCGCTGCGGAGCCGACGGACGCCTGAGATGAGCCTGCAAACCACCCGCGACACCTGCCTTGCCCGCGACGCAAGCGACCCGCTGCGCCACCTGCGCGACGAGTTCGCGCTACCGGACGGTGTGATTTACCTGGACGGCAACTCGCTGGGCGCGCGCCCCAAGGCGTCGCTGACCCGCGCCAGGGAGGTGATCGAAGCGGAATGGGGCGACGGCTTGATCCGTAGCTGGAACACGGCCGGCTGGGTGCACATGTCCCGCCGCCTGGGCGACCTCCTGGCTCCGCTGATCGGCGCCGGCAGCGGCGAAGTGGTGGTCACCGACACCACGTCCATCAACCTGTTCAAGGTGCTGGCCGCCGCCCTGCGCCAGCAGCAGAGCACCGCGCCCGAGCGGCGGGTGCTCGTGTCGGAGCGCGACAACTTCCCCACCGACCTGTACATCGCCGAGGGCCTGACCGAGCTGCTGAAGATGGGCGGCGGCGCAGCCTACGAGTTACGCCTGATCGACTCGCCCAAGGAATTGCCCCAGGCGATCCGCGACGACGTGGCGGTGCTGATGCTCACCCATGTCAACTACAAGTCTGGCTACATGCACGACATGGCCGGCGTCACGGCGCTCGCGCGCGAAGCCGGCGTGCTGACCGTGTGGGACCTGGCGCATTCCGCCGGCGCCGTGCCGGTGGATCTCCACGGCGCCCGCGCCGATTTCGCCGTCGGCTGCACCTACAAGTACCTGAACGGCGGCCCCGGCGCGCCGGCCTTCCTGTGGGTGGCGCCGCGCCATCAGAGCCGCTTCGGGCAGCCGCTGTCCGGCTGGTTCGGCCATGCCCGGCAGTTCGCGATGGAACCCGCCTACACCCCCGCCGACGGCATCGGCCGCTTCCTGTGCGGCACCCAGCCGATCACGGCGCTTTCGCTGGTGGAGTGCGGGCTCGCCGTCTTCCGCCATACCGACATGGCCGCGCTGCGCGCCAAGTCGCTGGCGCTGACGGATCTGTTCATCCAGCTGGTGGAAGCCCGCTGCGGCCAGCATCCGCTGATCCTGGTCACCCCGCGCGACGCCGCCCGCCGCGGCAGCCAGGTCAGCTTCGAGCACCCGCAGGGCTACGCGGTGATGCAGGCGCTGATCGCCCGTGGCGTGATCGGCGACTACCGGGAGCCGCGCATCATGCGCTTCGGCTTCACCCCGCTGTATACCCGCTTCGTCGACGTCTGGGATGCGGTGGACGCGCTGCGCGACCTTCTGGAGAGCGGCGCCTGGGACAAGCCGGAATTCCACCAGCGCGGCGCGGTGACCTGACATCGACCGGCTGTTCTGGCATGATTTCTCTAGGCGCGCGCGCTCACGAGCCAGCAGGCCGCGGTGAAGCGGGCCGCGCCCTCCTGGATGTACGCGTCGAAGGCAGCGCGGACCGCCTGGGCCGTCTGGGCGCGCGTCGGCTCGTCCGCGTCCCGCAGCGCCTGACCCACCGGTCCTAGCCTGGTGACGTAGGCGAGCAGGTCGTTCTCCGCGACGCCGCTCGGCACGTCGATCGGGCGAATGTCGACGTCGGTCCAGCCGCTCGCGTCCAGGATCCGCTGCACCCGCTCGCTGTCCGCGAAGGCGAACGGGCCGGGGGCGTCGGGGTCCGGGACGCGCACGCTCGGCAGGAGCGGGGCCGCAGCGCGCGCGGCCTCGGTCATGAACGGGTTCTCGTCCGCGCTGCGCCATGCCACGAACGAGAGCTTCGCCTCGCGCCGGGCGGCGCGCCGGATGTTGGCGAACGCCGCCGCGGGATCGTCGAAGAACATCACGCCGAAGCGCGAGATCACCGCGTCGAACGTGCCCTGCTCGAACGCGTGGGTCTGCGCGTCCGCCTGGACGAACGCGGCGGACGCCAGCCCCTCGGCGGCGGCGCGTGCCCCGGCGGCCGCCACGAGCGGCCCGGAGATATCCACGCCGAGGCAGAGGCCCGCTGGCCCGAGGCGCCGCGCCATCGCGAGGGACGTGGCGCCCGCGCCGCAGCCGACGTCGAGGACGCGCCCGCCCTCGCCGGGGAAGCCCTCGTCGATGAGCGGCGCCACGAGCGGCGCCATCATGCCATCGAGCACTTCCTGCAATTCCACCCAGGTGCGCCCGCTGGCCTCGTTCCACAGCGTGGCCTGGTCGCGATTCGGTTGATGGGCTTCGGACATCGGAGTCTCCTTCGGTTTGCAGTCGGAACTCATGTGCCGTAATCTGCAAGCTCAAGTCAACTTGAGGTCAAGCGTGAAACAGCTGGACATCGCGGAGGTGGCCCGGCGCTCCGGCGTGCCCGCCTCGACCCTGCGGTTTTACGAGGAGAAGGGGCTGATCGCGTCCACCGGGCGGCGGGGCTTGCGGCGCCTGTTCGATCCCGCGGTGCTGGAGCGCCTGGCGCTGATCGCGCTCGGCCAGGTGGCGGGGTTCTCGCTGGACGAGATCGCCCGGGTGTTCTCGCCCGACGGCCGGCCGCGCATCGAGCGAGAGCGGCTGACGGCCAAGGCCGAGGAGCTGGACCGGACCATCCAGCGCCTGGTCGCCCTGCGCGACGGCCTGCGCCACGCGGCGGCGTGTACCGCGCCGAGCCACCTGGAGTGTCCGCGCTTTCGCAGCATCGTCCGGCTCGCCGGCGCCGGGCGTCTCGATCCCCCTTCCGGTCCCGGAGCGGCGGGTGGTGGCCTAATTTGAACATGAAGGCGGTAAGGCGGGAAGAAAAGATCAATGTTCTTCCCGCCTTACCGCCTTACCGCCTTCATGTGAATCACTCCGGGGCAAATTAGGCCACCACCGAGCGGCGCGTGCGCAGGAGGGAGGGAACCCTGCTCGGCCGAGCGTGGGGCGCTCCCGGGGTGGCGGGACCGGGGCACGTACCGGGTTGCGGCCTGCTACCGTCGTCGCGCTCGAGGCGAGCGAGGGGGCGAGCGAAGGCAGGAACGGGAGCGGGCGAAGTTGAAGCAGGGAGAGGAAGAGGAGCGGCGGGCGGCCCGGGACCGTGCGGCGCGACGGAGGCTGGTGGCGAGTGCGGCCGTTGCCGCCGCGGTGGCCGTGGTGGTGGCGGTCATCGTCGTCCGGGCGCTGGAGCAGCGGGGCGCGGCACGGAATGCGGCGGCTGCCGCGCGGAGGGCGGAGGAGGCGCGGCGGGAGGCGGCGACCCAGGCGGCGCTGATGCGAGCATCCTCGCTGGTGGCCGGCGCTCGTGAGCTGCTGGCGCGAAATCGGCCAGAGTCTGCGGTGCAGCTGCTGCTCGAGGAGAGACGCGGAAAACGTACGTGGCTGGACCGAGCTGACACGTGATGTGCTCGCCTCGGCTCCTTCGATGCTCACGATGCGCGGCCATCGGGGCGACGTGCTGCGTGCTGACTTCAGCCCCGATGGGAAGCGCATCGTCTCGGCCTCGGGCGACAAGACGGCGCGGGTGTGGAACGCGGACGGCAGCGGCACGACCGCGGTGCTCCGGGGCCACGAGGGCGCCGTCATGTTCGCGGCGTTCAGCGCCGACGGGCAGCGTGTTGTCACGGCCTCGGACGACGGGACGGCGCGGGTGTGGAACGCGGACGGCAGCGGCACGGCCGTGGTGCTCCGGGGCCACGAAGGCGAGGTGAGCTCCGCGGAGTTCAGCGCGGATGGGCAGCGTGTGGTCACGGCCTCGAACGACACGACGGTGCGTGTGTGGAGCGCGGACGGCAGCAGCATGCCTGTCGTGCTCCGGGGGCACAAGGCTCCGGTCTGGTCCGCGGCCCTCAGCGCCGACGGGCTGCGGGTGGTGACGGCCTCGCACGACACGACGGCGCGTGTGTGGAACGCGGATGGCAGCGGCACGCCCATCGTGCTCCGTGGCCATGAGGGCTCGCTTCTCTCGGCGGCGTTCAGCGCCGACGGGCAGCGCGTGGTCACCACGTCGGACAAGACGGCGCGGGTGTGGGCCATCTCTACCGGCGCGCTTCGGCAGGCCCTTCGCGCCGCCACCAGCGACTGCATCTCTCCTGAGATGCGCCGGACCTACCTCGTTGAGAGCGACGAAGACGCTCGCCGGGGCTACGAGTCCTGCGAGCGCTCGTACGGCCGGGTGCCGTTCTATCCGGAGGTCGAGCTGCCGTGAGCTGCAAAGGCATCGCCAGGAGCACCGCAGTGCCGTCTGGCCACGGGATGTCTCACGTTTGGCAGCAGCCAAAGCGATCTCCGACATGAACCCTCGTTCCTTCTCGATCGCCCTCTCTCTCCTCATGGCCGCCGCCTGCCAGCGCTCCGAGCCCACCCCGAGCGATCCGCCGCCGTCTCCGCCCGCCGCTCCCGCGCCTCCGGCTGCCCCGGTCGAGCCGTGGGCGTCTCGGCCGCAACGAGGAGTGCGCCGTTCCGTACGCCCCGCACCCGGCAGCGCCGTAGCTGGCAATCGCGAGCCCGACGCGCGTTGGATGAGGAGCGGACGGCCACGCTCACCGAGCGCCTTCTCAACCTCATCGCGACGCGGCAGGTGCGCAGCGTCGTGCTCGACCTCTCGGCGCTCGAGACGATCGACACGCGCACCGCCGACCGGCTGGTCGGCATCGTCCGCGCGATAGGCCTGCTCGGCGCGCGCGCGGCGATCACGGGGATCCAGCCGGCGGTCGCGCACACGATGACCTCGCTGGGCATCGATCTGTCGAGCATGGTCACGATGCGCACCCCGAAAAACGCGATCCGCCTCTTCTCGACGTCCGGGCCAGCCCGCTCGTCCGGCGGGCGCGTCACATCGGCTCTTGAAGGTCCTTGTAGCTCGGCAGCGCGCCGAAGTTGAACCCGATGCCGAAGTTGTAGACGAGCCCCCGCCCCTCGAGGCTCTTCATCATCGTGAGCTCCGGGTGGATCGCGAAGCTGTCGGAGGTCCGGAACTGGAACCCGAGGCTGCCTCGGAGGAGGAGGCCATCCGCGGTCGAAGCGGCCTCGCCGTCGTCCGCGATATTGCCCGAGGCGAGGCCGTAGGTGACGCCAGGGGTCACCACGATCGAGAACCAGTCCGTCGGGTTCACGCCGAGCATCACCGGCGCGTGGAGGTAGACGATGTGGACCGACGCCTCGTCGGACGCGAGGTAGAAGTACTGCACCCCCGGATCGACGGCGAGATCAAAGACGCCGCGGACCGGGTTCACCTTGAGATCGACGCCGAACGAGCTGAGGTTATGGACGTGGGCGCCGACGTCCAGGATGTCCGTCAAGCCGGTCCGGAGCTGATACGAGGGCAGCGTCGGCACGAACCCGCTGGTCGTCCTCGTCCTCGTCTCCGCCTGGCCGGTCTCCGGATTCTCCACGAGCTCGGCGGTCTCGCCGATGTAGCCGAAGCTTTCGAGTGACACCGAATGCGCGACCTTGTCGGGCGCCACGGTCCGCGGAGTCCCGTAGGAGTTCGGGTTGGGGCAGCCCGAGAGCAGGGCGCCGAAGAGCAGGACGGCCGGAAGCGCAAGGAGACGAGCAGATGGCTTTCGCATAGCCGACCATCCTATCCATTCCACACTCGTGATGTCCAGGCACCTCGCGGAGAAAGCAGCATTGCAGCGGCATGGCCTCACGCGTCGTTCACCATGGTTCGCGCACGCCAGGCGCCGCCCGTTCGGCGCTGGCTGGGAGTGCCCTGGAGCAGCGTGGGAGCGCTGTTGTCTCATCGCGCAACGGCCGTGATGGGTCGATTCGCCGCTGCCTTGTCGGGATCGGGCCATGGAGCGTATACGTCGGCGGCATCCCGCTCCTTCCTTACCATCCACGACGGCGTGATCCTGCGGTGCCTCGAAGCTGGCAGAGGCCTCTGGTCATGAACCCGGGAGGGTCACAGACGGCGATCCTGCTCGCGCAGCAAGTCGAGGCATTCTCGGGTGCTGGTCAAATTGAACAGCGAGACAGGGAGGCAGGGAGAAAAACTCAGTAAATCTCCCTGTCTCCCCGTGATCGTCCTCGGGCAAAGTCGACCACCACCACCGCCGAGCGAGCGGGAAGGCATGCCGGACATGGGCGAGGGCCTCGCCGCCGGCTGCACGGAGACGTGGCGCTCCGATCGGACGGCTACACTACCGATCGAACGACCAGCGCCCTTGCGCTACGGCAGCACGGGGCGCGCGTCGTGGGGGCCCGCCTCGCCGGCAGGCGCCGGCTGATTGCGCTCCAGCGCCTCGATGCGCCCGAGGAACGCGCGCCCCTTGGCCGGATCCGTCATGTACACGAACGCCGCGAGCCCCTTGAGCTGCGCGAGCGTCTCGCCCTTTCCTGGCCTCCCGAGCTCCCGGTTGCGGATCGCCGCGCGCAGCGCGCGCACCCGCTCGCGCGGGACGCGCGCCGCCGGCGCCCCCTCGCTCGCCTGGTTGACGACGAGGCCCGTCACCTTCTGCCGGCTGCCCTTGCGCATCACCACGGTCTTGCTCGGATGCAGCCGGAAGCCCTCCGAGCTCAGGATCTCCCGGAGCCCGCGGAGCAGCGCGCCCACCGGCGCGCGCGGCCGCGCGGCGCCGGCGACGCAGGGCGCCTCGGGCGCGCGGAAGGAGAACGTGAGATCGTCAGCATACCGCGTGTAACGAAGCCCGAGCTTGCGGGCGAGGCCGGACGCGCGCCGGTCGAGCCGCAGGCAGATCGCGTTCGTGATCGCCGGGGAGGTGGGCGCGCCCTGCGGGAGCACGCGCGGGCCCGTCGCCACGTAGAGCGTCTGCCCTCGGAACTGCACGACGTCCCGCGGCGCCTCCGTCGAGAGGAGCGCAACGAGCGTCGCGGGCCCCTCGGCCACGCCCGCCTTGCGGAGCAGGCCGCGCACCCGGCGCCACGTGATCGTCGGGAAGAAGTCCTTGATGTCGACCTTGACGATCGTATCGGCGCCAGCGTGCGCGGCGGCGTTCGTGACGATGGACCGGCTCGCCAGGAAGCCGTGCGCCGCGGCGTGGACCGGCAGCTTCTCGAACAGGTTGCGGAGCGCCCAGCGCTGCGCGCGCTTCAGATCCCGCTTCGGCGACGAGATGGTGCGCGCGCTGCCGTCGCGCTTCGGGATGTGCCACCGCCGGTAATGGGTGCCCGTGTCGACCTCGCGGTGGTACGCGAGCCAGCGGAGCCGCGGGATCGACAGCCCCAGCGCGCTCGCGAGCTCGGCCGCGCCCGGCAGGTCGGGGAGGCCGTGCGCCCGCGCGCGCTCGCTCAGCCCGGGCACATCGAGCGTGTCCGGCCCGACGCGGTCGCTCCAGTGCACGCCCGCGCCAAGGTGGTTGACGTGCGTGGCGACGTAGGCCTCCCAGGCC
Source organism: Sorangium sp. So ce281 (assembly GCF_051527395.1). Taxonomy (NCBI): domain Bacteria; kingdom Pseudomonadati; phylum Myxococcota; order Polyangiales; family Polyangiaceae; genus Sorangium; species Sorangium sp. So ce281. The sequence goes on from NZ_CP150322.1 coordinate 2,505,331, forward strand.
AGGCGGCGCAGCGAGCGGCGCTCCCGGGCCTCGACCTTCTTGCGCTCCTTCCACTGCGCGCGCTCCCGGTCGGACATCGCCTTGGGATCGCCGGTCGCGAGGGCGCCCTTCGACGTGAGCTCCGCGCTCACCCACGCGTCGATCCCGCCCGCCTCGTCGATCGCCTTCCAGCGGGCGACGCGCTCCTCGTGGGCGAGCCGGCGCGCTTCCACGCTGCCGCGGGCCGCCGCGCCGCCGGGGGCAGGCGGCGTCGTGATGGGGAGAACGACGGGGGCTCGGGCTTGAACGGTCGCGTCGATCTTCGCGGTCATGTCTCGGTGGGAGCGTGGTGGTGAGTCACGATGGGAGCGATCTGTCCTGAGGAGGCCGGACCGTCGATCGCTGTCTCATGTCGCCAAGAGAGGCTCCAAGCGCATCACCTTCGTCGCTTGGTGCACGGTAGCCTCACCGGTTCTCCGGCTAGACCGGCCCTACGGCGCGGGGAGAAACGGCGTTTGCGAGGTTGTCTCAGCTCTCCCCGCGCCGTAGGGCCGGTCTAGCCGAAGAGAACCAAGAACAGGCTACCTTGCGGAGAGTGACTGGCGGTTCCTCCAGAGCGGCGCGGCGCCGCTCCTACGCTCGAGGCGCGGAGGCTGGTGCGTTCAGAACCTCTCCTGGCAACACGATCGATGTCTTTCTCTTGACCTCCTTCCCCTTCTTCATGCAGACGACGCGTCGGCGTCCACGAACCCAGAGGACGTCAACACATCCAGTCTCTTGAAATACGCGTCGCGCGCTTCGCCGTCCGTGTCAAACCAAATGCGCTGGTGTCGAGGCGCTTCGGCGCGCGCTCCCCACGACAGGTGTACTACGCGGTCGTCGAGGGAGACACGGTAGACGACCTCCGCGCCCGAGGCCTCGCGCCGCACGTACGTGCGCGTCTCGGCGCGGATGAGCGACCGCCCCTCGGCCGTCTGGCGCAGGGCGTCCCGCTCGGCGCGCTCGCGGGCGTAGGCGACGCGGAGCGCGATCATGTGCTCGCACGGGCCTTCGCGGAGGCCGCTCCGGCGGAACGTGGGGCAGCTGCACCACGCGTCGGAGACGCGGCCCTCGAGATCCATCGTGAACCGCGGCGCGAAGTCGCGGCGCGCCTCCCGGTCCGCGACCTCTCCGTGGATCTCGGTGCCCTCGCCGGCGATCTCGTGCACCTTGGTCGGCCTCACCGCGCCGGGCGCGCCGAGCAGGCGGTGGGCCGCGGCCTCGCGGGGCGAGCTGTAGCGGATGTCGCGCTCGTCCACCGGATCGGCGAACAGCTCGCGCGGGCGGTAGACGCGGCGCGCGACGTCATAGAGCACCCGGCCGCGCAGGCACTCGAGCTGGAGCGCCGCGCGGGCGTCCTCGGCGCCTCCGCCGGCCGCGAGCGACGCGAGCGGGAGCGGCCCCCGCTCGCGGAGGAGGGCGATCTGCCTGGCCGCGAGCGCGTCGAGCGCCGCGCGCGCCTTGTCGCCGCCTTTCCCCTCGCGAGGCATCAGGGCGTCGAACGAGGCGGCGCTGGCCCAGCTGCTGTCGGTCCAGCCCGTGAGCGCGATCGTCAGCGTCGCGCGGCCCAGATCGAGCACCCAGAAGACCGGCAGCCCGGGGCCCCGGAGCTCGGCGCGCACGCGCTGCACGTGCGGCAGGAGCCGCGACAGCGCGAGCAGCCGCTGCCGGCCGAAGGTCCGGACCACGCGCGGCGGGCCCTCGTACGGAGGGCCGTGGCCCTCGATCAAGATCTCCCAGGGCTCCAGGATGAGGCGCGGCGGCTTGCCGGGGACGAGCTCGAAGCGCAGGCCGCGGGGCGGCTTCTTCGCCTTGCGGGTGCGGAGCACGAACAGCGCGTTGTAGAGATCGATCGGCGCGAGCTCGCAGGAGACCGCGGGGAGCGTCGCCGCCGACTGCACCTGCAGGAAGCCGCGGAGCCAGGTCGTCGGGACCTCGAGCGCGCGCTCGATCGGCGCGGCGCGCGCCGCCGCGGCGTCTCCGCGCGCCGCGCCGGCGTCGAGCTCTACCTTGGCGTAGGCGCGCAGGCGATCGATCTGCTCGACGACGCGCGGCGAGAGATCGACGAAGGCGGTGCCGTGGGCGGCCTCGCGGCCCTCGAAGAGGTCGCTGGAGAAGGCGAGCCGGGCGTAGGCGCTCTCGTCGCGCGAGAAGACCTCGATCGAGACCTCGTCCGGGTGCACCGTGAGCACGGGATCGAGCGCGCCGGAGGCCCTCGGCTTCGCGGCGGAGCCGTCGCCCTGGGTCGCCGCGTCGTCGGGGAAGGCGCCCTCCAGGAACGCCTTCTGCGCCTCCCAGATGGCCGCCGTCGCCTTCTTGCCCTGCTTCATCAGGTAGGCGAGGTACGCGGTCCGATCCCGGCCCTTGTACCGGAGATCGCTCTCCAGGATGGTCGCCAGCGCGGCCATCGCGTCGCGGAAGAGCGCCGCGTCGCGGACGGCGCCGCGCACGCCGACGGGGCCGCGGGCGCCGTCGAGGGAGAGGCGCACGCTCGTGTGGAGCGGGGCGGCGGCGAGCTCGCTCGGGGCGGCGTACCGGAGGAGGATCGGGCGGGCGAGTGCGGCCGTCATGCGTTGACTCCTTCGGGGGTCTCGGGCGATGCGGGGGAGGGCGCGGCCGCGAGCCGCGCCGCGCGAGGATCCGCCGCCTTGCGCTTCGCGCGGCGGTACGCGCGGTACGCGGCCTTGCGGACGGCGACGTCGGCCTTCTCTTTGGCCTTCTCCTTGTCGAAGGCGAGCGCGGCGAGCGCCTCGAGCGCGCGCTCGCCGCCGGCGCGGCCGAGCGCCGCGATGGCGTCGAGGCGCGCGGAGGCGTCGCCGCCGCTGCCTCGGGCGAGGGAGATCAGCGGGGCGAGCGCGGCGGCGTCGTGGCGCGCGAGCATCGACGGCAGCGCGAGGCGCCGGCCCGGCTCGGTCGCGGCGAGCGCCGCGAGCGCCTCGGGCGAGGCGACGCGCGCGGTCGGCCCGAAGGCGACCGGGTCGAACGGCCTCACCGCCACGGCGATCGCGGCCGAGCCGTCCGGCGCGAGCGCGGCGAGCGCGGCCGACGCCGAGGCCCGGACGCCGGCGTCCATGTCCTCGAGGGCCGCCGTGAGCGCCTCCACGGCGCCCGCGGGCGGCGCGGCCCCTCTGGACCTCGCGGCCGACTCGAGCGCGCCGAGGGCGCGTACGGCCTCGCGGCGGACCTCGCCGGGGGCGCTGTCGTTCGAGAGGAGCGCGCGCAGCGCGGGCGCCATCGCGGTCGCGCCGGCGCGCCCCGCGGCCCAGAGCAGCTCGCGCCACGCCGCGGCCTCGGCGCCGCGCTCGTCGCCGTGCGCGGCCGACCAGCGCTCCGCGGTGCGCTGCGCCGCGGCGGCGAGCGCGCCCGCGAGGGCCCCGCGATCGCCGGCCACGGTGCCGGCGGCGATGAGCCGCGCGGCCTCCTGCCGCGCCGGGGCGCGCTCGTCCTCGAGCATGCGCAGGAGCGCGGCCACCGGCAGCGCGCCGCGGCGGAGCAGGCCCATGGCGAGGCGTTGCCGCAGGTCCTCGTCCTTGAGCGCCGCGAGCCGGGGCAAGAGCTCGGCCGGGTCGGCCTCCGCGGCGAGGTAGCTCGCCGCCGGGCCCGCGATGTCGTCGTGCTCGCTCCCGACCGCGAGGAGCTCGACGCGCGTCCGCTCGCCAGGGAAGAGCTTCTCCAGCGCCTTGCGCGCGTTCTTGCGGACCTCGCTGCTCCGCGCGTCGAGCGCGCGGGCGAGCGCGGGCTCGGCCGCGCCGTCGCCGAGCAGGCCGAGCTCGCTCACCGCGACGACGCGGAGCCTGTCGGGCGTGTCGCCGGCGCGCACGAGCTCCTCGAGCAGCACGCGGGCGCGCTCGCCGCCGAGCCAGCGCACGCCCTTCGCCGCCGACTCGCGGAGATCGATGGAGTCCGCGTGGAGCGCCTGCTCGACGCGCTCCGAGGCGCGCTTGCGGAGCTCGGCGCTCCCGAGCTTCGGGGCGATGCGGCCGAGCGCCTCCGTGGCGGCGGCTTGCATGCTGGGCTCGACGGAGGGGGCGGCGGACGCCGACCCCCGACCCGCGTTGACTGCCGCTTCCTTGGTGCCGCCGGCGGCCACCGCCTCGAGCTCCTCCAGCGCGCGGGCGTCGCCGAGCGTGCCGAGCGCGAGCAGCGCGCGCTCGCGCTCCCCGGGCTCGCCCGCACGCACGACGAGGAGGAGCGGCCGGAGCGCCGACGCGAGGCCCCGCTGGGCCACCCCCTCCGCGGCGGGCAGCACGAGCTCGCGCGCGCCCGCGCGCAGCACGGCCTCGAGCGGCCCCGAGGGCGCGCCCTTGTCCTTGACGCGTTTCGCGTACGAGGTCACGGCCGCGACGCGCGTGGGGAGATCGCGATCCGCGAAGAGCGCGACCAAGAGGTCGTTCTGCGCGGGATCGTCGCCGAGATCGAGCTCGCGCGCCGCGGCGAGGCGGAGCGCCGGGTCCTTCGCGCGCGCGGCGGCGGCGAGGAACGCGAGCGCGAGCGCGGTCTCGCGCTTCTCGCGCTCGCGCCCCTTGTCGACGATCTCGAGGCACGCCTTGAGCGCGGCGCTCCGGACCTCGGCCGCCTCGTCGTCGAAGCGCGCCGCGAGCGGGGCGGTGGCCGCGGGGTTCCGCGTGCTCCCGAGCGCGCCTGCCAGCGCGGCGCGGTCCGCCGGCGTGGCGGCCTCATCCATGCGCGCCGCGAGCGCCCGCACCGCCGCGTCGCTCGCGAGCGCGACGAGCGCCTTGCGGGCGAGCGCCGCCGGCGCGGCCGCGCCCTCGCGCAGGAACGCCGCGAGCACGTCGACCGCGCGATCGTCGCGGCTGCGGGCGAGGAGCTCCGCGGCGCGCAGGCGCAGGTCGTCGTGATCGCTCTCCATCGCGCGGCACAGGGCGGGCACGATGCGCGGATCGCTCGACGACGCGAGGCGCTCGAGCACGCCGAGGCGCAGGTCGGCGTGCTCGCTGCCGAGCGCCGCGAGGAGCGGGTCGAGGCTGCCCTTCGGAGAGAGCCGCTCCAGGAGCTCGAAGGCGTAGCGGCGCACGTCGGGCAGGGCGGAGCTCAGCGCGCGCACGATCTCGGGGCGGGCGTCGCCGCCCCGCGCGGCGATCTCGTCGAGCGCGGTCCGCGCCACGTCGGCCGACGCCGAGGCGAGCCCGAGCGCGAGCGGCTCGCCCGCCCCTGCGGGGAAGAGCGCCTTGAGCCCCGCGAACGCCGCCTTGCGCACGAGGTGGTGCGGGTCGTCGAGCGCCCGGACGAGCGGCGGGACCGCCGCCGTGCTGCTGACGTGCCCCTTGGCGCAGACGTCGACGATGCGATCGATGGCGTCGCGGCGCGTGCGGTGCGCCTCGTCGTCGCCCGCCGAGACCTGCCGGAGGAGGCCCATGTACGCGCCGAACGCGAGCCAGCGCAGCCGCCGCTGCTCGCCCTCCGGGACCGCGTCGCCGGCCGGCTTGTCGCTCTGCTTCTGGCCGCTCTGCCCGCTCGGCTCGGGCTGCGCGAAGAGGCGGCGGAGCCACCCCTTCGCGGGCTTCGTGTCGCTCTCCTCCGCGGCGCGCGGGGTCGTGTCCGCCACGACGTGGGCGCCCGCGGGGCGCAGCGCGGCCACGCGCTTCGCCTCGCGGAAGTACTCGACCGGCTTGCGCCGGATGCGGAGCACCTGCGCGGCCGCGTAGCGCTGCTGCGGGTCGTCGCTGGCGAGCGCCTCGGCGAGGCCGACGAGGATGCGCCCGCGCGCGACCTCGGGCGGCCAGTCCTTCATGCCGGCGGGCTTCTCGCCGTCGGCCGCGCGGCCCTGCTCCGCCGTGTCGGGGCGCGGAGGCATCAGCGCCTCGATGAGGTGGGCGAGGTACGCCTCCGGATCGATGCGGAGCTCCAGCGCGCGCGCCGCGGCGAAGCGCACGTCGGAGCGCTGCGACGAGAGCGCGCTCGTCAGGAGATCCGGCGGGTCGCCGCGGCGGAATGCCCTGAGGTCGCGCGCGAGCACGATCGCGAAGACGATCTCCTGGACCTCGCGCGAGCTGTCCTCGAGGCCCTGCAGCATGCCTCCGTAGCCCTCGGGCCCGAGCGCCGCGAACGACATGATCGTGGCGACGCGGATGGGCGGGTGCTCGTGGCGCAGCGTGCCCGTGAGCACCGGCAGCGCCCGCACGTCGCCGAGCCGCGCGAGCCCGTCGGCGGCCCACGACCGCACCGCGACGTCGGCGTGGCCCATGGCGTCGAGCAGGTAACCCTCCTCGCCGCGGCGGGCGGCCATCGCGAGCCCGCGCGCGGCCTGCTCGCGCACGTCGGGGTACTCGTCCTTGAGGAGCTCGGTGGCGAAGTACTTGACGAGGCGCGGCGAGCCGAGCGTCGCCAGCGCGGTCGCGGCGCGGGCGCGCAGCGGGCCGAGGACCTGGATCGGCAGCTGCTTGAAGAGGGATTGATCGGCGAGGAGCGCCCGCATCGGGTTGATCAGCTGCTCGTCGCGCCGGACGGCGCAGAGCTCGGCCGCGCGCACCCGGAGGTCGAGGTGGCTCGACTGGAGGCCGATGTGGAGCGGCCCCGCCTCGCCTGGCAGGAGCTTGTCGAGCGCCTCGATCGCGGCGGTGCGCGGCCCCGCGTGCTCGTCCTCGAGCAGCTTGCTCAGGGCGCTGCGCGCGGCCTCGCCCACCGGCACGCGCGTGGCGAGCAGCCGGAGCAGGGCGTTGCGCGCGTCGTCGCCCGCCGGCAGGTGCGCGGCCCCGCGCGCGCCGCTCTCCCGGACCGAGGGGTGGATCGACGCCATGGCGGCGAGGTGCGGCTCCGCGGCCTCCTTGCCGCGCAGCTTGACGACGGCGTCGTACGCGGCTTGGGCCACGCTCGCGTCGCGGTCGCCGATGGCCGCGTGCAGCCGCTCCGCAGCCCACGGCTGCTCGCCGTGCGCCTTGAGCTCCTCGACGGCGCGCAGGCGCAGGTCGGGGAAGCGCGCGAGCTGGGCGCGGTCGAGCGCCGTCTGCGGATCCGAGGCGTGCCACGACCAGAGCGTCCGGAACGCCTCGCGGCGGACCTTGGGCGACTCGTCCTCGATCGCGTCGGCGAGCAGCGCCTCGGCCTCGGGCGGCCTCGGTCCCTTGCCCTCGCCGGCGAGCGCGACGAGCCGGTCGAGCCCGCGGACGCGGATGTCCTCCTGCGAGGAGCGGAGCGACGCCTCGGCCACGGTGAGCGGGGCCGACGGCTGGAGCCGCGCGTAGGCGTCGAGCGCCGCGGCGCGCACCGCGCCGTCCGCGTCGTCGAGCATCCAGATGAGCCGCTTCTCGGCGCGGGTGTCCCGGAGCTCGGCGAGCGCGGTCGCCGCCTGCCTTCGCAGCGACGGGTCCTGCTCGCGCGTGAGCTGCAGCAGCGCGCCGAGGGCGCGCGTGTCGCCGAGCTGCGCGAGGCCGCGCGCCCCACGCACCGCCGTGTCCGGCGTGCGGCACGCCATCGCGGTGAGCAGCGGCTCGAGGTCGGCCTCGGCGGGCTCGGCCCCCGGGCTGCCCACGCCGGGGATCCGGGCGCGCGCCGCCTTGATGGCCGCCTCGTCGGCCGCCTTCGCGCCGTCCTTCGCCCCATCCTTCGCGTTCGCCGCGGGCTTCTCCGCGCCGCCCGCGCCGGCGCGCCGCAGGACCTCGGCCGCGCGCCGCGCGATGTCGATCGCCGCGCGGCCGAGGTCCTCGTCGCGCGCCTCGAGCGCGTGGGCGAGCGCGCGCCGCTCGATCACCTTCGCCGCGAACGCGATGCGGCGCACCTCGGCGTCCTCGTCGTCGAGCGCGCGCGCCGCGATCGGCGCGAACTTCGGCGCCGAGAGCCAGCCGGCCAGGGCCGCCCGGATGAGCGCCTCGACCCGGAGGTCGGCCGGGCCGCGCTCGAAGGCGGCGCGGAGCGGCTGCGGGCCGTCCGGGTGGATCTGCTGGAGCTGGTCGAGCGCCGTGAGCCGCACCGACGCGTCGCGGCCGGCGAGCTTCTCGGCGATGAGCCCCGGGACGAGCGGCGAGCTGCCGTAGAGCTTCCTGAGCTCGAGGAGCGCCCGGCGCTGCACGTCCGCGGCGCGGGCGTCGAGCGCCGCCCGGAGCGGGGCGAGCGGCGTGTCGCGCTCGATCGCGCGGAGCGCCTCGAGCGCGGCCATGCGGACGTTCGGGCTCTCGTCGTCGAGCGCCTCGCGCAGCTTCGCGCGCGCGCCGCGGCGCCCCTTCGCCCCGAGCTCGCGGGCGGCGAGCGCGCGCACCTCGGCGTCGCGGTCCGATCGGAGCGCGGAGAGCGCGGCCTCGAGCGCCTCGGGCTCGTCGAGCGAGGCGAGCGTCTTGACGGCGCTCTCGCGGGCCGGCCGCGCGCCCGAGAGCGCCTGGGCGAGGACATCGAAGCCGTGCGCGAGCTCGGCGGTGCCGTCCGCGGGCGCGCCGGCGGCGTCGATCGGGAAGCGCCACACGGTGCGCCGGTCCCCTGCGGCGAAGACGGCGCCGAGCCCGTCCTTCGCGTCCGCGCCGCCGCGGGCGGCCTGCCCGCGCGCGCCTTTGCGCGCGGCGGCCGGCGCGAGCGCCAGCGCGTGGAGCGCCAGCGCGCTCGTCTCCAGCGTGCGGGGCTTGCGCTTGTCCTCGAGCCGGTGGATGCGGATCGCGCCGTCCGCGCCTGCGGACAGCAGGCGGTCGCCGCTCTCCTTGCCGTCTTCCTGCGGCGGCGGGGTGGGCAGGCACAGGAGCGCGCGGACGCCGCCCGCGTGCCCGCTCCCGTCCGCGCCGCGCACCTCGCACTCGACGTCGCCGACGAGGTACCAGAGGCGCACGGTGCCGTCGTCGCCGCCTGACGCAAGCCGCCCGTCGCGCGGCGTGAACGCGAGCGCCGTGACCGGCCCGTCGTGGCCCGGCATGTCGCGGACGGCGCCCGTCGACAGCGTGACCACGCGGACGACGCCGTCGTCGCCTGCCGCGGCGCAGAGCTCGCCGGCGGGATCGAAGGCGACGGCGCGGAGCGGCGCCGCCGAGAGCGCGAACGACGCGATCTCGACCGCGGCGCCGGGCTGCGGGGCAGGGGAGCCGGCGGCCTCGCCGACGCGAAACACCCGCAGCGCGCCGTCGACCCCCACGGTCGCGAGGCGCGCGCCAGAAGGCGCCGCGGCGATCGCCGTGGCGCCGCCCGGGTGCGCGTCGATCGCCCGCACGTCGGCCACGCCGCCCGCGACGAGGCGCAGCGCCCCGTCGGAGCACGCCGCCGCGAGCAGATCGCCCGCGAAGGCGAGGCCCAGCACGTGCGCGGGCACGTCGATCGAGCGCACCGGCTTGTTCGCCACGTGATCGAACAGCGTCACCTGGCTCGCGCCGGCGGGGGATGGCGCGGTCTGCGTCTCGCGCGTCCCGCGCGCCTCGCCCGGCGCCGGCGCGCGCACGCCGCCGACCGCGAGGAGCCGCGGGCCGATCGCGAGCGCGCGGACCTTCTCGTAATGGCCGATCGCGTGGCTCATGCGGTCTCCTGTCCGACGCCGGGGAGCGCCCGGCCCTCGCCGGCCGCTTGTCCGACGCCGGGGAGCGCCCGGCCCTCGCCGGCCGCTTCGAGGCCTTCGATCTCGAGCCCCGGGTGCGCGTGCCTGAGCCGCAGGAGCGCCGCCAGGCACGCCTGCCACTCGCCCTTCGCGATCGACCCGGTGAACTCGGCGATGACGGGGGCGACGAGCGCCGCGAACGCCGCGTCCTCGACCGCGAGATCGCGCACGACCTCGATCACGTGCCGCTTGGCCTCGCTCGCCGAGAGGCGCCTGCGCGAGCCCGCGTCGTCGCCCGGCTCCGGCGACCTCCCCGCGGGGATCCCGGACAGCACGTACCGCAGGAAGCGCCGGAGCGCCTCGACGTCCGCGAACCGCCCGGCGTCCTCGGGCAGCTCCGCCGCGGGGCGCGCGTCGCCTCCGCGCGCGCCGCGCGGCCGCCAGCCCGGCGGCAGATCGCGCGGCCGGTGCTTCTCCCAGAGCATCCGCACGGCGAAGAGGCGCACCTCGCGGTCGGCGCTCTGCATCAGCCAGCCGAGGCGCTCCGGGCCGCCGAGCCGCGCGTAGTGCTTCAGGATGAGCGAGAGGCCGAGCTCGCGCGCGCTCTTCTTCAGGCTCTCCGTGAGCGCGAAGACCTGCGCCGGATCGAGCTCCTCCGGCGTGAGCGCGATCGCCGGATCGGCCGACGGATCGCCGACCTTGCGGAGCGCGTCGAAGGCGATGTTGCGCACCTCCTTCGCGTCGCTGTGCGCGAGCTCGTAGACGCGGGTCTGGTAGCCCCACGCCCGGAGCTCGGCGCGCGTGACGAGCGCGGCGAAGCGCCGGACGTCGTCCCGCTTGTCGGAGAGCGCGGGCCAGATGCGCTCGGCGGTGAACGCGCCTCGCTTGAGCGCCGGCTTCAGCTCGAGCTCCTTGGCCTCGCCCTGCTCGGGCCCGAGGACCGGGTGGTGGCAGCGCAGGTACGTCTGCGCGAACGCGCGCATCGGCTCGGGCTCCTTCTCGCCGAGCGCGAGCGCGAACAGCCTCGCCGTGCCCGCCTCGCGGTCGCCGCGGCCGCTCGCGTCCTGCCCCGCGTCGAAGTCCTGCGGCTTCATGTGCGAGAGGAGGTAGCGGCGCGCGAAGCCGTTCAGCGTCGGATCGGCGCGCCGCGCGAGCGCGAGCAGCCAGGGCAGCGTGAGCTGCCGCGGCGACACGATCTTCGGGTTGCCGAGCACCTCCAGCGCGACCGCGCGCGTCTCGCCGCTGAAGACGAGCCCCTTCAGGCGCTCGACGCCCTCGGCCGTCAGGTCGGGCAGGGCGTCGGCCTTCTGGAGCCAGGTCGCGACCGTGGACCCGAGGCGCTTGCGCGTGAGCGCGCCGAGCAGCCACGGCGTCCCGATCGCCGCGATCGGGTACTTGCCGAGCGCGTCGAGCGCGGACTTCGTCGCCTGGTAGTCGTCCTCGTGGCGCGGGTCGTCGAGCACGCGCACCCAGAAGCCCGCCCCGGGCTCGCCGGGCCGGTACTTGGCCTTGAAGTACGCGGCGGCCCACTTCTTCTGCTCGGACTCGCCGTAGAGCATGTCGATGAGGAAGCCCTCGGGCAGCTCGGCGCGGTCGAAGCTCTCGCTCAGGGCCTTGCTGGCCCACGCCTCGGTCTCGCTGTGCGTGAGCAGCCGCCCCAGGAACGCGTGGCCGAGCGCGCGCGGGCTCTTGCCCTGGAGCGCCGACGCCGCGAAGGCGCGCGTGTCCTTGTGCTCGGAGTCGAGCAGCGCGGCGAGGCGCTCCGGGTCGAGGTCCGTCGCGTGCGCGCGGGCGTACTCGATCGCGAACGTGCGCGCCTTCGCGCTCGGGGAGCCGAGCAGCGCGAGCGCCGCGTCGTGCAGCCCGAGGCCCCGCAGCTTGCTCTGGTGGAGCTCCGGCGAGCCGAGCAGCGTCTCGATCAGGAACTCGTGCGCGCTCGCGAGCGGCCGGTACGCGAGGCGCGAGAGCCACGCGGGCGTGACGCTCCGCAGGGTGTCGGCGAAGTCCTTCTTGAGCCCCTGGATCGCGAACTTGGCCGGCGGATCGGCCTGGCAGGCCGAGAGCAGGAGCATCAGCGGATCGGGCGATCGCTTCCACGCCTCGTCGAAGGCGCGGTGCTTCACCATGTCGTTCGGCGGGACGTTGCCGTGGAACGAGCGCCCGTCGTACTTGCCCGTGCCGTGCGCCCAGACGTGGTTCGCGACCCAGAGGTCGCCGAAGCTCGTGCCCGGCGCGTAGTGGCGGAGGACCTCGACCGCGAACTGCGGGTAGAGCTCCGGCGTGCTCCGGCCGAGCTCGCGCAGGAAGCGCCACGCGCGGCGGCGCATGTAGATCAACGTGCCCTTGGAGACCTCGCGCCGCCGGGTGCGGGAGAGCTCGACGTCGAAGCGGAAGGCGAGCGCCCCGAAGAGCTCCGCGTCGAGCCGCGCCTCGGCCAGCTTGTAGATGCGCTTGAGCCCGCCCCACGCGCCGAAGACCAGCGGCGCGCTCGTGGCGATGTCGCGCAGCGCGCTGCGCCCTGCGTCCGTGCCCTCCTCGTAGATGCGCACGAGCAGGTCCGCGAGCTCGAGCCGCGGCGGCGGCGCGGCGTCGACCTGCGCGAGGAAGCGCTTCCACGCGTCGGTCGACTGCTCTCGCCGCTGCTCCGGGGAGCGCATGCCCTGCGCGCGAGAGAGCAGCTGCAGGAACGCCGCGAAGGTGAGCGTCCCCTCGCGTGGCGGCGTCTCCGGTCTGGGATCCGGCTGCTCGAGGTACGCCTCGACGGCCTCGGCCAGGGTGGGTGAGCCGCTCGTGGCGAGCTGCTTGACGTTCGCGATGTCGATCGGGTTCGGTGAGCTCGTCAAGGCGCCCTCCCGCGGCGGGATGGCCTGGGAGAATCGCGAGCCCCGCGGTGCAGGTCAAGCCAGAGTCGATCTGACGATGACGGAAGCGTCGTCGCTTCCCCGCGGTGTGCGCCTGTGGGTGGGGCGTGTTCGCCGATGCCGGGGTGCCGCGCGGCGCCCGGAGCGTTGGCCTCGAGGCGCGCGCCGGACGCGCAGCTCAGGCCGAGCAGCTCACGCCGAGCAGCTCACGCCGCGCGCATCCGCGCCACCCGCTCGGCGACGTGCGGGTCGCCGCCCGCGTCGATGCTCGCGAGGAGGTCCTTCAGCGAGCGCCCGCGGTGGGCGAGGTGCGCCTCGAGGTGCGGCGAGAGCGCCTTCCAGCGCCGCGCCCACCCGGCCTCGGCGCTCATCGAGCCGTGGTGCGGCCGATCGACGAGCAGGGCGCCGAGCCGGAGGCCGAGCTCGGGATCGTCGAGCTCCTCGAGCTGCCGCTTCAGGAGGGCGAGCGCTCCGGCGGCAGGAGAGGCCGCCGGCGGGGCCTTCCAGGTGTCGCGCACCGCGCGCGCGAACGCCGCGGCGTCGAGCTCCGAGAGCAGCTCGATCGCGCGCACGAGCGGCAGGCGATCGCGCGCGCTCGGCGCGACGACGCGGTCGAGGAGCGCGTCCAGCGCGGCGGACAGCGCCCCGTCGGTCGCGGGATCGAGCCCGCCGAGCGACTCGAGCGCCCGGCGGGCGCGTCGGACGGCGCGCCCGAGCACCCAGCTCCGCCGGCCGCGCGCGGCCGAGACCGCGGCGAGGGCGTGGACGGCGGCCTTGCGCCGCGCCTCGGTGGCCTCGCCGGGCTGGACGCGCGGCGGCAGATCGAGCTTCGGCGGCTGCGGGGGCGCGGCCGCACCGGCGCCGGCCGCGGGGGCGCCGACGGCGGGCGCGCCGCCCGCGGCGGCCACTTCCTGGTAGCCCTCCCTGAGCTTCTCCGCGATCTTCTTGTCGCACTCGCGCTGCGCGGCCTCCGCCGTGGGGAACGCCTTCTCCTTGCGTTGCCCGGCGGTCCCCAGCCGCCCGTAGACGACGATGAAGGTCGTGTCGTCCACGTCGGCCATCCAGAACTTGGCGCTCGTCCCCTGCACGAACTCGAACCGGCGCATGCGGGCGACGATATCACGTCGCGCTGGCGGCGCGCCTCACGAGGGCGGCGGCGAGGGCGGCTGGCGGATCAGCACGAACGGCGCGACCACGAGCGACAGGAAGCGCAGATCATGCTGCTGCGGCCAGCGCGCGAGATCGGCGGCCGTCGGCTTGGTCAGCTTGCCGGCCGCGATCCAGGCCTCCACAGCGGCCGTGTCGTTCGCGGCCATGGCCTCGCCGACGTCCAGGAGGTCGAGATCGGCGGCGACGACGATGACCGCGTCGCGCACCGTATGGGTGCGGAGATCGGTCCAGAAGACCTCCCCGAGCGTCTTGGCGAGCTGTTCGCGCATGGGGGCAGCATAGGCCCCGGACAGCGGCCGCCAAGCCTGCGCGCCGCCGCCCGGGCGAGGGAGGCCGGCGGCCGCCGGCCGCGGCGGTCCGGGCAGGCGGCGCTGCCCGGGGCTCCGAGCGCGCCTTACCAGCCCATGTTGTGGTGGACCCAGCAGTCGATCTGCTCCCAGCCGACCCGCGCCTTGCGATGGCCGTTCAGGATATGGCCCGTGTCGGGGACGATCGCGGTCGTGACGCTCTCGGCGCTGGCATAGAGCGCCGCGTCGGAGTCCACGTACGACGCCGGCTGCAGCGCGTCCGTCTCCCCGAACTGGATGAACACCGGGCTCGTCACCTCGTCGATGCCGGCGAGCGTCGGGTCCTCGGAGACGGCGAGGAGGCTCAGGAACTGCCCGCGCGTGGACGTGTCGGCGATGGTGGCGTTGTCAAAATCGATGAGCGCCGGGTTCGCGTTCGCTGTGTCGTAGAAGATGGCGGTGCGCATCTCCGGCGGGATCGCGATATAGGGCGTCTGCAGCAGCGCGGAGATCGCCTCCGGGGGGACCGGGATCGGGTGCGGCGTGAAGGCCAGGCCGGTGTTCACGAGGACGTCGGCGTCATTGTAGGTGCTCTGAACGAACGTGTTGATGATGGCGCCGTTCGAGTGACCGACGAGCGCGACGCGCGTGAAAGGCGTCCTGTAGACGCCGCCCGGCGTGCGCATCTCGGTGATGATCTGATGGACGCTGTCGGCGGTCTCTGCCAGATCGAGGAAGTCGCCGTCGGGCCGGCTGCTCTCTCCGGCCCCGAGCATGTCGAGGGCCAGGACGGCGTATCCCTCCTTCGCCATGTGCCGGGCATAGGAGTAATCGTGTCCGCCGAACGACGGGAGATCCCAGTACTCGTGCGTGTAGGTCAGGCCGTGGACGAGCACCTGAAGGGGGCGGTACTTGGTCTGACCCTGATAGTAGAGGTATCCGACGACGTCGTACGTGTTGCCGTCGGAGAGGGTCACCGGGAACACCAGGCGCTCGACCTTGGTGGGCTGCCTCGACGACGACGCCTCGGCATCGCCCGAAGAGAGCGCGGCGGCCGCGAGCGTCGCCGAGAAGAGTACCGTGCTGAGTGCGCGATAATACAAGTTCATGAATTGACCCTCATGGTTACGGCAGGTGATTGGAGGTGAGGCAACGTCTATCGCGGTGCGATATCCAGTTGTCTCTCAGCTCCAGCGCCGCCACGCCATGTTCGCAAACATTGGACCAGAAAGCGTCTACGTCAACAGGATAGCGCACGATCTCCGCCCGCGCCGCCGTTCGCCGCCATTTCGGAGCGCTGTTTGGTCTCCAGCGCGTTGACCGTGGGCTCGCCGGGCCCTCGAGGCCCGTCGTGAGGAGTGGACGCTGCACGAGTCTTTGCGTGATGCCGCAATGCTTTGCATGAGGGGTGACGCCGGCTGCCGGTCACGGCACATGTGCCAGGGAGGGCGTCCTCATGACGGCTTCTGTGCTGGCGAACAAATCTCCCCGTGCTTTACCGCTCTTGCCGGGCGTCATGGCCAGGAGACGCCATCGCGGCACGGAGATCGTCCGATGAATCGATATGGGATTTTTGTGGCTCTACTGCATTGTGCTCGCGGGTGCACGGGTGAGCCCGGCGATCCTCGGCGCGGCGCGGCGCGGGCGCGCAGCCGCGGCGCCGCTGGTGAGCGCGAGCGCTGCCCGCGGCGCGATGACGTCAATACCGCTCAGAAGGTCGCTTCGGCGCCGATGCTCGGTAGGAGGATGGGTCCGAGCGTCTCCGGCTCGCATCCGCGCAGGAGCGAGCACTCGTATTGCAGCGTCTCTTTTCCTGCGGTGGCGTTGAGCACCTCGACCGTGAGCGAGAGGGTCCGTCCTTCGCGGAGGATCCACCGCTTCTCGAGCCGCAGGTCGAGCCGGAAGAACGCCGGCAGCCGCTCCGGCAGGCTCAGCCGGCGGACCACCTGGGCGATCCGCTCGCGCTGCCGCTCGCGGCGCCGGATGTCCTGCTCCGTGTCGGGGCGGTCGTCGTTGCCATCCGGGCGCTGCCCGTCGACGCCGTCGTTGTCCCAGAGGTCGTAATCGACCGTCATGGGAATGCCGCTGTAGAACACCGCCCTGGCCCCGAGCTTCCAGCCGCGGCCCACGTCGACCGCGGCCGCCATGTTGAGCACATGGCGGCGGTCGAACGCCGAGTCGAAGCTCTCCCGGCCGACATGGCGGACGGAGCGGGAGAGGGTGTAGGACACGAACCCTCCGATGCGCTTCGACAGGCTGCGGTGCGCGTGGATCTCCAGGCCATGGGTGCTCCCGGCGCCGCGCAGCTCGGCCCGCTGCGCGAGGCCGGCGTCGGTGCCGGGAGGCCGGTTGCCGAGGGCGTCGCTCAGGTCGAAGAAGCCGCCCCGGAACCCGGTGATCGTGGCCTTGATCTCCCCGGGGAGGCGGAGCTCGACGCCGGCGCTCGCCAGCAGCCCCGTCTGCACGCCGCCGCGCAGGCCGCCCACCTGCAGGCCGGGCACCGCGCCGAGGAAGCTCGGCGGCTGGTGGGTCACGCCGAAGGCGCTCAGCAGGGCGACGCGCGGGGTCGCTTGCAGCCGCGTCGCGAGCCGCGGATCCACCGTGGCCCTCGTCGCGCCGCCGGACGCGAAGAGGTCGCCGCGCAGGCCCGGGATCACCTCGAACCCGGGCGCGGCGCGGACGACGATGTCGGCCCAGAGCCCCGCGGCGAGGTCCTCCCGGCTCGTGAAGAGGCGCGCGAGCGCCCTGTCGTTCCGGGTCGGGAAGTCGCCGTCGTTCTCGCGGATGTCGATGTCGAACCGCTCCAGCTGCGCGTCGGCGCCGGCGCGCGCCGTCAGCCGCTCGGAGACCGGCGCGGACAGCTCCACGCGCGCGCCGAGGAGGCGGGCGCGCCCCGCCCGCTCCCCGTCCTGGTTCTCGCTCTCCTCGTGGCCGAGCGTGATCGCGTGCCGGAGGCGGCCGCCGCGCGCGAAGAGCCTGTCGTAGCGGAGGTCGAGCCGGTGGAAGTCGCCGGCGAGCACCACGTCCGTGTCGCCGTCGTCCTCGATCCGGGCGAGGTAGTCGTGCGACCCGAAGGCGAAGAGGCCGACCCGGTCGTACGGCGAGGCGTCGTAGGTGACGCGCGCCTGGTAGTCCCAGTAGCCGAGCTCGACGCCGGGCGAGAAGAGCGCGAGGAGCGCGCCCGGGTAAGCGTAGCGCCCGCCGACGAGCGCGGTGCCGCGGCCGTCGGCCCAGGGCGCCTCGACAAGGGCGCCGGCGTCGAAGAGCCGGAGGTTGGCCTCGCCGTGGAGCAGGCGCGACGGTTCCCGGGTCTCGCCGGCGATGACGCCGCCGGTGTAGCGCCCGAAGCGGGCCGGGAAGCCGCCGGGGTGGAGATCGACGCGCTCGACGAGCGCCGGGTGGATCACGCTGGGGCCGAGCGCCACGTGATAGAGCAGCGGGACGCGCACGCCGTCGACGAAGTAGCCGACGTTGCCGGGCGGCGCGCCGCGCACGAAGAAGTACGGCACGCCGGACGCGATGGGCGTCACGCCGGGCATCGCCTCGATCGCGCGGAAAGGATCGCCGAACGCGCCGGGCACCTGGCGAACCTCCTCGCGCGTCATCGAGGTCGTCATCGGCGCCGCGCGTTCGCCCACCACCACCACGTCGATGGCCTGCGCGGCGGCCGGCGGCGAGGGCGGCACCGTCACGACGCTCCCGCGGGGCGGCGCGGGCCCCGCGGGCGCGGCAGGAGGCGCGGCCGGCGCCGCGGCGCGAGGATCGCGGAACCTCACGGCGAACAGGACGCGCGCGCCGATGGGCCGCCCGTCGCGCCGGGCGGGCTCGAACCGCCACGACGGCGCCGCGCGCGCGGTCGCGCTCGCGAACGGCTCCTCGCCCTCCACCTCGACCGCGCCCACGGTGCCGTCCGCGTGCACCGTGATGCGGGCGACCACGGTCGCATCACCGACGCCGCCGGGCGGGTAGGGCGGCTCGGTGGGGCCGAGCGGCGACGGCATCGTGACGCGGGCGCCCTGCGTGGCCGCCGCGGGCGCCGCAGCGGCATGCTCCTGCGCGGGAGCCGCCGTGGCCTCGCCGTCGGTGAAGGCGACGAGGGCGCCGGTCGCCGCGGCCACCGCGACGGCCGCGGAGCCGCGCGTCGTCCGGCGTCGCAGATCGCTGTGCTCCGGCTCCTCCATCGGCTCGCTGGAAACCATGGAGAGTCGCGGCGGCACGCTCAAGCAAAACGTACCGACGCGCCTTTCGGGCCGAGCGCTGCGCGCCTCGCCGACGTCGCGCTGGACGACCGCGCCGTCCCTGCCGTAGATAGCTGGCAGCGCCGACGTGGGCTCGAACAGGAAGCGACAGCAGAAGTTCTCGGGTTCGCGCGTGCTCGTCGCGCTCCTCGTGACCGGGCTCAGCGCGGTGGGGGTCAAGTGCGGTCTCGAACGCGGGCTCGAGGAGCTCGGCCTCGACCTCGGCGGCGACCGCCCTTCCAGGCCATCGCCGACGCCCGGCCGATCCGGCAGCGTCTCGCCGCCGAAGGGCGCTCCGCCGAAGGACGCGCCCTCCTCGCGCCCACCCGCGCCGAGCCCGCATCTCGAGCTCGGCGTCCCGGCCCGCACGGGAGCGCGCGCCGCGCGGGCCGACGCGTCCGACGATCACCTGATGATCAAGCCCCAGTACGCCCTCTCCTACAACCGCTCCAGGAACGTGGCGAACTGGGTCGGCTGGCGGCTCGACGCCGCGTCGTTCGGGGACGTGCCCCGCCATCGGGGCAAGTTCCTGGCCGACAGCGCGCTGCCGGACGGCTGGTACCGCGTGCAGCACGACGACTACACCGGCTCCGGCTTCGATCGAGGCCACATGGTCCGCTCCGAGGAGCGGACGCGGACCCCCGACGACAACAAGGCGACGTTCCTCCTCACGAACATCCTGCCGCAGCGGCACGAGCTCAACGCCGGTCCGTGGCTGAGGCTCGAGGAGGCGTGCCAGGAGCTCGCGCAGAAGGAGCGGCGGGTGCTGTTCCTGATCGCCGGCGGCCTCTTCGACGAGCGCGAGCTCCCGGCCGCCACCATCGGCAAGGGCGTCGCCGTGCCGGACGCGTTCTTCAAGGTCGCCGTGGTCCTCGAGCCGGGGCAGGGGCCCGGCGACATCGGCCCGGCGACGCGGGTCATCGCGGTGGTGATGCCGAACGAGGCGGGCATCCTCGATCGGGGCTGGGGGCAGTACCGGACGACGGTGGACGAGATCGAGCGGCGCGCGGGCTACGACCTCATGACCGCCCTCCCCGAGGCCACGCAGCGGACGCTCGAGGCGCGCGTCGACGACGGGCCCGCCGGCGGCCGCTGAGCGGCGCGCTCAGGTCTCGACGACCTTCGTCACGAGGCCGAGCCACGCGCCCGACGGATGGCGGCCGAGGACGTAGACATCGATCGCGACGCGCCCGACGCGGTAGACCCGGACGTCGGTCAGGTGGCGCTCCAGCAGGTCCACGAGCCGCCGGTACCGCCCCGCCTCGGCCAGCGCCGCGTCGCCGGCGTCCCCGGGCACGTCGATGACGGGCGCGAAGAGGTCGCTCGCCGTCGTGACCTCGACCGGCGTCGCCGCGTCGAGGCCCTCGGCCTCGAGCAGCGCGGCCGGCGAGGACGCGTCCCCGCGCGACCGGAACGGGCGCAGCTCGTGATCGGACTCGCTGGGGAACAGCAGGCCCTGCGCGGCCTCCGCGAGGGATGCGAGGAGCTCTTCGGGCGACATGGATGAGGCCTGCATGCGGATCTCCGGGCGGGCTGCTCGGCGAGAGCGAGCTCGCCGTGGGGGGTTCATTCCACCGTGAAGCCAGCGGAGAATCCGCTTGCTCCCTGGGCTTTGGCGATGGTACCCGGACCGCGCCCGCCCTGCGGATCCGATCCGCCCTTCCGCTTTCCTTCGCCGCGTTGCATGCTCGGGCGAGACCCGAGCAAGGAACAAGGATTCAAGGTGCCATGTCCAAGATGAAGCTCAAGCCCGGCGTGATCACTGGCTCCGCTCTTCAGGAGCTGTTCGAGTACATGAAGAGCGTCGAGTGTGCGCTGCCGGCCGTGAACGTGATCGGCTCGCACAGCACGACCGCCGCGCTCCAGGCGGCTCGAGAGGCCAAGTGCCCTATCATCATCCAGTTCTCGAACGGCGGCGCCCACTTCTTCGGCGGCAAGTTCCTGGACAACAAGGGTGAGAAGGCCGCCATCGCGGGCGCCGTCGCGGGCGCGCACTACGTGCGGAACCTGGCCGAGGCCTACGGCGTGCCGGTCATCCTGCACACCGATCACGCCGCGAAGAAGCTCCTGCCGTGGATCGACGGCCTGCTGGAGCACGGCAAGAGGTTCTTCGAGAAGAACGGAGAGCCCCTGTTCTCCTCTCACATGCTCGATCTGTCCGAGGAGCCGCTCCACGAGAACCTCGAGATCTGCCAGAAGTACCTGCGGCAGATGGCGGCGCTCAAGATGACGCTCGAGATCGAGCTCGGCGTCACGGGCGGCGAGGAGGACGGCGTCGACAACAGCGGCATCGACAACTCCAAGCTGTACACCCAGCCCGCGGAGGTGCTCGCCGCGTACGACGCGCTGAAGCCGATCGGCAACTTCACGATCGCCGCGTCGTTCGGCAACACGCACGGCGTCTACAAGCCGGGCAACGTGCAGCTCCGGCCGCCCATCCTGAAGAACTCCCAGGACGCGATCCAGAAGGAGCGCAAGACGGGCCCGAAGCCTGTCGACTTCGTGTTCCACGGCGGCTCCGGCTCGACGCGCGAGGAGATCCGCGAGGCGGTGTCCTACGGTGTCATCAAGATGAACATCGACACGGACACGCAGTGGGCCTTCACGCAGCCCATCAAGAAGTACATGGACGACAAGGGCGCCTACCTGAAGTCGCAGCTCGGCAACCCCGAGGGCGAGGACAAGCCCAACAAGAAGTACATCGACCCGCGCGGCTGGCTCCACCTCGGCGAGAAGGGCGTGGCGGCGCGCCTCGTCGAGGCGTGCAAGGACCTGAACTCGTTCGACAAGTTCGAGTTCTGATCCGCGGCGAAAGCGACGGCCCCGCTCGCGCGGGCGGGGCCGGAGCGACGCCTGTACTCGCCGCGGCGACATCGCGGCGCGTCGTTCAACCCACCGGCGGCTGGCTGCTCACGAGGGCGACGAGTGCGCCGCGCTCAGCGAGCGCGCCGGCGCGGTCGCCGCAGGGCGGCGGCGAGGCAGCCGGGAGAGCGGCAGGCCGAACAGGCCGAGCGCGGTGAGCTCGATCCCCAGCACGGGCAGGAAAGCGACGCCCGAACCCCCGGTAGCGAGGAACTGCACCAGGGCGATCGGGGCCGCGATGGACAGGAGCGCTGTCGGGTACGTGATGCCGTGAAGCAACGCGAGCAGCACGCCGACGATCCCCACCGTGAGACAGCCGTCGACGCTGGGGGTCATGTCCAGCGCGCCCGGCGTGCGCAGCGCGGCGCGGATCCACAGCAGGGAGCCAGTCCCCAGGAGGACCATCGCGATCGGCAGGTTGGCCGAGGAGCGGGTCGTCATGTTCGGTGTCTGGAAAGCCATGCTTCCGCGATGACAGCACGCGATGTGCCATCACGGCTCCCGGGCGGCGACGGGCCGCCCGGCGCGCTGCGTGATGCAGGGAGTGCGGGGCAGCGCACGCCTTGCGCGCCGCGATCCCCCGGTCGCGTCAGGGCGAGGGCGGGCCGGGCTCCTCGCCTGCGGCGGGCCCGCCCGCGTCAGGGCGCTCGTGGGTTCGTTGTGGACGCGCGGGCTCGACGGGCGCGAGCCGGATGCCCAGGTTCAGGAGCTTCACACAGTCCTGGTCGCACGTGGGCCGCCCGCCGGGGAGAAGCGAGCAGCGTGCGACCTCGACGGGCTGCTCGGAGCGCCCGTCGACGACAATCCGACACCGCACGGGAGCCCCGGTCCGTGGACAGACCAGGGTGACCTCCGAGGTGTGGTAATGCCGCCGGGCGAGCAGGTGCCTCGTCCCGGCGATCAACGCCACGACGCCCCCAGCAGCCGCCAGCAGCACGACGAGCCAGTCAGCCATCGCGACCCCCTGTGAAGAGCGCTGCGGCGCCCACCGCAGCACATACGACGCAGCAAGGGGTGCGCCATGCGCTTCGCCGAGGCGTGGGCCCAGCCGGCGCGGCAGGGCCCGTTCCTTGTTTCATCGCTGGTGCATTCCGCGCGCCTGCCGGCGCAGGGCGTGCGCCCCGGGACCCGGGGCGAGGAGCAGCGGCCCGCCCCGCCGCCGAGCGACGGCGTGAGGAGCCGTGAAGAAGCACGGGAATCGGTGGCAACAGGCGCGATCCGGGTGCGGTCCCGGCGGCTCGCCATGGCGGCGCCGCGGGTCGACATCTTCCGGCTCGATGATTGCAAACCGCCTTTCATCGGCGGATGGCCGCGGGAGGAGGACGCCATGGCCTGTCATCTGGTGGAATCGGACAAGCTGGTGTGGATCGAGGTCGAGGGGGGTGGCACCGAACCACGGACGGTGCGCTGCCCGCGGCGGGCGGCGACGTTGGACGCGCGGGAGTGCTTCGCCTGCCCGCGCTACGCGACGCTCGCGATCCATCCGAGCGGGAAAAAGGTCTATCTCGTGTGCGAGCCGTTCGACGAGGAGCCGAGCGAGCGCTCGTAGCGGCGCGCGAGCCCGGGAGCGCCCCTCACGACCTCCCGTGCCTAATGGCTGCGTTCACGCGGCGCGGGCGCCTCAGATCGCGTATCTTCTCCAGCTCGAAGAACCCCGCGAACGCGATGCCGAGCAGGGGATACGGGAACAGGATCGCCATCGTGAGCAGCACGCCGAGGTGGAAGAGCCAGGCGGCGCCGCAGAAGACGACAGCGACGCGCCGGCTGAACAGGGCGAGCGGCGCGCCGAGCTCCATCGCCAGGCTGGCGAGCGCGAGGGGCGGGAACAGGAACCGGTAGCGGACGAGCGCGCCGCCGAGCGGGGAGTGCGTGTCGCCGAGCGCGATCTTCCGGACGTTGTCGTAAGCGATGTAGTTGCGGAGGATATCGCTCGTCGCCCAGTCGAGGCCGCTGTTCCGGAGCTTCGTGACCCCGGCGATGAAATACGACATCACCGTGATCGCGCAGAGCAGCCGGATCGGCCAGCCATAGCGGCCGTCCGGCGCCGGCGCCGGGGTGCCGGCGCGGCGCGCGGCGCGCGCGTCGAGCGAGTGCGCGTCCGCCGCGGCCCCGAGGCTCAACGCGATGACGTGGAGCACGAGGAGGTTCTCGGTGTGGAACACCATGCCCCACGAGTTCCTGTAGGTCAGCACCCAGAGCAGGAGCGCGCTGAAGAGCGGACCGGCGACGCGGAACCGGTAGCCGGCGACGAAGGCAGCCCCGGCCGCGATCGCCGCGCCGATGAGGCCGCGCACCGCCCAGAGAGGCAGCGGCGCGGACAGCACCGAGCTCACCCCGATCGGCTTGAAGCTCCCCGGAGGCAGGTGGCCCACCCGCTGGAGGTGCACCGCGCGGGCGCAGAGGTACACGAGGGCGAAGGCGCCCACGAGCAGCCGCAAGAGCGCGAGCCGCTCGGCGGGCGCCTCGGCGAAGAAGGCGCGGTCGAGCCGCGCAAGGAGCCGCCTCATCGCGCGCCCACCTTGCATGTCGCGTGGAGCTTGGCGTCGATCGGGGCCTCCTGCCCCTCGAAGAACGCGACGGCATCGAAGGTGTCGGTCCGGAGCTCGACCGCGACGACATCCGCGTAGCCGTCCTGCGCCGCGACGCGCGACGCGATGCCGCGGCAGAGCGCGCGGGCCGCGCGGGCGCCCTGGCGGATGCTCTGCGCCAGCGTGGCCTTGGCCTGCAGCACCTCCTCGCTGCCCACGAGGCGCGGCGGGATCGGCCGCCGCCCGCCCCGGGAGTCCACGCCGACGGCGCGCTCCACGGCGGTCCGCGCGTCGTGGCGGCCCCACGAGAACATCGGGTAGGTCGACAGCGGAAAGCTGTCGACCGGAGGGCGGCGGAACAGCGGGGCGAGCATGAGGAGCAGGAACGCGGCGGTCACGCCGTACGCGTACGCCCGGCGCTCGCCGAAGCGAGCGGCCCCGCGCGGGCTCGATCCACCGCCGGCCCCGGCGCCCCCGGCGCCCCCGGCGCCGCCGCGCGGGCTCGATCCACCGCCGGCGCCAGCGCTCGCGACGGCCTCTCCCTCGCCGCCAGCGCTCGCGACGGCCTCTCCCTCGCCGCCCGCGCTCACAGAGGCCCCGCCGCCGGCGCGCTCCGCCCTGGCACGAGCCCGAGCATCCGGCCCCCGTGGCCGAGCGCGGCCCAGGCGTGCTGCACGTAATCGATGCGGATCCGGGGAGACGCCATGCTCTCGCTGAAGCCGCCCTCGATGACCACGTCGCGGCTGCAGGCGAAGCAGGTCGCGGGCGACCACTGCTGCCGCACGAGGAACCCGAGCACCCGCCGCATCAGCGCCTGGTCCTGCGCGAGGTCCTCGCCGCGCGCCTCCTTGACCGCCATCGCCGCGGCCAGCGCCTCGCCGAACCCCGCCGTCGCCGTGTTGTGCGGCGGCAGCACGTTGCCGAACCCGTACCCGCCCACGAGATCGGGCGTCACCTCGCTGTCCTCGTCGAGCACGAGCCGCGACTTGAACGCGACATAATCGAGGCAGAACCGCTCGTAGTCGTCGCGGCGGTGGTGCCCGAGCGCCGCGCGCGCCGCGAGGCAGTGCCAGTTCTCCTCCATGTACACGAAATCACTGGCGAAATGGTCCCAGTAGCGGTTCGCGTAGTAGTCCATGGCGCGATCGACGGCGGCGCGCACGGCGGCCGCGGGCGGGTACTCGGGGCTCGGCTCGCGGGCGGCGAGCGCCTCGAGCAGCGTCAGCGCGAGCACCGACTGGCCTCCCTCGTAGAGCTGCGTCGGGCCGAGGACGGGCGCGATGCGCGCGAGGTCGAGCTGCGGCGCGAACCCGCCGTCGTCCCGCTGCGTCGCGAGCACCATGCGGGCGAGCCGCCCGATGAGCGCGTCGTGCGTTCCGTGCGCGTCGCGGCACGTGAGGAACGTGACAAGGCTCAGCGCCGTGGGGTTGAGGCCCGCGATCGTCCCGGGGCTGTCCTTGGGGTAGAAGAGCGCGCCGACGGAGCTGCCTTCGCCGGCCTTGCGCTCGAGCTTCGCGAGCAGCCCGAGCGAGCGCTGCACCACCTTCGCGAGCTCCGGCGACGTGGGCACGCCCTCGGCGCCGACCCCGAGCTCGCACAGGGCGAGCGTCGTGCCGGCCTGCCGCGCGATCGAGAACCCGTCGAACGAGGCGCGCCCGGTGAACGGGTCGACGATGTAGCGGAACATGCCGTCCTTCCGCTGCGCCCCGAGGATGTAGCGCTGGGCGGCGGCCGCCGCCTGCTGCGCGGTCGCCTCGGCGAGCGGGACCGACGGCTCCCCGATCCGCGACAGGAGGTGGAGCGCGCCCTCGGCGTCGACGGCGTAGCTGAGCGTCTCGATCCGCACGAGGCCGTCCCGGAGCGCGGCGCCGCCGGCGGTGGGGCCGCCGGGCGGCTCCGGCTCGCCGAGGGCGCGGCGCAGGACCGCGAGATCCACGCCGAAGCGGAAGTCGGGGACGCCGGCCAGCGGCGCGTTCGTGTTGAACGCGTCGAGCGCGATGAGCTGCCACGGCATGAGGCACCGCTCCGCGAGGCAGAGGCCGTCGAGCCCGGGGCGCAGCGACAGCCCGTCGAGGCCTGGGCCGGGGGAGGCGAGCGGCTGCGTGGCCGAGACGACGTCGATCTTGAGCGGGCCGCGCAGGGCCTCGGCGAGCGCGGTGCGCAGCGCCGCCGCGGCGTCCTCGCCCGGCGCGGGCTGGAGGCAGCGGGTCGTGACGGCGGCGCGCTCGGGGTCGCGGCCGGGGGCGAGGTGGGTGACGACGAGGGTGGGGCGGCCGGGCTCCGGGGGCGCGGCGCACGCGGCCGGCGCCTTGGTCATGAGGGAGGGCGCCTTGGCCGGCGGCGGCGGCGGCGGAGGGAGTGCGTCGAAGGAAGAGAGCGCCTCGCGCAGCGCCGCCCCGGTGCGCGACGGCGCGCCGCCCGGCACGGGCACGACGTCGGCCTTGGCGACGCGGTGACGGAAGAGCAGCGAGAGGGCGGCCAGGACGACCAGCGCGGCGAGCGCGGCGAGCGCGGGCGAGGGCCGGCGCTTCGCGCGGAGCAGGCGGAGGCCGCCGGTCGAGGCGACGCCCCAGCACGCGAACGGCAGCGTGAGGAGCGCGACGACCGCCCAGACCGCGAGCAGCGCTGCCGCGATGCCGGTGCCGAGGCCGCGGTTCAGCGAGGCGACGTAGACGGCGGAGGAGAGGAGCCCGAAGCTCAGGAAGGCGAGGTAGCCGAGCGAGCAGAACGACGTCGCGCGGAAGGCGCGCGGCGCGAGCGGGTGGGGGAGGAGCGAGAGGACGGCGGTCGCGGCGTGGAGCAGCGCGAGCGCGGCGGTGACCACGGCGAAGAGCGTCCACGGCCGGAAGGGGAGGGAGAGCGCGGCCCAGGCGAAGACGGGGGCGTGCAGGGCGCTGAGCAGCCCGACGGCCCAGCGGTGCGCGGGCGGGCGCGGGGAAGCGATGCCGCGGCTGGCGAGCGTGGGGGATTCGGCCGTGGGGGCGCCGTCCTGGAGCGGCTCCGAGGGCGGGGGGGGATCGGTGTCGGGCGCCTGCATGGTGCGGCGACGCTTATCACGATGGGCGGCCGAGGACCCCCGGGGTTCGAGGCGATCGGGGCCCCACGCCGGAGAGTGCCGGGGGGTACCGGGGGGCCGTGGCGCCTGGGGGCACCGCGGAGCGGAGAAGGGCGACGCTGGAGCGGTTCGGGGCCAGCATCGACCGGTTCGCCGCTCGGACGGAGCGTCCCTTGCGGCGGGGGATGATAGGATCAGGATGAGTCGATTGCGCCGGAGTCGTCAACGCGTGCGCAGAGGGACACGGAAATGGCTTCAAAGGGAAAGCCCGCTCGTGCGGGTACGGGGACAGCAATGAAGCTCGCCATCAGGGCGGGTGGAGCGGCTTTCTTGATGGGCGCGTGCCTCGGGTGCAATGGGGTCCTCGGGATCGATGCGGGCGTGTCTCGTGAGGTCGGAGCGACGGGCGGAGGGGAATCCACGAGCTCGACGGGCTCGACGGGTGGTGCGGGCGGAGGGGAATCCACGAGCTCGACGGGCGGTGCGGGCGGAGGGGAATCCACGAGCTCGACGGGCGGAACGGGCGGAGGGGAATCCACGAGCTCGACAGGCTCGACGGGCGGTACCGGCGGAGCCCACGAGGAAGGAACAGGAGGGGCCGGAGGTGCACCTGCCTGCGATGACATCAACTGGGCGCATTGGCACCCGGACCTCGACGTGGCTCGGTGGGAGAGCGACGCGGCGAACAAGATGGACTACACGGTGTTCGATCCGAAGACGTCGCTTCTATGGGCGCTCGTCGCGGAACCGGATGAGCTCACCTGGGAGGACGCAGAGAAGCGCTGCGAGAATTCCGAGCTGGAGGGATATGACGACTGGCGGCTGCCGTCACGCATCGAGCTGGTCTCGATCGTGAATTATAAAGACCACTCTCCGGCTATCCCGGACCACTTTCCGGCTATCCCGCTGTTCACAGGGACGGTCGATGAAGATTTCCTCTGGTCGACGCCCATTGCGGAACGCTCCTCTCCGCAAGCGTGGTGCGTCCACGTTGATGACGGCTACGTCGCGATCTGCGGGAAAGATACGTGTTCGGAGCAAGCCGAGGCGGACGGGAAGTGTCATATGGGAAAGGAGCGGCATCGCGTTCGTTGCGTTCGGACGGCAGGACCGAGGAGCGGAGCCTGTCACGAATACGAGTTGGACGTGGAAGGCGTGGAGGTCGTGAGAGACAGGGGAACGGGCCTGACGTGGGAGCGTAACGCCGACACGAGCACCTTCACCCGAGATGCCGCGGTGGGTCACTGCGACGAGCTGACGCTTGACTGGGGCAAGCCATGGCGGCTCCCCAGTCTTCAAGAGCTGCACACGATCGTGGACCATGCCAGGGCCTATCCAGTGATCGACCCAGAGTTG
The DNA here is from genome assembly GCF_051527395.1 of Sorangium sp. So ce281. NCBI lineage: Bacteria > Pseudomonadati > Myxococcota > Polyangiales > Polyangiaceae > Sorangium > Sorangium sp. So ce281. The sequence continues at coordinate 2,533,166 of NZ_CP150322.1, forward strand.
TTCCGCGGTCCAGATCTGTCCTCCAATGCAGCGTACTGGTCGTCGGACGATTATCCCTACTCAAGCGAGGTCTGGGGGCTGAATTTCTGGGCCGGTTACACCGTCAGCCGGCCGCCATCGGACTCCGGCCTCGTTCGCTGTGTTCACGGCGAACCCGACGACGTCCCGTGACTCGGCCCCATCGAGCGCCGTTCGCCGGGCGCGGGGCCTTGGACATGCGGCCGGAAGGCAGGCTGCGGGTCGCCTCGCCTGCTCTTGGCCCTTTTGTCGAGCTGACCCCTTGCTGCCAGGGCGAGGATGCTGTCCCCTGGCAGCGGCTCTCTTCCGGGGTCCCACGCCTGCCCTCCCCGACCCGCGCCTGCTCGATGGACACTCTCGTCAAGACCGGTGATGTCCTCCTTGGCAAGTACAGGGTCGAGCGCGTGCTCGGGAAAGGTGGCATGGGCCTCGTCGTCGCGGCCCGCCACCTCGAGCTGGGCGAGCTGTTCGCCATCAAGTTCCTCCTGCCTTCCACGCCCGAGCAGCCCCAGCTGGTCGAGCGTTTCGTGCGCGAGGCGCGCGCCGCGGCTCGCCTCCGGAGCGACCACGTGGCCCGGGTCCATGACGTCGGCCGCACGGAGGCGGGGGCGCCGTACATGGTGCTGGAGTACCTCCAGGGCAGCGACCTGCGCGAGCTCGTCCGCGAGAAGGGGCCGCTGCCCGTCGAGGACGCCGCGCTGTTCGTGCTGCAGGCCTGCGATGCGATCGCCGAGGCGCACGCGGCCGGGATCGTGCATCGCGACCTCAAGCCTGCCAATCTCTTCCTGATCCGCCGCCCGAACGGCAGCCCGAGCATCAAGGTCCTCGACTTCGGGGTCTCCAAGCAAACGGGCGTCGACGAGGTGGAACTGACCACCACGGGCGCCATGCTTGGGTCGCCGATGTACATGGGGCCCGAGCAGGTCGCATGTTCGAAGTCGGTCGACGAACGGACCGACATCTGGGCGATGGGGGTCGTGCTGTACGAGCTCGTGACAGGCCGAAGGCCGTTCGAAGCCGAGACCGTCCTCAAGCTGGCCGCGCTGGTGCTGCAGGCAGAGCCGGCGCTGCCGTCCGAGCTACGGCCGGACCTTCCGCGGTCCGTCGAGGAGGTCATCCTGCGCTGCATGCGCAAGCCGCCCGAGGAGCGGTTCCAGAGCATCGGCGAGCTCGCCGCGGCGCTGCGCGCGGCCCTGCCCCTGGCCGCCTTCGCGGCGTTTCCCGGCGCGACGATCGCCCATCCGGCGCGGCCCCGCGCGGCGTCGACGCCGGACTTGAAGCCGGCGGGTGTGCCTTCGCTGGCGCTGGAGCCGACGTCCGCAGCGCCCACCGGCCCTTCGTCCACGATGGCGACCCTCTCGATCGAGGCGCCTGCCGCGCCGTTCGCGGCCACGGTGGAGAGCGCGCCTGCGATCATCGAGCCGAGCACGACGGTCGCTGTCGCTGAGCCCACACCGGCGCTCCGCGAGCCCACCCACGAGGCGCCGAGGGCCACCGGAGTTGCGCCGGCTCCGCGCCGGAAGACGACAGTGGCCATGGCCGTCGGGGCGGCGGTGGCGCTCGCGGTCCTGGGCGGCGGAGCATGGTTGTTCGTCCGCGGTCGCTCGTCCGGGACTGCTGTGGCGCCTGCGTCGGCGGTGCCGGTGGCCGTCACGCCTGTCGAAGCTGCGTCGCCTGCCGAAGCTGCGTCACCCGCCGAGGCTGCGGCGCCCGTCCAAGCTGCGGCGCCTGCGCCTCCCGCACCCAGCACGTCGGCGAGCGCCGCGGGCAGGGCCTCGCAGCAAGCCCTCGCTCCTTCGAGCGCGCCCGCCACGCCTACCGCGCCCGCCGCCGCGCGCGCGCCGTCTGCGCGGCCGTGGGCGCCGGGCTCCACGACCCCGCGGCCCAGCCTCTGGTGATGTGATCGTGACCAGCCTACCGTCCCGTGCCTGTACGCTCGCCCTGGCGCTGCTGCTCGTCCCCGCGACCGCGGGCGCGCAGGCCGCCGATCCGAGGACGATGGCGGCGGCCCAGTCCCTCTTCGAGCAGGCCGTCGTGGAGATGGACAGCAAGGACTACGCGAGCGCCTGCCCCAAGCTCGAGCAGACGACGCAGATGCTCCCCAACGCGCTCGGCGCGAAGGAGACGCTCGCGAGGTGCTACGAGGCCCAGGGCCGGCTCGCGAGCGCGTGGGCGCAGTACGGGCTCGTGGAGGCGCTGGCGAGCCGCACCGGTCAGGCTCAGCGCGCCGCCGCTGCAGGCAGGAAGCTGGTCGCCCTCAGGCCGACGCTCGCGACCTTGACGGTGGAGTTGCCGGACGCCGTCCGCCGCCTGCCAGGGATCTCGATCACCCTCGATGGGCTCGCGCTCGGCGCCGCCGTCTGGGCGGCGGCGCTGGCGGTCGACAGGGGCGAGCACGTGATCGAGGCCAAGGCGCCTGGGCATCGCCCCTGGTCGCGCAGGGTCGTGATCGGCGAGGATGGCGCGCACGCGCGCGTGGAGGTGCCCCTGCTCGAGGCGGAGCAAGCCGCTCCGGCGCCCGTGACGCCGGCGCACGCAATGCCCGCGCCCGTGACGCCGGCGCCCGCGATGCCCGCGCCCGTGACGCCGGCGCCCGCGATGCCCGCGCCCGCGATGCCCGCGCCCGCGATGTTCGCCCCAACGGCGCACCCCTGGCAATGGCCTGTCGGCATCGCGGCGGTCGCCGCCGGGGCCACGGGGCTCGGGGCGACCGGGGTGCTGGCGGCGCTCGCCGCCGGAAAGAAGAACGCGAGCAACGAGGAGGGGCATTGCGACGCGCGGAACACGTGCGACGAGATCGGGCTCGACCTGCGCGCTCAGGCGATGCAGCTCGGGAACGGGGCGACGGCAGCGCTCGTGGTCGGCAGCGTGCTGGCGGCGGGAGGCGTGGTGCTGCTCGTCACCGCACCTTCGCGGAAGGACAGGCCAGAAACGACGGGCGCTGTCCGCTGGGGAATCGACGTCTCGCCGGCGCGGGTCGGGGTGCAAGGGGCGTGGTGAAGGACGGTCTCACGGATTGGCGATCTGGTTATAGTACCACTTCTGGTTGGTGCCGGAATGGCAGTGAAACATCTTTATCTTCGCGCCGCCGTACGAGCTGGCTTCCCAGACGTCCGCACACATCGCCGGGTTGCCGACCGAGACGAGCCGCCCCAGGAGGTCGCGGTTCCACTTCTGGCTGACGCGGCCGTCGCAGGCCGTGGCGTTCAGCGCGTCGCCCGGCTGGAGATTCCCGCCGTCGAGGCACTTGCCGCGGATGAGAAGCTCGCTGTTCACGGTGCGGGTAAAGCGCTGGTTGTCGTTGGTGCCCGAGCAGGCCCAGAGCTGGAGTGACGCCCCCGGGTACGAGACGTTGAGGTCGGCGCAGAGGCCGATCTCGCTCTCGATGTTGAAGGTGGCCCCGCCGATCCCCGAGTCGCTGCGGCGCCACTCCTGGTTCTCCCCGCGGTGACAGTACTGGAGCAGCAGCGGCGCTCCGAGGTCGCGGTTCTGATAGCCGATGTCGATGCACATCGAGCGGCCATACTCGTCCGTGATCCCGCGCAGCATGACCCGGCCCGGGAGGACGACATCCCACTTCATGTTGCCTCCACTGCGGCAATCTTTCACCACGATCGGGCTCAGTCGCCTCGTCCCCAAGGCGTTGAGACACATGTCATTGTGGACTCTTAGCTCGCCAGTCGTGGCGTTGTAGCTCCAGCGCTGGTTGGCGTTCCCCGGAATGCAGTCCCACATGAACACGTGGGTCCCGTCCACGGCTTGCGGCGCATCAAGGCAGCGGCCGTGCATCATGCTCACCAGCGAGAACGCCGAGCTGCTGCCGGTATCTTCGACGGCGGCTCCTCCCGTGGAGCCGGATCCATCCACGATCTCGAGCGCCTCGTCCGCATCGCCGATGCTCTCCGCCACCGCGCCATCCTCGTCCTCCGAAGGATCGCCCGCCTCCGTGTCGGCCGCTACCGCGCACCCCGTGGCGACGAGGCTGGCTCCGACCACAAGCAGCAAGAAGCGACGCCCCACAATGCTCTTTACAACGCTCTTCATGACCATGAATCTCCTGTCGCATGCCCCTGAGGTGCGGCGCGCTTCGGTGATGAAGCGCCGTTCCCTCGGCTCGCCTGGAGCGCCAGAGCATCCACTGTGCCAGGTCGGATGGGCGAGCAGCTCACCGCCGATCGCGCTGTTCAGCGCCGAGCGCAAGCGTTGTGCAGTGCCGCGCGCCGGGCAGCGAGCGGGGCGCGCCGGCGCCGAGCAACGCTTGCGTTCGCTCTGCGGCGCGGTGAGCAACGTTTGCGTTCGCTCTGCGGCGCGGTGAGCAACGTTTGCGTGACCGGCGCTGCGCCCGCGCGCTGCCCCGACGCCGCCACCTGGCCCGCGAGTTGCCAGAGCGGAATGCGGATTGCAGCTCAACACGCCACAGCGAGACAGCACGATGCATATTCAATATGGCTCCTCGAGGACAGGGAACAGGAACGACACGCCGCGTCCGGCCCCGTTGGACGCCGCGGGCGTCCTCTCGGCCCCCGCGCGGCGGACAGGGCGATCGCTCCTGCGCCGGGCCACGCTGGCCCTCGCGGCGGTGGTCGCGGCGGGCTGCGCGGACACGGGCGAGCCGCTCCCGGCCGAGCCGGTCGCCGGGGCCTCGGCTCCGCTCGTGGCATCGCCGCCGTCGCCGGTCGCGCTATGGCACCTGGATGAGGATTGCTCGAGCACGGTCGTGATCGACGACTCGGGCAACGGCGCGAACGGCGTGAGGTACAACGGGGCGGGGTGCGGCGCAGGTCGCGTCGACCGGGGCGCCGCCCTCGACGGCGCCGACGATCGCATCGAGATCCCGGACCGCCCGGCCTTCCACTTCACGACGCAGATGACCGCCGCAGCGTGGGTGAAGCCGTCGAGCACCTCGGGCCTCCGGACCCTCGTGAACAAGTGGTACGCGATGGACTCGTACGCGCTGCACCTCCAGGACGGTCAGTTCCGGTTCAGCGTCGCCTTTCCCGGTGGGACCTGGGGGACGACGGTCACCGTCGCCGCTCCGGCGACCCCGGGCGTGTGGTCGCACGTGGCGGGCGTCTACGACGGGACGCGCGTCTCGCTGTACGTGAACGGCGCCCTGGCAGCGTCGGCCACCGTCTCGACGGAGCCCCGGGCGCTGCAAGACTCCACGCGCCCCATCGTCATCGGCAATCACCCCTCCTCGAACGCCTACGCCGGGACGATCGACGAGGTGCGCCTCTACGATGTCGCGCTGACCGCCGCGCAGGTCAAGGCGCTCACCAGGAACATCTACCATGTCGCGACCACCGGGCTCGACACGAACCCGGGCACGCTGGCCAAACCCTTCAAGACGCTCGTGAAGGCGGGGCAGACGGCGCAGGTCGGCGATACGGTCTACGTCCGCGGCGGCACCTACTTCACGGACAGCGCGAGCCCGGTGAAGCTCGACCACCTCGGCACCGAGGAAGAGCACATCGTCTTCCAGCCCTATCCCGGCGAGTCGGTCGTGCTCGACGGCAGCCTGGGAGGGAGTGGCAACGAGAACATCCTGCAGATCCGAGGAGCGTACTACGACATCCTCGGGTTCGAGATGCGCGACGCGAAGGGCGCCGCGATCAACCTCTGGAAGTGGGACGGGTCGAGCAGCGGCAAGCACATCCGCATCGCGGGGAACACGATCCACGGCTCGTTCAAGGGCGCCGTCTATCCCGGGCACCAGTCGACCCATATGCGGTTCGAGAACAACGTCGTCTACGATAACGTGAAGATCAACGCGGACAAGCTGCAGTTCTGCCACCAGGGCGGGTGGCCGTCGGCGGTGAACCTGACGCGGGGCGGCGACGTGGTCGTGGGCAACACGATCTACGAGAACTTCGGGGAGGGCATCGGCGCCTACGGGACGAACCACCACGTCGCCGACAACGTGCTTCACGACAACTACAGCGTCGACCTCTACCTCAGCAACCTCGCCGACTCCACGATCGAGCGCAACTTCATCTACTCGCTGAGCGAGCCGGCGTTCCACAGGCCCTACTGCCCGGACGGCGTGAGCTGCCCCGCTCGACCCGCCGGCGTGACGGCTTGCACGTGGGCCGGGGACCTGCGGATCCCGGCCGCCGCGGTAGGGATCTCGCTCGCCAACGAGAACCCGGGCGACGTCTTCCTGGACAACAACCTTGTCCGGAACAACATCGTCGTCGGCCCCGGCCCCTCGGCCATCCCCCGCCGCACGGTCCTCCAGCTGAGCGCGTGGGGCGGCACGGGGCCGAGCGACATGGGTCGAACCAGGATCGAGAACAACACGGTGGTTGGCTCCGGAGACGCTGAGCTGTTCGGCATCCGGGGCCCCGCGCCCTCCGCCGCCGGCGGGCGAGCGCAGGTCGTCAACAACATCTTCTACCAGCTGAGGAGCGACAGGCCGCTGACCAGGTTCAGTCACACCGTCAGGATCGACTTCGCCAGCAACAGCTGGTTCGGCGGCAACGGGAGCTCCTCGCCGGGGGGATCGGGGCAGAGCGCGAGCGACGTGATCGGAGACCCGTTGCTCGTCCACGAGGAAGGCACCGAACCCGACGCTTTCCGGCTGCTGGGCGGCTCACCCCTCAGGAACCAGGGGACGCTCCTCCCCGACGTCCAGGAGGACTTCTTCGGCACCCCGCGTCCCCAGGAGAGCACCCACGACATCGGTGCTCACGAGGTGGCGGTGAGCCTCCTGGGCGAGCCGGTATCCCTGTCCGGCCGGGCGAGCGCCCGGTGAGGGGACCGGGCCCCGGCGGAGCGCGCCGGGTACCCGGCGCCCTCAGGACGGCCGCTTCGCCGGGCGCACCGCGATACCGTACTGCTTCAGCTTGAACACGAAGGTGCGCGTCGGCATCCCGATGAGCTCCGCCGCGCGCGTCTGCACGCCGCCGGTCGCCTCGAGCACCTCCTGCATCCGCCGCCGCTCGAGCTCCTTCAGCTCCTCGGCGATCGGCCGGAAGCGCGGCGCCGACGAGGGCGCGCCCGGCGGCGACGACGGCGCCCCCGGCGGCGAGGGCGGCGCGCGTCCGCCGGCCGGCGCGCCCTCGCCGGCCGGCGCGGCAGGCCCTCGCCCCGCGATGCGGTCCGGCAGGTTCCACAGCTCGACGGCCTCGCCCTCCGCGGTCGCCGCCGCGAACTCCATCGCGTTCTTCAGCTCGCGCACGTTGCCCGGGAACGCGTAGGACGCGAGGGTCGACAGCGCGGCCTCCGAGAGCTCGAGCGGCGCCTTGCCGCCGCGGGCGCGCGCCTCGGCCAGGAAGAGGCGCGCCAGGATCGGCACCTCGCGCGGGCGGTGCCGCAGCGGCGGCAGCTCGACCACCGCCGTGCTCAGCCGGAAGAGCAGGTCTTCGCGGAAGCGGCCCGCGCGGCTCTCGGCCTCGAGGTCGCGGTTCGTCGCGGCCACGACGCGGAAATCGACCTCGCGCTCGCGCACGTCGCCGAGGCGCGTGATCCGCTTCGCCTCGAGCGCGCGCAGCAGCTTGGCCTGCGCGCCGAGCGGCAGCTCGCCGATCTCGTCGAGGAACACCGTGCCGCCGTTCGCCCGCTCGAGCAGGCCGGGCTTCGGCGCGCGCGCGTCCGAGAAAGCGCCCCGCTCGTACCCGAACAGCTCGCTCTCGACGAGCGTCTCCGGCAGGGCGGCGCAGTTCAGCGTGATCATCGGCTTGCTCGCCCGCGCCGACCAGTGGTGCAGGGCGGCCGCGGCGTTCTCCTTGCCGGCCCCGGTCTCGCCGAGGACGAGCACCGAGAGGTCGCTCGCCGCGAGCCTTCGAATCAGCTCGAACACGCGGATCATCGCCGGATCCGCGAGCACGACCTCCCGCTCGCCGACGCGGTGCCGGACGGCGGTGTCCGCGGCGAGGGCCACCGCGCCCGGCCCCGCGATCGCGGCCGCCGCGGCGGCGCCGGAGACGAGCGTCTCGGCGTCGCCGCCGTCGGCCGGGTACGACGCGACGCCGCCCCGGGCCTCCGGCGCGAGCGGCGCGAGCGCCTCCAGGAGATCGAGCGTCGCCGCGCGCGCCGCCTCGGGGCCGAGCTCGGGCATCAGGACGACGAGCTGCGCGCCGCCGCTCCAGGCGAGGACATCGATGAGCCGCAGCGCCGCCGCGGCCGCGACCCCGGTGGCCTCCCTGTCCTTCCCGCCGCCGGCCGACACGACGGCCACGGCGAGCGGTCTGCCGTAATCGCCTGCGCGCGCGAGCTCTTCCTCGAGGCGCCGGCGCCAGCGGCCCGTGTCGACGGTGGCCCGGTCCGGCGTCCGGGGCTCGCGCCGGAGGATCAGGAGGGCGTCGCCGATCGCGACGACGTCGCCCGAGGAGAGGAGGCGCGAGCCCTCCAGGCGCTCGCCGTTGACGAGCGTGCCGTTGTGGCTCTTCAGGTCGATGAGCTGCACCTCGCCGTCGGCGACGAGGAACTTCGCGTGCCGCCGGGACGCCGCGGCGGCGGCGACGCAGATCTCCGCGTCGGTGGAGCGGCCGACGAAGAGCACCCCCTCCCTGGGCAGCGGGAACCGCCGCGACGAGGAGCCGTCGATCACGAGGAGATATGCGGCGGCGTCCAGATCGCCGCCGGAGAGGTCACCTCGGTGGAGGCTCTGGGTCTTCGCGCTCGCGGGCGACTTACCCACCGTATCGCCCTCCGTGCCGAGCGGCCTCCCGCGCGCGCCGCCTCCGTGAACCCGCCCTCGCGATCATGGTGACCTGGATACCCCTCGATTGCCGCTGGCGTCCAGCGGCGGGTTGCCCGGCGGAGGGGTCGGTGCCGGGCGCCTGCGCGGGGAGGCGACGCGTATCACGACGCCGGGCGCGGTCGAGCGCCGCCGTCGCTCGACCGCGGCGTGAGGGCGGGCGGGCCTCGTCGCGCTCGCGCAGGGCGGCGGCCGCGAGTCCCGGGGCCGAGGCGCGCGGGGCTTTACGCCGAGGGCGCCTCGGAGGGCGAGACGCGTGGAGCCTTCGTTCGACTCAATCGGTGGCGCATCTGATGAGGGCGCCGGCGTCCGCGCAGATCGCGGACATCTCTGTTCCTCCGTTCCTGCAGGTGAACCAACTGACGTTGGCGAGGTGGTGGAGGCCGATTACCTTGCCAGACCCGGCATCGATGATCGGCGACCCGCTCGATCCCCCTTCGCTGTCGCACGAGTAGCCGATCTGCGAGCTCGTGACCGTGCCGGAGTAGGTCTGATCGATCGCGTTGACCACGCAGGGGAGGGTATGCGCAGCATCCTTCCAGTAGCCGACTTCCTTCGGGCGTCCGCCCGGGTGCTGAAGGAAGTAGATCTCATCGCCGACGCTGGGCGCTTTCGTCGTCGGGGTGAGCGCGCCCCAGGTCGCCTGGGGGTTGCCCGGCAGCCCTATCAGCGTGTAGTCGAGGCCGCCTCTGGACCGGGTGCGGGTCCGGCTGTTCGTCTTCAGGAGGGAGCCGCCCCCGACGCTCACGCCTGCCGCCACCATCGGGTCTCCGCAGATAGGCCTCTGGTAACCAAAGCGGGCCTCGAGTGTGTTTGCCTCTTCCTGGGTGCTGATGCAATGGTTGTTGGTGATGAGCGTGGTGTTGCGGGCGTCCCCGGTGGCGATCAGCCAGCCCGTGCACAGGTATACGCCCCCGTCTCTCACGAAGCTCAGCCGCGCCACAGGCCCCTGCAGGGGTTCGAGCTCCGAGTGGCACGCGATATCCTCGCGACCCTCCGTGGCACACACGATATCCGGCGTGCCTCCGCCGGGTCTCCTCGCGAGGGAGGCGCTGCCCGGCGTCACCTCGCCCGATGTCACAGGCTCCGGGGCGATCGCGATCGTCCCGTGGCCGATGTCCGCGATCGAGAACCCGTGGCCACCGCCGGTGCTGCTGTGCAGCTCGACTCGTCCCGGCTCGCCGCATGGAAGCGGCGTAGGCGGACGAACCGCATAGGATAAGAGAGGATGACGAGCCTGGCAAACACGCCTGTCCGCCGGCCGCCGGGGGCGTCGAGGTGCGGCTGCGGTGCTAGGCCTCGAAGATCTCGCGCGCGCGGCCGAGCTCTGCCGGCTCCACCAGCACTTCGAGCCTGTCGCCGGCCTCGAGGATCGTCTGGCCTCGGGGCACGATGGTCCCGCCCTCTCGGTGAATGGCGCGAATGAGCACGCCGGCGGGCAGGCCGAGCTCGGCGATATGTTTGCCGACGACGGCGGCCCCGGGCACGAGCTCGAACGTGCGGGTCCTCGGCTCTGTGCCGGCGAGGGTGTGGGTCGTCGGATCGTAATGCGCCGCGAGCTCGTTCACCACGGTCTCCGGCGAGAGGGGCGTGCTCGTCGTGTAACCGCCGCGAGCGAGCAGGTGCGTCGCCACGGGCATCGTCAGCGCCACGAACGCGATGATGACGATGGCCCGGGTGGTGACGGCCGGGTCGTAGAAATGAAGGGCGGAGGCCGAGATGATGCATGTCATCCCGAACACCGAGGCCTTCGATGTCACCTGGAGTCGCGTGAACAGGTCCGGCATGCGCAGGATGCCCACGGCCGCGAGCAGCATGAAGATGCATCCGACGACGAGGAGCGCGCCCTCGACGAACTCGAGGATCACGACGCCTCCCCCTGCCGCTCGACGTAGTACGCGAACGCGATGGTGCCGAGGAAGAAGATGAGCGACAGCACCATCACCGCATCGAGGAGGACGCCGTGGTCGGTCACCATCGCGTAGAGGGCGATGCCCCCGCTGCCGACCGTCGCCATGAGGTCCATGGCGACCACGCGGTCGGGGAGGCTCGGCCCGAGCAGGAGACGGATGAACGCGACGACGAACGCCACCGTCACGACGGCGATCGCGACGAGCAAGATCGGGGTCATCGGAAGAGCTCCTTCACGCGGCGCTCGAGGTCGCTCTTGATGGTCGCGCGCAGCGCGTCGGCGCTGTCCACGAACATCGCATGGACGAAGAGGACCGTGCGGTCGCCCGAGACGTCGAGGCCAAAGGTGCCGGGCGTCAGGGCGAGGAGGATCGTCAGCACGGTGATCTCGAGATCGGTCGTCAGATCCAGGGGGACCGCGACGATGCCGGGGCGGCTCTTTCGCCGGATCGAGATGACGTCGCGGGCGACCCTGAGGTTCGCCCGCACCATCTCTCTCGCAAAGAAGAGCATGAACGACAGCACCCCTGGCAGCTTCTCGAAATAGGTCGTGGGGCCGATCAGGCGCCGGAGCCAGAGGAGCAGGAGGTACCCGAGGAGGAAGCCGAAGACGAGGCCCCCTGCGGTGGCGCGGCCGGTCAGGCCCACCCAGACGATCGCCAGGAACAGATTGAGAACGAGGGCTCTCATGGGCGACCCTCCCCCAGCACGGCGCGCACGTAGTCGGTCGGATCGGCGAGCTGCGCTGCGGCCCGCCGGACGACGGCGAGGAGCGGCTCGGGCGCCATTCCGAGCGTGACGCCCAGCGCGGTCAAGAGGACGACCGGCACGTACAGGAGCGCGCGACGCCGCGTCCCGCTCTCGCGCGGGGCGAGGTCGGCCCCGGCGGGCGCGGGCTTCCAGAAGGCCTCGTTCCAGATCTTCGTCATCGAAATGAGGGTGACGAGGCCGACGGTGAGGCTCGTGGCGACGACGGCCGCGGCCCCTCGCGAGCCGACCTCGAGCCCCGATCGCACCAGGATGAGCTTGGCCCAGAACCCCGACAGGGGCGGTATGCCGGCGAGGGAGAGGGCCGTGACGAGGAAGCAGGCGGAGAGCCCGGGGCTCCGCGCGAGGAGCCCGCCCTGGAGGTCGAGGCGGGCGTCTTTCCCCCCGGATTGCATGATCCCGCTGATGAGGAAGAGGTTCGACTTGATGATCGCGTGGTGCAAGACGAAGAAGATCGCCCCCGAGAGGGACGACAGCGTGAACAGGCCGAGGCCCATGACCATGTAACCGACCTGGCTCACGCTGTGAAACGCGAGGATCCGCCGGACCTCCCGGTGGGACACCGCGCCGAGCACGCCGACGGCCATGGTGAAGGCCGCGATCCCGAGGAGGAGCGCGTGGGTGGCTTCCCGGTCGTCCACGAAAAGGAGGGTGAAGCTGCGCACGAGGGCGTAGACACCCACCTTCGTCAAGAGCCCCGCGAACAGTGCGGTGACCGTCACGGGGGGCGTGTGATACGAGTCCGGCAGCCAGAAGAAGAGGGGAAAGACAGCGGCCTTGATGCCGAACGCGACGAGGAAGATCATCGCGAGGGTGAACCGGATCGGCGGCGCGAGGCTCGGCAGCTTGAGCGAGAGGTCAGCCATGTTGAGGGCGTGCACGGACCCGTAGAGGATGCCGAGGCCGGTGAGGAAGAGGGCGCTCGAGATCAGGTTCATCGCGACGTACTTGATCGCGCCCTGCATCTGCGGCCGCTCGTTGCCGAGCACCAGGAGGACGAAGGACGCGATCAGCGTCACCTCGAACCAGACGTACAGATTGAAGAGGTCGCCGGTGACGAAGACCCCGTTCGTCCCCATGAGGAGCGCGTGCATGAGCGGGTAGAACCCGTGCGCCCGCCGCCCGCGGTCGATGTCCGACAGGGAGTAGATCGACGTGACGACCGCGATGACGCCCGAGAGCAGGACCATCAGCGCGGAGAAGAGGTCGGCCACGAAGGTGATGCCGTACGGCGCGGGCCAGCCCCCGAGCTGGGTCGATTGAATGCCTCCCCGGTGCACGGCGCGGAGCAAGGCGAACCCGACGGCGAGCTGAAGTACGCTCCCGACGAGCCCGAGCGCGCGCTGCCTCCCCGGGCGCCGGAAGGAGAGGAGCGAGAGGGCCGCCGTGGTCAGGGGGACGAGGACGGGCAGGACGAGGAGCACCTTCATGGGCGGGTCGATTCGAGAGAGTCGATGTCGTCGCTGCCCATCGTCCGATGAACGCGATGAAGGAGGACGACGGCGAACGCGACGACCGCGAAGCTGATGACGATCGCCGTCAGGATCAGCGCCTGGGCCACCGGATCGGCCGGCGGCGCGTGGAAGGCCCCTTCCCCCTTGGGGATCAGCGGGGGACGGCCGCGGACGACGCCGGCTGCCGTGAGGATGAGGAGGTTCGTCCCGTGCCCGAGCAGCACGAGGCCGAAGGCGAGCTTCACGATGCTGCGCCGGAGCATGAGAAACAGCCCCGACGCATAGAGCCCGCCGACGACGATCGCGAGGAGGACCGTCATGCGCTCATCTCCGCGGCCATGAGGAGGATCATGAGCACCATGCCCATCACGGCGGCATACACGCCGACGTCGAACAGCACCGGCGTCCCCACCGCGACGTCGCCGAGCCCCGGCACGGGGACGGTCGCCCACACGCCTTGCAGGAAGGATCCGCCGTCCACGAGCCCGATGACGCCCGAGAGCAGGATCGTCGAGAGCCCGAGCCCCATGAGCGTCTGGGGCGTCACGCGGAGCAGCTTCCGCGTCGAGGGGACGTCGTGAGCGAGGATGTGGAGCGAGAACGCCGATGCGATGATGAGCCCGCCGAGGAACCCGCCCCCGGGCTCGTTGTGACCGCGGAGGAGCGCGTAGATCGAGACGATGATCAGGAGCACCATCAAGACCGGCGTGGCGGCGCGCAGGATGAAGGAGGGCATGGCTCAGGCGCCCTTCCGCGCGCGGGTCGCGAGCAGGGCATAGACCCCGATCCCGGCCACGCAGAGGACCGTGGACTCGCCCAGCGTGTCCATCGCCCGGAAATCCACGAGGATCACGTTGACGATGTCCCGCCCGTGGGCCTCCGGGTATCCCTTCGCCACGAAGAACTCGCGCAGGATCGGCTCCGGGGAGAGCGTCGACGACATGAGGATCAACAGGGTCACCGTGGCCCCGAAGATCACGGAGACGATCGCGTCCGGGATCCACACGCGCGCGGGGGATCGGGGCACGAAGCGCGGCAGGTGGTGCAGGACGAGGACGAAGATGACGACCGTCAGCACCTCGACCATGATCTGCGTCAGCGCGAGATCGAGCGCGCTGAAGATCACGTAGACGAGCATGACGCAGAGGCCGATCGCGCCGAGCGCGGCGACGACGGCGAGGCGCGATTGCGTGCGCGTCGCCATGGCCGCGGACGCGAGGATCACGCCCGCGAGCACGAGCTCCGGGAGCTCCACCGTGAGCGACGGGATCGTGAAAGGGAGGCTCCGGAGCAGCGGCGTCCCGACGAGCACGACCGTGGTCAGGGCCGTGACGAGCAGATATCGGCGCAAATGCCCCGTCTGGAGCCGCCCGGTCAGCCACTCCGCGAACCGGAGGAGCCCCGCGAAGGCAGCGTCGTACACGCGCGCAGGGCCCCAGGCCCCGAGGCGCGCGGCGGCGTCGAGGAGGCGCCCTTCGCGGCCGGAGAGGGCGCGGAAGAGCCCGAGGCCGGCGAGGAGGGTGGCGACGCTGAGCCCGAGCACGGGGGTCAGGCCGTGCCACAGGTGCAATTCGAGCGGCGCGGGCCGGCCGAGGATCGCTGTCGCCGCCGCGCCCGGGAGGTCGCCGAGGAGCCGCGGCGCCACCCCGAGGACGAGGCTCGCCGCGGCGAGCGTGGCAGGCCCGAGCCACAAGGACAGCGGCGCTTCGTGGGGGAGCGCGGGCGCCGCCGGGGAACCCCCGAAGAAGGGGCGATGGGCGACGATCAAGCTCACCACGACCAGGAGGGCGCTCGACAGGACCGCGGCCCCGGCGAGGAGCGCCGTCATCGAGGGTGGCGCCAGGACGGCCTCGTAGAAGAGCTCTTTCGACAGGAAGCCGAGAAGGGGCGGCGCCCCCGCGCCCGAGATCGCCGCCAGCACGGCCGCCGTCGCGGTGATCGGCATCCGCCGCGCGAGGCCCCGCAAGCGGGTGACGTCGCGGGTCCCTGTCTCGTGGTCCAGGGTCCCCGCGGTCATGAAGAGCGCGCCCTTGTACAGCGAATGTGCGACCAGATAGACCACCGCCGCGGAGACGGCCGCCCGGGTCCCGATGCCGAGGAGCATCGTGAGGAGGCCGAGCACGCTCACGGTCGAATAGGCGAGGATCCGCTTGAGGTCCTTCTGCGTGACCGCGAGCGCCGCGCCTGCCACCATCGTCGCGGCGCCGAAGCCCGTCACGACGAGGTGCCATTCGCGCGTCGCGCCCAGCGTGGGATGCAGGCGCGCGAGCAGATAGACGCCGGCCTTCACCATCGTGGCCGAATGCAGGTAGGCGCTGACCGGCGTGGGCGCCTCCATCGCCCGAGGGAGCCAGAAATGAAAGGGCACCTGCGCTGATTTCGTGAAGGCCCCCGCGAGGACGAGGAGCAGGATCGGCAGGTACAGGGGGCCTTCGCGGACGACGTCCCCCGAGAACCGCGAGATCTGCGTCTCTCCCGTGACCACGACGAGGAGGACGAGGCCCGCGAGCAGGGCGAGCCCGCCGCCGTCCGTCACGAGGAGGGCCGTCAAGGCGGCTTTGCGCGCCTCCGGCCGCTCGTGGTCCCACCCGATGAGCAGATACGAGCTCACGCTCGTGAGCTCCCAGCACACGAAGAGGAAGATGACGTCGTCGGCGAGCACGAGGCCCGCCATGGATCCCGTGAACAGGAGCAGGTAGGCGTAAAACCGCCCGAGCCGCGGGTGCGAGCGCAGGTATTCGCTCGCGTACACGAAGATCAGCGCCCCGATGCCGCAGATGAGCCCGAGGAACACGAGCGAGAGCCCGTCCAGCCTCACCGCGAGCTCCACGCCGAGCGACGGGATCCACGGCAGCGACGCGTGATGGGCCTGCCCCTCGGCGAAGGGCCTCGGGGCGAGCCGCGCCGCGAGCACGAGCACCGCGAGCGGGAGCGCCGCGAAGAGCCAGCCGGCCGGGCGCCCGAGCCCGCGGTAGAGGGCCGGCGCCAGCAGCGCTCCGACGAACACGCTCAGGACAGCCCACAGCATCGCAGCAGGTTCCCCTTCGATGCCGGCGAGGGGCCGAGGCGTTCGAGAAGCTGGCCTGCCGAGCGAGCTCGACGCGCTGCTCGCCCTCGTTCCCGCGGCGGCGAGCGCGATCGGGCGAGCGCGCCGTGCCGAGCGGCCCGCCTCGTTGCGGCCGCGCGCTCGATGGCTCTGCCGCGATGCGCGGCGGGCACAGAGCATCGGAGGCGGCATGGATGCGCAGCGCGCCAAGGCGAGGCCCGCCGCCCGTCACCCGCTCGCGGCGCTGCTCCTCGCAGCGCCGCTCCTCCTGGCGAGCTGCGGCCGTCCGCCCGCTCGGGCGCCCGCCGCCCGCCGGATCGAGCCGTGCGTGCGGGCCGTCCTGGAGGCGCGCGCCGCGCCTGCGCTGCCGGCGCCGCCGTCCGCGGAATCGGTCCCGCTGCTGCTCGTCGCCGACGCCGCGGCGAGCGCGCCCGCGCCTGCGAAGCGCCCGCCGGGAGCGGCGCTGCCGGCGCCGGAGGCCGTCGTGTCGGCGGCCGTGCCGTTCGCGCCGGGCGCGCTGCGCGACGTCCGGTTCATCCGTCTGCGCGACGCGCGCGGCGCGGCGGTCCCGCTCCGCGCGAAGCCGCTCGCGGTCTGGCCCAGGGGCCGCTCGATCCGCAGCGCGCTCCTCGTCTTCCGCGCCGCGCTCGCGCCCGGAGAACGAGCGATCTACACGCTGGATTTCGGCGCCCCTCCGCCCTCGTCACCCTCGCAGCGCGCCGACCGCCCGGCCCCCCCGGCCCCCCGGCTCACCCAGCTCCCGCAGCCCTCCCAGATCCCTCGGGGGGCCGTGCTCGACGAGGCGCTCCTGCCGAACCCGGACGGGCCGATCGCGGCGGTGCTGCCGCCGTCGTGGTACGCGGCGAGCCTGGTGTCCGGGCCGCAGCTGCCGGCCATGGACGATCGCCGCTTCCCCGGCTTCGAGGCCGGCATCGAGGGCGCGCTCGCCCGCATGACGCCCGCCTACGACGCGTACGGCGTCAGCTGCTCGGCCCCGTACCGCACGTACTACGACGGCCCGCACGCGCTCTACCAGCGCTTCCTCCGCAACGGCGACGCCGCGCGCTACCGGCGCGCGCGCGCCGAGGCCGTCTGGTACCGGCAGCACGAGCTCAGGTTCTCGCCCGATCGCCGCCTCGCGGTCCACGTCTGCGAGCGCGAAGACTGGAGCCCGGCGGCGCCCCTCGCCTGGCAAGTCCTGCGGCGCATGCTCGGCCAGGGGATGGTCGACGACTACCTGCTCACCGGCGATCCGGCGGCCAGGGAGGCGGTCCTCGCCATGGGCGAGGCCCTCCGGCAGAACCAGGCCGCGCTCACGGGCGGAAGGGAAGACGTGCTGCGCGTGACCGAGCGCAACATGGCCTGGGTGATGATGACCCTGTCGAGCTACTACGCGCTCGACCCGCGGCCGGAGCTCCTGTCGACGCTGCGCGGGCTCATGGATCGCACGGTCGCGTGGCAGCAACAGGGCGCGTCGGGCGCGTTCGAGCACGACCTGACCCGCGCCGACCCGTCGGAGTGCGAGCGCGGCCCGCGCGGCGGCTCGCCGTTCATGACCGCGCTGCTCGTCGACGCGCTCATGGACTACCACGCGCTCACCGGCGACCCGCGCGTCCGCGAGGTGGTCGCGCGCGCGGCAGGCTGGCTCGCCGAGCGCGCCATCACCTCGGACGGGCGCGCGTTCCGGTACCTGTGGGGCTGCGAGACCGACGCGTACGACGACAGCGGGACCGCCGACCTCAACCTGCTGATCGTGCCCGTGTTCGGCGCCGCCTACGCGCTGACGCGCGAGCCGCGGTGGATCGAGGTGGGCGACGCGCTGGCCGACGTCGGCGTGAAGGAGATGCTGGTGAAGGAGCCCAAGCACTGGAACCAGGCGATGCGCGCGTTCGGGCGCTACCTGGGGTACCGGGCGGCGCTCTAGAGCGGCGGTCACCCGCTTCGGATACGGGCCCATCTCGACGTTTTCGGTGCTCAGCGCACAGGAGTGCGCTTCCGCGCCGAAAACGCCGATCTGGACCCGTCTCCTGTGCGGGTGACCGCCGCTCTGCGACGCTCGTTCCAGGCTCAGCTGAGAACCGCTCTAATGGCCGCTCCGGCGCCTGGGCGCGGCGTCGTTGCGGGCGTGCTTGCCGTTGACGTGCAGGCCCGCCACGCCGCCGCCGGCCTGCTGGAGCGCATAGCCGATGCCGCTCTGGAGCGTCCCCTTGGTCACCACGGCGCCGAGATCGACGCCCAGATCGATGAGCGTCTGCGCCAGCTCGGCGCGGATGCCGGTGATCACCGTCTTCGACCCGAGCAGCCGCAGCGCCGTCGCCGTGCTCATCAGCGTGCTCGCGACGGCCGAGTCGAGCACGGTCACCCCGGTGACGTCGATGATGACGACCTTCGCCCGGTTCGCCTGGACGCCGTTCAGCGCCGCCTCGAGCGCCTGCTCTGCTCGCGCGGAGTCGATCGTCCCGATGAGCGGCATCACCATGATATGATCGGTGATCGGGATGAGCGGCGTCGAGAGCTCCGCGAGCCGGGCGCTCTGCGCGTCGATGACCTCCGCCTGCAGCGCGGCGCGCTCCTCCTCGGCCCGGGCGCGCTCCTCCTCGGCCCGGGCGCGCTCCACGAGCTCCCGCTGCAGGCGCTCGTTCGTCTGGCGGAGCTCCTCCGTCTGGCGCGCCACCTCGGTCTCCAGGCGCTCGTTCGAGCGGCGGAGCTCGGACGTCATGTCCGCCAGGTGCCCGTAGAGCAGGGCGTTCTTCACGGCCACCGCCGCCTGGGAGGCCAGGAGCCCGAGCGTCTCCAGCTGCGCCGCGAGCAGCGGCTCCGGCGCCGCGTCGCCCTCGATGTAGAGGACGCCGATCAGCTCGCCCTGGCACATCATGGCCAGGCAGAGGATCGACCTCGGCCCCTTCTCCGCGAGGTACCGCGCGTCCCCCGGGCGAGCCTCGCGGCCCGTGTCCCAGACGAAGATCGATTGCCGGGCCCTCGCGACCTCCTCCACGAGCGACGCCGCGAGATCGGCGCCCGGGCCCACCGGCGTCGAGAGCCCGAGCACCACCGTGTCCGGATCGCTCGTGATCGACGCCTCGATCACCAGCCCGGACTCGCGCGAGAGGACGAGGACGCACTTCCGCGCGCCGGCGTGCTCCAGCGTGAGCCGCATCAGCCGGTCGAGCACGTCGTCGAGGACGATCTCGCCCGAGACCGCCTGCGCCGCGCGGATGACCGTCGCCATCTGCGCCTGCGCCTGCGTGAGCCCCTCGAGCGCGCGCTCCAGCGCGACCGTACGCTCTCCGACGCGCCTCTCCAGCTCCTGCGTGAGCCGCTGCAAGGCCGCCTCCGCCGCGATCCGCTCGTCCACCTGCGCGGCGAGGCGCATCGTCAGCCTCCTGAGCTTGGTGTGCACCCGGACGCGCGCGAGCAGCTCCTCGTCCAGGAACGGCTTGGCGAGGTAATCGACGGCCCCGAGGTTCAGGCCCTTCACCCGGTCCGCGGACAGGTCCGTGCTCGCCGTCATGAAGATGACGGGGATCGCGGCCGTGGCCGGGTCGCCCTTCAGCCGGCGGCACGTCTCGAACCCATCCATCCCATCCATCTTCACGTCGAGCAGGATGAGATCCGGCATCCCCTCCCGCGCGAGCCGGAGGGCGCGCGCGCCGTCCACCGCCACCGCGACGTCAAAGCCTGAGCCCGTCAGGGTATCGGACAAGAGACCGAGGTTCCTCGGGTTGTCGTCCACGATGAGTATCATCCCGGCTTCACTGGCATCCATCGTTCTACCCTCCAGGAGGCGCGCGCTCCCATTGCCACAATCAAGGCGCGCGCCGTCCAAGCAACGTCAATCGCGCAGGTGACTCTTGATGAAATCTTCCACGGCTTCCATCTTGAAATCCTGCATCAGGCGGCGCAGGTGCCTGCAAAACGGCGCGAGCTTCGGCTCGGCGCGGTCGAGCCTGTCGAGGTGCTTCTGGAGCTGGTGGAAGAGCCCCCTGTGCGCGAGATCGAAGAGGAGCCGCAGATCCTCGGCGGCCGGGGCGATCATCGGGGTATCTGCGCCGCCGGCGGGCTCGGGTGAGCTCGGGTCGCGGTGGGCGCTGGCGGGCGCCTCGCCCGGCGCGCCGGTGTCGCCCTGCTGCTCGTAGATCCACGAGAGCCCGAGGTGCCGCTGGATCTTGTCGAAGAGCTCCTCCAGCTGCAGCGGCTTCGGGAGGAAATCGTCGGCGCCGGCGGCCAGGCTCTTGTCCTGATCGGAGAGGAAGACGCTCGCGGACGACGCGAAGATCTTCAATCCTGCTCGATCCGGCGCCTTCCGGAGCAGCCGCATCATCTCCCAGCCGTCGAGCTCCGGCATCGCGAGGTCCGTGATCACCAGGTCGAACTCGCGCTCCGACGCCGCCGCGAGGCCCTCCTTGCCGTCCGTGGCCTCGGACGTCTCGAACCCGACGGACTGCAGCATCGTCACGAGCACCGCGCGGTTCTCGGGCTGGTCGTCGACAACGAGGACATGGCGCCGCTTGCCCTCGTAGTCGACGACCGCCGAGGCGGGCCGGAGCGCCGTGGGCTGGGTTCGCCGGGGCGACTCGGCGAGGATCATGTCCATCCAGAACACGCTCCCCTTGCCGGGCTCGCTCCTCACCTCGATGGAGCTGCCGAGCAGCTTCATGATGCGCTGGCTGATCGCGAGCCCGAGCCCCGTCCCGTCGACGCGGCGCTTGCCGTCGCTGGCTTGCTTGAACGGGAGGAAGATCTGGTCGAGCTGATCCGGGCTGATGCCCGTCCCGGTGTCCTCGATCTCGAAGCGCACCCGGTGCGTCCTGCGCGGGGCGCTCTGGATCGCGGCGGAGTCCGGCCTGGAGCCGTGCGGCGGGCGCGGCCCGTCGCCCAGCCGCTTGATCGTGAAGGAGACGCGGCCCCTCTCGGTGAACTTCACGGCGTTGCCGAGCAGGTTGATCAGCACCTGCCGCAGCCGCCGCTCGTCGGCGACCACGTCGGTGGGGAGCTCGGGATCGGGCGTATACACCAGCGCGATGCCCTTCTCCTCGGCGCGGATGCGGCAGATCTCGGCCGTCGATCGCAGGAACGAGGGCAGGTGGAAGTCGTTCGCGTGGGCCTCCATCGCCTGCGCCTCGATCTTCGCCAGATCGAGGACGTCGTTGATCAGCGTGAGCAGGTGGGCGCCGGAGCGATGGATGACGTCGATCCCGCGCAGGTCCTGCTCGCTCAGCCCCCGCGAGCGCCGGAGGATCTGCGCGTAGCCGAGGATGCCGTTGAGCGGCGTCCTGAGCTCGTGGCTCATGTTGGCGAGGAAGTCGCTCTTCGCCTTGTTGGCGGCGTCCGCGGCGATCTTCGCGTCCTTCAGCTCGGCCGTGCGCTGCTCGACGCGGAGCTCGAGCTCCTCGAACGACCCCTGGATCTGGCGCGCCATCTGGTTGAAGGAATCCGCCAGCGTGCCCATTTCATCGTGGGATCGCACCTCGACCGCGGTGTCGAGCTTCCCGCTCGCCAGCTGCGACGCCGCCTGGGCGAGGCGCGTGATCGGCCTCGTCAGGACCTGCGCCATCAGGACGGCGACCGCCGTGACGATCGCGGCGATCAGCGAGGCGAGCAGCAGCGCGTCGCGCGTCGTCCTCTCCTCGATGGGCTCGAGGAACGCCGCCTCCGGCCGCACGAACGCCACGGTCCACGGCGGCTTCTTCATGCCGTCGAAGGCGCTCACGCGCGCGAGGGCCACCGCGCTCATGGGGGCGTCCCGCGCGGCCATGCGGGCCTGCAGGAAGCGGCTCGCCGTCGAGGACGGGTCCTGCTCGCGCTCGAACCGGCGCAGCCCCTCGTCGAAGGCCTGCACGTCGGTCGACAGCTCCGCGGCCGGCTTGTCCGGCAGCCGCCGCTCCGCCTTGAGCCGGCCTTCGAGCTCCGGGGCGAGCGGCACCAGCGACTTGAACACGAGCTCCGGGGAGCGGCCGTGCGCCAGGCGGACGTGGTGCTCGTCGAGGAGGATCGCGAACGCGTCCGACGCCTCCAGGAGGCGCGTCTGGGACAGGATGATCCGCTGGACGGCGGACAGGTTGTAGGTGCACCGGAGCACGCCGATCGTCTTCTTCTTGTTCAGCGCGTCGCGGACGGGGCTGCTGAAGACGAGCTGGGGCACCTCGCCGGCGAACGCGACCGACGAGGCGTAAGGCAGGCCCGTCTCCACCGCGTGGATGAAGTAGTCCCGCTTGGATTCGTCCCTGTCGACGGGCGTCTGCACCGTGTCGAGGACGTTCTGCCCGCGCTGGTCGAGCAGCGCGTAGGAGAGAATGTTGATCGTGTCCTTCCGGATGAGGCCGTGCAGCGTCCTCGACGCGAGCGCGTGCTCCTCGGTCCCGCTCCTCCGGGCCTCCTCGCCGAGGCTCAGGTAGCTGGTCAGGCCGGGCAGACGGGCCTCGACGCGGACCGCGTCCAGGTTGCTCTCGATGAAGTCGTCGACGCTGGTCGCGGCCTGCGACGCGGCCGCGGCGAGCGCCTGGTTGGCGCTCTCGGTCAGCACCGCCTCGTTGGTCCGCTTGTTCAGGAGCGTGAGGATCGAGAGCGGCGCGAGCGCGACCGTCAAGAGCGCCACGATCAGCTTCATGCGGAGGGTGATGAGCGGGGCCTGCTGCTGCATTGCGCGACTCATGGCGTTCGTCGAGCCTCCGTGGCGATGCTGTCGAGGTGCTCCGCGGGCCGCGGCGGTCACTCGCGGTTCGTGGCGGGCGGCAGGAAGGACGAATCGAAGATGTTGTCGAGGTCCGGGCGGCGCCCCAGCTGCCCGTCCTGAACGAGAAAATCGATGTGCTTGTTGACGAGCGGGGCCAGCGACGTGGGGTCGTTGTTCGGGGCGAACCGCCGTCGGACCTCCTCCAGCGAGAAGAGCTCGTACCCGTCCGTGCTGATGTCCGCGGCCGGGATCTTGAGCGCCTTCGCGATGATCTCGTTGCCCTCCTGCGGGTGGGCCTTCCAGAACTCGACGGCCTGGAACCAGGCCCGGATGAAGGCGCGGACATCGTCCGGGCGGTCGCGCAGCACCGCGCCGCGGAACATCGCGAAATCGGCGAAGAGCCCGGGCGTCTCCTTGCTCGAGAAGATCGCCTTGGCGCCGGCCTTCCCTGCTTGCGTCGCGTAGGGCTCCCAGGTGTGCGCGGCCTGGATGGTGTTGTTCGACAGGAACGGGATGACGTCCGTCTCGCTCGCGTTGACCAGCGTCACGTCGTCGATGGCGAGGCCGCTCCTCTCCAGCATCTCGCTGACCAGCATCTCGCCCAGCGCGCCGGTCTTGGCCGCGATCTTCTTCCCCTTGAGATCGGAGATCGTCTGGATCTCCGGCCGCGCCATGATGACGTCGGCGCCCGCTGTCTGGCCCAGGTAGAGGACGACCCGCGCATCGGGCTCTCTCGCGAGGATGCGCACGACGACCTCCATGGTCCACGGCAAGCCGTCGACCTTGCCCGCGGTGAAATCGGAGATCATGCCGTAGAGATCCGGGTTGAAGACAAGCTCGACGTTCACCCCTTGCTGGTCGAAGAAGCCCTTCTCCTCGGCGATCGACAGCGGGAAGAACCCGACCCAGTAGCCGTGGCTGACCCGGAGCGGCGGCCGCGCCTCGTTGCCCCGATCGCCGGGCGAGGGATCCGGCTGGCACGCCGAGGCGAGGACGGACAGCGCGGTGACCGTGAGCCAGCCGATGGTGCGTCGCACAGCCGATGTCTTCATGGTCGGGGCTCCTTCGCGGGGCGCGCGGAACGCGTGTCGAACGGGCGCTCGACGGGCTCCCGCCGCGCGCCGCGCTCCCGGCGCCGAGACGACGACCCGACTGCGAGGCCCCCCTGCATGTTGCGCAGCCTACCATGAGCCGCCGCGGCGCCGCGATGCCCGGCGACCGGATCACGGCGATCCCGGGGCTGTTTCGAGGAGCGCCGGCGCCGTCTGCCCGACAGGACTGCCTCGCACCGTCGCGGCCCCTCGGTAGGTAGCTCGGCGCAGGTGTGCCGAAGGGATCGATTGCCGAAGCAAGACCATTGCGATATTGCAATGCGCGCCAGCCACGACTACCTTTCAATAACCTTCGCGCCTTATCGTCTGCTTGCCATTCGAAATCATGTGCGGAGAACCCCACTCATCGGAGGTGACTCATGGGCTCGTACTTTGTCGTGCGCGACGTCCTCGCCCGTCTCGTCGCGGCGTCGGCGCTGCTCGTCGCCCTCGCGGCCGGCCGATCCGCCGAGGCGGCGTCGTCTTTCACCCTCTTCGAGAGCGGCCATGTGCGTCCGCTCGCGCTCTCGCCCGACGGAAAGCTGCTATTCGCCGTGAACACGCCCGACAACCACCTCGAGGTGTATCGGGTCAAGAATCAGGGCATCGAGCACCGCGCCTCCATCCCCGTCGGCCTCGAGCCGGTGGCCGTGGCGGCGCGGAGCGATACAGAGGTCTGGGTCGTCAACCACCTGTCGGACAGCGTGAGCGTCGTCGAGCTGACCCAGGGGGCGCACTCGGGCCGGGTCGTGCGGACGCTGCTCGTGGGTGACGAGCCGCGGGATATCGTGTTCGCGGGTCCTGGAAAGCGCCGCGCGTTCATCACGACGGCGCATCGCGGACAGAACATCCCGTTCGACCCCCAGCTCACGACCCCCGGCGTGGGCCGGGCGGACGTATGGGTCTTCGACGCCGCCCACCTCGGGTCGACGCTCGCCGGCGCGCCCCTCACGATCGTCACGCTGTTCAGCGATACCCCGCGGGCGCTCGCGGTGACGCCGGACGGCAGCAAGGTGTATGCGGCGGCCTTCCACTCCGGGAACCGCACCACCGCGCTCCACGAGGGCTTGATCCCGAACGGCGGAGAGGCGGCGGGGGGCGTGCCGGGGCCGGCCACCAACGTGGAGGGGATCCCGCACCCGGAGACGGGGCTCATCGTCAAGTTCAACGGTTCCCACTGGGTGGACGAGCTGAACCGCGTCTGGGACAGCTCCGTCCGGCTCTCGCTGCCCGACAAGGACGTGTTCGTCATCGACGCGAACGCGAGCCCGCCGAGGCAGCTGCCCGGCGCCGCCGGGGTCTACACCGGCGTCGGCACCATCCTCTACAACATGGTGGTGAACCCGGTCAGCGGGAAGGTGTACGTGTCGAACACCGAGGCGAGGAACGAGAAGCGCTTCGAGGGGCCCGGGATCTTCGCCGGCCAGACGGTACGAGGCCACCTGCACGAGAGCAGGATCACCGTCCTCGGCCCGGCGGGCAGCGTCACGCCGAGGCACCTCAACAAGCACATCGATTACAGCGCGTGCTGCGCCCCGGTCCCGAACGCCGAGAACGGGAAGAGCCTCGCTATCCCGCAGCAGATGGCGATCACGAGGGACGGCAAGACGCTGTACGTGGCGACGATCGGGTCGTCCAAGATCGGGGTGTTCAGCACCGCCGCCCTGGAGAACGACACCTTCGTGCCGAGCACCTCCAAGCAGATCCCGGTGCCCGGCGGCGGCCCGACGGGGCTCCTGCTCGACGAGGCGCGGCGGCGCCTCTACACGATCACGCGCTTCGACAACGCGATCTCGATCCTCAGCACGACGACCGAGTCCGAGATCGCGCACGTGCCGATGCACAACCCGGAGCCGCCGAGCGTGGTCGCCGGCCGCCGGTTCCTCTACGACGCGTCGTTCGAGTCGAGCCACGGCGACTCGTCGTGCGCGAGCTGCCATGTCTACGGCGATTTCGACAGCCTGGCCTGGGATCTCGGCAATCCGGACGGCGTGGTCGTCGACATCCCGGGGCCGTTCGAGTCACACCCGCTGGACTTCGGGATACCCGACACCCACCACCCGATGAAGGGGCCGATGACGACGCAGAGCCTCCGCGGGATGGCGAACCACGGGCCCATGCACTGGCGCGGCGATCGCACCGGCGGCGACGACGAGCCGAGCGCGCACCCGGACAGCGGGACGTTCGACGAGGTGACGGCGTTCATGGAGTTCCAGGCCGCGTTCACGGATCTCCTGGGGAGGAGCGAGTTCATCCCCGAGACCGACATGCAGGCGTTCGCCGATTTCATCCTGCAGGTCACCTATCCGCCCAACCCGATCCGGGCGCTGGACAACTCGCTCACGCCGGCGCAGCAGGCCGGGCGCGGCTTCTTCTTCAACAACGTGTCCGACTTCAGCGAGGAGGGCACCTGCGTCTCGTGCCATGTGCTCGACCGCCACGGGAACGAGGAGTTCGGCGTCGATGCGCCTGGCTTCTTCGGCGCCGATGGCCGGTACACGTTCGACCTGGAGACCGAGGCCTTCAAGTCGCCGCACTTCCGCAATCTGTACCAGAAGGTCGGCATGTTCGGGATGGCGAACAACGATCTCTTCCCGGGCAGCGACGCGTTCCTGGGCGACCAGGTCCGCGGCTTCGGCTTCAACAACGAAGGGGGCGTCCCGACGCTCTTCCGCTTCGTGAGCTCGGCGACCCCCGACATGGGGTTCAACCAGTCGCCGCTCACCCCGGGCGGGTTCCCGCCGGGGCCGGAGGGGGAGGTGATGCGGCGCGAGGTGGAGCAGTTCCTGCTCGCGTTCGACAGCAACCTGGCGCCGATCGTCGGGCAGCAGGTGACGCTCACCCAGCACAACGCGGCCGCGGTCGGGCCGAGGATCGATCTGCTCCGCGCGCGGGCTGATGCAGGGGAGTGCGATCTCGTGGTCAAGGGATCGCGCAACCACGAGGCGACGGGGTTCCTCTACGTCGGCGCCGGCCTGTTCGTCGGCGACCGGCTCTGCGACGCGCCGATCGGCGACGCGGCGCTGCGGCACCGGGCCTCGCGCAACCGGGGCGAGCTCACGTACACGTGCGTGCCGCCGGGCTCGGGGGTGCGGATCGGGCTGGATCGCGACGACGATGGATTCCGCGACGGCGACGAGGAAGACGAGGGCAGCGACCCGGCAGACCCGTCGAGCACGCCCTGAGGACCGCGCGGCGCCCCTCGCTCGCGCGACTGCCCACATCATGAAACCGCTGCTCGTCGCTCGGCGCGGCCCTGCGACGAGCAGCGCGAGGGGCGGCGCTACCCCGCCGGCCGGAGCCGGAACGCGCCGCAGTCGGGGTGTTCGATGCGCCCGGCGAAGAGCGAGCCGTCGAGCGCGAGGTCGCCCTTCATGCCCACGGTGACGTAGTTGGGCGGGCGCTCGAGCCAGGCGCCTGGCGAGAACGATGCTGTCCGCGTCTCGGCGTCGTAGCGGCCGCTCATGATGTATTTGCCGGCGGCGCTGGACTCGGCATGATGAAAGCCGAACACGGCCTTGATCCTGTCGCCCTTGACCTCCAGGATCCGGAACGTCATCTCGGTCGTGCCCTGCGGGCAGTCGTAATCGCCGATCCAGGTCCGCGTCCGCTCGAACGGGTTGTCGCCGGGGAATTCCTCCGGCACCCAGCCGTCGGCCGCCGTTGTGGCCGCCGCCGGGGGCGGATCCTGGAGGACGATGTAGACCGTCTCGGCGGCGGGCGGCGGCTCCGGCGCGCGCGGCTCGGCCAGCGTGGGCGCGGGGCCGCACGCGGCCAGCAGGAGGGCCGCGCATGCGGCGCAGCGCAGGGCCGAGCGCCGTCGGGGGGCGGGGGCGTTCGCGGTACCCATGCGCGGGAGGGTACCATGGAGAGGGCCGAGCGCGGAGCGTGCTTCAGCGGCGGCAGCCGATGCGTTCGGTCGCGACGACGACATCGTCGTAGAGGATGGTGTGTGTGTCGGAGACGGTCATGCCGAGCTCTTCCATCTCCGCCCGCCGGCGCGCGTCGGAGTCGCGCTCGTAGTAGGCGTCGAGCATGAAGCTCTTGAAGCGCACGTCATCGCTCGATCGGAAGTCGAAGCCACTGAACGGCTCGGGCGGCGTGCACGCGCTGAAGTCACACCCTCCCGTGTGGAACTGGGCGCGGAGCCAGGTGCCGTCGGGGTAGCCGGGGCGGTAGTCGCCGATCGCCACGCCGTCGATCCAGAACGCGAGCGCGCCGTCGCTCTGGCCGACCGTGTTGGCGCGCGCGTGCATCTCGACGCAGAACCACCGGTCGCGCGGGAACGGCGCTTGCCCCGGCGGCTGGAAGACATTGCCGTAGTAGTACGTCGTGCCTTGATCGCCGGCGCAGCCAGGGGTGGCGGTCCCGTCGTTGCAGCGCCCGGAGCGCATCTTGTACCAGTAGGCGTAGAAGTTGAAGACGTCGTCGGTGGTCGTGTCGAAGTCGAACCAGAAGCCCTCGTCTCCGGGCGGCACCGTGTTCGCGCGGCCGCTGCTGTCCCAGCTCTCGGTGCCCGCCGCCATGCGCACCCAGTGGTGCGGGTTCGGGGCGAGCTCGGGGAAGCGCACATGGAAGCGCCAGTAGAGCGCGTCGACGCGCTCATGGGTGACCCACGTGGACGACGAGATGTACGTCTCCTCCGCCAGATCGGCGGTCGTCACGGTCGAGCGGAGGTAGCCCTGCCCGGCGTGGGCGGTCGCCGCGTCGGCCTCGATGTGCAGATAGCGTGTGTCGGCGGTGGGGCCGTCCCAGCGCCCCCAGCCTTGCTCGAAGTCGTCGTGGAAGAGCACGGCGGGGTCACCGGCCATCCCCACGTCGTCCGGGTAGCGCTCGCTCAGCGTGCCGGACGGCGACGTGTCGCCGCCGCCCCCGCCGGCATTGCTCGTTCCGCCGCCCCCGCCGCCATTGTTCGGTCCGCCGCCGCTCGAGCCCGACGAGGACGCGTCCGGCCCTGCGCCGCCGTCGCCGCCGGAGCCCGGCGTGGAGTCGCAGGCGGCGAGGAACAGCGCGATCACCAGGGGAAATTGCAGAAGGTTCTTCATCCTTCCACGCTATCCGCTGCTCCGCCGCCTGCGCGAGCGCCCGAGGAAAAAATGCGGAAGACCCGGTGGCGGGTGGTGTAGGTTCTCTGCCCGGCGAGCGACGGTCAGGATCAGAAGGTGCGCCATCGTCCTCCTATTCGCGCCACGCGGCCGCCTCACGCTCGATGTCCTCAATCCGAGCTCGACTGCGCGAACGAGAGCGCACCCGCGTTGTGTCGTGCCTGCGCGCTGCTCTTCGCGCCCGGTAACTACGTCCTTCTGGATCAACCAGCGCAGGGCCACATGGCGACGGCTCCTGTCGCGCGCCTCGGGGAACTCCCGGAGCAGGCCGACCAGTCGCGATGGAGGCACCGGTGTCTCGCGTCAGCTCTCCGACCGCGCGTCCGAGGCGCCGTAGCCGTACATCCCCGCGGTGTCGAACAAGCGGGCGCCGCTCGCGATGCTCACATCGACAGCCGCTCTCTGCTTGTCCAGGCCCCCGACCGATCGGGCCGTAAGCCGCCTGCCCGACATTCGACGTACGGTGCGCCGGTCTGCCGCGGAGCGCGGCGCCGTCGGTAGCAGCGACTCGTTCCGCAGTGCGGGTCGTCAGGATAGTCCTACTTGATAAATAGATCTGCAACCTTCGACGCGAGTTTGAGCCTGGCAAGGCTCGTGTAACGGGGGCCTTGCATGGAGCTCGTCGGGGCGTTCGCGAAGGGGATAGGACCAATCGGCCTGGCGGCTTCCGAGAAGACAAGTCGATATTTGCCCTCGTCCCCGTAGGGCTCGATCGCGCGCACCGGCGCATAGTGAGTAATCGCGGATACTGGGGCGGTCTGATACGCAGCGATGTACTTGATTCGCGTCAGCATGCCACCGCTGACCCTGATCGCATACCAGCAGTTCTCGGCGAGAAAAACGTCACGAAACCCGTCCTCTTGAGCGGGAACTACAATGGTGTCGCGATCGTCGATCTGCGACACGGGCACGGCAGCCGCGCGTGGTGTGTTGGAGGAAGCGATGGGGACGGGCTTCTCAAAGACGCGAACGCCCAGAAGTGGAAGGATGCGAAGGAGTTCTCGAAGGAATCCCTGCGTGTCCGCCTTTTCGGCCTCCGTCAGGCCGGGTTCTCGCGGGGCGTTCGCGTTGTTCAAATGACATCGCCCGGCATTGCGGGCTCTCTCCAGTAGCGCGTATTCCAGCCAGGTGATGTGCGCGCGGTTCAGACCGCTGTTGCTCGAGACGAAGGCGTATCCCCACTCCCAGAACTCTTTCTCGGCGTAGTGAGCCCTGATTCGCTCGCCGACGCCGTCTCCTTGGCCGACGTAGATCGTCGGTAGATCGTCGGCGGATCCCTCTTCCGTGCCGCTCAGGATGTACACACCAGCTCTTGCGAACTCCGGCCGCGCAGCAATTTCTGGCCACAAGAGCCGAGGAAAGGCGACTCCTACACCGGTCCAGTTAAGCCGATCGACAATCTTCAGTCCTTCTGGATCGCCGGCTGGGACGTAGATCCGTATGGTGTATGGTTCAGCCATGTCTCCTCGCGGGTTCTATGCCGATTGTAGGATTACGTGGTCTCAGATGTGTGATATTGCGGGAGATCCTGGCTGCCGAGCGCCTTATGGCTGTGCTGCGGTGCACCGGCTAGGCGAGTCGTCAGCACCTGAATCTTGTTCGGCGGTGTGCGTTACGGCCATCCTCGACTACTTCCGCGCATCGCGCGTCAGGTCCAGCCGGTGACTCCGGGGAGCTTCGCGAAGAGTCGCTCAGCTATCTCGAACACGTCCTTGGGAGCGTACGCCCGTCCCAGCTTTGGGGTCCAATATCGACCGTGCGCGAGCCAATGGCGAAGGTTCAGCGCCGCCCTGAACTCGGACACTGCGGATTTGCACTCCGCATGGTGGGTGACCCAAGTGGCCAATAGATCCTCATCGAGCCGTACGCTTGCTTCTTTGTCCTTGTACAGCTCGCGGTAGGTTCTGCTGACGGGATCCTTCGCTTTGCGCTGGACTCGAGAAAGATAGTCGACGCGGAGCACGGCTTCAGCTTCGGCAAGCGCCAAAAGGCTCGCCGCGGCATCGAGTTCGCGGCGCGCGTCCTCGAGGTAGACGGTTACCTCCTCCTTCGTCATACCCAGAACTGCATTCGGAACCGGGAGGTGTTGAGCAATCAGATCCAATATCTTGAGTTCGCGGTCGTCAATGGCAGCTCGCATCTCGAGGTGCCACTGCCGAAGTTGCGAGGCGCGCGGTCGGTCCGCGAAGAAGCTCATCCGCCGAGAAGCTCCCTTAACGCGTCCGCGAACGAGTCCTCGGTGACGGGTTCAGTACGAGTGATCGGACCTCGCACGAGGAAGTGCCATCCGCGGTCCGGCAGCAGCACAATGGGCAGCGTGCGAGCGTCACAGGTCATGTCTACGCGAGCTGAGGCGCCGGCAATGGTGCCCGTACGAGGCGCGAAGAGGACCTCCGATACCCCGACAATCAGCCTCATGCTTTCCTCTGAGAGCATACCGAGCTGCTCGTCAGGATGGACGTAGGAGTCCCTCTCCAGCTCGACGATGCCCTCGTCGACCGACGGCTTGAGCCAGGCCTCGATGTGGTTGAAGAGCTCACCGATCGCAGTGCTGCGCAGCTTGATCTTCTCTTCCTTGTCGGCGAGACGCCCCGATTCCTCATCGCGCGCTTTCTTGTCCTTCAGGAAGGTCTTCAGGGATGCGGCCGAACTCATGCTTCAATCCTCTCCGGGAACTCTAGCAACACCCAGACGTTCGCCCGTGTCAAGCGCCGCGTGGCGGGCGAGAGCCGCACGTCTGCTGCCTGGTTCCCGCGGCGTATCGGATTGACTCAGCGCCCTGGGCGGGCATCGTCCGTCGCGGACGAGGCATCGCTCCCCATCGTGCCGATCAGCTTGCTGCCCTGGCACGTCGGGTGCATGGCCGGGCGCGCCGGCGCCGGCACGGTGCGCGGATGTGCGATCGCCAGTCCCACATCGGCACCGCACTCGCCCGCCGAACGTCTTGCCGGCGTGCCGCCGCGCGAGGCGTGGTCGGCACCAGCGGCTTGTTGGGCGGGAGACAGAGAAAGGGAGAGTACACGGGGAGACGGGGAGGAGAGAGAGCCCAACGTGGAGAATCGAGAGGTGGGGACCATTCTCGAGCCTGCTCGATTGGGGTCGGCGGCTTTGAGGCCGCTCGTTTGCAGGCGGTTCTCGGCGATGTCAATTCCGCGCAGCCAGAGCTGGTCCCGCGTCGATATATTAGGCCTGAGCATCGATTTTGCACCGAGAGACAGGGAATCGAGAAGATTGTGGGATCTGTCGGAGCGAGTCATCGGAGCGTGTATCGAGGTGCACTGTCACCTCGGCCCCGGGCTCGCCCCCGCTCACGTCCCTTGATTGCCCGCAGCCCCCTCGCGCCCCGGAGCTCTCGCGGAGGGCAGCCGAACCAGCGCCGGAACGCGTGGCTGAACGCGGTCGTGTCCGAGAAGCCGAGCCGGAGCGCCGTCTCGGTCACGCTGCTCCTCGCCAGCAGGTCGGCCGCGCGGTCGCGGCGCACCTCCTCGACCAGCTTCCGGAAGCTCGTCCCCTCGACCTCCAGGCGCCGGCGCAGCGTCCGCTCCGTCGTGCCGAGGGAGCGAGCCACGTCGTCCAGCGTCGGGATCCCGCCCTCGGCGCTCGCGAGCGCGCGGGCGAGCTGGTGCCGCACGCCGTCCGCGCTCGACGGCGGCGCGAGCTGCTCGCAGAGGGCGCTCACGCTCCGGCACAGGTACTCCCATAACCTCTGGTTCGCGCCCACAGGCACCATGTCGAGGACCTCGCGGCGGAACACCATCCCGTCCCAGGGCGCGTCGAACCGCACGGGGCAACGGAAGAACTCCACGTGCGCAGTCCGGCGCGGCGGGGCCGCGTGGCGGAAGCTCACCTCCAGCGGCGTGAGGGCGTCGCCCGCCATCTGCCGCAGACAGCCGAGGTTCTGCGCCAGCGCGGTCTCGTTGGAGAGGCGGTGCCCCAGCGTGAGCGGCCGCAGGCGATGCCACCGCACCTCGGCGCGCTTCCCGCTCTCGATCGCCTCCCATCGGCCCGAGTCGGTCAGGAGCGCGCTCTACCGCGCCGCGGTGTCGAACGCATGGCGGATGGACGGCGCGCTCATGATCGCGAAGCCGAGCACATGCAGGTCCTCCACCCTCGCCCGCTGCGCGACGCGGATCGGCAGCGACGGGTCGTCCAGCATCTGACGCAGATAGGTCCAGAGATCGAGCAGCCGGTCGATCTCGATGCGCCGGTCGGGATCGGCGGCGAGCGACGGCAGGCGCGCAGCGCGCTCCATCGCGCCCAGCCGGATGCCGTCGCGGAGCCCGAGGTCGACGACCAGCCTCGCAACGGACGTCATCACGGTGGCATTGCCTTCAGGGGTCGCAGATTCTCATTCTGACGAAAGAAAAATCTCTTTTCGAGGTCATCCAGCGAATCCGCGCGGCCCGCTCGCTCCGTTTTTCTGGTGCAGAGCCCCATTGCGCCGGTGAACGGCCCATTTGGATATTCGAAGCGTCTGGAGCCGTGGTATGCGTCCCTGGCAGGAGACACCCACTTGCAAGCTGGTCTGTTGAAGGACATCGCCGCGGCGCTCGCCGCCGTCGAGCCGGCAGGCGCGTTCGCCACGGAGCTCGGGTGCAGCGGCGAGGATCTGCACATCGAGGTCGAGGGGGTCGGCCCCATCCGCTTCCCGATCTCCGCCGCCACCGCGCGAAAGCTGTGCTCCGTCGCCCGCCCGGCCCCGTTCGGCCGGCGCGACAAGACCTTGCTCGATACGAGCGTGCGCGACAGCTGGGAGATCGGCCGGCGCCGGCTCAAGATCGACACGCAGCGGTGGCGACGCACGCTCGCTCCGAAGCTGGCGCTCGTCCGTCAAGGCCTCGGGCTGCCCGAGGGCGGTGAGCTCCACGCCGAGCTCGACAAGATGCTCGTGTACGGACCCGGCCAGTTCTTCGCGCCGCACCAGGACTCGGAGCGCGCCGACGACATGGTGGGGACCCTCGTTGTGGAGCTGCCGTCCAGGCACGAGGGCGGATCCATCGTCGTCGAGCACGACGGGAAGAAGAAGGTCTTTCAGAGGGCCGCGCGGGGTCCGAAAGATCTATCGCTGCTCGCCTTCTACGCGGATTGTCGCCACGAGGTGAGGCCGGTCGACGCAGGCTACCGGATCTCCCTCACGTACCACCTCCTCTACCGCGGGGCAGCGGAGGCCCGCGCGCCGCTCGGCCGCGCCGCGATCGAGCGCATCGAGGCGGGCATCAAAGCCTACCTTTCGACGCCGATCTCGCTGCCGTACGCGCAGTCTCCCCCACGGCGGCCGGACCGCTTGATCTACCTCCTGGACCACGAGTACACGCAGAAGAGCCTCGGATGGGGCCACCTCAAGAATGCGGATCGGCTGCGCGCCTCGGCGCTGCAAGAGGTCGCCGATCGCCTCGATTGCGAGGTGTACCTCGCCCTCGCCGACGTGCACGAGAGCTGGTCGTGCGAGGGCGCCTGGGATGACTACGGTGGTCGCTGGCGCGGCGATCGCGGTCACGACGACGATCCCGAGGGCGCCCGCGACGCGGACGAGCACGACCTCATCGATCTCCTCTGTACGGATGTCGTGCTTCGCCACTGGGTCGGCCCGGATGGGCGGAGCGCGCCGGGCATCGCGACCATGCGGGCGGGCGACGATGTCTGCTTCACGAGGGCCTCGACCGAGATGGCGCCGTTCAGGTCCGAGCACGAGGGGTACATGGGCAACTACGGCAACACCGTGGACCGCTGGTATCATCGGGCCGCCGTGGTGATGTGGCCGCGGGATCTGGCCTTCGAGGTGCGCGCGAAGCTTTCGCCGTCATGGGCCGTCGACGAGCTCGCCTCCCACGTCGAGGCGGGCAGGGCGGACGAGGCCCGCGACAAGGCGAAGAGGCTCCTGCCCTCCTGGCATCCGGCTGCGTCGGACGAGCTGAGCGAGGCGTCCTTCAAGCGGCTGATCGAGGTATCGGCGGCGCTCGACGACGCCGATCTGGCCCTCGGGCTCGTCTCGCCCTCGGGGCCGCATCGGTTGCGTCCCGGCGTGGTGCCCGCCTTCGTGGCCCTCGTCGAACGCTACGGCTTCTCGTGGTCGAAACAGGTCTTCTCCGCGTGGGCCGAGCGCGCGCGCTACAATACCCCGCCCTGGCTCTCGTTCCTCCCCCGCCTCGGCGAGGCGCTCCGGGCCGGCGGAGAGCACGGCAAGGCGCTCGCCGCGTGGCTCCTCTCGCGCGAGGTGGACTCGTTCGAGAAAGGGCGCAAGGGCGCGCTCCTGTTGCCGGAAACCGTCAGGGAGGCCGGCGCCGATCGACTCGTCGACGATCTGCTCTCGTTGCTGGAGACCGCTGCCGCGATCCGGGCGCCCTCCATTCGCGACGACCTCATCGCCTCCCTCACGGCGCCCGAGTCGGCGCTGCCGCTCATGACCGCCGGCGCGCTGTTGAAGACGTGCCGGAAAGGGCGCAAGCCCGCCGCGGTGCAGGCCCTCGGGCTGCAGGCGCTCGTCCGCCGCGTCGAGGCCCTGCTCGAACGAGCCGTCGCGGCGAACGCGCGCAGCGCGGACGACTGGTCGATCGAGCCCCCGCCCGGGTGCTCCTGTGCGCTGTGCAAGGTGCTCGCGGCGTTTCTGGTCGATCGAGCCCAGGTCCAGCTCGCGTGGCCTCTGGCCAAGGAACGGAGGCGGCACATCCACGGTGTGATCGATGCTCACCGCCTGCCCGTCACCCACACAACGCTTCGCCGCGGAAGCCCCCAGACGCTCGTCTTGACGAAAGAGAAGGCGCTCTTCGACCGCGAAGCAGCGCTGCGGGCGCAACAGAAGGCGCTGCTTACCTGGCTCAAGAAGGAGCGCAGCGCGTTCGGTTGACCGCTCGATCTGGCGAGGACGCCGGGACGCTGGCCAGTCGATGACCCGACGCAACCCGCGCGGCAGCCGCTCGGAATGCCGCCCGTGGCATATTGACCGCGTCTGCCCGACTGGGTACGACTGGGTTCGTGCCTGGTGAACCTGAACAACGAACGCTATCCGCCACGGGCGGACAGCGGTATCTGGACAAATCAGGTAACGGCAGCTTTTTGTTTCTGATTGCGGACAGCCATCGGCCGCTCGCGTCGTCGGCGCGCATCGCCCTCGATGACGTGGAGGAGGTCGTTATCGGCCGCGGCAATGCCCGGAGGCTGGAGGTCGTGGACAGCGGCTCACGCCGGCGCGTCGAGATCCGGCTCGACGACCCATGGCTCTCGTCGAGGCACGCGCGGATCATGCGGGTCCTCGGCCGGTGGTGCTTCGAGGATTGCGGCTCCAAGAACGGCAGCGTCCTCAATGGGGCGCCGAGGAAGCACGCCGAGCTCGCGGAGGGCGACGTGCTCGAGCTGGGCCGCACGTTCTTCCTCTACCGCGCGGCGATTTTCCGCGGCGCCGAGCAGGTCACTCTGCTGGAAGCGTCGAGCCTCGCCGCGCACGTCCCCGGGCTGCTCTCCCTCATCCCGTCGCAGCTCGAGATGTTCGAGCAGCTCAGGGTGGTGGCGGCCTCCACCATCCCCGTGCTGATCCAGGGCGAAACGGGCACCGGCAAGGAGGTCATGGCGCGCGCCATCCATTCGCTCTCGGGCAGGCCGGGCGCGTTCGTGGCGATCAACTGCGGCGCGCTGCCGCGGGATCTCGTCGAAGGCGAGCTCTTCGGGCACAGGAAGGGCGCCTTCTCCGGGGCCACCGAGGATCGCCCCGGGCTCGTGCGCAGCGCCGATCGCGGCACGCTCTTCCTCGACGAGATCGGCGACCTGCCCTTGTCCGCCCAGGTGGCCTTGCTCCGCGTGCTCCAGGAGCGCGAGGTGCGCCCGGTGGGCGGCACGCGCTCGATCTCCGTGGACCTTCGCGTCGTGACGGCCACACACCGGCCGATCGAGCGCATGGCGACGTCGGGCGACTTCCGCTCCGACCTGCTCGCGCGGCTCTCCGGTCACGCCGTCGAGCTCTCGCCGCTCCGGGCTCGCCGGGAGGACCTCGGCCTCATCCTCGGCGCGATCCTCCGGCGCGCCGACGGAGAGCGCGCCGAGCACATCCAGCTGCACCCGCGCGCGGCGCGCGCCCTCGTCACGTACGGCTGGCCGCTCAACGTGCGTGAGCTCGAGCAGTGCATCACGACCGCGGCGGTGCTGGCGCAGCGGGGTACGATCGAGCTCGATCACCTGAACAGCGCGCTGCGGCGCAACGCCTCCGACGCCGCGGAGCAGGGGGACGATCCTACCCGGCCCGAGGAGCTCAAGGCGCTCCTGCGCGAGCACGGCGGAAACATCGCCGGCGTGGCGCGCGCCATGGGCAAAGCCAGGATGCAGATCCATCGCTGGTTGAAGCGCTATGAGATCGACCCCGATGACTTCCGCCAGTGAGGCGCTGCGCCGCGGTCGTGGGGTGAGGCGGGCATGACGCCGGACACGGTCATCGCGGCCCGATACCGCGTCGTGCGGCGGCTGGGCGCGGGCGCGATGGGCGCTGTCTACGAGGTGATCGACGTCCAGACGGAGCGCCGGCGGGCGCTCAAGGTGATGCATCCTCATACGGTCGAGCGCGCCGACCTGAGGGAGCGATTCGCGCTGGAGGCCCGCGTTTCCGGTCAGGTCGACAGCCCCGCGCTCGTCGACGTCGTCGACGCGGGCGTCGATGACGCCACGGGGACTCCCTTCCTCGTGATGGAGCTGCTCCGGGGGGAGACCTTGAGTGAGCGGCTCTCGCGCGTGGGCCGCCACCCGCCGGAGGAGGTGCTCGCCTATCTCGGCCAAGCGGCGCCGGCCATCGACAAGATGCACCAGCTCGGCATCGTCCACCGCGACCTGAAGCCGAGCAACCTGTTCCTGGAGCAGCGAGAGCACGACGCCCCGCGCCTCAAGATCCTCGATTTCGGCGTGGCGAAGGTGCTGCGCGAGGGCGCGACCCGCGGCTCGACCGGCGCGGTCGGGACGCCGATCTACATGGCGCCGGAGCAGTTCCAGAGCGGCAGGATCACGCGCTCCGCCGATATCTACGCGCTCGGCATGATCGCGTTCACGCTCCTCGTCGGCAGACCCTACTGGGAGGACGAAGTGGGCATTGGCGACAGCCCCGTCGCCTTCGCGCTCATCGCGCTGCAGGGCCCCAAGGACCGTGCGTGCGAGCGCGCCGCGAGCCACGGCGTGACGTTGCCGCCCGCGTTCGACGCCTGGTTTGCTCGCGCGACGGCGCTCGCGCCGGGCCAGCGCTTCTCGACGGCGGGCGCCGCCGTGGAGGCGCTCGCGCGAGCGCTCGGCGTGCCAGGCCACGATCTGCCCGCCGAGCAGGCCGACGTGGACGAGGCTCGTGAGGGGGCGCCGCCCGTCGGCGAGCGGTCGACGCGGACCGACACGTTCCCATCCGACGGGCGATGGGGCGGCGGCGAGGCGGTGAGGCGCACGGACTCGGTGGGCCCCGGCGCATGGGGGTCCGGCACCGAGCCGCTTCGCTCCGAGCCCGAGAGCGATGCACCGAACCCGACCCCCCCTCAGCAGCAGGCCATCGTGCATCGGTCGCGCCGGTGGCGCTGGATCGCAGCCTCGATCGTCACGCTGGCCGCGATGGGTCTGGGCGCCGTCCGGTGGGCGTTCCCTCACCGGCCAGCGCCTGCTCCTCCTCCCACCGTCGTGCGATCTCCGCTGGAGCCCGACAGCGCCGTGCTCGCCTGTCCGATCCTGGAGGCCTCCGGGGTCGAGGAGCCGGCCGGGTGGCTGGGAGCGGCCGCGGCGGCGACGTTGTGCGAGCGGGCTCGGGTCCTCCTCGGAGGCCGCGCGGCGCGCACGCTGGTCCCTGCGGAGCTGCTCTCGCTCCCGCGGCCGCACGCGGACACGGCTCCGATCGATCCCTATGCCGGGCCGGAGGCTCGCGCGCAATCGCTGGACGCGGCGCGCAGGAGGGGAGCGGCTTACGTGGACGGGGCGATCGTCCTGGAGCCGTCGCGTGCCTTTCGGCTCACGGTCACGCTGCGGGCCGCCGACGGCAGGGAGCTCGCGTCCTCGGTCGGAAGGGCGAGCGCGCTCTATGAAGCCGTGAGGAACGCCATGGACCCTTGGGTCGATGCGGGGGCGTTGCCAAAGGCCCCGCGCCTCGACGACGCCGTGGCCGATTACTCGAGGGCGCGCACGGTCGACGGGGCGCTGGATCTGCTCGACCTGACGCTGGCCATGACCCACAACGCCGGCGGGCTCCGGCAGGAGTGCGCCCGGTTCGAGGCGCGTGGCGGCGGGCTCGCGGAGATGGGACCAGGAGAGCGCTTCCGCTGCGCCTACACGCTCGGCGAGCCCGCACCTGAGCTCGCGCTCCCACCGGTCAGCGCGAACGCCTCACCGGGTGAGCTCGCCGCGCGCGCCCGCGTCGATCTCATGATGCGGCGTGCCGTCGATCCGACGGCGGTGGCGGAGCTCCAGCGCCTCCACGATCGCGAGGCGTCGGCCTGGGGGCGCTCGACCCTCGCGGCGACCCTATCGTGCCTGCTGCCGTCGCCCGATGAGAAGCGCGCCACGGAGACGACGACGCTCGCCAAGGACATGGCGTTCAGCGCGGTGCAGGCCGAGCCGAAGAACCCGATCGGGGAGTGGTGCGCGCCCTGGGTGCAGCTGGCGACGGTGACGCACGGGACCCCGAGCGCGGCGAGCGCGCTGCAGGGAATGCGGGCCTGGATGCCGTGGGAGGCGTATGGGTGGCTCTTCGAGGACTCCGACCCTGGAGCGGCCGAGGCTCCCGCGCAGCAGGCTCGCAGGCGCGCCCTCAGGTTCGCGCGGC
Organism: Sorangium sp. So ce281; assembly: GCF_051527395.1. Classification (NCBI taxonomy): domain Bacteria; kingdom Pseudomonadati; phylum Myxococcota; order Polyangiales; family Polyangiaceae; genus Sorangium; species Sorangium sp. So ce281. Next base: position 2,572,698 of record NZ_CP150322.1, read on the forward strand.
GTGCCTATGTCCTCTCGCCCCTGGACATGAATGTGGCCGACACGCTGGTCGATCGGCTCCTCCGCGAGGGAGCGCGCCAGGAGGCGCGCGGGATAGCGCTCGCCGTGGGCCAGGGGAGCCAGGTGCTGCACAAGGTCGGCGGCGAGCTCCTCCTCCTCCGCGTCGAGGCGAGCGAGGCCGGCATCGGCGCCGCCCTCGAGCGGGCGACGCGCGCGATGGCCATCTCCCCTTTCGATTCCGGGTTTGTCCGCGTGCAACGCCTCCAGATCGCCTGGCGCGCGCTGGAGCTCGCGCTCGTCCTCGGGCGCGAGCGCGAGATCGCCGACCTCATCGCCGCCCGCTTCCTCGACCCGGAGCCACCCCTCCTCGAGGGCACCCACATCAGCGTCCCGCTCCGCATGGGGGCCGTCTGCGCCCGCGCCAGCCGGGCGGTGTCGCGGCGCTGCTTCGAGCGGCTTCGCAAGCTCCGGGTCCGGTTCCCGGAAGGCGAGCTGCCGAACACGGAGAGCTTCATCACGGGAGCCGAGCGTCATGCCAGCGGAGACCGGAGGGGCGCCGCGCTGGCGTGGCGCCCGCTGCTGCAGGAGCCCGAGCCGTTCGTCGAGGTGCTCGGCGACGCCATGGTCGCGACCTATGAGCGCGAGGGGGAGCACGAGCTCGTGGACCGGCTGGAGCGGGCGAGCCCGGACGATAGCGAGGCCCTGAACGGCGCGAGCCTGAAGACGGTGCGCGAGGCGGAGCGCGCGGCGAGGCGCGGGGACAGGCAGAGGGCCCTCGAGCTGGCCCAGCGGGTGATCAAGGCCTGGTCGGCGGTGGACGCCCCTGTCCCGGCGGTCGAGTCGATGAGGCGGCTCGCGGCGAGGCTACTTGAGTGAACGGTCGATCAACCAGGGTTTGAACGACGAGCACCCGGCATCGCTCCTGAGATCGCATGGATGGTTCAAGTAGACCGTGACAGGGTATTTCCAGTTTGCGCCCGCCTCATCACACGGCGTGTAGATGGATCGCCTGTCACCAGCGGACCGAGCGCAAGCGCCCGGATTCCCGTTGAAAGGAGAGCATGGCTTCGGCTCATGGACGAAGCACTGCGCTGCCGCGTCGGACGCAGGGAGGGCGCAGAGCCTGTCGGCGAGGTTCGCCATGCCTTGACTCCAGTCCTCGCCATAACACGCGTACTGCTTGTCGAAGAGCACCCCGTCGGGCCGAGCCCCCCCGGGGTTCGAATCGAAGATGTTCCCGTAGAACCCGCCCTCGCGGTACCTGAACAGCTCCACCTCCTTCGCCGGATACCTCACGCCCTCGCCCACCGCATTCTCGAATTTCACGTCGACCGCAAAATTTCGCTCTGATAGCATCACGCTGAAGTACCCGACCTGTTCGGGGGTGGAGCTCGTCTCGTCAACAATGCCTGCGCCAGCAGGACCATTCGCGGGACACAAGAAATCCACCGTGTCGCCCGGACCGTCGAGCGTGTCGCTCTTGATGTGCTTGATGTACCTGCTGCGAGGATCTGCCGCGTCGTAGTCCACATGGTTGCAGCCGTGTATGCCCGCGCACACGCGCACAAACACCGGAGATGAGCTGGCGTGGGCCGAGTTGAGCTTGAGCGTGACCTTCCTCGGCCCGCTATCGCCTGACCGCTGCGCCACGCATTGCCCGACGTAACGCGCCGTCCACCCGCAGGCGCTCGTCGCCTGACGTGGTCCTCCGGGAGCGTTGCACGCGGCGAAGCTCTCGATCTTCGTGGCCTCGCCTGTGCCGGTGTTCCTCTCTCGAGACCTGGTCTCGGCGGGGACCTTGTCGTGGAGCGCGACGAGATCCCCTGGGCCGCGCATGGATACCACGACCACCTTGTTGAGCGCGTTCACCCGGGCGAGCACGCCGGCGGAGACCGCTTGCAGGCATTCCGGGGATGGAAGGTCGTTGAACCAGTCCCCGAGCGATCCCCCGCCGGCGCATGCCCCGATCTGCCCGTTCCACTCATAGCGCTTGTTCCCCACGCGGGCCGACACCTTCTGGCCCTCCTTCAGGGCAAAAGATACGATGTAGTGCATCAGCTGAACGGCGCGGGGCTCCAGCGTCGGGTCCTGCGTGCTGAAAGGCCTGACATCGTCGAGCTTCAGGCTGTTCAGCTTGCTCACCTTGAGGCGCTCGAGCAATTCGCTGTTCGCGCGGAGCGCCTCCGCGCTGATGCCGTTCTTGGGCATGCCGTTGTGAGGCAGCTGCCCCGGGGGCGCGACTGGCGCTGCTGGCCCACCTGTGGACGCCGGCGTCACAGGCCCGTTGGGATTCACCGTGACGATGCATCCGCCGCACCCCAGGAAAGAACCCACGCCGATGCAGGCTAGCGCCATGTACAAACGGCTGATGGCCACAGGCATTCTCCTTCTCCTGAACTCGAGTCGCCAGGTGAGCGCCCCTCGCGGGCGCGCATCCTGGCACGGACGCGCGGCGGTTGGCCAGCTGGCCCCATCGATGCTGAATGGTTTTTGCCGCCGCCAGAGCATCTTTCGTGCCACAGTGTGCGCTGCGCGCCGTTGCCCACCAGCGTGGCTGGATGCCTGGTTCTGATCGCGGGCGGCACGTTCGCCGTCCCGTCGAGGCCGGGCCGAGCGCCGGCGCGGTGAGCCCGCTCGGCGCGCCCAGCGCCCGCGATAAACCGGGGTGTTACGCCGGTGATACACCGTGTTGCGCTGCGGAAAAACGCGCCGCGCACGTGTCCCCGTAACAGGTCGGGCGCCCCGCTGTTGCACCGCGCGGCGCGGAGCCAGGGGCGTCACAGGACGGCGACGGTACCGATGCGCCGGGCCGGCGGTCCGTTTCGGCGTGGAGCCACGAACGATGGGCCGCCATGGCACGCCACATCCAGCCCTCGGCATCACCCCGTCGAGGCGCGGGCGTCCGCGTTTGGCACGCGCCTGAAACGCCAGCTCTGGCCACACGCGGTCGTCCGTCCGGTTGGCACCGGAGCTGCAATACCGGCAAGCGTCTGCCCGACCGGGCGGTCAGGCGCCCGGATAGCCATCACTCGGCCCGGGATCCGTGGCCAAGGGCGGGGGATACGTCCAGCTCTGCGTGAGGATTGCAGACGCTCTGGATCTTCTCGTCACGCGCGGGAGCCTTTCGCGCCGCGCGCACCAACGACCAGCGATGGAGAATTCCATGAAGAATCGATCGATAGGCGCAGCGTTGACCTGCGCCCTGCTGCTCGCCGCCTGCGGCACCGAGCCGGAAGAGCCGGAGCTCGCCGGTTCGAACAGCGACTCGCTCATCGTGGCGCCCTCCAAGCGGGCGCCCAGGGTCGATCAACTGCATCTGCGGCTCACGTCGGATGGCGTCGGGGTGCTCTCGCTCGAGCTCGCGCCGAGCGACCGCAAGCGGGTGATCGAAGAGAACAAAGGCGCGGCGTTCCAGATGAGCCTCGATGCGCGCGAGAAGGCGATCACCTTCAACGACTCGGGAACGAAGCCGGATCTCAAGGCCGGAGACGGCTTGTTCTCCGCCTCGGTCCCCATCGACCTGGAACGGCTGAGCCAGATCAACAGCGAGATCTCGAAGCTCAAGACCCGCAGGCTCCAGACGTTCGAGCCGGGGTCGCGTCTCGCCTCCAAGGCCATCGAGATCTCGCAGACCAACGCGATCGACATCGAGGCGCTGAAGAAGGGCGCGACCATCCGTTTGCCCAACCTGGCGGAGCTCGGCCCCTTGCGCACGCTCGGCGGCGTGACCACGGCCGCCATCAACCCGCAGAAATCGCTGCTGATCCGTTCGCTGCCGGTGATCGAGGACCCGGCGCGCACCATGAACCCGTGCGACTCGAGCGCCGCGAACGCCCCGCTCAAGAAGTGGACCTTCGGCTACCTGATGGAACAGATGGCCATCGGGTCCGGGCTCACCGCGAGCCAGTTCGTCGAGCAGTGGCTGGCTTCCTGGCGCACCCAGCAGATCGTCAACGCGAGCTCGGGCAGCCTGGTCCTCGACGCGACGAGCGCGGCCGCCGCGGCGAACGTGGACAGCATGATCATCAACCCCTGGCGCCAGAGGAGCGGCGGGGGCGCGTTGAACCTCAGCATCGCGCCGTTTCGGCTGCAGGCCATCCTGGTTCGCCCCGACCTCGCGCAGAGCTCGCCCTACCTCGGCGGGGCTGCCGGCAACAACGGAGGCGAGCTCCGCTTCGTCTTCGGCCTGATGGAGGTGCGCGACGGCAACCGTGACGGCGACGCCAGGGACGGCGTGGACACCTGCCAGCCGATCGAGGCCGCGGCGATCTTCGAGTACGGCGTGCCCATCACGAGCTGCGTCGACATCAAGGAGTGGGCGAACCAGTGGGTCAACCTGAGCGCCTTGCTCCCCGGTGACCCCGCCTACGGCACGGCGCTGGAGGCGTTGACCGAGCAGGTGGTGAGGAACGGCGCCGCGCCGGGCAACCCCAACCAGAGCGCGCTCAACCAGCTGCGCACGAACGAGATCGATCTCACGGGGATCTGGCAGATGCGCGAGTTCGTGATCCGCCCCGGGAGCGGACCTCTGCAACAGACCACCACCAAGAACAACCCCCGCGAGCACCAGGCGAGCTTCACGTCGGTTCCGGGCACGACCCCGGCGCCGATCGATCTGAATGGCAGCGACGCGCTGCTCACGGAGATCCTGGCCTCCATGAGCCCCGGTTACACGATGCCCGAGGCCCGCGGGGGCGTGCCCTTCATGGGCGGCGCGTCGACCTACAACGCCGGGACCTTCTGGGATCACCCGGACCTGGAGACGCCGGCGGAGCTCGACGCGCGCTTTCGGTTCTCGTCCAACACGTGCAGCGGCTGCCATACGGGCGAGACGGACACGCTCTTCTACCACATTCGCCCCGCGGGGCCCGGCGGCATTCCCAGCATCTCGGCCTTCCTGCAAGGTCCACTGACGGTGACGGACAATCGGGGGCTCAGCCATTCGTTCGCGGAGATGGACAACCGCAAGCAGGCTCTCGCGAGCCTCGCGAACCAGTCGTGCTCGTTCCGCGTTGGAATCCCGCCCTTCCAGGTGTTGCGGCTGCCGCTGCTGAGCGTCCACTGAACCGCGATGAGCGCGAGGCCCGCGGCGACCGGACGCGCCGCCCGGGCCCCGCCCCGGCCGGGCAGGTCGAGCCGGCCGGCGCCGCTTGACGACCGGCGTCCCTCGTCTATAGTGCTCCTCGCTGCTGCGGTGTGCGATCCCCTCGTTCGCGCGCCGGGTCCAAATCGAGGGAGAGTGAGCCGCGGCCCCGTCGCGTGATCGCGCCGGCCGCGTGCGTCTTCGTGGATTGGACAGCAGCATGGTTGGCAAATTGCATCTCGATGCGGTGGTGCGTCGCCTGGATGGCGCGACGGCCCGCATCGACAATCCGTTCGGTATTCCGATCACCCTCGTGGCCAGGGAGGATGTCGTCGTCGAGGCCGACGGCATCGAGGAGCTCCTCCGGTTCGCCTCGCTTGAAGGCACGCTCCGCGATCTTCGGACATGGGAGAAGGCCGGCAGGATTGCCCCGTTCTGGGGCGGCACGGCCGGCGAGATCCGCTCCATCGTGCTCACGCCCGACTTTCACAAGGGCGCGGGCATCCCCGTGGGCACCGTCGTGGATGCCCGCGGGTTCGTGGTGCCGCAGGCCGTCGGCAACGACGTCTGTTGCGGCATGCGCCTGCTCGCGACGGACGTGGACCGGGGCGAGCTCGCGCCGCACATCGGCGCCCTGAAGCAGCGGCTCCGCGCGATCTTCTTCCAGGGCCAGCGCGATATCCCCATGTCGCCGCGCCAGCGCGCGGCCATGCTCCGTGACGGCCTGTCCGGGCTGCACGAGACGGCGGCGGACAACGCCCGCACCGGCCTGTGGGCCCACTACGATCCTCGCGCCCAGCGCGCGGATCTCGATCGCGTGCACTTCCACGGCGGGCTCCCCGCGCGTGGGACGTTCGCGTTCGACGCGTACATCCAGGCGTCGGGCCGGGCGGACGGGCGTGACATCCAGATCGGCACGGTCGGCGGCGGCAATCATTTCGTCGAGATACAGGCCGTCGACGAGCTGGTCGACGGCGCGACGGCGCGCTCGTTCGGGCTCTCGAAGAACGCCGTCACGATCATGGCCCACGCGGGCTCCGTCGGGCTCGGACACGCGGTCGGCGGTTATTTCAACGAGCGCGCGCGCGCCTTGTACCCGGCGGGGGTGCCCCATCCGGCGCACGGCTTCTATGTGCTGCCGGCGGTGGGCCCCCACGCCCACGAGGCCTCCGTCTACCTCGACGCGATGCGGAACGCCGCGAACTTCGCGTTCGCGAACCGCCTCTTCCTGGGCCTCATGGTGGTGCGCGCGATGCGGGAGGTCCTTGGCCGTCACGTCACGAGCACGCTCGTGTACGACGCGCCGCACAACCTCATCTGGGAGCCCGAGGGGGCCGAGCCGCGCTACCTGCACCGCAAGGGCGCGACGCCCGCCGGGGGACCCGACGGCGAGGGCGGCGCGTTCTCGTACACCGGTGACCCGGTGATCATCCCCGGCTCGATGGGCGACTCGAGCTGGGTGCTCGCGGGCGCAGGGCACGCGGCGCTGCTCGCGAGCGCGTGCCACGGCGCGGGCCGCAGCCTCACGCGCGGCCGCTCCGCGCATGCGGACGAGGACGTCTACCGGCGCGCGGTCGAGAAGCTGCACGTCGTGACGCCGCTCGACCCCGACGCGCCGCACGTGCGGCGGCGGCGCGACATCCTCGCGAAGTACCACCAGCGGATGAAGGAGGAGGCGCCGTATGCCTACAAGCCCATCACGCCGGTGGTGCGCTCCGTCGAGGAGGCAGGGATCGCGCGGCGCGTGGCGCGACTCTGGCCGCTCGTCACGGTCAAGGGATGAGGGCGCGAGCCGGACGACAGCTCCGCCCGCGAGCGGGAGCCCGAGCTGTGCGGGCTCCCGGTTCCACCCGCCGAGCGGCTACCGGCGCCGACGCCCAAGAACGAGCGCAGAAGCGGCCAGCCAGAGAGCGGCGGCGAGTCCACCTCCCCCGGTGCTCGCGCCCGTCCGGAAAGCGCACGAGCTGTCCGAGTCGTTGCCGGCCCCGTCGTTCCCGCCGGAGGGGCCGGCGCCGTTGCCGCTGCCCGAACTGGCGGAGCCGGTCGTTCCGCCGGTGGCTCCGGTGACCGAGCCGCCGCTGCCCGAGGTCGTACCCCCGGCCTCGGCGCTGCCGCCGGTGCCCGTGGGCGCGCCCCCGGCGCCGTCGCTGCCACCGCTGCCGCCCGCTCCCTGGTCCGAGCCGCCGGCACCGCCTCCTCCGTCGCCCCCGTCACCCGGCATGGTGGGTCCGGTAAACCGCCACCAGTTGAACTTGAAGAGGTCGCCGCCGCCACCGACGAACTTCAGGAACAGGTCGTGTTTCCCGCTGCCCCCGGTCACCGCACAGGTCTTGGTGGTCCAGGACGACGCGCCCGAGACGTCACACGTCCCGAGCAGCGTGCCGTTCTGACTGTCGAGGTGGAGCTCGATCTTCGCGTCGCTGGCTGCGGACGATACCCGCGCCTCGAAAGAGGTCACGCCGTCCAGGAAATCGACGTCCTTCACCTTGATGTAGTCGCCGTTGCTGATGGACGTGACGTTCATGCCGGCGCCGGTGTCGGTGCACACCTCGGTCTTGAGCCCGGACGAGAAGGCGATGGTCTCGGCCTCGACTTGCTTGAACGGATCCAGCGTGTCGACGGCGGACGGTCCGTTCGTGGACATCGTGATCTTCGGAATGCTGCCGTCGGCGCCGTAGGTGAACTCCTCCACGCAGACCGAGCGCTTGAAGTCACTGCCGCCCGGCAATGCGCTGTTGTGATAGAAGAAGTACGAGTGCCCCTTGTAGTCGACGACGCCAGCGTGGTTGGTGTAGGTCCGGCCAGCGCCCATGATCTCGCCGCGGACGGTCCAGGGCCCGGTCGGGCTGTTGCTGGTCGCGTAGCTGATCTTCTCGGTCCCGGCGATGGCGGCGTAGACGAGGTAGTACAGCGACCCTCGCTTGTGGAGCCACGGCCCCTCGGTGAAGCCACTCAACGGCACCTCGGTGATGCTTCCCGAGGTGCTGATCATGTCCGAGTTCAGCTTCACGTGCCGGAGCTTGGCATTCCCCCAGTACATGTGGGCCTGTCCATCGTCGTCGACGAACACCGTCGGGTCGATGTTGCCGCCTCCGGGCGCCATGGCCAGCTCCTTTCCGAGCGGGTCCATGAACGGGCCTGCCACATTGTCCGATACGCCAACGCCGATCCTCGCGCCGGTGTTGTTGTTCAGCGGCACGTACAGATAGTACTTGCCGTTCCTGGCGATACCCTGCGGCGCCCACGCATTGTCGGTTCCCCACTTGAAGGTCTTGTAGCCCCCCACCGAGCCGTGGTCCGTCCAGTTGACCATGTCCGTGGTGGAGTACAACCTCCAGTCGTTCATGGTGTAGAAGTTGTCCACCGTGACGTCCTCGTCGTGGGACGTGTAGAGGTACAACCTGCCTTCGTGCACCATGGGCGCGGGGTCGGCCGTGTAAAAGGTCTGCACGATCGGGTTGTCCGCCCGAGCGGGGGAGGGGATCGCGGCGACGAGGCCCAGCGCCATCGCCGACAGGGTCATTCTTCTTGCTCGGTAGAACGTTGTATTTAAGCGCACGTTGAATCCTCTCGCGAGCGAAATTGCCGGCGCCCCGCACCCCTGGTGCTGACTCGACGGAGGCGCCATCCAATGAGAGGGCAGCCCGCGCAAAGGCACGCAGGACGACCCCCCCAGGGCAAAGCACAAGTATACCCTTTCAAAATGTGAACGATCACATTCCTGGTGTCAAACCCAATCGACCGGCCCGGGCGGGATCCTCGATCCCGAAGGGAGGACTGCGCTGGCGAGCTCTTCCGGAGCGCCGCGTCACGGGGGGCGGGCGGGCGCCGGACCGCGGTGATCGCAGGTCCGATGCGCTCGACGCCGGCCTGCGCACGGACGGCTGGCGCCTCGATGCCGGCCTGCGCACGGACGGCTGCGCTCGATGCCACAGGCGACCGGCGCCCCGGGCATCGCCTCTTGTGCGCGACGACTCGAGCGCGCGCTCCGGCCAAGAGCTCGCCCCATCATCGGCTAATTTGGATTGACCTCGTCCATGTGAACGATCACATTTCACGGCATCAGGCTGCGACTGGAGCGTTTCGAGCGTAGTCCGCCATCTGGTCGCGCAAGGCCTTTGGGAAGGCTGGCCGCGCCTCACAGCGCTTGACGTAGGCGTCGAGCACGGGAAATTCGGTCACCAGGTCTGTGTAAGGAAGCCCGGCCTCCTCCAGCGCCCAGCGCACGCGCAGGTCGCGAGCGCTCCCTGCGCGAGCGCGACCCGCACGAAGCTCGAGATCGCGTCGGGCGGATTCACCGCCTCTTCGACGGCGCCGGATCGAGCTCCGGATAGTGCCGGAAGATGCCGTCTTCGTTGAAGCGTATCCGCCGATCCGAGGCCAGGTAGGCCGCGATCCGCGGGCGCTCGGCCACGCGGTCGTGCAGGGCGACGAGCCAGGGGATCCTGGGCGCGAAGGCGGCCATGGCGTGCGGGAACGCGTAGCGGAGGCCCGCGATCACCTGGAACAACGAGAGATCCACGTAGGACATCGCGCCTCCCAGGACGCGGCCGCCGCCGTGGCGCTCGAGGACGCGCTCGAAATAGCCGAGGAACTTGGGCATGCGCTCGGCGAGGAAGGCCTGGCTGCGGCGGAGGGCCTCGGGCTTCTGGTCCTCGTAATAGAGCTCGACAGAGATGGGGTGGTGCGTGTCGTGCACCTCGGCGACCAGATCGGTGATGGTGAGCTGGAGCTGATGGGCGCCGAGCCTGCTCGCCTCGTCGTCCGGCGCGAGGCCGAGGCGCGGGCCGAGGTAGAAGAGGATGTTGGCCACCTGGGCGATCACGAGATCGCCGGAGCGGAGGAACGGCGGCGCGAAGGGCTCGAGCGCGAGCGCGTGGCTCTTCATGAGCTTCTGCATGGCGGCGACGCCGCCGTGCTTCGCCGCGGGCAGGCGGGCGACATCGACATAAGGAGCGCCGGCGTCCTCGAGCGCGAGGCGCACGAATTCGCCGCGGCCCTGAATGCCAGGCCAATAGTACAGCTCGTACGTTGGCGCGTTCATGATGGATGAATCGCGCCGGCGAGGGCCGCGGTCAATGGGCGCGCCGCCGAACGGCCCGCCGGATCCGACGTGGACACACGAGCCGGTGCCCCCTGCGCTGCGCCGCCGGCTACGAGCGCGGCGGAATGCGCCGCATCGTGCTCGCACGCGTCGTGTACGAGGCCGAGCGGTCCGTCACGGATGCGAGCAGCTCTGGCGAGGGGGAAGCGGCCCCGCTCCAGGTCGTCGCCTGTCCACGGACGCCACCGGGGTCTCCATCCAGCCCGGGGCCATCCAGGAGCGCAAGGACAAGAAGCCCGGGCCGTGCCGCAAGGGACACTTCTTCGTCGTCCTCGCGGACAAGGATCACGTCTTCTTCGAGTACCAGCCCAAGCATACCCGCAGGTCCGAGAGGTAGTCCGCCGTCCGACCGAGCCCGTCTTCCCAGCGCACGCCGGGCTCGTACCCGAGCAGCTCGAAAGCCGAGAAATAGAGGCGAACGAGTGATGCAACTCCCCGGCCCTCCGGCCCTCGCGCTTGATCGACAGAGGCCGACGGTCGGACGAAGAGTGGCAGTCGTTCAGCAACTCATGCCCTTGCGACATCATCGACACCCGGATCGCCCCGTGGGGGCCGCGGGCGCCGGCATGCACGAGTTCGTGCTCGACGTCCCTGACGCGACCTTCGTCGACGGGGAGGGCAATTCCCGTTCTCGCTCTACGTGCAGGCTCAGTGATGACGCCCCGTTGACTTTCTCGACGACCTGTCTCGCGACGCTGCCGTCGTGCGGCGCGCGTTCGCGGTCGAGGGCGACGAGCTGGTCCCCACGCTGGGCGGCTCGAGGACGCACCGATGATCCGCGTCGCGCGAAGCGCCTGGGCCTATCCGGACATCACGCCGCCCCGCGCGACCCGTCGCCGAAGAGCATCGCGCGGAGCGCCTCGGCCTCCCGCTGCGCCCGCGCCACGATGGGCAAGAGCCCCACGAGGCACTCGACCGGCACCTCCCGCACCAGGATCACCCCGTTCTGGCTGCGGAACACGCGCACGCCGCGCGCCCGGAGCCTCGCCGGGCTGATCTCGAGCATCACGTCGACCTTCGCGCGCTTGCCCACCGCGCTGCCCAGCGCGTCGGTGCAGTGGACGTGCGTGCGCGCCGCCGGCCGGATGCCGTGGCGCGCGATGCCCCTCACGGCGTCGACGCTGGTGCCGTGCCAGATCGACGCGTCGCCGTGGACCTCCTCCCACGACGCCTCGAGGCCCGCGAGCGTCACCGGCATGCCGTCGCGCGAGTGGCCTTGCGAGGCGCGCACCCGGTCGCCGCGGATCTCGAGGCGGTTCTTCGTGTTCTTCTCCACCACCTCGTCGAGCACCGGCCGGGAGATCCGGAGCGCCTTGAGGACGTCGTCCACGGCCACCCAGCCGGCGTCGTCCATGGCGACGCCCTGCGAGGGCGCCGCGTGGCGGAGCAGCCAGGAGAGCTTCTTGCTCGTGTCGGTCAAGCGATCGCGGCCCATCGTCAAGCTCCATTCTCGTCTCGTGAGCCGGAGCCGCGGCCCGCGATTCGCGCGGGCACGCAGAGGCCTCCGGAAGGCCCCTGGACGGTGCAGGGACCGGGACCGAAACCGTGAAGGGAATCGGCAGAGGAAAGAATAGACACCCGGCTATCATGCGGAAGAAGTATTTCTGGAGTCGCTATCGCGTTTCGCGATAGCTTGCCGCCATGCTCAACCTCGACTGGCTCGGCGCCTTCGTGGTCTTCACCGAGCACCTCAACTTCACGCGCGCGGCGCGGGCGCTCCACGTCTCGCAGCCTGCGCTCCACGCCCAGATCGGCAAGCTGGGCGAGGCGCTCGGCGTCACGCTCTACCAGCGGCGCGGGCAACGGCTGGAGCTCACGGCCGACGGCAAGCGCGTCGCCGCGTTCGGGCGCGAGGTCGGCGAGCGGACGCGCTCGTTCCTCGACGTGCTCCGCCACGGCGAGAGCCGGGAGCCGGTGGTGCTCTGCGCCGGGGAGGGCTCGTACCTCTACCTGCTCGGCGAGGGGATCCGCGCCTTCTCCGCGCGTGGCGCCGCCCCGCTCCGGCTGCTCACGCGCGACCGCGAGGGCACGATCGAGGCCGTCGCGGCGGGCGAGGCGCACCTCGGCGTCGCGCCGCTCGAGGGGGCGCCGGACGGGCTCGCCGCCGATCGCCTCACCGAGGTGGCGCAGGTCCTGGTCGTGCCCGACGGCCACCCGCTCGCCCGGAAGCGCCACATCCGGCTGCGCGACCTCGAGGGGGCGCGGCTCGTCGTCCCCGGCCCGTCGCGGCCCCACCGGGCCCTGCTCGCGCAGGCGCTGCTCTCGGCGGGGGTCCGCTGGGAGCCGGCGGTCGAGGCGAACGGCTGGGAGCTGATGCTCCACTTCGTCGAGCTCGGCGTCGGCATCGCGGTGGTCAACGCCTGCTGCCGCCTCCCCCGCGGCCTCGTCGCGCGCCCGCTGCCCGAGCTGCCGCGCAAGGTCTTCTATCTCGTCCGCCGGCGCGGCGGCGAGCTCCAGGGCGCGGCCGCGGAGCTCCGGGACGCGCTGCTCGCGCACGCCGCGGCGTGGCAGAGAAACCATGCGTTGGGCGCGTCGGGCGCGTCGAGCGCGACCGACGCCGCCCCGACACCGCCCGCGCGCCGGCGCTGAGCCCCGGCATCGCACTTCCTGCCGCGTGCCGGTCTCTGCCGGTCTCCCGGCCGGGTCCTGGCTTCCGGGCTCAGGCCGCCTTTCTCGACTTCTGCTTGCCCTGCTTCGCCTTCTTGCCGCCGACGTCGGCCGGGCGGCTCACCAGCTTGGAGAAGTTGCTCGGCTGCCCGTCCGCCGTCTTCTCCTGGTACACGAAGGCGAGGTTCGACTCCTCGAACTTGTCGAAGAAGTCCTCCCACGAGATCTCCTCCAGGGTGTCTTCCCCGCTGTACCCGGGGAAATCGATGCGGAGGATGCCAGGCTCGCCGCCCTCCTGGGTGCTCTTCACCGTCGCCGGGCGGCCTCCGCGCGATTCGACCCACTGGCGGATCTCGTCATGAACGATGGTCGTCTTCGATGAGCTGGCCGACATGGTCTTCCCTCCTGTGCTCGTGCATCGATGGCGCGGGGAACGGCAATCCGCATGCCAGAGGCCGATGAGAAGATCCGGGCACGCGAGGGCCGACCTCGGCCATACGGTGGCTCCCTGGACCGAGCGCGGCGCGCCGCGGAGCCCGTCGCGCTGCCGGACCGCGCCGTCGTGCCCGCGACGCGTCGCGGTCACCTGGCGGAGACCGCGGTGAAAGCAGGGGATCTCTGCTGTGGTCGAGGATGGGCTCGGCGATGCAATTTGCCCCGCCTGCGGCGAAATGCTGCCGGCTGGCGCAGGTCCTCGTCGGTGATCGCGTTCCCCTGGATCCGATTGAACCAGAAGCAGAGAGGCCGACAGACTGCCTGCTTGAACGCTGGCCGACAGACTGCCTGGCAGACAGAAACAGGCCGACACGCGACGCGCGGCGCCCTCGTGGAGGCCCACGAGTACGCAGCGAGGGCATCCCGGTGGCGCTCGCCACGGAACCAGGCGTCCCCAGTGTAGCTCGCGCTCGATGTAACCCACGTGGGCCGGGCCAAGCCGGTTGGGCGGCCGAGAGAGATCGAGAGAGCGCGTGTCGACGCGGGGGAGCCGGTCGTGCTACCTAGAATCGAGCGCCGCGATGCGCGCGCTGCCGAGGCCGAGGACGTGACCGCCGCGCACCATCTGCTCCTCCGGGTCGCTGTGATCGCCGTCGCCACGGCGACCGCCGCGACGGCGGGCGCGCGCCCGCTGCGCCCGCTGCGCCCCGCGCCGGCCGCCCCGCAGGCTCACCCGCCGCGCCCCGCGCCGGCGGCCTCGCCGGTGGGCTCGCCGCGCCGTGCGCCAGCCCCCTCGCCGCGGCGCCCGCCGCGCCCTGCGCCGGCCGCGCCGCAGGCCCTCTTGCCTGCGCCGGCCGCGCCCCCGGCTTCGCCCGCCCCGCCCGCCCTGCCTGCCCCGGCTTCCCCCGAGCCCGCGGCCTGGCGCGCGCTCGTCGTGGGCGGCGGCCCGAGGCCGCCCATGAACCAGGTGGCCATCGAAGGCCACATCCGGTACTTCCAGTCGCTGCTCCCGGCCAGGGCGGAGCGGCGCGTCCTCTTCGCCGACGGGCGCCGGGGCACGCGGAGCGTGCAGTTCCTCGACGGCGACCAGACGCGCTACCGCGCGCCCAGGCTGCCGCGCATCGACGGGGCGACCACCCGCCCCGGGTTCGACGCGATCTGGCGCAGGTTCGTCCACGCGCGCCCCGCCGACCCGTTGCTGCTCTATTTCGCCGGCCACGGGAGCCCGGATCCAGGGCACGACCTCGACAACAACGTGTTCGACCTCTGGGGCGGCGGCGCGCTGTCCGTGCGCGATCTCGCCGCCCGGATGAAGGAGCTGCCCGGCGGCACCCCCGTCGTCCTCGTCATGGCCCAGTGCTACTCCGGCTCGTTCGCGAACCTCCTCTTCGAGGGCGGCAGGCCCGACGGCGAGCTGGTCGAGCGCGACATCGTCGGCTTCTTCGCGGCGACCCGGGACCGCCCCGCGTCGGGCTGCACGCCCGAGATCGACGAGGCGGATTACACCGATTTCAGCAGCTTCTTCTTCGCCGCCCTCTCGGGCGTCGATCGCCTCGGGAAGCGCGTCGACGGCGCCGATTACGATCGGAACCAGCTCGTGGGGATGAACGAGGCGTTCGCGTACGCCCTCCTCCACCAGGCGACGGGCGATGTGCCGGTCGCGACGTCCGATGTGTTCCTGCGCCGCTTCGTCATCAAGCCCGATCACGAGACCATGGCGACGCCCTATTCCAGGGTCCTCTCGTGGTCGACCCCGGCGGAGCGGGCCGCGCTCGAGGGGCTCTCGGACGCGCTGGGCCTCCACGGAGAGCGCCGGCTCCGGGCCGCCTACGAACGCGAGTTCGGGCCCCGGGCGGGCAGGAGAGACGTCGAGGACGTGGACTCGGCCCACCGCTTGCGGTTCATCCGGCTCGCCAAGAGCGTGGTGCTCGCGCGGACGCTGCGGCAGAGCGGCAACCGCGCGAGGATCGAGCGCTTCGAGCGGCTGCGCGCCGCCGAGGCGCGCAATCCGCTCGTCGAGGTCAGGGCGGCGAGCCAGGCGCGGCAGGACGGCCGGCGGCGCGCCGCCCGGTGATCCCGGGCTGGCCTCGCCCGCCCGCCCGCTCAAGGTGCTATCGGGCCATCGGACATCCGCGCTCGCCGGGGGGCGAGGCGCGCGTCATCGCCCGCGGCTCTCGTCCCGCAGCATCGCGATCAGATCGGTCGCGCCAGGGTCGATTCCCATCTGCGTGAGCAGGGTGGTCACCTGACCGCGGTGATGGGTCTGATGATTGAAGAAGTGCCCCACGGACCACCAGAGCGGAGAGGTGTAGACCGTCCCGCTCCGCGTGTACGTCAGGTCGCCCGCGAGCGCCCGGTCATCGATCTCGTGCACCCACGCGAGGATATCGGCGTCCGTCCTGGCGCGCTCGCGGGAGAGATCGCCGAAGTCCGCGTAGAGCTCCTGCGAGAGCGCGGTGATCTCGATGGCCTCCCCGCTCGGATCGCGGGAGACGAACCGCTCCGCGCCGCCGGTGAAGCGCCCCATCCACGTGCGGTCGGCGAGCAGGATATGGTTCAACGTGCCGTGGATCGACCGGAAGAAGGCCCCGCGATCGCGCTTGCGCTCCACGTCGTCGAGCTTGCCGACCAGCGCAAAGAGCCTGTCGTTCATCCACCGGTTGTAGCGAGCCAAGGCGCGGTACTGGTCGATCCAGCTCATGAGCGACTCCTCATTGTTCGAGAGCAGGCGCGAACGCTACCACGCCCGCCCCCGACGGCGAAACCGGGCCAGCACCGCCGCCGTCACGCGCACATCACGCGCAGCCATCGAGATAGCGCTTGCTCGGTCCGTTATGGCGGACTATTGTCCTCGATAGCAGACGTGTGGCGCTCGGGGAGATCCTCCATTCGGCCCCCGTCTTTCGCCGATCTCCACCTCCTCTCTCAAGGAGCCATGATGGTCAGCCTTTCGCTCGATTCAGCTGTCCTGGCCGAGACGTACGATCGCGTGAGCGATCGGCAGTTCAACCACGGAAAGCTGCTCATCGAAGATCTCCAGATTTCCCCGGGCGAGCGCGTCCTCGACGTCGGGTGTGGGACGGGCCGGCTCGGGGCTTACGTCGCCGAGCGGGTCGGCCCCTCCGGCGCGGTGGCCGGCGTCGATCCGCTGCCGCTCCGGGTCGAGCTGGCGAACCAGAAGCGCTGGCCGAACTTCCGCGCCAGCGTCGGGCAGGCCGAGGATCTCTCGCAGTTCGCGGCCGGGAGCTTCGATGTCGTGTTCCTGAACAGCGTGCTCCACTGGCTGCCCGAGAAGCTCGGCCCGCTGCGCGAGGCGCGCCGGGTCCTCAAGCGGGGAGGGCGCCTCGGCATCAGCTCGGCCGCCAGGGAGCGCCCGCACGAGCTCGAGCAGGTGATCGAGGGTGTGCGGTCGTCTCTCGGCGTGACCGCCACCGCGGAGACGCTCGGCAGCACGACCTACAAGGTGACCTCGGACGACCTGACGAGCACCCTCCTGCTCGCCGGCTTCGAGGATCCGAGGCTCCAGATCCGCACCTTCACGGACCATTTCGCGGACACGGACGACGTGATCGCGTTCTACCTGGCCAGCTCGTTCGGCAACTTCCTGTCCAACCTCGATCCGGCGGAGGCCACGCGGGTCAAGGCAGCGCTCGCGGCCGAGCTCGAGCGCCGCCGCGCGCCGGAGGGGATCCGGCTGCAACGTCACCTGATCTTCGCCGTGGCGCGCGCGGGAGGGGCTTAGAGAGGCGACGGGCCGGCTGGCTCGAGCTCTCCAGAGCCCTCTCCGAGGTAGCGCGCCCCGGTTGCGTGGCCGCGCGCCTCTGCGAGGATACGGCGCCGGCAGGGGCGGGGAGCCCGGTGAGCGCCCGCGCGCGCTCGACGACGACCGACGAGCGCCGAGGAGCGCTGAGCCCGCCGCTCGGAGGGCAGGTGAGCGAACGACTCGACGTAGAGGTGCTGAGCCGCCGCGAGGAGCTCGAGGCGCTGCGGGAGCCGTGGAGCGCGCTGTGGCAGCGCTGCCCGGCGGCGACGACGTTCCAGCGGCCGGAGTGGCTGATCCCGTGGTGCCGCGCGCTCGGGCCCGAGGAGGTGCTCGCCCTGGTCTTCCGGTCGGACGGGGGGCTCGTCGGCCTCGCGCCCCTCGCGGTTCACCGCGTCGGCGACGAGCGCGTCGTCGCGCTGCTCGGCGCCGGGATCACCGATTACAACGATGTCCTGGCCGCGTCGGGGTACGAGCGCGCGGTCGCGGACGCGGCGCTCGCTTGCCTCGAAGAGCGCGCCGGCGCGTGGGACGTCGCCGATCTCCACGACCTGCGCGCGTCGTCGCCGCTGCTCCTGGCCGAGGCGCCCCCCGGCTGGTCGGACGAGGTCGAGAGGCACGAGGCGTGTCCGGCGGTGACGATCCCCGAGGGCGCCGCGCCGGACGAGCTGTTTCCCGCGGGGATGCGCGCGCGCGTCGCCCGCGCGCGGAAGCGGCTCGCGCGGGCCGGGGACCTGCGCCTCGACGTGGCCGACGCGGCGAGCGTGGACGAGCTGCTCGACGCGCTGTTCGCGAACCACAAGGCGCGCTGGCGCTCGCGCGGCGAGGGGGGCGTGCTCGACGAGGCGCTCCGGCCGTTCCACCGCGAGGCCGCGCGCGCGCTGTGCGCGCGGGGCGCGCTGCGGCTCTTCGGCCTGCGGCTCGACGGGCGGATCATCGCGTCGCTCTACGGGCTCGCCGAGCGCGGCGGGCTCGCGTCGTACATCACCGGCTTCGATCCGGAGCTCGCATGGTACAGCCCGGGGCTCGTGATGCTCGCCAGCGCGATCGAGCACGCGGCGCGCGAGGGCGCGCGGACCGTGGACTTCCTCCGCGGCCGCGAGCCGTACAAGTACGACTGGGGCGCCGTCGACCGCTGGACGTTCCGCCGGCGGCTGCGGCGCCGGGGCGCGTGCGGGCCCGGGCGGGACGACGGGCAGAGCGACGGCGAGGGCGCGGTGCAGGCCGTGATGTCCGGCGAGGCGTCGCCGGAGGTCGGCCTGGTGCGGCTGCTCGGCGTCGCGGGGGACCTCGAGGCCGCCGCGCGCGCGATCGACGCCACGCACGCCACGCACGCCGCGCGGCCGGCGGCGGGGGAGGGGGAGCGGGCGGCGCGCCTCGAGGCGCTGCGCCGCTGCCTGGACGAGCGGCGCGCCGCGTGCGCGACCGTGGCGGCGATGCTGGGCGCGCACCGGGACGCGCGCGTCGCCGGGGAGGACGCCCGGGGTGCCTGTCGCTCCGCCGCGCGGCTGTTCGACGAGCTCTGCGAGCGCTCGGAGGAGGCGAGCGTCGCCGCGTACTCGCTCGGCGATCCGGAGATCCTCGAGCGCGCGACGCGGGAGGTGGTCGAGCTCCTCGAGCGGTGGGGCGTGCTCGGGGAGGACCGCGCGATCCTGCAGATCGGCTGCGGGATCGGCCGCTTCGAGGCGGCGCTCGCGCCGAGGGTGCGCGAGGCGTGGGGGCTCGACGTCTCGCCGCGCATGATCGAGGCCGCGCGGCGCCGCTGCGCGGGGCGCTCGAACGTCGTGCTCGCGGTCTCGTCGGGCGTCGATCTGGGCGACGCGCCGTCGGCCCGCTTCGATCTCGTGTACGCGGTCGACTCGTTCCCGTACGTCGTCGCCGCGGGCGCGGAGGTCGTGGATCGGCTCGTCGCGGAGGCGCGCCGGGCGCTGCGGCCGGGCGGGGAGCTCGTCGTCCTGGGCTACTCGTACCGCGGCGACCCCGCGCGCGACGCGGCCGACGCCGCGCGGCTCGCGGCCCGCCACGGGTTCGACGTCCTCGCGAGCGGCGAGCGGGCGTTCTCGCTGTGGGACGCGCGGGCGTACCGGCTGCGGAAGATCGAGCATCCGTGAGGGGCGCTCGAAGCGGTCCGACCGCAACGCGGCGGGCCGGAGCTCATCCAATGTCGACGAAGGGCCGGTGGAGCGTCGCCTCGGCGGGGTGCCCGCCGGTCGACCGTGCGGCCTGCGCCAGCCGTCGGATGGCCCCACGGCCGGGCGCGGCCGCCGCCGCGCCTCGGCCCGCGCCGAGGGGGCCTTCCGCAGGGGAGAAGAAGAGATGGAGATGTCGTTGTCCAGGCGTACGGCCGCAGAGTTTCTCGGAACGTTCTGGCTCGTGCTCGGCGGCTGCGGGAGCGCCGTGCTCTCCGCGGCGTATCCCAGGATGGGGATCGGCTTCCTCGGCGTGGCGCTCGCGTTCGGGCTCTCCATGCTGACGATGGCCTACGCGGTGGGCCACATCTCGGGCGCGCACTTCAACCCCGCCGTGACGCTCGGCCTGATCACCGGCGGGCGCTTCCCCGCGCGAGACCTCCTGCCGTACGTCCTCGCCCAGATCGCCGGCGCCATCGTCGCCGCCGGCATCCTCTATGCGATCGCCAGCGGCGCCGCCGGTTTCGCCGTGCAGGCAGGCTTCGCGTCGAACGGCTACGGCGGGCGCTCGCCCGGCGGATACTCGCTCTTCGCGAGCCTCCTGACCGAGATCGTCCTCACGTTCGGCTTCGTGACGGTGGTCCTCGGCGCGACCGATCACGGCGCGCCGCGCGGGTTCGCGCCGATCGCCATCGGGCTCGCGCTCACGCTGGTTCACCTCATCGGGATCCCGGTCACGAACATGTCGGTGAACCCGGCGCGCTCCACCGGTCCTGCCCTGTTCGTCGGCGGAGGGGCGCTGTCTCAGCTCTGGCTCTTCTGGCTCGCCCCGCTCGCCGGCGGCGTGCTCGCCGGCGTCCTCTATCCGGTGCTCGTGGGCCCGAGGCCGGGCCGGGCCGTCGTCACGTCGCCGCCGGTCATCTGACGAGGGGGACGAGGGGGACAAGGCCCAGGAGGCTGAGGCGGCCGAGAAGACGCCGGCGGACACGCCGCGAGAGCAAGCGAGCTGCCCCTTGGCGGTGCGCTCGGCCGCGCGCTAGTCTCGCGCCGCCATGTCCGGGCTAGAACGCATCAGGGATCGCGCTGAGGTCACGCTGGCGGCGGTGGTATCGCTGCTGTTCGGGGCCTCGTTCGGGTGGAATTGCGGCATCAACAACCAGGTCGTGTACATGCTCGGGTCGCTGCGGCTCGTGCACCCCGACATCCTCGCGCGGGACTGGTTCGCGACCAGCACGACGCACTATCACCCCACGTTCAAGTACCTGGCTGCCGGGCTCCTCGCGCTCAATGAGAAGGGGTGGGCCGTCGGCATCGCCCAGACCGTGGTCATCGGCGCCGGCACGGCAGCCCTCTACTTCCTGCTGCGCGCCCTCGTCGATCGCCGCCACGCGCTGCCCGGCTTTCTCCTGCTCGTCGCGTTCGCCACGCTCACGCGCACCCGGGGCGCCTGCGCCATCTTCGCGTTCGATTATATCCTCCAGCCCTCATCGCTCGGCACCGCGGCGTTCTTCATCTCGGTGCCGTTCTTCGTGCGGGGCCAGTGGCTCGCCTCCGGCATCGCGCTCGCCGTGAGCGGCCTCTTCCACGCCAACTACCTGATCCTCTTCTTCGGCGCGTACGCGCTCGCGCACCTCGGGCTCGGCGTGCGCGACCCGAAAGAGCTCTGGCGCCGCGCCTCGCGGCAGCTCCTGCCGCCGCTGGCGGTGCTGGCGCTCTTCGCGCCGATGATCCTCGCCACCGCCGGGGCGAAGGACGCGCGGCTCGCGCAGGAGATCTACACCACCATCCGGGCCCCTCACCATTTCATGATCCACGGCCGCGAGCGCGATTTCCTCGGCTTCATCGCGTGGCACCTGCTCGGGCTGGGCGCGGCCGTGCCGCTCACCAGGAACCGCAAGGGCCCCGCGGCGAGGCTGGTCACCCTGATCCTCGCGCTCCTCCTCGTGATCTGGATGGGCGTCGGCCTCTCGGCGCTCGCGCAGCTGCGCCCGGTCACGCAGCTCTTCCCGTGGCGCATCACCCCGCACGTGGAGCTGCTCCTCACGGCGCTGGCGTGCGCGGGGGCGGTGCGCGTCATCCTCGAGCCCTCCGCCGGGCGTCGCTACGGCGTCACCGCGATGGCCCTGATCGTCGGCGGCCTCGGGGCCCTCGCCCTGCACGGCAGCGTCGAGAAGTCTGCGCGCCTCCCGGCGCTGGCCGCCGGGGTCGTGGCCGTTGCCGCGCTGTCCTGGCTCGCCTCGGAGTCCGCCCGGCGCTTCGTGCCCGAGCCCGGCCTCGCGCGCGCCCGCGCGCTCTGGCAGCGCGGCGGCGCGCTCGTGGGGCTCGCCGCCGCGGTCGCCGTCCTGCTCACCTTCCTCGTGCCGAGGCTCCAGGAAGTCCGCCGGAGCTCCAGCGTCCTCTCCGGCCTGCGCGCCGACGAGCGGGCCCTCTTCACCTGGATGCAGGCCAGCACCCCTGTCGACGCGATCTTCCTGACGCCGCCGGACAACGAGAGGATGCGTTACCACGGGCAGCGGCCGATCGTCGTCGACTGGAAGTCGAACCCCATCGTCCCGGGCGAGGTGCTCGAGTGGATCCGCCGGCTGGAGGACGTCACCGGGCGCAAGATCCGCAGCCACCGGGATCTCGGGGGCTACAGCAGCCTCGACGAGGCCCGCGTCCAGGCCCTGCGGCAACGTTACGGCGTGGATTACGTCGTCGTGCGCCGCGGCCAGAACAAGGAGCTGCGCAGGTACAAGACGGCTTATTCCAACCGCGGGTTCACCGTGCTGGACGTCCGCGAATAACGGATCTCGGCCTGGGGCGCTGCGCCCGCCTCGCGCGGCGGCGCCCGGTCCACGCTCTGGTCGATGATCGTGAGCGGGCGCTTGCGCACCTGCTGGTAGATGCGGCCCACGTACTCGCCGATGATCCCCAGGAACAGGGCGTTGATGCTCAGCGAGAGCAGGATGAGCAGCGTCGTCGTCGCGAAGCCAGCAGGCCAGTCCGCGCCATAGACGACCCTGCCGACGGCGTAGCCCGCGATCGCGAGGAGCGTCAGCGCCGAGACCACGAGCCCCGTGTAGGTCGCGACCCGGAGCGGTACGGTCGAGTGGCTGAGGATGCCGTCGAGCGCCAGCCCGACGAGATCCTTCATCCGGAACTTGCTCTCGCCCCGCTCCCGCGCGGCCCGATCGTAGGCGATGCCCGTCTGCTTGAACCCGAGCGTGGCCAGCGTCCCGCGCAGGTAGGGCTTCGTGTCGTCGACCTGGCGCAGCACCTCGAGCACCCGGCGATCCACCAGCCGGAAGTCGCCCGCGTCGTGGGGCAGGTGATCCTCGCTGAGGAAATCGATCAGGCGGTAGAACACCCGCCGGAGCAGGGTGATGCGATAGCCCTCCTTGCGGCTGCGGCGGATCCCGTAAACCACCTGGGCGCCCGCCTCCCATTCCTTCACGAAATCGAGGATGAGCTCCGGCGGGTCCTGCAGGTCGCAGTCGATCTGCACGGCCGCGTCCCCGCGCGCCTTCATGTATCCCGTGTAGATGGAGCGCTGGAAGCCGAAGTTGCGAGAGAAGCGGAAGACGCGGACCCGCTCGTCCCGCGCCGCCAGCTTCACGAGCTCGTCGAAGGTCCCGTCGGTGCTGCGGTTGTCGGTGAAGACGAGCTCGTGGTCGTACCGATCCGCGATGCGGCGCATCACCGCGGTGATCGCCTCGTACAGCGGGGCCACGTTGCGCTCCTCGTTGTAGACCGGCACGACGATCGAGATCAGCCTGCGCCTGCTCCCCGCGTCGCTCACGGCGCCCTCTCTGCATCGGCGGCCTCGATCATGCGCCGCACCCCCTCGTCGAGCGCGATCCGGGGCCGCCACCCGGTCGCCTCCGCGAAGCGGGATGGATCCCCGACGATCCACATGGGCTCGCCGTCCCGGTAGGGGAGGCGCCCGAGGCCCAGGTCGCCGCCGGGCCAGCCCGCCGCGCGCGCGACGCGCTCGGCCACCTCGCGGACGCGCACCGGCGCGCCCGAGCACACGTTGTACACACCGGACTCGAGGCCTCTCGACGTCGCGGCGGCGATCAGCGCCTCGACCACGTCGTCGACGTAGGTGAGGTCGCGCGCCTGCGCGCCGGGCGTCAGGGCCGGCGCCTCGCCCGCCCGGAAGCGCGCGATGAGGTGAGGGATGAGGCGCGCGGGGCCCTCGCCCGGGCCGTAGACGCCGAAGAGCCGCAGCGCGACGAAGGGGATCTGGAGCCGCGCCGCGACGGCCTTGCCGCAGAGGTAGGCGGCCGCCTTGGCCGCGCCGTAGACGCACGCCGGATCGAGCGGGTGGTCCTCGCGGAGGCGCGCGGGCTCCGGGGCCGGGGCGTACTCGGAGCACGAGCCCGCGTGGAGGAAGCGCGCCGGCCGGTGCGCCTCGAGCGCCGCGAGCAGGCGCGTGGTCAACCCCACGTTCCCGTCCACCACGAGCTCCGGATCCCGCTCGCTCGGGTTCACCCCGGACGCGGCCAGGTGAAAGACCACCTCGGGCCGGATCGCCGCGACGGCCCGCGCGAGCTCCGGCGTCGAGAACGACGCGACGGGCGTGATCTCCACCCCGGCGATGCCCGCGAGCCGCGCCCGGCGGGGGCTCTCCGCGCGGACGATGCACGCCGTCCGCGCGCCCGTCGCCGCGAGCCGCGCCGCGAGCGCCGCGCCGATGAACCCCGTGGCGCCGGTGACGAGGACCGCACCGAGCCCGGCGCTCATGCGAGGTCGACCCCGTACGCGCGGATCTGCGCGTCGAGCTCGGCGCGGCTCGACGCGGGGTCGTCGAGGTACGCGCGGTACCAGCGCGCCGTCAGCGCGACGGTCTCGTCGAGCGTGAGCCGCGGCGTCCAGCCGAGCCGGGCGCGCGCCTTGCTGATGTCGAGGTGCAGCAGCTGCGCCTCGTGCGGGCCGGAGCGGTGCTCGGGCGGCACGAGCCTGAGCTCGCCGCGCCCGAGCTGCCGGATGAGCCGCTCGGCGACGCCGCCGACCGCGCACGTGTCGCCGTCGCGCGGCCCGAAGTTCCACCCGCCCTCGTGGGCCGCGGGCGCCTCGCACAGCCGCCGCGCGAGCAGGAGGTAGCCCCCGAGCGGCTCGAGCACGTGCTGCCAGGGCCGGGTCGCGAGCGGGTTGCGGATGACGATCGGCTCCCCGGCGGCGACGCCGCGCACGATGTCGGGCACCAGCCGATCCTCGGAGAAGTCGCCCCCGCCGATCACGTTCCCCGCCCGCGCGGACGCCACCGCCGCGCCGCTGCCGGAGAAGAACGAGCGCCGGTAGGCCGCCGTGACGAGCTCGGCGCAGCCCTTGCTGCTGCTGTACGGGTCGTGCCCGCCCATGGGCTCGTCCTCGCGGTAGCCCCAGACCCACTCGCGGTTCTCGTAACACTTGTCCGAGGTCACGACGACGATGGCGCGCGCGGAGCCCACGCGCCGGCACGCCTCGAGCACGTTCACCGTCCCCATCACGTTGGTCGCGAACGTCTCCGCGGGCTCGCGGTACGAGCGCCGGACGAGCGGCTGGGCCGCGAGGTGCAGCACGATCTCCGGCCGGTGCTCCTCGACCACGGAGAGCAGCGCCGGCAGATCCCGCACGTCGCCGGTCACGGAGGCGACGTCGCCCGCGATGCCCGCGAGCTCGAACAGGTTCGGCCGCCCCTCCGGCGGCAGCGAGAAGCCCACCACGCGCGCGCCCATGAGCGTCAGCCAGCGCGAGAGCCAGCTGCCCTTGAAGCCCGTGTGCCCGGTGACGAGCACCGCGCGCCCGGCGAAGAACGAGCCGCCGCGGCCGGTCATGCCCAGGTCTTCCAGGGCGCCTTGCCCGACTCCCACAGCGACTCGAGGAGCCGCTTCTCCCGCAGCGTGTCCATCGGCTGCCAGAAGCCGTCGTGCCGGTACGCCGCGAGCTGGCCCTCCGAGGCGAGCCGCTCGAGCGGCTCGCGCTCGAGCACGGTGGTGTCGTCGGTCATGTAGTCGAGCGCGCGCCGCTCGAACACGAAGAACCCGCCGTTGATCCAGCCCTCGCCGGACTGGGGCTTCTCCGAGAACTCGCGGACGAGGTTGCCCTCGAGCGAGAGCCCGCCGAAGCGCGCCGGCGGGCGGACGGCCGTGACCGTGGCGAGCTTGCCGTGGGACTTGTGGAACTCGACGAGGCGGCGGATATCCACGTCGCCCACGCCGTCGCCGTAGGTGCACATGAAGCGCGGGCCGTCGAGCCAGCCGTCGAGCCGCCGGAGCCGGCCGCCCGTCATCGTGTGGAGCCCCGTGTCCACGAGGGCCACGGTCCAGTCGGGCGCAGCGCTGCGGACGAAGCGCTGGGCGCCGTCGCGCAGGTTCACCACGTAATCCGCGCTGCGAACGTAGAAGTTGTGGAAGTAATCCTTGATGACCTCGCCCTTGTAGCCACAGGCCACGACGAAGTCGTTGAACCCGTGGCCCGCGTAGATCTGCATGATGTGCCAGAGGATCGGATACGGGCCGATCTCGATCATCGGCTTCGGACGAGCCTCGGTGTGCTCGGCGAGCCGGCTTCCGAAGCCTCCGGCGAGCAGGACGACCTTCATGGGTTCCATGGGGCGCCGGAGGATAGATCAGAACGACGGAACTTACACGGCGCGAACTGTGGGCACATCGTGCTTCGCTACCTCGGGCAGCGGGGTCGTGGTAGACGCGGCCGCATGAGCATGGCGAAGCGGGCGTCGCTGCGAGGCCTCTTCCGGTTCCGGAGCTTGCAGAGGCATCGCCTCGCGATCGCGGCGTCGCTCGTCGTCGCGCTCGGCTGCGCGTGGGTGCTGCGCGCCGGGGGGCTGCCCGTCGTGCCGGACAGGGCCGCGTTCGCGGGCGTCGCGTGGTGGGCCGTGGCGCTGCACGGGGTGCTCTACGTCGGCGCGCTTTACCTGCGATCCCACCGCTGGACGTGGTTGCTCGAGCCCATCGAGCCCGTGCCGCTCCGGCGCGTCGTCGCCGTCTCCTTCATCGGTTATGGCGCGCTCGTGCTGATGCCGTTCCGCACCGGGGAGGCGGTGCGCCCGCTGCTCATCCGCCGCCGCGGCCTGTCGGCGTGGGCGGCGGCGGGCACGGTGGCCGCCGAGCGGATCATCGACGGCCTGTTCCTCAGCGCGCTGCTCCTCGCCGGGCTCGCGCTCGCGCGCCCCAGCGAGCCGCTCCCGGATCGGATCGGCGATCTCGCGGTCCCCGCCGCCGCCGTCCCGCGCGCCGCCTACCTGGCGCTCGCCGTCTTCGGCGCCGCGTTCCTCGCGATCGGCGTCTTCTATTTCCGCAGGGCCTGGGCGCGGCGCGCGACCGAGCGCGTGGTCGGGCTCGTCTCGACGAAGCTCGCGGGCCGCCTGGCCGACGCCGTGGAGCGGGTCGCCTCGGGCCTCGGCTTCCTGCCCCGGCTCCGGTACACCGCCCCGTTCCTCCTGGCGACGGCGGGGTACTTCCTCCTGAACGTGTGGGCGATGCAGATCCTGGCCTTCGGGTGCGGCCTTCTGCCCATCGACTTCGCGCGGGCGGCTGTCCTCGTCGGCGTGCTCCACCTCGGCGTCCTCCTCCCGAACGCGCCGGGGTATTTCGGCACGTTTCAGATGGCGGTCTACGCGGCGCTCTCGCTCTACTTCGCGCCGGAGGTCGTGATGGGCCCCGGCTCGGCGCTCGTCTTCTCGACCTACTCGCTGCAGATCGGGCTCGCGGTGCTGCTCGGCGCGCTCGCGCTCGCGGTGGAGGGGGCGCCGCTGAGCCAGACGTTCGCGGAAAATCCGGCCGAGGACGTGAGGCCGCAGGGGCTACCCTCGCCGCCGGGCGCGAGCTAGGCTCGCCGCCCTTTCATGGCGCTCTCCTCCCACCTGCTCGATCGCGGCCATGCCGCCCTGTACGTCCTCTCCCAGCGCCTCGTCGGGGCCGACCTGGCCCGGCGCGCGTGCCTCGATGCGCTCGATCTGCGCCCCGGCGATCGCGTGCTCGATATCGGCTGCGGCCCTGCGTACTACTTCGATCGCCTGCCGTCGGTCGACTACCACGGGTTCGACACCGACCGCCGCCACATCGCGGCGGCTCGCGCGCGCCACGGGGATCGGGCCAGGTTCTACGACGAGCCGTTCGGCGAGCTGCACGCGCGCGCGCTGGCCCCCTTCGACCGGGTCCTGATGCTGGGCCTCTTGCACCACGTGGACGACGAGGTGGCGAGCTCGCTGCTCTCCCTGGTCGCGCGCTCGATCCGCCCCTCGGGCCGCGTGATCACGCTCGACACCGCCCTCTGGGAGGGCCAGTCCTCGCTGGCGCGGCTCATCGCGAAGAACGATCGCGGCGACTACATCCGCACCCCGCAGGCGTTCCGGCGGCTCGCCGACCGGTCCTTCGGCCGGATCGAAGAGCGCTTCGTGGGCGACACCCTCAGGATGCCCGCCTCCCATTTCATGATGAGCCTCGAGGCGCCGCGGGTCGCGTAGCGCCCGGGCTAGCCGCCGAGCCGGTCCCACGCGAGCTTGGCCGTGAGCGTGAGGCCGAGGGCGACCACGAACCACCGCACCTTCCTGGGCTCGATGCGGCGGGCGACCACGGCGCCGGCGAGCGAGCCCACCACCGCCGCCGCCATCATGATCGGCGTGGCGACCGCGTCGACCGCGCCCGCGAACAGGAACGCGAGCGCCGCCACGCCGTTGATCAGGCTCGCGAGCACCGTCTTGATCCCGTTCAGCCGGTGGATGTCCACGTCGCCCGCGAACGAGGAGAGCAGCGCGAGCATCATGATGCCGATGCCCGCGCCGAAGTAGCCGCCGTAGACGCTCACGAGGAACTGGAGCAGGAACACGAGCCACGGCCGGGAGGGCAGCGCGAAGCGCTCCGCGCCGGCATCCGCCGCGGAGGACGGCGCCGCGGAGGGCTTCGCCGGGCGCAGGTTCTGCCAGAGCAGGAGCAGCGTCGCGACGAGCACGAGCCCCGGCACCGCGGCGTCGAACACGCGCTGCGGCGTCACGAGCAGGAGCGCCGAGCCCACGACGCCGCCGAGCAGCGAGGGCAGGAACAGGACGCCGAGGACCCGGTAGTCCCGGGAGAGCTCCCGGCGATACGCCCACGCCGACGCGAGCGACGCCGGCGTGAGCGCCACGGCGTTCGTCGCGTTCGCGGCGAGCGGGGGCAGCCCCGCCGCGATCGCCGCGGGGAACGACACCAGCGTGCCGCCCCCCGCCACAGCGTTGATGGCGCCGGCGACAGCAGCGCCGCCGGCGAGCAGTGCCGCTCTGGTCAGATCCACGGCGCGAGATCGCCCGAGCCCCGCCGGCCTGTCAACCGCCGCGCTTGAGGGGGCGGGCGCGGCGCCCCTAGGATGGCATTGCGGCCGACCCCGGCGGTCGCTCCTCCTCGGAGAGCCGAGCGACATGCCGCGATCCTTCCCGCACCTCCCCGCCGCGCTGCTTTCCGCCATGGCGTGCGGCGCGCTCGCGAAAGCGGCCGCCGGCGAGGGGCAGCCCGAGCGCGCGCGCGTCTGGGTGGCCGACGACGGCACGCGCGTCCGCCGGGAGGACGTCGGCCTGCCGCTCTCGCGCGGCGAAGGAAACGCGGTCTTCCGGCCCGGCGAGCCGATCCGGCTCGGCGCGCTCCGCGCGGAGGTCGTCGCCTTCCAGGTCGTCGTCGAGGCCGGCGCCGAGCCCGTGCGCGGCGTCACGGTCGAGCTCTCCGCGCTCGGCCCCGCGGCCGGCCCGGGCGCGCCGGCCAACGCGCCCGAGCCGCCCGCGCAGGGGCAGGGAGCGGCGCCCGCGGGGACGATCTCGATCCGCCGCTTCGTCGAGCACTACGTCGAGATCACGCGGCGCTCGCGCAACGAGCAGCGCCCCCTGGAGTCGCTCGGGTGGAGCCCTGCGGCGCGGCCGCCCGACGACGTGCACCTCGGGTTCCTCCCCGACGCGCTCATCCCGGTCGAGCTCGCGCCCCCCTGGGCGCCGTACCCGCTCGAGGTCGGCGCTCGCGAGACCCGGGCGGTCTGGATCGATCTCCACGTCCCGGAGGGCGCCCTCCCCGGCGCTTACGAGGGGAGGGTGGTGGTCGGATCGGCGTCGCACGGCGAGCTCGCGTCGCTCGATCTGAAGCTCGACGTCGCCCCGGCGGTGCTGCCGTACGGCGCGGTCGACTTCATCGCGTTCTACGACGCCGATCCCGTCGCCGAGCGGGTCGGCGGCGGGCCCGCCGTCGAGCAGCAGCTCTGGCAGCTGCTCCACGAGCACCACGTCGACGGCTTCGCGTCGGTCCGGAGCCCCGCCGAGGTCGAGCGGCTGCGCGCGGCGATCGACGGCTCGCTCTTCACGGAGGCGCGCGGCTACAGGGGGCCGGGCGCGGGCGTGCCGCCCGGGGCGGTGGCGCTCGGCGCCTATGGCAGCTTCGGCGATCCCGGGGAAGCGACCCTCCACCGCGTCGAGGCGGTCGCGGACCTCCTCCCGCCGACGGTGGACGACGTGATGCTCTACGCGATCGACGAGCAGTGCGAGAGCCCCCGCGGGCCCGGCTGGCGCCGGCTGATCCGCGGCTCGCGCCTGTCGTCGCGCGTCCTCGTCGGGCACTCGTGCGGCGAGGTCCCTCCGGTGGAGCAGGACGTCGACCTCGTGCTCACGCCGGCGAACCGCTTCGACTCCACGTGGGCGCGGGCCGCGCGCGAGGCGGGCCAGCGGCTCTGGGTGTACAACGGCGCGCTGCCGCGGACCGGCACGTTCATGATCGACGCGCCGCTCACCGGGCTCATGGCCGACGGCTGGATCGCGGCCTCCCACGAGGTGGACCGCTGGTTCCTGTGGGAGACGGCGTTCTGGCACGACGGCAACCGCGGCGGCCGAGGGCCCATCGACCCGTTCACCGTCGCCGAGAACTTCCACAACCGCGACGGCGACGCGTGCCTCGGCGACGGCATGCTGCTCTATCCCGGGACGCAGCGGGGCGCGTTCTCCTCCCGATCCGTCGGCTTTCCCGGCGTGTTCCCGTCGATGCGCCTGAAGAGCCTTCGCCGCGGGATCCAGGACGCCGGCTACATCGCGCTCGCGAGGTCGGCGTCGCCCGGCGCGGTGGACGCGATCGTCAAGGAGGTGATCCCGGCCGCGCTCGACGAGGCGCTCGACAGCGCGCCCGCCGCGTGGAGCAGCGACGGCGCCCCGTTCTTCAGGGCGCGCTCCGCGCTGCGCGCCCTCATCCCGGCGGACGCCTCGCTCGACGCCGCCGGCGTCCGCCGCGCGCTCGCCGAGGCGGCGGCGGCCCGCCGCGCGCTCGTCCCGCTCCCCCGCGCGGGACAGGCCAGCCCGCGGCCGTTCGGCCGGTGGAGCACGACGGCGCGGCTCATCGCCGTCGCCGGGCTGGGGGCCGCCGTGCTCGCGCTGGTCATCGGGCTCTACCGCCGGGGGAAGCCTGGGCGGGGGGGCGAGGGGCGCTGACCGGCGTACGCCTCACTCCCCTGCCTGGAATAGCGATCTCGTCGATCAAGCGAGAAATCAACCGCCAAGCGCGCCAAGGACGCCAAGATAAGATTCTATATTTGCGCTCTTGGTGTCGGCGGTTCGAAAATCCGCGCTTTTCAGGCAATTCAACTCGAGGCTGCCATCAACCCCGGCGGTGATCAGGCCCTCTTGCGGAACGCTGAGCTTCGCGCGATCAGAACCATCGCTGCCGGCCGCGGCTTGGCCGGAGATGCTTTCGTCCATCTCGAACCCCCTTCCTCAAAATGGCGCGCAGGTCACTGGCCTGCTGCGAACTCACTATCGACAGCTGAGCTCTCGGATGGGTTATCACAGGGCAACAAAGGCGTGAGCTCTTTCTTTGTCATCTCCTCATCGCGATCGCGCCCCCTGGTGCCCTGGTTGGTCGCGTTGTTTGCGTCCGTCGCGTTGTTTGCGTCCGTTGCGTCCGTTGCGTCCGTTCCCGGGGCCACACGTGCCGCGCGGAGTGAGGCCGTGGCGGCGCCCTCCCGCGCGTCCCGCTGAATCGCTCTACCTCGGTAAATTCGCTGAAAACCCGCGATAAGCGGCCAGCGTGTCGGAGACGTAAGCTGGCGGCCAACGAAGACCCTTGGTCCTTGGCAGGCGCGCCCCGGCTGGGTACGGTCCCGCGGTGCCCACGAGGCCCACGAAGATCGAGCGATTTCTGAGGGGAACCACCTTGTCCACGCTGCTTGCCGCCTCCTGTGTCTCCCGCGCACCGCACGGCGAGGCGCCCTCCGCGCCGCCGCCTGCCGAGCTCTTGGCCTTCGAGCTGAAAGAAGGCCAGATAGACAACCACTTCTTCCGTCGTGGTCATATCGCCGCTCATCTCTTGACGACGTCGGGCGTGTCGCCGCGGCTCATCGTCGCTTTTCCGGCAGGGAACATGGGAGTCGCGGTGTGGTTCGATTCTCTGCCCGCGCCGGTCGATCTCTCGGTGGAGGGGGACGTCGCTGGCGTGGAGCGCGTCGAGCGCGTGGAGCGGCCCGGCGTCATGCGCGGCGTGTCGGCGCTCCTCGCGAGCGAGGCGCCGGTGCTGCGTGTCCATCGGGTGCTCCTCGGGAGTGTCCGTACGCTCCGCGACGTGGGGCGCGACGCCGAGGTCCCGGCCTGGCTCGAGAACGACGTCGAGGCGTTCGCCTCGCAGCGGGGAGCGGCGATCGCCGTGCGGCGGACGATGCTGGACGGCGATCATCACCTCGAGCTGCTCATCGAGCCGCAGGACGGCACGACGGCCGCGCTCGGGGACGACGGCCGGATCGCGCTGGTGGCAGGGCCGAGCGGCCTCCGGGTCCGGGTGACGGCGCTCTCGGACGAGGCGCCGCTCACGCCGGTGCCCCTCGAGGAGCTCGTGACGGAGCGCGCCAGCGACGATCCGCGCCACCGCCAGGCGCTCGCCTTCCTCGCGTACCGGGAGAAGCTGCTGGCCGGGTCCTGGCGTTTCCTCACGTACTTCGGCCGGGACACGTTGCTCGCGGTGAGGATGCTCCTGCCCGTCCTCAAGCCGGCGGTGGTCGAGGCGGGCCTCGGCTCGGTCCTCGATCGGCTGAGCCTGGCCGGTGAGGTCGCGCACGAGGAGGCGATCGGCGAGTACGCCGCGCTCATGCACCTCGATTCGGGCATCCCCGGGGCGCTGCGCGAGCCTGTCTACGATTACAAGATGATCGACGACGACTTCCTCCTCGCGCCGGTCGCCGCTGAATATCTCCTCGGCAGCGCGGCCGGCCGGGAACGCGCCGCCGAGTTCCTGTCGCGCCGGACGCCGGGGGGCGACACGTATGCGGAGGCGCTCGCGCGGAACGTGGCGCTCGTGCTCCACCTCGCCGCCCCGTTCGCCGAGACGGGGGATCCGATGAAGTTGATCCGGCTCAAGGCGGGCACGAAGGTGGGCGAGTGGCGTGACAGCCAGGAGGGCCTGGCGGGCGGCCGGATCCCCTACGACGTGAACGCCGCGCTCGTTCCGGCCGCGCTCCGCGCGTCGGCGCGGCTGCTCGCGAGCCCGCTGCTCGGCGCGGACGCGGAGCGCGCCGGCCGGGCGGAGCGGCTCGCGCGCGCGTGGAAGGACGCCGGCGTGTTCTTCCAGGTGGAGCTGCCGGAGGACGAGGCCAGGCGGCGCGCGTCGGCCTATGCGGCGTCGCTGGGCCTGGACGCGGCGCCGGCGCTCGCGTCGCTCTCGGGGACGCTCTCGTTTCCTGCCCTCGCGCTCGACGACGACGGGAAGCCGATTCCCGTCATGCACTCCGACGACAGCTTCGTCCTCCTGTTCACGGAGCCGCCGCCCGCTGCGCTGGAGGCGATCGCGGGCCGCCTGATCCGCCCGTTCCCGGCCGGCCTGCGGACGCCGGTGGGGATCCTGGTCGCGAACCCCGCGTTCGCGCAGGATCCGGCGATCCAGAGGGATTTCACGGCGGCCCATTACCACGGGACGGTCACCTGGTCGTGGCAGCAGGCGATGCTCGCCGCGGGCCTCGAGCGGCAGCTCGGCCGCGGCGATCTGCCGGCCCGCGCGCGGGGCGCGCTGGAGCGGGCGCGGAGCGCGCTCTGGGAGGTCATCGCGGCGACGCGCGAGGCGAGCACGCGGGAGCTCTGGAGCTGGGCCTTCGAGGGCGGCTGTTACAAGCTGGTCCCCTTCGGCGCGGAGCGATTGCACCATGACGAGTCGAACGCGGTGCAGCTCTGGAGCACCGTGTACCTCGCGGTACGTCCCTGAGCCGAGCGGCGGCTAGTCCCGCGTGTCACAAATCCCGCCAGGGATCTGTCTCGCAAATGAAGAGAGAGTTCGACGCAAAGACGCCAAGAGCGCAAAGACGCAAAGAAACAAAAATCGGTTCTTTTTTGCGCCTTTGCGCCTTTGCGTTGAAATCTCTCTCCGGATCCCTGGCCGGACCTCTGGCGGGCGGAACTAGCGCTCAGGCCTTCGCGCCGGCGATCAAGTCCATCAGCGATCGCCGCTCCCCGCCACGATCGGCCCCTTCAATCGCCCCCAGCTCGACATCCGGCCGGATCCCCGTCCCGTGGATCGGCTCTCCGCCCGGCAGGACCATCCTCGCCGCCGGCGCGAGGACCGGCGCGTGATCCTCCGGATCCGCCGCGACCTTCAGCGCCGTTCCCTTTCCGTACGTGCGCTCCCCCGCAACGACCGCCCTCCCGTGCCACTGGAGGCAGCCGGCGAAGAGCTCCGCCGCCGACGCCGTCCCGCCGTTCACCAGGATCCACAGCGGCGCGCGGCACGGATCCCGGTGGCTCGACCGGTACACGATCTCGTCGCCGTCCGCGTCGATCGCCCTCCCGAGGACGCTCCCCGGCTCCAGGAAGTCGCCCGCGAGCTCGAGGAACGCCGTCAGCTCCCCACCGGGGTTGTCCCGCAGATCCAGCACGAGCGTCTCCAGCCCTCCGGCCGCGAGCGCCCTCAGCGCCGTGTGGACCCGGGCGGGCACGTCCAGCGAGAAGGTGCGGATCTTCACGTACCCGACCCCCGGCTCGAGCTGGACGCTCTCGACGGGCGACGCGCCGCCGCACGGGTGGAGCGACGCGACCAGCGCGTCCAGATCGGCCAGCATCGGGGCGCCGGCGGGCCGCGCGCCCCCGGCGCTGCCCGCGTTGTACGTGATGAAGACGTTGGTCACGCTCGGCAACACCTGGACGCCGATGAAGCAGTTGTAGTTGTTGCCGGACCTCGGAGAGAGCAGCGACGTGGCGGGGGCATAGTTGATGAAGACCCGCACGTTGCCGAACGTGTACTGGCCTGTTCCCATGAAGGTCCAGTGCAGCGTGCCCAGCCAGTCGCCCATCGTGAGGATCGCGCGCGCCAGGAGGCTCAGCGCAGGCCCCATCGAGAACCACACGTTGAACGAGAACGGGAACTTCACCGCGTTCGGGTCGAAATTGGGGAACGGGAACGGGCCGAGCGCAGGCGACATGCACACGTCGGGGTACCCGGCGCTCATGCCGGTACACTTGTTGTTCGCAGGGAGCATCGCGCCGGCCTCCTATCCCAAGAGGATCTGCTTGCCGTTCACCGTGACCGTCTCCTCGGTCAGGATCGTGGCGTTCTTCGCCTTCGTGAAGGCCGTCTTCTCCACGACCGTGTGCGACTCGCTCGCCTGCACGCTCAGCAGCGCGCTCACCCGCTGGACCATCGAGGTGAACCGCTGGACCACGGCGTCGGCCACCATCCGGATCTTGCCCGCCTGCACCTCGAGCTCCGGCCCCCGGATCGCGACGCCCTTGTCCCCGGACAGCGAGAGCTCTCCGTCCCTCGCGTGCAGCGCCACGTCCCCCTGGAGCGACAGCACCGTCCGACCCGCGCCGTGGAGCACGCCGATGGCGTAGTAGCGCTCCTCCCTGCCGATGACGAGCAGCGTGTCGCCCACCGCGGGCTCGTAGGGCAGCGCGAGCGCCATCTCGACGGCGACCGGCTGGCCGCCCGGCAGCTCCACCGCGATCGCGCCCCCCTCCGCCGCCGTGACCCGGCCCGGGCCCAGGTACTCGCTCGGGAGCGCCGCGGCGCCGTCCCGGCCCGCGCCGTCGGCCGCCGCGGCCCCGGCCCGCGGGAGGCCGATCCGCAGCACGTCCGCGCCGCGCGCGCCGTGCGCGCCGTACGCCGGGAGCGCGTGCTCCTCGCCCGCCGGCGCGTCCACCCGCACGGCCGCCGCGCGATCGCTCTCCTTCATGGCTCCCATCGACATCGCTCCTCCTTCATTGCGAGCGCCGCTCGGGCGGCATCCATGCCTCGGCCTCCAGGCGATCGACGTCCGTGCGCCTCGCCGTGGCGAGGTTGGCATCGAGATAACGTGTCTTCTCGTCGCGGACGTGGTGCAGGTTCGCCCAGTGCAGGTCCGCCCCGGTGAAGTCGGCGCCCGAGATGTCCGCGTGCGAGAGATCGGCGTGGTGCGCCTTGACCCCCACGAACAGCGCATCGGCCGCGCGGACCTCGTGCATCACCGTCTCCCGGATGTCGGCCCCCGCGAGGTTCGCCCCCGAGAGATCGGCCTTCACGAAGATCGCATTGCGGAGCATCGCCTGCGTCAACCCGGCGCCGGCGAGCACGCCCTCGCCGAAGAAGGCGGCCTTCGCCATCGCGCCTGCCAGCGAGGCCTGCCGCAGGTTCGCCCCCTTGAAGTTCGCGTTCGCCAGGATGGCGCCGTCGAGCCGGGTCCGCTCCAGGTTGCACGAGGTGAAGTCGCAGTTCGACAGGTTGCACCCCGAGAGGTCCATCCCCGAGAGGTCCCCGAGCGCGAAGAAGCACCGCGAGAGGGTCAGCCCGGAGAGCGGCGCCCGCGTCAGGTCCACGCCGGAGAAGTCCACGCAGTCGAAGATCGCCTTCTCGAAGGTGACGCCCTCCACGACCGCGGTCCGCAGCGTGGTCTGCGAGACGAGCGCGCGCGTCAGGTTCGCGCCCGTCAGGTTGGCCCCCTCCAGCACGCAGCGCACGAGCCGCGAGCCGGACAGGTCGGCGCCCGAGAGATCGGCCTCCTTGAAGACCACCATCTCGAGGTCCTTGCCCGAGAGATCCGCGCCCGGCAGCCGCGCCCGGTACAGCATGCACGACCTCACCGTCGCGCCCCGGAAGTCCGCGCCGGTGAGGTCGCAGCCCGCGAGCACCGTCTGGTCGAGCGTCGCGCCCCGGAAGCTCGCGCCCCGGAGGTCCGCGCCCTGGAGCGACGACAGCGTGAGGTTCGCGTTCTCGAAGCTCACCCCCGCGAAGTCCATCCCGTCGAGCGCCGCGCCCGCGAGGTCCGCCCCGGAGAGGTCGAGCCGGCCGAGGCGCGCGCCGTCGAACACCGTCTTCGTGAGCTTCTTCGGGAGCACGGCCTCCCGGAGATCGGCCTTCAGGAACACCACCGTGTCGAGCTCTGCGCCCGACAGGTCGGCCCGCGTCAGGTTCGCCTCGGCGAACGACGAGCCCTCGATCCGCGCCTGCGACAGCGAGGCGCCCGAGAGATCCGCCCGCGTGAACGACGACTGTGAGATGGTCACGCCGTCGAGCGCCGCGCCCGACAGGTCGGCCAGGTCGAGCCGCGTGCCCTTCAGGGTCGCCCCGGACAGCTCCGCCCCCGCGAGCTTCGACTCGGCCAGGTTCGCCTCCTGGAGCAGCGCGCCGCGCAGGTTCGCCCCGGTCAGCTGCCCGCGGACCAGGCTCACCCCCGTGAGGTTCGCGCCGGCGAGGTTCGCGCCCGAGAGGTCGCTCTGGGCGACGGCCGCGCCCTGGAGATCGGCGCCCGACAGGTCCGCGCCGCGGAGCGCGCACCAGGCCATCTTGATGCCGCGGAGATCGGCCCCCGAGAGGTCCGCGCCCTCCAGCTGCACCCGCCCGAGCTTCACGCCGCGCAGCCGCGCCTTGCGGAGGTCGGCCCCCCGCAAATCCATGTCGCCGAGCGTCCTGCCCTCGAGCGCCTCGCCCGCCTGGAGCAGCGCCCTCAGCTCGTCCGGGGTCATCGATCTCGCTCCAGCGTCGACTTCTTCAGGTTCGCCCCCCTGAAATCACAGCCGGATCCCGAGGTCTCGTAGAATTTTGCATCGTAGAGGTTCGCGTCGACGAACTTCGCCTCCGGGACCCGCGCCCTGAGCAGGTCCGCCTCGAAGAGGTTCGCCCGCGTGAAGTCGGCGCGCGTGAGGTCCGCCCGGTCGAACCGGGCGCCCCGCACGTTGGCCCCGAAGAAGCTCGCGCCGTCGGCCGTGGCCTCGATGAAGAGGGCGCCCGTCATCACGGCGAGGCTGAGATCCGCGCCGGTGAGGGTCGCGCCCATCCACACGCTCCCGTCGCCCCGCGCGCCCGCGAAGACCGCGCCGGTCAGGTCGGAGCCGGAGAAGCTCGTGCCGGTCAGGGTGGCGCCCGCGAACGTGGCGGAGGTCGCCTTGACCTTGGACACGAAGCACCGCGTGAGCGAGGCCTGCGACAGGTCCGCGCGCTCGAGCACGGTGCTTTCCAGGAAGGCCACGGCCCACGCCGCCCCGCGCGCGACGGCCCCCGTCATGTCCGCCCTCGAGAAGACGAGCTGCGACCCTTGCGTGCCCGAGAGATCGGCCTCCATGAGCCGCGCGCCGTCGAACGTGGTGCCCTCCAGCGTGGCGCCGCGGAAGACGGCGCGCTCTGCCCAGGCGCTCTGCAGGGTGGCGAGGCTCAGGTCCGCGCCCGTGAAATCCGCCTCCCTCACGTCGGCGTCGAACAGCACGGCCTGCTTCAGGATGGCGCGCGTGAGCCTGGCGCCCCGGAGGTTGGCGCCCGTGAGGAGGGCGCCCGTGAGGTCCGCGCCGGTCAGGTCGCGGCCGCTCAGGTCCTGCTCGCTCAGGTCCTGGTCGCGGAGGTCGCTCCCTGGCCCGATCTGCCCGGGCGGCCGCGGCGGGGCCATGGAGAGGCCCATCGACGCGAGCTTCGGATCGCCGGCGAGCTTGTCCCACGCCGCGAGCGCCGGGACCTGCGCCCCGCGCGCGGCCGCGAGCGCCTTCGCCGCCTCCACCGCCCGCGCGACGCGCCGGAAGGCCGTGCGGAGCGCCGCGTCCATCAGCATGGGCGACGCGCCGGAGCTCATCGGCGGCAGGGCCTGCGAGGCCTTCGGCAGGTTGCGCAGCGCCTCCGCGATGACGCTGCCGAGGACCTTGCCCCCCGGCAACGCGACGCCCGCGAGCCCCGCCATCGCCCGGCCGATCCTCTCCTGCTGCGGCTTCGCGACGTCGCCGAGCCGCGCCTTGAGCAGCGCCGACAGCGGGTCGAGCCCCGCCGCGCCGTCGCCCGGCGCCGCGCCGTCGCCCTTCTTCTGCAGCGCCTGCAGCGCCCCCCACTCCTCCTTGAGCTCCGGCGCGAGCTGCTCCTCGATCTCGAGCGGATCGGCCTCGAAGCGCGCGAGGAGCTCCCGGTAATGCTCCTCGGGCAGCGCCGGCCCGTCGAGCGGCTCGGAGGCGACGAGCGTGGTGACGCGCGAGAGGTCGTCGTCGGTCACCTCCGTGAGGCCGCGCCACGTGAGGAACAGGGCCCCCTCGTCCACGTTGGCGAGCAGCGTGTCGAGGTGCATCGGCACCTCCCGGAACCCGCGGTCCGCGTCGTTCGCGAAGACGCGAATCCGGAGGCCCGGCAGCCGCGACCGGAAGACGTCCGCGTCGGGGTGGAGGTTCTGGAACAGGAGCTCCTCGTCCCCGCGCAGGTAGGGGAGCCACTGATCGGGCCGGGCCGCGTTGAAATAGGTCCAGTCGAAGTCGTCGGCGAAGTACGGCGCTCGCTTCTCTCGGTACGCCTTGCCGTAGTTCTTCCCGACCCGGGCGCGCCGATCGGGCCGGTTCGGCGACAGGGGCCCGAACCCCGCGGGCGCCGGCCGATCCGAGCGCGACAGCAGCAGATCGTCCGCGCCCTCGACGTTGGGGAGCTCGCGCGTCCCGTGGCCCCTGCCCACCGGGTTGAGCGGGTGCCCCGGCCCTCCGAAGCTGCGCCGATCGCCGAGCGGCATCCGGTCGAACGGCACGGGATCGCTCATGGCGGGCCCGAGCAGGCCATCCATCCACACGCGCTCGCCGACAACGCGCAGGATCTTCGACCAGGACCCGACGCCGAACCGCACCGGACACTCGGTCATGCGCGCCTTGCCCGGCGTGTGGCACGTGCCGATCAGGAGCACGTCGGCGTGGGGCTTGAAGTCCGCCAGATCGCTCGGGTACAGGCACTCGCCGGTCTGCTCGAGATCGTCGTCGTGGAACACGTCGCCGCGCAGCGTCTCCTGCGCGAGCGCCGGGTGGCCCTCGGGCAGGGAGAGCGGCGCTCCGGGCGTCAGGGTGAACTTCGCCCGGACGATCAGGGTCATCTCCGGCTGGGGCGGCCTCCGCGAGGTGACCTTGCTGCCGAAGAGGAACGGGGTGAGGTTCTTGTTCGCCATCCGTGAGGGTCGCCGCGCTTGCGCGTCACGTCATGAGGTGGACTGCCGCGATGTTCGTGCGGACGGGCACGACCTTGCCCCGGTCCAGGGTGACCTTCATCTTCTCCGTCCCCATCGAGAGCTTGGGCCCGATGCTGGCCTCGAGCGACGCGGCGACGGTGACGGACACCTCCAGGCCCATTGTGGCGCTCGCCGAGATGCCGCCTGTGAAGCTCACCTCCGCGCCGAGCGTCGCCTCGATCATCCCCCCCAGGACGACCTCGTTGACCATGCCGAGGTTGATCGTCGTCTCGATCCCGTCGACGACGGTCTTGCTGTTGCCCTGCGTGTAGGAGTCCGCGTCGCCGTACATCTTGTCCTCGGTGTCGGCGTGGGTCTCGGAGATGATCTTGCTCGCCTTTGTATAACTCTTGATGACGTCGGCCTCGGTGTGGTCATCCATGGTCCCGGTGACCGTGGTCGAGGTCGTGATCGACCCCGCCTTCATCGTCGACTTCGACGGTCCCTCGATGGTCGTCTCGTCGGTCATCGACGTGGCGTGGGTCGTCGACACCATCGTGTCCGCCCAGGTCTCGTCGGAGATCGAGGGCACCCGCAGCTTCGCCGAGCCGGTATAGGACGAGATGCTCTTGGCCCACGTCCTGTCGACGATGGTGGGGTTCTCCCCGAGGACGC
The DNA here is from genome assembly GCF_051527395.1 of Sorangium sp. So ce281. Classification (NCBI taxonomy): domain Bacteria; kingdom Pseudomonadati; phylum Myxococcota; order Polyangiales; family Polyangiaceae; genus Sorangium; species Sorangium sp. So ce281. Next base: position 2,612,812 of record NZ_CP150322.1, read on the forward strand.
CTGATCGAGGGAGCCCCCAGGGGTCCGTGATCTCGTCCAGGTTGCGCGGCGGGCTGTCGTGTCCGGTGACGCTCTCCAGCCTGCTGCCGTAATGGAACTCGAAGGCATCGCCGTGGTAGGTGGTGTGCACCTCGCCCTTCACTGTCTTCTCGCGCAGGCGCTTCTCGCCGCGGGGGCCCTGGATGAAGTCGAACTCGCCCGACCCGTGGAAGGTGATGCTCTTCTCGTTGATCTGCCCGTCCTCCGCCTTCCAGCCGCCCTCGAACTCGCGGCGGCCGAGGACGGTCATCTTGTAGGTGCCCCCGATGACCTCGACCTTGTCGCCCCGCGTGGTGATGATCCGGTTGCCGTCGGTGTGATCTCGCCAGGTGTACTCGTCGCCCTCGGCCGCGCCGATGCGCAGGTACGACGACATGCCGTCGCCGAAATCAGGCACATGGAGGATACCGTACTTGCCATCGCCGGCCATGGGAGCTCCGTATCCGGTGGCGCGTGGAGCGTGGTGCCCGCGCCCTCAAACGAAGAGGTTGAACGCCGAGATGACCTTGTTGGCGAGCGCGATCTCCGTCTTGCTCATCTGGAGCTCCACGCCCGCCGGGCTGATCTCGAGCGTGGGGCCGGCGGAGACTTCAATTTTTCCGGTCAAGCTGAAATCCGCCTTGAGCCCGACGGTCACGTCGACGATGCCGCCGGCCGTGAAGGTCACCTCCGCGCCGAGCGTCGCCTCGATCATCCCCCCCAGGACGACCTCGTTGACCATGCCGAGGTTGATCGTCGTCTCGATCCCCGCGACGACGGTGTTGCTGTTGCCCTGCGTGTAGGAGTCCGCGTCGCCGTACATATCGTCCTCGGTGTCGGCGTGGGTCTCGGAGACGATCTTGCTCGCCTTCGTGTAGCTCTTGATGATGTCGGCCTCGGTGCGGTCATCCATGGTCCCGTCGACCTTGGTGGACGACGTGATCGACGCGGCCTTCATGGTGGACTTCGACTCCGCCTTGACCGTCGTCTCGTCGGTCATCGAGGTGGCGTTCGTCTTCGACACCATCACTTCCGCCCAGGTCTCGTCGGTGATCGACGGCACAGGCAGCTTCTCCGAGCCGGTATAGGACTCGATGCTCTTGGCCCACGTCCTGTCGACGATCGTGGGGTTCTCCGTCGGGATCGCCTGGGGCGAGGGCGGGTTCTTGTCATCGATGAAATCGTCGGTGACATCCAGCGTGGGGAACGTGTCCGTGCCGGTCTGGCTCTCCTTGACCTTCCCGAAGTAATGGTCGTAGACGTCGCCGTGGTAGAGGGTGTGCACCTCGCCCTTGATGGTCGTCTCGACGACCTTCCACGTCCCGCCGTAGTTCTGCACCCACTCGATCGTGGTGCCGCCGCCGAAGGTCTCGCTGACCTCGGTGACGTGCCCTCCCGACACGTCCCAGCCCGCCTGGTGCTCCCCGCGGCCGAGGATGAGCAGGCGGTAGTTCCCCCCGATCACCTCGACCTTGTCGCCCTTGGTGGTCGAGATGCGGTTGCCGTCGGTGTGATCGCGCCAGCCGCCCTTCGTGTGCAGCTTCGCGGTCTCGGCCTGTCGCTCGCCCACAGGCACGAAATCGGGCGAGCCGTCCCGCTTGCGGTCGTCGTCGGTGAACGTCTGAATCCGCTCGGCGAGATCGTCGCCCGCGCTCTCGCCGAGCGGCGCGGCGGCCCCGAGGCGCAGGTAGGACGGTTCCCCACCATTCAGATCCGGTACTTCGAGGAGCGCGAACTTGCCTCCGGACACTGGAGCCTCCGAGCGTGATGGACGACGCACGGCGTCGCCGTGTCGCGGACCGCGCGATCCTATGACACGGTGAGCCGCCCGTCCACGCCGAATCGCTCGCCGCGATCGTCGTGATCGAGCGCGCGGCGAGCGGGGCTGCGTGGCTCACGAGGCTTCGGCGGGGCGCTGCGCCGCCGACTCGGGGGCCTGGTGCGCGATGGCCCAGACGAACTCCGGCAGCAGCGCGAGGGAGTGCGGATCCTGCGTCACGCCGATGAGGCCGCTGATGAACTCCATGGGGTGCTCGCGCCTGCTCCCGTCGATGAAGCGCAGCTGGGCGCTGGTCAGGCCGGGCGGCAGCTCGGAGAGCCCTGGTCCCTGCGGGTTCCCGAGGCCCCCGAGCGCGTCGCTCCGGGCCTCCGCCGTCCGCCATCGCTCGTGCCAGCTCTCGAGATAGGGATTCGGGGCGAAGTAGTCGTTGGGCCACGCGCGCAGGTAGGGAAACAGCACGTGGATCCACCCGGTCAGCTCGTCGGCCGAGCTCTCGTACCGGAAGAACGCGCGCCAGAACATCGTGTCGGCGCGCCCCTCCGCCGAGGCGGCGATCTGGTCGAGCACGGGCAGGAGCGCGCGGGTCCACCGATCTTGCCCGACGGAGCCGAGCATCGCCACGCGCTGGCGCACCCAGCGCCAGTCGTCGGACGTGCCGAGCAGGTACACGCGCGGGATCCCGCGCCGCGGGAACACCATGTCGCCCGGGAACGGCGGCTCCCACGCGTGGTGCGGCGCGAGCGGGGTCGCGACCGTGAGCTCCGACGACACCCGCTCGACAGGCCCCGTGGTGGAGAAATTGGAGGTCACGAGGTCCCGCAGCGAGCCGACCCGCGCCGAAATTTGCCTGGAAAAGTCCGGAAACAAAGCCGGCCACGGGTTCACCTCGCCGAGGGTGAAGTCCCGGCGATCGACGACGAGCGAGAACTCGTGATCGTCGGGGAGGAAGCGGCGCCGCTGCTCGTCGTTCGCGGCGAGGTGGAACGTGAAGCCGCGCGCCAGGCAGAGCCAGACCACGTCGGGCGAGAGCACGAGGGGATAGCGCTGGGTGAAGGCGGTATGGGCGGCCTGGACGAGCGGGTGGTGGTCCGTGCGTCCCACGAGGGGCAGGCGGTGGCGGTAGGAGGCCTCGATCTTCGAGACGAGCAGGCTCTGCACCGAAGCTTCGCTATCGAATCCCGGCAACGGCGCCGTTGCGGGCTCGACGTCGGCAACGGCGATCGTCGTGACGTTCATGAGACCTCGTCCTCTCCAGGGCTGCGCGGCGCGCTCGTGATCCTTCGCTGTCCTTCGTACACGAGCGTGCGGCGCGCGACAACGGGCCGCGCGCTGGCGCCCACCGCGGCGTCGCTGCATGGGGCGGAGCGCGCCCGGGCGCGGCACATTTCTGCTGTCCGGCGTGAGCGCTGGAGCCCGGCAAGGTGCCTGTCCCGAGCATCGATTGGCGATGGGTCGCGAGCGGTCGTGCTCCGGGGCCGCTGGGAGGCGAGTGCGGTCGTTCTTCCGGACCTCCGAGAAGACAGGAGTTCGTTCTCGTCCTTCCCACGGCGCGCGCAGCCACGTCGACGGCGCTGTCGCCCGGCGCTGGTGTCGCAGCCGAGCGCGTCCTCGTCGCAGCCGAGCGGGGTGTCGTCGGAACCGAGCGTTTTCTCTGGATCCAGGCTGTGTTTAACCGGCATCGAGAGCTTATTCTCTGGATCCAGGCTGTGTTTAACCGGCATCGAGAGCTTATTTTCTGGATCCAGGCTGTGTTTAACCGGCATCGAGAGCTTATTTTCTGGATCCAGGCTGTGTTTAACCGGCATCGAGAGCTTATTTTCTGGATCCAGGCTGTGTTTAACCGGCATCGAGAGCTTATTTTCTGGATCCAGGCTGTGTTTAACCGGCATCGAGAGCTTATTCTCTGGATTCAGGCTGTGTTTAACCGGCATCGAGAGGATTTTCTCTGGATCCAGGCTGCTTTTCGTCGGAAGCTGGCGCGATGCCGGCGCGCCGTTCACGCCGCGCCGGCTCCTCCATACGCGCGATGCCGCTGGAGCGTGATTTTTTTGCGGTCAACAGATGCCCGGGGGCTTTGCCGGGGCGGTGTTGCATGTCCGTGGTGAATGGTGCACGACTAGGCGCTCGTGCAGCCGCGGCGATACGCCCCGAAGGAGGAGCGCAGCAGATGAACTCACGCCAGGCGAGTCCCCTCGGGGCGAGCGTATCGGCCAGCCCGAAGCTGGCGCTGCGGATCGACTTTCTCAAGAAGGTGTACGGGCTCTTCACGGCGAGCCTGGTCGTCTCCTCCCTGGGCGCCATGTGCGCGCTGTACATCGGGGCGCCGGACGTGGAGGAGGGGACGCTGGGGCGCGCGATGCCGCCGCTGGTCGAGCTCTTCGCGCAGCACCCGATCCTCTCGATGGGCGTCGTGTTCGGCGTGATGTTCGGCGCGCGCGCGGTGCGCAAGATCCCCGGGGTCAACGTCCTCGCGCTCTTCGGGATGGCGGCCGTCCTGGGCGTCACCGCGGCGCCTGCGCTCTACATGGCCCAGGCGGCGGCGGGCCTCGGCGGCACCCTGTCGTCGGCCCCGGTGCGGGACACCTTCATCCTGACGGTGCTCACGTTCGGGAGCCTCACGCTGGGGGTCTTCCTCACGAGGGAGGACCTGTCGTTCATGGCCAGCGGCCTGGTGATGGGCGCCATGGTCGTCCTCGGCGCGATGCTGCTGAACGCCCTGCTCGGGAGCACGGTCCTCGGCCTCGCGATCGCCAGCGTGTCCGTCCTCGTGTTCGGGGGATACGTCCTCTACAACACGTCGCGCCTGCTCCACTCGAGCGAAGAGGACCCGGTCGGCGGCGCGCTCGACCTCTACCTCAACTTCATCAACCTCTTCTCGTCGATTCTGCAGATCCTCTCGGGCCGCCACGTTTGAGCCGGCCGCGTCGCGTTCACGTCGCGGCGCGCGCCCGTCCGCCCCCGGCCTCCCTTGGGTCTCTCGCCCGGGGCGGACGGCTGGAGGGCGGCTTGACGCGCCATTTGGGCCGGGTAAGAACGCGCTGACCATGAGCCTTCAGCTCCTCGTCGCCGCGCTTGCCCTCTCCCTCTCATCGCTCTCATCGCTCTCCTTGCTCGGTTGCAACAAGCCCGCCGAGGAGGCGCCGGTGGCGGTGGCGGTGGCGGCCGCCGAGCTCGCCGCGCCGGCGAGCGTCAAGCGCATCGACATCGCGGTGAACGACAGCGGCTTCTCCCCGTCGACGATCGAGCTGAAGAAGGGAGAGCCCGTGGTGCTGCGCTTCACGCGGACGACGAAGAGCGAGTGTCTGAAGGCGATCGCGATTCCCGATCTGAAGATCGAGAAGGACCTGCCGCTGAACACGCAGGTCGAGGTGGCCATCACCCCGCAGAAGGAGGGGAAGATGGTGCTTCAGTGCTGGATGGCGATGGTCAAGGCGACCATCAACGTGGTCGGCTCGTGACGCAGCCGCGCCCGTCGCGAGGCGCGCGCGCCGTCAGAGCATGAGCCAGAGCTCGGCGTCGTAGCGCTTCGCGCCGCCGCCCGCGTCCTCTGCCGCGCGGCGCCTCCCCGAGGCGGGCTCCTCCGCGCTGCCCGGCGCGTCGTCCCGGGGCGCCCCGTCGCCTCGAGCGCGCGCCTGCGTGGGCCAGGTCGATTCGAGCGGTCGCGACGCGGCGCGTCTCGACTTGATGTGGCCTGTATTACCGTTGTGGCGGTGGTTTTCGCTTCCCTTTGGGGGCCCCGTGAGTAAGCTCTGCGCCCCCCAACGTGCCCGGCGGGAAACCGCCCCGGTTCTTCGCTCCGAACCGGCTCGTGACGAGGCGCGCCGAGGGGATCGCTCTCGCGGCGCGCCGCGCGGAGCCAGTTTCAGCCACCCCAGACGGAGCGAGCAAGGCGATCCCATCATGAATCAGCATCCCGGCATCATCGGCAAGAAGATCGGCATGACGCAGATCTTCAACGAGACGGGCGAGGTCCTGCGCTGCACGGTCGTGCAGGCGGGCTGCGTCGTCGTCGGCAAGCGCACGCTCGAGAAGGACGGCTACAGCGCCCTCATCCTCGGCCTCGGCGAGCGGGCGGAGAAGCACACGACGAAGCCGCTCGCCGGCGCGTACAAGAAGTCGGGGCAGACGCCGAAGCGGATCGTGCGCGAGCTGCGCTGCAGCCCGGAGCACGCGGCGAAGTACGAGCTCGGCAGCACGCTCAAGGTCGACGAGATCTTCGAGGTGGGCCAGCGGGTGGACGCGCAGGGCCGCTCGCGCGGCCGCGGCTTCAGCGGCGTCATCCGCCGGTGGAGCTTCGCCGGCGCGGTCAGCTCGCACGGCACGCACGAGTACTTCCGCCACGGCGGCTCGATCGGTACGAACATGACCCCCGGCCGCACGCTGCCCGGCCTGAAGATGCCCGGCCACTACGGCGACGAGACGGTGAGCGCGCTCAACCTCAAGATCGCGAAGCTCCTCCCCGAGGACAACCTGATCCTCATCGAGGGTCCGGTCCCCGGCCCGAAGAACCAGCTGGTGACGATCCGCGGCGCCGTGAAGAAGCGCGGCGGCAAGGGGATCGTGCCGGTGCAGCAGCCGACCAAGAAGAAGGGCGGCTGAGCCCGGCCGCCGGCGGGGCAGCTCCCATGAGCGAGCGCCCCGCCGGTCGTGCCCGCCGAGTGTCCCTCCGTGTCGCAGAAGCCGAAGAACCCGTACAAGCGCCCTGACGCCTTCACGAAGGCGGCGAAGGCGCAGGGCTACCCTGCGCGCAGCGTCTTCAAGCTCGAGGAGATCGATCGCCGGGTGCGGCTGCTCCGCCCCGGCCAGCGGGTGCTCGACCTGGGCGCCGCGCCGGGGTCGTGGTCGATGTACGCGGCGCAGCGGATCGGTGCGGGGGGCAAGCTGCTCGCGGTGGATCTGTCGCCGATCACGGCGGCGTTCGGGCCGCAGGCGACGGTGGTGCAGGGCGACGCGCTGTCGCTCACGAACGAGGCGCTCGCGCAGTTCGCGCCGTACGACGTGGTGCTGTCGGACATGGCGCCCGCGACGAGCGGCAGCAAGATCGCCGACCAGGCCCGGAGCTACGAGCTGTTCATGCGCGCCGTGGCCGTGGCCGAGGCGCTGCTCGCGCCGGGCGGGGCGTTCGTCGGCAAGATCTTCATGAGCGAGGACTTCGTGAAGGCCCGGGACGCGCTGAGGAACCTCTTCGAGGAGGTCCGGAGCATCCGTCCCGAGGGGACGCGGGCGAGCAGCGTGGAGATCTTCCTGGTGGGGCTGAAGCGGAAGGCGGCGGGGAAGACGGGGTAGGGGAGGTCTTGCCGCACTGCCCGGCCCCCGGAGAGGGTGTTCGTGGGGCGGCGCGGGGGCCCCACCGAACTCGCCCAATTGACTTTCTATCTCCGGCGCGCTGTGCACGCCGGAGATAGAAAGTCAATTGGGCTCAAACAGCGGTCCGTCCCCCGCGCCGCCCCACGAACACCCTCTCCGGGGGCCTACGGTTCTGTTGATTTATATCCCTGCGGACGGTGGTCCGTCTCCTGCGCCGCCTGCGAACACCCTGGGCGGGAGCCTACGCCTGCCGATAAATCGACCGTCTCCTGATGAGGCGCTGCGGGGCGGGAATGCACTGCCGTCATGCGAGCGCGCGGCTTCGCTTCCTCAGAAGGCGCGCGTAGCTCTTCCGCATCTCCTCCGGCATCGGTGAACGTTGCAGCAAGGCCAGCGCTTCGCTCGTGCAGCCGAGCATCGCGTCGATGACCGTCGAGGCTTCGGCGCGCGGGAGGCGCATGTGCTGCTCGGCGAGATCGAGCCAATGGTGGCGGCGCAGATCCCTGTTGCGGATGCCGAGGCGCAGCGACAGCGTCTTGTCCCCATAGATCCAGGTGCATATCAGGTCATAAGCCGGTGCTAGCCGATAGATACCATCCGCTCCGCGCAGGAGAGATAGGTTCTTGAGATGCATGTCGCCGTTCCCGATCCAGTAGGCGACGAGCATGTGCCGGTAGAGCCGGCGCAGCTCGACCTCGGGCTCACCGCAATACCGCGCCACGATGTCCGCGCACTCCGCCGCGGTACCCTTGTCGCGCTCGTGGGCCGGTCGGCCAGCGAGCTGACAGAAGTCCTCCTGGTGGAGCTTGCGTGGCTTCTTGCTGCCGGTGCGGTCGTAGCGCTTGATGACGTACGCCAGGCTCCCGTCCGCGAGGTGGAACAGGCCGAGGCGCGGCACCCGCACGCCGGTGAGGACGGCGATCCGCATGCTCACGTGCTCGTTCTCGGGCACATGGGAGTACCGCTCGAGCTGCGGCTTGAGGATGTAACGGCTGCTCTTGTCGGCGACCTCGAGGCAGCTCCTATCCTCCGACAGCTGCATGAGCGCTTTTCGTTGCATGCCGGAGATCGACATCTTGCCGATCTCGGGTTGGATCCGGGCTGGCAGATGGAGGAGATCCAGATCGATCCGCGGGGCCTCCTCGGCGCCGAACAGCTGGCGCAGGCAGGCGCGGTGGTAGCGGCCTCCGGAGTCGTCGGGAGGGCTCCCGCCCAGGCAGATCAGGCAGGCGGTCATGCGGCTACGCGGCCACCGAGAGCTTCTCCGGCACGATCTCCACGGCGCCGGCACAGTCGGCGCACGTGGCGAGCATCAGGCCGAAGGCGTCGGTGCGGTCGAGGCCGAGCTTGCGGCAGGTCTGGTCGAGGAGCCAGCCCTCGGGGAGGAGGTTCTCGAAGAAGGGGTGAAGGCCGCGGCTGTCGTAGGGCTCGGGCCGGAGCGGGAGGGTTGGGGAGAGGGGGACGGCGTCGGGGCGGGCGAGGTAGGCGCGGTCGTAGATGAAGCGGGAGCCGCCGGGGATCTCCTCAATGACGCCGGCGCGTGTGCCATCGAGCGAGACGATGCCACGGCGGGGGCGACCGACCTGGAGGAGGCTGCGGTAGATGCGGAGCCGCTCTAGGGCGGCGGAGGCCTCCTTCCGGACCTCGGTGCGCTTGGCGCGCTCGGCGAGGCGAGCGATGCGCGCCTCGTCAAGAAGTTCCTTCGCAGCGAGGAGGCGGGTGGCGCCGTGCTTGCCATGCCGGCTGAGGTGGGTGAGGACCGGGCGCCACTCGAGGTCCGGGAGACCCTGGCGGTGGAGATGCGCAGCGGCGAAAGCGCGAACAATCTCGTCGTGCGCGGTGGTGGCGAGCTGGCCGAGGAGACGGAGGGCCTTGGGGCGATCTGGGCCACCCAGGGAAGCGAGCGCCCCGCATGCCCGAAGCCGAACATGCTCGCGCGGGTCGCTGCTCGCTAGCTGCGAGAGACCTTCATGGGCCGCTGGGACAACGAGCGCATACTGTCGCAGAGTTTCGATGCACTGGCTGTTTGTGAGTTGGTCGGATTCTTGGGCTAGTCGTGTCAATGCAGCGGCACCCAGTTCTCGCCCCCGTGGTGTATCAAACAGTGTCCACGCAGACCAAAGTCGAATGTGTGCCGGCAACGACGCTGAAATTGCCATCTCGTGCAATATGCTCATCCCGCGTGGGTCCTCGTGGGCGACCATCCATTGGGCGAGAGTGATCTTTGCGTCGGGTCGTGCGATACTGTTGATGTTGTGTGATGCGTGCGATAGTATCTCGCGCGCTGCGGTGCTGTTGCGAGCTAGCTCCTGAAGTCTGTGAGTGTTGATGTAGGTAGATTTCGTCGTGTCTGGGTCGTTGAATATCGCTTTCATCCATGTCGTTGCGGCCTCTTCGTCATGCCAGCGCAGGGTCAGCTCTCGGGCAATGTCCTCCCTCGATCGAGCATTGGTTATGTGGAGCAGGGAGCGCACCTGGTCGCGCATGGTGGAATCGTCCGCTGCCTTGATTAGAGCATGGATGTCGCTGCTGGCGCCGAGCAATAGCCCGCGGCGGATCGTGTCGACCACGAGGCTCACGGCCTCATTTCGCCATTCTGGAACTCGTAGCAGTGCGACGGCCGCGGTGTAGCGCCTGCGAGGTGTCCTGGCGTGATGCATGATCGCAGCGATCGGTCTAGATGCCGAGGATATGCCGCCGTCTAGCATCGCGAGCCAGGCGCTGGTCTTCTTGGGCTCCGAGAGCTGCTCTACGGCGCGGTGCAGCTGCATGACTTCGGATTCTGCCCATTCTCCCAGATGGCCCGCTTCCTTGAACAAATTCGCGAGCAGGTAGTCGTCAAGTTGGTCCAGGAGATTCTGTGTTAGTAGGCTGATTCGATCTTGCCTGGGGCATACGGCGAGGGCGAGCTCGTTCAGCAAGGCGATCTTGTTGGGGTTGACATCGCGCGAGCTCGCTTCAAGGGCAGCAGTAGTGAAGCGGGCGGCATCCGGCCACTCCGGACCGCGAAGCCGGAGGGCAGACGAGAGTTGCTCATCGTCACGTGGCCATGAAGGGAACTCGGGAACCAGGATGAAGTCTGTGATCTCGCGCGCGAAGGTGCGGACGGGTTCCTGATCGAGCAGACGGATCTCGGCCAGGCATCGAAGCGCAAACGTTACGAATGAATTCATATTGCCGTCGTCGAAGGGGCCCAACCGCGCTAGGACTCCCTGCAGCAGCTCGATCACCTGCTGCGGGCGCTCCTCCTCGATCATCCCGCAGATCAGGGTCAGCGTCTCGCTCCATGCCTGGTCCAGCCAATTCATCTGGAAGACCGCCTTGATCTCGTCGAGCCCCCAGTCATGAGCCCGGAACCGCGCATGGATCTCCGCTGCAGCGAGGTACTCCAGGAACGTCTTGTGAACGAACCCGAAGGTCTGACCGCCGATCAATGCGAGGATGTAGTTCCTCTCCCGCAGGTGCTGAATGAGCTGTTCGGCCGTCGCCTGCGCCTCCTCGGCCCTGAGCCCGTACTCCTCGGTGCAGAAGGACGCCGCGAAGGTGCTCAGGTCCCGCTGCTGGACGGCGTTACCGCTGCCGCCCGTGAGCTCGGTCATCATCTGGAAGGCGAGCTTCCGCAAGAACCGCTTCTTGCTGGGCAGATCGAACTGGACCGCACCGGCCGCGGCCAGGTGCTTGTTCACCTCCCACTGCTCTGCCATGAGGTCTACGGCGCGCTCATAGAGCCGGTGCCGCTGCCGAGGCAACTCCGCGCCGCGGTTGAGCATTGCGATGAGCGTGAGTAGCAGAGGGTTGCTGCACAGCTCGCGCACGGGCCTGCTCTCCTTGAGCGTCTGGCGTAGGCGTTCCAGCCTTCGCGCCGCGGCCTCCGGTGCGCCGGGGAAGGCGAGGCGGTGCCAGCGCTCCAGGAAGGCTTCGATCTGCTGCTCATCGAACTCCTGCAGCGTGTAGGTCGCGAGCCCGGCTTGCTGGAAGAGCGGCTGGGCCGGGCGGGCGCCGACGATTCGGCTCGTCACGATGCCCCGCCCCGCATAGCGGTCGCGCAAGCCCACGATCATGGCGGCGTAGTCCCGCCGGGCATGCGGGTCAGCCACCTCGTCAAGCCCATCGAAGAGCCACAGGAGGCGCCCCGCCTCGGCGAGTCGGCGCAATGGCTCTCCCTGGAGCGAAAGGTTGTGCTCCCGATGGACCTTGTCGAGGTAGTCGAAGAAATCGCAGGATCGGCTTGCTTGCTGGCACTGACGATAATGGAGATCGAACCGCCGGAGCTCGACGCGCACCGGCACCAGGTCGGCGGGCAGGTCGCCGAGTGACTCGCCTGGCGCGCAGAGCTTAAGGACGAGCCAGCGGGTGAGGGCGCTCTTGCCTGCTCCGGGGGCGCCTAGAATCAGGACCCAGGATTCCCCCAACGAGGTGACGACCCGATCGATCGGCTGCGGTGGACCGACGATGGCCGTGCGATGCCTCGCATCTTCCGCGTTGGTTCGTTGCGGGAACCTGCCGAGCCTCTCCTCGTCGTCCAGATCGCCGCCGAGGTCGCGCGGCAGATCCAGGCGGGGTGGCTCGCGGCGCGCAGTCTGCGGCAGAAAGACGTGCAGCAGGTCGAGCCCTGCCGGAATGTCCGCGTCCTCGCCCATCGTCGCCAGGTCGAACAACGTCTCCCGCCGGTAAAAGTCTGCCCAGTGACGGCGGTACGCATCGACCATCTGGGCGAGATCGGCGAGCGGGGACGCAACCGCTTCAGCGCTGCCGGAGAACGTGCCCTCGACCCGCTCGAACCCCACCCTCTTCTCGACCCGCCACGTGCGCCCCTCGGGGTCGGATCTCAGGCAGCCGATCCACCTCTTTTGGTCAGGGACATAGGCCCGCGTGCCATACGCCAGCCGATCCGGGTAGACTTGCACGATCTGGTACTGATTCGGCACCTCCGGCGGCCGCTCCGGCACCTTCACGCCGGCGCTGCCGATCCCGAGGACCGGCACGTCGTTGTCGAGCCACCCGAGCTGCTCCTCGTGGAGGTGCCCGTGCACCACGAGGTTCAGGTAGGGCCGGAGCATCCCCTTCAGGTCCTTCGCGTCCTGCCTCGCGATGTCGTTCTCGCCCGGATGGAGCGGATCGTGATGGATCGCCGCGATCCTGAGGAACCCCTGCTCCTTGTAAGGCCGCAGCTTGCCCGCGAAGAACCGGAGCTGCTGCTCGCCAACGAAGCCGTAATGGTCCTCGGCCCGATGGCTCTCGGCGATCGCCGAGTTCACGCCGGCGACCACCACCCGGAGGTCGGGGTACTCGAACAGGGTCCACGGCTCCGCCTCGGTGAACTCGATGCCGGTCTGCCCCTCGTAGAAGCGGGCGAAGAACTCCGCGTAGGGACGCAGCTTCGGCCAGTACGGTAGCGATGGCTGCTGCTCGTTGCCCGCGCGCTCCGCGAAGTACGCCTCGCAGAGCTTCCAGTTGACGTCGTGGTTTCCGGGCACGACGACCACTCGGCGCGGCGGCAGCTCCGTGACCTCGGTCAGCCCGTGGGCGAACGAGAGGAGCTGATCGAACTGCGACTTCATGCCGTACTCGGTGAGGTCGCCGGTGAGGAGAACGAGGTCCGGGCGCGTCCCTTCCTCCTCGCGCAGCCGATCGAGGTCGTCGCGGAGGCGCTGGAGGAGGCTGCCCGGCGAGCTCGGCCCTTCGAAGCGATGGTGCGGGCCGAACTGCAGATCGGACAGGTGCAGCAGGGTGACAGGCTTCCGATGGACCACGCTCCGCTAGCCTCCAGGCCGCGAGCGTACCACGACTCCTCTCGCTCGCCTGGCCGACGGGCGAGCCCTACCTCGGCGCGCGGCGGGTCACGCGCGCAGCCGCCCGCCAGCGCGGACCACCCGCCGATATCCCCTCAGAACGCGTTGTGCCCCGTGATCGCGTTGCCGAGGATCAGGCAATGCACCTCGTCGGTGCCCTCGTACGTGTACACGCTCTCCAGGTTGAGCATGTGCCGGATGACCGGGTAATCGAGCAGGATCCCGTTCGCGCCGAGCACGCTCCGCGCGGTCCGCGCGATCTTGAGCGCCCAGCCCACGTTGTTCCGCTTGCAGAGCGAGACCTGCACCGGGCTGATGCCGGTCGTGTCCTTCAGCCGCCCGAAGTGGAGCGCCATGAGCTGCCCCTTCGCGATCTCCGTCGCCATCTCGACGAGCTCCGACTGGATGAGCTGACGCGACGCGATCGGCTGGCCGAACTGGACGCGCTCGCGCGCATAGGAGACCGCCGTCTCGTAGCAGGCGCGCGCGGCGCCCAGCGCGCCCCACGCGATGCCGAAGCGCGCCTGGGTCAGGCAGCCGAGCGGGCCCTTCAGGCCGACCACGCCCGGCAGCACGTTCTCCTCCGGCACGCGCACCTCGTTGAGCACGATCTCCCCGGTCGGGCTCGCGCGCAGGCTCATCTTGCCGTGGATGAGCGGGGTCTCCAGCCCCTTCATCCCGCGCTCCACCACGAAGCCGCGGATGGACTCGGCCCCTCCGTCGTCGACCTTGGCCCACACAACGCAGAGGTCCGCAATGGGCGCGCTCGTGATCCACATCTTCGTGCCCGTCAGGACGTACGAGCTCCCGTCCTTCCGGGCGCGGGTCTTCATCGAGCTCGGATCCGACCCGCTGTCGGGCTCCGTCAGGCCGAAGCACCCGATCAGCTCGGCGGCGGCCATCCTCGGCAGCCAGCGCTGCTTCTGCGCCTCGGAGCCGTACTTCCAGATCGGATACATCGCCAGCGAGCCCTGGACGCTCACGAAGCTGCGCAGGCCGCTGTCGCCATACTCGAGCTCCTGCAGCGCGAGGCCGTAAGCGACCGAGTTCATGCCGGCGCAGCCGTAGCCGGTCAGCGAGCCCCCGAGCAGGCCGAGCGCGGCGATCTCGGGGATCAGGTCGGTCGCGAACTCCTCGCGCGCGAACAGGTCCGCGGCGCGCGGCAGGTACCGCTCGCGCACGAAGCGACGGACGGCGTCGCGGATCATGCGCTCTTCCTCGGAGAGCAGCGGATCGAACGCCATGAGCTGATCGAGCGAGAGGGGCTCCTGGGTGGCCATGGAGCGAGCGTGTAGCGTGCCTGCGCGCGGCGCGGAAGGGGCAGCGCCGGCGGGCCGCCGGCTCAGGGGCGGATGGAGACGAGCGTGCCCTTCCGTAGCGAGAGCGCGCCGTGCCATTCGGCCGGGACCTCGGGGGTCGTCCACTCGAACAGCCAGGCGGCGTCGAGCGGAGAGAGGTTCACACAACCGTGGCTGCGCGGGGTGCCGAAATCATCGTGCCAGTAGGCCGCGTGGAACGCGAAGCCCTCCGTGAAGTACTGGACGAAAGGCACGTCGCGGAAGTCGAACGGATCCTCGTCCTCCTCGTCGCCGTCCATCGTGACCGTGACGTGCTTCGTGTGGATGCGGAACAGCCCCTGGATGGTAGAGCGCGTCGTCTTCGGGTCGCCGAGGCCGTCCGCCCCCGTCGAGACGAGCGTCACGTAGACCGGGCGGGTGCCCTCGTAGGCGACGAGGCTCTGCTTGTCGATCGAGACGTCGATCCACTTCCGCCCGCGCACCGCCCACGCGGGCGTCCTGGGGAGCGGGTCGACGCGCACGACCTCGTCCGAGCGGACGAGCGAGCCGTCCCGCGCCTCGAGGTAGTCGATGCCGCCGAGGCGCCGCGAGGCGCCGGACAGCGGGATCGCCTCGCGGAAGCGGAGCGGGGCGCGGGTGACGCCGCCGCGCTCGCCCGGGACGAGGCGCGCGGCGTGGCGGCGCCTGGCGAAGGCCACGGGCAAGGGGACGCCCTCCGGGAGCGCCAGCCCGGCGAAGGCGCTCGGCCGGATGACCCGGGTGCGGTCGAGCGGCAGGACGGCGAGGTCGGTCGTCAGGCCGAAGCGGCGCCCGTCGTGATCGAACGTCGAGAGCAGGGCGAAGCCGGAGCGCGTCCGGGCGCGGCCCAGGACGAGCGCGCCGGGCGAGCGGCGATCGCCGGCGAGCCCGGGCGCCGGCCGCCCGTAGAGCAGGACCGAGGGGGTCGCGTCCGGAGGCGGCGGCGCGACGAAGTCGGGCGCGCGCGCGGCGGTCGCGGCGCGGAGCAGGTGCGCGGCGAGGTCGGGCTCGGCGCCGCGCTGCTCGTCCTCGTCCGGAAGGCGCGCATAGAGCGGCGGGGTGGGGGAGCGAGACATCACGTATGTGTAGGGCAGGCCGCCGAGCAGGGTTGTCGCGTCTCCTGCCTGCGTCGCGGCACGTGCGGTCTCGCCCGGGTGTGTCGCGGCAAGTGCGTTTGCGTCCGGCTGCATTGCGGCAAGTGCGTTTGCGCCCGGGTGCGTCGCGGCAAGTGCGTTTGCGCCCGGGTGCGTCGCGGCAAGTGCGTTTGCGTCCGGCTGCGTCGCGGCAAGTGCGTTTGCGTCCGGCTGCATTGCGGCAAGTGCGGTCTCGCCCGGCTGCATCGCGGCAAGTACGGTCTCGCCCGGCTGCGTCGCGGCAGGCGCGGCCTCGCCACGAACGACCGGCAAGGTGGGCGAGGCGAACCGGCGGACCGGTCGGCGAGACGATGCCTCGACCGCGAGGTCGTGAATGTTGAGCGTCGCGCTGGCGCCGATGCAGACGTAGCCGTTCGGCTCGATGTGGTACCAGCCGTCGGCGCACGACGTCCTGCCGGACGGCTCCGGCCTGCGCGCGACAACGGCGCCGGCGCGCAGGTACCCGATGCGCCGGCTGGTCCAGCGCGGTTCGGCGAAGATCCACGTCTCCCTGGCGACGCTCGCGAGCTCGTGGACCTCCTCCTCGGCCGCCGTCGGCGCGGTGGCCGGGGGAGGATCGATCTCGGGCAGCGCGTCGGATCCGTCGTCGACGAGCTCCGGCGGCAGCGCCGGCAACGCGAGCGGGTCGCCGCCCGGCGCCGCGGCGAGCGCGCCCGGCGCCATCGTGGCGTCCTCGCCGGGCGGCGCGACGTCCTCCGCGCGGGCGCCGGAGGGCGCCGGGGCAGCGACGGCGGGCGCGGCCTCGGCGAGCGGCGCGGTGACGGCGGAGGCGGGCGCAGGGGCCGGGGACGTCGCGGCGGGCTCGGAGGCAGGGCGCGGGCAGCTCACGCTCAGCGTCGCGAGCGCCATCGCCGGCAGGAGGAAAACGCCTCTCACGCGCATGGAGCGCGCGTACCAGGAGGCGCCGGCGAGGGCCAAATTCAAGGGGGGATCATTCAGGAGAGCGGAAGGGCACGGGGCGAGCGGCTCGCCGGCAGGAGGCGCCCGCCTGGGAGGCCCGGCAGGGCCGGCGGGCGCCTTGGCGCGGTGTGCGGCGGCTCCGCGCCCGCCGGCTTCACCAGGGCGGCGCGCGGTCGCCTCGCCGCGCCGCCGGCTGGAGCGGCGTCACGGCGTGGGGAGATCGCGCGCGCACGTCGCCGTGACGTAGTAGCGCCGCGAGGTGCCCGCGTAGGAAGCCCGAAAGTCCGTCGTCTGCTTGTACCCGGCGGCCAGGAAGCTGCCGCCGTGCATGAAGCGTGCGTTCGAGGTGTTGTCGAGCCGCGAGCAGTCGTTGCAGGGCGTCAGCAGCTGATAGTTATCCGAACCGTCACGGGTGGCCTTGTACGCGTTGCCGGACAGGTCGAGCTGCCCCCACCGCCCTGCGCCGGCGGGGAAGGCGCCGACGTCCGTGAGATCCGAGTGCGCGCAGGGATAGTTGCTCGGGTACGGCTCCACCAGGCAGCGGTTCGTTCCATCACCCGCGACCGTGCCGTCCCCCTGGCAGCACCAGGAGGCATACCGTGTGACATCGGTGGAGCCGTCCTGGTTGACGCCGATGATGCTCTCGAAGCCCGTGCCGCCCCACGGGAAGATGCGCTGCTCGTCGCCGCCGGCAGAGGCGTAGTTGATCTCCGCCTGGGTCGGCAGCCGGCCGCCGTCCCACGCGCAGAACGCGAACAGCTCGTACCACGTCGCGCAGACGATCGGCTTCTTCTCCTTGGCTCCCGGCGTGTCGCTCCAGGACGGCCATCCATAGGGATCGCAGATGAGCGCCGTCTTGAGCGCGCTCGTGTTGGCCGTGAGATACGTGTTCCACGACGGGTCCCAGCCGCTGTTCGCGATCTTCGGGTGCGCACCCGCGCCGGCGGCCGGCGGGTTGGCCTGGGTCGGGCCGCCGGTCTGCTCGAGGTACTGCCGGAAGCGCCCCACCGTGACCGTGTACTTGTCGAGGTAGAAGCTGCTGACCGTTGCCGGCAGGCCCGCGTTGTTGAGCCGGTCGAACGTGCCGCCCGGGACCGGAAGGGTCGAGCAGCAGTCATCGCTCCCCTCGACGCCGCAATTGGCACCTGCGCCAGGTGTGCTGCTGTCGCAGCTGATCGGCAGGCCAGGCACGCCGCCGCCGCCCCCGCCGCCCCCGCCGCCGGCACCGCCCGCGCCGCCCGCGCCCCCAGCACCACCGGCGCCCCCAGCACCACCCGTGCCGGTGGCGCTCGACGTCGTGGTCGTGGAGCTCGTGGTCGTGGCCGCGGTGGTCGTGGAGCTCGTGGTCGTGGCCGCGGTGGTCGTGGAGCTCGTGGTCGTGGCCGCGGTGGTCGTGGAGCTCGTGGTCGAGCCGGTGCCCGTGGCGCTGTCATAGCAGACGTAGAGATACGGCCGCTTGGGATCCGTGGCGGTCTCGGCGGTCTCGCTCGACTTGATTCCGGTTCGATTCACGGTCTGTTCGAAGAGCACCCCATGGTTCGGGGTGCCGTTCACCCAGCTCTGTACGAGCCCGGTCAGGCTGAGCGTATGGTATCCGTAGATGTATCCCGCGCTTGCCCTGAGACTCCCTAGGACCTCGGGATCCCAGGACGTACTGTGGCTGTTCCACGTCACGGTGCTCTCGTTCCATAGCGCCGTGACCCTGTGTACGCGCATCTCTTCGGGAATCGCGGCGCCCATGTTCACGCCGAGGTCCGCGGAGACGATGATTGCGTCGGCTGGGATCGACGAGAGATCGAACGCGAGCAGCGAATAGATTCTCTTGTCGGAGCTCACCCCGGCATACATGTCCGTTCCGCCGGGCACGTAGCTGGGATACGCCTCCATGATGTGCGCATCCGTGGCCCCGCCCGTAGCTCCGGTGCGCTTGAGCGTCACGCAGACCCTCGCCGCCTGCTGGGCCTCACCGATCAGCTCGCCACCTTCGTCTTGCGCGCCGACGCACCCGGCGAGCGCCGCGCCGGAGGCGGCCGCAAAGGTGGCCAGGAGCAGATGCCGAGACCCTCTCATGAACGTTCGATTCCTCATGATGCTCTCCGATCCGCATCGCCGGGCCAGCTCCGCCCGCGAGGCTGCATGTGATGCCGTCGCGCAGGAACGCCAGAGAGCGCCCCCGCCAAAGCCACCATCCGGATGCGCGCCGTAAAGCATCACCTTCATCAGGTCAGCCGTCGGATCGTTCTGGCGTCAAAACAGCGCGCGAGGAAAACGATACCGTTTTACGGCTTCTCTTTGAATACGTCAATTGGGAAGCGAGGTTTGTTGTCAAAAATCGGATAAATTTGTTTGTGATGTCAGAACAAAAATAATTATTATTGCTCAAGTCGATGGTGATTGTCGAGCGCCGTGAAGCACATTTGTGATGCCGCTCACGTTCTGCGTTCTGCGCGGCATGCGCGGCCTGAGTGAGCTGTTCAGCTTGCCGAGGCGCGTGAGTCGATGGCGGATTCTGCCGTTCAGGCGAGCGTGAGGCAGCGGCGATGGAGCAGAAATGCCTGCTTTGTCTACCTGGCCGCCCTTTGGCTTACCCGCTGCCTTTTCCTGGCATGGGCTCGTGACCGGCAGCCCTGGAGAGCCCCTCCTCGACCTCGGTGACAATCATCGTCGCGAGCAGATCGAGCAACGCGCGGCCTTCTTCCCCGGACGCCTCGCGCGGAGATCCCGTGTAGGCGGCGTCCATGCCCAGCGCGCGGAAGCTCTTCGCTCCTGCCTTGATGCCCTCCGACAGGCTCAGGTCGAGGTCCGGCAGGGCCTCGGCGATGTCCTTCCGGACGAGCGCGGAGGCCGCGGCGAGGACGAGCGAGGTCTCGTAACGGCCCGCGTGGCAGGCGCCGCTCCGGAACTCCGCGGAGAGCGTCCGTGCCCAGCGGCGCGCGAGCGGGCACGCGACCGAGGCGCGGCCCAGGGGCAGGTCGCCGGTGGCGGCGCGCACGGCGCGGTCGTGCGCCGGCTCGAGGTGGTTGTTGATGAAGCAGACATGCGACAGGCCGGCCGACAGGTAGGCCTCGGCGACGGCGCGCAGAAAGGCGGTGAGCGCGGGCGCCGGGATCGAGATCGCGCCGGCGAAGCCCGCCGCGAAGTCGGTCACGCCATAACCGACGGGCGGGGCGAGGAGCGCGGCGACGCCGCGCGCCCGCAGCCGGCGGCCGGCCTGCTCGGCCGCGGCCTCGCCGATGAGCGTGTCCGTACCGAGCGGCAGGTGCGGGCCGTGCGGCTCGACCGACCCGACCGGCACGAGCGCGACGCACGGCGCGCCGCCCGACAGGAGCGCGGCGAGCTCCTCCGTCGTGAGGTCCGCGAGGCGCGGCGCGGCCTGCATGGTCTACAGGCCCGCCGGGGTCTCGCCGGCGGCCTCGCGCTGCCGGAGCGCCCTGCGATCGACCTTGCCGCGATCGTTCCTGGGGACGTCATCGACGAAGGCGACCCAGCGCGGGTACTTGTGCTTGCTCAGCCGGTCCTTCACGAAGGCCTTGAGCTCCCCGGCGAGCTCGGCCCTCCCCTCGTCGGTGGCGACGCGGCCGCGCGCGTCGTCGCGGACCACGATGAACGCCTTCGGCTTCACGAGGCCCGCCTCCTCGGCGCCGATCACCGCGGCGAGGCTGACGGCCGGGTGCTCGGTCAGGCACTCCTCCACCTCGACCGGCGCGACCCAGACGCCGCCCACCTTGAGCAGCTCGTCGGCGCGCCCGCTGAACCAGAGGTAGCCCTCGGCATCCATGCGGAAGAGATCTCCGGTGCGGCACCAGTGGCCGTGGAAGGTGCCCCAGCTCTTCTCGCGATCCTGGAAGTAGCCGAGCGCGACCGAGTCGCCCTTCACCCACATGACGCCGGTCTCGCCGGGCGGGAGCTCGGGCGCGCCAGGCCCGGCCGCGTCCGAGGGGAGGATCTTGATCGTGTACCCCTCCACGACGCGGCCGAGCGACCCCGGACGCACGTCGCCGGGGCGGTTCGTGCAGTAGATGTGGAACATCTCCGCGGAGCCGATGCCGTCATAGACGTCGGCGTGGAACCGCGCGCGGAAGCGCTCGAGGAGCGCCGGCGGCAGCGCCTCGCCCGCGGACAGGTGGAAGCGGACGCTCGCGAGGTCGAGGCGCGGCGCGCCGCGCGCCGCGCGGGCGTCGTCGTCATCGAGCAGCTTGCCCATCATCGTCGGGACGTTGGTGACGACCGTCGGGCGATAGCGCTCGATGTACCGCGCGAGCGACTCCGGCGTCGGCCGCTCGACGAAGAGGCCCGACGTCGCGCCGACGGCGAAGGGGAACAGCAGGTTGGTGCCCGTGGCGTAGCCGAAGAAGAGGCGCGGCACCGAGACGGTGATGTCGTCCTCGCGGTAGCCCACGGTCGCCTTGGCGTAGCGCTCGGTGTTGAAGGCGAAGTCGCGGTGCGTGTGCATGGCCGCTTTGCTCCTGCCGGTGGAGCCGGACGTGAAGAGCCAGATGGCGATGTCGTCGCGCCGGGTGGGGCGGGGGCCTGCCGGGGCGCGCTTCGCCGCGAGCGCCGCGCGCCCCTGCGCGAGGGCGCCGCGGAGCGAGGTGCCCCGCAGCGCCGCGAGGGCGGGCGAGACCGGGAGATCGGCCTCGAGATCGCCGCCGGTCGGGACCTCGGGCACCAGCACGACGGTGCGGACGTTCGCCGCCGCGAGCGCGCCTTGAAGCGCGAGCGCCTCGGCCACGCGCGGGATCGTGACGACCGCGGCGGCCCGCGTGTACTCGACGAGGTGCGCGAGGTCGGGCGCGGGCGCCTCGGGGTTGCCCATCGCCACGACCGCGCCGTGGCTCAGCGCCGCGAAGAAGGCCCAGACGAACGCGGGCGAGTCGTGCAGGACGATGAGCACCCGCTGCTCGAGCGCGACGCCCTCGACGGCGAGGTGCGCCTCTAGCATCCGGACCTTCTCGGCGACGTCGGCGTAGGTGTGCCGCTGATCGCCGAAGAGCAGCGCGACCTTGTCGCCGAGCCCCTCGCGCAGCCGATCGAACAGGAAGTAGTCGGCGAGGTTGAGCTCGTCAGGGAACGTCGGTGCGGTCATCGTCACGCCTCCTCTCGCCTCCATCGCGGCGCCGTGAGCCGCCGCTTTCCGCCCTCCGTGGTCGCGACCCCCGGCTCGTCGAGCCCCTCGCGATCCCAGAGCTGGCACGTCACGGCCCGGTGGCGCTGATCGAGCGCCTCGCAGTAATTGGAATAGATGCAACGTCGGACCTCTCCGCTGCGCCCGAGCCGCACCTTCAGGAACCAGTCGGGATCCGCGAGCGTCTGCCGTGCCGCCCCGATGAGATCGGCCTCGCCGCGCGCGAGGATCGCCTCGGCCTGGGCGAACGTGCAGATCCCCCCCGCCACGACGACCGGCGTCCCGAGGCCGGCCTCGCGCAGGGCGCGCCGGATCTGCGCCTGCTTCGGCACCTGCCGCCCGAACGGCCCCGCCGCGTCCGAGAGCGCGGTCGGCATGCACTCGTACCCGCTCGGGCCGGTGTAGGGGTACGCGGCCTCGCCGACCTTGGGCTGCTTCGCGTCCTCGAACTTGCCGCCGGTCGACAGCGAGAGGAAGTCCATGCCGGCGCGCGCGAACGCGAGCGCGAAGAACGCCGCGTCGTCGACCCGGCTGCCCCCCGCGATGACATCGTCGCAGAGGAAGCGGCAGCCCACCGTGAAGCGAGCGGAGACGGCGGCGCGCACCGCCGCGTAGACCTCGAGCGGGAGGCGCGCGCGGCGCTCGCGATCGCCGCCGTAGCCGTCCGGGCGGGTGTTCAGCGCGGACAGGAACGAGGCCATGGTGTAGGCGTGCGCGTAGTGGAGCTCGACCCCGTCGAAGCCCGCCTCGCGCGCCCTCACGGCGGCCTCGGCGAAGAGGCCCGGCAGCGTCCGCGGCAGATCGCGGATGTGAGGGAGCGCGACGTCGGTGACGCGCTCGCGCTCGCCGAAGCGCAGCGCCTCGAGCTCGCGGGGCGCGAGCACGGCCTCGAGCCGCGCGTCGTCGAGCGCGAGCAGCCGCTCGCGCACCTCGATCTCCGGCGCGTCCCGGAGCGGCGGCTCCCCGAGCGCCTCGGACAGGGCGCGCCGGTGCGCGCCGGTGATCTCGAGGAACTCCCGCAGGAACCTGTCCTTCGCCGGGCGCCTGCGGATGCGGAGGAAGTCGATGAGCTGCAGGAACACGCGCGTCCTGCCGGCGCTCCGCGCGCGGACCGTCCGGACGAGCTCCCGGAGCCCCGGGACGAACCGATCGTGCCCGGCGCGGAGCAGCGGGCCGCTCGGCACGTCGCGGATCCCGGTCGCCTCGACCACGAGGGCGCCGGGCTGGCCCTCGGCGAAGCGGCCGTACCAGTCGAGCACGTCCTGCGTGACGACGCCCTCCTCCGTCGCGCGCCACGGGACCATCGCGGGCACCCACGAGCGCTCGGCGAGCTCGAGGCCCGAGGCGAGGCGGAGCGGCGAGAAGAGGCGCGCGCGCGCCGCCTCGCCCGCGGCCTTGGGCTCCTCGCGGGGCAGCGCGTGGCGGATCCGCTCCGGCGGCCTCCACATGGCTACCGCGCCCCGTCGCGAGCGCGCTCGTCGGCCGGGGGCTCCGCGGCGGCGCGCTCCAGGATGCCCTTCGCGATGATGAGCTTCTGGATCTCCGTCGTCCCCTCGTAGATGCGCAGCGGCCGGATCTCGCGGTACAGCCGCTCGACCTCGGTCCCCTCGATGACCCCCATGCCGCCGTGGAGCTGGACCGCGCGGTCGATGATCCGCTGCGCCGCCTCGGTGGCGAACATCTTCGCCATGGCCGCCTCGGTCGAGACGCGCGCCGCCGCGCCGGCCGGCGCCGTGTCGCGCTTGTGGGCCGCGCGGGCGACGAGCAGGCGGGCCGCGTCGAGCTCGGTCGCCATCTCGGCGAGGTAGGCGCGCACCATCTGCTGCTCGGACAGGGGCGCACCGAACTGCCTCCGCCGCGTGACGTGCGCGATCGCCTCGCGGAGCGCGCGCGCCGCCATCCCGTTCGCCGCCGCGCCGACCGAGATCCGGAAGGCGTCGAGCGTCTGCATCGCGAGCTTGAAGCCGCCGCCCACCTCGCCGAGCCGCGCGCTGTCCGGCACGCGGCAGCGCTCGAAGCGGAGCCGGCCGATCGGGTGCGGGACCGACATCGGGAGCGGCTCCGAGGCGACGCCCTCCGCGCCGCTGTCGACGAGGAACGCCGTGATCGCGGCGCGCCCGCCGCCGCGCTCGCGCTCGCGCGCCGCGCCGCCGCCGCCGTCGTGGGGCGGCGCGCCCGTGCGGGCGAAGACCACGAGGTGGTGCGCGAGCGGCACGTTCGAGATCAGCACCTTCTCGCCGTCGAGGACCCATCCGTCGCCCTCGCGGCGGGCCTCGGTCCTCAGCGAGGCGACGTCGCTGCCCGCCTCGGGCTCGGTCAGCGCGAAGGCCCCGATGCGCCGCCCCGAGAGCACGTCGGGCAGGATCGCGCGGCGCTGCGCGTCGCTGCCGGCCAGCACGATCGGGTACGAGCCGAGCCCTTGCACCGCGAAGATCGCGTCGGCGAGCGGGGCGACCTGGCCGAGCGCCTCGCGGATGAGGACGAGCGAGCGCACGTCGATGGCGGTCGCGTCCGCGGGGAGGCCGCCGCCGCTCGGCGCGCCGCCGAGCGCCTCGGGGACGAGGTGCGCGTAGAGCCCGAGCGGCTCGCCCATGCTGCGCGCCAGGGCGGCGGCGTCGCGCGCTTCGACGAGCGGCGCGAGCGGCGCGAGCGCCTCGGGCGTCAGGCGCGCGGCGAGCGCGGCGTGGCGCTCCTCGAAGAAGACGGGGAGCTCGGCCGAGGAGAGCGCGAGCCCGCTCATACGCGGTGCGCCTCGTGGCCGGTGGACCGCGGGGTGGGGGGCGCGTCGGCGTCGCCGGGCGCGGCCGGCGCGTCGCCCAGGTCGGCGCCCTCGAAGCGCGGCGGGCGCTTCGCCCTGTTCGCCTCGTGGGCCTCGCGGAAGTCGGGGTGGGCCATGCAGATGGCCTGCGCCTGCGCCTCGGCCTCGATCGCGGCGGCGAGGGGCATCGTGCGCTCGCTCTCGAGCATCTGCTTGGTGATCGCGTGCGCGAACGCCGGCCCGCGCGCGAGGCGCTCGGCCCAGCCGCGCGCCACGCCCAGCGCGTCGCTGTCGGCGACGACGCGGTTCACGAGGCCGATGCGGAGCGCCTCGTCGGCGCCGATGAGATCGCCGAAGAAGAGCAGCTCGGCGGCGCGCCCCCGGCCGACGATGCGGGGCAGGAGGTACGAGGCGCCCATGTCGGCGCCGGACAGGCCGACCTTGGGGAAGATGAACCCGAAGCGGGCGCTCGCCGCGGCGATGCGCAGGTCGCAGGCGGCGGCGATCACCGCGCCCGCGCCGACGGCGACCCCGTTGACGGCGGCGATGACCGGGCGCCGGAGCTCGCAGATGCTCTGGATGAGCGCGCCGGTCGCGCGGGTGAACTCGAGCAGCCCCCGCGCGTCGCGCGCGAACAGCTCGGCGATGATCCCCTCGACGTCGCCGCCCGAGCAGAAGCCGCGCCCCGCTCCGGTGAGCACGACCGCGCGCGCGGCCGAGCGCTCGAGCGAGCGGAACGTGGCCGTGAGCTCGCCGTAGACCTCGAAGGTGAGGGCGTTCAGGCGGTCGGGGCGGCTCAGCGTGATCTCCGCGACGCCGCGGCTGAGATCGAGATGGAAGGAGCGGGGAGTGAGGGTCATGGGCATCTCCTGGGTCCGGCGCGCGCCGGACGCGAGCCTCGCGCGATCAGGGCTTCGTCCGTGTGCGCCGCGGGGGGCTCCGCGCGCTCCGCTCGGCGTGCGCGCGGGCGCTGCCGGGGCGCGACGGGACGGGCGTGGCCGGCTCGCGGAGCGTGGTGCGCAGCTTGTCGAGCAGCCGCGTCAGCGTGGAGAGCTCGGCCGGGCTCAGCCCGGAGAACACCTTCGCCACGCGCGCGGCGTGCCGCCGCTCGGCGTCGCGGAACGCGCGCTGCCCCTTGGCGGTCAGGTGCACCCGCCACGCGCGGCGGTCGCTCGGGTCGGCCCGCCGCTCGACCATGCCGTCGCGCGCCGCGCGATCGACGAGCCCGGTGAGGTTGCCCGCCGTGACGAGCATGCTGCGGGAGAGCGACGCGAGCGTCTGCCCGTCGCTGCGCACGAGGTTCGCCAGGAGGTCGAAGCGCGGGAGGGTCATCTCGTGCTCCAGGTCCTCCCGGATGGCCGCGAGCGCGCGCTTGTGGACCGCAAGGATGCGCACCCAGGCGCGCACGGCGGCCTGGTTGCCGCGCGCGCTCTCCGGCGGGGGGACCACGGCGAGCGGCCGCCTCGCCGGCGCCCCGCGCCTCACGGGCCGCCCCCGCCGCGCGCGTCGAGCGCCGCGACGGCCTCGATCTCCACGAGCGCGCGCCGCTCGACGAGCCCCGCGACGCCGAGGAGGGCCATCGCCGGGAAATGCTTGCCGAACCGCGCCCGCCACGCGGCGCCGATCGCGCGGAGCGAGCCCCTGTACGCCTCGAGATCGGTCACGTAGACGGTCATGCGCGCGACGTCGCCCGGCTCTCCGCCGGCGGCCGCGACGACCGCGAGCACGTTGTCGAGCGCCTGGGCGAACTGCTCGGCCAGATCGTCGCTCCGGAACCGCCCGGACGCGGGGTCCCACCCGATCTGCCCCGCGATGTGCAGCGTCCTGCCGCTCGTCACGACGCCGTTGGCGTAGCCTTGCGGCGCAGGCCACCCGGCCGGCTGCACGATCTCGAGAGCGCCGCTCACCGCATCACCTGCCCCCCGTCGACCGGGATCGCCTGGCCATGGATGCTGCGCGCCTCGTCGCTGCAGAGCATCGCCACGACGAGCGCGACCTCGCCGGGCTCGACCATCCGGCCCTGAGGCGACATCGACTCGAGCGACCGCCGCGCCGCGTCCTCGCCCCGCCCGGTCTTCTCGGCGATGCGGGAGATCGCCTCGTCCGCCATCCTCGTGCTCACCCACCCGGGGCAGACGCAGTTGATGGTCACCGGCGTCCGGGCGATCTCCAGCGCGATGGCGCGGGTCATGCCGACCAGGGCGTGCTTCGACGCGCAGTACGCGGTCGAGTAGGCGCACCCGACGAGCCCGGCGGTCGAGGCGACGTTGACGACGCGGCCGAACCCGCGCGCGATCATCTTCGGGATCAGGGCGCGGCAGAGCGCGAAGGCGCCGGTCACGTTGACCGCGAGCATGCGGTCCCAGAGCGCGTCGCTGGTCCTGTCGAACGGCGCGCTCTCGGCGACGCCCGCGTTGTTGACGAGCACGTCGATGCGCCCGAGCTGGGCTTCGAGCGCGGCGATCGCCGGCGGCGCGCCCTCGCGATCGCCGACGTCGAGCCGGACGGCGACGCCCCCGATGGCCGCCGCCGTCTCCTCGATCTCGGCCTGCGTGCGGCCTGCGACGGCGACGCGCGCGCCGCCCTGCGCGAGCCGCTCGGCGATCGCCCGGCCGATGCCGCGACCCCCGCCCGTGACGAGCGCGATCCTGCCTTCGAGGGACATCCGGAGCACCTAAATCATATATATATGAAGCACAAGGCGAAGTCACCCTCGTCTGCGCTCGCAGCGCCGCCCGTCTGCTGAGGTCGGCGTCGGCCACCTCGCGACGGAACGCGCGGCTCGGCCTCGTTTTCCTCGTTTTCCTCGCTCGTCCGGCGCACGCTGCGCTCGCCGCGCGCGCCGCGCGGCGCGTCGTCGTCTGGAACGTAGTGGGCGGAGAGCATGGACGAAGACCTGAGCGGGCGTGGCCGAACGATCCGCGCCGGCGAGGGCGGCATGGTCCGGCTCGACGGCTGCTCCGGGCTCGCCGGGGCGCGGAGCGCGAGCTCCACCCCGCGATCTCGCTCGCGCAGTCGATCGTCGACGTGGTCGATCCGATCCACTACGCTGCGCGCCTGTTCGTCGCGCCCCGCGACGGCTTCGCGACGAAGAGCATCCACATGACCGAGGGCATCGAGCCGGATGGCACCGGCGACACGTACGCGCCGCCTCGCGGCATCGAGGTGCACGCCCTGGCGATGGGCGCGCCGCTGCAGCTGCCGGGGCGGGCGCCGTGAGCGCGGCCGGCGTGCTCGCGTCGCGCGTCGCCGCGCTGCTCGCATGCGCCGGCGTGGAGGCGCGGCCCCCGGCGGCAGGGGCGGGCGCGTGGTCCCTCGCGCTGGCCGAGCCGCCGGATCTCGCGGCGCTCTACGCGGCGGCGGACGGCATCGCGCTCCCGGACGGCACGCTGATCCTGCCGCGCGGCGACGTCGCGCGGGCGACCGCGTGGCTCGCGGAGGAGCGCTCGCTCGACTGGGCGCATGACCTCCTGGTCATCGGGGAGCGGGAGGATCTCGTCATCGTGCTCGACCTCGACGTCGCGGGCGCGCGCGCCGGGGGCGGCGTGCTCGAGGCGCCGACCGACGGGCTCGCCTCGTTCCAGCGCGTCGCCCGCTCGGTGGTCGGCTACCTGGAGCGGCGCCTCGGCGTCGCAGGGGCCGAGGCCGCGGCGCCCGAGGTGCGGGCGCACGAGGCCGCGGCGCGCCGCGATCTCCCGGCGCTCGTCGAGGCGCTCGCGGAGCAGATGTACCCGGGCGCGGAGCGGCAGGTCGCGCACGCGGCGCTCGCGCTGGGCGCGCTCCTGTCGGAGCGCGGGGACGAGGCGGCGCTGGACGCCTTCGCGCGCTCGGTCGAGGCGCGGGTCGCGGCGGCGCCGCGGGGCGCCGCGGGGCCGGAGCGGCTCGCGGCGTGGCGCGCGTGCGAGATCGTGGCGCGAGAGGCGGGGTCGGAGGCGATCGCGGCGGCGTGCGCGGCGCGGGCGAGCGGCGGGGGGTAGGCGAGCGGCGCGGGGGTAGCGGCGGAGGCGGCGCCTCGCCGCTCAGCGGATCGCGCTCACCGTCGGCCGCGGTTCCGGAGCATCGCTCGCC
Organism: Sorangium sp. So ce281; assembly: GCF_051527395.1. Classification (NCBI taxonomy): domain Bacteria; kingdom Pseudomonadati; phylum Myxococcota; order Polyangiales; family Polyangiaceae; genus Sorangium; species Sorangium sp. So ce281. The sequence continues at coordinate 2,641,030 of NZ_CP150322.1, forward strand.
ACGCGCGCACGACCGTCGTCTGGTCACCCTTGCGCACCATGAACTCCGTCAGCTCCGCGGTGTCGAGCCCCGGCAAGAACCGGCTTCGCTCCGTCTCGGCGTAGCCATCCGGGCCGAGGACGTGAAGGGAGAGCTTCCCCTTCTTCAGGAACCAGACCTCGGGCACGCCGAGCCCCGCATAGACGGAGAGCTTGTTGATCGTCCCGCTCTTCTCGATGATCTCGATCGCGAGCTCCGGGATCTCCCCGTCGTCGACCGTCCCGAGCACGTAGCACTCATCCGGCTCCACCCCCCGCTCCGCGAGCCGATTGCGGACGGTCATGCTGCCGTACCCGCTGAGCGGCAGCTCCGCCTCCTCCGCGTAGGCCTCGACGAGGCGGGCCAGGATCGTCTTCCGCCCCTCGTGCGGTCCGCCCGGGCTCATCAGCTCCAGCACTCCCTCGCAGTACGTCACCCGCACGCCAGCCCGGTCGCCGAGGGCGGCCAGGATGGCCTCGTACTGCTCCCACGACACGTCATGAACGACGAAGATCTGGTCTTCCGAGCCGTCCGCCGCGACAGCGTCGGCGGCGCCGGCAGGGGGGGCGAGGAGGGGTGCAGCGGCGGCCATGACAGCGTGCTCCTCTGCGGAGTATCACCGCCGGGCCGCGCGCTGGCAACCGCCGATCCGAGCGCCCGCGCGCCGCTGTCCTCCTCGACGGCCCTGACGCGCGCCACGGCCTCGCCGGACGCTGCCAGGGGCGGGCCCGGGCGCGCCCGGCAGCCGCGCCCTCAGAACACGCGCCCCAGCCCGTCGAGCGCCGCGACGCGGTAGGCCTCGGCCATGGTGGGGTAGTTGAACGTCGTGTTCACGAAGTACCGGATCGTGTTCTGCGGCGCAGGCTGCGACATGATCGCCTGCCCGATGTGGATGATCTCCGCGGCGTTCTCGCCGAAGCAGTGGATGCCGAGCAGCGCGAGCGTCTCGCGGTGGAAGATCAGCTTCAGCATCCCGACCTGCTGGCCCGTGATCTGCGCGCGCGCGAGCGTCTTGAACGTCGACTTCCCCACCTCGTAGGGCACCTTCTCCGCCGTGAGCTCCCGCTCGCTCTTGCCCAGCGACGAGATCTCGGGCGTCGTGTAGATGCCCGTGGGGATGTCCCGGACCAGCTTGTCGTCGGCGTGGCCGCAGAGGTGGCTGGCCGCGTACCGGCCCTGGTCGTAGCTCGCGCTCGCGAGCGCCGGGAAGCCGACCACGTCGCCGACCGCGTAGATGTGCGGCTGGCTCGTCTGGAAGGTCTCGCTCACCTCGAGCTGACCGCGCTTGTTCGGCGTGATGCCGACGCTCTCCAGGCCGAGATCGGCCGTGTTGCCCGACCTCCCGTTGGCCCAGAGGAAGACCTCGCTCCGGAGCTTCTTCCCGCTCTTCAGGGAGAGCACGACGCCCTCCTTCGTGGCCTCGACCGCCTCGTGCTCCTCGCCGTTCAGGACGCGGATCCCCTTGTCGCAGAAGTGGTACCCGAGCGCGTCGGTGATCTCGTCGTCGAGGAACTCCAGCAGATGGGCGCGCGTGTTCACGAGGTTCACGGCGACCTGCATGTTGCGCAGCATCGACGCGTACTCGCAGCCGATGACGCCCGCCCCGAAGATGGTGATGCTCCGCGGGGTGTGATCCATGCGCAGCAGCGTGTCGCTGTCGAAGACGCGCGGGTGGCTGAAGTCGATGTCGGCCGGCCGGTACGGGCGCGAGCCGGTCGCGATGACGAAGCTGTCGGCCGTGTACCGCCGGCGCTGGCCGCCGTCGCCCTCCACCTCGATCGTGCGCGGATCGACGAACCTGGCCTGCCCCGGGACGAGCTGGACGCGGTTCCGGTCGTAGAAGCTCTCCCGCAGGTCGACCTGCTCGTCGATGACGCGGTTCGCGTTCGCGAGCAGCTCGGCGAACGGGTACTCCGGAACCACATCCATCCGCTTGTAGATGGGGCTCTGGTTGATCAGGTTCATGTGGTAAATCGCGCGGCGCAGCGCCTTGCTGGGGATCGTCCCCCAGTGGGTGCAGCCCCCGCCGACCCGCGTGTAACGCTCGATCGCCGCGACCGATTTGCCATGCTTCGCGGCCGTCATGGCGGCGCCTTCGCCGCCCGGCCCCGTGCCGATGATGATGAGATCGAAGTGCGGGGTGGTCGCCATCGAGTTCCTTGCCTCCGGCGCGCCGCGCGCGCGCGCCGGGAAGGCTACTCGAACTGGAGCGGCTCGTCGTCGCCCCCGACGCCGAGCATCTCGAGGATCTGCCGCACCTCCATGGCGGCCTCGACCTCCGGGCCCGCGTCCAGGAAGCCCTGGAGGTGCTTCCGCGCGAGCGCGCGGTTGCCGCGGGCCGCGTACGAGAGCCCCATCGCGTGCATCGCCTCGCCGTCCTTCGGGAACCGGCGGAGCGCCTCCTTCGCCTGCGCGATCGCGCCGTCCGTATCGCCGAGGCGACGGAGCGCGTGCGACAGGGCCACCCGCGCCCCGAGGAAGCTCGGCGCGAGCCGCACGGCGGCGCGGTACGCGTCGCGCGCCGGCTCGAGCTGGCCGAGCTCGTAGAGCGCGTGCCCGAGCAGGTTGTACGCGTACGGGTTCGACGGGGAGGCCTTGATCACGTCGCGCAGCACGACGAGCGCCTCCTGGACTTGCTCCTCTTGCAGGAGCTCGGCCGCCTCCTCGACGGCCTCCCAGTGGGCGGCGTCGATCGATTCGTCCACCACGGCTCTGAGCACCATGGCGCGCAGTTTAGCCAGAATCGGCGCGCCGTCCCGGGCTCCTTCGTGGTACCGGCCGGGCCGTGAGGCGCCCGCCGTGGATCCGGCTGCTCTTGTGGCACGCGAGCGCCGCGCTCCCGGTGCTCGGCGCCGCCGCGGCGTTCTACGGGCCCGCGCTCGCCAGGACGGGCGGCGTCTGGCCGGCGCCCCTCGACGACGTCTACATCCACTTCGGGTTCGCCCGCGCCGCGGCCCTGGGCCACCCGTTCTCGTGGATCCCGGGCAACGGCTACTCCTCGGGCGGGACCAGCCTGGCGTACCCCCTCGCCCTGGCGCCCGGGTACCTGCTCGGCTTTCGCGGCGCGTGGCTCGGCCTCTTCGCCGCGCTCCTCGCGTGCGCCGCGCTGCTCGACCTCTGCCGCTCGCTCCGGTGGCTGCTCGATCCGCGCGGCGGGCCCGGCGCCCCGTACTCCCGCTGGGTCGCCTGGGCAGCGCCGCTCTTCGTCGTGGCCGTGCCGCTGCTCGACTGGAGCTGGTTCTCCGGGATGGAGGTCGCGCTGCTCGGCGCGGTGATGGGCCGGGCGCTCGTCGCGGTGCGGCGCGCCGAGCTCGCCCCCCCGGCGCAGCGCCCGGCCGAGCAGCTCCGGGCAGGGCTCCTCGCCGCGCTGCTCGTCGCGACCCGGCCCGAGGCCGTCGCGCTCGCGGCGCCGCTCGCGGTCGCCGTGGCCCACGCGGCGGGCTCGCTGGGCGCGGCGGCGTCGCTCGCGCGCGCGTCCCTGCCGACCGCGCTGCTCCTCGCCGCGCAGGCCGCCGCGAACCGCGCGCTCACGGGGGAGTGGAGCGCGGCGGGGGCGGTGCGCAAGCTCATCCTCGCGAACCCGTACCCGGCGCCGCTCGAGAAGGCGCTGGAGGTGATCAAGAACCTCGCCGCGCTGCGGGTGCAGGCGCTGGAGAGCGCGCTCGGCGGCCCGTCTTACGCCCTCCTCTTGCCGCTGCTCGGCGCGATCGCGGCGCTCGACCGGCGCGCGCGGCGCCTCGCCGTGCCGCTCCTGATCGGCGCCTACGGCTCGCTGCTCCTCGTCGCGCTCAACGCGACGGCGCGCTACCAGAACCTCCGCTACGCCGCCCCGGCGCTCGCGATGCTGCTCGTCGCGGCGGCCCTCGGGACCGAGGCGCTCGCGCGGCGGGGGCGGCTCGCGGCGGGCGCCGCCGCGGCGCTCGCGCTCGCGGCCCTCGCGGCGCCCTCCGCCTGGTTTGCGCGGCAGATCGACCACTTCGCCCGCTCCTCGGCCAACATCGCCGGGCAGCAGGTCGAGGTCGCGCGGCGCCTCGCCGCACGAGCGCCGCGGCCGCGGCGGGTGCTGCTCGGCGACGCGGGCGCGATCCCGTACCTGTCGGGGATCCCCGCCATCGACGGGCTCGGGCTCGGCGGGTACCGGGGGATGCCGTTCGCGCGGGCCTCGGTGCACGGGGTGCCGGCCGTTGTCGAGCTCATCGAGCGGCTCGACGCCGCCGAGCGGCCGGACGTCTTCGCCCTGTATCCCTCCTGGTGGGGCGGGCTCGCGGACGTCTTCGGCCGGCGCGTCGACGCGGTGAAGATCGAGGACAACGTGATGTGCGCCGCCGACGAGAAGGTGATCTACGAGGCGGACTGGTCGGCGCTCGCGCCGCCGGGGGAGCGCCGCGACGGGGCCATCGACGAGGTGGACATCGCCGACCTGGTCGACGAGCGGGCGCACGGCTACGCGTTCCCGTCGCCGCGCGGCGGCTGGGTCGTCGGCGCCGTGCTGCGGGACGGGAGCGACGGCGGCGGTGCGCCGCGGTTCGACGCCGGCAGGATCATCCCCGAGGGGCGCGAGCAGTCGTTCGCAATCAGAGCAGACGCCGCGGCCGCCGCGGCCGCCGCGAGCGCCCGCGGGCCCGCCGTGCTCGCGCTGCGCACCGACGGGGGCGGCCCGATCGCGATCGGCGTGGCGATCGAGCGCGCCGCGGACGAGGCGCGCGTCGAGGTGCCAGAGCGCCCTCCGGACCGCTGGTCCGAGATCCGGGTGCCGCTGCGCGACATCGCGCCGGGGGACATCGTCCGGATCCGCGCGCTCCGGGGGACGTTCCGCAGCTTCCATGTCTGGCTGCTGCGGCCGTGAGCGGGTAGTGCTCGAATTTGCCCGGAGAGAGTTCACATGAAGGCGGGAAGATCATTGATCTTTTCTTCCCGCCTTCCCGCCTTCATGTTCAATTTTGAGCACTACCCGTGAGCGGCCTCCTTGCCGCCCGCGCCCATCGTCCGACCGCGACACAGCGCGTCGCGCGCCACGAGGACGTCGCGCGACGGATCCATGGTAAGAGCCACCACGTGGCGAGGTGGTTCCGTGCGTCGGCCTTCGCGGCGACAGCTGGCAGGGAGGTGGCCTCGTTCGCGAGGCAGGCGGTCCTCCTGCCGTACGACACCCTCGCGCCGGTGATCCCCGACGGGGCGCGCGACGGCGACGAGGTGGTGGTCATCCTTCACGGGCTCTTCGCCTCCGCCGGCGTCCTCCGGCCGTTGCGCACGGCGATCGAGCGCCACGCCGCGATGTCGCGCGCCTCGCGGGCGCGCGGCCGGACGGATCCGGCGCGCGCCGAGCCGTCGTGGTCGGTCCACACGGCGACGATGTCCTACGCGCCGGGGCCCGGCGTCGAGGCGCTGTCGGCGCGCCTCGAGGCGCTCGTCGCGGCGTTGCCGGACGGGGCGCGCTTGCACCTCGTCGGCCACAGCATGGGCGGCATCGTGTGCCGTTTCTTCGCGCAGGAGGTCGGCGATCCGCGCGTCGCGCAGACCATCTCCATGGCGAGCCCGTTCGGCGGCATCCCGCGCGCAGGGCTGCTCGGCTTCGGCGGCGCGCGCGATCTCGACGCGTCGAGCCCGGTCCTCCGGCGCGTCCTCCTCGGGACGGCGCGGTCGAGCGTCCCGCACCTGTCGATCGTCGCGGGGGCCGACACGCTGGTCCGCTCGCCCATCGCGCACGCGCTGCCGGGCGGCGAGGTGCGGGTGATCGAGGGGCGGGGGCACAACTCGCTCCTCTTCGATCCCGAGGTGGCCGCGCTCGTGGCGCGGCGCATCGTCGAGCGGCGCGGCCCCGCGCGCTGACCTATCGCCGCTCGGCGCTTCGTGCTAGCTCGCTCGCGTGCGCTCGCCCATCGCCTGCCTCGCCGCCGTCGGGGCCTTGCTCGCCCCGCTCGCCTGGTCCTCGCCTTCGCGCGCGGACGCCTCCGCGTGGACCTTCGTGGGCGCCGGCGCGATCGGCTGGAAGCAGGGAGAAAGCGATCTCGTCTTCGACGGCGCGCTGTCGTGCGACGTCGGCGTCGGGACCACGCCCGACGCGCCCGTCATCGTCGGCGGCCTGATGCGCGCGACGCCGATCCTCGACAGCGGCATCGATCTCGCGCTGCTCGCCCGGGTCGCGACGCGCGGCTTCCAGGCTGGCCAGCTGGGCCTCGCCCTCGACGCGGGCGGCTACCGCCGCTTCTGGGGCGCAGGTTCCACGGGCGTGGCCGGCGCGCTCACGCTGGGGGCGCCGCTCGGTATCAGCCTCTCGCTCCAGGGGAGCTACGGGACCGACAAGGCGATGGCGTTCGCCGCCATCGCGGGCGTCGACCTGCTGCGTCTCACCGTCTACCGGCAGTCGCTCCTGCCGGTGTGGCCGAACCCGTTCCCCGCGCAGCAGCGCGGGCAGGACGTCGCCTCGCGCTGAAGGGCGCGCGACGCATCTCTCCGGACACGATGGGGAGCCATCGAGCCGGGAAGTGGGCAGTCGAGGGGGCGGTCGAAGACCGGACGCGCGACGCGCATTGGCGCAGCGGAGGCCGGTTGACCGGCGAAGTCGTACCCCGGGAGGGTGCGGCCAGGGGGCGTCATAGATGTCGTCGCCGCGTTCGTCATCCTCCTCCTCGCGTTCATTCACGTTGCCCCTCGCCGGATCGGATGTCACGCGTGGACGGCTGTCCATACCCGAAGCAAGGCGAGGGCCGTCCTGCCGCGACGGCGAGATCAACCGTAAGACGAGTCGAGCCTCTGTGGGATTGAAGTCCCAGATCCCGCCGATGCCGCGAATTAGATGTGAACGAAGTGGGCGACGGGACGGGCCGGAATCGCGTGAGGCAGACCACCCCGCCCGGCCGGCATTAGCGGGGTGGTCTCATCGACGTGTTCTGTCTCTATGCCGAGAAACGGAGCTGCACCGTTGCTCAGCGATGGCCGCCTCGATGACCTGGGCCGCTCTGAACCCGCAGCGACGGCACCGCGGAGCACAGGAGCGCAAACTCGTCTTTGGTCATCGTCATGGAGCACAGCTGCTCGTGAGCTACCGACGCAAGCCAATCGTCAGTACCTCTCAGGAGCACGAGATCCGTCGGCCGATCAGGCCATTCCCAATCGAATATGCCTTCGGCCAGCTCGGTCAGCTTCTTTGCCAAATCGGAATCGAATCGATAGATGTACCGCTTTCTACGCGATTCACTGTCAGAGATCTCCGCGTTCACCGCAGGGCCACCAATCTGATGAGGCAACAGCTTGTTGATCGCGTGCATGCACCGCGGGTTGATCGCGCCAAGGGGGCGCAGCGTCGCGTGTTCAACCCGTCCAACCGCAAACCGCAAGAGCTGTCGATACGTCTCTCCTCTTGGCTCATCGAGATGCCAGGTGTGAGTTTGACGGGGGTCCTTCGGTTGTCGCGGACGCACGCTTGCCTCCAAAGTTCACGTATAAGGTGGACTCGAAGAAGGGAAAAACATGATAGGGCCCGGGATGAGATCAAGCACGAGGTCGAGCCAGCTATCTTCTGCGGGCGAACCGTCATCGCCAGTCGGCCCCATGGGCATGACGGCAGGCAACTTCGGGTCGACGAAAATATGCCCCGGGAGTCGATCGCGCGGCCCGGTGTCCTGTGGATGGGCATGCGGCTTCTGCTTGGGACCGTGAGGGCCCTCGCAGACCGCCTTCCCGTTGCCACCACTCTCTTTGCTGACGTCTTTTGCCAATTTTCGCGCTGCACGAGTTGAGGTCGTGGCAACGTCTTTGCCCACCTTTACGAGTTGCTTCGCCTCCCCGCGTGTTATCCGCCGACCGTATTGCAGGGCCGCCTGGCCGATGCGGCGTGCAACGCGCCACTTCTCCGTTCCCGTCGAGTCGATGTAGTTGACCGGATCGTTCCCGCAGTACTCGTACACGTTGATCCCACCCGCAAGAAGGATCGGATCCTTCGCCGTCCACTGCCCAGTGTGCGGATCGTAGTCCCGCGCCCCCAGGCGTACAAGCCCCGTGTCGCGGTCGTAGAGGCCGCCCGCGAAGCCGAACGGCGTGAAGCCCGGGTTGGTGTCGAGGAGCACGCGTCCGAACTCGTCGTAGTCCATCCGCTGCGCCACCGTGCCCGTCGCGACGTCCACCACGAGCCGCGGGCTGCCGAGGTGGTCTGTCAGGATGCGGTACGTCACGCCTCCCTTGATCATCAGATCCGGCACGTTCCCCGCTTGCGCGTAGATGAAGCGCGCCACAATGCCGCCCGCACCGTCGAGCTCCGCCGCCACCTGAAGGTCGCTCCGGTACAGGAAGCCTTGGACGTTGACGCCGTTCCTCTGCTTCCAGATGCGATGCCCTTCGCCATCGACGAGGTAGTCGATCTCGGTAGCATCCGGCAGCTCGGCGTACCGCAGGTTGCCACGGGCGTCGTAGGTGAACGTCGTCGTTTCCCCCGTCGCCGAGTCGGTCACGCTCGTCCGGTCGCCCGCGGCGTTCATCGCGTATGTCCTGGCCCCGTAGGTAAGGACCCGATCCTGGTCGTCGTAGGTGCCGCTCTCCGTCCCTGCGGGCGACGTGCGCGCGAGGCGGTTGCCGTTCGCATCGTAGTTGTAGTGGGCGGTGAGCACACCATCTCGGAACACGTCGGTGAGCCGCCCGGCGAGATCGTACTCATATTCGTAGGAGTGGGTCGCTCCCTGGATCGACTCCGTCCTTTGGACGATGCGGCCCAGAGCATCCGGGGTATCGGTCACCTGATAGAGCGCAGTGCCACCGACCCGCGCCACGTACGCCTGTATGCCGCCATCGGCGTTGGGTGTCACGGTGTCGCTGACGACGCCGATGCTGCTCCCGGTGTACAACCCGTTCTGCGGATGGTAAGTCAGCGTGAGACCGCCGGCCTGGTTGACGAAGCCGTCGACGTCATAACCGAAGCTCGTCGTCGCGCCGCCGTTGACCGTCTCGCTGCTGATGCGGAAGTCGTTGTCGTAAGCCCAGCTCACCGTGCTCGCGCCGCTCCCGAACCCGGCGCCTGTCCACGTCCGGCTGGTCGTCAGCATGCCGTCGTGACCGTAGGCGACCGAGATGCCGGATGGCCCGGCGATGCTGTCGATTTTGCCAGTCGTCGGATTGTACGCGATGCTGATATTCCCCATGCCGAGGGGCAACGTTATCTGGCTGAGTCGCCCGGTCGCCGGTTCCCGCGTGTAGACGCTGGCTGCCTCGCTGGGACGGGTCGAGCCCGTGAGCAGGCCATCCAGATCGTAGGACCAGGAGGTCGTCCTGGGGCCGGATCCGGCGTCGGGAGCGACGTACTCGTCCAGCAGATCTGCCGGGGTGTAGCTGAACGTGTGCGCCGGCCGATCCGGGGGAGTGACCGTATGAGCACGTCCGCCAGGATAGTAGCTCCTCTCGATGATCTCCTCGTCGGCCCTCGTTCTCTGCGTTGGCCGACCGACCGCATCATGGACGAACTGTTCCGTGTGAAGCAGCGGATCCGTCACGCTCGCCAGCCAACCGTCTTGGTAGGTGTAAGTCCAGGTCTTCGACCCCTGGGACATGGTATGCAGCCGGCCATCTGGATAGTACACGAAATCGATCGGGGAGATTCCGGGCAGCGCGATGCGTCCGATCCACCCCTGTGGCGTCAGCGTGGTCGTCATGCTCCGCCCTGACGGCAGCGTGGAGGCAACGGTGTTTGTGGCCTTGTTGAACAGCTGCGTGAACGGACGCCCGTTGATCGTGAACGTATCGGTCATCGACGTGACGCTCAGCGAGTCGTTTGGGTCCGACAGCGTCACGGAGCGCGCTCCAGTGACCAGCCGCGTCCTTCCGAGAGGCGTCGTGATCGTCTCGCTGCTGAGAATGGGGGCCTGCATGCCGAAGCGCGGGTCCCCCTTCACCTCGACGGAGGTCACGGTACCGTCCGTCGCCGTGGTCGTCTTGGCTCCGTTCGTGCTGATCTGCTCCACGGTCGAGAGCCCGTCCGACCCGGTGCGGATGCGTTGCTTGCTGCCGTCCGGGAGCGTCGCAACCTCGTACGCACGGGTCAACCCCATCGCAGTCGTGACCGTGACACGGTGGCCGTCGGGCGTCTCGGTCCGGGTGAGCTGCTTGTAGCCGCCCGCCGGATCCTCGTCCCTGATGAGGCGCCCCTTCGCGTTGAACTCGAACTCGTGCAGCTGGCCGAGCGGGTCCTCCAGGGACTGGAGCAGGCCGCTGTTCGGGTAATACAAGAGCGTGGCCGTCTCGTTCGCGGGATTCGTGACCTTCCAGAGGTAGCCCTCGGCATCGAGCGTGAGCGAGGTGCTCTGCAAGGTGGGCGCGACGATAGCCGTCGGGTCACCGTCCGCGTCGCGCTCGATGGTCGTGACCTGCTGGTCGACATCGGTGATCGTGAGCACCCGCCCGGCGGCATCGTAGCCGAACTGGTAGAGCACCGTGCCGAGGAGCGCGTCACGGGTGGCGAGGTGCCTCCCCTGCGGGTCGAAGATGTACACCTCGGTCCCATCGTCGCTCGCGATGGCGATGTCGGCCGCAATGATCCCGGGGAGCACCATGTCGTACCGGCCGATGATGGTACGATAGGGGTTGCCGTTGCTGACAGCGGAGTCCGTGTACATCAGGCCGCCATCCGGGGCGAGGGCCAACGTCGTCGTACCATTCCGGAGCCACGCCGCGGTCGATGGGCCGCCGATACCACACGGCGAGATGGAGCACTGCGCAGAACGAGGAGCTCGGTTTCCAACGACCGTGGTGAGAACCCCAGCGGGCGTGATGCGCCGGATGAGCTTGTTCGGGTTGGACACGTTGCTGGAGTGGTCTGCCGCGAAATACACGCTACCGTCCGGTCCAACGGCCAACGAGCCAGGAACACCGATTGAGACCGACACGGCCTGCAAGCCGTCGTTCGAGATAGTCGTCCCGCCGTTGCCCGCGATCGCGGTAATGATCCCGTTGCGATCGACCCGCCGGATCCGGTTGACGACCTCTCCCCCCCAGTTGCATCCGAGATGTAGATCGATCCATCCGGTCCGACCGCCATGCCCCGGATCGCAGCAAACCGGGCCTGGACAGCGGGGCCGCCGTCGCCGTCGCCGGCATAGCCCCCCAGCTTGGGGGTCCAACGTACCTGCAACCGTCACGATGGTCCCGTCAGGTGCCACCCTGCGGACTTCCCTGTTGAGGGCGATGTACAGATTTCCGTCACTGGACACGGCGATGCCACGCGCATTAGCGGCGTTGTTATCCAGCGGACCGGAGGTGGCAAGCGCGCCGTCGGGCGGTATCGTGCCGGAAGAAGAGCCATTGCCAGCGACGGTGGTGATGATCCCATCTGGCGAGATCTTGCGGATGCGGCGGGTATCGACGAGATAGATGCTACCGTCGGGCCCCATCGCGAGTTGCCTGGGGTCCGTCAAGTGGGCCTGCGTAGCAGGCTGATCATCGCCATTGTACGCTGATTGACCATACACACCGGCGATCGTGGTAACGTATCCGTCAGGCGCAACTCTTCGAATGCGGGGCGCCTCGGAATAATAGATACTGCCGTCCGGTCCAACCGCGATTCCGAAGGGGTGCGTAACCTGCACCGAGTCGGCGCGGGCGCCCTCGGCGGTGGGGGGGCTTATCGTAGGAGGAGATGGGTCGCCGGCGATGCGCCGGACCATGGAGATCATGTTGCGGGCCGTGCGACGGGAGCCATCGCCAAGGTAGAGCGTGGACGTGCTCGGCTCATAGAAGTGGTGGGGGCTCAAGCTGAAGCCGCCGAGCGCAGCCGCGCCATTCTTCCAGCCGCCGAGCGTGCTCTCCCAGCGTCGGCCCAGGGAGACCTCCTCCCGCGTCCTGCTTCCCGTGATGACCACGTTGGAAGGAGCCGCGAAGGACCGGGGACCTCCGCCGCCGCCGGAGCCGGAGCCGGAGCCGGAGCCGCCGGAGCCGGAGCCGGAGCCGGAGCCGCTCGACATCGCCCCCTGCGCGGCGGGCACAAAGTAGACCCCGCGGTAAACGTACTCGATGTCCACCGTGACCGGCTGCGTTCCGGGGACTATGCGCCCGAACGCGTCGTTCCCGTCCCAGTCGAATGTGTATCCCTGGTTCGGCGAGCAGGGGCAGTCGACGCTGAAATCGAATGTCCTCCCAGCCACGGTCACCTTGAAGTCGATGCGCTCGAGGTTGGGGGGTACAGCCGACGTCGTCAGGGGGATCGCGAGCCGATACGCCGACCGGTTGAGTCCCTCGGCTCGATCGCTCTTGTAGTGAAGGTTGAACGGCGTCCCGACGACAGGCAAGCGCTCCCCGAGCCTCTGGCTCTCGCATTCGATGATGGATCCGGACTCGCAGCTGGGGTCGTCCAGGTCCGAGCCGTCATCGTCACCGTCACCGTCGCCGTCGCCGTCGCCGTCGCCGCCCCCGTCGCCGTCGTCGTCGTCGTCGTCGTCAGGACCGGGGGGCGGCCCAGCGCCAGGGGGCGGACCGAACGGCCAGTTGCAGTCCCACGGGGTGAAGTGCGTGACCAGGGATCGCCAGAGGCTCGTCCCGGCCGCATACTGCGCGCCGAGTTGCTCGAGCTCCTCGGCGCTGATCCCGAGCGCGCCGAGCTTGCTCGCGTCGTCGGCCGCGCCGTCACCGTCGATGTCGACCGACGCTACCCCGCCGCTCACAGCGAGGATCTCGATGACGCGCCCGTCGTTCGCCGGCACCCACGCCCCTTTCTCGGCATCGTAATAGCCGAGCGGCACGTGCATCCCGACCGGGAAATCGAGGAAGTTCTCGACATAAAACGGGATCGGCTGATTGAACTCGACCTTCGTCGCCCCGGCGGCCACGGCCTCATCCAGCCCGAGCTCCACCGCGTACGTGTACCCGCTGGTCGGCGGCAGGGTCCCCGGCATCGCCTTCGGGCCGTTCGGGCCGACCGTGTACTCGGTCGCGCGCACGTGCACCTCCGCCGGCAGCGCCACGGTCATCGTCGCACCCGGCGGGCCGTTCGGATCCGGCACGGTCATCGTCCCCGTCGTGCCCGAAGGGAAGAGCAGCGTCGCCTGGCGCGTGCCGCTCTCGTCCGTCTGGACGCTCCCGCGTGCGACCTGCGCTCCGGCCGCGCTGCCCAGCGCGACGGGGGTCACCACCGGGTCGCTCTCGATCAGCACGATGTCGGGCGCCTCGGACCAGCGCTGCCACTGGGTGCCAACCTGCCGCTGCACCGGCAGATAGCCGGCCTTCTCGTACTTCATCGTGAGCGGCTGACCTCCCCGCACGACCAGCTCGAAGGCCCCGTCCGCGCGCGTGAGGACCTGCCCGTAGCTCTCCGCGTCTCCCGCGTCATGGTGCAGCACGCTCACCTTCACGCCCGAGATCGGAACGCCCGCTCGCGTCGCGACCTTGCCCTTGACGACCGCCACAGAGGCCGGGGCGATCGTCGCCGTCACACCCGTCTGCGGCGCGTTCGGCCCCTGGTAGATGCAGCCCACGGCGTCGATGAGCCGCGTGGCCACGGTCGGGTCCAGCGCCGGACAGGCGACGTGCGTCACCACGCCCGTCGCCGGGTCGCACGTGTCGATCGTGCTCGGGTCGCTGTCGTCGGTCGAGATGGGCGTATGCAGAATACCCAGCACCGGGTCACAGGTATCGGTCGTGCACGCGTCGCCGTCGTCGAGCGTGCCGGTGCAAGTCGGCGCGGTCGTGTAACAGACCTCGAGGCTCGGCCGCTCGGCCGCATTCGGTTCCTCGCTGCTCCGGAAGGAGGTGGTGAGGACCGGCGCCTCTTCCAGCAACACGCCGTGATTCGGGGTGGTCCCCGCAAGCCACGCCGCGGTGAGCGCGGTCAGATCGGCCGAACGCATGCCGGCGCCGGGAAGCGACTGAAATGACGCCGCGATCGCCGGGTTGAAATCGGTACCGTTCGCCAGGCTCTGCCAGGTCACTGTCGGCTCGGTCCACGGCGAGAGGATCCGGTGGATGTTGATGCTGCTGGTGCTGGTATCGTCCCGGTAGATCTGCCGGAGGCGCAGCGTCGCGGAGACGACCTGCGCCGCAGGGGGCAGCGGCGAGAGGTCGAAGCGGAGGACGGCGTGCCGCACGCCGAAGCCGGCCAGCGTGCCCGTGCGGAGCAGCACGGTCGAGTCGGTCCAGGTCGGGTACGTCTCCCAGATCGTCGCGTCCTCAACCGCGCCGAGCGTACCGCGCTGGATTGTCACGCACGTCGGGTCCTCGGTGCCCGCCGCGAGCTTCGCGGTGCCGTGCAGCTCCTCCTCCGGTGAGCTCGAGCTGCACGCGGAGCCGGTCGCAGTTGCGCTGAACAGGACACCCCCCCATCAGCAGGGAGTACTTCCGCCAAGCGTTGCGTAAGACCCTGATGGATCCTAGTGGTCGAAGGGATGATGGCTCGTGATGTCTCACTCAATATCTCCTTATTGAAGAAGAGAGAAGAGAACTGCTGCGCGTCACCGCTGGATGGCGGACGCGTTGAACCGCAAAGCATTACCAACCAAGCGCTGTCGCCCTGCGCCTTGTTATTGATTTTTACACTGAACGGTATTGCGCTGAGCAGGACTGATGGCGCACCTTAGGAGCCACCTGGGAGCTCCACATTCAAAAAAACTGAACTCCACGTTTTGTCATGCGAAGCGAATCCGGGTGTCTTGGGGCCGCATCCACGCGCGCGCCTGATCCCGCCGTCGGGCGCACCGGAGCTCCAGAGCGACGAGATCTCGACCGACGATCCGGAGCTACATGCCCCCCCTACGAGGAGCACCAGAGCGCAGCACGCGAGCGCTCTCCGCTTCACCCATCCCCGGCGTCATTGCTTTCCTCCGCGGGCGCGAAGGGACCAGAGCGACGAGTAAATAGCAATTACAGCCGATAACAGACAGCGCGACCCCGCCACAAAGGCCGCCAGATCCGCCCGCTCCCCAGCACGATTTCAGTGCATCCGCAGGCGCGCCGCCTCCGAGCCATCGCCTCGGTCACGGCACGTCCCCGTTCGTGACGTCGTCGTCGGCGATCGCGGGGGCGCGTGCGTCGGCGCCGGGGTCGACGAGATCGCGACGGCGAAGCCGGTGCTCGAGCTGCTGACCGAGTGGAGCAAGCCGGGCGGATCCCCGGCGCATCGGCCCGATGAGGCGCTCCCGCCCCCGGCGCGACTTCCTGGTCCGGCTCGGCGTGGCGCACCGCAAGATGAAGGCGAAGGTCAAGCCGGGCCCCGCGGCGCCGCCTGCGGCCGACGTGCTCTGAACGCAGCGACGCCGGTGCGTTCCGGGCTCGGCCGGGGCGGGGCAGCTCGGCGCTCCCCGACCCGCCCCGCCTGCCGCTTCAGCCCGTGAAGCCCGCGAGCCCCGCCACCAGCCGATCGAGATCCGCGCGGCTGTGCCGCTCGGTCACGGCGACGAGCAGCTCGTCCCGCCGCTGCGCGTCGATCCGCCCGAGATCGAGCCCCGCGATGATCCCCTGCTCGGCCAGCGCCCGCGTGAGCTTCCCCGCGTCCCCGCCGCGGACCTTCACGACGAACTCGTGGAACGTCGGTGCCGACATCGGCAGCGAGTACCCGTCGAGCCGCGCGATCTCCCGCTTCAGGTGCTCCGCCTTCGCGAGGCACTGCTTCGCCGCCTCCACGAACCCGCGCTTGCCGAGCATGCACATCCGCATCGTGACCGCCGTCGCGCAGAGGCCGCTGTTCGTGCAGATGTTGCTCGTCGCCCGCTCGCGGCGGATGTGCTGCTCGCGCGTCGCGAGCGTCAGCACGTACCCGCGGGTCCCGTGTTTGTCGACCGTCTCGCCGACCAGCCGGCCGGGCACCTGCTGGAGGTACTTGCGGTCGTTCCGGCACGCGAACAGCCCGACGTTGGGGCCGCCGTACTGCGGCGGCAGCCCGAGCGGCTGGCCCTCCGCCACCGCGATGTCGGCGCCGAGCGCGCCCGGCGACTCGAGCAGCGCGAGCGCGTACGGGTCCAGGGTGACCGTGATCAGCAGCGCGCCCTTCTGGTGGCACACCTCGGCCACCTTCCGGATGTCGCCCACGACGCCGAAGAAATTCGGATAGCCGACCACCACGCAGGCGGTCGTCTCGTCGATCGCCCGCGTCAGCGCCTCGACGTCCGCCGTGCCGTCGCGGCCGACGTCGACCCCGACCAGCGACGCCTTGCCGGACCCGATGCCGTGCACGTACGTCTCGACCGTGCCGACATAGTCGGGGTGCACGCCCCCGGACAGGACCGTGCGCTCGCGCCCCGTCAGCCGGCGGGCCATCAGCACGGCCTCCGCGAGCGCGCTCGCGCCGTCGTACATCGACGCGTTGGCGATCGGCAGCCCGAGGATCTCGCTCACGATCGTCTGGAACTCGAAGATCACCTGGAGCGTGCCCTGGGAGACCTCGGGCTGGTACGGCGTGTACGCGGTGTAGAACTCGCTGCGGAGCAGCAGCTGATCGGCGGCCGGCGGGAAATGGTGCTCGTAGGCGCCGGCCCCCAGGAACGAGAGCATGCGCGCTGCGCGGTTCTTCTCGGCGAGCTCCTCGAGGTGCCGCATGAGCGAGGCCTCGTCGAGCGAAGGCTCCATCGAGAGCGGGCGCGTGAGGCGCGCCTCCTTCGGGATCGCGCTGTAGAGCTCCTCGAGCGACGACAGGCCGACGGCCTGCAGCATCTCGCTGATTTCCTCGGGCGTGTGGGGCAGGTAGCGCATGGTCTTGTGCAGCGGAAAGCGGGAAGGGTGATGCGGAACGCGGAGGGGCGCGGCGATCAGTGCGCCGCGGTCTTCAGGAGCTCGCCGTAGGCGTCAGGATCCATGAGCGTGCCGAGCTCGCCCTGGTCCGAGGGCACGACCTCGATCATCCACGCCGCGCCGTAGCAGTCCTCGTTGACGAGCTCGGGGCGGTTCTCGAGATCGGCGTTCACGCGCTGGATCTTGCCGCTCACCGGCGCGAACAGATCGCTCAGCGTCTTGACGCTCTCGATCGTGCCGAACGCCGTGCCCGCGGTGATCGTGTCGCCCGGCTTCACGTCGAGGTTGACCAGCGTGATGTCGCCGAGCTGCTCGACCGCGAAGGCGGTGATCCCGATCACGATGTGATCGTTCTCCTGCTTGGCCCACTCGTGATCCTTCGTGTACCGCCGGTCCGTTCGGACATTGTCGCTCGCCATGTAACTTCTTCTCCCTTTGCCAACCTGGATCTCTGGTCGCCGCGCGCGGTCGCTCGGATCGGCCCGCCTCGGCGCGCCTCGGCGCGGGTCAGGCCCGCTTGTAGAACGGGGTCTTGACCACGACCGCCTCGACCGTGCGCCCGCGGCAGTCCACCTGGAAGGCGGTCCCTACCGCTGCCATCGGCGTCGGCAGGTAGCCGAGCCCGATGTTCTTGCCAACGGTCGGCCCCGGGCTGCCGCTCGTGCAGACGCCGACCTTCGCGCCGCTCACGTCGAGCAGCGGGTAGCCGTGGCGCGCGATGCCGCGCCCCGTCATCTCGAAGCCGACCAGCTTGCGCGCGGGGCCCTCGTCCTTGATGCGCTGGAGCGCGGCGCGGCCCACGAAATCGCCCTTGTCGAGCTTCACCACCCAGCCGAGGCCCGCCTCGATGGGGTTCGTGGTCTCGTCGATGTCGTTGCCGTACAGCGACAGGCGCGCCTCCAGGCGGAGCGTGTCGCGCGCGCCGAGGCCCGTCGCCTCGAGGCCGAGCGGACCGCCGAGCTCGGCCAGCGCGCGCCAGAGCCGCTGCGCGTCGGACGGCGAGCAGAAGATCTCGATGCCGTCCTCGCCGGTGTAGCCGGTGCGGGCCACGGTGCAGCGCACGTTGGCGAGCGTCGCGTCGCGGAAGTGGAACGGCGCGAGCTCGCGCAGCGCGGGGCCGTCGCCGCCCGCGAGCGCCACGATGTCGAGCGCCTTCGGCCCCTGGAGCGCCATCATCGCCGTGCGATCCGACGCGTCCTCGAAGCTGCAGTGGCCTTGCGCCGCGCCCCGGATGTGGGCGGAGATCTTGTCGCGGTTCGACGCGTTGCAGACGATGAGCCACTGCCGCGCGTCGATCCGGTACACGATGAGATCGTCGAGGATCGTTCCGGCCTCGTTGCAGGCGCACGTGTAGAGCGCGTGGCCGTCTTCCAGCTTCTTCACGTCGTTCGTGACGAGGTGGTCGACCACCTGTCCGGCGTGCTCGCCGCTCAGGATGATCTCGCCCATGTGCGAGACGTCGAAGAGCCCGGCGGCGGTGCGCACCGCCTTGTGCTCTTCGGTGACGCCTTTGTACTGGACCGGCATCTCCCAGCCGGCGAACGGGACCATGCGGCCGCCGAGCTTGATGTGCTCGTCGTAGAGCGGCGTCCTTCGGAGCGGAGCGGTGGGGAGCGGCTTGGTCGACACGGCCGCGATCTACTTCGAAAGGTCGGAGATGTCGACTGGCGCCGGCTGGCGCAGCGGCCCCCGCGGCGCGGGAGGTCGAGGCCGCCGCCGCCGCGCTCACTCGAGGCGGGTGGGATCGATCACCTCGCCGGTCGGCGTGAGCCCGCTGCGGCGCCAGCGCTCCTCGACCGACAGGCCCTGCTCCGCGGGCGGCCGGGTCTCGTCGCGGACGACGAGCTCCGAGGTGTGCGCGCGCGAGACGACCTCGATCCGGATCATCCGCTGCGGCGCGCTCTTCACCGTGGCGCGCGAGAAGATCGTCTTCGCAGGCCCGGTCTCGACATTTCCGGCGAGGACGCGCGTGCGCACGTAGTTCGCCACCCGCTCGGCAGGAATTTCCCCGACGGCGAAGACGGCGTCGGAGAAGCGCGCGCGCACCTTCATGCGGCGCGGGATGGGCAGGCCGAACGCCTGCTCGGTCCCCTCGGCGAGCTCGCCCGGCAGCGCCTGGTCGACCGGCGGCTTCGGGGTCGCGGCCTCGCTCGCCTGCGGCGCCGGCGCCGGCGCGCCGGCGTCGCTGCGGCAGGCGGGCGCGGCCGAGGCGCACGCGACGAGCGCGGCGAGCGCGCCGGCGGCGCGCGACAGGCTGGCGCGCGTCATTCGATGAGGGTGGCCCACGAGTCGATCTTAACGACCTTGCGCGGCCGCTGCAGCGTCCTCGTGCTCGTTCGCGTCGCGCCCCCCTGGGCGTCCGCGTCGCCCGCGGCGCCGGTGTGGAACACGAGCTGGTACTCGGGCGGGGTGGAGTGCCGGACGATCGTCTGCGGGCCGAAGTACGGATCATCGGTGTAGTTCTCCGTATCCACGCAGGTCGGCTTCTGAGTCACGGCCACGCCGAAGACGATCGTGCCCGGCGACTGATCCTCGAAGCGCTCCGGAGGCGCGAGCGGATCGACGACGAGGCAGGCGTTCGGGAGCGCGGGCGAGTCCGTGTTGCCGAGCAGGTAGTCGACGCCCCAGATCGAGCCGCGCCCGTCGGCGCACGCGTAGGTCCCGGGCGCGACGGGCGTGAACGTCGCGAAGTACGCGCAGCCGTTGAAGAGGGAGATGGGCCCGGTCACGCGCTGGCCGCCCGTGAAGGGGACGACCCAGTTCTCGCTGAAGCGGAGGCTTGTGTTGTGCGGTCGCTCGGTGATCGACCAGACCCGCGTCTCGATGGCGCCGCTCGCCGTGAACGCCTCCTGATCGCCGGTGGAGAACAGGACGACCTTGTTGCCGAGCGGATCGGTGCTCACGATCGGCGTCGTCTGGATCGGCTGGCTTTTCGCCGCGCTGTCGGTCGGGAACGAGTACGCATCCCAGGCGAGGTCCACGGTCCAGAGCTCCGGGTTGGTGCTCGTCAGGCTGACGCGCCAGAGCGTCCCGTCGGCGTCGCCGACGTAGATGCGCTCGGCGACCTCGCCGACGCCCGCCGGGAACGGCACGGGGACGCCGGTGATCGGCGAGTCGAAGTCGACCCGCGTGGTCCGCAAGGCGATCCCGCCCGGGGCCTCGTCGACGCGGCCCCGGAACGTGCGGAGGATCTCGCCCGTGTCGAGCCGGACGATCGTGAGCGAGCGCGACGGGCCGACGGGGCCGCCCGTGCCCGCGCTGCCCCAGCACCGGACCGAGTCGCGGACCTCCAGGGTGCCCGTCGGGTGGAAGAGCGGTGGCGTCGCGTTCTGCCGGTTGCACGCGGGCTGGCTCGTGTCGAGCGGGGCGGAGCCGCCGGGCAGGATGGCGACCGCGATCTCCTTGATCTCGCCTTCGTCCTGCATCTCCACCATGCCGATCGCCGGCGTCGGCGTCGCGTCGCCGAACAGCGGGGTGCCGCTATCGTCCGTGGAGAGCTGCCAGAGGAACTGCGGCGCCTTCGGGTTCGTCACGTCGAGCGCGTAGTAGAAGCTGCCGCCCGCGCCGCCGCTGGCGACGAGCACCGTCTTCCAGGTCGCGTTGGCGCTGCTCACCTGCGCCGACGTGCGTTCGAAGACGACGTTCTTCACGACGGGCGCGCCGTCGAGCAGCAGCGATTGCTGGTTGAACGTCGCGAGCAGCCGGGGGAGCACGTGGGGCGGCAGGAACGACCAGAGCTCGTTGTTCGCGACCTTGTCCACCTTGAGATCGTCGTCTGCGTCTGCCGCGGCCACCTGGAAGGCGTGCAGCTGCCCGTCGGTCGTCGCCGTGTAGAGCACGAGCGGCCGGGTCTTCTGAGCGGGGCTCTCCGCGAAGGCCCGGTAGGACTCGTCGGGGATGTAGTCGTTCGGCGGCCCCACGACGACCGGCGTGGAGTGATAGATGCTGCCGAGCACGTTGCCCTCGCGGGAGGCGACGCCCGAGGGCATCGGCGCGCCGACCTCCCACTCGATGAGGCGCCGGGCGCAGTCCGCGGCGTTGGTCGCCTGCAGCCCGCCCGAGCACTGCGGCGGGACGGGCGCGCTGGGATCGAGATCGAGCGCGCGGGACGCGCTGGAGAGAGCGGTCGCGAACGCCGTCGCCTGCGCGAGCGCGCCGCCGTTGGTCATCGTGCCCGCGTAGCTGCCCAGCCCGTCCGTGGCGACGTCGGCGGGGCGGATGCTCCGGCGCGACCAGATGCGCTGCGCGGTGGTGTCCAGCTCGCCGATCACGGTGAAGAACTGCCGCGGCTGCCCGGTGTTCGAGTTGACGTTGGCCGCGAAGTCATCGCCCTTGCCGGGGTCGATGTCCTTCAGCTGCGTCGTCATGACGCCGCTCACGGCCTCGCAGACGAAGCGCTTGCGCTCGAGGTTGCCGCTCCAGAGCGAGCCGTCCGGCGGCGGGCTGAACGAGGAGGCGAACTGGTAGGCGACCCCCTCGTCGGTGCTGCCGTTGTTCGCGGTCGTTGTCGCGTTGGCGAAGACGGGGAGGGTGCGGCTCGTCGAGTTCGCGGCGATCTGCGCGAAGATCCGCGACATCACCGCGGAGAGCTCGTTGGCGTCGTTCGGGAAGTAGCCGCGGTCGGTCCCGCCCTCGATGGCGATGCGCGACAGCGTGCAGCACGCCTTGAGCGCGCCGGACGCGCCGTCGCAGCGCCCGCCGGCCAGGAAATCGGCCGAGGAGATCGTCGAGCAGTCGGTACCCGCCTCCGTGGAGAGGCCGAACCCGACGGTATAGGTCGGCACGCGCCGGTTCGGGTTGGTGTGGGAGTTGAGCGACTGGGCGAGGACCTGCGGCTCCTCGTAGGGACAGCCCGTCAATTCGGGGCCGGGGCCGGCGTCCTGTGTGCAGGTCGGGCGCAGGTCGAGGTTCGGCTCGCCGTCGGAGATGAGCACGATCGAGGTCTTGCGGCAGCCGCCGCTGATGAACGGATCGTCGCGCGGCCCGAGCGGCCGACTCTTCCAGGTCGAGGCGTCGTTGAGGATGTAGTCGCGCGCGTCCGACAGCATCCCGGCGAGCGGCGTCGCGCCGTAGGGGCGCATCGCGATGAGCGCGTTCTGGATGCTCTCGTTCACGCTGCGGACCTCGGTGGTGTCCGCCGTGTAGGTCGGAAAGGGGATGAGCGGCCCTTCCCAGAGCGGCGCGGACGGGTTCCTGGCGCCGACCTCCATGTCCGCGGGAGCGCAGGCGGGCGGGTTGCCCCGCGCCGGGTATCCTGTGCCGGTCCCGAACCCGAGGAAGTAGCTCCACATCCCCTCGATGCCGCCCACGGGATCGGGAGCGCCGGAGAGGAGCCCGGTGCTCGCGTCGGGGAGCGTGTCGAACGTCATGAGCCCGAACCGGATCCGGTCCTGGTAGACGTCGAGCAGGCCGGCGTTGAGCTGCGTGAACGGCGTCGTGCAAGGAGTGGCCGCGTTGTCCCAGCGATGCTCTCCCACCAGATCGTAGGTCGCCCCCGGGCCCTTCGTGCAGTGGCCCGAGATCATGCGATGGAACGGGATGTAGTAGTTCCTGTCGTAGGGCGGCTCTCCCCCGAGGCTGAACTCGTTGACGAACGCGGTGCTCGTGCGGGGCTGCGCGACGCAGCTGAAGTCCTGGATCGGGCCCGTGAGCGCCTCGACGAGCTTCGTCCAGCGGCTCTTCAGGGCCTCGGAGGCGGGGGGAGTGCCCGGGTTGCAGTCCGGCTCCCCGCCCGCCACCGTCTTCTCCATCGAGCCCGACGTGTCGACGAGCAAGAGCACGTTGGGCAGCGGCGGCTCCACATCCATGGCCTGCGCGCGCGCGCGCCCCGCGACGAGACCGAGCGTCGCCGCGGAGCTCATGGTGACAAGGACCTTCGTCAGGTTTCGCATCGTGCGCTCCGGTTCGTCACTTCGAGCAAAGGATATCGGCAACGACGGACATGGATTCCTGGCTGCCCGCCGTCGCGATGACAGAGCCGCCGGGCCAGGCGATGAGCCGCGCGCTCATGGTGACCGTGCAGTAATCGACGCTCACCGGGTTCGGGCCGCCCATGTCGCTGCCGGCGCGGTTCCCTATCGCAGGCCTTATCTTATCAGTGATCTCCACCTTGGCGATCCACTGGACGTCGGCGCGACCAAGGCTCCCGGGCGTCTCCGGCGGGCCGGCCGCGGGCGGCTCCAGGAGCTCTTCTGCCGCGTCGAACGTGTGCGGCAGGAGCGGCCAGCACTCGTTGGTGATGACCGAGCAGCTCGTCGACCTGGGGATCATCTCCAGGCCTCCCTTCTGCTCGATCTCGGCGATCGCGAGCTGCATCGCGTACTCGGTGAGATAGTGGGTCTGCGTCATCCGGCGCTCGTGGCCGCTGGCGATGGTCGACAGCGTGGCCGCGTGGGCCGCGAACAGGCCGATCGCGGTGAGCATCGTGATGACCAGCACGACGATGAAGACGGCGGCGCCCCGCTCGCGGGAGCGCCGTCGGGACCGGGCGATGCTTGTGTTCACCATGGGACGTAGGCCTGGTTGGGGAGCGCGATGTCGGCGTAGAGGGTGCGCATCCGGGCGTAGACCGGCGGCGATCCGGAGGGCGCGGTGTCCATGTACATGTCGGCGCCGGCGACGACACCGGGGATCAGGAACCTGAACCTGCGGCCATCGGGGCCCATACCATCGGAACTCCCGGGGAAGGTGAGGGCGACGTCGCGATCGGGCGCCCGGGTTCGGGTCGAGAGCCGGACCTGGACCGACCGCACGCGCTGCGGCGTGCCGGGCGGTCCAGCATCGAGCGCGGCGGCGGTGCTGTACACGAGCGCGTTGTCGGTCGCCATGATGGGATACCGCGTGATCTGCGGGTTGGTCACTCCAGGGACGGTGCTCTCCTGCGCGACGGAGATCCCGAACTTCAGATCGACGGCGTACTCCGCGATGAGCTCGAGCGTGCCCGGGAGCTCCTCATCGTTCTCGTCGAGCTCGACCCGCACGAGCTCGGTGCGGCCGTTGTCGCCGGTGAGCGCCGGCGTGACGGGCGCGACGAGAGGGCCGTAGGCCGTGCCGGCGGCGCTCCGGATGTCGTAGCGGACGCGGGAGACGGCGTTCACCCATCCTCCGTCGCCGGTGGAGCCGCCGGGGGTCACGCCGCAATCGGCGAGCCCGACCAGCGTCGGCAGGCCGGGATCCGCCTTCAGCAGGATGGAGATCTGGATGGGCGGATCGCCGACCACGTTGACCTGATCGATGACGCCGTACAGGAACTTCTCCTGACCGCGGACCATGATGCGCAGGAAGCGGCGAGGCGCGAAGATCTGGGTCAGGCTCTGCCCGCCGCCCTGCTCGCGCGCGAGCGTGCGCTGCACGGCGGAGCTGTTCGGGTTGAGCTCGACGACCCAGTCGCCCGACTCATCGCTGATCTTCCTGAACTCGAACAGCTCGGTGCTGTTCAAGCTGCCGCCGATGATGATGGAGTCGGGGTGCAGCCCGTTGGCGATGCTCTGGTTGAGCTCCGCCCCGTGGGCGAGCTCCGACCCTCGACCGAGGATCGAGATCCCGGCGAGGCGCGCCAGGCCGACCGGCGAGGCCGGGACCTGGCAGACCTCCGGGTCCTGGAGGATGTTGGGCGACGAGAGGTAGGCCGCGCGCTGCAGGTCCGCGGTGAGCCGGTTCAGCCCGATCGTCGCCGCGAGGTGCGAGGCGGAGGCCCTCGCCTCGTTCTGGAAGAAGCGCGTCGCGTTCTTCGAGAGCAGGAAGGCCGCCAGCGACACGACGAGGCCGGCCGCCATCGCCACGAGCAGCTCCACGAGCGTGAAGCCTCGCTGTCCTGAGGCGCGCGCGCGCGGGCGGGTGGTGCGTCGGCTCGTCGTCATCGCCTGTCCTCGCTCGTGTTCCGGAGCACGCCTGTCGTCAGGTAGACCGCGCCGAAGCGCCCCGGGTCCGTGTCGACGTCGAACGGGGTGATCGTGCAGTCGATCGGGTTCCCGCTGCGCTCCCAGACGACGCGGATCTCGGCGCGGAGGAGGCTGTCCCAGATCGGCGTGCCCGACACGGGATCGGTGAACTGGCGGAAGCGCACGTGCGTGCAGAACGCGGACGCCGACGTGTCGCCCGGGTAGATGTCGGCCCCGAGCACGTCGGCGCTCGGCGACCCGAGCGCGATGATCTCCGTGGGGGTCACCTTCGTGAACGGGGCGGTGGCGCTGAGCGCGAGCCAGTCCGTGTCGCTGCTGATGTCGGGCACCCGCATGGGATCGTTCCACTGGAGCGCGTCCACCCGCAGCCGCTCTGCCCAGGTCATGGCGATGCTGTTGGCGATCGTGAGGTTGCGCGCGTTCGTGTTGCTGATGAGCGTCGCCTTCTGCAGCGCGAGCACCCCGGTGGCGCCGATCGCGAGCACGCCGAGCGCCGCCATGACCTCGATGAGCGTGTAGCCACGGCTCGCCGCCCTCCTCGCACGCGCCGCGCTCACAGCCCGAGCCTCGCGACGCCGTTCGGCGGGACGAAGACCGAGCGCAGGAGGCCGGTCCTTGTGTTGGTCACGTTCACCCGGAGCGCGCCGAGCAGCGGCGCGAACGCCCCGGCGGCGTCGTAGCGGACGAACGTCCGCCCCCGCGGCGTGAAGCAGACGTCGGCGTTGTCGCGCGCCACGCCGGCGGGATCGAGCAGCTGCATCGCCGCCAGGTCGATGCCCATGGTCTGGAGCGTCGTGACCGACTCGGTCTGGGCCGGGTTCATCCAGTCGGCGACGCTGAGGCAGCTCGTCGCGATCAGAGAGCCGGCGGCGATGTTGTCGATGTGCGCCTGCCGCACCTGGAACGCGCCTGTCGAGGCGGTCCACCGCACGAGGACCGCCGCCCCGCGCCCGATCGCCTGGTAGCGCGCGAGCCGGTAGATCCCGCTGATCTCCATCGCGGTGCGGTTCACGCGGCGATCGCGCATGCCGCTCACGAAGCTCGGCGACGCCGCGGCGGCCAGGATGCCGATGAGGACCACCACCGCGAGCAGCTCCGGCAGGGTGAAGCCGCGCGCGCCACGGCGGCGCAGCGCGCGCTGCCCCGGAGCGCAGGCCCGCGGTCGATCGGAATCACGAGGAGGAGGTCGCGAACAGGAGGGAGGGCGCACCAAAGGATCGGCAAAGGCAAGCCGCATGCCCTCGGTGGTGGCCGCTAAGTCATTGAACTTCATGGTGAATCTCTCAAAGCGATTCGCCGCGGGCGCTAACGATTGCGGCGCTATGAAAAAAGGTGCAAGGCGAACAGGCCATGCGATTCCCGCCCGAAAGGTGTTCACCGAGAGGCCCATTGGACCACAGCGTGTCAGCTGCGACGCGCGCGACCCGCGCGACGCGCGCGTGCCCCGGGGAGCCGTCGCGCTCCCGGGCGCGGAGCTGCGCGCTGCTCGCCGGCGCGCTCGTTGCCGCGCTGTCTTCGGGCTGCAGCAAGAAGGAAGAGCCCCTCGGCGCGCCGCCGCCGCCTCCGCCGGCCGCGAAGCCGGCCGCCTGCGCCGGCGGCGGGGGGACGATCGGCGACGCGGCGAGCGCGCCGTTCTTCCCGCGCACGACGGGCGGGTTCTGCCTCGACCCGAACGGCGGGGAGAAGACGTTCGGGGAATCGGCGCCCCTGCCGCTCGACAGCATCTGCGACATGTTCGACGGAGAGTGCGAGATCTACAAGGGATTCGGCGTGCGGCGGGTGGTCGAGGCGCGGTACGTGAGCGGCGAGGGCGGCTCCGCGACCGTCGACGTCCACCTCTCGAAATTCGGATCCACGGAGGGTGCTTACGGGATGTTCACGAAGCGCACCGTGGGCGACGGCGACCCCGCCGACGAGGCGACGCCCCGCGCGATCGAGGGGGGCGGCGCGGCCGCGATGGGGGTCGGGAACGCGTACCTCTGGCGCGGGCAGTACCTCGCCGAGATCACCTACAACGACGAGGCGCTGGCCGAGGCGGCGCTCAAGTCGTCGAGCGAGAAGGTCCTGCCTGGGCTCGTGAAGGAGATGGGCGCGAAGCTGCCCGGCGAGCCGTCGCTGCCGCCTGCCGCGGCGGCGCTGCCCAAGGACAACATGATCCCGCTCGGGATCCGCTACGAGACCAAGGACGTGCTCGGGGTGGATGGCGCCGGGCCCGGGGCGTTCGGCTACTACAAGGAGGTCGACAAGCGCTACCGGGTGGTCGCGGTCGTGCGCGACGACGTCGACCAGGCCAAGGACGTGGTGTCGACGCTGGCGAAGCTGCCGGGCGCGGCCAGGGAGAAGGGCATCGGCGACGGCTCGGTGCGCCTCATGAACAAGGACGGCGAGGGCTCCGCGACCGAGTGGGTGTTCGCGCGCGCCGACAAGACCGTCTACGGCGTCGGCGACGAGGCCCGCGTGCTCCGCAACGGCATGACGGCCGACGAGCACGCCAAGCTGACGCTGACCAAGGAAGAGAAGACGGCGAGGCTGAAGAAGCTCGTCACCGCGCCCGCGCGCTGACCGCAGCGGGAGGGGTCGAGCCGCCCGGGGCTCGCGACGCTGCGGCGCCGCGGCCCCGGCGGCGCCGCGCGCTCACTGCGTGCGGAGGATGACGTGGTAGCCGAACGCGGTCTCGACGAGGTCGCTCACCTGGCCGACCTTGATCTTCTCGAGGCCCGCCTGGAACTCCGGGACCATCGCGCCCTTCGGGAACTTGCCGAGGTCGCCGCCGCGCTTGTCCGCGCCCGGCTCGTCCGAGTACTCCTTCACGACGTCCGCGAACTTGCTCGGATCGGCCTTGGCCTTCGTCATGGCCTCGGTCGCGCGGGCCTTGGCTTCGTCCTTCGTGCGCTCGACGTTCGGGGGCGCTCGGCGGCTCCCCTTGTACATGACGAGCAGGTGCTTCGCGCCGAACATCTCCCTCGGCGCCTGCGCCGACTGCGCCGGGCGGGGCGTGGGAGCGGGCGGCGGAGCGGCGGCGATGGCGTGCTCGTGCTCGTCGGGCTCCGGGGCAACGGGGGCCGCGAGGCGGGCGAGCGGCGTCTTGTTGAAGATGCCGACGAAGCCGAGGAGCCCGATCAGCACGAGCGCGCTGAGCACGGCGTGCGGCGCCCACCAGTACGGATCTTCCGGCTCGGCGCCGTCGTCCTCCGCGTCGTCGTCGTCGTGCGCGTGGCCGTGTCCACGGCCGCGGGCCGCGGTGGCCTTCGCCTCTTCCTCCTCGTCGTCGTCGTTGCCTTCGTCGGTCGACCCGGCCTCGTCGTCGAGGTCCTCGTCGTCCTTGGCCCTGTCCTTCTCGCTCGTCTTGCTCATAACGCTTCCCTGATCCGGGCCTCGGCCCTTAGCACGCGACCACGCCGGCCGTCAGCCGATCTCCGCCCACGCGCTCGTGAGCACCGGATCGGGGCGATCCTTGACAGAGGTGACCACCGCGACCTTGCCGCCGGCCAGCGCCCAGCCCCGCGTGATGAGGGTGTCGCCCGGCCACACCGGCTTGCGGAACTGCGCGCCGTACGCCCGCAGCCGGCTCGCGTCGCCGCCCGCGGCCTTCTGGATGATCGCGCGCGCCGCGAAGCCGTACGTGCAGAGGCCGTGCAGGATGGGGCCCTGCGTGAAGCTCGCCTTCGCCGCGACCTCCGGATCGGCGTGCAGCGGGTTCTCGTCGCCCGAGAGCCGGTACAGCAGCGCCTGCTCGGGCGCCGTCGCCTGCTCGACGACCCAGTCGGGCTCGCGGTCCTTCGGCACGGGGGCCTCCGACTCGGCGTGCGGCGGGCGCGGCCCGCCGAAGCC
Organism: Sorangium sp. So ce281; assembly: GCF_051527395.1. Classification (NCBI taxonomy): domain Bacteria; kingdom Pseudomonadati; phylum Myxococcota; order Polyangiales; family Polyangiaceae; genus Sorangium; species Sorangium sp. So ce281. The sequence continues at coordinate 2,669,472 of NZ_CP150322.1, forward strand.
GCCGACGCCGCGCACGATGATCGACCACACCGTGTCGAAGAGCGGCTCGCCGTCGAGCGTGGTCTTCGTCTCGACGATCACCTGCGCGAACTTCTTGAGGTCGTAGATGCCCGCCAGCGTGGCGGTCGTGAACAGCGTCCCGCTCGTCGGGATCGGGCGGTGCACCCGGAGCGTCTGCCCTCCGTGGACGATCAGCGCCAGCTCGGCCCCGGCCACCTCGAGCGCCTCGAACACGGTCCCCTGGGAGGGGATCACGCCGAACGTGGGGTAGACCTTCATGCCCCCCGGCGTGCCCTCGTACAGGTACTCGAGCTCCTCGCGCTTGGCGCCGATCCCGAGCGCGTAGGTGGCCAGGGTCTTCCAGTTGAAGGTGAACGCGCTGGGCTGGGTCGTGTAGCCGACCTTCGAGAGATTCAGCGGCATCGGGGGCTCCTCGCAGGATGGAAACGGCCGGGCAGGCGTACCGACCTGGCGATGTCGCGTCAACTGCCGCCCGCCGAGCGGAGCGCGGCGTCAGGGCGTGATGCGCCGCAGGCGGCGCACGGCGCGGCGTCAGAGGGCGAGGCGGTACGCGATCAGGACGCCGATGTTGAACATGTCGACGCGCTGGGAGAGCGAGGCGAGATCGCCGGTCGGGGAGACCTTGCGCTGCTCGGGGAGGAACCAGCTCGAGTAGCGGATGTGGCTCCCGACGCTCCAGTTGTCGGCGAAGGCCCAGTCGCCGCCGATCGCGAGCCCCGCGGCGACACCTTCGGTGCCGAGCGTCGCGGCCCTGGGCCCGACATACGCCGTGTCCGAGTACGGGTTGCGATCGGCCTCGACCGACCACGAGTCGTTGACGACGACGCCGCCGATCGTCACGCCGGCCCACCACTCCGAGCTGCGGACGCGGAGGGCGTAGTAGCGAAACAGCCCGTCGAGCATGAAGTAGCTGCGCGCGTGATCGCGCTCGAGGCCGGGCGCGCCGCGCGCGGCGTCGGAGGTCAGCGTCGCTGCCCAGAAGATGCCCGCGCCGAAGCCGATGTCGCGAAAGCGGTAGAGGTTGTGGATGCCGAGGGAGACGCTCGTCTCGCCCTGCTCGCAGGCGCCCGGAGCCAGCGAGACGGGGCAGACGTCGGCGCCCGGGAGCGTCATCACGCCGCTGCTCACCTCCACCATGGTGTAGGGGAAACCGCGCTCGCGCGCGGCGACGGCGCGGCGGGCGGCCCTGCTCTCGTCGGCCCGGCCGGGGGCGGAGATCAGCAGCGCGGCGAGCGCGGCGGCGCACGCGGCGCCGCGCGAGCGCGCGCTCGTCGCTCGCGCGCTGCCACGCCCCGCCAGCGCTGCCCGGCCGCCCTGCCCGGCGCGGGCGTTGGCGGGCGCTTGCGACGTCGGGTACCGGCCGGCTGGACTCACCTTCTCCGGATTATAACCAAGGACCCGTCGACGAGGGGAACGGCGAGGCGGCGTCCGTGGGCAGCGGCGGCGGCGAGGGCGGAAGGACCGGCGCAGGCGCGGCGCTGGCCGGCGGCGAGGCGGCGCCTGTGCTGTCGGGCGTACCCGCGCCGCCCGGCGTCGGAGACGGGGCCGGCGCGCCCCGGGGGGCGGGCGCCGGCGGCTGGCCCTGGGGCGCGCCGCGGACCTCGGCCGGCGCGGGGCGGCGCGGCGCAGGCCTGCGTTCGGGGCCTGCGGCCTGCGGGCCCGAGCTCTGTGGAGCGACCTGAGGCGGCGGCGCCGGGGCGGCGCCCGGCGGGCCGCCGGAGAGCTCGGCGACGAGGTGCTGGGCGGTGGTGAGCGCCGGCTGCAGTTCGAGCGCGAGCTTCGCCAGCCGGATGGCGCCGGCCCTGTCGCCCGCGTATTTCCGCCCGAGGGCGTCGGCGACGATGCGCTCGGACGACTCGCGGCGGAGCTCGGCGAGGCGCGCGTCTCCCGGCCAGCGCGCGAGCGCCTGCGAGACGATCTCCTTGACGTTCTCGCGGGGCGGGGTGTCCCAGGCGTGCCTGCCCATGCAGTCGCGCGCGCGCTCGATGTGTGCTTCGAGGGTGTCGCGCGCGGCCGGCCCCCCGAAGGCGCCGAGGTGCCGCCCGCCGAGGAACACGACGAACCCCACCGCGCTGGCGCACGCGAGCAGGGCGGTCGCGCGCGCGATCATCGCCCGACGGGGGAGCGGCCGCGCCGCGGACTCGACGCCTTGCATGGTCGACGGGACGGGCGCGGCGTCCCGCATGGGATCGATGCCGAGGCCGATCGCCGTGCGCGCGGGCTCGTCCGCTGCGCCGCCGTGGCGAGCGGCGCTCCACGAGGCGCGCGCTCCGGCGTCGAACCGCTCCCCCGGTTCGGCGAACGCGCCGCCGGATCGCGCGCCGCTCGAAGGCCGCTCGGCCTGGGACGGCGCTGCGAGCGGCGTGGTCCAGGAGGGCGCCGAGCTCATCGAGCTGAACGAAGCGCGCTCGACGCCGCTGGAGGAGGAGCGCTCCTCCTCGCGGCGGTGCGACGCGGGGTCGCTCTCGCGGCGGTGCGACGCGGGGTCGCTGTAGCGCGCTGCCTCGCCCCCCGGGAGGCGGGGATCGAGGTCGCCGATGTGGGCGCTCTCGAGCGTCGGCGCGGCGATGCCGCCGATCTGGGCGGCGAGCGCGGGGGAGAGGTCGAGCGATTTGGTGCGCGACTTCGAGGCCAGCTTCATGACCGCGCTGGCGCGGAGGAGCCCGGGCTGGGCGGCGATCTCATCGGGGTCGAGCCCGCTCGCCCGGACGGCGAGGGCGAGGTCGCGGCCGAGGGCGCGCGCGTCGGGGGCCCGCTCCGACGGCTTCTTGGCGAGGTTCTGCATCACGATCCGCGCGATGGGCTCGGGCACGTAGCTGGAGCGCGCGATGCTGCGCAGGTCCGCCGGCGGGGCGTGCGTGTGCTGGACCAGGAGCGCGACGGGCGAGTCGCCCTCGAACGGGGCGCGCCCCGCGAGGCACTGGTACAGCATCGTCGCGATGGAGTAGACGTCCGCCGGCGGCCCGACCCGCTGCCCTTCGGCGCCTTCGGGCGAGATGTACTTGGCGGTGCCGAAGATGAGCCCCGCCTGGGTGGTCATCGCTTTGTCGGCCCAGTCGAGGCGGGCGATGCCGAAGTCGAGCACCTTCACGTAATCCGGGTCCTCGCCGCGGCGGACGAGCATGATGTTCTCGGGCTTGAGATCCCGGTGGACGATGCCCTGGGCGTGCGCCTCGCCGACCGCGTCGCACACCTGGAGGGCGATGTGGAGCGCCCTCGGGAGCGGCAGCGCCTCGCTCTCGCCGCCTGCCCCTGCCGCGGCGAGCGCGGAGAGCAGCGAGATGCCGTCGAGGTGCTCCATGACGAGGTAGAGCTCCCCGCCGATCCGGGGGTCGGCCGTGGGGGGGACGCTCCCGGTCATGAGGACCTGGACGACGTTCGGGTGGACGAGCCGGCTCGAGATCTTGGCCTCGCGGTGGAAGCGGCTCACGAGCTCGGCGTTGCTGCTGAGCTCGCGGTGGAGGATCTTGACGGCCACGTCACGCTCGATCCCGGCCTGGAAAGCGCGGTAGACGCGGCCCATCGAGCCGATGCCGATGAGGTGGCGGGTCTGGATCTGCCCCCCGAGCGTGATGCCCACGTACGGGTCGCGCTCCGCGGCGCCGAACGTGGGGCTCTTGCGCGAGCTCGCGAGCGGGGTGCCGTCGCGCGGGCAGTAGAGGACGCCCGCGTCGTAGCGCTCGCCGCACGAGGGGCAGCTCTTCGCGGGGGACGGCTCCATCGACGGCGCTGATCCTAGCACCGCTCCCGCCATAAATTCTCGGACGGAGCGGCGTTTCGGCGCGCCGCTGCGCCCGAGGGCGCTCGGGCGTGGACCGACCGGCGCCTTGCGACTACGGTCGCGGCGTGAGCGGCTCCAAGGCGGGTGCAGCACGGGCGCGCAGCGGGAAAGGGCGCGGCAACGCGGGCGCCGCCCCTGCGCCCGCCGCGCGCCAGGCCGCCGCCTCGCTGGCCCGGGAGGCCGCCTCGCCGCCCCGGGAGGTCGCCTCGCCGGCGGCCGATGCAGGGCCGCGCGAGGGTGAGTACGTCGTCACGCTCCCCACGTTCGAGGGGCCGCTCGACCTGCTGCTGCACCTCATCCAGCAGCACGAGCTCGACATCCTCGACATCCCCGTGAGCTTCGTCACGGAAAAATACCTCGAGTACCTGAAGATCATGCGCTCGCTCTCGATCGACCTCGCGAGCGAGTACCTCGTGATGGCGGCGACGCTGACGCACATCAAGTCGAAGATGCTCCTGCCGAGCGTGCCTGCGGGGCAGGACGACGACGGGATGCCGGGTGAGGAGGAGGATCCGCGGGAGGAGCTCGTCCGGCGGCTCTTGGAGTACCAGAAGTACAAGGTCGCCGCGGCCGACCTGGCCGAGCGCGGGACGCTCGGGCGCGACGTGTTCACGCGCGGCATGAGCGAGATCGAGGTGCCGAAGGGCCCGGCTCCGTTCGCGCCGACGGCGATCTTCAGCCTGCTGGACGCGTTCGAGCGCGTGCTGAAGCGGACGAACGTCCAGATTGATCATGAGGTCGTCTTCGATCGCATCAGCATCACGGATCGCATCGTCGAGCTCACGGAGAAGCTCTCGGCGCGGCGCGCCATGCGGTTCGAGGATCTGCTGCTCGACAGCGTCTCGAAGGGGGGAGTGATCCCGCGCTTCGAGGTCGTCATCACGTTCCTGGCCGTGCTCGAGATGTGCAAGCTGAGGCTCATCCGGGTCCATCAGACGGACTCGCTGGCGCCGATTCACATCCAGCTCGCGGTCGCCGATGGCGCGCCGGTCGCAGATGACGGATTCGAGGATGGCGCGCCGGTGGCGGAGCGGATCGAGACAGCGGGGAGCGAGGAGGCGGGCGTGCCGCCTGCTGCCGCCGAGGGCGAGGTCGAGGTGGGGCGGAGCGAGCCGGCTGGGCCGGAGCTCGTCGAGCCGGTCGAGCAGACGCACGGAGGACCGTCGGAAGCGGAGCTCGCGGGGGCGCCGAGCGGCGCACCGGAGGTCGAGCCGGTGGAGGACGTCGGCGTCGCGGAGGCAGAACCGGAGCCCGCGGAGGCAGCGGAGGAGTCGAGCAGCGAACCGGCGTGGTCGGAGCTGATCGAACCCGTGGAGCCGGTGGAGGACGTCGGCGTCGCGGAGGCAGAACCGGAGCCCGCGGAGGCAGCGGAGGAGTCGAGCAGCGAACCGGCGTGGTCGGAGCTGATCGAACCCGTGGGCGAACCGACGGGTCCGGAGCTGGCCGAGCCGGCCGAGGAATCGAGCGGCGAAGCCTCGGGGACGGCGCTTCCCGGGACGGCGGAGGAGGCGAGCCGTGCGCACGACGTCGCCGGGAGCGAGCCGGCGGTGGACGCTGTGGAAGCCGATGCCGGTCCGGCTCCGGAAGAGGCGGAGCGCGATGCGGTTGTGGGCCCGGACGCGCGCTCGACAGCAGAGGACTTCGCAGCGCCGCCGACAGAGGTGGATGAAGTAGACGCAGGGAGTGGCCGTGACGGTGGCTGATGCCGCGGCGAAGCGGCGGCGCATAGCGAAGACGACGACAGGACAGGGCGCGTCGGCGCGGCTGAGGGCGGCGGCGCACGCATGGCTCGCCGAAGCGAAGCGGCCGAGGGGCGGGAAGAAGGAGCCGCGCGCGCCGAAGACGGCAGGGCAGGGCACGCCGGCGAAGGCGAGCGCGCAGGCCACGCCGGCGCGGCTGAGGGCGGCGGCGCACGCGTGGCTCGGCGGAACGAAGCGGCCGAGGGGCGGGAAGAAGGAGCCGCGCGCGCCGAAGACGGCAGGGCAGGGCACGCCGGCGAAGGCGAGCGCGCAGGCCACGCCGGCGCGGCTGAGGGCGGCGGCGCACGCGTGGCTCGGCGGAACGAAGCGGTCGAGGGGCGGGAAGAAGGAGCCGCGCGCGCCGAAAGGGACACGGCAAGATCCGGTCGCCCGCTTCCGCGCCGGCGCATGGGGCCAGCTCGGTCATCCGGCGCGCCGCGCCGACGTTCCTGTCCGGAGCGCAACCACGGTGCCCGGGCTCTCTGCCGTCGCGCGCAAGCACCTGAAGGGAGTGCTGGAAGCGCTCATCTTCGTGGCGGAGCGACCGGTGCCGGCCCGCGATCTCGCGCGTTCGGCGAACGCAGAGCACCGCGTCGTGCGAGAGTTGCTGGCCGAGCTCGTCGCGGAGTACGACGGACGAGGATTTCGTCTGGACGAGGTCGCCGGAGGGTACGTCTTTCGAACGAGCCCCGCATTTGCGCCCTTCGTTCGCGAGGTGACAGAGCAGAAGCCGGTCAAGATGTCTCGCGCCCAGACCGAGACGCTCGCGATCGTCGCGTACCGGCAACCGATCACGAGGCCCGAGATCGACGAGATCCGCGGTGTGGACTCCGGCGCGGCGCTCAAGTCGCTCCTGGAGCGTGACCTCGTGAGGATCCTGGGCAAGAAGGACGAGCCTGGGCGCCCGATGCTGTACGGCACGACGGCGCAGTTCCTCGAGTTCTTCGGCCTGAAGGCGCTCGGCGAGCTGCCCACCCTGCGCGAGTTCACCGAGCTGACCGAGGAGTCGCGCCGTGCCTATGAGCGTGAGCTCGGCGAAGAGCCGCCCGAGACGGGGGTGGTGACACCGGGACAGGAGAGCTTCGCCGGCGCGGAGGGATCGCTCCGGACGAGCGTCGCCAGTGCGGGCGAGAACCTATCGGAAGACGTCGGCGCGTCGTCTGCTGCGCCGGGGGAGGGAGAGGTCGCGATGGAAGCAAGGGAAGACGAAATGTCTGAGGAGATCTCTGTCGTGGGAGCGGACGCAGGGCTTGGTGAGCCTGCTGAAAAGAACGCCTTCCAGCACGCCAACGACGTCGCGGAGGAACCGCGCGACGAAGACGACGAGGACGACGAAGACGAGGACGAGGACGAGGACGAGGACGAGGACGAGGACGAGGACGAGGACGAGGACGACGAAGAGGACGAAGAGGACGACGAGGACGACGAGGACGACGAGGACGAGGACGAGGACGACGAAGACGAGGACGACGAAGACGAGGACGACGAAGACGAGGACGACGAAGACGAGGATGAGGACGAAGACGAGGACTGAACGTTCCGCCTTGTCTGAACGTCCAGCGCGTCGCCCCGTCGCTCACGGCGGTGGAGCATCCGTCGGATCCGGATAGGCCTCGGCCAGCTTCGTTGCGGCGCTCCTCAGCTCGGGGTGGGCGAGGAGCTTGCGGAAGAGCCGCCAGAGCTCGGGATCGGCGAGCACCTGGAGCGGCGAGGCGGCGACCTGCCTCCTCTTCTTGCGGGGGATCGCCTCCGGACCTTTTCGTCGCAGCTCCTCCATCATTCCCACGAAGCGCTTCGTGGGAAAGAGATCTCCGTGCTCCCACGCGAGCACGGTCTCCTGCTCGATGCCCAGCGCTCCGGCGAGCTCGCGGGCCGTGCAGCCGAGCTCCTGCCGGAGCTTCTTGATGTCCTCGGGGGCCATGCGGGGCGAGGGTAGCGGCCTCGAAAAAAGAAAGCGACGCCGAGCAACCGGCAGCGAGCTCCCGCCGAACTCCGCGTCATGACCCATCGCTGCCCGATTCGCCCCTCGTGGACTCCCCGCGCGCTCCGCGCGCTGCCGCTTGCGCTCGCGCTCACGCCGCTCGTGGCCTCACCCCTCTCCTGCGCGCCGGAGCTCGTCGTCCCCCCGCAACTCGATGAAGGCGGTGACGAAGAGGACGCCGAGGTCGCCGTCCCCGCAGACCCGGGCCCCGAGCTCCAGATCGAGCCCGCCGCGCCGCTGGACGCCGCGCCTCCCGTGCTGCGGGCGCGCGTGCTCCTCCCCGGCGCCGCGCTCGAGAGCGTCGATCCCGCCCGTGCGCTGGTCGTCCGCGGCAAGCTCAGCGCGGCGCACCTCCGGCAGATAGAGCGAGGCGAGCTGTCGATGGCGCTCTCGGAGCGCGTCGTCCCCTCGATCGCCTGGCTGAACGGGACACCCCCTGGCGACCTCTCGCTGACCGTGGCGCCGCTCGCCCCGCTCGCGCCCGGGGAGACCTACGCCATCGCGAGCAGCAGCCCTGTGTTCTCGCACCACATCCAGATCGCCACGGAGGGCTCGCCGCCCGTGCTCCCACGGCTCTGGCCGCCGCCCGACGCCGGCGCGACCCTCGGTCTGGGGGTGTGGTGCGGCGACGCACCCCTCCCGGAGGTGCTCGCCGCGGCGACACTCGCGCCTGGCGGACCGGCGGGCGAGCTGCGCCGCGGCGCTGTCGACGACATCGGCGCGCGCTGCCTGCGCTTCGAAGGGGCGCCAACCGCCACGGCGCCGCCCGAGGCCGACGGCGTGCGCCTCGTGGGACCTCCTGTCGCGCTCCCGGGCGAGCCGACGGCAGTGAGCCTCGATCCGCGTCCGTTTGTGCTGGAATCGGACCCGCTTCCCGCCATCGCGGCGGCGTGTGCGCCGGACGAGCTCGCGCTCGGGCCGGGCTGTGCTCGGGTCACCGACGATCGGATCCTCGTTCGTTCGGCGGATGCGCCGCTGCTCTGGGCGATCGCGGGCGCGGGGTTCGACGAAGTCTTCGCGGTACCGCCGGGCGAGCCGTTCGTCCTCGCTCCCCTGCCGCCCTTGAGCCCCGTGGAGCTCGCCATTGCGACCGTCGACAACGCCGGGGTCGTGGAGCGCCGGGCGTTCTCGGCCATGACGCTCGCGCCCATGCCCCATGTGATCATCAGCGAGGTGCTGGCGAACCCCGTCGGGCCAGAGCCAGGGCAGGAGTGGGTCGAGCTCTACAATGACGGTGACGTCCCTGCTGAGCTCACAGGGGTTGTACTCGCCGATGTGGGTGGTGAAACCGAATTGCCCCCTATTTCGCTCATGCCCGGCGTGTACGCTCTGGTCGTCAACGAGGACTACGTTTCTGACGATGAGCTCGACCCTCCGCCTCCTCCCGAGACGCTTCTTCTCCGCGTCCCCAAACTTGGCAGCCACGGGCTGTCGAACTCGGGAGAACCGCTCAAATTGAAGGATCGAGGAGGTGCTGTCTTGTCCAGGTCGCCCGCCGCGCCCGTGCCAAAGCCGGGAATGAGCTTGGCCCGCGTCGCTCCGCGCGCTCCAGACGGCTCGGCTGGCTCCTTCACGACCAGCTGGCCGACGCCCGGTCGCGTGAACATAATGAACCAGGAGATCCCCTGAAGGATGGGGAGTTTGCCTCCGCGCGGGGCGAATTCGCCATGGGGCCGAGAAAATTCGAGCAAAGCGGGTGACGGACCCGTCTATGAGAGCTAGGTTTCAATCGAGTAGACAGACGGGTGGGGGGGCCGCCACCTGAGGAGACGCTGCCGCGCTGTGAACGCGAGCTGTGCGGCAGGTGCCTTTCGCGTGGAGTTCGGCGATGGCTGGTGTTCGTGAAAAGCTGTTGACGGCATCGGACCTCGCAGCCTTGTGCGAGGTCGACTTGAAGACAATCCACAACTGGGTAGATCGGGGGAGGATTGCCCATTTCCGTACGCCGGGGAGACACTTGCGCTTCAAGGCTGCGGACGTGGCCGAGTTCCTCCGTGCATGGGGCTATTCGGTGCCCCGGGAGCTCGCCAAGGCGACCTCCAAGTCGATGATGGCCATCGGCACCAAGGATACGATGGCCCACGTGGCGCGAGCCCTCGGGGAAGGCGTGCCCATCCGGCACGCGAGCCACCCGTATGACGCGCTGATCTTCGCGGGGGCGGACCCCGCGGACGTGTACATCGTCGATGTACGGGCGGTGTCCAGCGACGTGGACGTCCCCTCCCTCTTCGAGGCGCTCCACCGAGCGAACTCTCAGGGGACCTTCGTCGCCTTATCGGATGAGCCGATCAGCCTGCCGTCGTTCGTCGGCCGGATCGGCCGGAGCGACGCGCAGCAGCTGAAGGGCTTCCTCATGCCCGAAGCGGCCGCGCAGGCGGCGGCGCCCCTCCAGGCGGCGAGCGGTCCGGCGTCGGAAGAGCCGCCGCGGAGCCTCGTCGTAGGCGGGTCCTCGCGCTGAGCCAGGGCCCCGGCCGTCCTACGCCCAGCAGAAGAGGCTGGGCTGGGACGGCCGGTCGCGCCCGAGGAGGCTCCGCCAGGAGCCGCAGCACTGCGGAGCGAGCCGCCGGGGTCAGAACCCCCTCCTGCAGCACAACCCGGGGCCGGTTGATGGGTCGCTCGCAACCCCGCTGTCGAGTCCGCTTCGGAGTCTCCTGGAGAAAGACGCGCCCGAGGAGCACGGCTCCTCGGACGGAGGCGCTTCAGCTTCCAGCGATGGTCATGGAGGAGACCCGGAACGTCGGTGAGCACGTCGATGTCCGGAGATCCAGGTCGTCCCCGACGGCGTCGATCCGCTGCAGGAGCTCGTCAAGGTTCAGTGAGATGGTCACCTCGCTCACGGGATAAGCGAGCTCCCCATTCTCGATCCAGAAGCCGGACGCACCCCGGGAGAAGTCGCCGGTCACGGCGTTGAAGCCGAAGCCCATCATCTCGGTGACGTACAGCCCGCGCGGCGTGGAACGCACGATCTCCGCCGCCGGCGTGGCGGTGGGCTGGAGGAGGAAGTTCGACGTGGACGGCCCGACGCCGCCGCCGGCGCCGCGCGAGGCGCTGGCGGTCGGCGGGCGCTTGAGCTTCCGGCCGCTGTAGCTGTCGCAGAGGTACGTCTTCAGGATGCCTTGCTCGACCACGACGTTGCGCCGGGCGAGGAGGCCCTCGCCGTCGAACGGGCGCGAGCCGGGCGCGCGCGGGATCAGCGGGTCGTCGACGACCGTGATGAGATCGCTGGCGATGCGGGTCCCCTCGCGGCCGACGAGGTAGCTCGACTTGCGCCAGATCGAGCTGCCCATGATGCAGGAGCCGAGCAACCCGAGCATCGACCGGGCGACGTCCGGGTCGAAGACGACGGGCGCCTCGCAGGTCGCCACCTTGCGGGCGCCGAGCTTGCGCAGCGTCCGGCGCGCCGCCTCGCGGCCCACGGCGTCCGGGGCGTCCAGGTCGGCCAGGTGGCGCCGGCCGGTGAAGTAGAAGCCGCGGCGCTTCTTGTCGCCGCTGTCGTCGGCGATCGGGGAGACCACGAGCTGCGCGTACGAGCCGGCGAAGCCGCCGCGGAACCCGCCGGAAAGGACGAGGGCGAAGGCGCCCGCGCTCCGCGAGAACGTCGCGCCCTCGCTGTTCGTGATCCGCGGGTCGGCGTCGCGCGCGGCCTGCTCGCCTCGGCGCGCGATGTCGATCGCCTGCGCGGCCGTGACCTCGCCGCCCGAGGGATCGTAGAGATCGAGCGCGGGGAACGGCCCCTTGGCGATGAGCTCCGGATCGGCGGGGCCGGCGAACGCGTCCTCCTGGGAGATGTCGGCGAGCTCGAGCGCGTCCGCCACGAAGCGATCGATGCCGCGGGGCGTGAGGTCGGACGTCGAGGTCAGCGCGACGCGCTGCTTCTTGATGATCCGCATGCCGAGGCCCTTGTGGACGGCCTCCTCGACGAGCTCGGGCTCGCCGAGGCGCACCTTGGTGGTGAGCTCGGAGCCGGAGCGGGCGATCGCCTCCGCGACGTCGGCGCCGCCCTTCCTGGCGCGCGTCACGACCTGCTCGGCGAGCTCCATGAGTTCCTCGACCTGCTGCTCCACGCGGGCTCGTTCGGACATGGGGCGACAGGGTGGTGGAGCGGGCTGGCTCCGTCAACGCGGTGACGCGGGCGCCTCTCCGCGCGCATCCCCGTGCGCGCGGAGAGGCGTCTCAGCCCGGCCGGTTGGAGCGCCCGCCGCTGCCGTTGGAGCGCCCGCCGCCGCCGACGCCGAGCCGCCGCTGAGGGGGTGTCGAGGCGGGCCGGGGCGGAACGACCTCAGGCGCTGGCTCACTCGGGACGGCGCGGGGGCGCGCGCCGGGGGAGGGCTCGGCCCTCGGCGCGCCGCCCCGGGGCTCGCGCCGGAGCAGGGCGCTCACGGTGACCGCGAAGCCGCCGGCCAGCATGGTGTACATCCAGAGGAGCGCATAACCGAGCGGACCGCCGGCGACCGGGTGGACGCCGAAGTCGCCCTCGACCTGCCGGTAGGTGCCGTCGAGCGCGAGCCGCCGGGACAGGGCCAGGACGGCGACCAGGGCGATCGACAGCGGCGCGCCGGCGAGGACGGCGAGCGCGCGGACCGCGCGCTGCGCGGTCCACCTGCCGCCGGCGCTCCCGGCGGAGCGATTCGCGGCCGCGAACCCGGCGGGCACCGAGGCGGCATTGACGAGGACGAGCACGAGGTCGACGGCGGACGGGATGCGGCGCGTGTCGAGGAGGTACGCGAAGCTCCAGTCCGGGGCGAACACGAGGAAGTACGCGCAGACCGGCGCGAAGACGAGGCAGGCGAACAAGGAGACGAGCGCGAGCGGCCGAGCGCGCGCGCCCGGCGCCAGCCGAGGCTCCGACGCGCGCAGCGCGCCCAGGCGGTGAGGGGCTGCTGCGCTGAACCAGGCGAGCAGCGCACCGAGAGCAAAGCCGACGAGGGGAGCGACGAAGGCGGGCACGCGGCGCCGAAAGTAGTCCTGTCGCCCCCTCCTGAGCAAAGTGCCTGGACCTTTTCCTGACCAGGGCGGCTCGAGCGGCCCTCACCAGGGCTCCTCCGGGCGCGGCTGGCCAGGCTGGGCGGAACGTTTGCTCTGGGAACGCCGCCGCGCTAAGCGGCTGCGCACATGGAGCCGCGCCTCGTCCGGGAGATGCTTGAGCGCGTTCGGACCGGCGAGCTTGCCGTGGAGGAGGCGCTCGATGCGCTCCGAGGGCTGCCTTTCCGGGACCTGGGCGTCGCGACCGTCGATCACCACCGCGCGCTCAGGCAGGGCGTCCCCGAGGTGATCTTCGGCGAAGGGAAGACTCCCGAGCAGATCGCCCTGATCGCCGGGGAGATCTCGGGGGCGGGGCAGAACGTGCTCGTGACCCGGGTCGACGCCGCGAAGGGCGCGGCGGTCTCGGCGCTCCTGCCCGCGTTCCGTTATGTGCCCCTCGCGCGGACCGGCAGCATCGAGGTCGCGCCGCCGCCGAGGCGCGCCGCCGGGGCGGTCGCCGTCGTGACCGCGGGCACGAGCGACCTGCCGGTCGCCGAGGAGGCCATCGAGACGCTGCGCGCCGTGGGCCTCGAGGCGAAGCGGCTGTACGACGTGGGGGTCGCGGGGCTGCACCGCTTCCTCCACCGCGTCGAGGAGCTGCGCAAGGCGTCGGCCGTGATCGTGGTCGCGGGCATGGAAGGCGCGCTGCCCAGCGTGGTCGGCGGGCTCGTGGCGGCGCCGGTGATCGCGGTGCCGACGTCGGTCGGCTACGGCACTGCCCTGGGCGGCTTCACCGCGCTCTTCGCCATGCTCACGTCGTGCGCCTCCGGGGTCGCCGTGGTCAACATCGACAGCGGCTTCGGCGCGGCGATGGTGGCGCATCGCATGTTGCCGAAGGAGTAGCGCGGAGCGAGCGCGACCGCGGGAGCGCCGCGCTTGCGAAGGCGCCCGGGGAACGGAGAAGGCGAGAGATGGGACACGGGCACGATCACGACCACGCGCACGGGGACGAGCACCACCACGGGGGGCATCACGATCACGCGCACGGGGCCCATCACGACCACGATCACGCGCACGGGGCCCATCACGACCACGGGCACGCGCACGGGGCCCATCACGACCACGGGCACGCGCACGAGGGCCATCACGATCACGGGCACGCGCACGACCATCCGCGCGCGCCGCTCCTCGAGGAGGGCGCGGGCACGGGCAAGGTCCTGTTCTTCGACGCCTTCAGCGGGATCGCGGGCGACATGACCATCGCCGCGCTGCTCGATCTCGGGGTGCCCCTCCTCGTCATCGAGCGCGCTGTCGCCGCGCTGCCGCTCGATGGGTTCCACCTGCACCGCGGGCACGCCCATCGGAGCGGCATCGTGGCGACCTCGTTCGACGTGCACGTCGAGGCGCCGCAGCCGGAGCGCACCTACGGATCCATCGACGCCATGCTCGCCGCCGCGCCGCTCGATCCGCCCGTCGCCGCGCTGGCACGCCGGATCTTCCGGCGCCTCGGCGAGGCGGAGGCCGCCGTGCACCGGATCCGCCTGGAAGACGTGCACTTCCACGAGGTCGGCGCCGTCGACGCGATCGTCGACATCGTGGGCTCCGCCGCGGCGATCGTGCACATCGGGGCGGAGGTCGTCGGATCGCCGCTGCCCATGGGGCGCGGGTTCGTGAAGGCGCGGCACGGGATCCTCCCGCTGCCGCCGCCCGCGGCGGTCGCGTGCCTCCGCGGCGTCCCGACCTACGGCGTCGAGCTCGACGCCGAGCTGGTCACGCCCACGGGCGCGGCCATCATCGCCACGCTGGCGACCCGGTTCGAGCGCTGGCCGACGTTCGCCCCCGATCGGATCGGCTTCGGCGCCGGTCAGCGCGAGCTGCCGGACCGCCCCAACCTGCTGCGGGTCGTGCTCGGGACGCGCACGGGCGGTGGAGACGAGAGCCCCGGCAGCGCGTCGCACGTGATCGTCGAGGCGAACGTCGACGATCTGACGGGCGAGGTGGCAGGGCACGCGATCGAGGCGCTGTTCGCGGCGGGCGCGCTCGACGCCTGGGCGGCGCCGATCACCATGAAGAAAGGGCGCCCCGCCCTGACGATCGCGGCGCTCGCGGCCGCCCCCCAGGCCGACGCCGTCGCGACGGCGCTGCTCCGCGAGACGACCAGCATCGGGCTACGGAAGATCCCGGTCGCGCGCACCGAGCGGCCGCGGCGGATCACCACGGTGCAAACGGCGTACGGAGCCATCCGGGTGAAGATCAGCGAGGGGCCGTTCGGGCCGCCGCAGATCAAGCCGGAGTTCGACGATTGCGCCGCGGCGGCGAGGACGCACGGCGTGCCGGTGCGCGAGGTCGTGTCGGCGGCGCTGTCGGCCGCCAAGGGGTGAAGGGGTGACGCCGCGCCGCGCAGGGGGCTGCCGCGCGGCGCCGAGCTCGCCGAGCGGCGCCGCGTCCCCCTCTGCGGCAGCGGTCAGTCGGGGCGCTGGATCGGGAGCGCCTCGGCCTCCCACGAGAGGAAGCCGCCCTCGAGGAACGCGACGGGCACGCCCTCCTCGGCGAGCTTCGCGGCGACGTCCTTCGACCTGTCGCCGGAGCGACAATAGAGGACGGGCGCGCCGGCCAGCATGTGGAGCTCGGCGAGCCGGCCCTCGATCTCCTCGATCGGGATGTGCACCGCGCCCGGGATGTGGGCGCGGCCGTAGGCGGGGCTCTCGCGCGTGTCCACGGGGACCACCTGGCCCTCCCGGATCAGCTGCGCCAGCTCGGCCGCCCGGATGGCGCCCTCGGCGCGCGGGAGGAACGGATCGAGCAGCTCGCGGAGCTGCTTCCGGTTGAGGACGCCCTGCTCGGCGGCCACCGGGCGGCCTCGATGAAAGACCATGAACGTCGGGACGGCCTGGATGCGCAGCGTGGTGGCGATGCGCTTCGACCGGTCGATGTCGACCTTGACCACCTTGGCCTTGCCTTCGAGCTCGCGCGCGATGGCGTCGACCTCCGGCGCGACCGTCTTGCACGGTCCGCACCAGGTGGCGGTGAAATCGATGAGCACGGGCAACTCGCTGCGGAGCACCTCGCGCTCGAACTCCTGCTCGTTGATCTCGGGAACGGCCATGGCGGGCGAATTCATAGCGGGCCTTTCCTGCGAGATCGAGCGGCGCGAGGGCTCCGCCGCCGAGATCACGGAGATGAACGCGATTTCAGCGCAATTTCGGCGCGCGAGAGCGCTGCACGTCCGGCGGCTGTCCGCGGACGTGCGGCCCCCGCGCCCCGCCCGTCAGCGCGGGACGCGCGCGCGCACGGTGCGTGTATCGATGGAGTCGCGCAGGGCGTCGGCGATGAGGTAAGAGCCGCCGACCGTCGCCAGGAGCAGCACGAAGGGGAAGACGAGCAGCCGGATCTCGCTCGGGTGCCGCGCGGCCTGGCCGAGCGTCTCCCCCCACGAGGCGACGCGCGCGGGCGCGCCCATCCCGAGGAACGAGATCGCCGCCTCGAGCAGGACGACGGACGCCACGCCGAGCACCGAGCTCACGATCACGGGGCCGAGCGCGTTCGGGAGGATGTGGCGGTAGAAGACGCGCAGCCGGGTGCTGCCGAGCGCGCGCGCGGCCGTCACGTACTCCTCGCTCGACGCGCGCAGCACCTCGGCGCGCACGAGGCGCGCGATCTCCGCCCAGCGGACGAAGGCGACCGCGAGCACCAGCGACAGCGCGGAGGGCTCGCGCTCGATCGCCCGCACGATGGCCACGACGAGGATCGCCGGGAAGGTGTCGACCGTCTCGACGAGGCGGACGAGGCCGTCGTTCCAGACGCCGCGCAGCGTGCCCGCGAGCCCGCCGAGCACGACGCCGAGGAACATGCCCACGAGCACCGCGCTGAGCGACAGGCCGAGCGCCGTGCGCGCGCCGTAGATCAGCCGCGCGGCGAGATCGCGGCTCTCGAAGTCCGTGCCGAGCGGGTGGTCGAGGGACGGCGACGCGTTCGGGCCGGCGTCGGTGCGCTGCTCCGGGCCGTAGCGGATGGGCGGCCAGATCGCGAAGCCCTCGAAGCGCACCCTGAGCTCGGCCTCGGTGAGCGACTCGAGCGCGGCGCCCTCGGTGACCGCGGGCAGGATCTCCGCGCGGCCCGGCCTGAAGCAGGCGATGGGCGCGGGGGCGGCGAGGAGCTCGGCGAAGATGGCGAGCAGGGCGAGGACGCCGAGCAGCACGGCGCCGATGGCGACGCGCTTGCTGCCCACCATCCGGCGGAGGAACGCGGTCGCGTGGGTCACGCCTCGCTCCTCTGCGAGAGCACCGCCGGGCCGAGCCGCGGATCGACGAGCACATAGGCGAGATCGGTCGCGATCACGCCGAGCGCGGCGATGGCCGCGGCGCCGATCGAGATGGCCATGAGCCAGCTCACGTCGCGCGCCTGCACGGCGAGGAGCGTGAGCTCGCCGAGCCCGTGGAGCTCGAAGACGCGCTCGACGACGAAGGCGCCGCCGAGCGCCATCGGCGGCTCGAGCATGGCGAGCGTCACGACCGGGAGCACGGCGTTGCGGAGCCCGTGGACGGCGATGGCGCGCGCGGCGCCGGCGCCGCGCGCCCGCGCGGCCCGGACGAAGTCCTGCGCGAGGACCGCGACGAGCGCGGCGCGCTGTTGCCGCGTCGGCGCGGCGACGAGCGAGAGCGCGATGACGCTCGTCGGCAGGAGCAGCGACCGCGCGCCGCCCGAGAGGAGCGCGGCGGCCACGGCCACGACGGCGGTCGGGAGGACGGCGGCGGTGAGCACGGCGGCCGCGATCGCGGAGTCGCTCCGCCGGCCCTGCGAGGCCGCGCTGAGCGCGCCGAGCGGGATCGCCACGGCGTAGGCGAGCGCGATCGCCCCGAAGACGAGCGCGAGGGTGACGGGCGCGCGCCGGGCGAGCTCGTCGAGCACCGGCTCTCCGGTCGCCGCGACGCCGAGCCGGTGGGTGACCGCGCCGAGCGCCCATTTGCCGTAGCGGGTCTCGAGCACGGTCGCCGCGAGCTGCGCCGGGCCGGAGAACACCTCGAAGTCGCTGCGGTACACGTTCCAGAACGACTTCCACCGCGTGACGCACGCGCGGGCCTCCGCGAGGTCGTCGCCGGGGGCGATCCGGTCGTCGATCTCCGCGATGTGGGCCGCGACGTCGGCGAGGGCGCGCGCCTGCTCGAGCGTCGCGGCGTCGCGCGGCGGCTGCAGCGCGGCGATCACCGCCTGCAGGGCGAACGTGTCGAGCTCCAGCAGCTCGGCGGCGCGCGACGCGGAGCCGTAGCGGACCAGGCGCCGCACGGCGCTCCGGACCGACGCGCTCCGGAACTCGATGCCGCGGTCGTCCCAGAAGCGCGTCCAGAACGCGACCGCGTGCGCCGGGTCCGCGGCGTCGTCGGCCCGCGGCAGGCCCATCCGCGCCGCGACGGGCGCGAGCGCGAGCGCGACGCGGGTGCGCGGCTCGGGCGCGAGCGCGTCGAGCGGCAGGATGTGCGGCAGCGCGGCGCCGCCGAGGCGCCGCAGCTCGTCGGCGGCGGCCGCCGCGTCGTCGCCGCCGGCCGCGATGGCCTGCGTGGCCGCGAGGGCGCGCAGGCGCACGTCGCGCGGCTCCAGGTTGATGAAGCGCGGCAGGTCGAGGAAGCGCTCCCGGCGGAGCCGCGCGAGCTCCGCGCTGGAGAGCGAGCTGGCGAGGAGCGGGTCGTCCGTCGGATCGGGGACGAAGGAGAGCACGAAGAAGGTCAGCAGCGAGACGCCGACGAGGGTCGGCAGCGTCCAGAGGAGCCTGCGGAGCGCGTGGCGGAGCATCTCTCTCGGCCGGGAGTCAGCGCAGGATGGCGTCGAGCAGGTCGATGCGCATCCCGAACTTGTAGGGGGAGGCCTTTACCACCTCCATCTTCTGGCCAGAGATCGTCTCGTCGTTGCCCTCGAGGTACCCGCCGGCGTTGATGCCGATGACCTTGCCCTGGCCGTTGAAGATGGGGCTCCCGCTCATGCCGCTCGTGCTGCGGGCGTCGTGCTGGATCAGCCAGGCCTCCGCCGCGGGCGCGGGCCGGCCGTTCGCGCCCGTGATCCGGCCGATGTTGGCGGCGAGGAACGTGGCGACGGGGTTCGCGGTGTCCGTGAGCCGCTCCGGGAAGCCGATCAGGTACACGTCGTCGCCGGCGCCGGCCGCGGCGAGCTCTTCCCGCGTCGCGAGCTCGAGCACGGCGGCGGCGCGCCCGGCGATCGTCACGGTGCCGATGTCCGGGGTGAGCTGATCCGCGCTGTCGCGGTACTGCGGGTGCGTCCGCATGCCGGTCACGGCGAAGCTTATCTGGCCCCGCCCCTCGTTCTCGAGCGCCGCGATCGTGCCGCCGCGGCGCTTGGCCGCGGAGATGCAGTGGGCGTTCGTCACGAGGACGGTGGGCCGCACCGCAAACGCCGTGCAGAACCCCTCGCGCCCGGCGGCGAGCATGAAGATCCCCTTCCTGGAGCGGTCGTGGAGGTTGCGCCCGAAGTTGGCGTTCGAGGGGTGGAGCGTCCCGAGGCGGCGCTCGATCTCCTTGCGCCGGGGGTCCTCCGGCGAGAGGCCCGCGAGCTCCTCCCGCAGCTGGCTGATCTCGTCGTGGGAGGAGCGGTTGTAGACGATGAGCGCGGCGAGGCTGGCGAGCGCGATCGCGAGGAGCGCGGCGAGGATGTAGGTCGTGCGGCGCTGGCCTGCCGTCGCGGCGTGCACCTCCTTGTGGAGCATGGCGTTGATCTCGACGGTGCCGCGGGGCTTCGCGCGCCCCGTGGCGGCCGCGACGGCGGAGGAGATCATCATGGCGATCGTCCGCTCGCCGACCCGCCGAGCTCCGGCCGGCGGCGCGGCCGGGACGTGCCCAGGGGGGGCGACAGCGGGCGCGGGGTACGCAGCGGGCGCGGGGTACGCAGCGGGCGCGGGGTACGCAGCGGGCGCGGGGTACGCAGCGGGCGCGGGGTACGCAGCGGGCGCGGGGTACGCAGCGGGCGCGGGGTACGCAGCGGGCGCGGAGTAGCCCGCTGCAGGCATGGGGTACGCAGCGGGCGCGGGATGGCCCGTCGCTGGCGCAGGGTAAGCCGCGGCAGGCGAGGGGTGATGCGCCACAGCGTGCGCCTGCGGCGGACCCGACGTGCGGCGCTCGACGAGCTCCAGCCGCACCCGCGGGCCCTTGGCGCCGAACGTGATCTCGTCGCCCGACGCGATCGGGTGCCGCTTGATCCGCTGCCCGCCCGCGTAGGTCCCGTTGCGGCTGTCGAGGTCGTAGAGCACCCAGCCAGCCGCCTCGAGGCGCGCCTCGGCGTGGTGGCTGCTCGCGTCGCGATCGTGGTTCGGGTCGAAGACGACGTCGTTGTCCGGCGCTCGACCGAAGCGCACCGCGCGCCGGTCATGGATCTCCACAGAACCGGCGTTGCGCCCGAAGGTGTGTACGACGCGCAGCATCACGGCGCGGGGACCCCCTTCAGCAGATCGATCCGCATCCCGATGCGGAACGGCGAGCTCTGCGTCACCGTCGCCTTCCGGCCGTCGATCGTGACATCGTCCTCGTCGTCGATGTGCGCCGCGTGGACGCCGATGACGTGCCCGTACTGGTTGAAGATGGGGCTCCCGCTGTTGCCCCCGCGCGTGACGGCGTCGTGCTGGATCAGGACGGCGCGGTCCGGCGTCGTCGCCTCCTCGTCGATGCCGGTCACGCGCCCGATGCGGCCCTGCAGGAACGTCGCCGAGGGGCTCAGCGGGTCCATCAGGCGACCGGGGAAGCCGATGACGTAGGCGTCGTCGCCCGGCCCGATGGCCCGCAGCTCGGCGTCGTTCGCGAGCTTCACCGTGCGCGTCGCCTTGCCGGCGATCCGGAGCAGGGCGACGTCCGGCGAGCCGGCGCCCGCCTGCCCCGGCTTGTACGCCGGGTGGGCCGACATCGCGACGATGGGGAAGCGGATCTTCCCCATCGAGTCGTTCTGCGTGACGATCGAGGTGCCGCCGCGGGCGCGGCAGTCGCGGACGCAGTGCGCGTTCGTCGCGAGCAGATCGGGCGCGATGGCGAACGCCGAGCAGCAACCGCCGATGCGGTTGTCCACCTTGTAGCCCATCACGTAGAGCGCCAGCCTGTTCTGCTCGAAGATGGCGCGCCCCGAGAGCACCTGCTCTGGGATCGCGCCCGACGGGCGCGCCGCGGGCGCGATCCCGAGGCCGACCTCGCGCGCCAGCGCGTCGGCCGCCTGGCGCGACCGGTACGTGACCACGAACGCCACGGCCACGGTGACGAGCGCCGCGGCGACGCCCAGCCCGAGGATCAGGTTGTGGCGCGACACCTTGCGCCTCGCCTCGTCCGCCTTGGCGCGCACGAGCGCGAGCGCCTTCTCCTCGCGCCGCATCGCCTGCACGACGGCATCCTTGACGATGCGCTGCGCGGTCTCGACGTCGACGCGGCCGTCCGCGTCCGGGCGCCCGGGGGGCCACTCTTCCTGCGGGGCGGCCGGAGTCTGCCGGCCGCGCTTGTCGTTGCTGCGCAGCATCGCGGTGGGGGGCGCGCGCACGTGCGCTACGCGTACCCTAACGAAGCAGGTAGTAGCCGGCGATGGTAACGCACGCGACGGCGCTCACGATCATCAAGATCACCAGCCACTGCGGCGCGCCGTCGGTCGGGATCATGATCGGCTCGTCGCCCTGGACGGGCGCGCGGGCGTTGCGCTCGTCCAGCGCGTCGCCGGCCGGCAGGGGCGAGGCGACGTGGTCGTAGTCGTCCCCGTCGTCGTCCATGTCGCCGTCTGCGCTGCTCAGCCACGATTTCGGCGAGGGGGGGCGCTGCGAGATCTTCTTCTCGTCGAGCTCCTTCACCTTGCGCGCCGGCTCGGACGCGGCGGCGTTCTGGGCCAGGAGGTGCTCGGGCAGCGCGTACTTCTGGTAGCGGAGGTCCTCGATGTCCTCGAGCTCCGGCAAGGCGAGCCCGTCGCCGTCGAACTTCGCGACCACGACCGTGATGTTGTCGTGCCCGCCGGCCTGGTTGGCCCGATCCGTCAGCACCTTGCAGGCCTCGATCGGATCGTCGACGCTCCGCAGCACCTCGCGGATCTCCTCGTTCCGCACCATGCCCGAGAGCCCGTCGGAACAGAGCATCAGCGTGTCGCCCCGCTTGAGCTCCACGAAGGTGAGGTCGACCTGCACCGAGTCCGCGGTGCCGAGCGCCTGGAGGATGATGTTGTTGTGCTCGAAGGTCTCGGCCTCCTCCTCGGTGAGCTGGCCCGCCTCGATGAGCTGGTTCACGAGCGACTGGTCGCGCGTCACCTGCACGAGCCGATCGCCGCGGAGGACGTACGCGCGGCTGTCGCCGACCTGGCCGAGGAACAGGTGATCGTCCATCAGCGCGGCGATGGTCGAGGTGGTCCCCATCCCCCGCCGGGTCCGATCGAGCTTCGCCTCGCTGAAGATCCGGAGGCCCGCCGCCTCGATCGCCTGCACCAGCCGCGCCGCGAGCTCGTCGTGGTTCTCCGGGGGACCGGCAACGCTCATCCGCTGGTAGATGATGTCGACCGCGAGCTGGCTCGCGACCTCGCCGGCCGCGGCGCCGCCCATGCCGTCGCACACGCCGAGCAGGGCGCCCCGCTCGCCGACGACCTGGTAGCGATCCATCTCCATCAGGCCGCGGCTCGCCTTCGTGAGATCCGCGACGATGAAGTTGTCCTCGTTGTGCTCGCGGACCTGGCCCACGTCGGTCCGGCCGAACAGCCGCAGCACGACCTCGGGGCGACGCGGCTCGTCGGGCGGCGTCGCCGCGCCGTCCATGCCGTCGGGGCGCTGCCCGCCCTCGTCCGGCTCGCCACCCCCCGGCGCCTCGCCCGCGAAGCGCCCGGCAGCGCCGCCGTGGGCCTCCGCGGCAGGGGTCTCGTCGAGCGCGCCGTCGTACGACGCGGCCGCGAGGGAGGCGTGCGCCTGAGCGGCGGCCGGCGGCGCATCGGGGGTCACAGCGTCTCCGGGGTCGTCCGACCGTGCGGCGCTTCCATCCGCGTCCTCCTCGCGCGATCCGCCGGCGGTGAGCCGCACCCGCGGCGGCGGAGGGAGCTTCCGCCCGACCTTCTCCGGGCTCGATGTGCTGGGCGCCTTCACGGGCTTCACGGAGATGCCAGCCTTCTGCGCGGCGTTCGCGGCCGGGCGCGTCTTGGGCGGCGGGGGCTTCCAGTTCACGGGCTTGCCTGCTTCCACAGACCCCGCCTTGCCGGACTCGAGCGACGCGGCGCCGTGCGGGGAGTCACGAAGCGCCTTGCCGGCGTGGCTGCTCGAGTCGGTTCCTGCGGACGTCGCGCCGGGGAGCCCCTCGACTTCCAGCGCCTCGGTCGGCGTTTCGCGGACGGTCTGGTCGCTCATCGGTGGAGATCCACGCGGAACAGGTGCTGCCCGATGCGCACGAAATCGCGATCGAGGAGGCTGACGTCCTCGCGGATGGCGACGTAGGTCCCGTTCGACGAGTCCAGGTCGCTGAGCGAGAACTCCCCCGTGGCCGGGTTCCTCCGGATGGCGGCGTGGCGTCGCGAGAGGAACGGATCGGCCGTGAATACGATGTCTCCCGTCTCCCGTCCGATCACCGTCTCATCCCGGTAGAGGTGGTACACGTCCCGCGTCACGCCCTCCACCGTCCGCTGGCAGAGTCTCGCCCGGCGGTGGATGGCGGGCGAGCCAAACAGCAACGTTCCATGCTGGATGGCATGGCCGAGGCCTCGCTCGCCGTCGTTCACGGTCTGAAACTGTAACACCTCGAGGCCCAGGAGGAGCAAGTCGCCATCTCGGAGGGGGTGCGTCTTCCGGATGCGGAGGTAAATGCGGTTGACGCTGCCCAGGTCACGGAGAACCCAGGACCCTTCCTGCGGGATGAGCCGCGCGTGCCGCGGCGAGACGTACTGGTCGTCCTCGAGGAGGATGTCCCCCTCGGTTCGGCCGATGTCGATCTGCGGGCCCGCGAGGGGGAAGCTCTTCCCCTCGGTCCCGTCTTCGACGATCACGATGAGCTTGCCCTCGAGCGCTCGGGTCGGCTGGGTGTCAGCTGGGACCCACGCCGGCGGGCGAACCGAGAGGGACGCGCGCAGCGGCGCGAGCGGCCGCTGGGAAGCTGGCGGCGCGTTGCTCGCCTCGGTCGAGATCGGCCCGGCGGGCTCGGCCTTCTGCGGGGGCCGCTGCGGGTCGCGCCGGGCGTCCGGGACGGGGGCGAGCGCGGGCGCGGGCTGCGGGTGTTCGGAGGCGGGCCGCTCACCCTCGAGGGGCGCACCGCAATACTTGCAGAACCGCGTGCCCGCCAGGCACTGACCGCGACAGCGCGCGCACTCGACCGGCGGGGCGGGGGCCCGCTGCGACGACGCGATGTCGACCACCGGCGAGCCGACGATCTTGTCCGCGTTGCTCCCGCTGGCCGCGGGCGGGGGCAGCCGCGCCGGGGGCAGGGCGACCGGGGGCAGCGGGGGCGGAGCCGGCCTGGCCGGCGCGCCGACCCGTTGATGCGCGTCTCCGGCGCCGGAGCGCTCGTCGCGCGCCGCTGGCGGCGGCGCGGCCTCCGCGGGCGGCGCGTGCCGAGGCGCGGCGGGCGTGACGTCGTGGAGACCTCGCGCGGTCGTCCCGATCTCCTCGTGGGGCGGGGGCGCCATGTACGGCGCGCCAGAGGAGAGCGCGGCGCCTGGCTCGCCGCGCTCTCCCCTGGCGCGCTTCGACACCTGGCTCGTCGGCAGCGGGGCGCCCGCCGGCGCTCCGCCATCTCTCCTGTTCAGCGCCGCGCCGCACGTCACGCAGAAGCGGTAGCCCGGAGGGTTCTCCCCGTTGCAGTTCGCGCAGGAGAGCCCCAGGATCGCGTCGGTGATCGAGGGCGTCGCGGGCGTCGCGGGCGCGTCACCCCGCTCGGTGGCCCTCGCCCCTTGCAGGGCTGGCACCATCTGGATCGCGCTGTCCAGCGCGCCAGCAGCCGGCGTCGCGGCGCCCTCGCGCGCCGGGCGCGAGGCGCCCTCGGCGCGGCCGTGCACCGCCGGCATCGCTGGTTCCGTCCTCGCCGAGCTGAGCGGGCTGAAGGAGAACACGGGGGCCTCCGGGCGAAGGCGCCCCGGCGCGCCGCGAGGCCCCGGCGCCCTGGCGGCCGCGCGGGCGTCGTTCGCCGGCGGCGTCTCGGCCTGCGCGGCCGCCGGCAGGGCCGGGAGCGACACCTGCGGCAAGCCGCTCGGCGGCGTCGGCGGGACGACCCGCGCCTCTCGAGCCTTCAGCCGTCGACCGCAATCCTGACAGAACGTCAGATCGCCAGCGTTGTCGCGGCCGCACACATCGCAGATCACGCTGCCGAGGGGACCGCGGAGCGACGGTCGAGTCAAGTAGCCGGTGCGTTCTCTCGAGCGGACAGGGGAACCGCTCAGCGCCGGCCGACCTCGGTCCGCACTTCGAGAAGGAGCTCGAAGCCGACGAATTGCGCGATGGCGGTGGCCCGGTCGTAGTTGGCCGTGTCCCTCCAGCCAGCGAGCAGCACCGGCCGGTACACGCAGCTGACGCCGAGCACAGCGCGGCGCGAGACCTCCAGCTCGACCCCGACGCCGCCGAAGATGAGCGCGCCGCCCGTCTCGACGCCCCACTCGTTCCCGTAGGCGACGCCGCCGATCCCGGCGGAAAAGTAGGGAGCCGCCCGGTAGCCGATGTCCGGCAGGTACCTCATCTCGGCCCGGAGCTGCTGGAAGATTCCAAGCCGGTAGAGGTTGCTCGAGTCCATCTTGATGAACTGGTACGCGCCGCCGAAGTACCAGGGGCCCGGCGACCGGTATCCGCCGCGGATCGCGAGCCCGCCTCCGCTGCCCAGGATGCACGCGTAGAAGGGCCCGGAGCGCGGGCAGGCAGCGCCAGGATCGAGGCTCATCTCGGCCACGAGGGCGACGCCGTACTGCACGTACTCGACGTGCAGCGGCGGCGGCCGGGAGGCGAGCTCGACGTGCGGCTTGACGGCGGGCGATGGCTGCGGCTCGGCGGCGGCCTCTTCCCCCGCCGCGTCGAGCCGAGCGCTCCCGGCGGACGTGGCGCGGCCGCCCTCGGCCCCTTCGCCGGGGCCTCCGCCCGTCCGGCCGTCGGCGGGAGCGCCCGGCGCGGCGCCGTGGACGGCGCCCTCGGCCTGGGGGTGCGGAGGCGCGGCCCGCGCTGTCAAGGACAGCAGGGCGCCGGCCGCGGTGGTCGCGGCCCAGAGCGCGCCGGGCGGAGATCGCAAACGCACGAGTTGTTTGAGATACGCGAGAGATCTGCCGCCGGCAACGCTCCTCCGCGGCGCGGGCGCTGGGGCGCGCCGGCGCCGACCTCCGACGTGGGCGCGCGCGGCCGCCTGGGGCGCGTCCGCGCCGCTGCGTGCCCGCCGCGCCCCCACGAAAAGACGCGACGGGAGGGGGAGGCGAGCGGTCTCTTGAAGCTCGACACCATACGCCGCTTGACGGCAGCTGCGAGGGTCGCCTAAACGAAGCCACCTTCATGGAGATTCACCTCGACAAGCGTGCCGTAAAGCAGATCCGCCTCTCTGCGGCGGATGCCGTTGAGGAAGGCGACACCGAAGCGCTGCGCGAGGACGTCCTCGAGGCGTTCTCGGAGGAGCAGG
This sequence comes from Sorangium sp. So ce281, assembly GCF_051527395.1. Lineage (NCBI taxonomy): Bacteria > Pseudomonadati > Myxococcota > Polyangiales > Polyangiaceae > Sorangium > Sorangium sp. So ce281. The sequence continues at coordinate 2,695,527 of NZ_CP150322.1, forward strand.
TCGAAGAGATCGAGCGTCGTCTGGACAGCGGCGATTTTTTTGAGTTCTTGACCGACGTGCTCGACGAGTGGGGGGGCGACGACGTGGACGAGCTCTTCGAGCTCCTCGAGACCCAGCTCGGCGACATCGGCATCGATCTGAAGTACGAGCCGCGCGAGGACGACGACGACCTCGACGAGGCCGACGACGACGACCTCGCCGACGACGAGGACGAGGACGAGGACGACGACGCCGAGCTGGAGCCCGAGGACGAGGACGACTGAGCGCGGTCGGCGCGCCGCCGCGGCCACGCGCCGCGCGGCGTCCCCGTGTCAGGGGTCCTTCCGTTCGTCGAGCTCGCGGAGGATGTAGTCCGCGCACGGGCGAGGCGCCACCGGGAGCGACGGACATAGCGCGTGCGCGCAGCGCGCGTAGCGCGATTCGGGGAGCTCCCGGACGATCTGGGCTGCGGTGGCGCACGCCTCCTTGCTCCGGCCCTCCTCGCGCCACAGCTTCGCCTCGGCCCAGAGCGCGTCGTCGCGCAGGATGGACGCGGGGTGGTCCGTATAGAGCTTGCGCAGCTCGCGGCGCGCGGCCGCGCGATCGCCGAGCGCGTCGCGGTAGAGGCGCGCGATCTCGAGCTGCGCGTCGTCGAACTTCCCGCGGTCGTAGCTGCCGGTGACGGCCGGCTCGCGCGCGGAGAGCATCTCCCTCAGGTAGCCGATGGCCTCCTCGGGGCGCCCGAGGGACGCGGCGAGCTCCGCCGCGTGGAACAGGGCGTCGTCCGTCAAGCTGCCGACGGGGTACGGGTGCGCGCGCGCGGCGGCGACGAGCGCGCGCAGCGCGGCCTCGCGATCGCCGCTCCGCTCCAGGAGGAGCGCGGTGTGGTAGGCGACGTCCTGATCGAGCTCCGTCCCGCGGAGCGCGGGGCCGTGCTGCCGCAGCCACGCGAGCGCGCCCGCCGCGCCGGCGCGGTCTTCTTCGTGCTGGATGAGCCGCTTCAGCGCGTTGCGCGCGAGCCCGTGCGACGGGCGGCGCAGCGTCGCCGCCAGCAGCATCGCGTAGCCCGCGTCCGCGTCGCCGTGCTCGATCGCGAGATCGGCGAGCTCGAACTCCGCGCGCTCCGAGCGCGGCCCGCGCGGCGAGTCGGCGAGCAGCCGCTCGTACGACGCGCGCGCCTCGCCCCAGGACTCCGCGCGCTCGAACGAGCGCGCCTGCATGAGGCGCGCCTCGTCGCGGTCCTTCACGCGCAGCGCCTGCGACGCGGCGTCGTCGAACGAGCGGGCCGCCTCGCGGTAGCGCCCCGCGTGGTAGGCGCGCTCGCCGGCGGTCATCGCGGTGAGGTAGGCGTCGCCGCGCACCGGCGCGCACGCGGGGCCGAGCAGCGCGGCGATCGCGATCGCGACGGCGAGCGCCGGCGCGGGGGCGTTCGTGGGGCGGCGGCTCATGCGCGCGCGCCCTCGGCGCCGCGATCGCGCGGCAGCGCCAGCACCTCGGCGAGCGCCTCGGCGAGGGCGCTCGCCGCGGGCGCGACCTGCTCCGGCGCGAGATCGAGGTGGGTCACGGCGCGGACGGCGCTCCGGCCCGTCGCCCCCACGAGCACGCCGCGCCGCCGAGCGGCCTCGACGAGCCGCTCCGCCGGGACGCCGGGCGTCTCGATGTAGAGGATGTTCGTCTCGGGCTCCTCGATCGTCGCGGACGGCGCCGCCGCGCGGAGGGCCGCCGCGCGCATCGCCCGCGCGATGGCGCGCGCGGCCTCGTGGTCCTCGGCGATGCGGCCTTGGTGGTGCGCGAGGGCGTACAGGGCGGCGGCCGCGAGCACGCCGGCCTGCCGCATGCCGCCACCGAGCATCTTCCGGAAGCGAAGCGCGGCGCGGACCACGTCGGCGCTGCCGCACAGCGCGGAGCCGACGGGCGCGCCGAGGCCCTTCGAGAAGCAGACGCTCACCGTGTCGAACGGCGCGGCGAGCTCGGCGGGCGTCCGACCGGCGGCGACCGCCGCGTTCCAGAGGCGCGCCCCGTCGAGGTGCAGCGCGAGCCCGTGCGCGCGCGCGACCGACGCGATGGCGAGCACGTCCTCCTGCGGGAAGACCCGGCCGCCCGCGCGGTTGTGGGTGTTCTCGATCGCGACGAGGCGCGTGCGCGGGAGGTAGTACTGCGGCGGCTTGATCGCGTCCTCGACGTCGGCCGCCTTGAACAGGCCGCCGCGCCCGGCGAAGACGAACTGCACGCCGCTCCAGGCGGGCGCGGCGCCGCTCTCGTAGAACGCGCAGTGCGCGCCCTCGCCCGCGATCACCTCGTCGCCGCGCTGCGTGTGGCAGAGGAGCGCGATCTGGTTGCCCATCGTGCCGCTCGGCACGAAGAGCGCCGCCTCCTTGCCCGTGAGCTCCGCGACGCGCTCCTCGAGCGCCCGCACGGTGGGGTCCTCCCGGTACACGTCGTCGCCGACCTCGGCCGCGGCCATGGCGGCGCGCATGGCCGCGGTCGGTCGGGTGACGGTGTCGGAGCGGAGATCGATCGTCGCTTGCATCCTGGAACCTCGGCTGTCGGCGTCGGCCGACGTTGTAGCACCGCGTGGCGCCGCGCCCGCTACGCGGAGCCGCGCCCGCTACGCGGAGCCGCGCCCGCTACGCGGGGCTCGCCGCCGCGAGCCGCGGGAACCGCTCGGCCATCCGCCACGCGACGCGCGTCGCCATCGCCATGATCGGCACCTGCGAGTTCACGCCGATGCTCGTGGGGAGGATCGAGCCGTCGGCGACGAAGAGCCCCGGCAGCGCGAAGCACTCGCCGCTCTGATCGACGATCCCGCGCCGCGGATCGTTCGCCGCCCGCGCGCTCCCGAGCGGGTGGAACGCCATGCACTCGATGCGGCGCGCGTCGATGGACGCCGCGCGCTCGGCCGCGCGCGCGGCGTCCATCGACGTGACCGGCGGCGCGCCGAGCAGCGCGGTGTAGACCTCGCGCGCGCCGGCGGCGAGCGCCATCTCGCTGAGGATCGTGATGGACCGGCGGAGCCGCGCGAGGTCGCGCGGCGCCATCGCGTACGAGACGAGCGGCTCCCGGCCGGGGCCGGGGCGGACGCGGCCGCCGCCCTCGTCGTGGATCATGGCGCCGAAGACGGCGCAGCGCGACAGCGCGGCGGCCCGGCGCCGCAGCGCGGGCCCGACGCCTGGGAGGCCCGCCGCGAGCACGTTCACCGCCGAGTAGACGCCGACGAGCTTGATCCCCTCGGCGTCGAAGTGGTCGGAGTAGACGCTCTGGAGCGCGCCGTCCCAGCCGTTCAGCGCGTCGTCGAACCGGGCGACCACGCGCACCGCGGGGTGCAGCGTCACGCCGTCGCCGAGCCCGGAGCTCGCCCCGAACGCGCCCGTCGTGCGGAGGAGCAGCGGCGTGTGCAGCGTGCCGCACGCGGCGACGACGGCCTTCGCGCGCACCCGGAACCGGCGCGGCGGGGCCCCCGGCTCGCCGCCGAGCAGCCTCCCCTCGACGCCGACGGCGCGCCCGCGCTTCACGGCGATGCGCTCGACCAGCGCGTCGGCGACCACGCGCGCGCCATGCGCGGTCGCCGACGGCAGGTAGGCGACGTCGACCGAGCGCTTCGCCCCGGCGGGGCAGGTGAAGTTGCACCGGCCGTTGCCCTCGCACGCGTCGCCGGTGTTGCGGCGGAGCGGGCGCATCGGGATGCCGAGCCGGCTCGCCCCCTCGACGAGCCGCGCCGTCGAGGCGGAGCGCAGCGCCTCGGGGACCTCGCGGACCTGCAGCCGATGCTCGACGCTCTCGTACGCCGCCTCGAGGGCGCGCTCCGACAGCTCGTCGAGGCCGAGGTCGCGGGTCCACCGCGCGTGGACGCTGCCCGGGATGCGGAAGCACACCCCGCCGGTCACCACCGACGATCCGCCGACGGCGCGCCCCAGGGTGAGCGAGATCATCGGCGTCTGGCCCACGCCGAACGCCGTGAACAGGCCGGCCTCGCGGAACAGCCGCCGCACCGACTCGCTGGGCTTCCAGCGCTGGTAGTCGTCAGGGCGAACGTAGGGGCCCTCCTCCAGCACGATCACGCGCCGCCCCGCCTCGGCGAGCAGCGCGGCGACGACCGCGCCGCCGGCGCCGGAGCCGACCACGACGACGTCGCACGGCTCGTCGAACCCCGCGGGCAGGTCGCGCCCGCTGACGATCGGCTCGCTCGACGCGACGCCGCCGTTCACGCGCCGCCCCCGGCGCCGAGCCCGGGCAGCCTGCGCCGCGCCGCGGTGCTCTCGCGGTCGAAGCCCGTCAGCGCGAGCTCCGCGCCCTCCTCGAAGGCGGCGATGCACATCGGCACCTTGAAGGCGAGGAGCAGCATCGCGAGGAGCCCGGAGCGGCTCGACTCGAGCGCCTCCAGGTACGCGAGCCGCCGGCCGAGCGAGAGCCGGCTCATCCGGCCGAAGGCGCCGATCACGAAGGGCGGCAGCAGCTCGAGGCAAGCGGCCAGCAGCGCGAAGCTGCGCCGGGTCTCGAGGCTGCCCTGGCCGAGCGCGAGATCCAGCGCCGCGACCGCGCGCTCGCACACCTCGGCGCCCGGCGGGGCGAGCTCCCCGCGCTCGTCCTCGTCGCAGAGCATCGCCTCGGCGGCGGCCCACGCGACGCGCCGCGCCCATGGCGAGAGCCCGCGCCCGGCGCGCTCCCACCGCTCGATCCCTCGCGCGGCGCGCTCGGGCGCGCTGCCTCCCCCGTCCTCTTGCATGGCGGCGAGAGCCTAGCCCGGATCGACGCGGCGCCGAGGTCGAAGGCGGCGCGCGACGCGGTCGGGTGATCCCGGGCGCTTGGCTCGGCCACGCGGACGGGCCGTTCGCGTGCCATTGCAGAACGACATCCTGACGGTCCCCGGAAGGCGCGCGCCGTGTCGCGTCGAGCGCAGCGCAGCGCGGCGCGCGGATCGCTCTTCGCGGCCGCGCGTGGGCTGGCTGTCCGCCGCGGATCCGGTTCTGGTATTCAGCAGTGCGGCCGGGGGAGCACGGAGGAACGATGGCGGAGCGATCGCTGCAGCACCGGGATCCCGATAGCAAGGACGACGAGACGCTGAGGAGAGAGGCGCGCGTGCACCTCGCGAGCGAGCCGGCGTTGCAGCTCGTGGCCGAGCTGATCGCGCGGCTGCGCGAGCTCGATCTGCCGTGGTGGACGCCGATCAAGCTGCGCGAGCAGTTCGGCGCGGTCGAGCGGATGGGCTGGTTCCGCGAGCGCAGCGACGTGCGCCAGCAGATCACGACGTCCCTCACCGGCCTCTCGCCGAAGGCCGCCCGCCGCAAGACGCCCGACTTCCAGGGCGCGCTCATCGACTCTGTCATCGACGAGGGCGACATCACCCCGCGCGCGTTCGAGGACGCGTTCGACCCGCGCGATCTCGCGGTGTACGGCCCGGCCGGCGGCTACTGGCAGTTCTTCCGGGACTCGATGCCGTGGGATCAGGACACGCCGCAGCTCCAGGAGATCGTCGCCTGGCTGCTCAAGGCGCTGCTCGCGGATCGCAGCCCGTTCGAGGGCATCGGCAGGACGCCGATCCTGACGCCGTGGGACGTGCGAACGGCGATCGACGGCCGGCTGTGGCAGACCCGCATCCCGCTCGAGATCCGCGTCGCCATCGACAACGCGCGGCTCAAGCAGGAGCGCGAGCGCCCGGGCGTGCCGTTCCACGCCGACGGCGAGCTCGCGATCGCCGGGCCGGACGTCATCGCCGCGAACATCCCGCCGCGCGACATCCTCCCCGTGGTGCAGCTCGCGCAGAAGGCGATGCGCTTCGACGGGCCGCGGGCCGCCACGCCGAAGGCGGCGGCGCCGGTGGAGCTCTCGTCCGGCCGCGGCGGCGCGCCCGCTGCCGCTCCGCCGGCCGGGGCTGCGCCTGCGTCGGCGCCGGGGGTCTCCGCTCCCGTGTCGAAGCCGACGCCGTCGGCGTCCGGCGGGCCCGTGTCGGCGCCGGCGGCGTCAGCGCCTGTGTCGTCCGGCGGCGCGCCCGTGTCGGCGCCTGCCTCCGGCCCGTCCGGCGGCGCGCCCGACGCGGCCCAGGCCGGCAAGGCCGCCGCGAGCGCCGCGCCCTCCGGGGCGGTCGGCTCGCCGCCGGGAGGCCTCGCGGCGTCGGTGAGCAGCCCGCCGGCCGGCTCCCCCGCGGGGCCGAAGGCCACCGGCAGCATCACGCCGCCGAGCGCGATCGCCGCGAGGCCGCTCGCAGCGGCGGGCGCCGCGGCGGCGGTCTCACCGCTGGGGGGGGAGTCGTCGCGCGGCAGGCTCCCGAGCGACCCTGGCGCCTCGCCGGCGCGTGCATCGACGCCGCCCCCTCCGGCGGCGCGCCCGTCGACGCCGTCCGTGCCTCCGGCGCCGCGCGCATCGACGCCGCCCGCGCCGCGCGCGTCGACGCCGCCTGCGCCGAGCGCCTCGCCGGACGGGGCCAAGGTCGAGTCGCTCGACGACCTCGAAGAGGAGGACGACGACGACGACGGAGACGGCGGCGTACCCGAGAGCGAGCGCACGAATCCGTGGGCGACCTCCGGCGACGGGAAACCCAAGGACGACCTCGACGACATCGGCGACGTCGAGTCGGTGAAGTAGGGGCCGCCGGAGCGCGGAGCGCCGTCCGCGAGCGGATGGCGCGCCGCTCCGTCATGGCGCCGCGCCGCGCCGCGCTGCCCGCGGCGGTCTTCATGTTTCTTCACACGCGCTCCTGAACATCCTTCACACGCGCTGCGCAGCTTCGAGGTGTCCCGGAGCCGCGCGCCTGCGGCTCCGGTCCTTGCTGCCCGGGGCGGCGCCCGCGTTCGGACGAACCGAAGCGGCGCGCACATGCCCCGTGCACCGATCGACGGCGGAGACGCTCACGGAGGGTACGCACCATGTTGGGATTCGTGGTTGGAACGGCCTGTCTGATAGGCCTCGTCATGACGTTGAAGCGCGGCTGCAGGTACGACTGCGGTGCGCCCTGGGGCGCTGGGCCGCGCTTCTTCGGGCGGCGCGGCTTCGGGGGGCACGGCTTCCGCCGTCGCTTCTTCCTGTCCTTCCTCTTCGATCGGCTCGGCACCACGCCGACGCAGGAGAAGGTCATCGTCGCGGCCATCGACGAGCTCCGCTCCGCCGCTGAGGCGCAGCGGAGCGAGATCCGCAGCACGCGCGCGGACGTCGCGGCGGCGATGCGGAGCCCGAGCTTCGACGAGACGCGCCTCGGCGAGCTCTTCGCGCGCCACGACACGGCCATCGAGTCGCTGCGCAGGGCCGCGGTCGGCGCGCTCGGGAAGGTCCACGCCGTGCTCGAGGACCGCCAGCGCGAGCAGCTCGCCGATCTCATCGAGATCGGGCCGGCCGCGTTCCGCGACATGGGGTCCGGCAGGGCCGGGTGGCGCGGCGACGATCCCTACAGGACCCACGGCCGGTGGGCGTGAAGGAGGGCGAGACCATGATGCGACGCCAGATCACCATCGCGCTGCTCGCGCTCGGCACCGTCGCCGGTTACGCCTCCGGCTTCTCCTCGCTGCGCTGCCGGGCGGAGGCCCGCCGCGACGCCTTCCAGCGCCACGTCGCGTCCATCTGCGTGGACGCCGCGCGCGAGGCCGAGCGCTCCTGGCCGCGGGGCGCCGCGCCCGCGGCGGCCGACGCCGACACCGGCGCGGGCCCCTGAGCTATACAACGGGTGAGCGGCGGCCGGTCGCCGCCGCTCCTGCCCCCCGGGTCCTTCCATGGCGCTGCGGCTCCTGCTCATCGACGACGACACACGGCTCCACGCCTTGCTCGCGAGCTACCTCGAGCAGAACGGGTTCGCGGTGACCGTCGCGTGCGACGGCGCGCGCGGCCTCTTGGCGCTCGCCGCGGGCACCTTCGACGCCGTCCTGCTCGACGTGATGATGCCGGGCATGGACGGCATCGAGGTCGTGCGCCGCATCCGGCAGAAGAGCTCGATGCCGATCCTCATGCTCACCGCCCGCGGCGACGAGGCCGATCGCGTGGTCGGCCTCGAGATCGGCGCCGACGACTACATCGCGAAGCCCTTCAGCCCGCGCGAGCTGCTCGCGCGCCTCCGCGCGGTGCTCCGGCGGGCCACGCCCGACGCCGCCGGCGAGCGGATCGTGGCCGGCGACATCGCCATCGACGTGCCCGGCCGCGTCGTCACCGTCTCGGGCAAGCCGACCGATCTCACCGGCATCGAGTTCGACATCCTCGTCGCCCTCGCGCGGCGCGCCGGCCGCGTCGTCGCCCGGGAGGCGCTCCTCGAGGAGGCCGGCCGCGGCGACGTCAACGTCGGCGGGCGGACGGTCGACGTGCACATCTCGCACCTGCGGCAGAAGCTGTCCGACGATCCGAGGTCGCCGAGGCTCATCAAGACGGTGCGCGGCGTCGGCTACGTGCTCGCCAAGGACCGCGCGTGAGGAGGAGGTACCGGTCCTGGCTCTACGAGAACGGGCGCAAGGTCTCGATCGGCCGCTTCCTGAGCGCGCGGCTGCACCGCCGGATCTTCATGTGGTTCGGCGCGACCATCCTGATCACCGCGCTCGCCGCGGTCGCCACGATCGGGGCCATCGATCGCGTCGGCAACTCCGGCTGGCGGCGCGAGCACGCCCGCGCCCAGTCGTTTGTGGCCCACGAGTTCGGGCGCGTATGGGCCGATCCCGCGGCCCGCGACGCCCTCGCCCGCACGTTCGCCGAGGATCTCGAGATTGACCTGGAGCTCGTCGACGCGGCCGGGCGGCGGCTCGCCAGGTACGGCCAGCCCTGCAGGGCGCAGACGCTGGTCTCCCCGGTCCGCGACGAAGGGGGGCCGCTCGGCACCGTGCTCCTCTGCGCCGCGCGCGGCCGCTCCGGCGGGTCGCTCCGGTTCGCCTTGCCGCTGCTCGCCGTGGCCATCGTCATGTGGGGGGCCTCGGGCCTCATCGCGCGCCGCCTCGCCCGCCCGCTCGTCGATCTGGCCCACGTCGCGCACGAGATCGGGGCCGGCAAGCTGTCGAGCCGCGTCCGGCTCGACTGCCACGGGCAGCAGGGCGAGGTCGGCATCGTCGCCGAGGCGGTCAACGACATGGCCGCGCGCATCGAGCGCCAGATCGCCGACCAGAGGGAGCTCCTCGCCGCCGTGTCGCACGAGCTCCGCACGCCGCTCGCCCGCATCCGCCTCCTGACGGAGATGGCCCGCGATGGCAACGGACCGAGCGACAGCGTGCTCGACGACCTCGACCGCGAGGTCATGGAGATCGACGCGCTCGTCGGCGACCTCCTGGCCAGCTCGCGCCTCGATTTCGCGGCCCTCACCGTGACCCGCCTCGACCCGGCCGAGGCCGGGATCCGGGCCCTGGAGCGCGCAGGGCTGGATCCGACGCTGCTGGAGGTCGTCGAGGGGACGCCGGCGTTCCAGGCGGACGCGACGCTGCTGGCGCGCGCCCTCGCCAACTTGCTGGAGAACGCGCGCGCGCACGCTGGCGGGGTCGATCGGCTGCGGGTCCGTCCCGGCGGCCAGCGCTGCGTCGTCTTCGAGGTCGAGGATCGCGGGCCCGGTTTCGTGGACGGGGAGGCGACGCGCATCTTCGAGCCGTTCTTCCGGCGCGAGCGGGCGCAGGGCGGCGAGAGCGGCGCCGAGCGCGGCTCGCTCGGCCTCGGCCTGGCGCTGTGCAAGCGCATCGCCGAGGCGCACGGGGGCCGCGCGTTCGCCGAGCGCCGCGAGGGCGGCGGGGCCCGCGTCGGCATCGAGCTCGCGCTGCGTCCGCCAACCAGCGCCGCGCGTAGCGTTCCCGCTTGACCGCGCGATGGGGCGGGTGAGACGCTCCCCGTGCTCGCGACCATGCGAATCCTCCTCTGCGAAGATCAGGACGCGATCCGGCGCATGATCGAGGCGCTGGTCGGAGCGAGCGGCCACGAGGTGATCGGCGTGGGCACCGGCCGCGAGGCGGTGGAGCGCGCCCTGACCGAGCCCTTCGACGTGCTGCTGCTCGACCTGATGCTGCCCGGGAGCATGGATGGCTTCGAGGTCTGCGAGCGCCTCCGCGCGCACCCGGGCACCGCGAGCCTGCCGATCCTCGTGATCAGCGCCCTCGACGATCACGAGGCGCGCGCCCGCGCCTTGAAGCTCGGCGCGACCGCCTACTACGCCAAGCCGTTCCGGCCCCTCGAGCTCCTGGAGCACATCGGCGGGCTCAAGGCCGCGCGGCGGGCCTGAAGCGGGGCCCCGCCCCGACCGGAGCCGTCCGGCGCGACGCGCGACGCGCGACGCGCGACGCAACGGAGCGCTGGAAGATGGCGCCCGTTTTGACTACACCCGGCCGTCATGCACACTCGGTGGCGCTGGGTCATGGCTTCGACGCTCGCGGCGGTCGCCCTCTCGGGGCTCGCGGGCTGCGAGGGGGAAAAGAGCAAGGCGCAGGTCCCCGCCGACGCCGGCGCGCTCGACGCCGGCCCGGCGCTGCCCGTCGTCGGCGGCAAGCTGGGCGCGGAGCTCGCGGAGGCGGCGTCGGGCAGCACCGAGAAGAAGGGGCCGGCGGCGGGCGGCGCGGCGGACGGGCCGCCGGAGAACGGCGTGTTCTCGGCGTCCGGAGCGGCCGCCGCGCTGCCGAAGGACGTGCCTTACAAGATCGAGGTCATCGGCGACGGCAGCGAGCCGCGGGCCAGGCTCGCCCCGAAGATCGACCCGAAATCCGAGCAAAAGCTCGACATCACGCTCGGGCTGCGCATGGGCGGGCCGCAGGGGCTGCCGAACCTGGAGCTCGGCGTGAGCTTCAAGGCGGAGAAGCCGGCGGACGCGCCCAAGGAGGGCGCGGCCGCGCCCGCGGCGAGCGCGGCTCCGACGAGCGTGATCGCGAAGATCACGTCGGCGACGCTCGCCTCGATGTCGATCGGCGGCCCGCCGAAGCAGCTCGCGGACGCGCTCGCGAAGCTGAAGGGGAGCGCGCTGCGGTACGAGCTCTCGCCGGCGAACGCGGTCGGCAACGTCCGGTTCGAGCTCTCCAAGGACGCCGATCCAGGGCTCCAGCCGCTGATCGGCGCGCTCGGGGAGGCCATCACGCTCCTCACGCCGCCGCTCCCGGACAAGCCCGTCGGCGCAGGCGCCTACTGGATGGTCACCGATCGCGTGGTGGCGTCGGGCGCGCAGCTGCCGGTGCTGCGGTACCGGGTCTTCAAGATCGAGAAGGTGGAGGGAGGCGTCGTCTCGCTCAGCGTGGACACGCGCCAGTACGCGGAAGGGGCCGACCTCAAGCTGCCGAGCCCGAACGGGGAGATCACGATGACCATCGACCGGCTCGACTCCTCGGGCAAGGGCACGCTCACCTGGTCGCCGTCGAGCTTCGTGCCCGGCGTGGCCGACGCCTCGCAGCGGCTCCAGGCATTGCTGGTGCCGCCCGGCGCCACCGCCCAGCAGGCCGCCCAGCGCAGCGTGGCCCAGGTCGAGCTCTCCGCGAAGTTCGCATCGCCGGCAGCGCCGTAGCGCCGGTCCGCTGGCGAGGGCACGGCAGCTCTCGCCAGGGCCACGCCTTGCCGCCCGGGGCACACGAGCGGCTCTCGCGCATCGGGCGGTGTGAGCGTATCGCCCTGGGGGCTGTGCACTAAGGTGCGGGCGTTCGCGCCTGCATCTCCCGCCGCGCGGCCGCGCTGCCTTCCAGGACGCATGTGTGCGTCCCGGTCGCTGCCTGCGAGCCATGGAAACCATGGCAGCCGCGACCAACCCTGGAGCGGCGCCGCGCTGCCGGGGGTGTTGGCTAATCCCGTGCATGAGCGCCCGTGCGGGGAGGCGTGACGGCTGTCCGACCCGGCTGCCAGAGGCGGGTGAGCAGACCGAGCCACGGTGCAGACGCATGACGTACGGGTGCGAGCGGAACATGCGCGGGTGCAGCCTCGAGGCCTACATCGAGGAGCCGGGCCTCACGGAAGGGCAGCGCCGGCGGCTGCGGCTGTTCCAGACGGTGGAGGAGGCCGTGAGCCGTCGCGTCGAGCGGCTGTGCACGTCCAGCGAGATCGAGGTGACGGACGCGGCGATCCTCGTCGTGTCCCCGGCGGCGCGCCGGGCGTTTTTCCGGATCGACGCGCGGGGCAGCGCGGAGGCGCCGGGCGCGAGCGTCCTCGTCGACCACCGCGCGCGGCTCCACGAGTTCCTGCACGCCGTGCTGCCGCCCGTGGACGAGGCGCCGTTCGATCCGTACGTCGACCTGCTCGCGCCATCTCCGCCCCAGTGCGTCCGCGTGCTCATCGTGGACGAGGACTCGCTCACGGTCCTGAATTACGGCGCGTTCGTGGTGGTGAACCTCGACCGCAGGGAGATGCCGAAGGCCTAGCTCCCGCGTCGGAGGTCAGAAGCGCACGGTGAGGCGGAACGGGTCGAGGACGGCGCGCGGCGGGGGCTGCTTGCGCGGGGCGCCGGCGGGATCGCGGTCGAAGACCATCACGAGCACGCCGACGCCCGCCGCGAGGAGGCCGGCGCCAGCGACGATGTCGCCCGCGAGCGCCTGGGCGCGCGCGGCGTCGGCGGCGTCCCCGTCCCGCGTCGGTGCGTCGGACGCGCTCGCGACCCCGAGCAGCCCGATGGCCGCGCCGGCCGCCACGGTGGTCAGACCGCCGGCGAGCAGCACGATCGGCACCACGCGGCTCGACGCAGCGTCGGGCGCGGAGCCCGGCGCGGCGCCGCGCAGGACCGGTCTGGTCGGCGCGACGCTCGCCGGAGCGCTCGTCGAGGACACCCTCGGCCCGGCGGGCGCTGCCGGCGCGACGACCTCGTGCTCGAGGCTCAGCACGACGACGGCGCGGCTCCCCGGCGCCGCTGCGACGCTCCGCTCGGCGTCGCGGTAGCCGGGCGCGCTCGCGGTCACCGTGTGATCCCCGGGGTTGACCGGGCGCGGGCGATCGAGCGCCGCCGCGGGCACCACGACGCCGTCGATCTTCACCTCGAGGCCGACGGCGTCGCCCGGGGAGAGCCGCAGCTCGAGCGCCGCGACCTTGTGCTCGAGCTCCTGGATCGCCTGCCGCGCGAGCTTCTCGTACCCTTTTGTCGCAGGCGCGGACGGCTCGACCAGGAACGCGCGGAAGTTCTCGAGCGCCTCGACGAGCTGCCCCGTCTGCTGCTGGGCCACCCCGAGGCTGTAGAGGGTGATCGGCGCGCGCTTGATCGCGAGCGAGCGCTCGTACCGCTCCCGCGCTTGCTCCCAGCGGCCCTGCCTGGCGAGCTCGGAGGCCTCGATGAAGATCTCGCGCGCGACGGCGACGTCGGCCGCGCTCTGGGCCGCGGCGGGCGCGGGCGCGGCGAGCATCGCGGCCGCGACGAGGAGCGCCAGGACGCCCGAGGGCGCGCGCGTCCGCCGCGGCGTCACGGCCTGAACCGCTCCCCGTCGGGCACCAGCGAGAACCCCTCGAGCCCGGACCACAAGATGAGCTCGGTCCCCGTCCACACGCCCACGCCGTAGGCGTGCTGCTTGCTCGCGGCCGACATGTTCGCTCCCCACGCCATCGTCATCGGATCGTAGAGCTTCCCGTCTCGCCTGAGCGTCACGCCGCTCCGCCCGCCGGCGACGAGGGCGCGCGCGCCGGTCCACCCGGTCCAGCCGGTGCGCCGCTCGACGCGGCTGCGCTCCGAGGGGGCCCCCTTGTCGTCGATCCCGCGCCACGCGTCGGCCGCCGGATCGTAGATCGCGCCGCCCTTGCGGGCGACGCCCGCCTGGTCCTGCCCGCCCCAGACGAGGAGCCGATCGCCCATCCAGACCGCGAACGCTTCGGTCCTCGGGCTCGGCGCGTCGGCGCTGGGCAGCGACCGCCAGACGTCGGTGGTGGGGTTGTAGGCGTACCCCTCGTTCGTGATCGCCTGGTCGGCCTCCCCGCCGAACAGGTAGAGCTCCGTGCCCGACCAGGCCCACGCGACGCCTTCGCGCGCCGGGGCCGCGCCGGCGCTGGAGGCCGGCGTCCATGCGTCGGCGACCGGGTTGTAGAGCCCGCCGCCGGCGACCGGGGCGCCGCCCGAGGAGCCGCCCCAGATCAGGAGGCGCGTGCCGGTCCACACGCCGATCGGCATCCGCCGCGCCGCGGGGGCGTTGGTGGTGCTCATCGCGCGCCAGGTCCGCGCCGCCGGGTCGTACACGCCGCCGGTGGACAGCCCGAGCGGGCTCCCGAACGAGCCGCCGCCCCAGACGAGCACCCGGGAGCCCGTCCACGCCGCGGTCGCGAGCACGCGAGGCGAGGGGGCGCCCTCGTTGCCCAGCGCCGACCACGTGTCGCGCGCCGGATCGTAGAGCGCCCCGTCGCCCACGTCCCCGACCAACGTGCGGCCGCCCCACAGGAAGAGCGCGTTCCCGATCCAGGTCGCCGCGGCCATCTGCCGCGGCGCGGGCGCGCCGGTCCTCGTCATCGGGGCCCACGCGGGCGTGCACTCGCCGGCGCGACACTCGCGCCCGCTCAGGCAGGCGTTCCCGCACGCGCCGCAGTGCTCGGCCGAGCCCAGGCTGACGCACGCGCCCTCGCAGGCCACGAGGCCGCCTCCGCAGGGCGGGATGCAGGTGCCGCCGGAGCAGATCTCGCCCCCGCTGCAGTCCGCGCTGGTGCAGCACTGGCGGCACGCGACGAGGCTGCAGCACTGCTCTCCGCCGGCGCAGCCCGTGCTCTTGCACCTCGCGCCGCCGTCCTCGCACACGTCGGCGGTGCAGCCGTCGCCGTCCGAGCAGTCCTCGTCCGAGCAGCAGGCGCGGCACGCCGCGCCGCAGTCGCGCGGCGTGAGCGCCCCGCACGCGCACGCGCCGGAGGCGCACACGGCGCCCGGCTTGCAGGCGGTGCCGCACGCGCCGCAGTGCCGCGGATCCCTGGTGAGATCGGACTCGCAGCCCGGGGCGACCGGGTCGCAGTCCGCGAAGCCCTCGTCGCACACCAGCGCGCCTCGGTCGCAGCGCTGGTGCGGCCCCGCGGCGATTCCGCACGCGCCGCAGTGGAACGGGCTGACCTGCGTGTCGACGCACGAGGAGTCGCACGCGGTGAGGCCGGCGGCGCAGCCGGCCGCGCACGCCGCGCCGTCGCAGTAGGCCGCCTCCGGCGCGCACCGCACGTCGCACGCGCCGCAGGTCGTCGGGTCGATGGCGATCGCCTCACAGCCGGGCGCGCCGTCGCAGTCGAGGCGCCCGCTCGCGCAGGCGCAGCCGCCGCGGCCATCGCAGATCATGCCGCTCGCGCAGGCATCCCCGCAGGCCCGGCAGTCCGCCTCTGTCCCGAGCGTGGCCTCGCAGCCGTCGTCGGGCGAGCCGTTGCAGTCGGCGTGCCCCGGCGCGCACCCGCACACGCCGGCCCGGCACTCCATGTTCGGCCCGCAGGTGACGCCGCAGGCGCCGCAGTTCGCGGGATCCGAGGAGCCGTCGATCTCGCACCCCGTGTCGTGGAGGTTGTCGCAGTCGAGGAGCGACGGCGCGCACGCGCACTGCCCCCCGTCGCAGATCGCGCCTGCGGGGCAACGGAGCGAGCAGCCGCCGCAGCGCTCGGGATCGCTCTTGAGATCGACCTCGCAGCCGTTGGTGACGACGTTCCCGTCGCAGTTGTCGAAGCCGAAGACGCACTCGGACGAGCAGTGGCCGCCCACGCAGAGGGTGTGCGGGCACGGCACGCCGCACGCGCCGCAGTGCGACGGATCGTTCAGCACGTTGGTGCACGACCCGCCGCAGCACGACTCCCCGTCACCGCACGCGTTGCCGCAGGCGCCGCAGTGCTCCCGGTCCATGTCCAGCGCGACGCACGTACCGCCGCAGCAGGCGCCGTCCGGGCAGTCGGGCGCGCAGCCGCCGCCCGTCGAGCTCGCGCCCTGGCCGCCCTCGGGAGGTTTGTCGGAGAGGGCGCTCTCCGCGAGCAGCGAGCAGGCGCCGGTGAGCACGGCCAGCGCGAGCAGCAGCGGCCAGCGCGCGCCGGTCGTGGGCCTTCGATGTCGCGCCTCGCGCGCGGGGCTTTCCTTGGAAGACATCGCGACGCTAGAAGTTCGGCCGGGCCGGGACCGGCAAGGCAGCACCAGAGGTCTTCGCGCCTGCCCGTGAGGGCGCGGTCCGTCGCGAGCCGGCGCTCCGGGGCGCCGGCGCGGGCTCCCGCGCGCTGGCGCTCGCGGTGGGGCTCTCCGCCGGTCCGACGCGGGCCGCGCCGGCCGAGGGCTGCGGCTCGGCCGTGCGGGCCGGCTCGGGGCGGCTCTCGGGCGCGGGGCCCTGCTCGGTCGATGGTGCGGCGGCGGCCTGCGGCTGGCCCTGCGACGCCGCGGGCGGCGCCGCGGGCGCGGGCTCGGCGCTGCCGTCCCGCGCGGTCATGGCGCGCAGGGAGAACAGCGCGGCGCCGAGGATCACGAGCGTCGCCAGCCCCGCCGCCGCGACGACGGCGGCGCGCCGCCGATCCGCGGTCTGGCGCGCGGCCTCCTGGTGGACAGGATGTACAGCGACCTCCTGGTGGTCCTCGCCGCTCCTCCGCGCCCGCGCCGCCGGCCGCTCGGAGATGCGCCGCTGCTGCGCCCGCACCGCCGGCCGCTCGGAGAGGGGCCGCTGCTCGCCGTCGCTCAGCCAGTGCACGGCGAGCGAGGTCCCGGTCACGTCCTCCACGACGCCGTTGTCGGCCGCCCACCGCGCGAGGGCGACGCCCATCTCGCGCATGGTCCGCCACCTGTTGAAGCGCTCCTTCCCGAGGCCGCGCGCGATGATGGCCCACAGCGCCTCGTCGCCCACGCCGAGCGCGGTGATCGGCGTCGGATCCTTCACGAGGATCGCCGCCACGAGGTCGTGGTAGTTGCCGCCCTGAAACGGCTTCTGGCCGGTGATCGTCTCGTAGAGCACCACGGCGAACGCCCAGACGTCGGTCTGCCCGTCGACGTCGGTGATGCCGCGCGCCTGCTCGGGCGACATGTAATCGGGGCTGCCGAGCACCGTGCCCGCCTTGGTCATCTCGCCGCTCGCCGTCTCGCTCCACACCTTGGCGATGCCGAAATCGACGATCTTCGGGGTGATGTCGCCGCGATCGTTCTTCACGAGGAAGATGTTCTCGGGCTTGAGATCGCGGTGGACGATCCTGCGGTCGTGCGCCGCGGCGACGGCGCTCGCGATGGGCAGGAGGATGCGGAGGGCCGCCGCGGGGGAGAAGCGCTTCCTGCGCTCGATCGCCTCGACCAGCTGCTCTCCCCGGAGCACCTCCATCACGATGTACGGGTCGCGGTGCTCGGACTCCCCGAAGTCGATCACGCGGACGATCGAGGGGTGATCGATCCGCGCGGCGGCGCGCGCCTCCTGGTGGAGCCGCACCGTCGCCTCGGTCGAGCTGACCTCGCGCCGGATGAACTTGATGGCGACGTCGATGTTGAGGACGTCGTTGTGGGCCAGCCACACCATGCCCATGCCGCCCTCGCCGAGGACGTAGCGCAGGCGGTATTTGCCGCCGATCACGTCTCCCTCGCGGTAGATGCGCCGCGCCGCCCGTCCCGGAGCGGGCGACGGCGCGCCGGCCTCCGGAGGCGGTGTCACGAGGGACGGATCGAGCAGCTCCGGGTCGAGCGAGTCCGGAGCGCTGGCGCGCGGGAACGCCGCCGAAGAGGCGAACGAGCGGCTCGCGCCCTCGGGCCGCGGGGTCGAGGCGGGCGCGGAGGAGGAGCGCGGCGGCATGGAGCGACCGCAGTCTAACTTTGCTGGCCTCTCACAGCCATGGTCTCGCGCACCCGTACGTCGCTGCCTGCCCGCGCGCCGGCGCGCCGCCGGCGCATGGTCAGCGCATGATCCATGCATGATCAGCGTACGATTCCGCAGGGATGCGCGCGCTCGCCGCGGGTGCACACATCGTGCGACGTGCGCCGGGCGCGGGCGGGGCGATGGCCGGCCTTGTGCTCCACGAGGATCTTCACCCGCGGGCCGATGCGCACGGTGAGCGGGCCCGCGTGCTCGTGCACGTCGCCATCGCAGACGTAGTGGACCACGCCCGACCTGGCCTCGAGCACCGCGCGCCGGGCGATCTTCTCGAACGTGTGCGCCTCGCCCATCGGCCGCGCTCGCCAGATGTCGGGCAGCTTCCTGACGAAGCCCAGCGCGGAGGTGTGGATGCCCAGCATGTGGAAGCTCTCCGGGCGCTCGTCGTGGCGGTGGAACGGGCGGAACCCGAGGCCGATCTGGTCCACCGTGCCGGCGGCGACGGCGAGGTAGTCGCGGTCCGGGAACGCCGAGCCGTCCTCGAAGTGGACGCGGCCCTCCCAGCGCGCGGCGACCTGGGTGGCGGTCTTGAGGAGCACGGCGGCGCTCGCGCTGGCGAGGACCTTCGCGGCCCAGAGCGCGTTCCGCTCCTCGCTGCGGTTGTACTCGGCGATGAAGCCGTGGACGCAGCCGGTGCCGAAGATGAAGCCGTAGTGGGCGCCGATCTGCATCACGTGGCGCTCGACCCAGCGCAGCGGGTGCCGGCCGCGGTCGGTGTAGCGGGCGATGAGCCCCGCGAGCAGGCCGTCGGGGCGCCCGCGGGGGACGCCCACGGCGTTGGCCACGGTGTTCATCGTCCCGCCGCGCAGGAAGGCGATCGGCGGCAGCGGCTCGTCCTCGTAGACGTCGAGGAAGCCGGTGATGGTGACGTGGTTCGTGCCGTCGCCCCCCGAGATGCCGAGCACGTCGATGTCGAGCTTCCGGAAGTCCTCCGCGATCCGGGCGAGGTCCTCGCGGGAGCGCGCGGTGCGGACGACGCCGTGATCGCCGAGCGCGCGCGCGAGCCGGACCGCCGCGCGGGGATCGCTCAGGTTCTGGCGCGAGCGGGGGTTGATGATGACGCCGATGCCGCCCATCTAGCGCCGGCCTCGCGGCGACTTCCACCGCGGGTTGAGGTGGACCCGCACGACGTCCGCCATCAGGCCGAGGTGGGCGCAGTGATCGGGCTTGTCGTCGCCGGTGTACCCGCGGACGTGGAAGTCGCCGCGGTCGAAGCGCCGGATCATGTCGAGGCCGAGCACGTCGGCGCGGGAGGAGCCCCTCAGCTTGCCCCGCAGCTGCCGCACGATGAAGCTCGCCGTCTCCGCCGTCGACGCGTAGCCGGGCGGCAGGATGGAGGAGTGGCTCATGAACATGAACGCCTCGCCCGCCGCGGCGCGCCTCGCGAACGCGATGAACGGCTCGATCTGCGCGACCTTGAGCTTGTGCTGCCGCTCGTCGGCGTACCCGGCGTGGAGCGAGTCGAGCAGGACGAGGGCGTCGACCCGCTTGCCGGCCGGCTGCCGCAGGATCTGCTCGACGGCGCCGTAGCCCGCGCTCCACGACGAGAGGCCGAGCTTGCGGATGTAGGCCTTCTTCTTGCCGGTCTTCTTCGCGACGGCGCGCTCGATGCTGTCGAGCAGGTTCTCGAAGACGTACGGCGCCGAGAACGCGCTCGAGTACGCGCCCGAGCCGATGCCCAGATCGATGCCGACGAGGACGGCGCCCGCGGCGGTCTTCACGAACTCCTTCCGGAGCGCCTCGTGGCCGTGGAAGTGGATGATGACGTCGAAGCCGCCGCGCTTCGTGACCCCGCCCCGGTGGGGCATGATCATCTGCCCGATCGAGGGCGCGCGGGACCACCGGTCGTAGACGCCCCAGCCCGGATCGGGCGTCATGCACGGGTTGATGTCGCCGCGGCGCTTCTTCGAGGGGGTGGCGCGGCGGCTCGTCGCCCCGGGCCTGTCGCGCCGCGCTGCGCTGCGCTCGGCCGGATCGCGCGCGTCCGAGGTCGCGCCGCCCGCGCCGCCGGCACCGCCCGACGGCGCGCCGGCCCCGGCGGCTCCGTCCGTCGGGGGCGTGCCGCCCTCCGCCGGAAGGCTGTCGGCCTGCGCCGCGGCCGGAGGGCCATCGGCCTGCAGCGAGGCGGCGTGCGTCGCGGGCGGAGCGTTGTCGGCCTGCGGCGCGGCGTTCGGAGCGGCCGTGTCCTGCGCCGCTGCAGGCGGCGCGGCGAGCCACCAGGTGGCGGCGAGCAGCGAGAGGAGCGCCCATCGCCCGGACGGCCGGCGGGCCTGCAGGGGGTGTCTCATGTCGGGAGCGCCTCCATTCCATGGAACGGCGTGCGGATCGAGCGCTCGGTGCAGGGGCGCCGCCGCGCTGTGTTCGCGGGGACACCCCGCGGGAGCTCCGTGGTCGTGCAGGGGCAGGCGCGCCCCCTGCGCCGGCCGGCGTCACCCCGGCGGCGTCACCCTGGCGGCGGCTTCCCGTGGGTGAGGGCGGCGCCCGCGTCGGCGGCGGCGAGGATGCGCTCCTCGGCCTGGGAGGCGAGCTTCTCGACCGCCGCGGCGGCGTCGCCGGGTGGCAGCGAGCGGAGGAACTGGATGAACTCGAGCTCGAGGCCGGGCTTCACGCCGCTCAGGACGAGCACGATGGGGATGGCCGGCTTCTCGACCTCGGCGAGCTCCGTGGTGCGGGCGCGCCAGCGGCCCGCGCCGAGGGCGAGGCGGAAGGCCCACTGCGCGCCGAGGCCGATGAGGAGGCCCGCCATGACGCCCGCGACGAACAGGTCGGCGTCCCTCGGGGCGAGGAGGGCCGCGGAGAACCCGCCGATGGCGGCGCCGATCACGAGGCCGGGCTCGCCGCTGTTGTGCGCCGCGGCGGTCTTCAGGATCTCCGCGGCCTGCATGCCCGGGCGCCCGCTGCGGACCGCGTCGCGCAGCGGGAGCAGCGTCGCGAGGCGGCGCATCGAGGCGGCCCGCACGCCCAGGTAGCTGATGAAGAGGGCGCAGACCGTCAGCCCGACGCCGACGCTCACGGCCACGCGCCGCGAGAAGACGCCCTGAGGCAGCGGCTCGCGGACCATCGCGGTGACCGCGCGATCCCGGTCGCGCTCCGCGTTCGCCTTGAACGCCGCCTCGGCGTCCTTCGTGGCCTGCGCGACCTTGTCGGCCGGGATGTCGGCGACGAGCGAGAGCAGCTGCTTCGCCGCCTCGAACTGCTCGGCCTCCGCGGCGCCTGGCGGCGTGATCGCGGCCGCCTTGGTGATGGCCTCCCAGGCGGGGATGGCGTTCACCCGGGCCCCCAGGAGCGCCTCGGTCGCCTCGCGGCAGCCCGCGAGGGTCTTGACCTGCTTGTAGAGCGGCTGGGCGGAGGCCCACGCGCCCTGCTTGTCCGGCTCCTTGGGCTTCGGCGGCGGCGGCGCGTTGCGGGGCGCGCGCCCCTTCGTGGTCGTCGCCGGCGGCGGCGGCGGCGCGGGGGGCGCCGCGCCCGGGTCGGGCATGCGCGCCGATTTCGCGGCGGCCTTGAACAGGTCGATCTCGACGATCAGCTTCTCGCCGGCGAGGGCGCACGCCCGCGCGGGCGCGACGCGGGCCTCGGACTCCTCGGCCTGGCGCCGCGCGCCCGGGTCGGGGACGAGCCTGCCCTCCACGGTGACGAGCCGGAGGACCGCCACGGCGATGCACAGGACGAGGATGGCCGAGGCGATGAAGGTGGCGCGGACCTCCTCGCGCCGGGTGTACTCGTTCACGCTGGCTCCCTCGGAAAGACAGGAGGTGAGCAAGGCGCCGGCCGGATCGGCGCGAGGTCGGCGCGCGCGAGCGCGGCCGCACGGCCGGAGCGGCACGAAGCGCCACGATCGGCGTCGCCGCCGTGACGGCAGGGGGACACCGAGGGAGCGTGAGCCCGTCGCATGCAGTTCACCGTTTAAACCAGATGCCGGACCGATACCACAGCGTCGCTCGCGATGGCGTCCGCTGCGTCCTCGCCGCCTCACGGCCTCGCGGCCTCACGGCGTCGTGTTTGCTTCCACGGTCGGGCGTCGTGGAACTTGCTCCGTGCCGGGGCGCATCGTGTAAGGGTCCGGAGAAGGCGTGGAGGCTGCCGTGACATCCCACAAGCCCGTCGAGCCCGCGGCCCCGGCGCGCGCGGCGCTGCCCGAGCCGGGAGCGGAGGCGCCGAGGCGTGGCGCCTCCTCGGAGGCGCCCGGCGCGGCGGCGGCGCCCGACGCGGCGGCGGGAGGGGCGAGCCGGGGCCTGTGGATCTCGTCGACCTACTTTGCCGAGGGCCTGCCCTACGCGATCGCGCACAAGGTGGCGGGGGAGTTCTTCACGGCGGCGGGGGCGAGCCTGGAGATCATCGGGCTGACGTCGCTCTACGGGCTCCCGTGGAACCTCAAGTTCCTCTGGAGCCCGCTGGTCGACCTCCACGGCAGCCCGCGGCGCTGGCTCGTGGCGGTCGAGATCGCCCTCGCCGCGATCGTCCTCGGGCTCGCCGCGGCGGCGGACAGCGGCGCGATATGGCTCGTGGCGGCGCTGTTCGGGGCGGTCGCGGTCGCCGCGGCGACGCACGACATCGCGGTCGACGGCTTCTACCTGCAGGCGCTCGACAAGGACGCGCAGGCGGCGTTCTCCGGGCTGCGGGTCGGCGCGTACCGGCTCGCGCTGCTCGCGGGCGCGCTGCTGGTCGCGTTCGCGGGCTGGGCGTCCTTTGGCGCGGCGTTCGCCGTCGCGGCAGGCGGGCTCGCGCTGCTCGCGATCGCGCACGCCGCGGGGCTGCCGCGCCCGGCCGCGACGCCCGGAGCCGGCGCCGCGCCCGGAGCGACCGGGCTGCGGCGCTACATCGAGCCGTTCCGTGTGTACCTGCGGCAGCCGCAGATCGCGTCGAGCCTGGCGTTCATCCTCTGCTACCGGGCAGGGGACGCGCTGATGTTCGCGATGTCGTCGCCGCTGCTGAAGAGCCTCGGCCTCGACACGGCGGCGCGAGGCAACGTGGGCGGCGTCGGGACGGTCGCCTCGATCGCCGGCTCGATCCTCGGCGGGGTGCTCATCAAGCGGTGGGGGCTCGCGCGGACCATCTTCCCGATCGCGCTCGTGCAGAGCCTGGCGATCCTGCTGTACGTGGCGCTCGCGTGGGCGCGGCCGGCGCTCCCGTGGGTCGTCGCGCTCGTCACGCTCGAGCAGCTCGCCGCCGGCGTCGGGACGGCGGTGCTCGCGGTGTTCCTGATGCGACGCTGCGTGGACGGGTACAAGTCGTCGCACTTCGCGATCGGCTCGGCGCTCATGTCGGTCTCCGCGACGTTCGCCGGCAGCGCGAGCGGCTACCTGGCCGCCAGCGCGGGGTTCACGGCGTTCTTCGCGATCGCGTTCGCGGCGTCGATCCCGGGGGTCGTCCTGTCGCGCCTGGTGCCGCGCGACTAGTTCCCGCGGGTCGGAATCCCACGAGGGATCTGCGTCGCGAGCGGAGAGAGAGAGCTCAACGCCAAGGCGCCAAGGCGCAAAGACGCAAAAATGCAGGACATTTGTCTTTCTTGCGCCTTTGCGCCTTTGCGCCTTTGCGTTGAATTCTCCCTCCGGATCCCTGGCCGGCCTTCTGGCGAGTGGAACCAGGTAGATTGGACTCGTCCGCGCGATCCCGATGCAAGAGCCCTCGTCCGCCCTCTCCGAGCCGGCGGCGCGCGCCGACCGCGCGCTGAGCCTGGTCTCCCTCGGCCTCCTGGCGCTCCAGGCCGCGCTCGACGCGCCCGCGTTCCCGCGCGCGACGCTCGCCGTCGCCGTGGTCGCGGCCCTGGTGGCGCTGCTCGCGGCCCGCGCGGCGCAGGGGCCGGCGCGCGCCGTCGCGGCGCTCGTGGCGTGCATCGTGGTGGCGATGCGCCTCGGCGTCGTCTGGCAGCTCGCCATGATCCTGGCGCTCGCGGCCTACGGCGGCCTCGCGCGGCTCGCGCCCGCGCTGCGCCCGCCCGAGGGCTGGCGCGCGGTCGGCGGGCTCCCGAAGCGCTGGACGGCGCTCGTCGGCGGCGTCACGCCGGTCGCGCTCGTCGGGTGGCTCGCGCTCGCCCGGCCCGACCTCCGCGACATCACCGGGTCGGAGCTGCTCCAGGTGTCGACGCCGGTGCTCATCGCGGGAGGCGCGGTCTTCGCCGTGCTGAACGCCATGCTGGAGGAGGTGATCTGGCGCGGCGTGCTCCAGCCGAGCCTCGCGGCGGCGTGGGGCGCGCGCGTCGCGGTGGTCCTGCAGGCCGCCTCGTTCGGCGCGCAGCACGCGCACGGGTTCCCGCGGGGCCTGCTGGGCGTCTTCCTGGCGGGCAGCTGGGCCGTGATGCTGGGCCTCTTGCGACAGCGCTCCCGCGGGCTCCTTGCGCCCGTGCTCGCGCACGTCGTCGCGGACGCGACGATCGCCGCCCTGGTGATCGGCATGCTCCGCTGAGCGCGTCAGGGCCGGAGGCCGAGCAGCTCGAACGCGCCCAGGAGCGCCGAGCGCGCCCACGCCCCCCGGCCGCGGGGCACGCGCCGCGAAGCGGTCCGGCCACCGCGCCTCGGCCTCGATCGCGCGGGTGATCCCGTGGTGGTTGACCAGGCTGCGGAGGAGCCACGCCGCCGCGGGCGGCAGCGGGAGCGCGTCGATGGAGTCGATCAGCACGCGCACCCGGGCGCCGCGCGCCGCCGCGCGCTCGAGCGTCTCGAGCACCGGCAGGTCCGAGAGGTACGTGGTCGCGACGAGGAGCTCGTCGCCCGCCTCCGCGCCGTCGAACAGGTCCGCGAGGCGCGCGCGGATCGCCTCGTGCTCGACGAGCGCGCACGTCTCGTCGCCCGCGGCGGTGAGCGCGCCGGGCGGCGGGAGGGGGACGCGCAGGCCGCCGGCGTACCCCGGCACCGGCGCGAGCGTGGGCGTCGGGGAGGCGCCCTCGGTCCCGAGATCGTCGGGCCCGAGCGCGGCGCGCGCGGCGTCGGACACGAGCGCGTGGAGCGCGGCGCGGCCCTCGTCACCGATCGCCTGCGGAATGGTGGGTGGTGGCCTAATTTGAACATGAAGGCGGTAAGGCGGGAAGAAAAGATCAATGTTCTTCCCGCCTTACCGCCTTCATGTGAATCACTCCGGGGCAAATTAGGCCACCACCCACCTGCCAGCGGTTCTGGCGCTCGACCCAGTCCTCGATCGGCACGCGCACGCGCGCGTGGTCGAGGTGGAAGTTCATCCGGGGCAGCAGCCGGCGGCGCCGGTCGAACCGCGCGCCGAACAGGCAGGCGTTCAGCACGAGGACGCCCGCGTCCGCGAGGCGCCTCCGCACCAGCGCGCCGCGGCGGCGCGTCAGTGCGGGGTTCGCGGGCGTGTTGCTGTCCAGGAGCACGACGACGGTCACGTCGGGCCGCGCGCGCTTCTTGGCGATGAGCCAGTCGGCGACGGTGTCGGCGTAGGGGAACGCGCCCGGGCGCGGCAGCAGCGTGGTCTGGTCGCCGTCGGTCGGGTAGAGATCGGGCCGGAGCCTGTGCAGGAGCCGGCGGAACATCTCCGCGTGCGTGCGCTCCTCGGCGACGAAGCGGGCGACGACGGGCGCGGACAGGTACGGCGCGCGGTGGGCCGACCGCTCGAGGTACCGGATCACGTAGCCCTCGAAGTGGATGAACAGCTCGCACGTGAAGCACGTGAACAGCCGGTTGATCGCGACGCGCTGGCGCTCGGTGAGCCCGAGGCCCGCGACGTCCATGTAGTGCGCCTCGGGGATCACCAGCGCTCCGGGCGGGATCGGGCGCGTCCAGTCGATGCGGTCCCAGCGCCGGCGCACCGCCGCGTGGGCCGGCGCGACCGCGGGCGCGAGGGCCGGGTACGCGCGGAGCACGGCGCACGACGCGATCCACGACGCCAGAAACGACGGGTTGAGCGCGACGAGCACGAACCCGGTCAGGAGCGCCGATGTCGCTCGCCCCGAGGAGGGCGCCTCCGCGGCGCGTCGAGGCGCGAGCGCCAGGGCGAGGCCCATCGCCACGACGAGAGCCGCGCCGCCCGTCCGCAGGGCGCGATCGATCGCGGGGTGCGCCTCGAGGACCCACCCGAGCCCGCGCGCCGCGGCGAGCGCCCAGAGCCCCTCGGCGAAGGCTCCCCCGATGGCGAGCAGCAAGACGCGCCGGGGCTGCCCCGCGAGCGCCGCGGCCACCAGCAAGACGGCCAGCGGCCCCGCCGCAGGGATCGATCCGAGATAGCCGAGCAGGAACCCCACGACGAGCGCGAGCGCCATGGTTCATCCGGAGCGCGGTGTGCGGCGGTGAGCTGCAGAGGATCGCCCGCGGCGCGCCGCGGGGGACGAGCGCGGGGGCGAGGCGCGGTCGTCAGGCGGTTTCAACCCGGTCGCCGCCTTAGCGTAGCGCCAGCGTGAACGCGAGCCCGAGGCTCACGCGCAGATCGTGGACCGCCTGCACCTCCAGGGCGGGCGGCAGCAGCCGGTACTCGCCCTCGAGCACCGCGGCGATGGGTTGATCGTCGATCGCGGCCAGGATCCTCTCGACGTGCGCGGCCGAGCGCACGAGGACTCGCCAGCGCTCTTCGCTCGTCCAGTGCGGGACGACGTCGCCTCGACCGTCGAAGACCGTCAGCCCGTCCCCGCTCTGGAGACGCAGCCGCAGCGAGGCCGCGGTCATGGGCGCGATCCGGTGGACCACCCTGGGCTCACCGAGCGTGCGGCGCGCGGGCGCGGCCCGGGGGGAGGGGGACTCGGCGTACGCGTCGATGTCGTAACGGACCCCGAGCCCGATCTCGAAGCTGCGTCCCGCCTCGCCCGTGCGCCATGGATCGAGCATCGCCGTGGCGCGCGCCACGCCGAGCCGGACCAGCGGCGCCGGCGATCCGTCGCCCTGGCGCCGCGGGATCGAGGGGATGCTCACCCGGCCCACCTCGGCTTCCACGCCGATGTCGAAGGGGAAGGGGACCGCGATCGGCGGCGACACCGGCAAGACCACCCGCGGCGACTCGTCGTGCCGCAAGAACGACGCGCCGTACAGCGCCGCGTCGAGCGCGGGCACGCCGTCGAGCGCCTGCCCCGCCGGAGACACCCGGCCGGCGAGGACGCGGTGATCCGCCTGCCAGACCACGCGGCCAGGCCCGGAGCCCGTCACGCTGCGGGCGCGGTAGGACAGGCCCGCGTCGATCTCGGGCTCGACCTCGATCGCCCCGCCCGCGCCCCGGTGCAGCGCGGACGCGACGCCGAGCCACACCCGGCTCGCCGGGTCGAAGCGCACGCGGAAGCGCCGGCCCTCCTCGGAAACGGCGGTATCGCCGCCGCCCGCGTGCTCGCTCTCCTCGCGCGCCGGCTCGGCGCGGCCGGCGCGCGGGGGGAGCGCCGCGGCCGCCGCCATGACGAGCAGCGCGGCGAGGCGCCGAGCCGTCACGGGTCCTCGAAGACGGGCATCGGCTCGAACACCCGTGGGGGAGCCCAGAACGACACCCGCAGGCCCGCGGCCGCCTTGACCTCCACGTCGCGAACGTCGCTGTCGAGGTCGTTGCGGCTCACCCCCATCGCGGCGAGCCGCAGCGAGATGGGCTGATCGTTGATCGCGAGGAGGATGCCCTCGTAGGCGAT
Organism: Sorangium sp. So ce281; assembly: GCF_051527395.1. Lineage (NCBI taxonomy): Bacteria > Pseudomonadati > Myxococcota > Polyangiales > Polyangiaceae > Sorangium > Sorangium sp. So ce281. Next base: position 2,722,707 of record NZ_CP150322.1, read on the forward strand.
GGTGGCCTCGAGGCGGTTCATCGCCGCTCCGGTCCCGCTCCCGGCCGCGATGCTCGGGCGCCGGTAGGCGAACGCGGTCGAGAGCGCGTGGAGGCCGCCCTCGCCGAGGCTGAAGCGCGTTTTAATGGCGCTCGTCGGGCCGACGTACAGAGCGCCGGTGTCCAGGCCGTCGTCGATCTCCGATCGGCGCTCCCAGTACTCCCCCAGATCGGCGCCCAGCTCGATCCGGATGTGGCTGTACATGTCGCTCGACTGCCACGGATTCCACGCGAGATGCACCTCGCCGAACTCCACGTCGAGCGTGTCGCGGCGCGCGGGAGGGCGGTCGTTCACCGACACCACCCGGAAGCCCCAGCCCATCCGCGGCGAGATCGGGTAAACCCGCGGCTCGCCGACGAAGGTGCTGAGCCAGTGGGCCGGCCGCCGGTGCAGGTGCTGGTAATCGTAGGTGAGGAGCACCCCGGAGAGCTCGAGATCGTCGAACGTGGCTGTCCCCTCGAGGATGCGCAGGTCATGGCGGGCGCGGGAGCGCGTCGAGAGCACGCTCACGTGGATACCGGCCTCGGCCCTCCCGCGGCCCAGGGGGAAGCTCGTGGGCACGGGGAGCCCGTTCTCGCCATGGAACGTGGGCAGCCAGGACGCGCCCAGGTAAAGCCGGTTCAGCAGATCGAACTTGACCTGAAATGCCTTGCCCTCGGCCGAGCGCGCGTAGCCCGGCGGCGCCTCGGGGATCGCGGCGACGAGGCGGGCCCCGCGCGCGGCCAGGCTCCGGTAAGCCGAGGCGTCTTCAACCACGTTGCACGGCTGCACCTTGTCGAGCGCGCCGCCGTCGTGGGCCAGGTGATCGGGCGCGACGAGGCAGCGCTCGCCGTCCGGGCCTGGCTCGCATTGAACGCGCACCGCGCCGCCGTCCGGCGACCGGATGCAGCGAACCGGCTTGTCCCAGGAGAGCTGCGGCGGCTCGCCGGGGCGAGCAGGCGCGGACCAGAGCATCGCCGCAGACAGGGAGGCGAGCAACGCGTGAATCCAAGGCGGACGTCGTCTCAAAGCACCCTCACGAGGCAAAGGAGCTCCACGGCGGCAAAGCCGCCCGCGCTGTACGCGAGCGATTCATCAGGCGCTTCGCGGGCGCCGCGAGGCGACAAAGCACGTGTCGTGCCCTGCGAGACACGGTGCCGGAGCGCGCGCGCGTGTCCGAAAATTCCGAGAATTTAGAATGTACCGACTTCTTCGCGAGGGCGAGGTGCGAAGCGGTCAGCGCGGCGACCGCTGCATGGGGAGCAATCCATTACCCAGGCGCGCAGGGTTCTTCACAGCGGGCTATGGGCGCGTCGCCATCGGCGGTCGCGGCTCGCGTCGTTGGACCCGAAGCGAGGGGTGCGGGTCCGAGTCGACGTTCTAGAATGCCGATCACGTTGAAACCTGGAGAATTTTCACAGGGAGGCAAGGAGTCGGGGAGGAAGAAAAAAATGAATCTCTCGCTCTTGCCGTCTCTCGCTCCCCGCCTCCCCGCCTCCCTGTGAAATTCCTGCTTTCTCTCGTGGTTTCAATCCGTTTGTCGCTCTAGCCCATCACTTGTCTGAGCTGCGCCCGGCCCGGTCATCAGGACACGCTGGCCGGCCATCAGGACATGCCACCCGGCCATCAGGACACGCTGGCCGGTCATCCGGACATGCCACCCGGCCATCAGGACACGCTGGCCGGCCATCAGGACACGCTGGCCGGCCATCAGGACATCCCACCTCCACTCTCTCGCTCCGGCGCTTGCCGCTCGCGTCCGGATCGTGCGTCTGCTCTGGACAGCGCTTCGAGCGGACTCATCTTCGCGTCTCCGCGCCGCGCCCGGAGGGGGCGTCGGACGCAGGAGGAGGGGTCGAGCAATCATCATGGCAAAGCAAGGGAAGGACTACGATCGCTGGGTCAAGGCCGCCGCCGAGCAGGGGCGGACCGATAACCCGCTGAGCCTGCCGTACGACGTCGCCGTGCGCGAGGCGGTCGCCGCCGCGGCGTTCGTGAAGAAGTACTGGGAGCCCGACGGCGATCGCCCGGGCCTCAAGCGCGTCAAGAGCCGACTGCCCGCTTCGAGCAGCGACGATCTGCTCTCCATCGTCCACGCCGTGCAGGAGGCGCAGACCCGGCTGCTCCTCATCGTCGACCCCGCCGTGGCCGACTTCGGAGAGCGCGCCAGGTTCGTTGTCGATGAGCTCGAGTCGGCCCTCGAGTTCCTGCTCGACGACGACGTCGACGAGCCCGCCGACGCGCAGCTCGCGCGCATCAAGGAGTTTCACGCGCAGGACGGCCAGCGCTCCAGCGCCCTCTCCCAGGCGCTCCGCGACTACGCGGGGCTCGCGGCGTCGCTCGAGGAACGCCTGGTCGAGGCCGACGAGGAGTTCGATGTCCGCCTCATCGTCGAGGCCAGGAAGCTCGCGGAAGACCTGCAACGGCGAGCGCTGGCGACGATCCCGGACGGCGACACCTCGGCCGCCGCGACCGCGATCCGCAATCAGCTCCTGCACCTCATGGTCGAGCGCGTCGGCGCCATCCGGAAGACGGCGGCGCACGTCTTCCGCCGCCATCCGGAGATCGTCCGGGAGGCCACGAGCGCCTACGAGCGGCGCCGCCGCGCTGCAACCCGGCGGGAAAAGGCCCGCAAGGCCGCAGCGGGCAAGGCGGTGGACAGCCGATCCGGCGCAGCGCCTCCGCCTCCGCCCGCGGCGTCCGCGAGCTCGGCCGGCGCTCAGCCCTCGTGAGCTGCGCCGTCCCGTCCGCGCCGCGCGCTCCTTCCGTTCTGCGGTGCGTCCCTCTTCCGTGACAACTTGACAACCGCACTCGTTGGCGGGGCGCGTCTCCGGAATCCATGCTCCCGCCCGCTTGCGCCCCGCCCGCGACCGGCGCAACCCTCGGGCTCATGCAGACCCGCGCGCGTCACCCGCCGCTCCCGCGCTCCACCGGGCCGATCCTGGTCGCCGTGGCCGCGGCCCTCTCTCTGTCCGGGCCGAAGCCCGCACCAGCAGCGCCGCCCGAGGCCACGTCCTCGCCGCCTCAGTCCGCGGCCTCCCAGGCGCCGAAGCTCGACATCCCGTTCACCAAGTACACCCTCAAGAACGGCCTCACCGTGATCCTCCACGAGGACCACGCCCTGCCGATGGTCGCCCTGAACCTCATGGTCAAGGTCGGCTCGCGGTTCGAGGAGCCGGGGCGCACCGGCTTCGCGCACCTGTTCGAGCACCTCATGTTCATGGGCACGCGCCGCGTCCCGACGAAGCAGTTCGACGCCTGGATGGAGGCCGAGGGCGGCTGGAACAACGCGTGGACCAGCGAGGACCGGACCGCCTACCACGAGGTGGCGCCGGCCCACGCGCTGCCGCTCCTGCTCTGGCTCGAGGCCGATCGGTTCTCGTCGCTCGCGGACAGCATGGACCTCCCGAAGCTCAACGCGCAGCGCGACGTCGTGCGGAACGAGCGCCGCCAGACGAGCGAGAACGAGCCCTACGGCAAGGTCGACCTCCTCATGCCCTCGCTGATGTACCCGCAGGGACACCCCTACCACCACCCCGTGATCGGCTCGCACGAGGACCTCCAGGCCGCGACCGTCGACGACGTGACGACGTTCTTCCGGCGGTGGTACGTGCCGAACAACGTCTCCCTCGTCGTGGCCGGCGACTTCGATGCGCAGAAGACGCGCGAGCTCATCGAGCGGCTCTTCGGCGGCATCCCGGAGCGGCCCGTCCCCGCGGCGACCGCGCCCTCGCCGGTGAAGCTGAGCGGCGTCGTGCGCAGGACGATCGAGGACAACGTGAACCTCCCCAAGGTGATCATGGCCTGGCACAGCCCCGCGCACTTCGCGCCGGGCGACGCCGAGCTCGACCTCCTCGCCACGGCGCTCGAGCAGGGGAAGGCGAGCCGCCTCTACAAGGCCCTCGTCTACGACAAGCAGCTCGCCCAGGAGGTGAGCGCCGTGCAGAACTCCGGCGATCTCGGCTCGACGTTCACCGTCGAGGCCATCGCGCGGCCGGGCGTGCCGCTCGAGAAGGTCGAGGCCGCCATCGACGCCGAGCTCGCCAAGGTGCGGGACGCGAAGCTGAGCCGCGAGGAGCTCGATCGGGCCAAGAACCAGTACGAGACCGCCTTCGTGACGGCGCTCGAGTCGGTCGCCGGCCGGGCCTCGATGCTCAACCGGTACGAGACGTCGAAGGGCCAGCCCGGGTTCGTGGAGCAGGATCTGAAGCGCTACCGCGACGCGACCGCGGAGTCGCTGCAGGCGTACGCGAAGAGCACCCTGGACCCGAACGCCCGCGTGATCCTGCGGGTCGTGCCGAAGGGCAGCGAAGAGGCGAAGAAGGCGGTGACGAAATGAGAGCGAGACACGCAGGCGCGATGATCGCGCTGGTCGCCGCGGCCCTCGGCTGCGAGCCGAGGACCCCGGCGCAGTCCGCCGCCCGGGCGGAGGCGCCGCGGCCGAGCGCCCCGCCGGCGGCCGCGAAGCCCGCGGACCCGCTCGGGCCCAAGCCGGAGCTGCCGACGCCGCAGCCGTTCACGCCGCCGGCGCCGGTGGTGCTCGACGGGCCGAACGGCGCGAAGGTGTGGCTGCTCGAGCGCCACACGCTGCCGATCGTGTCCGTGTCCATCGGCGTCGCGTCGGGATCGGCGGACGATCCGAAGGGCGCGGCGGGGCTCGCGCACATCACCGCGGACATGCTCGACGAGGGCGCGGGGACGCGGAGCGCGGTGGAGCTGTCCAGCGCGATCAACGACCTCGGCGCGACGCTCTCGGTCGGGGCGCGCGCCGACGGCAGCGTCGCGACGCTCTCCGTGCTGAAGAAGAACTTCGGCAAGGCGTTCTCGCTGCTCGCCGACGTCGTCGCGCGCCCGCGGTTCGAGGCGAAGGAGTGGAAGCGCGTCAGCGAGCTCTGGCAGAACGACCTGAGGAAGCGCGGCGACGACGCGACGCGGGTCTCGGGGCTGGTCTCGATGGCCGCGCTCTACGGGCCGGGCACGCCGTACGGGCACCCCGTCGACGGCCTGGTCGCGGACGCGAAGTCGATCGGCCTCCCGGCCGTGAAGGCGTTCTACAAGGCGGCGTGGCGCCCGGACCGCGCGGTGATCACCGTGGTCGGCGACATCACCCGGGACGAGCTGCAGCAGGCGCTCTCGCGCGATCTCGGGACCTGGTCGGCGAAGGGCGCCGCGCCGGGCGCGAAGGGCGCGGCGGCGAGCGCCGCGGCCGCAGCGCAGGGCGCGGCGGCCGCGCCGGCGTGGAAGCCGCCGCGGCTGGTGCTCGTCGACCGCCCGGGGGCGCCGCAGTCGGTGATCGCGGCCGTGCGGGAGGGGGTCGCGGCGAGCGATCCCCGGCGGCCGCTGCTCCAGCTGATCAACTCCGCGCTCGGCGGCTCGTTCACGTCGCGCCTGAACCAGAACCTGCGCGAGGATCACGGCTGGTCCTACGGCGCCGGCTCGGCGTTCACCGAGACGAGGCTGCCGGGCGCGTTCGTGGCGCGGGCGTCCGTCGTCACCGAGGCGACCGGACCCGCCCTGAAGGAGATGCTCGCCGAGCTCGCCAAGATGGCCGACTCCGGGCTGACCCGGGACGAGCTGGCGAAGGTGCAGGCGCAGGACCGCGCGGATCTCGTCTCCGCCTACGAGACCGTGAACCGCACCGCCCAGCGCCTCGGGACGCTGGCGCGGCTGAAGCTGCCGGAGACGTTCGACGGCGACGCGAGCAAGGCGCGGCAGGGCGCGACGCTGGCGAGCCTCGCGGAGCTCGCGAGGGCCGTGGATCCGAAGACGGCGACCGTCGTGGTGGTGGGACCGCGGCAGGAGATCCTGCCGCAGCTCCAGGGGATCGGCCTCGGCGAGCCGGAGGCGTGGGACGTCGAGGGGCAGCCGATCCAGCCGAAGAGAGAGCCCTGAGCGGCGCGCGCCCTGGCCGGGCGCTCCTCCCGCCGCGCGGGCAGCGGGGGGAGCGGGCGGCAGGATCGCGCCCTCAGGGCGCGGTCGGCTCGAAGTCGATCGGGCTGCTGGGCGCGCCCTCGTGCAGGACGCCGTCGCCGAACCAGTAGACGAAGCGGGGCTCCTCCGCCCCGTCGAGGTAGGCCTCCAGCCGGACCACGGCGCCCGGGGTGGTGGCAAACGTCATCGCGTCGATGTCCGAGCCGGTCTCGGCGTGGAAGTACGCGACGCCGATGTCGATGAGGCGCGTCGCGTCCGTCTTCTCGATCTCGATCCCCGCCAGGTCGATGAGCTCGGACGCCGTGTCGACCGAGGCATAGAGATCGAAGCTGCAGACGACCTTGGAGGTGTTGGTGTCGCAGGTCGTCCAGAGCGTCCACGTCCCGCCCTCCGTGTACTCGACGAAGATGCCGACGCCCTCGCCCGGCTCGGTGCTCAGGGTGGCGTCCGTGTCGATGGCGACGCGCCGCACGTCGTCCGCGGGCGGCGGGGGAACGCTGCCGTCGTCGTCGTCCCAGTCGTCGTGGGCGCGATGGCCATCGCGGTCGCCGTCCTCGTCGACGATGATGCAGCCGGCCGAGGCGAGGGGCGCAGCGACGAGGATGAGAAGGAACGACCACAGTCCCAGTGAACGACGCTTCACAAAGTCAGCGGAAAGAGTCATTGGATCTGCTCCTGCTCGTGGACGTCGCAAGACGTGGGCCAAGCGCTACCTCGACCGCGGGCGACCGGACGGCGGCGCCGTCTTCCCCGGAGCCGGGCCTGCCGGGAGGTGGATCCTGGGGCGCGCCGGTGCCGGGGGCGCGCTCGGGCGCGCGTGAGGCTTCGCGATCGGCTGCGGCGCCGGCGTCGTCTGCGGCAGCGGCCGCGGCGCCGTGGGCGACGGCGATCGGTGCGGGAGGGCACGCGTGGCGGCCGGCGTGCCGGCGGCGCGCGGCGCCCTCGCCGCCGGCGGCTCCGGGGCGGGGACGGGCGACGGCGGCGTGACCGCCGGCCGGGAGGGCCGGTGCGATCGGCTCGCGCCGGTGCGGGGCGGCGCGCCCGCGTCGGAGACACCCCGCGCCGGGAGGCCGGGCCTGGCGACCGGGGCCGGAGCGTCGCCGCCGGGCGTCCCCCGCAGGTGCAGCGGTGTGCGCAGCGCGGGCGCCGCGCGACGATCGTCGCGCGCGGGCGACGCCGGACGGCGCGCCGGAGGGGGCGCGAGGCGCGCGCTCGGGGTCGTGCTCCTGCGCGCGTAAGCGAGGGCGCGAGGATCCGGCCTGTCGCGGTGCCTCGGCGCGGCCGAGGAGGGGACGCCGGCCTCCGCGAGCGACGGCGACGCCGGGCGGTAGCCGGCAGGACGGATGCCGTGGGGCGGGCTCGAGCGGCCCGCGTCCCCATCGCGGCGCGGTCGGACGTCGGCGCGCCCGGGCCTGCTCGCGGTCGGCCGCGCCGGCCTGTAGGTGTGCGAGTGCGCGGCGATGCGCCGGACGACCTCGCGATCGCGGACGACGTGCGTGTGGACGTGGCGATGGAACACGTGCGTCGTCGGGCAGAAGACGTACGCCGCCGGGGGAACGGTCCACAGCGAGACCGCGACGCCGCCGCTCCAGGTGTAGGTGGGCGGCATCGGGGCCCAGCCGACGTAGCCGGCGTCACCGACGCGCCAGACGACCCACGCCGGGGCGTACGTGCGCCCCGGGATCCAGGCCCAGCCGTGGGCGGAGATCCAGACCCAGCGGCCATAGTGGAAGGGGATGTGGCCCCACGCGTAGTCGCTGACCCAGAGCCACTCGCCGTCGTCGGTCAGCGCCCAGTGGCCCGCGGTCTGGTAGGGCGCGAAATCCGGGCCGACCACGACCGCGGAGGGCACCCAGACCGTGCCGTAGCCCGGGGTGTCGATCCAGGTGCCGTACGCGGCGAGCGGCTGCTGGAACTCGACCAGGGCGCTCGGGTCGGTGTCTTCGTACTCGTCCGCCTCGAGCTCGGCGTTCACGCGGACGTCGACCTGGACCGACGGGGGCCCGGCGGGCTGGGCGGCGGCGCTCGCGGGCGCGGCGAGGAGCGCGACGAGCAGCGGCAGGGCGCCGCCGAGCCGGCGGAGCCGGGCCCCGGGGATGCCCGGCGCCGCGGGGGCAGGGCGCGAGGGGGAAGCGGACAGCGGGAAAGGCATCGGCAGCATGATGGGTCCTTCTGGAGGGGGGTGCCAGGGAGAGGTCGGGCTGGCCTCGGGTGCCCTCAGATCTCTTCAGACGTCCCTGCGCGCCCGATGTTGCACATTGCAGGCCACCATCCGGAGCGCCGCGCTGGCGTGCCCGACCGAGGTTGAGGCATCGGCGCCCGACCGAGGTTGAGGCCCGGGCACCCGACCGAGGTTGAGGCATCGGCGAGGTTGAGGCGCGGGCGCCCGACCGAGGTTGAGGCATCGGCGCCCGACCGAGGTTGAGGCATCGGCGCCCGACCGAGGTTGAGGCCCGGGCACCCGACCGAGGTTGAGGCCCGGGCACCCGACCGAGGTTGAGGCTCGGGCGCCCGACCGAGGTTGAGGCCCGGGCGCCCGACCCAGGTTGAGGCCCAGGCGCCCGACCCAGGTTGAGGCGTCGGCGCTCCTCAATCGAGATCGCTGTCGCCGAGCGCCGGCGTCTCGTCCCCCGGAGGCGGCGCTCTCCCGGGCAGCGCCGGCGGGCTCGGAAGGAGCGACAGCCGCGTGTGCGCGTCGGCCAGCTTGCGGTCGGCCTCGCGCAGGCGCCGGTTCAGCACCCGGATCACGGCGTCCGCGATCTCGGCCGTCTCCCGCACCGCCTCGTGGAAATCCTCGGCGGAGACCCGGAGCAGCTCCGCGTCCTCGGTCACCACCGCGGTCGAGGCCCTCGGCTCGCTGTCGAAGAGCGACATCTCGCCGAACACGTCGTTCGCGCCGAGGCGCGCGATCTCGCGGCCATCCAGCGTGAGGCTCACCTCGCCCGAGATGATCGAGTAGAGCGCGCCGCCTGGCTCGCCCTGGCGGAAGATGAAGTCGCCCCGGGCCAGCGACACCACGAGCGAGCCGCGCGCCAGCGCCACCAGATCGTCGCCGGCCACGCGGGAGAAGAGCGGAACACGCTGGAGGAACAGGACCTTCTCGATCGTCGTGTACATCTCGTCCTCGGGGTCGATGCCGGTGCCGCCGGTGACCGCCCAGTATCGTGCGTAACGGGCCACCGCGGGATCCTCATCGGCCCGCAGCGCGTCCAGCCGCTCGCGGGCGCCCGGCGGCGACGTGACGGCGACCGCGATGGCGGCCGCCTCGCGGACCAGCGGGTCCGGATCGTAGGTCGCGGCGAGCGCGTCCCCGGCGGCGCCGGCGATGGAGTTCCGGGCGACCGCATCGAGCGCGAGCGCGGCGCTGTACGGGTCGCCGCGCACGATCTCGTGGCGGATCCAGGAGATGACCTCGGCCTCCGGCGGCAGGGGCCTCCGGGGGAACGCCGCGGACAGCTCGAGCAGCCGCTCGACGAGGGAGACGAGGCGCTCGCGCAGCGGGCGGTCGAGGAGCGACTCCAGCACCTCGAACGCGTTGGCCCGCAGCGCGGGATCCGGGCCGAAGACGTGGGTGCGCACGAGGGCGACGACCTCGCGCGGGTAGGCGAGCTCGCACAGCCGGAGCACGCGGATGAGCCCCTTCCGCAGCCGGCGGAGCAGGTGCTGGTCGAGCAGCGCGCCGGCGACGCGGGGGCGCACCGCGATGTACGCCTCGCGCGTGCGGACGTGCTCCACGGTCTCGTCGTCGATGCGGGCGCGGATCACGCGGAGCGGCGCCGGCGGCGCGCGCAGCGCGAGGCGCAGGCGCGACGCCGACGCGAGCACCTTCTGGCGGAGGGCCTCGTTGGGGTGGTCGATCCGGGCGAGCAGCACGTCGAGCGCGTCGTGGCTGCAGAGCCGCGCGAGCACCCGCGGGATCGCGAGCCGCACGGCCCGCGGGGTGCCGTCGTCGCCGAGGCGCGCCGCGAGCTCGGGGATGGCGTCGTCGCCGAGCGCCTCGATGGCCCGGGCCGCGGCCGGCGCGAGGGCGCGCTCGGCGAGCGCGTCCGCGAGCAGGGGGAGCAGGCGCGGGTCGGCGACGCTCGACGAGGAGCGCACGGCCGCGCGCCGCACGGCGGGGTCGGGATCGCCGATGAGCCGCGCGAGCGCGCGCTGGAGCGACGCGTGGCCGACCAGGCCGAGGATCCTGGCGGCGGCGACGCGATCGCGGGGCGACGGGCTGTCGAGCAGCGCGCGCAGCCGCGGCGCGCCCTCCAGCATGCCGTCGAGGCCGCAGTAGCGCAGGAGCGCGGCGATCGCGGCGGCCCGGAGCGCCTCGCCGCCGGTCGCGTCCGCGGCGGCGCCCTCCCGCGCGAGCGCGAGCAGCTCGTCGTGGGCGTCCTCCCGCAGCAGCGCGGCGAGCGCGGCGACGGCGGCGACGCGGACGTCGGTGTTCCGGTCGTGGATCGCCGCGCGCGCGATGCTCGCCCCCTCCTCGTGCTCGAGCTCGGCCGCGAGGCGCACCGCGAGTGCGCGCACCCTGGCCGATCCGTGGCGCGCGAGCGCGGGCACGGCCTCGCGCACGAGGGTCGGGTCGAGCTGCTGGAGCTGGTCGACCGCGAAGAGCACCTGCACCATGGCGCGGCTGTAGAGCGCCTCCTTGAGGATCGCGCGCGTCTGGGGGCCGTACGCGACGCTGTCCGGCTCGATCTGGCGGCGCATCAAGGTCCGGCGCATGGCGTCGAAGTAGCCGCGCCGCACGAGCGGCAGGAGGGCGATGGACGCGGCGCAGAGCGGGAGCGAGTAGACGCCGATCCACGCGGCCTCCTCGACGAGCGCGGCGCCCGTCGCGGCCGTGGGCGCCACGGCGAGCAGGATCAGCGCGCCGAGCCCGTAGCCGAGGGGCTTGGCGATCGTGGAGACGAGCGTCCGCGCCCGCTCCCGCAGCGCCGGCGGGAACGGGAAGAACAAGAGCTGCATCGTCGCGTCGTAGATCGTGAGCTGCAGCGCGTTGTCGCTCAGCTTGAGGATCGCGCCCCAGGCGAGCGACGGCGCCGCGAGCAGCGCGACGGTGCTCGCGGTGAACGCGGCCGGCATGGCGAGCAGCCCGCCGAGCACGCCGTGGCGCCGGAGGACCCGGGGGGTCGCGACGAGCTGTACGAGGAGGCCGACCACGCCCATGGCGCCGTAGAGGAACCCCATGAACCGGGTGAGGTCGTCGACGTGGGGGTAGGCCGTGAGGGCGATCGCCTTGAACTGGTAGTCGCCGATCGTGAGGACCGTGAAGAGGAGGAAGGTCAGCAGCGCGACGGTGAGGGCGTAGCGCGATCGCCACACGTCCATGCGCGGAAGGCGGGCCTGGAGGAGCTCTTCGTCGCCGGACGGGGGGCGCCCGAGCGGGTAGCGCCGCGCGAGCGCGGTCGTGAGCGCGGCCATGGCGAGGAGCGCCGCGATGAGCACGAACAGGAGGTTCTCGGTGCCGATCCACCGGACGACGGCGCCCGTCGCGAAGCCGCAGGCGACGGTGCCGACGACGCGCCCGCTGCCGATCAGGCCGAAGAGGCGCTTGGCGCTGCGCGGGTCGTGCAGGTCCTGGGCGACGGCCCAGACGAGGACGGCGGTGAAGTTCGCGATGATCTCGGACCAGATGTAGAAGACCAGGATCGCGGCGCGCGCCTCCTGGCCGATGAGGACGCGCAGCAGCGCGAACGTGGCGGCGCCGAAGAGGGCGAAGGCGACGCACAGCTGGGCGCGCGGCAGGTGGCGGGCGACGCGGTCGTACGCGAGCGCGGCGACGGCGGAGGCGACGCCGTAGACGATCCACATCGGCGCGATCCAGGTGACGGGGAACCTGGTGAGGAAGAGCGCGTCCCGCGCGGAGCGGCCGACGACGAAGACGAGGGCGGCGAGGAAGAGCAGGCAGAAGAGCAGCGCGGTCCGGTGCAGCTCGACGCGGGTGAGGGGGACGCCGAGGACGGCGGTGTCGGCGTCAGGGGCGGCGCCGCTCGGCTGCAGCCGGCTGGGCCGGCTCGAGGTCGGGCGCACCGACGGGGTGGCGCCGGACGCGGGGGACGCGGGCGCGCCTTCCGGGCGCGCGCTGGGCTGGCCGGGCTGCCCAGCGCGCGCCGTCTCCGGCGGCGCGGCGCGCTCTTTCGCGCTCGGCCCTGCCTTCGAGCCCGGCTGCGGGGGAGCGGCGTCGGTCGAATCCACGGGCCTCACGCTAGCCGAGCTCTCTCGAAGAGCGCGTGTTTCGGGCCACGCAGCTCGTCCGCCGGCCCATGGCGCTGCGCGGCGGTCCGCTCACCCCGCTGCTCCGCGGCGTCGATGCCAACTTGTCAGGAACGCACGGCGACCATGGCCAGCTCGTCATGCGGCGCGCCTCCGAGCCTCCGAGGTGGGGCGTCGAGGACGCCTCCAAGGACGCCTCCGACGGGACCGCGGGGCCTTCGAGGGCGCGTTCGACGCGGCATCCGGCGTGGGCGCACGCGGGCGCACGACCGTTTTCCGCGCCGTTCGAAGGGCTGTGCGAGGCATTTGCGGCGTGGTACGAGCTGTGCTGAAAGGACGCGCCCATGGACACGACAAGGTATCTCGTGCGGCCCCGGCCGCGAGGGCGGCGGCACCTCCCCCGGCTGTGCGCGGTGGCCCTCGCGGCGGCGGCGCTCGCCGGAGGCGCGCGACAGGCCGGCGCGACGGTGACCATCAGCACCGACGTGAGGCGCACCGAGCTGCAGCGGCCAGACGCGCAGTACCCGCTCTGGATCAGCCGCGAGGACTGCCTGACGAACAACGATCTCGAGTTCACGCTCACGCTGAGCGGCTTCTCGACCAGCGATACGCTCGCCGTCTGGGTCAGCGAGTCGCTGGACTGCCTTGCGTATTCGAACCGCGACACCGGCACGCGGTGCAAGCAGGTGTCGGCCGAGTCGAACCTGGATGACACGATGGTCGTCAAGGTGTCGGCCAAGGCGATCGCGGAGGCCCTCGGCGCGGAGGGCTGCGACAGCACGAGGGCCAGCACCGGCGCGGTCCCGCTGAACATCTATTTCCTGCGGCTCGTCTCCTCGGACCAGGACAACCCGGATCACGCCAAGTGGGATACCAGCAAGATGGACCTCCAGGGCCCGAAGCCGCCGACCGGCGTGGCGGCGCACCCCGGGGATGGTCGCCTCCTCGTCGACTATACGCAGAACGAGGACGAGGACGTGCAGGGCTACTACCTCTACTGCGATGATGGGGGGCAGTCCGCCGCAGCTTCGAGCGGGGCAGGGGCAGCCGGAGGAGGCGATGGCGCGGGGGGATCCAGCACCGGCGGCGGGGCAGCCGGAGGCGGCGACGGCGCGGGGGGATCCAGCACCGGAGGCGGCGACCGCGCAGGGGGAGCCGGAGGCGGCGCGACAGGCGGCGGCAGCGCCGGTTGTCAGTCGTCGCTCCTGGTTTCGGGGGAGATCCCGGACGCCAAGTACCAGTGCGGCAGCGTGGGGAGGGCCAGCCGCGGCGAGGCCACGGAGAACATCGTCAACGGTAGATCGTATGCCGTCGGCGTCGCGGCCTATGACCAGGTGGGCAATGCCGGGCCGCTGTCGGCGATCTCCTGTGCGACCGCGACCGACGTCGACGGGTTCTTCGAGCAGTACCGGGACGCCGGCGGGCAAGCCGGTGGGGGCTTTTGCAGCATCGAAGGGCCGGTGGGGGCGGGCCGGTGGGCTGCTGCGCCGCTCGCCGCCGTCGCGGCCGGCGCGGCGCTCGGGTTGTTGCGCAGGAGCCGTCGTCGTCGTCGTCGACGCCACGCGCACGCGCGCGCGTGTTCCTTCACGCAGGAGAGCGAATGAGCTGTCATCTCCGTCATCAGCTGGTCGCCTGCCTCGCCGGCGGCGCGGCGCTCCTCGCCGCCTCCGTGGCCGGCGCGCAAACGAGCTACGGGACGGGCGACTGGCGGCAGCACGATCGCTCGAGGATCCAGCGAGAGGAGCGCTATGCGTCTCCTCAGAGCTTCGCGTTCGAGCTCCGCTTCGCCCCGTACTCTCCCGAGGTCGACGAGGAGTTCTCCGGCGCGGGCCCCTACGGGAAGACCTTCGGCGACGGCCAGAATTTCTATTTCGGGGTCGAGGTCGACTGGCTGCCGCTCCGGATCCCGTACGTCGGGGCGATCGGCCCAGGGCTCGGCTGGGGGTACACGTCGGCGTCGGCGAAGGCCTTCGTGGCGGGCAGCGACGACAGGGCCGAGGCAGAGGAGACCTCGCTCACCATCATGCCGATGCACCTGTCGGCCGTCCTCCGCGCCGACGAGCTGATGCGCAAGACGGGCGTCCCGATCGTGCCTTACGCGAAGGTCGGCCTGGGGATGGGGTTATGGACCACGACGTCGGGCCCCGGCACGCCGAAGCCCGATGGCGTCCGGGGCGAGGGCGTCACGTGGGGCACGCACCTCGCGTTCGGCGGGATGCTCGCGCTCAACTGGCTGGACCGCCGCTCGGCCTCCCAGCTCGATGAGACGACGGGCATCAACCACACGTACCTGTTCGGCGAGTGGATGTTCGCGAACCTCGACGGGCTAGGCTCGCGCCCGCAGATGCACGTCGGCACCTCGACGTGGGTCCTGGGGCTGGCCTTCGACATGTGAGGCGCGGCGCCGTGCGATGCGCGCGGCGCCGGTGCGCGCTTCACGGCGCGCTGCCTTCGAGCGGCGCGCCGCCGTCGTCTTCCTCGATCACCGTCGTTCCCCGCGGCCGGGCGGTCGTCGCGCGGCGCGGGGGGCTGTCGCTCGCGAAGGCCTCGACGGTCTCCTTGGTCGGGGCCCCGAAGATGGGCACGACGAGCTCGCGCGCGGCGCCCTCGCGCTCGTACGTGATCTTGAGCTCGCTGGCGCTGGCCAGGGCGCGATAGGCCGCGAACAGGTCGTCCGGGCGCTCCAGGGTCGTGCCGTTGACCTGGGTGACGACGTCGCCGGTCTTGAGCTCGATGCTGCTCCAGTCCGCGGGCAGCGCGAGGATCTTCCAGCCGATGAACGCGCCCGCCCGGACGACCTCCTCGACCGGCACGCGCCGCAGGATCCAGGGCGGTCCCTGCATCAGCACCCGGTCGACGTCGGCGCGGGCGAGCTGCCCGGCGGGCGCCGCCTGCTTGGGCGGCGCCGCGCTCTGCGCGCGCGGCGCCGGAGCCGCTGCCGGGGCGGCCGTCTGCGGCCCGCCGCACCCTGCGACGACGGACAGGGAGAGACATGCGCCGAGCAGGAGTCTTACGGGCGTCGACATCGGCGGGACTATGCGCAGCGGACCCGAGGAGGCCAAGTTCGATGCGCGGCGGGGGCGATGGCGGAAGCGATGCCGACGCGAGCGGCGAGCCAGCTGAGCCGCAGGGCCGGGGCCGCCGGGCTCGCGAGGGGCAAGGAGCGTCGGAGAGGGTCGGGGAGGCGGGATTTGAACCCGCGACAACGAGCACCCAAAGCTCGTGCACTACCGGACTGTGCGACTCCCCGGGCAGAGCGCGTCCGCGAGCGGGACCATAGACGAGGCGCCTTGCCGGGGCAAGACAGGTCGCACCGGTGATCGAGCGCGTCGAGCGCCCGACGCCGGCCGATCGAGCGCCCGGCGTCGGCGAGGCGTCGGCCGCGCGGCGTCCGCGTGGTTTTTCAGGTGCGTCGCCGCATGAAAGGCGCTGAAATGAGGGCGCAGTATGAGCGGGACGGTCGCGTCGCTGTCGGTCCATCACCTGGCCGTGGTCGTGCGCGACCTGGTGCGGGCCGAGGCGTTCTACGCGGGCGTCCTCGGATTGCCGGTGGTGCGGCGCTGGACGGACGAGGCCGGAGCGCCTCGGTCGGTGTGGCTGGAGCTCGGGGGCGGCGCCTTTCTGGCCGTGGAGCGGGCGGGCGCCGCCGGGCCGATGCGCGCGGACGAGGCGCCAGGCTGGCACTGCGTCGCCCTGGGGATCGCGCCGTCCGAGCGGGAGGCGTGGCGCCGTCGGCTGGCCGCGGGCGGCGTGGGCGTCGAGCGGGAGAGCGCCTACACGATGTACGCGCGCGATCCCGACGGGAACCTGGTGGCGCTCAGCCACTACCCGCACCCGCAAGCGGGGCCGGGCTGATGATGGCGCGGACCGTGTGCAGTGCGCGTGGAGCGCCGTGGTGAGATGATGGAAGGTCGGGCGGCGCGCCAGGGACCTGGAAGCTGCTCGAGGGCCTGCGCGTCGAAGGGGAACGAACGAGCCGGAGGGTTTCAAGATGCCGCGTTCAACGTCCGATTCCATGTCGCCTGATGCGCCCGTGCCGCTCGTGTTTCCCTGCGGGGCGATCGGGCTCGTGGGCGGCTGGATCACGGCCGACGTCCTCGAGATGGACGAGCTCGTGCCCCGCTTCCTGCTCGCGGGTGTGACCCCGATCGTCGCGGCGTTGCTGGGTCATTACCTGACGCCGCGGATCGGAGGCGTCTGGGGCGATGGATCGATGGCGTTCGGCGCGGGCGATGCGCTGGTGGACGGCGCGCCGTGGGTCGACGCGCCGGGGAAGTGGACCCGGCGAGGGCCGTTCGTGGCGGGCGTGCTGGCGCTGTGGGCCATCGTGGTGGCCGGCGTCGTGAACGGGATGACCATCGGGCTCGTGGTGGGGCCGGCGGGGATGATCATCGGCGCGGCGTTCGGCGCGGTGTTCGCGCTGCCGTTCGTTCCGGCGCTCGCGGTGGTGCTGATCGCGGCGAACCGCGTCGGGCGAGCGCGCGCCGGCTCGATCGTGGCGCTCTCGGATCGGCGGGCGGTGTGGGCGGCGACGGCGGCGGTGATCGCGGTCGCGCTCCAGCTGGGGTCGGGGCTGCCGGGGGCGGCGGCGCCCGACCTGGGGCGCCTCGTGGCGGCGATGGGGTTCGCCGTGGTGGCGGGGCTGTGCGCGCTGGACGCGCTGGAGATCGCGAGGGTGCTGAAGCTGCCGCGGGAGCGGAGCGGGGCGGGGGACGAGGTCGCGGAGCGGATCGCAGCGGAGATCGAGGCGGGGGCGACGGGGGCGACGGGGGCGACGAGGGCGGGAGACGACGGCGCAGCGAGCAGCGCTGCGCGGGCCGGGGGGAAGGGGACGGGGGAGAGGATCGATCTCGGCCTCGGGGACGAGGTGCAGGTCGAGGTGGTGAGGCCGACCCATGCCTACCGGGGGGCGCAGCAGATCGCCCGGGTGGTGCGGGGGGACCGCGAGCGCGCCGTGGCGGCGCTGCGGGCAGGGCTGATGCGGGGCGCGGGCGCGCTGGCGATCGGGGCGGCGCTCTGGAGCGAGGTGTGGAAGTGATCGAGGCGCGCGGCGGAAGGCGGAAGAGCGCGGGCGGGCGGCCGGCGGAGGAGCGCGGGCCGGTGGGGCGCGGCGCAAGAGCGGGCTGGACGAGGGCGTGGCTCGGGATCTGGCTTGATGCGTGAGGCGAGGTGTGCCAGGGTCCGGCGCCCGTAGCGGCTGTTGCCCCTGCCCCCGTAGCTCAGTGGATAGAGCAGCGGTTTCCTAAACCGAAGGTCGCAAGTTCAATTCTTGCCGGGGGTGCCGAAGGATTTCGGGCACTTACGAGAACTGGCCCAGAGGTCGTGGGCAGACTGTGGGCAGATCGATCTGCCCATGATGCCCGTGGTAGCGGTTGCTCCCTCCAGTGGCGTGGCGCTCCTGCGCCGGGTTCTCACGGATGAGCTCGTGCTCGACGGCTGCTTCCAGGCAGCAGCGGAGCAGGTTGAGCGTGTTCTTGATCGTCTGCTTGCCGAGCCTGCGTTTCGGTACGGCGCGGTACCCTCGGCCCGCCGCGGCGCTCTTTCGGAGCATCTCAGCGAGCCAGTCCTGGCGCGCTGGCGAAGAGCTCCAGGCTTCGCGTGAGGCTCGGCATCATCGGGAGCTCGTTCATCAAGAGCGTCTCCGGCGCAGTGGAGGTCGATCCAGCGGATTGGGCGAGATCTCGCGTCCAATCCGCGCTCCACGCGCACAAGCTGTCCAGGATCCCGCTGTGCGACGGGACCGTCCGCTCGCGGAGCTACGTCGCCTCAGCGACGATGGTGTCGATGTGACCGTCGAGGAGCCGATGATATCGAGCGATCTCCTGGGCCTCCCACCCTTTGGGGGTGTCAGGGTCTTCACGGCCGTGTCGCGCATCCGCTCGGCGGCCGTGCGCAGGTCGCGCTCCATGCCCTGCGCTTCCCGCGTCGCAAGCGCCAGGCCGACGACGCCACAGGGAGTCTGGATCAGGACCTCACAGCGCGTAGGGGACAGGTGATGGGAGGCGCCCCCCGGTCACGAGCCGGCGCCGTCAGGCGACCACGAACGGAGCGCTGGTCGGCAGAGCATGATCGGAGAGCTCGCGCGCCCTGGCGATCGCCTGGCGAGGTGTCCTCAGCGCGGATGGCGAAAGGCGCTCGCGCGAGCGCCGCGAACATAGAGGACGACCCGGCGCGGACGTTCGGGGAGCACGAGCGAGCATTGCGCCGCGCACCAGGCTGCGGAACTGACGTCGCTGCGCCGCGTAGACCCGGCGGGTGTCGGGTCTACGCGGTATCGTCCAGCAGGCCTTGAAGCTCGGCGTATCCTCGATCGTAACCGTCGCGGCGGGCGGTGATGATATAGTGGAGCCTCGCTTGCCTAAAGAGAGATCGCTGGGCAGGCGATGGAGGCGCGACCCATGCCCGTACCGTTGCCGTTCCCTGGCGTGCAGATTCAGGAAATCCCAGCCGGTGTGCGGGCAATCGTCGGAGGATCGACGTCCGTGACCGCCTTCGTGGGGCGCGCATTGCGAGGCCCCAAGGAGGTCGCGACGCGGTGCTTCTCCTTCGACGACTTCGCTCGCAAGTTCGGCGGGCTCTGGGCGGACAGCCCGATGACCTACGCCGTCTACCACTACTTCCAGAATGGCGGGACCGAAGCCGTGATCGTGCGGCTGGCGCCGGGGGCGAACAGGAGCTCCGCCGACCTTGCGACCGGCGCGTCGCCGAACCTGACGCTCGAGGCAGCGAGCGAGGGGGCCTGGGGCAGCAACCTCCGAGTGACGGTGACCGACCCGGCGGCGGGCTCCTTCCTCCCGGCGGAAGCGACGCAGGTCTTCACGCTCACGGTGCGCGAGGTGGATCCCGCTGCGCCGAGCGACACGAGCCGCGATCGAGCCACCGAGACATTTATCAACGTATCGGTGTCCAGCAGCAGCCCGCGGTACGTGAAGCGGGTGCTCGAGCAGCAGTCCAGTCTGGTGCGCGTGAAGACCGACGCCACGCAGCGGCCAACCAACGTTGCCAACGCTCCCTTCTCGAGCGTCGGCGACGGGAGCGCGCTCGCGGCCACGGACTACGACAACCCCGGGGATCTGAGCTTCCAGTCGAGCCGCCGAGGGATCTACGCGCTCGACGCGATCGACACGGTGAACCTGCTGTGCCTGCCGCCGCCCGCGCGAACCGTCCCGCAGTTCACCGGCGTGTGGACCGCGGCGGCGAGCTACTGCGACAAGCGCTTCACGATGCTGCTTGTGGATCCGCCGGCCTCATGGACCACAGCGGCGGCGGCTGCCGCGCGCACCGGGCTCACGAGCCTGACGAGCAAGAACGCAGCGTTCTATTTCCCTTTGCTCGTGATGCCCGACCCGCTCGCCGCCGGCCGGCCGGCGAGCTTCGCGCCGTGCGGTGCGGTCGCCGGCGTCATCGCACGCACTGACGGGGAGCGTGGCCTGTGGAAGGCGCCGGCCGGGCAGGACGCGGGCCTGCGCGGCGTCGACGGCTTTTCTGTCAGCCTCTCCGATCCCGGCGCCCGGCTGGCCCTCACCGACGCGCAGTGCGGCGCGCTGAATCCCGCGGGCGTGAACGCGCTGCGCCCCCTCGGTGTCGCAGGCTCGGTGGTGTGGGGCGCGCGCACGGCGCAGGGCGCGGACGTGCTCGCCTCGGAGTGGAAGTACCTCTCCGTGCGGCGCCTCGCGCTCCACATCGAGCAGAGCCTCAAGGAGGGGACGCGCTGGGCCGTCTTCGAGCCGAACGACGCGCCGCTCTGGTCGCAGCTCCGGCTCTCGATCGGGGCGTTCATGCACCAGCTCTTCCGTCGCGGCGCGTTCAAGGGAGCGCGCTCACAGGAGGCCTATTTCGTCAAGTGCGACGCCGAGACGACGACCCCCGCCGACCAGGATCGCGGCATCGTCAACGTTATCGTGGGCTTCGCGCCGCTGAAGCCCGCCGAGTTCGTCATCCTGCAGTTCCAGCAGATCACCCGGGCGATCGCCTGAGCGGAGGTAGGACATGCCCGCGAACCTGACAGCCCCCGGCGTCTATATCGAAGAGATCCCGAGCGGAGTGCGCACGATCATCGGCGTCTCCACCTCGGTCACCGCGTTCATCGGACGGGCGCGCCGCGGACCCATGAACCGGGCGACGCGGGTGACGAGCTTCGGCGAGTTCGATCGCACCTTCGGCGGCCTGTGGAACCAGAGCGATCTGGGCCACGTGGTCAGCCACTTCTTTCAGAACGGCGGGCGCGAGGCGCTCATCGTGCGCGTCCACACGGACGCGTCCGCATCGACGGGCGCGGTGCCCGGCGACATGGTGCTCACGGCGACGGCCGCGGCCACCGCGCTGCCGGACTTTCACCACCTGCGCGTGGCCGTGACGCACGGAGGCACGGCGAACGACTACTCGCTGCAGATCACCGCGGTGGACGCCGCGGGCGCCGCCCTGGAGGACGCGGGAGCCGTGGCCTACCGGGTGACGATCCCGCTGAGCCTCGCGAGCAACCCCACCGCTGCCATCGCCGGCGCCGTGACGGGCACAGCCCCGCCGATCGCGCTGGCGCAGCTGTCGAGCCCACCCCCGGCTGCGCGCCCGGGCGTCACGACGGGCGTGGACGGCACGGGGAACACCGTGCGCTTGCCGATCCCGGGCGCGCTCTCGTTCGCCGCGGCCAACCCGGGGACGTGGGGCGATCACGTCCACGTCACGATCACGCCCACCGGCTCCACGTTCACCCTGCAAGCGCAGCTCATCGACGTGACCGGACGCGAGCTGGAGGGCGAGATCTACTACGGCCTCGTCCCCACCCCCGGGGCGCTCACGTACGTCGGCGATGTGCTCGAGAGCCGCTCTGCCCTGCTCCGGCTGACGGCCGCGCCGACCGCCGTTCCCGCCGTGGCTTCCAGCGCGACCCTCGGGGGCGGCTCGGACGGCACGCCGCCGGACATCAGCGCCTACGAGGGCAGCGAGGCGGACCGCACCGGGCTGTATGCGCTCGACGAGATCGACGTGGTGAACCTGCTCTGCGTCCCGTTTCCCGCAGAGGACGCGACGGTGATCGACGAGCCGGATCGCGCCGGGTTCTGGAGCGGCAAGGCGCTGCCGTGGTGCCGCGCGCGCGGCGCGTTCGCCGTGATCGATCCGCCGCCGTCGTGGTCGACCTTCGACGCCGTGAGCCAGGACCTCGCGAACGCCGCGGGGTGGATGAGCAACCTGCAGTCGCCGCATGGCGCGCAGTACTTTCCGAACGTCCGCGTGGCGGATCCGCTCCAGGAAAACAGGCTGCGCACGTTCCCGCCGAGCGGCGTGATCGCTGGCGTGTTCGCGCGCACCGACGGGACGCGCGGCGTGTGGAAGGCGCCCGCGGGCCTCGAGGCCACGCTGGCCGGCGTGCTCGATCTGTCGCGAGGCCTCACGGACGGCGAGCAGGGCACGCTCAACCGCGAGGGCGTCAACTGCCTGCGCGCGTTCGCGGGGGCGGGCCGCGTGGCGTGGGGCGCGCGCACGCTCGTGGGCCAGGACCGCGCCGCGTCGGAGTGGAAATACGTGCCCGTGCGGCGCCTCGCAAGCTACCTCCAGCAGACGCTGCTGCGCGGCACCCGCTGGGCCGTGTTCGAGGGCAACGACGAGCCGCTCTGGTCGCAGCTCCGGCTCAACATCGGGGCTTTCATGCACCAGCTCTTCCGCCAGGGCGCATTCGCCGGTCGCACGCCTTCGGAAGCCTATTTCGTGAGGTGCAACGCCGACACCACGACCCAGGCCGACATCGACGCCGGGATCGTCAATGTGATCATCGGGTTCGCGCCAGTGAAGCCCGCCGAGTTCGTCGTCATCAAGCTGCAGCAAATCGCCGGTCAGAGCACATAGGAGGAGATGATGCCTGCCTTCACGGTCAACACGCAGCGCTTCGACCCGTACAAGAACTTCAAGTTTCGCGTGAAGTGGGATGGCAGGTACGTGGCGGGCGTGAGCAAGGTGAGCGCGCTCAAGCGCACGACGGACGTGGTGGAGCACCGCAGCGGAGGCGACCCCTCGAGCGCGCACAAGTCGCCGGGGCAGACCAAGTGGGAAGCGATCACGCTCGAGCGTGGCGTCACGCACGATCCGGCCTTCGAGCAGTGGGCCGCGAAGGTCTGGCGTCTGGGCGCGGGCCTCGGCGCGGAGGTGTCGCTCGCGGACTTCCGCAAGGACCTCCTCATCGAGGTCTACAACGAGGCCGGCCAGGTCGTGCTTGCGTACAAGGTCTACCGGTGCTGGGTCTCGGAGTACCAGGCATTGCCGGAGCTCGACGCGAGCGCCAACGCGATCGCGATCCAGTCCCTCAAGCTGGAGCACGAGGGGTGGGAGCGCGACGTCTCGGTGGTCGAGCCGACCGAGCCGACGCTGTCCGATGGCTGAGCTCCTGCCGCTGCGACCGGCCGCGGTGCTCGCCGCCTGGGAAGAAGGCCTCTCTCAGGGCAGCGTGGAGCGGGCCCTCACGCTGCTCGCGCTGGCCCTGCCGGGCGTGGCGCGCGACGAGATGGCCGATCTCTCCATCGGGCAGCGTGATGCGCTGCTCCTGGAGCTGCGCGCACGGAGCTTCGGTCCTGTCGCGCCCTGCGTGGTGCGTTGCCCGATCTGCCAAGAGACCCTGGAGTTCCCCGTCCAGCTCCCGGCGCTTCGCGTGCCGGCCCCCGCCGCCGCCGAGGGGGTCGTGACGTTCGGGGATCTTCGCCTGCGCGTGCGGTCCGCCACGAGCCGCGACCTCCTGGCGAGCGCCTGCGCGGCGGATCCGGTGCTGGCGCTGCTCGAGCGGTGCGTGACCGCGGAGCACGCCGCCGCGGGCGACCCCGCGGCCGTGCCGGCGGAGGCGGCCGAGCTCGTGGCGGCCGAGATGGCGCGGCTCGACCCCCAGGCGGACGTGCGCTTCGATCTGTCGTGCGCGGCGTGCGGCGCGGCGTGGACGACCGTGTTCGACGTGGTGGCCTACCTCTGGCGCGAGATCGAGTCCGAAGCGCAGCGCCTGCTGGCCGAGGTCGACGCTCTGGCGCGCGCGTACTGCTGGTCCGAGCTCGCGATCCTCGAGATGTCGCGGCCGCGGCGTCTGGCCTATCTCCGGCTTGCAGGTGCGGCGTGAACTTCCTGGAGTCGCTCGCGGGGCGCGCGCGAGAGACCGTGGCGGTCGTGGAGCCGCCGCGCGTGCCGTTCGTGAACGTGTTCCCGGACGGCGGGCTCGGGGTGCAGAACGACGAGGGGGTACGCCGTGCAGCGCCGGGGATCGCGATCGAGCGTCCTCCGAGCGAGCCGACGCTCCCACGCGCCGCGCGCTCGGCCGGCCGGGAGGAGCTGGCCGTGGCGGCAGCGCCCGCGGAGCCGCGCTCGATGGACGTGCGGCTGCGCGGGAGCCCCGCCGCCCCGGCGCCGGTGCCCGCGCCCTCCGAGCCGCGGGCGCCGCGGGTCGAGCGCGTGATCGAGCAGCACGTCGTGCGCGCCGAGCACGACGGGCGGGAGCGGGCGGGGATCGCTCCTCTGCTGCCCGCGCGTGAAGAGGAGCCGCGCATCGTGCGCGAAGAGCGGTGGCTCCGTGAGGTCCATGAGACGGAGCAGCACGTCACGGAGCGGCGCACCGAGCGCGTGGTGGAGCGCGCCACGGCGCCCGTGAAGGTGCCTCCGATCGTGGCTGCGCCTGCTCCGCCGCCGCGGGGTGCGCGCCCGGAGCTCGCGCCGTCGCCTCGGCCGGCGCCCGTGCCGCTCCCACCCGGACCCAGCAGGCGCGCGCTCCAAGAGGAGGCCGCTGCGCCGACGGGGCCCGCGGCCCCGCCGCCTCCGGTCCATGTCTCGATCGGTCGCATCGTGGTTCGCGTGCAGGCGCCGCCCGTGGCGTCGCGGACCGAGGTCACCCGTCCTGCTCCCCCGGCGCTCAGCCTGGAGGCGTACACGGCAGGGCAGCGCCGCGGAGAGCGTCGATGAGCAACTCCCTCGCCATCGCCACGGTCACAGGGACACTCGTGAACCGCGTGCAGGCCCTGATCAACAGCGTCGGGCTCACCGGCTACGACGCCGCGTCCGATCACCCCAAGACCGACCCGTCGCCGGGCGTATACCTGTCGCTCTACCACCTCGCGCCGAACCCCGCGCTGCGGAACCTCGATCTGCCCACGCGGCGCTCCAGCGGCGAGCCGAGCCAGCGCCCCGTGCTCGCGCTCAGCCTGCGCTACCTGTTCTCGTTCGTCGGCGACGCGGCGCTCTTCGAAGCGGAGCGGCTCGCGGGCCTGGTGCTCGCCGACCTGCATGCGCGGCCAGTGCTGACGCCCGACGAGATCACGACGTACCTCGGCACGCTCGGCGCGGGCCACTACCTGCTCTCGTCCGACCTCGGGCGTCAGATCGAGCGCGTCAAGCTCGCGCCGCTCAACCTGGACACGGAGGAGCTCTCGCGCGTCTGGGGGCTCTACAACCAGAGCTTCTTCGCGCTGTCGATGGCGTGGGAGGCCACCGCGGTCCTGCTCGACGGG
The DNA here is from genome assembly GCF_051527395.1 of Sorangium sp. So ce281. NCBI lineage: Bacteria > Pseudomonadati > Myxococcota > Polyangiales > Polyangiaceae > Sorangium > Sorangium sp. So ce281. The sequence continues at coordinate 2,747,333 of NZ_CP150322.1, forward strand.
GCGGTCGAGCCCAGGGCAGCGCTGCCGGTGGCCACCACCGGGCTCGCGGTGCGGCCCGCCATCACGCCCGCGCTGACCCGTCTGTACGAGGCGTCGAGCCGGCAGCCCGTGGCCGGCGTGAACGACGAGCTGGTGATCGAGGGAACCGGCCTGCTCGGCGAGGTCTCGCGTGTCTTCATCGGCGCGGCGAGCGTGGGCGTCGGCGCCGCGGATCTGCACGGCGGCGCGCTGCGCGTGAGCCTGTCGACCGTGACCGGGCTGCTCCCCGGCGTGCACGCGGTGGTGGTCGAACACCAGGTGCACGTGCCGGGCGCGGCCGGGCCGGGGCTGCGCCCCGGCGGCGCGTCGAACCCGCTCGCCTTGATGGTACGGCCCACGCTCGGCGCGATGTCGTCGTCCGTCGTCGCGCTCTCGCACCGGCGCGTGCGGGTCGCCGTCACGCCGCTCCCTTCGGCCGATCAGTCCGTGGAGCTCGTGCTGGAATCGACCACGGGGCCGGAGCGGCGCAGCAGCCGCAAGTTCACGATCGACGCCGCCGACGTCGTGTTCGACGTGGCCGATCTGCCGAACGGGACGTGGCGCGTGCGCGTGTCGATCGACGGCGCGGACAGCCTGCCCACGATGACCGCCGGCGTGTACGCCGGCCCCACGCTGACCGTGCCATGAAGCCAGCGCAGGCGGCGGTCGGCCCATCCAGCTCGCTCTCGGCCTCGCTCGCCGCCGCGCGCGCGTGCATCGAGCGCGCGAGCAACACCGGCCCTCCGCCCGCGCTGCCCGAGCCGCCGGCCGGCTCGCCGCTCGCGGCGCTGCGCGATCGCTTCCGCCTCTCCGCGTTCGATCTCGCGGTGATCGCGTGCGCTGCTGCGGTCGAGCTCGTGCCGGGCCTCGGCAAGAGCTGCGGCGCCGCGCTCGGGGATCCGGCGCGCCACGCGCTGACGATCGCGCTCTGCATCGCTCGGCTCCCGGGCGCGCGCTGGGACGCGTTCTCGCCGAACGGGCCGCTCTGCCGCTTCCGCCTCGTGCGCCTGGGAGAGGGCGACGTGTTCACGGGGCGCTCCGTCACGTTGCCTGAGCCCGTGCTGCACTTCCTGCTGGGCGCGCCGGGGCGCGACGAACGCCTGGAGGCGCGGCTCCGGGACGTGACACCAGGCTGCGCGCTCCCGCCTTCCCGCCTGGCCGTGGCCAGCACCATCGACAAGACCCTGCGCGGTCCCGACGCGCCGCACGTGCAGCTCGTGGTCGCGAGCGCCGAGGAGGCGCGGCCGCTCTTCGCCGCGGTTGCGGCCGAGCAAGGCCGAGCGCTGTGGGAGCTGCCGGCGTGGGCGCTGCCCGACCCGCCCGAGGAGCGCGTCGACCTGCTCTGGACGTGCGCGCGCGACGCGCGCCTCTGCGGCGCGCTGGTGCTGCTCGACGTCGCGAGCGCCGGCGATCCGGCGCACGCCCGCGCCGCCGTCGATTTCGCGACCCGAGCGCCGGACCCGCTCCTGCTCTGCGGGCCTGAGGTCGTACGGCCGAAGGGGCGTCGCGTCTTCAGCGCGTCGCTGCCGCGCTTGCCCCACGAGGAGGTCAAGGACCTCTGGCAACGGGCGCTGAACGGCGCCGCGGGCGCGGACGATCTCGACATCGCGGGGCTCGCCGCGCGCTTTCAGCTGAGCCCCGACGGCATCGCCTCGGCCGCGACGAGCCTCGCGCACCGCCCGGACGGCGAGGCGCCGGGCCGCGCGGTGTGGCGCGCGTGTCGGCTGCTCTCCCGCGCGCGCCTCGACGATCTCGCGCAGCGCATCGAGCCGGACGCGGACTGGGATCGGCTGATCCTCCCGCCCGAGGAGGTCCGGACCCTGCGCGCGATCGAGGCGCAGGTGCGCCACCGCGCGCGCGTGTTCCACCAGTGGGGCTTCTCCCGCCAGGGGGAGCGCGGCAGCGGCACCGCGGCGATCTTCTCGGGACCGAGCGGTACCGGCAAGACGATGGCGGCGGAGGTGCTCGCCGGCGCGCTCGAGCTGGATCTCTACCGGATCGATCTGTCCTCGGTGGTGAGCAAGTACATCGGGGAGACCGAGAAGAACCTGCGCCGCGTGTTCGACGCGGCCGAGGAGGGCGGCGCGATCCTGCTGTTCGACGAGGCGGATGCGCTCTTCGGCAAGCGCACCGAGGTCAAGGACAGCCACGATCGGCACGCCAACATCGAGGTAAGCTACCTGCTCCAGCGCATGGAGAGCTACCAGGGCCTCGCGATCCTCACGACCAATCTCCGCAAGAACATCGACGACGCGTTCCTGCGGAGGATCCAGTTCGTGGTGGAGTTCCCGTTCCCGGACGTCTCCCAGCGCGAGCGGATCTGGCGAGCGATCTTCCCTCCGCAAACGCCGATCGACGGCGTGGATCCGCGCACGCTCGCGCGCCTCGCCGTGGCCGGCGGCAACATCAAGAACATCGCGCGCAACGCGGCGTACCTCGCGGCGGCCCAGGACCGGCCCGTGGGCATGCAGCACCTGCTCGAGGCCACACGCCTCGAATACACGAAGCTGGGGCAGCCGCTCACGCCCACCGAGATCCGCGGGTGGCTATCATGAGGCCGCAGGCGGTGGAGCTGCACATCGGCGAGCTGGAGCTCGCCGGCCTCGACCCCGCGGGGCGCTTCGACGTGGCGCGGGGCCTCGAGGGCGAGCTCGCCCGGCTGCTCGCGACCGAGGGGGTACCGGCGGGCCTGCTCGCGGGCCGGGCCGTGGTCCCGGAGCTCGTCCTCGATCCCGGGGCCGCGGCGGTCCCGCTGGAGCTCGGGCGCGCCGTGGCCCGCGCTCTCTATGAGGGCTGGCGATGAGGACCCACGCGGCGAGGCACACGCGCGACGCGCGGCGTGACAAACGTCGCGATGGCCCGCGAGCGCGGTCGGCCGGTCCCGATCGCGGGCTGTCCGAGCAGGACAGCCTGCTGGATCATCTGGACCTCGACCCCGGCGCCGCGGTCCCGCAGGTCTCCCCGCTCGCCGAGAGCTGGTCGCAGGTCACGGCCGCGCCCGAGATCGCGCTGCCGCATCGCGAGGAGCTCTCCGCGCTGTTCGGCCGCGATCTGGATCACCTGCAGGTGTTCGCGGGCCCGGAGGCCCGGACCCTGCTCGACTCCCTCGGGGCCGAGGCGGCGACGCGCGGCGAGCAGATCCTCCTGCCGGGACCGGACGCGCCGCTCGAGACCGTCGCGCACGAGGTCGCGCACGCGCTGCAAGGCGGCGGTGGGCTCGAGCAGGATCAGTGGCCCGGTGTGCTCGGCGAGAGCCACGAGGCCGAGGCGCGCGCGGACGCTGCGGCCGCGCACGCGGCACAGGGCGCGGAGGTCCCGAGCGATCTGCTGGCGTCGCTGGATATGCGGCGCGGCTTCGTGGCGCTGCGCAAGGCCGGTCGAGCGCCCGTCCGGCCGCAGGCAGCTGCGGAAGGCGCGGAGGGCGCGGACGAGATCGAGGTGGACGATCCGCCGGCAGCGCGAGAAGCGCCGCGCGCTCGGGCGCAGCCGCAGGGAGCCGCGCGTGGCGGCGGAGGCGGCACGGCCCAGCGGCGCCCCCGTGCCCGCAGGGAGGCGCCTCCGCAGAACGAGGCGCGTGAGCCGCCTGCGCCCGGTGCCCAGCAGGCGCCGGCCCAGGAGCCGGCCGAGGGCGAAGGCGGCGCCACGGACCGTGAAGGGCCCGGAGCGCAGCGCGAATCCGCGCTCGAGCCAGGTCCGGATCGCCAGGCCGAGATACGCGAGTCCCTGCGCGCGGGACAGGAGACCTGGGACGGTGCGAGCGCCACCGCGGGCGAGCACGAGGTGTCCGTGTGCCCGCGCAGCGGCGTGCAGCCGGGCCAGCACCCGTTCGCGCGCGGCCCACCGGTCGAGGTACCCCGCGTCACGAACGAAGCGCCGGCGGCGGCCGCGGAGGCCGAGAGCGTGGACGAGGAGAGCCACCTCCGGGACGCGACGCGAGAGCTGGACGCGCAGGTCGCGCGAGGGCCGCCGTCCGCGGACGGAGCGCGCTCGACCGAGGCGGAGCAGGCCCGCGAGGTGCGCGAGATCGAGCGGAGCGTCGCGGCCGAAGAGGCGCCGGAGGCGCCGGAGACACCGCAGGTCTCCCTCACCGGGGACGCGGATCCCGGTCAGATCGACGCGCGGCAGCGCGAGCTCGACGGCGAGGTCCGCGCCAGCGAAGCGACCGCCCGGGATCGCACCAGAGAAGACTTCGGCGAAGGGCGGCTCGCTCCGGCGAGCGATCCCACCGTGGGCCACGACAGCCAGCTGGAGCAGCTCCAGATCCCCGACGTGCGGCTCGAAGAGGGGCTGCCCCGCGAGCGGCTCGATCGGGTCGCGACCGACGCGAACGCCGGCCAGATGCCGCTCGATCAGGTGCTCGTCGCGCGCGACGAGGACATGCAGCAGTTCCGCGCCACGACCGAGATGCAGGCCGATACGCGCCGGCAGGTCGACGGGCACGTGCACCAGAGCGAGCGCACCGTCGAGCAGATGTGCGCGCGGGCGTGCGCTCAGCGCGATCGGCAAGCCGCGGACGCGCGCTCGGGCGTCGACACGCGGCGGGGCCGGTGGCGCGACGAGACGGACCGGCACGTGCGCAGCCGCCGCACCGAGAGCGAGACGCTCGTGCGCACGCGCGGAGCGCACATCCGCCGCGTGCGCACCGACGCGGACGGGCGCGCAAGCCGGCGCATGCGCACCGCGCGCACCGAGGCGAGCCGCCGCTTCCGGGAGGGGCGCGACCGCGCGAGCAACAAGACCCGCGAGGGGCACGACAGGAGCTGGTGGCAGCGCGGCATCGACTGGTTCCGCCAGCAGCTCGACCGGCTCCGGACGTGGATCCGGGATTTCATCGCCGCGCTCCGCCGCGCGGTCCACGCCTTCCTCGAGGCCGCGCGCTCGGCGGCGCACGCGATCGTCGAGGCCGGCCACCGCGCGATCACCGCCACGATCCAGACCACGAGGCGCGCGCTCGACGTGATCGCGGACAACCTTCCAGGCGAGCTCGGCGAGATCGCGCGCGAGTGGCGCGACGACGCGCACCGCTTCCTCGATGACGTGCAGGCTCGCGTCGATCAGACCGCGGAGGACCTGCACCGCTCGATCGACACGCACATCGACGGGCTCGAGGAGCGTATCGATCGCTCGCTCGACGCGCTGGAGCAGGGCCTGCTCGGCGCCGTCGACTTCCTCGACGAGGCCCTCGAGAGCGGCCCTCTCATGGCGATCCTGAGGCGCGTCTTTCCAAGCCTCGCGGATCTGGTCGACGAAGGGCTGGACGGGCTCGCAGAGCGGGCGGCCGATCGCGTGAACACATGGCTGGAGTCCGCGGTCGAGAGCACCGGCATCGGGAGCCTCACCCAGTGGCTCCAGGACCTGCACGAGCAGAACGTGTGCAGCGAGGAGGGCGCCGAGGCGGCCGAGGAGCGATCCTGCGCGGCGTTCGAGGCCTTGCTCCAGCGGGCGCTCGGCTGGTTCGACGGCCTGCTCGCGAGCCCGGCCGCGCGCTCGATCCAGTCGCGCCTGCAGCAGAGCCGCGATCAGGCGGCCGAGGAGCAGGTGAGCTCGGTCGAGAGCTTCCTTGGCTTCCTCCAGCGGTTCGCCCAGCCCATCTACCGCGCCTGGCAGGCCGTCGAGAGCGCGGCCGGCAGCGTGATGGAGGTGCTCGGTGACGTGGGCCGGACCGTGTGGCGGCACGTCGCGGAGTTCCTCGGCATCGACCCGAACATCGATCCGCTCACCGCGCTCCGGAACGGCATCCAGAGCGTGTGGGACAGCGTGGTCGAGGCCGTCCGGCCGCTCGTTGATGGCATTCGCACTGCGTGGCGCTGGCTCCGCGAGAACAGCCCCATCGGCGCGATCATCGATTTCTTCGGCCGCCTCCCGGAGGCGTGGCGCGCGCTCACCGACTTCGTCGGCCGCATCGGCGACGGCATTGCGTCCGCGCTCGCGACCGCTGCGGAGTTCTTCCGCAACACCGTGATCGGCGCGCTCCAGGGCGTATTGCAGGCGGTGAGCGGCGTCCTGCGCCGGGTCGTCGATGTCGCCGCGGCGTTCGCCGACGGCGTGCTCGGCGCGCTGGAGAGCCTTTTGTCGTGGGAAGCGGGTATTGCCCTGCTCGACGCCCTCGTGGGGGTCGTGCAGGCGGTCTTCGCGCCCATCGTGGCTGGCCTGCGCCTGCTCGCCGACTGCGCGGTCTTCTTCTGGCGCAAGATCGCGGACGCCGTCGGCGATCTCCTGAGCTGGCTCCGCACGCTCGCGGACATCGCCGTCGGCATCGTCATGGCGCTGGCGGCGCCGCCGCTCTCGTTCATCACGTTCTTCGCGGGCGCGGTGTGGCTCTACATCGTCCCGCAGTGCTTCAAGGCGCCGCTCCTCAACTTCTTCCTCGACGTCTGCATACGACTGCTGCGCTTCTTGCCCGAGCCGGCCGATTTTCTCCTGGCGGCCGTGTACAACGGTGCGCTCTCGTTCCTGGAGACCATCCGCGCCTCGCCCGACGAGCAGAAGGTGCGCGCGATCGACCTGTTCGCCAGCATCTTCGCGGGCAACGCGGAGCTCGCCGCCGGCTTCGCGGTAGGCCTGCTCAAGGGCGTGTGGGAGAGCACGGGCGGCACGATCGTCTTCCTCGTTCAAGCGGTCGCGTGGCTCGTCATGCTGCCGGTCCGCCTGGTCCAGTGGGCGGTGGGTCTCGCCACCGGCACGACCGAAGAGGACGGGGTGAGCCCCGGCGGCGCGGCCGGTGAGGAGTCCGCTCCGGAGGGCGGGGGCGAGGGCCCCGAAGAGGCCATCGACGAGGGCGGGACCGCGCTGCGCCGCGCGCGCGATCCACCGGGTCTGCGCGCGGCCGAGGAGCGAACGCCGGGCGAGCCAGCGCGGCAGGAAGACTCGTTGCCTGCGGACGGCGCTGCAGCTGGAGGGGCGGGCGCCGGCGGTGCGGGCCCGGAGCGATCCGCCGAGGCGACGCCGCAGCCCGCCGCGCCCTCGGCCACGGCCGAGGAGGCGGCGCGTGCCCGCGCAGAGCCCGAGAGCCCCGCAGAGCGGGCCGAGGAAGCGGAGGGGGCGGTCGGTCCGAGCACCGACGAGGAAGAGGAGAGCGAACAGGACGGCCAGGACGAGGACGACGAGAGCGAGGACGTCGACGAGGCCGAAGCCGGCGAGGAGGAAGGTGGCGAGCTGGGCGGCGACGAGGCCGACGAGGGCGCGGCGACCGGCGCGTCCGAGGCGCCGCCCCAGGTCCGCACGCCGCCGGGGAGGCCCGCGGCCGCAGCGGCCGGCGGCCGCGTCGCGACGCCGCCTCTTGGCGCGGCGCGGTCACCTGGGGAGCGCCTCGCGCCGCCGGCGTCGGTCGCAGGACAGCTCCCCGCCACGGTTGACGCGGCCGCGGCCGCACCTCCGGAGGAGATCCCCGGCGAACCCGCGTCCGAAGAAGAGGAGAGCGACGGCGAGACCTCCGGCGAGCGGGAGGAAGGCGCCGAGGGGGCGACCGGCGGGGAAGGGGAGACCGGCGCGGAGGGACCAGGTGAGGAAGCGCCCGCGGCGCCCGATCTCCCATCGGTCGGGGAGTTCTTCCGCCAGCTCGCGACCGAGGGCTTCACGCGCGAGGACGTGCGCGGTCTGCTCGACGGTATACGTGCGGCGTCGCGCGGCCTCGTGCGCTCGCTCGCGCAGAGCGCTGCGCGGTCGCTCCTCGATGCGCTCAACGCGCGCGGCGCCGCGTACCAGATCGGCGAGGCCATGGGCACGATCGCCGGCATGGTCATCGTGGAGGTCGTGCTGGCCATCTTCACGGGCGGCGGCAGCACGGCCGTCACGGCGGCGAAGGCGATCCTTCAGGGAAGCCGCGGCGTGGCGCGCCTTGCGAGCGTGGTGTCTCGATTGCGGCGCGCGGTACAGCCGTTGTTCGAGATGATCAACCGGCTTCGCCGCTCGGCGCAGGGGTTGCTCTCACGCGTGATGGGGTGGCTCGACAACGTGGTTCAATGGATGCAGCGCACCCTGCGCCGCTTCCTCGGCCGCGGCCCGCACGCGCCCCGGCCGCACGTGCCCACGCCGCGGCCGCGCGCGCCCACACCGCGGCCGCGTGGGCCGCGGCCCGGAGGACCGCGTAGAGCGGGAGCGCCGAGAAGGGGGACGGGGCCGCGAAGAGGGGCGGGGCCGCGAAGGGGCGCCGGACCGCGCAGGGGAACGGGGCCGCGTCGAGGGACGGGGCCGCGCAGGGGAACAGGGCCGCGTCGAGGGACGGGGCCGCGGCGTACAGGCGCGGGACGCGGACGCGGTGCAGGACGCGGTCGCGGACGCGGTGCAGGGCGCGGCCGCGGGAGAGGTCGAGGGCGCGGGAGAGGTCGAGGGCGCGGCCGTGGAAGAGGTCGAGGGCGTGGCCGCGGTCGAAGAGGACGGCGCCGCAGGCGTCGTGATCGCGGCGGGATCGCGGTTCGCGTACGTCTGGCTGCCACGGCTGCGTGGCGTGCGGTGACCGGGCTGGCACGTACGCGCGTCGTGCCTCGCACCCAGATCTTGCGGACCGCGCGCAGCGCCGCGCGTTCCGCCGCGCGCGGGATCTCCATCCGAGTGGCGACGCGGCATCTTGGAACCCATATGTGGACGCTCCGTGTGAGCGGCCGCCGGCGCGGAAGGCGCGCGACCGTCAGCCGGGGCCGCGCGTGGTTCGGCCGCAACGAGCGGCGGCAACCGTGGTACTCCGCGGCGCCGGATCAGACGCGGCGGCACCGGCGCGCGGTGGATCATCTGGAGCGCGAGGCGGATCAAGAGGCGCGTCAATTCCACGGCCGGGACCAGTCGCTGCGCGCGTTGCACCGCTCCCTGACACCGCTCCTGTCACGTCTTGAAAGGGCGCCTCGGCCAGCCCTTCTTCAGGGGATGAGCCTCGACGTCCAGGAGGCGAGGTTCGACCCTGACAACAGGCATCATGCGCTACGATATCATTACAAGATCGAGCCGAACACGCTGGGAGGAACGTTCACCGTCGAGGCCCCGGGTGAGTCCAACACCTTCGCCACCTACGATCTGCACCACCCTGCCGTCACCCATCTTTCCCCTAGCGAGTTTGGCCCTTGGGAGCTGATGACATGGAACCACACGCCCTCGTTGACCGCATCTGCCTCCCTGTCGCCCCAACAGGTTCGCCCATCGTATTTCAGAGTCGCTCCCCCGCCGCCATGGCGCGTACGTACGTCTCCAGGGGCCAAGCGTATGCGGTGGGAGGGTGCCCTGAGGACGCATAGCTATCCGCCCGAATCCTACCACTGGGACGATTCCTACAAAACCGACTCCACCGCGATGCCACGTTTCAAGTCCGGGGCGCTCCGGACCAACATGGTCAATCAACGCAGTCGATGGCTCCGCCAGCGCATCTTGGACGCGACGACGGAAACATCGAACGAGAACGTGGTTGGTCTGATCTGTGATGCCAACAACGCGACACATCCGCGGAGCGCCGACCTCGATCTGGACGAGCGGTCGGGCGGCCACACCATCGCGAACCACGTGCTGGGCGACGGCTTCGGCGTGCAGGACGAACGGGATATCGCGCTGCGCGCGGCGTTTGAGGTGGTCCCGGGGCGAGCGCCGCCCCCGGCCACCGCCGGACCGGGCCCTTTCCGGGGCGCCGGCCTCGACGGAGGGCGCGTGGCGTCCGGGTTCCGGGATCGAGCGGCCGCGAATCGAGCTGCCCAGCGTGCCAGGAACTACATGAACGGTGCGTGGGTGCGATACCTGCGCGATCGGTTCGCATCCTCCTACGAACCGAATCGGTTCCACATCCACGTACCCCGCGGAGACGTCGTCGCATATCGCCGCCGCCGCGCGGCTCCCCATCAAGATCAGGACATGCCGACTTATGTGACTTACGGTCCCCGTAGAGCCACCCCTGCTGTGGGCCGCCGTCCGCTCTTTGAAGCAGATCGAGCGGCTTCGGGCGCGTCCGCCCGGATGCGCCCGTTGACGGAGCCGTACACGCTCTCGGGGCGGGTCCTCGTCGTCGTCAAGGCCACGCAGGCCGCGAACTCCGGGGGCTGGTACATTTTGACCATGTACCCCGAGACCTAGATGACAGGCCTCCCTGCGGTAAGGACTCACCCGACCACGTGGTCGCGATGGACCATGTACCCCAAGACACAGGCGAAGCAGCATGCGCACATCGACCCGCTTGACACCGACCCCCGACGCGGCCGCCATCGCGTCGCTCAGCGAGCGAGCTTGGGGTGAGATCGGCAACTGGCTCGCTGGGTTGCCTGCTCGATCGGTCCCAGCGGTCGTGCGCGGGCTGCAGGAGCCGCTCGCCGTCTGGCCTGCCCGCCTGCGCGTGGCGCGCAGCCTCGATCCCTGGGATCCTGGCGGCATCTGGTGGACACTGGGCTGCCGGTCCGGTCTGCGCGGGCGTCCCGCGAACCTGGTCCGCTGCCTCGTCGCGGGCGCACCCGAGGTCCTCGGCCTGTCCCCTGACTGCGGGTGGTCCAAAGCGATGCACCCGGACTGCGATTTCCGGATGCTCAACCTCGGGGAACCTGCGGACTTGACCCTGACGCTCCGGTTCCTGGCCGAGCTGCGCGGGCTCGACCTCTCCGCGGCGCACCCGCCGAGGAGGGCCAGACAAGCATTCGTGCACAGCCTCCAAGCCGGCGTGATCGATCGAATGCATCGATTGAATCTTCTCAGGCTTGAGCTCGGCCCTGCGTCTCGGCCGTTCTTGCCACGGGGCCATGGATCGCAGGACCTATGGAGCCTGGAGCTCGGCATGAATGGCCTTTCCTCGGCTCTCTCCCCGGCGGTTCACCGACTGGCCGTCCCCGGTGGCTTGCGTGTGTTGGGCATCGGCGGCAACGAGGCTTCTCTCGAGCAGATGCGGTTTCTCGCGGACGACGGGTTCATCGAGGGATTGACGCACCTCGACCTCGGTCCCAACCTCGTCACGGGCAGCGACGTCCATGATCTGCTTCGTGCTGGCCGACCGGCGGGGCTCCAGTCCCTGAGACTGTCAGGCATCGAGGGGATCGAGCAGACCTTGCCGGAGCTGCTCGATCCGGCCCTGCTTCCCGCGCTCCGTTCTCTCGGCCTGGCCACAACCGGTCTTACTGGGCGAGGTCTGCGGCATCTCGCCGAAAGCTCGATGTTCGGTCGGCTCCAGGAGATCGACCTGGCTGGCAACGACTTCCAAGACGATGACCTGGAGAGCTTGCTAGCGGTGCCGCGTCCTGCCGGGCTGGCGGTACGGATCGATGAGGACGGCCTAGCGGAGCAGACCCGCGAGCGATTGCATCAATGGCTCGGGAGCGCCCCAGGGAGCTGACGCTGCTCCCTTTCGCGCTCCACGCACCTCGGCCGCCGCCGGAGACGCCGCCCTTTACCCCGCCCCTCTGTCCATGGTCTACTCCGTCCCCGGAGGAGCTTCCGTGTCCGCTTTCCCCGGCACGCCACGCACGTTGAAAGGGGCGCTCGTGGCCATCGATCCGCTCGGCGGGCAGCCGACGGTCGTGCTCTTCCAGTACAACCCGCACACGCTCACGCGCCAGCTCGAGGCGCGCGGCGCGGACGGCGGGCCCGCGGCCACGAGCTACACGGGCGCGCCGGTCGAGACCATCAACGTCGAGGTCGAGCTCGACGCGACCGACGGCCTGGAGACGCAGGACCCGCTCGCCGTATCGCTCGGCATCCACCCGCAGCTCGCGGCGCTGGAGAAGCTCGTGTACCCGCCCTCGGCGCGCATCATCGCCAACACGGTGCTCGCGGCGTTCGGCAGCATCGAGGTCGTGCCGCCGCAGGGGCCGCTCATTCTGTTCATCTGGGGGCCGAAGCGCGTGCTCCCGGTCAGCGTCAAGCAGTTCTCCATTGTCGAGGAGGCGCACGATCCTCAGCTCAACCCGATTCGCGCGCGCGTGTCGCTGGGGCTGCGCGTGCTTTCCACCGACGATCTCGGTCCCATGCACCCGGGGCACGCCCTGTTCCTCGCCCACCAGGTCGCGAAGGAGGTCATGGCCGGCCTCGCCTCGGTGACGAGCACAGCCAGCGCGCTCAGCGCCTCGTGAGGTAACCCATGGTCGATCCCACCAGCCGTTACGCCGCTGCCAGCCAGGCCCCGCTCCTCTGGGTCGACGCCACGGGGCGCGAGATCCGCTATCTCCCGCGCAGGTTCCTCGCGCCGGTCGACGCGTTCGAGATCCTCGCCGAGGTGAGGGTGCAGGGCGGCGAGCGCCTCGACCTCATCGCCGCCCGGACGCTGGGCTCCGCCGAGGCGTGGTGGCGGGTCGCCGACGCCAACGAGGCCCTCGATCCCGCCACGCTCACCGCCGAGCCGGGCGCGCACCTGCGCGTGCCCGTGCCGCGACCGTAAAGGGTTCGGGATGCTCCCGGGCGCGGTCCTGACGCTGCTCTGCGGTCCCGCGGTTCCGCTGCCCGCGCCGGATCTCGCCGCGTTGCTCGACACCGTGTCCGTCAGCCACAGCGACGAGGGGCGATCGACGTTCCAGATCGTGTTCCGCGCGCTCCGCGATGCGGTCACCGGCCTCCTCGACTATCCGATCCTGCTCAGCCAGCGCGTGAAGGTCGGGACGCGCATCGTCCTCGTCGTCACGGTGAACGCGATCCCGCAGGTCCTGATGGACGGGATCATCACGCACCAGCAGCTCAACCCGGGCGACAAGCCGGGCAGCGGATCCATCACGGTCACCGGCGAGGACCTCGGGGTGCTCCTCGATCAGCTCGAGGTGCGCATGCCGTTCCCGGGCAACGACACAGCGCTCGCCTACACGTTGCTCGGGCCCTATGCCGCGCTCGGCCTCACGCCCATGGTGCTGCCCCCGCCGACGGACGTGCCGCCGGATCCGACGCGCGAGCTGCCGCACCCGCAGGGCACCGCCTGGGCCATCCTCACGCAGAAGGCGCAGCAGCACAGCTGCGTGTTCTTCGTCCTGCCAGGCCCCTTGCCGGGGCAGAGCATCGCGTATTTCGGTCCTCGCATCCCGGCGTTTCTTCCGCAGCGCGCGCTGACCACCGGCATGGGATCGGCGAACAACGTCACCAGCATCTCCTTCCAGCATGACGGCACGCAATCGACGCAGGTGATCGGGCTGGTGCAGGACGACAACCCCGCGGCCACGGTCCCGCCGCTCCCCGTGTTCGGCGTGCCGCTGCTGACGCCGCCGCTCGCGGCGATGCCTTCGCTCTACGTCAACGCGCCCATCATGAAGACCAAGTTCCTCGAGGCGACCGCGCGCGCGAACTACGTCCGCGCCCTGCTCCAGGCCTCGTCCGAGACCACGGCCTCCACGGTGAAATCGGTCACGGCGTCGGGTGAGCTGGACACGGCCCGTTACGGCGGGGTGCTCTACGCGCGGCAGCTTGTCGGCGTCCGAGGCGTGGGATACAGCTTCGATGGCTTGTATTACGTCAAGAGCGTCTCGCACTCGATCAAGCGTGGCGAATACAAACAGAGCTTTCAGCTCTCGCGCGAGGGCCTGGGGGCCACGGTCCCGGCGGTCATCCCATGAGCACTTACTTCGGCAAATACCGCGGCACCGTGATCAACAACTTCGATCCGATGCAGATCGGCCGCGTCCAGATCAGCTGCCCGGCCGTGCTCGGCGAGAGCATCCTCGCGTGGGCCATGCCGTGCGCGCCCTACGCCGGCGATGGAGAGGGCCTGTGGTTGGTCCCGCCGATCGGCGCCAACGTGTGGATCGAGTTCGAGGCCGGCAATCGCGACAAACCGATCTGGGTCGGCGGTTTCTGGAACGTCGGGCGCACGCCGGCGCTGCCCGGCCTGCCGACCACGAAGATCCTCAAGACCGCGGGCGCGACGCTCAAGCTCGACGATCTGCCGGGCGCGGGCGGGGTCACGATCGAGGTGGGGCCGCCGGTCGTCGGCGTGCCGGTGAAGATCGTGCTCAACGCGCAGGGCATCGAGATCTCCTGCGGCGCGGCGAGCGTGAAGCTCGATCCGGCCCGCGTGAGCCTCAACAACGGCGCGCTGGAGGTGATCTGATGGGCTCTCCGGTGCTGCACCAGGGCGCGCAGATCCAGTGTCCGCACGGCGTGCCCGCGCAGGCCGTTCCGTCGCAGGTCCGCGTGACCCTCAGCGGCCAGCCGATGCTCACGCAGGCGGACACGTTCACGGTGGGCGGCTGCCCGTTCCAGCTCCCGGGGCCCACGCCGTCTCCCTGCGTGCAGGTGCGCTGGCTCGTGCCCTCGCTGCGCGTGCGCGCGGGCGGCACGCCGGTCCTGCTGCAGTCGAGCTCCTCGCTATGCCAGGCCGCCACCCAGGCGCCGCAGGGGCCGGCGATCGTCGCGGCCGTCTCGCCGCGGGTGACGGCGTTATGAGGGCGCTCTCGTTCCCCTATCGGATCGACCAGACCGGCCGCACGGCCACCGTCTCGGCCGACGACGAGGTGCGCGAGCTCATCGAGCAGCTCCTGTTCGTCGCGCCCGGCGAGCGGGTCATGCGGCCCACGCTCGGCAGCGGCGTCGGGCAGCTCGTGTTCGCGCCGGCCGGCGAGCAGCTCGCGGCCACGACGCAGCACCTGGTGCAGGGCGCGCTCCAGACATGGCTGGGCGATCGCCTGCTCGTGGAGAGCGTCGATGTGGCCGCCGAGGAGGCGATGCTGACCGTGTCCGTCCGGTACCGCGTGCGCGTGAGCGCCGAGGCGCGCACGGTCGTCGTCCGGGGCGAGGTGTGACATGAGCGCCTTCGAAGGCCGCCGCCGCGCCCTCGAGGCCGGTTATTCCCTCCCGGACAACGGGCTCGAGCGCCTCGTGATCCCGGGCCAGGATCCGTCGCGCAACCCGGCCGATCTCCCGCTCCCCGCGAGCGGCCTGCCCTCGCGCATCGCCGGGCGCGTGGCGCTGCTCCGGTTCGTGACCCCGCGCGGCGTCGCGGCGCTCACGCAGGCCGAGGTGCTCCTCGCGGGCGCCACCGTGCGCTGGATGGTGACGGCCCCGGACCTCGGGACGGTCCAGGCGCTCGACGGCGCGCTGCAGCAGGACGAGCTCGACTGGTTCGGCGCGCTCGCCGCGGCCATCGACGCGCAACCGGGGCTGCCCGGGCGCTGGCTGATCGTGCACACGGAGGCGGCGCTGCCGGCGACGGTGTCGGTCGATCTCCGGGCGAGCCCGGGGAGCACGACCCCGCCGAGCGGATTCGAGGCGCGCCTCGCGTCCCTCCACGTCGCGCAGGATCCGCCCTTCTCGGCCGCCGCGCGCGCGGCGTGGCTCAACGCGATCCACCACGTGCTGGTCGCGGATCAGCGCCCGCTCGTGTCCGAGAGGCTCCGCCAGCGTGTGGTGTTCGTGCGCTTCGCGAGCGCGTTCGGCGTGACCGACCTGCGCGCGTCGAACCTGTCCATCACCGGCGGCGTGCGCCAGCCCGAGGTGCACGTGCGCTGGGCCTGGCCGCTCGCGGACATCGCCGCCGTGGTCGATCCCGAGCTGACCGCCGCGGAGCGCGCCCAGCTAGGGGCGTTCGCCGCGGAGCGCGCCGCGCGGGGCGACGCGGAGGTGTGGCTCGCCGTGTGCACCGAGGAGCGCGGCGACTTCTCGCTCTACACGCTGCGCGTGTCCGGCGACCCCCTCTTCGACGTCCTGCTCTCCGCCGCCACCGTCAACTTCAAGGTCGATTGCCCGTCGCCGCTCGATTGCCGGACCGACACTTCCTGCTCGGCCGAGCTGCCCGCCCCGCCCGTCCTCGACTACCTGACCCGCGATTTCAACGGCTTCCGGCGGCTCCTCCTGGATCGGCTCGCCGTGCTCGGCGCGGCGGACGCCGAGCAGAGCCCAGCCGGCATGTGGTCCGTGCTCGTGGATCTGATCGCGGCGCGCGCGGACCAGCTCGCGTACGCGCAGGACGCGGTCGCGACCGAGGCGTACCTGCACACGGCGCGGCTCCGGCCCTCGGTGCGGCGCCACGCGCGCCTGCTCGATTACCGGATGCACGAGGGCGTGAACGCCCGCGCCTTCGTGCACCTCGTCGCGAGCGCGGGGGTGGACCGCGCGGATGTGGTCGCGGCCGGCGATCTCTTCCTCACACGCCTCCTCGGCGCGAGCGCCCTCCTGCCGCCGGACACGCTCGAGACGACGACGCTGCCGCCGGAGTCGCAGGTGTTCCGCGCGCTCCTGCCGCTCGGGAGGCTCCTTGAGGCGCACAACGAGATCGCGATCTACGCCTGGGGCGAGGGCGACCTGTGCCTGCCCCGGGGCACGACCCGCTGCACGCTCCTGGACACCGGCCGTGCGCTGAAGCTCAAGAAGGGCGATCTCCTGCTCCTGGAGGCGACAGCGAGCGCCGCTACCCGGGCGGCGGAGGACGCGGACCCTGCCCTGCGCCACGTCGTCCGGCTCTCGAAGGAGCCGAAGCAGACGACGGATCCGCTCCTCGCGAAGGACGTGCTCGACGTGGAGTGGCTCGCCGAGGACGCGCTGCCGTTCGATCTTCCGGTGCTGCAAGACGGGCGTCCGCTCGCTGTCGCGCGCGGCAACCTCACGCTCGTGGATCATGGCCGGCCGTTCACCGAGGACCTGGCGGTGACGCCGTGGGGCGGCCGCGGCCGGCTGGGGGCGTCGCTCGGCCGCACGGGCCTGACCTTCGCGACCGCGCCGCCGATCTGGGACGATACCACCGCGCCCGCCTGGCAAACCACGACGTGGTCCGCGAGCCAGGTCGTGCGCCAGGCGCCGCAGCAGGCGCTGCCCGCCGCGACGCTGCTCGGGGACGACAGCGTGACCTGGACACCCCAGCGCGACCTCCTGGCCTCGGATCGCTCCGCCGCGGAGTTCTGGGTGGAGATGGAGTCGAGCGGCCGCGCGTGGATCCGCTTCGGCGATGACACCACGGGCCGGAGGCCCGGCGCTGACGCCGCGTTCAAGGCGCAGTACCGCACGGGGAACGGCGTGCTCGGCAATGTCGGCGCCGGCGCCATCGCCCACCTCCTGTCGACGAAGCTCCCGGCCTCGGAGCTCGTGGCGGTGCGCAACCCGCTGCCGGCCGTGGGCGGCGTCGATCCGGAGCCGCTGGACGTGGTGCGGAAGTCTGCGCCGTACGCGTTCCGGACGCAGGAGCGCGCGGTGACCCTGGCCGACTGGGCCGAGGTCGCGAGCCGACACCGCGAGGTGCAGCGCGCGGTCGCGCGGATCGTGTGGACGGGGTCGTGGCACACGGTGCGCGTGCACATCGATCGCGTCGAGGGCCGTCCGGTCAACGCCGAGTTCGTGGCGGAGATCACCGCGTTCCTCGAGCGGTATCGGATGGCCGGGTACGCCCTGGAGGTCCGAGGGCCCGAGTACGTACCGCTCGATATCGTGCTCGCGATCTGCGTCGAGCGCGATGCCTGGCCCGAGGCCGTGGCGAGCGCGCTGCAGCGGGCGTTCGGCACGGGCCTCTTGCCCGACGGCACGCGCGCCTTCTTTCATCCGGACAACTTCACCTTCGGGCAGAGCGTGTACCTGAGCCAGATCGTCGCGACGGCGATGGCCGTGCCGGGCGTGCGGTGGGTCGACGCGCGACCCGAGAACCCGGCGAACCATTTCCGCCGCTGGTCGACCGCCGGGCACGACGAGCTCGCCTCCGGCGTGCTCCGCGTGGGGGCGCTCGAGATCATCCAGTGCGAGTCGAACCCGAGCGCGCCCGAGCGCGGTCGGATCCACTTCAACGTGGAGGGCGGAGCATGAGCGCGACCGGATGCTGCGAGCCGACGAAGCCCGAGCGCGACAACCCGCCCGGGCAGCCGACCCTGCGCTACCGCACCGGCACGTGGGCGACGTTCCGCGCGGCGATGGTGGCCAGGTTGCCGCTCCAGACCGTGCCGCCCGATCGAGGGGACGGCGCGCGGCCTCTCCAGGCGCTCACCGCGCGCGACGCGTCCGAGCCGACCATCGCGCTCCTCGACGCCACCGCGTGCGCGCTCGACGTGCTGACGTTCTATCAGGAACGCCACCTCAACGAGGTGTTCATCGGCACCGCGATGGAGCGCGTGTCGCTGGTGCAGATCGCGCGCGCGCTCGGGTACGAGCCCAGCCCGGGCGTGGCTGCGTCGGGCTACCTCTCGTTCACGGCGTCGTCGCTCTCGACCGGGCCCGTGATCGTGCCGGCTGGCACTGCGGTGATGGCCCTCCCCGAAGGCAACGCGCCGCCGCCGATCTTCGAGACGAGCGAGGCCATCGAGGCGCTCGCGGCGCACAACGCGCTGCCCGTCACGAAGCGGAAGCCGCTCGCGCCGCTCACCAGGGAGGACCGCTGGGTCTGGGTCTCGGGCGTGGCCACGCGCGCGCAACGCGGGGACGGCGTGCTGCTCTACGGCGCCGATCGGAACGCGACCCCGGGGAGCGAGCGGTGGGAATTCCGGCGCATCACCTCGACCGAGGTCGACACCGCGCACGACCAGACGAAGCTCGTGTTCGAGCGCAATCTCGGGGACGCGAGGACACCTCCTCCCGAGCAGGTGCTCGCGGTGTTGATCTTCCGCAACCGCGCCTCCCTCTTCGGGTACAACGCGCCGGACTGGAAGACCCAGTCGGACCAGACGCAGCTCACGGCGTGGTGGAGCGCGGGCGGCACCATGGCCGGCGTGCCCAGCCCGGGCGTGGACGGCCGTACGCGCCTGCTCAGCCGCACGAGGCCCGACACGGGCGCGCCATGGCCTGTGACGGAGTGGCCCAAGTTCGCGCTGTCCGAGGAGCCGATCGTGGCAAACGGCTTCGTCGACCTCGACCGCGAGTACACGGGCGTCCTGCCCGGGAGCTGGGTGGTGCTCGCCGACCCGTACAACGTCGAGGCGTATCGCGTGGTCCGGGCAGGCCCGAGGGCGCGCGTGGATTTCACGCTCACGGCGAAGGTCACGCGGCTCAAGCTCGAGGGCGAGCGCCTCGGCGAGTTCGAGCGCCGCGCGACCGCGGTGTGGTGCGAGCCCGACACGTTCGTTCGGGTCGGTGAGCCCGACACGAGCCCGGTCACGGGCTCGACGGTCACGCTGAACGGCGCGTTCGCGGGGCTCGAGGGGAGAATGCTCGCCGTGTACGGCCGAGACGCCTCGACCGGCAGCCCGCGCGGCGAGGTCGTGAAGATCGTCGCCGCGAGCACGACGGGCGGCGTGACGACGCTCACGCTGGACCCGCCGCTCGCCGCCTCGTACCTGCGGGACGACGTGGTGCTGAACGCCAACGTGGCGCGGGCCACGCACGGTCAGACGGCGCCGAGCGAGGTGCTGGGCAGCGGCAACGCGGCGCAGCCGCTCCAGCGCTTCCTGCTCAGGGGCAAGCCGCTCACGCACGTGTCCTCGCCTGCGGATCCGAGCGGCGCGGAGCCGGCGCTCACCGTGCGCGTCGGCGGCGTGGCGTGGACCCGCGCGCCGTACCTGTACGGCCAGGCGCCGGACGCGCTCGTGTACGCGCTCCGCCACGCGTCGGACGGGACGACCGTGGTGGAGTTCGGCGATGGGATCACGGGCGCGCGCCTCCCCGGCGGCGTGGAGAACGTCGTCGCCTCGTACCGCACGGGGCTCGGCCTCTCGGGGGAGGTCGAGCAGGGGCGCGCCTCCTTGCTCACGCGCAAGCCGGCGGGGATCGACGGCGCCATGAACCCGACCGCGTTCTCGGGCGGCGCGGATCCCGAGGCTCCGGACGAGATCCGGCGGAACGCGCCGACCACCGTGCTCACGCTCGATCGCCTGGTCTCGATCCAGGACTACGAGGACTACGCGCGGACGTTCGCCGGCATCGGCAAGGCGCTCGCGGTCGGCATCTGGGCCGGGCAGCGCCGCCTGGTCCACCTCACCGTCGCGAGCGCGAGCGGCAAGCCCCTGGCCCCGACCGATCCCGTGGTCGTCGATCTGGAGCGCTCGCTGCGCAACTACCAGGACCCCATGCACCGCGTCGTGATCGACAGCTACGGCGCGAGGTGGTTCGGCGTGGACGCCCGGCTCCTGATCGAGCCCGCCTATCGCTGGGAGGACGTCGACGCGGCGGCGCGCGCCGCGCTGCTGTCGCGCTTCGACTTCGCGAGCCGCGCGTTCGGGCAGGGCGTGACGCCCGCCGAGGTCCTCCGCGTCCTCGCGTCGGTGGAGGGCGTGCGCGCCGTGGATCTCGACAGGATATACCGCGTCGACGATCCGACGCAGGCGGCCCCTCCCGACCTTCTCCTCGAAGCGCTCGGGCCCCAGACCAGCGGCGGCACGCGGCAGATCGCGGAGCTCCTGCTCGTGTCCACGGCCGCCTCCGACGTCGTCCTGAGGAGGATGTCCGAGTCATGAGCGTCCGCGAGACCCTCTACGCGCAGCTCCCCGCGGTCTACCGCCGCCGCGACGCCGAGCTCGGCGGTCCGCTGCGCGCGCTGCTCGCCATCGTCGACGAGCAGCTCCAGGCGGTCCAGGCCGACATCGAGACCGCCTGGGACAACGCGTTCATCGAGACCGCCGAGGAGTCGCTGGTCCCTTACATCGGCGACGCGCTCGGCCTCCCGGTCGCGCGCGACGTGCGCGCGATCGCGTTCAGCCGAAGGGCCTTCGTGGCCAACACGATCGGCTACCGGAGGCGCAAGGGCACCGCGGCGATGCTGGAGCTGCTCGCCCGCGATCTCACGAACTACCCGGCGCGCGTCGTCGAGTTCTTCACCCGCATGACGTGGGACGAGTCGATCAACCACCCGACCGGGCGCCCCGCGACGCTGGACATCCGGAGCACGATCGCGCTGGAGCGCCTCGGCGGCCCCTTCGAGGAGGCGACGCGCTCCGTCGAGGTGCGCCGGATCGCGTCGGGTCGCGGCACGCACAACCTGCCCAACGTCGGGTTGTTCCTGTGGCGCACGCGCATCTGGCCGCTCGCGGGCGTGACCGCGGCGCCCATGTCGCTCGCCGGCCAGGCGGCCTACCGATTCAGCCCCCTCGGCGAAGATCGACCGCTCTACGCCGCGCTCGAGACCGAGGCCGATCCCACGGCGATCGCGACCGAGGCCTCGGTGCCTCTCGCGCTGTCCAGGCGGCGGCTCTGGGCGCAGGCGCGCGCCCTGGGGGCGGACATGGTCTGGCCGTTCTGGATCGAGGTCCACGGCCGCGACGGGAGCAATGCCGCCGTCGTCCGGAGGGTGGCCCCGGACAAGGTCGACATCTGCGACCTGTCGGCGATCGCGTCGGTGCCCGCCGCGCCCGCCCACGATCGTGTCGAGGTCGATCCGCAGATCGGCCGCTTCGTGCTCGGCGCCGATTTCACGGCCGGCTTGAGCGGCGTCGAGGTCACGACCGGGCACTTCATCGCGACCTCCGGCGACCTCGGCGCCGGACCCTGGGATCGCGGCGCGCTCGTGCAGGAGTGGCTCGGGCGCTGGACCGGGACGCCCGAGAGCCGCACGGTCGCCTTCCAGATCCTCGTGCTGCGCGACCGCACCGGCACGGACATCGTCGCCACGCTCGACGAGGCGATCCAGCGCTGGAATAGCTTCGTCGCCGGTCTCCCGAGCGACGAGGCCCGGAGCCGCGCGCTGGGCCTGATCCTCGTCGGGGACAGCCGCACGCACGCGGCCCCGGCCACCGCCGTCGAGATGCCGTCCGGCGCCGTGCTCGGCATCCTCGGGGCGACCTGGCCCGATCCGCCGGACGGCGCTCCGCCTGGGCGCCAGAAGGGGCAGCTCGCGGCGGACTCGGTGCGGCCGGTCGTGGTCGGCGATCTCCGCGTCCACGGCGCCGGCACCGCCGCCGCGAACCGCGGCGAGCTCCTCGTCAGCGGCCTCGTCGTGACCGGCCGCGTGGTCGCCCTGGCTGGCTCGCTCCAGGGGCTGCGCCTCGTGTCGGCCACGGTGCTCGGCGCGAGCGCGATCGACGTGGTCACCGCCGACGCCGACAACGCCGCGCTGGAGGTTCACGCGTCCCGCGCGATCGTCGGCGGCATCGAGGCGGCCGGCGCGATCGGCGGGATCCACCTGATCGACACCGCGGTGGTGGGCCAGGTGCACGCGCCCGAGACCGCGATGACAGCGGATGGGTCCACCGTGCTCGGCGGTTGCGAGCTCGGCGCGCTCGGCGCATCGAGCTCGATCTTCGCCGGTGCGGTGACGGTGGAGCAGCACCAGGAGGGCTGCCTGCGCTTCTGCTACGTGCCGCTCGACAGCCGGACGCCGCGGCGGTTCCGGTGCCAGCCCGACCTCGCCCTGGAAGAAGCCCTCCAGGTCGGAGGCGCGGCCGCGGCCGCGCTGGTCCCCCTCCGCGTCCGCCCGCGCTTCGTCAGCGCCGACCCGATGGCGCCCGGCTTCTTGCTGCTCGCTCCGGAGGCCCCGCCCGAGCTCCGGGGCGCCGCGGAGGACGGCGGCGAGCCCGGCTCGTGGAACCACCTGCAGCACGGGATCCGCCTCGCCAACCTCCGCAACGCTCTCCCTCAGTTCCTTCGCTTCGGCCTGGAGCCGGGCATTTTCTTCCTCGTGTGAGGCCACAGCCATGAACGGCGATCTGACCCGCTCCACGTTCGACCCCGACGACAACTTCACGGCAGTCCGCGCCCAGCAGGGGCGCGTGACGCTGGACGCCGACCACAACGAGCAGGTCGACCTCCAGCTCCACGACACACGCGAAGGCCGCGCCTGCCTCGTGGGCGGCTCGGGGGCGCCGGCCGACGACGCGGGCTTCGCCGTCACGCTGACCGGCGCCGGCGTTCCCCAGCTCGGCGCTGGGCTCTACCTCGTGAACGGCATCCGCGTGCGAAACCGCACGGCGTTCCAGCTCGGCGCCGCGCAGCCGTTCCTCCCGGGCGCGAACCCGCTGCCCGCGCAGGACGGCGCATGGCTCGCGTACCTCGAGGTGTGGGAGCGACCGCTCACCGCCGTCGAGGAGCCGTCCATCCGCGAGGTTGCCCTCGGCGGCCCGGACACGACGCTGCGCGAACAAGCGGTGTGGCAGGTCCGGTGGCTGCGGGTGGGCGACGTCAACACGGGCACCTGCGCGTCGGCCGCTGCGGCGCTGGAGGTCCTGGCCCAGCTCTACAATGGCACGCTCCAGCCGCGCCTCGAGCCGGGCACGGTGAGCGGGCCCTGCGTCGTGTCCGAGGCCGCGGCCTTTCGCGGCCTGGAAAACCAGCTCTACCGGATCGAGATCCACGCCGGGAACATCGCCGCGGACGGCTCGCTCATCTCGCAGACCCCGACGTTCAAGTGGAGCCGGGACAACGGCGCGATCGTCGCCTCGGCCGTGGCGCTCACCTCCTTATCGCCGGTCGTTCTGCAGGTCGATCGGCTCGGCCCCGGCGGCGCCGCTGGCTTCGACATCGGCTGCTCCGTCGAGATCCGCAACGAGGCGGCCGTGCTGCGCGGCGAGCCCGGCATCCTGGCCCGTGTGGACGACGTGAGGTCCGACGCCCTGCAGCTCACATTGCTCGGCGGCGCCACGGTCGCCGCGCTCCAGGCCGTGCTCGGCGGGAGCCGGGTGGTGGTCCGCCGCTGGGACGGCGCCGAAGTGGTCGCGATCAGCGGCAGCTTCGTCGCGATCGAGGACGGGCTCCAGGTGCGCTTCGACACCGGTGCTCGTTACCGCACCGGCGACACCTGGCTGATCCCGGCGCGCACCGCCGTGCTCCCGGGCACGGGCCAGCAGCTCGACTGGCCGTTCACGGCGCCGGACTTCGCGGTGGTGAAGTCCAAGGGGCCGGCGCGCCACCGCGTGGGGCTCGCCCTGCTCGATCGCAGCGGCGGCACCTGGTCATTCCGCGGCGACTGCCGCAAGCTGTTCCCGCCGCTGACCTCGATCTGGAGCCTCGATATCGAGGGTGGGGACGGCCAGCACGGCCGCAGCGGCGAGTGGCTGCCGGCGCCGCTCACCGCGGTGCTCACCCGCGGTAGCGCGCCCGTGCCCAATGCCACGCTGCGATTCCGTGTCGTCACGGGCGCGGGCAGGATCAGCACGGCCGCCCCGACGGCGCCATCGCCGGTCACGCAGATCGATGTCGTGACCGACAGCAACGGCGAGGCGCGCGTGTACTTCCGGCTCGGCGCAGGTCCGAGCCCGCGGCTCGCGGAGACCACGTGGGAGCCGGCGCAGGCCCAGACGGTGGAGGTCGCGCGCATCGGTCCGGCCGGTACACCTGTGGGCGCCGCGGTCACGTTCGTCGCGCAGACGCTCGATCACTTCAACCTGCACATGACCGGGGGCAACGGGCAAAGCGGCCGACCGGGTGAGACCCTCGAGGTCGCGCTCCGCGTTCGCGTCGACGACGGCCAGCGGCCCGTTCAGAACGCCGTGGTCGAGTTCTCGGTGCTCAACCGCATCTTCGACGGGACGCCGCTCAACGAGGCCCAGGGGGGCAACGTCCATGACTCGAGCCCCCATTTCGTGTCCGGCGAGAGGTGGCCCAACGGCAACGTCTACCACACGGTGCGGACGCGGACGGACTCGAGCGGCGTCGCGCAGGTGCAGTGGCAGCTCGGCGAGCTCCTCTCGCTCCCCACCCAGCGCGTCGAGGCGCGCCTGCTCGACGGGGCCAACAACCCCACCGCGCAGACAGCCCTGTTCCTCGCGCAGCTGGACGTGGCGCGCGAGATCACGTGGGAGCCTCTGGTGCCGTGGCTCGCCGCCCAGCTCCAAGGAGCGCAAAACTGGCGCGTGCAGGCCGCGATCGACGCGCTGGCCGTACGTGTCGAAGCGCTCGCCGCGAGCACGAACGCGTTCGACCCCTTCGTCGGGCTCGACTGGCGCAGCACGGTCGACGGCTCGCTCAAGCCGGTCGAGCCGCGGACCATCGTCGAGCTGGCGCAGCTGGCCGCGCTGGTTTTCCGGAAAGATCTCATTCCCCCGGGGGGCGACGACATATCGCTGCATTCGGGCGTGCGCGTCTATGCCGAGCTGCCGCAGGAAAGCCTGGGCTCGAACGTCAAAGGGCTCGCGCCCGTCGTCTACGTCATGGGGAACTTCGCGAGGGGCGAAAGTGGCCGCTGGGAGTGGACGCTCTCGAGCGAGGCGCGGAGCGGTCTGGCAGCGCTGCTCCCTGGCAGGCAGGTCGTGCCGTTGCGTGTGACCGTCGTCCCGCGCTGGCTCCCCGGCCTCTCCCCGACGAACAGCACCGCGGTTCACGAGCTCGTGTTCGGCATCAGGGGGTCTAGAGACGAGCGCTTTCCCGTCATCAGGGACGCTATCGACGAGCGCTTGCGCAACGTCAGGTAGCGTGAAGACCGGTGAGAGGGGGCGAAATCGCCTGCTTCGCCCTCACCGAGCTCGTTTGCGGGGCGAGCTGAAAAAAAAAGCTCGGAGCCGTGATTGGCCAGCACCGGCTCCGAGCTTGCTGCTCACCCGCTTTCCGAGGCCAGGCTGGCACGTAAACCTCGCGGGCGCTTTTCTGGTGCGGTTGCTACTAAACTCTCCGCTTCGGCTTTGACCAAAAGTCCTGTCGTTCGCGTCCGGTGCAGTGACTCTTGCTATGACGCGTGCGCCTAGCACAAGGTGAACCGATCGAACTACGTAACCCTCGGCTTTCGACGTCGCTAAAAGATGCCGTTCGCTTGCCTTCGATTGGTCGTCGTCTTGTCCGCCGGCCTATCCACACCGGCTCGCTCCACTATCTCCGCTCTCAGACTCCGTCTCAGGAGGTCCATTCTACTGCAATGGACCAGAGCCGTGCAAGGGCCGAGAGGGAGGCCGTCCGATCGCCCGGCTGCCGCCCTGCCAAGACGCGGACGCGGCGGGCCGACCGATGCGCCTCAACGGGCTCGGCCGCGCGTCGGTCGCCCGCGCTTGCCTGAAGCTCGCGTGCTGGTGCGTCCTTTGCTGGAACACCGGCTTCCCGGAGGACATGTCATGACCGATCGCAAAGACCCCGCGAAGCCGTCGTCCAGAGAGCCGGCGCCGACCGAGAAGGGCGCGGGCAGCGCGAAGCAATCGATGGGCGGCCCGTCGGCGAAGCCGCGGGCGGCACGGACGAAACGCAGCCTCCTCGAGCGCGCGGCGACCGCGCTCGGCAGCGGGACGAGCAGCGAGGACGCCCGGGTGCGCCACGTGGCGGCAGCCGACCGCCTCGACGCGAAGGTCGACGCCACGGAAGCGCTCGTCGCTGCGATCCCCGAGAACGTGAACAAAGGCGCGGAGTACGCGCTACGCGGCAAAATGCCACAGCCGCCGCAAGGTGCCACGGCGAAGCCCGAGAACCTCGACGCGACCGCGAGCACGATCACCGAGAGCAACGAGTCCGAGAAGAACGGCGCCAAGGCGGCGCCGGGCGAAAACCCGAACCAGGGGCCTCTGCAGAAGCATCGGGTCGACTCGCTCGGTCGGGCGCTGACGACGAACCAGGGCGTGCCCGTCGGGGACAACCAGAACTCGCTGCGCGCGGGGCTGCGCGGCCCCACGCTGCTCGAGGACTTCATCCTGCGCGAGAAGATCACGCACTTCGACCACGAGCGCATCCCCGAGCGCGTCGTGCACGCGCGCGGCTCGGGCGCGCACGGCTATTTCGAGTGCACCGAGGACATCACCGCGCTCACCAAGGCCGCGCCCTTCGCCAAGGTCGGCAAGCGGACGCCTGTCTTCGTGCGCTTCTCGACCGTGGCGGGCGAGCGCGGCAGCGCCGATACGGTGCGCGACGTGCGCGGCTTCGCCGTGAAGTTCTACACCGAAGAGGGCAACTGGGATCTGGTCGGCAACAACATCCCCGTGTTCTTCATCCAGGACGCGATGAAGTTCCCGGACGTGGTGCACGCCGTCAAACCCGAGCCGCACCACCAGATGCCGCAGGCATCGAGCGCGCACGACACCTTCTGGGACTTCATCTCGCTCATGCCCGAGTCGATGCACATCGTCATGTGGCAGATGAGCGACCGCGCGATCCCGCGCAGCTTCCGGACGATGCAGGGCTTCGGCGTGCACACCTTCCGGCTCGTCAACGCGGCCGGCGAGGCGACGCTCGTGAAGTTCCACTGGACACCCGTGCTCGGCACGCACTCGCTCGACTGGGACGAGGCGGTGAAGATCGCGGGCGCCGACCCCGACTTCCACCGTCGCGATCTCTGGGAGGCCATCGAGGGCGGCGCGTTCCCCGAGTACCTCTTGCAGATCCAGACGTTCACGGAGGCCGAGGCCGAGCGGTGGAGCTTCGACGTGCTCGACGCGACCAAGATCGTGCCGGAGGAGCTCGCGCCCCTGCGCACCGTCGGCCGGCTCGTCCTGAACCGCAACCCCGACAACTTCTTCGCCGAGACGGAGCAGATCGCGTTCTGCACGCAGCACATCGTGCCCGGCATCGACTTCACGAACGACCCGCTGCTCCAGGGGCGCAACTTCTCGTACCT
The DNA here is from genome assembly GCF_051527395.1 of Sorangium sp. So ce281. Lineage (NCBI taxonomy): Bacteria > Pseudomonadati > Myxococcota > Polyangiales > Polyangiaceae > Sorangium > Sorangium sp. So ce281. The sequence continues at coordinate 2,774,580 of NZ_CP150322.1, forward strand.
CGACACGCAGCTCACGCGCCTCGGCGGGCCGAACTTCCACGAGATCCCGATCAACGCGCCTGTCGCCGAGGTGCACAACAACCAGCGGGACGGGTTCCACCGCCAGGCGATCAACCGCGGCCGCGTGAACTATGAGCCCAACTCGCTCGCCGGCGGCTGTCCCTTCCAGGCCGGCGCGCGCGGCTTCGCCTCGGTCGCCGAGCGGCTCCTGGCCCAGCAGGCCGCGACCGAGCCGAGCAAGCTGCGCGCGAAGCCCGAGAAGTTCGCCGACCATTACACGCAGGCGCGCCTCTTCTGGGCGAGCCAGGCGCCCGTCGAGCGCGAGCACATCGCGCGCGCCTTCCGCTTCGAGCTGACACGCGTGCAGACGCAGGCCATCCGCGAGCGCATGGTCCGGATGCTGCGGAACGTCGACGAGGGGCTGGCCGCGCGCGTCGCGGCCGACCTCGGCATGCCGCTCCCCGAGCCGCTCTCGATGGTGGCGCCGCCCGTCAAGGACCCCGAGGTCGCGGTGTCGCCGGCGCTGTCGCTGTTCGCCCGGCCGGGCGACGGCCGCATCCTCGGCCGCCGCGTCGCGCTTGTCGTCGCCGACGGCGTGAGCGGGGCGGAGGCGGGCGCGCTCTACGAGGCGCTGCTGCTGGCGGGCGCGGTGCCCCGCTACGTCGGCGCGCGCCTCGGGGTGGTGCGCACCGCCGAGGGCGACGAGCTGCCGGTCGAGGTCACGATCGAGGCGGCCCCGAGCGTCCTCTTCGACGCCGCGGCGCTGCTGCCCGGCAAGGGCGCGGCGGCGCTGGCGCGCGACGGGCTGGCGGTCGAGTTCGTCCAGCTCCAGTACCGCCACTGCAAGCCGCTGCTCGTGCCAGCGTCGGCCGCGCCGCTCGCCGAGGCCGCCGGCGTGAGGGCCGCGGCGGCCGCCGCGGGGGCCGACCCGGGCCTGCTCGTCCTGCCGGACGACGCGGTGTCCGCGGCGGCGCCGGCGTTCGTCAAGGCGATCGCCATGCACCGCGCGTGGCAACGCCAGACCGAGCCGCCGGCGGTCTGACCCCGGCTCAGCGCTGCTCGACCACGACGTCGACGTCGCCCTCGACCCGCAGCACGTCGACCTCGACCGCGTCGCCCCGCTTCCTCCGGAACTCCAGATCGACGCGGCCGTCCGCCACGGCCAGCCCGCGCAGCGTGGCGCGGCGAACGAGCCGGGGCAGGACCGGGCGAACGACGCGCAGGCGCCGCTCGAAGCCGTCGGGCTCGATCCCGAGGAGCGAGGCGAGCATGTACGGGACGGCCCCGGCGGCCCACGCCTGCGGGTGACAGGCGACGGGGTAGCGGACCGGCGCGCCGTGCTCGCCGCGCGGGAAGCCGCAGAAGAGCTCCGGCAGCCGGTACATTCGATAATGCATGGCGGCCCTCACGATGCCGCCGAACACGGTGCGCGCCTCGCTGGCGAGGCCGTAGCGGCAGAGCCCGGCGGCGATCAGCGCGTTGTCGTGGGGCCACACGGTCCCGCGGTGATAGGACATCGGATTGTAGGCCTTCTCGTCCGCCGCGAGCGTGCGGATGCCCCAGCCCGAATACATGCTCTCCGACAGCAGGCGCTCCGCGCACGTCCGCGCCCTGGACGGCTCGGCGATGCCCGCCCACAGCGCGTGTCCGGCGTTGGACGAGCACACCGCGGCGCGGTGGCCGCCGTCCACGAGCGCCAGCGCGTACACCCCTCGCTCCGGGAGCCAGAAATCCCGCTCGAAGCGCTCCTTCAGGTCCGCGGCCTCGCGCCGCAGCCGCGCGGCCGTCTCCGCCTCGCCCGCGCGCTCGAACAGATCGGAAAGCCCCGACTTGGCGAGGTACACATACGCCTGCACCTCGACGAGCGCGATCGGCGGCTTCGCGATCTGCCCCTCTTCATTGACGATCGCGTCGCCGGAGTCCTTCCATCCCTGGTTGACGAGACCCGATTTCGAGGTCGAGTCGTAAGCCAGGTAGCCGTTGATCTCCGGGTGAGCCTCGGGGCTCGACAGCCACCCGAGCGCCGCGTCGACGTTCTCCCTGAGCTCGTGGAAGACGTCGAGTCGACCTGTCCACGCCGCGTGCCGCGCCACGAGGATCAGGAACAGGGCGGTCGTGTCGACGCTCCCGTAATACGGTGTCTCGGGGATCTCGCCGACCCGCGCGAGCTCGCCGACCCGGAGCTCGTGCAGGATCTTGCCCGGCTGCTCGTCGCGCCACGGATCCCGCTCGCGCGCCTGGAACCGCGCGAGCAGCCGCAGCGTATCGACGGCGACGGTCTGCTGGTAAGGCAGCACCTCGAGCGCCGTGATCAGGCTGTCGCGGCCGAAGAGGGCCGTGTACCACGGCACGCCGGCGGCGAAGAACATGTCGCTATCGAGCGGCGTCCGCAGGAGGAGCAGGTCGGCGAACGACCGCGCGAGGACGCGATTGACGAGCAGGCTGTCGGTCTCGACGTGGGCCCTCTCCTGCGCCTGCGCGGCGAGATGCTCGTCTCCCCGCCGCTTCGCCGCGGCGACGTCCGCCCCCGAGCACGAGGGCGCGGGCCGATGGGCGGGCGCCGCGCCGGAGGACTCCGAGAGCGAGATCACGAGGGAGATCGGCTGGCTGTGCCCGGGCGGCAGCCGGACACGGAAGAGCGCGGAGGTGCCGTCGATCGCGTCCGGCCGGCAGCCCCAGCGGATGGTCACGGCGCGCTGCAGGCCGTCGGCGCCATCGTACGAAAAGCGCAGCTCCTCGTCGTTCGCCGTGGGGGCGTGGTGCTTCCCCAGCGCCTCGGGCATGAGGCCGCGGACCGCGTAGACGTCCTCGAACTCGGCGCGGAACGTCAGCTTCACCTCGAGGTCGACCGCCGAGCGAGCATAGTTGTGAACCGTGATGTCCTCGTAGACAGCGGTCGCATCGCCGTCGATGACCCGCTCCCACCGGAGGCCGACGTCGTGCTCGGACACGATGTGCCCTTCGCGCATCAGCATCCGGGGGTTCGCGAGCCGGAAGACGCCTGCATGGTCTGCCTCCGCGGTCGAGGCGAGCACCTCGGGCCGGGCGTCGTCGAGCTCGACGGTATAGCCGTTCAGGAACCGGCAATCATGGTAGTAGAGGCCAAAGCCATGCTCGCCATGCAGGGGGATCGTGCCGCCCTGCTCGGTGACCAGGAAGACGCCGCCCTGCTTCAGGACGATCGCATCCGCGATGCCCTGCGCCATCGAGGAGGTGCCCTGGGTGAGCACGTTCTTCTTGCGCTCCTGCCGTTCGCTCGGCGAACGCTCGCCCGTCCCGGCGTCCGACCGCGGCCGGCGTTCGCTCCCCGGTTCAGCATGGCGAGTCGACTCATGAGCTCCCATCCCATCCCCCTTTTGCGATGGCTTGCAATTCCGTTGCAATTGCTCGCGATCGTCGTAGATCGTCGAATCGAGTCGTCTTGGCGCTGGGCGTGTGGTGCGGCCCTTCAGTGCAGGCGCTCGGGGCCGGGCGCATGCAGGCGCGCGCTCGAGAGGGGGTGACATCATGAGGAAAGACCAGGGCGCATCGGGCAGTGCTCGGCGGGCGAGGCGGCGAGCGTCGCGCCTGCCCGGTGCCGGCGCGCTTCGCGCCGCGCTCCGGCGCGGCCGATCGAGCGATCTCGCCCGGCGCCGCCTCATCGCCGTCGCGTCCCTCGCGGGCGGCGCCAGCATGGCGGTCGTCTCGCTGTTTCAGCTCGGGATCATCGAGCACCTGCCCGATCCTCCGCTCCCAGGGTTCGACTCGGACAAGGTGACGAGCTCCGATATCGCGTTCGGGCTCACGCTGCCGGACGCGCCGCTCTCGCTCACCAGCTTCGCCTCCAACCTGGCGCTGGCCGGCTGGGGAGGCGCAGAGCGCGCCAGGGACACGCCCGGGATCCCCGTCGCCGTGGCGGCGAAGGCGGCCGTCGAAGCGGCCGTGTCCGGGTGGCTCTTCGTCCAGATGCGGAGACGGGAGAGGGCCTGGTGCGCGTACTGCCTCGTCGCCCTGACCGCCAACATGGTCGTCCTCGCGCTCTCGCTCCCGGAGGGGTGGAGGGCGATGAGGAGCGCGCGAGCGCGGTCGTGACAGGGCAGCGCAGGCCGGCCCGGCCGCCTGCGCCTGGCGCGCGGGCGTTCCTCGACCCGCGCGCGCCCGAGGCCCCCCCATCATCGCGGCGCCGGCGATCGCGCTCCGCGGCGCCGCGCGAGCCGCCCGAGCAGCCCCACCGCCGCGAGCGCCGCGGCCGCGACGCCCGCCGCCGGGAGCCAGCGCTCGCGCCGCCGCGCCCGCCGCCGCTCGGCCGCGAGCCGGCGGCCGCCCGCCCAGAGGAGCGCCGCGCCCGCCGGCGCCGCGGCGAGCGCCGCCACCGTCGTCCGCGGCGTCACGTAGACGTCCGCGGGCGCGGGCAGGTAGGCGCGCTCGGGGTAGTCGCCCGCCGGCCCCTCGGGGCCGTGCAGCGCCGCCATGCGCACGACCTGGGCGAGGTGCAGCGCCTGCCTGTCGGTCGTCTGCTTGATCTGCTCGCGGCAGCTGAAGCCGTCGGCCACGATCAGCGCGTCCGCCGGCGCCGACCGGACCGCGGGCAGGAGCACGCGCTCGCCGCACCGGATCGAGACGTCGTACTTGGCGCCCTCCTCGAAGCCGAACGCGCCTGCCATGCCGCAACAGCCCGAGTCCAGGAGCTCGATGTCGAGGCCCATGCCGTGGAGCACGTCGCGCTCGGCGTCCATCCCCAGGATCGCCTTGTGATGGCAGTGGCCGTGCACCACAGCGCGCCGATCGAGGCGCGGAAGCCCGCGCCCGCCGGGCGGCGGACGGTCTGGATCGCCCCCCGCCGCCCCCTTCAGGAAGTCGCCGAACATGTGCGTCTGCTGCCGGAGCTTCGTCGCCAGGGCGTCGTCGGGGAAGAGCCCGTGGAGCTCGTCGCGGAAGACCGAGACGCAGCTCGGCTCGAGGCCGACCACCGGCACGCCCCGCTCGATCGGGTCGCGCAGCGCGCTCATCACGTCCCGCAGCAGGCGCTTGGCCGTCTTCAGGAAGCCGAAGTCGTAGAGGGGCCGGCCGCAGCAGACCTGGCGCTCCGGGACGATCACCTCGTAGCCCGCCCACTCGAGCACCTCGGTCGCGGCGATCGCCGTCTCCGGGAAGAAGTGGTCGTTGAACGTGTCCGGCCAGAGCACGACCTGCGGTCCGCCGGCGTTGCGCCGCGGCCGCCCCTGGAACCACTGTCTGAACGACGTCCGCGCGAACGGCGGGATGCTCCGCTCGGGGGCGATGCCCGCGATCTTCTTCGCCACCGCCGCGAGCGCGGGCGTCTGCGTCACGAGGTTCGCGAGCCCCGGCACGAGCTGCCCGAGGCGGGCCCACCAGTGGATGAGCCCCATCGTGTAGGCGGCGCGCGGCCGCAGCCGCCGCGCGTAGTAATGGGACAGGAACTCCGCCTTGTAGGTGGCCATGTCGACGTGGACCGGGCACTCGCCCTTGCACCCCTTGCAAGCCAGGCACAGGTCGAGCGACTCCTTCACCGAGTCGTCGCGGAAGCCCCGGAGCTCGCTCCCCTCCAGCATCTCGAAGAGCAGGCGCGCCCGCCCGCGCGTCGTGTGCTCCTCTTCGTGCGTCACCATGTAGCTCGGGCACATCGTGCCGCCGTCGTGGCGCCGGCACTTGCCCACGCCCACGCAGCGCAGGGTCGCGCGCGTGAAATCGCCGTCGTCGTCAGGGAAACGGAAGTGCGTCTCCACGGCGGCGGGGCGGAAGTCGGCGCCGAGGCGGAGGTTCTCGTCGACGCGGTACGGGTCGACGACCTTGCCGGGGTTCATGCGGAAGGAAGGATCCCACGCCGCCTTGAAGCGGCGGAACGCCTCGATGAGCTCCTCGCCGTACATCTTCGGCAGGAACTGCGCGCGCGCCTGGCCGTCGCCGTGCTCCCCGGAGAACGAGCCGCCGTAGCGGACCACGAGATCGGTCGCCTCGTCGAGGAAGCGGGTCCAGTTGCGGATGCCCTCGGGCGTCGTCACGTCGAAGTCCACGCGGCAGTGCACGCAGGCCTGCCCGAAGTGGCCGTAGAGCGCGGGCTGGTAGCCGTGGCGATCGAACAGCGCGCGCAGGTCGCGGAGGTACCCGCCCAGGTTGTCCGGGTGCACGGCCGAGTCCTCCCAGCCGGGCCACGTGTCGGGCTCGCCCGGGACGCGCGCGGTCGCGCCGAGGCCGGATTTGCGCACCTCCCAGAGCGCCTGCTCCTGGTCGGGGTCGTCGTACAGCTTCATCGACGGCGGGTTCGCCCCGCGCGCGAGGGCCTGCATGGCGTCGCGCGCCCGCGCGTCGGCCTCCTCCCGGGTGTCGCCCCCGAACTCGGCCAGCAGGAAGCCGCGGCCCTCCGGGAGGTAGCGCAGGTAGCGCTCGTGCAGCCCCTTCTTGTGCATGTCCGTGATGAGGCGGTCGTCGATCCCCTCGAGCGCGATCGGGTGGAAGCGCATGACCTCGGGGACGTGATCGCCCGCGGAGAACACGTCCGGGTAGCCGATCACGAGGAGCGACCGGAACCTGGGCCAGTCGACGAGGCGCAGGGTGGCCTCGAGCACGGTGACGCACGTGCCCTCGGTGCCGACCAGGGCGCGCGCCACGTGGAAGCCGTTCTCCGGCAAGAGCTCGTCGAGGTTGTAGCCCGACACGCGGCGCGGGATCCGCGGGTAGCGGGCGCGGATGAGATCGGCGTACCGGTCGCGGATGGCGCGTAGCTCGGCGTAGATGCGCCCGCGCTGCCCGCCCTCGCGGACGATGGCGTCGAGCTCCTCCTCGCTCGTCGGCCCCACGCGCAGCCGCAGGCCGTCGTAGGTCAGCACCTCGAGCTCGTGCACGTTGTCGGCCGTGCGCCCGCCGAGGACCGAGTGCGTGCCGCAGGAGTTGTTGCCGATCATCCCGCCGAGCGTGCAGTACTCGTGGGTCGATGGATCCGGCGCGAACGTGAGATCGAACTCGTTCGCCGCGTTGCGCAGGGTGTCGAGCACCGTGCCCGGCAGGACCCGGGCGCGCTTGGTCACCGGGTCGAGCGCGAGGACAGCGCGCATGTACTTCGAGAAGTCGAGCACGACCGCGACGTTGCACGTCTGCCCGGCGAGGCTCGTGCCGCCCCCGCGCGCGAGGATGGGCGCGCCGTGCCGGTGGCACGCGGCGACGGCGGCGATCACGTCGTTCTTGTGGCGCGGCACGACGACGCCGATGGGCAGCTGCCGGTAGTTCGACCCGTCGGTCGCGTAGAGCGCCCGGTCGCCGGCGGTGAAGCGCACCTCCCCCTCGACCGTGCGCGAGAGCTCGTCCGCGAGCGCCTCCACCTCGGGGCCGGCCGCGGGCGCGAGCCGCACGCGCCGCTCGCCGGGGAAGCGGATCACGCCGCGATCGATCTCGCGCTGGACGGCCTCGGCCGGCCTGCCCTCCGCCGGCGCCTTTTCTCGCTCCTGCCTCTGTTCCTGTTCGACGTGCTGCATGATCTCTCCTCACACCGCGAAGCGCTCGGCGTCGGCGCGCCGGAGCGAGATCCCCATGCCGGAGCGGCCGAGGTCCGGGGCGAGCGCGCCGCCCGCGGGCGCCGCCGCGCCCTCGAAGAGCATCCGCTCGATGCGGACGTGGTCGTGAAAGAACTCGATGTGCGCGAGCCGCTGCACCGCGCACGCCGGGTGCAGGTGCAGCGAGGGGGCGCAGTGGCACGACAGGTCGAGCGAGCGCGCCTCGCACAGCGCCGCCGCGGCGAGGAAGCCGGTGATGCCGCAGCGGCTCGCGTCCGCCTGCAGGACGTCGACGGCGCCGGCGTCCAGCATGCGGCGGAAATAGACGAGGTCGTAGCCGTACTCGCCCGCCGCGATGTCCATGCCGGCGGGCGCCCGGTCGCGCAGGAGCCGCAGCCCGTCGAGATCGTCCGAGGTCACGGGCTCCTCGAACCAGCGCACGCCCTCGCCGGCGAACCGCTCGGCGAAGGCGAGCGCCTGCTTGCGCGAGTAGGCGCCGTTGGCGTCGACGAACAGCGCGGCGTCCTGGCCGATGGCGCGTCGCGCGGCGCGAACGCGCGCGAGATCCGCGTCGGGGTCGCGCCCCACCTTCATCTTCACGCGCGGGATCCCCGCGGAGACCCAGCCGCCGAGCTGCTCCGCGAGCTCGGCCTCGGTGTACGAGGTGAACCCGCCGCTGCCGTAGATGGGCGCGCGGTCGCGCGCCATGCCGAGCAGCGTCGCGAGCGGGAGCGCGAGCAGGCGGGCCTTCAGGTCCCACAGCGCCGCGTCGACGGCGGCGATCGCCATCTGCGCGATCCCCGGCCGGCCGAGGTTGCGGACGCTGCTCACCATCGCGGCCCACGCGCCGGGGACCGCCATCGCGTCGCGCCCGCGCACGACGCCGGCGAGCCGGTCGGCCACGAGCCGCGCCGTCGCGACGTCGGCGTACGTGTAGCCGAGCCCGCGCTCGCCCCCGGCCGACGCGTGCACGACGACCAGCGTCGTCTCGCGCCACGCGAGCGTGCCGTCCGACTCCGGGCGGTCGGCCGGGACGGTGTACGCGGCCACCTCGAGCCGCTCGATCGGGACCGACGCGCGCTGCTCCTCGTCGGCCATCGTCAACCCCGGTGCGGGATCCAGCTCTCGATCATGTCGCGGTACGCCTGGCGGACGATCCCGCGCCCGCCCGGGTCGCCCCGGAGCAGCGCCGACGTGAGCATCGTGGCCTGCTTCAGCGTGATGTGCGGCGGCAGCGGCGGGACCTCCGGGTCGGTGATCGCCTCCACGACCACCGGCCGGTCGACCCGGAAGGCCTCGTCCCAGGTGCGCGCGACCTGGTCCGGGCGGTCGATCCGCACGCCGGCCAGCCCGAGCGCCTCGGCGTAGGCCGCGTACGGGAAGTCCGGCAGCGTCTGGGACGCCTCGAACTTGGGATCGCCGCTCATGGCGCGCAGCTCCCAGGTGACCTGGTTCAGGTCGCGGTTGTTGAGCACCAGCACGACGAGGCGCGGGTCCTTCCACTCGCGCCAGTACTTCGAGACGGTGATGAGCGCGTTGATGCCGTTCATCTGCATCGCGCCGTCGCCGACCATCGCGACGACCGGGCGGTCGGGGAAGGCGAACTTCGCCGCGACCGCGTACGGCATCGCGGGTCCCATCGTCGCCAGCGTGCCCGAGAGCGAGGCCATCATCCCCGTCCGGACCTTGATGTCGCGCGCGTACCAGTTCGCCGAGGAGCCGGAGTCGGCGGTCAGGATGCAGTCGTCGGGCAGCCGCGGCGACAGCTCCCAGTAGACGCGCTGCGGGTTCAGCGGATCGGCGTCGTTCATCGCCCGCGCCTCGAGCACCTTCCACCAGTCGGCGACGCTTTCCTCGAGCTTGCGCCGCCACGAGCGGTCCGTCTTGAGCTTGAGGTAGGGGAGGAGCGCCCGCAGCGTCTCGGCGCTGTCGCCGATCAGGTTGACCTCCATCGGGTAGCGCAGGCCGAGCATCCGGCCGTCGATGTCGATCTGGACGCCGCGCGCCTTCCCCTCCTCCGGCAGGAACTCCGGGTAGGGGAAGTTCGAGCCGACCATGAAGAGCGTGTCGCAGTTGGCCATCATCTCCCAGCTCGGCTTGGTGCCGAGCAGGCCGATCGCGCCGGTGACCCAGGGCAGGTCGTCGGGGAGCGCCGCCTTGCCGAGCAGCGCCTTCGCGACCCCGCACCCGAGGATCTCGGCGGCGCGCACGATCTCCGGTGCGGCCCCGAGCGCGCCCTGGCCGACCAGCATCGCGACCCGCTTGCCGGCGTTGAGCACGTCGGCCGCGCGCCGCAGATCCTCCTCCTTCGGCACCACGCGCGGCGAGGCGTAGCCGATGCCGGAGTGCACGGTGCCGTGCGCGTGCGGGGGCTGCTCGACGGCGTCGAGCTCCTGGACGTCCTTCGGGACGATGACGCACGTCACGGTGCGCTCCGCCTTGGCGATGCGCATCGCGCGGTCGATGAGGTGGCGCATCTGCGCGGGAGAGGACGCCATCTGCACGTACTCGTGCGCGACGTCCTTGAAGAGCGTCACGAGGTCGACCTCCTGCTGGTAGTGCCCGCCGAGCGCGGCGCGGTCCTGCTGGCCGACGATGGCCACGACCGGCTGATGGTCGAGCTTCGCGTCGTAGAGCCCGTTCAGGAGGTGGATCGCGCCGGGCCCCGAGGTCGCCAGGCACACGCCGACCTCGCCTGTGAACTTCGCGTGGGCGCACGCCATGAACGCGGCCATCTCCTCGTGCCGCACCTGGATGAACCGGAGGTCCGGAACGCGGTGGAACGCCCCGACGATCCCGTTGATGCCGTCGCCCGGATAGGCATAGACGCGCCGGACACCCCACGTGACGAGGCGCCTCAGCAGGAACTCGCCGACGGTCTGGGCCATGATTCCCTCGCTGCGAGCTCGTACGTGAGCTCGACCCAGCGCGCCGTGCGACAAACGTGCCGCCTCGCCGCGCCGCGCGCTGCGTGCCGCGGCTGCGCGTGCGAGCGTGCGCTATCCGCGCGAGCGCGGGCAGGGCGCGGGCAGGCAGGGCGGCGCTTCGCTCACGCGAGGAGGCGCCGCCATGGGCTCGCGCGCCGCGCGGCGGCCCTGCGCGCGCCGAACCCGACCACGGCCGCCGCGCACAGCGCGAAGGCGCCGAGCGACCCGCGATGCAGGTCGAGCCAGAGCTCCGGGCTCGAGGGCTTCGAGCGCCGGTCGAACGGGCCGTGCGCGCCGAAATCGCCCGGCACAGGCGCCCACAGGTCATCGACGCGATCGGGATCGGCGGGCTCGTCGGTCAGCTGCCGCGTGTACCCGACCCGGGCGAGCCATCGATCGAGCAGCCCGGGGATCACGCGGTTCCCCCAGATCGCCTTGACCGTCGGGAGGCCGACCATGACGTCGCGGCGGTCGTGGTGCGCGGCCCAGTAGAGCGCCTCGGCGGCCACCTCGGGCTGAAAGATCGGCGGCACCGGCTGTGGCTTGCGGGGGAGGCGCGACTTCGACCAGAGGAACTGCGGCGTGTTCATCGCCGGCAGGTGCACCATGCTCACGCGCACGCGGCTCTTGTCGTGGAACAGCTCGCTGCGCAGCGACTCGGTGAAGCCCACGATCGCGTGCTTGGACGCGCAGTAGGCCGACTGGAGCGGGATGCTCCGGTGAGCGAGCGCGGAGCTCGCCTGGACGATCGTGCCGTGATCGCGGGGGAGCATCCGCGCGAGCGCCGCGAGCGTCCCGTGCACATAGCCGAGGTAGTTGACCTTCATGACGCGCTCGTACTCCTCCGGTAGCGTCTCCTTCACCGGCGAGAAGACCGACGTCATCGCGACGTTGATCCAGGCGTCGATCGGGCCGAAGCGCTCCTCGACGGCCGCGGCCGCGGCCTCGACCTGCGCGAAATCGGCGACGTCGGTCGGCAGGACGAGCGCGCTCGCCCCGGCGTCCTCTGCCTCGCGACGCGCCCCCTCGAGCCCGTCGAGCCCGCGCGCGACGAGGCCGATGCGCGCGCCTTCGCGCGCGAACCGCCTCACCGTGGCGCGCCCGACGCCCGCCGACGCCCCCGTGATCACAACGACCTCTGGCCGCCTGCCTCCGTCGATTTCCATCGTGCTCCCCCCTCGCCCGCGGCGTCAGGCAACGTGAATGCCACCCGGCGAGTCAGCGACCGCGAGGGGAGCTCACGGCCCGCACAGCTCCAGGTCCGGCGGCGGCGGCGCCGGGTACGCGTCCGTCGCCGTCTTCGCGAACTGGCACGCGAGATCGTCCGGCTGACACCCTGCCTGGGAGATGCACGCGCCGCTCTCGTCCGTCCCCTGACACAGGCACTCCTCATCTCCCGGGTCGCAGATCTCCACGAGCTCCATCATCCCTTCGTCCTCGTGGTTCAGCTTGTGGCAGTGCGCCACGAACTGGCCCGTGAACCTCCGGGGGTTCATGATCACGTCGCGCGGCCCGTCCTCGACCTGGACCCACATCGTGTCTCGCCAGTGGGCGAAGTTGGGCTCCTTGTTCGATTTGTTGGGGCATACGAGGAACGGGTTGATGTGGATATGGAAGGGGTGCCCGTCGAACGCGCGGATCTCCCACCGCTCCGAGCTCCCGGCGGTCATGACCCGATCGCTCCGGTAGCCGCGGGCGCGCCGCTCGTCGAACTTGCGGCAGCTGATGTTCGGATCCGGGCAGATGCACACCGGCGCGTCCGGATCGACCTCGTGCGGGTGGTCTCCCGGGTCACAGGACATGAGCGCCACATCGCTGCTGAGATCGGGCGGCTTGCTCCCTGGCGTGGGTACGAGGAGCACCACCTTCTGGTGCACTGTCTCGACCGAATCGCAGCTCACCTCCATCGGCTCGCCGTCGACCGTGCCGGTCCACGAGGTGGGCGGCGCGAGCGCGGCCACGTCCGCCTCCGCGGGCAGGTTCACCTCGGTGGGCTCGCCCGCGCTCGGATCCACGTCGACGATCGCGATCACGCTCCCCAGGAGATCGTTCGGCCGGCGCCCGACGAGGCAGAGCGTCTGCTTGCCTTCAGGCATCTTCACCATCACGTCGGCGCGGTACCCGGGGGAGACCCACACCGTGTCGCTCCTGTAGAACTGAGGGAGCGTCAGCCCGTCGCGCGCGATCTGCGTCGTCTCGATGGGCGCCTTGTCGAAATCCGAGCACGAAGCGTCCTTCGCGACGTGGAGCTTCATCCCCATCTCGTCCGGGCTGCCCGCGTACACCATGCGCCAGCGCTCCACCTGCCCGGGCGGCGTCGTGAGCCGCGGCCTGAGCTTGCCGTTGATCAGCGTGGCCCGGAGCGACTCGACAGCGAGGAAGTCGGTCACCGACAGGTTGTCCTCGGTGCAGGTCTCTCCCTCCTTCAAGGGCACCGAGTTCTCGTGATCGATGGCCACCTGGGTCATGACCATCACCCGCTCTCTGGCCCTGGCGATGCCGGGCAGCTCGTCGAGCGCGCCCTCGATGACGAGCGCCCCGGCGGCCCCATCCATGACCTGGATGGCCGTGGAGCCGTGGATGTGAGGGTGGTACCAGTCCGTGCCCTCGTGGTGGATCCCGTCCTCGTCCAGGTCCCAGCGGTACCGGGCGCTCTCGCCCGGCCCCACCTCGTGCAGCACGTGGTCGCCGAAATACCGCCCCTCGGGCGCGCAGCCGTCCCCCTCGCACGGGTCCGCGGGATCGTCCGTCGCGAAGTTGGGCTGCACGTGCAGGCCGTGGCCGTGCAAGTTCGTCAGGTTGAAGTCGTGGCACGACCTGTTGCCATGGCCCATCATGCTCGCGATCTCGCGGAAGTCGCTCTTCGTGAAGTCGTTATGCAGGGTCACGTGGACCCTGCGGTCCTCGCCCTTCGGAATGCGGATCGTGGGGCCGCTGGTCATTCCGTTGTACGCGCGGAGACAGAACCGCCGCCCGTCGATCTCGACCTCGCTCGGGCCGAAACGCAGCTCGTACGCTCCATCCGCGCCCGGCTGGAGCTCGGGGGGGTCCTCGTACGTGGACGTCGTGCTCGTCGTGCTCGTCGTGCTCGTCGTGCTCGTCTCCTCGCCTCCGCCGCAGCCTGCGAGCGCCGCGAGGGAGAGGGCCAGCGCCGCGAGCGAGCCTGTGCGCGTGAGCGCGTGCGAATCGTCTCGTGCCATCGACTTGTCTCCTCCTTTCGCGACGCTATCGAGCGGCGCGGCATGTGGATGGCCGAAGACGGTCACCCCTGGCTAGAATGCGGACAGTGGCAGGGTGTATGGACCTCGAAGAGCTTCGCGCCTTCCTCGCCGTGGTCGAGGCCGGCTCCTTCCTGGGCGCGGCCCGCGCGCTCGGCTCGTCGCGCACGACGCTGCGGCGTCAGGTCGCGTCGCTGGAGGCGCGCGCCGGCGTCCTCCTGCTGGAGAGCGTGCGGAGCGGCGTCGTGCCGACCGAGGCCGGGCAGGTGCTCGCCCGGAAGGGGCGCGGCATGGTGCAGGAGGCCGCCGCGCTCCTGGCCTCGATCCGGGAGGTGGGCGACGCGCCCACGGGCACGCTGCGGGTCATCCTGCCCGTGGGGTTGCCGCCGCACGTGCTGACGCCGCTCTTCGCCGCCATTCGCGGCGCGTATCCGAGGCTCCACGTCCACTGCCGCTTCAGCAACGATCCGCTGGGGGAGGCGCTCACGGACATCGACATCGCGGTGCACTTCGGCGAGGACGCGCCGGGCGGACACTGGATATCGCACGTCGTCCTGCGCGTCCGCGAGTGGCTCATCGCCAGCCGCGCGTACCTCGAGCGGCGCGGCACGCCACAGACGATCGACGATCTGAAGCACCACGAGCTGTTCGCGTGGCAGGCCCCGGGCGAGGACGCGCGCACCTGGCGGACACGGCGGGGCGCGCCCTTCACCGTGGAGCCGGCCCTCATCGCGACGGACATCCACTTCATCCGGCACTGCTGCATCTCCGGCCTGGGCATCGGCCTCGTCCCCGACGCGCTCGTGCCCGATCCCGACGTGGGGCCGGACGTGCTCGTGCCGGTCCTGCCCGACGTGGTGGGGCAGGAGCGGCCGGTGCGGCTCAGCGTGCCGGGGGCGCTGTCGGAGATACCGAAGATCAAGGTGTTCATCGGGCACGTGCGCGCGTCGCTCGGGAAGCTGTAGAGAGCGGCGGTCACCCGCTTCGGATACGGGCCCACCTCGACGTTTTCGGTGCTCAGCGCACTGGAGTGCGCTTGCGCGCCGAAAACGCCGATCTGGGCCCGTCTCCTGTGCGGGTGACCGCCGCTCTGCGCTCCATGTAGGAGAAGCGGGCGGAAAGCGCTGTAGAGCGATAAGGGGGTTGAAGCTGCCTGAAAAGCGCAGAATTTGGAATCGCCAGGGTGCCATGAGACGCCATGAGACGCCATGAGACGCCATGAGACGCCATGAGACGCCATGATGCTTGTTGTTCTTATGGCGTCTTATGGCGTCTTGGCGGTTTATTCTCGGTTGAACAACGTGATCGCTATTCTAGGGGTCGCGACCCCGCGTGAACGCAGTGGATAGCTATCCCTAGAATGCCGATCACGTTGAAACCTGGAGAATTTCACAGGGAGGCAAGGAGTCGGGGAGGAAGAAAAAAATGAATCTCTCGCTCTTGCCGTCTCTCGCTCCCCGCCTCCCCGCCTCCCTGTGAAATTCCTGCTTTCTCTCGTGGTTTCAATCCGTTTGTCGCTCTAGGGGTCCCGGACCCCGCGCGAACGCAGTGGATTGCGGTCCGGAGGGTCCCGGACCCCGCGCGAACGCAGTGGATAGCGGTCTGGAGGGTCCCGGACCCCGCGCGAACGCAGTGGATAGCGGTCCGGAGGGTCCCGGACCCCCCATCTGGCACAAAAGCGAGCGTTTTCAGGGGGTATCTGGCACAGAATTGCGCAAATTCAGGCGCCATCTGGCACAAATCCCGGCGAAAAATCGCTCCGAAGAGCGCTTCGAGGGGGTCCGGACCCCGGTGTGTCGCAATGCATTGCGGTTGTGCCGGTGCCGGACCCCCCTCACTTGGCACAGGTCAGGGCCGCCTGGCACAGTCCTCCCCCGCCGGAGACGCGAACTGACCGTGCACGCCAGGCAGAACGGACGCGCTCCCCCTCTCAGCCCGCGCCTTCTCCTTCTCCCTGCCGTAGATCCTCGATCAGCGCCTCCACCACCCCCTCCTCGTGCACCGCGCGCCCCTCGTCGCACATGGCCGCGCAGAGCTCGTCGTCCCAGGCCGCGGCCACGGGCGCCCCGGCGAGCTCCGACCCCTTGGGCGCGGCGCGGTAGTCCGCGGCCCCATACCGCCAGGGCAGCGCGCCGTGCCTCCCGATCACCACATTGCCGATGCGGAGGCCGCCCCAGTCGAAGTCGCCGTGGTACCGCAGCGTTGCGCCGGCGCCGCGGAGCCGCTCCAGGAGCAGCCGCGCCGCGGTCCGGACCTGCCCCTCCACGCAGACGAGCGGCGCCCCGCGCGGCCCGAGGCGGTCGGCCGCCGCCGAGAGGACCGCCGGGTTCTCGCAGACGAACACCTCGCGCCCCGACACCTCGAGGCGCGGCGGCGCGCGCCACAGCTGCCGGACCGAGAGCCGGCAGGGCTCCCCCGCCGCCGCATGCATCGCCAGCACCCGCCCGGCCAGGCTGTCCGGAGCCGCTCCCAGGTTGAGCACCAGCACCGGGGCGCTGAGATCGTCCAGCAGCACGCCCGCGCGGTCCCACGCCTCCCGCCGCTCCGCCGCGCGCTCCCAGCGGGTCACCCCGGAGAGCGCCGCCGCGAACCGGAGCACCAGCGCGCCGAGCGGCGCGCCGGCGTCGAGCGCATGGCTGTCCCCGGTCACCGCCGCCGCGAGCTCCGCGAGCGGCAGGCCCTCGGCCGGCAGGCGGCGCACCACCGACACGGCCTGCCGGAGCAGATCCCGCGCCGCCTCGACGTCGCCGCACGAGAGCCGCCGCACGAGGCCGGACGCGCGAAGATCATCGAGCCACACGCCGACCTCGGGCCGGCCATCGCCCGACGCCGCGGCCTCGTCGAAGACCGCCTGCCAGCCCGCCTCGAGCCGCGCCGCCTCGGCGCGACGGTCCACGAACGGCCCCGTCAGCGCCTCGACCGCCGCCTCCACGCCCGCGCAGAGCTCCGCGTCCCGGAGGAGCTGCGCCAGCTCGTCCAGCGAGACCCGCAGCGCGCCGCCGTGGGTCACCCGGCCGAACAAACGCTCGACCGCAGCGCGCTCCGCGGCCGTCGGGTCGCGGCGCTGCACCACGGCGCCCCGCACGGGCTCGCCGCGCTCCAGCCGCCGGCGTGCCTTGTCCACGATCCACCCGAGCTCCCGGGCGCCGAGCACCGCCCGCAGCCGATCGCCGGTCACGAGGAGCCGATCGCCGCTCACGAGGAGCCGCCGCCGCTCACGACGAGCCGATCGCGTGCGCTCACCAGGAGCCGCCGCCGCTCACGAGAGCCCGCCGCCGAACAGCGGCCCCGTCACGCCGTCGGGCGGCGGCTCCGGCGGCGCCGCCGCGGCGGCCGAGCGCACCCGCTCCCGCCCGTTCCACACCCACCGGGTCACGCCGACCGCGTCGATGCCGGGCCTCACCGTGAGCTGGTGGATCGACAGGCCGGGCAGCGTCGCGTAACACCCCCACTCGCGCTCGCTCGTCATCACGAAATCGAGGTCGAACGCGGCGAGGAGCCCCATGCACTTCGCCCGCATGTCGGGGTCGATGCCCACGAACGCCTCGTCCAGCAGGATGAGCCGGGGGGCGTGCGGGTGCGCGCTGCGGTAGTGCGCGGCCGCCGCGGCGAACTGCGGGATCGTCAGCGCCAGCGCCTTCTCGCCGCCGGACCCCGTCCCGTAGGTGCGCCTCGTCAGCCGCTTCCACGCGCCGTCCTGGTGGCGCTCCACCGCGAACGCGTGCCACCCTCGGTAATCGAGCGCCGTCGAGAGCTGCTCCTGCCAGCTCGCCGCCTCGCCGCGAGAGCGCACCTCCTCGATGCGCTCCTTCAGGAACCGCGCGAGCAGCGCGCGGTCGCCCGGCGACCAGGTGCCGCCCGCCCGCAGCAGCCGATGCCGGGCCTCGAGGAGCCCGGGCGGGCCGTCCACGAGCGGCGCCCACGAGAAGCGGAGCCTCATCCCGGTGCTCGTCGGCCGCGCGGCGAGCTCCTGGTTCATGTCGCGCACCATGGCCTCGCACCGGTGCAGCAGATCGTGCAGGTGGCTCGCCACCTCGCCGATGAGGTGGTTCTCCAGCACCTCGCGCTCGCGCGCGTCGAGCACCGTCCGGCGGTGCGCCACCTCGTCGGCCAGCATCGCCTGGAGGTCGTGCACGGCCCACGTCCGGTCCTGGAACGGCACCGTCACCGCGACGAGGCCGTCCTCGCTCGTCGTCTGCGGCCCGTAGCCGTGCGGCAGGAGCGCGTCCCGCAGCGCCTCGACGTGCCGGAAGATGCCCCGCTGCAGCCGCTCCCACGCCCTGTCGTCGTGCTCGACGTCGCCGCTCGACGCCTCGATCCGCCGCGCCACCTCCACCGCCCGCGTCGGCGACCACGCGGCGGCCCCCTCGCTCCCGGGCTCGGCGTCCGCCATCTCCAGCACGGACAGGAGCCGCGCCCGCGCCATCGCCGCGAGCGCATCGACGTGCCCCGCCCGCTCGCGCGCCGCGCGCTCGAGCCCGTCGCGGAGCGGCTCGATCTTCGCCTGCGCGCGCGCCTCGGCCACCCGCGCGTCGCCGTGCGCGCGCTGCGCCGCGCGGTGCTCCGCGTCGCGCGCCTCGCGCCGCTCCCGCGCCTCGGCGAGCTGGCGCAGGATCTCGTCGACCAGCGCCCCCGTCGTCCGCTCCAGCGTGTCCCGGTGCACCTCGGCTTCGTGGAGGCGGGAGGCGGCCCGCTGGCGCGCCTCGGCGCGGGAGACGGCGCGCCCCTCGGCGAGCCGCGCCTCCTCCTCGGCCTTCTGCGCGCGGCGGAGCGCCGCCGCGGCGCCGCGCGCCGTCGGCCACATCGCCGCCGCGGCGTGGACCAGCGCCGCGAGCGCGGCGTCGTGCCGGTCGAGCGCCCCGACCCACGCCGCGAGCCCGAGGTCCGCCGCGGCACGGTCCCGCTCCGCGAGCGCCTGCGCCTCGCGCTGCCGCCGCGAGAGCGCGCGCTCCTCCTCCTCCGCGAGCGCGGCGCGGGCGTCGACGACGGCCGCCTCCGCCGCCTGCTCCGCGGCCAGCGCGCGCCGCAGCGCCGCGGAAGACGGCGCGCTGGCCGCCTCCTCGCGGGCGACGCGCGCGCGGCGATCGAGCTCGGCCCGCGCGGTCAGGGCGGCCGAGCGCGCCGCCGCCGCCTCGCGGAGCGCCTCCTCGATCGCCGCGAGCCGCCGCTTCCGCGCCGCCTCGCGCGACGCGTGGCCGACGTGCTCCGCCTCGGCCTTGGCAGAGGCCCCGTGCAGCGGGCCGAGCGCGAAGCTGCCCGAGACGTCGGCCCAGATCCGGCCCGCGCCGCGGCCGGCGCCGATGCGCGCCAGCACGGCCCGCACCACGTCCGGCGGCACCGGCGGCGCGCCGGCCGCTCCCTCGGCCGCGAGCGCAGGCGACGCGCGCAGCCAGCGGCCGAGCTGCTGCTCGCGCGGGAGCGCCTGCTCCCCGGCGGCCGAGAGCGCCGTGTCGAGCACCCCCTCGGCCAGGAGCTCGCCTCCGGGCGTCACCCAGGCGTCGAGCAGCCCCGCGGCCGCGAGCGCGGCCTCCAGGCCCGCCCGGCCGGCCGCGTCGAGCCCGGGATCGAAGTCGCACAGCTGCCACAGCGGCGCTCCAGGGCGCCCCTCGCGAGCGCCCGGCGCGCGCGACGGCGGCGGCTCCGGGCCACGGTGCGCGCCGCGCTCGAGGGCGGCCCGCTCCTCCTCGAGCGCGCGCCGCGCCTCCTCCGCCACGGCGAGGGCGCGATCGGCCTCGGCCCGCGCCGCGGCGAGCCGCCCCTGGGCGTCGGCGAGCGCGCGCTGCGCCGCCAGCGCCGCGGGGCTCTCGCCGTCGCCGTGCTCGGCCCACGCCGCGACAGCGTCGGCCACGTCCTCGACGTCCGTGCCTCCGATCGGGAGCTCCGAGAGCCCGCGCGCCCACGCGCGCCACGCGCCGACGAGCGCGTCGGCCTCCGCCTCCCGGTGCCCGAGCGCCGCGGCCGCCCGCTCCCGCGCGCGCTCGAGCCGCGCGGCCGCGCCCTCCAGCGCCGCGTCGGCGCGCTCCCGCGCGGCGCGCGCCGACGCGAGCTCGCCGTCGAGCTTGCGCAGGTGCGCGACGCCCCGGCGGCGCTCGGCCACGGCCGCGTCGAAGCGCGCCTGCGCGCCCGGGAGCGCGCGGCCGCCCGGATCGGCCTCCCAGCCGCCGGGCAGCGCCGGCGGGGGCAGGCCGACCTCCGCGCCGGCGCCCTCCGCCGCGGCGACCGTCGCCGCGAGCGCGTCGCGCTCGGCGCGCGCGCTCGCGGCGGCCTCCTCGCGCTCGCTGCCGCGCCGCTCGGCCTGCTCGACGGC
Organism: Sorangium sp. So ce281; assembly: GCF_051527395.1. Classification (NCBI taxonomy): domain Bacteria; kingdom Pseudomonadati; phylum Myxococcota; order Polyangiales; family Polyangiaceae; genus Sorangium; species Sorangium sp. So ce281. The sequence continues at coordinate 2,794,519 of NZ_CP150322.1, forward strand.
CCGGCGGTGCTCGAGCTCCGCCTCCCTCGCGTCGCTCGCCGCGGCCTGCGCCGCCCCCCGCGCCTCGTCGAGGGCGCGCGCCTGGTCCATCTCGGGGCGCCGGCTCAGGGTCTCGACCTCGCGCGCCGCGCCGCGCGCCGCGCGCTCGGCCTCCTCTTCGCGCGCGGCCGCCTGCTCTCCGGCGGCCCTGGCCTCGTCGAGGCCCGCCTCCGCCGCCCGCAGCTCCCGCATCACGGCCTCGTACGTGGCGTGCCCGCTCCGCACCGCGGCCGCGCGCCGCCGCGCGGCGACCCTCACGTAGCGCCGGTACTCGTCGAGGAACGCCGACGACGCCGCGCTCGCCGCGGCGAAGCCGTCGAGCGCCGCGCGATCCGCCTCGAGGCTCCTGAAGGACTCGGCCAGGTCGGCCACGACCGCGGGCGGCACGGGCGGCAGCGCCGTCGAGAGCGCCCTGGAGAGCTGCGCCTCGTCGAGCTTTCGCGACAGCTGCGGCTGCCGCAGCTGGATCAGGAGGTCGAGCAGCGCGCCGTACCGATCGCCGAGCTGGAAGAGCCGGCGATCGACGGCGGCGCGGTAGGCCGCGGCGCTCGTGAACACCTCGCCGCTCCCGCCGAGCTCCGCCTCCAGCCGCTCCCTCCCGATCGCGGCGCCGGCGCTCTGCAGGAACAGATCGCGCCCGACGCGCTTCGAGGTGACGAAGAGCCACTTGCCCGCGAGCCCGCGGCCCTCGACCGCGTGCAGCCCGCAGCCGAGCGTCAGGTAGTGCTCGGCCCCGTCGTCGTCGCGCCGGCCGAGCTCGAGCCAGGTGTAGCCGCGCCGCTCCTCGTAGCGGCCGAGGAGCAGGTTCCACTCGACGCGCTTCGCCGGGTCGGCGTCCGGCTCCAGGCGGTGGGGGCTCACCTCGCCGTCGAGCAGGAACGGCAGCTGCAGCGCGAGCACGCGCGACTTGCCGCTGCCGTTGTTGCCGCGAAGGAGCAGCCGGCCGCCCTCGAAGACGAACTCCTCGCTGTCGTAGCGGTAGAGGTTGAGCAGCCCGCTGCGGAGCGGCTGCCAGCGTCGGGTCACGGGGGAAGGCAGGGTCATCGCGTCTTCCTTGGCGTCCTCGCGCGCGGCGCGCCGTCGGCCCGGCCGGCCGGAGCGCTCAGGCCGGCCAACAGGGCTTCGGAGCGCGGCGCGCCCGCCGGTCCCGAGGGGGCGACGACGGCGTACCGGGCGATGGCGGGGAGCGGCGCGACCCCCGCGGGCGTCCAGCGCAGCAGGCGGAGCGCGGAGAGCCGATCGAGCGCCCTGTCGGCGAGCTCCACCTCGGCGCCCGCGCCGAGCGCCGCCTTCCTCCAGCGCCCGCGGTGCTCGGCGACGAGCTCCGCCACGCGCTGCTCGACCGCGGCCCGGCCGACGAGCCTGCCGTCGCGCGCGCGGCCCGCGAGCCACTCCGCCACGAGCAGCGTCAGGTGCCCCTCGGTGCCCTCTTCCGGCATCGCGAGATCGCTGAGCTCCTCGTCGGGATCGACCATCGCCAGCCCCTCGCGCCGCGCCTCGGCGACGAGCCCTGTCGCCCGCTCGATCTCGTCGACGACGAAGGGCCGCTGGGTCGTGAGGTACGCGCGCTCCTCCGGGGCGAGGTCCTCGTAGTAGACGACCGGATCGTCGAGGAGCCTCCGGAAGAGCCGGGCCCGCAGCGCCTGGTTGCGGGCGTCGTCCGTCTCCGGGGCGAGCTCCTCGACGATGCCGGCGAGCCGCGCGGCGAGGTCCGCGGCGTCGGTCGCCTCCAGCGTCGAGGGCCCGCGGCGTACGTTCAACATGGCGGCGACGGCGGGCCGGCTCACGCTGTAGAGCACGTCGCGGCGCTGATCGGCGATGAAGCCCTGCTCCTCGCCGGCGACGCGCGTGAGCACGCGCAGATCGAGGAGGAGGCGGACGACGTGGACGAGATCGCGCCGCTGGTCCTGCACGTCGAGCTCGAAGGCGCCGGCGCGGGTGAGCGCCGGGTCGTCGGCGAAATACCCCACCATGCGCTCGGCGAGCCGCCCGAGCGTGGTCTGGCGGTCCTCGCCCTCCAGCGCGAGCAGGGCCAGGCAGAGCAGCACGTAGCGGCGGCGCGTGAACGGGGTGCCGTGGTGCGGGTCGAGCGCCGGCCGCGTGCCGTCGGCGAGGTCGGCCGGCGTCTTGCGCAGGCGCGCCTGCTCGGGCTCGACGAGCAGCGACCAGCGGGGGTAGCGGGCGAGCCAGGCGCGGAGCGCGGCGGCGTGCCGTCGCACGAGCAGGAACGACGCGGCGTGCGCGCCTGCGGCCGGCAGGAGGGGGTGGCGCAGGAGGGCCCGCAGCGCCCTCTGCCGCTCGTGGCGCTCCTGGGCCTCGAGGGCGCGCGTCATGGGCGCTCCGCGGGCGAAGGTCCCGGCGGGGCGGGCGTGCGGTGCCAGGACGGGGCCGCGTCCTCGGAGGCGGGCGCGCGATGCCGGGACCGGGGCGCCTCGTCCGGGGCGAGCGAGCGGAGCGTCAGGAGGTGATCCGGTCCGCGGAAGGTGCCCGATGGCGTCTCCACCGTCGCGACCTGGCCGTCGTTCGTGGGGACCAGGGAGATGGCGATCGCCCCGTCGGCCGAGGTGGTCTCGCCGCCGCCCGCGGCGAGCGCCTCGCCCAGCCAGTCGAGGAGCATCTCGAAGGCCAGCGGATCGAGCCGGCCGAGCTCGGACAGGCGCGTCGGCCGGCCCGTGGCGAGCCGGTCGCGCGCGTCGGCGATGGCGCGCTCGTCCTCGTCCTCGTGCGCGAGCAGCAGCGCCTTCTCGCGGGATCGGTCGATCACGTCGCTCGGGCGGCCGGGCCGCGCGTGCCGGCCGGTGGCGCGGAGGCGCGGCGAGATGCGGAGCGGCGGCGCGTCGAGCCACGAGCGGCTGGCGGGGACCGGCGCGGCCTCGCGCTCGGCCATCGCCTCCTCGTTGACGAAGAGGTGCCGGGTCGAGGCGAGGGCGAACGCGGCGCGCCAGACGCGGTGGGCGTCCGCGTCGCTCGGGGCCTCGGCGAACCACCGGGCGAGGGTGCGGAGGTCGGCGGCGCGGTCGCTGCGGGTGAAGCGGCGGTCGTGCAGGCTCGCGACGGCGGAGAGCAGGGCGGGGATGGCGGCGCGGGCGCGGGCCCTGAGCTCCTCCGCCTGCGACGGCGCGCCCGGCCGGCCGATGAACCAGCCGCGGACGCCCTCGATCCGCGCCTCCCACCGCGCGGCCGCGGCCCGCTGGTCGGCCTCCTCGCCGTCGAGCGCGTCGGCGACCTCGCGCCTGCCGGCGCTGTCCGCGAGCCGCTGCGCCGCAGCGCCGTCGACGCGGCCGAGGAGCTCCGCGATGTCCGCCGTGGCGATGACGAGCTGGCCGACGAAGCGCTCGAGGTAGTCGATGAGGCGCTGCTTGTACGCGAGGAAGCTCGCCACGCCGGCCGCGTGCAGGTCGATGCTGCGCTGGAGGCTGCCCATGAACGCCTGCGCCTGCGTGGTGAGCTCGCCGAAGCGCGCGCGCAGCGCCGAGAGCGCGAGGTGGACCGCGCTGTCGTCGAGCTCCGGCCGGGAGAGCATCTGCGCGACGCTCTCCAGCAAGGTGCGGATGTCGTCGAGCGCCGCGGCCTTCAGCTCGCCGCGCTGCGCGAGCGCCTCGAAATAGGCGCCCACCGCGCGCTCCACCGCCTCTCCCTGCGGGGTGAGCTGGTACAGGAAGCGCGGCCGGTAGAACTCCTCGACGGTCGCGACATCCGCCGTGTCCAGGTGGGATTGCAGGTTCCCCCATTCGCAGAGCTTCTGGAGCGCCGCGTCCACGGCGGCCGGGTCGAGGCCGACCTCCCGGACGGCGCGGAGGACGTCGGCCGGCCGGAGGTGCAGCACGAAGCGCTCCCGCGCCTCGACGAACGAGCGCATGATGGCGCGGTAGAGCGCCGCGTTCTCGGCCGTCAGGTAAGAGAAGGCTGGAAGCTTGGCCGGCGACTCTTCCATGATGACCGCACGCTCGCGCCGCGGGGCGTTGGCCCGCCATCGAACGCCGGCGCTACCTACTACCGGCGTCGCGTGGCCGTCAATGGAGGGGCGCGCGGCAGCATCACGAAGCCTGCGCATGGAGTGCATTGCGATTTGCCTGGTTGAATTCTCATGCACGGTGTTTTTTTTTGTTCTTGGGGCTCCCCGTCCGGAGGAGTTCGGATCGAGCTGGCCGTCCATCGAGCGACAGCCGGGAGAGTGCCATGGCGAGACATCACCGGAAGATCGCGACCTCGTGCGCGGCCGCTGCGATGGCGGTGACCGGCTTCGCGGGAACGGCGCGCGCGCAGATCGCTGACGCGGTCTACGAGGACGTGAGGGACATCATCGAGGATCTGATCCAGCGGGAGGTCGCCGAGGCGGTCGCACCCAACCTGGTGTGTCAGACGGCGCGCCTGGCGAGCGCGGATCAGCACCTGCAAGAGTACGCAGGGATCGTCGACAAGCTCGAAGACACGGCGGCGGGCCCCGAGAAGGACGCGCTCGAGAAGCGGCGCGACGAGCTAAGGCTTCTCCTGAGGAGGGGGTTCCCGATCCTCACCTATTTCCCTCTCACGCTCCAGCGGGTCTTCCGGCGGCAGTTCAGCGCGATCCGGACGAGCGTCACGGACGAGGCCGCAGGCTTCGCAGGGCACATGGTCTACGTCGGGCTCACGTCGAACGAGGGCCAGATAAGAAGGCCGCAGGGGACGCAGAGCATCGAGCTCCTGCACAAGTTCGCGAGCGCCGACGACGCTCGCGCCGAGCGCGCGGCGCCAAGCAAGCTGACGTGGACCAAGCTCGATCCGCGGTCGTTGAACACCTGTGTCTCCGTGCTCAAGGAGGAGCTCGCGTCGGGCGTCACCGACGCAGGCGCGCCGTCGCCGCTCGAGCGGGATTGCGGCGCGAGCGCAGCGTCAGGCACCAGCTACGCCTGTGAGCTCGCGTTCGCCGTTCGCGCCATTCTCCAGAGGAAAGGCGCCCTGGCGGAGGAGCACTTCATCAGGGCCGCCGCCGTCGTGGTCGGGGCGACCGCGGTGAAGGCGCTCGAGGTGACGGACGACGCCGTGAAGAGAACACTCCTGGATGAGGCGGTCCTGGTCACGAGAGACGTCCTGCGCGGTGGCAAGAAGCTCGACGAGATCATCCCTGTCCTCTTGTCCGCCGCGCCCGCCGCGCCAGCCGCCGCCGAGGCAGACGCAGCCGCTCGTGCCCGGGAGCTGCGCTCCAGGTTGAGCAACCTCGAGCGCCTACGGGTCCAGTGGAACATCGGCACGCGGGGCGGCGCGAACAACCTCGAACTCGTGAGCTTCGTGAACGTCATCGGCGCCGCCGGCGGCGCGCTCCGCGATCTCTGTGACAAGGACCTGATCGGCCAGGTCTGCGCCCAGATCGAGCGACAGTCCTCGGCGCTGACGAAGATCGGCGACCTCCAGGCGGACCTCTGGCCGGCGATCCGGCTCGCCGGCCAGGGCGAGTACGGGGAGGCAGCGAGCCGCGCGATCAGGACGTTCTTCTCCTCGCGGCCCGGAGGCGAGGGGGATCAGGTCGAGATCTACCGGCGCTTCGCCGAGTCGGTCATCGTCTACGTCCTCGCGACGGTCGACGACAAGAACCCTTCCGACGCCGACAGGGCCGCGTTCCGGGAGGCGTCCGTCGAGGTGCTCCGGGAGCTGGGCACCGGGGGCGGAATGGATCGCCCGTGGGGTCACGCCTTCTACAGGCCCGACATGGGGCTGCGCGTGTCGTGGAGCCCGAGCTACATCGACGGCGAGGGCGGATCGCCGAGGATCGTGCCGTCCGCGAACACCATCAACCTGCGCGGCGTCGTGCGTTATACGGATGCCTATTATCTCGCCCTCCAACCCTCCTTCATCGACCTCCTCGCCCCGCTGAGCGAGCTCGCGCTCCGGCGCTCGGAGGCGGTCGAGTACGAGGATTCGGGCCGCGTCCTCCTGAACGCCGTGACCCCTCGGATCGAGGTGATGGTCGGCGTGCCCGCCCTCTCGAAGCACCTCGTCGTCTCCGCCGGCGCTTCCCTGCGCCTGGCGGCGCCCTTCAAGAAGAAGGATCAAGAGGGGTGCGACGGCGCCTGCTATCGTTACAAGTTCCTCTGGAACAAGAAGGACGATGTCGTCTCGGACCCGGCCGGGCTCGGGTTCATCGAGTTCGGCTTCGGGGTCAAGTACCTGCTCTGAAGCATCTCCTCGAATTTATTCGAGAAAATCCACGATGCGCCGGGGAGGCGAGGCGAGAAATCCTTCATCTCCCCGCCTCCCTGTTCAATTTTCCGCTGAAGGTGCAGGGGCGCAGGCGAACTGAAGCTGTATACTTGACAGTTGTAGTGTCTCGATGCAGGGTGCTCCTCGTGATGACGTACAAGCTCGACGAGCTCGCGGGCGAGGCGGGGGTGGCGCCGCGCACGGTGCGGTACTACGTGCAGCGCGGCCTCCTGCCGGCGCCGGAGTTCCGCGGGAAGGACACCTCCTACGGGCGAGAGCACCTGGCGCGGCTCCGCGCCATCAAGGTCCTCCAGCAGGCGCACTTGCCGCTCGAGGAGATCCAGGCGCGCCTCGCGGGCGCGGGCCTCGACGAGATCGAGCGCATCGCCGCGGGGGCGCCGCCGCGCGCTCCGGAGGCGCGCTGCGCCGCCCCGGAGGAGGCCGCGGCGCCGCCCGCCTCGACCCCGCCCGCCGCCGCGCCGCGCGGCGCGCGCTGGGAGCGGGTCGAGCTCGCCGACGGGGTGGAGCTCCACGTGCGGACCGACGCCCCGGAGCGCTCGCGGCGCATCGCCCTCGATATCGAGTCTCGTTACACAACCCTTGCCCCGAAAGGCTCGCGATGAACCCCTCCCACGATCCTTCGCACCCGTCGCCGATGTCGTGCCTTCGCACCTCCGAAGGCCACCCGGTCCCGCTGCTCGGCGTCTCCCTCTCGGGCGAGGTCCTCGGCGGCGCGGCGCGGCTCGTCGTGCGGCAGCGCTACCGGAACGAGGAGCGCCGGCCGATCGAGGCGATCTACACCTTCCCGCTCCCGGGCGAGGCGAGCATCGCCGGCTTCGCCATGGAGTGCGCCGGCCGCAGGCTCGAGGGGGAGGTCAAGGAGCGCGAAGCGGCGTTCCAGGCCTACGACGAGGCCATCGCCACCGGCCACGGCGCGGCGCTGCTCGACGAGGAGCGCCGCAACGTGTTCACGGCGAGCGTCGGCAACCTCCTTCCCGGGGAGGAGACGGTCGTCGAGGTCACGTTCGTGCAGGCGCTCACCGCCGACGAGGGGGCGCTGCGGCTCATGATCCCGACCCTCGTCGCGCCCCGCTACATCCCCGGCGCGACCGGGGGCGACCGGACCGCGCACGGCGTCCACGAGCCCACGGGCGACGTGCCCGACGCCGACCGCATCTCCCCCGGGATCGCGCGGGTCGACTACGGGATCACCGTCGATATCGTCTTCGACCTCGGGCGCGACGTCGCGATCGAGAGCCCGTCGCACGCGCTCTCGGTGCGCCGCGAGGAGGGGTATCGCCAGCGGGTCTCGCTCCGGAACGACAAGGCCGCGCTCGATCGGGACATCGTGCTGCTCGCGGCGGGCGCGCCGGGCGTGCAGGCAGGCGTTGTGTGCGACAGGGCCCAAGGCCAGGAGGGGACCTTCGCCCTCACCGTGGTGCCGGACCTCTTCGACACGCATGCCCACGCGAAGCGGGCGTCCTCCCGGCGCGACGTCGTGTTCGTCGTCGACGTGTCGGGATCGATGCAGGGCGAGTCGCTCGACCAGGCGAAGCGCGCGCTCCGGCTGTGCCTCCGCCACCTCGCCGAGGGGGATCGGTTCGGCGTGATCGCGTTCTCCAGCGATTTCCGGGCGCTCGAGCCGTCGCTCGCCCCGTTCACGCAGAGGACCCTCGAGGTAGCGGACGCGTTCGTCGACAGCCTCGTCGCGTCCGGCGGCACGGTGATGCTGGAGCCGCTGCTCGCAGCCGTGCGCATGCTCGGCGACGCGGAGCGGGACCGCGTGGTCGTGATGCTGACCGACGGTCAGGTAGCCAACGAGGCGCAGATCGTCGATCGCGTCGTCGAGCTGGGCAAGGGGGTGCGGATCTACACGTTCGGCATCGGCACGAACGTGAGCGATGTGCTGGTGAACGATCTCGCGCGCAGAACGCAGGGAACCGCGGAGTTCATCCACCCGGGGGAGCGCATCGACGAGAAGGTGACGGCGCAGTTCGCGCGGGCGACGGCCGTCCGGGTCACGGGGCTCGAGGCGCGCTTCGAGGGGGTCGACGTCGGCGAGCTCGCGCCGGCCGAGCGCCCCGCGCTCGTCGACGGGGAGCCGTGGGTGCTCTACGGCCGCTACGCGCAGCCGGGGACGGGGCGCCTCTCGCTCCGCGGGACCCTGCGCGGAGAGCGCTTCCTTCTCGAGGTGCCGGTCGAGCTCGTGGCGGAGGCGTCGCGGCCAGGGCTCGAGGCGCTGTGGGCGGGCGCGCGCGTACGCGACCTCGAGGAGTCGCAGCGAGGGCTGTCCATCAGGCGCGCCGAGGCGATGCGCAAGCGCATCGTGGACCTCGCGGTCCGGCATCGGGTCGCCTCGAAGCACGCGTCGTTCGTGGTCATCGAGCGGCGGACGGGCGACCGGCGGGCTCACGGGCAGCCCGAGGCGCGGCCCGTGCCGGTGAGCGCCCCGGCGGGGTGGGGGATGTCCAGCCGCCGCGTCCCGGTGGCGCCGGCCGCCGCGTTTGCCGCGATGTCGTTGCGCGGGAGCGGTCGGCTCACGGACAATCCGATCATGAACATGGCCAGGGGCTTGGCGCACGTTCCGAGGGCGGCCGACGGCGAGCGCAGCGCGGCGCCGGCCGCCCCCGGCCTGCAGTCGCACGCCAAGCAGCTCTTCCAGCCGAGCGCCGCGGCTGGCTCGGAGCGCGCCGCGGCGCGCGCGGGCGCCACGGCGCGGGGCGGCGGACCCGCGGGGCCGCAGCACGGGGCTGGACCGGGGGCGCCCCCTGCGCCCGCGCCGAGCGCCGCTCCCGGTCGGACCGAGCCCCAGGGAGCTGGCCTGGGACGCCTCTTCGAGGAGCAACTCGCGTCCGGGCTCTGGGAGCGCGGCGACTCGACCGATCTCGGCCGGCTCTCCAGCACGGCCCTGTGCCTCGCGGCGTGCCACGACCAGGGCGTCGACTCGGCCCACCCCATCTACGGCGCCCAGGTCGCCAAGGCGGTCGAGGCGCTCTGCGCGCTGGCCGCGTCGCTCCTCCAGCGCGGAGGCGCCGACGGGGAGGTGGCCGCGGCGCTCGCGGCGGCCTACCTCGTCGCGAGCGGCCGGCGGCTGCGGGCGCAGGTCCGCGACGCCGTGGCGGCCGCCGCGCCGGAGGCGGCGCGCGCGCTGCTGGGCGAGCTCGGCGATGCCGGGGCGCTCAGGAGAAGGATCGACGCGCTGCGCGGCGCATGACGAGCTCGCCGCGGCCGGATGGCCGCGGCAGCCCTCGCGCCGCGTTCACGGATACGTATCGTCCCCGCCCTTCGTGCCGGCTCCCGGGCGCGCCGCGCCAGCCGGGGCCGCACCAGCCGGTGCAGCCGGTGCTGCGCCAGCCGGTGCAGCCGGTGCCGCGCCAGCCGGTGCCGCGCCAGCCGGTGCCGCCGGTGCCGCGCCAGCCGGGCGAGCAGGGCCCTCCGGGAGCTTCGCTGTCCCCTCGATCACGATCTCCACGCGCGGCTCCTGCGGTTGCGCCGGGGCGCCGCCGCCCGCGTCGGCAGGCGGCAGATCGGCGAAGCTCGCCAGGCTGAGCCGCGCGAGGGGCACGCCGGCCTCCTTGGGCTGCGCGAGGAAGAGCAGCACGGCGCGCGCCTGGGCGACCGTCACGTCCCAGCCGTTGCGCCACGCCACGCCCGGCGTGCCGCTCGCCGTGTGGCCGACGACCTGGTAGCCGAGGCCCTTGAGCGGCTCGTTGCCGCGGATGATCGCGGCGATGTCCCTCAGCACCTTCTCCCCCGCCGGGGAGAGCGCGTCGCGGTTCCCCTTGAACAGGACCCGGCTCGGGATCGAGATGACCACGCGGCCGTCGCGCGGCGCGACCGTGACGTCTCCGGCGGCCACCGGCAGGAACGCCCTTAGGACGTCGCTGTCGCGCTCTGGCGCCGGGCGGGCCCCGGCCGGCTCGCCGCGCGGTGGCGTCGCGCCCAGCCCGACGTCGAGGCCCGAGATCGGATCGTTCGCCCAGCCTGCCTCGGCCGCGGCGCCGCCGCGCGGGCCCTGCTCCTCCAGCTGGCGGACCCGCGCCTGGCTGGCCACGAGCTCGCGCTGGAGGCGCTCGGACCGGTCGAGCTGAGCTTGCCATTCGAACTCGGTGTAGCCGCACCCGGCGAGGAGCGCAGACGCGACCAGCGCGGCCAGGCCGCGCCCGGCGAGAGCGGCCCGGACAGCGCGGGGACGGGGGACCTCGGCGCGCCCCTTCGCGCTCATCTCTGCGACACCCGAAACAGGCAATTGCACTTGGCAGGCTCCTTCTCGCCGGATCATCCGGATCCATCCTCCTCGCGCCGGAGCGCTGAGCGGGCGGGAGCCTATCCGAGCGCCCGTGATCCCACAAGGCGCGGGCGGGCCGGGGCGCGCCCCGGCCTCGGAGACCTCGGCAGGGGACCGGGCCGAGGGATCGACCCGCTCCGGGATCGATCCGCCCGCGCGCGGTCCCGCGCTCGCTCGCGGTGCGGGTGGGCCCGCCTACGACAGGCGCTCGTGGCCGGCGCCGCTCGGCGGCGGGGCCTGGTGCATTTTCCTGCGGTGCTCGAGCTCGGCAGAGATGAGCCGCACGAGCTCCGTCGAGAGGACGATCGCCTCCCGAGGGCCATATCCATGCTTGCTCAGCTCCCGCGCGACCGACTTGGCCAGGATCTTCATGGCCGAGTCGATCTCTCCCGGCGTCTTCGATGTCGACGTCGAGAAGAGGCTCGCGGTCATCCGGGGGTCGGGGCCTCGCCCCTGGCCGTCCTCGGGCGCTCGGCGCAGCGTCGGCTCGCGCTCCGGAGGCGCCGCGCTCCGGAGCGATGGCCTATCGATCGCGTGGCTTTCGTGGTTTTCGGCCGATGCGGGCGTCGTCGTGCTCGTCGTGCTGTCCGTATGCAGCGATGTCGTGTTGTGCGCGCTCACGGTGGATCCCCGTCGTCGTTTAACGGTTTTCTCGCCTTCGTCCTTCGTTCCCGCGCGAGAGGCGCTGTTCATCGCGAGCTCACGCCGCTCGTCGCCGCGGCGGGCATCGGTGGATTTACGTCGCGGGACGAAGTTGACGGCAAAAGCAGGAATGGCACCTGCCGGGGGAGTGTGGAGGCGGTCCACATCGGCCCCTGACCCCACGATAGCAGGGCTCCGATGAAGGGCATCACGTCATCGGTTGTTCGCGCGCGAACACCCATGTTCGCGCGCGCCGCCGGTCGACGCCGGGGGGGCGCTCCCGCGAGACTGCAACTCTGAACGTGCGCGCCAATGCTCCGCCCGCAGGGGGCGCCGTCCGCAGCGAGCGCGAGAGATGGCTTGCCCGGGGCAGACCCAAGTGCGTCTGGCGCGCTCGCAGCGCGGGGCACGGGGCGCCGCCGCCCGCGCTGCGCTCCGCCGGGGAGCCCGGACGCACGCGTGCGCGGATGAGGAACAATCGACGTCGAGCACGGATGGCGAGTCGGATGTTCGCTGGTTGGACACGGCTTGTTAGGAATCGCACGCCTTCCATTGACGATGTATGATCCCTGCGGTACTCGAAGGAATCGTTGGCGGCCCGACGCTGCGGCGCCATGGGCGTCCGGAGGGGATTCCGGGCTTGTAGAGCCGCCGGCGCGGTAAGTCGACGCGACGTCCTTGCTTCCGTGTGCCGCTCCATGGCGCCGTTCGCTGCGGCTCGGCCGACGCCGGACGTTCCGAGTTCATCATGTGTAGGGGGGAAGTATGGCCACACTGTGCAGGCCGGAGGTCGCGGTTCCGGAGTTCATCGTCACGCGGGAAGACACGCTGAAGCTGGCGGAGCGGCTGCACGCGAGAAACCCGCAGCTGAGGCTCGTGCTGCGGCTCATCAACGGCACCGGTGTGCAGAAGCGCCACATCGTGCAGCCTCTGGAGCAGGCGCTCGCTCACCCTGGTTTCGAGATCCGAAATAGAATTTACGAACGGGAGGCCAAGCGCCGGGTGCCGCCGGTGATACGGCAGGCGCTGGAGAACGCCGAGCTCACCGCGCGGGACATCGACGCCATCATCTTCGTCTCGTGCACCGGCTTCATGATGCCGTCGATGACGGCCTATCTGATCAACGCCATGGGCTTCCGCCACGACACGCGGCAGATCCCCATGGCGCAGCTCGGCTGCGCGGCCGGGGCGGCGGCCATCAGCCGCGCGCACGACTTCTGCGCTGCGCACGCGAAGGCCAACGTGCTCATCGTGGCCTGCGAGTTCTGCTCCCTCTGTTACCAGCCGACGGACGATGACGTCGGATCGCTCCTGTCCGACGGCCTCTTCGGGGACGCGGTGGGCGCGGTCGTCGTCCGGGGCAGCGGAGGCACCGGCATCCGGCTGGAGCGGAACGAGGCTTATCTCATCCCGGACACCGAGGAGTGGATCTCGTACGCCGTCAAGGACACCGGGTTTCACTTCCGGCTCGACAAGCGGGTCCCCGGGACGATGAAGCCCCTCGCCCCCGTGATGCGCCGGCTCGTCTCGAGCCACGGCTGGGACGTGGGCAACCTCGACTTCTACATCGTCCACGCGGGCGGTCCGCGCATCCTCAACGATCTGTGCAGGTACCTGGAGGTGCCCCAGGAGTCGTTCCGGTACAGCAGGGCCACGCTGACGGAATACGGCAACATCGCGAGCGCGGTGGTGCTCGACTCTCTGGGACGCCTGTTCGCGGACAGGCCGATGCCCGACGGCGCGCGCGGCGTGATCGCGGGGTTCGGCCCGGGGATCACGGCGGAGATGGCCGTCGGTTCCTGGGTGAACGATCACGGCCAGAGCGGGGGCGGAGCGGGCTCGTCCGCCGCCGCGTGACAGCGGCCCTGTCGCTCCTGCCATGAAAATCGTGTGAGAAGAGGAAGGGAAGGCTGATGACCAACGCATCGCTCAAGACTCCGTCGCTGAAGTTCATGCTCGGCGGCGACCGTCCCGTCTGCCGCATGGGCTATGGCGCCATGTACCTGACCGGCCCGGGCTACTGGGGGCCGCCGGCCGACCCGGACGCGGCCGTCCGGCTCCTGCGGCGCGCCGTCGACCTCGGGGTCAACTTCATCGACACCGCCGACGCCTACGGCCCGGACACCAACGAGCAGATCATCCGCCGCGCCCTCCATCCGTACCCGGCGGGGCTCGTGATCACCACCAAGGGCGGGCTGCTGCGCTCCGGACCGGAGGACTGGACGGTGCAGGGGCGCCCGTACATCGTCCCGTGCGGGCGTCCGGCGTACCTCCGCCAGCAGGTGGAGATGAGCCTGCGAAACCTCGGGCTCGAGCGCATCGAGCTCTATCAGCTCCACCGCATCGACCCGGCCGTACCGCTGGCCGATCAGCTCGGCGAGCTCGCGCGGCTCCGGGAGCAGGGCAAGATCCACCATATCGGCCTCTCCGGGCAGCCCGAGGTCACCGTGGAGCAGCTCGCCAAGGCGCGCGAGATCACCGAGATCGCCGCCGTGGAGAACCTGTACAACGTCGCGGACCGCTCCGGGGAGAAGGCCCTGCGGTACGCCGAGCAGCACGGCATGGCGTTCATCCCGTGGTTCCCCATGGGACACGGCGACCTCGCCAAGCCCGGCAGCGTCCTCTCCGGGCTCGCCAAGGAGCGCGGCGCGACGCCCGCCCAGCTGGCCCTCGCCTGGCTGCTGCACAGGTCGCCGTCCATCCTCGCCATCCCCGGCACCTCGTCCATCAAGCACCTGGAAGAGAACTGTCGCGCGGCGGACATGAAGCTCGACGAGGGCGAGCTGGCCACCATCGAGGACGCCGCCGCCGCCGCGAAGACGTGGCGTCCATCGGCGTCGGAATCGGGGTCCGCCCACACGGAGGAGACGCCGTGAGCACCCAGCAGCAAGCCGGCGCCGCCCACCCGAACGTCCAGAAGCTGCGCGCCCTCTACGCCGATCTGTCGCGCATCGGGGAGTTCGTCGCCGACGACATGGTCCTGCACACCGCGCACCGGGAGCTCTGCCGCGACAGGGCCGCCGGCCGCGTCGTCGGCAAGGCGGCCGCCGCCACCCACGAGCGCGAGCTGATCCGCATGACCGGCGGCACCCTGCTGATGGACGTGCAGCACATCTTCGCCAACGATCACTTCGGCGCCGCGTTCGGCGTGCTGCGCGCCCACCTCGGCGGCGCGAGCCTGGCGATGCCGTTCTGCGGGGTCTGGCGCTTCCGCGGGGGCCTGATCACGGAGCACTGGGAGAACGCGTACGACGTGGCCTCCGTGATGGCCTTCCTCGGCGACGAGAGCGGCGCCCCGCCCGCCTGAGCCGCCGGGGGGCCGCGCCGCGAGGGCCTCGCCCCACCCTTTGTCGTTCCCGCCATCCTCCCGGATCTGCTACTGCTGCCCGCCGCGAAGGTGCCCCCCGGGCACGGCGAGCTCCCCCGCGGAGCGCGCTCGCCGCACGTCAGTCATGGCTCAAGGTTACCTCTTCCTGATCATCGCCCTCGTCTTCAACGCGACAGCGAACATCCTGATGAAGCTGGCGTCGCGGCGCGTCCCCTCGATGGAGGGGTTATCCCTCGTCGAGAAGTGCCTCGCGCTCGTCACGAACTACCACCTCGTGCTGGGGCTCGTGCTCTTCGCGTCGAACATCCTGTTCTACGTCCTGGCGCTCAAGCGCATCAACCTGTCGATCGCCTATCCGATCATGTCGTCGGGCGGCTTTCTGCTCATCTCGGTCTTCTCCGTCTACTTCCTGCGCGAGACGCTGACGGCGCTTCAGATCGGCGGCATCGTCCTGATCGCGGCGGGGATCGCGCTGCTCGCGTACAACATCACCTAGGCCTCCGGCCGGCCTCCGCGGCGCGACGTCGGACCGCCGGACCGGCCTGCCGGTCCGCCCGCCCTCGGCGTGGCGCCGTGGTACGGTGGCGCGCGCCTCGCGCCCGAACGCCCTCACCCCGGAGACCGCCGCCATGCGCCGCCGAACGCCCCCGCGTGCCTTGCTCGCCGTGCTCCTCGCGACGCCCCTCGCGACGCCTCTCGCGACGCCTCTCGCGACGACTGCGTGCCACGGCGGCCGCCAGGACGCCGCGCACCCCTCGCCCGGCCGGGCCGGCGCCGCCTGCGGGCGCGGCGATCCGATGACGCGGA
Organism: Sorangium sp. So ce281; assembly: GCF_051527395.1. Classification (NCBI taxonomy): domain Bacteria; kingdom Pseudomonadati; phylum Myxococcota; order Polyangiales; family Polyangiaceae; genus Sorangium; species Sorangium sp. So ce281. The sequence goes on from NZ_CP150322.1 coordinate 2,809,800, forward strand.
CCGAGCTCTTCTTCGGCCTGGACCGGTTCGCGCTGCCCCCCGTGACGCAGGCGGAGTGGCAGCAGTTCGTCGACACGGCGGTCACCCCGCGCTTCAAGGACGGGCTCACCCAGTTCGATGTCGACGGCCAGTACCTCGCGACGACGGGGAAGCTCGTCCGCGAGGACAGCCGGCTGATCATGCTCCTCCACGACGGCGGCCAGGTCGCCTCGGACGCCATCGACGCGATCCGCAAGGAATACAAGGTTCGCTTCAACCAGGAATCCGTGCTGCGTATCGACGAGCCCGTCTGCGTCGGCTTCTGACGCCTGGAACCGCTGCTGAAGGCAGCGCTTCGCCCGCCGCGGGGACAGCGCATGTCCCGCGCGTGTCTGTTCGGAACAGCGCCTGTTCTCTCGCCTCGGCGGGCGCCTGATCGCGAAGATTCTTGACCGGCGGTGGGCTGGGAGACAGAGTTTTATTACAACTGCCAGGCTTCGGTCGGCGGGTGGCCGCGCGTCGCGCGCATCCGTCGGCGTGCTCGTGCCTGGCGTTCATATGAAAAGCGTTCGACGCGAGCGCTCCTGCTCGGCTCCACCCGGAGCAAGGAGATCCCCGTGCTGATGAGGCTTCGCTGGCGGTCCGGATGGGCCATGGTGAGTGTGGCTGTCCTTGGGTGCTCTGGCTCCGAGGCGCCTCCTCCTCCGGAGGAGGAGAGCGTCTTGGAGAGTCAAGATGAGGTGCGCTACGACTTCCATGCACCCGCGTCTGGAAGGACGGTGTTCGCGGACGTCGTGGCCATCGATCAGATGTTCGTCTACGACCGCCTCGGCGCGTTCAACCCCGGGGGCATGGTGTACGCGCTCCGCCGGGACGTGGTGGCCGCCGATCCGTCGGAGCCCGTCGGCCCTGGCAACGCGACGCTGCGGCCGGGCAAGCGCCCGAGGCCCCTCGTCCTCCGGGTCAACGCCGGCGACAGGCTCTCCATCTCGTTCACCAACTGGCTAACGCCCGCGACAGGCCCGCTGCCGAGCACCTCCGCGTCGACGCGTGACGCCTCGATCCAGGTGGTCGGGCTCCAGATCCGGAACATCGACGCGCTCGCGGGCGACGTCGGGAACAACGAGAGCTCGCTGGCCGCGCCGGGCGAGACGCGCAAGTACGAGCTCTTCGCCGGCCGCGAGGGCACGTTCCTCATGCACAGCGGCGGCGCCATGGTCGGCTCGGAGCCCGGGCCGGGGCGGCGGATCTCCCAGACGCTGTACGGCGCCGTCACCGTCGAGCCGCCGGGCGCGGTCGCGTACCGCTCGCAGGTGACGGCCGCCGAGCTCTCGGCCGCCTCCCTGAACCCCTCGAACCCGGACGGCACGCCGCGCATCGACTACGACGCGGTCGACGCGTCCGGTCGGCCGATCCTGAAGATGATCGACGACGCCGGCGAGATCGTGCACGGCGACGTCAACGCCGTCATCGCGGGCTTCGACGAGACGGAGGCCGGCTCCCCCGCCTCCGAGAACATGGGCTATTTCCGCGAGTTCACGGTGCTCTTCCACGACATCCTGAGCGTCGTGCAGCCCATCGCGGAGTACCAGGCGGACCCGCGCTACAACGGCGTGCGCACCGGCTTCGGCATCAACTACGGCGCCGCCAGCCTGGGCAGCGCCGTCTTCGCCAACAAGCAGAGGATCGGCCCGAGCAAGCGCTGCGAGGAGTGCAAGTTCGAGGAGTTCTTCCTGAGCTCGTGGGTCAACGGGGACCCGGCGCTGAACATCGATCGGGACGACGCCGGCAACGCGACGGAGGCGCTCTATCCGGACGACCCCTCGAACGTATCCCACGGTTACCTCGGGGATCCCGTCCGCGTCAGGAACCTCCACGCCGGGCCCAGCGAGACGCACGTCTTCCACCTCCACGGCCACCAGTGGCTGCGGTCGCCGGGCAACGAGAAGAGCGCGTACATCGACTCGCAGACCATCGGCCCGAGGGCCGCCTACACGTATGACATCACCTATGGCGGAGGCGGCAACCGCAACCTCTCCGTGGGAGACGCCATCCTCCACTGCCACCTGTATGCCCATTTCGCGCAGGGCATGTGGGGGCTCTGGCGCACACACGACGTCTTCGAGGCGGGCACGCCGGACCGCTCGCTCCCGGACGGCGAGCTCGCGGCGGGGACGCCCACGCCCGCGGTCGTGCCGATCCCCGGCGTCGCGCTGGCGCCGATGCCGACCTACGAGCGGACGTCGGTCAGGATGGCCGACGGGAAGACCGAGGAGCGCGACCCCTTTCCGGGTTATCCGTTCTACGTCGCCGCGGTCGCGGGACACCGGCCGTCGCAGCCGCCCCGCGACATGGAGCACGACGGCGGGCTCCCGCGCCACTACATCGCGAACGTCCCGCCGGGGGGCGCGGTGGCCGGCGGCCGCGGCTTCTTCGACGTGCAGCTCTCCAAGGCCGACGTGCAGCTCTTGCCGAAGGACGGCACCCCGTCGGAGGTGGCGGCCGCCAACTTCCACGCGGGCGCGTTCCCGGGCGCCGTGCGCGCGCCGGAGCGCTACGGCTTCCCCGTCAAGGGCTACCCCGCCTTCACGGCGGCCGGCGAGCCGGCGCTCTTCCTCGTGAACGGCCAGCCGCCGGCCGCGGGCGCCCCCTTCGCGGACCCGTGTCCGCCAGGCGCGCCGGTGCGCACCTACCGCGCGGCCTACGTCCAGACCAACGCCCCGGTGAACCGGGCCGGCTGGCACGACGCGCAGGCGCGCATGATCGTCCTCGAGAAGGACGTCGAGGCCACCCTCGACGGCACGAGGGCGCCGGAGCCGCTGTTCATCCGCGCGCAGTCCGGCGAGTGCGTCGTGTTCCACGCGACGAACCTCATCCCGGCGGTGCTCGCGGAGGACGACTTCCAGGCCGCCGCGCCCACCGACGTCATCGGCCAGCACATCCACCTCGTGAAGTTCGACGTCACCTCCTCGGACGGCGGGGCGAACGGCTTCAACTACGAGGACGGGGCCCTCGCGATGGAGGAGGTGGCGGCGCGCATCCAGGCGGCCAACGCGGCCGGCGGGGCCCTCGCCGCCGGCGTCAGGAGCGGCGAGCCCGGGGCGCGCGTGCGGCTCGAGGACCCGACACGCCACCCGCGCATGACCACCCCGTCGCTCGGGGCGCAGACCACGACACAGCGCTGGTTTGCCGATCCGATCCTGAGCGAGGCCGGCCAGGACCGCGCGCTGAGCACGGCCTTCACCCACGATCACTTCGCCGCCTCGTCGCACCAGCAGCACGGGCTCTACGGCGGCCTCATCGTCGAGCCGGCCGGCTCGATCTGGCGCGATCCGGAGACCGGAGCGCTCTTCGGCGATCGCAGCGACGGCGGGCCGACGAGCTACCGCGCCGACATCCTGTTTCCCCCGGGCGACCACCGCAGCCCGTTCCGCGAGTTCAACCTGAGCATCGCCGATTACGGCCCCGTCTACGACGAGTGCGGCCGGCCGGTGAACCCGTCGTCGCAGGCGCCGGCGCCGCTGCCGGTGGCCATCACCCATGGGCCCTCCACCCCCGACGCGATCTCGTGGCGTGACTCGGGCGTCGGGCTCATCAATTACAGGAACGAGCCGATCCCGCTCCGGATCGCCGAGCGCAACTGCAGCACGCGCGCGGTCGTCCAGAAGAGCGGCGACGCCGGCGCCATGCACAACGTCTTCAGCTCGCGCGTCCACGGCGATCCCGCGACGCCGCTGCTCCGCGCGTACGAGGGCGATCGCACGCTGATCCGCCTCACCCAGGGCGCCCAGGCGGAGCAGCACGTGTTCACCGTGCACGGGAAGAAGTGGCTGAACGAGCCGACCGATCCCGACAGCGGCTACGCCAACGGGCAGGCCATCGGCGTCTCGGAGCAGGCCGACCTCGCGCTCGACGCGGCGCCCCTCTTCCGGAAGAACGCGGCGGGCGGCGCGGACTACCTCTATGCGGGCGCGCCGACGGACGATCTCTGGGAGGGGCGGTGGGGCATCCTGCGCGTCCACGGCGAGCGGCAGACGGATCTCCTGCCGCTCTCGGGCGCGCCGCTGCCGACGGGCAGGCGCCGGGAGGTCGAGGTGTGCCCGCCCGAGGCGCCGAAGAGGGCGTATGTCGTCCACGCGATCACCGCGCAGGGCAACCTGCCGGGCGATCGCCTCACGTACAACCCGACCTACGGCCTCAACGATCCCAACGCCATCCTGTTCGTCCTCGAGGAGGATCTGGCCGCCCTGCGCTCGGGCGCGCGCCCGCCCGAGCCGCTCGTCCTGCGCGCGGCGGCCGGCGAGTGCGTCGAGGTCACGCTCGTCAACGACCTGCCCGAGGAGCTGCCGAAGTCGCCTCACTGGAACTACAACGCTCCCATCGTCGACGGGTTCAACGTCAACCAGGTGAAGCCGTCGAACCGCGTCTCGCTGCACGCGCAGCTCGTGGGGTACGACGTGACGGCGAGCGACGGCGCGAACGTGGGTCAGAACCCCGATCAGACGGTCGAGCGCGGGGAGCAGCGGACGTACACCTGGTATGCCGGCGACATCTCCGTGACGGCGCGGGGCGACGTCCGCTGGCAGCCCGTCGAGCTCGGTCCCGTGAACCTCAAGGACATGGCGGACGTGGTGAACCACCCGATGCATGGCGGGATCGGCGCGCTGATCGTCGAGCCGGAGGGCGCCGTCTGGTACCCGAGCCGGGACTCGCGCGCGGCCGCTCAGGTGAAGTACCGGGACGAGAACGGCTCCGAGATCTGGTTCCGCGAGTTCGTGCTCCTCTACCAGGACGAGGTGCCCTTGCAGTCGGATCAGGCGGCTTTCCGCTGCCTCAACCCGGCCCTGGGCTGCGGCGCCACCCTCGCGAACGTCTCTGGCCCTCCCGATCCCGACTTCACCGGCCACAAGGCGTTCAACTACCGCGCCGAGCCCATCTGGGCGCGGCTCGGCGTGGGGCCGGACGCGCCTCTCGGCACCCGCCCGGGCCTCGACGTCAGCGGCGTCTTCAGCTCGGCGGGGCGCGGCGATCCGGCGACGCCCGTCTTCACGGCGGGGCGCTATGACCGCGTGCGCTTCCGCGTGCTGCAGGCCTCGGGGCACCGGCGCCAGCACTCGTTCGGGCTCTCGAACACGGAGTGGGCGTACAACCCGTGGGCGGAGGGCTCGGGATCCCGGTACCAGGGCCGGAACAGCAAGAGCTTCGCCGTGAGCGCGCACGGCGGCATCGGCCCCATGACCGCGTGGACGGTGACTCCCTACTTCAGGTCGGGCGGCATGTTCGAGGTCCCCGGCGATCGCCTCTACATGGACCAGTCGAACGCCATGCTCACCGGCGGACTCTGGGGCATCTGGCGGGTCACGCCGTGAGCGGGAGGAGGGGCCTGTGATGCGACGGATCTCGATGGACGGCGCCTCGATGGGCGCGCGCGGACTCTGGCTCTCGCTGGCCTGGCTCGGCGCCTCGACGGCGCTCGGCTGCGGCCGGAGAGAGGCACTCCCCGCCCCGGGGGACCCGGGGGCCGAGCGGCCGGCGCAGCCGGCGCAGCTCGCGCCGCCGGCGCAGCCCGAGGAGCCGGCGGCTCCCCTGCAGGAGAGCCGGGTCGAGCGCGATGGGCTCTCCATCGCGTTCGCCCTGCGGCCGCTGGACCGCGGCCAGCAGGGCGGGGGGAGCGGCCTCGGGGCGGCGCGGGCCGCGGCGGCGGCGGGCTCCGACGTCGTGGCCGAGTTCACGATCACCGACGCGTCCACGGGCGCGCCGGTCCGTGGCCTCACGCCGCTCGGCTGGATGTCGCGCCGCGCCGGGGCGGACGGCGCCGCCGCGGCGAGCTTCCCCGGCGGCGCGCCCGCGGCGAGCCTCGCCAGCGGCGCGGTCGACGCCGCGCCGGACGAGGCGGCGTGCCGGGGGAAGATCAAGAGCTTCACCGCGGGCCTCCTGTCCGTGCGCCCCGAGGTCGACATGAACGCCTACCTCCTCTGGACGCTGAACCAGGACAACACCCTCTCGGCCATCAACCCGCAGGTCGCCCTCGCCAGGACGCAGCTCCGGAGCGTGGTCAGCCTCGCGGGCCGCGGCGTCTCGTTCGTCCTGCACCCCGACCGGGAGAGCCTCTACGTCACGCTCCGGGGCGGGCAGGGCCTCGCCGTTGTCGACACGCGGCGGGGGCTCGTCCGGACGAACGTCCCCGTCGGCCAGGATCCGTCGCGCGTCGTTGTCGCCCCCGACGGGCGCACGGTCTGGGTGGGCAACGACGGCGACGGGACGGTGAGCGTGATCGACGCCCGCTCGACGGACGTCCTAAGGACGCTCCCGGTGGGCCCGGGTCACCACGAGATCGCCTTCACCGGCGGCGGCCGCGCCGCGTGGATCACGAGCCAGCAGGGCGAGTCGGTGGCCGTGGTGGACGGCGAGACGCTCGAGCCGCTCGGCGAGATCGCGGTGGGCGAGGGGGTCGTCTCCATCGCGGCGAGCGATGAAGCGGGCGTGGTCCACGCGGCGAACGCCGCGCGCGGCGAGGTCGTCGTCCTCGATGCCGCGCGGCGCGCCGTCGCCGGGCGCGTCGCCCTGAAGCCCGGGCTCGGCGCGCTCCAGTTCGACCCGCGCGGGCGGTTCTCGTTCGCGCTGAACCCGGCCGCGAACGAGGTCGCCGTCCTCGACGGCGCGACGGGCGCGGTGGCGCACACGCTCACCGGGCTGGCCGCGCCGGACGCGGTCACCTTCACCGGGGCCTTCGCCTACATCCGCAACCGGGGCGCCGCGCGGGTCTCGCTCGTCGACAGGGCGGCCCTCGGCGGCCCCGCGGCCCCGCCGCTCGTCGACATCGCGGTCGGCCAGGGCCCGCCTCTCGCCGCCGCGGCGCGGCCAGGGCCGGCCGCGCTCGCGACGCCCATCGCGCCCCTGCCCGAGGGCAACGGCGCCCTCGTCGCGAGCCCGGCCGACAAAGCGCTCTACGTCTACGTGGAGGGCATGATGGCCCCGATCGGCACCTTGCCGAGCTACGGCCGCGAGCCGCGATCGATCCTCGTCGAGGACAGGTCGCTCAAGGAGGTGCGTCCGGGCGTGTACGCGACCACGGTGCGGCTCGGCGAGGGGGGGCTCTACGACGTCGAGCTCCTCCTCGACCGCCCGCGGACGGGGGTGTGCCTCGAGGCGACCGTGGCGCCCGCGCGCTGCGCCCCGGGCGACGGCGAGGCCGACGCGTCCGGCTGCGGGGGCGATCCCGTGAAGGACATCGCGATAGCGCCGCTCTTCGAGCCCGATCTGCGGCTCGCGGCGGGCGAGCCCGCGACGCTGCGCTTCCGCGCGACCGCCGGCGAAGGGGGCCCTCCGCTCGACGCTGAAGACATCGAGGTGATGGTCGTCCGGTTCCCGGCCGGGTACCGCTTCCGCGGCGCGCCGCGGGCCGAGGGGGACGGCACGTTCTCCGTCGCGTTCACCCCGCCCACGCCGGGCCAGTACCGCTTCCTCGCCGCCGTCCCGGGGCGCGGGGCGCCTGTCGGCGCGCTCCCGTCCGTCCCGCTGCGGGTCTCCCCGCGCGGCGCCGGCGCGCAGGGCGGAGGTGCGCGATGAGGCCCGGGGCGGCGCTCGCCGCGGCGGCCCTCGCGCTCGCGATCTGCTCGGCAGCGCGCTTCACGCCCGCGGAGGGCAAGGCGCCGCGCGTGGAGCGGATGAAGATCGGCGGCGTCTCCCGGGAGGACGACGCCGCCGCGGCGCGGTACTTCACCAACACCGAGCTCGTCGACCAGCACGGCCGCGCGCACCGCTTCTACGACGGGCTGCTGCGGGGCCGGAAGGTGCTCATCAACTTCGCCTTCACCTCGTGCAAGGGCGTCTGCCCCACGATGACGGCGAACCTCGCGCGCGTGCAGGCGCTGCTGCGGGCGCGCGGGCAGGCGGTGACGATGCTGACGATCACGGTCGACCCGGAGAACGACACGCCGGCCGCGCTGAAGGAGTACGCCGCGAAGTTCAAGGCGGGCGAGGGCTGGTACTTCCTGACCGGCACGCCCGAGAACGTCGCCACGGTGCTGAAGCGCCTCGGCGGCCAGGTGAAGCGGCCCGACGAGCACACGATGACGCTGCTCGTCGGCGACACGTCGACCGGCATGTGGTTGAAGGCGTTCGCCACCGAGGCGCCCGAGGCGCTCGCGCACGCCGTCCAGCACCTCAACGACCCACGGTGAGGCCTACAATGCGTTTCCTGTCGCTCGGTTCATTGAAAGCGCTGGTCCTGGCCGGCGCGCTCGCCGCGGCCTCGTGCGGCCGCGGGGGCGCGCCTCCCGGCGAGCACGCCGCCCCCGCTGCCGCGGGGCCGCCTGGGCACCCTCCGAACGCCGCCGCCGCCGCGGGGCCGCCTGGGCTCTCCGCGGACGGCGCGGCGGAGGTGCGCGCCTCGCCGGCGACGGGCGTCGAGGTCCTGGACGAGGAGCTCGTGGATCAGGACGGCCGGCCCGTCCGTCTCCGCGAGCTCGCGAAGGACCGGGTGCTCGCCGTCAATTTCATCTTCACGACCTGCACGACGATCTGCTCGCCGATGACGGCCATCTTCGGCCGGCTCCAGGCCCAGCTCGGCGACGCGCTGGACCGGGACGTGCGGCTCGTCTCGATCTCGCTGGACCCCGCGATGGACACGCCGGAGCGGCTGAACGCGTACGCCGAGAAGTTCGGCCGGCGGAAGGGCTGGTCGTTCCTGACGGGGCGGCGCGAGCGCGTGAACCGCGTGCTGGACGCGCTCGGAGGGCGCGCGCCGATCAAGGAGCGGCACACGCCGATCACGCTCATCGGGCGCGAGGCGGAGGGCCGCTGGACGCGGGTCGAGGGCATCGCGCCGCCGGGGCGCCTCGCGGACGAGGTCCGGGCGTTCCTTCCGCCGCGAGGGGCAGCGGCGCGGAGCGCGGGCGGTGGCTAGGCCGAGGGCCCGTCGCCTTGGCATGGCGCGGCTCGGCCTCCTGGCCGCCGTGCCGGTGGGGATCTGCGCGTTCGCGGCGTGGGCGCTCGGCCGCGACGAGCATGCGCCCCGGGCGCACGCGCCTGCGGCGGGCGAGGCGGCGTCGTGCGAGGAGCTCTCGCCGGCCGCCCGGCGCGGCAAGCGCATCTACCAGCGCGGCGCGACCGAGGACGGCCGGGCCGTCGAGGGCGCGATCGCCGGCGGCGCCGCGGCGCTCTCCGGCCGTGAGGCCGCCTGCGCGGGCTGCCACGGCCCCAGCGGGGAGGGGACGACCGAGGGGGGCGTCACGGCGCCGCCGCTCGCGGCCGAGCGGCGCCTGGCGGCCAGCGGCGAGCGGGGTGGGGGAGCAGGGCAGGGCAGGGGGACAGGCGACGGGGCGATGACCGCCGCCGCGCTGGCGGCGGCGATCCGCGAGGGGCGAGGGCCCGCGGGGCAGCGGCTGAGCCCGGTGATGCCGCGGTACCGCCTGGCGGACGCGGATCTATCGGATCTTGTTGACTATCTGGGTTGTGTCGGCCGGGATCTGGATCCTGGCGTCACGGCGGGCTCGGTGGCGCTGGGCGCCGCGCTGCCGCTGACCGGGCCGGAGGCGCCGGTGGGCGCGGCCGCGCGCGACGTGCTGACGGCGGCGTTCGCCGAGGTGAACGCGCGAGGCGGCCTCTACCGGCGGAGGCTCGAGCTGCGCGTGGAGGACAGCTCCGGGCCGGCGGGCGAGGCCGGGGCGACGGCGCGCCTCCTGGACCGCGGCGTGCTGGCGCTGGTGGGGAGCGCCTTCGGCGGGGATCCGGCGCTGCGGGCGCGCCTCTCGGAGGAGCGGGCGCCGCTCGTGGGGCCCTTGGCGCTGACGGGCGCACCCGGGTTGGCCAGCGGGGCAGGCGGGGCAGGCGCACCCGGGTTGGCCGGCGGCGCTCCTGGCCGCGCGCGGGATGTCGCGGCAGGGGCCGACGACATGGTGTTCCAGGTGCTGCCGGGGCCGGACGTGCTGGCCCGCGTGGCGGTCAAGCACCTCGCCGGTGCTCCGGCGAACGCGGCTGCGGCCGCGCTGGTCGTGCACACGCGCGACCGCGCTGGCGAGGCCTGGGCGTCGGGCGCGCGCGAGGAGGCCGCCCACCGCGAGCTCTCGCAGCTCTCGACGCTGCCCTTCGAGCCAGGCCGCCTCTCGCCGCGCGACGTCGCCGATGCGGCGCGCGCGCATGGAGCGAAGGCGGTGCTCTTCTGGGGCCCCGGCGCGGAGCTCGCGAGCGCTCGGGCCGCGCTGGACGCCGCCGGATCGGCCGTGCCGATCTACGCCTCGGCGGGATCGATCGCCGGCCACGCCGGGGCGCTGTCCCGCGACCTCGCCGGCCGCGTGCTGTTCCTGTACCCGGGCTCCCTGGGCGAGCGGGAGCGGGCCTCGGAGGAAGCGCTGCGGGCCTTCCTGCGCCGGGCCGGCGTGGCGCAGGGGCCGCTCGGGATCCAGGCGAGCGCCTACGTCGCGGCGCAGATCGCGATCGAGGCGCTGAAGCGCGCCGGCGCCCACGCGACGCGGGAGGGGCTGATCGCGGCGCTCGAGCGGCTGCGAGACTTCGACGCAGGCCCGGCGCCGCCCGTGACCTTCGCCCGGAACCGCCGGACCGGTGTCCTCGGAGCGAGCCTTCTCTGGATGGATCCGACGTCCGACACCGCCGTGCGAGCGTCGGAGTGGATCGAGGTGGTCCCGTAGGGCGGGGCCGTCCCGACATCGGTCCTCCCTGCCCACGCGCCGTGCTCTCGTGACCAGGGCGAGTGCAGCCATCGCGCGCGCGTCCTCGCCCGAGCCGATGAGCTCAGCGACCCAGGGTGATGCGAGCCTCCCCGGGCTGGTTCCCCATGCGGGGTCGCGCTAGGCTCGGCGCCATGGGTGATCCCGCCACGATGCGGAACATGAGCGCCGCGGAGTACCTGGCGTGGGAGCGGAGCCAGCCTGCGAAGCACGAGTACCATCTCGGCGACGTGTTCGCGATGGCGGGTGGCAGCCCTCGGCATAACTTGCTGTCAGGCGCCATGATCGCGGAGCTTCGAGCGGCCGTTCGCGGCAAGGGGGGCCACGTGCTGACGTCCGATCAGCGGATCTCGGCCGAGCAAGGGCAGCGCTACGTCTATGCGGACTCGGTCGTGGTGTGCGGCCCCATGGACACGGAACCTGGCACGAGCGATGTCCTCACGAACCCGTGCATCCTTGTCGAGGTCCTCTCGCAGAGCACCGAGCCCTACGACCGCGGCAAGAAGTGGGCGGCGTACCAGCGGCTCGCCTCGCTGACCGACTACGTGCTCGTTTCGCAGACGTCTCCGCGGGTCGAGCACTATCGTCGCGAGGCGGATGGCTCCTGGCGCTACCGGGTGCTGGAGGCCGGCGACACGCTGACGCTGGCGAACGGCGCTACCATCTCGATCGACGCGGTGTACGAAGGCGCGTTCGAGCTCGCCGGCGACTGACGTGGGCGGAGGCCGCGCGCCCGTATTCGCCACGAGGCCGGGCTATCGGTAGTGGGGCACCTTGCAGCGCTGGTAGGTTCGGAGCTTCTTGAACAGATCGTTGCGGCTGTTCGACGGCGATAGCACCTCACATACCCAGTCCGGCCGTACCTGGATGGGCACCTCCCGAGGCAGCTCCGGCAAGCGCTCGCGCAGCCACCCCGTCACATCGGGACGGTAGACCTCATGGGTTTCCAGCTCGACCTCGACCTCGGTCGCGAACCATAAGCCTCCGGGCCAGCGGCCGCCGGGCCGCCGATCATAGGGTCCGCTGATCCGGCTCCCGATCCGGAGCTGGGCGCGCCCGTGCGGGCCGCTCGGCATGGCCTTGCGAACGAGCTCGCCACCGATGACCTCGTGGAAACGCTCGCGCTCGGGGATGGCCAACAGATCGTCCGCGGTGGCGAGGCGACGGGCGGAAGCGGCTCCGGACATGCCCGCAGGATAGCGCTGGCGGCTCTCGAGGGCACCACAGGCGTCGCATACACGTCACTGCGACCGACCAGAAGGCGAGCGAGCCTGGGCCTGACGAGCTCACCCGGGTTGCTTACGGCGGGCCCTTCGACGACGTTGCCCGCGCGCGAGCTCGCCGACCGCCTCGAGATCGACGCGCGCGACCTCGCCGGCGTGGTGGGCCGGCCTCCTCGAACGATAGACGCCGCGCGCGGGTAGCCCTTTGCGCGGCACGCCCGGGCGCGATCGAGGAGATACGCGCTCAGCGTCGCCAGCCGCTCCATGTTCGTCGCCGCGCCGTCGATGCGCTCCACGAGATCGCGCGCGGATGCGCCGAGCAGATCGTCGAGCGGGTGGTGCTGGTCGGTGAGGGCGTCCATCGGGAGGCCGAAGAGCGGCGGGGGCCAAACAAGGAGCGGTACGTCTCCTTGCTGGCGCCGACGTTCAGCCGGAAGACGCCCGGGCGATCCCGCGGGAGCGTCTGCCAGTAGATGTGTGGGTCGAGGTCGAGCGGCCAGGCGATGGGCGTCGGGCGAAGCCTGTCCGCTTCATCGCCGTGCTAGACGCCTCTCCCGGCGGCGACGAGGACGGCGTAGTCATGCGCGCTCTTCGATACCGCTTCGTTCGGATGCACCCATGACAACAGGTTGCCCTCACTGTCATTGCGGCGCCTTCTGCTGGCCCAAGAGGATGGCCTGCCCCTGACGACTGCCCCGGCCGCCGCTCGCCTCGAGTTCCCTCGGGAAACGTCTCGACCCGATCCTCCTCTGAGGTCCCGGCAGCAGGTGTGGATACCTGCTCGTCGGGACTAGCGGGATCGCGCTGTCATCCGCCGGAGAGCCGCGCCGCGAGCTTGCCCAGCGCCTCCGGGGTGCCGCGGACCGTGACGGAGACCTCGTCGCCGTACTCCTCCCGGACCACCTGGAGCCGATCGCGCAGCTCGGCGAGCACGCCGCGGCGATCGCCGGGTCGTCTTCGACCTGCGCCTCGACGTGGGGTCGGTCACCCCGGCGGCGGCCGGAGCCGGCTTGCCTTCGCCCCTCCCGCTCGGTAGCGTCGGTCCCGGGTAGATTCTCGTGCCGGCCCCGATCGTCGTCGACATCGCGTCGGGCCCTGCCGTGCATGGCGAGCTCCCGGCGCTCCTCATCGAGGCGTGCTCCCGCGCCGCCGGCGGCGGCGGGTGCGCGCTCGGCGACCCGAAGCGCGCCGGGACCCCCGTCCGGGCGCTCGCCGTCGTCTGGCTGGACGGCCCGGACTACCGCCGCCTGCGGGTCGACGTCGCCTCCGTCGGCGCCCCGGAAGGCACGCTGTCGTCGCGCGAGATCGAGTTCCGCGAGGAGGATCCGCTGCCCGACCGCTACCGCACCGCGGGGCTGCTGGTCGCGGCCCTTTCGTCGGAGCGCGCCGGCGCCCCGGCGCCGCCCGAACCGACCGGCGCGGCGGCGGCCGGCATCGAGCCGGCGGCCGCCTCGCCGCCGCCGCGCCCGCTGGGCTGGTTCCTCGCCGCCGGCGGGCTCATCGGCAATGGGCTCGATCGCGGCCCCGCCGGCGCTGCGGGACCCGCCCGCGCCGGCGCCTGGGTCATGGCCACGGCGCTCGACCGGCGCTCGGGGTTCTTCGGGACCCTCCAGGCGTCCTATGCCACGGCCCTGCGCGAGCCGGCCCCGGGGCTGTCCGTCCAGTGGCTCGCGCTCGGGGGCGGCGGCGGCCTCGCCGCGCCCATCGTGCCGCTCGACGCGCTCGTCCGGGCGAGGATCGAGGCCGCCGCCGACTGGGTGATCGCCTCCCCGGGCGACCCGAAGAAGCCCGAAGAGACAGGGCACGGGTGGGCCATCGGGACGCGCACGGCGATCGACCTCGTATGGCCGGCCGAGGGCAGCGTGGCCCTCCTCGGGAGCGCCGAGGCGTTCGTGCGGATCCATCAGACCGACCTCCGCGTCCGCCCGAAGCCCGATGCGGCGCTGCCGAAGGGCGGCGTCACGGGGATGCTGGGGGTGCAGCTGCGCCTGCGCTGATTCCGCGTGTCAGAAACCCCGCCAGAAACACCGGTCGGTAACGAGCGGCCGCCGGAAACGGTAGCGATTTCCATCGCTTCCACCTGTTTCGCCGCAGAGGGTGGCTCCGGTGTAACCCAACGGGGCGCCCTGCGCCGCCGCGTCGCCCGCGGTGAAGGGATCGCGGCATCACCGGTTTCACCGTACGGCCACGCTGCGCGCGCTGGTTAACATAGAGAACCTTACGCGATCCGCATCCCTCCTGGAAAGGAGACGCTATATCAAAGCGCTTGGACCTCCTGCCCGCCCGATGCGGTAGATCTGGGGTGACATGGACGCCGCCGGCACCTCGCCCCGGAGCGCCTCGATCCACCGCATCGTCCGCGCCAACAACGCGGTCTGGGCCGCGATGTACTACGACGAGCTGGTCGACACGGACGACTACCAGCTCACGTACATGGCTGACGCCGACGCGGGCTACTACAACTGCGCCCAGGCCGTGTCGCGGTCCGGTCCCGACGTCCTCGCGACCATCGAGGCCTTCTATGCGGCGCGCGGCGTGCCCCCCGCCGTCTATCTCGACCCCGAGAGCGCTCCCGAGCTGCGCGCCGAGCTCGCCGCGGCGGGCTACGCCGAGATCCCGGGCGAAGCCGAGAACTGCCACCTGCTCGATCTGCGCGGCCCCGCGCCCGACAGCGCCCTGCCCGAGGGCGCGCTCCGCCTCCCGAGCGAGCGCGTGCGGGCCGTGCGGCTCACTGGACCGGACGACCCCCTCTTTCCCGCCTTCATCGACGTCGATGGCGCGTCCAACGAGCTGCCCGACGCAGTCCAGCGCAAGCTCGCGCAGAACCTCCGCGTCCGGCGCCGCCCGGGTGTCGAGGTGCACTGCTTCCTTGCGCTGGTCGACGGCGTGCCGGCCTCCTCGCGCGTCGTCGGCCTCTGCGGCGATTGCGCGCTGTACGCCGAGGGCGGCACGCTCCCGGCCTATCGCCGGCTCGGGCTGTACGCGTTTCTGATGCTCCACGGCCTCGCGTTCGCGCGCGGGCGGGGCGCCCGCTTCGCGTTTCAGACGGCCGCCAAGAGCGCCCACTCGAACCCCGCGGTGCTGAAGCTAGGGTTTCAGCGGGTCTGCACCCGCTCGTACTGGCGGCGCTCGCTGGTGTAGAATGCGCCGGCCACGCCGTATGAGCAGCACGAATCTCGACACGACGGACGCTGCGGTCCTGCAGTTCTACGCAAGCAACGGGGGCGCGCGGATGTTCGTCGATGCGCACCTGACGCCGGCGGTCAGGGCCTACCTGGACGCCGAGGCCCAGCCGCTCTGCGACGAGCCGGCCCTCGAGCACCTGTTCGAGATCGGCTGCGGCTACGGCCGCTATCTCCTCTGGGCGCTCGTTCAGGGGCTGCACTACGACGGGCTCGACATGGTGCCCTGGCTCGTGGAGATGGGCCGGTCCCGGCTTCGCGAGAGCGAGCCCTCGCCGCTGCGCCGCAAGCTCCACGTCGGCTCCGCCGAAGACCTGGTTGCCCTCTGGGCCGCCGAGGGCATGGCGCAGCGGAAGGACGTCACCGTGCTCTTCTTTCCGTTCAACTGCTTCGGCAGCCTGGCGCGCCCCGAGCGCGTGGTACGGTCGATCGCCGCGACCGGCGCGCGCGTGTTCCTCTCGGGATTCGCGACCTCGGCCGAGGCGACGCGGCACAGGCGCGCGTACTACGAGCAGAACGGGTACGCCGCGCTCGACACCTCGGCCACCGATCGCGGCGTGCTGTTCACCTCGGCCGAGGGGCTGCGCTCGTTCGCCTACGAGCGCGGTCACCTCGAGCGGATGTTCGCCTCGGTCGGGTACGCCCTCGCGCGCGCCGTCGCGATCGGCCCCATTGCCGCAGGCTACATGTTCCGCCCGCGCGACTTTCGCGCGTCCATGGACGACCGCTACGAGCGATAGCCGCCACGAGCACGAGGGAACGATGACCTACCTGCTGCACGAGGCGCTCGCGGGCGCCTTCCGGGACCACGCAACGCGCACGGCGATCCGCGAGGAGGGCGCCGACGTGACGTATGGCGAGCTCGAGGCGCTCGTCGCCAAGGTGGCGTGGCTGCTCTCCGCCGGCGCCCGCGGCGGCGCCGCGCTGTGCCGGGAAGACGACCGCTTCGTGGGGCTCTCGGCCACCGTCACCCGCGACTCGGTCGCGGCGGCGATCGGGATCCTCTCGGCCGGGCGCGCCTATGTGCCGCTCGACGTGCAGTCCCCGCCCGCGCGGCTCGCGGACATCATCGCCGACGCGCGGCTGCGCGTGCTGCTCATCGATCCGGTCGCCTATCCCGACTGGGAGCCGCTCGCCCGCTGCGACGGCGTCGAGGCGCTGGTGCTCCTCGGCGCAGAGCCGCCGGCGTCCGCCGAGGCCTCGGCGCGCGCGCGGCTCGTCGCCTGGTCCGAGGTCCTCTCGCTCCCGCCCGTGGCGCCGCCGCGGCGGCCGATCCTGTCGGACGATCTCGCCTATATCCTGTACACCTCGGGCTCGACCGGCGTGCCCAAGGGCGTGATGCTCACGCACCGCAACGCGCGGACGTTCGTCGACTGGATGGCCGCGGAGTTCGAGATCGACCGCCATGATCGCGTCGCCTCGCGGGCGCCCTTGAACTTCGACCTCTCGGTCTTCGACGTATTCAACACGCTCGCGGCCGGCGCGACGCTCCTGATCAAGGACCGGCGCAAGGCCCGCGAGGCGGGCAAGAGCTCGACGCAGCGCCACCGCGAGTATGTCGCCATGCTGCGGGACGAGCGCGCCACGATGCTTTACACTACGCCCTCGACGTTCGTAACCCTGCTCGAGAAGGGCGGGCTCGACGCCGCGGTGCCGCTGCGGGTGATCATGTATGCAGGCGAGCCCTTTCCGCCGGCGCTTCTGCGCAAGGTGATGGCCGCGCTGCCACGCACGCGCGTGGCCAACATCTACGGCCCGACCGAGACCAACATCGTGACGTGTCACTGGGTCCGCGAGCCGCCCCGAGGCGACGCCCCGATCCCCATCGGGCGCGAGGTCGACGATACGGAGATCGAGGTGGTCAGCGAGGGCGGCCGGCGGTGCGCGCCGGGCGAGCTCGGCGAGCTATGGGTGCGCGGAGGCACGGTCTGCGTGGGGTATTTCGGCAAAGACGAGCTGACCCGGGAGCGGCTGATCGCGAGCCCGTTTCACCCCTACCCGGCCTATTTCTGGCGCACCGGGGATTACGGGCGACGCCTCCCCGACGGCACGCTGATCTACCATGGCCGCCTGGACAACATGGTGAAGACGCGCGGCCACCGGGTCGAGCTCGGCGACGTGGAGACCGCGCTGTCCGAGCACGCCGACCTGGCGCAGGCCGTCGTCGTGCCCATCCCTCACCCGAGCTACGGCAGCACGCTGCACGCCTTCGTGCTCCCGCGCGAGGGCGCGACCCAGGTGCGACCCGAGGACATGATGCGCTTCTTGGAGGGGCGGCTGCCGCAATACATGCTTCCGTGGGAGATCATCGTTGTGAGCGAATTCCCCTATACATCCACCGGCAAGGTCGACCGCCAGCTCCTCATCCGCACTCGGAGAGCACAGGCGGAGCGCCTGCGATGAACAACGTATTTGACGCGATCATCCGCGAGAACCTCCAGAGCCAGCGCGCCAGCATCCAGGAGGTGATGCAGCGGAGCCGGATGTTCGACGCCGACGCGGCGCAGATCGACGGCCGCATGATCCGCGTCGGCGAGCGCTGGATCGCGGATTTCGCGTCGTGCAATTACCTCGGCTTCGACCTGGACGAGGAGATCATCGCGTCGGTCGAGCCCGCGCTCCGGGAATGGGGCGTGCACCCGAGCTGGTGCCGCCTCGTGGCCAGCCCGCACCTGTACGCCCGCGGCGAGGAGGAGCTCGCGCGCCTCGTCGGCGCCGAGGACTTCTTGATCCTGCCCACCGTGACGCTGGTCCACGTGGGCGTGATCCCGGCGCTCATGGGCAAGGACGGGGTCATGTTCCTGGACAAGTTCGGGCATATGACGATGTATCAGGCCGCCAAGATGGCCCGCGACAGCGGCTGCAAGCTCTTGAGCTTTCCGCAGGACGACTTCGACAGGCTCGAGGAGCACCTGCGCGCGCACCGCGCCGCCACCAAGAAGCTAATCCTGGTCGACGGGGTGTACAGCATGACGGGCAAATACGTCGATTTGCCCCGGCTCGCGGCGCTCGCCAGGGAGTATGGCGCGGCCGTCTACGTCGACGACGCACACGGCTTCGGGGTGGTCGGCGAGCGGCCCACCGCGGAGATGCCCTATGGCTTCCGCGGCAACGGTGTCGTCCGGCATCACGGCCTCGGCTACGAGTCGGACGGCATCATGTACGTCGGCGGCTTCTCGAAGGCATTCTCGTCGCTGGCCGCCGGCGTCGCGTGCAGCAAGACGACGAAGGCCTTCCTCAAAGCCTACGCCACGCCGTACGATCTCTCGGGGCCGTGCCCGACCGCGTCGCTCGCCACCCTGCTCGCCGCCATTCACGTGAACGCGGCGCGCGGCGACGAGCTCCGCCGCCGCCTCTACCGGCTGACCAGGCTCGCGGTCGATGGGCTGCGTGCGCTCGGGTTCCACGTCGACAACGACAATTACTTTCCCATCGTGAGCGTGTGGTGCGGGGACAACGAGCGGCTGATCGAAGCCTCGCGTATCCTCTTCGACGCCGGCGTGCTCCTGACGCTCGGGCCCTACCCGATGATTCCGAAGGGCAAGGAGGAGCTGAGGATCACCATCACCTCGGCCAACACCGAGGAGCAGGTGCACGAACACCTGCTCCAAGGCTTCGCCCGCGTGCGCGACTACCTCACGCGCATCGGCGCGCCGCTGCGCCCCGCAGAGGCCGGTTGATCGACCGCGCCTCCCCGCCCCGGAGCGCATCGTCCTCCGCGCGACGCCTGACTATAGCATCATCCTCTGGTGGGATTTGCCGCTGGCTACCAAGCGGATGTTCACATGGACGACCAGGAGCCGGATCGAAGGCCGCGCGAACTGCGTCAATAGGCTTTACCGAGCCCCCTGGCGACTTGCTCGCGCTACGCCTCGACCACGGGATGACGAAATCCAACCTGGGTCCGTGCTCGGAAAGGACATCGACGCCGCCCGGGAACAAGGGCTCGACATGACCCGTGCCCGAACACCAAAACGCCGAGAATACTGATCCGGGGCAAATGCATCGATCTGAGAGAGAAGGCACAATGGCAACGTGGCTTGAGCAGCGGGCGGCGATGCGCGGTCTCCGGCTGGAGATCGAGCGCGTCGCCGCAAAGGCGCGCGTGCCGCCGACGCGCATCAATTTCCTCGTGGCGCTGCGCCTCATCCGCGACGAGTGGCTTTGGTCGGTCGACTCCCGTCCCGGAGCCATCCCCGGTCACCTGCGCGCCCTGGGCCGGGATCTGAGGCGCTTCATCCTACCCCCACGCCGCACTGAGCAATCGTACCCTCGCGCCGTGAAGGTCAAGATGAGCAACTACTCGCGAAAGCGGCCGATCTGAAGTTGCGGGAGCTTAACTGACCGGCATTGGATCCAGCCCGATGCTCCGCGTCCCACCGAGGGGATCAATTGGGCCAATTGTAATCGTCTACGTACAACAATTGGTAGATGGGATCGCCCGTGGTAACGCATGGATTGAGGACCACATTGGTCGGGGTAGCGCTCCCGTTGACGTCGAGGCATTGACCATTGGTCACGTTCTGCAGTTTGAACGCGCTCGAGCTGGGGGAGTTGCCGACGACGGTCCACATGAATTCGTTGCCGGTCCCGCAGGCCTTGACCCGCACGTTGGAAGTCGTACCGTCGCGGTAGGCGCATTCCGTGCCCCCATCGGGGTTCCCGTTCCGCAGCCGGAAGATGCCCGTGCCGAAGGCTTCGAGGTGCCAGCGGGTCGCCGGTTGATCGGCGGAGGAATAGGCGGCTTGCAATTGGGGATCTGTTCCGGCGGGGCGGCTCAGGATGGCGGGATTCCCGCCGCGCAAAAAGAACACCGCATTGGATGTATACAGGCCGTGGATATGGCCGAACACCAAGGTGGAGCCGAGGGTTTGCCCCGATCCCCCCGTGCCGTCATCCCTGCTGCGCACGGTGAACCCTTTCGCGGTTCCGTCGAAGGGGATGAGATCGGCGAGGAAGCGCGCGCCCGAGCTCGTGGTGGGGGCATAGCCGCCCACGCTCGAGCCCACCCAGGAGGGGCTGATGGTGTAGGTCGCGGTGCCGTAGCCGGTGGTCGCCGCCGCGGTGATTTCCTTGATCATGGGATAGGTGAAGCAGCTGTCCCACTGGGGAGGGCAGGCTTTCACCCCGATCGCGTACGACTTGAGCGGATTGTCATGGGCCGGAGAGCTTCGGGCCCGGGCGCTGGCGCGCCAGGCCCTTCCGTTCGGGCCGTCCACCGGCCGCGATTCCACCAGGTACGCATCGGTGGCGGCGGTGATGCTGTCGGCCGGGTTGGTGCTGAGGACGTGCGCGCCTCCGCCGATCAGGAAGTAACCATCGTCGGAAAACCAGGACTCCGGGGTCTCGACGGTGTAATTGGACGGGGGATTGACGGCGCTTGTCACGTAGTCCACGCCTTGGGTGACCGCGGGCGTGAAGGCGGTACCGGCGGCATCGACGAGCTGCATTTGGATGACATAGGCCTGCAATTGATGGGTCGCGCCGGAGGCCCTCACCACCCAGGTCGATTTGTCATCGATCCCGAGGCGCGGGGGCGAATGGCCCGCCGGGCCCGTGCAGCCGAAGGCGTTGGCTGCCGTGAAGAAGTTCGGGCTGGGAAAGGATGCCTGCAGCATGGCGCCGGGGTTGTTCTCCCCCAGGATCTGCGCGCCGCCCCCGATGCGGACCCAGCCATCGTCGGCGGTGCAATAGGCGCAATTGGTCGTCGCAGCCGCGGTGGGATCGCAGGTCTTCACCCGGATGCGGATTCTTCCGCTGCCGTCGGTGAAGTCCGTGTTCGTCATGGCGGCCGCGGTAACGAGGGTGTCCTCGGGTCCGGCGGGGGAGCCGTTTTCATCGGTGACTTGGCATCCGGTCAGCAGCCCGCCGGCCAGCAACGAGCCGGAAAGGGCGGAAAGGGCGATGCGGATCCCGCGGCGCCCGGCTAAGGTCATAGAATGCAGCATGATCATAACTCCTTGGAAGATTTTACCCTATATTGATGCGGTGTTGGTGGCGTCCACGGGATCGGAAGCCTCGCATGGTGCGGAGGCGCGGCCAACGGCGGCCGCTCACGCCTCGGTTCGCGGGATGGCGTTTACTCTTCCTAGTCTCTTACGCTGATCAAGCAGCTCGACCTGAACGGCGCCTCCGGAGGCGCGTACAGTACCAATCTCCACGACGCCGACTCGGCCGCCTTCCGTGCCGAAGCGGATTTCTTGCGCGTCAGTCCCGAGCGCTTCGTCGGAAAAGCCGTCGCTCGGATCCGCGGCGCTACACGCCACGGTGGCCAGACCGAGCAGCGCGCTGACCGCGCCCGTGCGATTTCATACAATCCCAAGGTCTACCATTTCGCGGAAGCCATTCGAAGCCTTGATATTCTTCATTGGTGATATCGCTTCGGTCAATGTGTTTGGGCTCCGCTCCGGTGCTCGTGGCACGCAGATCGACACACGGGTTCTGTCGCCGATGCCCGTGAGCCAAACGATCGGCGCGGCTCGGGCTCGTGGCAGCCGTGTCGCCTGCGCGCTGGCTGCCAGGTCTGCCGGGGCGCTCGTCGTCCGGAGGCCCGATGCCTCGCGGCTGTCGTGAACGACGGTCCTCCTCGGCCGCTGCCCGGAGGTCCTCGCACGCCTCGTGCCAGGTTCAGCAATGGCCTGGGTCGTCCGGCCATCACGCTCCGTGCGGAAAAGGCACGGCCGAGCTGGAAATGCGGATCGATGCGCCGCTACCTGTCACGGGTTGCACCGTGACAAGTCACGGGTTGCACCGTGACAAGTCACGGGTTGCACCGTGACAAGTCACGGGCGCGGATGAGCTCGTAGCCATCCATCCCGCGCATCCCGATATCGCTCACGAGCACGTCCGGCCTCTCCAGATCGAGCAGTCTCAGCGCCTCTTCCCCTGATCCTGCGAGCCTGACGCGCGCCTTGCGTTCTTCGATGTCGGTGATCATCGCGTCCCGCGTCGGGCCGGTGAAGAAGCCGGTCACGTGATGGTCGGTGTTCACCCTTCACCGCCGGCATCCCCGCCGATCGGTCACCGCTGCTACCGTACGGCGTCGCCGCCGCTCCGCGCGGGCGCGAGCTCCGCGATGACGAACAGTTCGAGCGGCGGCGGCGCGATGCCAGCCCGGAGCGCAAGGTCGCGCGCCGTGTGCGCGGCGCGGAGCTCGAAGCCCTCCGACGACACGAGCGCGCGCAGGTGCTCGAGGTCGTCGAGCCCCCGGCGCAGCATCGCGCGGAGCGCGCGCTTGCGCAGCCATGCCTCCCCAGGCACCCCGGCGTCGCGCGCCGGCGTGGCCGCGGCGCCGTCGCGCAGGTAGAAGTCCATGAGCACCACGCACGAGCTCAGGCGGCTCGCCACGCGGCGCACCTGCCGCAGCAGCCCGCGCAGCGCGGGCTCGTCCAGGTAGCCGGTCAGCCCCTCGGAGACGACCGCCGTGCGGCGGTCGCGCAGCGCCGCGCCGAGCGCCTCGCCGAGGTCGGCCTCGCGCAGGTCCGCCGCGACGAGGACGAGCTCGCCGCGCGGCTGCGCGGGCTCGAGCAGACGCCGCTTCGCGTCGATCACGGCGGCCTGGTCGACCTCGATGTACACGACCGGACGAGCCCTTGCCCACTCCGCCCCGCGCGGCGACAGCCCCGCGGCGAGCTCGACCACCTGCTCGGGGGCGATCTCATCGAGCAGCGCGCCGAGGCCGAGGTGGCGCGCGGCGAGCAGGAGGCTCGTGACGCTGCGGTCGCCGCGCAGGCCGAGCATGCTCCCGCCCCAGCGCGCGGCCTGGTGGAGGACGCGCCCCCTCAGGGTGTCGAAGCGCGCTGCGCCCGGGACGCCCAGCGACGCCCACACCGCGGCGGTGAAATAGGCGCTCCAGGCGAGCGCCGCGTTCTCTCGCGCTCCGCTCAAGAGCGCTCCTCCCCGGAGCGCGACGCCGCGAGCCACCGCCTGGCCGCGCCGCGGACCATCTGGGCCGCCGACGAGAGCCGCTCGAGCTTCGGTCCTGTGCCCAGCGAGCGCACCATCCCGCGCGCCAGATCGAAGAACGCGCGGTCGTAGGGGAACCACCAGAGCTCGCGCGGCGCGGTGTTCTCGTCGACCGCGAGCAGCCGCGGCCTCGTCATCGCCTGCACGACCGCCGGGCCGTTCTGCACGCCGTAGCCCGAGATCCCGCGCCCGGTCCACACGGCTTGCGGCGCCGCGGCCGTGAACATGTGGTTGTTGACCGTCGCCACCCCGACCCGGAGCTCTCGCGCGAGCGCCGCGCCCCGCGCGACGTCGCGCGTCCACACGCTCCCCGTGAGGCCGTAGGCGCTCTCGTTGGCCGCGCGGATCGCCGCGTCCGCGTCCGGAACGGCGACGACGGGGATCACGGGCCCGAAGGTCTCCTCGCGCAGCAGGTCGAGCGACGGGTCGACGCCGGTGAGCACCGTCGGAAGGTAGCAGTTGCCACGCCGCGCACCGCCGCAGCGCACCTGCGCCCCGGCCGCGACCGCCTGGCTGACGTGCGCCTCGACGCGCGAGAGCTGCGCCGGCGTGGCCATCGGCCCGATCTCGACCGTGCCCGGCGCGGTGCCGTCGTCGCCCACGCGGAGCCGCTCGGCGACGGCGACGAGGCGCCCGACGAACGCGTCGAAGACCTCGGACTCGACGTAGACGCGCTCGACCCCCGCGCAGCTCTGCCCGGCGTTGACGAAGCCGGCCCAGGCGATCCCGTGCGCTGCCCGATCGAGATCCGCGTCGCGGAGCACGACGGCCGCGTCCTTGCCGCCGAGCTCGATCTGCGCCGGGATCAGGCGCTCCGCCGCGGCGCGCGCCACCGCCCGCCCGCCCGCGACGCCGCCGACGAAGACGATCTGGTCGACCTCCTCGACGAGCGCCGCGCCGGCCTCGGCGCCGCCCTGCACGAGGCCGAGCAGCGCCTCGGGCAGCGCGTCCGACAGGGCGCCGACGAGCGCCGCGCTGGTCCGGGCGGCGTGCTCGGACGGCTTGAGCACAACGGCGTTGCCCGCGAGGAGCGCCGGGACGAGGTTGTGCACCGGGATGGAGACCGGGTAGTTCCACGGCATGATGAGGCCGACCACCCCGTGCGGTAGGCGCTCGACCCGCGCCTTCTTCCGCGGGAACATCACCGGGTTGAACGCGACGTCCTCGGCCGGGAGGAAGTCCTCGGCGCGCGTCGTGTAGTAGCGAAAGACCTCGGGGGTCGAGCCGAGATCGACCCCGTACGCGTCGGCCATCGGCTTGCCCAGCTCGCGATGGAGCTCCGCCGCGATCTCGTCGGCCTTCCCCATCAAGCAGCGCCCTGCCTCGGCGAGGAGGCGCGCCCGCTCCGCGATCGGCCGCGCTGCCCACGCCGCCTGCGCCTGCCGGGCGCGGCGGACCACGTCCCGGATCCCGTCGGCCGTCGTCACCCGCACGGGACACAGCGGGGCGCCGTCCAGCGGTGAGGCGCCGTGAATCCACCCATCGTGGACGATCTCGCCCATGGGACTACGCAGCTTGCCCGCTGAGAAGCGCGGGCATCAGGCGACGGCAGCCCGGCATCCTCGACTCCTGGATGTGCGCGGCGAGCGCCTTCCGGAAGGAGCCGCGGGGCAGCGGCTTGTGGCGATCGAGCGCCCGGAGCAGCGGCACGACCGTGGCGAGCACGCCCGCCGTGTGCCACCAGTAGCGCGCGGTCGCGCGCAGGTGCGCGGACCGGCTCGACCGGGCGAAGAAGCCCTCGAGGTAGGCGAGGTCGTACGCGGTGTGCGCCTCCTCGTCGCTGGCGAGGCGCCGGAACACCGGCTCGAGCGGAGGGTACGACAGGCGCGGCGCGGCGACCTTGTAGAAGGCGCTCATCACCACCTCGAAGGCGAGGCAATCGACGGCGAACTCGAGCACGCCGTGCGGGACGGCGACCTTGCGGAGCATCATCTTCATCAGCCAGCCCGGCAGGCGCGCGCGCTTGACCACGTCGGGGTAGGCGCGGCTGAAATCGAGGAGCGCCTTGCACCAGAGGTTGGCGTGCATTTGCTCGTCCTTGAGGTGCCGGATACCGTGCTCGAAGAACGACTCGAGATAGCCGAGATCGTCGCGCTCCCGCGCCAGGTCGAGCGCCGGGAGGACGGGGAGGACGCCGAGCGCTGCCGATTCGACGATCGCAAACCAGGTGATCAGGAGACACGTGGCGTCCGCTTCGGCCTCGCTCTCGAACGCGAACGACATCGGCTCACGGATCGAGACGGTCTCTTCGGCAGCTCCCATTTCCGGATCGTCGCTTTCCCTCTTCGTCGAAGAGAGCATCGGAGTTGAGCTGCCCGCAAGGTACTCGACCAACCATCCTGCCGCAAGCCAACTTGCCGGAGGACATGCGCCGGCCGTCGTCGACATAGCTTCACCGCGGGCGCTGGCGCTCCATGCGCAGCGCTTTGGACACCGCGCGCCGCTCGCACGCCGTCATGGCGCCGGGCTGAACAAGCGCCGCCGCCCGCTCCAGCAGCACCCGGTCCATCTCGTGCGCGACCATCCGCTCCCGGGACGCTTGCGGCGCGCCCCGCGAGAGCGCGGGGCCATAGGAGAGTCGGAAGTCCGGGTTGCGCAGCTCCTCCGGCGCGAGCCCGTGCACTCGGGCGAGCGCGCCAGCGTCGAGCCCAACGGCCTCTGCGGCGCCGAGCACGCTCCGCAACGCCTTCACGCCGACGCGCAGCGTGCGCTCACCTCCCGGCTTGACGAGCGGGTCGATCCCCGGACGAGAGCTCACGGGGCAAGGCCTGCGCGACACTGCCGAAGATTGCACGGCCTGTGAGCGACATCAAATGCTCTTGCCCGCGCTGCCCGCGTCCACGTCAGTCACATCAGCCCACGTCAGCCGTCTTCACGCATCGAAGATCCTGCTCCCGCGACCGATCGCGATCATGGACCGCACCCGCGCGGCGAGGTCCTCAGGGGAGGTGAATGCGGGCTGCGCGCGGTAGAGCTCAAGCGAGCGGCGCACGGCGCGGATCTCGCCGAGGGCCTGCAGCGCCTCGAGAGAGGTCCGCTCCGTGGGCTTCGCGTGACGCAGGCCGCGCGGGTTCAGACGCCCGAGCGCGACGTTGTGGTTCACCTGGAACGCACAGCGACACGAATTCGCCGGATTCGCGACGCCGCAGTGCTTCGACACGAACGCGTCGAGCGCCGCGCGCGCACGGGAGAGTCGTTTGCGGAAGGCAGCTTCGGTGATGCCGAGCGCGTAGGCCGCGTCGGCCGACTCGAGCTCGCAGATGCCGCCGAGCACGAAGGCGATGCGCAGCGGCCTGTCGAGCGCCTGGAGCATCGCCTGGGTGCAACCGAGGAATACCTCTTCCTCGAGCAGACGCGCCTCGGCGCTCTCGAGCGCCTCCGCGCCGATGGCGTTCGGCGCCTTGGCGAGATCCTCGTCGACGAGCTGCTCGAAGGTCAGGCGGCGGTGCGTCGCGCGTGCGCGGAGGAGGTGTCGGCACGCGACGCGGTACGCCCACGTCGAGATCGAGCTCTCGCCCCGGAACGTGGAGAGCTTTGTCACGATGAGGATGAGGATTTCCTGCGTCGCGTCGCGCGCGTTCTCGGGGTGGCCGAGGAACCTGCGCGCGAGGCGGAACAGCGTATCCTGCAGGCCTCGCACGAGCGCTTCGAGCGCCTCTCGGTCGCCCGCGCGGGCGCGGATCGCCAGCGCGTCGAGCGCCGCCTCGCTCATGACGCCACCGGTTGCGCGCGCGTCGGCGGAGCGAGGGTATCGAGCCAGCCTGCGAGCGCGTCGGCGATCTCCATCGGCGAGTCCTCCTGAGGATAGTGCAGGCCGCGCACCGTGACCTCCCGCTGGTTCGGGAACCTGCGACAGATTTCGCGGAGCTCCCCCGTGAGGATGCGGCCCGGCTCCGCGTTCACGAACAGCTTGGGCACGCTCGATGCCGTGAGCCACGCGACGTAGGCGTCGGCGAGCGCGCAGATCGCCTTCGGCTCTCCGTCGAAGGGCAGCAGTCGCGGCCACGAGAGCGTCGGCCGCCGCTCCTCGCCCGGCACGAGGAACGGGCGCCGGTACTCGGCGCGCTCTTCGTCCGAGAGCGGACGCAGCATGCTGCCCTCGGAGATGGCCCGCTCCAGAAAGACATTCTGTTCGAGGACGAGCTCCTCGCCCGCATCCGAGCGGATCGCCTCGAAGAACTCCCTCGCGGCCGCGGGCCACTTCCCGAGCGGCATCGATCCGACGATCGCCTCCATGTATGCGACGCCGCGCACGCGGTCCGGATGCCGCCGAGCCCAGTCGAAGCCGAGCGCCGACCCCCAGTCGTGCACGACGAGCACGACGGGCTCCGCAGGCACGACCGCGTCGAACCAGGCGTCGAGGAACCTCGCATGCGTGGCGTACCCGTAGGCTTGCCTGCCCGTCTCCGGCAGCTTGTCCGAGTCGCCCATGCCGATGAGGTCCGGCGCGAGGCAGCGACGCCGCGCCGAGGTCGGCCCAAGGATGTTCCGCCACAGGTACGACGACGTCGGGTTCCCGTGGAGGAACACCACCGGCTCGCCCATCCCCTGGTCGACATAGGCCATCTCGTGGCCCTCGATGCAAACTCTCTTCTTCGAGCTCGTACCCATAGGTTCCCGTCCTTCCTGGCCGTACGCGCGCGGCGTCCAGCGTGTCTCTCCGGTTCGAGACGGGGAACCCTGTCCGTGTGACCGGAAATCGTCCTCCTCGCAGCGAAGGGCGGAACCTGCCAAGCGGCAGGAAAGCATGCAAAAACCGAGCGATCAGCTATCGACGAGCAGGAGCCGGGCGGTCCGGCTCGATTCCTTCGGCGGCCCCGAAGTCCTGGAGATCCATGAGGTTCCAGCTCCGCAGGCCGGACCGGGACAGGTCCGTCTTCGGGTCACCGTGGCCGGGCTGAACCCGATGGACTGGTTCATGACCGCTGATGCGGACACCGCCGTCCGGTTCGGCTTGAGCCTGCCGGCCGGGCTCGGGACCGACTACGCGGGAGTCGCCGCCCAGGTCGGTGACGGGGTGACCGGCTTCGCACCTGGCGACCGGGTGTTCGGCGGCGCCCTGTCCCGCGCGGTCGCCGACGAGGGCCGGCTGCGTCGGCGGGAGATCGATGCGTTCCGCGAGCGCCACGGGTCACGCGCCGCGAAGTCTTCGACCCGCGCACCGGCAGGGTCCTGACCAGGACAGACGGGCCTCGGCCACTTGACCGCCTGGCGACGACGATCGTTCCTTCCATGCACCTCCCGGCGCGGACGAGATCATGGCCCTCCGAATCTGTCGATCCTTTCATCGGATCGCTCGGAATTCCCCAAAAATCAACGTGATCGGTATTCTGGTCAACAACGCTGCAAGTTCGCAGGAGCACCCAAACGATGCCCCACAGAATGGAGAGAAAGACCACGAGCTCGACGGTCCAGTCGATGATGTTGATCAGCCTCGGTGCCCTGATCTCTCGTTCGATGTCGCTCGCCTCCACCCTCTCTGGACGTCGCGCGGGCGGGCCAGAGGCCGAACTCCCCGTTTCCTCTTGCTCGCGCTCGCCGTTCATGACCAGCTTCGTAGCAAGCAGAGGGCGTTCGGCTGGGAGCGCGTGAAGGAAGCGCTGCGCCGCGACTGGGAGCAGACCAAGGCGGACTTCACCAACAACAAGGGGCAGGAGCTCAACCAGGACGTCGACGACACGGTGCAGCAGGCGCTGGGGCGCGGCAGCGCCGTCGGCTGCAAGTGCCGGTCAGGCGCCTCTTGCTGACCGGCAAAGCTCCTCCAGAGCGGGGTATGTCGACGCAAGATGCCCAGGGGGTCCTCGATCCTCGTTAGCCGGCCCCCTCTTCACGCCGGAGGATCTTCGGCTGGTTCCGATCGTGCTCGAAGATCTTCAGCAGTCCGTCCCAGAGCCGGGCGATCGCCTCGTCGGCCAGGTCGAGGGTGACGTTGACCTCCTGGTCGACACCGAGCTCCTTGGCGGCGGCGGCGGAGAGCGTCAGCTCGAGAGTGCTCCCTCGAAGCCGGCACGCCTCGATCCCAGCGTAGGTCGTGGCGCCCGTGTGAGTCGAAATGGAGTACGTGTCCTGCCCCAGCTCTCGGTCCTGATCATCGAACGGGTCGAGCCGACGCTGGACCTCGATCCGCTCACCCTCGCCGTCGGTCGACGACGCGAGCACGACGACGTAGGCGTCCATCTCCGGGACGGCGAGCGCTTCACCGGCTCGTGCGTGGAGCGCGGTCATCTGGGTCTGGCCTCCGTGGTCGTCGCGTAACAGGACGCGAGCTCCCGGTCTGAAGAGGGTACCCACCCCGGCAGGAAGCTAACGTGCCGAACCTTGCAGCGCGGGCACGTGGCTAGCTCGAAGTCATCTCGAGTCGAAGGCTGGCAGAGCAGCGGGCTGTACGACACGCACAAGGGCGGCATCTGTTCTGCGAAGTGGACCATTTTTGGGCTCTGACCATCCGTCGATTGGCCGACCGAAGACGCCGGGCCAGGTCTATCCAGATGGTCGCCGTCCGTGATCTCCTCCGATCGAAAATCTCACGGTTCGGCTCCGCGCCGCAAGGCCCAAGCGCTGTCCAGCGCCACAGGGTAGATCCATCGAACAGCCGCGGCAGTCGCCGCCTCTCCGACGCATCGCCTTGTCGGGCCGAATCCGTCCATCCTCAGGAGAGCACTTCGGTAGCCGTCTTCGCCCCGAGGACGTTCTCGATCCAGCGGTCGAGGGTCGCGACGTTTGTACATGCCTGGATGCGCGCTCTCTCGTCCTCGGTGAGCACGATCGCTGCACGCGCAAGCAGCCGCAGCAGCGTGTCCCTCTTGCCCTTGAGCTCGCCCTCACGCATGCCCTTGAGCTCGCCTTCACGCATGCCCTCGAGCTTGCCTTCACGCATGCCCTCGAGCTTGCCTTCACGCATGCCCTCGAGCTTGCCGCGATCGACGAGCTTCTGCACGAACGGGGGAAAGGTCGCCTCGCCTTCGATCTGCCGTTCCATGACCAATGCCTCCAGAGCCTGCCTCATCGGCTCACGCAACCCGTTCCAGATGAGCTGAAAATAGACCATCGCGTGCGCCTGGTCGAGCCGGCCGAGGGCAGCCAGCGCCGCCTGCACCACGGTGAGCCCACTCGGCCCGTTGCCGTGCGCCACCGCCGACAGCACCGCGAGCTCCGTCTCTTTCTCCGCGTCCGCCTGGTCGGTGATCTCGGGGACCACCGCCGGACCGAGCACCAGCGGCGCGACGTGGCCGCGGCCCAGGCCGAGGTCGATGTTCTCCGCCGCCCACGCGGCCACGCCGGCGTCCGGCGCGACCACGAGGACGATCGTGCCGCAGCGCTTCCTGGCGCGCACGACCGCGACGTACGCCGGCCACGAGTACTTCTTGCCCGGGTCCACGTCGCGCTGTACCTCGATGACGATCGCCATCACCAGCGCGTCGCTCTCGTCTCGAAGCTCCAGCACCAGATCGGCGCGGAACTCCACCGGGATGAGCTGGTCGAGCGACGACTCGACAACCGCGACGGCGGCGTGCGGCGGCACCTCGACGTGGAGGAGCATCGCGAGCAAGCGGGGCGCGAGCTCCGGGTGCTCGCGGAACATCTCGACGAGGGCGTTGTGCTCGAGCGTCGGCATGACGCTCGGCCTCGAGCACGCCCCATGCCGGCACGAAACGCCGGGGATATGCGAGCGGAGCTCCAGCTCAGGGGGTGGCGGCGCCATGGCGGACGCAGGCGGCCAGCGACGCCGGATGGGAGGCGGACCGGGCCGGCGGCTGCGGCGGCCGAGGCGGCAAGGGGGCGGGGGTAACGGAGCATCCGCCCGACGGCGTGCGCTAGTACTACAGCCGTACTTGCGGTCCACTTGCGGCTGTAGACGGGCGGACGGGCACGGATTTCTCGACGATTTTGATGTCTACAGCCGCACCTCGGACCAAGTACGGCTGTAGTACTAGGACACCGAGCAGGTTGATCGAGCGAGAATGAGCCGCCAAGGCGCCAAGGACGCCAAGAACAACACACACAATCTTGGCGTCCTTGGCGCGCGTGGCGGTTCAAATTCCTGCTCTTTGCTGGGGTTTCAACCCGTTTGTCGCGCTAGCGGAGCTCCGCCGGGGGCGGCTCCGGTGTGGCCCAGCGGAGCGCCCTCCGTCGCGGCGCCCGCGGTGAAGGGCCCGCGGCATCACCGATCGGGGTCGGCGCCTGGCCCGGCGCGTCCTCGACGGGCCCATCACGGTTTATCCTGGGTGACACGATGCGTGTGTGTCGTTCCCTGCCGCTCGTTCTGGTTCTCGCCGCGTCCGGGGGCCGCGACCGCGCGCTGGATCCCGGCCGTGCTCCAGCCGGCGCCCGAGGCGCTCGCCTCGGCGCTTGCCGGCGCCGGCGCCGCGGCTCCGGCCGCTGCGTCGAGCGACGCGGCCGTCGCCCCGCTCGCCTCGGACGGCGCTGCGGAGCTCGCCCCCGCGCCCAGCGGCTCGGCCGCCGCGCTGCCCGGGTCATCTCGCGTCGAGGCGGCGCCGGTGGATCGCGAGGCGTACCTCGGCATCCTCGGCCAGGGCCGCGCCGCCGCGCGCCAGGGCCGGTACGCCGAGGCGATCACCGCCTTCGACCGCGCGCTCGCCGCGATGCCGCACGAGCCGCGCGCCCTCGCCGAGCGCGGCCACGCCCGGATGCGCCTCGGCGCGGACCTCGACGCGGCCGCCGCCGACCTGCAGCGCGCCGAGCAGCTCGGGCCCGACGACAAGCTCGCCGCCCAGATCTGGTACAACCTCGGCCTGCTCGACGAGCTGCGCGGCCAGGCCGAGCTGGCCCGCGCCGCCTTTGCCCGGTCGTTCCTCCTGTCGCCCACGGCCGCGGCCAGGGCCAAGGCGGGCCCGGCCCGACGTGGTGCACGTGACGGTCGAGGCGGAGCGCCGCGCCTGGAAGAGCGCGGACGAAGCGGCGGCCGGCGCGTGTGACCCCGGGCGGCTCGAGACCGAGGATCTCCTCTATGACGCGAAGACGGGCCGGGAGCTCGTGCGGCTGAGCCGCGCGGGGGGCCGGGACGCGGCCAGGGTGAAGCTCGCCGGGCGCATGGTGGAGGTCGCGGCGGGGACCTGCACGACGACCGTGCCGCTCGACGTGCCCGCCGCCGGCGCTGGGAGGCCGGCGGGGCCGAGATGAGGGGAGGAGAGGGGAATCGGGTCGCGGCCGGACTCGACGCGAGCGGCGAGGGAGGTCGCCGTCACTCCCAGCCAGACATGCCGTTCGTGTCGCGCAGGATGGCGTGGACGGCGTGCACCTGACCGCCGGACATCTTGATCATATGCATGTCCAGATGCCCGTCCGTCATGAAGTCGAAGATGGTGAGACCGATGGCGATGCCGCGCACCTCGTCGGCCAGGATGACGCGCGGGATGAAGGCGCCGCCGGACCCGGGATCGCCGGCGCTGCAGGATGCTGCGGCGCCGCAAGCGAAGTTGCCGCCCCCGTTCTCCAGGCGCTTGCAGTCTCCCGTGACGTTGCAGACGCCGGAGGGGAACGCGCGGAAGTACTTGTCGATCCAGCTCGTCAGCTCTTCCCGGGTGGCCCGCTGGGCCTCCGGGACCTCGTCGTGCCAGCCGATGTCGTCCGCAATGGCGATGATCGCGGCGGGATCCGAGGCGACCGCGAAGGATGCCGTGTAGTCGCCCGGGCGGACGACGATCGTCTCGATCTCCGTCATCTCCGAGCCTTCCACCTTGATGCGGAGGGCGACGGGAAGATCCCTCCCGCCTTCCGGGATCACCGCCTGAGCGCCGACGCTGCACGCCTCGGTATCCAGGGCACGCTGCGAATGCTTCACCTCGCCAGCGTTCTTCCAGAAGTCCGTCGTGCCGATCTCGGCCTGCACGGCGTTTTCGGTGAACTTCACGCCTTGTGCCAGGGGCAGGCTGGAAGGATCCCCGGCGGCGAGGGCGGCGAAGTAGTCGTCCAGGAGGCCATCCAGGAGCTCGCGCGTGCAGCCGCCACCCGGAGCGCCGCCCGACCCCGTCGCTCCGCTGGTGGCCGCTCCGGGTCCACCGCCGCTGGAGGTGCTGCCGCTCTGCCCCGCGCCGCCGGTCGACGTCGTGCCGCCGCTGGCGCCGCCCGATGAGGCGCTGCCGGTCTCTTGCGGCGTGCCGCCGGCGCCTCCTGCGGAGCTCTGGCCGCCCGAGCCCACCGCGCCGCCCGAGGCTCCACCACCTCCGGTGCCGCCCGTGGCGTCACCGTCTTCGCCAGAGCCGCAAGCGCCCAGCGTCAGGGCCAGGGCGACCCCGAGAGAGAGGAACGAACTAGGGTTCATGCGTTTACCTCCGCGCTGGATCAAAGCTCGCCGGCGAGCGTCGGCGGTGTCCAGTCGATGTGATCCAGGTGGTTGGGCTTGTTGGGCAGGTCCGTGGCGAAATTGCCCGTCGCCGCGGCGTTGTTGCCCTTCAGGAACTTGTCGACCATGGCGTTGAGGGATGCAGTGTACTGCGAGCGCCAGCTGCAGTGGCTCCCACCTGCGCCCGTGTAGGCGATGTGGTCTCCGACGCCGAGCGCCTCGAAGATCATCTTGCCGACGTTGGCGGTGACCCACGCCGAGTTCCGATCGAGCCCGTTGTACATGGTGCTCGGGTTGTCCACGATGTAGAGGCCGCGCGGCGCGATGAGGCCCATCATCTCGTGCATGTCGACGGGCAGCTTGTTCGTGTTGTCGGCCCCGGCGTTGTTGCCCGTGGTGAACTGGCCGAGCGCCACCTCCGAGAGCCAGCGGACGTAGCTGATGCCATGATAGGGCCATTCGGAGTCCTTGTAGCTATCGAGCACCTCGACGAGGCGCAGGCCAATCGTGCCCCCGAGACCCGACTCCACCGGGATGGTCAAGGCGATGCGGTTGTCGAGCACGCCGGCGACGAAGGCACCCTTTCCCCAGCGCGAGCAACCCGTCACACCCACCCGGCGCGGATCGATGACGCCGGGGTTCTGCTCCAGGACGTCGAGGACGCGGCTGATCTGCCAGGCCTGTGCCGTGAGGTAACCCGCGGGATGGTCCGAGCCGTACACGCTGTAGAACGGCCCGTTCTTCGCGCCGCTGGTGCCCGTCGACTCGATCGCGGAGAAGGTGATCGTCGCGACGCCGCTCGGAACTGGCATGCCGCTCACGCCGCCGTAGCCGATGATGGCCGGGGCGGGCGCCGTCGCCCCGTTCATGTTCACGGTGAGGTTGAACGAGCCGCTGCCGCCGCCGTCCTTGACCTCGACCGTGATCCTGCTGGTGCTCACGGTACCGGACACGGATCCCTTCGCCGGGACGGGCTTGTCGCCGTAGATGAACTTGTACGCTTGCTGGAGGATCTCCTCGCGCCGGCAGGCCCACTCGCTCTTGCTCGCGATGCGGCTGCCGTCCATCTTCTTGAACGGGTCCGGCAGCTTCGAGTTCGCGGTGAGCGAAGCGACGCTCGGCATCGGTCCGACGGTGCACCCGGCTCCAGGGTTTTCCACCTCGCCCCACTCGGCGCTCCCGGCGTTGCCGCCGTCGCCGCTGCCCCCGGTTCCCGGCGCTCCGCCCGTTCCGGCCGGGCCCCCGCCTCCGGTGCTGCCTTCGCCCGTCGTCACGTCGCCGCCCGTCCCGGTCGGGGTACCGCTCGACGAGGACGGTCCACCAGTTCCCGTCGGCGTCCCTCCGGTGCCGCTGCCGCTGGCGCCGACGCCCCCCGTGCTGGCTGCAGGGCTTCCTCCTGAACCGCTGGGATCCTCCGAGCCGCCTTCGCCGCCGCAGGCGGCGAGCATCCAGGGCAGCACTGCGAACAAAGCCAAAGAGATCGTGGGACGTGCAGTGCGTAGACGCATGTTGAGCGCTCCTCGTGAGGTGTCGTGAAACAGGATCCCGCTGGGGTCGGGCGATGGGACGGCGGACGAGGGCCCGACCCGCGCGTGCCGCCGATGTTATTCCCCACTTTGCCGGTCATCTTCAAGCTGATTTTGTGCTACTTTTCGTAACGTTCGTGCGCCGCGCGTACCGCTCAGATGGACTGTTCTCGGCTCTTGCGAAATGTCGATTCTTGCGAGATGCGCATGGACGTGCAGCCGGTGCGCTGCGTTGACGGCCTGCCGCCGAACGAGCTCTTGCATTGGGAAGGCAGCTCTCACGAGCCCTCTCCGCGCCAGGTCGTCAAGGTCGACTGGCGCACGCTGCGATTCGCTGTTTCGATGGATTCACGAGAGTCGAGCTCCTCGATGTTCGTGGCACTCCTTACCCTGCCAAGAATGACACCCTCGCACCCGCCGAGGATGCCTCATCCCATCTAGAGCGGCGGTCACCCGCGTCGGATACGGGCCCATCTCGACGTTTTCGGTGCTCAGCGCACTGGAGTGCGCTTCCGCGCCGAAAACGCCGATCTGGACCCGTCTCCTGTGCGGGTGACCGCCGCTCTGCGACGCTCGTACCAGGCTCAACTGAAAATCGCTCTAGAACATCCCCGGATCAAGCCGCGCCCCTTCGGACCAGGGCCCGCAGGCGCGGCGAGAGGGCGCGGCCCGAGAAGAAGAGGTCGCGGAACCAGCGCTGCGCCGGGTCGTCGTCGTGGCGCTGCGACCACACGGCGACGACCTGGGCGGCGGGCAGCTCGAAGGGGGGCGCGAACACCCGAAGCCCGAAGAGCTCGCGGGCGCGCTGGGCGACGCTGCTCGGGATCGTGCAGAGGAGGTCGGAGCTGCGCACGGCGAGGGGCGCGGACATGAAGTGAGGCCGGCGCAGGGCCACGCGCCGACAGAAAGCCCCGCCAATCGGATCGAAACCCCCGCCCTGTCGAGGCCGCACGAAGGGTGATACGGCTCTGCTGGAGGCGGTCCGGGCGACCGTCCGCCGAGGAGAAGGCGTGATGAAGACGGACGAGCACGGGAAACACGCGGTGAACTTCGGGCGCGAGCGAGCCTTGAGCTACGACGACCAGGTGCGCCGCTTCTGGCCGGGTTATGGCGTCATGCAGCAGGTCATCGCCGAGGTGATCGCCGCTGCGCTCCCCGACACGGAGGCCGCGTCGCTGCTGATCGTCGGTGTCGGGACCGGGAGCGAGGTGAAGCCGCTCGCGCGCTACGCGGGGGCCGGCGTTCGTTTCACGGGCGTCGACCCCTCGCCGGAGATGGTCGCCGTCGCGAGAGAGAAGCTCGAGGCGGATGGCCTCCTCGAGCGGACGAGCCTGCATGCCTGCGAGCTGCGCGATCTCGCGCGTGGGCCCTTGTTCGACGGCGCCCAGATGATCGGCGTCCTGCACCACGTCCCGGGCGATGAGGCGCGCCTCGAGCTCTTGCGGGAGGTCGCCGGGCGCCTGAAGCCGGGGGCGCCCTTCGTGATCGGCTGTCGGACTGGAGACGATCCGCTGCTGAGCGCCGTCGAGGACCGGCGGGCCCTCGCGGAGGGGCGGCCGCCCGAGGCGGCGGAGCAACGACGGAAGGCCATGGCGTCGTTGAAGATGCCGGCCTCGGACGCCGAGGTCTTCGCGCTCCTGGCCCAGGCAGGCTTCATCGCGCCTTGCCTGATCTTCTGCGAGCTGCAAATCAAGACCTGGGTGACGCGCTACGACCCGTCCACGCTCGGCGCGTGACGCGGCGACACGCGGCGACACGCCGGCCGGATCTGCCCGTCGACGGGCGGCTCACCATCGACGGCCTGCTCTCTGCCTCCCGGAAAGCGGACACATGACTCGGATCCATCAGGCCGACGTGCTCTCCCGTACTGGTTGTGGGGTGCCGGGACGCCGTCGACTCCACGCTGTTCAGCTTCGGCTCGACGGGGCACAATGCTCGTCCTCATGAAGATGGTCTTCCGAGGCGGCGCGGCGTACGGCCCGAACGGACGGTTCGGCGCGTGGGTGGTGAGCGTCGATGTCCGGGGGAGCGTGACGCTCGCGGGCCAGGCGCTCGGGGAGGAGATCCACCGGGGACCGGAGCCCCTGTCGGCGTCGGAGCTGGCGGCGCTCGATGGGTTGTTGGGCTCTGCCGCGACGGTGGACGCGGCGTCGAAACGAATGGGCATTCCCGGGGAGACGCAGGTCGCTTTCGACATCGAGACGCCCTCCGGGCGCCGCGAGATCCGGCGATGGCACCGGGAGGCGCAGGAGCAGCCGCCGCTGGCGGATCTGCTGCGCTGGATCGACGAGGTGATCCAGGCGCGGACGGGGCGGTTCGCGGCCTTCGGGAGCTGACAGGCAGCGGGGCGCACCATGGCGTCGTGAACGGCGGCAGACCGGCTCACGATGGCGCCGCCATGACAACGGCCGACGTCTCCCGCGCACGATCCAGCGCGAGCTCGTCGGCCACACAGGGTCGACGTTGCGGACGCCACGTTCTCCCTCCGTCGGTCGGCAGCGCAACGCCGCAGGTGGCATGCTCGATGCCTGCTTCTTGCGAGCGTGACCAATGTTAACGACTCGCGAAGAGACCTGGTGCACGGCGACGATGCCTGTCGAGGCTCGGACGCGAAGGGACGGCCGCCGGCGACCGCCTACATCAACCGTATTGCCACGGCCGTGCCGCCGCACGACGTGCACTCCTCCTTTGTCCGCTTCGCGAGGACGCTGTTCAGCGACGAGCGCAGCCGCGTGCTGTTCGGGCGGATGGCGGACAAGGCGCAGATTTCACACCGGTTCTCCGTGCTGGCCCCGAGCGTCGAGGTGGGCGGCGCCTCGGTCGACGCGGGGCGGTTCTACCTGCGCGGCAGCTTCCCGACGACCGCAGACCGCATGCGTTTGTACGAGAAGCACGCGCCGGAGCTCGCCGCGCAGGCCGTCTCCGGCCTCGACCTCGGGGCCACGGCGCGCCGGATCACCCATGTCATCGTGACGTCGTGTACGGGCTTTTCCGCGCCGGGCATCGACCTCGATCTCGTCGAGCGCTTCGGCCTCGATCCATCGGTCGAGCGCACGACGATCGGCTTCATGGGGTGTTATGCGGCGATCAACGCGCTGAAGCTCGCGCGGCATATCGTGCGGTCGGCGCCCGGGGCGCGCGTGCTCGTGGTGAACGTCGAGCTATGCACGCTGCACCTGCAGGAGGCCATCGCCATGGATCAGATGCTGTCGTTCCTCCTGTTCGGCGACGGCTGCGCCGCGGCCGTGATCAGCGCCGAGCCGATCGGGCTCGCGCTCGACCGGCTCCACGCCGTCGTGGTGCCCGGGACGCGCGAGCTCATCACGTGGAACATCCGCGACCTCGGCTTCGAGATGTTCCTGTCCGGCCGCGTGCCGGGCGCGATCGACCGGGGGCTCAAGGCCGCCGCGGGCGCGATCCTCGACGGCGCCGCGCCAGGCGAGATCGACCTCTGGGCGGTGCACCCCGGCGGGCGATCGGTGCTCGACGCGGTCGAGCGCGCGCTCGAGCTCGGGCCGGTGGCGCTCGCGGCGTCGCGCGACGTGCTCGCGCGCTTCGGCAACATGTCCTCGGCGACCCTCATGTTCGTGCTGCAGTCGCTCGTCGCGGACGCGCGGCCGGGCGTGCGCGGATGCGCCATGTCGTTCGGTCCAGGCTTGACCGCCGAGACGATGCTGTTTCATACGGCCTAGACCGATGGGCGCCCTCGACTTCTCGCATCGATCCACGCTCGACGAGCTGATGGATACCCAGCCCGTGGACTTCGAGGACTTCCGCGCTTGCCTCGTCGATCTGGCGCAGGTCAACCGGCTGACGCTCGCTCACCGGCCGACGTTCGCGTTCCTCGAGCGCCTCGTCGCGCGCGGCCTGCCCCAGAACCGGCCGCTGGAGGTGATCGACGTCGGCAGCGGCCACGGCGACATGCTGCGGGGGGTCGACGCGTGGGCCAGAGAGCGCGGCATCGCCGTCTCGCTCACCGGCGTCGACCTCAACCCGTGGTCGCGCCGGTCGGCCGCCGAGGCGACCCCGCCGGGCCGGCCGATCACCTGGGTCACCGCCGACGCCTTCGCCTACGAGCCGCCCGGCGGCATCGACGTCGTGTTGAGCTCGCTCTTCACGCATCATCTCCCCGATCCGGCGGTCGTCCGTTTCCTCGCCTGGATGGACGCGAAGGCGCGGCTCGGCTGGTTCATCAACGATCTGCACCGCCACCCGCTGCCCTATCACTTCTTCCGCCACCTCTCGCGCCTCGCGGGCTGGCACCGCTTCGTGCAGCACGATGGGCCGGTGTCGATCGCCCGCGCCTTCTCGGCGAGCGACTGGCGCCGTCTCATCGCCGAGGCCGGGCTCGATCCGCGCGCCGTCGAGGTTCGGTGGTGGGCGCCGTTCCGGCTCACCGTCGGGAGGCTCAAGGTCCCGTGAACGACGCTGTCGTCGTCGGAGGAGGCCTGGCCGGGGCGGCGGTCGCGCTGCTCCTCTCGCAGGCGGGGCGCGAGGTCGCGCTGATCGAGCGCGAGGCCTGCCCGGCGGACAAGGTCTGCGGCGAGTTCCTGTCGCGCGAGGCCGCGCTCTACCTTGCGTCCTTCGGGCTCGATCTGCGGGCGCTCGGCGCGGTGCCCATCGAGGCCGTGCGCCTGGTCGAGCGCGATCGGGTCGCGGCCGCCGCGCTGCCGTTCCCCGCGCTCAGCCTGTCGCGCCGCGTGCTCGACGAGGCGCTGCTCGCGCGCGCCGCCGCGGCGGGCGCGTCGATCCGGCGGGGCGTCCGGGTCCAGGCGCTCGCGCGGGAGGGCGCGGGCTGGGGGGCGCGGCTCGAGGACGGCAGCGCGATCGCGGCGCGCGCCGCGTTCCTCGCGACCGGCAAGCACGACGTCCGGGGCCTGCGGCGGCCTTCCGGGCTGCAGGACGATCTCGTCGCCTTCAAGCTGCACTGGCGGCTGTCGCCGCGGCAGGCGGCGGAGCTCGACAGGCACGTGGAGCTCGTGCTGTTCGAGGGCGGTTATGCCGGTCTGCAGCCGGTCGAGGGCGGTCGGGCGAACCTCTGCCTCCTCGTCCGCAAGCGCCGCTTCGCCGCGCTCGGGCAGCGCTGGGACCGCCTCCTTTGCGCGATGCGCGAGGGGTCGCCGCACCTCGACGCGCGGCTCGCGGGCGCGGAGCCGTGCCGGGCGCGGCCGCTCGCGCTCTCGGCGATCCCGTACGGCCATGTCCAGCGCCGCGCGGACGGGATCTGGCGCCTCGGCGATCAGGCGGCGGTCATCCCCTCCTTCTCCGGAGACGGCATGTCGATCGCGCTGCACAGCGCGCGGCTCGCGACCACGGCGTACCTCGAAGGGGCGAGCGCGGAGGCGTTCCAGCGCCGGCTCTCGCGCGACGTGCTCGGGCAGGTGCTGCTCGCGACCGCGCTCTCTCTCGGCCTCGTGCGGCGGCCCGGCCAGGCGGCGCTCGGCGCGGCGGCGCGCCTTTGCCCGGCCCTCATGGCGGCCGTGGCCGGGCGCACGCGCGTGTCCGAGGCGGCGCTCGTGCGCGGAGGGCTGCCCGTCGCCGCGCTGCAGGGCGGGCGCGGGCCGCTCTGCGCGACACGCTAGCACCCGACCCCGGATCTCAGCGCTCGAGGACAAGCTCGTCAGGCGCCCTGCGCGAGGTGCTGGAGGCCATCCATGAGCGAGCGACGGCCGTTCTGCGCCGGTGCTGCGCCCTCGCGGACGACCGCCGGGGCGGCTATCCTCGGCTTCGGACATGCTGCTTCCGGAACGCCCTTCATCGTCCAGCCACGCTCCCTCGGCGCGGTCGCCGGCGCGCCTGTGCCGGGCTGCGCTCACCTCGCTCGCGCTCGCCGCGTGCGCTGCGCCGCCTGGACCCCGCGACCCGCCGCGGAGCGCGCTCCGCGCTGCCGCTGCGGCGCCGGCGGCGCGCCCGCCCCTCGCCGCTCCCGAAGGGCGGGCGCCTGTCGCACACGGCGAGACGGGTCCGCGGCCGCCGCAGCTGTCGCTGGTCCTCACATCGACCGTCGGCCAGGTGGAGGTGGCGCCGTTCCCCGGAGGAGCGGTGCTGTTGGATCGCTCGCTGCTCGCCGTCGTTCGTGGGCGCGAGGCGCGCCAGGATCCCGCCTGGCTCGCCGGCCTGCCGGAATACATCAACTGGTGGAACTTGCGCGGGGACGCACCGTATAGAACTGACGCCGACCTCCGGCTGCCCTCCGATCAGCCGACGCCGACAGCCGACGCGCTCCCCCGCGGTGCCATCTTGGACGTCCGGGCAGGGCTCTCGGCCGCGGGTCAGTCCTGGGAGATGCCGCGCCACTTCTTCACATGGAACGGAGCTCGCTGGTCGCGCGCCCCCGCGAATGCCGCCGGCGGTCCCCCGACCGATCCCCGGCTGGGGAACGACGCGCAGCGCTGGGAGCGCTATGAAGCGGCGGCGGTGACGGCTGGGCAGCTCCTGGTGATAAGCGACCACAGCTTCAACGACAGGGCGGCGCTCTTGCTCGGTCCGGGGCGCGGGCCGGCGATGCCGCTGTCGCTTCCGCTCGACGACGAGTCGCCGTGGAGCCTCGTGCAGCTCGCAGGCACGGAGGCGGGTGAGGCGTACCTGTGCACCCACGACGCGCTGTTCCGGTGGGGCGAGGGTCGGTGGGAAGAGCAGGATCTCCCGGAAGGACGCATCGCGTCCTGCGCGGGTACCGCCGACGGGACGCAGTGGCTCGTCGTGACAAGAGAGGTGGCGGATGCCGCGCCGTCTCTCCGCAGGCCGGAGCTGCTTCACCGCCCGCGGGGAGGAGCGTGGAGCGCTGTGCCGCTGCCGGGCGGCGCCTGGCCGGTGCGCGTCGCAGCGTCCGGCGAGCGGCTCTGGATCAATGCGTCGGCGGGAGAGACGCGGTCGCCCTTTCGCTTCGAGGTTTACTCGAACGCGCCCGTCGAGGTCCCCCTGACGCTCGGCGAGGTGCAGATTCCATGGTGGCACGATCCGGAAGGGCGCGAGCGCGATCCGCCGGCCGTCGGCGACTGGCCACCGGGTCCGGCCACGAGCGCGTGCACGTCGCCCGTCGTGTACCTCGGCAGATCACTCACGCCGGCGCTGCAGAGCGCGCTCCGCAAGCACACCGAGACCGAGGGCTTGCCGCTCGTCGAGGTCGAGGGGACCGCGAGCGGCAAGACATCCGAGGTCTGGAGCGGCCCCGACGAGCCTCGTGGCCTGCGTTACCACCCCACGCGCGCGCGGGTCCGGGGCGTCGCGATCCTCCCCGCGACGGCATCCGACGGGATCCGCATCGCCGAGTTGCTGGCGCCCGACCTTCCTGACCTGCCGCCGAGGGTCGTGTGCGCCAAGCCGCGCATTCGCTCATGACCAGGCCCACGACCGCCTCAGCACCGATGGGCCCCGCGCGGCTGAGGGCTGTCGCCCTGCTCTCGGGCGAGGAGCTGCCCCGGAGCCGCTGACCTACCGCGTCAGGTCGACGTTGTACCTGCCGTCGCCGCTCGTGGCGGTGCCCGTGATGTGCGTCGTCCCCGGCTTTCGCTCGACCTCGCTCTCATCGACGGGCGACGGCTGCAGCTCACCCGTGAAGGTGAGCGAGAGGGTGAGGTCGCCCTCGAGAGCGCCCGTCATCGTGAAGCGACCGTTGAGGCTCCCTTCGAGCGTACCGGTCGGAACCTTGCTGAGCTTCATCGAGAGCACAGGCAGCG
Organism: Sorangium sp. So ce281; assembly: GCF_051527395.1. NCBI lineage: Bacteria > Pseudomonadati > Myxococcota > Polyangiales > Polyangiaceae > Sorangium > Sorangium sp. So ce281. The sequence goes on from NZ_CP150322.1 coordinate 2,852,345, forward strand.
TTTCGTTCGTGTTGTAGGTAATCTCGCCGTCATCGGAGTAGTCTTTGAGCTCCTCGACGAGGTTCATCGTCTTGTTTGTCGAGGCACCCTGATCGACCTGCCCGCTGATGGTCATCGTGCCCGTTCTCGCACCATTCGCCGTCTGCGGCGCGATATTCGCGCTCGTGGCGGCGTTGAAGCCTTGAAAACCGAGCGTGATCGCCTTGTCAATCGAGTCGTCAAGCCCCTCATAGGCGCGCCGGGCGTCCTCGTCCGAGCTGACGCCGCTCGAGCCGCAGCCGACAAACACGAGAGAAAGTGCGATGGCGAATTGTGCTGTTCGAAACATTCGAGCCTCCTCCGCTGACAAATACCACGAAGGCAGCCGCACGCGTGGTCGCGCGTCGAGTCGAGGACACATCTCCCCCGCGGGCGGCCTGAGGCGCCGCGCTGGGTCGAGCCCCCGATCACGAGAACGACATAACCCTCGAGACGAAGGGAGCAGGAGCGAGCCGTGCGGGGAACTCGCACGCTACGTGCGACGAGCGGGAGCTGGAGAGGACGGTTCGCTCGAGCGAGACACGCACCCGAAAGGGGAGAAACCGTCAGGGCTCGCAGGACCACTGGTGCCAAGGACGCGTGAGACAGGTTCCTCTCGAAGTCTGTGAAGCGACGGCGGAGAATGAACCTGATCCGTGCCGGAGCTTTCCGAGCTGCGCCGATGCCTGCCACGGCCTGGATCGCGCCGGCGCCTGCCCCGGTCGGGCCGGACGCGCCGGCGGCCCCGGCAGCCCGCCGGGCGGCCGTCTACGTGGCGGGCGGGCTCGGGGCGGCAGGGCTCGTGGTCGGCGGCATCACAGGCGCGCTCGTGTTCGGCGAGAAGGGGGTGATCGCGGAGCACTGTGGCAGCAAAATCGGGGTCAGGGACCCGGGAGTCTGCGACTCGGCAGGGGCCGACGCCGGGAACAGCGCGCGCCAGCGGTGGGTCAGCGCAGGGGTGCTGGAGGCGAGGCCGGCGGGGGCAGTCCTCGGCGCGAGAGGGAGCTTCTGACCAGCCTGCTTTCGGGCGGACCGGCTACTGTGCATGAGCATGGGAACCGCCGAGCCACACCCCGCCAGCCGCCGGCTCAGGCTCGTCTCCGCCCAGGGCGCCGGGGGCCAGCCCTCGCCCGCGCCCGCGCCCGCCAGCGACGAGGAGATCCTGCTCGCCTTCCAGCGCGGCGAACGAGGCATCGGCCTGCGGCTCTACGAGCACCTGCTGCCCGCCGTCGACCGGACCCTGTACCGGATCCTGGGTTGCCGCGAGCAGGACCATGCCGACCTCGTGCAGGCCGCGTTTGAACAGATTGTGAGCACACTTACCAAACGCCGGTTCGCGGGGGAGTGCAGCCTGGCGGGCTGGGCGTCCGTCATCGCCTGCCATGTCGGGCTGAGCGCGCTGCGCGCCCGCCGGCGCGAGCGGAAGGTCATCGATCGCACGCCGGGGTCGCCCGAGCCTGGCGCCGGGCCCGAGCCGCCCTCGCAGGGCGCCGACCCCGAGCGCGAGGTGAGCGCGCAGCGCGATCTCGAGGCCCTGCGCCGGCACCTCGCGGCGATGGACGGCGACCGCGCGACCGCGCTGCTGCTCCACGCCATGGGCTATTCCCTCAAGGAAATCGCTGACTTGACCGGTGTTTCCGTGGCCGCGGCCCAGTCGCGGCTGTCGCGGGGGCGGCGGGAGCTCCAGGCGCGCTTTGAACCCGAGGCGGCGGCGCGACGCGACCCCGCTCGACCCGAGGAGCCACGATGAAGCAGGACGACGTTGAGACCACCCCGGAGGATCGCGCCGCGGCGGCCGGCGTGGAGGCCTCGCTGCGGGCGCTTGTCGAGCGGCCGGTGCCGCCGCTGCCCAGGGTCCAGGCGAGGTACCTCCAGCAGCGGATCGCCGGCCGCATCGACCAGCTCGCCGCCGAGGCGGTGGAGCGGCGCGCCCGCGCCGCCGGGCGGAAGCGGGCCGCCCTCGCCGCGGCGGCGCTGGCCGCCGCCCTGACCGCGGCGGCCGCCGGCGTCTTCGTCGTGGTCCGGGCGCGCGACGCCCCGCCCGCCGCGGCGCAGGTGACGGCGCTCCAGGGCTCGGTCGAGATCGCGGCCGGGGGCGAGACCCGCTCGCCGCCGTCGCTCGCCCTCGTGCCGCTCGCGAGCGACGAGGAGCTCCGGACCGGCGAGGGCGCGCGGGCGAAGGCGTCGCTCGCGACGGGCGCCACCGTCGAGGTCGGGCCCTCGACGCGCGTGAGGTTCGCGCCGGCGGGCGCCGGGCGCGACCGCGCGGGTGACGTCGTCGCCCTCGAGCAGGGCAGGATCGCCGTCGAGGTGCCGCCGCTGCCGCCAGGCACGAGCCTGTCGGTGCGCACGTCGGACGCCGTGGTCACGGTGCACGGGACGCGCTTCTCCGTCGAGCGGCGGCCCGAAGCGGCGGGAGAGCCGGCCGAGACGCGCGTGTCGGTCGTGGAAGGGCGGGTCGCCGTGCACCGCGGCGAGGTCGAGCGCTTCCTGAGCCCGGGCGAGACGTGGTCGTCCCGCGACGAGGAGCGCCGGTCGGACCGGCCCGCCGAGGGGCGCCCGGGCGACGCGCCGGCGCCGCCTCGCGACCTCGGTCAGGACAGCGCCGCCGGCGAGGGCGGCAGGGGCGACGGGGCCGGCGAGGGCGGCGCGGGGGAGCCGCGCGCGCCGCGCGACGCGCGCCAGGCCCCGTCGCGCGCCTCGCTCACGGCCGAGAACGAGCTGCTCCAGGGCGCGATGGCGGCGCGGCGGCGCGGGCAGCCGAGGCGGGCGATCGAGCGGCTCGACCTCCTCCTCGGCCGCTACCCGGACTCGCCGCTCGCCGAGATCGCCCGCGTGGAGCGCCTGCGCGCGATCGAGATGCTCGGCGACAAGGACCGGACGGCGGCGGAGGCGCGCCGGTACCTCAAGGACTACCCGCAGGGCTTCGGGCGCGAGGAGGCCACGTCCGCCTCCCGCCCCGGCGGCGCTCGCCCCTGAGCGCCCGCGCGCGAGGCCGTCTCGATTTTTTTTTGACGAACCCTGCCTGCTCCCGGCGCCTCCGGCGACCTTCACTTCATCGAGGAGATCATCGCGCCGGCGATCGGGTTCGCCGGATGCGCTCCAGGTCGTGCTTGCTTTCGAATTGGGAGGATCCCGATGCGTTCATTCGCGTTGACTGGGTGGTTCTGTGGTGGGCTGTTGTCGTTCGCGGCCTTCGGCGCGGGCTGTTCCCTATCGGGCACAGGCGGCGCAGACAGTCGCATCGTCTCCGGGGAAGACTGCGTCCCTTCGGACGACGAGGGCGGCGCGCCGGCGCCGAGCTTCCCGGGATCCGGCATGTCGGGCGCCGGCGATTCCATCACCGCGGATCTCGATCCGCTGTCGTGCGGCGCGAGCGCCCGGGGGGTCCCCGTGGACGGGACCGCCCAGGTCGACTGTTATTACACGAACAGCAACCCGACGACCCCGATGGCCTTCGTCGAGCGGGTCGTCGAGATCGCCGAGAGCGAGGAGCTCGTGCACGTGCGGCTGACGCTCAACCCCGCGTTCGTCGACAACACGTATGGCGAGACGGCCATCGGGTGGGGCGGCGGCGAGGAGCCCGCCAGCCCGCAGCCCGGCGGCCCGAAGCCCGGCGACGGGCCGAAGCCGAAGGGGCACGGGGGCCACACGTTCAAGGATCTCGTGGGCAGCGACAAGGCCCAGTTCCAGCTGACGGACGGGAAGGGAGAGCTCGTGCTCGACTTCTACGTCGACTATCTCTCGGCCGACGAGGCGAGCCCCTCGGGGTATGCGTCGCTCGGCGTGCTCGGCGGAGACGGCAAGATGCTCCTCGGAGACGCCGGCGCCGTCGTCGCGGCGACCACCTCGCTCGACCGCGATCTCAACGCGTGCGGGTACGGCGGGTACCTCGAAGACTCCCCGGAGACGGACGAGAACTACACCCCCAATTCGGAGACACCGAACTGGGATTACCGCGTCGTGTACGACGTGTGGGTGAGCGCCTCGGCGTTCGGCGCGGCGGGCTTCGGCGACGCGACCATCAGCTACGTGCATGCCTCTCCGAGCAAGTACCCGTCGGACACGGTCACCGTGACGCCGGGGCCGTGCCCCACGCCGACGTGTGAGGGCGACGACCCGCCCGCCGGCGGCGGCGGCGGCAGCGATGCAGGTGAGGATCCGGGCGAAGGCGGCGAGTGCAAGGAGTCGGGTGGGGAGTGCACGGCCAGCACGGACTGCTGCTCGGACAGCGACGTGTGCGTGAGCGGGGTGTGCAAGCCGATCTTTATCCCGCAGTGAGCCGGTGAACTCCCCGGCGCCGGCGCGCCGGCGCCAGGCGCTCCGCGCTGCAGATCGCCAGGCGTAGGGCTGGATCCCCGGAGTTATTCGAGAAGATTCACAGGGAGGCGGGGAGACGGGGAGTAAAATCCCATCAATCTCCCCGCCTCCCTGTTCAATTTTTTTTCTCTAAAAATGTGAACTGGTGTTCCCCGGCGCCGTCGCCGCCGCGGCTCGCGGAGGATGCTACTTGCCCAGCAGGGCGTTCATCACCCTGTTGTAGGTCTCCTTCTTCCCATACTGGTCGTTGAAGAGCAGCGACTGCGAGCTTTGCCCGTTGCACAGCGCTCCGCTCCAGCTGTTGAGCCACGACCTGCCGTCGTTGATCCCCCAGAAGGTGATGGCGGTGCACTTGGGCTCCTTGAAGCAGGCCGCGACGATGTCGTGGTAGTACGCGAGCTGCTCATCCGCCGTGACCACGCCGCCGCAGCGGTTGATGTCCATCTCGGAGATCAGCACCTCCAGGCCCAGGTCGGTGAAGCGCTTAAAGTTCGCCGCCACATCCGCGCCAGTGGCCTCGTTGTTCGGCGGACCGATGTGCATCTGGAACCCGACGCCGTCGATCGGGACCCCCCGATCGACCATGCCCTTGATCATGTTGTAGACGAACTCGACCTTGTCGTTGCGCGCGTCGATGCTGTAATCGTTGTAATAGAGCTTGGCCTTCGGATCCTGCTCTCTCGCGATCTGGAAGGCGAGGTCGATGTAGTTCTGCCCGATCTGGTTGTAGAACACCGTGGGCCTCATGCGGGGATTGCCGACCCCGGTGTCGCTGTCGGTCTGGACGGCCTCGTTGACGACGTCCCAGTGGTCGAGCCGGTCCTTGAAGTGCCCCATGACCTGGGTGATGTGCCTGCGCATGGCCGCCTCGACGTTGGCCTTCCCGGTCATGGAGCTCATCCAGTTAGGCAGCTGGCTGTGCCACACCAGGGTGTGGCCCTTGACCTTCATGTTGTTCTGGCGCGCCCAGTTCACGATGTTGTCCGCGGAGCCCCAGCTGAAATTCCCCGCGCTGGGCTCGAGCGAGTCCCACTTCATCTCGTTCTCCGCCGTCACGTAGTTGTGCTCAGCGGCGGCGACGCGCTTGTAGTCGTTGTTACCGAGACCACCGCCGGAGATGGCCGCTCCGATCAGCAGCGGGGGGTTCGCCTTCTCACCGGCCTCCCTCAGCGTGCTGGCGCTCGCCGCGGGGACTCTGGCGCTGGCGCCGCCGCCTGTGCCATCGCTGCCGCCCGTGCCCTCGCCGCCGGTGCCGCTGCCGGTCGTCGCGCCGCCGCCGCTGCCGCTGCCGCTCGTCGCGCCGCTGGTCGCGCTCGTCGGGTCGCCGCTGCCGGTCGTCGCGCCGCCGCCGCTGCCGCTCGTCGCGCCGCTGCCGGTCGTCGCGCCGCCGCCGCTGCCGCTCGTCGTGCCGCCGCTGGTGGTGCCGCCCGTCGCGCCGCCGCTGCCGGTCGTCTCGTCTCCATTGCCGTCACCGCTGTCCGAGCAGCCGGCTGCACACAGGAATGCCGAGAGGAGAAGTGTAAAGGGTGCTGATCTCATGCTCGCATGCTCCAAAGTAAAATGTATTTACTAACTCACGCGACCTGGTGCCTTGATCATCCGCGGGGCCACGTCGCGCGCGGGCGGCACCCGAGGTGGTGCCGAACCGGCAGTATATCGGCCGCTGTCTCCCAAGCATACAGCTTCACGAGGCGGACCCGAAGGATAAGGGGCTCCGGAAGGGAATTCCAGGACCGTTCGAGAATTTTGACATGGGGATAATGTGCGCCCGAGACCGAGTCGGTAGGGCGCCCCACACGCGGCTCGCCGTGCTCCTGGGGTGCACCTGCTGCTGGGGCGCACCTGCTCCCCGGAACGAGCAGGAGGTCGCCGCAGACCTCGACGATCGCGCGACGAAACGTCCTTTGGCGCCGGCGTTCAGAGGCAGCGGGGAGAGGGGAACGTGATCTTCACATTCCGGATCTCCTGGCGCGCGGTGGCGTCTCCCGTGCCGGCGGCGAAGCCATAAAAGAACTTCGACCCGACGGGGAAGCCGGGGATGGAGAACCCCTGGAGCTGGCTTTTGCCGTCGATGATCAGGCTCACCTTGCCTTGGTTGAGCTCGATCTGCGCCGTATGGAACGCGCCGTCGCCGAGCGCGACGCCGCTCGTCCCCTGGCTCAGCGAGCCGAGGACGCCCGCGTCGCAACGCTGCGTGAGGTCGTCCACGCCCACGTGGTTCTTGCTGGAATCCGTGCAATCGAGGTTGTGGTAGGTGTCGATCTCGACGCCGTAGCCGGCGAGCCCGGCCATGCCGAGGCCGCCGCCGGGCTCGCCCACGGCCGTCTCTCCTGTCGTCTGGAGCATGAACCCCATCCCGTCGCCGTCGCCGAGGCGGAACTCGAACGTCGCGGTGAAGGCGTCGGCGGCGAGGGGATTCCAGTAGATGATGGTGCCAGCCTGCCCGCGTCTGGCCTCGGTGAGCACGCCAGACCGCCTGTCGGCATCCCAGAAGGCGTTTCCATTGAAGGACCACCCCTCCGGCGGTGAGGCCATGTCCGCGGCGAGGCTCACGCCGCAGGCGGTTCCAGCGGGGCACGTGCCCTCGTCGGTCTGCCCATCGCAATCGTTGTCGACGAGGTCGCACACTTCCGGCGCCGGGACACACCCGGGGCCTGGCTCGTCGGGGCCTGGCTCGTCGGGGCCTGGCTCGTCGGGGCCCGGCTCGTCGGGGCCCGGCTCGTCGGGGACTGGCGCTTCCGGGCCTGGCTCCAGGAGGATGTCGCTCCGACCGCCGCACATGGACACGGCGGCGGCGAGCGCCGGGAGCAGGAAGAGGGCCTTTGCGCGCGCTCGCCGGCCTGCGCCTGCCGCCGCGTGTGAAGCGCGGAGTGGCTGTGAAGATGGCATGTCCTCTCGACCCTCGGCGCGACCACGGATCGCGTGGATGATGCGGAACACCCTCGCGCCAGCCCGCATGCGCCGCAGCCTACCAGATCGAGGCGATCGCACCTCCAGGAATCCGGGGGGATGAAGGTCGGGATCCTGCCGAGCACGGCGCGCCGCGCCCTCTCCCGGCGTTCGACCGGCGTGCGCCTCGACGAGCGGCGCCGGTCCATGGCATGGATGGGCCTCATGGCCGAGCGCTCCATCTCGATCCCGATCGTCGACAGCAGCCCTGTCTCAGGCGTGATCCACGTCCCGAGGACGCGGGCGAAGCGCTCCGGCGTGGCCGTCGTCCTCGGCCATGGCGCCGGCAACGACATGAACGCGCCCCTCGTGGTCGACGTCGCCGGGCGGCTCTTGGCGCGCGGGCACACCGTGCTCCGCTTCAATTTCGTCTACAAGGAGCTCGGCCGGAAGGCGCCCGACCGGCAGCCGCTCCTCGAGAAGGCGTTCGCGGCGGCGATCGAGAGGGCGCTCGAGCACGGGCCGGAGCACCTCGTGATCGGCGGCAAATCGATGGGCGGGCGCATCGCGTCGCTCCTCGCTGCCCGCGGCGTCCGCGCGGACGGGCTGCTGTTCCTCGGCTATCCGCTCCACCCCGCGGGCACGCGCGCCCCGCTCCGGGACGCGCACCTGCCCGCGATCCCCGCGCCGCTCCTGTTCCTTCAGGGCACGCGCGACCCGCTGTGTGATCTCGCGCTCCTCCGGCCCGTCCTGAAGCGCCTCGGGGAGCGGGCCAGCCTGCACGTGATCGAGGGCGGCGACCACTCGCTCGATCTCCTCAAGTCCGCGGGGCGGACCAGGGAGAGCGTGCTCGAGGAGATCGACCTGGCGATCGACGGCTGGTTGAAGGCGCGGGTCCTCGCCGCGCGCCCGAGGGCGCCGTGACGATCCTCTTCTCGAGCGAGGAAGGCGTCTACGATGCCGAGCTGCGCCTTCTGGCCAGCCTTCGCGACGAGCGGCGCGCTCGATGAGCCGATGAGCCGCCGCCGTCGTCGCGCTCGCGGCGCGGCGCGGCGCGGCGTCAATTGATGATGGCCGGGTCCTCGATCGTGAAGCACTCGACGGACGACGCCGCGTACTTGATCGCGTTGTACCAGAACTGCGAGATCTGGAAGACCTGCGCCGCGGATCTCTCGTAGCAGGGGCTGTTCGGGTCCGTGTACATCTGCGGATTGAGGCACGCGGCCGTCCCGCGCCACTGGCCCGAGTAGGTCACCCACTCGTCGCCGAACGCGACGACATGGCCCTTGCCGATCTCCTCGTGCACCGCGAAATTGTTCCTGCCGTCGGTGCTGTCGACGGTCGCGGTCGTCGATTTGATCGAGCGCGCGATGTAGGCGCCCACGCTCTGGATGTTCCTGCCGAGCGGCGAGTCCTGGTTCCAGTTGCCCACGGCCACGGGGAGGTCGCCGCCGAGCGGCAGCGAGCCGCCCCAGCAGTTGCAGTTCGCGCAGCCGCTCCGCGCGGGATCCAGGAGGCCGTCGGCGTTGAACTGGATGTCGGTGAACGAGAGGAGCTGGTTGGTCGCCGTGATGTCGTGGATGGTGCATCCCTGCCCATCGCACTGATAACCGCTCAGCGCGATGAGGCCGCCGCCGTCGTTGACCCAGTCCTTGAGCGCGTTCACCTCGTCCGGCGTGAACTGCCACGGCGCCCCGTCGTCGTTCTGGGCGCCCTTCGTCACCATCCACTGGAGGAGGATCACGTCGTACTTGGCGAGAAACTCCGCCGTGAGCGTGGGCTTCTCTCGGTTGTAGTTGTCGACCTGGGCCGTGCTCTGCGTGTTCAGCCAGTCCTGGAGCGCCGTGGTGCTGTCGCTGCTGCACGGGCCCCAGACGCCTTCGCGGCCGATCGACGCGATGTTGATGCAGGTGCAGTTGCCGGCGTCGTCGCAGGTCGTCTGGTGGCCGGCGTCGGGCGGCGGCTCGCCGCCCGGCCCCGTGCTCGTCAGCCCGATCTCGCCGCCGATATCGTCGCCGGTGCTGGTGCTGCTGACGCTGCTGACGCTGCCGCCGCCGGCGCCGCCGGCACCCTGGCCGACCGCGCCATTCCCCGTGGTGTTGCCGTTGCCGCCCGATGAACAGGCGATGACGGGCAGCCAGAGCGCCGCGAGCACAGCGCAGCAACGCGTCGCGAAATGAAGTGTTGTCATGATCGATGAGACTACCACTCCCCGCGCCTGGCTGGAGATCCAAAATGGGGGAGGCGCTCCACCCGAAGCGCTCCAGGCTGCTTGATTTCCAGCTCCAGCCGCGCGAGCTCCCGGCGCGACAGCGCCGGCGTGAGAGTCGCCCCATGCTCTACCGGCCGGACAGGCGCGAGCGCGAGCAAGGATACGAGGGGTGGCGATCGACCCTCGCGGTGTCTTGGGCGCAGCTATGCGCACGTGTGGCCGCGGGTGCGTGTGATGTGGGCGAAAGAAAGCGGTGCTGGGGGAACGGTCGGGAGTGCGGGCGCCGGAAGCGTGCTGCGCGGTTCTTGATCTCTCGCAGGGCTTGCGTTTGGCCCACAGCGTCGGACGTCGACGCGCCGGGTTTGCCTGGAGAATTGAAGCTCTCCCCGGAGGGGGGTCGACACCTTGCCGGAGAGTTGAAATTCGATCTGGAGGGTGTCGATACCCTCCAGGGACAATTGAAATCCAACCTGGAGGGGGTCGACACGCTCCGCGGACAATTGAAATTCAGCCAGGCGGGTATCGACACCTGCCGGGGAGAGTCCCGATTCAACTTGAAGCCTGCAGGTGCTCATTGCGCCAGATAATTCGGCTGTGGCTGTGTCCTGCGCTGCCTGCTGAGGCTTCTTGGGCTACGGCTCGCCCTCTGCTCCAGCCTGCTTCTCCTCCGCGGCGCGCGCCTCATTCAGCGCGAACAGCCGGTCGATCAGCGCGTCCTCGAACGCGCTCCGCGCCTGCCGCTCTCCCGGGGTCGCGGGCTCCACGTACGGGGGGACCTCCACGCCGTCGAACCCGTAGGCCGAAAGGACGGCCCGGTCCATCTCCTCGTGGAGGCCGCGCAGCTCGACGATGCTCGGCTCCTTGCACCTCGGGTCCTTGATGAGATTGTATGTCTCCGTCAGCCCCAGCCGCGACGCCAGCATCCAACGCGCGCGGGCCGCGTAGAGGCGCTCGCCGGCGGCCTCGACGCGGCCGCCCTCGGCGAGGTGGTCCGGGCGAGGGAAGGGGAACGTCTCCACGCAGTCCGACGGCGCGTACCGGAGGCCCTCTCCCATCGTCGAGGAGAGCAGCCGTGCCCACGTCTCGTGCGCGCGCGACTGGAGGACGGCGAAGCGCGCATGGTCGTCGATCGCGAACACACACAGCTGGTCCGAGAACGTCCGGCCCGCGGGCTGGAAGGCGAAGCACAGGTGCTTCGTCACCCGTGCCGCGACGAGGCACCGCTCGAGCGGCGCGATCTTGCGCCGGAGCTCGGGCCGCGTGTTGGCGAACTGCCACCACCGCGCCCGGTGGCCCGCGTCGATGCCGGTGCCCTTCAGGCGATCCCGCGCCGGCTTCACCCGGGTCCGCACGATCGAGAGCAGCGCGGGCCACCGGCCGGCCTCCGCGAGCCCGCGCTCGCCGAAGTCGATCACGTGACGGTGCGGGCTGTGCGAAGGGGACGAGTTGACCTCCTCGCCGCCGAGGAACGGGCGGAGCACCTCGCCGGCCGCAGGATCGGCCGCGGAGAGCGCGCGCGCCTCGCCGTCGGTCAGGACGAAGCCGTCGCCCCGGAGGAAGCAGCCGATGAAGCACAGATCCCGGCTGGCCCCGAGCGGGCGCGGGTCGGGGCGCTCGGGCATCGCGCGCAGGTGCGAGTTGATGTGGCCCACGGGCACGCCGTCGAGCCGCGGCGGCGGCACGCCGTCGCCCGGCGACATGCCCAGCGCGAGGTGCACGACGGCGACGTGGACCGCGGCGTCTCCAGGCCACGGGACGCTGCGCACGGCGTGGTAGATGATCGCGCCCCCCGCCTCGACGAGCGGCCTGAGGCCCGAACGCCGGGTGTCGCCCTGGGCTATCGTGTTCGTGGCGATGAGCCCCACCGTCCCGCGGCGCCCGAGCAGCGCGGCCGCGCGGCGGAAGAAGTGGGCGGCCAGATCGGTGTTCTTCGTGGCGCCGTGCAGCTGCTCGAGCCACGCGGCGTAGAGCTCGCCGTGATCCGTCGAGATCCGCTTCCCGCCGAGGAACGGCGGGTTCCCGACGAAGGCGCCGAGCCGCGCCGGCCGCGGCGCGCGGGCGCCGTCCTGCTCGTCCGGGCGCGGCCCCTGGAACACCTCCGGGAGCTCCAGCGGCCAGTGGAACGCAGGCAGCGGCGGCGGCCCCCCGGGCGCCCCCTCGCGGAGCGCCCGCTGCATCGACAGGAGCTCTTCCGAAGGCGGCCCGCCGCCGCGGAGCCACGCGATCGCGAGCTCGGCCCGCCGGTCGCGCTCCTTCAGCCGGTCACGGTCCTTCTCGTGCGCGAAGAACGCCCCCACGACGAGGTCGCCGAGCAGCCGCGCCCGGGTGATCGCCTCGTCCGCCTCCTCGACGAGCCGCCGCCGCAGCTCGAGCGCCCGCGCCACCGCGGCGTCTATCGCCTCGCAGAACGGCGGCGCCGGCGCCGCGGGCTTCCAGTGGAAGCCGCGCAGCTGGGCGAGGTCGAGGCCGACGAGCGAGTCGCCGTGCCGGAGGGCGTGATCGACGAACGTGAACGGCTCGTCCTGCGCGCGCGTCACGAGCCAGAGCGACAGCCTCGCCAGGCTCGCGGCGAAGGGGTTCTTGTCGGCGCCGTAGAGGCAGCGCCGCGCGACGAGCCGCCGCGCGTGGCTCACGGCGCCCTCGCCCGGCAGGGCGAGCCGCGCCGCCGCCGCCGCGTCGCCGCGCGCGGCCTCGCGCGTCCAGGCGGCCACCACCTGGTCGGCCAGGTACCGGCACGCCTCCATGAGGAACGCGCCGGAGCCCATCGCCGGATCGCAGATCGCGAGCCGGAGGAGCGCCTCGGACGCGGGCTCCTCGCCCAGCTGCCGGAGCAGCGGCTCGAGCGTCCGCGCGACGATCGGCGCGGACAGGCTCCTCGGGGTGTAATGCGAGCTCGTCCGCCGCCGCTCGGCGATCGGCTGGAGGAACAGCCGCCCCGCCCCGAGCACGTCCGTGTCCCTCGCGCGCAGCGGTCCGAGCGCCTCGAGGACGCCGGCCGCGGTCTCCGCGGCGGCGAGCGCCACACCGAGCCGCCCCGCCTCCCGCCGCGAGATGCCCGCCCGCTCCGCGAGCCACGCCGCCCGCCGCGCCGTCGGCTGCGCGAGCGCCTCGGCCGCGCCCACCCAGACCCTGTCGGGCCGGAGGCACACCGTCGGCCCGGCGGCGCGCTCGACCCGGTAGCCCATGAGCGCCTCGTAGAGGCCGCCGAGCTGCTCGACGTCGATCGCCCGGTACGACAGCGGGCGCCCATCGAGCACGAGGAGCCGCTCGAGCACCGCGTGCACCGTGCCGTCGTCCACCGACGGCGCGCGCGGCGCCGCGGGGGCGTCCGGCGCCGCGCGTTCCGCCGGGGCCGCGTGTTCCAGGAACGGGTATCGCTCGGGGTCGAAGAGCTGCCCTCCCCGCGCCGGCAGGGTCAGCTCGGGGCGGCGGAGCCCGTGGAAGATGGCGCGGAACAGCGCGACGAGCCGCGGCCACGCCCGGAAGCGCCGCCGCTGCGCGCCCGGGCGCGCGCCGCGCTCCGCCGCGAGCTCCTGGAAGAGCGGGCGCACGCCGAGGTGCGCCGCGTAGTACGGGTCCGAGGCCGGCAGGAGCCCGCGGTCCTCGGCGTGCAGCACGAACACGAGCCGGAGGATCGCGGTGAGCAGGCCGCCGTGGAGGTGCTCCGGGCCGCGGGCGAGCGCGTCCTCGAGCGCGCCCGCGCCGTCGCGCTCGGCCGCGTCCTCGAAGCCGCGGAGCAGGATACCGAGCGCGTCGAAGGCCCGATCCGCGAGCGCGCCCGCGACGTCTGCCTGCTGCGCCCTGCTGTCCCCGGGGACGGGCTGATCCATGCCGAGCGCCCGGAGTGTACGCGAGCGCGGCGCGCTTTGCTGCAGGTTCTACCTGCGCGCGGCGTTCAGGGCTTGATCTTCGCCGCGAACGCTCGCGTGACCGCCGGCCTCGCCTTGATCGCCTTCTCCCAGCGCGCGAGGTTCGGATACGGCTCGACGTCTACCCCCATGCGCGCGGCCATGGAGATCCATGGAAACGTGGCGACATCCGCGATGGAGTACTCGTCGGCGAGGTACTCGGACTCGGCGAGGCGGCCATCGAGCACCTTGTAGATGCGGTCCTGCTCGTTCTGATAGCGCTCGATCGCGTAGGGGATCTTCTCGGGCGCGGCGCTGCGGAAATGGCCGAGCTGGCCGAGCATCGGCCCCACCGCGCCCATCTGGAACATCAGCCACTCGATGACGCGCGACCGGCCCGGCTCGCTCGCGGGCAAGAGCTTGCCCGTCTTCTCGGCGAGGTAGATGAGGATCGCGCCCGACTCGAAGACGGTCACTGGCCCGTTCGGAGGGTCGTGATCCTGCAGCGCAGGGATCTTCCCGTTGGGGTTGATGCGCAGGTACTCCGGCGTTTTCTGCGCGCCGGACCCGATGTCGATCGGCTTGATCTGGTAGGCGAGCCCGAGCTCCTCGAGGAGAATGATGGGCTTGTAGCCGTTCGGCGTGGTCCACGTGTACAGGTCGATCATCTGGTGCTCCCTCCCATCGGCGGTGCCCCCGGCACCCGTCCCGGTAGCCGCGGGGATGGTCCCCGGGTGACCCGCGGAGGTCAAGCGAGGGCTGAGGTCCTCGCGCTCCCCCTCGCGCGGCACCTCGATTTCACCCGAGCGAGCTCGCGCGTGCGAGGCGCCGTGCGCGCTCAGCATGCCGCTGATGCCACGGCCGCGTATCATGCTGGCGCGACGCGGTGCGACGCCTCCGGCTGCGCGTCCGCCGTGGCCCCCTCCGGGCGCCCCCGGATCCCTGGAACGGTGGCGACTGCGGCCGGCGTCAGACGGCGCTGCTCCACGGCGCTGAACACCATTTGGGCCTTGCGGCGCAGAGCTGGTCTGTGAGATCTTTCGTGAGGGGGTCCCAGAAGGCGACGAGCTGGACAGACCTGGTCCCGCGGCTTCGGTTGACCAGTCGACCGCTCGTTGGGCCGCAGGAGAAGCCGATGAAACGCACGTGGACAATCATTGGGGTTGCTGATGTGGCTCGCAGCTTCAACTGGTATCAATCGCTCTTCGGTCAGCCAGCATCGGTGCCTGCTCATGATTATTTCGGGCAGATCCTCGACACGGACGGGACGGTCTTGCTTTGTCTTCACAAGTGGGGAGACCATGAGCACCCAACGCTGCTCAGCCCCGATCGAGCGGAGCCTGGCAATGGACTGTTGCTCTTCTTCCGGGTGGATGATTTCGACGAAGCGCTGTCGCGCGCCAGAGCGCTTGTCGGCCAGCTCGCGGAGGAGCCTCAGACGAATCCGGCCACCGGGACCCGAGAGTTCGCTCTCCGCGATCCGGACGGTTACTACGTCATGGTCAGCGCGCTCGCTTGAACGTGCACGCGTCCCTTCCGCCGGCGGGGTCGCCTCGGCGCTCGCGGCTCCGCGCTCCACGCCTCGCGCGCAGGTCGAGTCGAGCGCCTCACCGGCGAAACACGCGTGACGCCCTTGACGCCCTTGACCAGAGGGCCGGTTTGCTCTTCGCTTTCCCCGACCATGAAGCTCGTCATCCGCTCCGCTGGCGTCTGGGGGCATCCCAATCTCCGGACGTGGGCGCCCGACGATCCCGACGCGTTCGCCGAGCTCGTGATGCTGGACGTCGGGCCCAGAAAGGGGGCGGGCGCGGATTCCTTCACCCTCAGGGTGGCCACGCCCGCGGGGCTGGACCGGCTGGAGGCGCGCGATGGCATCCTGGCCACCCGCCCCCTGCTCGTGATGCGCCGGTACGACTTCGACGATCTCTGGCGCTGGCTCGAGCAGACCGTCGCGTCCTGCGAGGCCGAGACCTGGCCCGCCTGCGTCGAGAACCTCCGGCGCTACTTCGCCTGGGAGTACGAGAGCTACCGGGAGCCGTGACACGGCGCGCGCTCTCCTGTTCGCCCCCGCTGCGCTCCGCAGCGCCGGCGTTCGACGCGCGCGGCGGCTCCTCCGGCCCGGCCGCCCAGCCGGCGCTCGCGGCCCCCCGGAAAGGCGGCGATCACCGCCGGTGTCAGGCGCGTCTACGCGACCGCGCTGGACACCATTTGGGCCTTGCGGCGCAGAGCCGGGCTGTGAGATTTTGTGCGGGGGGAGGTCCCAGAACTACTGCGGGAAGTCGGAGGGGGAAGCGAACCGCCATGACGCCAAGGGCGCCAAGAAACCAGGGAAATGAGAGGGGAGAATGCCGGGACGGCACTTCTTCTTCTCCCTTGGCGACCTTGGCGCCATGGCGGTTCTTCTTTGCGCCGCTCGTCCGAGGATAGAGAAATGAGGCTGACAATCTTTCTGGAGGAGTACGCGAAGCACACGGCGCTCAACGTCGGGCAAGTGATGCAAGGCGTCCGGTACTTCTACTCTCATCCGGACTGTGACGATGTCGCGCCGCGAGGGACGGTCAAGCACTGTTTCTTGTCGATGTCCCTTCGAGCGAAGCGAATCGCGAACGACCTCTTCTTCTCGGTGATTCCACCTCACTGGCATCACACGCCGGAGGAGCTCCGCGAGATGCGACCGATCCCGATCAAGAAGTGGTTCTTCTATGGATATTCAGCCTGGCAATTCGACGAGTCCGGGCAGGTCAGAGCCGACCTCGACGGAAGAGAGGATCGAAGATGGGATCCGCGATGCCAGAAGCCACAGACTTGACGGGTGGAGCGCCTGACGACCTGGGCCTGCTGCCGATGAGAGGGTGAGCACGCGTCCCCGCTCGCGGCAGAGGCCCCGTTCGGCAGGAAAGGGGAGGCGATGCTTGCATGGGCTGAAGTGAAGCGGCTGATCTCCCAGCTCGTCGGCCCGCGGCTGGTCGATCTCGGGTTCCGCAACCCGGGCCGTGCCATGTGGCGGCTTCGCCCGTGCTTCGTTGACGTCGTCTGGTTTCATTGCCCTCGGGCCGGCATCTTCCAGGTCGAGTTTGGTTGTGGGCTGCGCAAAGCCGTCCGAAACAATCCGGCTCCCTGGCATTGCCAGTTCCGCACGCAGCCGGGGCATTCGTTCAACTGGGAGGACATCCCCTGGTCGTTTCGCCTCTCGGAATCGGAGCAGGCCGAGGTCCTCCGGCTGCTCGCCCCTCGGGTCGTGGCAGCCGCGAGGCGGTGGTTCTCTCACTTCGACACGATCGACAGCGCCATCCGCGCGCTGGAGAGCAATCCGTTGTCGGGGCCGCGAAGTGTAGCGCTCTGCGCCCCCGGCAGTCCTGCATACAACGAAGCGATGTCCGAGCTGCGCGTCGCGGCGGTCGGTGTGGCCGGACAACCCGCGGCGGCCGACGAGGCCGGGGCTCTGCACCGACCTCGCCGCTGAGCGCGAACGTTGTCGCTCACGATGAGCCGACGCCCGCGGGCTCGCCCTGCGGCGGCGCGCCCGGCAGCGCCGCGCGGGCGCCGCCTTCGGCCTCGAGCGACGCGGCCGCGAAGAGCTCCTCCGGCGAGAGGATCCGGTCGATGTCGAGCAGCAAAAGGAGCCTGTCGCCCACCTTGCCGAGGCCGACGAGGTGGCCCTGGCGGGCCCGCGCGCCGAACGGCGGCGGCGGCTCGATCGCCGCCGCGTCGAGGTCCACGGCGTCGATGAAGAGGCCCATCCGGGTGAGCTCGCCGTCGAGCTCTGTCTCGACGATGAGGATGCAGCTCCGCCGCGTGATCACCGACGCCGGGAGCCCGAGCCGGACGGCGAGGGCGATGACCGGGATCACGCGGCCCCTCAGGTTGAGCACGCCGAGCACGGCCCGCGGCATCCTCGGCACCCGCGCTCCAGGAGGTGGCCGGCGGAGGTGCAGAGACCCTTTGGAATGGGACGCAACAAAGGCACGCGTGTTGTACGGCCGCTTACGACGTGGGCGGACACGCCGGAGATCCGGGCTCCCATGGGTCGGGAGACGGTGTTCTCTGGTGAGCGCAGGCGGTCAGTCGTCGCGTTCGACGTGGACGTGCCCGCGCGGCGTACGTGCGCCGTGGTCAGAACGAAGCGCGCGAGCCGTCAGGGGCGGAGGTGATAGAGCAGGCGCGCTTTGCGTCGCCTCAGGGCAGTGGCCGGGCAGCGCTGGCTCTCTCGACGAGCTGTCGAGTCGCAGCGTCGACCTCTTCGATCGTCATGGATGATCCCGCTTCATGGCGCGACCGGCTCCCAGCGGGCCAGCGGCCCTCTGGGGATGACGCCTCCCGAGAGGGGCACGCTCGATCTCACGGCGAACGCGCCGTCCAGCGTGTGCAGGACGCCCGGCCCTGGGCGGTGGAAGCGCGGATCGACGGCCAGCCCGCGCGCGGCCCACTCCTCTGGTGTGTAGACAACGATGTCCTGTCGATCCGGGCGCGTGAAGGCCGGAGCGTAGCCGCCCAGATGGATGAGGGGCACCGCTCCGTCCGCGAATCCGTCCTCGATCTGCAGCTCGATCGGGTCGTCCGCCGCGTAGATGACGAGCGCCCGAAACCTCGCCCCGGCCGCCACGCTGACCAGGGTCGCCTCCTCGAGGGCCAGGCAGAGGAACACGTCGGGGTTGTCCGCGGTGATCCGCACGGTCCGCGGGGCGCTGTCGCCGCCTCGGCCCAGATAACTTTGCACCTCCAGCTTGTCCGGCGTCGCGGCTGCGAGGGTCACCTGGTCCACGTCGGCGTCCGGCTGTACGAAGCGGCCGGTAGCGCCCGCGTAGCCGTCGAGGCCGAGCTCGGCCGCGGTCGAGCGACAGGCTTGCACGCGGGCGGCGGCCTCGTCCGCGTCGGTCGCCGACAGCGCGAGGAGCGCGCCGTCGGCGCCGATCTCGATGCCCAGCGTGGCCGGGGGCAGCGGCGCGAGCTCGGTCAGCGCGCCGTCGGCGAGGCTCACCGCGAACAAGGTGTCGCGCAGCACGAGCACCCGCTGGTTTGCGGCGTCGAGGGCGAGATCCGCCGCCCCGGCCAGCCCCGTCTCGAACCGCGGCACCACCGTCTTCGCGGCGGGATCGATGCTCAGCAGAGAGAACGACCTCGGTCCACCGAGCGCGTAGAGCCGATTCGTCGCCCCATCCCAGGCGAGCGGACCCACGGCGCCGCTGCCATCCACGGCGTCCTCGATGGCGCCGGTCGCGAGCGAGTAGGATGAGATCGACCCGGCGCGGTTGACGAAGAGCGCCTGTGGGGTCGCGCCGCCCGACAGCCCCGTGATCTCGATTTCAACCAGCGGCAGCGCGCTGCCCGAGCCCGGATCGAGCGTGGCGAGCACCGAACGCCCCTCGAAGGAGCCCGCCATCACCAGGGCTTCGCCCGCCGTGGGCGTACGGCCGCACGTCCCGCCTTCGTGTTGCTCGAAGTTCGCGGCGCAGAGGTCACAGCTCTCCCCCGTGTATCCAAGGACGCAGACGCAGCGCGCGAAGCCGATCGAATCGTCGCACCTCCCGTGCTCGCCGCAGCGGACGCCGGCCCCGTCGCAGGAGGGCAGGCAAGCGCCCGTCGTCGCATCCTGCAGGTAGCCTCCGGCGCAGCTCGCACAGCCGATCCCGGCGTACCCCTCGGCGCACTCGCAGCGGGCGCCCGTCTCCGTGTCGACGCAGATCTGGTTGGTGCTGCAGGTGAAGCCGGAGGCGGCGCACGTGGGCACGCAGCCCGTCTCGCTGTCCCGATAGCCGAGCGCGCAGCGCGAGCAGTCGTCCCCGGTGTACCCCGTCGGACACGCACACAGCGCGGTGCCGCCCGCGTCCGAGCAGCGGCTCGGCGCCTTGCAGTCGAGCTGGGCCTCCGCGCAGGTGGGGCGGCAGTCGCCGTTCGCGTCGTTGTCCTGGTAGCCGCTCTCGCACTGATCGCACAGGCGACCTTCGTACAGCGCCTCGCACGTGCATTCGTCTGCGCCGGCCGTCGCGACGCACGTGCCGTGCGGACCGCAGAGCTCCGGATTGACAGCGCAGTCGAGCGGGATGAGCGCGCACCGGTTGCCGACCTGCTTGTAACCGGACGCGCACGTCGTGCACTCGGTGCCGACGAACCCCTCGGTGCACACGCAGGTCGGGCCCAGAGCCGAGCTGACGCACTCCTGCCGGGCGCTGCACATCTCGACGCCGCAGCTCAGAAAGCCCGAGACCGAGTCCTCGCACCCCTGAAGGGAGAGGAGCAGGAGCGGCCACGAGACGCGCAGGGCCCTCATGGCACCTCCGCTACCCACGCAAGCGCGTTGCCCGCAGGCTCGTGCGCGAGGCGAACCTCGAGCGTGGCCTGAGACGCCCAGTCCATCAGCGCGAGGGTGGCGGCGCGCCGCTCGGGAAAGCTCGTGATGCTGTCGAGGGCCAGCGCCTCCCACGAGGCCGTGTCGTGCCCGGTGATGCCTTCGATCGGCCCCGAGACGCCGAGGCCCTCGTCGGTGTGGACGATGAAGCTGTAGCTCGCGTCGGCGGGGCGCGCCGTCGCGTCGACGCTCACCGCTCGGCCCGGCGCGGCGATCAGGAGGAAGCCGGCCCGGAGGCTCGCGGACAGCGCGATCTCGAGCTCGGCCGCCCCGCCGCCGTCGTCGACGACACACACGGCCGCGTCGGGGTGGTCGACGGCGATGGTCACCGCGTCGATCGGCTGGGTGCCCAGATCGGCGACGATCAGCGCCGGATCCGCGCCCTCGTACGCCAGCGTGAGCGGCGCCGCGGTCCCGCCGCCGGCGTCGACGACGAGGTTCGCGTGCCACGCCGGGACGGCGCCGAAGCGCGCGAGGACTCCAGCGCAATAACGCAGGAGTCGGTCCTCACGGCTCTCCGCCTCGCTGCCGAGCAAGTAGGCGCGCGCGCTTCCGGGATCGAAGGCCATGGCGAGCCAGTCGGAGCCCTGCGTCTGGCCGACGAGCTCCGGCGCGGAATCAGCGAGCTCGAAGGTCCCGCCCGCCTCGTCCAGCCCGAGGATCCTCGCGCGGCTCGGGTCGTACTCGAGCGCGCGAGCGCCTACCGCGGAGAGCTCCTCGGCCTGGAACGTCTCGAGATCGATCTCATAAATGGCGTCCGCCGACGCGGAGAGCGCCCTGTTTCCGGCTGGATCCAGCGACAGCGCGCTCCCCAGATCGGCGTCCGCGTCCGTGAGATCCATGACCGCACCGGACGCGAGATCGAGGGTCGCCAGGCGCCCGCCGTTCAGCGCGAACACGCGACCGGAGCCCGCGTCATAGGCGACGTCCGTCACGGTGCTCGGCACGCTCGCCAGAGGGCGGAACGACCAGTCGGGCGGGACGAGCGCGCCGAGGACGCGCTCGGAGCCGATGACGGACAGCGTCAGCAGCGCTGGCGCCGAGAGCGCGGCGACGCACTGGCCGGCGGCGTTGGGCGTGAGCCCTGGCTCGCAGCGCTCACAGCTGGCGCCCGTGTGCCCCGGATCGCAGCGACACGCAGCTCCGATAGCCGTCTCCTCGCAGGCTCCGGACTCACCGCAGTCGACGTCGGGGGCGTTGCAGGTCGGGACACAGTCGGACCCGATCAGCGCGGGTCGGTAGCCCTCCCGGCACGGATTGCATTCGGGCCGGTCGTCTCCCGGCGCGCAGGTGCAGACGCGGCCTTCGCCGCAGTCGAGCGGCGGGGCCTCGCCGCCGTCGTCTGCACACCCGACGACCAGCGCCAGGGCCGTCGCCCAGAGCCGGTAGCGCAACGTCATTTCCCTATCCCGACGGTGACCATGAGCCAGAACCTCCACGCGCTGTAGTCGTACGTCTGCTTCGCTCGCCAGCTCGGTCCCTCCGCGTCGATCCCGAACAGGCGATAATCGACATGCTGGACAAGGAGCTCGGCGCCGATGGTGTTGAGGCGCGACGTGCGGAAGACAGGGCCGACCTGGAACCCGTAGATCCAGCTGAAGCGGGTCGGATAGGTCACGTCGCACGCGCTGACTTGCCCGCTGGCCCGCAAGTCGTCACACAAGCTCTCGTAGGCCTCGCCGTCCCTGCCTTGCGCGCTGCCGTCGTGCGCGAACAGGAACTCCGGACCGGCGAAGGCGCCGAATCGAAGCGCGAGGGACTCCACCACGGGGAGCGCGGCGCCGAGCATGAAGGGGGTCGCGAACTCCCAGCCGATGCCCCGCTCCGGCACGGTGGGCGCTCGTCCTTCGAGGGTCGTGCCCGTGGTGAACCAGAAGCCAAACCCGAGGCTCACAGGCTCAGGCCCGAACATCAGATCGAAGCCGAGCAGCACCGGCGTGTGATCGTCGACGTCCTCCCGCCCGGAGCGCAAGGACAGCGGGCAAGTGCCGGCGCACTGGCCCTGAAAGTCCAGCGTGCCGCTCCCGTAGGCGCCGTAGCCGAAGCGAAACACGGACAACGGCACGCTCCGCGGCTTCCTCTTGGCCGGAGGCGCTGGCTTCGACGGCGCGGCAGCGGTGGGGGCCGGCGGGGGTATGAACGGTGGAGGCCCGGGCGGGTGAGGCTGGGATGGATAGGTATACGGATGCGGGTACGGATACGGATACGGATACGGATACGGATACGGCTGAGCGGCGCTCGGAGGAGGCGGCGCGGGCTGCGCCGGTTCAGGCTGTGCGGGGGCGGGCGGCGGGGCTTCCGCGGGCGCGGGCTGTGGCGGTGGAGGCGGCGCGGGCGCGGGCTGTGCCGGTGCAGGGGGCGCGGGGGCGGGCTCCATGGCGCTCGAGTCGGGGGCCTGAGCGAACGCCCGCGCGCTCATGATCAAGCCGAGGCACTGCACGTGCCAGAAGACACTCCTTCGCGAGGTGCGCCGCCGTCGGGTTTTCACCACTTCCTCATCCTAGGGCTCGGGCGCGAGCTGAGGCAAGGGCCAAGCCAGCGGCGAATCTGCTGCAAACCCGCCTCGCGCCTCGCGAAGACCACGACATCCGTGTCGTTGGCTCTCTCGACGAGCTGTCGAGTCCCAGCTTCGACCTCTTCGATCGTCATGGATGCCCGCGCTGCCCTGTTCGACGCTGGAACCTCGATGATCCCGGATGAGCTCTGCCAGGCGTGCTCTGCTCCGCGTCCCGCGTCGAGGCCCCGGAGCTTGGCCGAGCGACCGACCGGTGGTACCAGGACACGATGGATGTGAGAGCTGGGGCGCCCTCCCAGGATCCTGCGCGCACGGCGCTGCTGATCATCGACATGCAGAACGACTTCCTCGCGGAGGGAGGCGCGTTCTCGAAGCGCCACTGCGATCCGCGCCAGCTCGCGCAGACCGTGGCCTGGCTCGCGCGCGCGGCGCGCGCGCAGGGGCGGGTCGTGGTGTGGGTGACGTCGGCCTACGGCGAGATCGACGCGGCCCCGGACGCGCTCCACGGGCAGACGCACACCGGCAGCGCGTGCTGCGCCCGCGGCACGTGGGGCGCCGAGCTGTTCCCCGCGCTCGCCCCGCTACGCGCCGAGCGCCCGGCGGGGACCGCAGAGTGGCACGTCGAGAAGCGCTGGTATTCGGCGTTCCGAGAGACCGAGCTGCACGCCCGGCTGGCGCAGGCGGGCGTGACCGCGGTGGTCCTGTGCGGCGTCGCGACCAACGTGTGTGTCCTCGCCGCCGCCCGCGACGCGCGCCGGCTCGGCTATGACGTCGACATCCTCGGGGACGCGACCGCGGCGGGGACCGCGGGCAAACACGCCGTGGCGCTGCGCGAGATCGAGGGCCTCGGCGGCCGGCGCCGCAGCTGGGCCGACCTGCTCTCCGAGGGACCGGGGCCCGTGCACGTCGCCGGCATCGGCGCGGGCGAGACGGCGCTGTGGTGCGGCGCCCTCGACGAGCGCCTCGCCGGGGAGGCCGGCGCCTTCGCCGCCGTCGAGCGCGAGGTCGCCTGGACGACGATGCGCCACCGCGGCGGGGAGGTGCCGCGCCTCGTCGCGATCCAGGGCGAGCGCTCGCCCGACGGCGCCATGCCGCTCTATCGGCACCCGGTCGACGAGCAGCCCGAGCTCTGCCCCTTCACCTCCGCCGTCGACCGCATTCGCAGGGAGGTCGAGCGCCGCGTCGGACACCCGCTCAACCATTGCCTGCTCCAGCTCTACCGCACGGGGCGCGACTGGATCAGCGAGCACTCCGACAAGACGCTCGACCTCGTGCGCCCGTCGTTCATCGTCAATGTCTCGCTCGGACGACAGCGCACCATGGTGCTCCGGCCGAAGCGCGCCGAGGACGGGGATGCCATCCAGAAGGTCCCTCTGCCGCACGGCTCGCTGCTCGTCATGGACCTGGAGACGAACCGCCGATTCTATCACGCCATCCGGCAGGAGGGGGACGCTGGGGGCGAGGGCGGCGTGGGCGGCGATGGCGATGGCCCGGCGTCGCCATCGCGCATCTCGCTCACGTTCCGGCACATCGGCACGTTTCACGATCCGGCGACCGGCGCTGTCTGGGGCGTCGGCGCGCCCGCGTCGGAGCGCGCCGAGGCCGAGGCGCGCGCCCGAGCCCGAGCCGCGGTCCCCGCGCCGGAGCGCGAGGCGGCGGAGCGCGGCGAGGCAGAGCGGATGTTGCAGCTCTTCCGCGCCGAGAACATCGACCCCACCTTCGATGTCGCCGCGTACCGCCCCGGCTTCGAGGCGCTCAATTTTCGCACGCTCCGCGCGTCGCAGGAGCCCGGAGGCGACCGATGAGCGCTCGGCGCGCGGTGTATTTCGTGAACGGCTCGATCTCGAGCTGGCGCGTCCTGATGGCGGCTCACGAGAAGGGCCTCGCCTTCGAGCCGCGCCGCCTGCGCGTGATGCGGGAGCCCCGCGAGACGCGCACCCCGGAGTTCCTTGCCCTCAACCCGCGCGGCCAGGCCCCGGTGCTCGTCGAGCCCGACGGCACCGCCATGAACGAGTCGCTGGCCATCCTGACGTACCTCGAGCTGCGGTATCCCGACCCGCCGCTCCTCCCGCCGCTCGCCGA
Source organism: Sorangium sp. So ce281 (assembly GCF_051527395.1). Taxonomy (NCBI): domain Bacteria; kingdom Pseudomonadati; phylum Myxococcota; order Polyangiales; family Polyangiaceae; genus Sorangium; species Sorangium sp. So ce281. The sequence continues at coordinate 2,876,575 of NZ_CP150322.1, forward strand.
GCCCGGCGCGCTCGCCCGCGCGCTCGCCTTCGCGCAGGAGTCGGAGGCCACCGCGTGTGTCTACGACCCGCTGGAGGGCCTCTTCGAGGCCGGCCCGGAGGCCGTGTCGCCGGACCGGCGAGCTGCCATCCTGGGCGCGCTCTCGGGCGTGGAGCGGGAGCTCGCGCTGTGGGATGCGCGGGCCCAGAAGACACGGTTCATCGCCTCGGATGCCTTCACGCTCGCCGACTGCGCGTTCTACCCGGTGCTCGCCTACATGCAGCGGCGCGGGCTGTCGCTCGCCGGTTATCCGGCGCTCGACGCCTACGAGCGCCGCGTGCGCGATCGCCCCTCGGCCGTGGCCTCGTACCCCGAGGGCTGGTCCCACGACCGGGCGCGCCCCGACCTGTTCGCGCAGGCGCGTGCGCTCGCCGCCGCGACGTAACGCGGCCGCCCCGCTGGCCGTGGAGTGAACGCGGCACGTCATCCGGGCTGAAGTTGACCATTATCACTGAACCTCCCAGAGCCGTCATTCGACCGGGACTCATCGGACAGGATCGTCCGCCGTCCGTTGCGCGGTGAGCTGAATGGTTGCACTACCCTGTGCTTGACATGAAAGCGCGTTTGAACGTCCTATTGCGCCGCGGTGCCAGCTGCCGTTCCGGTGAGTGCAAATCCAACCGATGAACGTTGATTATGCTCGCTCCAGGAGGTCCATCCATGCGAACGCTTGCCACTCGAGCCGCTTGCGCTGCCCTCGGTCTTTGCCTCGCAGCCGCTGCCTGCGGGCAGCCCGAGCCGAACCTCTCCGGGCAGGGAGGTGCGGGCGGCGGCTCGGGCGGCGAGAGCGCGGCCAGCAGCGGCGGCACGACGTCGAGCTCGAGCTCGGGCGTCGATACGACGTCGAGCTCGAGCTCGGGCGCGGGTCCGGACGACACCCCTGTCGAGAACGAGAGCGCCGATTGCGAGGTCGCCGCCCTGCCTGAAGTCACCCACAGCCTGACCTGGGCGGCGCCCGGCTCCGCAAGCGCGTGATTCCGATGGATTCAGGGTGCTTGAGCCGGCGCGGTCGTCGCGAGGGATGGCTCACCTGAGCGCGCCTGCGCTCTGACGTCGCTGTCATGGATCGGGCCGGAGCGGCGCGTCGATGCGCGCTCCAACCAGACGATGCGCGGGTCGCGGCGTTGGCACTGAAGCTGCACCCTGCGCGGCAGGACGCGGGGCGAGGACGCGTCGCGATCCTGCGCGAGCCTGTCCGCCCGGCGTTCGAAGGAGTGATGGCATGAACCGATTCTTTGGCTTCATCATGACGGTCGCGTCGGGCATCGTGATGGTCGGCTGCGCAGAGAGCGGCGCGAGCGACATGGGCTCCTTCGGCGGCTCCGGCGAGTTCGGCGCGACGCCGGGGGGCGTGAAGGATATGGGCTTCGCAAGGGGCCTCGTCGAGAACGGCAGGGTGCCGCCGGCCGAGGCGTTCGTCGTCGAGGCGATGTTCTCGGAGCACGATCTGCCGCTCGAGGGCGCGCCGTGCGCGACGCTCCTCTGCGTGCGCGCCGCGATGGGGATCGCCCCGGACGGGCAGGGCGAGAGCGCCGCGTGGGTGCAGGTCGGCCTGTCGTCGACGATCGATCCCGAGACGTTCAAGCGACCGTCGATGGCGATCGTGGCGACGGTCGACGTATCCGGCTCGATGTCGTGGGGTTACGGCGACGGCGAAGGCGGGATGCCCGCGGCGATCGCCCACTCACTCCTCTGGAACGTGGCGAGCCACCTCGACGCGGACGATCGCTTCGCGCTCGTCACGTATGGCTCGTCGGTCGACACGCCGCTCGACTGGACGCAAGGGAACGACCCCGAGATCAAGGAGGCCATAGGCGAGCTCTCGGCGGACGGCTCCACCAACATGGAGGCGGGCCTGATCCGGGCGTACACGCTCGCGCGCGAGGCGAAGGGCACGGCCGACGAGGTCCGCGTCATGCTCTTCACCGACGTTCAGCCGAACGTGGGAGCCACGGGCGGCAGCGAGTTCGAGCGCCTGGTCGCGGAGGGCGCGGACGACGGCATCGGGATCACCGTCTTCGGCCTGGGCCTGGGGCTCGGCGCCGAGGTCATGAACCGGATGTCGCACCTGCGCGGAGCCAACGCCTTCGGCCTGATGAACGCCGACGACGTAGGCCTCTTCATGCAAGACAACTGGCCGTGGATGGCGACGCCGATCGCCCATGATCTCAGCCTCGTCGCGACCTCCTCGCCGGGCCTCTCTCTCTCTCACGCGTATGGCTTCCCCACAGGGGAGGCCGGCGCGACGTCGATCGCCTCGCTCGACGTCGCGAGCGTGTTTCTCAGCAAGCGCAAGGGGGCGCTGCTCCTTTCCCTCACGCCGGCGTCGCCAGAGGAGATCACCGGGTCGGAGGTGGAGATCGCGCTCGATTACGTCGACCGCTCGGGAGAGCCGGTCTCGAGCTCCCTCTCGGTGCGCTATGACGGCGAGGCGCTCGACGAGCGCGGCGTGGTGATGCCGCAGGCGAGCGTCGACAAGACGGTGGCGCTCGCGCTCCTCGTGCAAGCGATGCACGACGCGGCGCAAGCGTACAGCTCGGACCGCGCCGCGGCGATTGCCACCCTGGAGCCCGCGCTCGCGCGCTTCGCGGGCGACGCGGCGGCGATAGGCGACGCCGGCATCGACGCGGAGGCGGCGTTCTGGCCCGCGCTCCTGGACCTCATGAAGGCGGACGCCCCTCTAGGAGATTTTTACAGTGATTTCAGCGGCAACTGACGCTCTCCGAGGGCTCGTGGTCGTCCTCGGCTGCGCGCTTGTCACGGCGTGCGACGCGGGCCCGGATCGAGACGGCGATGGCTTCGAGGCGTCGGATGACTGCAACGACGCGAACGCCGAGGTGCACCCGGACGCCGCCGAGATCTGCGACGACGGGATCGACAACGACTGCAATCTCCTGGTCGACGTCGCCGACGCGGCGTGCGCCGGCGAATCGGGCGCATGAGCTAGATGCCGAGCGGGCGAGCCCGGGCCCGGCGCCCGGACGTGTCACCCCGGGCGGGGCGCGGGCTGCGCCGCGGCGGCGCCCCGTGTCTGCATCTGCATCCACCGAGCGGTGATGACCGCGGCCACGAGCGCGACGATCGTCGTGACCAGGAGCGGCGCGGCGCCGTCGCCGGACATGTGCGCGCGAGAGACGTTGTCGAGGTGGATGCCGAGGTGCGCCGCCCACGCGACGAGCACGCTGCCGCCGGATCGGAGGTGCAGCGCCGTCATCAGCACGCTGAGCGACGTGATGAACAGGAGGCTGAGCGCCGACGACCACCACGGGACGCCCGGCAGGCACATGGTGGGCAGGTGCCAGAAGGTCCACGCGAAGCCGAGGACGAGGCTGGCGCGCACGGGTCCCTGCGCCGGAAGGAGCCGCCGGAGGGCGTAGCCGCGCCATCCCAGCTCCTCACCCAGCGGGGCGAGGACGGCGATGCCGCGGTGTTCCGGCGTGAGGGGCGTAACCAGGAGCGTCGCCGGCAGGCTCCCGCCGGCGAGCGCCAGCAGCGCGAGGCCGAGGAGGTGCAGCGCCGCCGGCATGCACAGGGCGAGCGGCGCGTAGCCCCAGCCCGCCGGGGCGGGGTGGGGCGAGAGGAGCCCCGAGAGCCCCGCTCGACCGCCCTCCTTCCAGGCGCACACCACGGCCGCGAGCGAGGGGCCGACGGCGCCGAGCACGAGCGGCGCCATGGCGACGCCGGGAGGGATGCCAGCGCCCCACTGCTGGAGAAGCAGGGGCAGCTGGCAGAGCCATGTGATGGCGTAGGCGAGGAGGAAGAACCGGGCCACCGGACGAGGCATGGACCGGCGGGACAGCGGCGCCGCGCAGGATGTTCCCCGTGGCCGCGTTCAGGCAGCGCGGGGTCGTCCCCGCTTCACCCATCGGCCAAAGTAGCGCTCCTCCCCAAGGGCATCCCGCGTGGGGCTCACCGCCCGCGCGTGCGCCCGAGCAGCGAGCGCAGGATCTCCTCCGCATGCGTCCACAGCAGCGACCCTCCCGCCTCCGGGAGCACGCGCCTCTCTGCCGCGCTCAGCCGCCCGGCGAGCGACGCCCCGAAGTCCGGCGAGTGCACCGTGCTCGTGTCCCGCGCGCCGTACCACAGGTCGACCGGCGCGCGGATGCTCCCCGGATCGAACGGCCACGGGCTCATCGTCAGCACCGTGTCGCGCGCGTAGCCGGCCGGCCCCTGCGAGAACGCCTCATCCATCGCGCGCCGGTAAGCGCGCTCGAACACCGGGGCGGTGTACACCGCGCGGTCGACGTCCCCGAGCGTCGAGAGGACGAAGCTCCACATCGCCTCGGCGCTGAACCCGCCGAAGAACGCCTCCGCGCGCCCAGCGTCGGTCGCCACCAGCTCCACGAGCCGCCGCACGTCCGGCGCCAGCGCATCGGCGAACACCGGATTCGCCAGCTCATCGGTCCCCGCGACCACGGCCACGCCAGCCACGACGCTGGCCGCCGCGCAGGCCAGGGCGAACGGCGCGCCCGCCGAGAACCCGACGGCCGCGACGCCGGACAGCTGACGCGCCTCGAGGAAGCGCCGGATGTCCTGCGCCCAGCCGCCGAGCGTGCGGCCCGGGGCCTGGTCCGACGCCCCGAGCCCCGGGCGATCCACGGAGATCAGCCGCACGCCGAGCCCGTCGACGACGTCGCCCCCGAACCCCATCGACCGGCTCGTGGCGCCGCCGGGGCAGAGCAGCACGGGGATGCCGTCCTCCGGTCCCCACTCCGCCCAGCCCAGCCGCCGGCCGTCTGGAAGCGCTGTTTGCCCGAGCCGGACCGGCTCCACCACGCCGCTGATCATGGCCCCAAGGTAGTTGAGCTGCACCGAAGATACCAGGCGCTCCGCGCGCGTCGGGAAGGCGCCGAGACCGACCGGGGTCACGACAGTGGACCAGGGAGCGCGCGTGGTCGTGCTGCGCGGTTCCGCATGGAGCTGCCACAGACTCCCGTGGTAAGGTGATGTTGTCAGGGGGTGGGTGGTGGTGAATCTGTGATCGAGCCCGCGACGGCCTTCGGCACGCAAACGCGCATGGATCAACGGCTCGATGGCGCGCCGGCCGGGGAAGGGGACAGGCCATGATCGCGGTCGCCGAGCCCGGCACACGGACCCTCAGCGACGACGAGTTCGTCCTGTTCCAGAGGCTCGTCAAGCGCCTCTCGGGCATCTCCCTGGGCCCGCAGAAGAAGCCGCTCCTGCTCTGCCGACTCGGGCCCCGGCTCCGCGCGCTCGGCCTCCGCAGCTTCGGCGAGTACTACCGCCGGGTGACCGCGGCGGGCGCCGAGGGCGAGCTCGTGCACATGCTCGACTGCATCTGCACCAACGAGACCCATTTCTTCCGGGAACGCGAGCAGTTCGAGCTCCTCCGAGCGCGAGATCCTCCCGGCGTGGGAGAAGAGCGCGGGCCACGGCTCGCCGGATCGCGGAGCGCCCCGCGCGCGCGTCCGCCGCCCGAGCGGGCCTCGGAGATCCCGGACGGGCGCCTGCGCGCCTACATGCTCCGCGGGACGGGCGCGAGCGCGGGCCTGATGAGGGCCGGGCCGGAGCTGCGCCAGATCGTCACCTTCCGGCGCTTCAACCTGCTCGACGCGGCGCCCGAGCGGTTCGGCCTGTTCGATCTGATCTTCTGCCGGAACGTCTTCATCTACTTCGACGCCGCGACGAAGGCGGAGATCGTGGCGAAGCTCATCGCCAGCCTCGCGCCCGGAGGGTGCCTGTTCCTCGGGCACGCCGAGGGCCTCCACGGGGCGGACCCCCGCGTGCGATGCATCGCCCCATCCGTTTACCGGCTCCAGCCGCCGGCGGGGCTCAAGGGAAGCCGGAGCCCGTAGCGCTCCTGCGGGACGTTGCTCCCGATCAGCAGCTCGTCCGGCGGAGCCTCCCTCTCTCGAGGAGACGCGCGACGCTGCTCGACGGCGGCGCGCGGCGCGCGCTCAGGGGTGGATGTTGAGCTCGTAAACGCCGGATTCCTCGAACGCGCCGTCGACCACGATGACGATGGTCTGCCCTGCGTCGAGCGACACCGTGACCTCCGACGTGAACAGGTGCAAGTCCTCCCCGAGCACGTCGTCGCTGCACGCGATCTCCTCGCCATAACAGTCCCCGTCGAAGACGGCGAGCACGGTGTCGTAGTCGGAGCCGACCGTATCGATCGTGTACGTCCCCGCCTCCGGCGCGGTGAACAGATAGACCACCTCAGGCGCCTCGATGCCGCCGCAGCTCGCGTCCACCTTGGCGAGGCTCCCCTTGGTCGTCCCCGTCGCGGTCTGGGAGGCGAGGGGCGTGAGCTCGATGGGCTTATCGCACGTGCCGGTGCCGTCGAACAGGTCCACGTTGAGCATGTAGTCGCCCTCCGCGCCGTGGCTGTCGACGCTGATCAGGGCGGTCTGGCCGGCGTCGAGCCACACGAGCTTGCTCGAGTCCCTGCTATCGTTGACGCAGGCCATCTCGTCGCCTTCGCACCCGCCGTCGCGCACCGACAGGACCGTATCGATCGTGGAACCCACGGTGTTCATGCGGTAGAAGCCATCTGTAGGCGCGGTGAAGCTGTACGTCGCCTCGCCGCCGGGCACCGTGGCGCAGGAGGGCGCCAGGAGATCGGGATAGCCCTCGGTGCTGCCCGTGACCGACTGCGGGACCACCGCGCCGAGCGCGAAGAGAGGGCACGGCGGCGCCTCCCGCTGGGTGATGTTGAGCGTGTAATCCCCGCTCGCCGACGCGCTGTCCACGGAGACGATCACCGTCTGGCCGGCGGAGAGGAACAGGCTCGCCCGCGAGTGGGTGACGACCCCCGCGGGGTCCACGTTGTCATTGCACCTGAGCGAGGGGCCGGAGCACGAGCCCTTCAGCACGTCCAGGACCGTATCGAGCGCCGAGCCCTCCGTGTCGAAGATGTAGAGCGCGTCGGCCGGCGCGGTGAAGCGATACGTCGCCTCGGGGGCCCCGCGAGAGGCGCAGTCGGGCGCGAGGTGATCCGCGAGATCCGCGGTCGTGCCCGTGACCGTCTGCGGCACCGTCGAGCCGAGATCGACCAACGGGCACGGCACCTCGTCGACCACGAGACGGTAGTCGCCCGTCGGGCCCGCGGTGTCCACGACGAGGATGACGGTCTCGCCGGCCGCGAGCGAGAGCGTGATGAACGCCGGCTCGAACAGGCCGTCGGCGCACGCGATGAGGTCGCCGCCGCACGAGCCGTTGCGCGCCTCCATGAGGACGGGGAAGCTCGAGCCGGTCGCGTCGAACGTGTAGAGGCCCTCGCGCGGCGCGGTGAAGCCGTAGGTCGCCTCGCCCCCGGTCGAGAAGGTCGCGCAGGCCGAGATCAGGTTGCGGAGGTGCTCGTTGTTCCCGGTCACCGTCTGCGGCAGGGGCGCGCCGATCTGGACGCCCGGGCACGGAGGGGCCTCGACGATCTCCAGCGTGAAGCTCGCCAGCGGGCCGGCCGGATCCGCCACCGCGACGAGCACCGTATCACCGGCCTCGAGCGTCGCGAACGCGTTCGACTCGGCGGTGCCGTAGCGGCAGTGGAGCGAGCGGCCCGTGCACGTGCCGCCCTCGCGGACCTCGACGATCAGGTCCGACGGGGCGCGCGCGCTGAACACGTACGTGCCGTCCGACGGGGCCGTGAACGTGTACGTGGCGTCCGGGGTCGCGCTGATGTCGCACTCGGCGAACACCGTGTCCTCGCGCGAGACGGTCGTGCCCGTCACCGTCTGCGGGACGACGGGATCGAGGGCGGTCGGCGCGCACTGGACCGGCCCGGGCTCGGCCACGCGGAGCGTGAAGTCGCCCTGCGCGCCGCGCGCGCCGCTCACCACCACGAGGATGCGCTCGCCCTCGGCGAGATCGACGGAGATCTGCGACTGGACGCTCCCCGCGTCGTCGTTGCAGGCCAGCTCCTCGCACGTGTCCGCCCGCAGCGCGCCGAGCGCGGTGTCGTACGAGGCCTCGAAGGTGTCGAACAGGTACGTCCCCGCGTGGGGCGCCGTGAACAGGAACGCCTGATCGGCCGCGCCGGGCCCCGAGCAGGTCAGCCAGCGGCCGTCGTCGGCGCCGATCGTCGTGCCGCTCACCCGCTGCGGGACGGCGGAGCCGATGTCCTGGGACGGCTCCGCGCTGCACGCGCAGGTGCCGCCCTCGCAGGGGCGCCCGGGGTCGCAGGCGCGATCGCACCGACCGCAGTGCTGCGGATCTGCGGCGAGGTCCACGCAGCTGCCGGCGCAGTCGGTGAGGCCCGGGAGGCAGGTCTGCCGGCAGACGGATCCGGCGCACGCGCGGCCCGGCGGGCACGGCGCGCCGCACTTGCCGCAATGGTCCGGGTCGGTGCGCGTGTCGACGCACGCGTCGCCGCAGCGCTTCACGTAGCGGCCCTCGCGGCACTCGGATGGCCCGCCGCCGTTGCCGCCGCCGCCGTTGCCGCCGCCGCCGTCGCCGCCCTCGCCGCCGGTCCCCAGCGGCTCGCAGGCGCCCTTCACGCACGCCTCCCCGGCCGCACATTGCTGGCCGCACGCCCCGCAGTGCTCCGGATCGGCGTGCAGCGCCACGCAGGCCCCGCCGCAGACCGAGTAGGGGGCCTCGCAGCGCGGCGCCGGGGCGTCGTCGCCGTCGCACGCGGACGCCGCCGAGAGGAGCGCGGCAGGCAGCCAGAGCGCGGCCATCGAGAGCGCGCGCCCGAAGCGAAATCCGTGTCTGTTCATCGACATCCCCCTGCGGCACGCGCCGTCGACGCGCGCGAGCCGGCGGAGGACGCGAGCGCCTCTCCGACGTTCGGCTCCCGGGCTCCGCGCTGGTCGTTAATGGCTGACGTGGCCGCTCCGCTCATCCGACCCTGCCATCGAGGCCTCGCTGCGCCGGCCGGCGACCCGACGGCACCTCGGCCGGGTGGGCCGCTTCACGATCGTGCCTCACGTCGTGAAGCGAGGTCAAGGCGCGCCGTCCGGCAGGCTCTTCGGGAGGGCTGGCCCGCGCCAGGTAGAGAGCGACAACCGCGCCACCCCTTGCTAGAACCGCCCGCATGTCGCGGCCCGCGCGCCCTGAAGTCCTCGCTCCCGCCGGTGATCGCGCCGCGATGGAAGCCGCCGTGCGCGGCGGGGCCGATGCCGTCTACTTCGGCCTCCGGGGGGGCGCCGCGGGCGGCGGCGCGGCGTCGCCCTTCAACGCCCGCGCGCGGGCCGCGAACTTCGACGCGGCGGATCTCGAGGAGGCGGTGCGCTTCCTCCACGCCCACGGCGTGAAGGGCTACGTCACCCTGAACACGCTGGTGTTCGACGACGAGCTCCCGGCGGTCCGCGGCGCGATCGAGGCGTGCGCCGCGGCCGGCGTCGACGCGGTCATCGTCCAGGACCTCGGGGTGATGCGCCTCGCGCGGGCGCTCGCGCCCGGGCTCCCGATCCACGCCTCCACGCAGATGACCTGCACCGACGCGGCCGGCGTCGAGCTCGCGCGATCGCTCGGCGCCGCGCGCGTCATCCTCGCCCGGGAGCTCTCGCTCGACGACATCGCCGCCATCCGCCGGGCGACCGACGTCGAGCTCGAGGTCTTCGTCCACGGCGCGCTCTGCATCGCCTACTCGGGGCAGTGCCTGACGAGCGAGGCCATCGGCGGCCGCAGCGCCAACCGCGGCGCCTGCGCCCAGGCCTGCCGCCTGCCGTACCGCCTCGTCGTCGACGGCGCGCTGCGGGACCTCGGCGACGCGGCGTACCTCCTGTCGCCGGAGGACCTCGACGCCACCGACGTCATCCCCGACCTCGTCGCGCTGGGCGTCGCCTCGGTGAAGATCGAGGGGCGCCTCAAGGGCCCCGAGTACGTCGGCGCCACCGCGCGGCTCTACCGCGCCGCGATCGAGGCGGCGCTGGGCGAGGGGGCGGGCCCCGGGGCCACGGACCGGGAGGCGGCGCTCCAGGCGTTCTCGCGGGGCTCGGGCCCCGGCTTCCTGCGCGGCGTCGACCATCAGCGCCTGGTCGACGGCCGCTCCTGCGATCACCGCGGCATCGAGGTCGGCGAGGCGCGCGGCGCCGCGCGCCGGCGCGGCCACGAGGTCGTGGTCGTCCGCGCCGCCCGTCCGCTCGCGCGCGGCGAGGGGATCCTCGTGGAGGGCGGGTTCGCCGGCGAGGGCGAGATCGGCGGCCGCATCTGGGGCCTGTGGGCCGCTGGCCGCGAGGTCGAGCGCGCGCCGGCGGGGGGCGACGTCGAGGTCTGGCTCGGCCCGGACCGGCGGCTGCCCGACGACGTGCTGAGCGGCGCGCGGGGGCTGCGCGGGCGCCGGGTCTTCCGCACGAGCGACCCCGTCGCCACGCGCGCGGTCCGCGAGGCCCTCGACCGCGCCCCGCGCCGGGTGGCGATCGACGTCCGCCTCGAGGGCCGTCTCGGCGAGCGCCCGCGGCTCTCGGCGGCGGCGGAGGGCGGGGCGTCGGCCTCGGTCGAGGTCGACGCCCCGCTCGGCCGCGCCGATCGATCGCCGCTCGACGAGGCCACGCTGCGCAAGCAGCTGGATCGGCTGGGCGACACGCCGTTCGCCCTGCGCGGCGTCGGGCTGTCGCTCGACGGGCCCGCGCTCGTGCCGCCGTCGGCGCTCAACCGCGCGCGCCGGGCGCTCGTCGCGGCGCTGATCGAGGCGTCGCACCGGCCCCATCCGTCGGCGCCGCTCTCGGCCGAGGCGCTCGTCGCCGGGGTCGCTCCGCCGGACGCGCCGCCGCCGGCGCCGGGCCTCTTCGTGCTGTGCCGCAACGTGGCGCAGGCGCGGGCGGCGCTCGACGCCGGCGCGAGCGGCGTCTACCTCGATTTCCTGGAGATGGTCGGCCTCGGCGCCGCGGCGCGCGAGCTGATGGCGGCCGGGGCCTCCGTCGGGGTGGCGCCGCCGCGCATCCGCAAGCCGGGCGAGGAGAAGATCGACCGGTACCTGCTCTCGCTCGGGCCGGCCGCGATCCTGGTCCGCAGCCTCGGCGCGCTGCTCGACGAGACGCCGGGCGTGCCCCGGATCGGCGATTTCTCGCTGAACGTCACGAACAAGCTGGCCGCGCGCGAGGTGCTCTCGCGGGGGCTCGCCGCGTTCACGCCGTCGTTCGACCTCGACGCCGCCCAGCTCGAGTCGCTGCTGGACTCGCCGTTCGGGCCGTTCGCCGAGGTGGTGGTGCACCACCCGATGCCGCTCTTCCACATGGAGCACTGCGTGATCGCGGCGACGCTGTCCGAGGGCAAGGATCACCGCACCTGCGGCCGCCCGTGCGAGCAGCACGCGCTGTCGCTGCGGGACCGGGCGGGCATGGATCACCCGCTCGAGGCGGACGTGGGGTGTCGGAACACGGTGTTCCACGCGGCGCCCCAGAGCGCGGCGCACCTTGTGCCGAGGCTCGCGAGCTGCGGTGTGCGGCGGTTCCGGATCGAGCTGGTGCGGGAGGACGCCGAGGGGGCGCGGCGGGTGGTGGAGGCGTACCGGCGGCTGCTCGCTGGGGAGATGGCGCCGGCCGAGGTCGCGCGCGGGCTGCGGGCCGAGGGGAGCTACGGGGTGGTGCGGGGGTCGCTGCGCGTGCTGCAGGCGTGAGAGGAGCGGCCAGGGGCCGTCGATCTGATCATCGCTCGAGGGAGAAGGACACCCAACCTCCGGGACAGCAGGCCTTGCACGGTGGTCAGCGGCCATGACCGGAGTGTCATGCATGGCGCCCTCGTCGCCGGCCACTCCCACTCGCATTTCGCGCTGGCAGGTGAGCTGGCATGTGAGTTGCTGAGCTTCGCCTGCATGAAAACATGGGGTATGATGGCGGTGGGGTGTTGGCTGCTCGCTGGCTGCAGCGGTCCTGACTTCGACGCAAACCGCGAGAAGTGGCGTTCCGACCGCCCGGCGGAGTATGTCATCTCGATCTGCGGCACCGGCGTCGACGGTGGGTGTACGCTCGCCGCGGTCTCCGGCGATACCGTCGTCGCCACCGCCCACAGCGGGATCGACACTCCGCGCGGCGATTGGACGTTCGATGAGGCGCCCGAACAAGCGGATCCGGTAGAAGCCCTGTTCGACCGAGCCGCGCGCGAGAGCGATGGCTGCGAGCTCGACAGCGTTCTCTTCGATGACCGCTACGGCTACGTGGCGGATTACTTCAAGGACTGCGGTGAAGAAGGGGGCGGCGAGAAAGTCACCTGCTTCCAGGCCGACACGAGCGACGTGACGCGCTGCGCGGAGTGAGCGCGGCGAGCAGCGCGACGATCGACACCCGAGGCGCGTCGGCGCGCCGCTCGCCGCCCGTCATGGGCTCTCCTATGCGGGGGCGACGAGCGGCGGTCCGATCAGAACACGAGCACCTCGCCGCCTGACGCGAGCTGGCACGCGCCGTCCTGGGGATCACCGCCGGTGCGGAGGATCTCGGACGGCTCCGGCTCGCGGTAGACGCCGGAGAGCGCGACGTCGACCATGCGCAGGATCGCGCGATCGAGCTTGGTGACGAAATAGCAGGGGATCGTCGGCTCCTTGTGCGCCCCGCCAACCCCGGAGTCGTCCGTCAGGAAGAGGTATCGGCCGCCCGTGACCTGCGCGGCAGAGCGCATGCTGAGCTCGGTGAGCTCATCCACGCCGCTCGACGCCACGGGATAGACAGCCACCCCGAGATCCTTCAGGGCTCGTATCCCGCTCGCCATCGCCGCGGCGTTCTCCTCGTGGTGGGGCGCGTCCGCGACCCAGAAGGCGAGGCGCGCGGTGTCGCCGCCCGTGCGCCAGGAGAGATCGGCCGCCTTGGAGAGCGCCATGTCCGGCGCCTCCGGGAAGTCGCCGCCGCCGCCGGCTGCCTGCGCGGCGAGCTTCTCCTGGAACTCGTCGGGATCGGAGCGGAAGTCGAACCACCGGACGACGTAGTCGTCCTCGGTGTCCTTGTACAGGACGAGCGACCAGCGCTGCTGGGCGTTCGGGTACTTGGCGAAGATGGAGTCGGAGAGCGCGATGAACTCCGTCTGGAGATACGTGATCTCGTCGCTCATGCTGCCGGTCGTGTCGATGACGAGCGAGACGTCGAGCGTCTCCTTTTTCCCTTGAGGCGCCGCGAAGAGGCTGTGCGCGGCCTGGTGATCGGCCTCGGTGAAGGGCAAGACGCCCGGGAGCGGCTGCGAATAGAGCGTGCTCCGGTACGACAGGAAGAAGTCGAAGTTGCGATTGTCGTCCCAGACGCCCGCGGTGAGCGTGCCAGGATCGATGCTGGCTCCGCCGCCAGCGCCTCCGCCGCCAGCGCCTCCGCCGCCAGCGCCTCCCCCGCCTCCTGTGCCCAGGCTGCCGCCGGGGGAGCCTTCGGTCGAAGGATCGCTTCCATCCGACACACCTCCCGAAGCGGCGGAGCCGACCGCAGGGCCTGAGCCGAAGCTCCCATCGGGAACAGCGCCGGAGTCAGCGCCGGCGCCCCTCCCCGGGATCTCCCCGTCGCCGCCCTCTGCTGAGCTCGAGCCGCCCGAGCATGCTCCCAGCGCGAGGAGGCCTCCCACCATGAAAGCGAAGCGGAAACGGGTGTGCATCGGGATCTCCTTGGCCGCCAGGATCGTCGCGTGCCGACGTCGGACGCGGCCGGGGATGCCGCGAGGCACGTCGCGTGCCGGGGCATGGTTGAGTGATTTCAGGTACTTATGTGACTGAACGGGGTGCGTTCTGTGCCAGGGCGCGCCGGAGCGTGCCGAGGAGCAGCAGGCGCGCGCCCCTGGGATCGCCTGGAGAACGCCACGCTCGTCGTCGACCTTCGGGGTTCAGCCTTCAGTTCTTCGGAGGTGCCGACTTGAGCGTCGCGTCGAACAGCGCGAGCAATGTCTGGTAGTGGCGCTCGGAGGCGGCCTGGTTGTACACCGCTGAATCGGAGGGGACCCAGCCGTGCTTCGCGCCTTCATACGTCTCGACCGCGTGCTGCACGCCCGCCTGCTGGAGGGCGTCGATCAAGCGCTGTTTCTGCTGGTCGGGGAACGAGGCGTCCTCGACCGCGCCCGCCACGTACACGCGCGCGCGGATCCGCGGCGCCAGGAGGTGCGGGCTGTCTGGATCATCGGTCGCCAGCTTGCCGCCGTGGTAAGACGCCGCCGCGATCACGCGGTCCGGAAAATAGCCGGCCGCGGCCAGCGACAACCCACCTCCCATGCAATAGCCAGTCGTGCCGATCGACAGGGAGCGGACATCGGGCTCGGCTGCCAGGAAGGCGAGGAACGCCTCCGTGTCCGAGCGCACGTTGGCCTTGGTGGCCGTGGCGATGTACTTCTGATACCACTGCTTGCGGAACTCCGGATCTCGGCTGAATGTCTCGGCGTCCGGCGCCTGGTAAGGACCGCCGCGGTAAAAGAGGTCTGGCAACAGGACGAGATAGCCGCCCTGCGCGATGCGCTCCCCCAGCTCGAAGAGAGCGGGCCGTATGCCGAGGCCGTCCTGGTACACAAGCACCGCGGGCCAGGGACCTTTGCCAGAGTCGGGGCGGAAGACGGACGCGTCGGTCTGGCCATCCCGGGTCTTCAACGTGACTGTAGCTCGTGACATCTGTTCCTCTTGCTCAGCGTTGGACGTGTGGATGGATCATCGGAGGGGCGCACCGGCCGCGCTCAGCGCGCCGCGGTGGGCTGTGAAGCATCGGCGAGGGTGTCGAGCGGCGCAGGGGTCGCACGCTTGGAGGATTGATGCGCGTCAGCGGGTGCGGCCCTCTCGGAGCAGAGCGTCCCTGTCGCGTCCGGATCCGCAATCGAGCTCGCCAGGCTCCCAGCGTGCGACGAAGCGCGCCTGCGAGGTCGAAGGGCTCGTCATGCAGTCGACTCTTACTCTCGTCCTCTCGTCTTGGCAAGCACACTTGCCTCGTGCTGGCGGCGACGGCGCCACCTCGCCACGGGCTCGGTATCCAGCGACCCGCGCTCGGCGCAGGCGACCGGTCACTCCATGACCGTCCTGCGCCTTGAGCAGCTGAGTTGTTGATCTGCTGCTTTCCGGGCAGCAACGTCGCGGCGTCGCGGCGGCGAAAATGCTGTCCGGACGCGGCATCCTCCGTTGGCACGTTGCTGGCCTATCCGGCGCTGGCATCGACCGCGGCGGCTCCGGGGTGTCCGAGCGCGCCATCGATCGCGTGGCGGTCCACGGCGCCCGCTTTGCCGGCTCTCAGCGCGACGACCGACGCCGAGGGCGCGACGGCGCGCTGCTCCCCGCCCGCCATGCGCTCCACCAGCCGGGGCGACGAGCGGCGGCCGGATCAAACCACGAGCACCTCGCCGCCGGACGCGAGCTGGCACGCGCCGTCCGGTGGATCGCCGCCGGTGCGGAGGATCTCGGACGGCTCCGGCCCGCGGTAGACGCCGGAGAAAGCGCCCGCCCCCCTTGCCGCGGCGCTCCGGAGGAGCCCCGCCAGCCTCGTGCTCCCTCGGGCTCGGGAACCTTACGGGCCGGTCGATTGGAATTGACGGTGCCCATGTGATCGTTCACATTCTCGCCGAGGGTATCCTTGTTGTTGCGCCTTGCTCGGATCGCCATGCGTACCGAGGCATTCGCCGTCTGATTGATTTTTGCACCAACTCCGTTCGCTCGGTCGTCGCTGGCACCGTGATGGTGCGTGATGATCACGGGCGTGGTGCGGGCGGTGATCAACCTGGATGGACGGCTGCAGTCGCCCCGGCACCACATCAGCATCGGGCTGCTGCTGCTCGTCTTCATCGTCATGCAGCAGGTCCTGATCCGCTCGGCCCACGCAGCAAGGGGGGAGTACGGTCGTCATCGATGATGCTGGAGAGTGAGGAGCGAGAGAATGATCGAGGCCAAGCGAATTCTGGTCACCGGGGCGGCGGGCAAGGTCGGTCAGACGTTCATCCGCAGGTTCCTGTCGAACCCCGCGTTCGAGGGGTGGAAGGTCCGTGCCCTGTGCCATAACCGCATGCTGGAGCGGTCGGAGCGCGTGGAGGTGCTGCGTGGGGCCATCGAGGACAGGGCCGTCGTCAACGAGGCGACCGAGGGGGTGAGCCACGTGCTGCACCTGGCGACCAGCAAGGAGACCCCGGAGAGCATCATGGACGTGGCCGTCAAAGGCATGTTCTGGCTGCTGGAGGCCTGCCGCGTCAGCCCTGCGTTCGAGCAATTCATCCTGGTCGGGGGCGACGCCGGGATGGGCCACTTCTATTATCCGCACCCCGTCCCCGTCACGGAGGCGCAGCGGCACAGCGCCTACCCGGGCTGTTACGCGCTGTCCAAGGTGCTCGAGGAGGTCATGCTCGAGCAGTATTACATTCAATATGAGCTCAACGGATGCTGCCTGCGCGCGCCGTGGATCATGGAGAAAGACGACTTCAAGGCGCAGCTATCCTTCGGTGACGACGTGTTCGGAGGGCCGAGGTGGCGCGATCTTGTCGGCACCGAGGCGGCAGAGGGGTACGTCCGCTCGGGCGCCGTGCCGGTGATGCTCGACCGCCGCGGCGAGCCGGTGAAGCGTAACTTCGTGCATGTGGAGGATCTGGTCGCCGCGATCCAGAAGGCCATCAATCATGAGAAGGCTCGCCAGCAGACCTTCAACATCTGCATGGACGAGCCGGTGGACTACGGGGAGCTGGCGCGTTACCTGGAGGCGACGCGGGGCCTGCCGAGCGTGAGGGTGAAGACGTCGTTCCATTCGACTTGGCTGGACAACGCGAAGGCGAAGTTTCTGCTCGGCTGGCGGCCGCAGTACGACCTGGCGCGGCTCACGGACGCCGCCTTCGACTACGTGCGCGCGCCCGATGACCCGCGCGTCACGTGGTACCCCGGTTGATGGGCCCTGCCGCCCCGCGGCGGCCCCTTCCCGTGGTGGACGAGCCTGGCGATCACGCCGACGCCGAGCTTCGCCGCTAGGGGACGGGCCCGCCTACAAGCACCGTCGCCCGGCGGCCCGGCGTGCGCGCGTAGGCCTCCACGACGGCCTGCCCCACGCTCGCCGCGCGCCCGCGCTTCACCAGGGCCACGATCGCGCCGCCGAAGCCGCCGCCGGTCAGCCGGGCGCCGAAGACGTCCGGCTGCGCCCGCGCGCTCTTCACCAGATCGTCGACCGCCGGCACGGACACCTCGAAATCGTCGCGCATCGACCGGTGGGACGCGTCGAAGAGCTCGCCGAGGCGCCCCAGATCCCCGGCGCGGAGCGCCGCCACGGCGGCGAGCACCCGGGCGTTCTCGGTCACGACGTGGCGCGCGCGCCGGTCGAGCGGCGCCGGCAGCGACGCGATGCGCGGCTCGATCGACGCGCGCGTCGCGTCGACGTCCCGGAGCTCCGGGACGCCGAGCGCCGCGGCCGCGCGCTCGCACTCCGCGCGCCGCGTCTTGTAGTCGCCGCTCGCGTGCTGGTGAGCCACCCCGGAGTCGATCACGAGCAGCTCGGCCTCCGGGGGCAGCGGGATGCGCTCGAACGCGAGCGTCCTCGTGTCGATGAAGAGCGCCGTGCTCTCGTCGGCGAGGCTCGCGGCCATCTGATCCATCGTCCCGACCGGCGCGCCCACGAAGTCGTGCTCCGCGGCGTGCGCGATCCGGGCGATCTCCACGTCGTCGATGGACAGGCCGAGCATCGACCGCAGGGCGCGGGCGAGCGCCACGAGCAGCGAGGCGCTCGACGACAGGCCGCTTCCGAGCGGCACTGTCGACGCGATCCTCGCGTCGAAGCCGGGGATCGATGCGCCCCGGCTGCGGAGGACCGCGGTGATGCCCTGCACGTAGTCGAGCCACAGTCCGCGGCGCGCCTCCTCGCCGGCGCGGAACGAGAGCAGGGCGCCGCCGTCCACGTTCGCCGTCGCGACCTGGATGAGCCTGTCTTCCCGGGGCGCGATCTCGACGCGCGTCTTCTGCGGGATCGCCGTCGGCAGCACGTAGCCGCCGCTGTAATCGGTGTGTTCGCCGATCAGGTTCACGCGCCCCGGCGCCTCGGCCAGGACCTTCGCCGGACGGCCGAAGACGACCTCGAAGCCACTGCCCTTCACCGTCATCGCGGCGCACCCATGTTCACGGGGCGCAGGAAACCCAAATGTTTCGAGGGCGTCAAGCCACAACTGCGGGATCTGCGCCGGGTGTCGCCGTCCTTGATGACGACGTCGAACGGCCGGTGCTCGTTGATGACGTCGCGGTGGTTCTTGATGTCCTGGTATGCCGAAGGGGGCGGCGAGCGAGTCACATGCTTCCAGGCCGACCCCATCCTCTGAATGAGGAAACATGCGCCCGTGGAGGAGGAGACGGAATTGATAGTCAAGCGGACTGACGCCGACATCCCCAAGCCGCCGACCGCGGCACCTGCCCCGGATCGACGGGGCAGGTGCTAGCGCTCTACAACGTGCGTGGGGCGGCGGTGGCGAGCTTGGGGCGCGATCTGCGGCATACCGGCACGACGTGCCCGGGGCGCTCTATCGTGAACTCTCGATCGCGAGGCTCGGCCCATTCTGCTTTGGCATTTTGCTCTGCCGCACGTCCTCCACCCGCTTCTTCGCCTTGGCCTCTTTCTCCCGCGCCTTGTCGGCCTCTATGCGGGCGAGCTCCAGCTCGGTCTCGGCCTGCTCCTTAGCCTCCTCGGTGTCGCGGAGCTTCCGCTCGGCCAACCTGAGCTGCTCCTCGCTGTCCCGCAGCGCCTTCTCCGCCACGCTCCTCGCCCAGGCCTCGCTCGCGGCCTTCAGCCACGATTGCTCGTGCTGCACCATGATCGCCAAGTTCTCGCGGGTCACCTTCACGAGGCCCATCCCCGAGACCACCAGCAGCGACAGGGCTGCGATGACCCCGGTGATGAGCCGGCGCCGCCGACGCCGCCTGTGATCGGCCAGCCGGAGCACCTCCTCCAGGAAGAGCCGTTCTCGCTCCGGCAGCTCCCCCCGGTAGCGCTTGCGAAGGCCGCGCGCCTCCTCGGCCATCTCGCCGCGCCAGAGCATGTCCACGGCCCGGTCGCTCGAATCCCACAGCCTCGCGGCCGCGCGCAACCGCTCCAGGAACACCGCGTCCTCCTGGCTCTCGTCGAGCCAGCGCTTGAGCGTCGGCCACCGCTCGATCAGCGACTCGTGCACCATCTCCACCGTGCTGCCCGCGCGGTCGCTCCCCCTCTCGATCGCCAGGAGCCGCCCGTCGGCGAGCAGGCCCACCACCCGCTCGATCGCGCCTGGATCCCCGGGCAGCTCGCAGAGCTCGCTCAGGCTGGCGACGGCGCACGTCCGCTCGGGCGTCACCAGGCGCTTCAGGACCGCTCGCGCCAGCTTCGCCTGGCGCCAGCTCATCCCGGCCAACAACGTGTCGGCGTGGCTGGCCAGCGCGCCCGCCACGCCGCCGAGCGCCTCGTAGCTCGCCCGCGTGAGCAGCCGGCGCTTGCGATCGCGCATCTCCCACAGCCTGGCTGCCGTGAACTGGAGCAGCGGCAGCGCGCCGTGCGTCCTCTCCAGCGCGTCGAGGATACCCTCGACCATCGCCGGATCCTCGATCTCGTGCCGCGCCGCCTCGATCGGCCTTACCAGCGCCTCGCGCAGGTCCTCGCGCACCATCGGCCGGAGGAACACGAGGCCGCGGAGCATCGCCGCCATGAAGCGCTCGTGCCCGGCCAGCCGCTCGATGAAATCCGACCGCACCGACAGGACGAGCCGCAGCGGCGACGACGCGTCGTCGGCGATGCCCTCGAGGCACGCGAGGAACGCCGCGCGCTCGTCGGCAGGGGCGCCGAGCGTGAACAGCTCCTCGAATTGATCGAGAAACACCACGAGGCGCTTCTGCGCGCGGACCGCCCACCCGCGGAGCGCGGCGCCGAGCAGGCCCGGCTCGGCGCGCAGCCGCGGGACCAGCGCCGCCCGCGCCGCCGCGGCGCCATCCGGGGCGAGCGCCTGGAGCTCGGTGCTCAGGGCCACGCCCGGGTTGGTGAAGAGCTCCGCGAGCGCCGCCATCGGCTCGCGCCCCGGCCGCACGATGAGCGCCTCCCAGCCCTCGCCGGATCGCTTGAGCGCCGGGATCACCCCGGCCCGCACGAGCGACGACTTCCCCACGCCCGACGCGCCAGCGATCGCGAGCAGCGGCTGGCTCCGGAGGCGCGCGACCATACCCGCGACATCCTGCGCGCGGCCGAAGAAGCGGTCGGCGTCGGCCTCCTGGAAGGAGGAGAGGCCGGCGAACGGGTTCTCGTAAGCGCCGAGGTGGAGCTCCCGGCGCCCGGGCAGGAGGGGCAAGAGATCCGCCAGGAGCTCCTCGGCGGAGGCGTACCGCTCGGCTCTTCGCTTGCGCAGGCAGCGATCGATGATCGCGCCGAGCACGCCGACCTCCGGGTGGCGCGCGCTGACCTCGGGGAGCGGCTCGTCGAGGACCGGCACTCTGAGGAGAGCCGCCCTGCTGTACGGCGCGAGCGGGTGCGTGCCGAGCACGAGCTCGTGCAGCATGATGCCCACCGCCCAGATATCGCTGGACGCGTCGATCTCCGTTCCCCACCACTGCTCGGGGGACATGTACGCCAGCGTGCCGATGATCCCTCCGTCGGCGGTGAGGTGCATGTCCCCGGCGGAAGGGAAATCGGCTGCGAGGCTCGCCTCTTCGTCGCGCAGCTTGGCGATGCCGAAATCGACCACCTTGATCGCGCCCGACGCGTCCAGCATGATGTTCTCGGGCTTGAGGTCGCGATGGACGATGCCGGACGCGTGCGCGCTCGCGAGCGCGCGCACGACGGGGGCCATCATGTCGACTGCCAGGCCGGGCGGCAGCGGCGTAGTCGACACCTCCACGCCTGCCTCCGCGGGCCTGCGCCGCTCCATCCAGCCGCGGAGGCTCTGGCCGTCGATGAACTCGAGCACCATGTACGGGTAACCGTTGTGCTCGTCCACCTCATGGATCGTCACGATGTGCTCGTGCTTGCAGCGCGCGGTGGCCTGCGCCTCGACCAGGAAGCGCTGGACCCCGGGGCTGCTCAGGCGGGTGAGGAGCTTGATCGCGACGAGGCGGGCGAGCCGCGTGTCGCGCGCGAGGAACACCACGCCCATTCCGCCCCGGCCGAGCTCGCGCAGGAGCTCGTAATGGCCGATGCGGGTGCCCGCCGAAAGCGGCGGCCTCGCCTGCGATCGCTGCGAGGGCGACGGGGCGGCCGCCGCGGTTGTCGCGTGGTCATCCAGCGTGCGAGCGGCCGCGCGCACGCCGCCGGCCTTGACCATCGCCCTGTGCGGCAGGGGGGTTCTGGAGGGGGCTGCGGTGGCGAGCACCGTGTTCGCTCGGGCCACGTCCTCGCGCAAGCGGTCGCTCTTCGCCGGACCTGCCGTGAGCGTGCTCGAGCGCGCAGAAAATCGACGGAACGGCTCCTCGGTGGCTGTCGTGCTGGACATCTCCCCTCCTTCAATGCAATGCGGTGCGTCTACTCGACGCCTGCGCCGCGCATTCAATGCTGCGAAATGAACGAACGGGAGCATTTTGGTCCGATGATGTGGGACATACGCTCTGCGTATGTCCGCCGTTCATCGTCGAACGGAACGCGATCCGGGATTGCGCGCGGGGAGTGGGCCTCGGCCTCGGCGAGACGACCGAGGGGGGGACGTACGCGGACGACCCGTGCCCCGGCGCCTCGACCATTGGCCATGTCGGAGGCATGTCGGAGGGATCGTCCTGAACAACACGGTCTTTGCGGGCAGCGCGGCGCTGTTCGCGTCGGAGTCGGGCTTCGACTCGGGGATCGCGGTCGAGCAGGCGTGCGGCGCGCGCGTGCTTCACAACACGGTCGTGTCGACGCAGGCGCCGTTCTCCTATCAAGACGCGAGCACCTCGCTGCCTGACGTGAGCTCGCCGTGGTGGGGTGCGTCCGCGACCCTGACGGCTCGGGCGCGCCTCTCAGGCTCCCCGCAGCGCGGCGATCACGGGCGCGGTGTCGGGCCGCATGCCGCGCCACAGGGTGAAGCACTCGGCGCCTTGCTCGACCACCATGCCGAGACCGTCGGCTGTCTGACCCACGCCGGCCGCGCGCGCGGCCTGCACGAAGGCGGTCGGCTCCTTCTTGTAGGCCATGTCGTAGGCCAGTGAGCCCTTGTCCCATACGCCGGCGGGAAGGGGCGGCACCTCGTCGGTCATGGACGAGGCGGAGCCGTTGATGATCACGTCGAAGCGCCCGGCGATGTCGGCGAAGCCGCCGCCGGCGAGCTGGATGGCGCCGGCATGCGGGCCGAGCTCGGCTGCGAGCGCCACGGCCTTGCTGGCGGTGCGGTTGGCGATGAAGATCTCGGCCGGCTGCTCATCGAAGAGCGGCAACAACGTGCCGCGCACCGCGCCGCCCGCGCCGAGGAGCAGCACGCGCGCGCCCTTGAGCTCGCGGCCGAGGTTGTGGGTGATGTCGCGCAGGATGCCGAAGCCGTCGGTGTTGTCGCCGAGGAGGGTGCCGTCCGCGCGCAAGGTGAACATGTTGATCGCTCCAGCGGCTCGGCCGCGCGGCGTCAGCTCGTCGGCCAGCGCAAACGCCTCGAGCTTGAAGGGCATGGTGATGTTCATGCCCTTGCCGCCGCTCTTCTGGAACTCGCGCACGGCGGCGGCGAAGCCATCCAGCTCGCCGAGGATCGCGCCGTACACCATGTCCTGCCCGCACTGCCTGGCAAAGGCGGTCTGCAGCGCCGGCGACTTGGTCTGGGAGATGGGATTGCCGATGATGGCGTAGCGGTCGGTCATGGGTGCGTCCAGGCCTGAGCGACGCGGGGCCACGCCCGCGAGCGCCGCAGATCTACGATAGTGTCCAGCGAATTGCCAAGAGCGCGCGGCGCCTCCGCGGATCCAAAGGCGCCGCCGTCGCCGCGCCGCGATCAGTCCTGGTAGCTCTCGGCCTTCGACGCCATCACCAGATTGAGCGGCGACGACCCCAGGAGGTCGCGCTCGATGGTGTCGCAGATGCGGGTGAGGGGCAGGTCGTTCGGCTCGTGGCCGAACGGGTCGTCGAGCTCCCCGCCGAGCGCCTCGATCATCAGGACGGGATACGCCACCAGCATCGTCACGACGGGCGTCAGCACCCCGAGCGCCTCGACGAGGGCGAGGGGCAGCGTGGCCAGGTAGAGCGCCACGCCCCGCTGGAGCAGCAGGATGTAGCCGAGCGGTGTGGGGGTCTTGAGGATTCGCTCGCAGCCCCCGAGGCAGTTGACGAGGACGCTCAGCTGCTCCTCGGCGCACACCGCCATGTTGCGCTCGAGGCTCCCGGCCCGGACGAAGGCCGCGAGGCGCTCGGAGACCTGCTGCGCCGCGCGGAGCGGCGGGTGAGGGTGCGCCGAGAGGGCCTCGATCTGCTCCGCCGGGAGCAGCCGGTCGATCTCCGGGCGCTCGGCCTGCCCGCGCAGCGAGCGCCGCGCGGCGTGGACGAACACCACCACCCAGACGGCGACCTCGCGCGCCGCGCCCGGGTCCACCGCGGCGTGAGCGTTCACGATGCGCGTGATGTTGCGGCTCGCGTTCACGATCGAGCCCCAGAGGGTGCGACCCTCCCAGAAGCGGTTATAGGCCGTGTTCGTCCGGAACGCGAGGATGAGCGCGATCACCGCGCCGGCGACCTCGTGAATGCCGATCGAGAGCGACACGCGGGGGACGAACCTGTGCGCGAGCCAGAGCGCGGCGGCGATGACCCCGAAGGCGAGCACGCGACGCATCACGCCCGGCGACAGGGAGCCCCGCGGCGAGACGAGCATCGGCAGCCAAGCGCGCCTGGTGTAGGGGATCATCGGGGCGACCCTCGTGGCGATGCCCTCCGGGAGCACCGGAAGGAGCCATGGACGTGAAGAGGCCTCAGCCTCTCATCGAACGTGCCGATCCTCGTGTGGCCCTGTCAGGATCGCCGCCCTGATCGCCGGGATCCTGCGCGCGCAGCGCGTGGCTCACGAAGCGGAGCATCGCGCCTCCCTACCAGCGAGGTGCCTGTGCCGCAACGTCGCCGGGCGGCGCGGGCGCACGCGCGTCACACGCCAGGCGGTCGGCCTCCGGCGGCGCCTGGCGCGGACGCGCTGGACGCGGGACACTCCGTGTCCGTCCAGGCAGAGCAGACCGCGGTGGTGCTGTGCGCCTGGATCGCCTGGAGCCGCCGATTGAAGTTCGTGTCCCCCATCGTCCTGTTCTGGGCGGCCTCCGCCCTGGCCTGGCTCGTCGTCGTGGCAGCGGCGAGGCGCCGCCGGGGCGGGCTCTACGCGCGGTTCGTCGGCGTGCTGCTCGGCATCCACACCTTGATCTCGTGCGCGCTCTTCGGCCACGTCGGCCCGCTCGCGCCGGGGTTCGCGTATCTCCAGGGCGCGGTGTACCTGCATTTCTTCCTGCTCTCGCGCCCCCGGATGCGGCCGCTCGCCTACCGGGCGCTCGTGAGCATCCCCGCGTCCTACTTCGTGGCGGCGATCTTCCTGTCGTTCCCGTGGGCCATCGCGAGCGGGCTCGGGGCCACGCCATACGGCCTCTGGGTGCCCTTCGCGCTCGCCGCCGTCGGTATCCTCCAGTCGCTCACCGCCCGCCGCGAGGAGATCGAGCTCGTCGTCGATCGCGCCCCCGTCGACGGGCTGCGCCGCCACCCGCTCCCGCGCGAGGGGGCGCCCGGCGCGCGCCGGCCCCTCCGCATCGTCCAGATCACCGATCCGCACCTCGGTCCGTTCATGTCGGTCGCTCGGCTCCGCGGCATCTGCGAGCGCGCGGTGGAGCGCGATCCCGATCTCGTCGTGCTCACCGGCGATTACCTGACGATGGAATCGCAGGACACCGCGGATCACCTCGCCGAGGCCCTGTCCCCGCTCCGCGCCCTGGAGGGGCGCGTGTTCGCGTGCCACGGCAACCATGATCACGAGTCGCCCCGCCACGTCGCGACCGCGCTGGAGCGCGCGGGGGCGCGCCTGCTCGTGGACGACGCGGCGCTCGTCGAGACCGCCGCCGGGCCGGTCCAGGTCCTCGGGATGGACTTCCATTACCGCGATCGCGCCGAGCGCATGGCGGCGGTCTGCGCCCGTCACCCGCGCATGAAAAGCGCGCTCCGGCTCGTCCTGCTCCACGATCCGGGCGCGTTCCGCCACCTCGGCGAGGGGGAGGGTGATCTCGTGCTCTCGGGCCACACCCACGGCGGGCAGCTCGGCCTGGTCAGCCTCGGAGGCTCCTGGACCGCCCTCCAGCTCTTCGTGAAGATGCCCGATCATGGCCTGTGGGCCCGCGGCCCCGATCGGCTCTACGTGCACCGCGGGACAGGACACTACGGGTTTCCCCTTCGGCTCGGCGTGCCGGCGGAAGAGAGCGTGCTCAAGGTCCACCTCGCCGGCGACGGCGTCTAGCGGGCGAGGCGCCGTCGCCTTGAACGCGGCGGTCACGGAGCGGATTTCAACGCAAAGGCGCGAAAAAGACAGGGATTGAGCGAGCCGGAGAGGGATGGCTCAGCAGCGTCTGGTCCACGGCCGCGTCGAGCGTCACCGTGACCAGACCGTCGCGACTCGATGTCACCGCGCTCCAGCTCCGAGCCGCCGCGCGCCCGCTCCGGGGCGGGCGCGCTCGCCGGCGTGCGCCCCGAGAGGGCTCAGGCCGTCTCGAGGAACTTGCGCACCTGGGACTCGATCGCGCTGCCGGGCACGATGAAGGGCTTGTCCGTGATGTCCACGGAGAAGCTCTGAGCCGAGACGGCATACGTCCCCTTCACGGTCCCCGCCGGCGTCGGCACCGAGAAGTCGCCCTTGCCCTCGTTGCCCGTGAACTTGCCGCCGGCCTTCTCGATCGCCGCCTTGGCCTTCGAGACGATGTCTTGAGAGGAACCGCTGAAGGGGACTGAGAAGCTGTGCTTTGCCATGTCGTCTCCTGGGGTGCTCGATCGCCGTCCTGGTACGGCGCGAGGTGCGGCGGAGGTTAGTGCGGCCTCGCCACGGGTACCAGCGCGAACTTGCTGGGCCTTCCGCGCGCCGCAGATCGCGCGGGATGGATGGCGGATGCGCGCCGCGGGGCCGCGCGGGATGGCGGGTGATGGCAGGCCGCGCGTCGCCGGCTGGCGAACGCTGACGGGACGGCCGCCGCGACGCCTCGAACCCGCGCGTCCGTACGGATTGCGCTTGACAAGACGGGCAGAATCGCCGCTTTCTATGCGCCGATTGCTCCCAGCCGTGAACCGAGGACTTATGAAGGACCTTTTTCTCAAGCAGTCGATCCGCCCCCGAGCGGGGCGGGTGTCCGCGCTCGCGCTCGCGCTCGGGCTGACCGCCGGATGCGTGGTCACGCAGGGCCCCGGCGCGGGGGTGGCCCCCCCTGTCGGCGCGGGCGCTGACGCGAGCGCCGCGGGGGGCGAAGGGCCCGCGCAGACCAACCTGCTCAAGGCGTCCGACTTCGACGACAACAAGAGCCTGCCCTGGACCACCTCGTTCACCGCGCCTGGCGCGGGCAGCGCCGAGGTGAAGAAGGGGGCCTATTGCGTCACGGTGACGAACAAGGGGTCAAACAACTGGGACGCCCAGTTCCGCCACCGGGAGATGGTGATCCAGAAGGGGCACAGCTACACCCTTCAGTACAAGGCCTGGGCGTCCTCGCCCACGAAGGCGCGCCCGAAGGTCGGCATGTCGGGGCCGCCTTACGAGGAGTACTGGTCCGACACCGTGATCCTCGGGACAGAGCCCAAGACCTTCTCCGGCAAGTTCACGATGGGGAAGGCCGATGACGCCACGGCGGAGCTCGCGTTCCACATCGGCGGCGCCATGGCGTCGGCCAAGGAGCCGTTCGAGGTCTGCATCGACGACATCCGCCTGGACGACCCGCAGTTCAAGGCCGCCGCGCCCGTGACCGAGGCCGCGGCGCCGAAGGTCGCCGTGAACCAGGTCGGGTATCTGCCCGGCGCCATCAAGATCGCCAGCGTGAACAGCGCGGCGACCGCGCCGGTCGCGTGGGAGCTGCTCGACGCCTCCGGCAAGGCGGTCGCCCACGGCCAGACCAAGGTCTTCGGAAAGGACGGCGCCTCCGGCGATCACGTCCACCTCGTCGACTTCACGGCCGTCAAGGCGCCGGGCCAGGGCTACGTGCTCAAGGTGGGGGAGGAGAAGAGCTTCCCGTTCGACATTGGAACGGGCCTTTACCAGAAGCTCAAGTACGACGCGCTCGCGTATTTCTACCACAACCGGAGCGGCATCGAGATCAAGATGCCGTTCGCCGGCAAGCCCGAGCTGGCGCGCCCGGCGGGGCACCTCCACGACAAGAGCACGCGCTGCCTGAAGGACAGCGGCTGCGACTATGCGCTCGACGCGTCCCGCGGCTGGTACGACGCCGGCGACCACGGCAAGTACGTCGTCAACGGCGGCATCTCGGTGTGGACCCTGCTCAACTGGTACGAGCGCACGAAGCACCTCGGCGCCTCGAGCGCCGACTTCGCGGACGGCAAGCTCAACATCCCCGAGGGAAAGAACGGCGTGCCCGACATCCTCGACGAGGCGCGCTGGGAGCTCGAGTTCCTGATGGGCATGCAGGTGCCGGAAGGCAAGCCGCTCGCCGGCATGGTCCACCACAAGATGCACGACGAGTCGTGGACGGGCCTCGGCCTCGCGCCGCACGAGGACAAGGTCGCGCGCTTCCTCCACAAGCCGAGCACCGCGGCGACGCTCAACGTCGCGGCCACGGGGGCGCAGTGCGCGCGCATCTGGAAGACGGTGGACGCGGCGTTCTCGGCCAAGTGCCTGAAGGCCGCCGAGCGCGCCTGGGCGGCGGCGAAGCAGAACCCGGCCCTCTACGCGCCGCCCGGCGGCGACAAGGGCGGCGGGCCCTACGACGACACGGACGCCAAGGACGAGTTCTACTGGGCCGCGGCGGAGCTCTTCGTCACGACGGGGAAGCCGGAGTACAAGAAGTTCCTGCAGGCCTCGCCGCTCAACGCGCGTTTCCCGACGGAGATCGAGGGGGGCGCGGCGTCGATGAACTGGCGGGTCACCGACGGGCTCGGCCAGATCTCGATGGCGATCGTGCCCGGCCACGTGGACGCGGCGTGGCAGAAGGAGATCCGCGGCCGCATCGCGAAGGCGGCGGACCAGTACCTCGCCATCGCCGACAAGGAGGGGTACCGGACGCTCATCGCTCGGACGGCTGAAGGCAAGTACGACTGGGGCTCGAACTCGGGCGTGCTGAACAACATGGTCGTGGTGGCGCTCGCCCACGACTTCACCAAGCAGCCGAAGTACCTCGACGGCGTGGTGCTGGGCATGGACTACCTCCTCGGGCGCAACCCGCTCGGGCAGTCGTACGTGACCGGCTACGGCGACAAGCCGCTCGAGAACCCGCACCACCGGTTCTGGTCGCACCAGGCGAACAGCAAGTACCCGAAGGCGCCGCCCGGCGCCGTCTCCGGCGGCCCGAACTCCTCGCTCCAGGATCCTCACGCCCAGAGCGCCGGCCTCAAGGGGTGCCTCGCGCAGCGGTGCTTCGTGGACCACATCGAGGCCTGGAGCGTGAACGAGATCACGATCAACTGGAACGCGCCGTTCGCGTGGGTGACCGGCTTCCTCGACGAGAAGGCGAAGCTGTAGCCGCGCTGGCCGAAGGCGGGGTCGTCTGAACCGCCAAGCGCGCCAAGGACGCCAAGTGAAATACAAAAATCTTGGCGTCTTGTGGCGTCTTGGCGGTTTCATCCTTCCCGCAGGGTGGGGGCGCTCCCCCACCACCTGACGGCAGGCTCCCGCCGGCCGCGGTGCAGCCGCCGGCGCGCTGGTGGTACCATCGCCCGGTCCTCGTGGAGCTTCGACCCGACGCCGTCATCGCGGACAAGCTGCACCTGCTGAGGCCTCTCGGGCAGGGCGGGATGGGCGTCGTGTGGGCGGCGCGGCACCTCGCCCTCGACACCGACGTCGCGGTGAAGTTCATCCGCCCCGAGCGGGCGGCGGAGCGTCCTGCCCTCGTCGCGCGTTTCCAGCGCGAGGCGAGGGCCACGGCGCGGATCGCGCACCCCCACGTGGTGCAGGTCATGGACTACGGCGTCGTCGACGGCGCCGTGCCGTACCTCGTGATGGAGCTCCTGCGCGGGTTCTCGCTGGCGGAGCTCCTCGAGCGCGGCGGCCGCCTCAGCTTCGCCACCGCGAGGTCGCTCGTACGGCAGGTGGGGAGCGCGCTCGAGAGCGCCCACGAGCTCGGCATCGTGCACCGCGACATCAAGCCCCACAACGTCTTCATCACGGAGGGGGGCCAGGGATACCCGCTCTTCGTCAAGGTGCTCGACTTCGGCGTCGCGAAGGTGGCGGGCGACGCGGCGGTGCCGGCGGCGAACCCCGCGCTCACCGAGACCGGGATGGTGATCGGATCGGCGCCGTACATGAGCCCCGAGCAGCTCGAGGGGAGCAAGGACGTCGATCTCCGCTCCGATCTCTGGTCGCTCGGCGTGATCCTCTACGAGGCGTTGACCGGCGCGCTGCCGTTCCAGGGCAGCTCGTTCGTCGCCGTCGGCGCGGCGGTCCTGAAGGGGAGGTTCCGCCCCGCCAGCGAGCAGAGGAAAGGACTGCCAGCGTCGATCGACGACTGGTTCTCCAAGGCGCTCTCCGTCGATCCGACCTGCCGATTCCAGTCGGCGCGCGAGATGGTCGATGCCTTTCTGAGCCTGGAGGCCCGGACGGAGGTCGACGCGCCCGCGGGCCGCCATCACCCGGCCGCGTTCGCCACGACCGTGGCCGCGCCGGTCGCCCTTCTGGGCGCGCCCCACGGCGCCGACGAGCGCGCGAGAGAGGCTGTCCCATCAGGCGCGCTCGCGAGCTCAGGCACGCTCGCGGGCGGCCCTGTGACGGCAGCCCCTGTCCCCGACACCGCGGCCGGCCATACCGTGCTCCACCAGCGCGCCGCGGAGCGGCCCGCGGCGCGGGGCCGCGGGGGCGGCGAGCGCGCGCGCGAAAGGCGCCTCCGCCGCGCCGCGCCGCTCGCCGCCGCCGCGTGCGCCGCGGGCGCGGGGGTGTACCTCTTCCTGCGCGCGCCGTCGGCCGGATCGGGCAGCTGCCCGGCCGGCATGGTGCTCGTCGAAGGCACCGAGTTCCAGATGGGCTCCGACGCGGACGCGGAGACGCCCAGCGACGAGACGCCGCGACATGGCGTGACCGTGAGTCGGTTTTGCCTCGACGTCACCGAGGTGACGGTGAAGGCCTACTCGGACTGCAAGGCCTGCGATCGCCCGCAGCGAACCGTCGAGTCGGAGGGGCTGACGCCCAGCGGCCGCTCCTTCTGGAGCCAGTTCTGCAACGGCCCCGAGGCGCCGGACCACCCCGTCAACTGCGTCGACTGGTACCAGGCGAAGGCGTATTGCGCCGCCTCCGGCAAGCGGCTGCCCACCGAGGCGGAGTGGGAGCTCGCGGCGCGCGGCAAGGACGCATGGACCTACCCCTGGGGCCACGCGCCTCCCTCGGGCGAGCGCCTCAACGCCTGCGGGCCCGAGTGCAGCCGGATGCTGACGGAGCGGCTCGAGAAGGTGGGGAAGGGGCCGTGGCCTCGCATGTACAACGACGGCGACGCGGCCCCGGCGACCGCCCCCGTCGGACGATCGCCGGCCGGGAAATCGCCCGTCGGCGCCCTGGACCTGGCCGGCAACGTCTGGGAGTGGACCGAGAGCCATTATTGCCCCTACGACAGGGACGATTGCGACGACTCCCGCCGTGTGCTCCGCGGCGGCGGGTGGGATACGGTCGAGAGCCAGTATGTGCGCTCCGCGCACCGCCGCCCGAGCGCCTCCACGGCGCGCGGCTGGAGCATCGGCTTCCGCTGCGCCAAGGCACCGTAGGTCCGCGGGTCGGAGCTCCTGCCGAGCGCGACCTGGCGAGCCGCCGCTCGACCTCACGTCCTCGATCTCGATGCGCCCAGCGCTCGCGGCCGGCGTGACCTCGACGGTCGCCTGCGGGCGCACCAAGAGCTCCCGTATGATCGTGGAGTCGTTGCTCCCCTGGCCAGTGATGAGGCTGACCAGCACGGGTGGAGTCCAGGCGAGCGCGTCCTTGAGCGAGCTCCTGGAGATGGAGTCACCGACCCCGGAACGCCTGTCGGAGCGATTCGAGTTATCACGGCTCGGGAGCCAGGCGGTCCTCGCCGAGAGAGAGTTGCCGTGGCGGCGCGCGCTCCGCGGCGAGTCCTTCAACGACGAGGAGGTCTGGTACGATCGACCGACCGGCCGCAGCCTGCTGTTGCTCGTGCGCTGCCGCGCGTCGGCCGGCGAGGCGCTGCTCGCGTTCGAGAACGTCGCCGATCAGCCCTTCGCGATCCGGCTCGCCGATCTCGTGGCCAGCGTCGGCACAGCGCTGCCCAGCGCGGACGAGCCCTCGGCCCTGGCCCATGGGCTGCTCGACGAGGTGGCCGTCGCCGTTCGCGCCGACGCCGTGTTTCTCGTCGTCACCGAGGGATGCGAACGCCTCAGGCTGGTCGCCTCGGTCGGCCTTCCCGAGGCATTCGCACGAGATTGCAACCTGAACCTGGCTGCCAGCGTCATGGCGCTGGCCGTCGAGACCGGCGACATCCAGGAGGTCGCGCGCATCGAGGATCTGCCGGAGGGCGCCTTCCGCGGCACCCTGCGCCTGCTCGACCTCGGGCTCCGCGCGGTGTTTGCGTTCCCCCTGAGCGCGGGGGGCGAGCGTGTCGGGGTGCTGGGGCTCGCGCGGCGCAAGCCGGGGAAACTCAGCCGGATCGAGCGCCGCTTGCTCCGGGGCGTGGCGGGCGCCTGCGCGCTCGGGCTGCGGCAAGCGCGGCTGCGCGACGCCGAGCGCCGCGAGGCCCGCCGGCTGCGATTGCTCCGCGACGTGGCCATGGACATCGAGGCCGCCATGCCCCTGCACGCGCTGCTGCGCCGCCTGGTGGAGCAGGCCTGCGAGCTGACCCGCGCCCGTTACGGCGCCCTGGGGGTGCTCGACGCCGAGGGAACCGGGCTCTCCGACTTCATCTATGTGGGTGTCGCCGAGAAGGTCGCCGGCGACATCGGCCGCTTACCCGAGGGCCGGGGGCTCCTGGGCGCGCTCATCCACGACCCGCGGCCCTGCCGGGTGGCGAATATCCACGCCGATCCGCGGTCGGGCGGCTTCCCCGCGCATCACCCCGCGATGACGTCCTTCCTCGGCGTCCCGCTGCTCATCGGGCAGAAGGTGTTCGGAAATTTCTATCTGTGCGACAAGGACGGTGGCGCCGAGTTCGCGGAGGAGGACGAGCGGTTGGTCCGGCTCTTCGCCGCGCAGTCGGCGCTGGCCATCGCCTACGCCCAGCAAGTCGAGCGCACGCAGGAGGCCCATCGCGAGACGGACCGCCTGCGAAGCGAGTTCGCGGCCGTGATCGCTCACGATCTCCGCAACCCCGTCGCGGCCATGACGCTGCTCCTGGACGCGCTGCTCGCGAAACGCGAGGACGGTTCGGTCCTCGTGTCGGTCCAGCAACTCCAATGTTTGCGCCGGATAGGCAGCCGGATCTCGCGCATGAGCCAGGACCTTCTCGACGTCTCTCGCATCGAGCTCGGGCGGCTCTCGCTCGAGCGCCAGTCCGTGTCGCTGGAGGAGGCGACGCGCGCGCTGCTCACCGAGATCGAGCCGACCCTCGGGCAGCACCCGGTGACCCTCGACGTGGAGGGGCGTGTGCCGGAGGTCTTCGTCGATCCGGCCCGGCTGTCGCAGATCCTCACGAACCTGCTCGACAACGCCGCCAAGTACTCCGGCGCCGGCTCGCCGATCCGCGTGACCCTCCGTCCGGAGTCGGGAGGCGCGGCGCTGACGGTCGAGGATCGCGGCCCGGGGATCGCGGCGGCGGATCTGGGCAGGCTGTTCGATCGCTTCTTCCAGGCCCCGCGGGCGCGGGAGAAGAACACGGGGCTCGGCCTGGGCCTCTACATCGTCAAGGGGCTGATGGAGGCGCACGGCGGCAGCATCGCCGTGGAGAGCCCGCCGGGCCAGGGCTCGACCTTCCGGCTGTGGTTTCCGGCGGCTCAACCCGCGGAGGCAGCATAGCCTTCCCGGCGCTGAAGCTCCCACGCGTCACGGCACGACTCTGTTCTTTCTTGCGACTTTGCGCCTTCGCGACTTTGCGTTGAAATCTCTCTCCGGATCTCTGGTGGTGGACCCGGCGGCTACGGGGCGCGCGGTGTCTCGCCGCGAGGACGGTATAGCCCCTCTACCGCCGCGCATCGCAGCCTCAGCCCGTCCATGCGGCGGAGCGACGCCGCGGACGGCAGCGCTCCGGCCGCACGACGGCGCTCTGGCATCACCGCACCGTGATGTCGGGTCTGGGGGGCTCCCTCATGCCGTCGCCGATGTGGAAGCTGGTGTGCGGCGGCTGGTTGTAGGTCGCGTTTTGCGCCGACACGTTCGCGCGGTACTGCGGATCGTGCATCAGCGTGTAGATGCGGCGTCCGGTGATCTGATCGGTGGTGTAGATGCGCAGGCTGTCGCCACACAGGAACACGACCTCCTCGCGCCAGTCGCCGAACAGATCCGCGCTGAGCGTCGGCACCGATTTGGTGCCGTTGATCGAGGTGCAACCGTTCGCGGTGAAGCCCCGACCTTCGCCGTCGAAGTTCGTGACGGTGTTGCCGTCGAGCAGCTCGCGGCTCTCGTCGCCGTCCCACCAGATCAGGAAATTCACCTGGCGGGGACGGGAGCCGATATTGCGACCGTCGGCCGCGTTGAACAGGCCGGCGGTGTTGGTCCAGGCCTCACCTCCGGGGTTGTCGGGAGAGATGTCGTCGGCGGCGCCGCGGCCCGGTCCCTCGCCGTCGCTGTTGGGGCCGCGCCACAGGATCTCGCAGGTCTCCGCATCTCGGAGGAAGTAGGAGGGCACGCCGTTCGATTCGGTCGGCTGGAACACCTCGAGCCCGGGGCGCGAGGGGACCAGGTCGGTGATGTGAAGCGCGTCGCCGTGCGCGCCGAAGTTGACGGCGCACTTGCCCTTGCCGTCTGGGCCGATCGTCGCGCCACCAGGGATGATCTCCTGTCTCAAGTCGCCGTCCGTATCCGCTGCCATGACGCTGTGAGTGCCCTTGCTGGCGTAGGCACCGTTGCCGTTCGCGGACGAATCGAAGCTCCACATCAGGCTCAGCTTGCCGTCGCGGTAGTTGTACGCTCCGAACGTCGTTCGGGCGTAGTAGCCCCGCTGCATGACGACGCTCGGCTGGCCGGAGTCGTCGAGGAACGCCAGCGTGGCGTTGTAGCGATCCGAGCGGTTGCCGTTGTTGTCGCCGAAGCTGCCGCTCGTGATGGGGGCGTGGTACGCGATGGTCGCGAGCTCCGAGCCGTCGACGCCGCTGAAGATCGTGAGATATTCCGGTCCGCTCAAGATCTTGCCCGCGCCGTTGCGGTAGTCTCGGGAGTCGTCATCGTCGGCGGCGGGACCGGTGTGCAGGAACGCTCCCTTCCCATCGCGTGTGCCGGGCGCGGTCTTGACGGCGATCTCAGCGCGGCCATCGCCGTCGAGGTCGTACACGACGAAGGGCGTCGTGTGCTCGCTCTCGCGGATGTTGATGCCCAGGTCGATGCGCCACAAGAAGGTGCCGTCGGTGTCGTAGGCCGCGAGCTTGGGCTGGCCGGTGCGGCCGTCTTGCGACGGATCGCGCGGGCTGTTCTGCTCTTTGACCACGAGCTCGTAGTCGCCGTCGCCGTCGAGATCGCCGGGAGAGGCGTCACCGGCTTCGTAATCGTTGGGCGTTTTGAGCGGGATGGTCAGGTAGTTTCGCTCCCACGTGGGTGTGCCCGCGTCCCCTTCGCGCGTGTTGGCCGAGTCGCCCTGCTCGGCGCCATCGATCACGGCGCGGACGGTGTACTTCGCGTCTCCGGGGGCCCCCGGGTCGAAGTAGTTGGTCGAGTCGGTGATGGGGGTGTCGTTCACCTTGGCGCCGTCGCGGTAGACGTTGAACCCGATCTCGGGATCCTCGTAGCCCATCAACCGCCAGCTGATGAAGTTGCCTTCGCCCGAGCGCACGGCCACCACGCCGCGGCACAGGTTCTCGAGCGTGACGTGACCAGTCGCGGCGGCCGGCGTCACTCCGCAGATCGACTCGCCTGGATTGTCGCTGCCGCCCGTGCCGGCAGCTCCACCGCCCGAAGCGCCGCTGGAAGTCTGCCCGGAAGCGCCGCTGGAAGTCTGCCCGGAAGCGCCGCTGGAAGTCTGCCCGGAAGCGCCGCTGGAAGTCTGCCCCGACGCGGTGCCTGCATTCGGAGCGCCGCCAGAGCCGTCATCGCTCGACTCGGACCCGCCGCACGCACCCAGGGCTCCCGCCACGACCAGGGCCATGGTCCCATACGCAATGGCTCTCATTGTAGTGCTCGCCTTTCAAGCCAATGGAAAATAAGCCGAACGCCGACGCCGGCGCTGCCCGACGTGGCGCGCGTGAGCTGGTCGCGGATCACCCCGCGACCGAGCGGCCGCTGAGCCGCCGCCACGGAACGTCCGAGATCACCGTTTCCAGAACTCGACGGGTATGTGGGATGAGGTGCAGGCTTTCCGTCACCACTCCGAGGCGTCCCTTCGATTTTTTTGTGGCGCATCCCGGAAGAGCCGCAGGAGTGCAACTTTGTGACCTGGCGAGCCTCGGGAGCCCGAGTGTACTGTTCCTGTATTTATACCATTGCCTGATATTAAAGACGTCTAACTAACTGAACCGGTTAATTCTATTCAATCTAACATATGGTGGCTTCTATTTCGTTGTTTATGTATTTGTATTGCTGGACTGGTGTCCCAATTTGGTTGATCAACTGAACCGGTTCATTTAAGCTCTTGTTTGCAGCGGTCGCGCGGCAAACCGCAGCCATCCCGACGTCGCCTCCGCCCGCACGTCGTGATGGACAGCGCGGGCTTGCGCTTTGCGTCAATGTCTTATGCCGCACAAGGAGTCCATATGAGCTTGGAGATAACCCGACCGAGACAGAGACCATGGGCCGAGATCGCGAGCCTATGCGGTGCCATGCTGCTTCCTGGGTGTGAGGGACGCATCGGTGGCTGGGACCTCGGCCAGGAGTCCCATGTCCGGCCGCTCCCGAACGACCCCACAGCGATCGCCGAGGCCTGCGAGACGAACGACGGTGTTCTTCACGTGGGCGTGACCAGGCTTCGCCGCCTCACGCGCGACCAGCTGAACAACGCCGTTCGCGATCTGGTCGGCGTCGAGGGGCGCCCCGCCGATGCGCTCGCGCCGGACGAGCGCATGGGGCCGTTTCACAGCAACGCCATCGCTCCGGTCACGGAGCTCCTCGTCCAGCAGGCGGCGGAGCTCGCGGCGCGGGTGGCCTCGGAGGCCGAGGGGCGCATGGACCAGATCGCGCCGTGCAGCCTCCCGGACGACGAGGGGACCACGTGCGCGACCGAGCTCGTCGAGCGGCTCGGGCAGCGCGCGTACCGCCGCCCGCTGGAAGCGAACGAGATCCAGGGGCTCGTTTCGCTGTACGAGCTCGGCCGGCACTCGGGCGGGGCGTCGCGCGGCTTTCGCCTGGTGCTCGAGGGGATGCTGCAGTCGCCGTCGTTCCTGTACCACGCCGATGTCGGCGAGTCCGGCGTCCCCTCCGCGACCCCCGAGCCGATGGATGGCTATGGCCTCGCCTCGCGGCTCTCGTTCTTCTTGTGGAACTCGATCCCCGACACCGAGCTCGTCGATCTCGCCGCCGACAGCAGCCTGATCGAGCGCGACGTGCTCGCCGGTCAGGTCGGCCGCATGCTGCAGGACCCGAGGGCGGGCGCCACGATCGCGCTGTTCCACAGCCAGTGGCTCGGGCTCTCGGAGCTGCCCAAGGCGCAGAAGGATCACGCGTTGTTCCCGGCGTTCGACGAGGAGATGGCGA
Source organism: Sorangium sp. So ce281 (assembly GCF_051527395.1). NCBI lineage: Bacteria > Pseudomonadati > Myxococcota > Polyangiales > Polyangiaceae > Sorangium > Sorangium sp. So ce281. The sequence goes on from NZ_CP150322.1 coordinate 2,913,232, forward strand.
ACGCCATGCTGAACGAGACCGCCCGCTTCACGGATCACGTCGTGCGGCAGGGCGACGGCCTGCTCAGCACGCTGCTCACCGCGGACTACACGTTCCCGGAGGGCCCGCTGTTCGACGTGTACGATGTCGAGCCGCCGGACGGGTTCACGCCGGGAGACCAGGTGTCGCTCGATCCGAGCCGCCGCGCCGGGATCCTGACGCAGGCGGCGTTCCTCGCGCGCTGGTCTCACCATGACCAGACCTCCCCCATCCACCGCGGCATCGTCGTCCGTGAGAATCTCATGTGCCAGCCGCTCAGCCCGCCGCCGGCGAACGTCGCCAACGTCCCCCCGCCGGTGGACGACGTGACCTCCACCCGCGAGCGCTTCGCCCAGCACGTGGCGGACCCCGGCTGCGCGGGCTGCCACCGGTTCATCGATCCGATCGGCCTCGGCTTCGAGCATTACGACGCCATCGGCAACTACCGCGCCACGGACGGCCTCGGCGAGGTGAACGCGGCGGGCGAGATCACGGGCGCGCGCGAGGACCTCGCGGGTCCGTACTACGGCGGCGTGGAGCTCGCGAAGAAGCTCGCGGGGAGCTCGGAGGTGGCCGAATGCGTCGCGAACCAGTGGTTCCGCTTCGCCCTCGGCCGGATCGAGAGCCTGGACGACGCTTGCTCGATCCAGACCCTCCACGACGCATTCAAGGCGTCGGGCGGGAACATTCGGACCCTGTTGTCTCAGGTGGCGCTGAGCGACGCCTTCCGCCACGTGCGGCTCACCGCCAGCGAGGAGCGACAGTGATGAATCGTCGAACGCAACTCGGAACGTCACGCCGCAGCATGCTTCAGGCCCTCGGCCTCGGCGCCGGGGCGGCGGCGATGGGATCGCTGCTTCCGCTGATGAACGCCTCCGGGCAGGAGAAGGTGCGCCCCAAGCGTCTCCTGCTCATCTTCCAGCCCGACGGCGCGCCGGCGCGGGACTGGAACAGCGTGATCGACTGGAGGCCGCAGGGTTCGGAGAGCAGCTTCTCGCTGCACGCCATTCACGCGCCGCTCGAACCGTGGAAGTCGAAGCTTGTGATCCCGTGGGGGCTCACGATGACGGCCGGCGGGGCCGGCGAGGCGCACGCCTATGGCATGGCGGGGCTCTGGACGGCATCGACGCTGAACGCTCCGTCCTCCGGAGCGAACTTCGACGGCGGCAACGGCAACCGCACGGGCTGGGGGAGCGGCGCGTCCATCGACCAGATCATCGCCGGCGCCCACGGCAGCGGCATGCCGTACGAGCGCGCTCCGGACGACCCCATGCAGGAGACGCCGTACCGCACCGTCGAGCTCGGTGTCCAGTGCCTGAATCCGAACAGCCTGAACCGGATGATCTACGCGGGTGAGAACTCTCCGATTCACCCCGAGACGAAGCCGAGGGCCGCGTTCAATCGGCTGTTCGCCGGGGTGACGTCGAGCGGCGAGGCGCCCGCGATCGATCAGGGGGCGGAGCAGGAGCGGACGGAGCGCAGGGCGATCGTCGACCTGCTCAAGAACGATCTCACAAGGATCCGCAGGCGGGTGGGCAAGGAGGACTACCACAAGCTCGACGCGCACCTCGAGGGGCTGCTGGCCATGGAGCGCAGGCTGAACCAGTCGGCGGGGCCTGCCGACCCGGCGCTGAGCTGCAAGGTCCCGGAGGCGCCGGCGGAGACCGGCGGCCGCGGCTCGGACTATCCGGCGGAGATCAGGAGCATGATGGACATCGCGGTGGCCGCGTTCTCCTGCGACGTCACGCGCGTCATGAGCCTCCAGCTCAGCTACGCCTTCAGCCATATCCTGCACTCGTGGCTCGGACACACCAGCGATCACCACACCATGTCCCACGACGGGCGGGATCGACGCCAGGAGCTCCAGCAGATCGACGCCTGGTACTCCGAGCAGATCGCGTACCTGCTCGGGAGGCTCGACTCCGTGAGCGAGGGCGACGGCACGCTGCTCGACAACACGCTCGTCGTGGTGGGCAGGGAGCTCGGCAGCACGGCGCACCGGATGGAGCGTGTTCCTTTCGTGATGGCGGGAGGCGCCCGCGGGGCATTGAAGACAGGGCGTTACCTCGATCACGACGGCGAGGACCACGCCAGGCTCCTGGTCTCGATCGCCCAGCTCATGGGCCTCGAGACGAGCAGCATCGGGAACCGCAAGCGCGATTCAGGCCCCCTCTCCGGCCTCGTGTGATCCGCCGGACGCCGACGCCCACCGAGCGCCGCTGCTGGCTCGCCTCGGCGGAGCTGGGATGGATCGACGAGTACGAGCTCGTGGGCTGGAAAGACGGACGTTTCCTGACATCCACAAAAGCGCTTGGACTTCCTGCCCGCCCAGGTTGCGCCGGGGCACACGCCGTCGAGCGCCTTCCGTTCCCGCGGGGGGAGCCTCATGACAGGCGAGTCGCCGCGCGATGCGCCCGCGTCGCCGGCGACCACGAGCACGCGCGCGATGGAGGCAGCATGAAAACGAACCGGACTCGTCTGGGGATATCTGCGCTCTTTGCCATGGCTTCATTCGGGCTCGCGATCGCGGGCTTCACCGACACCATGGAACACACGGAGGACGAGAGAGAGGTGGACTGGAGGGCCTGTCAGCAGCTGCATGCCCGCGCCTCCGGCCAGGTGGAGCGTGTCCGGGCCGCTTACCAGGCATGCCGTACCGACAACGATTGCGCCATCGTCGATACGAGCACCGACTGCGGCGGCACCTGTGGTGAGGTGGTCAACCGGGCGGGCGTCCAGCAGATGAGGCGCCTCATCGTCCACCTCGACGCGACCGTATGTCGCGAGCATCGGAGGATGGGTTGCCCCTACGGCACGCCTGCGTGCCTCGCGTCCAGGCCCGTCTGCGCCGGCGGTGCGTGCACGCTCGCCCCTCTGTAGGCGACGTCGCGCGCCCCGGCGTCACCGCGCCGGCGCGGGCCGCCGCGGCGCGCTCAGACCTCCAGCGCGCTCTCGACGATGCGATGAACGAGGCCGTACTCCTTGGCCTCGCGCGCCGTCATCCACAGGTTGCGCTCGGTCTCCTGCGCGATCTTCGCGGGCGCCTGCCCCGTCGCCTCCGCGAAGATGCGGTTGAGCCGCTCGCGCGCGGCCATGATCTGGGCCGCCTCGATCTCGATGTCCGACGCGGGGCCGCGCACGCCGCCGAGCGGCTGGTGCAGGAGGAAGCGCGTGTTCGGGAGCGCGAACCGGTTCTCCCGCCGCGCGGCGACGAAGATCAGCGCGCCCGCGCTGGCGACCCAGCCGGTGCCGATCACCTTGACCTCGGGCCGGATGAAGCGAATCACGTCGTGGATCGTGTCCCCCGACTCCACGTGCCCGCCCGGCGAGTGGATCAGGATCCGGATCGGCCTTTCGCCATCATCGCTCGCGAGGGCGAGGAGCTGCGCGGTGGTCACCTGCGCCAGCTCGCTGGTGATCTCCCCGAAGATCAGGACGGTCCGGCTCCTCAGCAGGCTGCTCTGGACCCTCTCGGACAGCGCGCGGGGGTGCGGCTCTTCGTTCGGCGTGGAATCCGGCGTGGAATCGAGGCGTGTCATGGCCCCGAGCTTCCGGCGGCCCTCGCCCGCGCGCCATGACCGCGAGGCGCGGAGTCATGCTCGCGCGTCTCGATCCGCGAGCGAGCGCTGGACGAGCGGCCTCGGCGCGGGCAACCATGGGGCATGGCGGACAAGATGGAGCGGCTGCTTCCCCGCGGCGTGGTGGTCTCCCGGCACCACGGCCATCCCGGCGCGCCCTGGCGCGCGGGCGCGGGCGATCCGCCGAGCCTCCACGTCGTCGTGCAGGGCGCCTTTCGCCTCTCGCAGGACGGCGTGTGCGCCCTGGAGCTCGACGCCGGCGACGTCGTGCTCCTCGGGTTCGGCCCGCGCGGCGCGGGGCCCCGCGAGCAGAGCCTCCGCTGCGTCGCGCCGCCGCCCGGGCGCGCTCCCGCCGAGCCGGAGCTGATCTCGGCGACCTACGACGCCGCGCCCGGCGAGGCGCTCGCCTCGCTCGCGCCCGTGGTCCACCTGCCTGCCGGCGAGGTGCGGCGCGCGCCGGGGCTCTCTGCGGTCGTGGGCCTGCTGCGCGCCGCGCTCGCGGAGGCTTCCCCGGGGCAGGCGCAGCTGGCGCGCTCGCTCCTCGAGCCGCTGCTCGCCTACGCGCTGCACTGCCACGAGCATGCGCGCGAAGGGCGCGCGTCGCGCGCGCTCGACCGGCGCGGCGCGCGCGCCTTCGACCGTCGCGTCGCGCGCGTGCTGCGGCTCATGCAGGAGAAGCCGGCCGAGCGCTGGAGCGTCGAGGCGCTCGCGAAGGCGGCGGGCCTCTCCCGGGCCGCGCTGGCGCGGCGGTTTCTCGCCGAGCTGGGGGTCCCGCCGCTCCGCTACCTCGCCGAGCTGCGCATGCAGCGGGCGGCCGAGCTGCTCGCCGAGGGCGACGGCTCGCTGGCCGCCGTGGCGGCCGAGGTCGGGTACGACTCGGAGTTCGCGTTCAGCCGCGCGTTCAAGCGGCACACGGGCGAGGCGCCGGGCGCGTTCCGCCGGCGCAGCCGCTCCGAGGGGGCCGCGTTCGGCCTGCCGCCGGTCCGCGCGGCGGCGTGAGCGCTCCGCCTGGGCGGAGCGGGAGCCCGCAGCTGGCCGGCTCGCCGCTCGAGGTGCGCCGTGGAGCGACACGATGAGCACGCTACGGAGCCTTCGGCGTGGAGGGCTGTTCTCATGTGGGGGCAGGCCTTCCTCTTCCCCATACGTCGTCTACCGGCCGCCAAGAAATTCTTCGAGTATCGTCCTCCGCGATGTCGAGAACGCCGCCTGGGCTCCGACTGCTCTGTGAACGCGCGCCCGACGCGGGGCGCGCGCGCTGAAAGGGAGCTGACGATGAAATACCTCCTGATGATGCACGTGCCGACCCGAGAGCCCTACAAGTTGATGAGCTGGCCGCCGAAGGACCTGCAGGCGCACCTCGCGTTCCTGACCCGCTTCAACCAGGAGCTCCGCGAGTCGGGCGAGCTCGTGGGGATCGAAGCGCTGACCGCGCCCGACCAGGCCAGGCTCGTGCGCGCCGGCGAGGACGGCAAGCCCGTCACCGACGGCGTGTTCCCCGAGGCCAAGGAGTTCCTCGCCGGCTTCTGGGTGGTGGACGTCGTGAGCCCCGAGCGCGCCTACGAGCTCGCCGCGCGGGCGTCCGCCGCGCCCGGGCTCGGCGGCGAGCCGCTCAACATGGCCATCGAGGTGCGGCAGGTGATGAGCGGGAGCGAGCTCCCCAAAGAGCTCCTGTGAGCTCACCCTCGCTCGGCGCGCTGAACGGGCGGTTCCGCAACTTCAGCGCGCGAGGGCGATCACCTGCTCGAGCTCCCAGTGATCGGCGGCGTGCGCTCCGTAGTGCACGTCGAGGAGCGCGCCGTCGGGGCCGACGAGGAAGTCGGCGGGCAGCCCATCCTTGCCCCCTTCCCCGTGGAACGGGTTGGACCGCGCGCTCACCAAGCCGCGGATCGCCGACCACGCGACCTTCGGATGCGCCGCCGCCAGCGCGGAGCGCTCGACGCCAAATTGCCGGTACCAGCGGCGCTCCGGATCGGGGACGACGGGGAACGGCAGATCGGCGTGGTAGGGCCGCATCGTCTCCGCGGAGGAGTGAAAGAAGGCGACGGTCTGCACCGCCGCCGCCGCGAGCTGCTCGCGCCCCCGGGCGAACGAGCGGAGATGGAGGTTACACACCGGGCAGCCGGCGAAGCGGCGGAACTGGAGGTGGAGGAGGCCCCCCGACGGGATCCGGAGCGGCCCGTGGCACAGCGTCTCGAGGGTCAACGGGGCGAGGTGGTCTCCGGGGCGCAGGCGATGAGAGCGAACGTTTTCGGCCATGGACTCGACTCTAGCGGGCCGGCGTCATGGTGCTCATCGATGATTTTCATCTTGGTCATGGTAGTACTCGATAGGATGTTCGACGGGCTCGACCCAAGCCATCTGCACGCGCTGCACGTTCTCCTGGAGGAGCGTCACGTGACCCGGGCCGCTCAGCGCATGGGCCTCACGCAGTCGTCGATGAGCCACCGGCTCCGGCGGCTGCGCGAGGCGCTTTCCGACCCGCTGCTGGTGCGCGGCGACGAAGGGCTGGTGCCCACGCCGCGCGCCGAGGCGATCGCCGGGCCGCTCGCGGCGGCGCTGCGGGCGCTGCACGCCGCGGTCGCGCCGCCGTCGTGCTTCGACCCGGCCACGAGCCGCCACACGTTGGCGCTGGCGATGCCGGACCTGCTCATCCCGCTCGTGCCGGGGCTGCTCGCCGATCTCGCCGCCGACGCACCCGGCGTCGACCTACGGATCTCCAGCGTCACACCCGATCTAGGGCGGGCGCTCGCGGCGGGTGATCCGCCGCTCGCGCTCGCCCCGGCGGGGTTCGTCGACGACAGCGCCATCGCCCGCCCGCTCGGCGATCTGCGCTTCGGCGTGGCGGCCCGGCGCGGACACCCGGCGCTCGACCGCCCGCTCACGGTCGCGCGCTGGCTGGCGCACGCCCACGTGGTCGTGCGGATCGGCAACGAGCGCCCGAATGTCATCAGCGACGAGCTCGCGGGGCGTGGGCTGGTCCGCCGGGTGAGCGTCGAGGTGCCGTCGTTCCTCGCCGGCCTGATCATCGTCGCCAGCTCGGATCTCCTGATGAACGCGCCGATGCCCCTCGTGCACGCGGTGGCCGGGGTCCTGGGGCTGGTCGTCCGCGAGGCGCCGATCGCCCTGCCGCCGGTCCCCTTCGCGCTGCTGTGGCACGAGCGCTTCCAGGCCGATCCCGCGCACCGCTGGGCACGCGAGCGGGTCGCCGCGGCGATGCGTCGTCGCCTCGCGCTCGACGACGCGGCGGGGCGCGCCGCTCCCCGGTCGCGCCGCGCTCGGTGATCACGCGCGACGCGGCGGCCCTCTCGAGCACGCGCCGATCCTCGTGGACACGCTGCCGTAGCACCCCCGCTCAGGGCGAGGGATTGTTTTACTTTTCCTCCTCTGTATTCCCATTCTTCCCGGCAAGGCACAGGCGGACCTGGCGAACAGCACATCGGGTGTGTAGTTGACCGAAGCTGGCGGATCCTTCTGATGGTGGTCACGCCTGGTCGCATGCAGGTTCTTCGGCAAGAAGGGCGGCCGAATGCCGCGGAGCTGAATCGCCGATCCTGACTCGCCGACGGGTAGAATCTAGCCGGCCTGAAGAACATCAGCCCGAGGGGCCCAGGTCCTGTGCCTGGCCGGGCGCGAGGCCGACGATTCCCTCCGGGCTCGGCGCCGCACGAAGGAGAGAGGACCGTGAAGAACGAGATCGCTGGCATCCGCATCCCTGACAGCCACCTGGCCGCGGAAGCGACCGAGCTCGCGCGGGAAATGTCGGCGCCCTTCCTCTTCAACCACGTCATGCGCACGTACATCTTCGGCGCGTTGCTCGCGAAGCGGCGCGGGCTCGAGCTCGACCTCGAGCTGTTCTACCTCGGGGCGGCGCTCCATGACCTCGGCCTGGCCGAGAGGTTCCGGGGCTCGGAGCGGTACGAGGTCGAAGGCGCAAACGCGGCGAGCGAGTTCCTGAAGCAGCACGGCGCGCCCGAGGAGGCGATCGGCGTCGTGTGGGACGCAATCGCGCTGCACACCGTGAGGGGGGTCCCGCTCTACAAGCGGCCCGAGGTGGCGCTGCTCCACGTCGGAACTGTCATGGACATCACTGGCAAGGACTTGAAGGAGCTCTCTGCGGACGAGGTGGACGAGGTGCTCCAGGCGTACCCGCGTCTCGATTTCAAGCACGCATTCCCACAGGCGATCGCCGACATGCTCGCCAGCAAGCCTGAGACTGCCTTCTACAACTTCACGGCCGATATCGCCGAGCGCCTGATCCCGGGCTTCCATGCCCCCAATTTCTACGACGTTATCCTGGCGGCGCCGTTCAAGGAGTGATCGGACCCAGCGCGTTGAGATCTGTAGCCAGCCAATCACAGCGAGGCTCGCCGCGGGACAGGGCCGCTGCCGGTGCTCGGGCAGGCTGTGATCACCGACGAGGATCCCGGCCTGCGGTTCGACGCCTCTTGCGTCGCCGCCCTGCGCGCGCTGCGATGGCGCCGCGCTCGCCCGGGCTCGACGCGCGCGGCGCCATCCGGCGCAAGAGTGAGCCGATCGAGCGGCTGCTCAGCCTCCTCGGGGCGAGCGGCCCGGATCACGGGGACCTCGGGCAGGTGAGCCGACCGGGCGCGCCGGGGACGGCGGCGCGCCGGTCTCCGCCGGGCGGCGTCTGCTGGCGCAAGGGCATGGCTTCGCAAGAGCTTCTCCCTGGGCTCGATGAACGAGCGCAGGTCGTAGATCGTCGGTGGTTCTCCGCAGGTCTTGATGATCACGCCCTCCGCGAGGAAGAGCGCGCGCAACGCGTCGAGGTCCGGTCGGACTCCACCCTTGTTTCCAGAGGCCTGAAAGAACGCGTGCACGACGGCGTCGATGGCGCGCTCGTCCTCGCTGCGGGTCATGGCAGGCCGGCCTCCATCCGGGGGTCTTCAGAGATCACCTACGAACGTCGGACGATCGCAAAATTCGGCGCGCCGCCGCGTGCCGCGCGTGCTGCGAGGAAACGAGCGCGCCTCCCGTCCATCCTCCAGCCCCAGCGTATACCAGATATGGGGGCTTGCCGGAAGCCCCCGGGCATGCCGCACCATGCTGCACCATGAAGATGCCGAAGCACGCCGTGGTGATCGCGGGTGGAGGTCCGACGGGACTCATGTTGGCGGCCGAGCTAGCGCTGGCGCGAATCGACGTCGCCGTCGTCGAGCGGCGCGAAAACCAGGACCTCGCCGGCTCGCGCGCGGGCGGTCTGCACGCACGCACGATCGAGGTCTTCGATCAGCGTGGCGTCGCGGAGCGCTTTCTCTCACAGGGGCAGGTGATGCAGGTCGCTGGCTTCTCGTTCATCCCTCTCGACATCAGCGACTTCCCCGTTCGCCACAACTACGGGCTCGCGCTCCGCCAAAACCGGATCGAGCGCATCCTGGCCGACTGGGTCTCCGAGCTGCCGGTGAAGTTCTATCGCGGGCGTGACGTGACGGGGTTTGCGCAGGACGACACGGGCGTCGGCGTCGAGCTGTCTGACGGCGCGACGCTACGAGCGAAGTATCTCGTCGGGTGCGACGGCGGTCGCAGCCTGGTCCGCAAGAAGGCGGGCATCGACTTCGCCGGATGGGACGCGTCGACGAGCTACCTGATCGCGGAGGTGGACATGGTGGATGAGCCCGCGTGGGGCGTCCGCCGCGGCGAAAAGGGCGTCAATGCGCTGGGTAAGCTGGAGGACGGAAAGCGTGTTGGCGTCGTGCTCGTGGAGCCGCACGTCGGCAAAGCTGACAAGCCGACGCTCCAGGACCTTCGCGACGCGCTCGTCGCGGTCTACGGCACCGACTTCGGTGTTCGCAACCCGACCTGGCTATCCCGATTCAGCGACATGGCTCGGCAAGCGGCGTCCTACCGAGACCGGCGTGTTCTCCTGGCGGGCGACGCGGCGCACGTGCACGCGCCGGCAGGTGGACAGGGACTCAACATCGGCGTCCAGGACGCCGTGAACCTGGGATGGAAGCTCGCCCAGGTGGTGAGCGGCACATCGCCCGACAGCCTGCTCGATACCTATCACGCCGAGCGGCACCCCATCGCTGCCCGCGTACTGCGCCTGACCATGGCACAAACCGCGCTCGGTCGCGGCGACGATCGAACGGAGGCCCTGCGCGAGACCGTGACCGAGCTGCTCAAGATGGACGAGCCTCGCCAGCGCTACGCCGCAATGATGTCTGGTCTCGACATTCGCTACGACCTCGGTGAAGGACACCCCCTGCTCGGACGTCGCATGCCCGATCTCGACCTGGTCACCGAGAGCGGACCGCTGCGAGTATTCACGCTGCTGCACGAGGCAAGACCGGTCTTGCTCAACCTCGGCGAGCCGGGGGCCTTCGACATCACTCCCTGGGACGCTCGTGTTCGGCTGCTCGAAGCTCGCCCCGCTGGTGTGTGGGAGCTCCCGGTGCTCGGCGCGGTACCTGCGCCGACTGCTGTCTTGATTCGACCCGACGGACACGTCGCGTGGGTCGGAGAAGGGACGGACCACGGCCTTCGCGACGCCCTCACCACCTGGTTCGGACCGCCCACCCAGCGGAGCGCCACGGCGTAGAATGCCCCGGCAGCGAAGCGCACGAATGCGCTCGACGCCGACCGTGAGCGGTATCAAAGCTCCGCGATCTGGTCAGTCAGGCGTTCACGCCGCGCGTGGTGGCGGGGCTCGCGCCGCGGATCGCGGCCGTCACCGACGAGCTGCTCGCCGATGCCGGCGACGCCGAGCGCTTCGACCTGGTCGGGCGCGTGGACCACGAGAGACGGCGGCGGCGGAGGGCGCCCCGTCGGGGCCACACCGGAGCCGCCCTCGGCGGCAAGACAGGCGGAAGCTATGGAAATCGCCACTGTTTCCGGCCGCCGCTCGTCATCGACCGGTGTTTCTGGCGGGATTTCCGACGCACGGAGCCAGGCGCGCTCACTCCCCTTGCTGCGTGCGCTTGCGGAAGCGCAGCAGCTTGCCGCGCGAGACGCCGAGCCGCTCCGCGGCCGACGTCACGTTGCCCCCGGCGGCCGCAAGGGCGGACTCGACGCGCTCCTGCGTGAGCGCGGTCTTCTGGTCGTCCGGCGCCTTCCCCAGCACCTCCTCGACCGCCCACAGCCGCAGCCCGGGCTCGTGATCGAGGCGGCGCACCTCCGCGAGGGCCGCGTCGAGCCCGCGCACGTTGCTCGGCCAGGGATCGAGCAGCAGCCGCTCCATCGCCTCGACCTCCACCGCTTCAACCGGGAGCGCGACGCCCGCGCGCCGCGCGAGCTCGCACGCCACGCTGAAGAGGTCCTCGCGCCGCTCGCGGAGCGCCGGCACGTGGATGCGCGCCATCGCGAGCCGCGCGAACAGGTCGCGCCGGAACGCCCCGCGCTCCACCATCTCCTCGAGGTCCCTGTGGGTCGCGGCGACGACCAGCACGTTCACGTGGACCGGCCGCTGCGCCCCGACCGGCAGCACCTCGCGGTTCTCCAGGAGCCGCAGCAGCTTTGCCTGGAGATCGGGATCGAGCTCGCCGATCTCGTCGAGGAACAGCGTCCCGCCGTCGTGGGCCACGACGATCCCGGGCGCGGCGCTGCGCGCGTCCGAGAACGCCCCCGCCACGTGACCGAACATCTGGGACTCGAACACGCCGCGGGCGACGCCGGCCACGTTCACCGCCGCGAACGGCGCCGCGCGCCCGAGCGCCGCCGCCGTGGCGCGCGCGACGAGCTCCTTGCCCACGCCCGTCTCTCCTTCGATGAGCACGTTGCCGGGGCGGCTCCGCGGCAGGCCCTCGAGGGGCTGCGCCACGGTGCGCAGGCCGTACGGCCCGACGAGCCCGCCCACGGGCGGCGCCGGATCGAGCGGGCCGAGGAGCTCCTCGCGGAAGACGAACAGCACCCGCCCTAGCCTCAGCACCGCCCCGTCATCGAGCGGCGTGAGGTCGCGCGGCGCGAGCCTCGACCCGTTCACCCACGTGCCGTTGCGCGACCCGACGTCCGCGACGCGCAGCGCGCCGCCGGCGCGATCGATCCGCAGGTGCTTGCCTGACACCTCCTCGTCGGCGAGGCCGCGCTCGGCGAGCCAGGCGCGGCCGATGACGGTCCCGGAGTCGGGCAGCGCGAACGCCATGGGCCGCGGGAACGCGCACACCAGCGCTGGCCGCCGCCTCCCGGCCTCGGGCCGCACCGGGCTCCGGTGCTCGACGGT
>NZ_CP150322.1:2932500-3350000 GCF_051527395.1 Sorangium sp. So ce281
GCGGTGCGCAGGCTCGCCTCGGTCTGCTTCTGGATCACGATGGCGCTCTGCCTCGCGCTGCTGGCGTGCAAGACGGTGGTGCGCTTCGACCTGACGACGCTCTGGGACGACGCGTACATGTTCCAGCGGTACGCGCACAACATCATCGCCGACCACAGCGTCTCGTGGAACCCCAAGGGGCCGCCGTCCTACGGGCTCACCTCGCTCGCCTTCATCGTCGCCGCCGTGCCGTTCCACCTCATCGCCGGCGGCAACACGAGCCTCGCGGCGATGCTTCAGAGCCTCGTCTGGGGTCCCGTGCTGCTCGTCCTGCTCGCCCTGCTCGTCCTGCGGGCGGCCGGCGACGGCAAGGTCGCGCGCCTGTCCTGCTTCACCCTCGTCGCGTTCTGCGTCGCCCGGTCCACGCTGACCGACCACTTCGTGAGCGGCATGGACACGTCGTTCGGCCTCTGCTTCCTCACCGCGTACCTGCTCCTCACGCTGCGGCTGCTCGGCGCGGCCCGGGTCGCCGGCGGCGTGGCGCTCGGCGCGTTCGGCGGGCTCGCCTTCTCGGTGCGGCCAGAGCTCACGGCCTACGCCGTCCTCGTCCCGCTCGCGCTCGTCGCGCTCGAGCGCGACCGCGACCGCCGGCGCTTCGGGCTCGCCGCCCTCGCCGCGACGGCGGGCGTCCTCGCCCTCCACCTCGTGGCCGCCAAGCTGTACTTCGGCTCGCCCCTCCCGCTCCCGTTCTATGCCAAGTCGACGAACCTCTACGGATCAGGGATCCTCCGCGCCTACCGCGGCCGGCCGACCATCGATCTCGTCGACTGGCTCGAGTTCTTCTGGCCGCTCGTCACCGTCATCGCGCTCGACGTCCTCGTGGGCCTCGGCGCGCGGCAGGCGAGCCCCGGCGCGCCGGCAGGCGAGGGGCGGAGGAGCGGCCCCAGGGCCTTCTGGGCGGAGTCCTCTGCGTTCGACAAAGGGGTCCTCGCCGCGACGCTCCTGTGCCTCGCGTACTCGTGGCTGTTCGTCGTGCCGATCATGGGGTTCTCGCAGCGGTTCTATTACGCGCCGCTGCCAGGCCTCATCTACCTCGCTTGCCGGAGCGCCACCCGGCTCGCGCGGACGCTCTCCGACTCGGTCGGCCAGCCCGCGCCGGCCGCCCTGCCCCTGGCCGGCGTGGGCGCGCTGGCGATCCTCTGGCTCCAGCTGTCGACTCCCCTCGCCGCGGCAGGCAGGGACCTCGCCGGCGCCGTCGCGGCGAAGCGGCTCGGGCATTTCAACATCGTCAAGCACGGCAGCACCTCGGGACCGCAGAAATACTGGTTCGCGATCGATCGCGTCTCGAAGCTCCCCGACGACCTCGTCATCGCCACGACCGAGGTCGGGATGCTCGGCGCGATGAACCTCAAGAAGACGATCATCGACATGGCCGGCCTCAACGACCTGCGCTTCGCGCTCGAGCCGTTCTCCGCGGACAGGTTCTTCGAGGCCTACAAGCCCGATCTCATCTACATGCCACACCCTCATTACGTGCAGATGACCGAGGATCTGACGGCCCACCGCGAGATGTCCCGTTATGTCGTCTACTCGAAGGCGAAGCTCAAGACATTCGAGTTCGGCATCGCCGTCCGGCGCGACAGCCCCTACTTCGATCGGTTGCAGCAGATCGTGAAAGAGAAGATGGGCTCGAAATGACGTCGCCCGCCGCGCGGTGCGCGCGGTGGGGGACAGCCCGCCCGCCGGCTGGCGACCGTGCATGCCGCCGACCGTCTCCGGCGAGGCGATCGACGCTCTTCCCGCGATCCGGGTCGTCTGATACCATCGCTCCCGACCGCGGCGCCTGCCGCACTGGAGCGTGACGTGAACTGTCCGAAATGCACCGCCTCGATGGATGTCGTCACCTTCGGCGGGATCGACGTCGACCGGTGCACGGCGTGCGGCGGGATCTGGTTCGACAGCCGCGAGAAGGAGTCCCTCAAGGCCATGGCGGGCTCCCAGCAGATCGACACCGGCGACCCCTCGGTAGGGCGGAAGAACAACCAGATCCGGCGGGTGCCGTGCCCCCGCTGCTCGACGCCGATGGTGCGCATGGTCGACCCGGAGCAGTCGCACATCTGGTACGAGAACTGCAGCGTCTGCGGCGGCGTCTACTTCGATGCCGGCGAGTTCCGCGATTACAAGGAGCACACGCTGAGCGACTTCTTCCGGGACCTGTTCGCGCGCCCGCGCAGCTGACGGCGTGCCCGCGCCCGGAGCCGCGGACACGGGCTCTCCTCCGCCGTGCAGCTCAGCCTCGAGGAGCCCGCCCGGCTGCCTTCGTGGGCGCGCTCGATCAGGGGACCCCGGGCCCGGGCTCCTCGGCGGCTGAGCCCTCGCGGGCCTCGGGGAACGTCGCCAGGAGCTCGCCGGCGCGGAAGACCCACAGGGTGCCGGGCGTCGCCTTGCGCCAGAGCTCGTCGCGCGTGAGCGGCTCGGTGGCCACGACCGCCATGCGCGCGTCGGGGCCGACGCCGTGGAGGTCGTTGAAATTCACCTTGAGATCCGCGTCCACGAGCGTGGCCTCGCCGAACGGGGCCTGGCGCAGGATGCAGGACAGGTGGTCGCCGCAGCGGGCGAAGAGGTGCTCGCCGTCCGCGAACAGGAAGTTGAAGACGCCATCGGCGCCGAGCTCGTTCCCGAGCTCGTACAGCGTGCGCCCCAGCTCCCGTCCGTCGGCCGGGTAGCTCGCGCCGTACGCGCTCCGGATCGCCTCGAGGAGGACGCAGAACGCGTGCTCGCTGTCGGTGTCGCCGACCGGCGTCTCGAGGTGGAGCTTCCGATCCCTGACCGTGGGCAAGGTGCCGTTGTGGGCGAACACGATGTGCCGGCGGTGGAGGACCCGCATGAAAGGGTGCGTGTTCTTCAGGGCTGCTACCCCGCGCGTCATCTTGCGCACGTGCGCGATGGCGAGGGCCGTGTGGATCGGGTTCTCGCGGATGAACCGCGCGAGCGGGCTCGAGAAGGCCGGGTGAGGCTCGAGGAACGTCCGCGCGAACAGCCCATCGTACAGCGAGACGCCCCAGCCGTCCGCGTGAGGCCCCGTCTGCCCGCCGCGGAGCGCGAGCCCCGTGAACGAGAACACGATGTCCGTCTGCACGTTCGACACCATGCCAAGCAGCTCACACATGACGGGCACCCTCCCGCGACGCGCGCGCGCCATCGACGATCACGAGCCCCGTGACCCCGCCTCCCGCGGAGACGTTGCTGATCTCCGAGGCGGAGAGCCGCACCATGGCGCCCTCCATGCGCATGGTGAAGGTGGGGAGCGGACCCTCCACGCCGCGGGCGAAGACGAAGGGGCAAAGGTCGAAATAGACCTGCTCTTCCTCCACGGCGCCGCCGCGGAACGTCGGCATGCGCGCGGTGCGCGGGCGGCGCCGCTCCTGCACGATGCAGGGCCGATCCGCGGCGGCCCGGACGGCCTCTCTCCAGGCCGCCGGCGTCGCCGTCCACCCGAGCAGCACGCCTTTGCCGCCGTACTCGTCGTTCGGCTTCAGCGCGAAGCTCTCCTGCTCTCCGAGGAGGAGCTCGACGAGATCCACCTCCCGGCCCCGCCACGCGGCGCGGCCGGCGGTCACCCGGCGCGTCCAGGGGACGTGCTCCGCGATGGCCGCGCGCTGCTCGGGCGTGAACAGGCCCGAGAACATGGGGTTGCTCAGCACGGCGAACGCCGCCTTCTTGTTGAGGGGCCTGATCCGGAACGAGTTCGCCACGTACGCCGCGCGATCGCAGTAGGCGCGGATCAAGGGGTGATTCAGGCCGCGCCGCGCGACGAGCTCCTGCGTGATCACGCGCCGGTAGACGAGATCGATCCGCTCCCCGCCCGCTCCGAGGCGGCGGCCGTCGTACGTGAGCTCGTCCGGATCGACGATCCTTGTCCGGTGCCCCTCGGCCGAGAACAGGTCGGCGAGCACCCTGAGCTCGGCCGAGGTGTCCACCGTGGCCCAGTCGACGATGGTTATCGCGGGCCGCGCGTCGCGCCCGCCCCACGCGGCGTAGCCCTCGCGCAGGGCGCCGAGGAGCGCCCGGTGCGGCGCCGGCGTGCGGAGGCCATGCCCGTCCCGGAGCGGCGCGAGGTGGGGGAGCGCCATCAGCGTCCGCTCGACGAGGATCTGGTCGGTGAGGCCGGCGGGGGAGTCGGCGTTGTACTCGATGAAGGAGAAGCCGCCGTCGGTGATCAGCATGTCGAGGCGCCCGACCGTGTGGAGCGGCCCCGGGCCCGGCACGATGGCCGCGAGGGCGCGCTCGTCCGCGGAGAGCCCGACCTCCTCGGCCAGGAAGTCGTCCCGGATCGCGCGCTGCGCGACCCTCTCCAGCGCGGAGGCGATCTGCTCGGCTGCGGGGGCGATCGCGGCGAGGTCGTGCTCGGCGATGAGGTACGGCCGCAGGTGGCGGCACAGCGGGCGCGCGCCGTGGACCAGCCCGAGCCGCCGCTGGGCCTCGAGGAACGCCTCGAACCGCGCCGCATCCATCGCCCCCGGCGCGGTGAGCCGGGCGTCGAGCTGCTCCGCGAGGGAGCTCGTGGCGTCCTGGCTCATTGACGACCTCATGTCGCGCCCGCGCGCGGGGTCCCCCAGGCGTGCACGGGCTCGCCGGAGTCGACCTCGGCCATGTAGCGCTCCAGCATCTTTCTCAGCGCCTCCTCGCGCGACGCGGAGCCCATCTCCAGCGCCGAGAGCGCGCGGAGCTGCCATGTGGCGCCGGTGATGCCTCTGGCGACCCGCGCCTCGAAGATCCGGAGATAACGGCGGGCCTCGTCCCCGTCGACCCCCGCGGTCACGAGCCCCTCCTCGACCCGCGGCAAGAGCGAGAGGAGGAGATCGCGCGCCCGGACGCACCTCGGCGCGGCCCCCGGTACGGCCGGCCAGACGAGCTCGGCGTCGAGGCCGTAGTGCGCCGCATGGTAGAAGTTCCTCACGGCGAGCTCGAAGGGGAACGACGGCAGGAGCTCTCCGATGGAGGGCGCGAGCGCGAGGACGCCTCCGAGCAGGAAGCTCCCGTTCGCGAGCATGTCATCGAGCGTGGGCCCGGACGGCAAGGCGCGAAGCTCGATCCGCAAGTGGCCGTCGCCGGCCGGATCGTACACCGGTCGATTCCAGTTCCAGACGGTGCCGTGGTGCAGGCGGAGCTCGTGGAGCTGCGGTATCCCGCCGGCCCGCGCGCAGCCGACGACGTCCTCGTCGCCGCACACGGGGAGGATGGGCTCGTGCAGCGCGACGCTCTCCATGAAGAGCTCCGCCGCGCCGTCGCGCACCCAGCCGGTCCCGAAGCCGATGCGGGCCGGCATCTTCCAGTCCGCGCCGGGCGCCGGCGGGCGATCGTCGCCGGCCTGCTTGAACACCGCCACCCGCGTCTCGTGCCACAGCCTGTGGCCGAGGAAGGTGGGCGAGTTGCACGCGGCCGCGAGCGCGGGCGCGGTCATCATCATGGCGGCGTTGAACAGCCGCGCGAAGGCGTCGGGCGTGGCCCGGAGGTGGATCTGAAAGGCGGTGTTCGCCGCCTCCATCGCGGGGTCGTCCGACGTGAGCTCCAGCGGCTCGGCGCCGTCGATCCGGATATGGAAGGGCGCCCTGCGCAGCCTGCAGAGCCCCGCGGCGAGCGCCCGATACCGGGGCAGGTTCGTGATCGTCGCAGGGCTGAAGTCGCGCCGCTGGAACGTCGGCAGGATGCTGACCGGTACCACGCGCGCGCCCCGCGCCGCCGCGCGCTCGCGGATCGCCTCGACGGTCGCGCGCATCTGCTCGCGCAGCGCCGAGAGCGGCCTGCCGGCGAGCGGCACCGGCTGGGTGCTGAGCTCGATGTCGAACGCGCCCATCTCCGGCGTGATCATCGGGCTCGCCGCGGCGCGCGCGATCTCCGCCCCGAGCGGCACGGGGCGCGCCTCGCGATCGACGAGGAACATCTCGAGCTCGGCGCCGATCGTCGCTTCCCCGTGGCCGAACCCCGGCCGGGCGAGCACCGTCTCCAGCGCCGCGAGGTTCTGCTGGAGCCGCGTCTTGAAGAGCCGATAATCGACCGTCTTGAAGTGGTCTTGCTGGATCTCGATGCCCAAGGGACCTCCCGCTGCGATCCCGGCGAGGGCCCGTCCTCCAGCACGGCGAGCGCCGTGGGCCCCAGGAGAGCTCACCGCCGGGATCGCGATGTTCCCGCGCCCTACGCGCCGCGCAATGCAAGCGCAGGGCCACGGACGGCGGTCTCGACATGAAGAAGGCCGGAGACCGCAGCCCGCAGGCGTCGAGCTCGATCGGTGTGGCGCGGATGCAGCCTGTGGCAAAACGCGCCGTGGGCGCCGTGGGCGCCGTGGGAAGGGGTCCTCTGAGTTTCGCGCAGGTATCGGGCAGGTTTCATCCCGGGCGCGGGCTCATCGGTCGACGTGCGGGACGCGCTCGACCACACACGCGCCCGCCTTGCAGCGAGCGACCGAGTCCTCCTTCGGCGCCATGCACTTGGCGACCGGGCAGCTCTCGGCGGCGCAGCTCGCGGCGCGCCACTTCTGGAGCTCCGCGAGCGCGTCGCGGTGGAACGCCTGGTCGCACGGTGGGCACAGCTGGTCGCAGCACTGCCCGGCCCGCGCGCAGGACGCCACGCAGTCGGCGTCGGCCTCGCACCGAGGCTCCGACGCTGCAGCGCGCGGTTCGCCGGCCGCCGGCGGGGGCTGCGCCGCGGGCGAGGTCTCCGCCCCCGGCGGGGCCTGCGACGCGGGCGGAGCCTCGACCCCTGGCGGGGCCTGCGGCGCGGGTTCCTTGGTACAGGCGGCGAGGCAGGCGAGGCCAGCGAGCACGAGCGAGCGAGAGGGCAGCAGCGATGTCTTCATGCCGGCCATGATGGCACGGGGCGAGCCCGCGGCGGCTCCGTTCATCGGTCAGGCGCAGGGAGCGCGTCGTCCGGACGAGGAGCGAGACGCCGAGCCGCTGCTCGAGCTCCTGCACCCGCGCGCTGAGCGTCGCCTTGCGCGCCCGCATCGCGCGGGCAGCCGCGGTGAACCCATCTCTGGATCTAGAATTCAGCCATCAGCCCTATCGACGGGTAGACGATGAAGCTGTCGAGATCGAGCGCGACCGCCCGCTGACCGAGCACAGTGAGCTCACCGCTCGAGAAGATCTCCGCCATCGTCAGCTCGAAGCCGAAGAACACGTGCTTGTAGCCGAACGCCACGCCGGCCTGGCCGCCCAGATAGAACCCGGTGCCGGAGAACGACGCGAGCTCGCGCTCTCCCGCGTAGCCAGTGAAGGCGGGCAGGTCCAGGACGAGCGACGTGTCGAAGGTCGTGAACATCAGGCGAGGGCCGCCCCAGACCCGGTACCACGTGCCGGCCTTCCCGATCTGGATGGGCAGATCGACCTGCCATCGCGTGAAGTCCTCCAGCTCGACGATGCCCAGGATGCTCCCGACGGGGAACTCCATCACGTAGCGCCCGACGCCGGCGCCGACCGTCAGATCGACGCCGTGCTCGTCGCTCTTCAGGAGCTGGTAGCGGGTGCCCAGGCGGAACGCGCTGCCGGTCGTGCGGAGGTTGAGCTCCCAGCGGTCGAGCGCGGTGTAGCCGATGCCGAAGTGCGGCGTGACCGAGGGCGGGTTCAACGCGAGCGCGCCGCCCGCCACGAAGAGCGCCTGCCGCTCGGCCTCGGACAGCTCCCGTGACTCCGCGACGTCCGCCAGCGCGACGCCGGCGTCGACGAGCGATGCGAGGGTGCCGGTCGGGATCGAGACGTCGAGCCCGAGCTCGGCCTGGACATGGCCTTTCTTGGCCACATGGGCTGGCTGGAACGTGGAGAGCGCCGGGGCGCAGCCGCAGGTCCACAGCGCGACCAAGGCGAGGGTGCGAGGAAGCATCGGCCGATCACGCTATCATGACCGTTCTCTCGAGGCGCGCGTCGACGAGGGCGCGCCGGTCCCGGACACCGGCCTCTATCTGTACGATGACGACGAGATCCGCGCGGTGGTACGGACGGGGACGGTCATCCCAGGTCGGGGCATTCTGACCGGTCGTCGCGCGGCAGGCCGGCTATCACAGGCGTCCAGGCGGGCGGGTCGCTGGCAGGAAAGGATTGCTGACAGGCCTCGTCCACGACATCACCCGCGGGCACGGCCGGCGCGACCCGCGCCGCGGCTCGCCCCGCGCGCGGCTCCTTGGCCGGGCGCGCCTCGTCGCCTGGCTCTCTCGAGCCACTCCGGATCGTCCGCGCCTGGGCGTGTCCCATCGTGTGTCCTCCGGCGACAGACATTGCGCCTTGCAGTCGCGATGGCAAGCTCCCGCACCGCACTGGCGATCTCGGACGACCGAGCAGGCCGCTGCTGGCGGAGGGCCGCGCTCGACGCGACGTGACGGCGCGGCGATCGAGCGGAGGCGCTCGCGGGAGGAGCCCACGATGGACAAGGCGAACCAGCTGTTCCGAATCGGGATTTCAGGGTCCTACGGCGGCATGAACCTCGGCGACGAGGCCATCCTCGATGGCATCGTCACGCAGCTCCGGGGGTCGATGCCAGCGGAGATCACCGTGTTCTCGCTGTGCCCGGAGGACACGATGATGCGCCACCAGGTGGAGCGCGTCGTCCCCGTTCGTGACCTCACACGAATGGAATCGACCGCCGAGATCGAGCGCCTGGATCTCTTCGTCCTCGGCGGGGGAGGCATCCTGTACGATCGGGACGCGCCGGTCTATCTGAGAGAGGTGCTCATCGCGGAGGAGCGCGGCGTCCCCGTCGTGATCTACGCCGTGAGCGCCGGGCCGCTGTCGGACCCGAGCGCGAAGCAAGCCGTACGGGCGGCGCTGAACGCCGCGGACATCGTCACCGTACGAGACAAGCAGGGACGTCGCCTCCTCGAGGAGGTGGGGGTGAATCGCGAGATCCGCCTCACGGCCGATCCGGCCCTGCTGCTGCGCGAGGAGGCGCTGCCCATCGAGGCCATCCGGGCCGAGGGGGTCGAGTTCGAGCGGCACCTCGTCGGCTTCTCCGTCAGGGAGCCGGGCCCGGCGGCGCCCCACATCGACCCCGACGAGTACTATAGCCTGCTCGCCAACGCCGCCGACTTCGTCGTCGAGCGCCTCGACGCGGACGTCGTGTTCGTGTCCATGGAACGGACGGACGTGCAGCACAGCCACGCGGTCGTGGCCCACATGAAGAACGCCGAGCGGGCAGAGGTCCTGAGGCGCCGGTACACGCCGCAGCAGATCCTCAGCCTCGTCGGGCACCTCGAGTTCGTGGTGGGCATGCGCCTCCACTTCCTGATCTTCTCGGCGCTCCGCGAGACCCCGTTCGTCGCGCTGCCCTACGCGTCCAAGGTCGCGGGGTTCATCGAGGACCTCGAGATGGAGACCCCGCCCCTCGGGAGCATCAGCTCCGGGCAGCTCATCGCCAGGCTCGATCGCTCGTGGGACACGCGTCACGAGATCCGCGCGAAGATCCGGCGGCTGCTCCCTGGCCTGAAGGCCAGGGCGAGGGAGACCAACCAGCTCGTCCTCGAGCTCCTCGCGCGGCGCGCTCCGGCGGCGCAGCCCGAGCGGAAGAGCGCGTGAGCGCGATGGACGTGATCCGGACCGACGTCGCCGTCATCGGCGGAGAGCTCGGCGGCTGCGCGGCTGCGCTCGCGGCGGCACGGACGGGCCGCCGCGTCGTCGTGACGGAGGAGACCCGCTGGCTCGGGGGCCAGCTGACGAACCAGGCGGTCCCTCCGGACGAGCACCCGTGGATCGAGGACATCGGGGCGACCCGGAGCTACCGCGCGCTGCGCCAGGGGATCCGCGAGTATTACCGCAGGCATCTACCGCTCACCGCGTCGGCCAGGGCGCTCCCGCAGCTCAACCCCGGCAACGGCTGGGTCAGCCGCCTGTGCCACGATCCGCGGGTCGCGGTGGCGGTCCTGCACGAGATGATCGCGCCGTATCGGCTCAACGGGCGCCTCCTCGCGCTCCATGCTCACCGGCCCATCTCGGCGTGGACCCACGGCGACCGGGTGACCGGCGTCGTGGTCCGAGGGCTGGAATCGGGGCGCGACGTCCTCCTCGTGGCGGACCTCTTCATCGACGCCACGCCTCATGGCGAGCTCCTCTCGCTCGCGGGCGTGGAGCACGCGCTCGGGGCGGAGTCTCGCGCGGAGACCTGCGAGCCGCACGCCCCCGAGCGCGCGGATCCGAGGGTCCAGCAGGCGATCACCGTCTGCTTCGCGATCGAGCACCACCCTGGAGAGGACCATGTCATCGACAGGCCCTCTCAGTACGAGCGCTGGCGCTCCCTCGAGCCGCCCGGCTGGCCGGGTCGGCTGCTGGACTGGACGGCGGTTCGACCCGATACGCTCGAGCCCCTGACCCGAGGTCTGTTCGCCGCGGAAGACCGGCATCCCTGGTGGACCTTCCGGCGGATCCTCGACAGGACGGTCTTCGAAGCGGGGTTCGCGCCGAGCGACATCACCATCGTGAACTGGCCTCAGAACGACTATTGGTTCGGGCCCGTCTGCGGCGTCGACGAGGCGGAGGCCGCGCGGCACCGGGAGGAAGCGCGGGACCTCAGCCTGAGCCTTCTGTACTGGATGCAGACCGAGGCGCCTCGCCCGGACGGCGGGGTCGGATATCCAGGCTTGCGCCTCCGCGGGGACGTGGTCGGCGGCACGGTCGACGGCCTCGCGCCAGCGCCCTACATCCGCGAGTCCCGCCGGATCCGGGCCGAGCTCACGGTGCTCGAGCAGCACATCGCGTATCCGCTCCGGCCCGACGGCCCCGCGATGTTCGAGGAGAGCGTCGGGATCGGGTGTTATCGCATCGATCTGCACCCGCGCGTCGGGGGCCCCGGGTACCTCGATCTCGGCTGCTGGCCGTTCCAGATACCGCTGGGTGCGCTCATTCCGGTGCGGGTGGAGAACCTGTTGCCGGGCGGGAAGAACCTTGGCGTCACGCACATCACGAACGGCGCCTACCGGGTCCACCCTGTGGAGTGGAGCGTCGGCGAGGCGGCGGGGCTGCTCGCGACGTTCTGCCTGGAGCGCCGCGTGCTGCCGCGGCAGGTGCGCGCCCGGAGCTCGCTCCGCGAAGAGCTCCAGGCGCTCCTGGTCCGCGAGGGCATCGAGCTGGCCTGGCCGGCGCTGAGGCCGGTCTGAGCCAGCGCCGGGCCACGGCGTGTGTCGGCGAGACGACCGCGCTACGACGAACGGGGGAGCTTGACGCGGAACGTGGTGCCCTCCTCCTGCGTGCTCGTGGCCTGGATGGAGCCTCCGTGCGCGTCGACGATCGATTTGACGATGAAGAGCCCGAGCCCGAGCCCTTTCGAGCGCTGTACGACCCGCTGGCTCTGCTCGCCCCGGCGAAACGGATCGAAGAGGACGGGCAGCATCTCCGGCGGGATCGGGGGTCCGCGGTTCGTCACCTCGATCACGACGACATTCTTGTGCCCGCGCAGCTCCACCTGCACCGGCTCCTCCGGCGGGCTGTAGTCGACGGCGTTGCCGATCAGGTTCGACAGGAGCTGCTCTATCCGGCCCGGATCCCACTTGCCCCGCCCGTCGCCGTGGGCCGTGAAGCGGATGGTGTGCTCCGGGTGGGCGAGCTCGATCTCCTCGGCCACGCGCTGGCAAATCGCGCGGAGGTCGACGAGCTCCGGTTCGACCGGAAGACCCCGGTGGGAGCGGATGCGCGTCAGGTCGAGCAGCTCCCCGACCATCCGCACCGCCCTCTCGTTGCTCGCAGCGATGCGCTGGGCGAGCCTCGCCACGGCGGTCGTGACGTCCTCGCGCTTGAGCAGGGCGGCGGTGGCGAACCGGATGGCCGAGAGCGGGTTGCGCAGGTCATGCCCGAGGACCGCGATGAACAGCTCGTGGAGCGTGACGTCACGGCGGAGATCGGCCGAGCTCGCGCGCTCGTACTCGACGGCCGCGGTGATCATCACCTCGTCGAGCGCCGAGTGCACGAGCTGGGCCTCCTCGCCGCCGAGCACCACCCCTTCCCGCGCGCACAGGTCCACGATCACGGCGCGAAGGACGCCGAGCTCGCGCAGCTCCTCCGCGAGGGTGTAGCCCTCGGCGATGCGATGCGAGACGTGCACCTTGGCGGACTCCGAGCTGCCGATCTCCGTGCCGCTGGCTCTCTCCGGCGCGCCCGGCTGCGCGCTCTGCGCGAGCGAGTCGATGAGGTCGTCGAGGAGCTTCGGCGTGTAATCTCTCAGCTCGTCATCGGTGAGCTCACAGGTCCGTGAAATCTTCGGTTCACTCCGCAGGCGAGCTATCCACAGGCGTATGATCTCCTCGCTTCGCTCACGGAGCAGGACCGTGATGCGCGACAACGTGTGGCTCACGTGCGCTCTCCCCCCATCGACGTCGATGCGCTTCGTCATTCGGCGCGGCGCAGTCGGCCATTGTCATGGATCCCGCAAAGCCCCCCAGGAGAAACACGAGCCGGACGGAGCCAGGTAGCCGAGGTGGGAGTCGTCGGCGAAAGACGGCCTCCGCGGCGCTGAGGCTGCCCGTGTCGACGTGCTCTGAGGCAGGAAGATTCCAGGCAAGGAGGCAGAGGACGCTGCGTCGGTCCTGGCCGCGCGCTCCGCCCTGGCACGCGCGGCGTGCGTGCCCGATACTCCGCGCATGCGCCCCGGGGACCTGTTCGCAGGTCGCTTCGAGCTCGATCGCGTCGCAGGATCCGGGGGAATGGGCGCGGTCTATCGGGCCATCGACCGCGAGACCGGGGAGCCCGTCGCCCTCAAGGTGGGGCTGCACACGGAAGCCGCGCAGACCGAGCAGGCCGAGCGGTTCCGCCGGGAGGCGCGGGTCCTCGCGGGGCTTCACCACCCCGCCATCGCGCGGCACGTCGCCCACGGCGTCACCGCCGAGGGCCGGCAGTACCTGGCCATGGAGTGGCTCGACGGCGAGGATCTCGCGGCGCGGCTCCGGCGGGGGCCGCTGGGCCTCGACGAGAGCCTCGCGCTCGCCGCGCGCGCCGCCGAGGCGCTCGGCGCCGTGCACCTGCGCGGGGTGGTCCACCGGGACGTCAAGCCGGCGAACCTCTTCCTGCCGGGCGGCGACGTCGCGGCGGTGAAGATCCTCGACTTCGGGATCGCGCGGGCCCCCGACGTCACGTACACCCTGACCAACCCCGACGCCCCCGTGGGGACGCCCGCCTACATGGCGCCGGAGCAGGTCCGCGGCGAGCCCGACATCGACGCGCGCGCCGACCTGTACGCGCTCGGGTGCGTGCTGTTCGAGTGCCTCGCCGGGCGGCCGCCGTTCGGGGGGGTGCACGTCGTCGCGCTGCTCACCAAGGTGCTCTTCGAGCAGGCGCCCCGCCTCCGCGAGCTGTGGCCCGGCGCGCCCCCGGCGCTCGACGCGCTGCTCTCGCGCCTCCTGGGCAAGGATCGGCGGCTGCGGCCCGGGGACGCGCTCGCGGTCGCGGCGGAGCTGCGCGCACCGGAGATCCGCGAGGCGAGCGCGGCGCCCCTTGCGCCGTCGGTCGGCCTCACGACGGCCGAGCGGCGGCTGGTCAGCGTGGTGCTGGCGGCGCGCCGGGCCGAGCCGGCGCACCCGCCGCAGCCGGCGCAGGCCGTGTCCAGCGAGGCGAGCACGGCGCCGGCGCGCGGCCTGACCCATCAGCGGCGCTGGCCGCTCGCCCTCCTCCAGGCGATCCGGAGGACCGTCGACCTGCACGGCGCGCGCGTGGAGCTGCTCCGGGACGGATCGATCGCGGCCCTGCTCACGGGGGCCGAGGCGCCCACGGATCTCGCGGCGAGCGCGGCCCGGTGCGCCCTCTCGCTCAAGGCGCTGCTCCAGGCCTCCGACGTGGCGCTCGCGACGGGCTGGGAGGTCGTGGACGGGACCCAGCCGCTCGGGCCCGTGATCGACCGCGCCGTCGCGAGCCTCACGGCCGCGGAGCGGGGCGCAGGGGAGGCGCTCCGGCCGATCGCGATCGACGCGATGACCGCGTCCCTCCTCGGCCCGCGCTTCGAGGTGGCGCACGGCGAGCGCGGGGCGGCGCTGCTCGGCGAGCAGGAGCCGCTGGAGGAGGCGCGCGCGCTGCTCGGCAAGCCGACGCCGTTCGTGGGGCGGAGCAGCGAGCTGCGCTGGCTCGAGCTCCTCTTCGACCAGTGCGCCTCGGAGCCGTGCGCCCAGGCGGCGCTCGTGATCGGCGCGGCCGGCGTGGGCAAGTCGCGGCTCCGCATCGAGCTCGCGCGCAGGGTGCTCGGCCGCGAGGCGCCGCCCCAGATCTGGACGGCGCAGGGCGACGCGGTGCGGGCCGGGGCGCCGCTCGGGCTGCTCGCCCAGGTGGTGCGGCGCGCGGCCCAGATCGCGGAGGGCGAGCCGCAGGAGCGCGGCCGGGAGAAGCTCGCCGCGCGCGTCGCGCGATCCGTGGACGCCGCGGAGCAGGCGCGGGTGACGGAGTTTCTGGGCGAGGTGATCGGCGCGCCGTTCCCGGACGCGGATCGGCGCGAGCTGCGCGCCGCCCGGCAGAGCCCGATGCTCATGGCCGACCAGGTGCGGCGCGCCTGGCTCACCTTCCTGGAGGCGGAGTGCCGCGCCGGGCCGGTGCTCCTGGTGCTCGAGGACCTGCACTGGGGCGACCTGCCGACCGTGCAGCTCGTGGACGCGGCGCTCGGGCAGCTCCGGTCGAGCCCGCTCCTGGTGCTGGGGCTCGGGCGGCCCGACGTGGACGAGGTGTTCCCGGGGCTGTGGGCCGAGCGGGGAGCGACCGCGATGCGGCTCGGGGCGCTGCCGGCCCTCGCGTGCGAGCGGCTGGTGCGCGCGGCGCTCGGGGAGCAGGCGCCCGCGGAGCAGGTGGAGGGGCTCGTGCGGCGCGCGGCGGGGCACCCGTTCCTGCTGGAGGAGATGCTGCGCGTGGCGGCCGAGGGCGCCGAGGGCGCCGTGGGCCGCGACGCGGGCGAGGCGCCCGAGGCCGCGCTCGCCATGGTGCAGGCGCGCCTCGAGGGGCTCGATCTGGAGGCGCGCCGGGCGCTGCGCGCCGGGAGCTTGCTGGGCGAGGTGTTCTGGTGGGGCGCGGTCGCCCGGCTGCTCGGGGTGGACCGGGACGACGCCGCGCTCGCGGGCTGCCTGCTCGCGCTGGAGCGGCAGGAGTGGATCGCGCGGCGGCCCGCGTCCCGGTTCCCGGGCGAGGTGGAGTACGCGTTCCGGCACGGGCTCGTGCGCGACGCGGCGTACAGGATGCTCACCGAGGCGGATCAGCGGCTCGGGCACAGGCTCACCTCCGAGTGGCTGGAGCGCGCGGGGGAGCGGGACGCGCTGGTCCTGGCCGGGCACTGCGAGCGCGGCGGCGAACCCGAGCGGGCCGTGCGGTGGCTCTGCGCCGCGGCGGAGGAGGCGCTCCGCGGCAACGACCTCGCGGCCGCGCTCGCGCGCGCGGAGCGGGGCGTGGCCTCCGGGGCCAGCGGGCGGGATCTCGGCGCGCTGCGCCTGGTCCAGGCCGAGGCGCACCTGTGGCGCGGCGAGCTGTCGGCCACCGAGGCGCGCGCGACGGAGGCGGTCGCGCTGCTCGAGCCGGGCTCGGGCGCATGGTACCGCGCGCTCACCGCGGCGCTGATCAGCGCCAGCAAGCAGGGCGGCGTCGAGCGCGCCGGGGCGTGGGCCGCGCGGCTCGCGGCGACGGCGCCCGCCGAGGGGGCGCTGAGCGCGGTGGTGCTCTGCCTCTCCGGGTGCGCGGCGGAGCTCATGCTCGCCAACCAGCACGCGACCGCCGACGCGCTGCTCGAGCAGAGCCTGCGCCTCGCGGGGGAGCCTCCGGCCGTCGACGACGAGGCGGTCGGGGGGCTGCACCAGACCGTCGCGTTCCGCGCCGCGCTCGCGGGTGATCACGCCGCCGCGGTGGACGCCCTGGAGGTGGCGGCCGGGGCGTTCGGGCGCGCCGGCGACCGCCGACAGGCCTGCTCTGTCCAGCTGAACATGGGCTTCATCCTCACCGAGCTCGGCGCGATCGAGCGCGCGGAGCAGCTGCTGCGCGCGGCCGTCGCCCAGGCGACACGGATGGATCTGCACGAGGTGCTCGCGACCGCGCGCCAGAACCTGGCGCACGCCCTCCTCCAGGCGGGCCAGATCGACGAGGCCCGCGCGCTGCTCGAGCAGGCCATCGACGCGTCGCGCCGGCAGGGCAACCGGCGCATGGAGGGGCTCTCGCGCGCGTACCTCGCCCGGGCGGCGCTGCTGTCGGGCGACGGCGAGGCCGCCGCGCGCGAGGCGGGCGCGGCGGCGGCGCTGCTCGACGTGGCGCCGCTCCTGCGCGCGGTGGCGCTGGCCCTCCTCGCGCGCGCCCGGATGGGAGGGGGGCCCGAGGGCGCGGCCGAGGCGCTCATCCACGCGCAGGAGGCGTTCCGTCTCATCGAGGACGCGGGGATGGCCGAGGAGGGAGAGTCGCTGATCCGCCTGACCTACGCCGAGGCCCTGCGCGCCGCCGGCGAGCGCGAGCGCGCCGCGCAGATCATCGAGGCGGCGCGCGCGCGGCTCCTCGATCGCGCCGCGAAGATCGGCAGGCCGGCGTTGCGGCAGAGCTTCCTGGAGAGCATCCCCGAGAACGCCCGGGCGCTCGCGCTCGCCGACGCGTGGGCTCTGGAGCGCCGTGGGGCTGTCGCCTGAGCGCCGCGTTCCCCAGGGACCTTGAGCCGATTCTCGGCTAAGCAAGCTCCGAGAGCTCGACCTGGCGCACCGCCGGCGCCGCCGTCCTGGAGGGCTCCTCCCTGCGGCGCGGGCGCATCAGGGCGTCGAGCTGCTCGATGAAGCAGGTGTTCTCCGCCGGAAGGCCGACGGTCACGCGGAAGTAGTCGTCGTATCGCTCGTCGCCGAACGGCTCGAAGGCCTTCACCTTCACGCCTCGGGCGAGCAGCGCGTCGTGGATCTTCGCCCCGGACCAGGCCCCGCGCGCGCGGCACAGGATGAAATTGGTCTGTGACGGATAGGCCTCCAGCGCGCGATGCGCTCCGATGGCCGCCATGAGCCTGGCCCGCTCCCTCGCTGTCTGGTGCCGGACGAATCCGAGATGTCCGCCGTCCTGGAGCGACGCCATCGCGAGCTCTGCGGCCAGCTGCCCGACGCGGTGCGGCGTCATCTTGGCCTCCATCTGCGCCACCACCGTCGCGTCTCCCATGGCGTACCCCACGCGCACCGACGCGAGCCCGTAGGCGAAGGAGAAGCTGCGCAGCACCATCAGGTTGGGGTGGCGCAGCACCAGGTCTGCCATCCGGGTGTTCGGGCTCTCCTCGAGGTAGTGCACGTACGCTTCGTCGATGAAGAAGAGGGAGTCCGGGAACCGGGTGAGCAGCGGACCGAGCTCCTGCCTCGTGATGAGGACGTTGCCCGTGGGGTTGTTGGGGTTGCAGAGGTAAACCAGGCCGTCCTGCCGCGAGAGGCGCGACTCGAGCATTCCCACGTCGAGCGCGAAGCCGTTCGCCGGATGGAGCGGGAGCAGCTCGCATCGCAGCCCCACGCGGACCGCGGACGCAGGCACCTTGGAGTAGGTGAGCCGGGGGGTGATGATGGGATATGCCGTGCGCTTCAGCAAATGGCGCAGCGTCCGCATCGCCGAACGCTTGATCTCGCGCTCGATCAGGAACGGGATGCAGGTCTTGAGCAGCGGGCCGCTCCCGTTGGCGACCAGCACGTTCTCCGGCCTGACGCCCGCGTCGGCGGCGAGCGCGCGCCGGAGATCTCCGTTGTCCCCGGCCGGGTAGCTCCGCAGGGAGATGTTGCCGGCGTGGCGCCGCAGGACGTCGGCGCACCGCTCGGAGCAGTAGGTGCCGTGGTTCAGCGCCATGTCGATGGGCGGCGCGCCGGCCCGGCGATTCGGGGCGTCGGGCGCGTTGCTCGCTGTCGTTCGAGGCTGCATGGAGCGCTCCTCTCGTGGTGTTCAACCAGCATCAACCAGGCGATTCGTCCCCGTGATTCAGGAGGCCACCTTCGCTGGCCAGTTGCAAGAAGGAAGAGCGAGAGGCGCGGCCCCAGGACTTGTGTGCGGAGGCGTGCGACCAGGGTGAGGATGGGCCGCGGTGCGAGCTCGGCTTACGGAGCAGTCGTTGTCCCCCCGCAGGCGCTCGTGGGGCACCCTGTTCGCGCCTTCGTCCCGTGTGGCGCCCGCACAAATCCACAGCGTGCCGGCGGACAACCCGACTGGGCGAGCCCTGCCGCCGCGCGGGCGCTCACGGACTGATCGCCGCCCCGACTGTCGCGTTCCCGACTGTCCCGGTCGTCGCCTTGACGCCCGGGCTTTGCCGCACGACCTTCCAGTGGCAATAGCACAGGTACGGCGAGCTGACGCGACACTCGAACCTGTCAATGCAGTACTGAGCGTGGATTTCGCGCCCACGGGGCACGAGTGGGCCGACGGCGACGCGCGAGCGGCGTTCCACCGACGAATGCGACGTCGATTACAATCGGGCGCGCTCAGCGCGCCGCGAAGGCACACGTCCCCCTTACCCCCACCATGAATTCGGCTGGTTCCGGGCTCAATTGAGCCGGCGAGCGAGCTGCGAGCGCTCCGGCACGTGCAGCTTCGTGCCCCGACTCGAGCGGGCCAACCTTCCAGGGACGAGGATCAGCGCGCGCCGCAGCCACGGCGTTCGCCAGCTCGCGAGGTGCGGAACATGGTCGAGCACATACCGGCGCATCAGGTTGGCGGTCAGCAGCTTCAGCAGCAGCGCGGCATGATTGGCGTTGAAGCTCTGGCTCGGCACGCGACCGCATCCCCAGCCGTGCTTGAGATCGCCGATGAGCGGCTCGATGCCCGCGCGCAGGTCATACCGCGCCGCGACGTCTTCGGGCGCTTCGACCGGCTCGTTGGTCAAGAAGACCTGCACCGTGTAGTCGAGGCCTTCCCAGAGGTAGATCTGCTTGCCGTTGTCCCGATCGCGTGTGCGTACGGCGATCACGCGGACTCCATTCGGCCAACCGCTGCGCCGGAAGGGGACCTCGGTCACCTGCCGTCGAGGACGACCGTCGGCATCCCGGTCGACGGTACGCCATCCGGTGGCGTACGCGACCCTGCCCACCAGATCGGGGCTCATCCGCGCCTTGGTCAGGAAGAAGCATCCCTTCGCGGCGACGGCGTGCATCAAGGCGCTGCAATCCCCCGCGCCGTCGATCCGCACGTAGATGGCCGCGCTCGGCGCTGCGGCGCGCGCCCGGTCAATGCACTCCTCGACGAAGGGCACATCGACTTCGCCGAAGCTCGTGTCGCCCGGTCGCAGCTTGGCCCCGACGATGGCCTCGACCTCGGCGATGCGCGCCAGGATCGGATGATAGCTCGGCCTTCCGCGATAGCGTGGGTTCGGGCCCGGCAGTGCCCCCTCTTGCATCCCGAAGAGCGGCTCCACGGTCGTGTCGACGTCGATGTGCACGAACCGGTGCTTTCGGCGAGCAACGAGGGCGAGCCCGTGGTCGACGACCATGCTGTGCAGCGCGTCGAGCGCCTCCTCATCGAACCGGCACAGGTCCCGGTAGACGGTGTCGATGCTCGGGACGACGCCGCCTGCGAGACGCACGAAGAGCGGATCGACGGCGAGCGCCTCGAGGCCGAAGACGCGCTCCTCGCCGGCGAGCGCGCTGTCCATCAGCAGGCGCATCTGCGCAGCCATCGGGTAGATGACCGTGCGGCCGGTCTTCAGCCGGGAGAACCTGCGGCTCAGGGCCGCGTCGATGCCGAGCTCGCGGATGAAGGCGCCGAAGGGGCCAAGCCCTGCGACGCCCGTCAGGTTCTTCTCCGTGGGCTCGACGTGAATCCCGGCAGGATCTGGCCGCCGGATTCGCCCCGGGTGCCACCCGTCGCCTTTCCTCTTGAACCCGAACTCGCGTCGACGCACCTTGGAGGTGCTCGGCGTGTGCCTTCGTTTGGTCATAGCAACCCGGACGGGTCGCCACGCCGAGCCTTTCTTTCAAGGACTTCCGTTTACGACGACGGATTTCTCACGCCTCAGATCGGCTTCGTAGGCGCGAAATCCACGCTGAGAGAGCCCCCAGCAGTCTGACGACAGCGTTCCACCCTCGCACGTGCAGCTTCCGTCTTCGCTGCACCACCAACTCAGCGAACCGGTGCCCCCGCCGTTGTTCACGAGCGCCTCTGTCACGGCGCTCGTCTCCTCCGGAGCGGTCGTTTCGTCGGGGGCCACGACGCAGCCGGCCAGGAGGCCGGAGGCAAGCGACAGGATGGCGAGCGCGGCGCGAATGGTGTTCTTCATCTGAGCAGCTCCTTGTGAGGGTTCGCTTTTCCCTCAGAGCAAGGCAGGTGCCCGCGCATCAAACCCCCCGCTTCTTCGGGCTATTCCTCGGAGGCGTGCGTGGGCATGTTGCGTGAAACCTCGCTCACTTGCGCGCGTGGTTGAGCGAAACCTCGCTCACTTGCGCGCGTAGTTGCGCATCGCGGGTGGCATCCTGAGGATGCCGCCGGCGCTCCGCCGGTCCCGGGCTGCGGTCGCGAGCTCGGGCCCCGCGGCGCGCGGCGTTGCTTGAAGGACCGCGAGCTTCGGGGGGCCAGCACGAGCGTGCTCGCCTCGTGCCGCACGCGAGCGCCGCCGGGTCGGCCAGCCGCGCGTGAGCAGGAGGTCCTTCACCGAGACAGGCACCCCATCCAGGCGCCCCACCGGCTCGCCTCGAGCCCAGCGCGCCTCGGATGCCCGCGCGGCCACCAGGGCCCGCTCCTCGTCGAGGAGCGCGAACGCGTTCAGCGCGGCTCCGTGGCGCTCCACATGGGCGAGGACGGCGCGGAGCGCCTCGACGGGGAAGCGCTCCGGGATCGATAGAGCGCGAGGAGCTCGACGGCGGTGGCCTGCACGAGCGAGGCGGGCGGCATGCGTCCATTATAACGGATTACGCGTCCTATGTAACGGATGCGCGCGTTCGCCTTCGTGTTCCCGCCATGGTCTTTGTCGTGTAGACAGGTCGTGCATCACAGCCGACTGCCACGCCGGGCGCGGGTGGCGTCTCCGGAGAGAGGATCCCATGTCTGATGCGCAAGGAGAACGGCGGGCTGAGGCGGCTGCGGAGTCCGCCTGGCGGAGCCTCTATGTCCTCGGTGCGGTCGCTGCGCTCGTCGCGCTGGCGGGGACACTCGCTGATGTCGTGCTCACGATGATTCCGGGGTGGGAAGCCTCGACCGTGCCGGTCACCGTCGAGCAATGGTTCACCCAGCTCCATCAAGAACCATGGCTGGGTTTGCGCAACCTCGACCTCCTGAACGTCACGGTGTCTCTTGTCGGGCTCCCTTTGTACGTTGCCCTGTACGGGGCCCACCGAAGCGCGAGCCCGGGCTGCGCGGCCCTCGCGCTGGTCGTCGTGACCCTCGGGACAGCCGTCTTCACCGCCAATAACGCGGCGCTGCCCATGCTCGAGCTCAGCCGCGACTACGCGGTCGCATCCACGGAAGCACAGCGGGTTGCGCTCCGGGGGGCCGGCGAGGCCCTGCTCGCCAAGGGGGCACACGGGAGCATGGGCGCGTTCGTGGGCTTTTTCCTCTCGAGCGTTGGCACGCTGTTCATGACCGTCGCGATGTTCAAGGGGAGGCTGTTCGGCCGTGTGGCGCCGTACACGGGGATGCTCGGCATCTCGCTCTTGCTCGTCTACATCGCCGGCGCCACATTCGCGTCGGAGTCGAGCCGCATGCTCATGGCGATCGCCATGCCTGGCGGGCTCCTCATGATCGCGTGGAACCTGACGGTCGCGCGGAGATTGCTGCAGCTGGGCCACGCAGCGAACGACTGAGAGCGACGAACACGACGGGGCCGAGCCATGCGGCCGAGGGGAAACCGCGCCCATCGACGTGCTCGCTCGGCGGCGTTGTCCCCCGACGAGCTCGCTTCGTTCAGGAGCCCGATCAGCCCGGATCGCCGCCACGCTGACACAGCGCCGATCCAGGGACGAACTTCGGGAATGAAGCTGTACCAGGATGGGTCGACGCGAACGCGACGAGGTGGTAGACGTGCGAGCTTCAGGAGTGCAACATGGCGCCGACACGTACGCGAAAAGTGAGTCTCTGCGGCAAGGAGCTGCACGGCCTGAAGCACATCTGCGCGTTCTTCGATTCGCGCAAGGAAATGTACGACGTCCTCAATCCGTACTTCCGGGAAGGGATCGATGTCGGCGACGAGGTGGTGACCATCTTCGAGTCGAGCGCCCATGACGACCATGTGGATCGAATGCAAAAGGGCGGCGTGCCCGTGCAGGATGCGATCCGGCGTGGCCAGCTCAAGGTCGTGCCTTCCGAGCAGACGTACATCCAGGACAACGTGTTCGTCGCCGACCGCATGTACTCGATCCTCGAGGGCGTGCTCGAGGGCGCTGCCGAAGGCGAGTTCAAGTCCGTTCGCACCTGCGGCGACATGGAATGGGCGCTGAAGAACCTGCCGGGCACCGAGGACCTGATGGTCTACGAAGCAAAGTTGAACACGCTGGCGCCCAAGCACGACTGCACGCTTCTTTGCTGCTACGACGTCAATCGCTTCAGCGGCCGGGTGATCGCCGATGTGCTCGCCACGCATTCGCACGTGATCATCGGCGGACACGTGCACGAGAATCCGTACTACCTCGACCCGGTGACGTTCCTGAGGAAGCTGGCGTTGCGGCGGGCGCCTGTGGCTCTCGCGAGCGCGGGCTGACCCTCTTCGCCGCCCGCTCCGCGTGGTATACCGCCGGGTGTGGGACGCTTCGATCATCTCGCCACCACGCCCGCGCGCGGCGCGGCCGACGTCCTCAAGTGGAAGCTCGGCGCCCGCGAGGAGGCCGTCGCCGACGGCTTCGTCACGCCGCACCGCGCGTACGACCGCTCGCTCGTCGAGAGCGGCCGCGCCTCGCTCACGTGGATCGGCCACGCGTCGTTCCTGCTCGTGCTGGGCGGCCTGCGCATCCTGATCGATCCCATCCTCGCGACAGGCCTCGGCACCACGAAGCGGCTCGCCCCGGCGGGCATCCCGCTCGAGGACCTCACCGAGATCGATCTGGTGCTGATCACGCACAACCACCGCGATCACCTCGACACGCCCACGCTGTCGCGCATCCTCGCGGCGCACGCCGTGCACCCGGGCAAGCTCGGCAAGAAGAGCGCGCCGCTCCGGCCCCGCTTCGTGGTGCCGCAGGGCAACGGCGCGCTCCTCGCGAAGCTGGGCGCGGGCGCGATCGACGAGCTCGCGTGGTGGCAGTCCGTCCGCGCCGGCCAGGTCGAGATCACGCTCGTGCCCGCGCGGCACTGGTCGATGCGCATGCCCTGGGACAGGAACGAGGCGCTCTGGGGCGGCTTCGTGATCCGCGGCCCCGAGGGCGCCGCGTACCACTCGGGCGATACCGGCTTCTTCGACGGATTCGCCGAGATCGGCGAGCGCAGCGGCGGCTCCATCGACTGGGCCATGTTGCCCATCGGCGCCTACGCCCCGCGCTGGTTCATGGAGCCGCAGCACATGGGCCCGGAAGAGGCCGTGCAGGCCTCCGAGCTGCTCGGCGCGCGCACCTTCGTCGCGATGCACTGGGGCACGTACAAGCTCACCGACGAGCCGATCGGCGAGCCGCCGGTCCGCGCGCGCGAGGCCTTCCTGAAGGGCCGCGGCGACATGGATCGCCTCTGGATCCTCGACGTCGGCGAGACCCGCAGGCTATGAGATCACGCGTCTTCTGATGATGCTCCGAAGGCGAAGGCGCCCACCCTCCGCCTAGCCCCTGGCGAGCTTCGAGCCTGCCAAGAGCGCCTGATCCAGGCGCGTCTGATCCAAGGTGGCCTTCCACGTCTCAGCCGAGTAGAGGTTCGCGCCACGAAGATCGGCATGGCTCAGATCGGCGCTCTCGAAATCGGCCTCCATGAAGTTCGCCCTGACCGCATGCGCCCGGAACATCCTGGCGTGCCGGAAACGAGCGCCCTTGGCCGTCACCCGATGGAGCACGGCATGATCGAGCTCGCTGTACGAGAAGATCCCTGCGCTCAGATCCGCCTCCGTGAAGTTCGCCGACCGAAGCTCGGCGGCCTGAAACGAGCACCCGGACGCCCTGACGCGCTGAAATGAGCCCTTCGACAGCTTCGCGTCATCCGCCCTGAACCGCACCATGGACGCGTCGTCGAAAATCGACTCCTCGGCCGAACAATCATACATCTGCGCGTCGTCGAGGACCGCGCGCCGAAACGTCGCGAGGCGCAGCGCCGCGCCCGAGAACGTCGCGCCGGCGGCGCTGGCCCCGTCGAAGACGCCGCCGATCAGCGTCGCGTCGGCCAGGTTGGCTCGCGCGAGCTCCGCGCCGTCGAACGCTGCCCCGGAAGCGCTGGCATCGGCGAGCGTCGCATCGGCGAGCCTCGCGCCGGAGAAGATCGCCTTCGTCAGGTTCGCGCCGGAGAGGTTCGCACCGGTGAGGTTTGCGCCCTTGAAGCTCGCGCGCGCCGCCGAGACGCGGTCGAGAGCAGCGCCCGCGAGGACCGCGCTGTCGAAGAGCGCCCCCTCGAGCCTGGCACCGCTGAGACGCGCGCCCGTGAGGTCCTTGCCGCGAAAGTCCATGTCGGTGAGGTCGCAATGAAAGAAGCTCACGCCCGACAGGACGGCCCCGGACGCCACGAGCGCCGCTGCCTCCTCCCTCGGCATCGCGGGCGGTAGCTTTACCGGCCCCGCCAGGAACCCGTCCTCGGCGCTGCCGACAGGCGGCGGGGCCTCGGGGCCAGGCGCGTTCGAGACCCGAGGAGCCGTCTCGCCCTCGATCCGGGCAAGGAATCGCTGCTGTATCGTCTCGATGTCCGTCTTGGCATGAACATCATCCATGCACGCATAGAGCAGCGCTATCTCGGGCGCGTCCTCACGCGTGACATTGAGGATGCCACGCCACACCAGACACACCTTCAGCGCGTCCGCGTCGAACCACACCGTGTCCAGGTTCAGCGGGATCTCCCGGAGCTTGCCGCCTGCCTCGCGGGACTGCTGCGCGAAGGCCCGGGGCGCGAGGCCAGGGAGCTTGCCGTTGATGACCGGGAGCCTGGGGTGCACGCCCGCCAGATAGAAGTCCTCGTCGCCGCGCGGATAGGCGATCTGCTGCTCGGGGGGCGCCGCGTTGAAGTACCTCCAGTCGAAGTCCCGCGGGAAATACGGCCATCGCTCCTTGAGCCAGGTGCTGTCGTACGTGCCCAGCCGCGAAGCCCGGAGCGCCCAGGCGGCGGGGACCGGCGCGAAGCACACGGGGGCCGGGCGATCCTGCTCGCCGCGGAGCAGCTTGTCCCCTCGCTCCAGGTTCGGCAGCCAGGGTCCGGCGACCCCCTGGATGACACCCCTGCCCACGGGATTCTCCTCGTACCCCGGCCCGCCGAAGGCCCGCTCGTAGCGGAGCGGGATGCGATCGAACGGGCTCGGCGCCGACGGCCCGCTCGTCTGCCACCTCCGATCGCCGATCGCCGCCAGCGAGAGCCGCAACGCCTGGCCAAAGGCGAGCTGCACGTTCGTGACGCCGGATCGCTGCGGCTGCGCGTACGCGTGCCCGACCATCAATACATCGGCGGTCGGCTTGAAAGGCGCATGGTCGGACGCGTACCTGAGGGTCCCTTGTGGATCCTCGTCGAAATACACGTCTCCGGTCGGGGGCTCCTGATCGTCCGGCGGGAGCGGCTCGGCCAGCCCGTCCGGGACGATCGTCATCGAGCTCTTCACCACCACGACGAGCGCGTCCTGAGGCGGCAGGAGCTGCCACGGGCGGACGGCCGCGGCGATGGATCCATCGGTGACGACGGGCACCGTCTCCCTGGGGCGAACCGGCAGATCGACCATGGCTCAGGGCGCGACCAGGACCTTGGCCTGGCTCGGAGAGTTGTGGAGCCCCGCCGGCATGTTGGCGTTGGCGCCGTTATGCGCCGTCTGCGCCGTGAGGTACACGGCGCCCTTCCCCTCGATCTTGACCTTCGAGCTGCCGCGCTTGAACACCACCTTCTGCGCCACCGTCCCGGAGACGACACCCCCCGCGGTCCCCGCCTGATCGCCGGTGCTGGTCGGTATCTCGGACATCTCGACGACAGCGTACTTGTTCTCGATCATCACCTTCGTCGAGGTCGCCGTGGCGTTGCTCACCATCGCCATGTTGGGAAACGGTATCGGAATGGGCGGGGCCGGCGGCGCCGGAACCTTGCACACGTCGGGTATGCCCATGCACGTGCCGCCACCCTTCGATCCCGCTGGCATCATCGCGCTCGCTCCTGTTTTTCCTGCCGCTAGCCGAGCAGCACGCGCTCGCCGTCGATGCGCGTATCTTTCTCCGACGTGATCGTCGTCCGGCGCCCGAGCAGCTCGAGGGTGCTCGACACCAGCGTTCGAAGGCGTCCGGCGCGCGTCTCGAGGAGCCCTTCCACATCGTGAAACACATCCATGGCGCGCTCGATGACGCGGCCGGCGCGCAGCTCCCACTGGCCCACCGCCCAGTCCGCCTTGACGGCATCGACAGCGAGCGCTCCCGCGGAGACACGCGCCTTCTCGCTCGTCAGCGCGATCGAATCCTGCGTCAGCTCGATCTTGCTCCCGCCCACGCCTGCCGAGAGGATCACGCGGCCGGCCGGCGCCGAGAGCTCGAGATCGGACGTCGCGGAGATCCTCAGCTCGCCCGTGGCACCATCCAGGCTCGCGACCAGCGCGCCTCCGGGATCGAAGAGCGCGAGCACCTGCCCCTCGACGGTCGCCCTGGCCCCGGAAGGCGCCACGAGCTGGGATGGCTGCGCGGCGTGCACGACGCCCGTCACGTAGACGGTGCCCGAGTCCGCCTCCTGAACGAGCACGCGATCGCCCGTCGTGGGGCGATAACCCGGCACCGCGATGCGGGCCGTCCACTCGGTCTCCGAGCGCGAAACGCCGCGCAGTCGGACGCGCCCCTCCTCCACGCCCAGCACGAGCGCCTCGACCACGGGCTGGACGGACACTCCTCCTCGCTGCGCTGCAACATGTCCTGTCTTCATGACGTCACCCGCTCGTAGAGAAATCTTCCGCCGCCGCTCGGTCTGGATCGGTCCCGCGAACGCCATTTCTGCTCGCGCCCGATAGCCGCGCTTGGCTCATGTTCGCGCGATGCATGTTCGCGAAATCGAGGATGGCATCGGCCAGCGTGGCGTGGCTCAGGTCCGCGTGGGACAGGTCTGCCCACGAAAGCGACGCGCCCTCCAGCGAGGCGCCCCGCAGATCGGCCTTGCCGAGCCTGGCCTGACCCAGCTTTGCGCCTCGGAGCTGCACCCCCGGCGCCATGACGCGGACGAGCTCGGCGTCCTCGAGGAGGGCCTGCGAGAGATCGGCCCCATCGAGCCTCGCCTCGGTGAAGTCCGCGCGCTTGCCCTGGAGGCCCATGAGCTTGGCGCGCCGCAGATCGGCCCGCGCGAAGCAGCTCTGGCCCGCCTTGACCCCGCGCAGGTCGGCGCCCTCGAGCCTGGCGTCGGACAGGTTGGCATCCTCTAGGCTCGCGCCACGGAAGCTCACACCCGAGCCCTCGACCCGCTCCAGCAGGCACTGGCGGAGCTCGGTGCGCTCGTCCAGCTTGCACGTCGTGAGGTCCGCGCCGCTGAAGTCCGCCAGAAAGAAGCGTGCTCCCCGAAGATCGGCCGCGCCGAGCGCGGAGCTCCCCACACGGCACGTCGTGAGATCCAGCCCGGCGAGCGACGCGCCCGCGAGCGTGACGTCCGAGAGGTTCGTGCGGAGGAAGCGCGCCTCGCGCAGATCGGCGCCGGTCAGATCGGCTCCCTCCAGGTTGGCGTCCACGAGGAGCGCCTGCGTGAGGTTTGCGCCGAGGAGCCGGGCATCGGCCAGGTCGGCGCCGGTGAAGTCGGCCCCGGCGAGCTCGACCCCCGAGAACTGCGCGCCGGTGAGCCGCGACCCGGCGAGCTTGGCCCCCGCGAGCGACACGCTCACCCACTGCGTTCGCTGGAGGTCCATCTCGCGCAGATCGACGCCGGCGAGGTCCACCGCCTCGACGCGCACACCCCGCGCCCTGCCCTGAGCGCAGAGCTCCATCAGATGAGCGCGGTTCGTGACGACGGTGGTTGCGGTCATCGAAGCTCCTCGGCGCTGGCCCGGCGCACGCGCCATCCTACCGGAGACGCCGGGCGCCCAGGGGGAAAAGTGCACTCCTCCGCGTCACGCGCCGTCGTCTTCTTCCTTGGGACGCTTGATCCCGTAGAGCTGCCCGTCGCCGGCGTCGAGCAGCTTGAAGCGCGGCTGTCGCATCTGCGGCGGGATATGCGCCTCCACGAAGCGGTTCCAGTTCGACGCCATCACGCAGATGGCCTGGAAATACGTCTCGGGGTCGAGCCGCAGCGAGGAGACCACACGCGCGCGCTCCGCTCCGGCGCGCCCATCGGGCGCGTTGCGGCCCGGGAACGGCGCGTGCTCGGTGAACACGACGGCGAACTGGCGCGGCGAGTGCAAGACCTGCACGCCGTTCGCCGCGGCGGGCGTCGCCTCGGTCGACCAGTCGATCGGCATCGCGCCCGGCTCGGCAGGGGTCGCGGCGCCGCTCGCCTTCATGGCCTCCTGCATCTTCATGGCCTCCTGCATCGCCTTGAGCGCGCGTTCGGCTTCCTCGGGGCTGCTCATGGCAGGCGGCATAGCAGAATGCTGAGCTTGGGGGGTATGGGATCGGTCGTCTCTCCGGCATAATGGTCGCACCCATGACGTCGACCCAGCCGGATGTCCCCTCCACCAGCAGCTCGAGCGCGCTGACCTTCTCCCCGAACCCGCTGGGCTTCGGTCCCGTGCCCGCGGGGGAGGCCGCCGTGCAGGTGGTCGTGGTGCGAAACGGCACGAGCGAGGCGGCAAACCTCGCGATCGATGCCAGCGCCGCCGAGTTCAGCATCGCGAGCGGCCCGACGACGGTCGACGCCGGGCAGGTGGCCGAGCTGTTCCTGCAGTATCGGTCCGCGGCCGAAGGCACGCACGCGGGGACCTTGACGGCGACGGGCCTGTCGGGCGAGCTCGGGCGCTGCTCGCTGTCCGGCACGACCATCCCGAGCCTGACGATCGATCCCGGCGCGATCGCCTTTGGCGACGTGCCGGTCGGGCAGACCCGCGTGGACTCGTTCTTCGTCACGAACGCGACCGGCAGCGATGTGAACCTCGAGCTGATCTCCGGGGTCGGGGGCACGTTCACGCTCTCGCCCTCGACGGTGCGGAGCACGGCGGTGCCGACGCTGATCGCGGTCACCTACGTGCCGGACGACGTTGGCGCCGCCCAGGCCACGATCCGTCTCTCCGACGCGCTCACCGCATCGCTCTCGGGAAACGGTATCGTCCCGGAGGAGCCGGACGACGTCAACCTCGTGGCCGCACAACGCTTCAAGGTCGAGGTGCCGTTCGACCACGCGCGCCTCTTCCTCGGGGCCGGCGTCACGAGCAGCCCGGCGGGCACCTTCTCGAACGTCGATGGCTGCGGCCTCGACGCCGACTCGAACATCTACCTCAGCGCGCGCACCGGCCGTATCTTCGCGCAAGCGGGCACTGACGTCTTCCTCCAGGCCGACGGCGGCATCGACGGAGACGGCTTCGCGCAGCTGCACCAACAAGGATCGGACGGGAAGGCGATCCTCAGCTCGAACGGCGCGACGTACGTCGCGGGAAAGCGCGGTGTCGTCATCAGCGCCGGCGTCAAGGTCGGGCGGAAGAACGGGGATTCGTTCGACGAGAGCGCGCCCGACACGGACAAGATCGACAACTGGACCAAGTTCTTCGCCGCGGTCGACGTGGTCGTCGCCACCAAGCTCGCGTACGACGCGATCAGAAGCTACCTGGACGATCGCAAATCGAC
This sequence comes from Sorangium sp. So ce281, assembly GCF_051527395.1. Classification (NCBI taxonomy): domain Bacteria; kingdom Pseudomonadati; phylum Myxococcota; order Polyangiales; family Polyangiaceae; genus Sorangium; species Sorangium sp. So ce281. The sequence goes on from NZ_CP150322.1 coordinate 2,962,208, forward strand.
GCCGCCCTACAAGCAGTGCATCGAGTTCGTCGCCGCGGGCATCGCCTCGACCGCCCCGTTTGTCGGTGTGTTGGGCGCCGCCGGCAAGATCCCGGGCATCACGATGTTCGGGGCGGGCGGCATCTCGATCTTCAGCCCTGCGTACACCGCTGTCTACGGCGTGGGCGGGCTCGCCCTGGTCTCCCTCTTCCCAACGATGTTCGGACTGATCGACGCGACGATCTGGGCGGGGGACGACGTCGGCATCACGGCTGCGACGGGCTCCGTGAAGGTGTTCGGTAGCGAGTCGGTGAACGTGCACTCCGCGAAAGAGGTGTCGATCGAGGCGTCGACCAACAAGCACAAGGACGGCGGCGAGATCAAGCTCATGGGGAAATCGATCTCGATCGGCAGCGACGTGGATTCAGCGAAGGCGCCGGAAACGAGCCAGATCAAGATGGGGGCGCAGTCGCTCGAGATCCGGATCGGCGTTGGCTTCATCACGATGAACGCCCAGGGCCACATCGAGCTCGGCACGGGCGACAACAAGATCACCATTGGTCCCGAAGGCATCAAGCTCGACGCCAATTGCGTCACTGCCAGCGGCGGCGCGTCCAAGCTCGAGCTCTCCGACCGCAAAACGCAGCTCGCGTTCGAGGACCACGGCAAGGGCGGCAAGCTGGTCATCAACCAGGACCTTACCAGTCTATACAAGGACCCTAACAACGGGGTGTTCTTCGCGGAAGAGAATGCCGTGGTGAAATACAACACAGCGCACAAGCTTGAATTGGACACGAAGGGCGCGTACCTGTATGGGAAAAAGCAAAACCTTGGCCTTTGATCCCGGACATCCAGCGGGGAGCATCGCTCTCGCCGAGGATCCGGGCGCCGAGCGCTGGGCTCCGCGTCGCGATCAGACGTAATCGTCCAGCTCGATGACGATGCCCGAGACGGTCCTGATCTGATTGACGTGCGCGTTCGAGGCCGTGACCGGGGATGGCGCAGACTCGTTGGGGATGGCCCCGACGATGATCGGCCTGTCAGGATCGCCGTCGATGAACCCGAGCAGCACCTCCGTCCCCGGCTTGACAGGAAAATGCATGCCGTAGCCCGGTCCTGCGTGCGGCTGCGCCATGCGCACCGGCCGCGACGCCTTGGCGCCGCCGCCCGCCGCCGTGTCGAAATGGAACTGGACGGTGTACCTGCCCTTCGGATCGATCCGCGCGCGCCGCCCCACGGCGTTCGACTCCACGACCCCGCTGAGCAGCCCGTGGATCCGCGGCCTCGGCGTGATCCTGGGCGGCCTGTACGCGCGGCTCGCGGGGATCGCGCGAAACGAGTTCCTGTAGGAAGGCGCGCTCTCGACGCCGCCGTGCCCCCCCACGACCTGGTTCGCCTCGTGCTCGACCTCGACGAGCAGGAGGCCGCTCTCCTCCACGTGGCGGTGTCCCTCCAGCGTGAACCGGAGGCCGGCGCCGAAGGCGGGGAGTTCGCTCTCCCCGACATAGACATCGCGCGTGGACTGGCGCTCTTCGGCGCGGACCCGGGCGAAGAATTTCCCTTCTTCCGGCGTCTTGAAGTGCGTGCCGTACTCCACGACGCCTCCTGCGTACGCCGCAGGGAGCTCGTGATGCGCCGTCAGGTCGATGCGCGGATGTCGATAGTTGTAGTCCTGTACGACGTACCCGGCCGGGATGAGGCGTGTCTTCACTTCCAGCGAGAAGACGTCGCGCTGCTCGCCCCTGGGCCGGAAAGGCACGTCGCCGCCGTCGCCCACGGCGCCGAACCCCGCCATGTGATCGGTGAACACCAGCACCTCGCGCTCCTCGCCGTGCTCGAAGAAGAAGCTGATCCCGAGGTGCTCCGCGAGGCGCGAGATGAACGCAAGGTCGCTCTCCCTGTACTGCACGACGAACTCGCGCGGCGGATAGGCCTCGAGGAGCCGCTGCTGGACATCCGACGCGATGCCCACGAGCTCGATCTTCTGCTGGATCATCTGCGGGATGGTGAGATCCATCAAGATCTCCTGCGTCTCGACCAGCGTGAGGCGCCACGCGCGCGGGACGAGGAGCAGATCGTAGCTCCGGTGTTCCGCCTCGACCTCCAGGCGGTCCACGAGCTCGGCGATCATGCCGTGAACACGCCTGAGCACGACGCCGTCCCGCTCCATGACGATCGTCGCCTCGGCGCCCACGACCTCGTCCCTCGGCAGCCCCTCGGGATCGAGGCACAGGATCGAGATCTGGAACGAGAAGAGCTGCGAGATGGCCTCACGACCGCGGAGCGTGCGGACCCGCACGTGATCGACGCGGAACGCCGCGGATTCCAGGCGGATGGTGAGCGGGTGCTTTGCCGACATGGATATCAAGAGACCGCGGAATGCCGACCACGTCAAGCGACACGGCAATGCTCGCCCGATGTCCCGCTGCGATGGCCGTCACCGGGTGAAGCGGCCGTAGAGCACGCGCTTCACGTCCACCGAACGACCCGGAGCCTCCGGCGCTCGCGGCGGTGGCTGCGGCGCCGGCGACGGAGGCTCACCCTCGGAGAAGGCCTGCGGCTCCGCCGCGTAAACCCTCCAGGGCGCGGCCCCGGCGGCCCGCGGCTCCGCGGGCCTCGGGGGCACCGCCGCGCCCGCCGGCGCCGCCTCGGGCCCCGGCGCCGCTCGCGGCGGACTATCAGGCAGGGGAGGCTCCGCGGCTGGCGAAGCAGCGCCGTCGCGCTCGGCGGCAGGCGCGCGGTGCGCTGGTTCTTCGATCTCGGCGGGAGATGCGCCGCGAACGGGGTGCGGCGCGCTGTCGTCTGACGGACGATTCACCACGAACGGCAGCGGGTCGCGCTCCAGCCCCTGCGACCTCATTCCCGTGGCGGTCGGGAAAGGTTGCGTGAGGAGGACGTCGTCGCGTCCTCGGCCCCGAGGTCGAGGCGCCGGCGCCGGTGGAAGCGCCGGCGGCAGGTCCGGACGGAACGGCAGCGTGGCGGCCTTCGGGCGCGGCGCCCCCTCGGGCTCATCCTCCAGCGGCACGGTGTGGAGCAGGCGCGCCTTCGAAGGCGCACCGCCGTGCCGCGCAGCGCCGGCGGTGACCCCGGCCTCCGGCTTGCCGGAGACCGCGGGGATCGGCGCCGGCTGCGCCCTCGCAGCCGGCGTCGAGCGCTCGGGCCATGACCGCGGCTCTCCCTCGACCTCCACGGACGCGGCCGCCCGCATGGACGCGAGCGCCAGGCGGCTGGGCAACGCGAGTTGCCCGCGCCACACGAGCGTGCACCGCTCCTCGTCGGCGTCGATACGGAGCGTGTCCGCGGTGAGCACGAGCGTCCCATCCGAGATGCCGTGTTCGGTCAATCCGGAGACGCTCGCGAGGCCGCGCGCGCGCGGCACCCTCGTGGCGAGGCGCGGCACGCCGGGGCGCACCCCGTGGAGCACGATCCACTCACCGCCGCGCAGGCGGTCGAGCCGCTGATCGGGCGGCGCTGCCTGGAAGTACTCCCACGCAAAATCATCGGGGATCTCCGCGAACGGAGCCTCGATGCTCGTCCTCTGGCACGCGCCGAGGAGCTTGCGCCGGGAGGGCCATGTCCCGCCGATCGGGCCGAGACACGCGGGCCTGCGCGGCTCGGCCGGCGCGACGAGGTTGGGCTGCCCGTCCCCGGGGAGCGCCCCCAGACCGACGGGGTTGTCGAAGTACCCCGCACCGCCGAACGCCCGCTCGTACACGAGAGGAATCCGCTGGAATGCCGCGGTGTGGCGGACCAGGAGCGACTTTTGCAGGAGCGTGCGCCCCTCGTCGGCCACGGCCAGGCCCACCTGCACCGACTGCGCAGGCGCTTCGGTGGGTGAATAGGCGTGTCCCGTCAGGACGACATCGACCTTGGTCAGATGAGGCGCCAGATCGCGGGTGATTCGGGCGCTGCTGCTCGGGTCGTCGTGATGCGGGACGTCGTGCTCGACGATGGGCTCGGGCTCGATCCGCCGCATGGTGCCGTCGGGCACGAGGCAAAATGTCGCCTTGACCACGATCGTCGCATGGATACGGCCCCGATAGCGCCAAGCGATGGCCGCGGCGGCGCAGCCCGGTGCGGTCGCGATCGCGTCATTCGAGAACAGCCCGCCGCTCATTTCCTCTCCTCTCGTCGTCTCTCCAGGCACCTCACCCGCGAGGCGTCAGGGTGACCCGGATCCATCTTGACACCACGTTCCATAGAAGGAAATGGTGAACCTTCGCCCGTGGCAAGCTCAGCGGGGACGAGGCCTGGGGGAGAAGGAAGTCCAAACGTTTCGGAGACGTCAAGCCCCACCTTTGGGACCTGCCCTGGGTCGAGAGGACATTCTTCTTCGCGATCCGGCCCTCCTGGATGAACAACGGTGCATCTACGACTTATCCATGCGCGGAAGGGGCCGCTTCACTCCACGGCCTGCGGGAGGTACGTCGCAGGGCTTCTCGGGCCTCGCCGTTGGTGACCGAGCGCAGCGCTTCGTCAGCCCGTTGCGCTGCCAGGGGTCAGCGGCAGGATCACGCGTCGCCCGACGGCGGCGGCAGGCCCGGCAGGCCGTCGATGCTTGTCGTGTTCTTCTCCAGCCGATAGCGCGAGAGGCCCTCAGGCCCCTTGCGCTCCGCCCACTTCGACAGCGTGTCCCGCTCGCCCTCATAGGCCATGCGCGGTACGGCGTAGCCGCACGACGTGGCGATGCGATCGAGCTCGACGCGGATCACCGATCGGACGCCCTGGAACGCCGGGAAGAGGTCCGCCAGCGCGCCGAAGCGCGGGTCGCCGGGGAAGATGGGCTCGCCGCGGCCCTGGAGGCGCAGGATGCGGGGCGGGCCGTCGAACGCGCAGAACATCAGCGTGATGCGGCCGTTGTCGCGCAGGTGCGCGATGGTCTCGACGCCGCTGCCGGTCAGGTCGAGGTAGGCCACGGTCCCCGGGTCGAGCACGCGGAAGGTGTCGTGCCCCTTCGGCGACAGGTTGACGTGCCCGCCGCTTACGTGATGAGCGGACCTCGACACCAGTCAGCGCGGCCGACAGACGTCACGTTCATGCCGATCGCCCGGGCAATGCTGACATAAACGTCGTTGTGATTGCGCCCACCGGCGTCGAGCAGGCGCCCGGTCGTCCAAGCACCTCCACAGCTGCCGGCGACCACGAAAGGTGCGTGTTGGGGCGGGTGGTCGGTCTCGGCGAAGTTCTGGCCGGAGCCCAACTGGCTGCTGCCGTTCTGGGTGCAAAGAACCGCTGCGGTGTTGTCGAGCACCGAGAACTCGCCGTCGGAAAGGCCTTTCAGCTTTTCGATGAAATAGCGGAACTCTCCCGCAAAATAGGCCTGGAGCCGAGTGATTTGTTGTCCAGGAGCGCCGTCCGGATCGCCGTGTGAGATGGAGTGCCAGGCTGAGATATCGATGTCACCGAACTTGACGGCTTCGTTGTTTTCGCCGCCGCCCCACATCATGGTCGCCACGCGAGTGATGTTGCAGGCGAAAGCCATCGCCATGATGTCGAGATACAGCCGGCTGTGCTCCGGCATGTCGTTCATCATGGTGTCCTTGCTGAGCAGCGTCGACGCGATCTGCTTGCACGAGCCCTCTGTGGGGATGCTGCCGCCGACATCGCGCTCGAGCGTGCGCAGCGACTCGAGGTAGAAGTCCATCTTGGCGCCTTCCTCCGGCCCGAGCCGCCCGCGGAAGGACCGGACATCGTCCTTGATGAAGTCGAGCACGCTCTGACGGCGGAGCAGCGCCTGCTCGGCGGCGTTCGGCGTGTTCATGGGCGTGCCGCCCCCGCTGATGCGGTTGGCGATGCGCTGATACGCAGCCAGCGGGTTCTTCACGCTGGGGATGAAGTTCCCATCGACCTGAGACAGTCCGGGGATGACGCCGCCGTCGCCGGACGTCTGACCGACCGCGATCTCCAGCGATGCCAGGGGGGTCGTGTCCTTGAGGAACCTGGCGAACTCCTGGTCGATGCTGGTCCGCGCGCCGAGGCCGAACACCGAATACGACGCCGAGCGGTGCGCGTTACCGCCGTCGCGTTTGAGCGTCAGGTTCTTGAACACCAGGATGTCGTCGCGCACCGCTTCGAGCGGCGCCATGTGCGGCTTGAGCACGAAATTTCTTTCGCTGCCGGTCGGCTCCGATTGATACTGAGAGCCATTTGCGTAGCCGAACATGGCGACGCGCGTGACTCGCGGAACGGTTTGTGCGTAGAGGTTGTCGGCCAGCCCAGAACAGAAGAGCGTTCCGTAACCGAGGCCACGAAGCATCGTACGCCGGGAAAATTTTACGTTGCGCATGGCGAACTCCTAGTTCCTCCGGTCGATGAAGCTGGGCGACGCGATCACGCCCAGCACCAATTGATCAATCGCGTGCTGTGAGCGCGCAAATTCGTCCACGAGGCGCTCCTTCTCACAGGCGTCGAGCTCCGGTAAGTCGTATCCTGAAGAGTAAGCGGCGAACTGCTGTGCGAAGCAGCTGTAGACATCCGGCTTCTGCGCCAACTCGTCCACAAGCTCCACGAAGTTGGAAAACGCGATTCCGGGAAGCGCATTCTCCTCGCTCGGCAGCGGCAGACTGCCGCTTGCATCGATCGGCTGCTCGTGATCCGTCGTCCTGTAGCGACCGATAGCATCGTAGTTCTCGAGCGCAAACCCGATTCCATCGAACAGATCGTGACAGACGGCGCAGCCCGGACTCGCATGAACGCCGAGTCTTTGCCGGCCCGTGGCGTCCTCCGGGGCAAACCGGCCGGGATTCGGAACACCGCCGGGCGGCAGCGGCACGCGGTGGCATAGGACCTCTGCGCGGACGTAGGCGCCGCGCCCGACGAGGCCCGTATCTTGGCTGTGCGCGTGGCCCCAGAGAAACGGCAGCGAGGTGAAGATGCCTCGGCGTTCCGTCGGATTGAGCTCGCGACGCACCATGGCGTCGCCGGTCACCCCGCTCAAACCGTAGAGCGGAGCGGTGCGCTCGTTCACGAACGCGTACGTGCCCATGAACAGCGAGTCGAAGCGACGATCCGCTCCCTCGTCGAAGAGTACGCTGTTCGTGAGCAGGCGCAACTCTTCCTTCAAATCGGCGGTGAACTCGGGCGCCAACTCGGGCGTTACCATCGGAAAGACGCTGGCCTCTTTCACCGAAGTCGAGAGATTCTCGAGCTCCAGCCACTGCTCGAAGAAGTGGTTCATGGCCGGCGCCGCCTTGTCGCGCGCCTCGAACATGCGCTTGGCCTGCGCCAAGAGCACTGTACGGTCGCGCAGCTCCCCTTGATCCGCGAGCGCGGTGAGCTCAGCATCCGGCGCGCTATCCCAGAGCAGGTACGAGAGCGCCGAAGCGACCTCGTGGTCCGTCAGCGCCGTCACCGCTCCGGTATCCTTCACCGTGCCGAGCTCCGTGCGGTGCAGGCTGTTCGGCGACATGAACAGCGCCTGCACGACGCTCTTGACGCCTCCGGCAGCACCTTCGCCCTGCGCGGCGGTCTTGGCGAAGAGCGCGCTCAAGGAGGTGACTTCAGTCGTCGAGAGCGGGCGGCGCCAGAGCTTTTGCCCCGTTTCGGTGACGAAACCGTCCAGGCAAGGGCCAGGCGCCAAGCTGTCGACGTCGCAAGCGATCCCAAACTTGTCGGGGTTCTGGAGCGCGTGCGCTCCGAGCTCTTCACCGACGGCGAAATATACGTCCGCGAGGAGCGGCGCGATTCGCAGGTCTGAGGCCTGGTTGGCGAAGCCGTCGAGCCTGGCCTCGCTCGGCAGGTTCGCAAGCGCTGCCGGCTGGACGTCGAACTCGTCGCGCAAGGTGTTGGCAAGCTGGGTGTTGGTCAACCGCCAGATGCGCGGTTTGGCCAGCGCAGGGGTGGCGCCACACTCGGCCGCCGGCGGCGTCTCGGTCGCCGGCGCCGCCTCGCCCTCGACTCCCAAGACGCCCGTGCACCCGCTGGCCACGACGACCGCGAGCGGCGCCGCAAGGCCAAACGAGCGGCTCATGAGTGAACGTAGTACACCGATTCGTTTTGCGATTGGCATGGAACGCTCTTGCTAGGCTGAAATGTTAGAGGAAGCTGGGTGAGGCCAGGAAATCCAAACGCGACCCGAACATCGAGCTCCTTGTAGTTGCGTCTCCGTTGATTGTTACAATGGCGGTGTTCGTGATCAAAATCGATGTCGCTCCCGGGTTCAGCGCGAGTCGCCGCGCCACAGCCAGAGCAGCGTCTCGGGCGGCGTCTGCGCGATGACGCCGCCGTCGCCGTGGCGGGCGTCCGCCGTGCGTCGCATTTGGCCCTGAGCCGGACCCGAGCGTCCGAGAACGATCACGATTCGCTCGAGATTTCTCGAGAGGCCGTGAAGAACGTCCATTGAAGTATTTCTGCGCCGGGGGTGGATGCGGCGGACTCGACCGGTTAGGTCACCCGATGAGCCATCGAGTTCCTGCTTGGCCGCGCCATCTCCATGTCGTTCCCCCAACCCCGGGGGGCGAGGAGGACTCCCATGAAGAACTTCCAGGCGCTCCACATCACGAACGCCGCGCCGCTCTGCGTGAGCGTGGTCGCCCCACCGCGGGTCGTTCCATGGGCGCCGTCGCTCCCCGCTCTTGCCCGGGACGGGGTGCTCCACCTTCCCGGGGCCGGCTCTGGATCCGACGAGCCGCATCCCACCAGGCTCAATCCAGCGAGAGCGACGATTTATCGCTGCATATGAACTCACGGCAGCCTCGACGATGTTGGTTGCGTACGGCTGAAAGCTGAGTGAACCGGTGCGTGTGCGGATCGCAGGTGAGGCCTCGCGCTCAGAGCGCCGCATGGCGCGAGCGATGCCCCCGCGAACGCGCCGCTGCACGCGTGCTCGACGACCGAACGAACGTACCTGGTGCCGAGATCGATCCCGATCCCGGGGACGAAGGGCCGGCGCGCACGACAGCCTGTCCAGGGCAAAGCAGAAGGATACCCCGAGAAGGCATTGTGAACGGTCACATTTCGGTGTCAACCGGAAATGGAACGGCGCGAGGAGCGGAGAGGGAGCAGAGAGAGGCGCCTCAGAAGGCGGCGTCGCGGAGCTTCGCCTTGTACTCCGCCTTGTACAGATCGTGGCAGGCCTTGCAGCTCGCCTTGGCGCCGTCGATGTCGCCCTTCTTGGCCTTCTCCGCGCCATCCTTCGAGATCGCGACCCACTTGGGCATCCCGGGCGGCGGCTTCGACGCCACGTATTCCAGCGCCGACGCGATCTTCGCGCCGTCGCCGCTCGTGGTCGCCGACTGCATCACCGTCTTCATCCAGCCCTGCATCGGACAAGCCTTCTGTCCTTTTGCACCGCAGCCAAAATCCTTCCCCTCGGCAACAGAACCGGGGACGTCCGCGGTCCCGTTCGCGGCCCATGCTGCGCCTGCAAAGCCAATGCCGACGCTCATCAACACCGCACTCATCAGCTTCATGCTCATCGACATCCGACGTCTCCTGTCATGTAAGAAGCAACCTCAGCCAAGTCATCGCAGCTCGGAGAATCAGATTGTGAACGTTCACATTTCTGGCGTCAACCAGAATCGGCTGACGCGCGGCTCTCCTCGATCCCGATGGGCGCGCAGCGGCGGCCGGCCGCGGCGCCCGAGCTCCGAGAGGTCCGGCGAGCGCAGGAGCAGCGGGCGAGCTCGCGCTGGACCGCGCGTTCGAGTCACAGCGCACAAGAGCGCCGCGCACAAGAGGCGGCGCCCAGGCACCGGCGGGCTCGCAGCGTCGAGCCGAGCGCCAACCGGCGATGCGCTGCTCGGCCTCGAGCGCGTCGGGCGGGCCGGCGATCAACGCTGTCCGGCGTCCGCCCATGTTGACGCGGCGCGCTGGAGGAGCCCCGCCAGCCTTGCCCTCCATCGGGCTCGGGGATCTCCCCGCGGGCGCATCAATTGGCGTTGACATCGGCCATGTGATCGTTCACATTCCCCTCGACAGGTATCCTTTTGCTTCGCCTCGGGTGGGTCGTCATGCGCACCGAGACTTTTGTCATCTGACCGGTCTCGGCACCGATTCCGTTCGGTCGGTCATCACGGAAGCGATCGCCGATCGATGGTGCTTGGCGTTTTGCCAGGTTCAATGCACTGGAGACCACGGCAAGCCTCGGTTCGGCTGTCGTGAGATCCAGGGTAGTCTCCACCGGAATTCTCCGAGATCCGGCGAGGCGGCCGGACGGCAACTTTGGGTGCAGCGTGACCTATGTTGCGGCGGGCTCTGCTCAGCCCCTCCTCGGGTGCACGGTGTCATCACATCGGCCCCGTCCGGGATCAGGTGCTCCAGGTTCCGTCACACTGCGGGACCTGCTCTGGGTTGACAGACAACTTTTCTATACGACCCCCTGGAAAAGCGACGCTAGGCCAGCAACTTATCCATGCATCGAAGGGGCCGCCTTCACTCCACAGCCTGCGGGAGCTCGTCCAGGTCCCCTGTAGGCTGACGCGCGTGCAAGCCCCGGTTGACGTCTCTGCCGCTAGCGAGAGGCCCGTGCGCAAACCCACCAGAACTACAACGCTGTTCCTTTCCATGAGCCTCTGCGGGCGGATCCTGCTCGGGCTCTCCGCCGCGACCGCCGCGACGTTCGCGCTCGCGCCCGCCACGCTCGCCGCCCCCAAGGCGTCGAAGTCGATCGCGGTGCGCATCGAAGGCCCCAACGCGGATGACATCCGCGAGGACATCCTCGCCATCATGCCGGAGACGCTGGGGGTCGTGGACCCTGACGCGTTCTCGACGTCGCTGAAAGGCGCCGGCCAGACCAAGCCCGTCGGGGACACGCTCGTGTCGAAGGCTCAGCGGAAGAAGGCCATCGACCGCATCCGCAAGGCAGGAAGGGCTGCGAAGGCAGAAGGGGTGATCTACGGCGTCTCGCGGACCAACAAGAAGAAGAAGAAAGAGGTCCACCTCGTCTACGTCGACGAGAACGCTGGCGACCTCGCCGTGGACAGCGCGGTGCCGCTGAGCGGCTCGCGGGACGACCGCAAGAGGGCGCTGGAAGAGCTGCTCGGCCCGACGCTGGCGCAGATCGCGCCGCCGCCCGCACCGCCGCCCGCCGAGGAGGACGAGGTGAAGGGCGACCGGGAAGGCGAAGGCGCGGATGGCGACGGGGGGGACGAGGAGAGGGACGCCGACGAGGGCGGGAAGGGCGGCGAGCGCGAGCCGCACGAGGTCGGCTCGGCGCTCTTCTCGATCGAGCTCGGCGTCGAGTTCGTCGGCCGCTGGTTCGACTACTCCGATCCGCGCACGCAGAACCTCCCGCCCTACAGCGTCTTCGGACAGCCCGCGCTGTCGGTCTCGGGCGAGCTGTACCCGCTCGCGTCGACGGACATCGCGGTGCTCAAGGGCCTCGGGGTCACCGCGGGGTATGCGCGGGCGCTCGGCCTCAACTCGGCGGTGGGCAGCGGCGACCCGGTCAGCACCACCTACGAGCGCATCAACCTGGGGCTCCGGGAGCGGCTGTCGCTCGGCGAGGCGTCCGTGCTCGGGATCTCCGCCGGGCTCCGGTTCCTGACCTTCGAGATCGACGCACCGGCGGACCTCGCCAGGACGGTGCCGAACGTCTCGTACACCCTGTTCCGGGCGGGCCTCGACGGGCGCTTCCCGGTCGGCCCGATCGCGCTGGCGCTGGGCGCCGAGTACATCCTGCCGCTCTCGTCAGGCCCGGTCTACGAGCGGTTCACCGGGGCGAGCGTGCAGGGCATCGGCGCGCTGGCCGGGGTGATGGTCCCAGTCGCGACCGGCATCGAGGCGCGCCTGCTCGTCGAGTACGCCCGGTTCTTCTCGTCGTTCCAGCCCGAGCAGGGCGACGCGTACATCGCAGGCGGGGCCATCGACCAATACCTGGGACTGCGGCTCGCCGGAGCCTACGTCTATTGAGAGAGAGGTAGCACGTGACGTTCATGACTTCCCTTTACGGGCGCGCCGCGCTCACCGCGGCCGCCCTGCTGACCAACGGCGCGCTCCTCCTGAACTGCGCTGGGACCCTGGACGAGGACGAGTTCCCCCTGGACGACCAGGGCAGCGGCGGCACCGACGACCAGGGGGCCGGCGGCGGCACCGCCGCGGTGACCGGCAGCGGCGGCGCCACGACGGGCGGGGGGTCGAGCGGATGCGCCGAAGCGCCGGCCCTGGTCGCGATGAAGTGCGCCACCGCCGGCTGCCATGACGAGAACACCAAGCTGGCGGGCCTCTCGCTGGCCGCCGGGTGGGAGAACACGCTCCGGGGCCAGGCGTCCGTGTGCGGCAACGGCAGCTCGGTGCTCGTCCCGGGCGACCCGGACGCCAGCGCGATCTACACGAAGGTCACGCCGGACCCGCCGTGCAACGACCGGATGCCGTTCGGCGGCGCGGCGCTCAGCGACACCGAGATCGCGTGCATCCGCGACTTCATCGCCGCGCTCCCGCCCTGAGGAAGTGAACGAGCGTCGGGCCGCCACGGCGGCGCGGGCGGTGCGGTCGTCTTCTCGATGAGCCCACCTCGTTGGCGCCCCCGCGGCCAGACGCCACGCTCGTCGCCAAGAGGCCCAATCAGGTGTGGTGCTGGGACATCACCTACCTGAAGAGCGCGGTGCGCGGTGCGCGGTGCGTTCTACTTCCTGTATCTGATCGTGGATGTCTACGGCCGCAAGATCGTAGGTGGGCATGGGGCGAGCTCCCCCGGCGCCGCGCCCGAGGCGCCTTCCTGGCGCGGCGCGGATCCGGTACTCCTCGCCCGCCTCCAGTCCGCGCATGCCCCCACCGACCACGCCGCCCTCCGTCGCCCAGCGCCTCGCGCGCGCCCTCGAGGTGCTCGTGCCGGCGCTCGACATCGTCGAGGCCCGCGTCGATGAGGGCGCGCCGCCGGCCTGGTGCGAGGCGCGGGGCTGGACGGGCTTCCTGCTGGCGCTCTCCGACGCCGAGCTCGCCCGCTGCGAGGCCGAGGGGCTCGCGGCGTGCATCGACGGCCTCGAGGGCGCGCCCCCGAGCCTCGTGGCCCTGGCGCGGGCCGCGGACGAGGCCGCGAGGCTGCCGCGGCGACCGGTCCAGCCGCTCCCGCCGGCGTCGCTGGACGAGCTCCGGGCGGTGCCGGCGCGCAAGCGGCTCCAGCTGGAGGCCCTGCTCGGCGCGGTGGCGCCCATGGCCGCCCGCGCCCGCCGCCTCGTCGACGTGGGGGCGGGGCACGGCCACTTCACCCGCCTGGCCGCCGCGCGCTTCGAGCGGGACGCGATCGGCCTCGAGCGCGAGCCCGACCGGGTGGCCACGGCCTCCGCGCTGGCCGCCGGGGGGCGGGCGCGCTTCGTGGCGTTCGACGCCTTCGAGCAGGCGCTGGCGTTCGCTCCGGACGACCTGGCGGTCGGCCTTCACGCCTGCGGCGAGCTCGGGGACCGCACGGTGACGGCGGCGGCCGAGGCGCCCTGCGACCTGGCGCTCGTCTCGTGCTGCCTTCAGAAGATCGGCGCGCCGGCCCGCGCCCCGCTCTCGGCCGCGGCCAGGGCGGCGGGGCTCGTCCTGAAGCGCGAGGCGCTGGGGCTCACCAACCTGACGGCGCGCCCGGCGGGGGTCGAGGCCAGCCTGGACGAGGAGCTTCTGGCCCGCGAGCGGCGGCACGCGCTGCTGTCGCTGCTCCGCGGCCGCGGGCTCGACGTCGCGCTGGGCGAGGAGATGCGCGGGATCAACCGGCGGCGCGCGCACGGCGGGCTGCGCGAGCTCGCGGCGAGGGCGCTCGCGCTGCGGGGCCTCGGCCCGGCGACCGAGGCCGAGCTCCGCGAGCGCGAGGTCGCGGCGCGCGCGGCGTTCGGCCAGATGCGCCGGCTGACGCTGCCGCGCGCGCTCCTGGCCCGGCTCACGGAGGTCGCGGTCGCGCTGGATCGCGCGACGGCCCTCGGCGAGCGAGGGCACGAGGTCGAGGCGGCGATCGTGTTCGAGCCCGAGGTGACGCCGAGGAACGTCGCGATCTTCGCGAGCGCCAGGCCGGGAGGGCTCGGCGGCTGACGCGGCCCCGCGGCGGGCCGCTCGCCAGCAGCCCTGCGGATCGGGTGCTTCTCCAGCAACAGCGCCGCGCGGCAGACCCTTGATTCCACGGTTCTCATGGAATGGCACGCACGGTGCACATCGCGGCGCCATGCAAAGACGTCAGTTCTTGGGAGGCGCCGCAGCAGCGGTGTCGGCAGCGCTTCTGGCAGGCAGGGCCCGGGCCGCCGGGCCCAGCGTGATCCGCGTCGGGGTGCCCGGCGTCGGCGTGGGCAATCGCCCCGTCACCGGAGGAAGCTTCTTCTCCCTCTTGCACCTCAAGGGGACCCTGGCCGAGGAGTTCAAGAAGGACGGCATCGAGGTGAAGTGGAGCTTCTTCCGCGGCGCCGGCCCCGCCGTGAACGAGGCGGTCGCGAACAACCTGCTCGACATCTGGACCCACGGTCACCTGCCTTCGGTGGTCGGCCGGGCGAGCGGCCTCAAGACGCGGCTCCTGGCCAGCGCCAGCCGGCGCGGACACGCCTACCTCGTGGTGCCCGCCGACTCGCCGATCACCGGCGTCCGGGATCTGCGCGGCAAGAAGGTGGCCTTCCAGAAGGGCACGGCCTCGCAGCTCTCCGCGAACCGGATCCTCGAGGGCCACGGGCTGAGCGAGAGGGACATCCGGTCCATCAGCATGGATGCCTCCACCGCGAAGGCGGCGATCGCCACGAAGGACATCGACGCGGTGTTCGGTGGGACGGACTATCTCTCGCTGCGCGACCAGGGGATCGCGAAGATCGTCTACACGACGAAGGGGGATTCCCCGACCTATCCGAGCAATTCAGGCATCATCGCGCGGGAGGACTTCATCAACGAATACCCCGACGTCGTGCAGAAGATCATCACGCTCGCGGTGAAATCAGCGGCGTGGGTCGCGGACGAGAAGAACCGCACGCAGGCCTTCCAGCTCTGGTCGAAGTCGGGCACGCCCTTCGCGAACTACAAGGAAGCGCAGCAGGGCGAGGACATGAAGCAGAACGCCAGCCCGCTGCTCGACGCCTACGCCATTGCCCGGTACAAGTCGGCGGTCGCCGACTCGAAGAAGTACGGCCTGATCAGGAGCACGTTCGAGGTCGAGCCCTGGACCGATCGGCGCTTCCTCAACCGGGCGCTGAAGGACGCCGGACTCGAGCGCTTCTGGGCCGAGTGGGACGCGAACGGGAAGCCGAAGGGCTGACGGCCTGGGGGCGCGGGCTGCGTCATGCGGCCCGCCTCGCCGGCGCCAGCGACTCGCCTCCGTGATCGCCGGCGCGACGTCGCCGGAGCAGGTGCGCGCGAACGCCGCCGCCCTGGGCTTCCGGCTGACCGGGGCCGATCTGGAAGAGATCGATCGACTGGCGCCGCTCCCGGCCCGCTGAGCGAAGAGGAATCCATGGCTGTTTCGACATCCACGTTGCGTGTTCAGGCTGCCGTCGAGCAGCTCCGGTCCGGTGGCATGGTGATCCTCGTCGACGACGAGGCGCGCGAGGACGAGGGAGATCTCGTCGTCCTGGCGGAGCACGCGACGCCGGCCGCCATCAATTTCATGGCGACCCACGGCCGGGGGCTGATCTGCCTCGCCCTCACCGAGGACCAGGTGGACCGCCTCGGGCTGCCGCTCATGGCGACCCGGCCCGGCGCGCGCCGGTCGACGGCGTTCACGGTGAGCATCGAGGCGCGCGAGGGCGTCACGACCGGCATCAGCGCCCGCGACCGGGCGCGCACGGTCGCTGCCGCGATCGCGCGGGACGCGTCGCCGCGAGACGTGGTGTCGCCAGGGCACGTGTTCCCGCTGCGGGCGCGCCGGGACGGGGTGTTCGAGCGCGAGGGGCACACCGAGGGCGCGGTCGACCTGGCGCGGCTCGCCGGGGCGCTGCCGGCGGCCGTCATCTGCGAGATCCTGAATGACGACGGGACGATGGCGCGCCGCCGGGACCTCGCGCGCTTCGCGGCGCGACAGGGGCTGCCGCTGGTCTCCATCGACGACCTCCTCCGCCACCGGGTGCGGAGCGAGGACGTCGCCGCGCGCGTCCGGAGCGCCCCGTTCCGGCCCGCAGGCCTCAGCGGCGAGTGGCGGGCGCACACGTACACGATACGTCGCGAGAGGCAGCTGCTCCTCCTGACGCACGGCGCGCCGGCGCGCGCCGGTGACACTGTCGTCGTGTACACCCACCGCGCCGCGCTCGTCTCGGACCTCCTCGGCGACGCCCATCTGTTCGACGCCCTGCGAGACATCGAGGCCGCCGGCGCTGGCGCGGTCGTCTATGTGCCCCCGCCGGCCGAGCCGACAGCCGCGCGAGCCGACGTCACCACGGGGCTCGAGCTCGCCGTGGCTGCGCGCGAGCTCGTGGCGCTCGGGGTTCGCCGGGTGACGCTCCTCGACTCGAGGGCGCCCTGGCCCGATGGTCCGAAGAAGGAGATCGACCTCGAGACGGGCGAGCCTGTGACGCTGGTGGGGGTCCACGGCGCGCCGCCGCGGCGCGGGCGGGCAGAGATTTCGGGGCATGCCGGCGCGTCGTCGGTGATCCAGCCCGGCGTGGATGTCTCCGTGGTGAGCTAGGCTCTGCCTGATGAACCGCGGCTCCGCGCGAGCCATCGGTCGATCTCGAGGGGAAGGACCATGAACGGGCAGAAGCTCATACCGGAGCTCGACGTGGCGGATCTCGGCGCCTCGCTCGGCTTTTACGTTGGTGTCATCGGCTGCACGCTGCGGTACGAGAGGCCCGAGGAGCGATTTGCCTTCATCGACCTCGAGGGCGCGCAGCTCATGCTGCAGGAGGCGGCGGGGCCGGGCCGCAGGTTCCGCACCGCGCCGCTGGAGCATCCTTACGGACGCGGCGTCAATTTTCAGATCGAGGTCGCCGACGTCACGCCGCTGTACGAGCGCGTGCGCGCAGGCGGCTTCCAGATCGTGATCCCCTTCGAGGAGAGGTGGTACCGCGAGGGCGACACGGAGCTCGGCAACCGCCAGTTCGTCGTCGCCGACCCCGACGGCTATCTCCTGCGGTTCTTCACCGACCTGGGCCAGCGCCCTCTGCGCTCTTGATCGCTCTCTCCGCGTGTCAGAAATCCGGCCATGGATCTGTCGCGCGAGCGAAGAGAGATTGGACGCAAAAATACAAATAATCTGCTCTTTTGTGCGTCTTTGCGTCTTTGCGTCTTTGCGTCTTTGCGTTGAAATCTCTCTCCGGATCCCTGGCTGGACCTCAGGCGGGCGAAACTAGGGATAGCTGACGGTGATCTCGGCGAGGAACGTCCTGCCGTTCTGCTGGCTCGTGGCCGAGAGGTAGCTCTCCGCGGCCGGGTAGTCGTCCCGCGCATCCATCGCGTTGTAGATGCCGGTGATTGTACCCAGGTTCGCGGGGCTGTATCAGAGGAGGCGGACGACATGGCCACGCGCCATGGGGGCGTGGCGCCGAACCTGAGCAAGGGTGGCCCTCTGCCCCCGCGCGCTCGGGAGGCCCCTCCGTCGCCGCCTCCGCCGACCCCCACCACGCCGGCGCCCCGGCATCGGACGCCTGACGGGCGACCTCGACAGGATTGGCACTCTATAGTAGACAACGTGCCATGGCAGATCTTGACTCAATCGGTGTGCCGCCGGATGGGGAGGAGCTCGAGCTCCCCGATCCCATCCCGGCGGAGGGTGTCGATGCTCGATGTCGCGCGATCGAGATCGTCGAAGGTCCGCAGCTCGGAGTCCTGGCGGTCATCACCGAGGGGTCCGCGGGAGCGACGCGCACGTGGACCCACGTCGGCCCGGGCTGGGAGCATGCCTGTCAGCTCGTGCGGAGCAACACGTGAGCCTCGCGTACCCGGCCGGGCTGCACGTGGATCGGAACTCGCTCGGCCCCGGGCGAATCGAGTCGATGGCCTGGCACGTGGAGCGGCCGAACCTGGCCCCGCGGTGCCTGCCCCTGACGGGGGTCGACGCCGACGGGCAACGCAGCCTGATCTGGGTGAACCACGACCAGGCTGCGCCGGACGGCGCGATGAAGGAGCGCTGGTTCGCTGTCCCGTCCGAAGTCCCCGCGGTGCGCCTCGAGCTCGACAGGGTGTCGCTCCCGTCGGGGGTCGGGAGCTCCGGCGCGTTCCAGCTCCAGATCCTGGACGCGGTGGGCTCCTCCGTCCTGATGTCGGCGTCGTTCACGCCCACGAGCACCCCGACGGACTGCATCACGCCATCGCTCGCGGTCACCGCGGGGCTGTCGTACCGCGCGCGGGTCGTCGTTCGCAGCGGCGCGACGCAGGCCACGTTCCTGTGCGGCAGGCTCCGCATTCGCCCGGTGGGCGCCACGGGGGTCCTCTACCCCGACTTCTACCGTCTGGACGTGCACCCGGCGCTGCTCCACGGCTCCAGCGAGGCGGGGCATGAAAAGCTCACTGCCTGGCGCAACCCGCGACATCTCGAGATGTCCAACCTGGCGTATTACGCGTTGTCCACCGACACCGACGTCTTTGACGTCGAGTATTACGACACGGTGAACCGACGAAACGGAAACCGCTCCTATCCGTCCGTCTGGGCCGACGGCGAGCCCATCGATCCGGTGCTCCCCGTGGCGTGGAACTCGACCACGTTCAGCAGGGTGAGCGTCCCGGCCGCGCGCAGCACCGTGCCGCGCAAGGTCAGAGTCTATTCTGGTCCTCAGATGGCATCACCGTACACGGCGTCGCTGGTCGCCATCCGTGGCGAGAACATCGGCGTTTTCCCTGCTGGGATCTACGTGCCAGGCGCATCGATGTTCGATGTCACACCTCCCCGGGCTCGCGTGATCATCGCCATCGTCGATTCGAAGGGCGCGGGCGCGTACACCGCGTTCTCTGGCATGACGTCGTGGCAGCTCCAGATGCAACGCAAGGGCCTCGAGTTCATGACCCATGGCAGCGGTGGGGATGGCCTCGTGCATCTTACCGGGACGGCGACGCCTTCCGTTGCTGCGTGCCGTGCGCTCGCCAGGAAGATTCTGGCGAACCGTCCCGACGAGGTGATTGTCCAGATCGGAAGGAACGACTTCGCCAACCGGAAGACGACGGCCGCGAACGTGGTTCAGTTCAAGGTGGACCTTGCGAACGCGATCAAAGAGGCCGATCCGCGCGTGGTGGTGCGCGCCATGACCTACACGCGCGAGGTGACCGAGAACGACGTCGACGGCACGTCCTGGGACGCGCAGCGCGATGCGGAGGCGGCGGCGGTTGCCGCGCTCGCTCCGTGGGGCGAGGTGATCTATGCCGATTCCGCGTGGACGGCGGAGGCGGCGGCTGCGCACAACGCGGTGGACACCATTCATCCCAACGAAAAGGGGCAGGAGAAGATGACGGCGGTATGCGCCGGGGACGCCTTCCCGTTCAGCCCAAACCATCTTCCGGGGCTCTTTACCTGGGTCAAAGCTGGGTTTGACCTCCCCGGTGGAACCGTGACCGGGACGCCCACCGGCTTCGGCTCCTCACCGCCTGCCCTGACCGCTGCCGGCACGTCGACGGTCACTGGCTTGCTTCATGTCGAGATGGTCCTGGGGGGGCCGCGCGGCACCGCGAGGTTCGACTGGAGCATTCACGGCGGTGGCGTGTGGGCAGAGAATAATGTCCTGGTGCCGTCCAACGGCGTTGTTGCGCTTGGTACGACTGGGATCACGCTCACGTTCCCTTCTGCCACGTACAGCAACCTGCATTATTGGAGGTTGCCGCTCGGGATTGGCCAGGCCGTTGACCGGAGCGGGAACTCGAGACACTGGACGATCCAGTACGCAGCGAGCCCCGCAGCATTCGAGATCGACAGCCTCAACCACAAACCGGCGATCTCGTTTTCTAACATCCTGCAACAGTATCGCCTGAACGGGATTTCTCTCGCCGCGCCTTACGCCCTGTTCGCCGTATTCAAGAAGAATTCCACGGCTTTCGGTGCCATTATCGGAAGGACAAGCGTTGGCTCAGGGGCGCTGTTCTACAACAACACGCCCACCTCGTTGGCCTTCAGCGACGGCGCGGTGACCAGACAGGTCGCCGGGTATAACCCACTCGTGGCGCACGCTGTGGGCGTGATCGTGAATGGGGCCAGCTCAGCGATCATCATCGACGGCACTTCGACCACGGTCTCGCTGAACAACGTGACGGTGACCGGGCTTACGCTCGGCGGAGACAGCCAGAGCAGCTTCCCGCATGACGGCACCATCCTGGAGGCGCTCGCGGTCTCCGGCGTCCCCTCGGCGAGCGCGGTCAGGAACCTGTTCCGCCGCTTCCGGCACGAGTACAGCACCCCGTAACGGCGGCGCCTGGCAGGCCGTTCGCTCTTTTCCGCGTGGCTCGTGCGTGTCCGCGTGGTCAGCATCTCCGGGCCGCTGCAGACCCGCGCGCAGCAGCACATTGGACGCGCGGAACTAGGGATAGCTGACGGTGATCTCGGCGAGGAAGGTCCTGCCGTTCTGCCGGCTCGTGGCCGAGAGGTAGCTCTCCGCGGCCGGGTAGTCGTACCGCGCGTCCATCGCGTTGTAGATGCCGATCACATAGCGGCTGTGGAAGCGCTGGAGCTCCCCGGACACCGTGAGATCCGCGACGATCGCGCCCGCTGTCTCGTCGGCCGAGCTGCGGCCGATGCGCCGGGGCGCCTCCAGGTTGATCCGGAGCCCCGCGGCGGCGAGCCGCTCCACCACCGGGACGACGCCGCGAAACGACGCGAGGTGCTCCGGCGCGTTGATCAGCCGCTCGCCGCGCCTGAGCTCGCCGCGCTGGTAGCCGTACGTCGCCGCGAGCATCCAGCCCTGGCGCCACTCGCGGCGGAGCTCGACGTCACACCCCGCCACGAACGCGTCTCGACGGCTGTTCACGTAGCGCACCACGCCGGGCACGCCGGGGCGGTCCTCGGCGGAGGTGATCCGGTCCGACAGCTTGCTCGCGTGGGCGGCGCCGAGCGCGGTCCAGTCGTCGCCGAGGCGCTGCGAGTACTCGATCTCGGCGGAAGCGATGGACTCCGGCTTGAGCACGAGGCCCCGCGCGGGGTCGACGGCGGGCACCTGCGTCTTGCCGTCGGTGTAGAACTGCTCGGAGATGCTCGGGGCGCGGAAGGCGCGCCCGCCCATGATCTTCAGGACCCCTCCCGGCGCAGGCCGGAGGATGACCGCGGCGCGCGGCACGACGATCGGCGCGAACGTGCTGTAGACGTCGAGGCGCGCGCCCCACGAGAGGCGGACCCAGGGGGCGGGCGAGCTGTCGAAGATGAGGTAGCCGGCGCCGAAGCGGTACGGCACGGGCTTCGTGTGCGCGCGGCCGTCCGCGAGCACGCTGCTCAGCGTCGCCTCGGCGTGCTCCTGCACCTCGCCGCCGCCGGTGACCCTCAGCCAGGGGAGCGGCGTCCACGCCGCCCTGAGCTCGCCGCCCAGCCAGGTGCCGTGCTGCTGCTCGAAGACCGTCCCCTCGTCGAACGCGTAGGCGCCGCGCCAGACGAAGCGGTTCACGTGGGCGCGCGCCATGAGCTGAAGGTCGTGCGTGAGCCGCGGCTCGAAGCGCACCTCGGCCATCATGTGCGCGTCCTCGTAGCTCGTCCCGAGGTCGTTGAGCCGCGTGCCCACGTAGCCGATCGGGACGAGCTGCTCGCGCGTATGGTACATCCACTGCGCCGTGAACGGCCCGTACCAGGCGCGCCCGGACGTGCCGCCGGCCCGGAAGGTCTCGGCGCGCTCGGCGATCTGCACGCGCGGCCCCTCGCCCGGGTCCCGCAGCGCCACCGGGACGTCGAACCCGTCGGAGCGCGCCCCGGAGACGCTCGCCTGCACGCCCGCGTCCCTGCGGGCGTTGTAGTGGAACCCGGCGCGCGCGTGGCCCACGCCGTCGTAGTAGGTGCCGGCCGCCACGTGCGCGCTCGTGGGCTCGTCGCGCCCGCGCGGGACGAGGTTGACGATGCCCGAGAGCGCGCCCGTGCCGTAGAGCAGCGAGCCAGGGCCGCGGACGACCTCGATGTGATCCACGTCGTGGAGGTCGTCGCGCGCGTCGGAGCCCACGAACGCGGCGTTCAGCACGTTGTCGTTCGTCGAGTGGCCGTCGGAGAGGACGAGGAGCCGGTTGCCGTAGTCGAGCGGCTCGCCGAGCCCGCGGATCCCGGCCGAGTAGACGACGTGATCGTTCGAGAGGTAGATGCCGCGCGTGCCGCGCAGCGCCTCGGCGATGGTCGGGTACCCGAAGGCGCGCAGCTCGTGCTGCTCGATGACGCTGATGGACGCGGGCGCGTCCTCCAGGCGCTCGAGGACGCGCGAGGCCGACGACACCTCCCGGAGCGGCGCCAGCGTGACGTCGCGCAGCTCCGCCTGCTGGCCGGCCGTCACCTCGATCGTCCGCTCGACGGGCGCGAAGCCGCGCAGGCTGACGCGGACGCGGCGCCGGCCCACGGGGACGCCCTGGATCACCGACGGCGTGAAGCCCATGGGGCGGCCGTCGATCTCGACGAGGGCGTCGGGCTCGTCGGCGCGCACGAGGATCGAGCCGGTGAGCGGGCTGAGCGTCGCCGTGATCGGCACGGTCTCGTGCGCGGCGACGGTCAGCGGCTGCGGCGCCGCCTCGAAGCCCGGGCGCGAGAAATGGAGCACGTGGCGGCCCGGCGGCAGGTCGAGATCGCACGGGGCGGTGCACGCGGGCGGCGCGCCGTCGTGGTCGACGTGCACGGTGGCCTCGCTCGCGCCGCGCACGTCCACCCGCACGGTGCCCACGATGCGGCGGAGCACGATGAGGACCTCCTTGCTCTGCCCCAGCTTCACGGGGACGTCGTCCACGGCCACGGGCTCGTAGCCCGCGAGCTCGACGAGGATCCGGTAGCGCCCCTCGGCCATGGCGAGCCGGCGCGGCGCCGTGCCGCGCGCGCCGAGGTCCTTGCGATCGACGTAGATCCTGGCCCCCGGCGGCGACGTGACGATCTGGAGCACGGCCACGCGCGGCGCGATCCGCTGGAGCGCGGCCTGGACCTCGGCGACGACCTCCGGGTCGGCCTCGCCCTCGAGCGCGTCGTCGTAGTACCGGTGCGCGTCCGCGAAGCGGCCCAGCTCCTCGTAGGTGAGCGCGATGTTGAAGACGACGTTGCGGTTCGGCACGAGCCGGTTCGACGCGAGGAAGTGCTCGAGGGCGGTCTGGAACTGCCCCTGCTTGTAGAGGTCGCGGCCCAGCTCGAAGTGGAGGTCGGCCTCGTCGGCCTGGCCCTCGCCGTCGGCGCGGGCGGCGGGGGCCTGGAGCAGGGCGCCTGCGAGGAGAGGCACCGCGGCGAGCCTCCATAGGCGAGCGCGCGTGCTCGAGGGCGCTCGACGCATGCCGCTAGCGGTGCTCGCGCAGGCGCGTCGCCTTCGTCGGCGCCGGCTCGCTGCTGGCCGGGTACGGCGACGACGGCGCGAGCACCGCGCGCGGGCGGCCCGCCCTCGCCGAGCCGAGCGGCGCGAGCGCGGCGCCGGCCGTGGCGAACCCGCTCGCCGCGGCGGCCGCCGCGGCCGCGGGCGGCGAGGCGACCTCCGACGGCGGGAGGGACGAAGGCCCGGGATCCTCGCGCGAGGGCGCGGAAAGCTCGCCCTGCGCCGGCGCGACCGCCTCGCCGTCAGGCGGCGCGCCCGGGGCCGGCGCCGCGCCGCGCCCGAGCCACGCGGTCGCCGCCATGCCCCCGAGGAGCGCGACGAGCGCCGCCGCCGCGAGGGGCGCGACCATGCTTCGCCGGCGCCGCCCCTGTGGATCCGCTGCGGCGACGCGCTCGCCCCGTCCGGACGGCGCCGCCGTCGGCGCCAGCGACTCGTCCAGGGGCAACGCGTGCACGGAGGGAGGTCCGGCGGCCGACGTCTGCGCGGGCGGCACCGAGGGCGAGGCCGCCGCGGTGAGCGTGAGAGGAACGGCGGACACCCGCGCGGGCGGCATCGATGGCGAGGCCGCCGTCGCGAGGGCGGGCGGAGCGACGGACGCCTGCGTGGGTGGCATCGAGGAGGCGCGCTCCTTCGCCTGCTCGCTCAAGCTGTGCCGGGACCCACGCGTGGGGCCGATCGGCCCGGTCAGGGTCTCGGCTTCCTCGTCGATGGCCCGCGGGCGGTCCGGCGCCGGCGGCGCGTCGACGACCTCGTTCCCCATCGCCCTGCGCAGGATGCGCGCCACCGTCTGGCGCGCGGACTCCGACCCGAGCGGCTCGAGCAGCGTGGCCAGCTCGGCGATCGTCTGGGGACGGCGCGCCGGATCCTTCTCGAGGCACATCAGGATGACCCACTCGAGCGGGAGCGGGATCTCTGGCCGGTGGCTGCGCGGGGGCACGGGCACGTCGGTCACGATGCTGACGAACAGCGCCGAGACGGACTCGGTCTCGAACGGCAGCCGCCCTGTCAGGAGCTGATAGAGCGTCATGCCGAGCGCCCAGATGTCGCTGCGGGCGTCCACCGTCCGCGTGCTGCGGATGTGCTCCGGCGACATGTAGCGGGGGGAGCCGAGCACCACGGCCGATGCGGTCAGCTGCGCGTTCAGGCCGAGCACGCCCTCCTCGGACGCCTTCGAGATGCCGAAGTCGAGCACCTTGATCAGGGTCGAGCCGTCCTTGCGGCTCGCGAGGAAGAGGTTGCCCGGCTTGAGGTCGCGATGGACGATCCCGAGCGAGTGCGCCTCGGCGAGCGCCTCGCAGGCCTCGATCACGTAGCTGACCGCCTGCTCCACGGGCAGCGGGCCCCGCGATTCGAGCAGCGCCTCCAGATCGATGCCATTCAGGTACTCCATCACGAAATAGGGCAGATCGTCGTCGGTCTGCCCCACATCGATGACGCGCGCGATGTGCTCGCTGGCGATCGCCGCCGCGGCCTGCGCCTCCCGGAAGAAGCGCTCCGTGGCGCCGGGCGTGGTGCGCCCCTCGGGCAGCAGGAACTTCAGCGCGACGCGGTGGCGCAGCGAGAGGTGGTGCGCCGCGACGACGATCCCCATGCCGCCGCGGCCGAGCACCCGCTCGATGCGGTACTTGCCGCCGACGACATCCCCGACGCGCGGAATCCTGCGCCATGAAGCCGGTTCCGCCGCGTCCGAGCCTGCGTGGGCCATCGGCCGTCAGTATACACCAGCACCTCTGGGACCCGGCACAATCTCGGCTGTCCGCCGGCGCCGTGTGCGATACGCCCGCTCCCAGCCCCACCCGCTCTGTCGGGCGGCGATCCAGGCGGGGTGTGGCGCCGCGCGCTCGCAGCAGCGGTTGCGCGGCGAGCGGTGGCGGACGGGGCAGGGGGCGCGCGAGCCGGCGGGCCGGCCGACAACCGCCGAGCGGGCTCCGGGATTGCGCACCGCGTGGTGGTTCGTCTTCCGTGGATGACGCGCATTGCTATGCTGGCCACCGGTTTTTCAGCGAGGTCACATCGTGAATGAATTCACCGTGATGGGCCCCCTCCTCGGTGGCGCCCTCATCGGCCTGGGCGCGTCTCTCCTCCTGCTCTTCAACGGGAAGGTCGCTGGCATCAGCGGCATCGTCGGAGGGCTCCTCTTCCGGAAGCCTGGCGATACCGCCTGGCGCGCGGCGTTCGTCGCGGGCCTCCTCCTCGGCGGCCTCGCGCTCGTCGCCGCGCACCCGCTCGCCTTTCCCTCCGCGGGGGGCGGCGGGTCGCTCGGCCTCGTGATCGTCGCCGGGTTGCTCGTCGGCTGGGGCACGCGGCTCGGCAACGGGTGCACGAGCGGCCATGGAGTCTGCGGCTTCAGCCGTCTGTCGGTCCGGTCGCTCGTCGCCACGCTGACGTTCATCGCGACCGCGGCCATCACGGTGTACGTCAGCCGGCACCTGCTCGGGGGGGCGCGATGAGGCAGGGCGCGGTCGCGTTCCTCGCCGGCCTGCTGTTCGCCGTGGGGCTCGGCGTCTCCGGCATGACCCAGCCGTCCAGGGTCATCGGCTTCCTCGACGTGGCCGGCGGCTGGGACCCGAGCCTCGCGTTCGTGATGGCCGGCGCGGTATCCGTGCACTTCCTGGCCTACCGCGCCCTTCGCTGGCGGCGGCGCGGGGGCGGCGTCGATGCGGCCGGCTCCGCCCGTGCGCCGCGGTTTCCCCTCCTGGCCGATCGCGCGGACGTCCCGACCCGCGTCGACATCGACGCGCGCCTCGTCGCTGGCGCCGCGCTGTTCGGCGTCGGCTGGGGTCTCGCCGGGTACTGCCCGGGGCCGGCGCTCGTCTCGCTGGCGACCGGATCGAGCGCCGTGCTCGCGTTCGTCGCGGCGATGGCCGTCGGCATGGCGGTCGAGCGTTTCACCTCGGCCAGGGGGAGGGCGGAGACGAGCGAGCAGGCGACGAAATGAACGGCAAGTGAAACAACGCTTGTGACCGGCGGAACGGCGCATAACGCGTGTCGCGCCGGACGGAACATCGTGTGTCGCGCCGGGCGCCGAGCGTCACGGGGGCGCCGCGAGCCGATCGGGATCTGCAGGCCAGAGCAGGCGGCGCGCGTTGTCGCGGTAGATCTTCTGCAGCACGGGTGCGGGCAGGTGTATACCGTAGATCCTCCAGAACCCCTGGCGTCCGTTCGCGGCCTCGGTGTCGAAGTAGTCGTCCTCGGTCTCCAGGAAGCGCGCATAGACCTCGTAGCCCGCGGTCCTGGCGCTCTTGAGGTCGGTGCCGAAGAGCACGCGGTCCTGGTAGCGCACGAAGAAGCGGAGCGCCGCGCGCGGCTGCCGGCCCAGCTCGCTGACGCTTGCCGACATGTCGACCTGCAGATTGGGGAAGCGATCGAGCCAGCCCGCGAGCTGCTTCAGGTCTTCGGACGAGCTGGCCATGTGCGCGCCCACGAAGGTGATGTCGGGGTGGCGCTCGAGCACGCGGTTGCGCTCCTCGAAGAGCCGCGCGCGCGTTGGAAAGCGCGTCCTGTCCGCGAATGACCAGCTCGGGAACTCGTGCAGCTCGTGCCAGCGCTCGTTCTTCGCGTCCAGCGGGGCGAAGAACGCCGCCGGGTCGGCCACGTGCCAGAGCACGGGCCGGCGGTAGCGCGCGCACGTGCGCCAGACCGGCTCGAGCTCCGGGCTGTCGAGCGCGACGCGCCGGCCCTCGGGCGTGCGCACCGTGAGCCCGAGCTCCTTGAAGATCTTGAGCCCCTGGGCCCCGGCCTCGAAGTCGGTCGCGAGCTGCGCGGCCACGCGCTCGCCCCAGCCCGGCGCGCCCACGAGCGTGAGGTCGAGGTTGGCATAGGTCAGGAAGCGCCCTGGATAGGCGCGGTCGAAGCGCTCGAGCTCGCGCACCAGGCGCTTGCCCGAGGAGCCGTCGAGGTTGACCAGGGTCTCGACGTGGAGCGCGTCCATGCGCGCGACCTCGGCCGCCACGTCGACGACCCGGTGCAGGTGCGTGTGGACATCGACGGCGGGCACGGCCAGGTGGGTGATCGTGGTGCGCTCGAGCGCCAGAAGCGGTATGGGCTGCCAGTCCGCGAGCCGCAGCGCCGCGATGTCGGCGGGCCGCGACGGCGCCGCGCGTGGCGCGGCCGGGTCGTGAGCGCACGCGGCTGGGAGGAGGAGAACGAGCATGAGCGCTGCGATGTCCGCGCTGGACACGAGGCGACCTCTGGACGCGAGCATGACCGAGCATAGCGCGCAGGAGGCCGCGCTCGGCGATGAGCGCCTCGGCAGATCACCGAATCGGTGTGATATGCTGCGGGGCGCAGGCGGAACGGAAGGAGGCAACGTGCTTCGACTTCACTTGGCTCTTGCGACCCCATCCAGTCGAACGAGATGGCTTCCTCGACCCCGCTGGATCTACAGACCGTCGAGACCGTGAGCTGGACGAGCGCGCCAGGCCAGACATCCTACCTGGTGGTGGACGGCTACGCCGGGGCCGAAGGCAGCTACACCCTGTCGGTCGACTGCACGTGTCGATGATTCGACCGCTCCAATCGCGCCGGTCCTGCACGGCGGATACAATGAAGTGGTTGACAGCGACCGAGCTCTTCTGATTTAGGACATCGGGGGGCATCATCACAATAGGGACGGCGGGACGTGCTGTTGAAAATTGACACGGCGCTGCGGACGGACGCCTGCGCGGTGGCCGCCGATGACGGTTACGATGCCGTGATCAAAAATCCTCGGCGAATTCGAGGGGCGCGTCGAGCCGGTTCGGTCAGCGATGGACGTCCCGGAGGAGGAGCGCATGGTCAGGATGGGGAGGGAGATCTGCGGCGACCTGAGGATCGCCGAAGACCGCGAGTGGCTCGTCACCAACGGCATCGGCGGCTATGGCTCCGGGACGGTGGCCGGCTCGATCACGCGCGGCTACCACGGGCTGCTCGTCGCCGCCCTCCGGCCGCCCGTCGATCGGCGGCTGATGCTGGTCAAGCTCGACGAGACCGTCACCTGCCGCGGCGCGGCCTGGGACCTCGCGACCAACCGCTGGGCGAGCGGCGCCGTCGCGCCGAGCGGCTTCGTCAACATCGAGCACTTCGCGCTCGAGGGCTCGATCCCTTGCTGGCGCTACGCCTGCGCCGACGCGCTGCTCGAGAAGCGCGTCTGGATGGAGCACGGCCAGAACACGACCTACGTCGCTTACACCGCGCTCCAGGCCCGCGAGCCGCTGCGCCTCACCGCGCGCGCCATCGCCAACAACCGCGTCTTCCACAACACAGGCACCGTCGCGTGGCCGGCCGAGGTCAGCGCCGCCTGGGGCGGCGTCCGCGTCGTCACGGCCGGCGACGCGCTGCCGCTGTTCCTCAAGCTGGAAGGCGGCGCGGCCACCCCCGCGACGGAGCTCTACCGCGGCTTCGCGCTCCCGGCCGAGACGGCGCGCGGGCTCCTCGACCGCGACGACCACCTCCACGTCGCTACCTTCGAGGCGACCCTCTTGCCCGGCGAGACGGTGGTGTTCCTCGCCGCCGCCGGAGACGGCATCACCGCTGTCGATCCGGAGGCCCTTTCGCGCCGCCGCGCGCGCGATCGGGCCCTCCTCTCGGCGTGGAGCGGGGCGCGGCCGTCGGGCGCGGCCGCCGCCCCCGGCTGGGTCTCGCAGCTCGTCCTCGCCGCCGACCAGTTCGTCGTGGAACGCGCGCAGGCCTCCGGCGGCAGCCCCGGCAAGAGCGTCATCGCCGGTTATCCCTGGTTCGAGGACTGGGGCCGCGACACGATGATCAGCCTGCCCGGCCTCGCGCTCTCGACAGGACAGGCGAGCATCGCCGCGCCGATCCTCCGCACGTTCGCCGCCTTCGTGGATCAGGGGATGTTGCCCAACCGGTTCCCCGACGGCGCCGCGCACCCCGAATACAACACGATGGACGCCACGCTCTGGTACTTCCAGGCCATCCGCGCCTGTCACGAGGCGACCGGCGACGACGGGCTCCTGCGCGATCTGTTCCCGGTGCTGCGGGACATCGTCGACTGGCATCTCCGGGGCACGCGGTATGGGATCCAGGTTGACCCGGGCGACGGCCTGCTCCGCGGCGGGCAGGACGGCGTCCAGCTCACCTGGATGGATGCCAAGGTCGGCGATCGCGTGATCACGCCGCGCATCGGCAAGCCGGTCGAGATCAACGCCCTCTGGTACAACGCGCTGCGGGCGATGGTCGCCTTCGCCGCCCGCCTCGGCGAGCCCGCCGAGCCGTATCAGGGGATGGCGGCGAGGGCCCTCGCCTCCTTCGAGCGCTTCTGGAACGCCGCCGCGGGCTACTGCTACGACGTCCTCGACGGGCCCGCCGGCGTCGAGGCGGCGCTCCGGCCGAACCAGATCTTCGCCGTGTCGCTCCCCGAGAGCCCGCTCTCCCCCGAGCGACAGCGCGCCGTGGTCGACGCGTGCGCGCGGGCGCTCCTGACCTCACACGGGCTGCGCTCGCTCGCCCCGTCGGATCCCGCGTATCACGGGTTCTACGGCGGCGATCAGGAGCGCCGCGATTCCGCTTACCACCAGGGCATGGTCTGGGCCTGGCTCATCGGCCCGTTCACCGAGGCGCACCTCCGCGTTTATGGCGATCCCGACGCAGCCCGCCGGCTGCTCGCGCCGATGGGCGACCACATCAACACCGCCGGCCTCGGCTCGATCAGCGAGATCTTCGATGGTGACGCCCCCTTCGCGCCGCGCGGCTGCATCGCCCAGGCGTGGAGCGTCGCCGAGGTGCTCCGCGCCTTCACGCTCCTCGACCAGGCGGCGTTGCCGGCCCAGAAGCCCGCTTGACGCGACGACGCAACGAGGAGATCCCGAGGTGATCCAGGGAGGGAAGCAGAACACGAGACCGAGCTGAGCCAGCGCCGCGTGAGCGCGTCTGTTGCGCCCCTCAGTCGTCGTCCGCTCCTCCGCGCTGCTCGCCGCCGCGCGCGGGCGAGAGCGGCCCGTCGCGGAGCTCTTCCAGCACCTCCGCGAGGCTCGACGCGACGTCGGCGAGCGCCGCGTGCACCCGGTCCGCGTGTGTCCTGAAGCTCAGGATGCACATCCGCAGCAGGAACCGCCCTCCGGCCACCACCCCCGTGAGCAGCACCCGCTGCTTCGCGTTCACCCGCGCGAGGAGGCGCCGGTTCAGCGCGTCGAGCGCCGCCCCGTCGCCGACGCCGGGCGGGCGCGCCCTGAAGGCGAGGAGCGACAGCTCGGGCTCCGCCACGACCTCGATGTGCGCCACCTGCCGGAGGGCGTCGGCCGCGCCGCGCGCGAGCGTGAGCTTCTCGTCGAGCTCGGCCCGGAAGACGGAGGCCCCATGCATCTTCAGCGGCAGCCACACCCGCAGCCCGCGCGCGTCGCGCGACAGCTCGGGGCCGATCGCGCAGAAATCGACGAGATCGTCCTCTGCCTGCATCGGCGGCATGTACGACGCGGAGAGCGCGTGCGCGCGCCGCAGCGCCTCGCGATCGCGCACCGCGAGGCAGCCCGTCCCGTACGGCAAGAAGAGGCTCTTGTGCGGGTCCAGCGTCACCGAATCGGCGCGCTCGATCCCCCGCATCGCCGCGCGCCCTCGCTCGGTGAGCGCGAAGAAGCCGCCGTACGCCGCGTCGACGTGCAGCCAGAGGCGCTCGGCCTCGGCGAGGCCGGCGAGGGCGGGCAGATCGTCGATCGCGCCGGTGCCCGTCGTGCCCGCGGAGGCGACGAGCAGGAAAGGCGAGAGGCCGCGCGCCCGGTCGCGCGCGACCGCCTCCGCCGCCGCGTCGGTCCGCATGCGAAAGCGCCCGTCCACCGGGATCTCGCGCACGGCCTCCGGCGGAAAGCCGGCGAGGAGCGCGGCCTTCGTCACCGAGTGGTGCGCTTCCTCCGAGGCATAGAGGGTCCCTCGCAGGAAGTCCGGCGGGAGTCGCTCGCGGCGCGCGGTGATCACCGCGACGAGGTTCGCGAGCGAGCCGCCCGTCGTGAGGAGGCCCCCGGAGCCCTCGGGCAGGCCGAGCATGGCGCAGAACCAGGCGATCACGTTCGCCTCGATCTGCACGAGCAGGGGGGCGGCCTGGAACATGCCCACATACCGGTTCACCGCGTCCGCGATCAGATCGGCCACGGCCGCGTGAAAGAGCCCGCCGCCCGGGATGTACCCCATGTAACCGGGGGACGCCGTGTTCAGGCTCATCGGGATGAGCTTGCCGAAGAGCTTCCGGAGGAGCTTTTCGTAAGGCACGCCGCGCTCCGGCAGCGGCTCGCGGAGCGAGCGCGCGACCCGCTTGCCTCCCCGCGTCGCGTGCATCGGCTGCTCCGGCAGGCTCTCGATGTGCTGAACGATGCGGTCCATCGCGAGCTCGACCATCTCGCGCATGGCGTCGCCCGGCAGCTCGAGCGGGTGGGGGCCTGACGGCGGGCGTTTCGGGCGGGCCAACACGCGCCATCCTACGTCATCGCGCGCTCCACGGCGGGCGGCGTTCCGGGCGAAAACGTCGCGAAACGTCGCGAAACGTCGCGAAACGTCGCGAAACGTCCAGCGAGACGAGCCGCCTCGTCCGGGGTGGGCGCCGGCCTGCGATCGACGCCCGAGCTCGGTCCTCCGCGAGCTCGCGGAGCGTCACGCGCGCCCGTACCCTCGCTGTCCGTGCACCACCACGGCGCGCATCTCGCGCTCGGCGTCTTGCTCCTTGATGGTCTCGCGCTTGTCGTGGCTCTTCTTGCCACGCGCCAGCGCGATCTCGACCTTGGCCAGACCGCTCTTGAAGTAGAGCCGGGTCGCGACGGCGGTCATCCCCTCGCGGGCGATCGAGAGGTCGAGGCGCTCGATCTCGCGCCGGTGGAGGAGGAGCTTGCGCGCGCCCTTCGGCACGTGGCCGAAGGCGGCGTCGGCCATCGCGGCGATGCTCACGCCGTGCAAGAACACCTCGCCCCGGAGGACCGTGCAGAACGAGTCGGTCAGGTCGGCCTTGCCGGCGCGAAGCATCTTCACCTCGCTCCCCTTGAGGACGATGCCCGCCTCGAACCGGTCGCCGAGGTCGTAATTGAAGCCAGCGCGCTTGTTGCGCGCGATGAGCGTCTCGCCAGGCCTGGCCTTTTCCTTCGGCACGGGGGCATCTTATCCGTCGTTCCCCAGCGCGGCGAAGCGCCGGGCGGACGAGAGGCCCGACGGGAGCAGCCGGCGGGCCTCGGCGAAGGCCGCGCGCGCATCGGCCTCCCGGCCGGCGCGGCGGGCGGCGCGCGCCGGGAACGGGAAGTAGCGCGCCTCGAGCGCCCAGAAACGTCAGCGCCCCGAGCAGGCTGCCGGCGGCCGCGATCCCCCGGCAGGGTGCGTCATGCCGGGGACGGCGACGGGGCTCCCGGGCTCGTCGCGGTGGCGAACGCGATCCCGCTCTGCAGATCGCGGCGGGTCACGATGCCGGCGAGATCGATGCCGAGGCGGACGATGGCCTGGGACACCTCGGGCCGGATGCCTGTCAGGACGACCTGCGCCCCGAGCAGCCGGACCGCCCGCGCCACCTGCAGGAGGGCGCTCGCCGAGGCCGTGTCGATGTCCGGCACGCCCGTGACGTCGATGATCGCCACCCGCGCCTGCCGCTCGACCACCTTGCCCAGCAGGTTCTCCATCATCTGCTGCGCCCGCGCCGCGTCCAGCGCGCCCACCAGCGGCAGCACGAGGACGCCCTGGCGGATGGGCACGATGGGCGCCGACAGCTCCAGGAGCGTCTTCGCCTGCATCCGGAGCTTGTCCTCGAGCTGCTTTCGCTTGGTGATCACCTCCGAGAACAGCACGATCCCGCCGATCTCGCCGGTCGTCGTGTGCCACGGGAAGATCTTCCAGCTCCCCCATTCGACGTGCCCGTCGGCCCGCGGGAAGGGCTCCTCGTCATTCCCTTCCGAGGCCCCTGCGAGGCAGCGCTCGTGGATGGCCTTCCAGTGCTCGGGCATGTCGGGGAAGATCTCGTAATGGCTCCGGCCGAGGACATCTTCTTCGCGCAAGCCGAAATCCGCCAGGTGACGGTGACTGGCCAGGATGTAGCGCATGTCCCGATCGAACATGGCAAACGCGCCGGGTGTGTAGGTGACAAAGAGGCGCACATGCTCCTCGCTCCGGCGCAGGGCAGCGCGGAGGTGATCCCGCTCCTGGTCCGCCTCCTCCAGCTCCCGGATGCGCTGCCTCAGGCGCTCATTTTCCGCAATGACATCCTTGTGATCCGATTCACAGTTCATCTGTGCCCCTTGTTCTGTCCTCACCTGTATACCAAAAGAAGTGGAACCTCACAGATCGTGCAGGGAGGTCTGCGACGGGCGCTCGCCGGACGGACCGGTGTGGGGGCGCCCACGCCCTTGGGGCTCAGGGCGTCTCGGAGAGCCGCGGCGTGCACCTGCCCTCCGAGCACACCGCCGTCATTCCTTCCGGATACACGGGCGCGCAGGGAGGGCACGCGACGATCTCTTCGGGGCAAACGAGGGCGCCGAGATCCCCGCTCTGGTTGAGGGCGACGATGCCTTTCCCGTCGCACGACTCGCAGCACCCGACGCCGTCGCGCAGGGCGCAGTCCGCGTCTTAGCGGTTCTCGTTGCCCTCGCAACCACCCTAGGTGAACGGAACACACTCGCCGGTGCTGGGGTCGTGCCAGTAGCTCGGGATCGCCGCTTCGCAGGGCCCGGTCTCCTGCGGCAGCGTGCAACGATCCGGCGATTCTCCGCCGGCGCCGCTGCTCGCGACCGAGCCGCCGCCGCTGCCAGCGACCGAGCTGCTGGAGCCGCCGCCGCTGCCCGCGACCGGGCCCCCGCCGCCCGGGCCTCCGTCGTTCCCCGCGCCGCTGCAGGCCGCCGCGAGCAGGAGAGACGTGAGCAAGCCCAGACCGAGGGACAATCGTCGGTACATTCCAAGGACATCGCAATCGGCGCGTCGTCGGTCACCTGAGCATAAGACAATCGATCGTAGGAGTTGCATCCGGAGCCGATGGCATCTCAGGCGGTGGTGTGCCAGGCGACGCTGCGCGCCGTGACGGCGCGATCGAGGTGCGGCGCGCCCCTCTCCGGAGCGCCGCCCACGCGGAGGTATCGTGTCCCACCTGCCGACCGATCAGGGCCGATGTGCGTCACGACGCGCGTTCGTCGCGCGGCGGCCGCAGGGCCGCATTCACTCGCACGATGTGCACGCTGCAGCCGGATCGCGCGGTGACCGTCGACGCGACCGACTGGGACCAGGCGCGGCCGCCCTGCGGCGGCGCTCCGATCACGACGAGATCGACGTTGTTGTGGCGAGCCAGCTCGACAATCACGTCCTCTGGCGCGCTGGACGCGACGGCGTGCAACGAGAGCCGCTGGCTGGGCAGGCCCAGTGGAGCCGCCCAGTCTCGCAGCTTCACCAGGTGCTCGCGGGACGCTCCGGAAGGAGCGATCACGGTCAGGCAGATCAGGCGAAACTCCGTGCTGAGCGCGAGGAACTGCGAGACCGCAGAGCGGATCGCCTGGTGTCGTTCGTCTTCCAGATGGGTGGTGTCGACGGCGACCAGGACGATCGGTGTGCGGCTGAGCAGCGCCGGGGGCGCGCGGAGGCGGGCGCCGTGCTCGGCGCGAGCCCTCAGGAATCGCTGCAGCTGCGAGACCAGGCCGGCGCGCTTGGTCTTCGTGGCGCGCGCGCTCAGCGGCACCTGCTCGGGGTGTCGCAGGTCGAATGCCACGTGGGCGGCCGACTGGTAGCGCAGCTCCGCGCGCGGCTCCAGGCAGCGCAGGATGATCTCCTGCAGCCACGGCGGTATGCCGGGCGCGATCGCCGAGGGGGGCAGGGGGTCGAGCCAGAGCCGGTTGCGCACGTCGGTGTCGGGCTCGCCGAACGGCAGCTCCCTCGTCGCCAGCTCGTACAGCACCACGCCCAGCGCAAACAGATCGCTGCGCCGGTCTGCGCGTGTTCCGAGGATCTGCTCCGGCGAGACGTACGGCGCAGAGCCGGCGCCGAGGCGCGTCTCCTCCGCCAGCAGATCGGGGTAATGCGCATGGTGGGCGAAGCCAAAGTCGATGAGGACCACCGTGCCGTCCGCGCGAACGATGGCATTCTCGGGCTTCACGTCCAGATGGACGACGCCCTGCTGATGGATGCCATGCAGCGCGTCCGCGAGGGCGGCGCCGATCCGGGTCACGTCGGCGGTGTTCAGCGGTCCAGCGCCGAGCAGGTCAGCGAGCGTGCGGCCTTCGATCCACTCCGTGACCAGGTACGGCGTACCCGCGAGGTCTCCCGCCGCCACGAAAGCCGGCACGTGAGGTCCTTTCAAGGTCGGGAGGATCATCGTCTCCGTCTCGAAGCCGACGATGCTCTCGCTGGGCTCGTTCGGCCCCAGGCGCGGCAGCTTCATGACCAGCGGCCGCTCGATGCCTGGCCTCGTGACGCGGAAGAGCACGCCCATGCCCCCCGCGCGCACGCGAGCGCCGAGCGTGAAGCCGTCAATCTCCGCGCCGGGGCTCCAGTCTTTCAGCGCGTGCATCATGGTCCGCCGCCCTCGCACGATGCGCTGTGCCGCCAGTCGTGGCAAGCGCCGCGCGGCGTCGGCCGCGCGCTTGCCCGAGACGAGCCGCGGCGCAGGCGAGCGCTATGCGGTGACTCGAACGGGTGCGCTGGCGCGAGCACGTGGCTCGCGCCAGCCGGAGGGCTCGCTCGTGGTGAGCCAGGGAGCGCTTCCCTCTGCTGCTCACCTCCTCGGCGTGACGGCGATCGTGCCCTTGATCATCCCCATGCCACACTCGAATTGGAGCTCCCCTGCCTTCAGCTCCGGGAGGTCGATGGTCACGGGCTGTCCGGTCGGCAGCTCCTTGCGGATACCGAGGCTCGGGAAGACGACCTCCTTGGTGCAGCCGCCGCTGTCGTGTCGGACGAGCCGGAGCTCCAGCCGCTCCCCCTCGACCGCGGCGATCTTCTCGGGCACGAAGGCGCCGTGGACCATGATCTCGACCACGCGAGGGGCCTTCTGTGGCTCGGCGCTCGCGGGCTGAGAGCAGCCGAGCGCGGAGGCGACCGAGGTGATGCCGAGCGCGATCGAGAAGATTGCGTGCGTGACCTTCATGAGAAGCTCCTTTCAGGTGCTGCGGGAGGACGCGCCGGTCTCCGTCGCATTACAGTCGAGCGTGGGAGATCGGCTCGCCTGCCGGGACCGGCGACGCGCGCCCCCGCGCCGCCTGAGCGCCCGCAGCATCTCGATCGCCGCGGCGGTGCCGCCCCTGGAGGTCACGCGCTCGCGCAGCTGCGCCGGGCCCTCGTCGGGGAGATTGACTTTTGGACCGCGTTTGGATTTCTTGGTCCCATAGCCGGGCGACACTGTCCCGACCCAGGGGAGGCGACGTCTTGCCGTACCGCGACAAGCTGGATGCTGCTTCGGGCACGGGGAAGCTGATCACGGTCCGCCGCTACCTCGATCCGGTCGCGGCCCAGATGGACCGCACGCTGCTCTCGGCCAGCGGCATCGAGTCCCACGTGTTCGAGGCGGCGAGCTACAACCCGATGCTGAGCGGCGCCGCCGGCGGCACGCAGCTGCAGGTGCGCGAGGGTGATCTCCAGCGCGTGGAGGGGCTCCTCGAGGTCCACCCCGGGGAGGCGGCCAGCGACGACGACGAGGAGGCCGCCGGGGTCCGCTGCCCGCGCTGCGAGCTCCCCTACTGCTTCCACGAGCGCCTGCGCCTCGAGGGTTCGAGCGCCGCTGCCGCGCTGGCGATCCTCGCCGCGCCGCTCATGCTGTTCCTGCCGAGGCGCTGGCACTGTCACAAGTGCGGCCATATCTGGGACGATCCGAAGGAGGGGCCCGCCGCGATGACGAAGCTCGAGGAGGGCGATCCGCGGCCGGTCTTCCGCTTGCGGCGCGCGCACTCGGGCATGGGCCTGTTCCTCGGCCTGCTCGCGGGCTTCTGCGGGGCGGTCCTGGTCGCGGCCGCCCTGCCGCGCGGCGCCGGTGGGGAGCTCGCCGCCGCCGTGCTCGTCGGGGCGCCCTTCGTCGGCTGGGCCGTCGGTCACTGGTGGCAGTACGATCTCTGCTCCGAGCCGGGCTGCCGCACGGCGCTGACGTCCGATCGGAGCGAGTGCCCGCGCTGCGGCGGCGCCATCGCCGGCGTCGTCCGGTCGGCTGACGAGCACCACGCGGCGGCCGCGGATTTCCGGCGCGAGCTCGGCGCGCTGCGGGCGGCGGACCGGGCGCGCGAGGGCGAGAAGAAGAAGAGAAGGAAGAATCGGCCCGCCGGCGCCGCGGGTTGAGGACGAATGGCCCTTGCCCCTCGAACGCCTTGGCCGCCTGGAGGATGCCGCCCGCATGCCTGACAGCGCTCTCACCGCCGTGGTCGATGACAAGATCTGGACCCTGGACCGTCCCGTGTGGTTCAGCGGGGTACGGATGCGCGCCCGCACAACGGTCGTACGCCTCGAGGACGGCAGTTTGCTCCTGCACACCCCGGCCCCTCCCACCGATGCGCTGGCAGAGCAGCTACGCGCCCTGGGCCCCGTGCGCTGGCTCGTGGTACCCAACTGCTGGCATCATCTCGGGACACCCGCGGCGGCGGCCCGTTTCCCCGAGGCGCGGGTGGTGGGACCGGCGTCGGCGCTCGACAGGAACAAGGCGTTGAGAATCGACGTGGATATCCACGACGCCCAGTTCGGCGAGCAGGTCCCCGAGCTCGAGGCCTTGCCGCTTCGGGGCGTGCCGTTCTGGGACGAGACGGTGCTCTACCACCGGCCGACGCAAACCCTGCTGGGCGCAGACATCGTGCTTTGCGCTTGCGCCAAGGACCACTGGACTTTGCGTTACGCCGCGCGCCTTACTGGCTTCTACGAGCGGGTGCGCGTGCCTCCCGACGCCAGAAAGAAGATTCCGGACAGGACCGCGGCGGCGCGCTCCATCCGCGCCATGCTGGAGCGACCGGCCCAGCGTCTCATCGTGGGGCATGCCGAGGTCATCGAAGAAGGTTGGCGCGACGGCCTCGCACGAGCCTGGCGACTGGAGGGCGTGGAGGTGTAGGTTGACAGCGCCGCTTCCATGCGGCTCTCGCCGAGCGAAAGCCCCGTCATTGCTCGAGCGAGAAATGAGCCGCCAAGGCGCCAAGGACGCCAAGGACAAAACACAATCTTGGCGTCCTTGGCGCGCTTGGCGGTTCAAATCCCTGCTCTTTTCTGGGGTTTCAACCCGTTTGTCGCTCTAGCCGGAGCGCCGGAACAGGCTCAGCAACCGCCGGAGCAGCCCCGGCTTCGCGGCCGGCGCGCTCGCCGCCGGCGCCGCCTGGTCGCGGCGTGTTGACCTCGGCGCCGCATCGCGGGGCTTCGCCACGGCGGCGTCACGGGGCTTTGCTGCAGCGGGAGGCGCTCCGGGCTCCTCGCGGGCGGCCTCCACGCGCTGGTCCGCGGTGGGCTCGGCCGCGCGGCTCGGTGCCTGCTTCGCTGCCTTCTTTTCGGCCCGCGCCTGGACTCTGGCCTTCATCGCCTCCTTGGCGGTGAGCGCGGGCTTCTTCTTCCGCGGGAATGCGGCGCTCGGCGGGGGCACCCACACGCCGTCCCGGCGCGGCTCGGGGGTCGCCGTCGTCTCCGGCGCCTCGCCGCGCGTCTCGGCGGGCTGCGGCTGCCGCGACGCCTTGGAGGCGCTGGCCTCTCCCGCGGCGGGCGCGCGCTTCGCCTCGGCGAGCGCGGCGTTGCGCTCCGCCTCGCGCTGCGCGGGGTCCGCGGCGGCGGCCGCGCGCTGCTCTCGCGTGGCGGCGCCCGGCGCAGGATGGGCCGCGGGCGCGCGGGTCTGGGTAGCGCCCCCGGCGCCTGTCCGGCCGCGCGGCGTCGCCCCCTCCCGCGCCCCCCTGGCCTTGTCCGGCGAGCGGCGCTCGGCCGCGATGCCGTCGCGTCCTGCGCGCTCCGCCGGCCCGCGCTCGCGCGCTCCACGGTCGGCAGGTCCGCGCTCCGCTGGCCGCGCCGGGCGCCGCGGCGGCGGCTCCTGCGCGGGCGCTGGCGTGCGCGGCCGGCGCATGTCGATGACCCGCGGCGGCCGCGATCGAGCCGGCGCAGCGGCGGCGGGCGAAGCGGCGTCGGGCGCAGCGGCGGCCGGCGCCGCCACGGCGTCTGCCGCGCTCGCTGCGCCCGCCGTCGTGGTCGTCGTCGTGCCGCCGGAAGAGGCCTCCGCGCCCGCCTCCGCCGGTTCTCCGGCGGCTTCCGTCGCGCGCTCCTCGACGGGCCCCGCGCCCTCCGGTTGCCTCTGCCCGTTTTCCGCTGTGCTCTGCTCGACCATGGGGCTCCTCCATAGCGTTGTCGGGCGCTCCGCGAAACCGGATCTCACCGCCTCGCACGCGCGGCCTGCGCGGTGCGTAGCGTTCGAAGAGGGAAAAGAGGGATGAGGCGGCCGCGCCGCGCGAAGCTGCGCGCCGCGCGCCATTGCGGCAAGCCGGCTCGGTGCGCTCGGCCCCGGCCGGCTTGCCCGGCGGCCCGGCTACTCGCCCAGGTAGGGGACGAGGTTGACGGTCTCGCGATCGAGCTGGTGAATCCCGAAGCGGCGGGCGGCGAACAGGACCTCCTCGCCGCTGGTCACGAACCTCTCGGGCCAGCCCCAGAGCGGGAAGAACGCCTGTGCCTTCGGCGCCTCGGGCTCCTCGAGGGAGATCGCCAGGGCGCCGCCCGGCACCTCGAAGAGCGCCCGCATGTCGGCCGTGTGGCGCAGCGACGCCCACGAGGCGAGTCGGACGGTGGAGAGCACGTCGAACTCGGGGATCGCGGGGTTCTCGTTCTCGTTCTCCGGCTCGGGCGGCGGCGCCTCACCCGCCGGCGAGAGCGTGGTCAGCTTCTGGTTGGGATCCCAGCCAGCGTACCACCCGTTGCTCGGACGCCAGATCAGGCTGTGGGACAGGACGGGCAGCCCGCGGCCGTCGATGGAGATCGCGTTGACCTGGCGGTCCGGGAACTTCTGGTACTCCTGCAGGTACGCGAGCCCCTCGTGCACCTCGAGCCGCGCGATCGCCGTCTCGATGAACTGCTGGCCCCACACCCTGTCGCTCGCGAAGATCGACGCGCCCTGGATCGCGAGCACCTCGCCGGGCACGTTGATCCCCGGATCGAGCGCCGGCTGCGACGGGTTGGTCAGGTCGAGGTGCGTGAGGAAGTACTGCGTGCGC
Organism: Sorangium sp. So ce281; assembly: GCF_051527395.1. Taxonomy (NCBI): domain Bacteria; kingdom Pseudomonadati; phylum Myxococcota; order Polyangiales; family Polyangiaceae; genus Sorangium; species Sorangium sp. So ce281. The sequence goes on from NZ_CP150322.1 coordinate 3,002,526, forward strand.
GGGCGCGGATCGTCCGGCGCGCGCCCGCTGATCGAGCGCTTGATGTTGAAGTAGAGCTCCCCGTCGTCGTTGAGGACGTTCACGGCCTCGTTGTCGTCCGGCAGCGCGACGGCCGGCGCCACGGTCGGGTGGTCCGGGTCGGAGAGGTCGACCACGTGGACCTCGATTTGTGCCCAGCTGCGGCGCGGGACGTACTCATAACAATACGTCGACGTGATCCCCACGATGTCGTTCCGGTCGACCTCGACCGGCGTGCAGCTCGTGTCCGCGCCGGGGTGGTCCGTGCACTCGGCGAACCCGCCGTTGCAGTACTCCTCGCCGCCGATGTTGCGGCACGTCCGCTCTCCGGCCATGTACGTGCAGCCTTCCTGCCCGAAGCAGCCTGGGTTCTCGACCGAGCTGGTCCGGCACGCCCAGCCGACCCCGAGGTCCTCGGAGTGGCCGATGACGCGCAGGAAGGCGAGGGCGTCGCGCGCCGGGTGCACGGTCGAGAACGAGCTCGCCCCGCCGTAGTAGCTGCCCGTGGCGGGGAGATCGCTCGTGTCGAGCGTGCCCGCCCGCCGCGGCGCGGTCGGGTCGGACAGGTCGATCACCTCGAGGTGGGTCACCTTGCCCACCCAGTTCTCGAAGGTGGTGGTCAGCGACACGAGCAGATCGCCCACCTGGTGGAGCTGCGCGTCGGCCGGCAGATCGAAGGTGGCGATCGGCTGCGCGAGCTGGGTGAGCCCGGCGCTCGGCACGACCTCCGCCTTGATCTTCCGGCTCTCGGCGGGGGTCCAGTAGAGATCGTAAGGCATCTTCACGCGGACGCGGTGCTCGCCGAACGCGAAGACCTTCACGTAATCCGGGGCGAGATCGAGGTGTCCGAGCTTCTCGGGCGTGTCGAGCTTGTCCTGCGCGTAGAGGGTGAGCTCCTCATCGGAGACGTTCGCGGTGGCGATGTCCTCGGCGCGGAACGTGCGGCGCGCGGGGGTCCCGTGCTCCATCACGCCGCGGCGGGTCAGCGTGGTGTCCGAGAAGGTGAAGATCTGCACGCCGGAGAACGGCCGCCGGGTGTTGTCCACAACCCTGCTCGCGGAGAACGGGAGCAGCACGAGGCCCGTCTCGGGCTCTCCGCTCGGCGCCACGGCGTCCACCGCGTCGTCGAGCACCGTGAACGCGCGGTGATCCCAGTCGGCCTCGGACCAGCTCCAGCCCTGGGCGCCGCCGTCGATCTCGGCGCGCGCCACCAGGGGATCCTGGCTCGTCAGATCGGTGATGTCGTAGAGGCTGGCCGCGAGCTGCCGGCCGTTCTGATCGTTCACGCCGATGCCGATCAGGCGCGTCGCGCCGAAGACCGGGCGGAAGAAGTTGTTCCACCCGGACACGATGAACTCGCTCTCCTCGGTGACGTTCCCGCTCGGATCGATGGAGAAGGCGTGGAATGGATCCTGGCGCCGGTAGGTGACCGCGAACGCCCTGTCGTCCAGGAAGATGGCGCCGTAGAGCGACTGTTCGGCGCCGAACTCCTCGCTGTCGATCGGCGCGATGTCGTCGGGATCGGCCGCGTTCCACGTCTCGAGGTAGCTGGGCGACCCGTCGGCCCACTGCGGACCGGAGAAGACCCGCAGCATGTTGTCGCGGAAGTCCATGTGGAACTGGGAGCGCACGTAGCCGGCCGTGCTCACGCTGTCGCGCAGCGCCATGGACCCGTCGCGGCTCGAGATGTCGATGATCGAGATCTCGCTGGGATCCTGCGACCAGCTGCCGCCGTTGTGCGCCACGAGGAGCACGTCCGCCTCCGCGTGGATGGCGGTCACGGTGTCGCCGAGCTCGATCTCGCTGCGCGGGGCGAGCGCGTCGGCGCCGACGTCGAAGCTCCGGACGAGGGTCTTGTTGACCCACTGGAACTGCCCCGGGTTGATCTCCTCGAGCTCCGAGCCGTTCGAGGCGATGTAGAGCGAGCTCGCGCTCTCGCCGCGCGCGAGGCGGCTCGTCATGATGGCGCCCGCGACCGGATATTGCGACAAGAGCTTCGGAGCGGCGCGGTCGGCGATGTCGATGAACAGCACGGTCCCGCCGGTCCGCCGCTCCACGGTCAGGCCGTCGGCCTTGAGCTGGTAGCCGGCCCAGTCGTTCAGGAGCACGACCGCGCGGTCGCCGACGACGTACATCTCGACCGGGGTGCCGGCGATCTGCATCTGGCCCAGGAACTTCGGGGCCGACGGGTCCTGGATGTCGATGACCTGCAGGCCGCGGAAGCTGTTGAGGTTGAGGAGCTGCCCGCCGCCGAGGACGCGGTAGATGTCGCCTTCCTCGAGCTCGCGGCTCTCTTCTTCTTCCTCCTCTTCTTCCTCTTCTTCTTCCTCCTCGCCGAGGTACCCCTCGATGAAAGGATCATCGGCCGACACGAAGTCGGTGGGCCCCGCTGGGGTCTCGGGCTCTGGCTCCTCGGGCTCCTCGGGCTCTTCCTTGGGAGGATCGGGATCAGGCTCCTCCTCCTCGGGCGGAGGGTTCTCGTTCTCTTCTTCTTCCGGTTCGGGTGGGGTCTGCTCCTGGGGCTCGGGCTTGTTGTCGTCGCTCCCGCATCCCTGTCCGAGCAGCAAGAGCAGCGCGGCCATCACGCTGGCCTGCGCTGACAGCACACCTCTGAATAACGCTCTTCTCTTCGCCACAGCTACTCCTCCCTGGCACCTCGCATGAGGTGCGGAGACTGCGCACATCGATGTGTCCTGCACGGTTCAACGTGGTCGGAACGTCGCGGCCCGAGGGCGGCGGTGCGGCGAGCCTCCGGCGAGCGCTCGAGGGCGCGTCCGGCACGGCGCAGCCCGCGATCGAGCCGATCTTCGCGGCTTCGCACTACCGCGGACCGTGAGCTTGCATCCAACGGAGTATCCACCTTCTGGAGTGGCTCCTCAACGTGGAATGCTGTTACGCAGCGGCGGCAGCGCCGATCGCTCTGCGTGGCGCAGGATGGGTTCTTGGGTGGAGCGGAGCGCCGAGAGCTCACACGTGGCGGCGTCTCCCCACACGACGGTTCGGACAGCGCTGGTTGCGGTCGGCTCGCGCCGGTCTGCGGGGCGCTCGACGCCTTCTATCGTGACGTCGAGCGGCGCGGGACCCGCGCTCGTCGCGCGCCGATCACGCGGCCTCTTCCTTCTCCTCCGCCCGCGCCACCGGCAGCGCCACGAAGAACGTCGACCCCTTCGAGACCACGCTCTCCACCCAGATCCGCCCGCCGTGGCCCTCGACGACCCGCTGCGCGATCGCCAGCCCGAGGCCCGTCGAGCGCTCCCCCCCGGTGCTGACCGTCCTCGCCCGCCCGAACGGCCGGAAGAGCTTCCCGAGGTCCTCCGCCGCGATCCCGGGCCCCTCGTCCTTCACCGACAGGATCACCTCGGCCCCCCCGCAGGCGTCCTCCCCGCGGCCGCCGTGGACCCGGACGCAGATGGTCGTGCCCGGAGGCGAGTAGTGGATGGCGTTGCTAATGAGGTTGTTGAGCACCTGCTCCAGCTTGTGGACGTCGACCTCGACCGGCGGGACGCCCTCGTCTCTTTCGACGACGAGCCTCATGCTCTTCTGCCCCGCCAGCACCATGTTGAGCGCCACGTTGGACTCGACGAGCTGGACGATATCGGTGCTCTTCCTGTCGAGGTTCAGCTTGCCGAGCTCGATCATCGACACGTCGAGCAGATCGTTGATGAGCGAGAGCATGAATTTGCTCGAGCTCCTGATCATGTTGACGATCTCGACGCCGCCCTCCTTGAGCAGCGACGACGGCTCCCCGCGCCGGTGGCTCATCAGCATGAAATCGCTGTAGCCCAGGATGACGCCGAGCGGGTTCCTGAGGTCGTGGGCCGCCATGCCGACGAAGCGGTTCTTCTCCTCGTTCAGCCGGACCAGCTCCGCGTTCTTCGCCGCGAGCTCCTCGTGCATCTGGACGAGCTGCCGGTTGCTCTCCTCCAGCGTGTCGGCGTACTGCTTGAGCTTGAGCTGGCTCCGCTTGTGCTCGATGGCGTAGCGGATCGTGCGCTCGAGGATCTGCGCGTCGAACCCCCCCTTCACCAGGTAATCCGCGACACCCGCGCTCATCGCGGCCATGTCGATCTCCTCGTCGCCGACCCCCGTCAGCATGATGATGGGGATCGCGCAGCCGAGGTGGTTGGCCTCGCGCACGACGTCGAGGCCCGTCCGGGCGTCGAGCCGGAAGTCGAGGAGGCAGACGTCGTAGCCGCCGGCGCGCAGCGCCCGGATCGCCTCGTCCGAGCTGCTCAGCCACGTCACGTCGTACCGGGTGCGGGGAGCGTCGCGGAGGAGCCTCCGCGTGACGAGGTGGTCGACCTCGTCGTCATCCACGAGCAGGACCTTCATCGCGCTGTCGTTCATCGGGAGCCTCGACCACGCCGGACATCGGCGCTCTCCCGCCGGCAAGCTTCGCGCCACGCCGCCCGCGCTGCCCCCGCCGTGGCGGAGGCCCGGGTCTTCGCCCCGCCCCTCATGGCCGGCGCTTCTGCTCTTCGGCGACGCCCACGAGCGCGCGCGCCAGGGTGATGAGCTGCCCCGCGTCGAACGGCTTGACGAGGAACGCCGACGCGCCGAGGCGCGACAGGCACTGCCAGTCGGCCGCGCCCCCGGTCCCGGTCGCCACGATGATCGGGAAATCCCCTTGTGGGAGCTTGCGCACCGCCGCCGTGAGCGCGATGCCGTCCAGCCCGGGCATGTCGAGGTCGAACACGCCGAGCGAGGGGCGGTTCGCCTCGATGGCCGAAAGCGCCGCGGCGCCGTCGGGCGTGGTCTCGATGGTCGCGCCGGGCAGCGCCTCCGCGAGGACGCTGGCGAGGAAGCTGCGGAACGACGGGCTGTCGTCGGCGACCAGGACGCGCGTCGAGCGCGCGTACGCCGGCAGGGCGCCGCGCGCGTCGAGCAGCGCCTCGCGCAGCGCCTCCGCGCTCGCCGTGCGCTGGTCGGGCTCCTTGGCCAGCGCCGCGAGCACCGGCGCGTCGAACGACGGCGGCAGATCAGGGCAGATCTCGCTCGGCGGGATCGGGGGCTGATATGCGTGCTGCATGACCAGATCCACCGTGCTCGTGCTCTGGAACGGCAGGCGGCCGGCGAGCAGGTAGTACGCGACCACCCCGAGGGCGTAGACGTCGATGCGCGGCAGCAGCGCGGGATCGAGCTGCCGGCCCAGCGCCACCTCCGGCGCCAGGTACGCCGGGGTGCCGGAGAAGGCGAGCTCGACCCGATCGCCGCGGGGGATCCGCTTCGCGAGCCCGAGATCGGCCACCACGACGCGGAGGGCCTGGCCGACGAGGATGTTGCTCGGCTTGACGTCGCGGTGGGCGATGCCCGAGGCGTGGATCGCCGCGACGCCGAGGCAGGCCTGGTCGAGGACGCTCAGCGCCTCGTCGAGGCCGAGCCGGCCCCCCTTGCTGTGGACATGCGTGTCGAGCGTGACCCCGGGCACGTACTGCATGACGAAATACGGCGCGTTTTCGTACTCGCCGAACGCATGGATCTCGACGACGTTCGGGTGGTGGACGCGCGCCATCGCCCGCGCCTCCGCCAGCAGGCGGGCCTGCATCTGCGCGTTGTCGAGCTGCTCCGGCCGGAGCAGCTTGACGGCGACGTTCCGCTGGAGCTGCTCGTCGCGCGCCAGGAGGATGACGCCCATGGCCCCCTCTCCGAGGCGACCGACGACGCGGTAAACCCCTCCGAGCAACGTGCCCTCGGGCGGCACCTGAACCGGGCTGCCTCCCTCGTGCAGGCTCGAGCGCGCCGCGGCCTGCCAGAGGTCCTCGTCGCTCAGCGTGGAGCCGCCGCCGTTCCGCTCGGCCGGCCGCTCCGCCCGCGCGGGGGGACGGTCGCGCACCACGGTGTCGACGCCCTGCAGCGTGTCCGCGGTGTCGGGCGCGAGCGGCGCGGGGGGATCGCCGCCGTTCGCGCTTCCAGAGCTGAAGCCGGGCGAGCCGTCCGCCGCGTCTGCCATGGTGCGCATGATACGTGCCCTGCGCATGCCTATCAACGGAGAGCGACACGCGCTCCCGCTGCGAAGCGCGGCGCACGCGGCGGTCTGACGGCGCGCCGCGGGCGCGTCACGGTCAGGCGGGATGTCGCAGCTGTGGCAGGATGCCACGCTGCGCGGCGAGCGTGGCTTTGCGCCGCGCTCGCCGGCCGGCCGGGCCGTAGGGCGCCTCCAGCGCCGGCGTGGCGCCGGAGAATCCCGGCTCGGGTGCCGGGCCATGTTCATACCGGCATTGGCGGACTGAGACAGGGTGACCGGCCAGGGCAAGGATGCCCTGATTGGAGGCGCGCGGGCGAGCGATGCGTCGCTGTCCAGCTGAGCGAGCGAAGCCTGACCCTGCGGTGAGTTGAGCGCTGGTGCACCTGGTGCGGATCCGTTGGCGGCGCTTCGCTCGAGGGTCTACTGGAGAGTCAATGGATCCTTGTAATCTCCAGATAGCGCGGGGCGAGGACGTGCGGAAGGAGCTCGCTCAGATCGAGGCCCAGGCGGAGGCGATGGAGGCCATGGAGCAAGAGGTTGCCGGGGTCTGGATGAGCGCGGCGATGGTGGAGGGCGGAGCCGAGAAGCGCTGGTGGGGCGCGCGGATCGGCGCGGTGGTCCTGGCGCTGGCGGTCCTGTGCGGCGCGGTGATCGCGCTCGTGTGGCTGCGCTGACGCAGCGGACCAGCGACGTAGCAACGTAGCGAAAGGGCCGCGCGCGGTGCGGCGCCGTCCTGCGCGCGCAGGAGGCCGGGATCAGGGATTGTAGCGGCGGCCGCTGCGGTAGCTCGCGATGGCCAGCTCCACCGGGCGGAACAGCGGGGTGGGCAGCGCGTCGAGCGGGTACCAGCCCCAGCCGGCGATCTTGTGGGGCTCGCGCTCCTCGGGCTCGCCGTCGAACTCCTCCGCGAGGAGCTGGATGTCCACATAGTGCTTGCCGTAAGCGACGATGTTGCTGAGGCACAGGAAGGAGAGCTTCCTGACGACAAGGCCGCTCTCCTCGCGCACCTCGCGTGCAGCGCAGTCCTCGAACGACTCGCCGAGCTCGAGGTGGCCGCCGCACCACGAGTAGCTGCCGTCGCCGTGGCTCCCGCGGCGCCGCGCGAGCAGCACGCGCCCGTCGCGCACCATCATGACGCCCACGCCCACCAGCGGTCGCTCCGCGGCGTTCCCTCCGACGATCGCCTCTCCCAAGGACACCTCCCCGCACGCGACGCCGTCGTGCGTGGAGCGCGCTCTAGCACGGCGCGCAGCGGTGCCGCTCGGGAGGCGTCGGGTCGACCCGCCGCGCCCGCTGCGCCGCGCACGGAGCCCCCTCGCGCACGTGCAAGCGCCGGTACCGATTGACTTTTCAGTGAACACGCGTACCGTGCCGGACACGATGGATGCGTCCTTGCCCTGGGAGCTGAACCCCGTCCTCCAGCAGAGCCGGCTCGTCCTCCTGGCGCAGACAGCGGTCGATGTCCGCAACAAGGCGTTCAGCGAGGCGAACCGCGAGGAGGGCGACACCAGCTGGGGCATCGGCTGCAAGGCGCACGAGCGGTTCGGTCATTCCCTCTGCAAGCTGGCGGAGAGCGGAAGACATCCCTGGCTGTCCGTCCATCGAGACGGGCTGTACTTCATGCCGCACATCGAGGGCGTCGCCGTGCGCGTGTACCGCGGTCCGGCCGACAAACCCTCGCAGCGGCACCTCGAGGCCGCGCGCAGCGAGCACGGTCGCCGCTCGGAGTCGCGCCAGATGGCCTTCTCGTTCATGGGGCAGGAAACCGAGCCGGATGGCCCGTGGTTCTGGATGATGGCCGTGGAGACGGACGTCGAGGGGAGGGCGCTCCGTGCCGTGTTCTTCCAGGCCAACGAGGCCGGCGGGACCCGACACGCATGGGAGGCCCCGGTCGAGATGGTGTCCGCTGAGCCAGCGCCTGCGCCTGCGCCCGAGCCCGGCGACAAGCCGGCGCGCCCGGCGCGACCGCGCACGGCACAGGGCCAGCAAGCGAAGGATGCGCTCCTGTCGCGCGACGGACGGCCGCTGCTCCGCGCGCAGACCATGACCCTTCCGCTCGTGTCACAGCCGAGCTGACGGGCGGCGAACGAGGCGGATCCGCCGGCAAGGAGGCTGCCCTGTCGCGGGGCGCAGGTTCGTGCGCTCCGCGATGAGGCGGTGAGCCCCCCGCCGACACACCCGCGCAGGATCCCTGGTTATACCGGCATTCCCATCGTCCGGCGGAGCGCGTCGAACTCCTCGGTGAAGCGCCCGTTCCGGCCCCGCAACACGAGCGGCGGCTCGTCATGGCACGACGCCACGGCCTCGGCGCGGCGCAGGGCATAGACCGAGAACAAGGCCGCCTTGTCCTCCTTGGGCATGACGTCGCGCCACGCCTCGAGCGCGAGCCCGGCCGCCGCCGCCGCCGCCTCGACGCGAGGCCGCTGCCGCGCCGCCGCGCAGGCCACGAACGGCGCGCCGGGAGCGAGCAGCCGCGCGGCCGCGAGGCAGTACTCCTCCACGCCGCCGCGGTGCTCGAAGCGGCACGGCCCGCACTGGAGCCGAGCGGACTCGATGCCGGTGCCGACCGGCAGGTACGGCGGCGTCCCCGTCACGAGCTCCGCGGGCGCGAGCCCGTCGAGCACCGCCGGATCGCGCAGGTCCCCCCACCGGACCTCGCCGCGCGCGTCGACGCCGTTCCACGCGACCGAGCGCCGCGCCATCGAGGCGCTCACCTCCTGCGCCTCCACACCCGCGCAGCGCGCGTCCGGGAAGCGCCACGCGGTGAACAGGAGCACCGTGCCGATGCCGCAGCCGAGGTCGACCGTGCGTCGCGGGGGCGCGTGCGCGACCCGCTCGGCCGCGAACCAGGCGGTCACGAGGTCGTCGGCCGACCAGCGGTGCCCGTCGAGCCGCTGCAGGATCCGGAAGTCGCCCGACAGATAGCAGAGGTCCTCGCCGGGGCCGGGCCAGACCTCCGGGCGATCCGGCGTCGCCGGCTGCGGCCCGGGGGCGACCCACCCGGGCGGCCGGCGCGCAGGGCGCACGACCCCGCCGCGCGGCGCGAGAGCGGGCTGGACATCAGGGGGAGCGCTCATCGACCCGATGTACCACGCCCCCGCGGCGTCGGGGGCGCGCCCAATCCCCCCCGAGCGCGCGGCCCCGCGGCGTCAGTGGTTCTTGCAGCCATCCTCGAGCGAGGGATCATCGCAGAAGAGGCACGGGGTCGTCTCGCAATCCAGCGGAGGGCATGACTTGGGGCAGGTCGGCTCGTTCGGATTGCAGTGGATGATCTGCCAGGTGAGCGAACTCACGTCGTCCGGGTCGGCCGCGCAACTGCACTTGTTGAAGGCGTGCGATGCAATCATGGTGATCGTGTGGCACTCCTTCTCCGGCGTCACCCCCTCTGCCGGGATCGGCGTCGTGAGATCCCACGTGAGCTCGAAGGGGCGCTGTCCGCCAGCCATGGTCCCGGCTGGGAACACTCGTGGGAACGTGACCCTCCGGAACGGGAGCGGGAACAGGGCATCTTCACTGCTGGGCCGCCCATAATCGATGTACAGGACGCCCTGCAGAGGGGTGCCGTTGTCCTCGGACAGCACCGTCGCGCCGAAATTCTTGAAGCTGTCCTGCCGCTCGACGATGTACACGGGTATGTGCTGGGGAGGGAAGACCGCCGTGAGCACCGGCGCGGTCTGCTCGGGGTGCTCGTACGTCGGCGGCTCGAGCACGAGGCAGCCCGTGGTCGAGGCGGCGAGCGCCGCCGCCGCGAACGAGCGAGCGAGCGCGGCGGAGCGGCGCGGGCGCGCCGCGAGGACAGGGGCACGGCGAAGGGAAGGGCGGGGCGGAGCGATCATGGTGCGCTGTGCAGGGGCCGATGGAGGATGGGTCTGTGCTGGGTACCAGGACTTTACCCACTGGGGCGACGCGCGGTGGATCTAGCTGGAATCCGACCGCCGCCGCGCGGGCAGGCGCGCCCGCGGCCCCTCCCTCCGCGCCGCGGCGTCACTTGCGCGGGCTCGCCGGCGCGCTCTCCAGCGCGTAGACGACCTTCACCTGCGTGCCGAACGAGACCTCGCCGGCCGACACGGGCGTCCCCATGTCCGCGGAGTACCCGCCGGAGGCGAGCGCGGCGCGGGGGGCGTAGATCGGGCCTTGCTCGACGACCTCGCTGATCGAGACGACGGGGCCGAGCGAGACGCCCTGGAGCCTGGCGAGCGCCCCGGCGCGAGCCCGCGCGTCCGCGATCGCCTTCTCCCGCGCGCGCGCCTCGAGCGGGTCGGTCTCGTCGAGGCCGAACGAGACGCCCCAGACGTTGTTCGCGCCGGCGGCCACGGCGGCGTCGAGCACCGCCCCGACCTGATCGAGGTTGCGGATGACGACCATCACCGTGTTGCTCACCTGATAGACGTGCGTCGGCGGAGGCGGCGCTGCCGGCGCCAGGTCGGCGGGCGGCGGCTTCGGCGCGGGCGGCTGAGGCGCCTTCGGTCCGCGCCCCGCGGGCGCCGCGGGCGCCGCGGCCGGGGCCGCCGGCGCGACCGCCGGGGCGGGCTGCGCGTGGCCCGTGGCCATCCAGGGCGGCACGTCGGGCTGCCGCACGAGCTGGATGGAGTAGTTGCTGGTCTGGATATCCTTCTCGGCCAGGCCGGCGTTCTTGAGCGCGGCGAGGATCTCGGTCATGCGCGCCGCGGCGAGCCTCGTCGCCTCGTGCACCGTCGGCGCCATCACCTCGATGCCCATCTGCGCCCGGGCGACGTCAGGCCTCGCGCTGACGTCGCCGCGGCCGACGACCGTGATGGTGTTGATCTCCGGAGCGGCGGCCACGGGCGGCGTCGCCTGCGCCGCGCACGCCGCGAGCAGCGGTGTGACCGAAAGCATGAGCCCGGCGAGGCACGCCCGGGACAGGGAGCGCTGGTTCTTCATGCCCGTGCAACGCGCGCCGCCCTGGCCGGCTTACAGGGGGCGCGCGCTTCAGCGCCCGCGCGCCCGCGCGCTCGCCGCCGCGAGCAGACCGACGGGCCGCTTGCCGAGCCGCTCCGGCGGCGCCCGAGGCGGCCGCGTTGCTCCCCCGCGGCAAGTTGTTCCACGCCGCGCCGGGTGCGCTATGGTCGTTCACGTGCTCACAATACCCAGCGATGAAGAGGCCCTCGGAGGTCTGCAGGGTGCCACGATCGCCAGCGACCTCTCGTCAAGCATCGGCTACCGGATCGTGTCGCGCGCCGGGTCCGGGGCGATGTTCGTCTCGTTCTACGCGGTCCGCACCGCGCCCGAAGGCGAGACGCCCGTGGTCGTCAAGATCCTCCGGCCGTCGCTCTTCAGGCAGCTGGGTCCGTCAGCGGCCGTCATCGTGAAGAAAGAGGCGGTGTCCCTCGGCCGCCTCAACGAGCAGGTCCCTCCGACCCCCTTCGTTGTCCGGCTCATCGACACCGGCACGTTCGAGGTCCGCCGCGGCACGAAGGCGCTCAACCTCCCCTGGATCACCATCGAGTACGTGCACGGCGGCGTGCAGGGCGTGACGCTCCGGCAGCGGGTGCAGGGGACCATCCAGGCCACGGGCCACGCGTTCGATCCGGCGCGCGCGACGCGCGCCATCGAGTGCATCACGAGCGGGCTGTCGGCCGTGCACGACGTCGGCGTCGTCCACCGGCAGCTCACGCCGGAGAGCATCCTCTGCTGCGGCTCCGGCGAAGGCGAGCTGTTCAAGATCAGCGACTTCGGCATGGCGCGGCCGCGCGGCATCCGCGAGACGATCATGGCCGGCGTCGTCGGCAACGCCGGGGTCGTGCCGCCGGAGATGCTGTCCGCCGATCCGAGCACGATCGGCCCGTGGACCGACATCTTCAACCTCGCGTCCGTCATCTTCTTCCTGCTGACGGGCGAGGAGTACATCATCGCGGAGTCGCAGGCGCAGGCGCTCATGGCCGCCATGGCGCGCACGCGCCGGAGCATCGTCGAGACGCGGTGGCTCCACCCCGCGCTGCGCGGCAACGAGCAGGCGTGCAAGTCGATCGACTTCGCGCTCCGCTGGGCGTCCACCGGCGAGGCGCAGGAGCGCCTCCAGGAGGCGGTGGCCGTGGCCGCGATGCTCTCGCCGTACCTCCGCCCCGCCTCGCCGATCTCCGCGCTGGAGCAGCGGATCGTGGCGAGCGCGGGGGAACCGCGCGTGCGCGCCGCGGAGGAGGTCGGTCCGATGACCGTCCCGTCCACGCACATGAAGGCGCCGGTGCAGCTCAAGGGGGAGCTCGGCCAGACGCTGCTGTCGCCGCGAAGCGCCAAGGCCGCCGAGCGCCCGAGCCAGGACCGCCCGATCGAGGCCGAGATCATCAGCGCGCCCCCGCGCGCCTCGCGGGAGCCCGCGCCGCGCCTGTCGGCGGTCGTCGAGCGCTGGACGTGGAGCGTGCTCCACCACCCGAGCCTCGATTCGGTCATCCGGAGCGTGGCCTGGGACGGCTACGGCCGGTGCCTCGCGGCGGCCACGGGGGGGCTGCTCTTCTGGAACGGGACGAGCTGGAGCGAGGCGTCGTCCGGCGGCCTCCCGAGCCCGCAGGGCGTGCGCTTCGTGCACCGGATCGGGCCCGGCCGGTGGCTCATCGGCGGCGACGCCTCGACGCTCGCGGTGTACACGACGGGCGGCGTGACGGGCGTCTTCCAGCTGCCGGGAGAGCCGCAGAGCCACGTCGCGCTGAGCGGCGACCTCGAGGACATGGGCATCCTCGTCTCGACGACGCCGAACGATCCGCGGCCGCTCCTCCACGCGTTCATCGCCAAGCGCTGGCTGCGGCCGATGCCGGCCGACGGCGTCGCGCTGCTCGCCGCGGTCGCGCGCGTCGAGGACGAGCGGTGGCTGGTCGTCGGCCGGTCGACCAAGGGCGAGGGGCTTGTCGCGCTCTACGCGCCGCTCGACTGGCACCTGGAGCGCATCCCGGCGCCGCCGGCGCGGGCGTTCGTCGCGTGCGCCGGGCGGCCCGATCTCGGCGTGGGCATCGCCGTCGGCGCGGAGGGCAGCGTCGTCTGGCGGTACGGGCAGAGCGTCTTCACGGAGATCATCGAGCCGCGGCGCGCCCTGTCGGCCGTGACGATCGACGCGGAGGGGCGCGCCTGGGCGGGCAGCGCGGGGCGCGTCTGGGTGCGGCGCGGGGGCATCCCGCCCATGGCCGGGGCGTGGGAGTGCGTCTGGGAGAACGACGCCTGGGTCGGCCCGGTCGTGTCGCTGTTCGTCGACGGCGAGGTGGTCGTCGCCATCACCGCGGACGGCGGGATCATCGAGGGCCGCGTCACCGGCTGACGAGCCCGGCGAGCCGCCGCGGCTACAGGGCGGCCGCCGGCGCGCGGTACCTGCCCACGACGATCGTGATGTCGTCGTCCGGGCTCGGGCACCAGCCGTCGACCTCCCGCAGGATCCGGTCGCGGATGTCGTCGACCGGCGCGTCCTGGGCGGCCTCGACGGTGGCGCAGAGCCGCGAGAGCCCGAACTGCTCCCGGTGCGCGTTGCGCGCCTCCGTCACCCCGTCGCTGTAGAGCACGAGCAGGTCGCCGTCCTCGAGGAGGAGCTCGGCGTCCCTGGTCAACGCGTCGATGGACGGCAGGACGCCGACCCACACGCCGGAGCTCGGGACGCACTCGCTCCTCCGCGTCCTCGCGCGGCACACGATGATGTCGTCGTGCGCGCCCGCGAACGTCACCCGCCCGCCGCGCTCGTAGCGCAGCAGCAGCAGGGTCGCGTGCTCGTCGCGCTTCAGCCGGTCGCGGATGTTGTCGTAGATCGCCCGGTTGAGCGCCGAGACGACCTCGCCCGGGCGGGCGCCCGGATCCCTGCGCGTCATGGCCGCGACCATGCTCTGGATCATCAACATGACGAGGCCCGCCACGAGCCCGTGCCCCGCGACGTCGCCGATCCCGAGCCACCCGCCGTCCCGCGTGGGGAGCACGTCGTAGTAGTCGCCGCCGACCTCCGCGGCCGGCCGCATCATCGCGGAGAGATCGAGCCCCTCCACATGCAGGTGCGACGGGACGAGCGAGGTCTGGATGTGCTTCGCGACGAGGGTCTCCTGGTGGACCCTCTCCTGCTCCAGCCGCTCGCGTACCTCCACGTGCCGGACGATCTCCCGGTGCATCGACACCGCCTTCATCGCAGAGCCGATCTGGAGGCGCGCCGCGTCGTAGACCATCTCGTTCGCGCCGCTGTTGACGAGCGCGATGCCGTAGTGCTCCGTCTCGCCGAACGTGAGCGGCATCGCGACGACGCTCCAGCGCTCCGACGAGCTCAGGAATCCGGGCGGCGCGAGGCACGAGGACGCGAAGCTCGCGGGCGGCGGCTCCACCTCGCGGCTGTTCTCCATCAGGAAGAGCGACTGCAGGGTGGCGCGCTGGGGGTCGTCGAAGAGCGATATGGCGACGTGCGTGAGATCCAGCTTCGGCAGCTCCGCCGCGAGCGTGCGCCGGAGCGTGGGCATGCCGAGGCAGGTCGAGAAGAACATGCCGGTCCAGCTGAGGTTGACCGACGCGCGCTCCAGGTACAGCCGCTTCTCGCCCTCGGCGCGGGCGGAGGCGTGGCTGATGAGGATGCGGCACGTGTGCCAGAGCCGCTCGAGGCGGTCCTCGGAGGCGCCGCCGGGCGCCCGGCCGATCTTCGCGCGGAGCAGCGTGATCGCGCCCTGGAACTGGTCGAGGGCGACGCCCTCGCGCGCCGCCGCGTCGAGGACGTCCTGGAGCGCCGTCGGGAAGCGGCCCTCCCGCCCGCTCAGCTCCTCCTCGAGCGCGGAGAGCAGCTCCCGGGGCCAGGCCTCACGCGACGCCGCCGGGACGGTCACGCACCGCGCGAGCGCGCGCTCCAGCGGCTCCCGCTGCGCGGCGAGGGAGAGCGGCTCGCGGCGCGGAGGCGCCCCGGTCGCGCGCGGGAGGGCAGCGTAGTAGCCGCAGCCGCACGACTCGCGCCGCGTGAGCTCGACGGGGAGGAGGCTGCACTCCGGCACGCGCTCGCCGCGGAGCTGGCGCACGACCGTCTCGACGGCGAGCGCCCCGAGCTCCTTGATCGGATGGCGGACGGTCGTCAGCGACGGCCTGGTGACGCGCGAGACGGCGACGTCGTCGAACCCGCACACGAGGACGTCGCCAGGGACGTCGATGCCGTGCGCCTTCAGCGTGTCCATCGCGCCGAGGGCCATGTTGTCGTTGCCGGCGACGACGGCATCGAACTCGACCCTGCGCCCGAGGAGCTCGCGCATCGCGCGGCGGCCGCCGTCGATCAGAAAATCGCCGTACACGAAGAGGCGCTCGTCGTAGGGGAGCGCGCGCGCCTCGAGGGCCCTCCGGTACGCCACGGCGCGCAGCTTCGCCTCCTCGTTGTTGGCCGGCCCGCTGATGTAGGCGACGCGCTTGCACGCGTGGTCGTCGAGCACGTGCGCGACCGCCGCCTCCCCCCCGACCGCGTTGTCGACGATGACGCTCGGGACGCCGTCCAGCGCGAGCCCCACGCTGCACACGGGCAAGGGCGCGAGCGATCGGCAGAACTCGTGCGCTCCGTTGGGGCCGACGTGGTTCGTGAGCGCCGACGACATGATCACCGCCCCATCGACCGTCGTCGCGCCGATGAGCGAATAGATCCCGCCCCGGGCGTCCAGCGTGTAGCCCTGGCGGGCGCGCGTCTCGCCGAAGGCCACGATGAGGTTGACGTCGTGCGCCTCGGCCGCGCGCTCGACCCCGAAGCGCGCCTCGGACTGGTACTCGCCGCAGAGGTAGTCGGTCAGGAGGGCGATCGTGTGGCGCTTCGCCGCCATGATCTATCGCTCCTCGTTCACTTGTCGTGGATGGAGACGAGGCCGGGGGACATGCGCTCCAGGGCCGCCAGGCTCCGCCGCTGCCACCCGAGCCTCGCGTCGGTGACGAACCGGATCTTGCACTTGGGGCCCTGGTCGGTGACGCCGGAGATGAAGGCGATGAACGCCTTCAGGCAGCTCGAGTTCAGGAAGTACAGGGCGCGTATGTCGAACTCGACGGCTGCGAGCGAGAGGCGCCGGACCTCGTGCAGGACCTCCTTGCAATAGGCGCCGAGCGGCGCGGCCGCCGCCATGTCGCCCGTCCCGGTGAGCTTGATACTCAGGTGATCGCCGAGCAGCGCCGGCTCGATGCCGAAGCTGTCCGTGGTGATGCGATCAACCCTTAGGCTGTCCATTCATCCTCCACCGCTCGAGCGGCGCGTGCGCGATGATCGTGAGCTCGTTGCCCTCGATCTTGTAGTCGACGTCGAGCCCTCCCTCGGCGCGGACGCGCGCGAGGCCCAGGCCGGAGACGCCCTCGATCATCGCTGTCTCCGTGATGAGGTCGTCGTAGTGCTTCAGCGGGTCGCTCGCGGTCTTCAGGTCGAGCAGCCGCTTCTCGACCTCTCGCAGCCGCTCCGGCGACGCCTCGTTGCGCGCGCGGATCTTCATGATGTGCGACGTCTCGTCCTCCTCCAGCGCGAGCTCGAGGCTGACGCGAGGGCCGGTGGAGTATTTGGTGATGTTCTCGGCGAGCTCGTGCGCGGCCATGTAGAACCGCGAGCTCACATTCGCGTCGTCCAGCACCGCGCCGCAGAAGCTGGACACCAGCCGCAGCACCGCCGTCGCCAGGCGCTCGCTCGGAAAGAAGGTGATGCAGAGGAATAGCGAGGCGCTCTGCGTCGGTTCGGGGGATGACACAATCTGTTATATTACGCCGCCCTCGCGCAGGATCCAACCACTAGTTCCGCGGGCGGCGCGGCTTTTCTCATGATTCTCGTGCGAGCGCGGAACAGAGAGGGCGCCCGGAGCGAGCTCCGCCTCCGCCTCCGCCTCCGCCTCCGCCTCCGCCATTGAGATTCCGATGTGATGCGGTTCTCACCTCGGAATGTGATGCGCTTCGCAGTTCGCGCGGCGGCGCCCTTTGCTTCAGGATATAACGCGACGCGTTATCTGTGGCGGAGTGGCATGCTCGTTGAACATGCTCGTTGATGACGAACGTGGCGTCCATCGGTGCCCAGGTGTGTCCATGGATCCGGTGCGGCCACCGCGCGCCTCGCGCACATACGCCTTCACCTGAGGGAAGGAGCCCGCCGGGCGACCCTGCACGGAGGGGGAGGCGGGGAGCGAGAGACGGCAAGAGCGAGAGATTCATTTTTTTCTTCCTCCCCGCCTCCCCGCCTCCCTGTGAAAACTCTCCGGGTTTCAACGTGATCGGTATTCTGGAATACCGATCACGTTGATCGAGCGAGAAATAAACCGCCAAGCGCGCCAAGGACGCCAAGGACGCCAAGGACGCCAAGAACAAACCACAGTCTTGGCGTCCTTGGCGCGCTTGGCGGTTCAAATTCCTGTTCTCTTCTGGGGTTTCAACCCGTTTGTCGCTCTAGCGCGTGGACCTGGCCGGCACCTTTGCGAACAGCGGGTCGAGGCCTTCCGCCATCGTCGGGTGCGTCAGGACGGCATCTCGCAGTCCTGTGTAGGGCATGCCGGCCAGCATCGCCGTCTGCACCACGGCGACCCGACGGCCGTTCGGCCCCCGGCCGGGGCCATGTCCCAGGCCACGTGTTTTCCGCCGGCGCCGCTGCCGAGAATGAGGATGTCGAACTGTTCGGGAGACATGAGGTCCTCCTGGCTTTCGGGGTCATTGGAGCTGGCCAGGCCGCGGTGACGAGTCGGCGCGCGCGCCGAGGACGAACCGGTCGACGGCGCTCGCGAACCCCTCGTCGTCGTTCGACGTGGTGACGTGGCGCGCGCAGCGTTGCACGTCGGGGCTGGCGTTCCCCATCGCGATGCTCAGCCCCGCCAGGCGGAACATGAGCACGTCGTTCGGCATGTCACCGATGCAGGCGACCTGCGAGAGCGGGACGTCGAGCGCGCGCGACAACCATTGCAGCGCCGCCGCCTTGTTCGCGTCGGGGTGCGTCACGTCGAGGTAGTAAGGCTGCGATCGCGCCGCGGACACCTGGGCTCCGAGGCGTTGACGCAGCTCGCCCTCGCAGCGCGCCACGAGGGCGAGGTCGTCGCTGACGCCGACGATCTTGACGGCGTTCGCGAGGACGCCGCCGAGATCGTCGATGACGATGGGCGCGAACTGCACGGTCTGCTCCTCGTGCGTGACGTGCGGCGCGTCGCGGCGGCGGATGAACCAATCGCTGCCACGGTAGACCCAGACGTCCAGGCCGGCGTTCGCGAGCGCCGTCGCGACCTCCTCGGCGACGGTGGCCGACAGGCACCGTTGCTCGAGCACCGTGCCGAGATCGGGCGTCACGAACATGCCGCCGTTGAACGCGATGATCGGCGTCGTCAGCGCGAGCGGTCCGTTCAGCATCGCCATCCCGCGCGGCGGGCGACCGCTGATGATGGCGAACACGACACCGGCCAAGCGCAACCGCTCGACCGACGCGCGGGCGCGATCGGTGAGGCGCTTGTCGGAGGTGACGAGGGTGCCGTCGACGTCGGTGAGGAGCAGCTTGATTGCAGGTGACGAGTCCATTGTCTCTCGACTCCCGTGACGGGCCGACGCGGCCCGAGCGCGCCCTCGACCCCGAGGGGGCCCCAGAGCCCGCCCGGAGGCCCCGTCGTCCGACGCTCGATGGCGCGACGCTCATGCCCCGCCGGTAGCAGCGGCCGTTCCATGACCAGGGCGCCCTCGATGTCGTCGAGCTCGCGCGGGCTCCTCAGGAGGAGGCGGCGACCGAGCGCGGCTCCGGGACGGATCGACGAACCCGAAGCGCCTACCCCGCGAGCTGCCCGTCGCCCGCCCGGAGCTTCGCGAAGCGCGGGCGCCAGGCCCGGCTCTCGGCGAGCAGCGGCGCGGTGCGCGCGAGGAGCAGCGCCAGATCCTCGGGGCGGCCGGCGTCGAGCAGGGCGCGCGCCCGCCAGTAGAGGAGCTCGACCCGCTGGTCGGCGCTGAGCCCGCCGCCCAGCTCGCCGGGCGGCTCCCCCTCCTCGCGCGCCGTCGCCCGCGTGCGCGCGCTCTCCATGCCGGACCTCGGGTCCTTCACGGCGAGCTGCATGACGCCGAGGAGGGCCTGGGCGTACGGCGGCAGATCCGCGATCGCCCCCTGCGCCCTGAGCCACCGGAGCTGCCGGCTCGCGTCCGCGTGCTCGTCGCGCATCGCGTGGATCCGCGCGAGCAGGAGCGCGCTCCTGTAGGCCGGCCTGTCCTTGAGCTGCTCGTCGAGCGAGCGCGCCTGCCGCACCAGGGGCAGCGCCTCGTCCTCGTGCCCCCAGAGGTAGAGCAGCTCCGCGAGCTTGATCGTCGCGTCGCGCTCCGCCAGGGCGCTCGCCT
The DNA here is from genome assembly GCF_051527395.1 of Sorangium sp. So ce281. Taxonomy (NCBI): domain Bacteria; kingdom Pseudomonadati; phylum Myxococcota; order Polyangiales; family Polyangiaceae; genus Sorangium; species Sorangium sp. So ce281. The sequence continues at coordinate 3,021,757 of NZ_CP150322.1, forward strand.
CCTCGCGGGCCAGCTGGACCGCGCGCCGGAGGTCCGCCATCGCGCGATCCGGGGCGTCGAGCGCCGGCCAGAGCTCCGCGCGGCGGACGAGCGCCGCGCAGAGGTGGCCCCGGTCGCCGCGCTCCTCGCAGCTGCGCACGGCGTCGTCGAAGCGCCGCTCCGCCTCCTCGAGCTGGCCGGACCGCGCGAGCACGCAGGCCAGCAGCGTGAGCCCGGTCACGTGCGTGTCGTGATCGGCCTCGCGGACGCCCTCCACGCCGTGCGTGAGCCGCTCGAGGGCGTCGTCCAGGTTGCCCTTGCGGAACGCCGCGCGGCCGGCCGCGACCTCGAAGCGCGCGGCGAGCGCGGCGTCGGCGCGGCCCTCGCGGGCGTCGAGCAGCGGGATCACCTCCTCGACGCGCGCCGCCGACTCCTCCCAGGCGCCCGCCCAGTCGAGCGCGGTCGCCTCCTCGAGCAGCGCCTCCGCGATCATCCGCGGGTCCTTCATCGTCCGGGCCAGCGCCCCCGCGGAGCGGAGATCGTCGAGCGCCTCGCCGGTGCGCAGGACGCGGTAGCGCACGCGCGCGCGGCCGAGGAGCGCGAGGTACCGCTGGCGCTGATCGTCGCCGTCGGCCCAGAGGAGCGCGGACGCGTAGTGGCTCTCCGCCACGGCGTTGTTGTGCCGGTCGCGCTGGAGATCGCCGAGGAGCAGGTACGCGTGCGCCGCGCGCGCGCGCGCTCCGGCGGCCGCGGCGTGGCGCGCGATCGGCTCGAGCAGCTCCGGCGCCCTCGGCCGGGCCTCGGCCCTGAGCTCCCAGACGGCGAGCGCGTGCCGGTGCATCACCGCGCGCCGGTCCTCCGGGAGCAGCGCGTAGATGGCCTCCTGCAAGAGCGCGCTCCGGAAGGCATAGCTGGCGCCGCCGCAGAGGGCGCCCTCGCCGTGCGCGGCGCCGTGCGCGCCACGGGGGACGAGGAGCCCCCGCGCCACCAGCGCGCGGAGCGCGCTCGGTACGTCGACGCGCGCGTGCAGGGCGCTCGGGACGTCGACGTGGTCGGCGCTCGCCGCCGCCGCGTCCTCGCGCTCGAGCGCGCGTTGCACGCTCGCCGCCACGTCCTCCGAGAGCTCGAAGCCGAGCACCGCGCAGAGCCTCGCGCACGCGCCGAGCTCCGGCGGGAGCGCCTCCAGCTGCCCCGCGGCGAACCACTGCCACGCGGGCGACGGCGGGAGCCTCTCCAGCTCGGCGGTCGCGAGCTGGTGGCCGCTCGATCTCGCCCGCAGCCGCACGAGGCCCGCGCGCTTGATCGCCCGGGTGAGCTCCACGAGGGCGCGGGGGTTGTAGCCGGCCCACGCGCAGATGCGCCGGAGCGTCGCGCTCGGCGGAGGCTCCGCGGGCCGGAGGAGCTCCGCGCAGAGCAGGAGCCCCGCGGCGTCGTCGAGCGGCGGGAGCGCGACGTGATCGCGCGCGTGGCCGCGGGCGCTCAGCGCGTGGCGCCGGGGCGCCGGCGAGCAGCGCGCCGGGGCGCCGGCGAGCAGCACCCAGAGCGAGACCGACGCCTCGCGCCGCGTCGCGAGGTCGAGCGCGTCGAGCGTGGCGCCGTCGGCGAGGTGCGCGTCGTCGACGATCACGACGACGGGCCGATCCATCGCCCTCCGGCGGAGCCCCTCGGCGAGCGCCCGGATCACGCTCCCGCGGCGCGGCGGCGGCCGGCCTGCGGAGCCGCCCGGCCAGCCGAGGATCGCGGCCACGGCGGGCCACACCTCGCCGCCGAGCGGCTCTCCGAGCCGCTCGACGCAGAACGCGCGCGGGTCGCCGGGCGCCGCGAGGGCGCCGTTGCTCGCGCCGAGCACCTCGGCGAGCAAGGCGGCCGCGGTCCGGCCGTGGCCGCCCCCGGGGCGTGCGCCGAGCTCCGGCGCGGCGCGCAGCGAGATCACGAGCGCGCCGGGGTGCGCGCGCCGGCTGCTCTCGGCGATCGCCTCGGCGAGGCGCGACTTGCCGGCGCCGCGCTCGCCGATCAGCGCGCAGAGGCCGGGCCCGAGGCCCGCGAGCGCGCGCTCGCGGCTCTCCTCGGCGGCGCTCAGGGCGTCGCCGCGCCCGACGAGCGGCGGCGCGGCGTCACGACGGCCCGAGGGCGGGGGCGCGTCCGGGGCGAAGAAGTAGCGGCCGTCCTCGCTCGCCGCGGCGACGTCGAACCCGGCATGGGCGGTGACGAGCTCGGCGCTGAGCGCGATGCCGCGCCACGGATCCGAGGGGAGCCACGACTCGGGCCGCTCCACGGCGATGCCGGCGGCGTGGACGCCCTCGGCGTCGCGGCGGAGCTTCAGCGGCGCGATGTGGATCGCGAGGGGCGCGCCGACCGAAGCGACGATCTCCCGCCCCGCGAGGAGCGCGCGCTCCGCGGCCGCCTCTTTCGGGCCGGGGAAGATCGCGACGAAGCGGTAGCCGCGCTGCCGCGCGAGGTGCCCGTCGTGGCGGGCCACGGCGGCGCGGACCTCGGCCTCGGCGCCGCGGGCCTCCAGGGCGAGCACCACCGTGTCGTGCCGGTCCGTGGAGCCGGTGGCGGCGTCGTTTCCCGCGGTCGCCGCGGCGCCGGCGGCCCCGCCGGCCAGGGCGAGCGCCTCGGCGCCCGCCGACGCGAGCGCGGCCCGCAGGCCCGCGGCGTCGGCCGGGCGGCGCGCGCGCTCCTTGGCGAGGCAGGCGAGGACGAGGGCCTCGATGGACGGCGGGACCGGGGCGATCTCGCTCGGCCTGGGGGGGAGCCGGCCGAGGTGCCCCTGCGCGACGTCCGCGGGAGCGCCCGCGAACGGAGGGCGCAGCGTGAGCAGCTCGAAGAGGAGCGCGCCGAAGGCGTAGAGATCCGCGCGCGCGTCGAGCGGCTCGCCCCGGAGCCGCTCGGGCGACGCGACCTCGAGCGCCCCGAGCATGGCGCCCAGCGTGGTGAGCGCGCTGTCCGCCGGGTGGCAGACGACGCCGCGCTCGCGCTGCGTGAGGCCGAAGTCGAGGAGCCGCACGCCGCCGTCGGGCTCGAGGAAGACGTTCTCGGGCGCGAGATCCAGGTGGACCAGGCCGCGCTCGTGCATCACCTGGAGGCAGCCCAGCACGCCGAGCGCGACGTCGAGGGCGGAGCGCAGGTCGGGCGCGGCGGGCAGGCCCTCGAGGTGGGCCGCCAGCGTCTCGCCGCGGAGCCGCTCCATCGCGATGTACGCGCGGCCGTCCTCGAGCACGCCGTTCTGGAGCAGGCGAGGCGAGGCCGGAGGGCCGAGCTGCTCGAGCGCCCACGCCTCGCTGCGGAACCGCTCGCGCGCGAGCAGCGAGTGGGCCCTGCTGATCTTGAGCACGGCGGGAGCGCCGTCCTCCGCCCGCGTCGCGGCCCAGAGGACCGAGAAGGCGCCCGCCGCGAGCGGCGAGCCGACGAGGAAGCCCGCGACGGACGGCGGCGTCTCTGCGTCGAGATCGACCGGCGCTGGGCGGGACGGCGCCGTGGCTCCGTCCGTCGGGCAGGAGGTGAGCACTGCGAGTCGGCGATGGCAGGAAGGGCAACGCAGCAAGAAGACCTCGGATGACCTCGGGTGGGGCCCGGCGCGATCCGTGACCGATATTACCGGTATGCGGGTTGTCACGAGCAGGAAAACCGCATTGCGCGACACTGCCTTATGCCCATGGCAAAAGTGGGTGCTCGGTTTGCTCCGTCTGCTCGGTCTGCTCGGTCTGCTCGGTCTGCTCGGTCACCCGCGACATCGTGGGTGCCGTGTCGACACCGGAGGACATCGGCGGCGTCCCTCGCGCTGCGCGGGAGGGACCGCGGCTGTTGTCCTCCGAGCAGCCGGGCGAGCGAGAGGCAGGGGTGAACCTCCGTCGAACACCCACCTTCGGAGAGGCCGAGTCGGGTCTTCGCGTGACTGTCGCGCGCGGACGTCGGCGGGGCTCGGCTGAGCCGCGCCGGTCCGCGAGCCGTGGTGTATGCTGTTCCGAGCGGTCGGAGGGCTGGATGATCCATCGACAGACGGGCGAGATCGAGCTCACATCCGGGCTTCGCATCGGGCCCTCGTACTCGGAAGCGCAGTTCTTGTCGTCGCCGCTCGCGCGGATGGCCAACGCCCTGAGCCAGGCGCAGCCGTGGAGCGGATACCGGACGTCGCGCCAGCGCATCGGCTTCCGGACCTTCCGCATCACGCTGCACTTCTGCAGCGGCAAGATCGCGTGGGTCGAGCTGTTCGAGGTGGGCGCCGAGTCGAAGGCGTTCTGGAACGACTGGTCCGAGAAGGAGGAGGCGGAGCGCAAGGCCAGCCACGACGCCTGGCTGGCGTCGATCCTCGGCGCGCCGCCGTACGAGTATTCCTGGGGAAAGATCACCTCCCAGTACGACCCGCGGGGCGGTTACAGCAGCATCGTCGTGCGCTTCGGCTAGCGCGCCGGGGCGCCGGGGCTCGATGCCGTCGCTGGTGCGCGGGCCGGCGCCGCCCTCGGCGCGGGATCCGGGGCGCTACAGCGCTCGCCGGTAGCGGAGCTCCGGGAGGCTGCCGGCGCCGACCCGCGCCCACCGCCGCGCGCCGTCGCGGCTGAAGCCGGAGAGCTCGTAGAAGCGGCGCGCGCGGGTGTTCCCCTCGAGGACCCAGATCGTCATGGTCCTGTGGCGGCGCCGGGCCAGGTCGGCCTGCGCCGTGTCGAGCAGCGCGGCGCCGAGCCCGCGCCCCCACGCGGCGGGCAGGAGGTAGATCGTGTAGAGCTCGCCGACGTCGTCCGGGTCGTCGTCGTCGTCGCGCGTCGGCCCGGCGCTCGCGAAGCCGAGCCCGGCGTCCTCGGCGCAGAGCACCCAGGTCCGCGTCCCGGCCGCGGCGTCGCGGTTCAGGATGTGCCGCCAGCTCAGCTCGCGCGCCGGCACGGAGAGGGCGTTGAGATCGGCCGCCGGCACGAGGCCCAGATACGCCGCCCGCCAGGAGTCGACCTCGATGCGCGCGATGACGGCCGCGTCGGCCGGCCGCGCCCGGCGGATGACCGCCCCCGTGATCCGCTCTGACATGATGTCTCGCACCGAGGTTTGGTGTCTCGCACCGAGGTTGGCTTTCGCCGCGGCGCCCCGCCAGGGCGCCGCCCGGCGCGCTCGCCCGCCGGAGGCGCGATCAAGCGGTCCCTGACGCCGCATTCATCATGATGCTCCATCCCTCGCCCGCGAGGGGCCCCTAAGGTCCTTTTGTGCGCGGTGACGCTGCCGAGCGCTGCAAACGGAACCGAAGGAGGGAACCATGCTGTGCAAGGAGATCATGAAGCAAGACATCCAGAGCGTCCTGGCCGACGACACCATCCAGACGGCCGCGCGCAAGATGCGCGACGCGAACATCGGCTTCCTTCCTGTCTGCGACAGCGCCGGGAGGGTGCTCGGGGCGCTGACGGACCGCGACCTCGCCATCCGGGTGCTGGCCCACAGCCGGCCGCTGAGCACGAAGGTGGGCGACGTCATGACGCGCGGGGTGGTCGCGTGCCGGCCCGACGACGACGTGCAGCGCGCGGAGCAGCTGATGGGGCAGCACCACAAGTCGCGCGTCCTGTGCACCGAGGCGGACGGCCGCCTGGTCGGCATCATCAGCCTGTCGGACGTCGCGCAGAGCGAGGACGACAGGCACACCGCGCAGACCGTCCGCCGCGTGACCGAGCGGGAGGCGGTGCAGCACGGGAGCACGCGGTAGCTCGCCGGGCAGATCGCCTGAGCGTCCCGGCGGCGCGCGGCGCCCTCACCCCGGCGCTCCGCCGCCGATCGCGCCTATCGCCTCGGCCGTGAGCAGGCGCGTCCTCCGGCCCGACGCGAGCGTGAGGTGCTGTCCCCAGCTGGTCTGGTGCGGCATGTCCCCCTCGACGAGCTCGCTCGCCCGGATCTCGAAGCCCGCCGCGCGGTAGGCGGGGCGCAACGTGTCATCGACCCACGCGTCCGAGAGCTCGGGGAGCCCGAGCCGCCCCGCGTAGGGCCGGTCGTCGAAGACGCTCTGGTTGAGCAGCGCGATGAGCTCCCCCCCCGGTCGGACGAGCCGGCGCAGCGCCTCGAGCACCGGCGCCTCGGGCAGCACGAGGGCCGAGAGCAGCGAGGCCCAGGGGAAATTGACGGTGAGGGTGTGGGCGAGCCCGGTGAGCTCCTCGGGCAGCGCTTGCACGGACGCCACGACGAAGAGCGCGTTCGGCCGGCCGCCCCGGGCGACCTTGCGGCTGGCGCGCCACGACACCTCGCGCATCCGCTCCCCCGCGGGGTCGATGCCGATGCAGTACGTATCGGCGTGGGCGCCGGCCGAGCGGTACACGAAGCGGCCGTCGCCCGTGCCGACGTCGATGAGGACGCGCGCGTGGCCGGCGACCTTCGCCTCGAGGTCCGCGCGCGTCCACGTGACGGACGTCTTCCCGATCTGCACGATCATCGTCGCCTCGAGCGCAGCTCTCCCCGGTCCCTCGCTCAGCCGGGGGCGCCCCCGCCCCCCGGGCGGTGCCCCTCGGCGCTCGCCGCCGCCAGCTCCCGGCAGGCGAGCGCCCGCACGAGGTCGTCGCTCGCCTCGCGGAGCATCCGGACCAGCATCGGCAGCCGCGGCGCCGCCGGCGCGCCGTCCGGGGCGCGCCCGAGCGCCGCGGTCCGCGCCTCCGCGCGGGCGAGGAGGTCCCGATCGACGCGGTACGAGGGGAACAGATGGGTGAAATACGCGGACGCGAGCTCGTGCGTCCGCGTCTCGAAGACCTGCTGCACCCGCTCGAAGAACGCCTGCGCGTACGGCTCGAGCAGCGCGCGCTGGAACGACCAGTTGAAGCCCGACATCGCCGCGCTGGTGAGGTGCAGCGAGCCGTACCCGTCCTCGTGGAAGCGCGCCCACGCCGCGGCCTTCACCGCCGGATCCGGGCGCGCCGTCTCGGCGCGCAGCGCGGCGCGCTGGCCGCGATCCGACGGGTCGCGCTCGCGCTCGGCCGCGAGCCGCTCCTCCGCGCCCTTCATGCCGCGCGCGACCCACTTCACGGCGACCGTCCAGCGCATCTCCTGGTCGATCTCGAGGCCGTCCACCTCGATCTCGCCGTCCGCGAGGCGCGCGGCCAGCGCGAGATCCGGCGCGGAGTACGCCGCGTTGAAGAGCGCCCGCGCCCACACGATCTGCGCGTCGCCGCGGGGGGCCGCCCGCAGGGCCGCGAGGGCGAGGCCGGTGAACGCGCTCGCCTCGGCCTCGCGCAGGGGATCCGGCACGTAGCGCGCGAGCGCCGTCACCGCGTTCGTGAGCACCGGGTCGACGAGGGAGAGGTCCGGCTCGGCGGGCAGCTTGTCCCTCACCAGCGCGAGGTACGCGGGGGAGGCGAGCTTCTGGTCGCGCACCATGCTCCAGAGCGACGACCAGAGCAGCTGGCGCAGGAGCGGATCCTCCACGCGGCCCATGTGCTCGCGCACGAACGCGAGCGAGGCCGGGTCGAGCGCGATCTTCGCGAACGTGAGGTCGTTGTGGTTGGGGAACACGAGGAGCGGCGCCCGCTGCCCCCGCGCGGCGGCGACCTCGGTCGCGGCGCCGTCGATCTCCGCGGGCACCGCGTCGACGACGAGCGCGCCGTCCTCCTCGCGCGCGAGCGCGACGTCGATGCGGTGCGGCCGGAGCGTCGGGTAGTCGGCGGGCGCCGTCTGCAGCACGCGGAGCCGGCCGATGCGGTCGCCCTCGCGCTCCCACTCGGCCGTCAGCGTGTTGAGGGACGCCTGCTCGAGCCAGAGGCGCGACCACGCGCCGAGGTCGCGGCCGGAGCCCTCCTCCAGCGCGGACAGGAAGTCGCGCAGCGTCGCGTTGCCGTACTGGTAGCGCTTGAAGTACCGGCGCATCCCCTCGCGGAAGGCCGGCAGGCCGATCGCCGCGACGAGCTGCTTCATCGCGGCGGCGCCCTTGCCGTACGTGATGCCGTCGAAGTTCAGGAACGTGTGCTCCGTGTCGGCGAGCTCCCCGGCGATGGGGTGCGTCGTCACGAGCTGGTCCTGCCGGTAGGCCCAGCTCTTCATGACGTTGAACGCCTTCCACACGGCCGGCTGGAACCGGGTCGCCTGGTCCATCGCGAGGAAGGCCATGTACGTGGCGAAGCTCTCGTTCAGCCAGAGATCGTTCCACCACCGCATGGTCACGAGGTTGCCGAACCACATGTGGGCCATCTCGTGGAGGAGCACCTCGGCGCGCGTGAGGCGCTGGTGGTCCGTCGGCGGGTCCCGGAAGATCATGCGCTCGCTGTAGGTCACGGCGCCGACGTTCTCCATGGCGCCGGCGTTGAACTCCGGGACGAAGACCTGGTCGTACTTGCTGAAGGGGTAGGGGTAGTCGAAGAACTCCGGGTAGAAGTCGAAGCCCTGCTTCGTGAGCGTGAAGAGCTCCTCGGCGTCGAGGTGCCTCGCGAGCGACCTGCGGCAGTAGAGCCCGAGGGGGATCCCGCGGTGCTCGTCGCGGACGCCGCTGTACGGGCCGGCGATCAGCGCGAAGATGTAGGTGCTGAACCGGGTCGTCTCCTCGAACACCCGCGTCGTGCGCCCGAGGCCGGCGCCGAACGTGCGGGTGACGCGGGCGTTGCCGATGACCTCCCAGTCCTCGGGCGCGGTGACGGAGAGCCGGTAGCTCGCCTTGATGTCCGGCTGATCGAAGCAGGGGAACACGCGGTGCGCGCTGAACGGCTCGAGGTCCGAGTAGACGTAGTCCTCGCCGTCCTCCGGGTCGCGGAAGTGATGGAAGCCGTCGCCTGTGTGATCGTAGTCGTTCTCGTAGACGACGCGCACGCGCGTCTCCGGGGCGAGCAGCCGCCCCGGGAGGAGGATGCGGCAGTCGGACCACACGGGCTCGACCGGGGCGCCGTTGATCTCGAGCCGCTCGATGCGCCGGCCGCGGAAGTCGATGAACGTGTCGCCGTGGCCGCGGACGTCGAAGTACGCGACGGCCTCGCCTCGGTAGCCGCGGGCGCCGCGCGAGAGGTCGAGGGAGAGCTCGTAGCGCGCATTACCGATGCGCGCGGCGCGCTCCTCTGCCTCTTTCTGGGTGAGCACGTCCCTTCCAGGGCCGCCGGTCGTCTCCGTCATGACTGCACACCGTAGGACGAACCGCCGGAGGGTGGCCAGCGATCTGCCGCGGTCGCGGTCGCTGTGTCGTCGGGCGGCCGCGCCACGCCGCGCCGCCGGACCCATCGAGGGCGCCGCGCCGAGCGTTCGCCGAGCGGGCTCGCGCTGCCGCACCGCACGCCCGGCTTTTGTGCCAGGCGGGCGCTGTTCTGTGCCACCCCAGGGGGTCCGGCACCGGCACAACCGGAATGCATTGCGACACACCGGGGTCCGGACCCCTCGAGAACGCTCGGCAGAGCGTCTTTCGGGGCAAGATTGTGCCAGATTCTGCTGTTGTTACCGAAATTCTGTGCCATCTACCCCGCAAAAGCGCTCTCCGTTGTGCCACAAGGGGGGTCTGGACCCCTCCGAACCGCAATGCAGAGCGCGGGCGGGGGTGCCGGACCCCTCCCGTGGCGCAATGCAGAGCGCGGGCGGGGGTGCCGGACCCCCTCCGGACCCCCTGGTCGGCTCCTTTTCGACCGGCACCTTCCAGGTCCCGCTCGGCTCCGGCTCGAAGCGCACGTGGGTTTGCAGGACCAGGAGCGCCGCGACCGGAACGCCGATCGATCTGCCGGGCTTCGTGACATGAGGCGGGGCCGTCAGGCTCCTGGCTGGTTGTGTCCGCGTGGGCCCGCTAAGCTCGGATCATGCAGCGCGCGCCGACGTCCTGGGTGATCGACCCCGACGATCCGCGGGCCCCCCCGCAGGAGCTCTGGGACCACATGACGCCGGAGGAGCGGCAGCGCGTCCTCGACACGCTCCCGTCGGAGTTCGAGGTCTCCGAGGCGTGCCCTCCCGAGGGCGACTTCCACTTCAACCCGAAGGTGGCGGCCAGGGACGCGCTGGGCGGGTACTTCCAGCGCATCGGCCGGCGCGTGTACCTCGCGTGCGAGCTGCCGGTGTACTACCCGGCCGAGCGGATGTTCGCGCCCGACGTCATCGCGGTGCTCGACGTCGAGGTGAAGGAGCGCCCCCACTGGTCGGTGAGCGCCGAGGGCAAGGGGATCGACTTCGCGCTGGAGATCCTCTGGCGCGGGAAGAGCAAGAAGGACCTCGAGGACAACGTCACCCGCTACGCGTCGCTGGGCATCTCCGAGTACTTCGTCTTCGATCGCAGGCGAAGGCGGCTGCGCGGCTTCCGGCTCGCCGAGGGCAGCGCGCGGTACCAGCCGATCGTCCCGCAGGAGGGCCGGCTCGCGAGCACGGTGCTCGACCTCGACCTGAGCCTGGAGGGAGACCGGCTGCGCTTCTTCCACGGGCTGGCGCCGCTGCCGGAGACGCACGAGCTGCTCGCCCGGCTCGGCTCGATGGTGGGCGACCTCGAGGCGCGCATCGAGGAGACCGAGATGAGCCTCGACGAAGAGCGGCGCCGCCTCGACGAAGAGCGGCGCCGCCTCGATGCGGAGCGGCAGCGCGCCGACGAGGCCGAGCGGCGGCTGGCCGAGGCCCTGGCGGAGCTGGAGCGCATCAGGCGCGAGCGCGGCTGAGCGCACGCCGGAGGCGCGAGCGACGCCCCTGGCCCCGGCCGAGCTCGGCTCAGGGCGCCGGAGGGCTGCGGCGCCACACGAGCGCGGCGGCGATCCCCGCGAGCGCGAAGGTCGCCTGGAGGAGGTGGACGAGCAGCGAGATCGCGACGGCGGAGCTCGCGGTGAGGCCGAGCAGCGGGGCGGCGAGCGTGAAGGCCCCGTCGGTGGCGCCGATCTGGCCCGGGATGAGGTCGCCGGCGGCCGTGCCGGCGGCGCCCACGCCGTACGCGGCGAGCGCGCGGAGGAGGCCGCTCTCGGCGCCGACGACGGCGAGCAGCACGCCGTACTGCACCGCCTGGAGCGCGCGGCCCGCGAGGCAAGCGGCGAACGGCCAGGCCGGGACGGGCGGGCGCTCGCGGATGGCCTCCTGGAAGGCGGTGGCGAGCTGGCCGGCGCGGGCGAACCGCCGGGTGATCCACGCCGAGGCGGCGCGCTGCCGCGCGGCGAAGGCGACGCCGAGGCCGCTCGCGACCAGGAGGGCGGCGTGCGCGAGCACGCCGAGGGCGAGCGGGGAGGCGCCGCCGATGTGGAAGAGGGCGATGGCCGCGAGGAGCGACAGCGGGGCCGAGGACAGGAGCGCGAGCGACTGGTTCGTCGTGGCGATCGCGGCCGCGCGCGGGGCGCCGACGTGGGGGGAGAGCAGCGCGGCCTTGACCGCCTCGCCCGCGGGGCGGCCGGCCGGCATCAGCGTGATGACCGGATAGGTGACGACGTGGATGCGAAGGAGCTCCGCGGCCGGGACGCGGCGCGGCGCGCAGAGCACGCCGGTCGCGAGCGTCTCGCAGCCGACGCGCGCCGCCTCCAGCGCGATCAGGAGAGGCACGAACGGCGCGGCGCGGGTCACCGCGGCGAGCATCTCGGCCGCGCCGACGTGGCGGATGAGCGCGGCCAGGGCGGCCAGGCCGAGGCCGCCGAGCGCCGCGTGGAGCAGCGCCTTTCGCCGCGCGCGGCGGGCGGCGGTCGCGTCCGGGGCGGCGGGCGGAGCGGCAGGGACGCGCGCCCCGCCGCCGGGCGCGGGACTGGGATCGCTGCCGGCGCATTCCTCTGCCGCTCGGGCCGGAGGTAAGGGAGCCATGGGAAAGTCGTGCGCTGCGAGGAGCATGCCGGGGTCGTGTGGGTGCGGCGTGCGCACGCGGCGGTGAGCTGCCTTGCGGAGCGCGCGGCATCGGCATGCAGCGCGCGCACGCGGCGGTGAGCTGCCTCGCAGAGCGCACGCGCCATGGGCATGCAGCGCTCGCGGCGGTGAGGTGCCTTGCGGAGCGCGCGCCATGGGCATGCAGCGCGCGCATGCGGCGGTGAGGTGTCGAGCTCCTCGGCGGGCAGGAGCTCACGTCGGGACCTCCGGACGAGCAGCGGTGAGCGCCCCGGTGCTCGCGGGCGCGGCCGGTCACGCCGGATCGAGCGGGGCGTGGAGCCGCGTGCCTGGCACGACGATGCCCCCGCGGTCGCCGGGGGTCAGCGCGCCGTAGCGCTCGCGGAACACCGGCGGCAGCGGCCGCGCCCCGGGCGGCGCTCGTCCCTTCGTGCGCGGCGCGCGCGCAGCACGGCGTCGGCGCTGAACACCGCGAGCCCGGTCCAGATGAAGGCGAAGCTCACGGCCTGGGCCGTCGTGAACGGCTCGCCATAGACCAGCACGGCCAGCAGGAACTGGCCGCTCGGCGCGAGGTACTGGAGGAAGCCGACGGTGGTCAGCGACAGGCGGCGCGCCGCGTTCGTGAACCAGACGAGCGGCAGGGCCGTGACGATGCCCGTCGCGGCGAGCAGGAGGTGGGTCCGCAGATCGGCGCGGCCCGCGGCGCCGGCGCCCTCGGCGTGGAGGGCGGCCAGGTAGGCCGCGCCGAGCGGGGCGATGAACGACGTCTCCAGGGTGGAGCCGGGGAGCGAGCCGACGGCGGCGACCTTCCGCAGCAGGCCGTACACCCCGAACGTGCTCGCCAGGCCCAGGGCGATCCAGGGGATCGAGCCGGCGCGCACCGCCTGGTGCACGACGCCCGAGGCGGCGAGGCCGAGCGCGAGCCACTGGGCGGGCCGCAGCCGCTCGCGCAGGAAGAGCATGCCGAGGAGCACGCTGAGCAGCGGGTTGATGAAGTAGCCGAGGCTGGCGTCGAGCACGCGCCCCACCGCGACGGCGTGGATGAACAGGACCCAGTTCGCCGACACGAGCGCGCCGGTCGCCGCCATGGCCGCGACGACGCGCCGGTCGCGCAGGGCCGTGACGAGCGCGCGGCGCTGCCCTGCGGCCAGCGTGAGCGCCACGAACGAGAGCAGGCTCCAGACGGTGCGATGGGCCAGGAGCTCGACGGCGCCGACGTGGCGGAGCTGCTTCCAGAAGACGGGGACGACGCCCCAGGAGCTGTAGGCCGCGATCCCGTAGGCGACGCCCCACGCGGCCTCCTGGCGGCTGTCGCGAGCATCTTCGGGCGTGCGCATCGGGGTCGTGCCTCCTCGGCGGGCGTCGCCCGACGCCGCCCGTCGCCTGGCGCCGCTGCTGCGAGGCGCCGCTCGCGTTCGATCGGACGGCGAACATGGCGAACCAGCTCGGCCATTTCAAGCCCTGCCCGAGAGCGCCGGGCTCGCAGGCTCGCCGCGAGGCCGCGTGGCATCCGCGTTGCTGGATGCGGGGCGCGGCGCTGGAGTCCGCAGCGAGCACAGCGAGGTAGGTATGCGAAGTGTCTACGCTTCAGCAGGGCTATGTGCAGCGATGATGGTCGCGTGCACGGGAGAAACGACCGGCGAGACGCGGCCTGGAGGCGCACACCCTGAAGAGATGGGGTTCGCCACCGTCCAGTGGTCCATCGGGGACAAGACCGACGCCGCTCAGTGCAAGGCGCACGGCGCGCAAGCGGTCGAGCTGGTCCTCATCAACACGAAGAACAACGAGATCACGCGGCAGGTGGTCCCCTGCGATCGATTCGACGCGAGCGTGCAGGTCGCCGCCGATAAGTATGTCGGGACGATCTCGCTCGTCGATGAGGACGGCAAGTCGGTCAGCGACCCGCTGCCGGTGGGGCCGTTCGAGGTCTCCGCGTCCGAGGCGACGACGCGCAAGGTCAGCTTCCCCGCCGAGGGGCAGCGCGATACGCACCGGCGTCACGATAGGCCACGACGATAGGCCACGGGCGGGCCCGAGATCGGCGCGAGGAGCCCCTCCGCGCGCCGATCTCAGCCGCCCGCCGCCGGAGGCGCGCGATGGTGCCGCCCTCACGGCGGCGAGGGCGCTCGGTCCCTCCCCGCACCGCCGGGGAGCCCGCCCCCTTCGATCAGCCGGAGGAGCTTGTCCTTCGTGGTCAGCCCCACGTGACGAGCCACCTCCTTGCCCCCGACGAACGCGACGACGGTCGGAAACGCGCGGATGCCGAGGCGGCGGGCGATCGCCGGGCACCGGTCGCCGTCGACCGCCACCACCTTCAGGCGCCCTGCGCCTTCCTCCGCCAGCTTGTGCAGGATGGGCGCGAGCGCGCGGCACGGCGGGCACCACTGCGCGGTGAGCTCGACGAGGACGGGCACCTTGGCCTCCAGCACCTCGGCGTCGAAGCTCGCCTCATCGATCTCGCGGACAGGATTCGTGGACATGGCGTGAACCTCCATGCCCTGGCAGGTCTCGAGGGCGGCATCCATTACAGCGGTCGCCCGTTGTAATGTGGGCGCGGCTCGACACCTGACCTCCTGGACCATGGGCGCCATCAAGGACGCGGACGACCTCCTCAACCACGTGTCGCACCTTGTGCGCTCCGAACGTGCGGCGCTCGCGGGGCTGGCGCGCGCGGAGGGGGTGACACCCGAAGATGCGGTCGACTGCGTGCAGGAGGGCCTCTGCACGCTGCTCACGCTCGCGCAGCGGGGCGCGCTCCCGGAGGACGTCGGCGCATGGGGCGGCGTGCTCGCCGGGACGGTGCGGAACGCCGCGCGCAACCGGCGCCGCCGCCACTTCCACGCCCGGCCGCACGACGACGTGGACGCGCACCCGGAGGCCGCGGGGGACGCCCCGGCGACCGACGAGGCGATCGCGCGGGCCGAGGAGCACGTCCGCCTGCGCGCGTGCGTCGAGGAGCTCTGCGAGATCCAGAAGGCCGTCGTGACGCTGCGCATGCTCGAGGAGCAACCCGGAGAGGACGTGGCGCGCGCGCTGGGCATCTCGGCCGGCCACGTCGCGGTGCTCCTGCACCGGGCCAAGGTCGCGCTGCGCGCGTGCATGACGTCGCCGCACTGAGCGCGCGCTGCCGCGGGCCCTCGCGAGAGCGCGCGGCGCGCGCGCGCCGGTGTCTGCTATGTCTTGGGCCAGACGTCATGCGCCCTCCTTCGCCAGCCTTGCGCATCCTCGCGTCCGATGAGCCGCCCGCGTTCGAGGTGGTGAACCCCGAGGGGCCCTCCAGCGCGGTCCTGCTCTGCGACCACGCGTCCAACGCGGTTCCGAGGAGCCTCGCCGAGCTGGGCAGGCAGCACGAGGCGCTCCGCGAGCACACCGGCTGGGACATCGGCGCGGCGCGCCTCTCGCGCCGCCTGTCCGCGCTCCTCGACGCGCCGCTCGTGCTCTCCGGCTACTCGCGGCTCGTCATCGACTGCAACCGGCCGCTGGGGTCGCCGACGTCGATCCCCGAGATCAGCTGCGGCGTGCCCATCCCCGGCAACGCCATCGACGCCGCGGAGGCCCGCGCGCGGGCCGACGCGTGCTTCTGGCCCTACCACCGCGCGATCACCGCGCTCCTCGACGCGCGGCGGGACCGCCGGAAGCGCACCGCGATCCTCAGCGTCCACAGCTTCACGCCCGCGATGCCCGGCGAGGACCGGCCGTGGCACGCGGCCGTCCTCTACGGGCGCGACCGCAGGCTCGCCGCGCCGTTCCTCGAAGCGCTGCGGCGCGAGCCCGGGCTCTGCGTCGGCGACAACGAGCCCTACCGCGTGACCGAGGGCGGCGACTACGGGATCCCCACGCACGGCGAGGCCCGCGGCCTGCCCTGCGTGCTCCTCGAGATCCGCCAGGACGGCCTGCTGAGCGACGAGGGCGTGGAGGCCTGGGCCCAGCGCCTCGCGGCGAGCTACCGGGCCATCGAGGCGGGTGGCGTCGACCTGAACGCCCTCTCCCCGGACGCCGCCGGTCGGTGACGTAGACGGGGCTCGGGGCCTGGTGATCGTCGCTCACCGGCCTGGGAGCCGCCTCGCCGGTTCTCCGCCGAGGCCCCGGAGGACGTGGGACCCGGCGGCCCCAAGGTCGCCACGGAGTGGATCGTGGAGGCGCGGTCCGGGGGGACGTGCGTCGTGCGCGTGGTGCACAGCTGGTTCGCGAGCACCGACGACTGGGACAACCAGTTCGAGGGCCACATGCACGGCTGGGCGGCCTTCTTCCGCATCCTTCGGCTCTATCTGGCCCATTTCCGTGGCCAGCCCTGCGCGGCGTTCCAGCTGATGGGCGCCGGAGCCGAGCCCAAAGCCGCGACATGGGGCGCGCTGGTCGGCCCGCTGCGCCGGCGCTCGTGCGGCGCGGGTGGGGGTCGGCG
The DNA here is from genome assembly GCF_051527395.1 of Sorangium sp. So ce281. NCBI lineage: Bacteria > Pseudomonadati > Myxococcota > Polyangiales > Polyangiaceae > Sorangium > Sorangium sp. So ce281. Next base: position 3,037,829 of record NZ_CP150322.1, read on the forward strand.
CGGCGCGAGGTCTCCTGAGCCGCGCGCGGGCGCCGGACCCGGCGGCGAGGCGCGGGCGCCCAGGCTGGCGACGGCGCGCGGGAGGCCGCTGCGCCCCTGCGCTCAGCCGCCGATGAGGTGCCGCGCGTAGCCGTACACGTAGACCGTGATGAGCGCGGCGGCAGCCACGTTGAGCAGGGAGCCTGTCCGGATCATCACCGGGAGCCGCACGTACCCGCTGCCGAACACGATGGCGTTGGGCGGCGTGCCCGTCGGCAGCATGAAGTCGCAGGACGCGGCGATCGTGGCCGCGAACAGCACGCCGAGGTCCTGCGGGAGCACGTTGAGCGCCACGTTCACGGTGGCGGTGTTGGAGGCCAGCGCCGACAGGGCGATCGTGCCGGCGCTGGCGAGCCCGAGCTGCGCGAGCAGCGGCGCCTCGGCGACGACCGCGAGCTTCGCGGCCATCCACGCCGAGAGCCCGCCGCCCTCGATGCCGGCCGCCATCGCGAAGCTGCCGCCGAGCAAGGCGAGCGTGCCCCAGGGCATCCTGCGCAGGGAGGCGAGCGAGAGGGCGCGCAGGGCGAGCAGGCCGAGCGCCGCAAGGACGGCCACGGTCGCCTCGTAGTGCTTGCCCTGCACCTTGAAGCCGGCCGCGGCGCCCGAGCCGAGCGCGGCGCCCAGGCCGCTGAGCGCGGCCTGGAGGGGGGGCGCGAGCGCGGCGCGCAGCGGATCGCCGAGGATCCAGAGCGCGCTGGCCGCCGCGAAGATGGCGGCGACGGTCTTCTCACCGCGGCTCATCGGGCCCATGGCCGCGAGCTCGCGGTCGAGCGCGTCGCGCGCACGGCCGGGGCCGAGCCCGTCCCGCTTGCCGACGCGCCACAGGGCGAGCCAGAGCAGCGGGACGAAGAGGACCACGAACGGCAGGGCGATCGCCATGTACCGCAGAAAGCCGAGATCGTGGCCGAGCTTGTCGGCGAGGAAGCCGCAGAAGATGGAGTTCGTCCCGGTGCCGATCTTCGTGCCGATCCCGCCGACGTTGGAGGCGTAGGCCACCGCCAGCATGATGGCCGCCCCGTAGTGCGTGAGCCTGCGCCCCCCGGCGGCCGACTCCAGCTGCGCGAGCAGGGCGAGCCCGATAGGGACCATCATCACGGCGGTCGCGGTGTTGGAGATCCAGAGCGAGATGGAGCTCGTCGCGACCAGCATGCCGAGCAGGAGGCGCCTCGGGTCCGTGCCGACGGCCCGCATGATGTGGAGCGCCACCCGGCGGTGAAGGCTCCACTGCTCCATGGCGGCCCCGATCGCCATGCCGCCGAGGAAGAGGAAGATGTAGGCGTCGACGAACGGCGCGGCGGCGCGGGCCGCGTCGCCCGCGAGCCCGCGGCCGAAGACGCCGAGCAGCGGGAAGAGCACGAGCGGCAAGCAGGCGGTGAGCGCGACGGGGAGCACCTCGAAGAGCCACCACAGCGCCATCCACGCCGCGACCGCGGCCGCGTACGCAGGGCGGTGGCCGTACCCAGGGACGGCGTGGAGCCCGCTCGGGACGAGCGCGATCGCGAGGGCGGCGGCTGGGCCGGAGGCGATGCCGAGGCAGCGAAGCAGGCGGAGCCGCGCAGGCGGCGGGCGGCCTCGGTGAGGGGCGCCCGGCGGCGCGGCGGCGGGATCGGGGGGGCACTGCATGGCGACTCTATCGCACACGCGCCTCCTCCCCGGCAGAGCGCGCCCTGCGCGCAGCGCGGCGGGCGCGGCGCGCGCGTGCTAGGCGTCAGCCGCTCCGCACGGCGCTCGCGCCGCCCGCAGGGCAGGAGAGCCGCCGTGTCCGATCCCCTCGTCGTCAACGATGCGCTGACCGCCCCGGCCGCGCTCCTCAGCTGGAGCGCCGTGCGCGCGTCGGGGCCCGGCGGTCAGAACGTCAACAAGGTCGCCTCCAAGGTGGAGCTGCGCTTCGACTTCGGCGCGTGGCCGGAGCTCGCCGACGACGCCAAGGCGAGGCTGCGCGCGCTGGCGCGCGGCCGGCTCGACGCCGAGGGGCGGCTGTTCATCGTGAGCCAGCTGACGCGCGACCAGCTGCGCAACCTGGACGACGCGCGCGAGAAGCTGCGCGCGCTCATCCTGCGCGCGCTCGAGGTGCCGGTGCAGCGAAGGCCGACGCGGCCGACGCGCGCGTCGAAGGCGCGGCGGCTCGACGAGAAGCGGCGCACGGGCGAGAAGAAGCACGTGCGCCGCGGCGGGGGCGAGCACGAGTAACGGGGCGCGCGGGCGCGGGGGAGAGCGTCCAGCGCGCCCGCGCCGCGGCGGTCCTCGCTCAGCGCTTGCGCCGGGAGCCGGCGACGACCTCGGCGGCGGTCGTCGCGGTCGCCGCGCGCTTGATCCATCGCCGTAGCTTGCTCAGATCCTCGCAGCCGGCGATCGCGCGGGCCACCTCGGCCGGCGTGGCGACCCCGCGCGACTCCAGCACCGTGAGGATGGCCTCCTGCGCCATCTTGATCTCGCCGCGCGCTTCACCGCGCGCTTCGCCGCGCGCTTCGCCGCGCGCCTCGCCGCGCGCTTCGCCGCGCGCCTCGCCGCGCGCTTCGCCGCGCGCCTCGCCCTCCGCGAGCGCTGCCTCGAGCGCGGGTACGCGCTTGTCGAGCAGCGCGCGCGCCACGGCGTCGTCCGAGGACGCGGCCTCGAGGAGCGCCTGGATCGGCAGCGGGCGCACGAGGCAGGGATCCTCGATGACCGCATCCTTGGGCAGCGGGCGCCAGCCGTCGGTCTCGCGCGACCACTCCATCACCCGGCGCTGCTTCACCAGGATGCAGAACACCCGCCGCACGCCGCGGGCGATCAGCAGGCGCGCCTTGGTGGTCGGAACGGCGAGGGCCTGCTTGTCGCTGACCTCGAACGCCAGCTCCTCCAGCCGCCGCCGGCCCGCGCGGTCGGGCTTCTGCGCGAAGACGCTGGCGTCGGCCGCATAATCGCTGCCGAGGTCGGTCCGGGTCAGCATGTCCACGGCGCCCCGGTAGCCCTCGGCGACGTGGGCGCCGAGGACGTAGGTCAGATCGAAATGCTGCGTCGCGTGCGGCGGATCGGCCGGGGCGGCGTAGACCTCGACGCCGTGGAGGTACTCCACCCGCGTCTCGGGCGGCGCCAGCCGGTCGTCCACGTGCGGGCGCGCCCTGCCGGCCGGAGGCGCGTGGACCGTGCGACCGGAGGCGCCGGCGCCGGGGGCGAGGAGGACGTGATCGTGCCTGCGCATGAGCTCCACCATAGCGCAGCCAGCGACCGGCGGGCATCGCGGCGCCGGCGTCCGCGCGCTTCCGCCGCGCTGCCGCGTGGCGAGGCTCAGGCGCTCGCTCTCAGACAGCCCAGCTCGTAAAGCCCCATCCACCCGACCTCCGGGTCGGTGCAGGCGCCCTCCCTGAGCTGCTCCACGAAGTCCTCGATCGGCTTCTCTACCACGTCGATGAACTCCGTCTCATCCAGCGCTTGCGCCCTGTCGCGCACGCAGTCCACGGCCAGGAACGCGTGTCGCTCGATGGTCGAGTAAGCGCACTCCAGCGGGCGGCCGAGCGGCACGAGCCGCCCGGCGACATACCCCGTCTCCTCGAGGAGCTCGCGCGCCGCCGCCGCCTCCGGGGCCTCGCCAGGCTCGACGCCGCCGCCTGGGAGCTCGTCGAGGATCCGATCGGGCCCCGGCCTGTACTGGCGCGCCAGGATCACCTTCTTCTCGCGGGAGATGGCGAGGACGGCGACGACTCGGCCCTCTTTCTTGAGCGAGAACGTGCGGACCTGCCCGTCCGGGAGCTCGAAGGTGACGTCCTCGATCCTCCGCCACGGCGAGTGCTGGACCACGCGCCGCTCCAATGCCTTCCACCGTACGACCGTCATGACCAACCCACATCGTTCGCCCAGGCGGCGCGTCCGGTCAAGACATTGGCGCCGCCGGTCAAGGACGGGACGCGCGCTCGGTATCACTCTCTCTCTCATGACCTACCTCATCCCGAGCCAAGAACAGGCGCACGCGGGTCTGCGTGCGATCAAGGTCGTCCTTACCTCGGCCGGCCCCCTCGACGGGTCGCGGCGCGACGCGATAACCGCGGTGCAACGGCACCTCCTTCACACCGACCTCGACGTCGACGCGCTCGCCCCGATAGCGCCCGAGGAGCTCGCGCGCGCCGTCGAGGATCCCGCGCTGCGCGAGCAGCTCATCAACGGTCTTTGCGCGATGACCCTGTGCGGCGAGCGCGTCGACGAGCGCGAGCTGCTCGAGGTCGAGCGCTTCGCCGCGGCGCTCGGGGCGCGGCCGAACGCTGTCCGCCAGCTCCACCACCTCCACGAGCGGCGGCTGCTCCTCCTGCGCATCGACATCAGCCGGAGCGCGCTGCTCGGCAAGAACGTGCGGCGCATGCTCGATGAGGGCGGCCTTTATGGGCTCGCCAGGAACGTCGCGAGCTTCGCTGGCGTCCTGGAGAACGAGCCGGTCGCCGCGCGCTACCGCTCGCTCGAGGCCTACAGAGAGGGCACCCTCGGCAAGGCGCTCTTCACCTTCTATCGAGAGAACGGCTTCTCCTTCCCCGGCGAGAAGCGCGGCGTGCCCGAGGGCGTGCTCACGCACGACCTGAGCCACATCCTCGCCGGTTACGGCACGGATCTGCGCGGAGAGGCGATGACGATCGCCTTTCAGGCGGGGTATCGCCGCGAGGACCCGTTCGGCATCCTCGTGTTCCTGCTGGTGCAGCTCCAGCAGGGCATTCAGCTCACCGTGCTGGCGCCGTCGCAGCAGGGGATGCTCGCCACGCCCGGGCTCGCCGACGAGCTCGTGCGATCGTTCGTTCGCGGGACGAAGATGAGCATCGACCTGATGGACGACTGGGACTTCTGGTCCGACATGGCGGTGGATCTCGACGAGCTGCGCCGCCGCTACGGCGTCGTCCCCTGGGAGGCCGCGGCCTGATCCGGGTGCTCCGCCGAAGCAGCCGAGAGGTGAAGAGGGCTCGCCGCCGCGCAGGGGGGCGCGCGGCGAGCCGGGGGCGCGCGCTTCACCCGCCGAAGCCGCCCGCGACCGTCTTCGAGAACGACGCGCCGCCCTGGCTGGCGCGCACCGCCGACTGGGAGAACAGCGCGAACGCCTTGCGGATGTCCGCCGCGTCGCTCTTCGGCGTCAGGATCCAGCGGTCCTCGATCCCCATGTCGCGGAAGACGGCGCGGAAATCGGTGTTCCCGTCGTCGATGCCGATCGCCGCCACGAGGTGGGCCTCGGCCCGCCGCATGTCGCGGACGAGGGCGCACACGTCCCTGGCCTTGGCCCACGTCGAGCCCGCGTCGGCGCCGTCCGAGATGATCAGCGTGACGGTGCGCGCCGGGACGCCGCTCAGCGCGAACTCCTGCGCCTTCGCGATCACCGTTCCGAGCAAGACCACCGTCTGATCGTAGAGGGGCGTGCCGAGCATGGGATCGTAGTTCTTCGTGTCCATCTTCACGGCCTGGGCGATCGGGCAGTACGGATACAGCACCGCCCCGTTCAGGTAACGGTTGTGCGCCAGGATCGAGTCGCGCTGCCTGGAGTCGGAGAGGGCGCCCACCACCAGGTTGTGCCCGTCCCTCACCGACGGGGCGTTGCCGGCGAATTTGATGGATCCCGAGTCGTCGGGCATCACCGTGACCAGCACGACCTCCGACGACGCGACGTCGTCCACCTGCACGCCGAAGCCGGCCTGGATCTGCGCGCCCAGGTCGGTGATGTGCAGCGCCTGCATCGCCTCGGGCGAGAGCGCGCCGTCGTCCCGCGCCGCCTCGAAGAGCTGCTCGATGTCGAGCGAGCCATCGCGGCTGGTTCCGCTGTTGTTCTCCTTGTTCTTGCTCATCGGATCCTCCACGGTCATGCGCCCAGGCACGGAATCGGGTCGGTGCTCTTCACGAGGTTCATCCCGGCGGCGGCGAAGCGGGCGAGCGCCTTGTCCGCCTCGGCGGTGAAATCGACGGCGAAGCCCCCCTTGCCGTCGGGCACGGTGACCGGCGACATGCAGTCGGTCATCACGTAGATCTTCTTGGCGAGCGCGCGGTCGGTGAGCGCGATCTCCGTCAAGATGTCCTCGATCGAGCTGCGGACGCAGTGGCTCGCGGCCTGGCCGGCGATGATCACCGCGTCGGCGTGGAGCAGCGTCCTCAGGAAGCCCGTGCTCCGCTGCGCGAGCGGCTGGCCGTCGTGCCGCGTCAGCACCTCGGGCTGCATCACCGAGTAGTTCTCGGTGAGCGGGTTGCCGCCCTTGACCTCGACCCACGACTGCACCCCGCGCGCGAACGCGTGGAACATCCGCGCCTCGTGCACGACGCCCGCGAGCGCGTGGCCGTCGCTCCCGAGGATGCAGTGCGGCGGCCACAGGTAGAGCTTGTATTTCCCGGCCTTCTCGAGCTCCTCGCAGTAATACCGGACCTGCTTCATGAGCCACGGGTAGCTCCCGCCGCAGAGCCACTTCGCCACCGCGGGGTTCGGCCGCACCTCCCCCGCGTCGATCTGCGCCGTCGTGATCTCGCGGTGCGCGGTCAGCGGGCGGTCCTCGCGATCCACCCAGAAGGCCGGGAAGAAGATCTGGTAAGCGAAGTGGGTGTCCATCGTGACCGTGACGTTCGTGAGCGACGCGAGGTTCCTGTAGATGAACTCGGCGATGCGGCGGCTGTCGTCGACCGCGCCCGTGCCGCTCCTGCCGGCGACGTAGAGCGAGCCCTGCGGGAAGCAGAAGTCCTTCTGCACGTCGATGAGCAGGAGGTGGACGTTCTGCGCGTCCGCGGCCGACGGCTTCACGCCATGCGCCTTCCGCCACGCGGCGGCGGCGCCGTGCAGCGCCTCTTCATTGGGGTGGTAGCCCCACCGCTCGGCGTTCTTGGCGTCATAGAAGGCGGGCAGGGGGAGCTCTGTCGATTTCATGGTCTCTCTCCTCTCGATCGGCCCGCGAGCGCGGGCCGTCAGCTCAGCGTGGATTCACGAGATACGAAGCAAGGTGATCGCCTGTGCGTCGACGACGAACAGGCCCTCTGGGCCGACGAGCAGCCGGGAAGCCTGGGTGACGAACGGCTCGGTGCCGGGGAACTGCCGCGTCTCGACGAGCGCGCCCCCGCGGACCTCGACGCGGACGACGCCGCTGTCGGTCGCCGAGAGCAGGAACCCGGAAGCCGCGCACTTGCCGGTCAGCGCGCCGAGCCACGAGCCGCCTTCGCCGTCGCCGTCGGCGACCGCCTCGACCGCGCCGTCCTCGCGCACGACGACGCACCGGTGCACGGTCCGGCCGGCTTGCTCGGCGGCGAGGAACAGCCATGCGCGCCCGGCGCGGGGGCGCCCGCGGCCGTCGTCGGGGCGCCCGCGGCCGTCGTTCGACGACGAGCTCGGGCCGGCGTCGAAGACGCAGGTCGCCGCGGTGAGCTTGCCGCCCGGGAAAGGCAGCTTGACCGTGTCCTTGAGGCCGGGCCGATCGGCGTCGAAGACGAACGCTATCGAGACGTTCCCGGCGCGGTAGAAGCCGAGCCCGAAGCTTTGGCCCACCCAGAACAGCGTTTGCCCGGCGAGCACCTCGCCCATCGGCACGGCGTCCGCCTCGCCCGAGAGCGCGGCGGCGCCCGGCCTCCCGCTGCGCAGGAGCTGCCCGCCGCGCGTCCAGTAGCGGGCGCGCGCGTTGACGTCGAAGATGGGCCTCGTCCCGACGCAGTCGACCTGGATCCGCTCGGGCGCGGCCCCCGGCGAGAGCACCACGAGATCGCCGCCCCGGCCGATCAACGTGGCGCTCCCGTGCACCGCGAAGCGCGTCGCGGGGTGCGGCGCGCCGGACATCACGACGGACCGGTCCTCCCGCAGGAAGCGGCCGCCCTCGTTCACGAGATACGAGAGCCCACCCGGGCCGATCGACGCGGCCAGGATCACCCCGCGCGTGCTCAGGATCCGCGTCGCCAGCACCTCGCCGTGGACGACCGTCGACTCCTTCACGGCGGCCGGCGCGGCGCCCGCGCAGGCCGGGCAGGCAGGGCGCGCGTGCTCGACGCCGCACGAAGAGCACCTCGTCCACGCGAGCGCGTCGAGCAGCCGGCGCGGGAACACGCCGCGCCGGTCCTCGGCGAAGACGCGGTAGAGCGCGTCCAGGAGATCGTCCGGCAGGACGCGGTACGGGATGGCCGGCTTCGGATACCGCACCTCGCGGTCGAACACGGTGATGCGGCGGAGCGGCCTCGCGCTCTCGGGCACCCGCGCCGACGCGGACCGCGGCCGGAAGACGCCGCCATAAGGCCCCACGCAGAGCAGGCTCTGCATGACCATCACGGCGAACGCGTACCAGTCGGACTCCTGCGAATACGGCCTCGACAGGAGCGGCCGAGGGAGGGAAGGGTCGCAGAGCAGCGGATCGACGAAGCGCTCGGTGAACACCTGGCAGAGGTACGGGCCGAACTGGAAGCTGTCGGCGTCGATGACGAACACCTCGCCGCCGGCGACGAGCACGTTGAGATCGTTGAAGTCGCCGATCACCACGCCCCGGTCGTGGATCGCCGCGACCGCCCGGTGGAGCCGGGCGAGCACCTCGGAGACCGCGGCCGACGAGAGCCCGCCGTGGCGCATCGACGGCTCGCCGTAGCGCAGGAGCGGCTCCGCGCCGCGCACGAGGCGCATGGCGTAGCCCACGACGCGCTTCCTGCTCCTGTCGGTTGCGAGCTCGAGGGGCGCGATCACCTGATCGGGCAGCGCCGGCGGGAACGCGCGCAGCTTGTCCTGGTGGCGCTCGATGCGCGCCTCGGCGGCGCGCTGCTCGGCGTCCTGCCCAGCGTAATCCGGGTGATCGGGCGTCTTCCAGACCTTGAGCGCGCGGCCGTCGCCCAGGTCGAACACGTCCGCCTCCCCGCCTTTGCCGATCGAGGACCGAGGGTCGAGCCGAACCCGCTTTGAACCAAGATAAACGTCCACAGTCGCCTCCTCCGGCCGCAATCAAACGCAATCGAGCGCAATCGAGCACAATCGAGCGCGATCGAGCGCAGACGCCCTGTCGTTTCCCTCCGCGACTCCCGCGCCTCCGCGCAGGGCCGCGCCTCAATCGCGGGCGCCCTGCGCCCTCCGCACGACGACCACCGTCGTGTCGTCGCGGAGCAGCCCGCCTTCGCGCTCCATCCGCTCTTCCTTCCACACGGGCCGCGTCACCGATCGGTTGATGAGCGCGAGCCGCCGCCTCACCGCGTCGGGGTTCCGGAAATACCGGTCGTCCTCCCAGAACCTCGACAGCGGGCCGACATCGCCGCCCCCCGGGATCTGCCGTGACGACGACTCCAGCAGATCGATCGCGCCGTCGGTCCCGAGCAGGACAGTCCGGAGCGCGCTCGACGGGAAGGCGCGGTGCACGGTGAAGCGCGGCGCCTCGCCGCCGGGCGGCCGATCGAGCAGGCCATACGCGAGGTACGGGGGCTCGTCCCTCGGGAAGGGGCCGAGCCGCAGGAGCTCGTCGCCGAGCGCGATGAGGCCGTCGCCGACGGAGAACGCGCACGCCCTGTCGCCGGAGATCGCGAGGCCGACCACGGTGAAGAGGAAGAAGGTCGACACGACCTCGGCAAAGCTGCCGCCCATGCCGGCGGCCACGTCGCGGAGCGGCGCGAGCGCCCCGCGGCGCGCCTCTTCCCATGTCGCGGGCGAATCGAGGTCTCCGCCGCGCCGGAGCGCGCCGAGCACCTGCTCGGTCACGATCCGCGCCCCGAGCGCCGCGCCCACCTCGCTGCGCGCGCCGCTGCCGCAGCCGTCGCAGACCACCGCGACGAGAGAGCCGCCCTCGGCCCGGAAGGCATAGGCGTCCTGGTTGGGCCGCCCCGCGACGAGGTGATCGGTCCCGGTCACCGTCCCTCCGGCGACCTCGAAGGCCGAGCCCCCTCCCATGTCAGCCAAGTAAGCGACGTCGCCAAGCATGGAGTTCCCTTCTGCGCCCGGCGAGGGCGCGCTGCGGCCGGACCCGGGCAGACGGAGGCCGGGGCGCGCGGTCCTTCCGGCGCCGGAGCTCCACCGTCCGCTCGGCGGTCAACGCCGACCGTCAGCGCCCGCGCCCGGCGAGCGCCCGATCGTTCGTGTGTCTTTCACACCAAGCTTAGTGTTCGTAGTACACGTTGTCAACCCGGGCGCCGGCGTTCCGGCCGCGCTTCCTGGAGGCGTTCGAGCGCGTCGCTGACACGCGAGCGGGCATCCCGCCTCAGATCTCGAAGCTGAAGCCGTCCTTCTCGAGCCGCTCGTACTTCCGACGGTCGAACCGGTAGAGCCGCGCCGCGCGGTGCGCGACGTCCTGCTCCACCTCGTCGAGCTCCACGAGCAGCCCGGTGCCGAGCGCCTTCTTCCGGAAATTGCGCTTGTCGAGCGGGCGCTCGAGGATCGCCTCGTAGAGGCGCTGGAGCTGCGACAGCGTGAACTTCGGCGGCAGGAGCTCGAACCCGATCGGCCGGTATCGCACCTTGCCCTTGAGCCGCTCCAGCGCGACCGGGAGGATCTCGTCGTGATCGAAGGCGAGCGCCGGGGTGTCGTCCACCGCGAACCACGCCGCCTCGCGCGCGTCGGTCGCGGCCTTGACCCGGTGATCCCCGAGCTTCACGAGCGCGTAGTACGCCACCGAGACCACGCGCTCGCGCGGGTCCCGCCCGAGGGCGCCGAACGTGTAGAGCTGCTCCAAGAACACCCCCGAGAGCCCCCTCTCCTCCGCGAGCTCCCGCCGCGCGGCGTCGTCGAGCGCCTCGTCGAGGCGCACGAACCCGCCCGGGAGCGCCCACCTGCCGCGGAACGGATCGAGCTCCCGCCGGATGAGGAGGACCTTGAGGTCCTCCTCGTCGAGGCCGAACACGACACAATCCACCGTCAGCGCCGGCCGCGGGTGCTCGTAGGAGACCGACATTCAACCCTCCGTGTAATTTGCACATGAATCTTGGTGTCGATCGGACACCATGTCAACCAGCGCCGCGGAGCTCGGCGGGCCGAGCGAAACGTCATCGACCGACCGACAACCCCTCGACGGCCAGCGCGCGGGCGCGGTAGAACGCGCCCATGACGGGGGACGCGGGGTCGAGCACGGCGGGGGCGGAGACGAGGGAGGAGCTCGAGGCGAAGCTCCGTGAGGCGCAGCTGCTCCTCCGCGCGATCCTCGAGACCCTGCCGATCACCGTGTGCAGGTACGACCGCCAGGGGGTCTTCACGTTCCACGACGGCAGGGGGCTCGAGGCCGCCGGCGTGAAGCCGGGGCACCTCCTCGGAGCGAACGTGCTCGATCTCTTCGCGAATGACCCGGAGACGCTGGAGACGAACCGGCAGGCGCTCGCGGGGAAAGGCGCCTACAACATCTACGAGGCGTACGGCGCCGCCTGGGAGTCATGGCATATCCCCGTGCGCGACGGGAACGGGGAGCCCGACGGCATGATCACCCTCAGCCTGGACGGCTCCGCGGCGAAGCGGCGCGAGCAGGAGCTCCTGGCGAAAGTCGAGCTCATCGAGACCCAGCAGGAGGTCATCCGCGATCTCTCGACGCCCATCATCGAGGTCTGGGACAAGGTGCTGACCCTCCCCATGGTGGGCGTGGTGGACAGCCTGAGGATCTCCGAGGCGATGGACAACCTGCTCTCGGCGATCGTGAGCAAGGACGCGCGGTACGCGATCCTCGATCTCACCGGCGTCGATGCGGTCGACACGCGGACGGCCGGGTACCTCATCGAGATGATCAAGGCCATCCGGCTCCTCGGCGCGGAGGGGATCATCACGGGGATCCGGGCGAACGTGGCGCAGACGATGATCGCGCTCGGACTCGACCTCTCCGGCGTCACGACCGTCGGCAACCTCCGCGCCGGACTCAAGCTCTGCATGCGGCGCATGGCCGCGGCGGGCGAGGGGGTCGAGCGCGCCGCGGCGGCCAGCGCGCCGGCGAAATAGCGGCCTCCGGCAGGCGCGCGAGGCGCGGCGCGGGCGCGCTCCCGCACCCTCGCGCCGGGCGGCGGCTCAGCGATGGATCACGACGCGCGTGGACGGGTCGTCGCGCGTGGCCTGGACCGCGTACCACTCATCGGGCACGGCGGGCTCGGTCCAGTGGAAGAGCCATTTCGCGTCGACCGGCGAGAGGTTCACGCACCCGCCGCTCTGCCCTTCGCCCCAGCGGTCGTGCCAGTAGGCCGCGTGAAGGAGGTATTTGCTGAAGAAGTGCTGGCTCCACGGCACCTCCGCCTCGATCCAGTCGTCCGCGTCGACGTGGGGCGTGATGAGCGTCTTCGTCACCCATTTGCGGCCGATGCTGTACTGGCCGAGCGGGGTCGTGGAAGGCGGCACGAACGGATCGGCCTTCTCCGGCTCCTCGGCCCCGTTGCGCCCGGCCGAGATCAGCGTCGCGAACACGGGGCGGTCGCCCTCGTAGGCGATGAGCCAGCCGTCGAGGGCGGCGATCTCGACCCACGTGTTCCTGGGCCCGCCCGCCGGCGCCGAGGGCGGCTCGCCGCCGAGCCGGATCGGGCGGCCCCACGGGTTCCGCGTCCGCCGCGGCTGGACGACGACCGCGTCTCGCCCGAGCACCCAGTGCCCGTCGTCCCGGGTCTCGAGATACGTCAGCTTGCCGACCCGCTTCGATCGGCCCGTCAGCCCGACCCGGGCGAGGCGCTCCCACACGGCGTCCGTCTTCGCGGGCGGGCCTTCCTCCGTGAGGCGGTACTTCGGGCGCGCCTTGCGGCGAAAGAAGGCCATCGGCAGGCGCGCCTCGGCGCCGAGGTGCACCCCCTCGAAGGTGGCGGGCTCGTAGGGCTTGACCTTGTCCTTCGGTATGAACGTCAGATCCGATGCCCAGAGCCATGTCGCCCCGCCGGCCTCGACCTCCTCGGTCCAGGCGACCGACGAGCGCGGGCGGACCTGCATGTGCCGCAGATCGTGGAGCCCCTTGGGCCACGCCGGCGCGTCGATGCCGTCCACGCGGAGGAGGCGCTTGAGGCCGAGCGACTCGCCGTAGCGGTACGGGAGCGGCCGATCGGCGAGCGGGGCATGGGGGATCAGCGCCTGGCGCACGGGATCGGCGGTGTCCAGGGTGGCGCGCTCGCCGTCGACGCACACGTAACCGCGCGGCTCCACGGCGTAGAACGCCGGGCAGCCGCCGGCGCCGCGGATGGGCTCGAGGCTCTTCAGGCGGACCGAGCCGCCGATCGAGAGCATGCCGATCCACTGGGCCTTGGGCCGCGGCGCGGACCGGATCCACACCTCGCGGCCCTTGGAGTACACGCGCGCGGATCGCGCCCGCGCCGCCTCCACCTCCGGGACCGGCTCGGCCGGGGCCGAGGCGGCCAGCGCCTCCGGCGGCGGCTCCGGCGCGCTGGAGCGCGCGGAGGGCGAGGGCTCCGCGACCGCCACGCCCGCGCTCCCGGCCGCGTCTGCGCGCGAGCCGGCTTCTTGCCGCGACGGCGTGCACCCGAGCCAGAGGGCGCCGAGGGCAGCGAACCACGAGCGGCCAGACATAGGCACGAGACCCTAGCACGTCGAGCCCGGCCGGCGGAACGACGTGCCAGTCTGGACGAAGGCGCCTGCGCCGCGACCGGAGAGGATCTCGTCGCTCGTGCGGCGATCTGCGGCGACGGCGCCTGGCCGCCGGATTTCGATCGCCGCGGGTGTCACGCTCGCCCCGCTTCGCGCCTAGAGCCGAGGAAGGCCGGCGAGGACAGCCGGCCAGAGAAGAAAAGGAGAGATCCCATGCGTCGTTGGCTCAAGGTGACCCTGATCGCGGCCGTCCTCGGAATCCCGACGGCGGCGTATGCTGGGACGCAGCTCATGGGCGGCTGTCCGTGCGCGGATTGCCCGTGCCCCGACTGCCCCTGCGGCTGAGCACCCAGCGCCCTTGGAACCGCGCGCGCGATCGCTGCTCAACGCGTCGATGAGACGCCTCGCCGACGGCGATCGCGCGGCGTTCGAGCCTGTCTACGCCGCCCTCTGGCCGGCGATCGGCGCGTTCTGCCGCCGCATGCTCGGGGGCGGCGCGGACGCGGAGGACGCGGCCCAGCAGGCGCTGCTCAAGGTGTTCGACCGCGCCAGCTCGTTCGATCCCGACGGGGACGCGCTGACCTGGACGCTCGCCATCGCGACGTGGGAGTGCCGCACGGCGCGGCGGCGGCGGTCCCGGTCGAGGGAGGCGCCGGACGAGCATGTCCCGTCGATCGCGGCCGACGTGCCCACGCCGGAGGAGGCGGCGATCGCCCGGGATCTGGACGACGCGGCGCGCGAGGTGCTCGGCACGCTGGCCGAGGCGGATCGCGAGACGCTGAGGGCGACCCTGCTGGAGGTCGATCGCGATCCGTCGGTGTCGAGCGCGGCGCTGCGCAAGCGCCGCGAGCGCGCGTTCGCGCGCCTGCGGGAGGCGTGGAGGAGGATCTATGGAACGTGAGGCGCTTGCGGCCCTGAGCCTGAAGGAGAGGGCCTATCGCGCGTACGAGCGGGGGAGGGCGAGGAGGGCCGCCTGGGCAGCGGCGCCGACGATCGCCGTGGCGCTCGTGGCGGCGCTGATGAGCGACCGTCCGGTCACCACCGCGATCCTCGGCGCGGCGCTCTACGTCGCGGCGGCGCTGCTCTCGTGGCGCGGGCAGCAGCTCGGGCGAGGCGTGCTCCCGGGCGTCGCGGCGGGCCTCGTGCCCTTCGCAGCGGCGCACGCGGCGCGCATTTACGGTCACCTGTGCACCCCGGAAGGGTGCGTATCCATCTGCGTCCCTGCCTGCCTGGCGGGCGGGGTCGCCGCCGGCGTGCTGCTCTCGCGGGTGCTGCGCCGGTCGGAGCGGCTCGGGGCCTCCTGGGCCTCGGCGTGCGGCGTCGCCGCCCTGACGGGCGCGCTCGGCTGCGCCTGCGTCGGCTTCGGTGGCGTGGTCGCCCTCGCGGCGGGGCTGCTCACCGGCACCGCGCCGCTCGCGCTCCGCCCTGCGCGCTAGAGCGACGGTCACCCGCTTCGGATACGGGCCCATCTCGACGTTTTCGGTGCTCAGCGCACAGGAGTGCGCTTCCGCGCCGAAAACGCCGATCTGGGCCCGTCTCCTGTGCGGGTGACCGCCGCTCTGCTGCGGCTGTGCAGAGGTGGGCGGAAACCGCTGTAGGCTCTCCGCATGCCGGAAGCCGCTCGCAAGCGCCTCGCGCTGGCCCTCGTCATCGTGGCGGTCGTCCCTGTCGGGCTGATCACCCGGTTCCACGGCGGCCCAGCGTGGCTGCGCAACGGCGCCGGCGCGGTGCTCTATGAGGTCGTGTGGATCGCCGGGGCGCAGATCGTGTGGATCGCCGCGCGCACGCACCGGTTGGCGCTCGCGGTCTTCGCCGCGACGTGTGGGATCGAGCTGCTCCAGCTGAGCGAGGCCCCGTGGCTGTGGGCCGCGCGCAGCACCACCCCGGGGCGGCTCCTGCTCGGCGCGAACGGCGGCTTCGATCCAGCGGACTTCGCGCTGTATGGCCTCGGTTGCGTGCTGGGTTATGGGCTGTGCCGGCCGCTCCGGGGCTCCGCCTGATGCCTGCGCCGCGCCGAGCGCGCGCGCCGGTTGCCGCGCGCGCCGCGAGAGGCCAGGCTGGCGGTCGCGAGCTCCAGGAACCAGGAGGCGATGGCCATGTCCGAGGCTCACCACACCGGCGGCTGTTTGTGCGGCGCGATCCGCTACCGAGCGCGCGGCGCGCCGGTGAGCGTCAACATCTGCTACTGCACCCAGTGCCGGCGCCAGTCCGGCGCGCCCATGCCGGCGTTCGCCACCTACCTCGACGAGCAGCTCGAGCTGCTCTCCGGTTCGCCTGCGACGTATCGGTCGTCCAGCTTCGCCGTCCGCCAGTTCTGCTCGACCTGCGGCTCGTCGCTCTTCTGGCGCCGCGACGGCGCGCGGGAGCTCGATATCTTCCTCGGCACGATGGACCGGCCGGGCGACCTGCCGCCGCCTTCCTTCCAGCTCTGGACGGCGCACCGCGTGCCGTGGCTGCCCGCCATCCCGGGGGCCACCGAGCACCGCGCCGGCAAGACCACCGTTTAGGCCAGAACTCCGATCGCGTTGATCGAGCCGCCGCCCCTGCAGGCCGCGTTCTCCTCAGGGGCCTTCGCCGGCGTCGCCCCCGCCGGCGGCGCTCAGGGCGCGTTGCAGACGATGATGGGCTCGATCGCCTCGACGAGGAGCTGCTCGACGCGCTCTCTCCCGATGTCGGCGGCGCGGGCGAACCGCTCCCGCGTGCTCCGCCACCGAGGGAGAGCCCCGCGTCCCGGCTCCGCCCGGGCGCCGTGCTACACCATCGGCAACGCTTACCGTCGAAGGAGAGGTCGCCATGATGAACGCGTCAGTTCAATCCCTCGCCGATGCCATGGATCTCGGGTCGTTGCTGCAGGAAATCCGGGATCGACATGGCGAGTTCGATCTCCTCGCCCACTGGAAGCAGGGCGAGTTCCACCACGACGTGGTCCTCCGGGTGCACCGCTTCGCGCCGCTGCCGGCGCCGGTGCTCGTCGTGAGCACGAACTGCAACGGCGGCGTAAAGGAAGTGCTCTGCTTCGGCGACGTCCCGGAGCGTTATGCCCTCTGGCACCATCGCTGCCCCGGAGTGCCGGAGTTCTCTGGCGAGCTGCCGCCCATCGCCGCGCAGGCGCGGACGTCGCACTACTTCGATCCGTGCGAGCTGCTCGTGGCCGACGCGCGCAGCGAGCTGCGCCCCGAGTTCCGCGAGCGCGACGTGGGTGGAGGGTGGCGCCCGCGGTGCGGACAGGCCGGCTCGCCGTTCGACGCCGAGCCCGGAGGAGCGCGCGGGTCGGCGCCAGGGGAGGCGTGCTCGTGATGTGCCGGTGATCCCGGCCGCGCGAGGCCCCTCCGGCGGGCGAGCTCGCTCAGCGGCGCCTTTCGCCCATCGCGCCTCGCCCCGTGGCGCGGGCCGCGCAGAAGGCCGCGTCGAGCCGCCAGGCCGCGCGCGACGCCTCGCCCGCCGTCGCGCCGCGCGCGCCCGCGGCCGCGGCGATCGCCTTCCTGAAGTGCGCGCCGGCCCTGCGGCGCTCGATCGCGACGAGCGCCAGGCAGAGCGCGACGAGCAGCACGTCACGGGCGCTCGGCGCCGGCAGCGTCCACGCGAGCCAGCCGGTGGCGATCGCGAGCATCGCGGTACAGAGCTCCCAGGAAGCAGCGCGCTCGGTGCCCTCCGACTCCGCCGTGGCGGCCAGCGCGCGCGTCACGCTGGGTGGCGGCTCGAGCTCCCCTCCGGAGAGCTCCGGCGCCCCTGCGCCTGGATTAACGGTCGCGCCGGCGCTCGCCGCGGGGCGCGCCAGGGACGCTGCGACTGCGTTCGTTGCCGCACCGGGATGGATTGAGCTCATACAAACACCCTCCTCGCCTTGCCGTCCGGCCCTGCACGATCCCCAGGCTCGCACGTTGCGCGCCAACATGAAAAGAGCGACCCGACGTGCTCGGCGAGTCTGGAGCACGCATTGCGTGCGCATCTGTTGTGCAGGACACGCAATCGGTGCATCTGTTGTGCAGAACACGCAATTGGCCCGTGCCGCGCTCGAGGCTTGCTCGCACCGGGGGCGTAGGGGGGCTTGTCGCTCTATATCGTACCTTCGTTGGTCTGGCGCGAGGCGCGGGCTCTCTTGGTGGGGCGGAGGGACGCGGCGGCGTCCATCAGGGCAGGGAGATCGGGAGTGCCGTCGCCGCCGCTCGCGCATCGACCGGCACCGGGCTCCGTAGCCGGACCACCTCGCGGTCCTCCAGCGCGCGCAGCAGCTTGACCTGCACGCCGAGCGGGAGATCCCCGATCGCGTCGAGGTAGAGCGTGCCGCCCTCGGCGGCCTCGAGCAGGCCGTGCTTCATGGTGAGCGCCTTCGGCGACGCCCCCTGCTCGTGGCCGAAGAGCTCGCTCTCCGAAGACGAGCGCCTTGGCGCGCTCCGTCGGCGCCGTGGTCGACCGAGATCCGGGGGTCGAAGCCTGCTGCCCGCCGTGTTCAACAGGCCTCGCTCCTCCCGGCGAAAGCCATGCTAGCCCAGCAGCTTGGGCCGGTGCCCGGAGGCTCGCTGCTCGCGGTGAGCAACAAGCATCCTGTGCCGCGCGCCGTCTGGCAGTCCCCCGCGCTGGATCCATCTTCTGGCGCGTTCGCCCGCCCACACGCGCGCTCCTGCACGTCGCGACCTCGCACGCCGCCGGGCGCCCGGTTCGAGTAGCATCCGGCCCATCCTCTTCAACGCCCGCGAGCCCGCAGCCCATGCACTCCCGCCCGACCACCATCGGCGTCCTCACGCCCTTCCTCGACGGCTTTTATTTCACCTCCGTCCTCAGGGGGATCCATCAGGCGGCGCAGGAGCGCGGCCATCGTGTCCTGGTGGTACGCGGCACGCCAGCGTACGTCCAGGCGCCCTCGCTCGCCCGGGACCAGGTGGACGGGTGGATCGTCGTGCTCGCCACGGATGGCATCGAGCTCCTCGCGCAGGCGCGTGTCCCGCTCGTCACGGTCAGCTCCTGCGCCCCCGAGGCGGGCTGTCCGACCGTCATGCCGGACAACCGCGAGGGCGTCCGGAGCGCGGTGCGCCACCTGATCGAGCACGGACACCGGCGCATCGCGTTCGTCGGTTGCATGGATCAGGACGACATCCGCGCGCGCTTCGACGGTTACATGGAGACGCTCATCGAGAGCGGGATCCCCTTCGATCCCGGCCTCGTCTTCGACGCCGACAACAACTGGCACTCCGGCGGCCAGCGCGCCGCAGAGGCGCTCATCGCGCGCAGGGGAGAGCTCACGGCCGCGGTCGTCGCCACGGACAAGAACGCGCTCGGGATGATGTCGGCCCTCCAGGCCGCCGGATACCGCATCCCCGACGATCTGGCGATCATCGGCTTCGACGACATCACCGACGCGCAGTGGTCGACCCCTCCGCTGACGACCGTGCGCCAGCGCTTCGACGCCCTCGGAGCGCTCGCGTACGAGCTCGTGCTGGCGCGGCTCGCAGGCCAGGTCGTGCCGTCCGGGCCCGTGCTCGCGCCGACCACGTTCGTCAGGCGGCGGACGTGCGGGTGCGACCCGCTCCGCGGCTTGCTCCACCGGAAGGGCGCGGCGCCCGACGACGACCTCGGCGCCATCGCACGGCAGATGGTCGAGCTGCTCCTCCGCCTGCCGCTCCCGCCCGAGACGCCCCCGACGGCCGTTTGGCCCGGTGTCGCCGCCGTGATCGCTGGATATGCCGCGGCGCTCGAGGGCGCCGCGCCCCCGCCCGCGGCCGAGATCGACGAGGCCTGTCAGCAGGCCGTCCGCCTCACGCCTGACGTGGAGAGCCTCATGGGGATCGTCCGCCTCCTCGGCCGGTCCGGACAGCGACGCCGCGCGCGCCTGGACAGGGAAGCAGCGGAGTCCGCGGAGGAGCGAGCCGAGGCGTTCCAGGAGCGGCTGCGCCTCTCGCTCATGCTGGCTCGCGTCGAGATGGAGCGGCAGTTCGTCGACGAGCTCGGGGCGCTCACGCGGTCCGATCACGAGGTGAGCCTCGCGCTGCTCGGCGGCAGCCAGGAGGACTCGCGCTCGCTCTCCTGGCTCGACTCGACCGCCGCCGTCTGGGGCTGCCTCGCGCTCTGGGAAGACCCGGCGACCCGCGCGCGCCTCGTCATCGCCGGCGCCTACAGCCGCGATGGCAGCCCGACTCCCTCGCTCGGCGCCGCCTGCGCGCGGGAGGATTTCCCGCCCGCCGAGCGCTTGCCAGCGTCGACCGCCGGCGGCCCGTTCATGGTGACGCTCCTGCCGATCCGCACGCTCCGCCACGACTGGGGGGTCCTCGCGATCGTCGGCCCGAGCTCGATCGAGGTCGCCGGCGACGAGGGCACGATCTCCATCTGGGGGGCGCTCCTCGGCGCCGCCCTCGAGCGGGACGCGCTCGTGCAGTCGCTCTCCGAGCAGCACGCGAGCCTCCAGGAGGCCTATCAGCGCGAGCACACCCTCTCGGCCGCGGTGCGCGAGCTCGGCTGCCCGCTCCTCCCGCTCATGCCTGGCGTGCTGCTCGTCCCGCTCGTCGGCGAGCTCGACGGAGATCGCGCCCGGCAGATGCTCGAGCGGGTGGTCGACGGGGTGGGCCGACACGGGGCGCGCTGCGTGCTGCTCGATATCACGGGTGTCCCGAGCATCGACGCCCAGGTGGCCCACGCGCTCGGGCAGACGCAGCGCGCGGCCTCCCTGCTCGGCGCCCGCGTCCGCCTCGTCGGCGTGCGCCCCGAGCTCGCGATGCGCCTCGTCGCCCTCGATATCCACCTCGGCGATCTGTCCAGCCACCAGTCGCTGGCGTCGGCGCTCGAGGACCTCGTGTCGACAGGCGTCCCCTCGCTCCGCACGAGGCGGAATGACGCGGCGGAAGCGCCGCCGCGTTCGTCGCGCAACGCGACCTCGGACACGGGGCGTCGCGGAGGAGCGGTGTGACGCTCCGCGCGTCGCGCTGAGCGCGCGCAGCGCTGTGCCTCCTGCCTCGGCGTGCCGCCCGCGCTGGTCTCGCGTGGCGGTGAGCACGTCTCGAACGTGCATGTCGTCTCCCACGGTGGACGGCGAGGCGCGCAAGGTGCTGCGCGCGGCGAGCGTGTTTGGCGACGTCTTCTGGATCGGGTGGGCGAAGACGCTGCTGTCCTCGAGCCTGCTCGCCGCGGGCGCCAAGCAGCGGCCGGCGGGCGGCCCGCTCCGCCGGACCGCCGCGCCCTGGCGCGCAGGCACGCCGGCGTATGGTAAAAATGTCCTGTGCCTTCCACGAACTCAATGCGCTCCCCGCGGCTCCACCCCGTCTCGGCGGGATTGCGGCGATGGCTTCGCGGGGTGCTGGCCGGCGCGTGCTGCGCCGGGGCGATGGGCTGCGCGGAGAGCGCGCCTCCCTCGACGGCGCCGGCGGCGCGGGTCGCCTCGACGGCGCGGGTCGCTGCGCCGGCCCCCGCCGCGAGCGCCGCGCCCGCCGGCGCGCCGCCGGCGTCTCCGTCGACCGAGGGGGAGCGACCTGGCGACGCGCCGGCGCGCGAGCGCTGGGTCGGTACGCTGGCGCTGACGAAGGGCTCGCAGCCCCTCATCGCCGGGAGGATCCTGTCGCGCGAGGACGCCGAGCGCTGGCTCGGCCCCGACTGGCGCGCGCTGACCGGGCAGCGCGTCCGCGTGCTGGCGGTGCTGCGGGACCACGTCTGCGAGCCGCACGCTCAATGCATGATCGGGGGGAGGATCCCGCTGCTGGAGCAGGTCGCGTCCGTCGAGCTGTGCAGCGGCGCGGGCTCCTCCGGCGGGGCGGCGGTCGTCGATTGCGCGCCGTCGCCCGCCCAGAAGGAGCGCTGCCAGGACGAGTGCCGCACGTTGAGCGAGGACTGCGGTCAGCGCGCCGACGGCGACCGCGGAGGGCTGCGCCGCTGCGGGTGCGCCAAGGTCACGTGCGAGCACGGCTGCGAGGAGACCGGCGAGCCCGCCTTCACGTGCAGGTGACCGCTCCCTGCCAGGAAGGGCAGGGAGCCAAAGGGGACAAAACAACGAAGGCCGCCTGGCACCCGCCAGGCGGCCTCCGCGAGCGAGCCTCCGCTGCGCTGGATCAGGCGCTCTCGCGCACGAAGACGGGCGCCGCCGCCGGCCTGGCGGCCGGGGGCTCGCTCTCGATGGCGTGAGCGCCGCCCTCGCCGAGCGAGTAGGCCTCTTCGCCGTGGAGGGCGCCGTCGAGGCCCTCGTCTTCGACCTCCTCGTCGACCCGGAAGCCCATCACCGCGCTGATCCCCTTCACGAGCACGAAGGTGACCACCGCCGCGTAAGTCGCCGCGACGACGGCCGCTATCGCCTGCTCGGTGAGCAGCGCCGTGTTGCCCTTGATGAGGCCGTCCTGGCCGGCCGAATTCCACACCGTGGAGGCGAACACGCCGGTGAGCAGGGCGCCGAGCAGCCCGCCGACGCCGTGGATGCCGAACGCGTCCAGGCTGTCGTCATAACCCAGCTTGCCCTTCAGCATCACGGCGCCGTAACACACCGCGCCCGCCGCGAGCCCGATCGCGACAGACGCCATCGGGCCGACGAAGCCCGCCGCCGGGGTGATGGCGACGAGGCCCGCGACGAGCCCCGACGCCACGCCGAGGAGCGACGGCTTGCCGAAGCGCACGGCCTCGATCAGGGCCCACGCGAGCGCCGCGATCGCCGCGGCGATGTGCGTGTTCACGAACGCCACGGAGGCGAGCCCGTTCGCCGCGAGCGAGGAGCCGCCGTTGAAGCCGAACCAGCCGAACCACAAGAGGCCGGCGCCGAGCAGCGTCATGGTGAGGTTGTGCGGCACGATCTTGCGCGTCGGGTACCCCTTGCGCTTGCCGATCGCGATCGCGATGACGAGCGCGCTCGCGCCCGAGGAGAGGTGAACGACGGTGCCGCCGGCGAAGTCGAGCGCGCCGCGCGCGAGGAGCCACCCGCCCGGGTTCCAGACCCAGTGGCAGAGCGGGCTGTAGACCAGGAGCGACCAGAGCAGCGTGAACACCACATACGACGAGAACTTGATGCGCTCCGCATAAGCGCCCGAGATCAGCGCCGGCGTGATGATGGCGAACATCATCTGGAACGCCATGAACAGGAGGTGAGGCACCGTCATCCCGGCGCGCGGCTCGGTGCCAACGCCGTTCAGGAACGCGTGGTCGAGGCCGCCGATGAACCCGCCCTTGGATTCGGCGAACGCCATCGAGTACCCGAGCGTCACCCACGCCAGGGTCACGATCCCCATGGCGAAAAAGCTGTGCATGAATGTGCTGAGCGTGTTCTTCGTTCGGACCATGCCCCCGTAAAACAGGGCCAGCGCTGGCGTCATCAGCAGAACCATTGCCGACGAGACCAGGAGCCAGGTGGTGTCCGAGGCGTTGATTTCGTTCACTGGTGGCCTCCTCGACGGCGACACTAAGAGAAGGCAGTTTTCCGGAATGTTTCGTCGGCATATACTTCGCGACAGCACGAAGCGTACCGCGACGACGCAGCGAGTCAGCGCGTGGGCGCCTCCGCGGTCAGCGCGCTGGCCGACTCGCTTCTACAGCGGGTCGATGGATTTGCAGTGAGACTATATCGCCGGTGGGCCCGAGGGGGCGTGAGGCGGCGGGAGATGAAGCGTCATCCGCGTCCGCTGGACTCGATGCTCTCGCGCACCCGATCGAGCGCGGCCCGCACCTCGGGATCGCGATCGAGCGCAGACGGCGGCGCCGGCAGCCGGAGCGACCAGTTCTGCGGCCCCACGGTCCCCGGGACGTTGATCCGATCGCGCGTGGCGAGCACGTCCTGGAGGAGCAGCAGCACGAGCTCGCTCTTCGAGCCGAGGATCAGGTCGAGCAGCGCGCGGTGGGTCTCCTTCGTGAACTGCGGCCCGAGCTCTTGCCGGCGCGGCGCGAGCTGCGGCAGATCGAGGACCCCGGCGCGCTCCCGGTCGTCCCGCGACTCCCACCACACCACCACGGAGTCGGTGTCGTGCGTCCCGAAGCAGGCCACCGAGAGCGCCGGATACTCCGCCGGATCGCGGAACACGACGTCGTGCTTCTCCCAGATCAGCACCTTGTAGCCCGGCACCCCGAGCTCCGAGAGCGACTCCCGGACCCACCCCGGCACCGCGCCGAGATCCTCCGCCACGAGCTGCGCCCCGGTCTCCGCCGCCCCCGCCAGCATCGCCCGCACGACCCGATCGCCGTGCTCGCGCTGCTCCGCCTCCTCCGCGGGATCGAAGGTCGCCCTGGGCCGCTCGGCCCCCTGGGCCGCTTGCCCTTGCTCCGGGAAGATGTACGTCCGGTAGAAGCCGACCAGGTGATCGATGCGGAACCGGTCGTAGAGCAGCCCCGTGTAGCGGCAGCGCCGCCTGAGCCACGCGAAGTCGTTCTCGCGCATCCGGGCCCAGAAGTACGGCGGGAGCCCCCACCGCTGCCCCTCCGTGTCGAACTGGTCGGGCGGCGCGCCGACCGTCATGTCGTGCCGGAACTCGCCCTGGTGCGCCCACACGTCGGCGCTGTCGCGCGACACCATGAACGGGAGATCCCCCATGATCTCCACGCCCTTGCCCCGGAGATCCGCGCGCGCCGCCTCCCACTGCGCGTGCGCGAGCCACTGGACGTACTCGTAGTAGAGGATGTCCCGCGCGCGCTCGCGCCGCAGCGCCTCGAGCGCCTCCGGCCTGCGCTCGCGGATCGCCTCGGGCCAGTCCCACCACGCCCTGCCGCCGAAGGCGTCCTTGAACGCGCGGAACTGCGCGTAGTCGGGCAGCCAGTCCGACTGCCGCTTCACGAACTCGCCGAGCTCGGCCGCGCGCGGCGTCTGCTTCGCGTGGTGCTCGCGCTCGAACACGTCGAAGGCGAAGCGCAGCGCCCGCCCCTTCACGCGGCGCACGAGATCGTAGTCGACGCGCGCGCTGCTCCGCGCGCGATCGAGCGCCCCGAGGTCGTCGTCGAGCGCCTCGCCGAGGCGCTCGGCCGGGAGCTCGGGCACGGCGGACAGCGAGATGAACATCGGATCGATCCCGAACGCGGAGAGCGCCATGTACGGCGACGTCTCGCCCCCCGACACCTCGCCGAGCGGCAAGAGCTGCACGAGGCGCAGGCCAGCGGCGCGCATCCACGCGGCGAACTCGGGGAGATCGCCGATCTCGCCGATGCCCCACGAGCGATCGCTGCGCAGGGAGAAGAGCGGCACGGTCACGCCGGCGATGCGGCGGCGCGTGCCGGAACCGGGGACGGGAGGCGACGATGAGCTCCGGGACTGATTTTCAGCAGAGGGGGAAGACATGGGCGTTTTTCGCTTGGCTCCAGGCGTTCGGGGGCGAAGTCTATCCCGGGTCGCGCCGCCCTGGATGCTCCTTCTGCGACCGTGCGGTAGCGCCGTCGCGCCGCCGCCGCTGCCGAGCCGCCGCCGCCGAGCTCGCGCAGGAGGGCCGCGACGCCGCGCGCGGCGCGAGGGCGGGCCCGCCGAGCGGCCGGGCGGCGGGCGATCCCGGGGGCGGCGACCGAAAAATCAGGCCGCGCGCGCTTGTGTCTCGACAGCGGCGCCGATCTCGCGAATAGGGCGGCTTCACAGGTTTTTCAGATGACCAGACGCATATGGCCCGGCACGCCCACCCCACTCGGCGCCGTCTTTGACGGCGAGGGGGTCAACTTCACGCTGTTCTCCCAGTCCGCCACCAAGGTCGAGCTCTGCCTCTTCGAGGCCGTCGACGATGTCGTGGAGCGCGAGCGCATCGAGCTCCCCGAGCGGACGGCCCACGTCTTCCATGGCTACGTGCCGGGGCTCACGCCCGGCCAGCTCTACGGCTACCGGGTGCACGGGCCCTACGACCCGCGCTCCGGGCAGCGCTTCAACCCGGCGAAGCTCCTCGTCGATCCCTACGCGTGCGCGCTCTCCAGCGAGCCGAACTGGAAGGCGCCGCTCTTCGCCTACGACCGCGGGGGGCACCCCGAGCGCGGCGAGGGCGGGGCTGGCCGGCCCAGGGAGGCGGGCCGGGACGGCGCGGCGCCCGAGAAGGGCGAGGGCGGGCGCGCGGGCAAGACGGCGAGCGATCGCCGCGCCGCCGAGGCGCGCGGGAAGGACTCCACGCTGCCGCCCCCGCCGCCCCCGCCGGCCTCGCTCGACGACCTGGAGATCTGCCACCGCGACAGCGCCTGGGGCGCGCCGAAGTCGGTGGTCGTCGACCACCGCTTCGCGTGGGACGGCGACCGGCCGCCGGCGACGCGCTGGCAGGACACGATCCTCTACGAGGTCCACGTCAAGGGCTTCACCCAGCGGCACCCGGGCATCCCGAAGGAGCTGCGCGGCACCTACGCCGGGCTCGCCTCGGAGGCGGCGATCGCCCACTTCAAGAAGCTCGGCGTGACGGCGATCGAGCTGCTCCCCGTGCACGAGATGGCGAGCGAGCGCGAGATCTGGGAGCGCGGCCTCGTCAACTACTGGGGCTACAACACGCTCGCGTACCTCGCGCCCGCGGGCCGCTACGCGTCGAGCGGGCGGCTCGGCCAGCAGGTGACCGAGTTCAAGGCGATGGTGAAGGCGCTCCACGCCGCCGGCATCGAGGTGATCCTCGACGTCGTGTACAACCACACCGCGGAGGGGAACCACCTCGGCCCGACGCTCTCCCTGAAGGGGATCGACAACTGGACCTACTACCGGCTCGTGCCGCACAACCCGCGCTACTACATGGACTTCACGGGCTGCGGGAACACGGTGAACACGCGTCATTACCAGACGCTCCAGCTGGTGATGGACAGCCTGCGGTACTGGGTGACCGAGATGCACGTCGACGGCTTCCGCTTCGATCTCGCGTCGGCGCTCGCCCGCGGTCACCATGACTTCGACCGCCTGAGCTCGTTCTTCGACATCATCCATCAGGATCCCGTCCTCTCGCGCACGAAGCTCATCGCGGAGCCGTGGGACGTGGGTGAGGGCGGCTATCAGGTCGGCAACTTCCCGGTCCTCTGGACGGAGTGGAACGACCGTTACCGCGACTCGGTGCGCCGCTTCTGGAAGGGGGATCTGCTGGCGGCCGACCTCGGCTATCGGCTCACCGGGTCGAGCGATCTGTACGCGTCCAGCGGGCGCCGCCCTTACGCGAGCATCAATTTCGTGACGGCGCACGACGGCTTCACGCTGAACGATCTCGTCTCGTACAACGAGAAGCACAACGAGGCGAACGGCGAGTGCAACCGGGACGGCACGAACAACAACCACAGCTACAACCACGGCGTCGAGGGCCCCTCCAGCGACCCCGCGGTCGTCGAGCTGCGCGAGCGCCAGAAGCGCAACCTCCTCGCGACGCTCCTCCTCTCGCAGGGCGTGCCGATGATCAACGCCGGCGACGAGATCGGAAGGACGCAGCTCGGCAACAACAACGCCTACTGCCAGGACAACGAGCTCTCCTGGCACGACTGGGACCTCGACGAGCGGCGGATGCAGCTCTTCGAGTTCACCTGCCGCCTCATCGCCCTGCGCCGCAGCCAGCCTGTGCTGCGCCGGCGGATGTTCTTCTCGGGCGGTTACGTGCACGGGAGCGGGCTCAAGGACATCGTGTGGTTCCGCCCCGACGGCGCCGAGATGACGCCGGAGGACTGGACCCACCCGAACGCCCGGGCGATCGGCTACCTGCTCGGCGGCGACGCCCTCTCGGCGCGCGGGCCGCACGCCGAGCCGATCTCCGGCGACACGCTGCTCGTGCTCATCAACGCGAACCACTCGCCGCTGGAGTTCGTGCTGCCCGCGATCGAGTTCGGCGAGCGGTGGGAGGTGCTCATCGACACCCGCACCGCCGGGGAACCGGCGCGCACGGTGCCCGCGAGGGCAGGGGGAGAGCGCTACCTGCTCGTCGACCGGTCCGTGGCGGTGCTGCGGCTCCTGGAGCGCAAGGAGGAGAAGAAGAAGGTCAAGCGGGTGAAGGCGCAGCGGGCGTAGTCGTCCCGGCGCTGACAAGTACAGCAGCGCTGCGCCTCGCGACGCTGACGCGTGGGCCTCCAGGTGCACGTGCGCGAGGAGGGCGGGGTGTTCGCCGTTCAAAGGCATCCGCATTCGCGATACGCTGGAGGCCATGTCGTCGCCCCTCTCCTCAGGTCGTTGTCCGATGGACGCATCGACCGGTCCGGGAAATGGCGGCGGCACGAAGGTCACCGGCGTGCTGCAGCCGCCCTCCCTGGGTCGACCGCCCGATTCCTCGGCAAGAGATGCCGCGCGCGACGCCACCACGCTGGGCGGGCAGCCTGCGCCGCTCAGCGCTCCTGCTCCGGGCGGCGCAGGGCGGGACGAGGCACGCGCGGCGCTGCTTCCGGGCCGCGTCGTGGCGGGGCGGTACCGGCTCGTGCATCCGCTCGGCCAGGGCGCGATGGGCGAGGTGTGGTGCGCGCACGACAGCGTCCGGCGCTTCGATGTCGCGCTCAAGTTCCTCGTGCTCCCGCGCCAGAACCTGGCCATCGACGCGATGGAGCGCTTCCGCTTCGAGGCGCAGGTCGCGGCCCAGCTCGGGCGGAAGACCGACTTCATCGTCACCGTGCACGACGCCGGCGAGGACGCCGAGGCAGGCCCGTACCTCGTCATGGAGTACGTGCGCGGCAGGTCCCTCCGGCAGCTGATCCACGAGCGCGGGCCGGTGCCCGCGGCCGAGCTGGCCGCGCTCCTCCGTCAGATCGGAGAGGCGCTCTCGGTGGCGCACGGCCTCGGGATCGTGCACCGCGACATCAAGCCGTCGAACATCCTGCTCCGCGAGGGGCGCGACGGGCGCCTGCGCGCCAAGGTCGCCGACTTCGGGATCGCCAAGTGGATCCGCCAGGATCTGGCGGCCGATTTCCCGCGCCAGACGGCGGAGGGCGTGGTGCTGGGCACGCCGGGCTACCTCAGCCCGGAGCACACGTGCGACGGGCACGCGGACCCGCAGCTCGACATGTGGGCCCTCGCGGTGGTCGCGCACGTGGCGCTCACCGGCCGGCAGCCCTTCGCCGGCCGCACCATCGCCGATGTGCTCGCCTCCATCCTCGAGGGCGCGCGCCCCCCGCTGTCGACGGTGTGCCCCGGCGTGCCGCCGGAGCTGGAGACGTGGTTCGCGCGCGCGTTCGCGCTGGATCCGGCGGAGCGATTCCCCTCGATCGCGCCGATGATCTCCGCCTTCGTGGCCGCGGTCGGCCCTTCGGCTGCGCCGAGCGCGCCGGCGCCCGCCGCGCCGGCGCGGCGGACGGGGCTGCGCCTCGCGGCGGCTGGCCTCGTCGTGGCGCTCGGGCTGGGGCTTTCGTTCACCGCCGCGCTGCCCTCGCAGCGCCTTGACGCCACCGCCGAGCTGCGGGCGATCAGCGACGAGGTGCTTGCCGCCACCCGCGGCGCGCTCGTGGCGCAGGCGCCCGCGGCGCCGCAGGCGGAGCGCCCCGTCCCGGCGCCTCCTGTGCCCGCGCCGCGGCCGGCCGCGGCGCGCCCCGTCCGCGCGTCCGGCGCGCCTGCGAGCACCGGCAAGGCGCCCTCACGAAAGCGGACGACCGACGCAGGCACGGGGAAGAGCGCGATCTTCTGAGCGTCGATCGAGAACCGCTCTTCGCCGCGCCGTAGCTCGTAGGTCGCGCGGAGATCGGCGGCCTCGCGCGCGCGGCTGCTCAAGGGCGATCTCGCGGCAGAGGCGCGCAAGCTGAAGGCGGAGCCCGGGTCGGATAGGGTCGTGACGGGAAGCGGAAGCATCGTCTCCCAGCTGACCGACGCGCGCCTGGTCGACGAGTACCAGAGCGTGGTGAACGCAAAGACGCAAAGACGCAAAAATTCACAAATCTGCTCTTTTTTGCGACTTTGCGTCTTTGCGACTTTGCGTTGAAATCTCTCCCTATCCCTGGCCGGACCTCTCGCGGGCAGAACTAGCCGGCCAGCGACTCCGTCTGTGCAGCCGCGACCCACGCCGCGAGGCCAGGGTGCCGCCACATCGTCTCGGCGTACGCTGCC
Organism: Sorangium sp. So ce281; assembly: GCF_051527395.1. Taxonomy (NCBI): domain Bacteria; kingdom Pseudomonadati; phylum Myxococcota; order Polyangiales; family Polyangiaceae; genus Sorangium; species Sorangium sp. So ce281. The sequence continues at coordinate 3,067,168 of NZ_CP150322.1, forward strand.
GCGGCGCCCGCGAGCGGGACCGCGTACGTGCGGAAGCGCGTGACCACCGGCGCGAACATGGCATCGGCGATCGTGAAATGCCCGAAGAGGTACTCCCCATTCTGGCCATGAGCCCGCCGGCACTCGGTCCAGATCGACGTGACACGGTCGATGTCCGCGTCCACCGCGGCGTCGCGCGCGATCGGGGCGATCTCCCTGCGCAGATCCATGGACATCGCGTTGCGGAGCGCCGTGAACCCGGAGTGCATCTCGCTCGACACCGACCGGGCGAGCGCGCGCGCCGCACGATCGCCCGGCCAGAGCCGCGCCTCGGGGAAGAGCTCGGCGACATACTCGCAGATCGCGAGGGAGTCCCAGAGGACGAGGTCGCCGTGCTGCAGCGCCGGCACGCGCCCCGAGGGGGAGCGCCGGAGGAGCGCCTCGCGCGACCCCGGCTGGTAAAGGGCGATGACCTCCTCCGTGAACGAAGCGCCGGTGTGCTGCAGCGCGAGCCAGGCGCGGAGCGACCAGGTCGAATACGTCATCGTACCAAGATACAGCACCAGCGGTTCCATGACACCTCCCGTCGGCTCGCCGTCGGACGACGAACACGCCAGCTTCTAACTCAGGCGCTGGCGTATGTCTCGTCCGATCTCGCGGTCACCTGGGCATCGCCGACGAGCTGGCCGAAGTCCATCTTGAGGACGCGATCCGCCAGCCCGAAGTACCTGTCGTCATGGCTGATGACGAGGATCGTCTTGCCGCTGGCCCTGAGCTCCGGGAGGATCTGGCGGTAGAAGACGTCCTTGAACACCGGATCCTGGTCCGCCGCCCACTCGTCGAACAGGTAGACCGGCCGGTCTTCCAGGTAGGCAGTGAGCAGCGCGAGGCGCTTTCTCTGCCCCTGCGACAGCGACGTCGTGGAGAGGACGCCCCCCTCGACAGACACCTTGTGATCGAGCTGCAGGCGAGAGAGGTAACCCCGCGCGCGCTGGGTGAGCTCGGGAGAGTCGAGCCCGATCAGGCGCTCGAACAGGTGGAAATCGAAGAACACCACCGAGAAGAGCTCCCGGTACGCCTGCCGGTTCCGGTCGGTGATCGCCTCGCCGTCGAGCCGGATCTGGCCCGACTCGGGCGCGTAAAGGCCCGCGATCAGCTTCGCGAGGGTCGTCTTGCCGCTGCCGTTGCCTCCGACGAGGAAGATCAGCTCGCCGCGCCGCACGCTGAGGTGGATGGGGCCCAGCGTGAAGGTGTCGTCCTTTCCCTCGGATCTGTAGGCGTGCGTGACCCCGGCGAGCTCCAGCCGCTTCCACCTCTCGGGGAGCGCTGCCCCTGCCTCTGCCCCGCTCGCCTCGACCCTGAGGCTCGCGCCCAGGTCCTCGACCTTCTGCACGGCGATGCCCGCGCGGCTCAGGGCCGGGAGCGCGCCGATGAGGACCTGCATGGGCGTCATCAGGTAGAGGAGGACGAGGGCGTAGCCGATCGACGCCTCGGCGCTCGCCTCCTGGAAGAGCGGCACGACGAAGAGCGTCACGCCGATGATGGTGAACACCATCGCCTGGCCCCACCCGTTCGCGGCGGTGAGCGCGACCATGCCGCGCAGGTTGCTCGCCTGGACGACGCCGGCCTCCCCCTCGAGCGACGTCGCGAGGAACGCCTCGCGGCGCCGCGCGTGGAGCTTCAGCTCCTTCACGCCGCGCGTGAGCGCGCGGAAGGTCTTCATCAGCTCCTCGGTCGCCTCGCGCGCGCGGCGGAAATGCCGTGTCGCCCGGCTCATCGGGAGCTGATACCCGACGATCCCAAGGACGATGAGCGCCAGCACCGAGGCCAGCATGACAGGAGACATCCACCCCATGTAGAGCAGGCCTCCGACCACGATGACCAGGTTGATGCAGACGATCGGGATCTGCATCAGCGCCGTGGTGATCACGGGGACATCGTCCGTGAGCGCGGTCAGCGCACGTGACGGGCCGATCTCCTCGATCTGGCGGAGCGGCGCGCCGAGGATCTTCCGGCAGATCTTCACCCGGAGGTCGAAGAGCGCCCCCTGGCTGAGGCGCGTGAGCAGGATCTCCGAGTGGTAGCGGGCGAACGGGAGCAGCAGGCACACCGCGGCGAAGCTCCACATCACCGCGCCGCGCTTGCCCTGAAGCGCCTCGTTGATCAGCACGAGGAGCGCCGTGTTGCAGGCGCCGCAGAGCGCCCCCGCGACGATCGCGAGGACGAGGATCCGCCGGGAGTAGCCGGCGACGAACGCGAGGAGCTTCATGGACGCTCGGTGGTGGTGGGGCGCTCCCCTCGCGCCGACGGGCCGCGGGCGGCCGCGACAAGGATCTGGCCGAGCGATATCCCGCCGTCGTTCGGCGGGACCAGCCGGTGGCAATACGGGGTGAGCCCCTCGCTCTTCAGGCGCCGGAGCGCGTTGATCAGGACGAACTCGTTCATGAAGACTCCGCCGCTCATGACCACGCGGCGCACGTCGAACTTGTCGGCCAGGCGCAGGCACACCGCGGCGATCACGTCCACGATCGTCGAGTGGAACCGGCGGCTGAGGTGCCTGGGCGTGGCGTCCGGCTGGTCGAGCGCGCGCAGGAGATCCCGGACGAGAGGCCGGTAGTCGACCACGAGGCGGCCGTCCCGCTCGTCTATCCCGTACTGGAGCGGCGGCGCGGTCCGGAAGTCCCTGTCGAGCAGCGCCTCCATCTCGATGGCGGCCTGCGCCTCGTACTCGACCTCGTGGCAGATGCGGAGGAGCGAGGACACGCCGTCGAACAGCCGGCCCATGCTCGTCGTGGCCGTCGCGTTCAGCCGCCGCTGCGCCATCTTCACGAAGACGTCGCGGCGCTCCTCCGCGACGTCCAGGAGCGCCGGGACGCGGATCCCGCCGAGCTCTTCACCGAACGTCTCCACGAGCAGCGAGATCGCGACGCGGATGGGCTCCTTGACCGCCTTGTCGCCGCCGAGGAGGTACATCGGCCGGAGGTGACCGGCGCGCACGAATTCGCGGTAGTCGCCGACCAGGAACTCGCCGCCCCAGATGGTGTCGTCGAGGCCGTAGCCGGAGCCGTCGAAGATGACGCCGATCACCCGCTCGTTCAGCCCGTTCTCCGCCATGCAGGCGGCCATGTGGGCGTGGTGGTGCTGCACCGTCGCGACCTCCGCGCCGGCCTGGCGCCTCGCCGCCCGCGTGGAGCGGAACGCCGGGTGCATATCGCAAGCGACCGTGTCCGTCTGCACGGACAGGAGCCGCTGGACGTGCGACGAACAGTCGATGTGCGCGCCGAACGTCGCGTCGTTCTTGAGATCGCCGATGTGCTGGCTGATGAAGACCTGGTTGTCCTTGCCGACCGCGACGGTGGTCTTCAGCTCGCCGCCGAGGGCGACGACCGCGCCGACGTCCTGCGGGAGGTGGATCGGGTACGGGGCGTAGCCCCGCGAGCGCCGGATGAACGAGACGAGCGGCGCGTCGAGCCCCTCCGCCTCCGTGAGCCGGACGACGGAGTCGTCGACGCGGGTGCGGATATCGCGGTCGTGCAGGACGAAGTAATCCGCGATGTCGCGCAGCTGCGAGAGCGCCGTGTCGTTGTCGAACGCGATGGGGTGTCCGGAGAGGTTCCCGCTCGTCATGACGAGGACGTCGAGCGCCGGGTCCTCGAGCAGGAGGTAGTGCAGCGGCGTCGAGGGCAGCATGACGCCGAAGCTCGGGTTCCTCGGGGCGATCGCCTCGGACAGGGCGCCTGGCCGCCTGCGCAGGAGCACGATGGGGCGCTGCCGGCTCTCGAGCAGCGCCCGCTCCGGGTCGCTGAGCGAGACATGGCGGCTCGCCGCCTCGGCGTCGGCCACCATGATCGCGAACGGCTTGGCGTCGCGGCGCTTGCGCCGGCGCAGCTCCCGCACCGCCGCCTCGTTGCGCGCGTCCGCGACGAGGTGGAAGCCGCCGAGGCTCTTCACCGCGAAGAGCGCGCCCTCGCGGAGCCGCTCGATGGCGAAGCGCACCGCGTCCTCCGCCGCGATCGGCGCGCCGAGCCGATCGGTGAGCGTGAGCCGGGGGCCGCACGCGGGGCACGCGTTCGGCTGCGCGTGGTAGCGCCGATCCTCGATGTCCTCGTACTCGGCCGCGCAGGCGGGGCACATCGGGAAGCTCTTCATCGTGGTCTGCGGCCGGTCGTACGGCATGTCGCAGATGATCGAGTAGCGCGGCCCGCAATGGGTGCAGTTGATGAACGGGTAGCGGTGACGGCGGTTCGAAGGGTCCCTGAGCTCCCGCAGGCAGTCGGCGCAGACGTCCGAGTCGGGCGGGATGAGCGTGTCGGTGCTGCGCAGATCCACGCTGCCGCGGATCTGGAAGTCGTCGTGCCGGGGGGCGGGCTCGGCGAGCGCCTCCTCGCGGACGCCGGTGATCCGGGCGAGCGGCGGGGGCGACTCGACGAGCGCGCGCAGGAACGCCTGGATCGCCTCGTCGCCGGCCTGCAGCTCGAGCAGCACGCCGCGGGAGTCGTTGAGGACCCAGCCGCGCGCACCGACGGCGCGGGCGAGCCGGTGCACGAAGGGCCGGAAGCCGACGCCCTGGACGATGCCCGAGACCCGGAATCGGCGGGTCACGATCACCGGCCGAGCGTCAGCAGAGTCGGGGGAGTTCGGCTCCATAGAGCTCCTCGAGCAGGGTTTGAGTCCCATCGGGCTCGGTCATGGACACGACGGGCTCCGTCGCGGCCTTGACCTCGCCGATGACCGCGGCGTTGCGGCCGTAGGGGTGCGCGCGGAGGATCCCGAGCACGTCACCCGCCTTGTCCGCCTCCACGAACAGGCAGAGGCACCCCTCGTTGGCGAGGTGGATGAGGTTGATGCCGAGCATGTCGGCCGCCATGACGGCCTCCGGCAGCACGGGCAGCGCCGCGCGCGTGAAGGAGAGCTCGGCGCCCGAGGCGCGGGCGAACTCGTGGAGGACGGCGCACAGGCCGCCGCGCGTCACGTCGCGGATCGCCGCCACGGCGCCCTGGGGCACGCCCTTGAGGACCGCGTCGATGAGCCCGTTGAGCGGCGCGCAGTCGCTCTGCACCCGCTTCTCGAAGCCGAGCCCCTCGCGGACCGAGAGCAGGTGGATGGAGTGGTTGCCGAGATACCCGCTCACGATGATCTTGTTGCCGGGCCGCACGGCGCGGCTCACGAGCGGCGGGCGCTCGAAGACGCCCACGCCGGTCGTGTTCATGAAGAGCCGGTCGGCCTCGCCCTTGCCGACGACCTTGGTGTCGCCGGCGACGATCTTCACGCCGGCCTCCCTCGCCGCGTCGCGCGCCGACTCGAGGGCGCGGATGAGCAAGGGGATCGGGAAGCCCGTCTCGATGATGAGGCCCAGGGTCAGGTAGAGGGGCCTCGCGCCGCTGACCGCGAGATCGTTGACGGTGCCGCAGACGGCGACCTTGCCGATATCGCCGTTGCCGAAGAACAGCGGCGTGACCACGAACGAATCCGTGGTGACGGCGATCCGGCCGGTGGGCACCTCCAGGATCGCGCTGTCCTCCATCGCGCCGATGTACGTGTCGCCGAGCGTCGCGGCGATCCGCTCGACGAGCTCCCGGCTCAGGCGGGCGCCCGTCCCGTGGTCGAGGACGACCTCTTCGTTCTCTTTCGCGTGTTCTTTCGTCATGTGAGGCTCCAGCGTTGGCACCGCAGAGCTGCGGTGAGGGTCGTGAAAGAGACGAGGCCGCGCGGCTCCGCGGCCTCGTCGTGCCTTGTCAGCCGAGCAGCTCTTCCCGGCTCGGCAGGTCGTCGCTCTGGCGCAGGCGCTTGATGATCTCCGCGCCGGGGGCGATCGCCGCGCAGTACGACGCCATCCACTCGAGGGAGCGCTTCTTGTCCTCCTCCTTGAGGGAGAACACGCCATCCTCGGGGACCCACACCTTGTACCCGCGGAAGAAGCCGTCCGCCGCCGTGGTCTGCACGCAGATCTGGGTCTGGATGCCCGTGACGAGGATCGTCTTGACGCCGAGCTCCTTCAGCTTGTCGTCGAGGGGCGTCTCGTAGAACCCGCTGTCGCGGTGCTTGACCATCACGATGTCGGACGGATGGACGAAGTCCTTGATCAGCTCGGCGTTGGGCGTGCCTTTGATCGCCGGGATCTCCTTCCCGCGGAAGCGGCGCTGGATCTGCGGATCGGTCGGATCGTTGATGAGCTGGAGGTGGACGACGGCGTGCCCCAGGGCGCGGATGGCGCCGAGGAACATGTTGAACTGCGGCGCCACCCTGGAGAGGAGCTCGCGACCTCCCGGCATCTTGTCGATGAACTCGTACTGAAGGTCGTTGGTGAGCACTGCGATGTTGGGCATGATGGTCCTCTTGGATTCGGTTGATGGATTCGAGACGAGTCAGTCAAAGGCCCTTGCCTGGCAACGAGCGCGGCAGGGCGGCGAAGCGTGGCGGCGCGAGCGCCGATCACCCCGGCGGCCGGGCGGCTCCGGCGCCTTCGCGCGGGGCGCCGGGGTCCGCCTCGAGCAGCGCGGCCCGGAGGCGCTCGGCGAGCGCGCCGACGTGCGGTCTCCGGAGCAGCGTGTAGTGGTCGCCGGCCGCGACGTGGCTCCGCAGGCCGGGGGCCCACTTCGCCCACGCGGGCCGCGGATCCCTGTGCGGTGAGTCCTCGGCGCGGAAGAGCTCGACCCGGGCCGAGACCTCGCCGGGCGCGTAGCGCGCGAGCAGCGCCGCGTTCCGCTGGAACGCATCGAGCAGCGCTTCCAGCTCGCCGAGCGTCGTGCCGCGGGGCAGCGCGCCGAGCTTCTGCGCGCGCTCCAGCAGCCACGCGGCGTCGGCCGCGCCGCCGTCTGGCCAAGCGAGCGCCGCGGCGGCCGGCGCGCCCGCGATCCGCGCGAGATCCGCGGCGAACTGCGCGATCGGCGGGAGGTCGTCGCCGGGCTCGTCGAACGGGGGGAGGTACGCGTCCAGGAGGACGACGGCGGCCACGCGATGCCCGCTGCGCTCGAGCACGCGCGCCATCTCGAACGCCACCACGCCGCCCATCGACCAGCCGCCGAGCAGGTACGGCCCCTCGGGCTGGACGCGGCGGAGCTCCTCGCAGTACGCCTCGGCCATCTCACCGACGCTGGCGAGCGGCCGCGGTGGGGTCTCCAGCCCGAACGCCTGGATGCCGTAGAAGGGCCGATCCCGCCCGAGCTCGCGGGCCAGATCCGCGTAGCAGAGGACGTTGCCGCCGATGGGGTGAACGAAGAAGAGAGGCGCGCGGGCGCCGCCCGCGTGGAGCGGGACCACGACGGAGGTGCGGCCCCGCGGCGCTCCCCGATCCTCGCGCAGGAGCGCCGCGAGGCCCTCCACCGTCGGCGCGCGGAACAGGCTCGTGAGCGGCAGATCGCGGCCGAAGCGCCCGCGGATCTCGGCCATGAGCCGCACCGCGAGCAGCGAGTGCCCGCCGAGCGAGAAGAAGTCGTCGGTCACGCCGACGCCGCCCTCGCCGAGGAGCTCCTCGAACAGCGCGCAGAGCTCCAGCTCGAGCCCGGTCCTCGGCGGGACGCGCGCTCCGCCCGCGAGCGCCGCGAGCGCCGCGGGCACGGACGCGGCGAGCGCCCGGCGATCGATCTTGCCGCTCGGGGTCTGCGGCCACCGCTCGACCGGCGCGATGACCGGCGGGACCATGTAGTCGGGCAGCCGGTCGGACAGGTACCCGCGCAGCGCGTCGCTCGTCGCGGCGCGCCTGCCGCGCGGGATCCCGCCGCGCGGGATGAAGAAGGCCGCGAGCCGCACGTCGCCCGGGGCGTGCTCCCGGGTGACCACCGCCGCCTCGGTCACGTCGGGGTGCGACGCGAGCACCGCCTCGATCTCGCCGAGCTCGATCCGGAAGCCCCGGATCTTGACCTGCTCGTCGAGCCGGCCGAGGAAGTCGATCTCGCCGCTCGGCAGCCACCGCACGAGATCGCCCGTGCGGTAGAGCCGCGCCCCCTGCGCCTCGGGGAACGCCGCGCGCACGAAGCGCGCCGCGGTGAGGTCGTCGCGGTTCAGGTAGCCCCGCGCGAGGCCGATCCCGCCGATGTGGAGCTCGCCGGGGATGCCGACGGGCGCCGGCTGGCCCCGCGGGTCGAGCACGTACACCTGCGTGTTCGGCAGCGGGCGGCCGATCGTGGGCCGCGCGACGTCGGGCGCGTACTCGGCCGCGGTCGCGAGCACCGTCGCCTCGGTGGGGCCGTATCCGTTGACGAACCGCCGGCCGCGCGCCCACCGCCGCGGCAGCTCCGCGGGGCACACCTCGCCGGCCACGCACAGCACGCGCAGGTCCGGGAGCGTGTCGAAGCCGACCGCCATGAGCGCCGAGGGGGTCAGCGACGCCACCTGGATCCGCTGCTCGCGCAGGAGGTCGACGAGCCCGGGCCCGGGCATGAGCGCCTCGGCGCGTGCGAGGCACACGACGCCGCCCGCGGAGAGCGGCACGAAGATCTCCATCACGGAGACGTCGAAGCTCAGCCGGGTGAACTGGAGGACGCGGGTCCCCGGCTCGACGCCGAGCAGCTTGCGCTGCGCCACGGCGAACGCGGAGAGCGAGCGGTGCTCGATGAGCACCCCCTTCGGGCGCCCTGTCGAGCCGGAGGTGTAGATGACGTACGCGAGGTCCTCGGGGAGCGACCCGGCGTCGGGGGCGTCGGTCCGCTCGTGCGGGAAGGCGGGCTCGCTCTCCCCGAGCCGCACGACCGGCGGGAGCGCCGCGGGCAGCGCGGCGAGGAGCTCCGGCTGCGCGACGAGCAGCGCGGGGCGCGCGTCCTCGATCATGAAGGCGAGCCGGTCGCGCGGGTAGGTCGGGTCGAGCGGCACGTACGCGCCGCCGGCCTTCAGCACCGCGAGCAGCGCGACGATCATGTTGGGCGAGCGCGGCAGGCACACGCCGACCAGCGCGCCGCGCCGCACGCCGCGGGCGCGGAGGTGGTGCGCGAGCTGGTTGGCCCGGCGGTCGAGCTCGCCGTAGCTCACCGTCGCCCCCTCGAAGAGGAGCGCGGCCCGCCCGGGCGCCTCCCTGGCCTGCGCCTCGACCAGGCGGTGCGCGCACGCGGCCTCCGGGGCGGGCTGCGCCGATCGGCCTCCGCTGAACGCGTGCAGCACGAGGTCGCGCTCGTCGCGCCCGAGCAGCGGCAGGTCGCCGACGCGCAGCTCGGGCTGCGCGGCGCTCGCCGCGAGCAGGGCCTCGAGGTGGCCCCGCCAGCGCTCGATCGTGGCCCGGTCGAACAGGTCGACGCTGAACTCGATGCCGCCGGAGACGGCCTTGTCGTCCTCCTCGAGCGCGAGCAGGAGGTCGAACTTCGCGGTCGCTGTGTCGACCTCGAACGGCGAGGCGTCGAGGTCGCCGAGCCTCCGCGGGCGCTCCGGCGCGCCCTGGAACGCGAAGGCCGCCTGGAAGAGCGGGGTGCGGCCGAGGTCGCGCTTCACCTGAAGCGCGTCCACGACCTGCTCGAACGGGACGTCCTGGTGCTCCTGGGCCTCGAGCGTCGCCTGCCGGACCCGACGCACGAGCTCGACGAACGTGGGGTCGTCGTCGACGCGGACGCGCAGGACGAGCAGGTTGACGAAGAAGCCGATGAGCGGCTCCATCTCGACCTGCGTGCGGCCGGAGACCGGCGAGCCGACCGCAACGCCGGCGCGGCCCGTGTAGCGGTGCAGGAGGGCGACGAAGCCGGCGAGGAGCACCATGAACATCGTCGCGCCCTCGCGCCTGCCGAGCGCGCGGAGGGCCTCGACGAGCGGCGCGGGCAGGCGCACCGGGACGGTGTCGCCGCGGTGGGAGAGGGCGCTGCCGCGCGGCCTGTCGGTGGGGAGCTCGAGCGGCTCCAGGTCGGACAGCTGCCGCTTCCAGTACTCGAGCTGCCCCCGCCACGCGTCGGCCTGGGCGCGCTGCCAGATCGCGACGTCGGCGTACTGCACCGGGAGGGGCGGCAGATCCGCCGCGTGGCCAGCGCGCGCGGCCTCGTAGAAGGCGGACAGGTCGCGGAACAGGACGGGGATCGAGCCGCCGTCGCAGGCGATGTGGTGCGCCGTGAGGAGCAGCACGTGCGCCTCGTCGGAGAGGCGGATCAGCGCCGCGCGGATCGGCAGGCCCGAGGCGAGATCGAACGGCCGCCGCGCCTCGTCCTCCGCGGCGCGCTGCGCCGCCCGGTCCCGCTCGTGCCGGGGGACGGCGGACAGGTCGACGAGCCGCAGCTCGAGGCGCGCCTCGGGGAGCACGACCCGGAACGGCTGGCCGTCGGGCGCCTCGATCCGGGTGCGCAGCGCCTCGTGGCGCGCGACCACCCGATCGAGGCTCCGCTCGAGGGCGGCGCGGTCGAGCGGCCCGCGGAGCAGGACCCCGATCGGCATGTTGTAGACCGCCGTGCCCGGCTGGAGCGCCTCGATGAACCAGAGGCGCTGCTGGGCGTGGGACAGCGGCGCGTCGCCGCCCCGGGGCGCCGGGCGGAGCGGCTCGGGCGCGCAGCGGCGCCCGTCCAGCCTCGCCCGATCGATGCGCTCGGCGAGGGCGGCGACCGTCGGCGCGTCGAAGGCGGCGCGCAGCGGCAGAGCGACGCCGAACAGCCGCCGCGCGCGCGCGATGACCTGGGCCGCGAGGAGGGAGTGCCCTCCGAGCGCGAAGAAGTCGTCGGTCGCCCCGATGCCGCCGCGGCCGAGCACCTCGCTCCAGACGCCCGCGAGGGCCTGCTCGGTCGGCGTCGCCGGCGCGCGCCGCGCCTCGCCGGCGGTGCCCGGCGCGATCTCCGGTCGACTGGGCGCCGGGAGCGCCTTCCTGTCCACCTTGCCGTTGGCGTTGAGCGGCCAGGCGTCGAGCTCGACGAAGGCGGACGGGACGAACGGCTCCGGCAGCCGCTCGGCGACGAGCGCCCGCAGCGCCTGCGCGTCCACCGGCCGCCGGACGAGGAGGTAGGCGACGAGCCAGCGGCCCGAGGGGCCGTCGTCCCGCGCGAGCACGAGCGCCTCGCGCACGTCCGGGTGCGCCGCGAGCGCGGCCTCGGTCTCCGCCGGCTCGACGCGGAAGCCGCGGATCTTCACCTGATGATCGAGCCGCCCGAGGTACTCGAGCTCTCCGCTCGCGAGCCAGCGCGCGCGGTCGCCGGTGCGGTACATCCGCGCGCCGCGGGCCTCCTCGAGCGGGCAGGGGACGAACCGCTCGGCCGTCAGCTCGTCGCGCCCCAGGTAGCCGCGCGCGACGCCGGCGCCGGCGATGTAGAGCTCCCCGGCGACGCCGACGGGCACCGGCTGCAGCCGCGCGTCGAGCACGTAGACCTGGGTGTGGTCGATGGGCCTGCCGATCGTCGGGCGCGCCGCGGCGGTCACGGTCGCGCCTGTCGAGTACGTCGTTGTCTCGCTGGGGCCGTAGAGGTTCAGGAGCCGCTCGACGTGCGGAAGCGCGAGCACGTCGCGCGCGAGCGAGGCGCGGAGCGGCTCGCCGGCGAGGCACACGGTCCGCACCGATCCGGGGATGCCCGACACCGCGAGGAGCGCCGCCGCGGCGGAGGGCACCGTGTTGACGAGCGTGACCTCGTCGCGGCGCCGGTGCGCGGGCAGCGCGAGCGCGTCGTCGGCGAGGACGATCTTGCCGCCCCAGCAGAGCGGGACGACGAGCTCGAAGACCGAGAGATCGAAGCACGTGGACGTGGACGCGAGCACGCCCGCGAGCTCCTGGTCCGAGAACACCCGCCTGGCCCACCACGCGAGCGCGGCGGCCTGGCGGTGCTCGATCACGACGGCCTTGGGCCGGCCCGTCGAGCCGGAGGTGTAGATGAGGTACGCCGCCTGGTCGGGCCGCCCCGCCGGCAGCGCATCGCCCGCCCCGCCCTGCGCGTCCTCCACGTCGTCTGCGCCCGCGACGATCTCGTCGAGCAGGAGCACCTCGGCCGACCCTGCCGGCACGAGCCCCGACAGCGCGCGCTCGGTCACGAGCAGGTGCGCCGCCGCGTCCTCCAGGATCACCTGCAGCCGCTGCCGCGGGTAGCCCGGGTCGAGCGGCACGTGGACGCCGCCGGCCTTGAAGATGGCCCAGAGGGCCACGACCATGTCGAGCGTCCGCCGCACGCACAGGCCCACGCGCATCTCCGGCCGCACGCCGAGCGCGCGCAGCCGATGGGCGAGCGCGTCGGCGCGGCGGCGGAGCTCGCGGTACGTGAGCTCGCCGGCCTCGGACGCCACGGCCACGGCCCCGGGCGACCGCTCGGCCTGCGCGTCGAAGAGCTCGTGCAGGCACGCGGCGGGCGGCGGCGGCGCGCTCGTCGCGTTCCACGCGATGAGGAGCTCGCGCCGCTCGCCCGCCGTGAGGAGCGGGAGCTCGGCGACCCGCGCTCCCGGGTCCGAGGCCACGGCGCGGAGGATCGTCTCGTAGTGCCCCGCGAGCCGCGCGGCGGTCTGGGGGTCGAACAGATCGAGATCGAACTCGAGGGCGCCCTCGATCACGTCGCCCGACTCGGTGAGGAAGAGCGTGAGATCGAACCGCGCCCGCTCCACGTCGAGCGGGACCGGCGACGCCTCGACGCCCGGCAGCGTCAGCGCGGGCGGGGGGACGTTCTGGAGCGCGAACATCACCTGGAACAGCGGGTTCCGGCTGAGATCCCGCTCCACGGCGAGCGCGTCGACGACGATCTCGAACGGCAGATCCTGGTGGGCGTACGCCTCGAGCGCGTCCGCCTTCACGCGGCCGACGAGCTCCGCGAAGGTGGGGTCGCCGTCGAGCCGCGCGCGCAGGACAAGGGTGTTGACGAACAGCCCGATGAGCGGCTCGAGCTCGGTCCGCCCGCGGCCGGCCACCGGCGTGCCGACGCAGAAGTCCTGCTGTCCGCTGTACCGGTGGAGCAGCGCCTCGAAGGCGGCGAGGAGCGTCATGAACAGCGTGGCCCCGAGCTCTTGGCTCCGGCGCCGGAGGGCCGCGGCGAGGTCCTGCGGCAGCGCGAAGCGATGCGTGCGCCCGCGCGACGAGCGCGCCGCGGGGCGGGGGCGGTCCGTCGGGAGGTCGAGCGGCGGCGCGCCGTCGAGCCGCCGACGCCAGATCTCCCGCTCTGCCTGGAGCACCTCCGGGGCGAGCTCCTGCCGCTGCCAGGCGGCGTAGTCGGCGTACTGGACCGGCAGCGGGCGGAGCGCCGGCGCCGCATCTCTCGCGAACGCGGTGTACGCCGTCGTGAGCTCGTGCGCGAGCACGCCGAGCGACCACCCGTCCGAGGCGATGTGGTGGAGCGTGACGACGAGCACGTGCTCGTCGGGCGCGAGCCGGAAGAGCGTCGCGCGCAGGAGCGGACCGTTCTCCAGGTCGAACGGCCTCGCGGCCTCCCGCGATGCGTCGCTTTGTAAAGCATCCTCCCGATCGCCGGCGGGTACCTCCGAGAGGTCGACGAGGGGGAGGGGCCACGCGTCCGGCGTCTCGCGAGCGCCCTGGAAGCGCTGGACAGGGCGGCCGTCGACCGCGTGGATCGTCGCGCGCAGCACCTCGTGCCGCCGCACGACCTCGGCGATCGCGCGCGCGAGCGCCGTGAGGTCGAGCGCGCCGCGCAGGCGGAGCGCCGCGGGCACGTTGTACGTGGCGCTCTCGGGCTCGAGCTGATCCAGAAACCACAGCCGCTGCTGCGCGAAGGACAGCGGCGCCTCCTCGCCGACGCGCGGCGCCGGCGCGAGGGGCGCCTGCGCCCGGCGCGCCTCCCCCCGGGTCGACCGCTCGATGTGCGCGGCGAGCCGGGCGATGGTCGGCGCCTCGAAGAGCGACCGGACGCCGACGTCGACGCCGAGCACGTCGCGCAGGCGGGCCGCCGCGCGCGTGGCCGAGAGGGAGTGGCCGCCGATTGCGAAGAAGTCGTCGTGGACGCCGACCCGATCGAGGCCGAGGACGGCGCGCCACACCTCGCCGATCGCCTGCTCCAGGCCGGTGCGCGGCGCCGTCTGCGCCGCGAGCTCACCCGGGGCGCTCCACGTGGGCGCGGGCAGCGCCTTGCGGTCCACCTTGCCGTTCGCGCTCAGCGGGAGGGCGTCGAGCGCGACGATCGCGGCCGGGATCATGTAGCCCGGCAGGCGCGACGAGAGCTGGTCCTTGAGGGCGCCCGGATCGAAGGACGGCGCCTCGGGGACCACGTACGCGACGAGCCGCGGGTCCCCCGGCGCATCCTCGCGCGCGACAACGACGACGTCGCGGATCCCGGCGCACCGCGCGATGACCGCCTCGATCTCGCCGAGCTCGATGCGGAAGCCGCGGAGCTTGATCTGGTGGTCGATGCGCCCCAGGAACACGAGCTCGCCGCCGGGCAGCCGGCGCACCAGATCGCCCGTCCGGTACAGGCGCGCCCCCGACGCGGTGGAGAACGGATCCGGAAGGAACGCCGCCGCCGTGCGCTCCGGATCGCGGAGGTACCCACGGCCGACCCCGTCGCCGCCCACGTACAGCTCGCCGGCGACGCCGAGCGGCACGGGCTGCCGCCGTCGATCCAGCACGTAGAGCTGCGTGTTCTGGATCGCGCTGCCGATCGGCACGTACGCCGCGTCCTCCGCCGGGGGCTCGGCGATGACGTGCTGGGCGACGTCGTCCGAGCACTCCGTCGGGCCGTAGGCGTTCATCAGCGGGATCCGCGGGTAGAGCGCGAGCCACCTGCGCGCGAGATCGGGGGGGAGCGCCTCGCCGGTGAGCACGAGCCACCGCAGGCCGTCGAGGCGCGGCCGCCACCCCGGGCGCGCCTCGAGCTCGTCGAGCGCCCCGCGCAGGAGCGACGGCACGATCTCCAGGACGGTGATGCCGAGCTCCCCCACGGCGTCGAGCAGCCGCGCGGGGTCCGTCGCGATCTCGTCCGGCACGAGGCGGCACGTCCCGCCCGCGAGCAGCGGGGAGAGCAGCTGCCACACCGAGATGTCGAAGGTGATCGGCGCGGTCTGCGCGACGACGTCCGCGGGCCCGAGCCCGAGGGAGCGCACCTTCGCGAAGAGGTGGTTGAGCATCCCCCGGTGCTCGACCATCGCGCCCTTGGGCGCGCCGGTCGATCCGGACGTGAAGATGACGTAGGCGAGGTGCTCCGCGCGCGCGGCCGGAGGCGCCCCGCGCTCCGCCGCGGCGCCGGCGAGCAGCGCGCCGGCAGGGAGCACCTCGATCGCCCCGGCGCCTGCCGCGGCGATCTCGTCCAGCAGCGCGCCCGGGATCGCGGCGCCGGCGAGCAGGGGAGGGGAGCCCGCGCGCGCCAGGATGTCGGCGTTGCGCCGCGCCGGGTGCGCGGGATCGAGCGGCACGTACGCGCCCGCCGCCTTGAAGGCGCCGAGCGCGAGCAGCATGAAGTCGAGGTCGCGCCGCGTCAGCAGCGCGACCAGGCGATCGGGCCCGACGCCGCGCGCCGAGAGCGCCCGCGCCACGCGGTCGGTTGCGCTGTCGAGCTCCGCGTACGAGAGCCGCTGCTCGCCGCACGCGACGGCGATCCGCTCGGGCGTCCGGGAGGCCTGCTCCCGGAAGAGGTCGTGGAAGCAGGCGTCCCGCGGGAAGGCCGCCGCGGTGTCGTTGCAGCCCGCGAGCAGGTAGCGCTCCTCCTCGGGCGAGAGCAGCCGGAGCTCGTCGATCGGGCGGTCCGGCTCCGCCCCGGCCGAGCGAAGGAGCTCCCCGAGGTGGCCCGTCATGCGCTCGATCTCGTCGCGCGCGAAGCGGTCCGCGCGGAACTCCAGCGCGGCGGCGAGCTCGCCGTGGAGGCGCGCCACGCTCAGCCCCAGATCGAACTTCGCCGTGCCCTCCACGGCCCCGTCGGGGGCCCAGAGCACGGGCCGCCACAGCGCCCCCTCGACCTCCGCCGGCGGCTCCGAGGCGCTCTCCAGCACGAAGCTCGCCTGGATCAGCGCGTCCCGCTCCCCGTCCCGCCCCGCCCCCGGGGCCGCGGCGCGCGCGACCTCGTCGAACGGCAGCTCGGCGTGCTCCATCGCCTCGGCCATCGTCCGGCGCACGCGGCGGACGAGCTCGCGGTACGTCGGCCTCCCGCCGAGATCCACGCGCAGGACGACCGTGTTCGCGAAGAAGCCGACGACCCCCTGGTGCTCGGGGCGGCTCCGGTTGGCGACGACGACGCCGATCCCGAGGTCCTCCTGCCCGGTCGTGCGGTGGAGCAGCGCCGCGTAGACGGAGGCCAGCGCGACGAAGAGCGTCGCGTTCTCCGCCCGGGCGACGGCGAGCGCCGCCTCGACGTGCGGCGCGGAGAGCGCGAAGCGGACCGTCCCGCCCGCGAACGGCGACGCCGCCGCGCGCCGGCGCTCGGCGCCCAGCTCGAGCCGTGGCAGCCCCTCGAGCTTCGCCTTCCAGTAGGCCCGCGCCGCGTCCATGCGCGCGAGCGCGGCCCGCTGCGCGCGCGCGTAGTCGGCGTACCCGAGGGGGGGCACCGGCGCGTCCGCGCGGCCGGCGTAGCTCGCGGCGAGATCGCGGACGAGCACCTCGATCGACCGGCCGTCGGTCACGAGGTGGTGCTGCGCGAAGAGGAGCACGTGGTGGCGCTCGCCGAGCGAGACCAGGCACACCCGGAGGAGCGGCCCCTCCTCGAGCGCGAACGGCGCCTGGCCCCACGCCGCGGCGAGCTCGCGCAGGCGCTCCTCGCGCTCCTCCGCGCGCGTGGTGTCGTCGACAACCCGCGCGCGCGCGAGGGGCACCGCCACCTCCGGCAGCACGATCTGCCGGGGCTCCCCGGCGATCTCGCGGAACACCGTGCGCAGCGCCGGGTGCCGGCGGACGACGGCCGCGAGGCTCTCCTCGAGCCGCCGCTCGTCGAGCGCCCCGACGATCCGCGCGCCGAACACCACGTGGTAGAGCGGGCTCTCCGGAGCGAACCGGCAGAAGAACCACAGGCGGAGCTGGTGCGACGAGAGCTCCGCCGGCTCGCCGTCCGCCGCGGCGGGCGCGGGGGCCGGCCCGGCGGCCGGCGCGTCGACCGCCGCCGAGAGCGCCGCCGAGAGCTCCTCGACCGTCGTCGCTTGCCAGAGCAGCTGCGGCGGCACCGCGGCGCCGAGCAGCTCCTCGAAGCGCGCCTGGAGCTCGACGCTCGCGAGCGAGTCGAGCCCCAGCGCCATCAGCTTCGAGGTCGGGGTGACGCTCCCGAGAGCCACCCGCGCGAGCCGGGCGAGCTCCTCGCGCACCACGTCGACGAGCAGGCCCACCCTCGCCGGGGCGGGCACCGCGCGCAGCGCGAGGCGCAGCATCCGCGCCGGATCGGCCGCCGCGCGCGCGCCCTCGGCCCCCGTTGGCGCCGGCGCCGGCGCCTCCTGCGCCACGGACACCGCGAGCGTCTCGAGCGTCCCCTCGCGGAAGCCCTGGGCGCACGCGTGCCGCTGGACCTTGCCGCTCGACGTCTTCGGCAGGGTCCTAGGGCGGAGCAGCAGCACCGCGTGCGGCTGCACGTCGTGCTCCCTGGCGACCGCCGATCGCAGCGCCTCCACGACGTCCGGCGGCGGGTCGCCGCCGCGGCCGTCGAGCTCGGCCGCGACGCCGAGCCGCTCTTCACCGCCGACCTCGATCGAGAACGCCGCGCAGCAGCCCGGGCGAACGCGCGGGTGCGCCCCCTCCACGGTCCGCTCGATGTCGTCGGGGTACAGGTTTCGCCCCCGGATGACGATGAGGTCCTTGATGCGCCCTGTGACGAACAGCTCGCCTCCCGAGAGGAAGCCGAGATCCCCCGTCCGCAGGTACGACGCCTCGCCGTCGCCCTGGAGGCGCGCGCCGAACGCGCGCGCCGTCTCCTCGGCGCGGCCCCAGTACCCCCCCGCGACGCTCGGGCCGGCGATCCAGATCTCGCCGATCTGCCCGTCCGCGACGCGCTCGCCGCGCTCCGGCGACACGACGGCGACGCGCGCCCGGGGCGCCCCGGACGACACGAGCCGCCGCGCCCCCGCGGCGGCCGGCTCCACCGGGAGCGAGACCCCTCGCGCGAGCGCGCCGGCGTCGACGCTCGCGCAGGCGGGCTGCGCGTCGCGGAGGCCCCCGGAGGCGAACAGCGTCGCCTCCGCGAGCCCGTAGCACGGGTAGAACGCCTCCCGGCGGAAGCCGCAGGGCGCGAACGCCGCCGCGAACCGGTCGAGCGTCTCGGCGCGGATCGGCTCCGCGCCGTTGAACGCCACCGTCCACGAGCGGAGGTCGAGCGCCGCCAGATCCTCCCGGGTCGCCTTGCGCGCGCAGAGGTCGTACGCGAAGTTCGGCCCGCCGCTCGTCGTGGCGCGGAAATGGGAGATCGCCTTGAGCCACCGGAGCGGCCTCTCCAAAAACGCGAGCGGCGACATGTGCGTGCACGGAAAGCCGACGAAGATCGGCTGCAGCACGTTCCCGATGAGCCCCATGTCGTGGAAGAGCGGCAGCCACCCCACGCCCGACGAGCCCGCGTCGTGCTCGAAGCCGGCGCGGATGGCGCGCTCGTTGGCGATCACGTTCGCGTGGCTCACCATCACCCCCTTGGGGTGCCCGGTGGAGCCCGACGTGTACTGGAGGAACGCGAGCGTCTCCCCCGAGATGTCCGGCGCGCGCCACGCCGAGGCCGCCCCGGGCTCGAGCGCGTCCGTCGCGATCCAGCGGAGCTCCGAGAGCTCGGGCGCCTGCGCTCGGAGCGCCTCCGAGAGGGACGCGATCATCCCGGTCGTCAGCACGAACCTCGCGCCGGCGTCCCGGGCGATCGCGCGGAGGCGCGGCAGGGTGCGATCCAGCTGCGCCGGGTTCGGCGGGTACGTCGGGACGGCGACGACGCCGGCGTAGACGCAGCCCATGAACGCCGCGATGAAGTCGAGCCCGGGCGCGTAGAGGAGCAGCGCGCGGTCCGCGGCGGCCCCCGCCGCCTGCAGCGAAGCGGCGATGCCCATCGCGCGGAGGTGGAGATCTCGATACGTCCACTCCTCGGAGCCGCCGTCCACGTCTCCGGTGGTCAGGAACCGAAAGGCGAGGGCGTCGCCCTGGGCCTCCGCGCGCAGCCGGAGGAGATCCACGAGGGTCTGGCAGCGATCCAGATCGCCCAACAACACATCACCGTTCATCGAAACTCTCCAGCGCGCCGTCGCGCCCTGCGAAGCCCGCCTGGCGTCAGCGCGTCATGTCGAAGAAGTCGTCGATCCACACCACGTCGCCTGCCGCCTCGGCGCGCGCGTAAGCCCACCTCGCCACGGCGAGGTCGAGCGTCCCCATGCCGAACGGCGAGAACACGATCGGCTTCGTCCGCGGCGCCGCGCGCTGCCCGAGGAGCACCTGGGCGAGCGTCCCCGTGACGAACTCGCGCCCGCCGGACTCCTGCTCTGCGAGGTGCAGCGACGTCCCGGCGCTCATCACGTGCTCGACGCTGTCCACCACGTTGAACGAGGAGAGGACGATGCGCGGCGACAGGTCCCGCAGGGACAGGTGCAGCACCACCGGCGCGTGCGAGAACCAGGCCGGATCGTGGACGTGCGGCGTGGCGGCCGAGGTCGTGAAGACGAGGAGATCGCTCCGCCGCACCACCGTCTCCAGGTCCGTTGCCACATGGACGTCGCGGCGCCGCTCCGGCGCGAAGGCGGCCTCGCGGAACCGCGCTGGCTCCGCGGGGTTCGTGTCGAACAGGAGCACCTCCGGGATCTCCCAGCCGAGGCGCGACAGGAAGGACACCACGTACCGCGCGATGAGCCCCGTCCCGACGATGCCGAGCGTGCCCGCGCGCCGCCCCCCGGAGAGCGCCGCCGCGGCCGAGACCGCCGACGCCGCGGTGCGCGCCGCCGAGATGATCGAGCCCTCGAGGCACGCGAACGGATATCCGTTGTCCGCCCGGTTGAGGACGATCACCGCCGACGCGCGGGGGATGCCTTGCCGGATGTTCGCCGGATAGCTGGCGATCCACTTGATCCCCGACACGGGCTCACCACCGCCGAGGTGAGCCGGAAGCGCGATGATCCGCGCGTCCGGTCGGTCGGGGAAGCGGAGGAAATAGCTGTTGGGGCAGACCACCTCTCCCCGGTGGCCTGCGAGGTACACGTCCTCGACCGCCTTGACGCACTCCTCGGGGCTCTCCTCGATGAGTCGGCGGATGACATTGCCAGATACCACACCAAAGCGCATCGCTCATCCCTCGGCGTAACGCGACGCCCAAGCAGGGTTGTAAACCGTGTCCAGATAAGGCACGCCGCGGTCCGCGCAGAGGAACAGGACCTTCGGCCTCGCGAGGCCGCTCGCCTTGCTGAAATAGCGCTGGATCGCGGCGTAGACCGTCCCCGTCGAGCCGCCGACGAGCAGCTTGTGGCGGTCGAGGAGGGTCCGGCACGCGGCGATCGACTCGACCTCGGGCACGATCACCACATCGTCGATCAGCGCCTCCCGGAGCAGATCCGGGACGACCCCCGCGCCGATCCCCGGGATGCGCCGCGGCCGCGGCGGGCCGCCGAAGATCACCGAGCCCTCGGCGTCCACCGCGACGATCTTCACGCCCTGGAAGTGCTCCTTCAGGCGCCGCGAGAGCCCCGCGATCGTCCCCGCAGAGCTCACGGCGACGAACACGAAATCGAGGGCACCGAACGCCTCGCAGATCTCCCGCCCCGTCGTGTGGAAATGGGCCATCATCCCGTCAGGGTTCTTGTACTGGTTGGGCCAGTACGAGCCGGGGAGCGCTTCGCAGAGCGACCTCACCCGCGCGAGCCGCGTCTTGAGGAACCCCCCGGTGTCGTCGCGCTCCTCCACCTTCACGACCCTCGCGCAGAGCGAGCGGAGCACGTGCTCGTTCACCGCGGAGATGTGGGGATCGATCACGGGGATGTAGTCGAGCCCGAGGAGCCGAGCGTACGCGGCGAGCGCGATCGCGAAGTTGCCTGACGACGACTCCACGATCGCCGTCCGCGGGTCGATCTCGCCGCGCTCGATCGCCGACTTCAGGATCCAGAGCGCGGGGCGGTCCTTGATGCTCCCGACCGCGTTGCAGTACTCGAGCTTCACGGAGAGATCGACCCGCTCGTGCTCGAGCTTCACGACCGGCGTCTCACGGAGCATGCTGACGAGCGTGGCCGCCCGCGCCAGGAGTTGCTCTTGTTTAAGCATGCAAGCTTCACCACCCTCAAGACAGCGGACAGGCGACGCGCGAGCGGACAAGGGCGCTCGCGCCAAAGGCTCATCACGAGACGACGGACCGGCGCTCTCGCTCTAGGCGCCTCGCGGGCGCAGGGAGACGAGCCGCTCCGCCCAGAGCCCCTCGAGCTCCTGGGCCGCCTTCTGCGCGCGCGCGGGCTCGTCCACTCCGGCGTCCGCGAGCAGCTCGGCCAGAGAGCGCGCCCCGTCCGCGCGCATCAGCGCCTCGCCCAGGTCGGCCGACACGCTCACCCGCACGCCGGCGTCGTAGGTATTCCGCAGCTCGAAGGCCGTGGCCGCGCGATCCATCGCGACGAAGCGGCGGATCTGGTCCACGCGGACGTGCCTCGGGATGTCGACCGCGAGCGCCGCCACGTCCTCCCACGTCCACGCGCGCTTCTCGACGAAGAAGCCGCCGATCGCGAGGTAGTTGAGCCCGGTGGTCAGGAAGCTCGTCACCACGTCGTGCGCGGAGTCGACGATCGGCTCCACGTTGTTGTTGAACGAGGTGTTGAGCAGCACCGGCACGCCCGTCCTGTCCTTGAACGCCTTGAGGACGCCCCAGAAATGCGGGTTCGAGCCCCGCGCCACCGTCTGGACGCGGGCCGTGCCGTCCACGTGCGTCGTCGCCCCGAGGACGCTCCGCTTGTCCTCCCGGGCCTTCAGCACGAAGATCATGAACGGGAACTCGTCCTCGCCGGGCGGGAGCTCGAAGAACTCGCGCGCGTCCTCCGCGAGGACGGCCGGCGCGAACGGCCGGTAGGCCTCGCGCTTCTTGACCATCGCGTTCACGAGGTCCTTGTTCGCGGCCGGCCTCGGGTCGGCCAGGATGCTCCTGTGCCCGAGCGCCCGCGGCCCGAACTCCGATCCTCCCTGCGCCCAGCCGACGGCGGCCCCGGCGGCGATCACCTCGGCGACGCGCCCCGGCAGATCCTCGGCGCGCTCGTGGCGGAGGAAGCGGGACCACGCCGAGAGCTCGCGCTCGATCTCGGCCTCGCCGCCCACGTCGCGGCCCCAGAACACGTGCTCGATCCGCCGCCGCGACTTCAGCGCTCCCGCGGCGAGGGTCGTGTGCAGCGCCGCCCCGAGCGCGCAGCCCGCGTCATGCGCCGCAGGCTGCACGAAGACCCGCTCGAACATCCCCGAATAGAGGACCTTCCCGTTCATCGTGCAGTTGTGCGCGACCCCGCCGGCCAGGCAGAGCCGCGTCTTGCCCGTGGCCTCGCGCTCGTGGCGGATCACGTGCAGCGCGAGCGCCTCCAGCGCCTCCTGCAGCGACGCCGCGACGTCGCGGTGCTGCTGGGTGAAGGGCCCGCCCTTCCTGCGCACCTCGATCGCCTGCGCCAGCGCGCCCACGCGGTCGCGGTGGATCTCGTAATCTCCGTCCGGCAAGAGCGTGTAGAGCGAGCTCATCAGCGCGCGGTACCTCGCCGGATCGCCGTAGGGCGCGAGCCCCATCACCTTGTACTCGTCGAACACCCCGTATCCGAGGAGCGCGATGACGGAGACATAGAAGTTCCCGAGCGACTTCGACTCCGGGATCGTCTTCAGCACGTCGATCCTGTCGCCCGAGCCCACGGCCACGAGCCCGGACAGGAAGTCTCCCGACCCGTCGATCGCCACGATCAGGCTGTCGTCGTACCCCGACAGCAGGTAGGTGCTCGCCGCGTGCGCCTGGTGGTGCGGCACGAACACGATCTTGTCGCGGTCGATCGGGCGCCCCAGGCCCTGGCCGAGCTTCGCCGCGAGCAGCGTGCGCGCGTCGATCCGCGGCAGCGCGCCCCCGGTCAGGAGCCGCACCCGCCCGAGGAGCGCATTGCAGTACTCCTCGCTCGCGTAGAACGCGATCCGGTCCACACGATCGATGTCGACGCCGCCCCGGGCGAGGCAGAAGCGGATCGCCTCGATGGGGAACTTGTTGGAGTGCTTGATGCGGTTGAGCCGCTCCTCCTCGATCCCCGCGATGACCTCCCCGCCGTCGACGAGCACGGCCGCGCCGTCGTGCGTGAAGCTCTTCGGGATGTCGTACATCTCCTCGTGGGCGAAGCTCAACCCGCCGGAGAGGCCCAGCGTCAGCATGTCTCCTCCTTGCCGCTCGCGCTCATCGCGCCATCGAGCCACGGCGACGACGCCGCGCCGTCGAACTCGCCCTCTCCGAGCGCTCGTCGCCCGTAGGCGCGCTCGATGACGGCGTTCACCTCCGGCCCGAGCGGGCCGAAGACGACCTCCTTGCACAGGCGCTCCAGGGCGCCGTCCCCCGCGTACGCGCGCGCGCCGACGATGCCGCGCGCCGCCGCGACGGTCTCCTCGGCGCACCTCGTCCCCGTGTACTTCGCGGCCCCGGCCAGCTCGTAGAGCCGCGGCAGCCGCTCGGCGCGGTCCCTCGCGGAGGTGATCGTGCCCATCGCCTCGCCCGCCTCGCGGACCGCCGCGCACGCGGCGCGGTAGCGGATCACGAGGCGGCCGATATCCACGACCATGCCGTCCAGCTCGGCGAGCGGCGCCCCGTCCCGGCCGCGCACCGCGCGGAGGAACCGGCGCGACTCGTCGATCGCCTGCGCCGCGGCGCCGAGGTACAGCGATGGAATCAGCACCTGGTGCCACACCATCTCGAACAGGAGGAGCTGCACCACCTCCGGCCCGGGGCCGCCGAGCAGGAGGTCCTCCTCCGGCACGAAGAGATCGTGGAACACGATCCGGCGCGTATCGGAGTCGAGCATCGCGTCCGGGAACAGGTACGGGCCTATCTCGACGGCCGGGTTGCCCCGCGGCCGCGTCATGAAGACCGCGGGGAAGCCCTCCTCCAGCGCCGTCGTGAAGATCAGGAGATCTCCCTCGGTCGCGAGGGAGGTGTACGACGCGGCGCCGCTCACCACGTGTCCTCCGGGCGCCTTCCGCGCCCGCGTCCCCACCGCGTTCACGCGGTCCGCGTGCACCCGCGAGTTCGTGTTGGCGACGAGCCGGCGCCCCTCGACGACCTCCGAGAGCAGCGCGCGCCGCCGCGCGTCGAGCCGCGCGTCGTCCGCGATGGGGAAGGTGGCTATCGCGGAGGTCACGTAGAAATGGTTCTCCACCGCGAGCGCGACCGCCGGGGAGATCCCCCCGAGCCGGTGCAGCACGTGCGCGCACGCGCGGAACAGGCCTGCTGCGTCTCCCTCATAGATGCGCCCCAAAAAGGGCAGATCCGTCGACCGGAACACCCGGTAGAAGGCCGGCAGATCCCGCGCCGCGAGCGCGCTCTTCAGCGCTTCTGCCGCGAGCTGCGTCTGCCGATCGATGTCGATCCTCGGGCGCGCCTTGCGTCCAGCGCTCATGGTCATGTCCTCCGAGCTCACCGCGCTCTTCTCCTTGCACCCGTCGTGTCCCGAGCCTCGCGGCCACGCAGGCCTGCGTTGTCTCTTCCCTGTGCGCCCGGCGGGCGCGCTCACGTCACGTCCGTGAGGCCGGCGCGCTCTTCACGCGCGCCTGGCTTCGGCGCCCGCTCTTCACCCGCGCTCGGCCGGCGCGAGCCGGACGAGCCGCTCTGTCCAGAGGGCCCAGAGCTCGCCCGCGACGTCGGCCCCCGCGCCGTCGAGCAGCGACGACAGCGGCCGGCTCCCGTCGGCCTTCACCAGCGCCTCGTACGCGGGGCGCGAGATCTTCCGGCGGATCCCGCGGTCGTAGCTCGTCCGCAGCTCCCACGCGTCGCCGATGCGCGCGCCGTCGAGCCACCCGCGCGTGCGGCACACCTGGGTCGAGCGCGGGATCTCCACGACCATGCCGAGCCTGGCCTCCAGCGACGGGCCCTCCTCGCGGACGAGCACGCCGTC
Organism: Sorangium sp. So ce281; assembly: GCF_051527395.1. Lineage (NCBI taxonomy): Bacteria > Pseudomonadati > Myxococcota > Polyangiales > Polyangiaceae > Sorangium > Sorangium sp. So ce281. The sequence continues at coordinate 3,091,972 of NZ_CP150322.1, forward strand.
CACGAAGGCGGCCTCGAGGCGGCTCGTGAGGAGCAGCGCGACGACGTCGTCGACCGTCTCGGCGGGCGGCTCCGCCCCGTGGTCGAGCGACGTCGCGAGCAGCGCCCCGACCCCGGAGATCTCCTTGAACGCGCAGAGCAGCGCGAACAGCCGGGGATCCGCCTCCTTCAGCACCACCTGCGCGCGGACCGTGCCGTCCGCGTGCAGCGCCGCGGCGAGCGCCGCGCGGCGCTCGCGCCTCACGCGGAGGGCGAAGCTCTTCCAGCGCAGCTGCTCGGCCGGGCACGGCAGCATCAGGCACTCGGCCGCGTCCTCGGCGAGCATCGCGACCGACAGCGGCCGGTGCGGCGCGCGCCGCTTCAGCTCGTTCAGCGCCTCCCGCCGCCGCTCGTCCCGCGGATCGGCGACGATCGCGCGGCGCCCGAGCGCCACGAGCCCCATCTCCGAGCGGCCGTTCGCCCAGCCCACGGCGGCGCCCCCGGCGATCAGCTCCGCGGCCTCGCGGGCCGGATCGGCCGGGCGCTCCGCCGTCACGAGCGCGCCCCAGCGCCTGAGCGCCGGGATCACCGCGTCCGCGTTCCCGATGTCCGTGCCCCAGGCCACGTGGTCGAGCGGGGCGCGGCGCGGCGGCGCGTCGCTCGCGAAGAGCGCGGCCCCGAGGGCGCAGCCCGCGTCGTGCGCCGCGGGCTGCACGAACACCTCCTCGAAGAGGCCGCTCGCGAGGACGCGCGAGTTGACGGCGCAGATCTGCGCCCCCCCGCCGGCCAGGCACAGCCGCCGGAGCCCGCTCTTCGTGCGGTGGTGGCGCAGCACGTGGAGCACGATCTCGGAGATCGCCTCCTCCAGCGCGGCGATCACGTCCTTGTGCGCCTGCTCCACCGCGTCGCCGCGCAGCCTGCCCGGCGCCTTCGAGAGCACGGCCGCGAGGTTCTGGAAGGCGAGATCGTAGTCGCCGTCCGGCAGCAGCCTGTACACCTCGCGCATCGCGCCGCGGACCGCGGCGGGGTCGCCTTGCGGGGCGAGCTCCATCGCCTCGGCCTCCTCGAAGGGGCTGTATCCGAGCGCGCGGATCGTGCGATGGCACAGCTCGCCGAGCGACTTCTGCGGCGCGAAGGCCGCGAGCGACGTGAGGCACGACCGGCTCCCGCTCGCCGACGTCCCGGCGAGGACCCCGCCCTCGTTGTCGATGACGTAGACGAGCGCCTGATCGAAGCCCGACACCGCGATGGCGCTCACCGCGTGCGTCATCATGTGCGGCACGAAGACGAGCCGCGCCGGATCGATCGCGCACCTCATCTCCCGCTGGATGGCCGCGTGCAGCAGCCCGCGCGCGTCCGGCACGCCGGCGAGCTCCGGGAACGCCGCGCGCAGGCGCCCGACGAGCAGGTTGGCCGTCTCCTCGCCTGAATAATAGGCGATCCGGTCCACGTCCGAGAGCGCGACGCCTCGCTGTCTCAGGCAGGCGCGCAGCGCGTCGAACGGGAACTTGTTCGTCCGCCGGACGCGGTTCAGCCGCTCTTCCTCGATGGCGGCCACCACCTGCCCGTCCTCGACCAGCACGGCCGCCGCGTCGTACGTGAAGAATTGCGGCGAGTCGTAGCGGCAGTCGTAGACGGGATCCAAGCCTCCTGCGAGGCCCAGAGTCAGCATGCGCTCCTCCATCCTTCTCGGTCGGGACGTCCACCGCCCTCCCGGGTTCCGTCTCGGCCGTTTCGCAAAGGTCGTTCCATCGAACGGCGCGACGGTTCCGGCGGCGCCCTCGGGAGGGGGTGATCTATTTTGTTAAGATTCTTTAAGAAGCTGGAGAAATGTGGAGCGATGGGGGGCGAGCGCCGCGCGGATCCTCGCCGACGTGCGCTCGAGGATCTCGGTGCTCTGGAGGTCCTTCGGCTTGATACCGAGCTTCGCGAGGCGGCTGTAAACGTACGGCAACGAGCGATCGATTCGCCGCGACAGCTCGCGCGCGTTCCTCGTCTCCCTGGCCCACGTCAGGAACAGGAGGTCGTAGAGCTTCTCGACCTCTTGTGGGTGCACCTGGGATATCGCCGCTGTGTCGTCGTCGGGGGGCGCGCCCTGCTGGGCCAGGAGGTCGAGCGCGCACGCGGCCCGCCAGTTTTGCTCGACGGTCCGCTCCGGGTCTCGCACGAGGAAGTACCGCTCGACGGCGTTGCGGAGCTCGCGGACGTTGCCCCTGTACACTCCGTTGCTCGCGAGCTCGCCGACGGCGCTCACCTCGCGCGCGGGCAGGAGCGTGCGGTAGCGCTCGCCGAGCTCCAGGGCGAGGACCCTCGAGAGGCTGCGCAGGTCCTCCCGGCTGGGCGGCGGCACGACGATGGTGAGCACGCTGAGCCGGAAGAACAGGTCGGCTCGAAACGTCTTGTCGAGCCCGGCGGCGACGTCCCGGTTCGTGGCGGCGAGGACGCGGACGTCGACGCTCCTCTCCTCGCTGCCGCCCACGGGCCAGAACGAGCCGTCCGCGAGGAAGCGGAGGAGCTTCGCCTGCGCCTCCGCCGGCAGCTCGCCGATCTCGTCGAGGAACAGGCTGCCTCCGGACGCGAGCTCCACGACGCCGCGCTTCGATACGGTCGCCCCCGTGTACGCGCCGCGCGCGTGGCCGAACAGCTCGCTCTCGAACAGCGTTTGCGTGAGGGCTGCGCAGTTGACGGTGATGAGTCGGTGCTTCGAACGCTTGCTGTGCTGATGGATGTCGCGCGCGAGGATGTCTTTCCCCGCTCCGGTCGGCCCGACGATCAGGACCGAGCAGTCTGCGGACGCTGCCTGTTTGGCGAACCCGAGCGCCCTGCGCCGCGCCTCCGAGTGCGCGACGAATCTCCAAGAGCTGGTCATCAATACCTCTCCTGATCCTTCATGACGGAAACAGTTGTTGTCTCACTCCGCCCGCGAATACGGGCATTGGGCAACATATCGTTTCCCGAGCGTGCGCCTCCGGCCGCGCGCCGCCGAGCATGCGCCGGTCGAGCCGTCTCGACGGCGGGCTCCAGGGGAGGGGACACGCGAAGAGCGCGCGAGCGGCGCAAACGAGCACCGGAGGAGGAACGCGCTCGCCGTGATGTTCGCGGGGGCGGCTCCGGAAACATGCAGTCGGCCGCCTGAACGGCGCTTGTTATTCGGGTATCGGTGCGGCCATGCGCGGAGGGGTGGAACAGCAGAGGAGAACGGTGGCGATGAGGGGGCGAGCGTTCCCATGGGAAGCACAGCGCGCTGACGGCGACTCCTTCGACGACGGCTGAGCCCGGCGTGCCTTCGACAACGGCTGAGCCCGTCACCCCTTTTCCGTGGCCACGCCTGACCCCGGTGTGATCCATGGCACCAAGCTCATCGCTGCTGCGTTCCCCGTAGGCGCGTCAGGCCTTTCCTTCGTGCCGCAAGCCGAAACGGCAGGAGCCGCGCGAGCTGCGCAGATCCGCGGATGCTCATCGCTTCGTTCGCAGTAGATTCTGCCGCCGGAGGCAACCGAAGGATGACCGGAACGTCGGACGAACAGCAGACGGGCGGCCATGCGGACGGCGCTGGCCTGCAGGCGAACGCAGCGCGGCTCGCCGACGCGGCGTGCGAGGGCGTGGCCCCTCGCCTGCCGCGCGCCACCTACCGCGTGCAGCTCAACAAGGATTTCACCTTCGAGCAGGCGCGCCGGGTCGTCGCCTACCTCGACGCCCTCGGCGTCAGCGATCTCTACTCGTCGCCGTTCTTCAAGGCGCGGCCGGAGAGCATGCACGGCTACGACCTCGTCGACCACAACGCGCTCAACCTCGCGATCGGCGAGCGCGCCGACCTCGACCGGCTCACCGGCGAGCTCGCGGCGCACGGCATGGGCCTCCTGCTCGACTTCGTGCCCAACCACATGGGCATCGGCACCTCCGACAACGCCTGGTGGAACGACGTCCTCCAGAACGGCCCGAGCTCGCTCTACGCGCCGTTCTTCGACATCGACTGGGCGCCGCTCAAGACGGAGCTGAAGCACAAGGTGCTGCTCCCCGTGCTCGGCGACCACTTCGGGCGCGTGCTCGAGCGCGGCGAGCTCAAGATCGAGTTCGACAACGGCGCGTTCGTCCTGCGGTACTTCGATCACGTCTTCCCGGTGAACCCGCGGACGTACAGCATGATCATCGGGCCGCTCGTGCCCGGGCTCGTCGCCGCGCTCGGCGAGGAGCACGACGCGCTCCTCGAGCTGCAGAGCATCCTGACCGGGCTCCGCAACATGCCGCCGCGGACCGAGACGCAGCGGGCCAAGGTGATCGAGCGGCGCCGGGAGAAGGAGATCCTCAGGCGGCGGCTCGCGTCGCTCGTCGCGGACTCGCCCGACATCGCGGCGGCGGTGGCCGAGGGCGTCCTGCGCATCAACGGCAAGCCGGGCGATCCGCTGAGCTTCGACCCGATCGAGGCGCTGCTCGAGGAGCAGGCCTACCGCCTCAGCTTCTGGCGCACCGCCGCCGAGGAGATCAACTACCGCCGGTTCTTCGACATCAACGACCTCGCCGCGATCCGGATGGAGCACCGGCCGGTGTTCGCCGAGGCGCACCGCCTCGTCTTCGAGCTCTGCGAGCGGGGTCAGGTCACGGGGCTGCGCATCGACCACCCCGACGGCCTCTGGGACCCGATCGGCTACTTCGAGGAGCTCCAGCAGGGCTACCTGATCGAGCGCTGCCGGCGCCGCTTCCTCGCCGAGGCCTCGGACGGGCCCGAGCAGAAGAGCCTCCTCGACCCGCGCCGCCGCCCCGAAGCCCGCTTCGCCCGGCTGGAGCCGGCCCTCCGCGCGGCCCTCTCGGAGCGCGGCGCGCGTGGCGCGTCGATCGCGCGGCCGCTCTACGTCGTCGTCGAGAAGATCCTCGCGCGCGGCGAGACGCTGCCCGAGGCCTGGCCCGTCCACGGGACGAGCGGCTACGACTTCACCGCGCTGGTGGGCGAGCTCTTCGTCGACGCCTCGAGCGAGGGGCAGATGACCGCGATCTACGAGCGGTTCATCGACGAGCACATACCGTTCGAGGCGCTCGTCTACGAGAAGAAGAAGGTGATCCTCCGGACGGCCCTGGCGAGCGAGCTCAACGTGCTCACCCACGCCCTGAACCGGCTCACCGAGCGCGACCGCCGCTTCCGCGACTTCACCCTGGGCTCGCTCAACGAGGCGCTGCGCGAGGTCATCGCGTGCTTCCCGGTCTACCGCACCTACATCAACGATCGGACGCCGGCGATCTCCGATCACGACCGCGTCGCCATCGGCCGCGCCGTCGCCCTCGCGCGCCGGCAGAACCCGACGATGGAGGGCTCCATCTTCACGTTCGTGCGCTCGGTCCTCATGCTCGACGGCACGGATCTCTTCCCTGACGAGGACCGGCACCTCTTCTGCGACTTCGTGATGAAGTTCCAGCAGCTCACCGGGCCGGTGATGGCCAAGGGGCTCGAGGACACGTCGTTCTACATCTACAACCGGCTCGTGTCGCTGAACGAGGTCGGGGGCGAGCCCGAGCGCTACGGATCGAGCGTCCTCGCGTTCCACCGCGGCAACGTGCAGCGGCACAGGGCGTGGCCGTACTCGATGCTCGCGACGTCGACGCACGACACGAAGCGGAGCGAGGACGTGCGGGCGCGCATCAGCGTGCTCTCGGAGCTGCCGTCGGCCTGGGAGGAGGCGCTCCACCGCGCCGCCGCCGCCGCCGCGCCGCTCAAGGCCGAGATCGAGGGCCGCCTCGCGCCGGACAGCAACGAGGAGTACCTCTTCTACCAGACCCTCCTCGGCAGCCTGCCGATCGAGCCGCTGCTCGGCGGCGGACGCGAGCCGCGCGCGCCCGAGGGCGACGCGCTCTCGGCGTACGCCGACCGCCTCGTGGACTACATGCGCAAGGCCACGAAGGAGGCGAAGGTCAACACGTCCTGGATCGACGCGCAGCCCGAGTACGACGCCGCCATCGAGGCGTTCGTCCGCAAGGCGGTCTCGTCCGCGGAGGTCCTGGGCGCGCTCCTGCCGCTCGCGCGCGTGGTCGCGTACCACGGCATGTGGGGCTCGCTCTCGCAGGCGCTCCTGAAGCTCACCTCGCCGGGCGTGCCCGACATCTACCAGGGCAACGAGGTGTGGGACTTCAGCCTCGTCGACCCGGACAACCGCCGCACGGTCGACTACGCCGTGCGCGAGCGGGCGCTCGCGGAGATCCGCGCGCGCCGGCGGTCGACCGGCGGGGGCCGCGCGCTCGCGCGCGAGCTCTGCGCCGAGGCGCGCGACGGCCGCGCCAAGCTGTTCGTCACGCACGTCGCGCTCGAGCTGCGCCGGCGCCACCCGGCGCTCTTCGGGGCCGACGGGGACTACGCGCCGCGCGCCGTGATCGGCGAGCGCGAGGCCCACGTCGTCTCCTTCGCGCGGCGCGCGCCGGACGGGCGCTCGATCGTCGTGGTCGCGCCCCGGTTCAGCGCGCGGCTGCTCGGCGGCGCCTGCTCCCCGCCGATCGGCGCGGCGTGGGCCGGCACCTCGGTCGACGTGGAGCCCGGCCGCTACACGGATCTCTTCACCGGCGCCGAGCTCGAGGCGTCGCCGTCCGCCGCTCCGCCGCGCGGCTCGGACGCGCCGCCCGAGCCGGGCGGCGGCGCGTCGCTCCCGCTCGACCGCGTGCTCTCCGATTTCCCCGTCGCCCTGCTCCTGCGGGCGGCGCAGCGAGGCCAGTGACATGAAGGCGAAGCGCACGATGGGCGCGTGGCTCGAGGGCGGCGCGGTCCGCTTCCGCGTCTGGGCGCCCGATCACGATCGGATCGAGATCGTCACCTACGGGGCCGACGGCAAGGAGGTCACGGGCGCGCTGCCTGCGGCCCCGATCGGCGGCGGCACCTTCGAGGCGACGGCGCCGGGCCTCGGGGCCGGCGCGCTCTACAAGGTGCGGATCGACGGCGAGGGGCCGTTCCCGGACCCGTACTCCCGCGCGCAGCCGCTCGGGGTCCACGGCCCGTCGGCGGTCGACGACCCCTCGTTCGCGTGGACCGACGCGGGGTGGCGGGGCGTCGCGCTCGAGGATCTCGTCCTCTACGAGGTCCACGTCGGCGCGGCGACCCCGGAGGGCACGTTCGACGCGCTCATCGGGCGGCTCGCCGAGCTCCGGGAGCTCGGGATCACGGCGATCGAGCTCATGCCGGTCGCGAGCTTCCCGGGCGAGCGCGGGTGGGGGTACGACGGGGTCGACCTCTTCGCGCCGCTCGCGGCCTACGGCGGCCCGGCGGGCCTGCGCCGCCTGGTCGACGCGGCCCACGCCGCGGGGATCGGCGTGGTCCTCGACTGCGTCTACAACCACTTCGGCCCCGACGGGAACTACCTCCGCGCCTACGCGATGCGCTACTTCACCGATCGGCACGAGACGCCCTGGGGCGACGCGGTGAACTACGACGGCGCGGGCGCCGAGCAGGTCCGCGCGCTCGTCCTCGAGAACGTCGAGATGTGGATCCGCGACTTCCACATCGACGGCCTCCGCCTCGACGCGACCCACGCGATCGTCGATGACTCCGAGCCCCACATCCTCCGGGAGATCGGCGAGCGCGCGCGGGCGGCCGGCGAGGGGCGGCGCGTCCTCGTGATCGCCGAGGACAGCCACAACGACGCGCGCCTCGTGACGCCCGTCGAGCAGGGCGGGTACGGCCTCGACGCGGTGTGGTCCGACGACTTCCACCACGAGCTGCGCGTCCTGTTCGCCGGGGATCGCGACGGCTACTTCGAGGATCACACGGGCAGCGCGGAGGACATCGCGGCGACGATCCGCAAGGGGTGGCTCTACGAGGGGCAGATCTCGAGGCACACGGGCAAGCCGCGGGGCACGCCCGCGGATCCGGTGCCGCCGCCGCGCTTCGTCCACTGCATCCAGAACCACGATCAGATCGGCAACCGCGCCGTCGGCGATCGGCTCGGGGACAAGGTGAGCCCGGCGGCCTTCCGGACGATGTCGGCGCTGCTCCTGCTCACGCCGTACACGCCGCTCCTGTTCATGGGCCAGGAGTGGAACGCGCGGACGCCGTTCCAGTACTTCACCGATCACGAGGCCGAGCTCGGCCGGCTCGTGACCGAGGGCCGCCGGCGCGAGTTCCAGTACTTCGCGGCGTTCGCCGGCGCGGAGGTGCCGGATCCGCAGGATCCGCGGACGTTCCAGCGCTCGAAGCTCGACCCCGCCGAGCGGCAGCGGCCCGAGCACGCCGGCGTGCTCGCGTGGTACCGCGAGCTCCTCCGCCTCCGCGCCTCGCACCCCGCGCTGCGGAGCCGCGCGCGCGGCGCCTTCTCGGCCGACGCGCTCTCGCCGGACGCGATCTGCATCGAGCGCCGCGGCGGCGGGGCCGCCGTGATCGCGCTCTGCGCGCTCCGGGGCGCGCTCTCGCTCGACCTCGGCCGCCCGGAGGCGCGCGCGCTCGCGTTCAGCGAGGAGCCGCGGTTCGGCGGCGCGGCGCGGCGGCCCCCGATCGAGCGCGGCTGGGTGGAGCTCGAGGGGCCGTCGGTCCTGATCGTCGAGGTGCCCGACGCCCCCGGGGCGCCATGCTGAAGCCCGTCACGTTCACGCCCATCGGCGTGGTGCGCACGCCGTTCTCCGACAAGGTGAGCGCGCCGCGGCAGCCCCACGCGGCGGGCAGCGCGGAGGGGACGATCGAGCTCGTGCCGGGCCTCGGGCTGGAGCACGCGCTCTCCGACATCGAGGGGTGGGACTACCTCTGGGTGGTCTTCTGGTTCCACCTCAACGAGGGCTGGCGCCCGAAGGTGCTGCCCCCGCGGAGCGCCGGCAAGCGGCGCGGCGTGCTGTCGACGCGCTCGCCGCACCGCCCGAACCCCATCGGCCTCAGCGCCGTGAGGCTCCTCGCCGTGGACGGGCTCACCCTGCGCGTCGGCGGCGTGGACATGATCGACGGCACGCCGGTGCTCGATCTCAAGCCCTACGTGCCGTACGCGGATGCCCACCCGCACGCGCGCACCGGCTGGCTCACGCCGCTCGCGGAGGAGCCGGGCGGGGGGGCGCCGGTCGACCCCGAGCCCGGCTTCGAGGTCGCGTGGGGCGCGCGCGCCGCCGAGCAGGCCGCGTGGATCGAGGAGGCGCACGGCTTCGCGCTGCGCGAGCGCGTCGACCGCGTGCTCGCGCTCGGCCCGCAGCCGCACCCTTACCGCCGGATCCGCGCCGACGGGGACGCGATGCGCCTCGCCGTGACGTCGTGGCGGGTGCGGTTCAGGGCCGAGGGGCGGCGGATCGACGTGCTGTCGGTGGCGACGGGCTACCGCGAGAAGGAGCTCGTCGGCGGCGAGGGCCCCGATCTCGAGGCGCACCGGCGGTTCGTGGAGCGGTTCGGCCGCGGCTAGCGGCGCGTCTAGCGATCGGCATCGACCAGCGCGCCGCCTGCTCGCGCTCGCCACGTACGCGCAGATCGCCTGGTATTCCTCGGATCTCGCGTGACGATTCACGCTCGCGCCGCTTGCAGCATGCGCTCGAGGCGGACAAATGCTGAGAGTGTTCATCGGGGACATCTGGCCTGGGTTTCGAGCCAGCGCGCTCGGCGGAGATGCCTGCTGACGGTGCGGTCGGAGCGCTGCTGCGGGTTGGCTGACCAGGCGGTGCGCCCCCTCCTCTGCGCCCCCTCGCCCGTCCCGTACGCGGCCCCGCCCGAAGACGGCCGCGGCGGCAGGGGGCAGGCCGCGGAGGAGCTGCAGCTGAAGGCGGCCCTCCTGGATCGGCTCGGCGAGGCGGCCCTCGCGTGGGAGCTCGGCGGCGCGAGCCCCATCGTGTACTTCGGCGCCGGGGCCGAGCAGCTCTACGGCTTCCCGGCGCGCGACGCCCTCGGGCGGTCGAGCCACGAGCTCCTGCGCGCCGTCCTGCCGGCTCCGCTCGCGCAGATCGAGGCGGCGCTCGCGCGCGACGGCCTCTGGGACGGCGAGATCCGGCGCACGACCCGCGACGGCCGGGAGATCCTCGTCGAGAGCCGCCTGCGGCTCGTGGAAGGGGCGGAGCGCCGGCGGCTCGTCCTGGAGACCGGGCGCGAGAGCACCGCCCAGCGGCGCGCCGAGGACGAGCTCCAGCTGCGGGAGCGGGAGGAGGAGCTGCGCCGCGCCATCATGGCGACCTCGTTCCCCATCATGATCTACGCCGAGGACGGGCACGTCGTCTGCGTCAACAGCGCGTGGACGAACATCAGCGGCTACACCCCCGAGCAGATCCCCTCGGTCACAGCGTGGCTCGACAGGGCCTTCGGGGCGAGGAGCGCCGCCATCCACGCCCGCGTGGCGTCCCTGTTCGATATGGATGAGGCCTCGGGAGAGAACGAGCTCACCCTCACGACGGCGAGCGGCGCCGAGCGCACGTGGGTCTTCAGCTCCGCTCGGCTGGGGAGGGACGCGGCAGGCCGGCGGCTCCTGGTCACCATCGCCTACGACATCACCGAGCGGAAGCGGGCAGGCGACGCCTGGGAGGCGACGCTGCGGGAAGCGGACCAGCGCAAAGACGCTTTCCTGGCGATGCTGGCGCACGAGCTGCGCAATCCGCTCGGGCCCATCCGCAATGCGGTGGAGATCCTGCGGAGCACCGGGATGGCGCAGCCGTCGCTCCTGCGGGCGTGCGGCGTGATCGGGCGGCAGGTCGCGCACATGGCCCGGCTGGTGGATGACCTGCTCGACGTGTCGCGCGTGGCGCGCGGGAGGATCCAGCTGAGGACGGAGCGCTGCGACCTGTCCCGGCTGCTCCGGCAGACCGCGGAGGACTACCGCAGCACGCTGGAGGCGAGCGGCCTGGAGCTCCGGCTGGACTTGCCGATCGAGCCGCTCTGGGTCTCCGGCGATCCCACGCGCCTGTCGCAGGCGGTCAGCAACGCGCTCCACAACGCCAACAAGTTCACCGACGCCGGCGGTCGGGTGACGGTCGCGCTGTCGGCGACGCCGGACGGCTCCGCCGTGATCCGCGTCCGCGATACCGGCATCGGCGTGGAGCGGGCGACGCTGGCGTGCATGTTCGAGCCGTTCAGCCAGGCCGAGCGCAGCCTGGACCGCAACCGGGGTGGGCTCGGGCTGGGGCTGGCGCTCGTAAAGGGTCTTGTCGAACTCCACGGCGGCACGGCGTCGGCCGAGAGCGCGGGCGTCGGCCACGGGACGGAGATCGTCCTCCGCCTGCCGCTCGCGCGCGGGCCCGAGGCGTCTCCGGCGCGCGCCGGGCCGCCGCCGGGCCCCGACTCGAGGTCAGCGGGCGCCGTGAGATCGCTGCGCGTCCTGATCATCGAGGACAACGAGGACGCCGCCGAGATGCTGCAGGCGCTCCTCGCGATGAACGGCCATCAGGTCGAGGTGGCCCTGTCGGGGGCCGCGGGGGTCGAAGCGGCCCGCTCGTTCCGGCCGGAGGTCATCCTGTGCGACATCGGTCTCCCCGGCGGGATGGATGGCTGCGGCGTGGCGCGGACCTTGAAAGCCCTGGAGGAGAGCGCGGACGTCGCCCCGTCGCTGATGATCGCGCTGACGGGTTATGGCCAGGAGCGGGACCAGCGCCGGGTCCGCGAGGCCGGCTTCGATATGCACTTCGTCAAGCCGATCGATCCCGGCTCGCTGCAGAGCCTCCTGGCCTCCGTGGCGACGCGGGCGTGACGGCGACGCGGGCGCTGGCGCGCCGCCGCGCCGGCCCGGCGGCTCGATGTGGCTCGCTCGCACACAGGCGCTGGCTCGACCTTTGAAAAGACCTCCGCCTCAGCGCGGAGGATCATGGAGCGTCGGGGCACAGGCTGGATCGATCTTCGTGGCGGGCGCAGGGGCCGCGGCGGCGGCGCGCGGCGGCGCGCTCGCGCAGATCGCACGCCTGCGCGCGATCTGCACGGGCCCGCCGGGATCGCGCGGGTGCGCGCGGAGGTGGCCGGCCTCTTCGGAGACGCTGCGCGCGCCGCGCGCATCGAGCGCGACCTCGCGGCGATCCCCGGCGTCGTGTCCGCGCGGGCGAGCGCGCGCACCGGGCGGGTGCTCGTGCGCGTGGGGGAGGACGCGGCCGACGAGGCCGCGCTCGTGCTCAACGCTCACGCCGTGCCCGGCGCCCCGCCGCCGCCGTCCGCGCGCCGCGCCGTTCGGGCCATGGCCGAGGGCGTGGGCGCGCTCGTGTGCGCGGCGCGCCGCTGCGCGCGCCCCCGCGAGGGCCCGGCGGGCGAGGACGAGCGCCGCGCGTGGCAGGCGCGGGCCTGGGGGAGCCAGGTCGCGCCGGCCGGGCAGGGTGAGGGCGCGCCGGCCGGGCAGGGTGAGGGCGCGCCGGCCGGGCAGGGTGCAGGCGAGCGCGCCCGCCGCGTCGATGTGGCGCTCTGCGCCCACGCGGAGGACGCGGGCGAGGTCGCCCGCGCGCTCGACGTCGATCCGCGCGAGGGGCTCCCCGCCGCCGAGGCGCGCCGCCGCCTCCGCGCGGTCGGCCCGAACGAGCTCGCCGGCGTCGCGACCCGCTCGTCGATCGAGATCCTCGCCGGGCAGGTCTTCACGGTGCCCACGGCGATGCTCCTCGGCGCGGCGGGCCTGTCGCTCGCGCTCGGCGACATGATCGACGCAGGCGCCGTCCTCCTCGTCGTCGGCGCGAACGCCGCGATCGGCACGTACACGGAGTCGCGCGCCGAGGAGCTCCTGCACGCGTGGGGCGACCTCCGCGTCGGGTGGGCGCGCGTCGTGCGCGACGGGCGCGAGCAGCGGCTCGCCGCGTCGGAGATCGTGCCGGGCGACGTGCTCGCGCTGCGCGCGGGCGAGCCGGTCGCGGCGGACGCGCGCGTCCTGGCCTCGCACGCCCTCGCCGCCGACGAGAGCACGCTGACCGGCGAGAGCGAGCCCGCCGAGAAGTGCGCCGCGAGGGTCGACGGCGGCGCGCCGCTCGCCGAGCGCCGCGGCATGGTGTACGCGGGCACCACGATCGCCTCGGGCGAGGGGGCGGCGGTGGTCGTCGCGACGGGCCGGTGGACCGCGCTCGGGGACATCCAGCGCGCGCTCTCCCGCGAGTCCGAGCGCACCCCGCCGCTCGAGCAGGAGCTCGCCTGGATCGGCCGGCGCCTCGCGACCTTCGCGCTCGCGAGCTCCTCGGCGGTGATGGTCGTCGGCCTCGCGCGCCGGAGGCCGCTCCACGCGCTCTTGAGGAGCGCCGTCGCGCTCGGCGTCGCCGCCATCCCCGAGGGGTTCCCCACCGTGGGCACCACGGCGCTCGCGCTCGCGAGCCGCCGCCTGCGCGGCTCCGGCATCGTGATCCGCCGCCTCGCCGCGGCCGAGACGCTCGGCGCGGTGAGCGTCGTCTGCGCCGACAAGACCGGCACGCTCACCGAGAACCGGATGCGGGTGGCCGAGATCTTCCTCCCCGGCGAGGGCGCGCTGCGGGTCGAGCGCGCCGCGCGCCGGGGCGGCGGCGCGGGGCCTGGGCGCGGGATCGCGCTGATCGCCGAGGACGGGCGCGAGGTCGACGCCGCCGCCCCGCGCGTGCACGCGCTCGCGCGCATCGCCGCCCTCAACGCCGACGTCGAGCTGAGCGAGGCGGGCAAGGTCGTCCAGGGCAGCGGCACCGAGCGCGCCCTCGTGGAGTTCGCGCTCGCCGCCGGCTACCCCGTGTCGGCGCGGCGCCTCGCGGCGCGGCGCGTGAGCGAGGCGCGACGCTCGGCCGAGCGCGCGTTCATGGTGACGGTCCACGACCACCCGGAGCTCGGGCACATCGAGCTCGTGAAGGGCGCCCCCGAGCAGGTCGTCGCGCGCTGCGACGCGCCGCCTCGGCGCGAGGGGGCCGGCGACGAGCGCGCCGACGCGCTCCGGCACAACGACGCGATGGCCTCGCGGGGGCTGCGCGTGCTCGCGCTCGCGTGGCGGCAGAACGGCCGGCCGGACAACGACGCTCCGCTCGAGTTCGCCGGCCTCGTCGGCCTCCGCGACCCGCCGCGCCCCGGCGTGCGGGAGGCGCTCGAGGCCCTCTCCGGCGCCGGCATCCGGACCCTGATGCTCACGGGCGACCAGGAGCGGACCGCGCGCGCGATCGGCGTCGAGCTCGGCATCCCGCCGGACGCGGTGCACAGCCGGGTCACCCCGGAGGCCAAGCTCGACATCGTGCGGGCGCTCCAGCAGGGCGGCGCGATCGTGGCGATGACGGGCGACGGCGTGAACGACGGGCCCGCGCTCAAGGCGGCCGACGTCGGCGTGGCCATGGGCAAGCGCGGCACGGACATCGCGCGGGCCGTGGCCGACGTGGTCCTCGCCGAGGACGATCTGCCGAGCCTCACCGAGGCGGTCCGCGAGGGGCGGCGGCTGCACGACAACGTCCGCCGGGCGATCGCCTACTTCGTCGCGACGAACGCGAGCGAGGTCCTCACGATGCTGATCGGCGCCCTCTGCGGCGCCTCGCCGCTCACGCCGCTGCAGCTGCTCTGGATCAACCTGCTCACCGACGTGGCGCCGGCGCTCGCGCTCGCGCTCGAGCCGGCCGAGGCGGGCATCATGCGGCGCCCTCCGCGCGACCCTGCGGCGCGGCTGCTCGGCGCGGCCGATCTCCGCGCGCTGGGCGTGGACGCGGCCGCGATGTCGGGCGCGTCGCTCTCGGCGTACGCGCTCGGCGGCCGGGCGACCGCGGGGACGAGGGCGTTCACGGCGCTGGTGACCGCGCAGCTGCTCCACATCCTGGCCTGCCGCGCCGGCGCCGGGGAGGGCGCTGCGGCGGCCGCGCTCCGCCGGGACAGCCCGCACGTGGCCCGCGCGCTCGCCGCCACGTCCGCGCTCCAGGCGCTCGCGCTCGGCTCCAGGTCCCTGGGCCGCCTGCTGGGGGCGCAGCGCCTCCGCGGCGGGGAGCTCGCGCTCGCCGTGGCCGTGGGCGCGCTGCCCGCGCTGCTCCGCGGTGCTCCGGGGCGCTCCGCGAGCGCTGGCCGCGAGATCGTGATCGTCAACGGCAGGCGCGCGGAATCGGAGTCGGAGTCGGAGTCGGAGTCGGAGTCGGAATCGGAGTCGGAGTCGGAGTCGGGCTCGGAATCAGAGTCGGAATCGGAGTCGGGCTCGGAGTCAGAAGCGGAGTCGGAATCGGGGTCGGAGTCAGAATCGGAGTCGGGCTCGGAGCCAGAAGCCGAATCGGACGCGTCAGCAGAAGCGGAAGCAGCAGGCGCGAGAGCGGAAGCGGAAACCGACCAGGGCGCAGGCGAGGATGCGGGGGCGGCCGCGAGACGCAAGCAAGGCGTGCGCGCCGCGCGCGTCGCGGGGCTGCGCAAGGGAGACATGGCATCATGAAGTTCCATCCACCGTCGTTCGCCCTGGGGGTCGGCACGGCCGTCCTCCTGATGGGCAAGAAGCAGCACCTCCGGCCGGTGGTCGTCGAGATCGCGGCGCTCGGGCTCCACCTGGGCAGGCTGGGCCTCGGCTTGCTCGAGCGCCAGCGGGAGCACGTCGAGGATCTCTTCGCCGAGGTCGCCGAGCGGGTGCGCCAGAAGGCCGCGGGCGGGGCGCGCGGCGAGCGGGCTGCGCGCAAGAGCAACGGCGCCTCGGAGCTCCACGGCGAGCCGTCGTCATGACGTCGCCGGCGGTCCTCGTCGTCCACGCCCTGGAGCGGCGCGTCCGCCTGCGCGCGCCGGCGCTGGCCGGTCATCGTCGGGTGTGCGAGCGGATCGCGGAGCAGCTCGCGGCCGATCCCGCCTGCGAGGTCGTCTCGATCCGTCCGATGACCGGCTCGGTGATCGTCGAGCGCTCCGAGGGCGGGCTCGATCCGGAGCGGCTCCGCGCCCGGCTCGCCGGGCTGGTCGACGGGGCGCGCGAGGACGATGGCCACCCGCTCGGCGTGCCGCGGCCCGAGGGGCACCCTGGTCCGACGCGCGTCGCCCGCGCGGTCGCGCACGCCTTTGCCGGGATCAACGCCGACGTGCGCGAGGCGATGGATTACCGCGCGGATCTGGGCACCCTCTTGCCGGTCGTCTTCGCGGCGGCGGGGCTCGCCGAGGTCGGGGCGACGCGCAGGCTGCCTGCGCCGGCCTGGTTCAACCTGCTCTGGTGGTCGCTCCGGTGGTTCATGACATTCAACCCCGGGGCGATCTCGGAGGAGCTGCACAGCGGCGGCGGGGCGCAGGGCGAGCCGGGCGTCGCGGGCGAGGGGCCCGGCGAGGCGGCGCCGGTGTGCGACGATCTCTAGAGCGACGGTCACCCGCTTCGGATACGGGCCCACCTCGACGTTTTCGGTGCTCAGCGCACCGGAGTGCGCTTCCGCGCCGAAAACGCCGATCTGGGCCCGTCTCCTGTGCGGGGGCCCACCGCTCTGCACGTGGCAGAGGGGGGCGGAAACCGCTGTAAAAAGGCATGTTCCCTCCGCGGACACCCCGCCGGTCGGGGCGCTCCGGGCGCGGCGGAAGGCGGGCCCGTCGGTCCGGCGCGCGGGGGCAGCGCTCGGCGGGAGCTGCCCCCGCGCGCTCGCGCGGAAGGCAGGAGAGCGAGGGACGAGGGCATTCCGCCGGCGGGGCCAGGATTCTCGGCGTTCACCTCGCCTCGGACATCTCCTTGCGATCGCGGCGTGAGCGTGTCGGCGCGCTTTCGAGCTCGTGGCGCCGCCTGTCGACCCCGACGTAAAGCGGCGATGTCTCACAATGGCTCGGGAATAGATTGAACCTTGGTGGCCGCGCGCGTACCTTCCTGGTCCGGATCGTAAGCCCCGGAAGCAGAGGGGGACACGTTGATGGTGCGACTGCAATTCCCGGTGTGGCTAGGCCTGACTGTTGCATCGCTCGCCGTGTCTCCGGGCTGTAGCTGTGGCAGTTCCGACGTGTCCGTGACTGGGGCCGGGTCGGGGGGTGAGGGGCTCGGGGGCGCTGGCGGGGCTGGTGCAGGCGATCCTGTCGCTTCGGCGGGCGGGGGTGGCGCAGGTGGGCGCCCCGAGGTGGGGGATCGGGGCATCGCCGCGGGCGAGATGGTCAGCGCGGGGAAGGTCGTGAGGAGTCCGAGCTATCGCATGGTCTTCACGCTCGGTCAGCCGACGCAGAATCAGGGAAAGACGACCTCACCGAGTTACCGCGTACAGGGCGGTCTGGTCGGGGCGAACGGGAGCGTGCCATGAACGGGATGGGACGGCGTGTCCTCGCGATGTGTGTTCTTCTCGCCGCCTCCGTCGGCCTCGCGCGCGGCGCCGCCGCCGCCGTGCCGATGCAGATCTCGCATCAGGGGCGGCTCTTCACGGCCAACGGCGAGCCGGTCAATGACGTGCTCTCGGTGACGTTCGCCATCTACGCCGCCGAGGACGACGACGAGCCGCTCTGGAGCGAGGAGATCGCGCTCTCGTTCGACGAAGGCTTTTTCTCCACGGTGCTCGACTTCACCGAGGAGCAAGCCGGGAAGGTCTTTGACGGCTCGGTTCGCTACATCGGAATCACGGTCGGGGACGATCAGGAGATGGAGCCGCGCGCTTCGATCGGGAGCGTCCCGTATGCGATGATCGCGAACAACGCTGTTGGTGAGATCACGCCGAAGCTGGTGAAGATCGGCGGCAGGGTCGTCATCGACGAGAGCGGCAACTGGGTGGGCAACTCGAGCGGAATCGCGGGGCCTCAGGGGCCGGCGGGTCCGACAGGGCCCCAGGGACCGACGGGGCCGGAGGGATCGACAGGGCCGGAGGGGCCGGCTGGCCCTCCCGGCGAGAGGGGACCGATGGGGCCCGAGGGGCCGATGGGCCCCCAGGGGCCAATGGGGCCCGAGGGGCCGATGGGACCGGAGGGACCGATGGGACCCGAGGGACCGATGGGGCCCGAGGGGCCGATGGGACCCGAGGGACCGATGGGGCCCGAGGGGCCGACGGGGCCCGAGGGGCCGACGGGGCCTCAGGGACCGACGGGTGTGGTCCTGACGATCGCGATTGCGGGCAACATGGCTCCCCTTTTTGAGGGTGGCAGCGCCGCGTATGCCTTCGTCGGCCCGCCGGGGTTGGTGACCATCACCGGCAACCAGCGTGTGACCGGATCGGCCTCTGCGCCGCTCGGGCTGCGGCCGTCCAGCGCTGCGTTCGTCGCCCCGCTCGGCCTCTGTTACCAGCGGCGCGGCACCGGCGAGCTCGTCAACTTCTTCGGCGGCGCCTTCGCGAGCCACTACTTCACGCCGACCCGCACGACCTACTCGGTCGCTGCCACGACGGTGCTGCCAGAGGGCGAATGGAATGTCGGCATGTGCGTCCGCAATGAGGGGACCAGCCCGATCCAGGGATCGACCACGTCGACCGGCAACGGCATGGTGAACGGCTGGTTCATCGTCACGAACGACTGAGGGCGAGCCCGCTGTCCGGGTTCGTGAGCCCGCCTCCGCTCCCATGAAGTCGGCAGGCCCCGCGTGGGGGCATCCGCCGCGGGGCGCAAAAAGGGCCGGTGGTGGTCCTGCTCTCGGGAGGGCAGCCGGCCCCATGGGGGAGTGCCCGTCGCGGGGCCGGGCGGCTCGGCACGACCTCCCGAGCCACCCGGAGCCTCTCTTCGCCGCGTCGGCGCCTCAGATCACCGGAGCGCCACCGGGCTCCGCGCGAGGTACTCGTCGTAGGACAGGGTCCGCAGATCCTCGATCCTCTTCGCGCGCATCGCCCCGATGACCGCCCGCGCGAGCTGGAGGTCCGTGAGGAGCGGGATGTTCGCGTCGACCGCGCGCCGCCGGATCAGGTAGCCGTCCGGACGGCCGAGCTGGTCGTACTCGCGGGGGATGTTGATCACGAGATCCACCTTCCCCTGCTCGATGGCGCTCATCGCCGTCTCCCCCTCGTCGGGCTGCTTCGCGAGGCTCGTGCACGCGAGCCCGAGCGCCCGGAGCGCCTCGGCCGTGCCCGGCGTCGCGAAGATGGGGAGCTTCAGGTGCTCGGCGATGACGCGGGCCTCGTCGGCGAACCAGTACTTGTCCTCGAGCGGCCCGAGCGACAGCAGCACGCCCTTCTTGGGGAACCTGAAGCCGGTCGCGAGCAGCGAGTGCAGGAGCGCCTCGTGCATGTCGTCGCCGAAGCAGCCGACCTCGCCGGTGCTCGCCATCTCGACGCCGAGCATCGGATCGGCTCCCACGAGGCGCGAGAACGAGAACATCGGCGCCTTCACCCCGACGTAATCGAGGTCGAGCCCGCGGTTCTCGACCGGCTGCGCCACGCCGAGCATCCTGCGCATCGCCTCCCGGACGAAGTTGTTCCCCGTGACCTTCGACACGAAGGGGAAGCTCCGCGACGCGCGCAGGTTGCACTCGATCACCTTGACCGTGTTGTGCTTGGCCAAGAACTGCATGTTGAACGGCCCGGTGATCGAGAGCGACCGCGCCACCTGCTGGGCGATCTGCTTGATCCTGCGGATCGTCGCGATGTAGAGCGACTGCGGGGGCAGGACGAGCGTCGCGTCGCCGCTGTGGACGCCGGCGTTCTCGATGTGCTCGCTGATCGCCCAGAGGATGATCTCCCCGCGGTCGGCGACCGCGTCGATCTCCACCTCGCGGGCGTGGGTCTCGAACTTGGACACGACCACGGGGTAAACGGGGGAGACGGCCTTGGCCCGGGCGAGGATGCGATCGAGCTCGTTGGGCTCGTGCGCCACGCTCATGGCCGCGCCGCTCAGCACGTAGCTCGGGCGCACGAGGACGGGGAAGCCGCCGAGCTTGTTCACGATCTCGCCCGCCTGGCCCGCGTCGACGACGTGCGCCCAGCGCGGCTGGTCGATCCCCAGCCGGTCGAGCAGATCGCTGAACTTCTTCCGGTCCTCGGCGGTGTCGATGCTCCCCGGGCTCGTGCCGAGGATGCGCGCCCCCGCCTCGTGCAGCCGGAGCGCGAGGTTGTTCGGGACCTGCCCGCCCATGCTGACCACGATGCCGTAGGGCTGCTCCCGCTCGTAGATGTCGAGCACCGTCTCGAAGCTGATCTCGTCGAAGACCAGCTTGTCGCACGTGTCGTAGTCGGTGCTGACCGTCTCCGGGTTGTAGTTCAGCATCATGGTCTCGTAGCCGAGCTCCGAGGCCGCGCGGATCGCGTTGACGCAGCACCAGTCGAACTCGACGCTCGATCCGATGCGGTAGGCGCCGGAGCCGAGCACCATGATCTTCTTCCGCCAGGACGGCGCGACGTCCGCGGCCGACGCGTGGTAGCTCGAATAGAGGTAGTTCGTCTCGGCGGGGAACTCGGCCGCGAGCGTGTCGATCTGCGCGAGGTGCGGCACGACGCCGTGCCGCTTCCTGGCCTCCCGGATCGAGCCCCGCGGCGCGCCGGTCAGCGTGCCGATCATCCGGTCGCTGAAGCCGAGCTGCTTCGCCTCCCGGAGGATCGCCTCCTCGAGCACCGGCTCCTGCGCGGCCGCGGCCTTGTCGGCCTGCGCGGGGACGGCGACCTTGAGCGTCTTCAGGTCCCGGTGCATCCGGACGATCGGCTCGATCTGGTTCAAGAACCACCGGTCGATCTTGGTGAGGTTGTGGATCTCGTCGACCGACATCCCCTCCTGGAGCGCGCGGGCCACGGCGAAGATCCGGAGCGGCGTCGCGTTCTGCAGCTCGTCGCGGAGGTCCTGGAAGGTGAACGCGTCGGGGTCGAGCCCCTTCACCCCGATGTCGAGCATGCGGAGCGCCTTCTGGATGACCTCGGGGAACGTCCTGCCGATGGCCATGACCTCGCCGACGCTCTTCATCTCGCTGCCGATCCGCATCGACGCGCCGCGGAACTTGCCGAGGTCCCAACGCGGGACCTTGCAGACGAGGTAGTCGAGCGCCGGCTCGAAGAACGCGGTCGTCCTGCGGGTGATCGCGTTGGCGATCTCCGGCATGGTGTAGCCGACGGCGATCTTCGCGGCGACGTAGGCGAGCGGGTAGCCCGTCGCCTTGCTGGCGAGGGCGCTCGACCGGGAGAGGCGCGCGTTCACCTCGATGACCCGGTAATCGGCGCTGTGCGGGTCGAGCGCGTACTGGATGTTGCACTCGCCCACGATGCCGAGGTGGCGGATCGTCTTCAGCGCGACCGAGCGGAGGAGCTGGTACTCCTCGTCGTTCAGCGTCTGCGACGGGGCGACGACGATCGACTCCCCGGTATGGATCCCCATCGGGTCGAGGTTCTCCATGTTGCAGACGGTGATGCAGTTGTCGCGCCCGTCCCGGACGACCTCGTACTCGATCTCCTTCCAGCCGCGGAGGCACTCCTCGACCAGCACCTGGGGCACGCCGCCGGCGAAGCCGCGGCGCACGGCGTCATCGAGGTCGCGCTCGCTCTCGACGATGCCGCTGCCCTTGCCGCCGAGCGCGTAGCCGCCGCGGAGCATCACGGGGAACCCGATCTCGCGCGCCGCCGCCATGGCCTCGGCCGGCGAGCGGCAGGCGCGGCTGCGGGCGGTCTTCACGCCGATCTCGTCGAGGCGCTCGATGAAGAGCCGCCGGTCCTCGGTGTCGCGGATCGCCTTGATCGGCGTGCCGAGCACCCGCACGCCGTACTTGTCGAGGATGCCCGAGTCGTGGAGCTCGAGCCCGCAGTTGAGCGCCGTCTGCCCGCCGAAGGAGAGGGCGATCGCGTCGACCTCCTCCTTGAGGATGATCCGCTCGACGAACTCCGGGGTGACCGCGCAGAGGTGGATGCGGTCGGCGAGCCCCTCGCTCGTCTGGATGGTGGCGATGTTGGGGTTCACGAGGACGGTGGCGATCCCCTCCTCCTTGAGGGCCTTGATCGCCTGCGACCCCGAGTAGTCGAACTCGCCGGCCTGGCCGATCTGGAGCGCGCCGGAGCCGAGCACGAGGACGCGCCGGGGTTTCTTGGGGAGATACGCGCCGTACATGGCTCAGCTCCTTCCTGCGGTGGGGGTGGCGCGGGGCTCCGCGGCAGCGGCCCCTGCGGTCTTGAGTCGCGAATCGGAGGACCCCTTCATCGCGCCGCAGAGGCGGAGGAAGTCGTCGAACAGGTAGCTCGCGTCCTCGGGCCCGGGCGTCGCCTCGGGGTGGAACTGGACGCTGAAGAAGGGGCGGAGCCGCGAGCGGATGCCCTCGTTGGTGCCGTCGTTGATGTTGACGAACCAGGGCTCCCACTCGGCGGGCAGCGACTCGTGCTTCACCGCGTACCCGTGGTTCTGGCTCGTGACGTAACAGCGGCGGCTCAGGAGGTCCTGCACCGGCTGGTTCACGCCGCGGTGGCCGTACGGCAGCTTGAAGGTGTCGCCGCCGGCGGCCAGCGCGAGGATCTGGTTGCCGAGGCAGATGCCGAAGATCGGCTTCGTGTAGGTCCCGAGCAGGCCGCGCACCGCGGCGACCAGCTGGCCGAGGTCCTTGGGGTCGCCGGGGCCGTTGCCGATGAGGATGCCGTCGGCGCTCTCGGCGAGCTCGGCGATGGGCGCGTGGTAGGGGGCGCGGATGACGGTGACCCCGCGCCGCAGGAGCGAGCGGACGATGTTGTCCTTCGCGCCTGCGTCGATGAGGAGCACCTTCAGGGGGCCGCCCTCGTACGTGATGGGCTCGCGGGGCGAAACGAGGCGGAACACCTCCTCGCGCATGTCCACGGCCTCGGCCGAGCGCTTCACCCGCTCCAGGTCCATCTCGGCCGGGAACAGCCAGCCCTTCATCGTCCCGACCTCCCGGAGCCGCCGCGTCAGCGTGCGCGTGTCGATCCCCGTGATCGCCGGGATGCCCTCGCTGGCGAGCCAGGCGCCGAGCGAGCGGACCGCGGCGTGGTGGCTGTAGCGCTCCACGTAGCTCTGGACCACGAGCCCCTGCACCTGGATGCGGTCGGCCTCGTAAGGCCCGTCGACGCTGCCAGCTTTGCGCGGCGCGGGCACGCCGTAGCTGCCCACGAGCGGGTACGTGATTGACAGGATCTGGCCTCTGTACGAGGGATCCGTGAGCGTCTCGACGTACCCCGTCATGCCGGTGTTGAAGACGACCTCGCCGCTCACCGCGCGCGGGGCGCCGAAGCACCGGCCCGTCATGGTCGTGCCGTCTTCGAGTACGAGCTTCATCCGATTCGCATCCATCCTCTTTGACCGCCTGGGCCGCCGCGGCGCGGACCCTTACGCAGGAGGGGCCGTGAGCGCATGCAGCGCCGTGGGCCCATGGGGTACCAGGTCCGCGCGCACGCCGCGCGGCGGGCCGGCATCATGCTCGAGGCAAGGCGTCCAAGCACCCCTGGTCGTCGGAGCCGGTTGCTCCGGCGCTCCGTCGAGGTGGGGCAGGGCGCCCGGCGTCCCGTTCTTCCACATGCCGGGGACGCCCATTTGCCGTCCCCTCGCTCCCCGTCAACCACGAACTTTCGGCCGAGCCTCCACGGCCGCTTCTGGCGGCCTTTTCGCCGGCCCGCCTGGAGCGCGCGGTCTGCCTAGAGGGCCGGCGCGCGCTCGAGGTAGGCCCGCTCGAGGACGAGCACGTCCATCTTGGTCCGGAGAAAGCAGTCGAGCGCTTCCTTTGGGGTGCAAACGATCGGCTCGCTGGCGTTGAAGGAGGTGTTCAGGAGGACGGGCGTGCCCGTCTGCCGGCCGAACTCGCTGAGGAGCGCGTGGTAGCGCGGGTTCTCCTGGGCGGTCACCGTCTGGAGGCGCCCCGTGCCGTCGACGTGGGTCACGGCGGGGATCTCGGCGCGGCGCTCGGGCTTGATCTTGTAGACCTTGACCATGAACGGGTCCGGCGAGGTCTGCTCGAAGTAGTCGCCGACGCGCTCGAGGGGCAGCGCCGGCGCGAAGGGGCGGAACATCTCGCGGCGCTTGATCCGCTCGTTCATCGCGTCCTTGATGTCCGGCCGCCGCGGGTCGCAGAGGATGCTGCGGTTGCCGAGCGCGCGCGGGCCGTACTCCATCCGCCCCTGGAACCAGCCGACCACCTTGCCCTCGCCGAGCGCCCTGGCGACGCGGGGGATCAGGTCCTCGTCGGGGAGGGTCTCGAACGCGACCTGCTCCTTCCGGAGCAGCTCGTCGATGGTCTCCTGCGAGAAGGCCGGGCCGAAGTAGCTGTGCGTCTGGTGAAAGCCGCGCGGGTTGTCGAGCTTGTGGTGGTGGACGTAGAGCGCCGCGCCGAACGACGTGCCCGCGTCGCCGGCCGCGGGCTGGATGAAGACGTCGTCGAACAGCCCCTTCGGGCGGATCTTCCCGGCGGCCACGCTGTTGTAGGCGCAGCCGCCCGCGAGGGCGAGGCGCGGCGAGCCGGTGAGGTGCTTCGCCGTCGCGAGCAGCTCGAAGTAGACCTCCTCGAACGCCGCCTGCGTCGAGGCGGCGACCGCCATGAAGCGATCGTCCATCCGGCCTTTCGCGCTGCGGGCGGGGCCGAGCAGGTCGATCAGGCGCTCGGAGTGGATGGGGCCGTAGCGGGGCTCGCCCTCCCAGGTCATCGCGATGCCCTTCGTGTGGTGCTGGAAGTACTCTAGCCCGAGCTCGAACGCCCCGTCCTTGACGCGCACCACCTGCCGGAGCTTGTCGAGCAGATCCGGCTGGCCGTAGGCCGACAGCCCCATGACCTTGTACTCGTCGCCGAACTTGGGGAACCCGAGGTATTGCGTCAGGCCCGAGTAGAACAGCCCGAGCGAGTGGGGGAAGCCGACGTGCCGGAGGATCTCCAGCTTGTTACCGCGGCCGCGCGCCCACATCGTGCTGACGAAGTCGCCGAAGGCGTCGATGGACAGGACCGCAGCCTCGTCGAAGCCCGAGGGGAAGAACGCGGAGGCGAGGTGCGCGCGGTGGTGCTCGACGTTGTGCGACGCGGCGCGGATGCGCTTCGGGTCGACGCCGAGCGCGGCGCCGAGGTGCACCTTCGGGTCGCTCGCGCCGAGCGAGCCCTTGAGGAGCCCCGCCGGCGAGCGCCGCGTCAGCGCGTAGAGGAGCTTGTCGCCGAGGTGCGCCCTCGTGTCGCGGCTGATCGCGATGTGATCGATGTCCTCGACCCGCGCGCCCGCGGCGCCGAGGCAGTACTCGACCGCCAGCCGCGGGAAGCCCGCGCAGTGCTTGATCCTGCTGAACCGCTCCTCCTCCGCCGCCGCGACGAGCTGGCCGTCGACGAGCAGGGCGGCCGACGCATCGCCGTGGTAGGCGTTGATCCCGAGGATGAGCATCGCTCCGCCATCTTCCGGTGCCCCCGCGCGAGGGTCAAGGTGCGCCCTCCGCCCGAGCGCGGTGTGACGGAGCGCGGGTTCGTGACGTAAATTCGCCGGCCGCGTGGCAATCCCGCGTGCTGGAGGCAATGCGCGGCGCGCCGTGGCCAACGCGCGGCAATGCGCGGCGCGCCGTGGCCAATGCGCGGCGCGCGGTCAGATCTCCGCGAGGCGGATGGCCTCGAGGCGATCGCCCTCGTCGATGCGCTCCCGATCGGCCGGCACGAGGACGAGCGCGTCGGCCTCGGCGAAGCTCGTGACGGCGCCCGACGCCTGGTTCGCGGCGATGCGGGCGACGAGCTCGCCGCTCGAGGCGTCGAGGCGGGTGCGGAGGAACTCGGCGCGACCGGTCTGGCGCCTGAGCGCGCTGTCCGCGCGGACGATCACGCGGGGCGGCCGCGGCGCCGCGTCGCCCTGGAGCGCGCGGAGCAGCGGCACGCCGAAGAGGACGAACGTGAGCGAGGCCGAGGCCGGATTGCCTGGCAGCCCGAGCACGTGGACGACGCCGCACCGCGAGAGCTCGGCGCGCCCCACCGCGAGCGGCTTGCCCGGCTTGATGGCGACGCGCCAGAAATCGAGCGACACGCCGGCTGCCTCGAGCGCGGGGCGGATGATGTCGTGGTCGCCGACGCTCACGCCGCCGACGGTCACCACGAGATCGGACCCGCGCAGCGCCGTCGACACCGCCTCGGCGGCGCGCGCCGCGTCGTCGGGGACGAACGGCGCGATGCGGACCGCCGCGCCCGCAGCGCGCGCGGTCGCGGCGATGAAGTAGCTGTTCGACTCCGGGATCGTGCCCGCGGGGCCGGGCGAGCCGGGCGCGCGCAGCTCGTCGCCGGAGCACATCACCGTGACCACGGGGCGGCGCGCGACGAGGACGTTCGGGCGATCGAGCGCGGCCGCGAGCGCGACCTTCCCCGGGGTGAGCCGCGCTCCTCTGCGCAGCGGGACGGCGCCCTCCGCGAGGTCCGCGCCCCGGCGGCGCACCCAGGCGCCCGCCTGCGGCGCTGCCTTCAGGGTGATCTCGTCGCCGCTGCGCGCGGCGTCCTCCTGCGGCGCGATCGTGTCGGCGCCGGGCGGCAGCCGCGCGCCGGTGAAGATCCGACACGCCGTGCCCGGGTGGAGCGCCGGCAGCGGGCGGCCGGCCGCGCTCTCGCCGCGGACGGGCAGCCTGAAGGGCCCGCTGCCCGCGAGGTCGGCCGAGGCGAGGGCGTAGCCGTCCATCGCGCTGTAGTCGAAGGCGGGCATCGCGTCGGCGGCCGCGATGTCCTCGGCAAGCACGCGCCCTGCCGCGTCGTCGAGCGGCACCCGCTCGGGGCCGACCGGGACAGCGGTCGCGAGCAGCCGATCGAGCGCCTCTTCGAAGGGGATCATCCGCGCTGCTCCTCGCCCTGCTCGGGCTGCGGGTGCCGGGGGTGGTGTCCGCCCTTGCCGGACGCCAGCGTGACCGCGTGCGCCAGGACGGGGCCGATGATCTGCGTGACGGCGAGCTCCACCGCCTTCGGGCTGCCGGGCAGCGCGATCACCACGAGCCCTCGCGCGACGCCCGCCGCGGCGCGCGACAGGATTGCGTTCGGCCCGATCGCGTCCCAGCTCAGGCGCCGGAACGCCTCGCCGAAGCCGTCGAGCGTCTTCTCGAAGAGCGGCGCGAGCGCCTCGAGGGTCCGGTCGCGCGGGGCGATCCCGGTCCCGCCTGTGGTGACGACCGCGTCGGCCGAGCCTGCGTCCGCGATCTGAACGATCGCCGCTCGCAGCAGCTCGGGCTCCTCGCGGACGACGGCGTGGGAGGTCACGGCGAAGCCGGCGCGCTTCAGGAGCTCGCCGAGGAGCTGTCCGCCCTCGTCATCGTCGAGGGTGCGGGTGTCACTGAGCGTCAGCGTGGCGACGCGCACGGGGGAGCGGCTCATGCGGCAGGTTTACGCCTGTCCCCCGCGGTTGGCGAACTCTTGACGACGCCGCCGCGACGTCGCGGCGGACTTCGCGCGGGGCGCGTGCGGTGGCGTCGTGGCGCGGCGGCGCGGTGCTCGACCGGGCGAAGGCGGCCTCGCTGCGTCCCTGGCGCCCCCGCCGCGCCGAGCGCGCCCCGCCGCGCGTGGCGCGGCCTTGTCGCTGGCATCATCGACGGCGGATGGCTTTCGCCCCGTCGCTGCGCTAGGGGAGCGACGTGTCAGGCCCTCTGATCCCTTACATCGAGCTCCCCGAGATCCCGCTCGCTTTCCTGGAGCACATCCCGCTCGTGGGGCAGCTCATCGATCCGGCGAAGCCGCCCTCGATCAAGCCGTTCGGCACGCTGGTGGCGCTCGGCGTCTACCTCGGCGCCGTGGTCGCCACGCGGCACGCGCGCGAGCGGCGCCTCGACGAGAAGAAGATGAGCGAGTTCATCTTCTGGGTCGTGGCGGCCGGATTCATCGGCGGACACGTCCTCGACGCGATCTTCTATCACCCGCAGCGGGTCGCCCGAGATCCTCTCTACCTCTTCGCGCTCTGGGACGGCCTGTCGAGCTTCGGCGGCTTCACCGGCGCGCTGATCGGCGCCTTCGCGTGGCGCTTCTATCGCCGCGAGCGGATCATGCCCTACTGCGAGGTCGTCAACAGCGCGTTTCCCCTCGCGTGGGTCTTCGGGCGCGCGGGCTGCGCGTCGGTCCACGATCATCCAGGCCGTATTTCCGACGCATGGTTCGCGGTCCAATACCCGCTCGGGACGGGACATGTCGGCCGGTTCGATCTCGGCCTATATGAGTGTGTGCTCGCGATCCCGCTCGCGATCGCGTTCGCGGTGCTCTGGCGCCGGAACCCCCATCGCCCGCTCGGTTTCTACACCGGGATCATGTGCACCGCGTACGCTCCGGTGCGATTCGCGCTCGATTTCCTGCGCGAGCGGGAGGGCACGGTCGTCGGCGGCGATCCGCGTTATGCCGGTCTCACGCCCGCGCAGTGGGCATGCTTCGGTCTGTTCGCGGTGGGGCTCTATTTCCTGCGCATGGCGGCGCGCGGCGAGCCGTCGAGCGCCGGGGCGAGCCCGCTGGACGGCGCTTCGCGCGTCGCGGACGACGATCCGTCCGACGAGGACGACGACGATGAGGCCGAGGCGCCTCGGGCCTCCCGCGCCCGGGCCGAGAGGTGATCCCGCTCCTGGGCGCCTTGGACCGGTCGTCTCGGGTTTCGGGCAGATCCACGCCGCGCGATGCGCTCATCCGCTGGGCGGCGCTGGGCCGCTCGGCCCTCCCGAGCGCCGGGTTTCCCGAGCGCCGGTCTGGCGATACCCGCCTGTGACGGAGCGCGCGCTGCGGGGGCCCTGGTCGCCTGGACCGGCGCTCGCGTGAGGGGCGAAGGCGGGGAGGGGCGCGGAGGGGCCACGGACGGCTCCTTCCGGGCCTTCATTTGGCTCGCCCGCCCGTGGCGGGTCCCTTGACGCGCCAAGGGCGCCAGATATCGTGGGGTGGAGTTTGCACCAGAGGGTCGGCCCGCCGACCTTCGCTCGATTGAGCTCGGTCGCTCCTTCCGCCGACGGAGGGGCGAGAGGGGCGATCGAGAGGCGCGCTCGCGAAAAGCTCCGCGTCATCGACATCGATCACGGAGCGAGTGGACCAAATAAGAGGGAACGCAGGGGCCAACCCCAGGTTTTTCTACAATGGCTGAAGATTCGCGTAAGTTGTTCGTGGCGGGCTTGCCCGACTCCATCACCGAAGACGTTTTGCGGCAGCTCTTCGAGGCCACCGGCGGCAACGTCGTCGAGGTCAGTCTTCCGAAAGATCGCGCGACGGGTCGTCCGCGCGGGTTCGGCTTCGTCACACTCTCGACGACCGGCGAAGCCAACGCCGCGCGCGAGTCGCTCGACGGTTCATTTCAGGGCGGCAAGTCCATCTCGGTCCGCCCCTTCCAGGCCGAGCCGCCGCGGCGCGAGGGGCGCCCGATGGGCCCCGGCGGTGGCCCCGGCGGCGGTCCAGGTGGCCCTGGCGGCGGTGGCGGCATGGGCGGCGGCGGGCTGGCTGCAGCGCCCGATCGCACCCTCTACGTTGGCAATCTCCCCTACGACGCGAGCGTCGAGGAAGTCGAGGGGCTCATCGGCTCGACCGGCGCCGGTCCGGTGGTGCGGGTCCACCTCCCCATGGATCCTGACGGTCGCAAGCGCGGGTTCGGCTTCGTGACGATGGCGAGCGCCGAGGCGGCGCGCGCCGCGATCGATGCCCTGCGCGGCGTGGACGTGCGCGGTCGGCGGCTCGTCGTCAACCTCGCTCACCCGAAGGGGGAGCGGCCGGCGCGCGAGGACCGTCCGGGCGGCTTCGGCGGCGGTGGCGGCGGCTTCGGCGGTGGTGGCGGCGGCTTCGCCGGCGGCGGCGGCGGCGGCTTCGTCGGCGGCGGCGGCGGTGGCTTCGGCGGTGGTGGTGGTGGTGGTGGTGGCGGAGCTCCTCCGCCGCCTGCGCGCAAGACCTTCGATGATCGCCGGCGGCGCGGCGCCCACGACGGGGACGGTCCTCCCGGCGCCGGCGGCGGCGCCGGTGGTGGTGGCCGGCGCAGCAACAACAAGAACTGGGATCGCGGCCGCACCGGTGACGACTGGGACGACGAATGAGCGCTCCCGGTTGACAACTGCATCGTTTCTCGTAGGGTAGCGCCCTCCAGACGGGCGGTCGGGCGTCGCTGATCCGGCACACGTCCTCTGGTGCCCCCCGCCGGTTGCGGTGCTAGCGCTTCCCGTGCTGCCCGTGCCTAGGTTCAACCAGGGCCGCCTGTGGAAACAGGTCGGCCCTGTCTTCGGAGACCTCCGATGCGCGACATCATCAAGCTGACGTGCGGCAACTGCGGCCGCGCGAACTACCACACGACGAAGAACAAGCGGACGATGACGGACAAGTTCGTCATCAAGAAGTTCTGCCCGACCGAGCGCAAGCACACCGAGCACAAAGAAGGCAAGATCTCGAAGGGCTAGGCCACGCTGCACCGCTGGCCGCCGCCGCCGGGCCCGCGCGAGCGGGCACCTGGTCGGGTTGCTGCGTCCTCCGCGGTGCTCGGCTCAACCTTTTTCCTTACTAGGGCGAAGCGATGATCTTCGACTGGCTCTACGGCCTGTTCTCGAACGATCTCGCGATCGATCTCGGCACCGCAACCACCCTCATCTACGTGAAGGGCAAGGGGATCGTGTCATGCGAGCCCTCGGTGGTCGCCGTCCAGCGCGATGCTCGCGGCGGCAAGAAGGTGCTCGCCGTCGGCCGCGAGGCGAAGGAGATGCTCGGTCGCACCCCCGGCAACATCCAGGCGGTGCGACCGCTGCGCGACGGCGTCATCGCCGACTTCGAGATCACCGAGGCGATGCTCCGGTACTTCATCGCGCGCGCGCACAACCGCCGCACGCTCGTCAAGCCGCGCATCATCATCTGCGTCCCGTTCGGCATCACCGAGGTCGAGAAGCGGGCGGTGAAGGAGAGCGCCGAGGGCGCTGGCGCGCGCGAGGTCTACCTCATCGAAGAGCCCATGGCGGCCGCGATCGGCGCCGGGCTGCCGATCACCGAGCCGAGCGGCAACATGGTCGTCGACATCGGCGGCGGCACGACCGAGGTCGCCGTGATCTCCCTCGCCGGCATCGTCTACTCGCAGAGCGTGCGCGTCGGCGGCGACAAGATGGACGAGTCGATCATGGCCTACATGAAGCGCAAGTACAACATGGCCATCGGCGAGCAGACCGCGGAGCGCATCAAGATCACGGTCGGCAACGCGTACCCGCTCGAGCAGCAGCTCACGATGGAGGTCAAGGGGCGCGACATGGTCGCGGGCATCCCCAAGACGGTCGTCGTCAACTCCGACGAGATCCGCGACTCGCTGAGCGAGCCGACGAACGCCATCGTGGACGCCGTGCTCATCGCGCTGGAGCGCACGCCGCCCGAGCTGGCGGCCGACATCGTCGACAAGGGTATCGTGCTCACCGGCGGCGGCTCGCTCCTCAAGAACCTCGACGTGCTCCTCCGCGAGGAGACGGGGTTGCCCGTGATGGTGTGCGACGACCCGATCAGCGCCGTGGTGCTCGGCAGCGGCAAGGCGCTGGATCACCTCGAGCTCTTGAAAGAGGTCACGATCAGCTGAGGGTCGTCTTCGTGTCCCGCCCGTGAGCACGCCGGCGGGGGTGTTTGCGGCGCGCGGCGAGCCGCCCCGCCGGGGTGGGGGCCGCGCGCGGCGTCGAGAGGGGTGGCCTCGCGGGGCGCCTCGTACTACCTGGGTCCGGGAGCCACGGTGAACCTCAAACGCTACCGCGACTTCGTGATCGTGCTGTTGGCGCTCGCGGTGCCGTTCTGGTTCCTGCGCGCCAGCATGCGCGACCCCAAGCAGAACACGGGGGCCGACCGGATCATCATCAGCATCGCGGCGCCGATCCAGTACGCGGCCGCGACGCTGGCGCGCGGGATCTCGAACCTCTGGGGCGACTACATCTACCTGGTCGACGTCAAGGAAGACAACGCCAGGCAGGCCTCGCAGATCGCCCGCCTCCGAGAGCGGGTGCGGAAGCTCGAGGCGCTCGAGGAAGAGAACCGCCGTCTGCGCAGGCTGCTCGACCTGCGCCAGAGCCTCCGGACCGACGTGGTGAGCGCCCTGGTCGTCGGCAAGAGCACCAACGATTTCTTCCGGGTGGTTCGCGTCACGCTCGATCGCGAGGCGCGGGACATCGGCTCCAACTTGCCGGTCCTCTCCGCGGACGGCGTTGTCGGCACCACGCTGAAGAGCGCCGGCGACACGGTCGACGTGCGGCTCGTCGTCGACGGGGGCAGCGGCGTCGACGTGGTGGTCGAGCGCACCGGCGCGCGCGGCTTCGTCCGCGGCACGGGCGACGAGAGCAAGTACTCCTGCAGCGTCGAGTACGTGCAGCGCACCGACGAGATCGAGGTCGGCGACCTCCTCGTGACGAGCGGCGTCGGCCGCCGCTTCCCGAAGGGGATCCCGGTCGGGACCGTGACGCAGGTCGTCCGTCGCGACTTCGGCATCTACCAGCAGGTGTACGTCGCGCCGGCGGTCGATTTCTCCCGGCTGGAGGAGGTGCTCATCGTGACGACGACCTCGCCGGAGGAGACGCCCCCCCAGGCGCAGCGGAGGTGACGCGATGAGAAACTCCGCGTTCCTGGCGATGGGGGCCGCCCTGCTGATCCTTCAGTCGAACCTGTTCCGGCTCATCGGCAAGCTGAACATCCCGGGCTCCACGCCGAGCCTGCTCCTGCCGCTCGTCGTGTTCATGGGGGTGCACGAGTACTCGATCGCGCGGGGCGCCGCGCTCGCGTTCCTGCTCGGGTACCTGCTCGATCTCTTCACCGGCGCGCCGGTCGGCCTGTTCACCTTCATCACCGTCGCGACCTTCGTCGTCTCGCGGGCGGCCGGCGTGCGGCTCGCCGCGCAGACGCTCCTCACGAAGATCGCGCTGGCCTTCGTCTTCGGCCTCGTCGAGGGGGTGCTCATCGTGATCCTCACCGCCATCTTCGGGGGCGACGCGGCGCGCACCCGCGCGCTCGCCCGGCTCGTCGCGCCGCACGCCGTCTCGACGGCGCTGTTCGCGCCGTTCGTCTTCCAGCTGGCCGAGCGCGTGCACCAGGCGACGATCAACGTTCCGCGGCCAGGGGAGAGCCCGCGGTGAGCCTGCTCGTCCAGCGCTCCGACGTGAGCGAGTTCCGCCGGCGCTTCCGGTGGATCGCGCTCGGCATGGTCGTCGGATTCATGGTGCTCCTCGCGCGCCTGTTCTACCTGCAGATCCTCGAGGTCGACGAGAACAAGGCCATCGCTCGCGAGAACATCGTTCGGCGCGTGACGCTCGCGACCACGCGCGGGATCCTCCGGGACAAGAACGGCAAGGTGCTCGCGGCGAGCCGGCCGTCGTACAACGTCTACGTCGTCCCGCGCCGCCTCGACATGGAGGCGACCTGGCCGAAGCTCGTCGAGTACCTCGGCATCGGGATCGAGGAGCGCGCGCGGCTGGAGGCGCTGATCACCTCGATCCGCGCCGACGAGGGCCCGCGCAAGAACCAGCAGATCCTGCTCAAGGAGGACATCTCGCGCGACGCCGTGGCGACCTTGGCGACGCATGACGCCGAGCTGCCGGGGGTCGACGTGGTGCCCGTCCCGGTGCGCTACTACCCGTACGAGGAGGTCGGCTCGCACGTCCTCGGCTACATGGCCGAGGTGGACGCCGAGCGGCTCGCGTCGCTCCGCAGCATCGGGTACATCGAGGGCGATCGTATCGGCGTCACCGGCATCGAACGCGCCTGGGAGAGCTACCTGCGCGGCACGCGCGGCTGGGAGAAGGTGCTCGTCGACGCCAGGGGGCGGCGCAGGACGGGCGGCGACGGGATCATCGAGGAGCCGCGGCGGGTGGACCCGATCCCCGGCCGCGATCTCCGGCTGACGCTCGACGCCGACATCCAGAAGGCGATCGACAAGGCGATGCGCGGCGAGCTCGCCGGCGGCGTCGCGGTCATCGACGTGCGCACCGGGCGGATCCTCGGGCTGTACTCGAAGCCCGGCTACAACCCGAACGCGCTCTCCGGCGGCTCGGGGAAGCAGGTCATCCGCGACGCCTTCCGGCGGCTCTACTCGGATCCGCTGAAGCCCGCGCTCGACAAGACGCTGTCCGGGGCGTACCCGCCCGGCTCGACGTTCAAGCCGTTCACCGCGCTGGCGGCGCTCGAGAAGGGGCTCATCGATCCCCGCCAGTCCTCGCGGTGCAGGGGCGCGCTGACGTTCGGCAAGCGCACCTTCCGGTGCACGCACGTGCACGGGCCGGTCGCGATGCAGCAGGCGATCGCCGAGTCGTGCAACGTCTACTTCTACCGGCTCGCGGCGGAGTACGGCGTCGGCATGGACGTCATCGCGGAGATGGGCCAGCGCTACGGGCTCGGCGCGCGGACGGGGCTCGGCATCAACGCCGAGGCGGGGGGCAGGATGCCCACCCGGGCGTGGATGACGCTCCGGAACAAGGGCCAGTTCCGCCTCGGGTTCGGCCTGAACGCGGCGATCGGCCAGGGCGCGACGACGGTCACGGTGCTCCAGCTCGCGCTCGCGTACGCGGCGCTCGCGAACGGCGGTACCCTGTACCAGCCGCAGATCGTGCGGGCCGTCGAGACGAGCGCCGGCACGGTCGTCCAGGAGTTCACGCCGCGCGTGCGCCGCCAGATCGACATCCGGCCGGAGAACCTCTCCCTCGTGCACCGCGCGATGGTCGCCGGCGTGAACGAGGAGGGCGGCACGGCGTTCAAGGCGCGCGTCGCGGGCGTGGAGATGGCGGGCAAGACGGGGACCGCGCAGGTCTCGCACCGGCTCACCCGCGGCGTCGAGGCCGAGCGGGTCTGGTACTTCAACCGCGAGCACGCCTGGTTCGCCGGCTACGCGCCGGCGCGCTCGCCCGAGGTCGCCGTTGTCGTGCTCGTCGAGCACGGCGGCACGGGCGGCAAGCACGCGGCGCCGGTCGCCTTCGAGGTCGTCCGCGCGTATCAGGAGCTCGCGAAGGAGCGCCGCGGCGGCCCGAACGAGGGGCCGCGCGCGGGCAAGAGCAGCGCGGGCCGCGCGCCCGCCGCGTCGGGGCGCGCGCCATGATCCGGGGTGACTCTCTCTCTTCGCGCGATCGCGATCATTTCGACTGGCCGCTCTTCATCGCGGCGGTGGCCATCGCGGTGCTCGGCGTCGTCAACCTCTACAGCGCGACGAGCGTCTACTCCGGCGCGCGCGCGGAGCTCTACATCAGCCAGGTGTACTGGCTGTTCATGGGCGGCATCATCGGCGGCGTGCTGATCGCGCTCGACTACCGGCACCTCGAGCGCCTCGGCTACGTGCTCTACACGTTCGGCGTCTTCTCGCTGGCGCTGGTCTTCGTGCTCGCGCGCGACGTGCGCGGCTCCGCCCGGTGGATCGAGTTCGGCGCGTTCCGGTTCCAGCCCAGCGAGTTCATGAAGCTGTTCCTGGTCATCGCGCTGGCGAAGTTCCTGCACGACGATCCGCGCAACGAGGGCCGCACCCTCCGCGATCTGGCGATCCCGGCGGCGCTGACGGCGGTCCCTGCGCTCCTCGTGCTCAAGCAGCCCGATCTGGGGACGGCGACCATCCTCGTGTTCGTGTTCCTGACGATCGCGGCGGTCACGCGCGTGCGGTGGAAGAGCGCCGCGCTGTTCGTCGTGTCCATCGCGGTGGCGATCCCGATCATCTGGGAGTACGTGCTGCTCGATTACCAGCGCGCGCGCGTGCTCGTGTTCCTCCACCCCGAGGAGGACCTCCTGCACCGCGGCTGGCACGCCCACCATTCGCGCGTGGCGATCGGCAACGGCGGGCTGTTCGGCAACGGGTACCTCCGGGGCACGCAGAACCAGTTCCTCTTCCTGCCGGATCAGTTCTCCGACTTCCCGTTCCCTGTCTTCGCCGAGGAGTGGGGGTTCGTCGGGGGCGTGGTGCTCGTGTGCCTCTATGCGTTCCTGGTCGTGTGGGGGATCCGCATCGCGTCGATGGCGAAGGACCGCTTCGGCGCGGTGCTCGGCGTCGGCTGCGCGGCGATCATCTTCTGGCACGCGGTCATCAACCTCGGCATGACCTCGGGCGTTCTGCCGGTCGTCGGCGTCGGGCTGCCCCTGTTCTCGTACGGCGGATCGAGCGTGACCACGGTGATGGTGGCGATCTCGCTGCTCATGAGCGTGTCGATGCGCCGCTACTCCGGCGTCGCCTCGCTCGATCGCCTCTGACGGCGCGGCGGGCGTGCTCCCGCCGCTGGGACCGCGTCAGATCGCGCTTTCTGCGAGCCGCGCCTCGATGACGAACGCGAAGGCCTTGAGCGCGTCGCGCTCGGTGATCTCGCCGCCTGCGCGCGCTCTGCGGACCACGGCGCGAAAGCCGAGGTAGCGGCGCCCGTCCAGGCCGAGCAGCGCCGGCACCGTCGCTGGATCACGCGCCGTGCCGCTCGAGCCCGCGAGCTCCGCCGCTCTGTCGAAGATCCCCGCGACGAGCGCGTCGCAGCGCTCGAGCGCCACGGCATACCGCTCCGCGGCGATCGTCGCCTCGATCTCCGCGATCGCCTCCCGCTCGGCGGTCGGCCAGAGCGCGGCGAACGAGAGGCCCGCCTGGGTGAGGTGCCTCGTCGCAGCGGACGGGCCGTCCGCGCGCGCGGTCGCCGGGGCGTCCGCCGGCGCGGCCAGCCTCCGGGCGGCGAGCCGCAGCGACGACGGGAGCCCGCGGCTCACCGGATCCCTGACGCCAGCGCTGCGCGGCGCGAGCTCGCCGCCAGGCGACGCGGTGACGCCGGGCGCGGCCGCGCCCTCGCTCGGATCGCCGATCGTCGAGTCCGGCGGCATCGTCGACCACGGCTTGCTGGGCGGCGCGAGCCGCGAGATCACCGCGTCGAGCGGCGCCGACGGCGGCGGCGACGCGTCTCGCAGGGCGGAGGCGAGCCCGCCCTCGATCGCGTCGAACCCGCCCAGCCCGCGCCCCATCGCGTCGGGCAGGCGGCTCTCGAAGGCGCGCAGGACCGCGGCGCTGATCTCCTCGAGCCCCTCGTACAGGCCGAGCCCCGTCTTCGCCGACGTGGCCAGCGAGAAGACGCGGGACGGGTTCAACATCGCGTCGAGCTCCGAGATCGGCAGCAAACCGGGCAAATCGCGCTTGTTGTGCTGGAAAATGTGCGGGACGTGCTCCAGCGCCCGCCCCTGCTCGGCGAGGTTCTCGCGCAGGTTCTCCATGCTCTCCATGTTGGCGTCGGCGCGAACGGCCTGCGAATCGCTGACGAACACGATGCCGTCGGCGCCCGTGAGCACCAGCTTTCGGGTCGCGTTGAAGTAGACCTGCCCTGGCACCGTGAAGAGCTGGAGCCTCACGTTCATCCCGCGCAGCTGCGGGAGCCGGACCGGCAAGAAGTCGAAGTAGAGCGTTCGATCGACCGGCGTCGCGAGGGAGACGAGCTTGCCGCGGTACTCGGGCTTCGCCGTGGCGTGCAAGTACTCCAGCGTGGTCGTCTTGCCGCCCAGGCCGGGCCCGTAATAGACGATCTTGAAGACGAGCTCGCGCGACAGTGGGTTCACCGACGCCATGGGCGGCGGCGACGATACACGAAAAGGCGAACGAGAGCGCCGGCGTGTGCGCGGGCGCATGAAAGCCAGGCGCGCGCCCCGCGTGCCCGCCAGGGCGGGGCGCCGGAGGCGCGGCCGGCGCGGCGCGCCGTCAGCGGAGGCCGACGAGCGGCTCGAACTTGTCCTTCTGGCCGATCTGGAGCGTGAGCGCGACCTGGCCCCGCTGCGCCTGGAAGTAATCGAGCCGCAGCCGGTGCGTCCCCTCCGTGAGGCGGGCCTCGCCGTCCACGGTCTTCGCGCTGTGGACTCCGTCGTTCGTGACCACGCGCTTGTCGTCGATGTAGAGCACCGCGCCGTCGTCCGAGGTGAGCCTGAGCTGGAACACGCCTTCCTGGGGCGCCTTGAACTCGCCCTCGAACCGGATCGCGAACCACTCGTTCTGCGTGAGCGCGCCCGGGAAGCCGCCGGAGAAGTCCTGCGACTTCACCTCGAACTTGTCCGTGAACAGCACCGCGAACGGCACGAGCCCGTCGAAGGTCGGCAGCTTCTGGGTGTTCTCGGGGATCACGTACGCGAGCCCCCGGAAGGCGCCGCCCTCCCCGTTGCCGAACGCGTTCGGGGCGGTGATGCGCGGCGCGTTGTTCGTGGGCAGGCGCCACTTCGGGGTCCTGCGCCGCTCGGGCTCCGGGTCGGGCTTGGCCGGCTTGCGCGACCGGGAGGCCTTCTTTGCGGGCGGCGGGGGCGGCGGCGAGGCCTCTGCCGGGGTGTTGCCGCTCTGGATGGTGACATGGCAGCCGCTGAGGAGAGACGCGGCAAGCACGCACGAGGCGATGTGCGACGAGGTTCGGACCATGACGTCTCCTGAGAGGGAACGGACGGATCGGCCCGCCCCCACGTGAATGCGAGGATGGCGCTTAGACGTTCGAGCCGTGCGCCGCAATCAGCGTCACGTCGCGTCAGGAGCCCCCGGCACGAGCGAGCCCGCAGGTCGAGGGCCGAGCGCCTCCTCGGGAGGCCCCTTGGGCTGGCCGTGCAGCACGGGCCCGGGCGCCTCCTGCCGCGCGTTCCCGTCGAGCGATTCCACGGCGCGCCAGACCGGCGAGCGCTGGGCGAGCGCGAGCGCGGCGAGGCAGGCGAGCACGCTGGCGAGCGCGCCGGCGTTCATCACGCCCTCGTACCGGCCCCGCGCGGGGCCCGCGTAGCTCAGCCCGAGCAGCGCGCCGCTCACGAGGCCCCCGATGTGCGCGGCGTTGTTGATGCGGATGCCCGTGCTCGACGCGTTCACGACGAAGCCGAAGAGGACGATGTAGAACACGGCCTGGAGCGCGAGGTCCTTCCATCGCGGGTCGCGGCGGCGGAGCAGCCAGCCGAGCAGGAGGCCCATCACGCCGAACACGGCGCCGCTCGCGCCCGCGGTGCACACGACCTCGGGCTGCACGAAGAGGTTCCATGCGGCGCTCGCGCAGAAGCCGAACAGGCCCGTGAGCACGTACGCGATCGCGAACCGCGCCGAGCCGACGGCGGGCTCGGCGGCGCGGGCGAGCATGCCGAGCGTCACCATGTTCATGCCGAAGTGGAGGACGCCCATGTGGACGAAGACCGCGGAGAGCAGCCGGAACGGCTCGAAGGGCACGCCGGGCGCGAGGAGGAGCGCGCCGAAGCGGAGGTAGCTCGACGTGTCCCACGCCGAGAGGAGGCCGAGATCGCGGGAGTGCGCGGTCATCAGCTGGCCGACGAACACGAACGCCGTGAGCCCGCCCAGGATCTTGGTCGCGAGCAGGCTTCGCCCGTCGAGGCGTCCCCTGGTGGGCGCGGCGTGGGCAGGAGGCGCGAGGAGCGGCGCGCCGCAGCGGATGCAGCGGCTGAAGTCGCCGCCGTTGAGGGCGCCGCAGCGCGCGCAGTGCAGCGAGCGCCTCCGTTCTCCGGACGGCCCCGCCGTCACAGGGCGGCCCCGAAGCGCTGCCCGGCGCCGGGGTGTGGGGGGGACATGAACGCTGTATCGAGGGTCACCTGGGCTCCTTTCACGCCGGACGCTCGGCGTGGAGGCCGGCACAATGTGGCGGCTCCTGGCCGTAAGGTCCACGGGTTTGGGCCGTTGTCGAGGGGTGAATGCCGTGGCCCTCCCGCGCTCGGTTCCGCCTGTCGCTGGCGAGCCGCCGCGCGCCCTCCTCGCGGGGGGCGCGCGCCCTCCTCACGGGGGGCGCGCAGGCGGCGCGCAGGCGCTTCTGGACCGCGGGGCGCGCCGGCCCGAGAGGGGCGCGAGGTGGACACCGGTGCGCTCCGTTCTGCGTCCGGGTATCGTCGCCGCTGTGACGGCGGTGGCAGCAGCGAGGCCCGATCTCGAGGCGGAGCGCCTGCTGTGCGAGCGCGCGGCGCAGGGCGATCGCCTCGCGCTCGGGCAGCTGCTCCGCAAGTACGGGCCGGCGCTCTACCGCGCGGTGCTGTTGCCCCGCCTCGGCTCCGACGCGGCCGCGCAGGACGCTCTGGCCGAGACGTACGCGCGCGTGATCGAGCGGTTCTACCAGTTCCAGTGGCAGAGCTGCGGCATCTATCCCTGGCTCCGCGTCATCGCCCTGCGCATCGCGCTCGACATGCTCCGCGCGCGCCGCCGCGAGGCGCTCTTCGGGCCCGAGGATCTTCAGCGCGAGATCGACGCCGCGGAGACCGACCTCACCGCGCGTGGAGAGGCCGAGCTCTGCGAGAAGCGAGATCTCGCCGACGCGCGGGCGCGCGTCGAGGACGCGCTCGGGCGCCTCAACCCCCGTTACGCCGAGGCGATCCGGCTCCGGGTGCTCGACGAGCGGCCCCGCGACGAGGTGGCCCTCGCGCTCGGGGTCAGCGTGGCGACGTTCGATGTCGTCCTGCACCGCGCCATGACCGCGCTGAAGAAGGCGCTCGCCGCGCCGCGCGCGGAGCGCAAGGAAGGAGCGCGATGAAGCCGCGGCTGCCCTCGGATCCGCGCTCGCCGACGACCGGCGACGGGCCCCCGGAGCGCCGCGCCGGCGCGGACCGCGGCCGGCGGCTCGCGCTCGTCGTGCCCGGCGTGGAGCCCGTCGCGCCTGCGTCCGACGACGAGCTGGGCGCGGCGCGCGCGCTCGCGGAGGCGCTCGAGCGCGGCGAGGTCCCGCTCGCGGACGCCCTCAGGGCGGCGGCCCGCCCCGCCGGGCTCGACAGGGCGGACCACGAGGCGCTGCTCGCGCGCGCGCTCGGCGACGAGGGCGCGCCGCCCACCAAGGCCGAGCTGCGCGCCGCCGAGCGCCTGCGGGAGGCGCTGGAGCCCCGCGCCGCTTCCGGCGGCGGGCCGGGGCGGGGCGGCGGCTCCGGTGGCGAGGGGGCGCTCGGCTCGCCCGACGCGCGCGACGATCTCGCGGAGCTCGCTGTCGCGCTCCGGTCCGCGTGGCGTCCGGCGGCGCTCCCGGAGCTCCCGGGGCGCGCGCTCATCGACCAGGCCTTCCGCGCCTCGCCCGCGCGCGGCCCCCGGCGCATCGCGCCGGTGACGATGGCGGCGCTCTCGACCCTCGCCGCGGCCGCGGCGGCCGTGGCGCTGATCGTCGGCCAGATCAGGGAGGAGCGCGCCTCCGTCGCGCGCGCGCCCGCGACGGAGGCCGCTGCTCCTGCCGCGGCGCTCGCCGCGCGGCCCCTGCTGATCGAGGCGCGCTCGACGGCCGCGCTCTTCGATCCGGCCGCGCCCTTTCCGCGGGAGGGCGGTCAGACGGAGCGGATCGATCGCATCGCCGCCGCGCGCGCGTCCGATCTGCGCCAGAACCGCTACGCGGCGTGGGGGGTGCGCTGATGCGGGGCTCGCGCCTCGTCGCCGTCTGCCTGGGGCTCGTCGCGGCGGCGCATTTCGGGTGCGCCCCGGGCGACGAGCGGGCGCGCGCTGCCGGGGGCCCGGGCGATCCGGCGTGCGCGTGCGCCCCGGCCCAGGTCGTCGATCCCACGCTCCTCGCCTTCCTCTCGAGGGCGCGCGCGGCGCACCATGCCGCCGACGTCGCGCTCGGCGCGGGCGATCGCGCCGCTGCGCTCCGCGCCCTGGAGGGGATCATCGCCGCGCCGAGGCCGCCGGGGGCGCCGCCGGAGGTCGCCGAGGTGACGGCGGACACGTACGCCCGGCTGGCGGAGCTCCGGAGCGAGGCCGGCGAGTTCGACGCCGCGGCGCGCGACATCGACGCGGGCCTCGGGCTGGCGCCGGCGCCTTCTCATTATCAAGGCCACCTCTACGAGGTCGCGGGCGTGGTCGAGGAGCGCCGCGCGAAGGCGCTCGAAGCGAAGGGGGATCGCGAGGCGGCGACGCAGGCCCGCGCGCGGGCGGTCGGGCTGCTGGAGCGGGCGATCTCGATCCAGGACCGGGTGATCACCGAGGCCCTGACGGGCCCCGGGGAAAAGCCGCGCTGAAGGGCGCGCTCGCCGTGGTCTGCAATTGCGACGGGCGCGTGTTCGTCGTTAGACTCGAGCGGGAGGGGGCCGCCGCTCGACCCGATGACGTTCCGTGTTCCAAGGCCGAAGCCCGGGTACGATCTCAAGTCGCTCCCGCTGAACCCCGCGGAGGCGTTCCTCCTGTCCCGCATCGACGGCGTCCTGACGGATCGGGATCTGTCCTTGATCACGGGAATGTCGCACGGCGATACCGTCGAGGCGCTGCGCCGCTTGCGCGATCTCGGCGCGATCCTCCTGGACGGGGAGCCCTCCGGACAGCCTCCGCCGCGGGACGCCGCGCGGCGCGCAGCCGCGGTGGATCCGGAGAAGACGATGCCGTCCGGGTCCGAGGCCGCCCCGCTCGGCCGGGGCGCGCTGCAGCAGATGGAGTCCCTGCCGCTCTACGATCCCGCCGAGCTCGACGAGCCGGTCGAGCTCGCCTCCGACCGGAAGCGGCGGATCCTCGACCTCTACTACCGCCTCGAGGATCTCAGCTATTACGCGCTGCTCGGCGTCGCGGATCAGGCGGACAAGAAGCAGATCAAGAGCGCCTACTACCAGCTCGCGCCGGAGTTCCATCCGGACACCTACTTCCGGAAGCAGCTCGGCTCCTACAAGCAGAAGATCGAGGCCATCTTCACGCGCATCACGCTGGCGCACGACACGCTGACGTCGAAGCAGCGGCGCGCCGAGTACGACGCGTACCTCGAGCAGACCCACAAGAACCGGACGATGGCGGCGCTGATCGAGCAGACGCCGCGCGACATCGCCACGATAACGACCGCCGTCGACGCCACGGTGCGCGCCGCGTTCGCCGATCCGCGCGACATGGGCGCGTCGCCCGGGCGTTATTCCTCCGAGCGCGCGCCCGCAGAGCAGGGCGCGTCCGCTGTGTTCTCCGGCGCCGCCGCGCCGGTTCAGCCGTCGCCGGCGCAGCCTCCCGC
The DNA here is from genome assembly GCF_051527395.1 of Sorangium sp. So ce281. NCBI lineage: Bacteria > Pseudomonadati > Myxococcota > Polyangiales > Polyangiaceae > Sorangium > Sorangium sp. So ce281. The sequence continues at coordinate 3,134,329 of NZ_CP150322.1, forward strand.
AGGACGAGGCTTACCCGACAACGGAGGCGCGCCGGCGCGGAGCGCAGCGCCGGCCTCGCCTGTCGCGCCTGCTCCCACCGCCAAGGACCGGCGTGAGACGTTCGCGCGCAAGCTCACCGGAGGCTTGAGGCGCGCTCCGCCGGGGGCGCCCTCTGCGTCGGCGGCCGCTGCGTCCGGGGCGGCTTCAGCGCCGGCCGCGGCGACCGCTGCGCCTCGGGCGGCCGCCGCGCCGGCTGCGCCGGCCGCGGCGCCTCGGGTGGCCGTCGCGCCGGCTGCGCCGGCCGCTGCGCCTGGAACGGCCGTCGCGCCGGCTGCCTCGGCAGGCGCCCCTGCGGCGCCGCCGAAGACCCCTTCCGGCGTGCGTTCGCCGGAGTCGATACGGGCGGTCGAGGCGCTCAAGGCGCGTTACGAGAGCGCCCGCAACGAGGCGCTCCGGAGCCAGATCGCGCGGTACTCCGACGTGGCTCGGGCCGCGCTCGAGCGGAGCGAGTTTGCGAGCGCGGCCAACGCCTACCGGATCGCCGCTTCGCTGGCCCCGGAGGACGCCGAGCTCCAGAGGGCGTCGGCCGAGGTGGAGCGCCTCGCGGCGGTGGCGCTGGCGGAGGGGTACCTCAAGCAGGCCGAGTACGAGGCACACAACGGCCGCTGGGTCGAGGCGGCGCTGAGCTATGTGAAGGTGTGCAACGGCCGCCCGGACGACGCCGGCGCGCACGAGCGGGTCGCGTACGCGACGCTCCAGGCCGGGGAGAGCTCGCGGCGGGCGGTGGAGTTTGCGCGGCGAGCGGTGGAGCTCGCGCCCGCCTCCGTGGAGTACAGGATCACGCTCGCGCTGTCGTACGCGGCCGCGGGGTTCGCGAAGAGCGCGGCCGCCGAGCTCGAACGCGCCGCCGAGCTCGCAGGGAACGATGGTAGGCTGCGCGGTCTCGTCGCGCAGGCGCGCGAGCAGGCCAAACAGCAGGGGAAGCAAGTCTAGCGCCGGCCCTTACAGAAGGCGCGCCGGCCTCGGACAGGCCCGGGGCGGCGCCTTCCGCATGGCCGGCGCACGATTGGCCCGCTCGGCTCCGCGAAACGGTCTAGCATCGTGGCCTCAGCGGCCGTTCGGGCCGAAGATCACAAGAGGAGCAGCGGCATCGATGGAGCGTGTCATCGGCATTGACCTTGGCACCACGAACTCGTGCGTTGCCATCGTCGAGGAGGGCGTCCCGACCGTCATCCCGAATCGCGGTGGGTACAAGACGACGCCGTCCATGGTGGCGATCACCGAGGCCGGCAAGCGGCTCTGCGGGCACATCGCGAAGCGGCAGGCGATCACCAACGCCGAGAACACGGTCTACGCCGCGAAGCGGCTGATCGGCCGGAAGTGGTCGTCCCCGCAGGTGAAGAACGCGATCCTGACCGCCTCGTACAAGATCGTCGAGGGGCCGCACGGCGACGTCCGCATCCAGCTGCGCGACAAGACGTACTCGGTCCCCGAGATCAGCGCGATGGTCCTCCAGGAGATGAAGCTGTTCGCCGAGGACTACCTCAACGAGCCGGTCTCGAAGGCGGTCATCACGGTCCCCGCCTACTTCAACGACAACCAGCGGCAGGCGACGAAGGACGCGGGCCAGATCGCGGGGCTCGACGTCATCCGCATCGTCAACGAGCCGACGGCGGCGGCGCTCGCGTACGGGTTCGGCAAGAACGTCGAGAAGACGATCGCCGTCTTCGACCTCGGCGGCGGCACGTTCGACATCTCCGTGCTCGAGATCGGCGCGGGCGGGGTCTTCAAGGTCATCGCCACGGCGGGGGACACGTTCCTCGGCGGCGAGGACTTCGACGCGCGCGTCATCGACTGGCTGGTGCAGGGCTTCAAGGAGCAGCACGACGTCGACCTGCGGCAGGACCGGATGGCGCTCCAGCGGCTCAAGGACGCGGCCGAGAAGGCGAAGTGCGAGCTGTCCAGCGTCCTGGAGACCGAGATCAACCTGCCGTTCATCATCTCGAGCGCGCGGAACGAGGCGCTGCACCTCCAGCGGACGCTCTCGCGGGCCACGCTGCAGGAGCTGTGCGAGGACCTCGTCGAGCGGTGCATCGAGATCTGCAGCCAGACGCTCGAGGACGCGCGGCTCGACCGCGACGAGATCGAGGACGTCGTGCTCGTCGGCGGCATGACGCGCATGCCGAGGGTGCAGGAGGCCGTCCGCGACTTCTTCGAGCGGGAGCCGTGCAAGGGGGTGCACCCCGACGAGGTGGTCGCGCTCGGCGCGGCGGTGCAGGGCGCCGCGCTCGTGGACGAGACGAAGCAGATGATCCTGCTCGACGTCACGCCGCACGCGCTCGGCATCATGACGTTCGGGTCGAACTTCGAGGAGCTCATCCCGCAGAACACCACGGTGCCCACGAGCCGGTCGAAGATCTTCACGACGAGCCGCGACAACCAGACCGCCGTGAAGATCCTGGTCATGCAAGGCGAGCACCAGAAGGCGACGGACAACGAGCTGCTCGGCGAGTTCATCCTCACCGGCCTGCGCCGCGCGCCGAAGGGGCAGGTCGAGATCGAGGTCACGTTCGAGATCAACAGCGACGGCATCGTCTCGGTGAGCGCGAAGGATCTGGAGACGGGCCAGCAGCAGTCGATCCAGGTCACCGCGTCGAGCGGCCTCACGAAGGAGGAGGTCGGCGAGATGATGGAGGCGGCGAAGGAGTACCTCGTCGATCGCCGCGCGAGCGACCAGTTCGAGGGCGTCCGGCAGGAGGCCGAGAAGCTCATCGCCGAGATCGAGCGGATGTTCCCGCAGGTCGAGCAGATCGTGGCGTCCAGCGACTTCGGCCGCGACGCCATCGGCAAGGCGCGCGGGATCGTGGACCGCTCGCGTCAGGCCATCGGCCGGCGCGACGCTGCCGCGGTCAAGGAGCAGATGGAGGCGCTCTCGCGCACCCACCGGATGTTCAAGGGTGTCGTAGCCAGGCCACAGGGGTGAGGGGTGGCCGCGATGAGGGAAGACGATGCGGTCGGTGCCGCCTGACTCCAAGACCCTGGACTCCTCCTGGGGGCTCGACGAGGTGGACGAGCTCGAGGACACCCAACCGGTCGCCTCGAAGGAGCTCCTCGCGCTCGCCGCGCTCGCCCGCGAGGAGAAGGGCTCACCCCGCATGGAAACCCCGCCCGCCGGCATGCCTCTGCAGCCGGACGGCGAGGGCAAGAGCACGCTCCCGCCGCCGATCCCGGTCAGCGACTACGTGGCAAAGATGATGACCCGCCGCCCTCACTCGAGCTCCGAGATCACCGCCCAGCGGCCGCGCCCTCCGGAGGCCTTTCCGCCGGAGGGGTATCCGCCCGCCCCGCCGCCGCGCAGGACGATCCCCTGGGAGCCGCCGCCCGGCTCCTCGTTCTCGGGCAAACACGGCGCTCTCGGCCGAGAGACCGCGAGGCTCGGCCTGGAGTGCGACGAGCCCGGGGTCCCGTCGCGGCCCGGCGGGCGGATGGGGTTCGGATCGCTCGACGCCGAGCGCGACTTCGGATCGGAGCTCGACGACGATCTCCTGCGCGATCCGAGCCAGTCGTACCCGCGCAGCTTTGGCGAGATCGACGTCTTCGGTGGCCCGCCGGTCGATGCGCGGGACGTCCACATCCCCCCGGCGGCGAAGGGGCGCGTCCCTCGTCCGGACGACGGCGGGCCGCTGGGCATCGATTTCCGCCTCGATCTCGGGTTCGAGGAGCCGGGCCCTCCGGTGGACGAGCCGCCGATCACGCCGCCGCCCGGCACGCTCCGTTACGGCCTGCTTGTGGAGGACGACGAGCCCGCGTTCCGCGGCGGGACGGGGGCGCTCGCCGGTTCGACCTCGTACAGGGTCTCGGGCGAGGCGCAGGGCGCGGCGCGCGCTCCGCGCCGATCCGAGACCGAGCGCGCGCCTGCGGCCGTCGCGAAGGTCGACACGGGGGTTCATTCACGCGCGACCGAGCCCCACCTGAGCGCCCAGGGGCCCCGGGAGCAGATGCAGCACCGGTTCGATCAGGGCGATTTCGGCGGCGCGCTCATCCTCGCGGAGGGCCTGCTCGAGGAGAACCCGAAGGACTGGATGGCGCGGCAGTACGCGGACAGCTGCGTCGAGACGCTCCGGCAGATGTACCAGTCGCGCCTCGGAGACGGCTCGCGGGTGTTGCGGCTCGCGGTGTCGCCGGATCAGCTCCGCTCGCTGAACCTCGATCACCGCGCGGGCTTCCTGCTCTCGTGCATCGACGGCTACAGCTCGATCGACGAGATCCTCGACGTGTCGGGCATGCAGTCGCTCGAGGCCCTGCGGCTCCTGTACGAGCTCGTGCAGGAGGGGATCGTCTGCAGCGCCTAGGCGCCGGCCTCGCCTGACGTCGCGGCGTCGCGTCATCGTTCCGAGCGGACCGCCGCGTCCCCAGACTCGCCTTTCCGCGATGCCGCAAGCTCGCTAGGTTGCACCGGTGCGCACGGCTCTCCAGGCCGCTGTCGGTCTCCTCCTCGCGCTGCTCGCCGGCCGCATGGGCGCGTCGCTCCTGTCGACGGTCCAGCCGATCGAGCCCGACGCTCCGGCGCCGCGGTCGCCGGCCGCTCCCTCCGGCGCGAGCGCCGCGCCGGCGCTGGCAGCTCCGGCGCCCGCGCCTCCGCCGGACGCCGAGCTCGCGGCCCACGCCGATCCGATCGCGAGCTACACGCTGCGCGCGAGCCTCGATCCGGCGCAGCACACGATGCACGGCGAGGGCACGCTGGTCTGGCGGAACGCGTCGCGCGAGCCGCAGCGCGAGCTGTTCGTCCACCTCTACCTGAACGCCTTCAAGGACCCGCGCACCGTGTTCCTCCGCTCGTCCGTAGACGGCTTTCGCGGTAGCGAAATGCTGTATGATTACGGTCATATCCAGGTGACCCGCTTCGCGGTTCGCGAGATGGAAGGCGCGGACGTCTGGCCCCGCGGGAAGCCCACGACGCCCGGCGATCCCGACGACGAGACCGACATCCGGGTGGAGCTGCCGCGGGCCGTAGCGCCGGGCGAGGCGATCACGATCGATCTCGCGTGGGACGCGGACCTCCCGTCGCTCGCGCTCAGGACGGGTCACCACGGGAGCTTCCACATGGTGGGGCAGTGGTTCCCGAAGATCGCGCGCCTCGAGCCCGACGGGCGCTGGGCGCACTTCCCTTACCACCGGCTCTCGGAGTTCTACGCCGACTTCGGGGCGTACGACGTGACGGTCGACGTCCCGGAGCGCTTCGCGGTCGGGGCGACCGGCCGGCTCGCGGAGGAGCGGCGGGCCGACGGGCGAGCGATCCGCCGGTTCGTGCAGGAGGACGTGCACGACTTCGCCTTCGCCGCGTGGGACCGCTTCCGCGAGCTGCGCGCCACGACCGGCGACGGCGTCGCGATCCGGTGCCTCTTCCCCGAAGGGAGCGAGCGCGAGGCGGCGCTGGAGATCGACCTGGTCCGGTTCGGCCTCGAGCGCTTCGGCGCGGCGTTCGGCCGCTACCCGTACGGCACGCTCACGATCGTGCACCCGCCGGAGGGCGCCGAGGAGGCGGGCGGCATGGAGTACCCGACGCTCATCACGACCGGCGGCGGCTGGCTCTGGCCCGCCGTGGGCGTGCGCTACGTCGAGGCGGTCACGGTGCACGAGCTCGCGCACCAGTGGTTCTACGGCCTCGTCGCGACGAACGAGCACCGCTACCCGTTCCTCGACGAGGGCCTCACCACCTACGCGGAAGCGGACGCGCTGCGCGCGCGCTACGGCGACGGCTCATGGGCGCGCCTGCTCGGGCTCGAGATCGACCTCCGCGCGCAGTACCGCGCCGACGCGCTCAGGTCGGGCCACAACGGCGCCGTCGCCCAGCCGGCCGCGGGCTTCGTCGACGGAAAGGACTACCTCGGGCTCGTGTACGGGAGGCCCGCGGTGCTCCTCGCGACCCTCGCCGGCGTGTACGGCGAGGACCTCGTGCGGCGAGCCGTCGGCCGCTACGCGCGCGAGAACCGGTTCCGGCACCCCGGCCCCGAGGCGCTTCTTGACGCTGTGCGTCATAGTGTGGGCGACGAGGCGGCCGAGGCGCTCCGAGCCGGGTTCTTCGAGCGCGCGTGGGTCGACTACACCGTCGAGGCGTTCGACGCATGGCCCGCGGACGGCGCGGCGCCTGCGCCGGGCGAGGCCGGGATCGAGGCGGCGGGCTACCGCGGCCGCGCCGTCGTGCGGCGCCGCGGCTCGCTCGTGCTCCCCGTCGACGTCGCGCTGCACGGCGAGGACGGGAGCGTGCAGCGGGCGCGGTGGGATGCGCGCGAGAGCACCGCCGCGATCCCTTACGCCGGCGCCTCTCCGCTCGTCGCGGTGGTGATCGACCCCGACCACCGGGTGCTGCTCGACGAGGACCTCGCGAACAACGCGCGCCGATCGCGCCCCGACCTCCTCGCGCCCGGCGTGCTCTCGCGCGCGAGCTTCGCCGTGGGGCTCGCGCTCACGCTCCTCGGGCCATGAGCGCGCCGTCGGAGCGGGGCGCGAGCGATCCGGGCTCGCAGGGGGCCGCGGTGGCCGGGCCAGGGCGCGCGGGGCGCCCCGCCGCGCACGAGCGGCCAGCCGCGGTCGCGCTGTACTTCGGCTACCGGGCGCTCGCCTCGCTCGTGGTCGCGGCGCCGCTGTCCGTCTTCGTGGCCCAGGTCGTCGGCGAGTACCCGCGCGGCGACGCGATCCTCTTCGATCCCGGCGGCCTGATGCTCAGCGAGCTCGCGCGTCTCTCGGCGCACGCCGCCGCTGCCCTCGCCACGCAGCTCGGCCTGGGCACCCTGCTGGCCGCCGCGCTCGGGCTGCTCCCGCTCGCGGTGCTCCTCGCCGCGCTGAGCCGGAAGGGACCGCTCTCCGCGCAGGACCTGGGAGGCCGCGCGGCGCGCGCCCTGGGCCCGCTCGCGCTGCTCTGGGGCCTCGCGCTCGCGGCGCAGGTCGCCGCTGCGGCGCTCGTCCTGCTCCCCGGGACGAAGCTCTGCGCGGAGCTCCCGATCCTGCCGCGCGGCCGCGACCTTGCGGCGATCGCCGTCGCCGTTGTCGCGCTGGTGCCGGTCGCGGCCATCGCCCTGCTCCATGATCTCGCGCGGGTCGCCGTGGTCGGCGAGCAGCGGGGCTTCTACACCGCCGTCTCCAGAGGGCTCGACGCGCTGCGTGTCGCTCCGCTCGCGGCCGTCTGGGCCTGTGCGTCCCGGGGCGCCCTCGCGGTCGTCGCGCTCGCCGGCGGGGCGTGGGTCATGCACCTCGCCGGGGTCAGCACCGGCCCGCGCGTCGCGGCCGCGCTCGCCGCGCAGCTCGCGGCGTTCGCCGCCGCGGCCTACCTGCGCGCCTCGTGGCTCGCGGCCGCCTTCCGCCTGCTCGATCGCTCCGCGCCCTGAAGAATTCCTTGACATTCAGCTACATCGGCGTATCGTAGCCCGCCCGTGACCGACGCTTCCGGCGTAAGCGCGGGGCCCGCAGCAAGCCCAGGTAGCTCAGTTGGTAGAGCAGAGGATTGAAAATCCTCGTGTGGGCGGTTCGATTCCGTCCCTGGGCACTACCGTTCTCTTGCCTAGACCGGCGAGCAAGCGCCGCCGTACCGTCCTCACACGCCAGCGTGAGCAGCCGTTCCGTACGGCGCAGCCGCTTGTCGTGGGTTCGCAGGGTTGCGGGCAACTCCTCCTCTCGCCAGCTGGCCTCGGCAGCTCGCTGCGGGGGAGCGCGCAGCGGTCTGTTCAGGAGTACTTTCGCGGGTTTGGCCACATCGGGTGACAGTGGAACTTGGTTCCGGTGCGGTAGCGATCCTGATAAGGTGACGGGGGGATCACTCGTTGCAACCTGAACACTCCGGAGGCGCCCCAGGGAACGGCGCCTCCTCATGGAGGCTCCCTCATGGCCGATCGTCGTGTCGACTCCTCGCGAAAGAGCTCTCCGGAAACGGCCTCCGCTTCCGACTCGGCGCCGCGGAGCCGGCCGTCCGCGCCAAGTAGCCAGCCCAGCGAGACCGCTCGAAAGAAGAAGATCCTCGTCGTCGACGACTCGCTGACTTCGCTGCTGTCACAGCAGCTGACGCTCGGCGTGGACGACTACGACATCGTCATCGCGCGCAACGGCAAGGAGGCCATCGCGAAGGCGATTTCGGAGCGCCCCGATCTCATCCTGATGGACGTCGTCATGCCGGCGATGGACGGCTTCCAGGCCTGCAGGTGGCTCCGCGCGTTCGATGCGACGAAGACCGTGCCGATCATCATGATGACGACGAGGAGCGATCAGACGAGCATCAAGATCGGCTTCGCGAACGGGTGTACCGACTATCTCATCAAGCCTTTCGACAGCAATACGCTGCTCACGAAGGTCCGCACCCACCTAGGCGAATGAGCGATCTCGCCCTCTCGGCGCGCGCGGGGCGCCAGAGGCCGGGATCCGGGAGCCGAGCCTCCACGCACACAGGCGCCCGGCGCCCGTCACGCGGTCAACCCTCAGTTAAGATTGAAGGCGGCCCAGAACTTGAGCCCGGTCGCCAGATCGGCGCAGCCGCTCAGGTTGTCGACCTGTTCGCGGCACCCGTCGACGTCGACCGCGCCGCTGCGGCACGCGAACTCGTCATCCACGCAGGAGAGGGCCTCGTCGAACTGCTCCTCACAGCCCTGCGAAGCCGCCTCACGCTCGGCGTCTTCGAGGTTGTCCACGCAGTCTTCTTCGTCGTCCGGGCTGCAGTCTCCGGTGCAATCGCACCTGTCCTCGCACAGACCCGAGATGGAGGGCCCGCAGCCCGGAAGCATGGCGAGCGCGAGGACGACCGTGAACGAGCAAGCGAGCTTCAACGTTGTACCTCCGACCTGGTCGCGCGTCGCGCGAGCTATGATGTTGTGGCCTGTCTATCGCGTCCGCGGAGGGGGTACAAGCAGTGTTGGCCACGGGCCCCTTCTCACGCAGGTATTTCCGGAGCCGCCCTCCCTCGCTTCGTTCTGTTCGACTCCCGCGCGGTTTCGTTCAGTTCCGTTCAGTTCCGTTCAGTTCCTCGCGGCACCATCGGCCTGCGCTGGCCAGAGCCGGCGGAAGCCGACGCCGAGCAGGGTGCCGTCGTCGCGCCGCACCAGGCCGCCGAAGCGGCACTTCTCCACCAGCGTGCCTTCGGCGAGATCGCCGCCGTCTTGAAGCCGGATGCGCTGGCCCTCGCTCAGGGCCGCGAAGACGCGCGCGTCGGCCGCGATGGCGAGGAGCGACTCCGGCGCAGCCACGCGCAACGGCGCGAGGTCGGCAGGTCGCGCTCGGTGAACCACGCCCCGGCGGGGCACAGCGCTCGCGAGGCCCAGGCCTCGCGCTTCGTCCGGGGTGGACGATGCCGCTGTGGTGTCAATCCACACATCGACGGTGGCGCCACCCCGGTACAGGACCACGCCGGGGAGCGCCTTGCCCGCGGCGGTGGTCAGCAGGACCAGCTCGCCCACGCCGGGCTCGGTCGACGCGCGCCCGCCGAGGCGCTCACGCACCGCGTCCACCGTGGGCGTGGCCGACGCAGGCCCCGTCGCGCGGTCGGCGCGGGCCAGGTGGAGCACGGGGAGCGAAAGCTTGCGCGTCATCGGCCCCGACCATTCTACGCGAACCGACGCGCCCTCGCTCGGGCGCGGCCCTGGAATCCGCGCCTGAAGCCGCCTGCGTGTCTCCAATCAGGCCGACGCTCGCGGCCCCCGGTCACAGGCCGATGGCGCCGCGGTACATCCACCCCGTCTTGCCGCGGTGGTCGATCTTGTACCAATCGTTCTGCCGGCCAACGAGCTTGACCCGAGTGCCACGCACCAGCCGCATCACCACATCGCCCTCCTTGGGCGCGCCGCGGACGAGCGCAGTATCCCAGCTCACCGTGGCCAGGCCGCTCACGGCGGTCTCGCTCGTGGTCGTGCCGGCGGCCTGCTCCTGTTCGCCGCCGCCGGCCTCTGCCTTGGCGGCGTCGGCCTGCGCGCCGGGGGGATAGAAGGTGGCAGTGTAAACCAGGGAGTACCGGCGGTACTTGTACGGGACTTCCTCGAGGGACACGTTCGAGAAAGCCCGCGCTGCGCACTGGAGAATGCCGCTGACCGTCGCGGCCGGCAGGCTCGTCTTCTTCCCCTTGACGACCTGGACCTCCTTCTTCTCGAAGTTGAGCTCGAAGCCGATCGGGAGCTTGCCGTCCACGCCGAGCGCCGCCGGACACTGGGCGAGCTCCTTCAGCCGGGGCAGGGCGATCGGATCGAACTGGAGCTGTCCGCAGTCCTCGACCTTCTTGTTCTTCTTGTCGGAGCAGCGCGTGATCCTGCCGGGGCCGACCACGACCTGCTGCTGGTTCTTCGCGGCGGCCTCGGGAGGCTTGCCCTCGGGCTCCGCAGTCCCGGGCGCCGCCGCCGCGGGGGGAGGGGACGCCGGCGCCGCCGTGGCCTCGGCCGTCGCCTTGACGTCGGAAGGCACGGTCGGGCCGACGCGGACGCCGGCGAGCTTGGGCCACGCGACGCCGACGACAAACCCCACCAGCGCGATCACCCCGACCCGCGACCAGACCGGCTGCTCATCGCCGGGACGGGGGATGTCGACCGTCAGCGGGCGCTGCCTCTTCGCCATGTCCGCCTTCGCCATGTCCAGCACGTCGCCTAGCACAGGTGAGCCATCAGAACGAAATAGTCCGTTCGATCGGGCCGCGGACCGCTCAGTCACCCGCGATGCCCGCCGCCTCGAGGAGCGGTCGCACCCGGGACTGCGCGATGGCGTAGACCGCGCGCACGCCGTCGCGCCGGGCGTAGGCGACGTTCGTGCCGCGGAAGGCGTCGCCCGCGCCGATCGCGATCGTGAACGACCCCACCGGCGCCCGCGGCGGGACCGCGTCGCTGTCCTCCGCCGGGGCGGCCTGCGGTCGGGAAAGCTCGACGGTGACCCGGAGGCGCGGCGGGCTGAGGCCATGGCGCCGCTCCGGCTCGCCCAGCGCGACGGCGCCCTCGGCCCGAAGATCGGCCAGCGCGTCCCGGACGCTCGCGGCCAGCGCGGCGGCGCTCGCCCGATCGGCCGCTCCCGCGATCGTGAAGCCCTCCGGCGAGCGCTCGATCACGACCGGCTTCGCGCCCCGAGGGGCCAGCGTCACCCGCGCGATCTCGTCAGGCGGGACGAGGAAGACATCGCGGCGGAGCAGCAGGCGACCGGCCGCGGCCTCCAGCGCCGGCGGCGCGACGAACACCGCAGCGCCGTCCCCGGCGCGCGCGAAGGAGCCCGCGCCGGCGCGCGCGCCGAGCGCCACCCGGGCCGCGCGCGTCGCCGCGCCGGTGCCTCCACCGCCGGGCGCCGGCGCGGGGTCGAGCTCGGCCTCGACCACGAGCCGGGGCGCGCCGAGCCCGTGGCTCTGGCCAGCATCCTCGGCGAACCAGCGCTCGGCCTGGAGGCCGGCGAGCCGCTCGGCGAGCTCGTCCGCCAGCCCGCTGTCGGCCGCGAGGCCCTCGCCGGTCGGCTCGACGAGCCGCCAGGCGCCCTCGCCCGTCCGGCGGAGCCGCTGGACCAGGCCGAGATGCTCGATCCGCAGCGCGCTGACCCGATCGGGGGTGAAATCGAACACCTTCATGGAGCGCAGCGACGCCTCGGATGGGAGGAGCGCGCCGGCGGCCAGGGCCGGGATCTCGGCGATCGCGCCGTCCTCGAGGCGCCGGACGTGCACCACGCCGGCCTGCTCGGCGCCGATCTCGAGCGTCTCGATCCGCTCCTGCGGCTCGCCCTCGGCGACCGCGCCCGGCGGCGTCGAGACGACGCGGAGGGTGGCCCGAGGCGAGGCGAGGCCGAGCGCCGCGAGATCGCTCGCCGCGGGCAGGAGGCGCGTGGCGCGGACGTCGAGGAGCGCCTGGACCAGGGCGCGGCCCGTCTCCGTCGGGACAGGCCGGTCCTGCGGGGCCCGCAGGTGCCACTCGCTGCCGGCGCGCGCGAGCTCCAGCGAACGCTCGCCGGCGGCGAGCTTCACCTCGGCGACCTCGTCGAGCGGCGCGGCGACGAGCGCGAGATCGACGAAGCGCGACGCCTCCTCGGTGAGCGGATCGAGCACGCTCGCGGGCACGCAGGCGGCCGCGCGCGCGGGCTCGCGCCGCACCGCGACGACGTGATCGGGCCGGCCCGGGCAGGCGCCGCCCACGTCGATCACGCCGCGCTTCGCCGTGGGATCGCTCGGCTCCAGCGTCAGCGTGACCCGGGGGCCGCCGGAGGACGCGGCCTGCCGCGCTTCCTCCTCGGAGAGGAACGCGTCGGCCTGCATGCGGCCGAGCGCCGAGAGCACGAGATCGAGCGCCGGCGCGCTGACCCGGACGCCGCTGCCCTCGGGCGAGCCCTCCGCGAAGCGGAAGCCGGCCCCGCGGCCGCCGCCCCAGGGGGCGCGCGAGAACCGCCGCGATCCGCCGTCGCCGTCGAGCGTGAGGCCCGAGAGCTCCGCGGCGACGTAGGGGACGAAGCTCCGCGAGCGGAAGCGATCCGGCGCCACGTCGAGGGCCGAGGCGAGCTGCTTCGTGATGACGAAGATGCCTCGGCCCGCGACCTCGGCGTAGACCGCGCCGGGCGGCGTCGGGGCGCCGCCGCCGAGCAGCAGGCGCTCGCGGCGCGGGCCCATCGCGAGCGCGATCGAGAGCCTGGGCGAGGCCAGGCCGAGAGCGGCCGGGTCGCTCGCCTCCGCGGAGACGCGCCGCTCCGCGGTCGCGAACTCCAGCGTGCCGAGGAGCTGGTCGACCGTGGGCTCGTCGGCCGGGGTGCGCTGCCCGTCGATCTCGACGTTCCAGGGGCGCTGGCCGGCGTCGTCGACCTCGCCGCGGGTGAGCCGCGCGGTCCGCGGCGCGCCGGGCGAGGCCATCGTCACGGTGAGCTCGGTGATCTCGTCGGGCCGCCACGCCTCGATCAGGTGCTTCTTGCGGCGCTCGGCCTCGCCGGTGGACACCGAGCCCCGGTCGAGGACGAGCAGCGCGACGGCCGCCGCGGCCGCGAGCGCGACCAGGAGCAGCGTCGTCGCGTGCCGGCGCAGCGGCCGCATCACGGCGATCCTTCGCGCTCGGCCTCGGCCGCCGCGCCGCGTCCGGCCGGCGCGCCGGGGCCCCCCTTGTCACCGGGGCGGCGCTCGGAGCCGCGCCGCGCCAGGTACACGGCGAGGCCGAGGAGGGCCGCGGCGAGCGGCATGTACACGATGACGTAGCGGAAGATCCCGGCGAGCGAGTCCTCGCTGATCCGCAGGCCCGCCGTGAACGCCGGCTTGTCCGGGATGTCGAGCATGGGCGGGCTCGCCGCGAGCCAGGACAGCGCGCTCTCGACGAGCACGGCCGTCCCGCGGAGCTCGGGGCTCTGCCAGTTCGCGCCGTAGAGCACGCCGGGCGAGCCGACCACCACGACGCGCGGCCCGTGCGCGGCGCTGGACCCCGCGGGTTTCGGCAGCTCCGAGGCGCAGGCGATCGTGAGCGGACCCGGGTGATCGCCGTCGCGCGGCTTCGGCTCGGACGGATCTCGCGCCCATCCGAAGAAATCGACCATGCCGAAGGCCTGGTCGCTCGTCACGAGCAGGGGCGCCGGGACCACCGGCCCGCTCGCCGTGGGCGCGAGCGAGCTCGCCACCGTGAGCACCGGGCCGAGCCCGAGATCGGCCGCCTTGATGAGCCCTTCGGTGATCGGGTGCGGCCTGACGATCGGCGCGAAGGTCTCGCCGAAGCCCTGCGTCGACCGGAGCTTCGGGTCGAGCTCGAACACGAAGTCCGAGCGGAGCTCGACCCCCGCCACGGCGAGCAGGCCCGAGAGACCGAGGTCGACATACCGCTGATCGCGCTCGTCCGGCACGGGCCCGAGCGCGATCAGCGCGCTGCCGCCCTTCTCGATGAACGCGCGGTAGCGGGCCACCTCGCTGGCCGGCACCGGCCGGCTCGGCCCGGCGAGGACGAGCACCCTGCAGCGGTCGAGATCGACCTCCGGCGCGGGCTCCGCCGGCGCGGCGAACGCCTCCTCCTCGTCGTCGTGGCCGTCGGCGCCGCGGCCGCCGCCGAGCTCCACGACCTCGTAGTTGTTCTTGTTGAGCCGGTCCTTGAGCGCCGCGAGCCCGCCGGCGCCGCCGGCCTGGATCGACTTCTCCCCGTGCCCGGCCGCGAAGCAGATCAGCGGCCGCTCGCTGCGCAGGACGCTCCGGAGCGCGCCGGTGAGCGCCTGCTCGAGCCGCGGGCGCGATCGCAGGTCGTCCTCGTCCTCGACCTCGACCAGGTCGCTCGCCGTCAGGAAATGGGGCCGATCGCCGCGCGCGACGATGATCGCCGCGTCCGTGACGATGCGACCGTCGTCCGTCTTGCCCGCGACGACGCCGTAGCGCTGCTGCACCGCCAGGAACTCCGCCGGGCGCCGGTCGGGGTCGGTCACCTGGACCTCGATCCGCGGGCTCTCGGCCCGGTACGCGTCGAGCAGGTGCCGCACCGAGAGCGTCAGGGGGTCGCCCTCCGAGAGCAGGACGTAGACGCGGATCGGCTCCTCGATCGAGCGCAGCGTCGAGACGGTCGCGTCGCTCAGCGTGTACAGGCCGCCCTGCGTCCAGTCCCAGCGCCTGTAGTGGCGGGCGACGAGCAGGTTGACCAGCACCGCGAGCACCATCGCCGCGATGATCCCGACGCTCGTCGAGAGCTTCTCGCCGAGCGAGGTGCCCGGCCGCGGAGCCCCGGCTTGCGCGGGCCGCTCTCCGGACATCAGCCCCACCTCCACGCGTCCACCGCGCGCACGGTCACGAACAGCGGCAGCGCGACCACCGTCCCGTCGAACACGAGGCGGCGCAGATCGACGATCCCGCGGGAGAAATCGTTCATCTGCGTCCACACCGAGACGTAGGCGCAGAGGTCGTGGGCCGGGCCGTCCGGGAAGATGAACTCGCCGATGCCGAGGATGAACATGCCCATCACCGCCATCGTGCTGAGCACCGCGGCCATGAGCTGGCTCTTCGTGAGCGCGCTGGTCATCGTCCCGATCGCGAGGTAGCCGGCGCCGACCGCGAAGACGGCGAGGTAGCTCGCCCCCACGACCCGCCAGTCGAGCTCGCCGGTCCTGCCGATGAGGACGACGTAGAGCAGCGTCGGCGCCCACATCGCGACGTACGTCACGAGGGCCGCGGCGTACTTCGCCAGCACCACGCCAGCGGAGCCGACCGGCGCCGTGAGGAGCGCCTCGATGGTGCCGCTCCTGCGCTCCTCCGCGAAGAGCCGCATCGTGAGCAGCGGGCAGACGAAGAGCAGCGGCAGGTAGATCAGGATCGTCTGGCCGAAGAAGACCTGCACCGGGCCCGTGTCGGCGGAGAGCTCCACCTCGCCGGCGAACTGCGTCGCGATCAGGAAGAAATGCACGCCCTGCACCAGCAGGAACGTGGTGATCAGCACCCACGCGAGCGGCGTCACGAAGAGCGAGAAGAGCTCCCGCTTGAAGATCGGCCAGAAGCCCCTCACCGCCGCTCCTTCACCGCGCCGCCTTCGCCCCGCCGGGCCGCGCTGCCCTTCTTCTTCCGGTCCCCGGTTGCCGGCCGAGGCGCCTCGGCGCCCTCCGCCCCGGGCTCGGCCGGCTCTCCGGCGCCGCCCCGCGCGCCGGCGTCGTCGGCCGCGGTCAGCTCGGAGAAGACCTGCTCCAGCGAAGGGGCCCAGGGGACGAGCTCGCGCACCCCGAGGCCCGCTGCGACCAGCGCGGCGACGAGGCGCTCGGCGGCCTCGCCCGCGTCGGCGCCGGCGTCGAACTCGACCGTGAGCCGCGCCGCTCCGCCGGCGTCCTCCGCCTCGGCCGAGCGGACCTGCGCCGCGCCGCGCGCCACCGCGAGCGCCGCGTCCGCCGCCCCGCGCACGACGACGCGCGCGCCGGACGACCGGCGCATCGCGCGGATCTCGTCGATCGAGCCCTCCGCCACGAGCCGCCCGCGGGCGATCACGAGCGCCCGCGTGCACGTGGCCTCGACCTCGGAGAGGATGTGCGTCGAGAGGAGCACCGTGCGGCCCGGGCCGAGCCGGCGCACGAGCGCGCGCACCTCGCGGATCTGGTTCGGATCGAGGCCCGCCGTCGGCTCGTCCAGGATGAGCAGCGGCGGGTCGCCGACGAGCGCGTCCGCGAGGCCGACCCGCTGGCGGTAGCCCTTCGAGAGATGGCCGATCAGCACGCTCGCGACGTCCTCGACGCGCGCGTCGCGGAGGGCGCGCGCGACGGCCTCGCCGCGCGCGCGCCGCGGCACGAGCTTCAGCTCGGCGCGGAACGCGAGGTACTCCGAGACGCGCATCTCCGGGTAGAGCGGCGAGGTCTCGGGCATGTACCCGAGCGAGGCCCGCGCGCGCATCGGCTCCTCCGCGATGTCGTGGCCGGCGATCCGCACCCGGCCGGACGTCGCGCCGAGGAACCCCGCGAGGATGCGGAGGGTCGTGCTCTTGCCCGCGCCGTTCGGCCCGAGGAACCCGACGATCTCCCCCTGGCTCACCTGGAACGAGAGGTCGCTCACCGCCTGGTGGGGGCCGTAGGACTTGGAGAGGTGCTCGACCTCGATCATCGTGGCATCGGGCGCAGGGGGTCAGGGCCGCCGGCGCGGTGCGCGCGGGCAGGCCGGTCGATCGCGCGGAACGCTTAGCGCACCGGGCGGGGCAGGGGAAGCGCGCGCCGGTCTGGCGGGGTGGTCTGGCGACGAGCGGCGCCGGCGAGTAGCCAGAGCCGCGCGTCTCTGGTAACCCTGCGCCGTCGCGCCCGGCGGCCCGGGCGCTCACGCCACGGGCCCCTCTGCAAGGCGACGCACCCGGTGCGCCGAGCGCCGCGGCCCCCTCACACCCACCGCTGCACGATGGATCAGACGCTCCTCCGGTCGTATTTCTCGACCATCTACGAGTTCCCCTCCCCGGCGGGGACGCTGCGCGTCTCGCTGGACGGCGAGATCGTCCAGGATCAGGCCGGGCTCCCCGAGCTCCTGACCCGCAAGTTCGCGGTGCTCACCGCCTACAACCCGCGCTCGATGCTCATCCCCCGCCGGGTCAACGATCAGCGCCACCACGTCCTCCGCGATCTCCTGATCCTCGGCTGTTACCGGGTGGAGCCGTGCGTCGGCTCCGAGGCGGAGCCGGAGGGCATCTGGCGCGAGCCGGCGTGGCTCGTCCACGGCATGGACCGGGACGAGGCGATCGCCTTCGGCCGCGTCTTCCGGCAGAACACGATCGTGTTCGCGCAAGGCGGCCGGCCGGAGCTCATCATCACCGATCCGACAGCCGACGACATCGGCCGAACTTTCCAGGGGAACTGGCGGGTGCGGTCCTGACCCACGCGGCGGCCGTGGACGCCGAGCGCCGATTCCATGTTGAAACGTACCCGCAAAATGTGGGTTCATGCCTTGGCGTTTAGGGATGGGCGGACCGGCCTCGCTCACCACATGAGGAGACACAGCAGAATGCGCACCCAGGTCACCCTCGCAGCGCTCGTCGCAGCGCTCGGGCTCGTCGCCGGCGCTGGCGGCTGCGGCCAGAACAAGGTCTCGGAGTGCAACGCGCTCATCGAGGTCATCAACAAGGGCGTTCAGAGCATCGAGAAAGGCACCAAGGCCGGCACCGACCAGGGCGGGTCGAGCGAGCTGAAGGCGATGGCCGACGCGATGGACAAGGTGGCGGCCGACGCGGCGCAGGTGAAGCTGACCACCCCGGAGCTGCAGAAGTTCTCGGGCGAGTACCAGGCCATGGCGAAGGACGTGGCCAAGGCGGCGCGCGATCTCGCGACCGCGGCGGACGCCAACGACGCGGAGAAGAGCAACGCCGCCCAGGCGTCGATCGAGAAGGCGATCAAGCAGGAAGATCCCCTCGTCGACAACATCAACAAGTTCTGTCAGGCGCCCTGACGGGGCGCGCCCCCGGAGCGCTCGCCCTCCGATCGCCGCGGGCTCGGCCCGCCCCGCCCGCAGCGCGGCCTTACAGCGGTTTCCGCCCACATGCCGAACAGAGAGACGGTCTCCCGCACAGGAGACGGGCCCAGATCGGCGTTTTCGGCGCGGAAGCGCACTCCGGTGCGCTGAGCACCGAAAACGTCGAGGTGGGCCCGTATCCGAAGCGGGTGACCGTCGCTCTAGGGGACGAAGCGATAGCCGACGCCGCGCACCGTCAGCAGGTGGCGCGGCGTCGTCGCGTTCTCTTCCAGCTTGTTGCGGAGCTGGAGGATGAAATTGTCGATGGTGCGCGGCGTCCCGTGGTGCGTCGGGCCCCAGACCTTGGCCTGGATCTGCTCCCTCGACAGGACCCTGCCGCCCGCCTCGGCGAGGCAGAGCAGCACGTCGAACTCGGTCGCCGTGAGCTCGATCAGCGCGTCGCCGCGGCGGACCTCGCGCGTCGCCGCGTTGATCACGATGTCGCCGGCGCGCAGCTGCGCCCCGTCGGCGCGCGCGATCGCGTCGCGCCGGAGCACGGCCTTCACGCGCGCGAGCAGCTCGGCCAGGCTGAACGGCTTCGTGATGTAGTCCTCGGCGCCGAGCTCGAGGCCCATGACCTTGTCCATCTCGGCGCCGCGCGCGGACAGCATGATCGCCGGCAGCGTGCGCCGCTCGTTCCGGAGCATGCGGAGCAGCTCGAAGCCGTTCAGCCGGGGGAGCATGACGTCGATGATGATGAGATCGATCCCGCCGCCGCGGGCGAGCGCGAGCCCGAGCTCGCCGTCCTCGGCCACGACGACGCGGTAGCCCTCGGCGGCCAGGTTCATCTCGAGACCCATCGCGATGCTGGGGTCGTCCTCGACGAGCAGGACGGTCCGCGCCGGTGTCTGAGGGGTTCGGGTCATCCTGGGGAGGTCCTCTAGCATGTCCATGTCCTGACCGGCGGCGGCCGCGCTACGGCGGCGCGCTCGCGTCGGCGCCGTGATCCGACGCGTCTTTGTGCGCCGCGGCGATCGCCGGCGCGGCGCGCGCGGCGTGCGCGACGTCCGCAGCGCGTCGCTCGGCGGCGCTCGCCTTGGGCGGGCTCCGGAGCGGGAGCACGAGGGTGAACGTGCTGCCCTTCCCGGGCTCGCTGTCGACGAGGATCTTGCCGCTGTGCGCCCGGATGACATGCTTGACGATCGACAGCCCGAGCCCCGAGCCCTCCTGCTGCCGGGCCAGGAGATCGTCGACCCGGTAGAACTTCTCGAAGATCCGCTTGTGCTCCGCGCGGGCGATGCCCTTGCCGTTGTCGCGGACCGTGAGCAGCGCCGACCGGTTGAGGACGTGGGCGGAGACGCTGATCTTCCTCGGCTGGCCGCCGTACTTGTAGGCGTTCGAGAGGAGGTTCACGATCGCGTCGACGAGCGCGCTGCGATCGCAGAGCACGGGCGGGAGGTTCGCGTCGATGGAGACGTCGAGGTCGACGCTCCGCTTCTCGCGCGTCGGCTCGAAGGCGTGGATCGCCTCGTCGGCGATCTCCCCGAGGTGGTGCTCCGAGAGCTCGTAGACGCGCCGGCCGCTCTCCATCCGCCCCCAGTCGAGCAGCCGATCGATGAGCTGCTGGAGGCGGGCGCTCTCCTTGGTGAGCGCCTCGATGCAGCGATCCTCGCTGATCGTGTCGCCGCGCCGGAGCGTGAGGGTCTCGGTGAACATCCGGATCGACGTGAGCGGGGTGCGCAGCTCGTGCGAGACCTTGGACACGAAATCGGCCTGGAGCTCGGACAGGTTGCGCTCGCGCCGGAGGAAGACCCACACGAGGATGACCCCGGTCGCGAGCGTCCCGCAGAACGTGAGGACGATGATCCCCATGATGAGGTTGTACTGGGCCTCGCCGAGGACGAGCAGGAGGAAGCCGACGCCCGACAGGAGCACGCCGGGGATGATGACCAGGTAGACGAGGAGCTGGATGATCCGCCGGTAGCCGAGCGTGGTGAGGTCGCGCCTCGGGGTCCGCATGCCGGCAGCTTAGTGGGGCCCCGCGCCGCCGGCGAGCGCCCGCGAGCGCCCGCGCGCGGCTATGCCTCGATCCGCTCCAGCACGAGCGCGGGCGCCTCGGCGGGCGCCGGGCCGAGCCGGAAGGCGGCGCGGACGCGATCGGCCGCGGCCCGCGCGTCGTCCGCCCGGCGCGCGTGGATGCGGGCGAGGGGCGCGCCGCGGTCCACGCGATCGCCGCGCACCGCGGCGAGCTCGATCCCCACGGCGGGGTCCACGCGCTGGTCGGCGCGCGTCCGCCCGGCGCCGAGCGCGACCGCCGACAGGCCGATCTCCAGCGGATCGACGGCGGCGACGTACCCCTCGTCCTGCGCGGCGATCTCGACCACGACGGGGGCGCTGGGCAGCCGGCCGGCGTCGTGCACCACGGCCGGATCGCCCTTCTGCGCGGCGATCATCCGCGCGAGGACCTCGGCCGCCGCGCCGCTCGCGATGGCGGCCTCGAGCTTCGGCCGCGCCTCGGCCGCGCTCGCCGCCGCGCCGCCGGCGATCAGCATCTCCTCGCCGAGGGCGAGCGTGCACGCGACGAGGTCGCCCGGCCCGCGGCCGTGCAGCACCTCGATCGCCTCGCGGGTCTCGATGGCGTTGCCGACGGCGCGCCCGAGCGGGGCGCTCATGTCGGTGAGCAGCGCGGAGACGCGCTTGCCGGCCGCGGTCCCGACGCGCACGAGCGCGGTCGCGAGGGCGCGGGCGTCGCCGAGGGTCTTCATGAACGCGCCGCGCCCGACCTTGACGTCGAGCACGAGCGCGTCGATGCCCTCCGCGAGCTTCTTCGAGAGGATGCTGGCGACGATGAGCGGGATCGACTCGACCGTGGCGGTCACGTCGCGCAGCGCGTAGATGCGCTTGTCCGCGGGCGCGATCCGCGCGGTCTGCCCGATCATGCACGTCCCCACGTCGCGGACGATGCGCGCGAACGCGCCGGCGTCGAGCGCGACGTCGAACCCCGGGATCGCCTCGAGCTTGTCGAGGGTCCCGCCGGTGTGGCCGAGGCCGCGGCCGGACACCATCGGGACGGGCACGCCGCAGGCGGCGACGAGGGGGGCGAGGCAGATCGAGACCTTGTCGCCGACGCCGCCGGTCGAGTGCTTGTCGACCTTCCGTCCGGGCACGCCGGACAGGTCGAGGACGTCGCCCGAGTGGAGCATCGCGCGCGTGAGCGCGACCGTCTCGGCGTCGTCCATGCCGCGGAAGAAGATCGCCATGAGCAGCGCGGCCATCTGGTAATCGGCGAGCTCGCCGTCGCTGTGGGCGCGGACGATCCGCGCGATCTCGTCCTCGGACAGCCGCCCGCCGTCGCGCTTCTTCGCGACGAGCTCGACAAGGGTCTGCATCGGCGTCGAGCTTACCCGGGTTTGCCCCTATTTGTCCCTGGCGCGGGCCCCCCTATGGTCGGCGGGAGCGCGCGGACCGTCCCCGCAGGAGAGCGGGCACGGCGGCCGGTCGCGGTCGCGCGGGAGAAGGGAGCCGACCTGGGTCTCATGAACAGCCTCCTCTACGCCCGGGCCCAGATGGGCCTGTCGCTGGCATTTCACATCATCTTCGCCGCCGCCGGGGTGGCGCTGCCGCTGATCATGGTCATCGCGGACGCGCTCTGGCACCGGACGGGCGATCGAGACTACCTCGAG
The DNA here is from genome assembly GCF_051527395.1 of Sorangium sp. So ce281. Taxonomy (NCBI): domain Bacteria; kingdom Pseudomonadati; phylum Myxococcota; order Polyangiales; family Polyangiaceae; genus Sorangium; species Sorangium sp. So ce281. The sequence goes on from NZ_CP150322.1 coordinate 3,155,825, forward strand.
TTCTCGAAGCGCATGGCGAAGGGGACGGCGATCCTGTTCGCCGTGGGCGCCGTGTCGGGCACGGTGCTCTCGTTCGAGCTCGGGCTCCTGTGGCCGAGCTTCATGGGGACGTTCGGAGAGGTGATAGGGCTCCCGTTCTCGCTCGAGGGGTTCGCCTTCTTCACGGAGGCGATCTTCCTCGGCATCTACCTCTACGGGCGCGGCAAGCTCTCGCCGAGGCTGCACCTGCTCTCGGGCGCGCTGGTCGCGCTGAGCGGCGCGCTGTCCGCGTTCTTCGTGATCCTGGTGAACGCGTGCATGAACCACCCTGCCGGGTTCACGATGGTCGACGGGCGCCCGGCGGACATCGACCCGGTCGCGGCGATGTTCAGCCCGCCGTGGAAGCACGAGACGCTGCACGGCATCCTCGCGTGTTATCAGGCGACGGCGTTCGTGATGACGGGGATCCACGCGCTGGTGCTCCTGCGGCACCCGTCGAGCCCGCTGTTCCGCAAGGCGTTCGCGGTGACGCTCGCGGTCGCCGGGGTGACGGCGCTGGCGCAGCCGCTCGTCGGCCACTACGCGGCGGTGGAGGTCGGGAGGGGGCAGCCCGCCAAGCTCGCGGCGATGGAGGCGCACTTCGAGACCTCGGCCCGCGCGCCGCTCCTCGTCGGCGGCCTGCCCGACGTGGAGCGGCGCGAGGTCGACTACGCGATCGAGATCCCGGCGGGGCTCTCGGTGTTCCTGCACGCGGATCCTGACGCGGTGGTGCCCGGGCTGGATGCGGTCCCGCGGGACGAGTGGCCGCCGGTCACGGCGACGCACCTCTCGTTTCAGGTGATGGTGGGCGCGGGCTCCGCGATGGCGCTGCTCGCGGTGGTCGGGGCGGTGCTCGCGTGGCGCCGCAGGGGGATCCCGGATCAGCGCCCGTTCCTCTGGGCGGTGATCCTGGCGAGCCCGCTCGGCATCGTGGCGATGGAGGCCGGCTGGCTGGTGACGGAGCTCGGTCGCCAGCCGTGGATCGTGCGGGGCGCGATGCGCACACGCGACGCGGTGACCCCGTTCCCGTACCTCGCGGCGCCGTTCTGGACGTTCACGGTGCTGTATGTCTTCCTCGGCGTGGTGGTGGTCTACCTGCTCGTGCGCCAGCTCCGCGCGGCGCCGCTCGGGGTGACGGGCGGCGGTGGCGGCGCGCCGCTCGGGCTGACGGGCGGCGGCGGCGCGCCGCGCGCGTCCGGGGGAGGCGAGGCCGATGCGCGCTGAGTGGCTCCTCGGCGGGGTGATGATGGCGGCGCTCGTGCTGTATGCGCTGCTCGGGGGCGCCGATTTCGGCGGCGGCGTGTGGGATCTGCTCGCCTCCGGCCCGCGGAAGCGGGAGCAGCGCGCCCTCATCGAGCGGGTGATCGGCCCGATCTGGGAGGCCAACCACGTGTGGCTCATCCTGGTCGTTGTGCTGCTCTTCACCGCGTTTCCTCCCGCGTTCGCCGCGATCTCGATCGCGCTGCACGTCCCCCTCACGCTGTTCCTCGTGGGCGTCGTGTTTCGCGGCTCGGCGTTCAGCTTCCGCAGCTACGATTCCCGGGGGGATCGGCGGCAGAAGCGCTGGGGCTTCGTCTTCTCGCTCGCGAGCGTCATCGCGCCGGTGCTGCTCGGCATGATCGTCGGCGCGGTGGCGTCCGGGCGGATCCGGGTGGCGTCGGGGGTGGTGACGAGCGGCTTCTTCGCGCCGTGGCTCTCGCTGTTTCCGTTCGTGGTGGGGCTGTTCGCGCTGGCGCTGTTCGCGTTCCTCGCGGCGGTGTACCTGACGAACGAGGCGAAGGAGCCTGCGCTGGTCGACGATTTCCGGCGGCGCGCGCTCGCCTCGGGCTGCGTGGTGGCGGCGCTCGCGCTGGCGTCGTTCGCGGCGTCGTTCCGGGGCGCCCCGCTCATTCGAGAGGGGCTGACGGATCATCCGATCACGTGGCCGCTCCACGTCACGACGGGCCTCGCGGCCACCGCGGCGTTCTTCGCGTTGTGGACCCGCCGTTTCCGTCTGGCGCGCTTCGCGGCGGTGGCGCAGGTCACGCTGATCCTGCTCGGCTGGGCGGCCTCGCAGTACCCGTTCCTGGTGGTGCCGGACGTGACGCTCGAAGGGGCGGCGGCGAACCCGAGGACGTTGCGATTGCTTGTCTGGGTGCTCGGCGTCGGATCCGTGCTGCTGTTCCCATCGCTGTACGTGCTCTTCCGCGTCTTCGGCAGCGGCCGGGCGGGGGCTGCGTCGGACGGCGACGACGACCATTGAGCGGGAGTGGCGCCGACGTACGTGGAAGTCGCGGTGGCCAAATTTGATGCACCACCTCGACCTACCCGCAGGAGAGGCGTGAGGACGGCGCGCCGAACAGTGGCTCTGTGTCCGTCCGGGCGCTAGGGAGCGATGGCGGGATGCCGGCGGCCCATTGCCTTCCTGGGAGCAGCAACCCGCTCTCGCGGCGCCCCGAAAAAATGCGAGCGCTTTCGCGGGCCTCCCCACGGCGGTCGAACCGTGTTACGCTCGAAGGCGCGAAGTTTTCAGGATGCTTGTGGGGGAAGGAGCCCTGTAGAGATGGCGAACATGGCTAGATACCGTCGACACGCGATTGTGGGGTTACTTGCAGCGACAGCCGGTGTGACGGGCTCGTTCGCCGCGTGCACGGACTCGTACCGCCACGGGCTCACCGGCTCCGGCTCGGGCCCCACCGGGACCGGCGGCAGCGGCAGCGGCAGCGGCAGCGGCACCGGCGGCGCGGGCGGGGAGGCGGGGAGCACGGGGACCTTCGGGGAGGGGGGGCGGTGCGATCCCGTCTGCTCCAACGATCTGAAGAAGATCCTCAGCTGCAATGGGGAGACGCTGGATACATGCGATCCAGAAGAGGGGTGCGTCAACGCGGAATGCATACCGAACCCATGCGAAGCGGCGAGGAGGTCGAAGAGCTCGTACGGATGTGACTATTGGGCGCTGAAGACGGCGATGGTGGGCAACGGAAGCGGGACCTGCTTCGTCTCATTCGTGGCGAATACATGGGAAAAGCCCGTCAAGATTAACGTGCAATACCAGGGGAACGAGCTCACTGACCCTGACTTGCCCTCCGAGTTCATCTTTATTCCGGAGACGCAAGGCGCGACGACGACGTATCGGCCCTATATGCCTTCTGAAGGTCTTGGTGTTGGCGAGGTGGCGGTCTTGTTTCTTGCCAGGGATCCATTCGGTGGTTCCACTTCTGACGATTGCCCCGACCCAGCAGTGGCAGCAATTCAGGAAGAGGTCGGCGTTCGTGGAGAGGACGGTGATGGTGGGACGGGTCGAGCAAGTGCCTTCCATATCTCGACTGACTATCCGGTCGTCGCTTACCAGATGGCTCCGTTCAGTAGCTCAGGTGTGGCGCTCTCGTCGGCGACGCTGCTCCTGCCGACGAGCGCGTGGGACAATAACTATATAGCGATCAACGCCTACGGCTACTCTGGAGCCCCTGCCTATGGATCGCCATCCTTAGATATCGTTGCGTATGAGGACGATACCGAAGTGACCATTCTGCCCCGAGTCGCGATCGAAGCAGGGGAAAATGTGATTGGCTCGGCGATGGGTGAGCCCGTGACATATACTCTTGGTGCAGGTGAGTTTTTGCAGATTACTCAGAAGGCTGAGCTGACCGGGAGTCCGATCGCGTCAACGAAGCCGGTGGGCGTCTTCGGTGGGCATGAATGCATGAAGGTGCCCGACGATGTGAATGATTGTGATGCTGCCCAACAGCAGATCGCGCCAGTCCGTGCAACGGGCAATGAGTACGTTGGCGTGCGTTATCGCGGGCGTGGCGGGAACGACGAGGAAGCTCCTCCCTGGCGTATCGTCGGCATGGTTGATGACACGGAGTTGACGTGGATCCCAAGCGCTCCCGAGGGCGCGCCCACGTCGCTCAAATTGGGTGAAACATACCAGTTTAACGCGCGCGGCCCGTTCACGGTCAAGAGTCAGAGCCCGAACAATCCATTCTATCTCGGAGCCTACATGACGGGGGGGGTGCCGTTCGCGAGGCAAGGCGATCCCGAGTGGGTGAATGTTGTGCCGCCGAGCCAATTCTTGGATTACTACGTGTTCTTCACCGATCCGAACTTTCCGGAGACGAGCCTCGTGGTTGTTCGGACACCTTCCAAGCGAGATGGTTCGTTTGCTGACGTAGAGCTCGATTGCGCGGGGCCGCTCACCGGTTGGGAGGACATCGGTGAGTACCAGTATACGCGTGTCGATCTTGTTACTGGGAATTTCGAAGGGGTTGCTGACTGCTCAAACGGGCGCCGTGAGATGGTTAGTGAGCTTCCATTCGGCGTCACTGTTTGGGGTTGGGGAGCGATCCAAAACCACCAGTTGGTCTCGTATGCCTATCCGGCGGGGGCCGGTTTTCAGCCAATTAACGATGTTGTTGTGCCCCCGACGGTTCAGTGAGAGGCAATGTTGCTGTCAGCTCTTTGACTGATGCTCATCGCTGTGTGAATGGTGGCCGTCCTCGCATGATCTGCCGAGCATCGAGACGGCCATCGCCAGCGTGAGCCGAACCCACCGCGACGGCCATCAGGGGGGCGGAAGCCTGCGGCATGATCCTCGGGCTCGATGACTTCGCCGACGCAGAACGCTGCCGCCGGCGGCCGGCCCGAATGCAGCGGAACGTTCGCGTCAGCATCTGTCCGCGGCTCTCGTAGGAGGTGTCGACGCTGACATCCGAAATCTCCGCCTCATGGGCCGACTTTGTCACTCAGCCTGGATCTTTCTGGCGCAGCGCACGCCCTGGGTCCGGATTGTGCGATCTTCCCTGTTTCTGAACGCTGTATCGTAGAGCGGGGCGATGGCATTCCCACCGCGAACCACGTATCGTGTTGAGCCCGAGCAGCCCTGGTTCGAGCAGTCCTCACACGGCACCGGATAGTCTCCGCTGCAATCCAAGGTCCACTCGGAGACGTTTCCTAGCATATCGGCATGGCCCCACCTCGCATCGCCGGACGGCGAGAACGAGCCAACAGGCAGGAACGCGGCGACGCTGCATCCGCTGAAGGAGCCGTTTCCTCTGCACTCGGTGGCAGCGAACCCGCGCTCCCTCGACGCACCCCACGGATAGACCCGCTGCTCCGCGCCGCCGGCGGCGGCGTAGTTCCACTCGGCCTCGGTGGGCAGGTAGCCCCCGTCCCATACGCAGAATGCGAATGCCTCATACCACGTGACGCAATGGATCGGCCGGTCTTCGTTGGGGCCCGGCTCGGCGGTCCATGTCGGGTAGTAGTCGCATTCGAGCTGTGCTTTGAGCTCCTCGGTGTTTGCAGAGAGCGACGATGTCCAATCGAAGCGCCACCCGCTATCGGTTACGCCGGGGCGCTCCCCGGCTTTGAGCGCCGGGGGATCCCTCTGCGTTCCCTTCAGCGCCTCCACGAAGGCCCGAAATCGTCCGACCGTGACCTCGTATCTGTCGAGCCTGAAGTCGCTGACGATGGCTGGATAGTGCTCATCATTGCTCCGGTAGAAGGTTCCTCCCGGCACGACGTCAGCAGCGCAGCAATCCTTGTCCCCGTCGGCCCCGCAGCTCACTCCCGTACCAGGCGCGTCGCCGCCCTGGCAGCTCGTCGGGACGCACGCCCCGTCACGGCACCCCGGGAACGGCGTCGCGCAGGGCGCCTCCTCGACCCACGCGCCCCCTTCGCAGCGCCTCGGCTTGCCACCTGAGCACCCGCGCTCGCCCTCGGTGCATGGTACGCATCGGCCCTTTGCACAGACTGGCGTCTCTCCACTGCAAGGCCGCTGGTGAACCCACTCCCCATCTGCGCACTGCCGGGGCGTATCGCCGACGCAGTCGCGCTCGCCGTGCGCGCAACCCCCGGCGCCGGAGCTCGAGTCGCTGTCGCCACCGGCTCCGCCTCCCCCGGCGCTCGCCCGCGGAGCGTCCTTGAAGTCGTCAAGCCCGAGCACCAGGCCGCAGCTCGTCATCCCGGCCGCAATCGCCAGCGGAGCCATCCGCGCGCCCGCGCCGTGGCCCGTTCGCCGCCTTTTCACCGTCGCCACGCAGCCCACGCTACACACCGCGCTGAAGACGCGGAAGCACCGCGCGCCGTCCCGCGGCGCGGCCCCAACCCCGCGCGCCCCGGACACAGCCGCCCCCTTCCGCGGCGGTCCTCGCACCTCCTGGTTCGACCCAGGAGACATCCTCCCCCGGCCCGAGTAGTCTCCCGCCCGGACGCCGGCCCGCATGCGGCGGAACGCCCGCGTCAACCTCGTTTTTCGAGCGTTGCTTGGAGGACAGCTCACCGTGATGGATCGACGAAACCTGCCGGGCCGTGCGCCGCGACGCCCGTCGCGCCTTCGCTGCGCGCTGACCGCAGCGGCCCTGGCCGCACCGGCCCTCGCCGCGCTGGCGCCCTCCGCCGCCCGCGCGCAGGATCGGACCTTCTACCTCGATCGCCTCAGGATGGCCGGTGCCCCCGACGACGGGATCGGCGTCTGGCGCCCGCACATGGGGGAACGGACGCGCTTCTTCGGGCAGCTCGGGCTGGGGGTGTCGGTCCACCCGCTCCGCGACGACAACTACGTTGACAACCTCGCCATCGAGGAGCGGGTCGAGGGCGACGGGCCCGTCACCTCTCAGCTCATCACTTACCTGAACGCGGGCGTAGAGATCCTCGGCCGCGGCGCCCTCCAGGTCTCGTTCCCCATCGTCCTGTTCCAGGACGGCAACCAGACCTACCACCGCGAGCTCGGCCTCAACCAGAGCGTCGACCTGAAAACTGCCGCCCCCATGGACCTCCGGATCGACGCGCGCTTCGTCGCGCTCGAGCTCGACGAGCGCCGCTTCCGGCTCGGCGTCACCGGCGCGGTCTTCGCGCCCATCGGCAACACGTACGCCTTCGCCGGCGACCGGGGCGTGAGCAGCTCGTTCGGCCTCGGCGCCGAGTACGACTTCAAGGATTTCGTCGTCACCCTGAACACCGGCGTCGCCATCCGGCCGCGCGTGGCGCTCAGCGAGCTCGTCGTCGGCAGCGAGCTCACGTACGGCGTCGGCGGCTACGTCCCGCTCCTCGACGGCAAGCTCCGCCTCGGGGCCGAGATCTTCGGCTCGTTCGGCCTCCTCAAGGAGACCGCGGGCGAGCTCGATGCCTCGCCCATCGAGTGGCAGCTCAACAGCAAGATGTTCCTCACCAAGGACAAGGCGGTCTACGTGGGCGCCGGCGTCGGCACCCGCATGAGCGGCGGCTACGCGCCCGATTTCCGGGGGGTCGCCCTCGTCGGCGGCTCGTTCGGCATCGCCGACTCCGAGGCCCGCTCGCCCGGCTTCAACTACGTGATCACGGCGGAGAAGGACACCGACGGCGACGGCTACCCCGACGTCATCGACCTCTGCCCGGAGGACCCCGAGGACGGCAAGCAGCCCAAGCCGAGCGACGGATGCCCGGACATGCCCGACCGCGACGGCGACGGCATCCCCGACGTCGTCGACAAGTGCCCGGACGACCCGGAGGACAAGGACGGCATCGACGATCGCGACGGCTGCCCCGAGGAGGACGCGGATCAGGACGGCATCCCCGACGCCGAGGACAAGTGCCCGAAGGAGCCGGGGCAGGTCGTCGTCGAAGACCCGGAGAAGAACGGCTGCCCCTTCTACATCCGCAGGATCACGGGCTCCGCCGAGATCGAGATCATGAAGCAGGTCGAGTTCGAGTTCGACAGCTCCAGGATCCTCCCGCAGAGCTATCCGATCCTCGACGAGGTCGTGCGCCTGCTCAAGGCGAACCCCGAGATCAAGCTGCTCAGCATCGAGGGGCACACCGACAACCAGGGCACCATCGACTACAACGACCGGCTCGCGCACAACCGCGCCATCGCGGTCAGGGTCTACCTGATCAACAAGGGCGTTCAGTCGGAGCGGCTCACCTCCATCGGCTATGGCTCCCGCCGGCCGCTCCTGTCCAACGACACGCCGGAAGGCCGGCAGCGCAACCGGCGCGTCGAGTTCCATATCAAGTCGCAGACGATCGAGGGCCGGTAAGCCCCAGCCGGAGCGGCCGGCCGATCTTCCCCCGAGATCGAGCGGCGTTTGCGTGCACGTGCCCCGTCATGTGCACGCAAACGTCACCTCCGACCGCCGGCCGGGTTCGGCCCGGCCACGCGGGCGCGTCCCACGCGAGCGCGCTCCCGTGGATCGGCGGCCGCTGCCGTCCACGTGGCCGCTGACCGCGCCGGTCGGGCTGCTCGGCGCCGTCGCCGGCCTGGCCCAGCGCGTCGTCACCCACGTAGGGCGCGGCTTGCAGCGCGATCGGCGCGATCTCGATCGGCCCCGCGCTGTGCTAACGCTCGCGGCCTACCCGCTCCTCGCGCAGCAGCGGAGGGAAGGGGAGCGCCACACTTCTCATGGAAATGCCCGGTTCGAGCCCGTCCGACAGCGATCCCACGCCCCGGGCCGGCGCGCCCGCCGCCCCGCCGCCCCGACCTCCCGGCGCGGAGGCGCCTCCCGCGGTCGGGAGCGGGAATCGCTGGCCCTGCGACAAGGCGTTCGTCGCGACGTTCGTGCTCCTCGCCGTCGCAGCCATCGTGCCGATATGGCGGGTGCGGTTCCTGCCGCTGCTCGATCTGCCGAACCACCTCGCGGCCGTCCATATCTGGCACAGCTTCGATGAGCCGTGGACGCGCTTCAGGGACTTCTACGAGCTCAGCCTCCGTCCGGCCCCCTACGGCGCCTATCACATCCTGACGCACGTGATCGCTTATGGCGTCGGCCTCGAGAACGCGAATCGCGCCGTGCTCTCCGGTTATGTGCTCGCCATCCCCGCGGCGGCGCTCGGCTGGGCGCGCCAGACGCGGCGCAGCCCCTGGCTCTCGGTCCTCACCTTCCCGCTGGCCTTCACCCTCTCCTGGGCGTGCGGCTTCCTGCCGTTCCTCGTCGGCGTCGCGCTGCTGCTCGTCGGCGTGGTCGCGCTCGACGTCTACCTCGATCGGCCGAGCCCCTTGCGCGGGGCCGCCGTCGCGCTGCTCAGCGTCGGCTGCGGCCTCAGCCATCCGCTCATCCTCTTCGGCTATTACGTCTGCGTCGCCGTGCTGATGCTCTGCCACCTGCCCCGGTGGTCGCGGATCGCCGTCGCGCTGCCGCTCTTCGCGCCCGCCGTCGCGCTCGTCCTGTGGCAGCTCGTCGCCTTCAAGAGCCCCATGGTCGATCTGCGGAGCGGCCCGCGGTTCCAGGGCGTCTGGGTGCCATGGCACGAGATGCTCCGATCGTTCCCCGAGTACACGCTCGACTCGGTATCGGGCGATCTCGACACCCGGGTCTTCTGGGTGCTCGTCGCGGTGGCGTCGCTGCTGGGCCTCTTCGGCGTCGCGCGCGTCGCGCGCGTCGCGCGCGTCGCGCGCGTCGCGCGCGTCGCCCGGCGCTTCCTCCCTGGCCGCAGCCTTCCCGCGCGCGAGCCCGCCGCGCCTGCCGGCTCGTTCCTCGACCGGCTTCACCGCCATCGCTCTCTCGCCCTCTGCGCCGCGATGGCGATCTGCTATTTCCTCGTGCCGCTTCACCTGGCTCGCCCGTTCGACTGGTGGTTCGTGAGCGGACGCTTCTCGCCGTTCATCTGCTTCTTCGGCTTCCTGGCCATCACGGCGCCGCTCCAGGGCCGCTCCCGCCTCCTGATGGCCCCCGCCGTGGCGGCCGCGCTCGTGCTGCCGCTCCACCTCTCGGAGAAATACGCGCGCTTCGACGAGCGGGTCGCGCCGTTCGCCCGGATGGTGGAGCGGATCCCGCCGGGCGCCGAGGTCCTCTTCTTGACGTTGCCTCCACGGACCGATGAATCGCTGATCATCGAGGGCACGAACCACTTCTCCTCGTGGGTGCAGATCATGCACGGGGGCTTCAGCGCGGACGGCTGGCACAACGTGGGTTTCCCCTTCACGCTGAAGCGTCGCCTCCCCGCGCCGCCGTCGAACCGTGGTGAGTGGTTCAAGCCGGATGTCCATGGCGTCGCGTACGATTACGTGATCCTCCGGAACGAGCGGCCGGATAAGCCGGTGTTCACCGCGGCGCACCCCTCGTTTCGCCGGATCGAGCGCGATGGCGCCTTCACGCTCTACGAGCACACGCGTTGAGCGACGCCCCGGTCGCACCTCCGCTCGGCGCGGCCGAGCGCGCCGCGGTCGTTGTGGCGCGCGTCGCAAAGCGCGCCGTGGTCGTGGGGGGCGCGTCGATGACGATGACGTGACGTTCAGGCGAGGCGCGTCCTCCCCGCCGATCGGCCGTCGTTCCAGGCACCGACCGGGTAGTCTACGATCCTTGCGGTCGGCCGCCCCTCGGGTGCGTCGCGCCGAGGAGGGGAGCCGCTTGCCGATGTCGACAAGAACCCGCGCAGTCCGCCGCCGCCCGCTGGCCTGGAGCGGAGGGCTCGCCGCCGTGGTCGGGCTCGCGCTGGCGTCCGGCGTGGCGCCGTCCTGCGCCGGCGCGGCAGGCCCCGACATCCCGCGAGGCGCCGGAGGGGAGGGCGCTTCCGGCTGCCCGGCCGGCTGCGCCGCGGACCCGAGCGCCCCGCTGTGCGACCGGGAGACGGGCGACTGCGTGGCCTGTCTGCCTGGCCCTCTGGCGTGCCCGCCCGGTCAGGTTTGCGATCCCGAGGCGAAGCGCTGCGTGGCGGGCTGTGAGGCCGAGTCCGACTGCGCAGCTCCGCTCACCTGCGATCCCGCGAAGCACGCCTGTGTTGCCTGTATCGTCGACGGCGACTGTCCCCTGGGCGCGCTGTGCACCGGAGAGGGCGAGTGCGTTCAGGGCTGCTCGGCGGCGCATCCGTGTGAGAGCGGCGCGGCGTGCTGCGATGGTGTCTGTCGGGACCTCCAGGCGGACGCGCTGAGCTGCGGCGCCTGCGGTCGCGCCTGTCCGGAGCTCTCGCACGCCGGGATCGCCTGCGTCTCGGGCGCGTGCGCGCTCACCGCCTGCGAGGACGGGTTCCTCGACTGCAACCACGACCCGGCGGACGGGTGCGAGCACGACGAAGCAGCGCGCGGGCCCTGCTCGTGCGCGCCGGGCGACACGAGGGTGTGTTACGAGGGACCGCCGGGCACCGAGGGGGTCGCTCCCTGCGCCCCCGGGGTCTCCACCTGCAGGCCGAGCGGCCTCTCGTGGGGGCCGTGCCTCCACCAGGTGCTGCCGGCGCTCGACGTGTGCGCCGACGGCATCGACAACGACTGCGACGGCGCCGTCGACAACCCACCCGATCAGGACGGCGACGGGTGGACGATCTGCGACGGCGATTGCTGCGATTCCCCGGCGGACGGGTGCGGCACCCCGGCCCTCGTGAACCGCGGCGCGTTCGAGGTGGCGGGCAACGGGATCGACGACGACTGCGACGGCGCGGCAGACAACATCGCGCCTTGCGACGCCGGGCTCACGAGCGACTCGCCGGCCGCGCTCGATTATGCGAAGGCGATCGACCTCTGCGTCACCACGACGGCGAGCCCGCCGTCACGCGCGCAGCGCACCTGGGGTGTCCTCTCCGCGAGCTTCCACCGCGCCGACGGCGCGGGCGCGCCGGCCGCGGCCCAGCGATCGATCCGCCAGGGCTTCGGCTCGGGCATCACGCCGCTCCGGGGCGCGCGCCTCGCGGTGCTCTCGACCGGCGTCGCCGCGGCCGAGGCGGCGCCGAACGACACGAGGCCGAGCTTCGCCCCGTTCCAGGGCGGCCAGGACATGGGGACGTCGAGCAGGGTGCCCGCGGACTGGCTCGGCGCGAACGGCGACAACCTCCCGAACGCGCCCGGGTGCCCTGACCCGCAGGGCGGCGCGACGGCCTACGATCCCGTGATGCTGAAGCTGCGCGTCCGCGTGCCGACGAACGCGAGCGCGTTCAGCGTCTCGACGTTCTTTCTCTCTTCCGAGTATCCCGAGTGGGTGTGCAGCCGGTTCAACGACTTCTTTCTGGCGCTGCTCGACTCGACATTCGAGCCCTTTCCAGGCGAGACGGCGAACCCGGCGGACGGGAACCTCGCCTTCTACGACCCGCCGCCCGCCGGGGCGCCGGTCTACCCGCTGGGCACGAACCTCGCGTTCGGCGGCACCGGGCTCTTCACCCAGTGCGTGAACGGGCCGACCGGGTGCGGCGGCGGCGCCACCCCCGGTACGACGACCACCTGCACGAGCATCACCCAGCTCCGCGGGACGGGGTTCGATGCCGCGAGGCCGCCCGCCCAGTTCGGAGGTGAGCCCGGCTGGTGCGGAGCGAGCGAGCTCGCGGGCGGCGGGACCGGATGGCTGGTCATGAACGGCAATGTCAACCCAGGTGAGATCATGGAGCTGCGCTTCGTACTTTGGGACACCGGCGATCCCTGGAACGATTCCGTGGCCCTCCTCGACAACTTCCAGTGGTCGACGTTTGCCTCGACGCCCGGCACGCGCGAGTGAAGCGCCGCGCGGGACGATGGCGCGCGACCGCAGCGGACGGACGGCGACCCGATTACACTGCGCGGCGCACAGAGGACCGCGGCACGCATCCCTCGGCCTCGCGCTCGTCAGGAGCGCTTCCGTTCATCACCCAAGGAGACTGCATGAGGAGAACGATCACGCCGCTCGCGCTGTTGCTCGCGAGCCTGTCTTTCGCCACGCTCGGCTGCGATAGCAAGGGGAGCGACGCGCCGGCCCCCGGAGCGGTGGCCGAGGGCAAGCCGACCGAGAGCGCCGCCCCTGCGGCGACGACGGCCGCGCCGGTGGCGACGGCGGCCGTGCCGGCCGCGGCGACCGCCGAGCCGACGGCCGCTGCGTCGGCCGCGCCGGCGGAGACAGCCGCGGCGACCGCCGAGCCGGCGGAGACGGCCGCGCCGAAGGCGACGGCCGCTGCGTCTGCCGCCGCGGCCGCGGGGCCAGCGTCGACCGGCGCCGCGCAGGCGGGCGAGAAGAAGTTCGAGTGCGGCGCGAAGGGCCAGAAGATGTGCCCAATGCAGGCCTGGATGAAGAGCACGATGGCCTCCGCGACCTCGAGCGGCGACGCCGCGAAGATCGCGACGGCGCTGCAGTACGTGGCCAGCAAACCGCCGCCCGGCATGGGCAGCTGGGTGGCGATCACGAAGGCGGGCATCGCCAAGGCGAAGGCCGGCGACGTCGACGGCGCGAAGGCGAGCTGCAAGCAGTGCCACGACCTCTACAAGGAGCAGTACAAGAAGACGATGCGCGATCGTCCCTGGTGAGCCGCCCGGCGGCGGCGCGGCGGATCCGCGCCGGTCCGCGCCGGTCGCCGCTGCGTCCCCGCGGCTCGCCGCGGCGAAGTTCCCGTAACCGAACGACATTTTCGCGGGCACACGGCGCCGTGGCGAGCGCTGAGCGCTGTTTCCGGGCGCGCCGTGCGCGGCCAGCGTCGCCGCCGCGCGCCCGGTCGGCGATCGCTGCTCGGCCGGCAGTGCGCGGGACAAACATCTTGGACGGGAGGGGGTGATGCGATACAGCGCTGAGCTGATGGCGCGCGCTGTTCGCACTGGCCCTGGGGGTGCCCATGCGCCTGCCACCGCGTCCACTCGCGCGCGGGGGGCCGGCAAATCGAGCGGGGCAGCGGCTGCTCCGCGCCCGCGCGGCGGCCAGACCGCCGACCCGTTCTCGAGCGGCGCGACGCCGCCCTCCAAGCCGCGCGCGGGCGCGGCGCCGCGCCTCACCGGCGACGCGGCCCTCGACGTCAGATCGAGCACGGCGGCCCCGAGCGTGCGCCCTCCGGCGGCCCCGAGCGTGCGCCCTCCAGCGGCTGCGTCCGCGCCGAGCGTGCGCCCTCCAGCGGCCGCGTCCGCGCCGAGCGTGCGCCCTCCGCGGGCGGACGCGGGGGCTCCTGCGGCCGCCTCGAAGAGGCCTCCTCCGCCGGACGACGACGACGACGATGATGACGACGTGCGGGGCGGCGCGCAGCGCGGCCGGCCGCGCGGCCCGTTCACCCAGCACCGGCGGCTCGACTCGCTGCGCAGCCTGCTGCAGAAGCACCCTGCCGGCCTGACGATCTACGATCTCGCGCGCGAGCTCAACGTCACGCCGCGCTCGCTCCGGCGCTACCTTGTCGAGGTCAAGCGCGAGCTCGATCTCGTGTCGGTCGCCACGCGCCCCGGGGGCCCTCGCCTCTGGCGGCTGTCTCCGAGCGAGGCGCCCCGGCGCGTCGAGGTGCGGCGGACGCAGGCGTACGCCCTGCTCGCCGCCCGCCGGCTGTTCGAGCCGATGCGCGGCTCGACCCTGTTCGAGGAGATCGACCTCGCCGCGCAGCGCCTCCTCGGCGTCGCGCGCAGGCCCGGGCGCGGACCGAACGCCGGCGTCGCCGACGCGCGGCTGGAGGAGCGCTTCCTCTATCTCCCGTTCGCCCCGAAGGACTACGCCGCGCGCACCGAGGAGCTCGACGACCTGTTCCAGTCCGTCGCCGACCTGCGCCCCCTGCGGTGCCGCTACCGCCGCTCGCGGGACGGGCGCGAGGAGCGGGTGCTCATCCACCCGTACGCGCTCGTCCTCTACAAGGACGCGATCTACTGCGTGGGCCTCCACGTGGGGCGCGGCGAGGTGCGCACGTTCCTGCTCGATCGCATGCGCGACACGGAGTGCGCGGTCACCGAGCGGTTCGAGCTGCCTCCGGATTTCTCCATCGACGACTACTTCCAGGGCCAGTTCGGCATCTGGCGCGGGGGCGAGCCCCGGCGCGTCGTGATCGACTTCGACGAGCGCGTCACCGAGTTCGTGCGGACGCGCAAGGTGCATCCGTCTCAGGAGCTCACGCCGCTGTCCGGCGGCGGCGTGAGGCTCACGATGCTCATCGGCGACATGACGGAGCTCGCGACGTGGGTCCTCGGCTTCGGCGAGACCGCGCGCGTCGTCGAGCCGCCCGACCTCGTGGACCGCGTGAAGCGCGAGCTCGCCGGCGCGCTCGCCCGCTACGAGGAGCCGCCGCCGGCCGCAGGGTAGCCGGCGTCCGGGCTGGATCGAGGGAACCCGGTCGGCTGGGCAGGCGGCATGGCGGACGAGGTGCGATCGAGCGGGTAACGGTGCATGCTGGCTGCACGGGTAAGGTACGGAGGATCGCGTCGCGGCGTCGTGTGGCCCCGCGAGCGGGCGGAGGGTTCGGATGAAGCTGACCGTTGAGAACCTCGGCGTGATCCGGAGCGCCGAGCTGGACATTCGGCCGTTCACCGTCTTCATCGGCCCCAACAACACGAACAAGACGTGGGTTGCTCACGCGCTGTACACGCTTCTGCGGTACCAGGCCTGGAACCTCGACATCTCCGATCCTTCGGGGTGGAACGACACGCCGGCAGCGGTGCTCGAGGACGACCTCGCCGCGGCGCTCGACGCGCTGGCGACCAGCGTCGCGCAGCGCGTGGCTGAGCCGAGGGGAGAAGCCTCCCTGAGCGTCGCGATCAAGCGGAGCGACTTCTTTCCGGCGCACGGTGACCTTGTCCTCACGCTCGGAGCGCAGGGGCTCGCGCTGGCGCTGGGGGCTCCCAAGGAAGCGCTTGCCGGCGGGACGGTGCGCCTCCGGCTCCGCCGTGAAGAGCTCGACGCCTTCGGTCCCCCGTCCATCCTCGTCACCGCGAGCCGGAAGGAGCAGTTCGTCGGCGTGGCGCTCAGGAGCGCGGAGGGGAGCGTTACCGAAGGCCCGGGCATCATGTCTTTGGGCGACATGTCGGACGAGGACATCACGAAGGATGTGCGACGCTTCGTGCGGCACTACTCGCTGAAGGCGCTCCGCAATGTCCTTGCGCTGCCCGCGGAGCGGAAGCTGATCGCCGCGATCGCCCGGTCCCGGAGGGATGCAGACCGCATGCTTGCCCGGATGAGTCTGCCGATCATCCATTTCGCCGACTTCATTGACCTGCCGAGCGGAGCGGGCTCCTCCGCTCCGGGGGAACGGCTGGCGCCGCAGATCACCGATCGCGTCGAGCGCCTCCTCGGCGGGCGGGTCACCGTTCCGGACACCGGTGATCCGCTGGTCTTTCGCTTCGGGTCCGGCAGAGAGCTTCCGATCCAGGCCGCTGCTTCCCTCGCGCGATCGCTGGCGGGCCTCGATCTTTACCTGCGGTCGTATGCGCGGAAGGGCGACGTCCTGATCATCGACGAGCCCGAGATGAACGCCCACCCCGACGTTCAGGTCGCGCTCACCGAGCTCTTGGCGCTCCTCGTGAACCAGGGCGTCCAGATCGTCATCACCACCCATAGCCCGTACGTCGTCGATCACCTCACGAACCTGATGGAGGCATGGGCGCTGCCGCGAGCGGCGCAGGAGCCGATGGCGGAGCGGTTCTGGTTGAAGACGGAGGAGGCGTTCCTCGATCCTGAGAGGGTCGGCGTCTACTGGTTCAAGGAGTCCGGCGAAGTCGCCGATGCGCTCGATCGCGTCGAGCGGAGCATCGACTGGGACACGCTCGGCAAGGTCAGCGAGCGCGTGAGCAACCTCTACGGAGATCTGCTGGCCGCGCAGCGCGAGGCCGCCGAGTGACGCTCCTCGAGATCCTGCTCTTCCGCGCCCTCAACGTGGGATCCACGTCGGTCTCGGATCGCGGGACGGGGGTGCGCGCCTCGCTGGCCCCGCGACCGAACGAGACCATCCTCGCATTCCAGATCGACACGCCCGAGTTCCGCAAGGGGCTCCAGCTCGACGACAGCACACGCCTCTCGGACGGATTGATCGTGTACCGCTCGGTCGGTGCACCCGCGGTCATCCTGCTGGTCGAGCTCAAGGGGAGCGACGTCGCTCGTGCCGTGACGCAGCTCGAGTCGACGTTCCATGTTGTCGGGTCGCACGTTCGCGCGGAGGTGATGTACAGAGCCGTGATCGTGACCAACGGTGCCAGCCTGCCGAGGCTGGACGAGCTACGAAAGAAGCTTCGGCGCGACGCCCACATGGACCTTCGGATCGTGAAGGTGAAGAAGGGCGGCTCCGCCGACCTGCGCGACTGCTTGCCCTGAGCTGGGCGAGCGGCGGGCTCGCGGAGGCTGAGGTCGCCGCGCTCGTGCCCGCGGGCGCCGGACGGAGCATCGGAAGCGATGTCGGTCGCCGCGCGAGCGTCCGACGCTCCGTCGGAGGCAATGTCTGCCGCCGCGCGGGCGTCCGACGCTCCGTCGGAGGCAATGTCTGCCGCCGCGCGGGCGTCCGAAGGAGCGTCGGAGGCAATGCCTGCCGCCGTGCGGGCGTCCGAAGGAGCGTCGGAGGCAATGTCTGCCGCCGCGCGGGCGTCCGCCGGGGCGCCGGGGGTGATGCCGGTCGCCGCCGGGCCCGCCTCAGCGCGAGGCCTGGAGCGCCTCGTCGATCATCTTCTGGTGCTCCGCCGGGTCTGCCCAGCGGGCGCGCCCCTCGGCCGGGAGCTGATCGATCGGATCGAAGTACGTGTACCGCTGCCCCGGCTTGACGCTCGGCGCCTCGAACACCGAGATCCCGGTCGTGCGGTCGTAGTGCTCGAACGAGTGCGCGTCGCGCTTGCCTCCGCCGCCGGGCGCGTCGACGACGAACGTCGGCGTGTTGAACCCGGCGGTCGAGCCGCGCACGTGCTTCTCGATCGTGAGCCCGGTCGCCAGCGTGGTCCGGAGGTCCTCCACGCCGCGGACGAGGTCGTGGATGTAGACGTAATAGGGGTGCACGTGCACGTGCCCCAGGCGCTTCACGAGCAGCTTCATCGTCTCGGGCGTGTCGTTCACCCCGCGCTGCAGCACGGACTGGTTCCTGACCGTGATCCCCCGCTCGAAGAGCTTGTTCATCGCGTCGCGGGTGACGCCCGTGATCTCGTTCGGGTGGTTGAAGTGCGTGTGGATCACGACCTCCTTGTGCAGCTTCCGGCCGAGCTCGACCGTGCGCGTGACAGCGTCGATCCACTCGTCGTCGGTCAGGATCTTCTGCGGCATCACGGCCGGGCCCTTCGTGGCGAGGCGGATGCGCTGGATGTTCGGCATCCTGAGGAGCGTCTCGCCGATCGCGCCGAGCTGCTCCGGCCGCAGGTTGTACGCGTCGCCGCCGGAGACGACGATGTCCTCCAGCTCGGGGCGCGACGCGATGTACGCGTACGCTCGCTTCCAGCGCTCCTCGTCGACCTTGAAGTGGGTCTTCTCGACCTCCTCCGTGTCGATGCCCACCGCGTAGCTGCGCGTACAGAAGCGGCAGTACACGGGGCACGTGTCGAGCGGCAGGAAGAGCGCCTTGTCGGCGTACCGGTGCGTCAGCCCGGGGACGGGCGCGTCTGCGCGCTCGTGCAGCGAGTCGAGCCCGAGCTTCGGGTGATCCGGCAGGAAGCGCGAAGCCAGCGGGATGAACTGCGTGCGGAGCGGATCGCCGTACGGATCGTTCCAGTCGATCAGAGAGAGCATGTACGGCGAGACCCGGACGCTCATCGGCGCGTGCGCGAAGCCCTCGGTCGCGTCCCGGATGAAGTCGTCCGACACCATCCCGCGCAGCGTGTCGAGCAGCTTGTCGGGGCGGGTGATCGACTTCTTCGCCTGCCACCGGTGGTCCATGAACTGCTCGTCGGTCACGTCGGCGTAGGCCGGGATCCTCCGGAAATCGGGCAGCTCGAGCAGGTTCGCGTGCTGGAGGGACGCCGGGTCCACCGGCGGCTTGAGGGGCGCGATGTCGTGGCTTCGCTTGCTGAGTTCGATGAGGCTCGAGGTGGTCGTCATGTCGTGGACCCTTGCTCGCGCGGAGCAAAGAGAGCGTCGAGGGATGGCCGCGTGCCTGCGCCTGCGCGTCTCGGGGCCTGCCCGGGAGAGGCTGCGGCAGCGGTTCCTGGGAGCGTAGCATCGCGGTACCCCGCCCGGGGGCGATGTGCGCCGCTTGTCGCCGAGCGGCGCATCTGGCGGGCGGGCGGTAGTTGGTTGGTTGGTTGGCTGGCGCGCGCGCGCGCGCGCGCGCGGCGGGCGAGCCGGTCAGGGCTCGATCGATGCGACCGTGGTGTCCCGGGTGGTGCGGTAGCGTGCGTAGTAGGTCCGGACGCGCGTCACGTAGGCCTGGGTCTCTTCGTACGGCGGGATGCCGCCGTGCCGCATGACCGCCCCTTCACCGGCGTTGTAGCCGGCGATGGTGAGATCGAGATCCCCGTTGAAGAGGTTGGCCAGGATGCGCAGGTACCGCGTTCCACCGAAGATGTTCTCTCGCGCGTCGAACGCGTCGCGCACCTGCATGCGGAGGGCCGTCTCTGGCATCAGCTGCATCAGCCCCTGCGCGCCGACGGGCGAGACGGCCCGTGGATCGTAGTCGCTCTCGCACTTGATCACCGCGCGGACGAGCTCCTCGGGGATCTGGTAGAGCGCGGCGGCCTGCCGGATCCACGCGTCGTAGCGGCTGAAGCGCTCGAGCGATTTGTCGCTCGGCGCGACGGGCGTCACCCCCGCGCGCGTCGTCGAAGAGCGGCGCCCGTCTCCCTTGATGTACAGCTTGAACCGCGCGTCGCCGCTGGGGCGGTTCGCGAAGTGCACCGTTCCATCCGCGTCGGTGTACGTGAAGATGTCGGCGAGCGCGCTGCCCGGGTGCAGCGCGAGGACGGCGAGCCCGAGCGCGGCGGCGAGGGTGCGCAGGGGCACGCGAAGGGAAGGCCCGGAGGTCGACGGGGCAGGCATCTCTCGGTTCAGCATAGGTTGCGATCGTCCGCTCGCGCAAACCGCACCGTAGCGGCGGAAATCGTGCCGGTGGAATCGGAGGAAGCTGAAGCTGGATTGGAGAGCAACGCTTCGGGCACGCGCCGTCATTCCGAGGACGCCGTCGTGAGGCGATCCGGCGCGCCGCCCCCCGTCGTGGAAGCTCGGTCTGGTGAGCACGTCCCGGGCGCTGTAGTAAGGCTGGCGCCATGGAAATCGGCTGGCGGCATGTGCTCGCGGGGGTTGCGGCCCTCTTCATCCTGTTCCTCGTCGTCAAGATGCGCCCTGCCCGGCGGCGCCGGGACGCGCTGAGCGCCGAGGTGCAGGCCGCGCGGGAGCGCGCGCGGCGCGCCGCGACCCCGCGCGAGCGGGCCGAGGCCCTGTGCGACGCTGGCGTACAGGCGATGCACGGCGGCCGCCGCGCGACAGCGGCCGTGGGGTTCTTCGTGCGCGCGATGCGCGCCGACCCGACCTCGGCTCGGGTCATCGAGCTCGCGAGCGGCGCGCTGGCCAAGCGCAAACCCCGGCTCCTCGAGAAGATCCTCTGGCGGAGGCTCGCGGTGCTCCCGTGGGACGGCGAGCACCGCGACGCGGTGCGCGCGGCCGCGGGCGGGCTGGAGGCGCTCTACCGGCGCGGGATCCGTGACCGCAGCCGGGCGGAGATCATGCGCAAGCTGACCCGGACGCTCGGCTGAGCCAAGGCGCGAGCGCGCGTCATCGGGCGCGCCGCCGGCCGGCCGGCGAGCGCGTCAGAAGACGTCACGTCCCCCAGAACGTCCGCGGCAGCGCGCCGCGGTTCGACAGCGCGACGAGGTCCATGAGCAGCGCGATCGTGACGTGGACCAGGAAGCCCGAGTAGATGCTCTTCGTGCGCATCGCGAGCGAGCCGAGCGCGATCCCGGCGACCACGGCGCCGGCCGCCTCCAGGTACGGCTTGCCGAAGTGGATCATGCAGTAGGGGACGATCATCGCGAAGATCGCGCCGGAGCCCAGCGTGTGCCGCAGGCCGGCGAGCCAGAAGCCGCGGAAGAAGATCTCCAGCGCGAAGAACTGGGCGAAATACATCGCCTCCCAGGCGATGAGGTCGAACCAGGAGCGGGAGGACTGCTTGTAGAACGGGTAATAGGTCCCGAAGTCGGGCGCGCTCGCGACGACGAACACCGCCGGGACGACGACGGCGAGGCAGAGCAGGTAGATCCACGCGTGCTTCGCGAGCCCCCGGACGCGCAGCCCCATGTCGAGCAGGCTGTCCTTCGGGAAGCAGGCCTTCCACGCGACCATCGGGATGGCGACGTAGCCGAAGACGCGGGTGAACGACCACCAGACGTAGCCGTAGAGCTCGTCGTAGCGGCGGAGCGAGATGGGCAGCAGCGTCCCGGCCGGCGAGAGCGTCTGGGCGAGCTCGAGCTCGCGCAGCCACGGCCGGATGTGCTCGTCGTAGACGGCGCGGCCGCCGTAGTACTGCTGCAGCATGAGCACGACCGCGGTGATGGTGAACAGGACCGCGGGGCGGCGGTCGTAGCCGCCGGCGGCGAGGGTGCGCCGCTGGTGCTCGTGGGCCTCGACGTCGAGCTCCCGCCAGGTGCGCCGGAAGAAGAGCCAGAGGACGGGCGCGAGCGCGATGAACGCGACGACCGGGAACAGGGCCTTGAGCACGGTGCTCCCCAGGGCCGACGAGGGCGCGGCGAGGCGGGAGCTGACGTCCGAGAGGGGCGGCTGCAGCGGCCGGAGCCGGTCGACGTGCGCCACGAGCCAGCTCCCCAGGTTGAGCATCGGCGCGCGTGTACCACGATCCGCGGCCCAGCACAGCGGCGACGCTCGGGCGACGCGGGATCTCGACCGCCGGCGGCGCCGCCCCTCCGCAGCGCGGCCTTGCGGCGCCCCGCCCCGACCTGCTAGATCGCGCCCCTCTTCTAAAGCCGCGCGAGTCATCTCGCGCATGTCCGGCGCAGGCCTCGCCTGCCCGTGGGAGTCTCAGCAATGGCCAGCAAAAATCCGCTTGCGATCGTGAAGGAGCGCTTCGGCGACAAGGCGAAGCTCGTCGAGGCCGTGAAAGGGTTCGCGACCGAGGACCTCTGGCTCGGGCGCGTCAGCTCCGATCGGGGCGGCACGAAGGGCCTGGATCACGTCTCGAACGCCAAGCTCCTCCGCCTCCACGCGACGTTCAGCGTCGTGAAGGAGAAGTTCGGGACGCGGGCGAAGCTCATCGACGAGACGTTGACCGTCCTGAACCGGTCGAAGGACCAGGGGTACAGGAAGCGCCTCGAGGCGTACCCCGTCCCGCGCCTCTACGATCTCTACCAGTCCGCCTCGAAGCGGGCGAAGGCGGCCTCGAAGGCCCAGGCCTGAGCGCGCGCTGCTCGGAGCCCCCCTCCCACCGGTCGTGACCGGGCTGCCTGCCCTTGAAGGTCAGGCGTTCCTATCGTAATGAGCCGCGTCGCCAGCGCGCGGCCTCCCGCCGTCCTGCGTCGGACCGACGATCTGACGTCCCCCCTGATGAGCCAGAAGCCCCCTCGTGGGGGCCCTCCCAGAGAAGGTGTGGGCGCCGCCGGCCGCGGCCCCCGCCAAGGAGAACGACCGTGAGCAGCGCGCACGAGACCGATACCGACGTCTGGACGACCGAAGACGCCAAGTCGCTCTACATGATCGACCGCTGGGGTCGTGGCTACTTCGACGTGAGCCCGGACGGCAACCTCACGGTCGCGCCGCTCCAGGAGCGCGGCAGCAAGATCGCGATCCGCGACGTCGTCGATGCGGCGCTCGAGCAAGGGCTCCGCACGCCGCTGCTCATCCGCTTTCAGGATCTCCTCCATCACCGGGTGCGGGCGCTCAACGAGGCCTTCAACAGGGCGATCGCCGAGAGCAAGTTCCGCGGGACCTACCGCGGCGTGTTCCCGATCAAGGTGAACCAGCTCCGGGAGGTCGTGGAGGAGATCCTCGACGCGGGGAAGACCTACCACTACGGCGTCGAGGTCGGCTCCAAGCCCGAGGTGTTCGCCGGCCTGTCGGTCCATAGCGACCCGGAGTCGCTGATCGTCTGCAACGGCTACAAGGACGACAACTTCATCCGGACGGCGCTGATCGGGCGCAAGCTCGGCAAGAAGGTGATCCTCATCGCGGAGAAGCTCTCCGAGGTGCGGATGATCACCCGCGTCGCCAAGGAGATGAACGTCGAGCCGATGATCGGGCTCCGGGTGCGGCTGCTCACCGAGGGGGCGGGCAAGTGGAAGACGTCGGGCGGAGAGAACGCGAAGTTCGGGCTCTCCACCGCCGAGATCCTCGCGGCGATCAGGATCATGGACGAGGCGGGCATGAGCTCCTCGTTCAAGCTCCTCCACTTCCATATCGGCTCGCAGGTGCCGGACATCCTGATCATCAAGCGCGCCGTGCGCGAGGCGACGCGCTACTACGCGAAGCTCCGCAAGATGGGGCAGCGCATCGAGTACATCGACGTCGGCGGCGGGCTCGCCATCGACTACGACGGCTCGCGCTCGACCTTCCACTCCTCGATGAACTACTCGGTCGAGGAGTACGCGCGCGACATCGTGCACAACATCGCCGACATCTGCGACGAGGAGCGGGTGCCTCACCCCAACATCGTCTCCGAGTCCGGGCGAGCGATCGTCGCGCACCACTCGGTGCTGGTCGTCCAGGCGTTCGGGTCGATCGAGAAGACGCCGATGTCGCCGATCGACATCCAGACCGAGGAGCACAAGCTCATCCAGAACCTCCTTTACATCAAGGACAACATCTCCGGGCCGAACCTCGGCGAGTCGTGGCACGACCTCCTCCAGATCAAGGAGGAGGCGCAGAAGATGTTCGAGCTCGGCCTCCTCAACCTCGACGTGAAGGCCCGGGTCGAGATCCTCTTCTGGGAGATCGCCGAGGCCATGCAGAAGATCGCGTCGTCGCTCGAGCCGGAGGAGGTGCCGGACGATCTGGGCGAGCTCCGCAAGCAGCTCGCCGACCAGTACATCTGCAACTTCTCGGTGTTCCAGTCGCTGCTCGATCACTGGGCGCTCGGCGCGCTCTTCCCGATCGTGCCGATCCACCGGCTGAACGAGCGCCCCGCGGCCGACAGCACGCTCGTCGACATCACCTGCGACTCCGACGGCAAGGTGAGCAAGTTCATCGATCTCAACGACGTGAAGGACACGCTCCCGCTGCACCCGATCTCGGGCGACCAGCCGTACTACGTCGGCATCTTCCTGACCGGCGCGTACCAGGACATCATGGGCGACATCCACAACCTCTTCGGCCGGGTCAACGAGGTGCACGTCTTCCTCGATGAGGACGAGGAGAGCGGGTACTACATCGAGGAGACGATCGCCGGGAACAAGATCCACGAGGTGCTGGCGCTGACCCAGTACGACAACCGCGATCTCGTGGGGAAGGTGAAGGCCCAGGTGGACGGCGCGATCAAGCAGGACCTGCTCAAGCCGACGGAGGGCATGCGCCTCCTCGCCGACTACGAGCGGGGGCTCAAGGACCAGACGTACCTGAGCCTCACCTCCCCGACGTGATGTCGGAGAGCACGGCGCCCGCGGTCCGCGCGTCGCTCCCCCGGCGCCGGCCCGGCTGGGTGCGCCAGGCGGCGCTCGTCGCGCGGAAGGACCTCGCGATCGAGCTCGCCACGGGCGAGATCGTCACCACGAGCGGGTTCTTCGCGGTGCTCGTCGCCGTGATCGCGTCGCTCGCGTTCTACGCGGGCCAGGACGCGGCCGAGCGGGTCGCGCCCGGGGTCATCTGGGTGAGCGTGGCGTTCGCGTCGGTGCTCGCGCTGAGCCGCACGTGGCAGCGGGAGCGCGAGGACGGCGCGCTCTCGGGCCTGCTCGTGCTGCCCATCGCGAGGAGCGCGCTCTTCGCCGGCAAGGCGCTCGGGCTCTGCGCGTTCGTGATCGCGGTCGAGGTGATCATCATCCCGGTCGCGGCGCTCCTCTTCGCGGTGGATCTCGTGAAGACGGGCCCGGGGCTCGCGCTCTTCTGCCTCGCGGCGACGCCGGGCATCGCCGCGAGCGGCACCCTCTTCGGGGCCATGACCGTGCGCACCCGCGCCCGCGACCTCGTGCTCGCGAGCGTGCTCTTCCCGCTGCTCGCGCCCACGCTGCTCGCCGCGGTCGCGGGGACGCGGGAGCTCTTCGGCGGCGCGTCGATCGGCGAGCTCACCGACTACGTGGCGCTCATGGGCGTGTTCGACGTCGTGTTCCTCGCGGGCGGGCTCGGCCTCTTCGATCTGATCATCGAGGGCTGAGCCGCCGCGCGGGTCGATCTCGAAGCGCGCGCCCGCAGGCTCACGCGGGCGCGCCGCGCGCGGCGAGCACGTCGTCGGCGAGGGTCGTCGCCGCCCGCTCGATGCCGGCGAGATCGAGCGAGGCGCCGGTGCACTCGCCGATCGCCCACAGGCCGTCGCCGGCCTTGCCGTGCGCGTCGACCTGCACCGCGTACCCCGCGCGCGGGTCGATCTCGACGCGCGCGCCCGCCTGCGCGGCGACCTCGAACGCGGGCGCGGCCGGCGCGTCCACCGCGACGGCCACGACCCGGACGTCGCTCGTCGGGCTGTCGGGGGCGAACGGCGCGTCGCGCGCCGTCACGCTCTTCACCTTCGAGATCCCGTTCACCGCGGCGAGCGCGGCGAGCGGGATCCGGACCGCGATGCGGTCGCCGAGGGCGCTCGCGAGCTCGTCGGCCCAGGGGCCCTCGCCCGCGAGCGCGACGGGGCCGGTCGGCTCGACGCCGCACGCGAGGAGCCGGCAGAACGCGCGCGCCGAGAAGACCCCGGGCAGATCGTTGTTCGGGAACGCCGCGACGCCGTCGTGCCCGCCGGTGGCGAAGACCTTGGCGGGCGCCCTGATCACGGTCGCGCCCGCGTCGCCGGCGACCAGGAGCTCGCCGAGGTAAACGCCGGCGGCCACGTGGCGGTGGAGCACGCGGACGCCGTCGAGCGGGTATCGCGCGAGGAGCTCCGCCGCGCGGCGCGGCGCGCCGGCCAGCGACCCGCCGGGGGCGAGCCCGTCGTCGACCAGCGCCACGCGGAGGCCGCGCGCCGAGAGCTCCGACGCGGCCGCCACGCCCGCGGGCCCGGCGCCGATCACGGCCGCGTCCACGTCGAGCCATGCGGCGCGCTCGGGGGGGAGCGCCGCGCCCGGCAGCCGCCCGAGCCCCGCCAGCTTGCGCGCGATCGACTGCATGACCCCGGACAGGCCGGGGACGCCGGCCATCAGGTGGTGGTGGTCGATCCCCTGGGGGAAGAACCAGTCGGTCACCTGGAGCAGGTCGGCCCGCCGCGAGCCGACGACGTTCTGCACCTCGATGCGCTCTCCGCCGGCCGCCGGTCGCAGGCAAGTCATCACGTTGGGCACGCCGTCGACCCGCGCGAGGCAGCCGTCACAGCCTCCGCGCAGGCAGGCCGGCGCCCTGGGGCGGTGCAGCTTCGGGCTCCGCGCGAGCGTCACGCGCCCGGAGGCGAGCAGCGCCACGGCCAGGGGCTCGCCCCGCTCCGCCGGGACGTCCGCCCCGTCGAGGGTGATGGTGACCGGATGCTGGAGCGCGCGAGCTCGCCGAAACATGGGCGGACGCTAGCAGACGCGCGCCGCGCCGGCAGAGGAGGGCGCGGGAGGCGCGGGAATCATGGGAGGCAATCGGAGGCAGCGGAGGCAGCGGAGGCAGCGGAGGCGCAGGAAGCGCGCAGAGCGGGCGGAGTGGAGAAGGTGTCCTCACCTTCGCGCGGTGATCTATGCTGTGTCCGATGCGCCTCGGCGTCCTCGGCCCTGCTCAGGGTGATCTGCCCGCGCTCGCTCGCGGCGCGCAGCACCTGCTCGACGAAGGCCACGCCGAGCGGGTCATCTACGTCGCCGAGGACGACGCGCTCGACCGGGTCGTCGTGGGCTGGGCGCAGCGCCTGGTCGGCGCGGACCCCACCGAGGGCGCGCTGTTCGATCGGGCCGCTCGGTGCGCCGCCGCGACCCCGGACCAGATCGACGCCTTCGTGGCGTCCGAGCGCGCTCGGCTGCGCCTCCGGGTGCTGATGAGCCTGCCGTCGGGCCGGCGCACCATCGAGATCCTGGACGGGCGCGTCGCGCTCTTCGTGTTCGACAAGGCCGCGCTCGACGAGGAGGACATCGTGGCGGCGTCGCTCCTCGTCTTCGGCAAGAGCCCGGAGCCGCTCATCAAGAAGGTCGGCTCGCGGACGTTCTTCTCTCCGGGGCCGATCGGCTCCGACGGCGGCGCGGCGCTCCTCGACGACGGCCAGGGCGGCGTGCGGATCGAGGTGATGAACGCGAGCGGCGCGGTGACGGCGCGCGAGATCGTGGGCCCGTCCGCCGCCGGCCCCAGGCTGAGGGTTCAAGGTGGCTCGCACGGTTGACGCGCCCGCCCGCGCCCCGGCCGCGCGCGCGCCCGAGGCGCGCCGCGTCGCCATCTTCGGGGGCAGCTTCAACCCGCCCCACGTCGCGCATGTCCTCGCGGCCACCTACGCGATCTCCATCGCGCCGATCGACGAGGTGCTCGTCGTCCCTGTCTACCGCCACCCCTTCTCGAAGGAGCTCGTGCCGTTCGAGCATCGTCTGGCGATGTGCCACCTCGCGCTCGGGTGGCTCCCGGGCGTGTCGGTGTCGCCCGTCGAGCGCGATCTCGGCGGCGAGAGCCTCACGCTGCGCACGCTGGAGCACCTCGCCGCGGCGCACCCGGGCTGGGCGATGCGCCTGCTCGTGGGCGCCGACGTGCTCCCCGATCTGCCGAGGTGGCACCGCTTCGATCGCATCGAGCAGCTCGCCCCGCCGATCGTCCTCGGCCGCTCCGGCGTCGTCGCGCCCGCCGCGGAGCACCTCGATGCGGGGCCGGCCGATGCACGTCCTCACCTGCGCCCCGCGGACGTGGAGCTCCCTCGGATCTCGAGCAGCGACATCCGCCGGGCGCTCGCGGAAGGCGATCTCGAGGCCGTCCACCAGCGCGTGCCGCGCGCCGTGCTCGACTACGTGCTCGCGCACCGCCTTTACGGGAGAGACCCATGAGCGAGATGGACAGCACGCGCCCGTCGCCGGTGCACCCGGAGGACGACGCGCTCCTGGAGGTGTTCGTGTATGGCGGCGGAAAGGTGGGCCGCGGGCTCGCGCGCGCCATCCGCGACGCGGGGCTTCAGGTGACCCTCCGGCCGGCGCGGGACGGCCTGCCGCCGGAGCGCATCGAGGCGAACTTCGTGATCCTCGCCGTGCGCGACCGGGACATCGCGCCGTGCGCCGAGGCGCTGCGCGATCGCGGGCTCGTCGGCCACAGGGACGTCGCGGTGGTGCACTGCGCCGGCGCGCTCGGCCCGGAGGCGCTCGCGGCGGTGCGAGGCGGCCGCGTCTCGGTCGCGCAGATGCACCCGATGATCTCGTTCGCCTCGCCCTCGTTCGCGCCCTTCCTCGAGCGTGGCCAGCTCCACGTCGACGGCGATCCGGCCGCCGTGCGCGCCGCTCGCTCGCTCGGGATGCGCCTCGGCATGACGCCGCGCACGTTCTCCGGTCTCGACCGCGTCGCCTACCACGCGGCGGCGGGCCTGGTCGCCAACGGCGCTGCCGCGCTCGCCGCCGCCGGCGTCGACCTGCTCGAGCGCGCGGGCATCGACCGGAGGACGGCGGCCGAGATGCTCGGCCCGCTGCTCCGCACGGTCGCGGACAACGTCGAGGTCCTCGGCGTGCCCGACGCGCTGACGGGGCCCGTGCGCCGCGGCGACGCGGCCGGCGTCGCGCGGCACCTCGAAACGCTCCGTCGGCTCGCGCCGCACCTCGTACCGCTCTACGTCGCCGCCGCGGCGACGCAGCTCCCGCTGGCCCGCGTCCTGGGCGAAGCACCTGCGGATGCGTTCGACGCCATCCAGCGGGTCCTGGACGGAGCGCAGCAATAAGACTGTAATTTTCTTATCGCGAGGTAAGCGTCTCATTATATCCAACGGCGGGATCCATTGATGCGAGGTCCGGCGGAGAGGTACGCTTTTGTTGTCTTGGGATCCGTTGCCGCAGCCTGCGTTCCTTCTGTCATCACGGGCGACTCCGGGGGGTTCCGGGCGCTCGATGAGCGCGTCCGTGATGCCGCGTCGCGTGGGGTGCTCCACGTCCATGGACAGCGGCCGGTCCTGGACGCCGTTTGTTCCCACCTCGCGCGCCGCGCTCGAGGGGTGGGACGCTCGCTGATCTCGGCCGCGCACGCCGCGGATCGGGATCCCTGGCGGGATCTCGCGCTTCGCTGCGCTGTCACCTCTGCCGATCCGGCCGCGGCCGCGCAGGGCATCAGCGCCGCCGCGCAAGGCGCGATCCTGCTGGTCGCCGAGGGAGCGGCCACCAGCTGGGGGAGCCTGGTGCTGGATGAGGTCACGCGCCTCATCGCGGAGGGGTCGTGCTCCGCGCTGGTCATCGTGTGCAGCGACGGCGCGATGCGGCCCTGGACGAGCGCGCTCACGATCGACGGCATCGCGTCGCCGGACGATCTGCACCGCTTCTGGGAGGCGTTCGCGGCGGACGCGGAGCGCCGGGTCGTCGCGAAGATCGAGCGGCTCGACGCGCTGGAGGGCTGGTGCTCCGCCGTGCTGGCCGCGCCGCCCGAGCAGCGCCCCGCGCGGCAGCCGCCGAGCCCCGAGGCCGCGCGCCTGCTCGACCGGCTCGCGCTGAGCCAGCGGCCCTGGCCGTCCGCGCAGCTCCGCCCGCTCGCGGCGCGGCGCGCGGAGCCCGGGCCGGGGGACGCGGCGTGCCAGGGAGTCGCCCAGGAGCTCGCCGCCCTCGGTCTGATCGAGGTCGACGATCGAGGGTGGGTCGCCGCGCGGCGCGCGATCGTCGACCCGGCCGACGTCGACCGCGAGGACGTGTTCGCGATCGCGGAGGCGCTCGAGGAGCAGGCGTCCGACCCGTGGAGCCTCTCGCGCGCGAGCGAGCTCCTCGCCTCGCTGGGCCACGACGACCGCGCCGAGGCCGCGGCGATGCTCGCGATCTCCTCGGTCGGCGAGCCGTCGGCGCGCGCCGATTTCTGGCAGCGCTGGGCCCGGACGATGCGGGCGCTCTCCGGCGGGAGCGCCGCGTCGGGCGAGCGGCTGCTCCGCGCGGCGGAGCTC
Organism: Sorangium sp. So ce281; assembly: GCF_051527395.1. NCBI lineage: Bacteria > Pseudomonadati > Myxococcota > Polyangiales > Polyangiaceae > Sorangium > Sorangium sp. So ce281. The sequence continues at coordinate 3,185,462 of NZ_CP150322.1, forward strand.
GCGCTCCGGCTCGGCGACATCGAGTTCGCCATCGACTTCTCCTCCGCGGCCCAGCGCGAGCGGGAGACGTTCGCCGCGCTGCTCGTACGCGGCCGCGCGACGAGCGCGCGCGGCGACCTCACGACCGCCGCGATGGTGCTCTCGCGGGCGCTCTCGCTCGCCGCCACGCCCGAGGAGCGGGCGCGCGGCGCCGTGGAGATGGCGGAGCTCTGCTGCAAGACGGGCGACCTCGCGGCGGCCAAGGCGCGCGCCGAGGAAGGGCTCGCCGGCGCGGGGGAGATCGCGACGCGCCTCCAGGCGCGCAACATCCTCGGCAAGCTGCTCCTCGCGCAGCAGGCCTGGGCCGAGGCGGAGCTGCACTTCGCGGCCGACGCGTGGGAGGCGGCGTGCGCGGGCGAGCACGTGTGCGAGCTGCGCGCCCGGCTGAACCGCGCCATCGCGCTGCTCTCCAGCGGCCGCCTCGACGAGGCGCGCACGATGCTGGCCGGCGTGCTCGAGGAGGGCGAGCGGCGCGGCGAGCGCGCGGCGACCGGCTATGCGCTCACGAACCTCGCGGTCATCGCCCACCTGAAGCACGAGTACCCGGAGGCCTTGCGCCTCTTCGAGCGCGCGATCGAGATCTTCCGGAGGATCGGCGACAAGGTCGCGCTCGTGAACCTCATCACGAACCTCGCCGAGATCCGGCTGCAGCTCGGGCTGATCGAGGAGGCCGAGCAGGCGCTCGCGTTCGCGCGGAAGGCCTGCGGCCACGTCATCCCTGGCGTTCGGATCACGCACGTCGCCTACGTCGCGGCGCAGATCCACCTCGAGTGCCGCCGCACGGTGGACGCCTGGTCCGAGCTCACGGCCGCCTTCGCCTGCGGCGCCGGCTCGAAGCTCGGCGAGTGCTACGCGATCGCCGCGCGCATCGCGCTGCACGACGGCGACCTCCTGCAGGCCGGTCAGATGATCCAGCGGGCGCGCGCCGAGGCGACCTCCGACCGGCACCGCGCCGAGATCGCCCTCCTCGAGGCGATGTGCTCGCGCGCCGCCGGCGCGCCGTTCGGGCAGATCGCCGCGGAGGCGCTCGCGCTGTCGCGCCAGGCCCACAGCCACGAGTGCGCCCTGGAGGCGCACGTGCTGCTTCACCACGCGTCGTCCGCCGGGGACCGCGCGTCGCGCGCCCCCGAGGACGAGCCCACGGCGGCGCGCTCGCACCTGGAGGCGGCGATCGACCTCCGCGATCGCATCGCCGAGTCGCTCCCGCCCGAGATCTCGCGCAAGTTCCTCGCGCGCCGGAGCTTCGCCGAGCTCGCCCGGCTGGAGGCGTGCGCGCGCAGCGCCGCCGAGGCGGAGCCGAGGGGCTGCGAGCTCTGCGGCTCCAGCGCGTGCGCCGGGTGCGCCAGGGGGGCGGCTCGCGCCCCGAGGCCGGCGAGCGCGGGCCCCGCGATCAAGCGGATGGTCGGGACGACGCCGGCGCTGCTCAGCCTCATCCACCAGATCGAGAAGGTCGGCGCGAGCGACGCGACCGTGTTGATCCACGGCGAGAGCGGCACCGGGAAGGAGCTCGTCGCCGAGGCGATCCATGAGGTGAGCGCGCGGCGCGCGGGCCCGCTGATCAAGGTCAACTGTGCCGCCCTGGTCGAGACGCTGCTGCTCTCGGAGCTGTTCGGCCACGAGAAGGGGTCGTTCACCGGCGCGGCGTCGCGCCGCCGCGGGCGCTTCGAGCTCGCCGAGGGGGGGACGCTCTTCCTCGACGAGATCGGGGACATCTCGCCGCGCACGCAGGTCGCGCTGCTCCGCGTGCTGCAGGACAGGACCTTCGAGCGGGTCGGCGGTGTCACGCCGCTGCGCGCGAACGTACGGATCCTCTGCGCGACCCACCGCGACCTGCGTGCGATGGTTGCCCGGGGCGAGTTCCGGGAAGATCTCTATTACCGGCTCCGGCAGGTCGTCCTGGAGGTCCCCGCGCTGCGCCACCGGCCGCGGGATCTGCCCGCGATCGCGGCCGCGATCCTGGAGAGGATCGGCGGCGAGCGTGGCGTGGCGCCGAAGCGCCTGTCCAGCCGTGCCGTCGAGGCGCTGTCGCGGCATTCCTGGCCGGGGAACGTGCGCGAGCTCGAGAACGCCCTGCGCGCCGCGGCGATCTTCGCGGACAGCGAGGTGATCGATCTCGAGGATTTCACGACGAACGTCGAAGGGCTGCGGGAGCTCGACGCCGCGGAGCTGGTGAGCGCTCCGATGACGCCCAGGGCTGGCATGCACCCTGCTTTAGAAACGTCGAGAGAAACGTCGAGAGAAACGTCGAGAGAAACGTCGAGAGAATCGTGGAGAGAGTCGTCGAGAGAATCGTGGAGAGAATCGTCGAGAGAGTCGTCCAGAGACGCGCCCAGAGAGCCGTCCAGCGGGCCACGCGCGTCGGCGCCCGATCAAGCGACGCTGGTGGCACATCCCCCGTCGATGCCTGTGGATCGCACGCCGTTGGAGCTCGCGTACGCTCATGTCCGCGGAGGGGTCAGCCTCAGCGACATGAAGCGCGAGATCGAGCGCGAGTGCGTTGCTAGGGCGCTCGACGAAAGTCGTGGGAACATCACACGCGCCGCCGTGCTCCTGGGCATGAAGCGGCCACGGCTTTCCCAGCTTGTCAAACAGTATGGCTTTGGCGGGACTTCGGAGGATTGAAGTGATGCGAGGTTGCTGGAGGAGTTGGCTGTCGGGGGGCTTCGCGGCGCCTCTGCTGCTGGCGGGCTGCGCGATCGCGTCCCCAGAGCACGAGGAGCAGAGCGCCGAAGCGTGGAGCGATCTCGACCCGATGATCTCCGAAGAAGCGTCCGGATCGAGCGATGGCATCGACGGCGATGTCGTCGTACCCGTCACCGACTTCGTCACGCCTGCGTCGCTCCCGCCGCGCGACGTCGCGCCGCCGTCCAGCGGTGACGGCGCGCCCACGACGATCGAGGTGCGATCGCAGGAGCGCTGCAACCCGGACCCGCTCCCGTGGAGCCCCAGCGGCGCGGACAGACGCGACACCGCTCCCTCCGAGAGCGACGGGACGCGCTGAGCCGCGCGCCCGGGCGGCCTGAGCGCGTCCGCGCCCCGGCGCCGCTCCCCGGCGCGTTTTGCGGTCGCCGCGCGGCTCGCCGCGGTAGCCTTCGCGCGTGGCGCCGCTCGGGATCGATCTCCGCACACGGACGACCCTGGTCTGCGGGGCCCTTGCCCTCGCCATCGCGGCGTCGACGCTGCTGCGAGGTCGCGTCCGCCGCGTCCACCTCTTCTTCGCTGCGTTCGCCGCCGACGTCGGGCTCTGGTACCTCTCGCAGTCGCTCTTCGGCTTCTTCCAGGCCTCGATCTGGGAGCGCTTCACGGCGATCCTCGCCGTGCTGCTCCCGCAGTTCGCGCTGCAGCTCTTCGAGGCGATGATCCCCCATGACCCGGATCGGCGCTCGCGGCTGCTCCGGTTCGCGGGGGTGCTCGTCATCCCGCTGTTCGTCCTCGTGCTGGTGAGCCGGGAGCCGGGCTCGTGGCTCGACTGGCTCACGCGCGGCTGCATTTTCCTCTACGTCTTCGCGCTGCTCACCGCGGGGCTGTACACGCTCGGCCAGCGCGGCAAGCAGAGCTCCTCGCGCGCGACGCAGCGCCGCGTGCGGTTCCTCGTGGTGATCGGCGCGCTCGCCGGGCTCGCCAGCGTCGCCGACTTCGCCTGGTTCCTCGGCGCGGAGCCGCCGCCCGTGGGCGCGGCGCTCTCGATCGTGTTCCTGTTCGTCCTCGCCCAGGCCCTCCGTCACGAGCGCCTGCTCGACGCCTACGAGATGCTCGCGCGCCTGCTCGTCGCCACGGCGGTCGCGTTCCTGATCGCGCTGATCTTCTATCTCCTGCTCACGTTCATCGGCGGCTTCAACACGATGTACCTGAACGCGGTGCTCGCCGCGATCGTCATCCTGGTGCTGTTCGACCCGCTGCGGGAGCGCGTCGAGGAGCAGCTCCAGCGCGTCTTCTTGCGGGAGCGGTTCGACTTCGACCGCTCGCTCGCGGAGGCCCGGCGGCGCCTCGTGCACACGCTCGAGGTGGACGAGATGGGCTCGATCGTGATGAGCGCGCTCGAGCAGTCGCGCCGGGTCACGGCGGCGGCGCTCTACCTGCGCGATCAGGACGGGACGGGCTTCGACCGGCTCGCCTCGCTCGGGCCGCGGGTCCCCGAGCGGATCGAGGTGGCGACCGCGAGGGCGCTGCTCGATCGCCTCGACCGAGGGCCGCTCGCGATGGAGGAGCTGGAGCGGGAGGCGCGCGAGCGGCGGGCGCGCCGCAGCCAGAGCGACGCGGACGACGACGGCAACTTCGCGCGGCGGACGGAGGTGCGGCCCCAGGTCCCCGAGGACGCGGTGCTCGCGGCGGCCGAGGTGCTCGGCAGCCTCTGCTCGGGCGTGGTGCTGTGCGCGCGCGACGAGCAGGGCGAGCCGATCGGGCTCCTGGTCGTGGCGGACACGCGCGTGCGCGACGCGTTCTCTCCCGAGGAGCTGACCCTGCTCGAGACGCTCGCCGCGCAGATCGGCGTCGTCCTGGAGAACTCGCGCCTCTACGCGCAGATGAAGGAGCGCGACCGGCTCGCGCTCCTCGGCCAGATGGCGGCCGGGCTCGCGCACGAGATCAGGAACCCGCTCGGCGCGATCAAGGGGGCGGCGCAGCTGCTCGCCGATCCCGTGCCGGAAGCGCAGATCGACGCGGCGTCGCGCGAGTTCCTCGGGATCATCCTCGAGGAGGTCGATCGGCTCGATCGCGTCGTGGGCTCGGTGCTCGATCTCGCGCGGCCGGCGCAGGGCTCGGTCGTGCCGACCGACGTGAACGCGATCGTGCGCCGCACCCTGCAGGTGCTCTCGATCGAGCGCAGGAACGACCAGCTCGAGGTCGAGATCACGCTCGATCCCGATCTCCCCCGCGTCGCCATCGATCCGGAGCAGCTGCGGCAGGTGCTGATGAACCTGTTCCGCAACGCCGTTCAGGCCATGAAGAGCCGGGGCAAGGTGGTGATCTCGACGCGCGTCCGCTTCGGCCGCGGCACGCGGCCCGGCTCGGGCTCGGACGAGCCGTTCGTCGAGCTCAACGTCACCGACAACGGCCCCGGGATCTCCCAGAAGGTGCTCGCGAACATCTTCCTGCCGTTCTTCACGACGAAGGACAAGGGGACCGGGCTCGGCCTGTCCATCAGCCAGCGCATCGCGCAGAGCGCCGGGGGCCGCATCGAGGTCCGGTCGTACGAGGGGAAGGGGAGCACCTTCGCCGTGATCCTCCCCGCCGCCGTCGACAAGCTGGGCGCGCCGCAGCCGTCGCCCGCGGCGCTCGCGCCCGTCGAGCCGGCCCCTCAGGAGCGGCCCGGCTGAGGCCGGTGTGCCCGGGAGGCGCCCGCGGCGTCCGGGCGCGTGCGCGCTGCGCGCGTCGCGTCGAGCGGGGCGCTCAGCCGTAGCGCGAGGTCATGAGCCGCTCGAGCGCGGGATGCTCGCGCACGAGCGCGAGCGTGTGCTCGGCGTGCCCGTGGGCGTAGCCGTTGCCGATGTAGAGGTCCACGTCCTTGCCGATCCCCTCGGCCCCCAGGGCGGCGGCGGTGAAGCTCGTGCTCATCGCGAAGAAGTACGTCTTGCCGCGATCGCGCGTGGCGACGATCGCGCTGAGCTCCACGCCCGGGACGTTCACGCAGGAGAGCGTGAGGTCGGCGCCCGCGTCGCCGGTGAACGGCAGCACGGCGTCGCGCACGGCGAGGGGGTCGCGCGCGTCGAGGACCGCGACGTGGTCGCAGATCGCGAGCGAGCGCAGATCGGCGGCGAGCGCCGGCGACGCCTCGATCCCGATGACGCGCCCGGCGCGGCCGACGCAGCGCCGCGCCTCGGCCGCGCACAGGAGGCCCGATTTCCCGCCCGCGCCGAGCACCACCACGCTGTCGCGCGGGCCGGCGAGGCGCGCCACCTGAGGCGCCGCGCCGGCGACGTCGAGCAGCGCGAGGGCGAGCCGCTCGGGCATGTCGGTCGGCATCCGGGCGAGCGGCGCCGACCCGAAGAGGATGGCGGTGCCCTCGACGTCGATCTGCGCGGACGCGGGCCGCACGGCGATGATCCGGCGGAGCGAGAGCGGCGTGAGCGAGAGCGACGCGAGCGTCGCGACGCGATCGCCGACGGCGACGCCGCGGTGCTCGGCGAGCGAGCCGACCCGGCGCACGACGCCGAGCAGCATGCCGCCCGAGCCGGTGACCGGGTTGTGCTGCTTGCCCCGGCGCGCCACCGTCTCGAGGACGAGCTGCGCCACGCCGTCCGGGCTGCCGCCGGAGGCCTCCTCCATCTGGCGGAAGCTCGCGGCGTCGATGTTCAGCGTCTGCACCTCGACGACGATCTCGGTCTCGAAGTGGCGCGAGGCGTCGGCGTCCAGCCGCTCCGCCGGCTGCGGCATGGCCCCCGGTGGATCGAGCACGCGGTGCGTGCCCAGCGGATCGCCTGCGGAGAGGGTGGGTCGCGTCGCTTCGGAGCTCACGCCGAGGCCGTTCAACATGCCGGGCACGAAAGCAAGGGCAATGAGCCGAGCGACCGCAGGATTCCTCGCTGAGGCGGCCCGGCGCACCGCCCGGGGCCCAGGGGGCCTCGGAAACCGACGGTGCCGACCGTTTCGGCGGAGCCAATCGCCCTCTTTCCCTCAAATTGGATACACTTGCGTGCACCGAGTACGTTGGCCCCTACCCCCGCGGCGCGCCTCTGTGGCGGCCGAGGGAGGGGGCCGGCGCGATGCGTCAGGATCGGACGAGCCGACTCATTTGAAAGAACGGACCGGATCTCTTGACCACCTTTGCTCGGTGAAACTAAGCTTTGCCCCCTGCTGGCGCTCTCGTAAGCGCACGAAGGTTTTTACTCCCTGCGATGGATAACCACGCTCCCAAGGTGTCGGCAACGCGGCAACTAGCGTTGCGCTTCATCTCCGGGAAGTACCAAGGCGGCGAATTCCCCCTCGGGGAGCAGCAGGAGATCGTCGTGGGTCGCTCCAGCGACCTCGACATGGTCCTCGTCGAGGACATGGTCTCCCGGCGCCATGCCCGGATTGCCTGCACCGAACAGTCGATTGTGATCGAGGATCTCGGCTCGACGAACGGAACGTTCGTCAACGGCGAGAAGATCAAGAAGACGACCCTGAAGGAGGGCGATCGGGTGCTCATCGGCACCAGCATCCTCAAGGTCGTCTCCACCGACCCAGGCGCGCCGCCGGCGCGGAAACGGATGGACGAGCCATCGCTGAGGAGCGGTCAGACCCGGTCGATGTCCGGGTCGATCGACGAGATCCCGCTCCCGGATCTGCTGCAGCTCTTCGGCACATCGAAGAAGAGCGGCGTCCTCGTGGTCCGCTCCGACGACGACGTCGGCAAGATCTACCTGCGCAAGGGCATCGTGACCTTTGCGACCATCAACGATCTGACCGACGTCCCGCCGCTGAAGAGCGTCTACCGGATCCTCACCTGGGTCGGCGGGACGTTCGACCTCGAGGCGGCCGAGGAGCGGGTCATGACCGGCGAGATCAGCGCGACGGTGCAGGAGCTCCTCATGGAGGGGCTCCGGCAGATCGACGAGCTGAACAACATCCGCCACCAGCTCCCGGACCTGTCGGCGCGCCTGGTCATCCCCCAGCCGCTCAAGCCGCAGCTCCGCGATCTCTCGCCCGTCGATCTCGACGTCCTCCAGGTCGTCTACAACCACGGGCACCTCGCGATGGTCCTCAACAAGAGCCCCGCGACGGATCTGGAGACCGCGCAGTCCGTGTTGAAGATGATCAACGCGGGCTACCTCCGCGCCGAGTGAGCCTGGCGGGAGCGCACGGCGTCGCGAGGCCGCGCAAGGCGGCCGAGCGCGGCGGCGCGCGCGGCGCTCGGCTGAACCGAGATCGATAGGTCAGGGGAGCGCGGTCGACAGCGCGTCCTCGCGCGCGCCGCGCGCCCGACGGCGCGGCGCGCGGGGGAGCTGCGCGGTGTCAGGACTGCGACGCGCCGCGCTTCGCGGGGTCGGTCGCCTTGCTCGCGAGGCGGAGCGACACGGCGCGGGCGTGCGCCTGCAGGCCCTCGGCCAGGGCCAGCTTCTCGATGATCGGGCCTTGCGCCCGGAGCGCCGCGCTCGAGTACCGGATGAGGCTCGCGCGCGTCACGAAGTCGTAGACCCCGAGCGGCGCGCCGAAGCGGGCCGAGCCGCCGGTCGGGAGGACGTGGGACGGCCCCGCGAGGTAGTCGCCCGCGGCGACCGGGGTGAGGTCGCCGAGCAGCGCGGCGCCGAGCGTGCCGATCTCCGAGAACAACCCCTCGGCGTCGGCGACGTGGAAGGCCACGTGCTCGACCGCGAGCTGATCGGCGATCTCGGCGAGGCGAGCGCGCGAGCCGACGACCAGCGCCGCCGCGTGCGTCGAGAGCGACGCCTGCACGATCGCGCGTCGCGTGAGCTCGGGGAGCGCCGCGTCGAGCTCGCGCGCGACCGCCTCCGCCAGCTTCGCGGAGGTCGTCGCGAGCAGGGCGTAGGACGCCTCGTCGTGCTCGGCCTGCGAGAGCAGATCGGCGGCGACGAGCCGGGGATCCGCGGATTCGTCGGCGAGCGCGAGGATCTCGCTCGGCCCGGTGATGCCGTCGATCGACACATCGCCGAAGACCAGCTTCTTCGCGCAGGCGACGTAGGCGTTGCCGGGCCCCACGATCTTGTCGACCGGCGCGAGCTCCGGGAGCCCGTAGGCCATCGCCGCGATCGCCTGCGCGCCGCCCGAGTCGAGCAGGGTCGTCACGCCGGAGAGGTGCGCCGCGGCGAGCGTGGCGTCGTCGGCCGACGGGCTCGCGAGGACGATCTCCTGCACGCCGGCGATGCGCGCGGGGATGGCCGACATGAGCACGCTGGAGGGGTAGCGGGCCTTGCCGCCCGGCGCGTAGACGCCGACCCGGCGCAGCGGACGCACGCGCATGCCCAGCAGGACGCCCTCCTCCTCGTAGCTGAAGCCGGCCTGCAGCGCGGGCCCGTTCGCCGCCACGTTCGCGGGGCCGAGATCGCCCGCGTCGCGCTGCCGCTCATGGTAACGCGCGATCCTCGCTGCCGCGGTCTCGAGCGCGGCGCGGACCTCCGGCGAGAGCCGCGCGAGCGCCTCGGCCCCGCCGAAGCCGCCCTCCGCCTCGGGGCCTGCGTGGCGGACGAGCGCCTTCGACGTCCTCCGCTCGAACTTCTCGATGTAGCCGAGCACGGCGGACGTCCCCCCGCGCCGCACGTTGTCGATGATCTCGGTCACGGCCGGCGTGACGTTCGCGAGGTCGCCCGTGCCGCGGGTGCGCAGGGCTGACAGGGTGGACTCGAACTGAGGCGAACCTTCGATGTAGATGGGCAGCATGGCTTGAGTTGGACCGGCGCGGTGGAATCTCCGCGTGGACGGCGACACCCCGTACCACACCACCCCGGCCGCCGGTACGTCGGCCGCGCGGCTGCGACGCTGCGACGGCTGCGCGCGCGGCGGCCGCGGCGCCGCATCGCGGCGGCTGCCGCGCGTCGCTCCCCGAGTTCCCCGGCCTGAGCGGATCGAGTAGGGTCGCCCGATGCGGTCCGGCTCGTTTGGTCTCGCCTCCACCGCGCTCTCGGTCGTGCTCCTCGCGCTGGCGCCTGCCGTGCTCGTCGGTTGCCCGGAGAACTCCTGCTTCCTCAAGATCTGCCAGGGCAGCAGCTGCCGCTGCTCGATCTCGTCGTGCAGCGACGGCGCCGGCTTCGACACGAAGCAGAACCGCTGCCGATGCCTGAAGGGCTACCTCTCGGTCGCGGGCCAGTGCCTCACGCCCCAGGCGGCGAACGCCTACTGCGGCGTGGGTCGCCACTACGAGGCCGGCGGGTGCGCTCCCGATCGCTGCCGGCCCGGCGACGAGATCGACCAGAGCACGGGCTACTGCGTGTCGCGCGAGCAGGTGGCGACCAACATCGGCGTCGCGGTCGGCGCCGGGCAGAAGCTCGGATGCCCACCTGGTCAGGAGCTCATCGTCGACGGTCCGACCGCCGCGTGCGTACCGCTCTCGCAGACCTGCGCGCGCGACGAGGTCTGGACCGGCCAGGCGTGCGCGAAGGTAGGGCGCTGCCCGACGGGCGCGATGTGGGATCCCGCGCTCGCCCAGTGCGTCCAGTACGCGCAGGGCTCGGGTGAGAGCGGGCTCACGGTCAACGTCGGGCAGTGGGCGTCGGCGAACTACGGGCCCGACGGCGGCATGGGCACGAGCGGCTTCTGCGGCGCTTTCGCGAAGAAGCCGTACAGCTTCGGGATCGTCGAGGGGGCCTCGGCCTACGTCCGCGCCACGGTGATGATGTCCTTCCCGGAGGGCGAGATCGCCCGCGGCGTCGTGCAGGCGGTGACGGTGTTCGACGCGAGCGGGAACCCGGTGCCGCCGCGCGGCGCCGCGGAGGTCGATGCGGCGGCGCGCAACATCTTCGGCACGCTCGTGCTGGGCGGCGGGCGGGCGAGCGCGCCGACGTCGTCGACGACCGTCCGCTGCGCGGTCATCCACGCCGGAAAGCCGCAGCCGGTGCCCGCCGTGGGTGGGTTGTAACGCGGCGTGCCGCGTTACAACCGCGACAGCGTGCTGACGACGCGCGTGGCGGGGAGGGCGCTGAGGCCGACGCAGCTGACGACCTTGCCGCGCTCCACCACGAAGTTGCTCGTGGTGGGCTCGATCTTCGCGAACTCGACGCTCAGGCGGGCCCCGTCGAAGCTCGCGCGCAGGGGGTGGCCCTCCACCGCGCTGCGGACGTCCTGGCAGGTGCCCCTGGAGCGGGCCGGATCGAACTTGCGCGACTCGGGGGCGATGAAGCGGAGCCGGTCCTCGACGGCGAACACCCCGGTCTCGCCGGCTATCTCGCGCAGCGAGAAGCGCGCCTCGCCCTCGGCATAGTCCTGCGGCGCGAACTGCTCCGGGCGGCGGACCCGGAACTCGAGCGACTCGCCGGCAAGGACGGCCTCGAGCTCGCGCCCATTGCCGACCCACAGCCCGGTCAGGCTGGCGAGCGGCGACGGCTGCTCCGCGCTCGCCGCCGGGGTGGTGCTGCTCGCGCTGGCCGCCGGGCGCTGCTCCCTCGACGAGACGGCCCGCCGGCGACCCTCGCGCGGCCTGTCGAGCACGCCCAGCCCGAGCAGCGCGGCGGCCCCGCCGAACATCACGAGGGCCCCGGCGCCGATCGCGAGCCACGAGCCGCGCGCGCGCTGCGACCCCGCAGGCCCGCTCGCCAGCGGCGCGCCCGACGGCGACCGCAGCCCCTTGCGGACCTCGTCGACCGTCGTGGCCGCGGGCGGCGGCGGGCGGCTCGACGCGACGAGCGGCGCGGCGGTCGCGGCGGGCGCAGGGTGGGCGATCGCGTCGAGCGCGGCGAGCAGCTCCTCGCAGCTGGCAAAGCGATCCGCCCGTTCCTTGGCGCACGCCTTCTGGAGGAAGGCGTCGAGCGCCGGAGGGACATCGTGACGCACGGCGCTGACCAGGGGGAGCGGCACCTCCGCGTGCTGCCGCATGATCTCGATGTCGCTCTCGGCGTCGAACGGCACCTGCCCCACCAGCATCTCGTAGAGCACGACGCCCAGCGCGTAGATGTCCACCCGCTTGTCGAGGTCGCGGCGCCCGAGGACCTGCTCCGGCGACATGTAATAGAGCGAGCCGATGATCCCCTTGGTCAGCCCGCGCCCCGCGAGCGCGTCCGCCTCGGCCTTGGCGATGCCGAAGTCGGTGACCTTCGCGACGCCGTCCTTGCCGCGGATGAGCACGTTCGCTGGCTTGAGATCGCGGTGGATCACCCCCTCGCGGTGCGCGGCCGCGATGCCGGAGGCGATCTGCCGGAAGATCGAGAGCGCCTCGGGCAGGGGCATCCGCCGGCGCTCCTCGGCGTACCTGGCGAGCGTCTGCTCGAGGCTCTCGCCGTCGATGTACTGCATGACGAGCCAGAGGTCGTCCCGCTCCGCCACCACCGCCTTCAGGTGGACGACGTTCGGGTGATCGATCTGCGCGAGCGCGCGGCCCTCGGCGAGCGTCCGCGCGCGCACGTCCGGCCGGTGCCCGAGCTCCTGGCGCACCGCCTTCAGCACCACGTGCAGGCCGGTGTGGACGTCCCGAGCGAGGTAGACGACGCCCATGCCGCCCTCGCCGAGCACCCGCTCGACCACGTACTTCTGATCGACGAGCGTCCCCGCCGGCAGGTGGCCGCCCGGCGCGCGCCGCGGCAGCGAGCCCGCCAGCGGCGCGGGGACGACGTGAGGCGCGTGGACGTTCGCTGCGGGCCCGCTCGCGCCGCCGGCCGCGAGGGCCGAGAGGCTGGCCCTGTGCGCCGGATCCTCGGGCACCAGCGCGCCCAGCAGCGGCTGCCCAGGGACGGTCGTCCGCGGGCCGGGCGCAGGAGGCGCCGAGGTCGCCGCGCCGACGCCCGCCTCCTTCGCGGTCAGCGGCGCGCCGCACGCCACACAGAACCGGGCGGAGCCGGGGTTCTCGGCGTTGCATACGAGGCACCTGGCCATGGCGCGGTCAGCTCGACCCGCGGCGCGCCCGGTGAGCAGCGCGCCGTGGAGGCTACGTCAGGTCCAGTGCCCCGCGCGGAGCGCCGCGGAGTCGATGGTCTTGATCTTCGGCGCGAGCGCCTCGCGGAAGATGGCCTCGTCGTCGTCGTCGAGGCCGCTCTCTCCGAAGCCGGACGCGACCTCCATCGAGGTAGCCAGGATGCGCAGGAACTGCTGGAAGCTCGACGCGCAGAGCTCCGGCTTGAGCGACTCGGTCCCCGTCATGCAGGTGAACACGGGGCAGTCCCCCTCGGCGTCGAGCTTCGAGATGTCGAGGAAATAGGGATCTCCCAGCAGGGCGCTGCGAGCGATGAGGATCCAGCTCTTGCGCCAGCCCGGGAGGGAGCTGTCGCCGCCGTTCGCCTGCTGCTCGGCCGCGAGCTTCTCGGAGGGGATGAGGCGTACACGCTCGACCGGGGTCACCGTCTCGACGTCGAGCGGGTCGGCCTCCTGCAGGAAAGCGCGGTACCTCGCGGGCACCCGCAGCGTCTTGCGCAGCTCTTCCACCGCCGCCGGAGCCGCCTTTCCGAACCTCGCAGGGATGCCTCTTCGGACAAAGGCATCCTTGAGCGCCGTAACCGACTCGGCAAGGTCGCTATCCACCGAACATCCCTTCCTTTGCAAGTCCACCGGGACAGCCCGCTGGGCGGGCGCCCTCATCGCTTCGAAACCACTCCGCTCCCGGGGAGAGCACCGGCGCGCACCCGGAGGAATACCCCGCGCCGGGCCAGGTAGTGTAACAGAAAAACGATGGTCGACGTTGCGTACGCTGAGAGTCGATTCCGGCCCCCCGAAATCGCCCACCGGTACGGCCCGTGCGTGCACCTGCTCGATGACCCGCTCGCATGGACTCTGCTGGCTCGAGCCTGCTCCCCGGAGACGGTCCAGCCCGACGTCGGGCGTCTCGTCGGGGTTCTCTACCAGAACCTGGCGCGCGCCGTCCTCGCCGCCGAGCTGGGGCGCGCGCGCGTCGACATCCCGACCCGGATGATCTCCTCCCACCCGGAGGCCGTGTATCGCGGCGCCGCGCTGTCGCGCGCGACCAAGGTCGTCACCGTGGGCATCGCGCGCGCCGGGACGATGCCCTCCCAGGTCGTCTACGAGCTCTTGAACGAGGTCCTCGACCCCGCGCTGGTCCGGCAGGATCACCTGTTCATGAGCCGGCAGACGAACGAGCACGGCGAGGTCGTCGGCGCGACCTGGCACGACGCCAAGATCGGCCGCGACGTCGAGGGGCGTCACGTGCTCTTCCCCGACCCGATGGGCGCCACCGGCACGTCCATGGTCAGCGCCATGACGTACTACAAGACCGCGCTCGAGGGGCGGCCGGCCAAGTGCATCTCCATGCATCTCATCGTCACGCCCGAGTACATCCGCCGCGTCACCGAGGCCCACCCGGACGCCATCATCTACGCGCTCCGGCTCGATCGCGGCCTCTCGCCGGCGCGCGTCCTCAAGACCGAGCCGGGCACGCACTGGGACGAGGAGCGCGGCCTGAACAGCATCCAGTACATCGTCCCGGGCGCCGGCGGCGTCGGCGAGATCCTCAACAACGCCTGGCTGTGAGCGCGAGGGCGGCGCCGAGGCCGGCGCGGCCACCTGGCACGCCCGCTGTCAGCGGCCGCGTTTCGAGCGGCGGTTGTGGCCGGCGGCGAGCGCGCGGTAGTCGATCTCCGCGTGCGGCCGGCTCACGGCGGGGCGCAGATCGCTGCAGAGCCGCGTGAGCTCCGCGACCATCGCGCCGAGATCGCTCGCGCCCGCGGCCCTGCGCTGCGCGAGCTCGCCGTAGGCGGCCGCGAGGGACGCGATGCCCTTGCCGGAGACGTGCCCGCGGCGCGACAGATCGACGTAGCTCCGCGCGAGCGCGACGCTGTCGAAGTTGTGGGCGACGACCAGCGACTGCGCGACGCGGAGCACGGCGTGCGCCGCGATCCGGCCGTCCTCGTGGAGGACGAACGCCGCCTGAAGGTAGTTGTAGAAGGGGACGACCCGGTCGCCGAAGATCCGGAAATCCGAGGGCGAGGACTGGCGGTCGAGGTGGATCAGGATGCGCTCGACGACGGGGCCCTTCTCGACATAGCTCGCGAACCGGATCGCATCGACGATGGTGTCGTCGTACGCGTGCCCGAGCCGCATCACCTCGCCGAGCTCCAGCGGGGTGACCCGGCCCTCGCAGACGTCGGCGTACAGCGAGTAGACGAACGCGTCGGCCTCCGCGTCGTCCCCGAGCAGCACCTCGCGGATCAGCGCGCCGCTCTGGTCGCGCTGATCCGCGAGCTCGCAGCGCCGCTGGAGCAGCGCGGGCAGCTTGTAGCCGAGCTGCCCGCGCAGCGCGCGGAAGCGCAGGCGGAGGATGTTCTGCAGGTTGGGCTTCAGCGTGAGCGACGCCCAGCGCGCGCCGTCGAGCCGCAGCTTCTGCTCGATGCGGGAGCGGAGCTGCTCCGGGCTGCCCGAGAGGATGTGGGTCTCGACGCCCGCGCGGCCGAGCTCGCGCAGGAGCGACCCCGCGCCCGGCACGGTGCGCTTCTGATCCGGCCGCTCGATCGCGGTCCGCACGAGGTCGCGCAGCGTGTCGAAGTCGGTCCGGAGGTAGGTCTTGTCGAGGTCCCACCGCGCGATGAACGGCGCGCGCGGCGGCGATGCCGCTGCGTTCGCCGGCGATCCGGGCCCTCGCGATCGTTCCTCGTCGTTCACCGTCTCTCGCTCAGCGCGACATCCACTCGCGCCGCATCTTGTCGAGCGACTGCACCACGTCGCTGTCGGCGCCCTGCCGGGCGAGGTCCATCGCCTCGCGGAGGTACATCGACGCCTCGCCCGTGCGCTCGCGCTGGTGCGCCACGTGCGCGAGCGCGCCCAGGACGAGCGCGCGATCAGGCCCGCCTGGGCCGGCGAGGTCGAGCGCCTCGCGCAGCACGCCGTCGGCGTCGGTCAGATCACCGGCGCGCGCGAGCGCCTCGCCGAGCTTCCGGCTGAAGATCAGGACGGCGCGCACCGGATCGTCGAGCTCGCCCCGGAAGATCTCCCGCCGCGCCAGATCGAGGCCGCGGCGCAGCGCGAGCACGCTGCCGGCGCTGTCCCCGCGCGCGGCGGAGCGGTCCGCCGCCTGCTCGAGGAGCATCAGCGCGACGAACGCGTTCTGCGCGTGGTAGGCGTGGATCGCCTGCACCTCGAGCGGCAGCGCGAGCGGGTCGCCCGCGCTGTCGAACGTCGCCTTGGCGTGCAGATCGCGCCGGACGCCG
Organism: Sorangium sp. So ce281; assembly: GCF_051527395.1. Taxonomy (NCBI): domain Bacteria; kingdom Pseudomonadati; phylum Myxococcota; order Polyangiales; family Polyangiaceae; genus Sorangium; species Sorangium sp. So ce281. The sequence goes on from NZ_CP150322.1 coordinate 3,201,235, forward strand.
GCCGGGATCGTCGCGAGCGTCACGTCGCGGAGCAGCGGGTGCGCCGTGCGGATGCCGCTCGAGTGCTCCTCGATCATGCCCGCCGCCGCGAGCTTGCCGAGCAGGTCGTCGAAGGCGCGGATGTCCGGGAGCAAGCGCTGCAGCGTGGCCCGGTCCGCCGCGTCGCCGATGACGGCGAGCGCCTGCAGCGTGCGGCGCGCGTCCTGCGGCAGGCGCTCGATGCGCGCGGCGACGAGGTCGGCCATCCGCGCGTGCGGATCGCTGCCCCCCTCGAGCGTGTAGCGGACCAGCTGGTCGATGTAGAGCGGCGGCACCGTCGCGGCCTCGCCGCCGAGGACGGCGGGGGTCGCCGCGCTCGGCGGCAGGGCCAGCGGGGTTTGATCGGCGGCGCCGTCCAACGGGTCGCGCCGCGGCGACAGCCGCAGGCCGCCCATGCTCGGCGGCGTCTTGCGGGCGGCGCGGTGGTCCAGGCCCACGCTGCTGCGGAGGAGCGAGAGCGCGATGTCCTTCGGGAGGCCGCCGAGCGCGCGCACGGCGCCGCCCCACTCGGGCTCGAAGCCCGGCGTGTGGCTGGCGACGATGAGCAGCGCCGCGAGCGGCGGCTCCGCGATCACGTCGGCGAACGCGTTCCGGCTCGCGCCGTCGACGGCGTGCAGGTCGTCGATCGCGAGCAGGACCCGGTGAGGGAAGGCGGTCTGCTGCGCGCGAGAGAGCGCCCAGCGCAGGGCCTCCGCGGCGATGAAGCGGCGATCGTCGGGCGACAGGCCCCCCGCCGTCGGCTTGTTCCAGGCGTGCCTGCGCACGTCGCTCCCGCGGTCGCCCTTGCCGAAGATCTCGAGCAGCCCGCGCCGCGCCTCCGGCGTCGCGCCGCTCCAGTTCGACGCGTTGCCGCCGTCGGGCGGGAGCTCGGCGAGCCCGGCGATCGCCCAGCGGAGCGCGTAGTAGCCGACCTCCGCGCCCCACGGGTCCGGGCCGGTCTGGATGACGATGTCGCCCCGGCTCGCGGCGACGTCGAGGAACTCGCGGAGGAGCCGGGTCTTGCCGACGCCGTGCTCGCCGACGATGCGCGCGGCGACGACCGAGCCCTCGACGTCGGCGAGGCAGGTGTCGAGCCACGCGAGGTCGTCCTCGCGCGCCGCGAACGGGAGCGGGAGCGGAGGGGCCGAGGGGGCGCGATCGCGCCGGGCGGCCTGGGGCGCCGCGCGCGGCGCAGGGGCGGGCGAGTGCGCCTGCGCGATCCTGGCGCCGCACTCGCCGCAGAACTTCTGGCCGCGCGGCACGATGGCCCGGCACGAGCCGCAGATGACCGTCGCGTCGGAGAACGAGAAGCGCCCCGAGGGGGTGTCGAACGTCCCGAGCGCCGCGCGCAGCGCCGCCGCGAACTCGTCCGCGGACTGGTAGCGCCGCGCGGCGTCCTTCTCGAGCGCGCGCAGCGTGACCTCGACGAGCGACTCGGGGATCTCGCGCTCCGGCGCGAGCAGGGCGGGATCGGGCGGCGGCAAGGAGAGGTGCATCAGCACCACCTGCGTGGGCGATTCCGCCTCGAACGGGAGCCGGCCGGTGAGCAGCTGGAACAGGATGACGCCGCACGCGTAGAGGTCGCTCCGCGCGTCGATCGGATCGCCGCGCCCCTGCTCCGGGGCCATGTAGTCCGGGGTCCCGCAGACGATGCCCGGGCTCGTGATGTTCGTCGTCGCGACCTCCCCCTTCAGCTTCGCGAGGCCGAAGTCGACGACCTTCACGAAGTCGCCGCCCGAGCGCATCGGCTCGAGCACGATGTTCTCGGGCTTGAGATCGCGGTGGATGATGCCGAGGTGGTGCGCCTCGGCGAGCGCCGCGAGCACCTGGCAGAGGATGTCGACGATGCGGCGGAACGGGAGCGGGCCGTCCTCGTAGACGACGCGGGCGAGGTCGCGCCCGCGCAGGAACTCCATGACGAGGTAGAGCTGCCCGCCGTTCTTACCGAAGTCGATGACCCCGACCGAGTTCGGGTGGTTGAGGCGGCTCGCGGCGCGCGCCTCGGTGATGAACCGGACCGACGCGCTCTCGTCGCCGAGCAGGTGGGGATGGATGATCTTGACAGCCACGGTGCGCCCCAGGGCCTTCTGCTCGGCCCTGTACACGCGGCCCATGCCGCCCACCCCGACGAGCTCCAGGATCACGTAGTTGCCAGGGAGCGTCGTCCCGATCAGCGGATCGTCGGATGTCCGGTTGAACTCCGAGATCGGGAAGCCGCACACCGGGCAGAATTTGTGCGCCTGCTCGCACGGATTCGCGCATTGCGGGCAGACCACTGTGGACACGCGCGGGACCTTACCACGTTCAGGATAGCGATTGGAGTCGAGGTCTCCCTCGGCCCGAGGGGGCGCCGTCTGGAGGGGGCGGGGGGGCTCGTCCAGCCGTCTGTTAGGTCCTGGATCCTTCTTGGGGTAACCTCGGGCGCGATGGTTACGCCTCGCCTACGTCTCGGTCAGCTCCTGGTCGACGCGCGGATGATCACCCAGGACGCCCTCGAGAAGACCCTGGAGCAGCAGCGAACGGATGGCCGGCGGCTGGGGACGCTCCTTGTCGAGCAAGGGCTCATCAACGAAACCCAGCTGACGCAGATCCTGTCGCACCAGCTCGCTGTCCCCTGGGTGTCGCTCCTGCACATCGAGTTCTCGCGGCAGCTGCTCAACCTCGTCCCGCACGACGTGGCCGAGCGCTACTGCCTCGTCCCGATCTACGTTCGCCACGTCCGCAACCAGGGCGAGACGCTGTACGTCGCGATGGACGATCCGACGAACGAGGACGGCATGAAGGAGTGCATGGCGTTCTCCGGCTTGCCCGTGCGCGCGATGATCGCTCCGCCGAGCGACATCCGGAACGCGATCCGGGTCTATTACGGGGCGCGCGCCCGCTCGGCGCCGCCGCCCGCGCCCGCGAAGCAGGCCCAGGTGAGCGAGCCGCAGTCGCGGGCACGCCCCGCCGACCCGCCGCCTTCGTCCGAGCTCTCCGGAGCGCCCGAGACCGCGCGCCACGCGGAGGACACGCCGCTGACGCCATCGACGCCGGAGCCCTTGCTGCTCACCAGGCCCGCCATGCGATCCGGGGCGCGGCTGGTCGAGGACGCGGGGCCGGCGATCGAGACCTCCGATGTCGACCCCTCCGACGTGGGCGTCATGGATGACGAGCTGGCGTGGGAGTCGCCTCGCGCCGCGGCCAAGGAAGTCCGCAGCTCCCCGGAGGAGCGGCAGATCCGCGGCCGCCCGGACGAGCGCTCGCGGCCGACGTTGAAGGTCGCGCCGACGCCCGAGCTGCTCGCGGCGGCGCAGGCAGCACGAGCCGCGCAGCCCGCGCAACCTGCGCAGCCAGCGCAGGCGCAGTCGACGCAGGCGGCGCAGGCGCAGGCGGCGCAGCCGGAGCGCCGGAAGACGATGCGCCCGAGCTCCGCGCCGGGGCCCGTCGCGGCGTCCGCCGGCGACGGGGCGCCGAGCACGGACGGGGCGCCAGCGTCGAGCACGCCAGCCGCGGCCCTCCTCGGCGCGGTGCTCGGACGCGCCAGCGCTGCGGCGCGCACCGTCCCGGAGAGCGTGCCCGACTACGGCGATGAGCCCCCCAGCGAGCGCGAGGTGCGCAACATCCCCGCGCCGCAAGGCCGCGGCCGCCGGCGGATGGTCTCGCTCACCCTGCTCGACGGGACGACGATCACGCTCCCCGCGCGCGGGTCCAAATCCCAGCAGCAGCCGCAGCAGCAGCAGCGAAAAGAAGCCCCGTCCCCCCGCGCCGCCGCGCAGTCCGAACCGCCGCCTCCTCCCACGGCGGACGACTCGGGCCTCACCGCGCGCGATCTGGTCTCCGCGCTGCGCGCGGTGTCCCACGGCGCCGACGCGAGCGAGATCCTCGGCAACAACGTGCGCTGGGAGGCGATGTTCGCCGCGCTCCTGTCGCTGATGCTCAAGAAGCACCTCATCGCCGACTGGGAGTTCGTCGACGAGCTGAAGAAGATCTGACGCGAAGCAGGAGCTCGGTCGCCGCTGCCGGCGCGCCGCGCGCATCTTCAGCGTGGCGCGTGGCGCGCTCGCGAAAGGCGGCCGTCAGCGCGCCTCCCGCGCCGCGCCAGCGCGGATCAGCGCGTCGATGTCCTCTTCCGAGAAGCCCGCGTCGCGGAGCACGGCGCGCGTGTGCTCGCCGGCGCGAGGCGCCGGCGCGAACGCGACGCCCGCCGGCGTGACCGGCGTCCTCAGCTGGGGGATCCGGCCGCGCGGCGAGGCGATCTCGAACAGGAGATCGCGCGAGGCGAGGTGGGGATCCGCCGCGGCGCTCCGCGGATCGAGGACCGGCTCGAGGCAGCAGTCGCGCTCGGCGGCGAAGGTCTCCCACTCCGCGCGCGTCCTCTCCCGGACGACGGCGGCCAGCTTGCGCTTGAGCTCGGCCTGGTGCGGCCCGGGGACGAGCGCGCTCGGGTCGGGATCGAGCCCGGCGCCCTCGCAGAACGAGGCCCAGAACTTCGGCTCCAGCGCGGCGAGGGCCATCGCGTGCCCGTCCTTCGAGAGGTAGGTGTTGTACGGCGCGAGCCCGCCGGTGAGCGGCGCGCCGCCCGCCGCGCGCGCCGCTTCCCTGGCCGCTTCTCCGCCGCTCGCGAGCGCGGCGGCGAGCGTGGGAAGGGCGAAGCCGAGCACGCCGTCGGTCATGGCGATGTCGAGCACCGCGCCCTGCCCGGTCCGCTCCCGCTCGCGCAACGCGGCGAGGATGGCGATCGCGCACCACATCCCGCCGCTCATGTCGGCGACCTGGAAGCCCGGTACCTGCGGCGGCCCCTCGGCGGGCCCCTGCGCGCCGAGGACCCCCGCGCGCGCGATGTAGTTCAGATCGTGCCCCGCGCGCGCCGCCAGGGTGCCCGTCTGACCGTAGCCGGTCAGCGCGCAGACGATGAGCCGCGGGTTGTCCGCGCGCAGCGCCGCGTGACCGAGCCCGAGCCGATCGAGCACCCCTGGGCGGAACTGGTCGAAGAGCACGTCGTAGCCGGCGACGAGCCGGCGGAAGGCGTCGCGACCCTCAGGCGTCTTCAGGTCGAGCAGGGCGCTGCGCTTGCCGCGGTTCAAGAGCTGGAACGCCGCGGATTCTCCGGCGATCTGCGGGGGGAGCTGGCGCAGGAAGTCCCCGCCGGCGACGTCCTCGATCTTGTCCACCGTCGCGCCGAGATCCGCGAGCACGAGGGTCGCGAAGGGGCCTGGCAAGAGCCTCGAAAGATCGAGGACACGCGTGTCGGTGAGCGGGCGCACGGCGGCTTTGCTGTCGTTGCGCGAGATCCGTCGAGGGATCGAGCGATCGAGGAATGATGGGCGAAGGGCGCGCCGCGCGCAGGAGGCACCGAGGTTGGCGGGGGCGGGCGCGCGGGCCGCGCTCCACCAGCGAACCGTTCGCCCGCGCGGCGCGCGCGGCGGCGCAGGCGGGCTCGCCGGAGCTCCGCCGGCGCCCGGATCAGCCCGCGTTGAGCTGGAACAGCTTCGGGAGCTTCATCGCGAGCATCTGGTTGCCCGTGACCTTCAGCTTGCCCGCGAAGAAGAGCTGCATCGAGTTGGCCTGCGGGTTCTCGTGCAGCTTCTGGAAATCCTCGCTGCTGAGCGAGATCGTGACATCCGCGTTGCCAGGGTTGCCCGAGGAGAGCTTGGGCCCGCTGTCGGACAGGTCGATCAGCCACTCGCCGCCGCCCTCGCCCGTCACGTTGATCTGGTACTTCCCGCCGATCTGCTTGGCCGCGTCGGTATGCTTCGCCAGCGCAGCGGGCAGCTCCTCGTTGAACAGTTTCTGGATATCGACGGCCATGGATCGCCTCCGGATGTCGTGTGGGACGTGGTGACTCGAGATCGCCTGGATACCGAGCGCGGTTTACCCGTGCCCGCGCGCGGGAGTCAAGCGAAGCACGACGCCCACGCGCTGTCTCCTCGCTCCGTCAGGGCAGCCCTGGCGCGCCGTCTCGTCGACCCATCAGGACAACCCTGGCGCTGGGTTCACCGCGGCTGCGTCATGCGCGCGCGCGCGGCGCCTGCGCGGCAGGTCGGGGCGCCTTGTCCAGCGCGGATCGGATCGGGACCATCAGCAGGCGATCGATGGCGACGCGCTGATCGGCGGGCGGCGGGCTCTCCGGTATGCCCTGCATCAGCCGGAGGTCGCGGAGCGCGCCGCGATCGAGCGGGCCGAGCGATGCCCCCAGCCCGTCGAGCGGCGGCGTCATCGCGGGGAGCAGGCAGACGAGGGAGATCTCGTTGGTACCCTGGCGTACCCACGTTCCCTGGTACACCGCGATCGCCTGCCCGAGCGCCTCCTGGAACACGAACGCGCGCCACTCGAGCGGCGCCGCCAGATCGAAGACGCGGCCGCCGGCGCGGAGCTCCCGGCTGTCGAGGCCGAGGGCGGCGCCGCGCGCGTCGGTCAGGAGGAAGCGATCGAGGCACCCAGGAGAGCGCAGCGTGAGCTCCTCGAGGAGCGCGGCGAGCGCCGCGGGGCCGAGCGAGATCGGCTCGCCGTCCGGGCCGATCGCCTCGAGCCCGACCTCGTCGGAGCCGACGACGGACGCGTGGTCGAGCAGCGCGGCGAAGGTGCGCCGCGAGGGGCCGTCGAAGCCGGCTCCGATGGAGGACATGCCGGCGCTGGAGCTGAGCAGGGCGACGATACGATCCCGGCGCGGCGTCGCGAGGAGCGTGACGCCGAACCGCTCGCGGGTGGTGAGCAGCACGTGCTGCGCAGCGCTGCTCTGGCCTCGAAGGAGCAGCTGATCGCCCTCGAGGCTCAGCCCGCGCCGGCTCACCTGCGGAGGGGGCACGAGCTGCCGCCGTCCCCGCGCGAGCAGCGCGACCGCCGCCGTCACGAGGGCGACCGGCAACAGCGCACGGAATATCAGGCCGCGCGCGGTCACGACCAGCACGAGCGCGGCCAGGAAGAGCGGGATCGCCCAGCGCCGCCGGGTGTCCCTGCCCCCCGCCGGCGTCACCTCGGGAGCGGTCGCGTCGAACCACCGGACCCGTGGGAAAGGCGTCACGGCGGCGTCGCTCGCCGGCTCGCCCGCGCGCTGCGTCGCCGGCCTGCCTGTCGCAGAGGGAGGCTCGTGGGCTCGGACCTCGATCGACGGGAGCATCGCGACGGACCCAAGCGGGTCCTTCTGGCCCTTCGCCTCGCGTCCCATCGCACCTCCACCCCGGCCGAAAGTTGGCGGTAGAATAGCATTGACCGAGGCCGGAGCGAGGGGACTTTGGGACAACGCGCTGCGTAGGGGGCTGCGCGTTGTCGGCGACCCGCTCTGTCACGATCGGTTACGACTGGTTACGACCGGTTACGACCAGCCGAGGACGTCCCCGGCGGGTCGCGGATGGCGCGCGCTGCGACGTGTCACGCCGCGTTGCGACCCTCCTCGGCGACGAGGAACCTGACGACGTCCGCTCGCATGCTTCCTCGAACTCGCGGTTTTCCGTACCCGAGATGGATAACGCCTGCCCCGGAACGCCTGGTGATGCGGCGGATCCGGTCGAAGCGGAGGTAGCTCTCGGCCGCAGGCGCGGGGCCGATGGCGTACGACGCGCTCACGAGGCGGACATGGAGGTCGTCGCCGCCTGCGACGCTGCAGACGGCGACGCCCTGGAGGCCAGCCTCATGCAGCGATCGGAGGACTCGCACGGCGATCTCACCGCGGTCGGGGAAGAGGACCTTGCGGATCACGAGCCGGCGCTCTCACACGAAATCGCCTCCGCGAGCGGCCTGTCGCTCCGCCGCTCCGCGCCGAGCCTCGCGGCGCGACCGACGGCGGGCTCGCCTGACGCGGGATCAGGCCCGCGAGAGTCTTTCCACAGGCCGAGCAAAAGGGTACGTCTGCCCTGTGCAGCGCCGCGATATCCCGCCCGAGCTCTCGTTCGCGGCCCTTCCCGTCGCCGAGCCTCGCGAGCTCACGGGCCCGCCGCCCTCGCGCCGCCAGCGGGGCGCCGAGCCGGAGGTGGTCTCGGTCGCGGAGCTGGATCGCCGGCTGAAGCGGATCCTCGAGGGGTCGACCGCAGACGTACGCGTCGAGGGCGAGATCTCGGGCCTGCGCGTCGTGGGCAGCGGCCACGCCTACTTCACGCTCAAGGACGAGAGCGAAGAGGCGGCCATCGACTGCGTGATGTACAGGACCGCGGCGCCGCGCGCGCGGAAGCTGCTCGCCGACGGCGCGCGCGTCGTGCTCACGGGCCGCGCCACGGTCTACGTGCCCCGGGGCCGGCTCCAGTTCTCCGCGGACGACGCGCGCCTCGCCGGCCGCGGCGCGCTCCTGGAGGCGCTCTTCCGCCTCAAGGAGAAGCTCGCCGCCGAGGGGCTCTTCGCGCCGGAGCGCAAGCGCAAGCTGCCCGTCGATCCGCACATCATCGGCGTCGTCACGAGCGGCGACGGCGCGGCGATCCACGACATCGTGACCGTCGCGTTCCGCCGCGGCGGCGCGCGGCTGATCCTGGCGCGCACGCCGGTGCAGGGCGCCGGCGCAGGGCAGCGGATCGTGCGCGCGATCGCGCTGCTCGAGGAGTTCCCGGGCATCGAGGTGATCATCGTGGGGCGCGGGGGCGGCTCGGCCGACGACCTCAGCGCGTTCAACGAGGAGATCGTCGTCCGGAAGGTCGCGGCCGCGCGCGTGCCGATCGTGAGCGCCGTCGGGCACGAGATCGACGTCGCGCTGACCGACCTCGCCGCCGACGCGCGCGCCGCGACGCCCTCGCAGGCAGCAGAGATGCTCGTCGCGGACGCGGCCGCGCGGCGCGCGGCGCTGGAGCACCTCGAGGCCCGCATGCGCCGCGCGATCGCCCACCGGATCCGGGGCGCTCGGGCCGATCTCGACCGGCAGCGCGCCCGGCTCGGCTCGCCCGCGCAGATCGTGGCGGAGCCCCAGCAGCGCATCGACGACGCCATGGCGAGGCTCCGGCGCCGCATGGAGCGCATCCTCGTCGAGGACGGCGCCGCGCTCCAGCGCCTCGAGCGGAGGCTCGCCGCGCGCCACCCGCGCGCGGTGCTCGCGGGCGCCCGCGGGGCGCTCAGGCCGCTGTCGGTGCGCCTCGCCGCGGCCGCGAACCGCCACGTCGCCCTCCTGCGGGAGGGCTTCGCGGGCGACGTGGCCCGGCTCGAGGCGATGTCGCCGCTCCGCGTGCTCGCGCGCGGTTACGCCATCGCGACGGACGCGTCGGGGCGCGCGGTCCGCGATCACCGCGAGGTCGCGCCGGGCGATCCGATCGCGGTGCGGGTGCACCACGGCGCGCTCCTCGCGCGGGTCGTCGTCACCGCAGGTCCGGACGAGCCGCTCGTCGAGGGCCACGCGCACGCGCCGGCAGCGACGGCAGCAGCGGCCGCCGCGGCGGCGCCGGCCCCGCCTGCGCGCCAGGGCGGCGGCCCGCGCGCCGCGTCCGGCCGCGCGCCGAGGCGCAAGAGGACGCAGCCCGGCGCGCCCCCGTGCGAGCAGCTCGGGCTCGGCTTCGCGGCCGAGGAGCACGCCCCGACCCTCGGTCGCGCGGGCGCAGTCGGCCAGGTCTCGGTGGGGCAGGGCGGCGCGGAGGCCGGCCCTGAGGAGAGGCACCATGTCGAACGCTGAGCGGCGAATGTTCGGTCTCGTGGGGCACCCGGTGGGCCACTCGGTCTCGCCGGCGATGCACTCGGCCGCGTTTCGGGCGCACCACCTGCCGCACATCTACAGCGCCTTCGACGTGCCCACCGGCGCGGAGCTCGCGCGCTTCGTCAGCGACATCCGGAGCGGCCTCATCGCCGGCGCGAACGTCACGATCCCGCACAAGCGCGCGATCATGTCGATGGTCGACGACGTGGACGCGAGCGCGGCCGAGGTCGGCGCCGCGAACGTCCTCTGCGCGACCGAGTCGCGGCGCGTGACGGCGTACAACACCGACGTGGTCGCGCTCCGCGACGAGCTCGCGCTGCTCCTGGGATCCGCCCCGCCCCGCGGGGACGATCCGGAGGGGCCGTACGGCGCGCACTCGAGCCCGCGCCAGCGCGCGGTGATCATCGGCGCGGGCGGCGCGGCGTTCGCGGCGATCGCCGCGTGCAAGATGCTCGGCTATCACCTCATCAGCGTGACCACCCGCTCGTGGACCAGCACCGAGGCGATGCTCGAGTCGCCCGCCGGGCAGCGCGCGTCCGAGCTCGGCGCGCTCACCGCGCCCTGGCCGATCCCGACCGACAGGTCGATCAGCAGCAAGTCCTCCGTGGCGCTGCGGCTCAACTGGAGCGAGTTCACCGTCGCCGCCGACCTGATCATCCAGGCGACGAGCGCCGGCATGCTCGGGGGGCCGCCCGGGGAGGAGGTCACGGGCATCATCCCGTGGGACGCGCTCTCGCCGAGCGTGTGCCTCTACGACCTCGTCTACAATCCCCCGGTGACGCCCTTCCTCCGGACGGCGCGCGAGAGAGGGCTCCGCGCCGAAGGCGGGCTCGGGATGCTGGTCGGCCAGGCGGCGCAGTCCTTCACGCTCTGGACCGGCCTCCCGGCGCCGGTCGAGGAGATGCGCGCGGCAGCCGAGGATTCGCTCAGGAAGGCAACCGGCGGTCGATGAGCTCGGACGGATCCCGGCGGAATTTTCCGACCTACGAGGCGCTGTCGCCCACGCCCGCGGCGCACCGCGGCCAGGGCGCCGCGCTCGAGCACGCCTCGCCGTGGCCGCACGTCGAGGTGCGGGGCCAGCTCTCGATCGCGCGCAAGGAGTGGCTGCACACGAACGGCGCGGGGGCCTACGCGAGCTCGACGATCGCCGGCATGCACACCCGCCGTTACCACGGCCTGCTCGTCGCGGCCCTCGACCCTCCGCGGCGCCGGCACGTCATGCTCTCGCACGTCGACGTCTGCGTCCGCCCCGTCCGGCAGCAGGGCGCGCCGTCCGAGCGCCGCGCCTCGTGGCCGCGGTGGGACCTCGCCAAGCACCAGTTCCCGGGCATCGATCCGGAGGGCAGCTCGTTCTACCTCGAGCGCTTCGATCAGGATCCGCTCCCGCGCTGGGCGTACGCCGTCCCGGGCGGCGAGCTCGAGGTGACGCTCGGCCTCGTGCGCGGCGAGAACGCCGCCGTCCTCCGCTATGCCTGGAGCGGGGCGGATCCGGTGATGTTGACGCTGCGCCCGCTCCTCGCCGCGCGCCACATCCACCAGCTGCTGCGCGAGAACGGCGGGATCTCCCAGAAGGTCGAGCTGCGCGCAGGGGCGGCGCGCGGCGAGCCCGGCTCGGGGCGGGACCGCCCCGTGATGGGCGAGGTCCGGGTGCAGCCGAACCGCGCGCTGCCGAGGATCTGCTTCCGCTACCAGGGCACGTTCGTCGGCTCGCAGGACTGGTGGCGACGCTTCGAGTACCTCGGCGAGCAGGATCGGGGCCTCGACTTCCTCGAGGATCTCTGGACGCCGGGCCATTTCGAGACGGTGATCGGCCCCGAGCCCGTTCACCTGCTCGTGGCGGTGGGCGCGCTGCCCGACGACGAGCCGGAGAACCTCCTCGCGGCGGCGAGCGCGGCGATCCGCGCCGAGGACCCGGGGCCCCGGCGCCCGCTCCTGGAGCGGAAGCTCTCCATCGCGGCCGAGGCGTTCCGCGCCGACGCGGCCGCGCGGCCCAGCGTCATCGCGGGCTACCCCTGGTTCGAGGTGTGGGGCCGCGACGCGCTCATCGCCCTGCCCGGCCTCTACCTCGTGCCGCGCAAGACCGAGGCGGCGATCCGCGTCCTCCGCGCGATGATCGACGCGATGCAGGACGGCCTCGTGCCGAACCGGCTCCCCGACGCCGGCGAGCCGCCGGACTTCCACGCGGCCGACGCGACCCTCTGGCTGTTCGAGGCGGCTCGCCTGCTCGCGGACGTGCTCGGCGACACGCACCCGTTCGTGGCGGGCGAGCTGCTCGGCGCGCTCCGCGACGCCTTCGAGGCCGCCGTGCGCGGGACCCGGAACGGGATCCACGTCACGGCCGGCGGCCTCTTCGCGGCCGGGCGCCTGGGCGAGGGCGCCGTCGACGGGCTCACGTGGATGGACGCGCGCGTCGCGGGCCGCGCGGTGACCCCGCGCGCCGGTTGCCCGGTCGAGCTCACGGCGCTGTGGGCGAAGGGGTCGGAGACGCTCGCGCGCCTCGCGCGGGCCGCCGGCGACGCCCGCCTCGCGGGGCGGGCGGAGGCGGCCGCGAGCGCGGCGCGCCGGGGCTTCGCCGCCCGCTTCTGGTGCGAGGAGACCGGCTACCCGTACGACGTCATCTCGGAGCACGCGGAGGGCGAGGGCGCGTTCCGCGACGCGTCGATCCGCCCCAACGCGCTGATCGCCGTCGCCGTGGATCCCGCCTGCTTCACGCCGGAGCGGGCCGCGTCGCTGCTCGATCGGGTCCGCCTGGAGCTCGTGACCCCCGTCGGCGTGCGCACGCTCTCGCCGGCCGATCCGGCCTACGCGCCCCGGTACCAGGGAGGCCCCGAGGCGCGCGACAGCGCCTACCACCAGGGCACGGCCTGGCCGTTCCTGCTCGGGTTCTACGCGCGCGCCCTCCGGCGCTTCTCCATGCTCGGCGAGCACGTGATCCCGCTGCTGCACCGGCTCGCGGCCTCCGCGGCCGCGAACGAGATCGCGCTCGGCCAGGTGCCCGAGGTCGCCTCCGGCGCGCCGCCGCACCACCCCGGTGGCAGCTTCGCGCAGGCCTTCAGCGTGGCAGAGCTCCTGCGCCTCATCGCCTGGGACCTGCCCGCCCAGGACCCAGGCAGCGCCGCGGGCGCGCCGCCGCGCTGATCCATGCCGGCCCGCGGGGCCGGCGCGCGCCTTCAGCCTTCGCGTTCCAGCGCCGACTCCTCGCGCAGCGCCTTGCCGCCCCGGGCGGTGAAGCGGAGCAGCCTCCCCGGATCCTCGGCCTCCATGGCGAAGGCCTCGACCTCCTCGAACAGCGCCTCGAGCTTTCGAGGACCGCACGTGGGCAGGAAGCCGCGGAGCACGCGCGGGTCGTAGAACCGGAAATACTGCTGCTTGCCTGTCCCGTTCTCGACAAGGAGAAACCGGCGCAGGTGCTTCCGCACGTCGCCGAACGGGCGGTCGCTCGTCAGGAAGACGCCCCAGCAGTCGCCCCAGCCTCCGTCGACCAGCGCGTCGAGCAGCCTGGACCCGTGCGGGAGGTGCACGAGCGTGGGGCCGACGTCCGCGAGGATCTCGCCCTGGAAGCCGGCGTAGAGCGAGGCGGTCTGCTCGCCCGCCTCGCCGAGCAGCAGCCGGATGCGCGGGTCGCGGGCGGCGTCGACCACCGCGAAGAGGGGCGAGCGCTCCTGCCGGAGCCGCGCCCGCGCCGACGCGGCGAACGGCGCCCCGGTCGCGAGCACCGCGGCCCTCCTGCGCGCGCGGCGCGACGGCGGCGCGGGTTCGGTCGGCGCGTAGCGGCGGTTCACCTCGCGGCGCACCACCGCGAAGAGGGTCCCCCCCGCGCGGATCTCGTCGCCGTCCCGGAGCGACACCTCGCGCGCCCGCTCCCGGTTGACCTGCGTCCCGTTGCGGCTCCCCAGGTCGCGGAGGAGATAGCTGCCGTCGATCTGCTCCACCGAGAAATGCAGGGCAGAGAGCTCACCGTCGCTCGTGATCGAGAGATCCGACTCGGGCGCGCGGCCGACGAGCAGCGGACGGTCGCCAGGGATACGCGCCGTCTGCCCGGCCAGGGGGCCCGAGATGACCCGGAGGACGAGCCCTGCTTCCTGGTCTTCGCTCATGGTCGTCTCCATCGCACAAGGCGCCGATGAGGCCGGCAAGCAAGTAAGCCTAGAACACCGATCGGCGGGAAATCCACCCGAAGGCGGGCGCGACGCGGGAGACGACCGGGCGACTGTCAATCTTTTCCGCCTTCCAGGCGAGGGCGCTTTGAAGCAGCCCGCGCGGATTTTGCGCCGGCAGCCCTCGTTTGCCGCCCGAGACAGCGAGGGTGCGACGCGCGCGGATGCGTCAGCCGTGGCGGCTCCGCAGCGGTTCGAGGCGCAGCCAGCGCGCCACGAACGCCCGGTCCTCGGGAGCGAGCGCGCCGGTGACCCGCGCGGCCACGAGGTAGAGGCCCGCGTACAGCGGGGCGCAGAGCGTGAGGCAGAGCGCGGGGCGCCTGTCGGTCGCGCCCGTGAGCAGGAACGCGGCGAGCGGCGCCGCGGCCACGATCGCGGTGGCCGCGACGCGCCCGTAATGGCTCCACGGGAAGACGCCGCGGAGGCCGACGCCGGAGAAGCGCGCGATGCAGGCCACCGTCGAGGCGATCACGAGCACCTGGGTCAGGACGGCCGAGAGCGGCGCGCCGACCATGCCGATCGTGGGCAGCAGGACCAGGTTCGCCGCGGCGTTGAACGCCATCGAGAGCACCTGGATCCGCAGGATCATCGACGTCTTCCCGAACGCCATCAGCATGATCGCGTACGCCGTCACGCGCAGCGGCAGGAGCGCGGAGTAGATGCGGAACGGCACGGCGGCGCCGGCGTAGGCGTCGCCGTAGATGGTGCGCATGAGCGGCTCGGCGAAGAGGAGGAGGAACGCCGCGACCGGGAGCATGATCAGCGTCGTCTTGCGGATGCCCGAGTGCCACAGGTCGATCGCCGCCCGCGCGCCCTCCGCGGGGGTCCGCCCGTTCTCGACGCGGGCGACGAGGTCGGGGAGCATCGTCGAGGCGACCGAGTAGGCGAGGACGCCGACGAGCGGGAGCTCCTGCGAGCCGACGGAGAACTCGGCATAGAGGCCCGCGCTGAAGAAGAGGCCGATGACGAACTTGTCGAGCTTCTGGTTGAAGAGGCCGGCGAAGCGCGTGACCGAGAGCGGGAGCGCGTAGGCGAGCTGCGCCCTGACGCCGCCAGGGAACGGGGCCGTGGCGACGTCCTGGAACAGCCGCGCGTAGAGCCGGTACGAGAGCCCGAGCCGGAGGGCCTGCGCCGCGCACTGGGCGGCCACGATCCAGGCGATCGAGCACCCGAGCGCCGCGGGGACGATCGCGCCCGCGGCGCTAGAGAGCGTGACGATCAGCGCGACCCCCGCCGACTTGCGGTGGTTGTTCGTCGCGATGAAGAGCGGGCCGAACACGCTCGCCGGGTAGGCGATCACGCTCATGAGGCCGATGAGCAGGAGGAGCCGCGTGACGCCCTCGCGGCCGTCGAGGAAGACGCTGGGGACCAGGGCGAACACCGAGAAGGCCAGCGCGGAGAGCGCCCCGAGGCCGACCAGGAGCAGCATGCTCTGCCGCACCAGCCCGCGGAGCTCGGCGCGGGTCACCTTGGGCGCGAAATAGAGGAACGACTCCGGGAGGTAGAGCTGCGCGAGATCGCGCCCCGTCATGAACAGCATCGTCGCGAACGCGAGCACGCCGTACTCGGCCTTGCCGAGCAGCCGCACCACGACGACGCCCTGCACGAGGATGATGAGCGTGTTGACGAACTGCCCGCCGACGATCATCCCGATCCGGTCGGCCAGCGACGTGCCCTGCGCCTCGCCCGGGCGCGGCGCTTCCTTGGCAGCCGGCGCGACCTCCGGGGCCCGCGAGGGCGCGCTCGGCTCGACCGGGGCGGGCTGCTCGTCCTGCATGGCGGCTCGGTAGCACATGCGCGGGCAGGAGCGGCCTCCCGAGGCGAGCGCGCGGCGCCTGGGTCGGCCGTGATATAGGCGCGGCGATGAGGCGCGCGCTCCTCGTGAGCTACTACTTTCCACCGCGGTTCAGCGTCGGCGGTAAGCGCGCGTACCGCTTCGCGAAATTTCTACCCGAGCATGGCTGGGCAGCGACGGTGCTCACCGCGAGGCCGCCTCCAGGGGAGCGGCTGGATCCGTCGTTCGCGGAGGGCTCGCTTCCCGCGGGCGACGTGCGCCGCGACTACCTCTCCGAGGCCGAGCTTGCGCGCATGCCGCGCCGGGCGCTCGGCTCGGACGGCACCCTCGAGGCGCCGACCGAGGCCGCGCCGCCGATCGCGCGCCGCAGGGGCCTCGCGCGCCTCGCCGCCGAGGTCCGCTACGTCCCGGTGATCGGACCGAACACGGGGCGCGTCCCGGCCCTGGCGGTCCGCGTCGCGCGCCTCGCCCGCGAGGTCGGCGCCGAGGTGATCTTCGCGAGCGGGGCGCCGTGGGAGACCGTGCTCGCGGGCGTGCTCGCCGGCAGGGCCATCGGCCGGCCCGTCGTCGTCGACTTCCGCGATCCCTGGTCGTTCGGCCCGGTGATGGCGACGCGGCCCGCGTGGAGCCGCGCGGCCGCGGCGCTCGTCGAGCGGGCCGTGGTGGGCGCCGCCGCGGCCTTCACGGTGACGTCCGAGATGACCCGCGATGCCTACGCCGAGCGGGGGATCGCGCGCCGCGTCGAGTGCATCCGGACGGGCTTCGACCCGGACGCGGCGGTCGCCCCGCGGCGCGGCGAGGCCGTGACGCTCGTGCACTTCGGCAACTGCTACAGCGAGCGCACCCTCGCGCCGTTCGTCCGGGCGATCGCGGCCGTCGCGCGCCGGAGGTCGCTCGGCCCGGGCGCGATCCGGCTGCTCAACCTGGGGCGCGTCGCGAAGAGCGACCTCCGCCTCGCCGAGGAGCTCGGGGTGTCGCGGCTCTTCGAGCACCGCACGGTGCTGCCGTACGTCGAGGGGCTCGGCATCGTCGCGGGCGCCGACCTGGCGCTGCTCACCGGCTTCGGCGACGAGCCCCACCTCTTGCCAGGCAAGCTCTACGACTACCTCCTCGCGCGCGCGCCCATCCTCGCGGTCTCGCCGTCCCCCGAGGTCGCGCGCATCCTCGACGCGACCTGCCTCGGCTGGACGCACGCGGCCGGCGACGCCGCGGCGATCGAGCGCCGCATCGAGGACGCGCTCGACGCGCGCGCGGCCGGTCGGCCGCTCGTCGAGCCCGATCAGGCGGCGCTCTCCGCGCTGAGCGCGCGCGCCAGCGCGGGGGTGCTGGCGCGGCTCTTCGAGCGCGTCGCGGCGAGCCGCAGGGGCTGACGTCGCGCTCTCCGCGCTGAGCGCGCGCGCCTGAAGCCGCGCCCGGGGCGCGCGCCGACGCCGCTCCCCGGGCGGCGCCCGCGCGACATCCTTGCCTGCGCGGCGGCCCCCGTGGCATGCGAGCCCGCGATGCCTGACCATCTTCTCCAGGATCGAGCGGGGCTCCCCGAGGCCGAGCGCGCCCTTCAGGAGGCGTGGCGCGCGAAGTACGCGTCCGAGGTGAAGGAGCTCATCGTGCGGCGCGAGGTCCCGTCGCCGAAGCTCACGCTGATCGTGATCTCCTACAAGGCGAAGGACTACCTGATCGAGTGCCTCCAGCACGCGCGCGGCCAGACGGCTGCGCTCGACGTGCCGTTCGAGATCCTGCTCGCGGACAGCGGCGGCATCGAGCACCTGCGGCCGCGCTCGGCCCCGCTCGTCGACGTCGAGCTGCGCCTCACCGACGGCATCCCGCTGAACGCCGCGCGCAACGCCGCCATCGCCTGGGCGCGGGGCGAGTACGTCGCCTTCATCGACGACGACGGGCTGATCGCGCCGACGTTCGTCGAGGTCGTCTGCCGCGTCTTCCAGGACCCCCGCATCGCGGCGATGCGCGGCCGGATCATCCCCAAGGAGCACCCCTATTTCTGCACGCTCGCGGGGCACTACGACCGCGGCGACGACGTCGTCGACGACGTCCTCGCGACCGAGGGGCACATGGCGATCCGGCGCGGCGTCTACCTCTCGACCGGGGGCTTCCCCGATCAGTTCTACGGCGCCGAGGGGGTCTACCTCGTCTACCGGATCGCGAAGGACTTCCCCGATCTGCGGGTCGTCTACGTGCCCGATCTCCTGATGCGGCACGACTACTTCGACAGCTGGGAGAACTTCATCTGGAAGACGCGCAAGTACCGGCGCATCCGGCGCGAGGTGGGCGGCATGGAGCCGGACCCCGAGTTCCTGCGCTACCTCGACGCGTACCTCGCGCGGCGGAAGCCGCATCGCCGGCTCACGGTGGAGCAAACGGTGGCGCTCGGGCTGCTCAAGGCGGTGCGCTGGGGGGTCCAGCGCCTGCCGGCGTGGGCCGTGGGGCAGCCTTGATAGAGCGGGCAGGCGGCGCGCGCGGGGGAGGAGGCGGACCGATGGCTGAAGAGGGCGGCTTCGAGCAGGATCTCGCGGCGATCAACCGGCACTATACCGAGCGTTTCCTGCCCGGGAACCCCTGGGCGAGCCTGCTCAACGCCCACCCGTACCTCGTCGCGCGGCAGCGGCAGCGCCGCCTGCGCGAGGCGCTCGTCGCGTGCGGCGTGCACACCCCCGAGGTGCTGCGCGAGATGTCGGTGCTCGACGTGGGCTGCGGGTCGGGCTCCAACCTGGCCTGGCTGATCGAGCTCGGCGCGGATCCGACGCGCCTCACCGGCATCGATCTCGTCGCGCAGCGCACCGAGCTCGCGCGCTCTCGCTTCGCCGGCATCCGCTTCGTCGCGGGCGACTTCCTGACGGCCGACGTCGGGGGCCCGTTCGATGTGGTGATGATGTTCGCGGTCCTGTCGTCGGTGACCAACGCGGAGCTCAAGCGAGGCCTCATGGACAAGGCGCTCCGCCTGCTCCGGCCGGGCGGCATCTTCTTCTTTTACGACGTCGTGTCGCGGCGGCCCGTCCCCGGCACCGCCGACTACCAGCGCCTCACGTTCGCGGAGCTCGAGGGGTATTTCGCCCCCCGCACGCTGCACATCGTTCGCAGGGACATCCTCCGGCGCGACGTCGCCGACCGGCTCGTGCGGCGCTTCGGCGTGACTGTGGCCGAGCTCGTCCAGGCGACGCGGCTGCTCAACATCGACGGCACCTTCGCCTACGCGCGCGGCTAGGCCACCCGCAAGCGCCGCGAGCCCGCACCCTCCGACGCGCCGCCGGACGCGCGGGGCGAGCGCCGTGAGGCAAAATTCCCCGCCGGGGTGAAAAGGTCCCGCCGGCAGCCTGCCCGCGCGAACCGCTTCGTGTGCTGAACAGCCCGGTTCCGCTCCGGCGCGGTCTGGCATGAGACGTGCCAAATGACAGGGGAAACCACGCGCCAGCCACGTGAAGACCACGTGATGAGCAGCCACAGCCGGTCGGTTCAGCGCGCACAGCGCGGCTGCCACCGCAGGAGACGACTCTATGTCCCAACGCGTCCTCCCCCCGTCGGCCGCGATCGCCTGGCACAGCCTGCCTGCCCCCGATGTGCTCTCCAAGATCGAGAGCGCCGGGGCCGGCCTCGCGGCCGACGAGGCCGCCCGGCGGCTCAGGGACGTCGGGCCCAACGTGATCCAGCGCGCCAAGGGTGACGGCCCGCTCAAGCTGCTCTTCCGTCAGATCAACGATCCGCTCATCTACGTGCTGCTCGCGGCGGCGGCCCTCGCGATGGCCATGGGCGAGGCGATCGACGGCGCGGTCGTGCTGGCGGTCGTGGTGCTCAACACGGCGATCGGCTTCGTCCAGGAGCTCCGCGCGGGCAAGGCGATCGAGGCGCTCGTCGACATGGTGCCCCAGACGGCCACGGTCGTGCGCGGCGGCCAGCGGAGCGTGATCCCCGCCGCCGACGTGGTCCCCGGCGACGTGGTGGTGCTCGACGCCGGCGACAAGGTCCCCGCCGACGCCCGGCTGCTCTCGGTGAAGAACCTCCACGTGGACGAGTCGGCGCTCACCGGGGAGTCGGTGCCGTCGGACAAACACATCGCGGCGGTCCCCGAGGACGCCGGCGTCGGCGACCGCAAGAACCTCGCCTTCGGCGGGACGCTCGTGACCAGCGGCACGGCCACCGCGGTGGTCGTCGCCACGGGCGCCGCGACCGAGCTCGGCCGCATCTCCTCGATGCTCCACGAGGCGACCGAGATCGAGACGCCGCTCACGCGCTCGATGGCCAAGGTCGGCCGCGTGCTGACCATCGCGATCGTCGCGGTCGCGTTGCTCATCGTCGGGGTCGCGCTGCTCCGGGGCTACCCGCCGGTCGACGCGATGCTCGCGGGCATCTCGCTCGCGGTCGCCGCGATCCCGGAGGGGCTGCCCGCGATCATCACCATCTCGCTCGCCATCGGCGTGCAGCGGATGGCGCGGCGCCGCGCGGTGATCCGGAAGCTGCCCGCGGTCGAGACGCTGGGCAGCACGGGCGTCATCTGCTCGGACAAGACCGGGACGCTGACGCGGAACGAGATGACGGTCCGGGCCCTGTGGACGCCCGCCGCCGGCGCGCAAGGGGATGCGGCGCTCGAGCAGGCCGGCGCCGCGCTCGAGGTGACCGGCGTCGGCTACGCGCCCGATGGCGAGCTCCGCCGCGACGGCGCGCCGGTCGGCGAGGTGCCCGAGGCGGTGCGCGCGCTGCTCCGCGCGGGGCTGCTCTGCAACGACGCCCGCATGACCCGCGAGGGGGACGCCCGCGGCATCGAGGGCGACCCGACCGAGGGCGCGCTCGTCGTCGCGGCCCAGAAGCTCGGCGTGGACGTCGAGGGGACGCGGCGGGAGCACCCCCGCGTCGATGTCGTCCCGTTCTCGTCGGAGCGGCAGCTCATGGCGACGCTCCACGAGGTCCCCGGCGGAGACCGGGTGATCTTCATGAAGGGGGCGCCCGAGGCGGTGCTCGGCCGCGCCGCGATCGGCGAGGCGGGGCGGGCCCAGGTGATGGCGCAGGTCGAGCAGATGGCGGCGCAGGGCATGCGCGTGCTCGCCGTGGCCTCGCGGCCGGCGGGCCGCGACGTGGCCTCGCTCGACGAGGAGCACCTCCCGGAGGGGTTCGAGCTCCTCGGCCTGGAGGGGATGATCGACCCGCCGCGGCCCGAGGCGATCGACGCGATCAAGGCGTGCCACGCGGCCGGGATCACCGTGAAGATGATCACGGGCGACCACCTGGCGACCGCGCGGGCGATCGGCGGGCAGCTCGGGCTCGTTCCGGACGGGGCGCGCGCGATGAACGGCACGGAGCTCTCGCGGCTCTCGGAGGGCGAGCTGCGCGCGGCGGCGACGTCCACGCACGTGTTCGCGCGCGTCGCGCCGGAGCACAAGCTCCGCCTGGTGAAGGCGCTGCAGGCCGAGGGGAGGGTCGTCGCGATGACCGGCGACGGCGTGAACGACGCGCCGGCGCTCAAGCAGGCGGACATCGGCGTGGCCATGGGGATCACGGGGACCGCGGTGTCGAAGGAGTCCGCCGACGTCGTGCTGACGGACGACAACTTCGCGAGCATCCGGGCGGCGGTCGAGGAGGGGCGCCGCGTCTATGACAACCTGGTCAAGGCGCTCGCGTTCGTGCTGCCGACGAACCTGGGCGAGGCGCTGATCCTGCTCGTGGCGGTGATGAGCTTCCCGATCGTCGGGGGCGCGCCGCTCATGCCGATCACGGCCGTCCAGATCCTCTGGGTCAACCTGGTCGCCACGGTGGCGCTCTCCCTGCCGCTCGCGTTCGAGGCGATGGAGAAGGACGTGATGAGCCGCCCGCCCCGGGATCCCGGCGAGCCGATCCTGAGCCGGTTCGTGCTCGTGCGCACGGCGATCGTCGCGGTCCTCATGACGGCCGGGGCGATCGGGCTGTTCTTTTACGAGTACTCCACGGAGGTGCGCGGCGGCGTCGTCTCGGAGATCGCCTACCGCGAGGCCCAGACCGCGGCGGTCACGACGGTCGTGCTGTTCCAGATCTTCTACGTGCTCAACTGCCGGTCGCTGCGCGATTCGATGCTGAAGATCGGGCTCTTCTCGAATCCCTGGGTCTACGTCGGGATCGGCGCGCTGCTCGCGCTGCAGCTCTGCTTCGTCTATGCGCCGTTCATGCACACGCTGTTCGGCTCGGCGTCGCTCTCGCTCGACGCGTGGGTGAAGTCGACGCTGGTGGCGATGTCGATCTTGCCGGTGATGAGCGCCGAGCGGTGGTGGCGCACACGCCGGGCGCGGCGCTCGGCGGAGCGCGAGCGCAGGTCCGACGCGTCCGACGTGGGCGGCGTCGCGAGCGCGATGGCGAACCGCGGCGCGTAAGTATCGTAGAGAGCGAGGGTATCGAGCGCCGGCCGCGCCCGCGGCTCCGTCAAAACGCTGGTGCTGCGCCGGGTACCACGGCATCATCCTCGGTCGAGATGATCTACCTCGTCGCCGCGACGCGCCCGAACTTCATGAAGCTCGCCCCCATCTGCCGCGCCCTCAAGGCGCGCCGTCTACCGATGCGGCTGCTCCACACGGGGCAGCACTTCGACACGACGATGAGCGATGTGTTCTTCCGGGATCTCGGCCTGCCGACGCCGGATCACACGCTCAAGGCAGGCGGCGGCTCGCACGCCCAGCAGACCGCGGCGGTCCTCGTCGGCGCCGAGGCCGACATGATCGAGCACCGGCCCAAGGTGGTTGTCGTCGTCGGGGACGTCACCAGCACGCTCGCAGGCGCGCTCGCGGCGTCCAAGCTCGGAATTCCCGTCGTCCACGTGGAGTCCGGGCTGCGCTCGCGCGACTGGACGATGCCCGAGGAGATCAACCGCGTCCTCACCGACCAGCTCTCCGATCTCCTGCTCACCCCCTCTCACGACGCCCACCCCAACCTGCTCGCGGAGGGCATCGCGCCCGAGCGAATCCGGTTCGTCGGCAACGTGATGATCGACTCGGTCCACTACGCCCTCAAGCGCCAGACGGACGCGCTCTCGCGCTTCGGGCTCGAGCCGAAGAAGTACGCGATCGCGACCCTCCACCGCCCGGCCAACGTCGACAGCGCCGAGCGGCTCGCCGAGACGCTCGACGCGCTCGAGGCGATCGCGCAGCGCCTGCCGACCGTGTTCCCCGTCCACCCGCGCACCGTCGCCCGCGCCGAGTCGTTCGGGCTGTCGGCGCGCCTCCGCGAGACGAAGGGGCTCCGGATCATGGAGCCGCTCGGATACGACGATTTCGTGACCGTGATGGGCAATGCGCTGCTCGTCGCCACCGACTCCGGCGGCATCCAGGAAGAGACGACCGCGCTCGGGATCCCGTGCCTCACGATGCGTCAGGGCACCGAGCGGCCCATCACCGTGACGCAGGGCACGAACATCGTCGTCGGGCTCGACGCCGCGCTCATCGCGCGCGAGGTCGACGCCATCCTCGACGGCCGCGCCAAGCGAGGCTCCGTGCCCGAGGGATGGGACGGCAAGACCGGCGAGCGCATCGCCGACGCGCTGGAAGCGTTCCTCGCGGGGGATCCCCCGCCCAAGACCGCTGGCCCGCGCGCCTGAGCTCACCGCCCATCCTCGCTCGCCGCGGTGCCGGAGCGGCGGGCGCGACTGACGCGACTGACTCAACTGACTCAACTGACTCAACTGACGCGACGCCGAGCGCAGGATGCACCACGCGCGCTCATCGCGCCGCCACATCGCTTCTTCCGTGGCCTACGTGGGAGTCGCGCCGCCCGCACGACCACACTCCCCACAACCCCCGACCAAACAGCGTTCCATAGCCCAGAGCGCTCTGGGTTGTGCTTGTTTCTCGATGAACAGCCTCGGTATATAGTTGTATCGTGGCAAGAAATTTTCGGCCTGACGTGGAGTGGGCGGATCGAGGGCGAGGTCAACGAGGTTTCTCGCTCGTCGAGGTGATGGTCGCGGGCGGGGTCGTGGCGATCCTGGCCGCCTTGGGGACCCAGGGGGTGTCCAAGTACCTCGTGTTCGCCAAGTCGGCCGAGGCCAAGCAGACGGTCGGCGGCATCGCCAGGGCCGTCGTCGGTTCGGCCGAGCGCCTCCAGGCGATGTCGGGCACCGCGGCGGTCCAGCCGCTGTGCAGCGATGCGGTCACCGTGCCCAACGCGTTCTATCGTGTCCAGGGGCAGAAATATCAGCCCGATCCCAGCCCGGGTGTGGACTACAACACCGGGAGTCCGACCGTTGGCTGGAAGTGCCTTGCGTTCTCGGTCAGCCACCCTCAGTCGTACCAGTATCGATATCGACTCGGCGGCTCTCCCATGCCCGTCTCCGTGAACCATTTCCCGGAGGACGTGCCGGTGGATCGCAGGTGGGCCGCCTATGCGCGAGGCGACCTCGACGGGGACAATACGCACGCGTGGTTCGCGCTGGACGGCTACATGAAGGACGGGCAGGTGGTGTTCGCCAGCACGATCGGCACCATCGACCCGGACGAGTAGGCGGCGCCGCCATGGACACCGCAGCTCTCCACACGCTCTTCGGTGCCCTCTCGTCGCGCCGCGGCGGCGAGAGCACCGCCATCGAGCTCCCCGGCGCGGACCTCGCGGCCGCGCACCTGCGCTGCGCCGACCTCCAGGGCGCGAACCTCGCGGGCGCGCGCCTCGACGGGGCCAAGCTCACCGGCGCGAACCTCGGGGGGGCGCGGCTCGACGCCGCGTCGCTCGTCAACGCCGACCTCACCGGGGCCGACCTGCGCTGGGCCGATCTCTCGGGGGCGCTGCTCGGCGGGGCGCTGCTCGCGGCCGCGGATCTGCGCGGGGCCAGGCTCCCGCGCTCGTTCTCCTCGGCGGGGTCGCTCGTGGGCGCGCGCGTCGATCCGTCGGCGTGCGCGCGCTCCGGCTTCGACGAGGAGGCCATCCTGGCGCTGGCGAGCGCGGGCGCGTCGTTCGACGACGTCGCGTCGTTCCCTTCGCCGCTGCGCGACGCCCTCGCGAGCGCCGACGCGGTCCCCGAGAGCGCAGCGCGGAGCCGTCGCCCGGCGGCGCCGGACTCGCGGCGGATGGAGGCGGCGCCGGACTCGCGGCGGATGGAGGCGGCGCCGGACTCGCGGCGGACGGAGGCGGCGCCGGACTCGCGGCGGATGGAGGCGGCGTGGTCATCGCAACGGATCTCGGCGCCACCCGAGTCGCAGCGGATACCCGAGTCGCAGCGGATACCCGAGTCGCAGCGGATACCCGAGTCGCAGCGGATGCCCCCTGTGACCGACGTTCCCCGCCAGGGCGTGGCGATCAGCGCCTCGCGCCGCGCTGCCGGTGAGCGCGAGCCTCCGGCGGTCCGCCGCGCCGCCGTGCCCGGTGGCCCTCGGAGGGCGCCGGACGCGCCCCAGCTCGCGCGGTCGGCCGAGCTGCGCGTCGCGCTCGCCGGCGGCGCATTGCTCCTCGTCCTCGCGGCCGCCGTCGCTCTGGCGAAGATCCCTCCGCGCGGCCTCCTCCTGGCAGCGCACGCCGGCAGCGCGCTGGGCGCGGCGCTCTTGACCTTCGCGCTGCCTCTTGTCGGCGCCGGACGCAACGCCCCGCGCTCCCTGGGCGCCCGCCTCGTGCTCGCCGCGTTCGCCGCGACGCTCGTCTACGGCCTCGATCCGTCGCGCCTCGCGGTCTTCCGGCTGCGCGCCACGCTCGCCTCGGGCGACGCCGCGCAACGGTCCGCCGCCGTACGCCTCCTCGCGCGGAGCGGTCACCGCAGCTTCGACGGGCTGGATCTGTCGGGGCTCGATCTCTCCCGAGCGGATCTCAGCCAGAGCAGCTTCCGGAACGCGCGGCTCGCCGGGGCGGATCTCTCGGGCGCCGCGCTGATGGAGTCGACCTTCGGGGCCGCCGATCTGACCGCTGCCGACCTTCGAGGTGCCGACCTCACCGGGACCGACGCCGAACAGGCGACCGGCTGGGCGCTCGCAGCGTGCGACGCGGCGACGGAGCTGCCCGGCGACGGTGCGTGCATGCTGGGACACCCGGCGCGGGCAAATCAGTCTCCGGGCGACGCCACCGCGCGCTCCGCAGCCGAGGGCGCCGCGCCGGCGGGGGCGCTGTAGCGAGCGGCGCACCGGCGGCCGCGGGCCGGATCGCTCGGGAGGTCGGGCGCCGGGCTGGCCAGACGTCTGGCGGTCCCTGGCCAGGCGCCTGCCCGCTCCGTCACCGCAC
Organism: Sorangium sp. So ce281; assembly: GCF_051527395.1. NCBI lineage: Bacteria > Pseudomonadati > Myxococcota > Polyangiales > Polyangiaceae > Sorangium > Sorangium sp. So ce281. The sequence continues at coordinate 3,226,949 of NZ_CP150322.1, forward strand.
CGACGTCAGCCCGGACGCCGCGCCGCCGCGCGGGTTGCGCGGGCCGCCGCCGCGTCGTCGACCGCGAGCGCCTCCTCGGCGATGGCGGCGAGATCGGCGAACGAGGCGCCGGCGAGCGCGTCCTCCACCGCGTCGAACGCGGAGGCGCACATGCTGAGGCGCGTGATCCCGAGCCCGACGAGGAGCGGCGCGACGCCGGGATCGCCGGCGGCCTCGCCGCACACCGAGACCGGCCGCTTCGCGGCGTGCCCCGCCTCCACCACCCAGCGCACGAGCCGCAGCACGGCCGGGTGCGCCGGATCCGCGAGCGCGTGCAGCCGCGGGTGACCGCGCTCGGCCGCCAGCGTGTGCTGCGTCAGATCGTTGGTCCCGATGCTGAAGAAGTCGGCCTGGCGCGCGAGGCGCTCCGCCATGAGCGCCGCCGACGGCACCTCGACCATGATGCCCGTGGCCACGGGCCAGCGGTGCGCCGCGCCCGTCGCCGCGAGCGCCTCGTGCGCGCGCTCCAGCGCGGCGCGCACGGCGCTCACCTCCGCGGCGGTCGAGACCATCGGGACCAGCACCCGGATGTCATGGCCGCGCCCCGCGACCAGGATCGCGCGGAGCTGCGTCTCGAGCAGCGCCGGCCGCGCGAGGGAGAGGCGGACGCCGCGGACGCCCAGGCTGGGGTTCGTCTCGGCGTCGAGCTCGAGGTACGGCAGCGCCTTGTCCCCGCCGGCGTCGAGCGTGCGGACCACGATCGGAGCGCCGGCGAACGCCGCGAAGATCTCCGCGAGCAGCTCCGCCTGCTCGTCCTCGCCAGGCTCGTCCGCGCGGTCGAGGAACAGCATCTCGGTGCGCAGGAGCCCGATCCCGAGGGCGCCGGCCTCGCGCGCGGCGCGCGCGTCCGAGGGGCCAGCCACGTTCGCCCAGAGCTCGATCTCGCGGCCGCAGGCGAGGCGCAACCGGCCGTCCCGGGCGCCTGGCGGCCGCCGCGACGCGCGGAGGGCCGCCTGCCGCCGCTGGAGCTCGATCGTCGTCTCGGGATCCGGATCGAGCCACACCTCGCCGGTCGCGCCGTCGAGGCCGGCGCGCGTGCCGCCCGCGTCCGCCACCAGCGCCGCGGCCCCGGCGACCGCGGGGATGCCGGCGCTCCGCAGCAGGATGGCCGCGTGCGAGGTGGGACCGCCGCGCCGGTCGATGACGCCGAGCACCCGCCTCGTATCGAGCCGCGCGGCCTCCGACGGCGTGAGGTCCTCGGCCACGACGACGGCCGGCGGCCCGTCGGGCAGCACCGCCGCGGCGCCGCCGAGCAGGGCGCGCACCACGGCGTCGCCCACGTCGTGGACGTCGGCCTCGCGGGCCCGCAGGTACGGGTCGTCGAGCCGCCGGTAGATCGCGGCCGCGGCGTCGATCGCCTGGCGGAAGGCCCAGGCCGCGTTGCAGCGCTCCCGCTCGATGCGGGAGATCGCCTCGTCGACGAGCGCCGGGTCGCAGAGCAGCGCCTGATGGGCGTCGAGGATGTCGGTGCCGCGCAGCGCGCTGCCGAGGTCCTGCGCTGCCAGATCGAGCGCCCGCCGCAGCCGCTCTGCCTCGGCTGCAGGATCGTCGACCGTGGTCTCGGGGACCTCCGGGATCGACCGCACCAGCCGGACCATGGGGCCGAGCGCGACGCCGGGCGCGACGGGGATCGCGTGGCACGACGCGGGGGGCGCCGTAGGGGCGGCCGCCGGCGCGCCGCGCTGCAGGAGCGCGGCGAGCGCCTCGACCGCCTCGACCGCCTGCCGCCCGGTCGCGCGCAAGCGCAGCACGTCGCCCCGGCGCGCCCCGAGGGACGCGAGCGCGATCAGGCTCGAGGCCGGCACCGGACCGCGCGCGGCCGTCACGTTCTCCAGGGTGATCGCCGCGTCGAAGGCCGCCGCGCGCGTGATGAGCCGCGCGGCAGGGCGGGCGTGCAGGCCGCCCGGATCGGCGATCGCGAGCTCGACCGCCGCGGCCGGCGCGGCCGCATCGGTCGCGGCCGCCGCCGCCGCCGCGGGGCGCTCCGCCTCGCCGAGCTGCTCGGCCTTGGGAGCGAGCGCCTGCCGCGCCTCCGCGGCGACCTGATCGAGCGTGCCGCCCGCCGCAGCCCGCACGGCCGCCGCGACCGCCCCTTCCACGATCGGCCCGCCGGTGAGGCGCGTGCGCGCGGCGATGGCCGGATCGATGAGCTCGAGCGCCGTCTCGGCGCTCAGGATCGCGCCGCCGATGTCCATCAGCACGACGGCGCCGGCCCGCCCGCAGACGCGCTCGATCGCCGCGGCGATCGCGGTCGCGTCGGTGCCGAGCTCCGCGCCGCCGTCGCCCGCGCCCGCCGCGCACGCGATGGCGACCGCCTCGCCGGTCATCTGGCGGGCCAGCGCCTCGGTGGCCTCGGCGAGCTGCCGGCTGTGCGAGACCAGGACGAGCCCGACGCGGCCCGCCGCCCTGCTCATACGCCTGCCGTCGCGGCCAGGCTCCGCAGCAAGAGCGAACACGACGTGGCGCCGGGGTCCTGGTGCCCGGCGCTGCGCTCACCGAGGTAGCTCGCCCGGCCCTTGCGAGCGATGAGCGGCACGGTCGCAAGCGCGCCGGCCTGCGCCGCCGCGGCGGCGCGCGCGAGCCCGTCCATGAGCGGGGAGCGCGCCGGCTCGCCCGCGGGCGCCGGCGCGCTCAGCGCGGCCTTGAGCGCGTCGACCGCAGGGGAGAGCGCGTCGACCATCGTCTTGTCGCCGGGCGACGCCTTGCCTCGCCGCTTCACGCCGTCGAGGCCCGCCTCGAGGCACCCGGCCACGGCCGCGAGATCGAGCGCCGCGGCGCCGGCCGCCCGCTGGCCCGCCTCGCGGAACAGCGTGCCGTAGAGCGGGCCGCTCGCCCCGCCGACGGTCGACAGCAAGATCATCCCGACGCCCTTCAGCAGCGCGCCGACGTCGCCGTGATCGAGGCCGCCGAGCCGGGCGCGCACCGCCGTGAAGCCGCGCGCCATGTTGACGCCGTGGTCGCTGTCGCCGATCGCCGCGTCGAGCTCGGTCAGGAGCGCCTTCTCGCGCTCCATGACGTCGGCCGCGCGCTCGATCCACGCCGCGATGTGCGCGCCGTTCAAGGCGTCCATGGCTCAGGTCCCCCAGCGCAGCGCCGGCGTGTGCACCGGCGCGTCCCACCACCGGAGCATCTCGTCGTCGAGCTTGAGCAGGGTCACCGACGCGCCGGCCATCTCGAGCGACGTGATGTACGACCCCACGAGGCTGCGCGCGACCTTGAGGCCGCGGCCCTGCGCGATCGCGCGCGCCTTGCGGTACACGACGTAGAGCTCGAGGAGCGGCGTCCCGCCCATGCCGTTGACGAACAGCAGCACGTCGTCGCCCGGCGCGAACGGCAGGTCGTCGAGGATCGGCTGCATCAGGAGCTCGGCCACCCGGTCGGCCGGCTCCAGCCTGGCCCGCCGCCGGCCGGGCTCGCCGTGGATGCCGATGCCGACCTCCATCTCGCCCGGGCCGAGCTCGAACGACGGCTTGCCGGCGTGCGGCACCGTGCAGGCGGAGAGCGCGACCCCCATGCTGCGGCCGCGCGCGTTGACCCGCCGGCCGAGCGCCGCCACCTCCTCGAGCGGGCGGCCCGCCTCGGCGGCGCCGCCGCAGATCTTCTCGACGAGGACGGTCGTCCCCACGCCGCGCCGTCCGGCAGTGTACAGGCTGTCCTCGACCGCCACATCGTCGTTCACGAGCACGCCCTCCACCGGGATTCCCGCCTCGCCCGCGAGCTCGGCGGCCATCTCGAAGTTCATCACGTCGCCGGTGTAGTTCTTGATGATGTGGAGCACGCCGGCGTCGCCGTCGACTGCCCGCGTCGCTTCGAAGATCTGGTCGGGCGTCGGGCTCGTGAACACGGCGCCGGGGCAGGCGGCGTCGAGCATGCCGCGCCCGACGAACCCGGCGTGCAGCGGCTCGTGCCCGCTGCCGCCGCCGGAGAGGAGCGCGACCTTGCCCTTGCCCTTCGCCTCCGCGCGCGTGACGAAGCGCGGCGCGGCGTTCACCCGGAGGAGCTCGGCGTGCGCGAGCGCCATCCCCTCGAGCGCCTCATCGACGAGATCGTCCGGCGCATTGATGAGCTTCTTCATCCTGCCTCCGCTCCGTGCCCGTTCGGCCCGCGCGCAGGATATCCCCATGTCATTGCCGGCCGCGAGAGGAGATCTTCTGACCGCGCCGTCCTAGGATGAGGTCGTCGTGGATCGAATCGCCCCCACGCTCCGCCCCCCTGGCCGCCCGGCGGGCTTCCAGCGCTGGAGAGAGCTGCTCTTCCTGCACTGGGAGACGCCGATCGCCGCGCTGCGCGCCGTCGTGCCGCCCGCGCTCGAGCTCGACACCTTCGAGGGCAGGGCCTACGTCGGCGTCGTCGCCTTCACCATGCGCGACGTCAGCCCCTGGTGGTCGCCGAGCGTGCCCGGGATCTCGAACTTCCACGAGCTCAACGTCCGCACCTACGTTCACCACGAGGGGCGAGCGCCGGGCGTCTGGTTCTTCAGCCTGGACGCGGCCAAGGCCATCGCGGTCGTCGCGGCCCGGGTCGGCTGGCACTTGCCCTATCACCACGCCTCGATGGATCTCGACTCGAGGGACGGGGAGGTCCGTTACCGCAGCGAGCGGCGCTGGCCGGGCCCCGTGCCTGCGCGCTTCGAGGCGCGCTATCGCGTCGGCGCGGCGATCGACGGCGGCGCCGCGGCGCCGGGGACCTTCGAGCACTTCCTGGCCGAGCGTTACCTGCTGTTCGCCGCGAGCGGCGGCGCGCTCAAGATCGGGCAGGTGCACCACGCGCCCTATCCGCTCCACCGGGCCGAGGTGACCCACGTCGAGGAGAGCGTCGTCGCCGCGGCCGGCCTGCCCGCCCCGGCGGGGGCGCCGCACGTGCTCTATAGCCCGGGCGTGGACGTCGACGTCTATGCGCTGACGCCCGCCGCGCCGCGCGGGTGACGCCGCCGCGCCGCGGCCGCGCGGTGATCGGATCGCGCCCCGATGCCCCGGGGAGCCCGAGCCAGAGCGCCGCGGGCACGGCCGGGCCTGCGCCCGCGGGTCAATTCCTGGTGAGCCAGTGGATGACCTGGGACTCGAGGCCCGGCGCCGCCCCGAACCCGAGGCTCAGCGTCCGCGGGAAGCCCACGTGGCCGCCGTGCCGGAGCCACTGCACGTCGAGCAGCGGCGAGCGCGGGTGGGCCTCGATCGCCGGCCGCACCGTGTCGAGCGGCACCATCGGGTCGGCCTCCGCCGCGACGATCAGCGACGGGACGGCGATGTCGCCGAGGCGCGGGGCGGCGCTCTCGCTCGCATAGTAGGCCTCCGCGCTCTGGTAGCCGAAGCGTCGCGTCATGATGCGCCGGTCCCATTCGCGGATCGTGCGAATGGCGAGCGCCTCGTCGAGGGGCACGGGCACGGCGCGGCGCGAGGCGACGGCTGTGTACATCTCCTTCAGCCCGGCCATCACGTGCCTGCGGTAAACCCACCGCTCGGGCTGATCGATGGCGGCCACGGCTCGCTCCAGGTCGAGCGGCGGGCAGACGGCCGCCACGGCGTGGACGCGCCCGTCGAGCGAGCCCGACGCCGCATAACGGAGGGCGATATGCCCGCCCAGCGAGTAGCCGAGGACGAGCACGCGCTCGTACCGGCCGAGCTCGGGGGAGGTGATGGCGGCGTGGAGATCGGAGAACAGGCCAGCGTGGTAGATGTCGTCTCCGTCGCCCCCGGCGCCGCGCAGGTTGATGCGCAGGCAGGCGAGCCCGGCGCGCTCGGCCATCAGGGCGGCCTCGACCACATAATAACTCTCGCTCGTACCGCCGAGCCCGTGGACGATGACGAGGATAGAGCCCGCGTCTTCTCGATGGCGGATCCTGCCGAGCAACCGGACGGGCCCGGCAGGCGTCTCATCGACGTGGACCGAGAAGGGGGAAGACGGAGCGAGCCGCGGGGCGCGAATCTGATGCTTGAGCCAGGGAGCGACCGTCCAGAAGTGGCCGTGGAGGATGCGCTGCATCATCCCGTTCGTAACACGGGCGACGCAGCGCTTCTATCTCACCCGCACGCTCAGCGACACTCGACCTCCGACGCGCCGCTGCAATCGTTCCGGCACACGTCGCAGTAGACGCACCGGAGCATCGCGTCGTAGAGGTCCGCGCTGGCAGGGTCTGCCGTCCTGCAGGCCTCCTGGCAGCCGGCCGTGTCGCACGTACGGATGCAGCTCACGTACTCCAAGCACAGGAGGCTTGCCGTGCACGCCGAGAGCTCGTCGGCGCAGCTGGTATCGAGCGCGCACTGGGTGCACCCCGAGCCGCCGTCGCCGCAGGTGCCCGAGCCGTCGCATACAGGCGGCGGGACGGCCCGCTTCAGGTTGAGCGTGAACGCGCCGTCGCTGGTGTCGAGCGAGCCGTCCACCACGATCACGACGGTCTGACCCGCCGCGAGCGTCACCGTGACCTCCGACTGATCGACCCTCGTGTCGTCGTTGCACGCGAGCTGAGGCCCCCCGCAGGTCGCGTCGTGCACGTGGAGCATCGTGTCGAACGCCGATCCGAACGTATCGAACGTGTAGTCGCCGGCGACCGGCGCCGTGAACGCGTATCCCGCGTCGGGGCTGTTCGATTGGCGGCAGGCCTCCGTCACGGTCGGCCGCACGCTGTTGGGCCGGCCGAGCGTGCTGCCGGTGATCGTCTGCGGCACCGACGAGGCGAGGGTGCCCGCCGGGCAGCTCGGCGCGCTCGCCCGCGTCACGCTCAGCTCGAAGGTGCCCGCCTCGCCCTCCGCGCCGTCGACCACGATGTAGACGGTCTGGCCCATGGCCAGGTCGGCCGTGATGATCGCGCTCGGGTCGGCGCTGCACGCGATCTCGGAGCACCCCGTCGCGTCGAGGAGGGCGAGGACGACGCTGTAGCCGGAGTTCGTGCTGTCGAACGAGTAGACGCCCGCGGTCGCGGCGGTGAACGAGTAGATGCGCTCGCTCGAGCTCGTGGCGGAGCACGTCGGGGAATACGTGTTCGGCAGGCCCGCGGTCGTGCCGTTCACGATCTGCGGCACGGCGCTGCCGAGATCGTGGCCCGGGCTCACCGTGCACGCGCACGCCCCGGCCTGGCAGACCTGCGAGTCGTTGCACGCGGCGCCGCACTCGCCGCAATGATCGGCGTTGGTCTGGAGGTCGACGCAGACATCGACGCCGTTGCAGGCCGTGAGCCCGGAGCCGCAGCCGTCCTGGCATTCGCCGGCGACGCACGTCTGGTCGTCCGTGCACGCGGTGCCGCACGCGCCGCAATGCCCGGCGTCGTTCTGGAGGTCGATGCAGGCGCCGTCGCAGTCGGTGAGCCCCGCCGAGCACTCGCCGTCCTGGCACTCGCCGGCCTCGCAGGTCTGGCCGTCCGTGCACGCGGCGCCGCACTCGCCGCAGTTGCCCGGATCGGACGTGACGTCGACGCACGTGCCGCCGCAGTCGGTGCGCCCCGCGGGGCAGCCCCCCTGGTCCTGGCACGCGCCGGCCTCGCAGGTCTGCCCCTCCTCGCAGGCGTTGTTACAGCGGCCGCAGTTCGCCTCGTCGCTCTGGGTGTCGACGCAGCTGTCGCCGCACGACGCGAGGCCGTCGTCGCACGCGGCCACGGCCACGCACTCGCCGTCGCGGCAGGCCTGATCGCTGCCGCACGCCACGCCGCACGCGCCGCAGTGGCTCGTGCTCGTGCCCGTGTTGATACAGATGCCGTCGCACTCCGTCTCCGGCGCGACGCACGCGCTCGTGCTGGGGCCGCCGTCCGAACACGATGCCACGGAGGCGAGCGCCGCCGCAGCGAGCCAGAGCAGGGTATACGTCGGCGCGAGCCTGAAGCGCGATTTGAGCTTTTCCATGAACCTTCCCTCGGCAGAGTCGCCGACGACGGGGGTCGTAACGCGGAGCTACCGGGAGGATACGACGATGGCCTTGCAGGATGTCAATGCTTGCAGCCTGAATCCCGCGCGTAGTTCGTCGGCGGCGTCGGCGGCGTCGGCGGCGTCGGCGGCGTCGGCGCGCCGTTTTGCCACCGTCGTACACCTTGACCACAGGGTGCGCTGCTCGGGCGCCGCGCGCGCGGCCAGGGCGCCCCGCGCGCGGCCAGGGCGCCCCGCGCGCGGCCAGGCCGCCAGCCCGCGCCGGCCTCTCCGCAGGGGAGGGAGGCAGCGCGGATTGCGCTGGCGCGGGAGGCCGTCTATGCCTGGATGGCGCGCGCGAGGGCCTCGCCATGGCCCCGACCGCTCCGAGCACCAACCGAATTCCCGCTCAGATCAAGTACATTGTCGGGAACGAGGGGTGCGAACGTCTCAGCTTTTACGGGAGGAAGAACATATTCAACGTTCCTCGTGGTCAACACCATGTTGATCCACGAGCACGTGGCGAAGGCCAATTGCCACCTGTGCGCGGCGTCCACCTCACGGCGCTCGGCCGGCACGGCGAACACGGGCAACCTGATCACCGCCGGCGTCGCCGCGTTCAACGTGTTCACTGCGCGCTTCAATACCTCTTCTTCGCGGCGCTCCTCCTGATCGCGGCCGTCGTCTTCGGCCTCGTCGCCCGGCGCTACGTGGTGGTCGACCAGTTCCAGCGGAGGCCCCGGGCGCGCCCGTCCCTGCGTCCCGACGCGCCGCGCCGGTTCAGCCCTCGCCGCGCTGCTCCTCGTCCTCGGGCTCGCTCGCATGCGCGGGCGGGATGCGGACCCGCACCGTGCGGATCTGCCGCGGGCTCGCGTCGACGATGTGGAGCTCCGCCCCGTCCGGGGTCGTCACGACGTCGCCGGGCGCGGGGATGCGCCGGGCGAGCCCCAGGCAGAGCCCCGCGACCGTCGACCAGCGGACGTCGTCCGGCAGCGCGATCGCGAGCTGCCGGCTGACCTCGTGGACCGGCATGTCGCCGGGCACGAGCGCCGACCCGTCCGGCTCGCGCCGGATCGTCTCTGCGTGGGGCGGGTGCGCCTCGTTCTCGGCGAAGATCTCGCCGACGAGCTCCTCGACGAGGTCCTCCATCGTGACGATGCCGATCATGCCGCCCTGCTCGTCCACGACGACGGCGAGCTGGAGCCGGCGCCGCTTCAGCTCGGCGAGGAGCTCGACGGCCGGCATCGACCCGACCACGAAGTACGCCGGGCGCAGGATGCTCTCCAGCGAGAACTGCCCGTCGCCCCACAGGAGCGCGAGCACCTCCGGCATCGTGACGTAGCCGATCACGTTGTCGTTCGACCCCTCGTAGACCGGCATCCGCGTGTGGCCGTGCTCCAGCACGGCGCGCTGCACCTCCGGGGCGGCCGCGTCGCGCGGGAGCGCCACGACGCGGCCGCGGGGGAGCATCACCTGGAGCGCGGTGAGCCAGGCGAAATCGATGGCGCGGGACGCGATCTCGCCGGCGCGCTTGTCGACCGAGCCCGCCTCGGCGGCCTCGTCGACGATCTGCTGGATCTCCTCGGGGGAGAGGCGCGCCTCGACGAAGTTCGTGCGGTCGCCGAAGAGCCTCAGCACCAGGTTGGAGCTGGCGGTGAGCAGCCAGACGAGCGGGCGGGCGAGCGACGAGAGCCCGCGGAGCGGCGGCCCGGCGAGCATCGCGTACCGCTCGGAGGCGCGGAGCGCGAGCGACTTCGGGACGAGCTCGCCGAGGACGAGCGACAGGAAGGAGACGAGCGCGACCACCGCGGCGAACGCGAGCTCGTCCGCCGCGTCCCCGACCCACGGCACCGCGCGGAGGACCGGCGCGAGGTCCTTCGCGAGGGTCGACCCGCCGAAGGCGCTCGCGGTCGCGCCGACGACGGTGATGCCGATCTGCACGGTGGCGAGGAAGCGCTCCGGGTTGCCCCGGAGGCGCTTCACCGCCCGTGCCCGGCGGCTCCCCGACTGGACGAGCTGGTCGAGCCGCGTCTTGCGGACCGTGACGATCGCGATCTCGGCGCCCGAGAAGACGCCGTTCACGAGCACGAGGGCCAGGATGATGAGGATTTCCGAGAGAATGGCGGCGCCCTCCGCGGCGTTCCCGGGTGCAGGCATAGCGTGTCGCTCGCCCGGACGGCAGCGGCGCCAGGCCCGCGGCGCACGAAACCCGGGCGGCCGTGGTTGCAGCGTGCCGCGGGCCGCGAGTTGCGCTCATGATGAAATTTTCTGGAGGGATCCGCCACGCGCGTGACGGCGCGTCGGCCGCCGCGCCGTCACGCGCGGCCGCAGGCGCCGCGCGGAGGGCTCACGCCGCCTTGCTGGCTCGCCGGTCCCGCACCGCCTGCGCGAGCAGCTCGAGCACCGGCACGGTGTCGTTCCAGCCGAGGCAGGCGTCGGTGATGCTCTGGCCGTAGGTGGGGGGCTTGCCCGGCGCGAGATCCTGCCGGCCTCCCACGAGGTGGCTCTCGATCATCACGCCGAGGATGTCCCGCGAGCCCGAGCGCAGCTGGTCGGCCAGGCTCTCGGCCACGATCCTCTGGCGCGCCGGATCCTTCTGGCTGTTGCCGTGGCTGCAGTCGACCATCAGCCGGCGCGGCAGGCCCGCCTTGGTCAGGCGGTCGGCCGCCTCGCGGACGTGCTCGGCCGCGTAGTTGGGCCCGCGCTGCGAGCCGCGCAGGATCACGTGACACGACGCGTTGCCGCGCGTCGCCACGATCGCCGAGATCCCCTGCTTCGTCACGGAGAGGAAATGGTGCGCCTCGCGCGCGGCCCGCACGGCGTCGACCGCGATCTGGACGTCGCCCTCGGTGCTGTTCTTGAAGCCCACGGGGCACGAGAGCCCGGAGGCGAGCTCGCGGTGAATCTGGCTCTCGGTCGTGCGCGCGCCGATCGCGCCCCAGGAGATGAAATCGGCGATGAACTGCGGCGAGATCGTGTCCAGGAACTCGGTCGCGCTCGCGAGCCCGAGCTCGGCGATGTCGCGGAGCAGCCCCCGGGCGACGCGGAGCCCCTTGTTGATCGAGAAGCTGCCGTCGAGGTTGGGATCGTTGATCAGCCCCTTCCAGCCGACCGTGGTGCGCGGCTTCTCGAAGTACACGCGCATGACCACGAGCAGATCGTCGCTCAGCCGGTCGCGCGCCTCCCGGAGCTGCGCGGCGTACTCCAGGGCGGCCTTGGGGTCGTGGATGGAGCAGGGGCCCACCACCACGATGATCCGGTCGTCGTCGCCCGAGATCACGCGCTCGGCGGCCTTGCGCGTGAAGGCCACGGTCTCGGAGGCCGCGGGGCTGACGGGGATCTCTTCGATAAGGATCGCGGGGGGGATCAAGGGCCTGAGCCCTGCAATACGAAGGTCGTCGGTCGAGTAGTACATCGTTGAGGCTCCAGCATAGCGCGACGACATACGCCCCGACTACCCGCGCGTGGGCCGGAGGCGCTTTCTGGTCGCTGTACGGCGCCCCGTACATCCCGTACGGCTTGCGATCGGCGTGAAGATTTGTCTCGCAGGCGCGGGCGGGCCATCGGGTCATGGGGGCCGTCGGAGCCGGGCCCACGCTGGCGTTCGCGCGAGCGCTGGCCGCCTCCGCCGGTCAACTGCGCGCTGGCGCGTGCGGCCGCTCCCCCGGCCGCTCCGCGCCCGGTCGCCGCAGGAACAGGGCGCCCTTCGGCTGCGTGCGGCAGGGCGCCGCCGGCCGCTCGGTGCCCGCTGGGGTCGAGCGGACGGGTCGCTCTGCCAGCGCCGTCCGGCGTGGCGGGGGCACCGCGCGTGTGGCGCTCGCCGGGCGCGCCGCCTCGGTGACGTCGGTCGCGGTCGGCCGCGGCGGTCGTTGCTGCCTGCGCTCTGCGCGGGGCTCCTCGAGCAGCGCGCGCAGGGACGCGAGCGCGCGCGTGCGCCACTTGTACGCCGTCGACAGCGGGATCCCGTGTTGTGCGGCGACCGTCGCCATCGGCACGCCTTCGATGTCGTGCGCGATGAGGATTTGCTGCTCCTCGGCCTGCAGCGACCTGAGCCGCGAGAGGATGAGGGAGCGCGTCTGCTCTGCGTCGATCTGCTCCTCGGCGTTCGGGCGCTCGTCGGCGACGCGGCGCGGGGCGTGGCCGGAGGACAGCTCTTCGCGCCGGTGGTGCGCGCGGTCGCGGTAGTGGGCGGCCACGTGGACGGTGATCCTGTTGAGCCACCGCTCCGGTCGCGCGCGGAGCGGGTCGTAGGATGGGAAGCTCTGGTATCCGGCGAGGAACACATCCTGGAGAATGTCTCGCCGATCACGGCGTGGGACCCCGAGCCGCCTAAGCCAATTCCATACGGAGTCGTAGGTCTTCCCCCGAAAGAGCCGGACGAAGGCCCGCTGTCTATCCAGCGGCATCGACGGTGCGAGAGTGCGATGCGGTTGTCCCATGCTCGCTTAATTAGGAGGAGCTGATCTCCCATCTCAAAAAAAAGCCATCGGCTCTGAAGAATGATCTTCTGTGCGCGCGCGATCCCCAGCGCATCACCCCCAGGCGCCGCGGACGGGAGAGCAGTAGTCGGCGGCGGTGGGAGGGAGCGTCTCCTGCGCGGGAGAGCAGTAGTCGGCGGCGGTGGGAGGGAGCGTCTCCTGCGCGGGAGAGCAGTAGTCGGCGGCGGTGGGAGGGAGCGTCTCCTGCGCGGGTGACCGTCGCTCTAGAGCAGCGGGCTGGGCCCGGCGGCTGTCGTCCTCGCGCGGAGCGCGCGCAGCGCCGCGTTCCTCTCGGCGGTGAGGCGGCCAGCGGGGAACCTCATCCGGTGCTCGATCAGGCGGCGCTTCGCCTCCGCATAACGACCGCGCGAAAACGCCGTAATCGCGCCGTCGATGAGGGTGCGCTCCGCGGCGATCTCCTGATCGTTCGACGTCCCAGGCGGTGCCGCGGAGGGCAAGGTCGCTCCGCCCGACGGACGGGGCGCGGCCTTCTGCGCGGGCAGCGCCGCGCTGGTCGCTCGCGGGTTCCCGGCGGCCGCGATCCGGCCGCCCTGCGGAGCGTCCGCCGCTGCAGCTGCGCCGAGCGGCGGCGGCAGCACGGCCGGGGACGGCGGCAGCGCGGCCAGGGACGGCAGCGATGGCGCGGTCGGGGACGGCGGCGGCAGCGCGGGTGGGGGCGGCGGCGTCCGGATGACCGCCATGGCGAGCCCGGTCGCGGCGCGCGTTCCGACGGCGGCCGGCGTCGAGGCGGCGCGCAGCGCGCCGAGCGTGATCGCGATGACGGCGGCGGCGCTCGCCAGCGGGACTGCGATGCTCGCTGCGACATGGAGCGAGCCTGCCCGCGTAGGCGCGCCGCCCTCGATCGGGAGCTTCCACGGCCACGGAGAGAACACCCCGCGGACGCTGCGGTACAGCCTCGTGAGCAACGTGGGCGCGCCCTCGCCCCCCGTGCGCGCCTCCTGGACGAGCGCGCCGGCGCTGAAGGGGATGAGCGCGAGCCCGCGGCCGCGCTGCCGCGCCTGCCAGCGACGCATCGCCGCCTCGATGTCGACCCAGGCGAGCCGGTGCCGGCTCCACGCGGTGCTCAGGGGGATCGACAGCTGCTGGGCGATCTCGGCCATGTCGATCTCCTCGAGCTCATGGGCGACGAACACGCAGCGGCGCTCCATGGGCATCTCCTGGAGCAGCTTGTCGAGCACGCAGCGCCGGTCCCTCGCGATGGCGCGCTGCTCGGAGTCGGGGGTGACGTCAGGCAGCGCCGCGAGATCGTCGAACGGCCGGAGGCGCTCGTGGCGGCGGTGGGCCCGTCGGAAATGGTTCGACGCCTGGTGGGTCGCGATGCCCATGAGCCACGACCGCACGGTGCCCCGGCTGGGATCGAACCGCGGCAGCGCACGGTAGGCGCCGGCGAGGACCTCCTGGGCGACGTCCTCGATGTCCTGCGCGCGAACCCCGAGGCGGGCGAGGTAGCGGGCGATGAACGAGAAGTGCTCGTCGGCGATCTCCGCCATGCGGGCGTGGGAAGGCTCTGCGGATGTGTTTTTGCGTGACTGTGTCCCCATCTCTGTTCCCCCCTCGAGCGTGGCGACGGCGTCGTCGCGAAGCTTGTCAATGCGCTGCCTCGGCACCCCGAGGGAGGGCAGCGCGACGCGCGGGCGCCTCGCTCCGCGGATCGAGATTCACGTCCAGACGGAGGCCCACGAGCCCGCCGTAGGCGGGCGGGGTCCAGAGCACGCCTTCCTGGCTCTCGACGCGGAACTGCGTGAGGCGCAGCACGATGTCGCCGTAGAACTGGATGGCGAGCCGATCGGAGATCGGTATCTCGACGCCTGCGCGCGGCCCTGTGGCGAGCCAGAGCGACGAGGTGTCGATGATCCTGGCGTCGGCGCTGGAGGTGGTCACGACCCCGACCGACGCGACGGCACAAGCGAAGAGGTGACGGCGCTGCGAACACGGCATCACGTTCGCCGCCGCGAGCCATGTCGAGATGCTCGTCGCCTCGTCGAGCTGAATCGTGACCGGCAATTGAACGTGGCCTTCGATGCCGAGGGTGAAGGATGGATAGCGGAGCGCGACGTGGAGCGCCGTCCCGGCGGTCGTCTCCTGCAGGGTTCCGAACACCGCGGACCCCGCAAGGCCGACCCTGACGTCGGGCCACGCCCGCCGCGCGGGCGCGGCGGCAGCGGCGTCGGGCGGGGGCGGGGGCGGGGCAGGGGAGGGCGGCGGTGGGGGCGGGGCGGGCGGCACGTGGAGGCTCGGATCGAGCGCGATCCGGAGCGAGAGCGCCATGTTCATGACAAGCTCTTTGCAGTCGTCGTGATAGACGACCAGGTGCCGAGACCATGCGATGGATCCATCCGCGTCGTAGAGGTCCATGGTGGCGTGTATCTCCCTCCCTGGACCGCGGAAGACAAGGGCTTTGGCCTGCGCGGCCGCCTCGGGCTCCACCGGGTCATAGCCGAGCTGCCTGGCAAGCTCCTCGCGCAGGAGCGCCTCGCCCGGGCAGCGCTCGGCCCCCGGCGCGCGACGGTACTCGAGCTGCACTGCGGCGCGGGGCGGCGCGGCGCCGGCGCGCCAGGGCGACAGCAGGGCCGCGGCCGCAGCGACGAGCCACAGCGGCGCCCGGACGCTGGTTCCGCCCGCCCGAGGCCCGGCCAGGGAGCGCCGACGCGCGGAGCTGGGTCGCCCCTGCGCTGCCGCGGCAGTCCCGGTGTCTCTTGCTGATGCTGCTGACATGGTGCTCATCGCGGCGTGGTGATCGCTCGTTCAGGCCAGGTGTCATCGGCCGCATTCCCGTCCAGAGAGCGGCCAGGGTGCCTCGCTCAGAAGGCATCTACGGGGAGCACGAGCCCCACGCCGACCACGCCGGAGAGCGGAGGGACCCGCCATACCTCTCTGTTGTTCACCCAGAGGGACGGACGGCTGTGGTTCGTGTGCAGCTCGGCGAACCCGCGCAGGAACAGCTGCTCGGAGAAGCGCCAGTCGCCCGCGACCCGAAGGCCGACCGAGCTGACCCACGGCTGGCGCGCTTGAATGCTGACGCCGGGGTCGCTCGTGATCTGCAGCTCGCCGGCGTCGAAGACGGCGCACACCGACAGGACCCCGCGATGACCGCAGATGTCGAGCGTCGGCATCGCCAGGCTCGCATGGACCAGGACGCCGTCCGCGAAGGTGTCCGCCAGGGAGGTGAACATCCGCGCCTCGACGCCGATCGACAGGCTGGGCCAGCGGAACGCCGTGGCGAAAGATGCCCCTCCGCCGAGCGCGGGCAGGAGGCCCACCGCGAGCAGCGGTGACGCGGAGATCTCGCCGCGGAACATGTGGTCGTCCTCCTGAGTCTCCCGTCCCGATTCAGACCGAGGCGTATCCGCGTGCACCGGGGTCGTCGCCATCAAGACAACGAACACGGCGGCACAACCGGCGCGTCGCATCGGCGTCCCGGCTAGGGCGGGATCGGTGCGGTACGGAGCGGAATGGACACCTCGACCCGATGCACGCCGCTGTCTCCCGTCCGGCCGCAACACCCCGCCATGTGGCCCCCCTCTTCAACGTCTCCGGCGCCCGTAGGACAGTGCACCTCTGCCGCGTGACGGAGGCCGGCTCGACGTCGCCGCTCCCACGTCGTGATCCTGTAGATACTGACTTTGGAGCGCACGTAAAGGCTTTTGTGTGCGCTCTCGAGCGCGCGGGTCGCATTGCCTTTTGTCTCGTCAATTTCTCCCTATCGAGAGATTTTTCCGTCATGCCCACGGATCCATCTACTTGGCGCCTTTGCCTGACATCGCTGGCTCTGGTCGACCCCGACCGTGGTTCAGGAGAAGCCCGAATCGTGTGGCTCGGGCGGCGCTGCGCCGCCTTCGCGGCGCGTGACCGTCACCCGTTCTCGCCTGGACGTGTTTGGCAGCAAAACGTGCTCGGACCGGTGAGGACGATCTCGCCTCGCAGCTCTCCGCCGCTCGGCTCGCAGCTTCCGGGCTGGTTGACCTGCCAGATAGCCATCATGCTCTTGGGCGTTTTCCCGGGCACGGCGGCGACGCAGCCCGGGGCATGGCTCGAAGCGGTGCCGGCGGTGATCATCTCGCCGCACGCGCCGTCCCGGAAGGAAAGGAGCGCCAGGGAACACTCGCTGCCTGTCGGAGGACCGCACTCACACGGTGTGCAGTGGCGTTCGTCCCTCATGCCGTCGTAAAGGACGACGTCCTCCGGGTAATCTTCCGGGCAGGTCACCTCGCCCTCGCCGAGGTACATGAGGCACCGAGCGAAGCCCCGTTCCTGATCGGGCGACTCGCACGTCGTCGACGGAGAGGCGCACGTGCGTTCCTTGGGGGGGCCTTCGCACGCCAGGCCGGAGCGATACCACCGCAAGCTGAACTGTGGCACCGGGGGGGGCTCGATGCTGGCTTCGCAGGGCGTCACTCGGGTCTCGCCGAGGACGAGCGATTGATGATCGTTCACGAGGGCGTCGTTCGGCACCACGCAGGTGCCGTTCAGCATGTCCCGGGGCTCACGCACCGAGACCGGCGAGCCACCGCACTTCAGCGAGGCGGCCGTCCTGAGATCGTCGGGCAAGGCGCAGGCTGGCTCGCCGCACCGACATGGGCTGCACGCGAAGGGGAAGTCAGCGGTCTCGTACCCCCTGTACACCCTGTTCGGGGCGCTGTCGGGGCAGCGCGGCTCGTCCACCGTTCTGCCGACCCAGAGCAGCGTCGGGCCATGGAAGCCCTCCGGAGCCGGCTCGACACACTGGTCGCCGCTGCACGTGTCGTCGCATGCCGAGATGCACGCGTCGCGGTCGGGCTGGTTTCTGCACACTTTCGCGCACATCCGACATTCCGCTATGCAATCCCAACGGTCGGGCCCGTAGGGCTCGCTATAACATTGATCCACGCATGTCCCGCATTCCGCTAGACACGCCTCCTGGTTGGGCACGTTTTCACACTCGGTGTCGCATGTTTCGATCGTCTCTCTGGTGTAGAAGCAGCCTGGGAGGCATGCGGTGAACAGCAGCGCAAGGGCGAGAGAGGTAGTCTTCATAGACCTCCTGTCGGGAAGAGCTCGCCGCCCGCTTTACTACAGACGCGCCCGTTTCAAGCGAAGATGGACCGGGCTACGCCAGGAATGACCCCTCTCGACGCATTGCGATCAGCGCCGGGGAATTCCAAGAGAACGCCAACGGCGGCGGTTTTTGTCAGCGCAGCCCGGGCTTGAGCGCAGCGAGGCACCTCGTGAAATGAAGACACGCTGGGCCACGTAAGCGCTCGGTGTCGGAGCGCCCCCTCGCCCCAGCTCCTGGGTGACCGAGCGCGCTCCTGCGCAACCCTGCGCAATCCTGCGCAATCCTGCGTGACCGAGCGCAGGCCGCGGCGCTCAGGCACGGGCCAGGGCGACCGAGCACACCGCGTCGAAGGGGGTCGGTGCGAGCGTCGAACGCGTCGAAAGCGCTCGCGGGGCGTGCGCTTGCTGCGTTAAGCTCCGATCCTGATGAGTGGGGATCCACCCGACAGCGAGCGCGGGCTGCATCAGGCCGGGCTCCGTCCTCAGGAAGAAGAGATGGGCTCGCGGGGGGCGGCGAGCGGCGCGCCGGTCCCCTCGGCGACCGTCTCGCTCTCCTCCGGGCGGCGCTACGAGATGGAGGTGACGCCGGCGGGCGATCGGCTCGTCGTCCGCGGAAGGACGGGTGAGATCATCCTGCAGATGGAGATCACCGACGCCGGTCCGGTGCTGTCGTTCGCGGCGCCCGACGGCGAGCGCGCCGGCGCACGGCGAGGCGGCCGGGGGAGCGCCTCCTCCGCGCCGCCGCGGCGCGCGGCCTCGCCGCCGCAGTCCGTGATCGTCCCCATGTCGAGCGGAAATCGCCCCCCCTCGGAGGGCGAGGCCGTCGAGGTGCCGCGGGCCCTGCCGCTGCCCTCGATCAAGCTCCCGCCGGAGGCCGAGCCGCTGGAGCTCGATGGCGGCAACGCGCGGTCGGGGGTCACCCTCCGGCGATCTCCCGGCGAGCTCGACGCGAGCGGCGCCGGGCCGGCCGCGTCGGCGCAGGCGACGCCGAGCGGTGCGGCCCCCGCGCCCGCCTCGCGGAGCGACCTTCCGGGCGCGCGGGGCGCGCTGCCCTCGCTCAGCCTTCAGCAGTACGCGGTCCTCTGCGCCGAGTCGTCGATCGGAGCGGCCTCGTCGTTCGACCAGGCGCTCCTGCGCCACGGCATTGCCGACCGCGACCTGTGGAAGGCCGTCGATCGCAGCTGGCAGGATCGGCTCGAGCGCGAGCCGATCCTCACGCTGCGCTGGATGGAGCTCACGACGCGCTACCGCGAGCACCTGACGCGCCGGTGAAGCTCGCGGCGTGATGCCGCGCGGATACCTGCTACAGCAGCGCCCCGCTCATGCTGGGCAAGCTCCCGGAATCTGGAAGACGAGGCAGCGGAAGAAGAGGAAGAAGACGCCTGAACCTCTTTCCGTCATCTTCGTCTTTCTGTGAACATCCCAAGAAGTGGCGCTGGTCCCGGGAGAGCGCGCGAGCTACCGCGGCCAGCCGCCAGTGTCTGGAGTCTCAGTGCAGGGTCTTCTCGAAGCCATCAGGAAAGCCTGTCTTCCGGGCCTCTGGTCCCAGGGCGTCAAGCTCGCCCGTGAGGGCGCTGCGTTCGGACGGGAGGATCGCGGCGATGTCATCGTGGTCCGCATCAAGGCGGCCGGGCAGCCCGTTGCACCCACCGTCACCCTCTACCCAGCGGACGCCGAGTGGACGTGCGACTGCGGTGGAAAAATCGACCCCTGCGCGCATGCTGTCGCGGCGACGCTGTCGCTCTCGCAACCGGCCGCGCAAGGCCAGCCGGCCGCGCAAGGCCAGCCGGCCGCGCAGGGCCAGCCGGCTGCGCAGGGCGGCGCGACCGCAGCGGCTGCGCCGCCGGCGCGGCTGCGGTACCGGCTCCGGCGCAAGGGGCTCGTGCTCGCGCTCGAGCGGATGATCGTGCACGCGAGCGGCGCCGAGGAGCCGCTCCGGGTCTCGCTCGCCAGCCTCGCCGGCCGCGCCGTGCGGGCTCCAGCGAGCCCCGAGCGGCCGGGGCCGAGGCTGCCCGAGCTCTACCCGACGCACGAGGACCTGGCGGTCGACCGCCTCGTGGGCACGAAGCAGCACGGCTACTTCCCCTCGGATCGCCAGCCCGAGCTCTTCGCGGCGCTGGCGGGCGTCGCGGACGTGGAGCTCGACGGCGCGCCCGTGCGCGTCTCCAGCGAGGCGATCGGCCCCCGCGCGGCGGTGCGCGATCACGACGATGGCGCGGCGCTCATCGTGGAGCGGGACCCGCGCGTCGACGAGGTGATCGCGTCGGGGGTCGTGCGGTGCGGCGGCACGCTGCACCTGCTCCGGGAGATGGACCTCACGGGGCCGAAGCTCGAGCGGCTGCCGCTCCGGCGGGTGTTCCCGCGGGGGGACCTCGGCAAGCTGGTGACCGACGTCCTGCCGGAGCTGACCAAGCGCGTCCCTGTCACCGTCCAGAGCCAGCGCCTGCCGCGCGCGGGCGGCGCGTCCCGGCCGCGGATCCTCCTGGAGCTCAGCCAGAAGGAGCACACGCTCTCCGTCGTGCCCAGCCTCGTGTACGGCGACCCGCCGGAGGCGCGCATCGAGAACGGCCGGCTCGTGCACCTGTCCGGCGCCGTGCCCGTCCGCGACGAGCCCGCGGAGCGCATGTTGCTGGTCCGGCTGCGCGACGAGCTCCACCTCATCCCGGGCCGCCGGGTCGACTTCGACGGCGTCGAGGCGATCCGCTTCGCCTCGCGCCTCGAGTCGTGGGACGCCCGCGCCTTCGCCGACGCGCGCGGCGAGATCTTCGGCAAGGCCGCGCTCGTGCCGCGCTTCGTCATCGAGGACCGGGCCTTCGACGTCGAGTTCGAGCTCTCGGCGGGGCGCGACGGCGACGAGGGCGACGGCGCCGGCGCGCCCTCGAAGCGCGCGGACGCGACGGCCGTGATCCGCGCGTGGCAGGACGGCCTGCCGCTCGTGCCGCTCCTCGGCGGCGGGTGGGCGCCGCTGCCCTCGGCGTGGCTCGACAGGTACGGCGCGCGCGTCGCCGATCTGCTCGCGGCGCGGCGCGAAGACAAGGAGGTGCCGCCCGCGGCGCTCCCGGCGCTGGCCGCGCTGTGCGACGAGATCGAGTACCCGCGCCCGTCGGGCTTCGACAAGCTCATGCCGCTGCTCGACGGCTTCGCGTCGCTCCCGGAGGCGCCGCTGCCCTCCGACCTGACCGCGACGCTGCGCCCCTACCAGCGACGGGGCGTCGACTGGCTGTCGTTCCTGCGCGACGCCGGCCTCGGCGCGGTGCTCGCCGACGACATGGGGCTCGGCAAGACGCTGCAGACGCTCTGCGCGCTGCGCGGGCGGACGCTCGTCGTGTGCCCGCGCAGCGTCGTCCACAACTGGGCCGACGAGATCCGGCGCTTCCGTCCGGGCCTCCGGTTCGCGATCTACCACGGCACGCGGCGCGCGCTCGACCCAGCGGCCAACGTCACGCTGACGACGTACGCCGTGCTCCGCAACGACGCCGAGCTGCTCGCGGCGCAGGCCTGGGAGGCCGTGGTGCTCGACGAGGCGCAGGCGATCAAGAACCCCGACAGCCAGGCGGCGCGGGCGGCGTTCGCGCTCCGCGCCGAGCTGCGCGTGGCGCTGAGCGGCACGCCGGTCGAGAACCGGCTCGAGGAGCTCTGGAGCCTGCTCCACTTCACGAACCGCGGCCTGCTCGGCGGGCGGAGCGCCTTCCAGGAGCGCTACGGCCGGCCGATCGCCGAGGGCGTGCAGGGCGCCGCGGCCGAGCTGCGGCAGAAGATCCGCCCCTTCGTGCTGCGGCGGCTGAAGGGCGAGGTGGCGCCGGAGCTGCCGCCGCGGTCGGAGATGGTGCTCTACTGCGAGCTCGAGGAGGCAGAGCGCGATCTCTACGATGCGGTGCGCGCGGCCACCCGCAAGGATGTCGTGGAGAAGCTCGCGGAGGGGGCGAGCGTCATGGCGGCGCTGGAGGCGCTGCTCCGCCTGCGCCAGGCGGCCTGCCATCCGGCGCTGATCCCGGGATCGAGCGCCGGCGGCGCGGCGCCGGCGGCGCGGAGCACGCCCTCCTCCAAGGTGACGCGGCTGATCGAGGCGCTCGAGGAGTGCGTCGCGGACGGCCACAAGGCGCTCGTGTTCTCGCAGTGGACCTCGCTGCTCGACCTCGTCGAGCCGCACCTCGGCGCGGCGGGGATCCCGTGGAGCCGCCTCGACGGCGGGACGCGCGACCGCGCCGGGGTGGTCAACGAGTTCCAGTCGCCGGTCGGCCCGCCGGTGATGCTCATCTCCCTCAAGGCGGGCGGCACCGGCCTGAACCTGACCGCGGCGGATCACGTCTTCCTGCTCGATCCCTGGTGGAACCCGGCGGTCGAAGATCAGGCGGCCGATCGGGCCCACCGCATCGGACAGCACCGGCCGGTGATGGTCCACCGGCTCGTCGCCAAGGACACGGTGGAGGAGGGGATCCTCGCGCTGCAGGAGCGGAAGCGCGCGATCGCGGGCGCCGCGCTGGGCGAGGCGGACAGGGCGGCCTCGCTGACGCGGGAGGATCTGCTCGCGCTGCTGGGGTAGCGCACATCGATCGCGGCCTTCCGCGCGGCGCTCCCCGCCGTGTCGTCGCTCGCGGGACGGGCGCATCGCCGCGGCCTCTGCCTCTGGCGGTGCACGCGTTGCGCGCGTTGAGCGGCCATGGGATGAGCGGGCGTGATGCGAACGTTCATCCTCCCCCTCGCCGCGCTGCTGGCGCCGCTCGCTGCGTGCAGCGGCAACGGTCCGCGCGAGCCGGCGCCCGAGCCGTCATCACCCGTGGAGCCCCCGGAGCCGCTGTCCACCGCGGCGCCGGGCGCGCCCGCGCCGCAGGCTTCGGCCACGGTCACCGCGACGACGCAAGCGCCGGCCACGACGGCGCGGACCGCGACCACCGCGCCCGGCGAGGAAGCGCTGTTCGGCACGTGGAGCTCCGCCGCGTGCGGTCCGCGCAAGTACGAGCGCCGGCTCTCCCTCGCGAAAGACGGCAGCTTCGTCGCCGAGGATCGCGTCTCTCCCTGCCCGCCGAGCGTGGTGTGCGTCTGGTCGGGCATCGTCCATCGCAAGGGGGCGTTCAAGCGCGCCGACAGGACGCTCCTGCTCTCGGTCTCCGAAGGGTCGCAGGGGCCGGGCGCTCACCCGTTCCCGACCACGCTCACCATCGATCCTTCGACGGGCGCCCTCGCCGAGACCGGAGAAGGCGGCGCTTCCTGCCCCTACGCGCCCGCCGGCAAGTAGCGTCCTCTGTGCGCGAGCGCACCGCTCTCAGCACCCGCACGCCTTCTGGACCGCTCCAAGGAGGGCCTCGTAGCGGATCGGCTTCCTGAGCAACGGTGTTCCGGGCGGCGGGGACGTGATCGACGCGGCCGACAGGACGACGACCGGGATGCCCGCGAACCGCGCGTCGCGCCGCATCCGGTCGATCAACTCCACACCGTCCATGACGGGCATCAACAGGTCGACGAGCATCATATTCGGCCGCTCGCCGCGCTCGAGCAGCGCGAGCGCCTCCGCTCCGTTTCCAGCCGTCATGACGCTGTAAGCACCGTCTTCCTCCAGCGCATCGCGGAGCGAGATCTGGATATCCTCGTTGTCCTCCACCAACAGGATGTGCTTCATCGTGTCAGCTTAAGAAGATTTTGTCTCGGTGTCATCGAGGTTCCCACGTTGTCGAGGCAACTCCACGGTAAAGGTCGAGCCGACGTCAGGTTCACTCGCGACGGACACCGTCCCACCCATGGCCTCGACGACCTGCCGCACGATCCACAGCCCGAGGCCGAGCCCGCCGTAGTGCCGCTCCGAGACCGCGCGCTCGAACTGGTTGAAGATGATGGCCTGGTGCTCGGGCGCGATGCCGATGCCCTGGTCCGTGATCGTGAGCCACGCGCGTGCGTCGCTCGACCACACGGTGATCGTGATCGGACGTCCACGGCCGTATTTGAGCGCATTGGTGAGGAGGTTGTTCACCACCTGGTCGAGGCGCCTGCGATCCCAGCCGCCCGTGGCGTCGGCGGCGAGCTGGAGCGACATCGAGTTCCTGGCGAGGTCGTATTTGTGCTGCTCGACCACCTCGCACACGACCTCCGCGAGGTCGACCTCCTGTATCTGAAGCTCGATCCGTCCAGCGGCGATGCGCGAGACGTCGAGCAGGTCGGAGACGAGCCGTTCCAGGCGATCGATCTGCCGCTCCACGACCGATAGCTTGATGACCAGGCGCTCGGGCGTGAGGCGGTCCGCGCGCGCGGCGCGCGCCGCGCGAAGCACGCTCTCCACCTCGGCGCGCAGCGGCGTGATCGGTGTCTTGAGCTCATGGGCCGCGACGGCGAGGAAGATCTCTCGCGCCCTCACGGCCTCTCGCGCCTGCTGGAGCATCACCTCGCGCTCCTCCGCGGCGATCTTCTGCTCCTCGTAGAGCGCCGAGAGCGGGCGGTTCAGCTCCTCCCTGCGGAGCTCGTGCGCGCGTGCGGCGCGCGCGGCTGTCGCCAGCGCGACCACCTTGGGGAGCAGCGGAATGAGCAGGATCGCGGTGCCGACGGAGGCGATCGCCGTGATGGCACGGAGGGCCCCGTCCAGCCAGTGCAGCGGCTGCCAGATGACCCATGCATCCATGAAGTGCGTGAACCCACAGGCAACGATGAAGGTGCCGAGCGCGAGGTACACCCACTGGAAGGGGATGTCCCGGATGCGCCGGACCAGATGGGCGAGGGTCAGGGAGATCGAGAGATAGGCGAAGCCGATCACCAGGTTGGTGATGACCTGCAGCCAGACCATGCCCGGCTGCCAGAGGTAGCAATGGCCATGGGGCATGAATTCCGTCGCGAACAGACTATGTGGCGACTCGAGCATAAGTTCCTCTGCTGGAGTTTCCGAGGGCTCAGGGGATGTGCGGGCATAGTGTACAATCCTCGGCTGGCGAACAGGACGCGGCTCGCGCGGCTCGTCCACGGGGCTCCGGGCGCGGCGCGATGCGATGCGGCGCGATGCGATGCGGCGCGATGCGATGCGGCGCGATTCGACGCGATTCGACGCGATTCGACGCGATTCGACCAGAAGGAGCGCCCGGCAGGACCCGAAGCGCCGCTGCGGCTCGCGCGCGGTCTCCCGCGTGCTATGCACGCACGCTTCGATGAGTCCCGACCGCGAAGCCGCCGGCGCAGGCCGCCCGTTCACTGCCGCCGATCTCGACGCTTGCCTCAAGGTGCTGGAGGCCCTGGCCCTCGATCGCGCGCAGCTCGCCTCCATCAGCTCCGAGGACCGCCGCCGGCTTCTCCTGGCCGCCGGCCGCGTCTCGCGCCCCGAGCGCGCCGAGCAGCGGGAGCTCGCCAGGGCGTTCCGCAAGCGCGACCGGCACGCGCAGAAGTCCGCCGACGCCGCCCTGCTCGATGCGGTCGGCATCCGCGTCGCCCGCCGAGAGCCGGTGTTCCGCACGCCGGACGCGCTCGCCCCGGCCGCGCCCCCGCTGTCGTGGGCCGACCCCGCCGAGGAGCCCGCGTCGCGGCCCGAGGCCACCGAGGAGCCCGGGCCGCCGGCCGAGCCGGGCGCGCCAGAGCTCGCGCGGCCGCGCAAGTGTTACGTCTGCAAGGCAGAGTTCCGCAAAGTCCACTTCTTCTACGACGCGATGTGCGCCGCGTGCGGCGACTTCAACTACCGCAAGCGCAGCCAGACCGCGCCGCTCGACGGCCGCGTCGCGCTCGTCACGGGCGCGCGCGTCAAGATCGGTTATCAGGCGGCGATCATGCTCCTCCGCGCCGGCGCGCGGGTCATCGTCACGACCCGCTTCCCGCACGACGCCGCGCGCCGCTTCTCGGCGGAGCGCGACTTCGACGCCTGGGGATCACGGGTCGCGATCTACGGCCTCGATCTCCGGCACACGCCGAGCGTCGAGCTCTTCACGCGCCACCTCCTCCACACGCTCGACCGGCTCGATTTCATCATCAACAACGCCTGTCAGACCGTGCGGCGACCGCCGGGCTTCTACGGCCACCTCATCGAGGGCGAGACCGCGCCCGTCCACTCCCTCCCGCGGGGCGCTCAGCCCCCGCTCCGCGAGTACGACGCGCTCCGCGCGTGCGGCACGCTCCCCCTCGTCGCCGGCGCCGACCCCACCGCAGGCCTGCGCGAGCCCGCCTTGCTCTCCCAGATCCCGGCTCCGGGCGATGAGCGCCTCGACGAGCTGCTCTTCCCCCAGGGGCGCTACGACGCCGATCTCCAGCAGGTCGATCTCCGGACGCTGAACAGCTGGCGGCTCACCCTCGCCGAGGTCCCGACCGTCGAGATGCTCGAGGTGCAGCTCGTCAACGCGGTCGCCCCCTTCGTCCTGAACTCCCGGCTGAAGCCGCTCATGACGCGACGGCCCACGTTCGACAGGCACATCGTCAACGTCTCGGCGATGGAGGGGCAGTTCTACCGCCGTTACAAGACGGACAGGCACCCTCACACCAACATGGCGAAAGCCGCGCTCAACATGATGACGCGCACGTCCGCGCCCGATTATGTGAAGGACGGCATCTTCATGAACAGCGTCGATACCGGGTGGGTCACCGACGAGGACCCCGCCGCGCTCGCCGCGCGCAAGCTCGAGGAGCACGGCTTTCATCCGCCGCTCGATATCGTCGACGGCGCCGCCCGCATCTGCGACCCCATCTTCTCCGGTCTGCTCAGCGGCCAGCACGCGTACGGCCAGTTCTTCAAAGACTACATGCCGACCGATTGGTAGCCGCCGCCGCCCGCGCCAGGGCGCGCTCCTCCTTCGCCTACGACCGCCCGCGGAGGCGCCCGGCGCCGAGCTGGTCGAGGTGGGCCCGCTCGTGCGATCGCGCGTCGGTCCGGTCGGTCGCGCGGTCTGCCTGACACTCCGTAGGCGCGTCTCCGACGGCATGTTGAGCCCGCTCGACGCCGCGGATCCCTTTCTGGACACTCGAGATAGCCCGCTGATGAGCGACAACGCGCTGTGTGCCGCGCGCGACCCCGCGCAGCTCATCGACCAGCTCGCGCAGATCGAAGCGGGCTGCGGCTGATCGATCGCCGCGGCCCCCGCCGCGGGGGGGCCGCGGGGCCGCCGTCACTCGACGCGGACGAGGCGCCGCACCACGGACGAGCCGCCGCGCGCGTCGCGCAGGACCGCGGTGATCGTGGCGACGCCCGGCTCGGCAGGCGGGATCCACGTCACGGCGTGATCGCCGATGTACCCCTCGTTCGCGTCGCTCACGAGCTTGATGCCCCCGTCGAGATCGCCCAGATCGGCGAAGTAATCGACCCAGACGATCTCCTTCAGCGCCTGCTGCTGCGCGCTGGGATCGTCCTCCGCTACGTCGGGATCGACGATCGCCTCGAGCTCGTAGGTCGTGCACTCGACGAACGGATCCTCCGCGCTGCAGCCGGCCTCGCGCCGCGCCTCCGCGCTCACGCGGCAGCGCTGGACGGTGGGGATGTCGGCGAAGTCCTCTGGCAGGGGCTCGCCGTCGAGCGTGAGCCCCTGCACCTCCGGGTTCGCGTTCTCGCGACCCCCCTCGAAGGCGTAGATCTGCGTGTAGCCGGGCACGAAGCTGTCCGGGCCGAGCCGGCGCCCGCCGCTGAAGCAGGCGGCGGGGAACGTCCCGGCGCGGCCGGTGCCCTGGTCCTCCACGAGGCCGAGCTCCCCGGTGCAGGCGACGAAGAAGACGTACGCGCTCCCGAAGGCCGGACCCCCCGTGGCGGGCGGCTTGCGGCCGGCGAGGATGTCGTCGCTGAGCGTGATCGTGTACGTGTCCCCGAAGCCGGGGCGCACGCCGTTGAGGTCGGGCAGCGGGACCGTCGGGTCGCCTCGCTCCACCCACGCCTCGATCTCGGAGGCGATGCCCGCGAGCTGCGCGTAGCAGCCGTAGTAGTCGTCCCCGACGGGGTTCTCGCACCCGCCGAACCAGTAGACCGAGACAGGGCGCGACCCGTCCTCGGGGCCGCCCAGCCCGTCCTGGTAGTGGATCCGGAAGGTGACCTGGTCGCCGGGGTTGGCGTACGGCTTGTCGGCGACCACCGCGAAGACGCGGAGCCCGCCCACGAGGCTCGGCGGATCGAAGCCCGCGACACAGCCCGCGGCGATCGCAGGCGACGCGATCGCCGCGAGCGCGAGCGTCCCCAGCACCGCGCGCCGCCACCGGCGCCCGCGGCGCTCGGGACGCTCGCGCTTCGACGCGCCGTTCATCGCCTGCGCCCCGCGCATCTCAGAACTCTCCTCGCATCCCGAAGCTCGGGAGGATGGGCAGCCCCGTGACGTACTGTCGGGCTGTATAGTTGTAGTTGTACTGAATCGCCTCGCTGTTCGCGTTGTTGTAGACGTTCTGCACGTCGAGGTAGGCCGAGAGCCGCCAGGTCTTGAACTTCCACGTCTTGTCCAGGCGCAGATCGAGCTGGTGGAACGCCGGGAGCCGCTCGCTGTTCGGGCCGGAGAACGGGATGGGCGTATACGTCCCGGTGGGCGCGTAGAAGAGCGCGTTGGTGCGGTACGGGTCGCAGCTCTGCTCGTTGACGTTGCACACGTTGGGCGTGACCAGGTTGCCGGAGACGAGCCGGAACCGGGCGCCGAACTCCCAGCCGTCGCCCAGGCGGTAGCTGCCGAGCACCGTCAGGATGTGGGTCTGATCGAAGGAGACGAGCCGCTCCGGCTCGCCGGGCTCCGGCACCCGCGTGCTGCGGGACAGCGTGTACGCGGCCCAGCCGAAGAAGCGATCGTCGGGCTTGTACTTGAGCAGGAACTCGCCGCCGATGACCCTGCCCGAGCCGACGTTCTGGTAGTCGAGCTGGATCGACCCGGGTCGGTTCACGCCGACGACGAGCTCGTCGAGCTGCTTGTAGAACCCCTCCGCCGACGCTTCGATGTGCCGGGTCAGCTCCTGCTCGACGCCGGCCGCGTAGTGCAGCGCCCGGGTCGACTTCAGGCCAGGGTTCCCGAGCGGCGGGATCACCTCCTGGAACTGCGGCGGCTGATGGAACACCCCGAGGCCGCCCTTCACCGTGGTCCGCGGGAACCCGGGGACGACGTCGAAGCGCCCGTTCACGCGCGGGCTCACGGTGACCTGCTGGTTCAGGTCCTGGTAGTCGACGCGCAGGCCCGGGACGATCTTCGCCCGAGGGGTCGGGGCGAGCTCGAGCTCGGCGTACGCGGCGGGGTAGAAGAACTCGCCGTCGCGCGAGACCTCCTGGAGGGTGCGCGTCGAGAACGGCTGGTTCGGCGGCTCGCCGGGGCGGTTCGGCCCGGGGGCGCGGAGGTTCACGGCGTAGAGGCCGGCGAAGACGTCGAGCCCCGCGTTGAACACCGTGCCCTTCGAGATGCGCCGCGCGTACTCGAGGCGGCCGGAGATCGTCTTGAGATCGAGCTGGAAGTAGATCGGCCCGATCCCGAAGTCGGCGTCGTCGCGCGCGATCGCGAGCACGCCGTCGAGCCGGTCCTTGTCGGTGAGCTCGTGATCGTAGCGGAGCTGGAGCCGCTGAAACGCCGTGTGCAGCCCGACGTTGCCGGAGAGGGCCGGCTCGTTGGGCGCCGGGTCGCTGAGCAGCAGCTCGAGGGCGTCGTCGGAGCCGAAGAACGTGAGGCGCACCCGCGAGGAGGGCGTGGGCTCGGTCTCGAGGAGGACCTGGTAGTCGTAATAGACCGGCGCCTGCGTGACGCCTGCGCCCGCGGCCTCGAGCACGGGGCCGAACGACTCGCCGATGTAGCTCCGCCGCCCTGCCACCATGAAGCGGGTGTTGTCGAGGAACGGCACGGGGCCCTCGAGCAGGACGCGCGCGTCGATGAGGTCCATCTGCGCGAGGCCGTGGAGCCTGCCGTCCTCCTTGGGGGAGCGGAGGGCGACGTCGACGATGCCGCCCTGCACCCGGCCGTACTTGGCGCTGAAGTTGCCGGGGTAGAAGTCGATCCGATCCAGCATCTCGGTCGGCACGACCGAGGAGAGGCCGCCGAAGTGGTAGATGAGCGGCACCTGCGTGCCGTCGACGAAGGTCTGCGTGTCCTGCGGGCCGGATCCGCGGACGATGAGCAGCCCTGCGATGCTCGGCGGGCGGGCGACGCCCGGCAGGTTCTGCAGCGAGCGCAGGGCGTCGCCGTTCGTGCCGGGGATGCGGTTGATCTCGCGCTGCTCGATCGTGCGCTTCGTGACCTCGCGCGGCGGCCGCTTGCCGCGGACCGTGACCTCGAGGCCGTCGCCTTGCGGAACGAGCCGGTACTTCACCTCGAGCTGCTCTCCGGGGGCGAGCGCCTCCTCGACGGAGAGCGGCTCGAAGCCGGGCGCCGCGATGGTGACCTGGTAGCGCCCCGGCGGCAGCGCGGCGAAGGCGAAGGCGCCGCCCTCGTCGGTCGTGAGCTCCGGCGGCGCGGCGGGCGTCGCTGCGCCCGCACCCGCGCCCGCGCCGGCGATCCGCGCGACCGAGACGGTGGCGCCGGCGAGCGGGACGTCGCCCCCGCTGGCGAGCACGGCGCCGCGGAGGCTCTCGGCGGGCCTCGCGGGCTCCCCCGCGGCCGGCGGCGGCGAGGCCGTCTTCAGGGTGAACGAGTAGCGGTACAGGATGCGGGCCGGGGCGGGGGTCCCGTCGGCGCGGCGGGCGGGCTCGAACTCGAGCTTCTGGGCCGCGGCCAGCGCCGACTCATCGAACCCGTGCCCCGCGCTCTCGACGATGACGGCGTGCTTCACGCGCCCGTCGCGGTCGATGTCGAGCTGCAGGGTGACCGACGCTTCGCGCCCCTGCTTCTCGGCCTCCGGCGGGTACTCCGGGGGCGTGTAGTTGAGCGCCCGCGGCGGCGTCGCCTTCCCCGCCGGCGCGGCCGTGGAGGCAGGCGGCGTGACGAGCGCGCCGCCCGGGCCTCGGGGCACGGCCGCCCCGCCCCCGGGCGCCTGCGGCGCCGCCTGCCCGTCCTGGCCTTGCTGCTGCGCCTGCGCCGGGGAGGGCGAGAGGGCGGCGAGCAGCGAGAGGAGCGCCGCGGCGGCCGGCCTGCGATCGCCGCGCGCGCGCCGGTCATCGATGCGGATGGAGGCGGCGGGCGCCTGCGTGGTCACCACGTCACACCGGGTCGCGCCGCTTCAGCACCGCGCAGAGCGTGACGAGGATGATGAACGTCATCCCGGCGAGCACCGCATAGGGCATCCAGGTCTGATCGTACGTGGTGAAGCCCCACGCGCCCGCGTAGTTGTCGGCCGCCATCTGCGCGATGGCGCACTTGAACTTGCCGCCCTCGATGAAGTCCGCGGCGCTCGTGTCGGTGCGGTGCAGATCGATGACCCACGCCGGGTCCTCCGCGGTCGCGAGCCGCTCCGGCGCGATCGCGCCCTCGAAGCCCCAGCGCGCCGGGATGATGTACATGAGCGGCCGGAGGTGCGGCACGGTCGTCATCGGCACCATGAGCCCCCCGAGGACGACCTGCGGGATGAGCGCGATCGGCGTGAGCGCCATCGCCGCCTCGGACGAGGCGACCACCGTGGAGAGGAGGAGCCCCATCGCGACGGCGCTGAGCGAGGTGGCGGTCAGCGCGGCGAGCTGCATGCCGAACGCCTGCATGCCGCCGTGGAAGCCGAGGGCGAAGAACACGATCGCGAGCAGGACGGTGCACTGGACGAGGCAGAAGCCGGCGAGCAGCAGGTACTTGGAGAGCACGTAGTTGACGAGCCCCAGGTTGACCATGCGCTCGCGGAGGTAGATGGCCCGCTCGCTGACGATCTCGCGGGCCGCGTTCGAGGTCCCGAACCAGACCGCGGCGACGACGAGGAAGAAGATCGCCGCGGTGTGGTCGGTGGTGACCTCCATGCCCTTGATGACGTCGGTGCTCTTGTCCGCGCCGCCGGCGCGGCGGCCGAGCTCCTGGAGCGCGCCGAGGCACCACGCCGGGATCGCCTTCTCCTGCCCGCCGAAGACGATCGCGAGCAGGATGCCGATGATCGGGGCCTGGAGGAGCATGATCAGGGTGCCGCCGATGTCGCGCTTCTTCACCTTGAAGTAGCGCGACAGGAGCAGGCCGAGCTGCCCCTTGGTCGCGGCGCGCCCGGCCGGGATGCCGCGCTGCCCCTGGCCGGTGCCGATCTCGCGCCGGCCGGAGTACATCCGGCGGTACGTCGGGTTGCCGTCGCTGAAGAACTCCTTGCGCCACTCGATGGCGGCGAGCTTCCTGGCGTCGCCGCGCGACGCGTTCGGGTTGCGCGCGCGGAGCTGATCGAAGATGGGCCGCTCCCGGAGCGCGAGCATCTCGAACATGTCACGCGGGTTATCGACGTCGTTCTGCTGGCCGTGCCGCTCCTTCCAGCTGCCGAAGAAGCGGTACGCGTCGGGCCGGGTCGGCCCGAAGAACATCGGGATGCCGCCGTAGCCCAGGATGAGCGCGTGGCTGAACTTCTCGAACTCGTCCTTCGCCGGCTGGTGGATCGTCATGATGATCGTCTTGCCGGTGGCCTTCGTGAGGTCATGCAGCAGGCTGATCAGCGCGGTCGTGTCGTCGGCGGCGAGGCCCGAGGTCGGCTCGTCGAGGAAGAGGATGACCGGATCGGTCACGAGCTCGAGCGCGATGTTGACGCGCTTGCGCTGCCCGCCCGAGAGGATCTTGTTCTCGGGCTTGCCGATCTGGAGGTTCTTGACGCCCTCGAGGCCGAGATCCTTGATGGTCTGCTCGACGCGCGCGTCGATCTCGGCCTCGGTGTAGTCGGGCGGGAGGCGGAACTTCGCGCTGTAGCGGACGGCCTCGAAGACGGTGAGCTCCGGGTGGACGAGATCGTCCTGCGGCACGTAGCCGATGGAGCCGCGGAGCGTGTCGTAGATGTTGTAGAGGTCCTCGCCGTTGATGCGGACGACGCCGCTCGTCGGCGGCAGGTAGCCGTTCAGCGTGAGCAGGAGCGTCGTCTTGCCGGCGCCCGACGGCCCCATGAGCGCGATCATGTCGCCCGGCAGCGCCTTGAACGACACGTTGTCGAGCAGGGTCTTCTGCTCGTTCGGGTTGTCCCGGTCGGGGACCTGGAGGACGAGGCTCCACGCCTCGATCTCGTAGAGCGGGCGCCCTGCCCACCGATCGGCGGAGTACTCCTCCTGGACGACCTCGACGGCGCCCGCGCCCCCCATCTCGATCTGGAGGGGCATGGGCCCGATGTAGATCTTCTCGCCGCTCTGCACGGCGATCTTCTGGCCGGGCGCGATGCGGTTGCCGCGGACGTAGGTCCCGTTCGCGCTGCCGCGATCCTCGACGTAGAGCTGCCCGTTGATCGCGTGCAGGAGCGCGTGGTGGCTCGACACCTGGGGGTGGGCGAGCACGATGTCGTTGTCGGGCGTGCGGCCGATCTTCTTGACGTTCGATCCGCCGCCGGAGAAGTCGAGCTGGCCGAGGACCGTCTTGTTCTTCCTCCCGGGCGCGCCGGCGGCGGGCACCGAGGACGCCGCGTGCGCGGGCTGCTGCGGCGGCGCGTAACCCCCGGCGCCGGGCTGCTGCGGCGGCGCGTAGCCGGAAGCGGCAGGCTGCGGCGGCAGGGCGCTCGCCGCGGGCGGGGCGCCGGAGGCGGCCGGCAGCGCGGATTGCCGGGCGGCCTGCGCGAGCTGGACGAGCAGGCTGATCTGGACCGGGACGGGCCCGAAGGCGATGGCGCCTTGCGGATCGATGGGCGTCGGCGAGCCAGCGGCGATGCGCTGCGCGCCCACGTACGTGCCGCTCGTCGAGTTGTGGTCGATGACCATCATGCGATCGAGCGTGACGGTCGCGTGCTGGCTCGAGACGCTCGGGTGCTGGAGCACCAAGGAGGCGCGCCCGGGGTCTCGTCCGATCACGACCTGGCCGGGCGCGGGCGCGAGGCTCCCGGGCGACGCCAGCATCAGCGTGATGGCCGGATGGTTCAGCGGGACCGGCGTCTGCGCGACCACGAACTGGGTGCGGAAGTCGAACGGGACCTGCTCTCCCGGCGAGAGGGGCCGCCCGTTCGCCGACGCCGGCCCTTGCCCGCAGGAGAAGAGCAGCTTGCCACCCCCCTGGTGGACGATGCGCGCGTGCTCGGGCAGGACGCCGGGAGCGACGAGCACCACATCGCAGGTGGGGGCGCTGCCGATCGTGATGCTTTGTTTGCCTAGCCCCGGGATCATGCGGGCCGCGTTTCACCACAGGCCGTCGGGGAGGGCAAGGGAAGAGGCGCGCCTCGTGCGCGGCCTCTCGCCACGCCGGCGCGGCGCCGCTCGCGGGAGAGGAGCGCGCTCCTGCACGCGCGCGGCGATGGGCGCCGTTCGGTGGGAGACTCTCGCCCGCTGGACGAACGGCGTGTCGGCGCGGAGCGTCGTGACTTCCGGGAACAGGTGGTTCAGCGGGTCACAGATCGAGCAGCATGAAGCCGGCGCGGGCCTCCTCGAGAGAGGGTGTACGGGTCGACTCCGGCACCTCTTCTTCCAGATCCTCAGGCGCGCCATCCATGTCGTCGCCGTGCTCGATCTCTTGGTCGCCAGGCATGGAGGGACCTCCAGAAAGTTAGGCTAATCCAGAATCCGAGCTTTCTTCAATCGCATTCCGCGAGCGGGGCCGTTGCGCGGTGGTCGCCTGAGTCGAGCGAGTCGAGCTCGGTCCTCGTTCTCGTCCTCGTCCTCGTTCTCGTTCTCGTTCTCGTTTCCGTCGCGGTTTCCGCTCATCCGTGCGGGGCGGTGGGGGGGCGGCCTTTTCCGCGCCGCGCTCAGCTGCCGAGGAGCTTCCAGAGCAGGAAGACGAACAGCACGAGGAGCACGGCCGAGGCCGAGGCGATGAGGGCGATGTAGACGCCGCGCGGGGCGCGCACGGTGCTCGGCACGCTCGATGCTCCGGAGGACGAGACGGGTCCGGAGAAGCTCGGTGCTGGCGCGGGGCGCGGGCCGGTCGCGGCGTACGCGTGCGCATGCAGCGGCGCGGGCGCGAGGTGGGGGGGCGAGGCGGCGGCGACCGGGGGACCACCGGGCGCTGCCGGGTTGTGCCCCGGGAAGGCCACCGAAGGCGGCGGAACATCCTGCTCGGTCGCGTGAAGCGGCGCGCCATAGGCGGCGCCGACGTGAGGCGGCGCGCCGTAGGCGGCGCCAGGAGGGTGCGGCGTAACGTAGGGGACGCCAGGAGGGTGCGGCGCGCCGTAGGGGACGGCGGGGTGGGGCGGAGCGCCGTAAGCGGCGCCTGGGTGAGGCGGCGCGCCGAACGAACCAGGCTGAGGGGCCGCGGCGCGGCCCATCGGAGGCGGCGCTGGAGCGCTTAGCGGAAGCGGAGACAGCACGGCGGGCGCGTCGGGCGCGTTCGGGTAAGCCACCGGGGGATGGGCGCCTGGCACGGTCGGAGGCAGCGCCAGCGCGGAGTCCATCGGCGTGGGCGTCATGGCCGACCCGCCGTCGGCCGCCGTGGGGCTCACGGCCTTCGCGCTGGGCGCAGCGGCCGGAGCCACGGGCGGCAGCTCGTCGGTGGCCGTGGGGCTCACGGCCGGCGCGCTGTCGACGGTGGTGGGGCGAAGCGCCGGCGCGCCATGGACAGCGCCCGGCGCGACGGCCGGCGCGTTGTCGGTGGCTGTCGGCGCGACGGTCGGCGCGTTGTCGGAGCCCGTCGAGGCCGCGGCCGCCGCGGAGCGGGGGGACGCTGGACGCAGCCCCGGCGCGCCGGTGGAGCCTGCCGGGACCACGGTGACCGCGTCGCTGGTGGGCGTGGGGCGCGGCGTGTCGGGGGAGCCCGTCGGGACCACGGTGATCGCGTTGTTGATGGACGCCGGGTACGGCGCCGGCGCGTTTCCTGCGGCCGCCATGCCCGCCGCCGCGCCGCTCGCGGCCGCAGGAGCGCCATGGCCGTGGGGGAGCGGCGTGCTCGTCGCGTGCTGCTGGCCGGGCGCCGCCGCCTCGGACCGGGTCATCGCGACGGTCTCCTGAGGGCGTGAAGCGCGCGCAGGATTGACGCCGTCGCCCGGGCCAGCCGCCCCTGGCGGCCCGTGCGCGATGGTCAGCGAGCGGCTGCCCGTCTCGAGCACCCGGACCATCTGGACGGTGATGTTGTCGTGACCGCCGCGGTGGTTCGCGAGCTGAACGAGCATCCGGCACGCGTGATCGACCGAGCCCGACGCGAGCGCTTGCCGCGTGCACCCGAGGATGTCGCCGGGGAGCACGAGGTCGGTGAGGCCGTCGCTCGACTGGATCAGCACGTCTCCCGGGTAGAGCTCCATCGGCTCGGGTCGAACCTCGACCTCCACCTCCGGCCTCATCCCGAGCGCGCGCGTGATCTTGTTCGCGTCGGGGTGGCCGATCGCCTGCGCCTCCGTGATCATGCCCGCGTCGATCATCCCCTGCACCATCGAGTGGTCGCGCGTGAGGGGGTAGATCTGGTGGCTCCGGATCACGTACGCGCGGCTGTCGCCGACGTGCGCGACATCGACGCCGCGCTCGTGGAGGACCATCGCGACGACGGTCGATCCGGGCCGGACGCGGTTCTCCGGCGGCCCGCCCAGCTGGTAGACGCGGCGCCCCGCTTCCTCGATCGCGGCCTTGAGCGCCGCGCTCGGATCCACGGTGGCGGGCGAGCGCTCGATCATCTCGAAGATGGTCTGGATGGCGGTGCGGCTCGCCTCGCTGCCGCCATAGTGTCCGCCCATGCCGTCGCACAGGACGCACAGGTAACCGAACTTGGTCTCGGCGTAGCCGCAGGCATCCTCGTTGACCTGCTTGTTCGGGTCCCGGCCAGCATCGCTGGCCTGGGCGAACTCGATCTTGAGGTGCGGGGAGGACTCGGTCGGGGGCATCATGGGGGGGCGTCGCTCGGGGCGCGAAAACGGGCCCCGGACACGCTACTCCAAACGGACGCTGAACTCGACGGGGCCGAACCGCAACGACGCGCCGGGCGGCACGAGCGTCCACACGGACGCGGCGATGCGCTGGCCGTTCACGTAGGTCCCGTTGTTGGAGTTCTCGTCCCGCACGAACAGCTGGCCGGCCTCGAGCTTCACGCTCGCATGGGTGCCGGACACGCGCGGCTCCGACAGCGCGATCAGGCACGAGGCGCCGTCGCGCCCGGCGCGTACCTCGGCGCCGGGGTGCACGGTGAAGATGCCCGCCGCGCCCGAGAGCGTCGCCCGGCTGGCCCCGCCCATGGGAGAGCCCATCATCGGCCCGCCGCCATAGCCGAAGTCGCCCGGGGGCGGCGGCGCGGGCGCGTAGGGCGGAGGCGGCCCGCTCCCCGCCACGATGGGCCTCGGGGGCGCGGCCGCCACCGTGCCGCCCCGTCGCTTCCCGCCGCCGCGGAAGATGGAGACGAGGAGCAGCACGATGACGACGCCGCCGAAGGTCACGCCGCCGATGAGCAGGTACGGCAGCGGCGCCTCCTTCGCCTTCAGCGTGAGGATCTTGTCGGCCGTGACCGCGCTCGTCCGCCGCGCCTGGTTGTCGTAGATGATGAGGCGCGCCGTCATCTGGTCGCCCTTGCCGACGAGGAACTTGTCGGTGTCCGGGAGCTCGAACTCGACGACGCTGTCGCCGGCCGAGATCGCCTTGCCGCGCATCCCGCCCTCGATCAGCGTCCGCTGGGCCTTCTTCGCGTCCTCGAGGTTCCCGCCCTGCAGCGACTGCGGCGCGGCCTGGTTCTTCGGGACCATGTAGATCTCGGCCCGCTGCGCGTTGCCACCCCAGCAGAAGTTGCCGAAGATCTTGACCGTGCCGCCGGGATAGATCGGCGTCTTCTTCGCCGCGCGGTCGGTCGCGTCGCGATCGACGTCGAGCGGCCACGCGGTCGGATCGATGCCGACGGGGACGTTCTGGAAGGTGGCGTCGCCCGCGATCGGCGGATCCGTGTTGATGAAGGCGAGCTTGAACGTCTGCGTGATGCTCGGCGCGACGCACGAGACGCGCCACTTCACGATGTGCATCTTGTTGAAGCGGGTGCGGATCGCGTTGACGATGTTGGCCGCGCGCCGCTGCTGGCCGTCCCGCACCACGCTGAAGAAGCCGCCGATCTCGGTGTTCGCCATCCCTTCCATGAACTCGCGGGCGTTCGCCGTGAACTCCTCGACGAGCTGGCTCGGGAACCAGATCGAGATGACGGGCACCGGCGTCTTCGGCAGGACGTCGTTGTTCTCGGGGAACCGCCCCTTCGTCAGGTACTCGCGGAGGAGGTTCGACGCGGCGGCGGTCGAGCTGGGATCCGCGCCGGCGGAGCCGTTCGAGAGGACCACCATCGCCTGGTGCATCGGCACCTGGACGCCCTGACCTGCGTTGCCGAGCTCCTTGAACGCGTCGGTCGCGGCGTTCTTGATGATCGTGAAGAGCGGGCGCGTGCGGCCCTGCGTCGGGTAGGTGCGCGCGACGCCGGCGATCGCCTGCGCCGCCGCCTGCTTGTTGCTCACCCACTTCGAGTCCTCGACGATGCCGCGATCGTTGAAGAACATCACGTCGACGATGTCGTTCGGCTGCATCGCGTTGACGAACGCGCTCGCGACCGCCTTCGCCTCGTCGAAGCGGCTGCCCATGCTCGACGCGGCGTCGATCAGGATGAGCCACGCCGTCCCGACGCCCGGCTGACCGGCGCTGTCGCCCCACCGCGCCTTCGACTCGAACTTCGCAGGCAGATCCGTGCCGTCGACCGTGACGGAGAGGATCGCGTTCTTGTCCGGGAAGTCGAACGACGAGTAGAGCGCCGACGGCTGCTCGATCGCGTCGGCGACGCAGTCGAGGTTCGCGTTGCCCGTGAGCGCGGCGCAGTTGCGGGTCAGATCGCTGAGGCGCTTGTTCTGCACCACCTCGAGCACGGTCGTGAGCACGGGGGAGCCGTCCACGGTGCTCGCGCGCGGGTCGATGCGGAGCAGGTGCGCTTCGGGCGCGGCCTCGGCGCGCCGCTGTCCGGCGACGAGCGCGAGGACAGCGGCCGCGAGCGCGAGGAGCCTCGCGCAGCGCAGGGCCTTGCCCTCGCGCCTGCCGCGACGGGCGGAGGCGCTCATGGGGTGGATCGGGCGAGTCGCGTCATGAGAGGGAGTCATGCGTGGGGATCTCCAGCGG
Source organism: Sorangium sp. So ce281 (assembly GCF_051527395.1). NCBI lineage: Bacteria > Pseudomonadati > Myxococcota > Polyangiales > Polyangiaceae > Sorangium > Sorangium sp. So ce281. Next base: position 3,265,303 of record NZ_CP150322.1, read on the forward strand.
GCGCGAGGGAGCCGAGGAGCGCTCCCTGCGCGAGCGGGGCGGCCGCCGCGCGCTGGCGGCGGCTATCCGGTTGGTTTTCACGCAGCCTGGCCGGGCCAGGTGCCGGTCGAACGTCGCGGGGGAAGGGGGCCAGACTCGGCAACGCCTCTCCTCGTGCGATGGGCCCGTCAGGCCCGCGCGGCCACGCTGAGCAGGATGACGCTGAACCCGCCGAAGCGGATCTTGTCGCCATCGCGCAGCTCGCGTCGGCCCTGGAAGCCGATCGCCTCCTCGTTGTGGAATGTCCCGTTGGTGGAGCCGAGGTCGACGAGGACGATCCGACCGCCGTCGATCTCGACCGTCGCGTGATGTGTCGAGGTCGTCCCGTGCGCAATCTCGATGTCGACCTTCTGTCCTGTCTCGGCGCGGCCGACGATGTTCTTGCCTTGCCAGAGCGGCCAGAACCTGCCGAGCGCGTCGTCCTGGAAGCTGACGAGGAAGCCGGCGAGGGTGCGGCGGCTCTCCTGCCCCGCGGCCCTCGGCGGCGCCGGCGTCGGCGGGCGCACCGCGGGAGGAGGCGGGATGTACGCGGGCGGCGGGCCCGGCGGGGCGATGTTCTGCTGTGGCTGCGGCGGCTCGCCGTAGGCTCCGCTGCCGCTCGCCTGCGGCATCGGCGGCGGCGCGGAGGCGCCTTGCTGGTTGGGCGCATAGGCCGTCTGGTTGAAGGGATCGCCGCTCATCTGGATGCCGTCGAGGGCGATCGGGTGGCCTCCCTCCATGCAGAACGAGCCGCCCGCCGGGATCGCGTGCCCCTGCACGCAGCGCGCGCCCTGCGGCTGCTGGGGCGGGCCGAACCCGGGCTGCTGGGGCGGACCGAACCCGGGCTGCGGGGGCGGGCCGAAGCCGGGCCGCGGGAGCGGAGGGCCGGGATAGCTGCCCTGCTGCTCCGGGAAGCTCGGGGCCGAGCCATAGCCGCCGCCCGGCGCGCCGTAGATCGGCGGCTCCGGCGGGAACGGCGGGACCGGAGGAGGCGGCTGGGGCGCCCCGTAACCACCAGGCTGCGGCCCGAAGGGCGGCGGCGGACCGAAGCCGGCCGGGCCGCCCTCGGGCGCCGGCGGGAACCCGGGAGGCGAGCCTGGAGGAGCCCCGAAAGGCGCCGGCGGGGGCGGACCAAAACCGCCGCTCGGCGAGCCATAGTTCGGGGGAGGCTCGGGGGGCGCCCCGAAGCCTGGAGCAGGAAACGGCGGAGGAGGAGGCGGCGGCGGAGGCGGAGCCCCGAACGCTCCAGGCCCGGACGGGGTGAGCGGCGAGGCGCACACAGCGCAGAATTTATCGGCGGGGGTCGCGGGCGCACCGCAACGCGGACAGAGCATGGTGATCCTTCTCGGGTTTCGCGGCGCTGGGGCACCGCCGCCGCGAGCATACCGTGGCCGCTCGGCCGAGGATCAAGGAAGAAGTATGCGGGAACCCTTGCTACAGGCCGGCAACGCGGCGCGTGCGCGCGCATGCAGGCGTCAACGCCCAGCGCGCAGCTGCTTCCGCGCTGCGCCATGGATGCTTGCGCGCGCGATCGAACCAGGGAGCCGGCTGTCCCCCTGGCCATCTGCTCTGCGGGAGCGCTCTCGCGCGGGATGGATGGTGCCGGCCGGCGGGATCAATCCTTTGCGTCGCGGACGCGAGCGGCCTTGCCTGCCAGGTTGCGCAGGTAGAAGAGCCGCGAACGGCGGACCACGCCACGCGAGACGATCTCGACCTTGTCGATGCGAGGGCTGTGGAGGAGGAACATGCGCTCGACGCCGACCGTGAAGCTCACCTTGCGCACGGTGAAGGTGCTCCGGACCCCGGCGCGGTGGCGCTTCAGAACGACACCCTGGAACACCTGGATGCGCTCCTTCTCGCCCTCGACGATCTTGTAGTGGACGCGCACCGTATCGCCGACCCGGAAATCCGGGATCCCCTCGCGGAACAGGGGAGCTTCGATCTTCGCGAGGATGTTCGAGGTCTGCATGGTCGGTCAATCCTTCAAAGGGTCGGGGATCCGTCTTCGCGGTCCCGTGCCCGTGCTCAAGAGGGCTGGGCCGCCGCCGTTCGTGGACTGCGTCCGGCGGAGCGGGGACCGCGCGCGGCCCTCGTGCTTCACGCGATGAACGCAGATGGAACCCGGTTGCGGTTCCGGGAGAACATGAGCGCGTGCCCGCGCACCTCCCCGGGGGGTACCGGAGAGGTGCGGCATTATGCATGCGGGCGATCCGGTGTCAACGCCGGCAGCGGCGCAGTCGCTCTTGATGCGCGCGTCTGGCGCGCGTTTCGTGCCGGGCCCTCTGCCTCAGCGGCGGACGGGGATGATCTGCACGCGGCGGGCCTCGCCCTCGCCGTCGCTCTTGGTGACGACGCCCGGGAACTTCGCCAGCGCCAGGTGGACGACGCGGCGGTCCTGCGGGTTCATCGGCTCGAAGGTGATGATCTTGCCTTCCTCGACCGCCTGCTTGCCCAGCCTGCGCGCCATGGAAGAGAGCGTGTCCTCGCGCCGCTGCCGGTAGCCCTCGGCGTCGATGATCACATGACGCCGCTTCTTGCCCGGCCGGTTGATCACGCGGTTGGCGAGGAACTGCAGCGCCGAGAGCGTCTGCCCCTTCTTGCCGATCACGCGGCCCGCGTCCTTCCCCTCGATCTCGAGCCGGATCTCCTCGGGCGGATCCTCCTCCTCGTTCTCGAGGAGGTCGACGGTGCAGTCCATGCCCATCGCCGCGAGCACATCGATGACGAAGTCGAGCGCAACGTCGGCGCGCCCGTCCTCCTCGAACTCGGCCGCGTCGCCAGCGCCCTGCGCCTCGGCATCGACGTCCGCCGCGTCGATTCCCCTTTCGGCAACTTCACTATCCACGGACACGTGCTTTTCCCTTTCCGAGAGCAGGGGCCGACTTGTCGTCGTCGCCCGGAGTCTTCTTCTTCGCGGATTGGGGCTCCGCGCTCGCGATCTCTCGCACCTGGATGCCGCCGGCCCGTTCGTTCTTCGCCTTCAGGTAGCGCTCGACGAGCACCTGCTGCCCGATGCCGAGCCAGGTGTTCGTCAACATGTAAACGCCGAGGCCGGCCGGGAGGAAGAGCATCATCGCGGTGAAGATGCCGGGCATCAGGTACATCATCATCTTCTGCTGCGCCGGGTCGCCCTGCGGGGGCATGAGCTTCTGCTGGATGAAGCTCGAGCCGCCGAGGACGATGGGAATGATGTAGTACTTTCCCGGGGCCGACAGGTCCGGAATCACGGGGCCGAACGGGGTGTGGTAGAGCTCCACCGCGGTCTGGAGCGCGGTGTAGAGGGCGAACCATACCGGCATCTGGAGCAGCATCGGGAAGCAGCCGACGACCGGGTTCGCGACCTTGTTCTTGCGCCAGAGCTCCTGCATCGCGAGGCCGCGCTGGGCAGCGTCGTCCTTGTACCTCGCGTTGATCTCATCCATCTCCGGCTTGAGCTTGCGCATCGCCGCGGCGCTCTTGATCTGCTGGATGCTCAGCGGGAAGAGCAGGAGCCGGACGGTGATGGTGAGCAGGACGATCGCCCACCCCCAGCTGCCCACGGCGCCGTGGAGGACGTAGAGGTACGAGACGAGGAGCTTCGCGATCGGCGAGAACCAGCCGAGGTTGATGACCTCGCTCACCCCGTGGTCGACGGCGGCGAGCAGCTCGCGCTCCTTCGGCCCGGTGAAGGACAGGAGCTTGTAGGTCACCGCGCCGCCGGGCGCGAGCTCGTGCTCCGGATAGGCGAGCCGCGCGCGATAGACGTGCCCGGAGTTCGGGTCCTTGCCCTTGTCCTGGAACTTCGATGAATCCCAGATATCTTCGATCTGCGTCTCGGCCGTGGGCTGCGCTGGCCCCTCCAGCGGGATCGCGATCTTGCTGAAGTAGCTGCTCGAGACCGCGGCGAACCGCGCGTTGCCCGGGGTGCGCCGCCAGCGCTCGGCGGTGAACTCCGGGTCCTTGAAGTCGCCGGGCTCGAAGGCGTCGGGGTGCTGGCGCTCGGTCTTCTGGTCGGTCGCGGCGACCGTCTCGGTGATCCACTCCGAGATCATGCCGAGATGTCCCTCCGTCTCCTTCTGGGTTCGCCACGATGTCTGCTCGACGGCGAGCCGGTGCTTGCGCGGCTCCTGCGCGAGGTTCTCGACCGTCATCTGCACCGAGAGCTCGAAGGGGCGCCCCGTGGCCGCGACGACCTTGGTGAGCCTCGTCGCGTCGTCGGCGTAGGTGAACGTGCAGCTCTTGCCGTCCTGCGCCGAGAGCTTCCAGTCGAGGTCGTCGAACGGCACCTGCTGCGCGCTGCCGCCGGGCAGGTGCAGGTCCGTCCTGAGAGGCATCCGCGACTCGAGCGAGGTCGTGACCAGGTCCATCGGCCTGCGCTCGCCGTTCCCCGTCGTGTACTTCGGGTCCGTCATCCAGAGGTGCCGGAGCGACCCGCCGTGCGTCGACAGCTCAGCCTTGAAGCGATCTCCGTCGATGACGCACATCTCCGGGGGAGCGCGTTCTGCGGGGGCCGTGCTGTCGTTGACGTCGAGCGGCTGCAGCTGCGGCGCGTCATGGCCGAAGAGGAGCGGCTTGCCGAACTGGAAGAACAGGATGATGGCGAGGCCGAGGAACAGCCATTTGGCGATATTGCTGCGTTCCATGAAGTCCTTCGTCGATCCCAGGATCTCGAGCCGCGCCCTTCGCTGCGGGCGTCTCGTGACACCTCACGAGGCTGCCCAGGGTCGCTCCGTGCGGGCTTGGCTCCGCGGCGTGTCGGGCGCCGTGCCGCAGGGGGGCCTTGTCGATGGCCGAGCGGGATTAGTCCATGAGGGTGACCCGGCCGCTGGAGCCCGCTCGACAAGGGGATGAGGCGTGCGAGGCGAGCTCCGCGCCAGTAGACGAACAGCGTGTCGTATCCCGCGGGTCAGCGTCCCGTTGCCGCGGCATCCGGGCAGCCGCGGCACGGTGAAGACGAGGTGGCGGAGGGTCGAACCCGCCTGGATGAAACGGGTGACACCTACACAGTCGCTTGAGCGAAAGCAAGCTCCCCCGGAGCGCTCCGTGGTCCACGATGCACGCGGCGGCGTAGCGCGAGCAGGAGGGCTCGAACCGACAGACCGGGCCCATCAACGCCACGATGAGCCTGGAGAGCGTCATCTGGTAGGCGCGGATCAGCGCGAGGAGGAGCGTCGCCAGCATGCGGTGAGCCGTGAGAGAGCGAGGAGCTTGGGGCCCAGCGCACCACGGCGCAAGGTATGCCGCGCCATCTTCCTTCTAGCCGTCGGCCTGGTCAGTCGGGTCTGGCGCGGGCGCTGGCGGATCGCCTGCGCTGCGCTCGGCCACGACCTCCGTTCGCGCGCGCGGCGCAGCGGTGAGCGCCTCCCTCGCCCGGCGGCGGAGCACCGGAACCACGCCACGAAGCTCCGCGAGGACGTCATCGAGAACGAGCGAGCCGGCGCCAGTGCGGAGGATCACCACGATATCGACGTGCTCCGGGAAGAGCTCCGGGAATCTCCGGAACGCCTCCCTGAGCAGGCGCTTCGCGCGGTTGCGCGCCACGGCGCCGCCCACCTTGCGTGAGGCGACGAGGCCCAGGCGAGGCGCGCTGGACAGGACAGGCGCGGCAGCGCGCTTCGTGCCGCGGGGGGCCCCGCCGCGAGCAGTTCCCTCGGTGGGGGCCGCGACGAGGATCAGCAGGTGGCGGGTGCTGACGCGATGGCCACCGTTCTGGATGCGGACGAATTCTGCCCGCCTGCGAATGCGGCGCTCGCGCGGGAACGAGGAGGAGGGCGCCGACGAGCGCGGGTGCGCTGGCGCCATCACCGCCGCGTTACTTCTTGTAGATGGTGGGCGCGAGCCGGGCGCGGCCCTTGCGGCGCCGGTTGTTGATGACCTTGCGACCGCCGGCGGTCGCCATACGCGCACGGAAGCCGTGGGTCCGGGCGCGGCGGGTGTTATGGGGCTGGTAGGTGCGCTTCATGGCTGGTGGTCCCTCGGTCTGGACCGCGAACGGCGGCATCCTGGCCGCACGTCAAGCGGGCGCGCAAGAAAGCACGGCATTTGGCCCAGGTCAACACCAGACGACGTGGTGGCGCGCGGTGACGCGTGGTGACGCGTGGTGCCCAGGTTCGCCGTTCTCTCTCACCTTTCTAGAGGCCTGGGTTAGCGTGTAGCCTCCGATCGACCGCAACGGCCGTTCAAAAGCGGGTCACAGGAGGGAATTTGACGCGCACCGGAGGACATGAGGGGGAAAAGCAGCACGCGCCCGCACGGGGCGTCAAGCGACGCGCGCTGGCGGCTGCTGCGGCGGGAGCCTTGTTCTTGAGCGCGCTCCCCGGGAGCGCTCAGACCAGAACGTTCTACCTGGACCGGCTCTACATGGCCGGCGCTCCCGACGACTCGATCGCGCTCTGGCGACCGCAGGTGGCGCCGGAGACGCGCTTCTTCGGGCAGTTCGGGCTCGGCCTCGGCCTCAATCCCTTCCGGGTCGAGAACATGCTGAACGACGAGCAGGCCGCGGGGCGGTTCAGCAGGGAACACGGCTCGCCGGTGTCCTCGCAGCTCATCGGCTACTTCAACGGGGGCGTCGAGCTGCTCGACCGCTTCTCGCTCCAGGTGGGGCTGCCGATCATCGCCCTCCAGACGAGCAACCCGACGAACGACCCGAGCGTCGCCGGCGCAGAGGACGCGGCGAGCCCGGCGACCGCCGCGTTCATGGACATCCGGCTCGACGGGCGGGCGATCCTCTACCGCACCGAGGATCGCTTCTTCAAGCTGGGCGCCAACGTGACGGCGTGGGTGCCTACCGGCAGCAAGCTCTCGTTCTCGGGCGACAACGCCGCGAGCACGATGATCGGGCTCTCGGGTGAGATCGATCTCAAATCGATGTTCTTCGTCCTGAACACCGGGGTGCACTTCCGTCCGTACTCATCGCTCAACGACTTCGCCGTGACGAACGAGTGGAGGTGGGGGGTCGGCGGCTTCCTGCCGCTGCGGAACGGGGCGCTGCGGCTCGGCGCGCAGATCTTCGGATCGACGGGCCTCGGCCGCGGCACGACGTTCACCGGCGACAACACGCCGCTGGAGTGGATGGCCGAGGGGCGGCTCGCGCTCGATCAGCGGAAGAAGGGGTGGCTCGGGGTCGGCGCCGGAACGCGGCTGTCGGGCGGCTACGCGCCGGATTTCCGGATGGTCGGCGTCGTCGGCTACTCGTTCGGCATCAAGGATGTCGAGCCCGCGTCTCCTGACAGGCGCTTCCAGGCGGTCCCGCCCCGCGCCGCGGATACGGACAAGGACGGGCTCCCGGACGACATCGATCTCTGCCCGACCGATCCCGAGGACGGCAAGCCGCCGAACCCCGACGACGGCTGCCCGGCGCTGCCCGATCGCGACGGCGACGGCATCCCCGACATCAGCGACAAGTGCCCGGATCAGCCCGAGGACTTCGACAAGATCAACGACGCCGACGGCTGCCCGGAGGACGACGCCGACGAGGACAGCATCCCGGACGCGAAGGACGCCTGCCCCAAGGAGCCGGGCCAGCCGAGCCCCGATCCGACGAAGAACGGCTGCCCGCAGTTCATCCGTCGCATCACGGGGTCGAGCGAGATCCAGATCCTGAAGCAGGTGCAGTTCGCGACCGGCAGCGCGAGGATCTTGCCGAACAGCTACAGCATCCTGGACGAGGTCGTCCGGCTCCTCAAGGTGAACCCCGAGATCACGCTCGTCGCGATCGAGGGCCACACCGACAACCGGGGCTCGGACCAGCTCAACGAGAAGCTCTCGAACGATCGCGCTCACTCGGTCCGGACTTACCTGATCGAGCGGGGCGGCATCGATCCCGCCCGGCTCACAGCGGCGGGCTTTGGTCCGAAGCGGCCGATCGACGACAACAACACCGAGGCCGGGCGCCAGAAGAACCGGCGCGTCGAGTTCCACATCCGCGAGAGCAACACGGGCGGGAACAAGGCAGACGGCGACAAGGGTGGCGGCACCGTCACGCCGTAGATGGCCCATCCGGGCGGCGCGCGCGGGAGCCCTGCTGTGCATGGCGCTCTCGCCGGCGTGCCGCCCTGAGCAGGGCACGCCGTACCGTTGCAGCTGCACCTTCGTCACGGATTTCGACGACGACTCGAGGCTCGACGTGGAGGTCTGCGCTCCGAGCGACGCCCGCGCCGAAGGCGTCGGACGTGGATGCGCGCAGACCCACGCGCCGGGCCCGGTGTCCGGATGCACCTGCGGAAGCGCCCCGGATCGCGGCCCGTGCGAGCTCGGCGCGTGCCGCGTTACCCCAGCAGCGCCCTGAGGTCGGCAGGCGTCGTGACGGGCGCCGAGCACGTCCGCCCGCGACACGCGTAGGCGACCGCCCCGCCAGGGTGCGCGGCCTTGCCCTCGGCGACGACCTTCACCGCCGCGGCGCTCTCCGGCCGAGCCGGATCCACGATCACGATCGCCCGGTTCGGCAGGTACGCCTTGAACGCCTCGCGCGCGAGCTCGGTAGCTGGCGCCGAGCCCGCCTCGCCGACCACGACGACCGTCACTGCACCGCGCGTCAGGCGGTCGAGCACGCACACGGTCTGGCCGAGACCGAAGGCGTTCTCGAGCGCCGTCGGCGCGAGGACGCCCAGCTGCCGCTCTGCCGGTGGGAGGTAACGCTCGTCGGCGATCTCGGAGAGGCGCAGGCAGAGGAGCGCCGCCATCGAGGCGGCCGAGGGCGCGGCCTGGTCGTAGATGTCCTGCGTGCGCGCGATCAGCGCGTCGCCGTCGTCCGGCGTGAAGAAGAACCCGGGCGCGGCCTCGTCCCAGTGGTGCGCGATCATCGCGTCGGCGATCGCGCGCGCGGCGTCGACGTAGCGCGGGTCGGAGGTGGCCTCGTACAGGTCGAGGGCCGCGTTCCCGACGTACGCCTGGTCGTCCAGGAACCCTGGCCGGACGTCGCCCACGGCCGCCCCGGAGCCGCCGCGCTCGCTCTTCGCGCCCGCGGGCGCGCCGTCCTTGAGATAGCGGCCGACGCGGCCGCCGCGGATGAGCTTCCGCTCGAGCAGCGCGAAGGCGCGCGCCGCGGCGTCGACCCAGGCGGGCTCGTCCAGCGCGCGGCCGGCGTCGGCGAGCGCCCCGATGAGCAGCCCGTTCCAGCTCGCGAGCACCTTGTCGTCGCGCGCCGGTCGAGGCCTCGCGTCGCGCGCCGCGAGCATCGCGACCCTGGCGCGCGCGAGCGCGTCGCGGCACCGATCGAGGTGGGTCGAGGAGCCACCTCCCGCGCCGTCGTCGATGACCGCCGCGGCCTGCTCGAGCGTGCGGTGCTGCGAGAGCACCGTCGCGCCGCTTTCCTCGAAGTTGCCCTCCTCGCTGATGCCGAAGACGAGGCGGGCCACGTCGTACGCGAGCTGATCCTCGCCGACGGCGTCGCGGAGCTGCTCGAGCGTCCACACGAAGAACTTGCCCTCGCGCCCCTCCGAGTCGGCGTCCTGGGACGCGTAGAAGCCGCCCTCCGGGTCGCGCATCTCGGCGAACAGGTAGCCGACGATCTCGCGCGCCGTCTCGGCGTAGATCGGCTTCTTGAAGGCGCGGAACCCGTCGGCGTAGAGGCGCAGGAGCAGCGCGTTGTCGTAGAGCATCTTCTCGAAGTGGGGCACGAGCCAGCGCTCGTCCGTCGAGTAGCGGTGGAAGCCGCCGCGCAGGTGATCCCAGATGCCGCCGTCCCGCATCCTGTCCAGCGTGAGCTCGACGCCCTCCGCCGCGACGCGGTCGCCCTCCAGCACGCCGCGGCGGAGCAGCACGTCGAGCGCCATCGTGTTCGGGAACTTCGGCCGCGATCCGATGCCGCCGTGGCGGGGGTCGAGGCGCGCGAGCAGCTGCCGCGACGCGCGCCGGAGCAGATCGGACGACGCGGGCTCGACGACGCCTGCGGCGCGCGCCGGCGCGCGCTGCGCGCGCTCGATGGCCTCGGTGATCTCCTGCGCCTGCTGCTCGACGTCGTCGCGCCGGTTCCTGAAGGCGTCGGCGATCTTGGCGAGCACCTTCGGGAAGCCGGGCATGCCGAGCGCGTCCTTCGGCGGGAAGTACGTGCCCGCGAAGAAGGGGCGCTGGTCGGGGGTGAGGAACACCGTCAGCGGCCAGCCGCCGCTCCGGCCCATGAGCTGCACGACGAGCTGGTAGATGTGGTCGAGATCGGGCCGCTCTTCCCGGTCGACCTTGATGTTCACGAAGAGGTCGTTCATGTGCCGGGCGATCGCCTCGTCCTCGAACGACTCGCGCTCCATCACGTGGCACCAGTGGCAGGCGGCGTAGCCGATGGACAGGAGGATCGGCTTGTCCTCTCGGCGCGCGAGATCGAGCGCCTCGGCGCCCCACGGGTACCACGCGACCGGGTTGTGCGCGTGCTGCAGGAGGTACGGCGACGACTCGCTCGCGAGCCTGTTCTTGTGGGCTGCCATGGGCCCCACGTAGAGCCGGGCGCGGGGGGCCGCCAGCCGTCCGCCAGCCGTGGCGCGGTCGCCGGCGCTACGCCCGCGCCAGCACCAGCGCGCAGTTGTGCCCGCCGAAGCCCGCCGAGCACTTCACCGCGTGACGCAGATCGACCGCCCGCCGCTCCCGCACGACGTCCAGGGTGAACTCCGGATCGAGCTCATCCACGTTGATCGACGGGTGCAGCAGCTGGTCGCGCAGCGAGCACACGACCGCGATCGTCTCGACGGCGCCGGCGCCGCCGAGCAGGTGCCCGATCATCGACTTGGTCGCCGAGATCGGGATGCGCGCGAGGCGCTCGCCGAAGACGCGCCGCAGCGCGAGCACCTCGGCGGCGTCGCCCTGCGGCGTCGAGGTCGCGTGCGGGTTGATGTAGCCGATCGCCTCCGGCGCCGTGTCCGCCCTGGCGAGGGCGCGCTCCAGCGCGAGCGCGAGCCCGAGCCCCCCCGAGTGCGGCCGCGTGAGGTGCTCCGCGTCCGTGGTCATCCCGAAGCCGGCCACGACGGCGAGCGGCTTCGCGCCGCGCGCGAGCGCGTGCTGCTCCTCCTCGAGCACGAGCGCGCCTGCTCCCTCGCCCATCACGAAGCCCTGGCGGCGCCGGTCGAACGGGCGGCTCGCGCGCGCCGGGTCGCCGTCGACGGCCCTGGCGAGCGCCTTCGCATTGCCGAACCCCGCGACGGTGTTGAGCCGCGTCGCGGCCTCGGCGCCCCCCGCGACCATCACGTCGGCCTCGCCCGCCTCGATCATCAGGGCCGAGGTCGCGATCGAGTGCGTGCCCGTCGCGCACGCGCTCGCGAGGTTGTACGACGGCCCCATGAGCCCGTATCGCATGGAGATGAGCGCCGCCGCGCCGTTCGGCATGACCCCCGGGATGAAGTAGGGCGACACGGCCCGCGGGCCGCGCGCCGCGCTCCTGCCGACCTGCTCTTCGAAGATCTCGACCGACCCCATGCCCGTGGACATCAGGCATCCGACGCGGGTCCGGTCGAGGCCGCTCGCCGGCGCCGCGGCGGGGAGCGGCGGCGCGCCCTCTGCCCGCGCGCCCGCGCGCTCCGCCACCTCGTCCTCCGCGGCAGAGGAGCGCTCGATCGGCACGATGCCAGCCTCGCGCAGCGCCTCCACCGCGGCCGCGAGGCTGAAGTGGGTCACGCGGCCATAGATCTCCGCCTCCTTGGGCGACAGGTACCTCCCGACATCGAACCCCTTCACGCTGGCGGCGATGTCGCTGCGGAGCCTGTCGACGGGGAAATCGCGGATGTAGTCCACGCCGGATCGGCCGGCGAGGAGGTTTTGCCAGGTGGTGGCGGCGTCGTTGCCCAGCGGGCAAACGGCGCCGATCCCGGTGACGACGACGCGCCTTCGCATCGGGGCTGCTCGTTGGGGGAGGGAGGTGGAAGGGTTCAGGCGGACAGCGCCTGGGGCGCAGTGCTGCCCAGATTGGGAGCGCCTGCGAGGCCCTCGATCGAGGTGTCACGGTGCTCACCGCCGCGCCGCAGATCGAGCGCGGCGCGCTGGGCGGCGAGCATCTCGTGCCGGCCCACGCCGAGGTACTTGAGGATCGGCATGTAGACCTTCTGGATGAACACGTTCCGGTCGACGCCGGCCTCGCGCATCTTCAGGATGCGCGAGTCGTAGTCGGGGACGATCCCGACGCCCGGCATCTCGAAGTTCGCGAACACGTGCGCCATGTCCGCGAGCGTCCCCGGCCGGTCCTCCTCGAGCAGCACCTTGACGACGCTCTGGTAGAAGCGGCAATGGGCGATCTCGTCGCGGGCGATGTAGTCGTAGATCGTCCGCAGGCACTCGTCGCCCTCCGTCGCGGCCCGCTCCCGGTGCTTCACGTAGATGACGAACGTCGCCATCTCCTGCACGCAGCCGTAGAACGTCATCTGCCGCGGCGTGTGGAACGGCAGGTCCCACTTCTTCGCGAAGATCTGGTGCTGCAGATCGCTGAGCTGCTCCTCCGTGCGCTTGCCGGAGCGCAGGAGGTACTGCATCAGCGTGAGCGAGTGCTTCGACTCTTCGTAGGCCCAGTTGGCCTGGAACCACGCCTGGCCGAAGTACTTCCGCACGAGGTTGATGCCGTTCGCCACGTAGTCGGGCAGGTACATCTCGACCGAGCAGAAGGTCTCCGCGCACAGGGCGAGCTCCTCGCTCGCGTCCTTGTTCACGCGCTCCCACGGGATGTCCTGGAAGACGTTCCAGCGGCGCTCGCGCTCCGCCTTCTCGAAGAACGTCATGTACTCCTGGAAGATCTTCTCCTCCAGCCGGCTCATACCGTCGCCTCCAGCCGCTCTCCGACCTTCTTGCAGAGGTCGCCCACGGTGATGAGCTCGACCAGATCCTCGTCCGGAATCATGACACCGAGCTCGGTCTCCATCTCTCCGACGATCTGCATCATCGAGAGCGAGTCGATGCCGAGCTCCGTGATCACAGAGGTCGCGGTGACGTTCGGGAACTCGCGCTTGTCCACCCGGGCGGCAACCGTCTTGAACATCTCGAGCAGATTGGTCTTGTCCGTCATGGTTCAGTCGATCCTGCGAAGCTCGTATTGAGCGAGGGAGCTGTAGTGCTTGTCGAACGCGTTCACGCACGTCGACAGGTAACGATCGTAGTCATCGAAGACCTTGTCCCCCCACGTCGACCGGATGGTCTTCTCGTTCAGCCTGAGCCGGCGGAGCCACTCCGCGGTGGTGCGCTGGTAGTGCTCGCGCCGCGTGTTCACCTGCATCACCTCCCAGTAGGGGTTCGCCGCCTGGATGATGTCCTCGAGCCGAGGGTTCAGGCCGCCGGGGAAGATCTCCCGCGTGACGAAGTAGATGTCCTCCAGATCTTTCCTCGTGCCGGCGGGGAGCCCGCCCCAGGGCGTCATCCGCGGCGTCCGGTTGCGGAGGATGGTCTGGAGGCCGAACCAGGCGCCCTTGTTCGTGAGCTCCCAGGCCTTCTTGAAGTAAGCCCGATAGATGTCGATCGCCTTGCCCTGGCGCGCCTCCTCCGGCGAGCACAGGTGATCGATCATGCAGATCGAGATGAGGCTGTCGAACCGCTCGGCCGTCGCGAAGGTCCGGAAGTCGCCGCCGACCACCTCGACGCCGGGGATCTTCCGGGCGTTCACCTCGGCGGCCTGCGCGGTGGACAGGGTGACGCCGACCGCGCGCGTCACGCCGCGCGCCGTGGCCACGTACTCGAGCGCCGCGCCCCAGCCGCAGCCGATGTCGAGCACCTTCTTCCCGGGCCCCGCCTTGGCGAAGTCCGACAGGACCCGGAGCTTGTTCAGCTGCGCGGCCTCGAGCGACTGCTCGGGGGACTCGTAGACGGCGCATGTGTAGTTCATGCGCTCGTCGAGCCAGAGCCTGAAGAACTCGTTCGAGACGTCGTAGCTGACCTCGACCTCGGCCTTACTGGATCCCATCGATGACTCCTTCGACACGTGCCGGGGCGCCGCCCGCGCGGCCCCCTTCGGTTCGCGACACAGGGCCGCCCGCGCGGACCACGTCGCCATGGGGAGAGGGCGTCGCGCCCTCGTCAACGTCCGAGGCGACCTCGAGCTCGCCGGCCTCGAAGCGCCGCTTCATCTCGCGGCGCCGCACCTTGCCGCTCGACGTCTTCGCCAGCGTCCCCCGCTTGATCAGCGCGACCTCGGACAGCTGCACGCCGAGCTGGGCGCGCACGGCCTGGGTGATCGCCTGCGCGACGCCGGCCACGCTCCGCTTGGCCTCGGCGACGACGATCGCGCGCTCGGCCCCCTCGGCGGTGAGGCACGAGAACGCGACGCAGTGGCCGTCACGCACCCCCTCGACGGAGGACGCGATGCGCTCGATGTCCTGGGGGAAGTAGTTCTTGCCGCCCAGGATGATGAGATCCTTGGAGCGACCGCAGAGGTACACCTCGCCGGCGACGGTATAGCCGAGATCGCCTGTCCGCAGCCAGCCCCCTCCGAACGCCGCCTCGGTCGCCTCTGGCTCGTTGAAGTAGCCGGCGGCGACGCTCGGGCCGCGCACCCAGATCTCCCCGACCTCACGCGGGCCGAGCGGCGATCCGTCAGGGCCCGCGATGATGAGCTCGTGGCAGGGGAGGGGGCGACCGCAGGAGACGAGCTCCAGCGACGCGCCGCCGTTCGCGGGCCACGCCTTGCCGGCCTGCATCGCCTTCGCGTCCACGCGATCGGTGGTGAGCGGGGCCTTGAGGTCGCTGAACGTGATCGCCAGCGTGGCCTCGGCCATGCCGTACGAGGGAAGGATGCTCTCCGGGCGGAGCCCCCGCTCGCTGAAGCGGCGGAGGAACGCGCGGAGCACGTCGGCCTGGATCGGCTCGGCGCCGCACCCGAGCGCGCGCACGCAGGAGAGGTCCCAGCTGCCCGCCTGCGCGTCGGTGACGGCGCGCGTGGCGAGGGCGAAGGCGAAGTTCGGGGCAAAGGTGATCGTGCCGCGGAACCTGTGGATCGCGTCGAGCCAGAGCGAGGGGCGGCGGATGAACGCCGTCGTCGGCAGGAACATCACCGGCACGAGCGCGTAGAGCGGCGCGATGACGAAGCCGATGAGCCCCATATCGTGGTAGAGGGGCAGCCAGCTGACGCCGCGATCTTCCGGCGTGGAGCGCAGCCCGTCGAACATGATGGCGTGGCTGTTCACCGTCAGGTTGCGGTGGGTCACCATCACGCCCTTCGGCCGCGAGGTGCTCCCCGACGTGAACTGCAGGAACGCGAGGTCGTCGAGGGACACGCGCCAGGGCTCGGCCTCGTGCGATGCGTCGGACGCGTCCAACCCATCGCGCGCGCGCAGGTCGCGCTCGAGGACGACGCGCAGGCCTGGCAGGGCCTCACGGCTCTCTCCGTTCGCCGCGAGGTAGGCGTCGATCATCTCCTTGAGCGGCTCGTTCGTGACGAGCACGCTGGCGCCTGACGCCTCGAGGATGTGCTGCACCGTCTCGCCGTACGCCTCGAGCTTGGCCAGCGACTGCGGCGGGTACATCGGGACGGCGACGATGCCTGCCGTCAGCGCGCCCACGAAGGTCAGGACGAACTCGTCGGCCTCCGTCAGGATCAGCGCGACGCGGTCGCCCTTGCGGAGCCCGAGCTTGCGAAGCGCGTAGGCCCGGCGCCTCGCCTCGAGCCAGAGCTCGGCGTAGCTGATCGCTCGCTCCTCCCCGGAGCTGCGAACGAACGTGACTGCGCGGTCGGCGTGCACCGAATTCTGCTGAAGGACTTCGACGAACGTGCGCATAGGCTCTCTGGCGGCTCAGGTCGGCCGGACGTCGTGATCCGTCCGTTAAGGACAGCGGGGGCCTGAGTGAGCGCAGCCATAAGCGAAAATCGAGCCAGGGCAAACAGAAAACACGGGAGTCCAGGGTTTGAGCTCGATTCCGCCGTGAACGCCTCTGATCCCACCGGGCGCGAGGGTCATAGGTGACGAAAAATCGTGCGCAGAGTGCGTCGAATATTCGTCACATCGGCCCCTGAGTGCGAATCGAGGTTCGCGTGGCGCGGGAACCACACCGGGCCGATTGATTGCACCGACCCAGGTTGAGGTTGCCGGCGCCGACCCAGGTTGAGGTTGAGCAGGAGGCGGGCGCACAAAATGCAAGGAGGCGCCGGTCTCCCAGCGCCTCCCGCTCTCATGCGCGACGTCGCCTGCTACTCGACGCCGTCCAGGCCCATGTGGCCCGCCGCCTCATCGTCATGGGCGTCTTCGCCCTTCTTGTCGTCCTTCTTCTCGGTCTTCTCGAACCTCTTCGGCTCCCCGAGGGCCCAGTCGGCCGACCACGACGACAGGACGTAGATCGTGCCGTCGCCGCCTTCCTTCGTGGCGTAGCGGCTCGACCCCTTCGCGGTCTTGCCCACCTTGACGGTGAAGTCGCCCGCGTTGTCCTTCAGCTTGATCGTGATGATGCCGCCGTTCGAGGCCGCCGCGTCGAGCCCGGTGTCCGACTTCTCGTCGCCGAAGTCCTCCGCGCCGAGGTTCTTGTAGGCGCGCAGCAGGTCCTTCACCTTGGCCTCGTCGAACTTCTCCCACTTCGCGGAGGGCGCGCCCAGCTTGCCGCCCTTGTCGCGCTGAGCGAACGTGCCGGCCCACTTGTCGCCGTTCTTCGAGAAGCTGAACAGGCCGTTCTTGTTCTCGACCGAGACCTGGATTGCGTTCTCGTCCTCGAACTTGAGGATCGACGTCTCGCGCCAGTTCTTCGGTTCCCGCGTATAGAGGTAGCTCGAGTAGCCGCCCGCGATGTAGACGCCTTCCTGCCCGTCGACGCGCGCCATCTGCCCGCGCGAGCCGCTCTTGCCGAAGTACAGGTCGAGCGCCTTCTCCTCGCCCTTGTACGCGACGACGTGGACCGCCTTCTCGTCGGTGAGCTCGTACTGAGGATACGTGCCGCTCGTCCGGTCGATGACCTCCTTCAGCTTGAGCTCCTTCAGGTTGTCGAGGAGGCTCCGCACGTTCGCCGCGTTCGCCTTCGCGTTGACGGGCTTCGTGACCTCCCACGTGTCGCCCTTCTTCTCGAGCGTCACGTCGGACTTGTCGGCGTTCTTGATCGCGATCTTCGTGACCTTCTCGACGTCTTCCTTCGAGACCCCCACCTTCGGCAGATCCGCCGTGGCGGCGGTCGCCGAGTGCGCGGCGAGCTCGTCCTTCTGCTTCTTCTGCGTGAAGTACACGCCGAGGCCGAGGAGCGCGAGGACGGCGAAGGCGATGTAGATTCTGTGCTCGGTCTTCATGGCTCTTTCACCCGATGGGGCTCTGGCTCAGTCGAGCGTGATGTTCTCGCGGGCGTTCTCGCGAAGCCGCCACCGGATGAGGCCGAACACGGCGAAGAGCGCCGCCGGCAGGAGCGTCAGCGTCCACTGCACGCGCTGCTGCACGGTCTTGCGCTCCGCCCGGTACTCCTCGGCCTTCTTGGCCAGGGTGGCCTCGTCGTCCGTGGCCTCCTGCTTCGGCTTCTCGATGCCCGCGTAGGTCAGGTTCGTCTCGCCGAACATCTTCGCGGTCGCGGCGAGCAGCGTGCTGTCCCCCGCCATCCAGTCGAGGGTGTTCTTGAACGCCAGGATGGTGGCGGTCAGGTACTTCTGCGCGTACGGCTGCGAGAGCATCAGCAGATCCTCGTCGCCGCCCATCCCGCCCATCATCGCCATCTGCGGCGGCATGGGGGGCGGGTTGCCGGAGCGGGCGAACGGGTTCGCGAGGAACTGCGACGCCGACAGCACGAGGATCCGGCCCTTGTCCGCGCTCTCCGCGGGCGCGCTGATGCCGAGCCCCTCCTGGCCGCCGAAGGCGCTCTTCAGCTTGCCCTCGACCGTCACCGCGATCGCGCGCTGCGCGTACTCGCCCTTCGGCTTCCAGTCGGCCGAGAACTTCATGTCGATGGCCTCGGACACGTCGACCGTCGTCTTCGGCGTCGAGCGCGCGACGACCTTCATCGTCGCCTCGGGCTGCTTCTCCGGGTGCGGCACGAGGGTCGACGGGAAGGGGAAGGAGAGCTCGGGGAGGCGGAAGAAGCCGGGGAACGACGAGTCGAGGATCTGCTCCTTCTCGTCGAAGCGGCTGTCCTCCTGGAGCTGGAGGATGCCCGGCGCGCGGAACCACATCATCTGGCCCGACTGCGTCTGCACCGGGATGGCCATCGAGCGGCTCCAGTCGAGGATCGCCTCCTTCTTCATCTCGACGCCGTAGCCGTCGAGCAGCTTCTCGAGGCCCCAGGTGTTGAGCGACGCCTTCATCGCCGGGTCGGACGCCTTGAGGTTCACCGCGCCGGCGAACACGGCGAGCGCCTTGTTGCCCAGCATCATGAACTGGTCGATGCGGCGCAGCTCCTTCTCGGTGAACTCCTTGCCCGGCTGCGTGATCACGAGGCCGGCGAGCTCCTTGTTGATCTCGCTGTCGCCGCCCTTCAGGTCGACGTCCTCGAACTTGTAGAACGGGAAGTGGTGCTCGAGCAGCGCGCGCATCGACGGGCCGCCGCCCCGGCCGCCCTGCGACGCGACGAGGTTCGCGTCGGTCAGCTTGATCTCATCCTTGCCGGTCACGACGCCGATCTTGGTGTCGATGGCGTCGGCCTTGTCGCGGATCTCGCGGATGGTGTTCGTGATCCAGAACTCGAGGCCCTGCGCCTGGTCCGGCGAGAGCATCGGGATCGCCTCCTTCTCGCTGCCGTACTTGAAGGCGATGCCCATGAACCCGCGGGTGATCGTGGCCTGATCCTGGCCGGTCTCGCTCCCCTCGCCGAAGGCGGCCTCCTGCAGGCCCGCCTCCTTGGCGGCGGCGCGCTGCTCGTCCGTCTTCGCCTCGATGATCGTGTAGTGGAGCTTGCCGTTCGAGGCCTGCTCGTACTCGTTCATGAGGTCGGTGAGGTCCTGGATGAACGCCTCGTGCTTCGGGAGCCCCCGGGTGACGTAGACGTCGATCTGGAGATCCTGCTTGAGCCCCTCGCGGACGAGGTGGGCCGAGCCCTTCGAGAGGGTGAACCTCTCGGCCTTCGTCATGTCGAAGCGCTTGTAGGCGCCGTACGAGATGATGTTGGCCGCCACGAGGATGGCGGCCACGATGGCCAGGTAGACGCCTGTCTGCGTCGCGGCTTTGGCTTTCCGTTCCATGGTTGGTCCTTACGCCCACTTCCTGCGCTCGAGCGCCCTGAACGAGGCCATGAGGCAGCCCGCTGTGATCGAGAGGAAGAAGACGATGTCTCGGGTGGACACCATGCCGCGCGCGAACGGCGTGAGGCGGGTGTCGAAGCTGATGAAGGAGAGGACGTCGCGGAAGAGCGACGGGGCGTAGTCGGCGAGGTTGTCCACGCCGTGCAGGAAGCCGAGCACCAGGAAGGTGATGAAGAACGCGATCACCTGGCTGTCGGTCAGCGACGAGATGAGGAGGCCGATCGAGACCGCCGCCGCGCTGTAGAGCACGAGGCCGACGTACCCCGAGAGCACCGGCCCGCTGTCGAGCGCGCCGAGGTGCCAGGGCCACACGAACATCATCAGCGGGTAGAGGATCGTCGAGAAGACGAGCACGAGGACGAGCCCCCACGCGCCGAGGAACTTGCCGAGGACGACCTCGTGATCCTGCACGGGCAGGGTGATCAGCATCTCCAGCGTGCCGCTCCGCTTCTCCTCGGCGAGGAGCCGCATCGTGATGACGGGGATGATGAGGAAGGAGAGCCCTATCGGCGCCCAGCTGAACAGCTGCACGAGCGAGGCGCGGTCCGCCTGCCAGAAGCCGCCGTTCATCAGGAAGAAGATGACGCCGAGCGCGATCAGCCCGAAGCAGATCACGACATAGGCCAGGGGGGAATCGAAGTTGGAGCGGAACTCCCGCTTCGCGATGGTCAGGGTGGTGCTCATACCGTTCAGCCCTTCTTCTTGGCGGGCGCTTCTTCCTCTGCGCCTTCGTCCTCGTCGCCGCCGTCCTTGGCTTCGTCGCCAGCGCCGGCGCTGTCGTCGTCCTCGTCCTCGTCCTCGTCGTCCTCGTCGTCCTCGTCGTCGGCCGTCGCGCTCGCCTCGTCCTCGTCCTCGAGGTCGTCGGTGATCAGCTTGCGACCGCGGTCCTTGCGCTCGTCGCCGCGCGTGAGCGCCTTGAACACGTCCTCGAGGCTCTGCGAGTCGCGCCGCATCTCGAGGAGGAGCCAGCCCTTCTGCACGACGAGCTGGAAGAGCTCGGGCCGGATGTCGCCGCCGAGCGCGCCGAGCAGCTGGAAGCTGTGGGCGCTGTCGCCGGTCGGCAGCTCGGTGACGCTGGTGACCCCGGGCAGACCGGAGAGCGCCTCCTGGACCTCCTGGGCCGTCGGGGGCTTGCGCGCGCCCGACCGGTAACCGTCGCCGCCCTCGAAGACCTTCTTCTCGTGGACGGTGATGACGTACCGGACCTTGCCGCTCTTGGCGCGGATGTCGTCGAGCGGGCCGTCGGCGACGACGCGCCCCTTGGAGACGACGATGGCGCGGGCACAGGCGGCCTCGACCTCGGAGAGGTTGTGGGTGGAGAGGAGGATCGTCCGCTCCTTGCCGATCTCCTTGATGTAGCGGATGACCTCCGCCTTCTCGTTCGGGTCGAGGTCGCTCGTCGGCTCGTCGAGGATGAGGATCGGGGGGTCATGGACGAGCGCCTGGCCGAGGCCGACGCGCTGGCGATAGCCGTGGGAGAGCGTGCCGATGTCCTTGCCGAGCACCTGGGCGAGGCCGCACACCTCGACGATCCCCTTCATCCGCTTCCTGAAGAGCGAGTGATCGAGGCCGCGCATGTCGGCGACGAACGAGAGGTATTCCCAGACGTTCATCTCGCCGTAGAGCGGGGCGCGCTGGGGCAGGTACCCGAGCTTGCGCCGGACATCGAGCGGGTCGTCGAAGACGTCGTACCCGTGGACCCGCGCCGTCCCGGCCGACGCCGAGAGGAAGCAGGTGAGGATGCGCATCGTCGTCGACTTGCCGGCCCCGTTCGGTCCCAGGAAGCCGACGACCTCGCCGCGATGGACCTCGAAGCTCACCTTGTCGAGCGCGCGCAGCGACCCATAGCGCTTGGTCAGCGAGCTCGCCTCGATCATCACATCGCTAGCCAAAATGACCTCCTTAGATGGTTCCTTGAGAAGCGGAGCGCCCTGCTCCGTCGTTCGCCCCTGGCGATCCCCCCCGCCATGGCCGGCGGGCGCGCCGTTGTAGCACCCTGGATCACCCATTACCCAGGTGAAAGGCGGCGCCATCGTAGCGGCGGGTGGATCTCTGTCAACAGCGCCGACCCGAAGCGGTTGAACCTGAGGTTTATTCCCGGCGATCGGGGCTGCTCCGGGCGCGGTTGTCCGGGCTATCCCCGGTCTCGCGGGATCGCAGCGGTTTTTCCGCGACGTGTCGTGCGCAGGGCGGGCTCGCCGGGCGTGCGCGGCGGTCGAATTTCTCCTTGACCTGGGCATCTGTGTTGGACTAGTTGGCCACACCTCGCGTGAGCCTCATCGTCCAGAAGTTCGGCGGCACGTCCGTCGGGTCCATCGAGCGCATCCAGCGGGCGGCCGCGCGGGCGCTCGCCACACAGCAGGCCGGTCATGACGTCGTGGTCATCGTCAGCGCGATGGCCGGCGAGACGAACCGGCTGCTCAAGCTGGCGTCGGACATCGCGCCGGTGCCCGACGCGCGGGAGATGGACGCGCTGGCGGCGACCGGCGAGCAGGTCTCGGCCGCGCTGATGGCGATGGCGATCCAGGCGCAGGGGGGCCAGGCGCGGAGCTTCCTTGGCCACCAGCTGAAGATCCTGACGGACAGCGCCTACACGAAGGCGCGGATCAAGGCGATCGACGCCCAGCGGCTGCACGAGGCGCTGGCCGGGGGGAAGATCGCGGTGGTCGCCGGGTTCCAGGGCGTGGACGACGCGGGCAACATCACGACGCTCGGCCGAGGCGGCAGCGACACGAGCGCCGTGGCGATCGCGGCGGCGGTGGGCGCCGAGTGCGAGATCTACACGGACGTCGACGGCGTTTACACAACGGACCCGAACATCTGCAAGACGGCGCGGAAGATCGAGCGGATCAGCTACGAAGAGATGCTGGAGCTCGCCTCGCTGGGAGCGAAGGTCCTTCAGATACGGAGCGTGGAGGTTGCGATGAAGTACGGTGTCCCGGTGCATGTGCGGTCGTCGTTCTCGGACGTGCCGGGCACGTGGGTCGTCAGCGAGGAGCAGTCTCTCGAGAGCGTGACGGTGACGGGCGTGGCGCTCGACCGGAACGAGGCGCGGGTGATGCTCGTCGGCGTCGACGACAAGCCGGGCGTGGTGGCGCAGATCTTCGGCGCGCTGGCCGAGGAGAACATCAGCGTCGACATGATCATCCAGAACGCGCCGAGCTACGGCCTGGAGGCGCGCGGCGCCTCCGGCGAGGTGAAGGCCGACGTCACGTTCACCGTCGGCAAGGCGGATCTCCCGCGGGCGAAGCTCGTGATGGAGAAGGTCTCCAGCGGCGTGCGCGCCGTGAGCATTCGTTACGAGGAGGACATCGTGAAGGTGTCGATCGTCGGCCTCGGGATGCGGACGCACGCGGGTGTGGCGGCGCGGATGTTTCAGCTGCTCGCGGCGGAGGGGATCAACATCCAGGCGATCTCCACGAGCGAGATCAAGATCTCGTGCCTTGTCTCGACGAAGTATGCCGAGCTCGCCGTCCGCGCGCTGCACGATGGCTTCGGGCTCGGCGGCAAAGCCTGAGCGAACCTCTGCCACCGTCGTGATGCGCTCGCCGTGAGCGGCCCCCGACCCGGTCGGTGAGGCTGCTCGCGGCGTGTTGCGTTGTGGTGTCGCGATCGCTCCGTCAAGGGGGCACGGCGTCGCTCCATGCGAGCGATGCGCTCATCGGACCGAGCGACGTTGCCGTCGGCACCTGTGGAAACGTCCACCTCCAGGGCGGCCCTGCGCGGGTGGTGGACAAGGGCCAGTCCATGGGCGGAGCGCCGAGCGCCTGGCACGAGGGGCCGAGCTCCTCGAGCGTGGATATCGTGTTCACGCTGGTCGATCGCTTCGTTCAAAACAACTTCTGTATCCGGAGCTCGCAGCCGGCGAACAAGCGCGCGGCGTGCCCCAGCTCCGGTCCTTCGGGACGTACGGGCAGAGGTTCTCGCCCTCGGCGGAGAGCTGCACGACGGAGAAGGAAGAGTAAAACAATTCGAGGATGTCAAGGGCGAATCGCCGCGCCCACTTCAGGTGACAGAAGGCTCCTTTCGTGAACTGCATCTCTGCTGGAAAAGTGATGCTGTATCGATTCCCTATCCACATATCGAAGGGGCCAATTTCACTTCACGGCCGGCCTGCGGAGTCGGGCCTTCGATGTCCCATGTCACGTGACATGTCACGCCGCTGCGTCAGAGCAGCGGCCGCTTGATCGGATCCTCTGATTAGGTTATCGCTGCCGTGGGGCGGGGACAGGCCTGTCTTCGACATGTATTTAGTCTAGAACCCGCCTCGTCACCACGTCTGCTGGAGGAAGAACAATGACAACGAAAAAGCTCGCTTTGCGCTTCAGGGTTGCATCATCGCTCATGTTGTTCTGCGTCGCCGCGGGAGCTGCCGTGTCCGCGGCGTCGTGCACGGTCGCCTCACCAGGCGACGCGAGCGACTGCGCGCCGGGCGAGGCGGGGTGTGACAGCGAGAGCCACGCGACAGACGCCTTCGCCCTGGAGGAAGAGCTCGTCTGCGACAACACGAGCGTCTGCGGAGATTCCACCAGCGGGTGCGTCCAATGCGCGCTCGCAGGCAACTGCTCGGCTGCTCTCGACGCCTGCGGGGTCAGCGACCCATGCATCTTCTACCTGGAGTGCACTACGGTCACGTGCGGGCTGGAGCCTGAATGCGTGGCCGAATGCGCGGAGACGTTCCCGGCGGGCGCCGCCCTGGCCCATGCCGTGTATTCCTGCGTCTACTGCGACGAGTGCCCGAACGACTGCAGCGGAGTGGGCTACGCGTGCGAGTGACGGCGCAGCCCGCGCCGACCTTCACCGCCGCACGTCGCGCGCGACGCGGGCGCCGAACGCCTTGAGCTTCTGATCGGCGCTTGCCGGATCGAGCGGCCGTCCTTGGCGCAGCAGCGGACTCGGCACCCGCTGCTGCGCTCCTTGGGTTCGCGCTCTCCAGGGACGGGACGCTAGTCCTGCGCCATTGCCGCGGCGAAGCGCAGCAGCCCCTCGCCCCAGCCGCCGAGGATGTACGTGCGGTCGTAGAACTCGGGCACGAGCGTGTCCTGGTACCCGGCGACCTGGACCAGGAACACGCGCACGTCGCGGTTCACCCGCGCGCGGTACGTCGCCACGAGCTTCGCCACGTCGATGGTGTGCCCATTCCAGGCGAAGTCCGCGTAGTCCTTCGGCCGCGTACCGTACAGGCCGCCGTGGCCGGCCTGCATGTCGCTCATCACGAACACCGAGTCCCAGCGCTGCCGCTCGCGGATCGCGCGATCCCAGAAGAGCCACACGCCGTTCTCGGTCGCCGTCCCGATCGTGCGGGCGATGTGCTCCGCCTTCTCGAGCTGCGAGAACACGCTCTCCTGCTTGCGCACCGCGAAGGTCTCCAGCCGGTCGCCGAACACGCCGAGGTGCCCGTCGCTCGCGCGCATCCCGGCCACGACCCCCGTGAGGTTCGCGATCGTGGAGATCTGCATCGTCCCGAGGCTGCTCGTGGTCGTGCCCTGCGCGGAGCCGCTGTTGTCGCAGAGCACCATCACGCGGCCGGGGAAGTACGGCACCTGGCCGAGCGAGCGGTTCAGGCACTTCTCCACCGCGTCGAGCACGGCGCCCGGCGCGCAGCCCTTCACGGCGCGGTAGGCGCTGTAGTACCGGAACGGCAGCTGCTTGCCCTCCGCGGCCGTCTCGACGAGCTTCGGCAGGAACTGGTCGAACGGCACGCCCGCCTCGATCAGGTTGCGCAGGTTGCGCAGCAGCGCCATGTGGCCCATGACCGGCAGCGCCTTGCGCCACGCCGTCCGGTTCGAGCCGCGCGCCGAGACGATCGCCTCCCACGTGCGGCCCGTCGCGCGGAGCGCGCCCTTCGCGAGGCGGTCCACGCTGGGGCTCTTCGGGTGCACGAGGTTCATGACGTCCACGGTCTTGCTCCCCTTGCCCTCGAGCCGGTACTTCGCGAGGGCGTGATCGTCGAAGCGCTCGAGCGCGTCGCGCAGCGCACGCTTCAGCGCGTTCGGCACCGGCTTGCCGAAGCGGTAGAGCTGGTACGCGAGGGCGACCGCCGGCTCGTCCGCGCGCTTCAGGATGCGCGGCGCGTAGCTGCGCACGAGGCCCGTCCCGCGCACGGACGCGGTGTTCGCCGCGCGCACCAGGATGACCTGGGGCGTCGTGCGCATGTGCTCCTCCTCGCGCAGCCGCGCCGCCTCGGCGAGCGTCGCCTCCGGATCGGCCGCGAGCGCCTCGTCGATGGCCTTCTCGATCAGCGCCGCCGGCGAGAGCTTGCGCCACTCGGCCGGGTCCACGGCGCCGAGCGTCTCGCGCAGGCGCCGCACCTCGACGTCCGAGAGGCGCGCGCGGGCGGCCGCCTTCCTTGCCACCTTCGTCGACGCCTTCGCCTTCGCCGCGTTGACGGCCTTCGCCGGGCGCGGATCCGCGGGCTCGCGGCGGTAGTACATGGGCTCGCCGAAGAAGCACGACGAGGCCGCGAGGCGGAGGCGCTTCAGCGGATCGGCGATGTCGTAGGAGCGGCCGCCCATCCAGTTCAGGTGCGAGTCGGCGCTGCGCTTGTCCTGACGCTTGAGATGCTGAAAGAACGCCATGATGACACCTCCATCCTCGACGCACGCGCGGCGAGGGGTCGAGAGCGGGGCCCAGATCGAAGGTGCGCCCCGCTCGCAGAAGACGGGCGCAGCGCGGAGGATGGTGGTCACGGGGTTGGTCGTGTCAAAACGAAGGAGCCGTGACGCTCACTGCCGCGCTGCGCCCTGGTGCCAGAGGCGGGACTCGAACCCGCGACCTCGTCCTTAGAAGGGAAGTAACCCCGGATCTCACTGCCGGCGCTCATCGCGCCGGAGAACACCGTCCGGAGTTGTTTTCGCGCTCTAACCGCTGAGCTACTCTGGCGTGGACGCTCGGGGGGTATTGCAGGGCGGATGCCAAGGTGGTCTCGGCCGGTGCCGACCGCAGAAACCCCGGTGAAGCGGGCGGCGGCAAGGGCAGCGGACGTCTCCCGCCGGTAGGGAACCTATCCCATGAGATAAAATCCTAGATGAACCGATAGATCGGGGCGGTCGCCATGGTCCTCGCGTCAGAAGGGGGCGCGCCGCCGAGGAGTGCGCCCGTCGAGTGAGCAGGCCGCGGCTTGGCACAGGGGAGGTGGCGCAAGATGGCTCGTCTGGCGGGTCGATGAGCCAGATCGGCCAGAACTGGCTGTGCTCGGCGGCGGCACCGGGTTTGCTGGAGCCGCCTCATGCTCACCAGCACGCGGAGCTCCTTCGTCTGGGCCATGTGCCTTTCCCTCTTCGGCTGTGCCAGCGTCGTCGACGGTGGGGATACGTCGAGCGATACGGGCGCTCCGGGCGGCGGGAGCGTCGACGCCAGGCCGGCTCCGGAGGGCTGCAACGGTTATCTGGCGGTGCCGGATCCAGCGCTCGCCGCGGGCTTGCGAGAGCAGCTCGGCCTCGGCGCCGGCGAACCGATCCCGGGGGCGGCGGTCGCCGCGCCTGAAGTGCTCGACCTCGCCGGCCTCGGCATCGAGAACCTGAGCGGCCTCGAGTGCGCCAGATCGGTCGAGCAGCTGTTCCTCCACGGCAATCGGGGCTGGATCTGTCGGACAACCTGATCGAGGACGCGTCTCCGCTGAACGACGTCGTATTCAACCGCTGCGCGCAGGTCTCTCTCGCGGGGAACCCCGGTGAAAGCTCGTTCGGCAGCGTGCTGGACGCCCTCTGCGCGAGGAATGTCGTGGTCGACGGCTACTGCCTGCCCGCTGCTTGTGACCCTTGCGCGAACGTGGTCTGCCATTGAGCGCCTCGGCTCGACGGAGCTGACCCAGGGCGCCGAGCTCGGGTCGCCTCGCACGTCAGGGTCCCCATCGAATCGACAGGGGTACACGCCACAGCCTGCGGGTGATGCGATATTCAGCGCGCGGAGGGGGCCTCGGCTGCGTGGGCCAGGAGCTCCAGAACCAGCGCCGCGTCGCCCGAGTGCAGAGCGGGGATCCGGAACGTCGCGACCGTGGCGGGCGCTCATCACCGTGGGCGTGAGAGGGTCACGATCTGGGGTTTGGTAGAATTTTGAAGCAACGCCCAGATCCAGACCTGGGGGTTGCGTCGTGGCGCGTGCCCTGGGGAGGTCGAGACCTCTGGGGCGGGTCCGAGAGGAGGATTCCGCAAGGACGGGACCTTGGCGGCAGGTGCGCAGAGGAGGGCTCGGCCAGGTCGCGACCTTGGCGGCAGCTGGCCGAGGAGGGCTCGGCCAGGTCGCGACCTTGGCGGCAGCTGGCCGAGGAGGGCTCGGCCAGGTCGCGATCTCGACGGCAGGTTGGACACGAGGGGCTGGTCAGGTCGAGGCCTCTGGCTCAGGAGAGAGACGAGCGAGGTCGAGGCGATACTGCGGGAAGTCGGACGGGGAAGCGAACCGCCATGCCGCCAAGGGCGCCAAGAAACCAGGGGAATGGTAGGAAATGACGCCGAGACGGCGCGTCCTCTCTCCCCTTGGCGACCTTGGCGCCATGGCGGTTTTTCTGCCGATCCGGGGCAACTGCGCGTGCGCCCCGCTCGGCTCGGGCGGCGCAGGCGCCTCCGCGCGAGCAGCGCCGGCTGCGTCCGAGGGGGCAGCGAGATCGACTCCTTTCGTCAACGCCGGCGACAGGTATCATGGCGCCCGCCCTGAACGCGCCGGCGCGCGGTGGAGTCGCTCCCATGCCCGATCCCTACATCTACCAGCGTGACATCGAGACGTACGGCCGCTTCACCGCGTCGCAGATCCAGAAGCTCGTCCTGCCGGTCGACGCGGGGTTCGACAAGGCGCTCCGCACCGTCACGGCGCGCCTCGACGCCGCGACCGAGGCCGTGCGCAAGGCGAAGCTGGACGCGACGGCCGCGCCCGTGCCTCCCGGCGCGTCCCGCGGCTCGAGGGGCGGCCGGGCCAACCCGGTCGCGGCGGGCCGCGGCCTGCTGCGCCGCCTCGTGGAGCACGCCGCCTCGCGGCCCAACGGGGTCGCGCTGGCCCGCGAGCTCCTCCAGGGCCAGACGCTCGCCACCGTGCTGCGCCGCCGCCCCGCGGCGCTCGCCGCGGCGCTGACGCACGCGATCGAGGCGCTCGAGCAGCACGAGGGGCAGCTGCCCGAGCGCGAGGCGTGGACGGCCGACCTCGAGCGCTCCCGGGACGCC
Organism: Sorangium sp. So ce281; assembly: GCF_051527395.1. Taxonomy (NCBI): domain Bacteria; kingdom Pseudomonadati; phylum Myxococcota; order Polyangiales; family Polyangiaceae; genus Sorangium; species Sorangium sp. So ce281. The sequence continues at coordinate 3,293,542 of NZ_CP150322.1, forward strand.
CTCGATCCGCTCATCCGGAGCGTGCGCAAGACGCGGCTCGCGCGCCGCACCATGACCCCGGAGATGAAGGCCGCGCGCGACCAGTGGCTCACCACCTACGGCGCGGCGAAGCTCCTCGTGGAGTGTGTGCTCCGGCTCCACGGCAAGACGTCGTTGATGCCGGAGATCTTCGGCGATCTCCCGCGCGCCCCCCGCGCCGCCGCGGTGGCTACCGCCGCGGGACGCCCGCCGGCCAGCGCGCCCGCGCCCGCGTGACGACTCCGCTGCTCACGCCGGAGCTCGACGGGTTGAAACCGCCAGAAGAGAGCAGAATTTAGAACCGCCATGACACCACGGACGCCAAGGAGAGAAAGAATCTTGGCGTCCTTGGCGTCCTTGGCGTCCTTGGCGTCATGGCGGTTCATTTCTCTCCTTACCTGCCGTCCCCGCCCCCGAGGTGCGCCCGGAAGAAACGCACGAGGTGCCCGTACTGGAGCACCTGGTTGTCCCGCTTCTGCGCGCCGTGGCCCTCGTCGGCGAACAGGATGAGCTCGGACGGGATCTTCCTTGCCTCCAGCGCCTGCTGGATCTGCACCGACTCGCCCGCGGGGACCCGCGGATCGGACACGCCCTGCACGATCAGCAGAGGCGCCTTCACCCGATCGAGGTACGTGATCGGCGAGAGCTTGAGCAACGCGTCCCGGTCCTTGTCGGGATCACCGTACTCGGAGATCCGGAGGATGCGCCGGTAAGGCGCCGTGTTCTGGAGGAACGTCACGAGGTTGCTCATGCCGACGACGGCGGCGCCCGCGTCGTACGCGCCGGCGAACATGGTCATGCCGATCAGCGAAGAATAGCCGCCATAGCTGCCGCCGAAGATGCCGACCTTCGGCGGCCGGCCCTCGTGGCCGAAGCTCGCCTTGACGAACCTCGCGGCGTCCTCGATGTCCGTGATGATGTCGAGCCGCTTCGCGCCGTCGTCGGCGTGCAGCCATGTCTTGCCGTAACCGTCGCTCCCGCGGACGTTCGGCTCGACGAACACGAACCCGGCGTCCACGAAGATCTGCGCCCGCGCGCTGAACCCTGCCCTGGTCTGGGCCTCCGGGCCGCCGTGAAAATGGACGATCACGGGACACGGCCGCTCGCACCGCGCAGGGCGGCGCACGAACATCGGGATCTGCGCGCCGTCGCGCGCCGGATAGGACTCCAGCGTGGCCGCCGAGAACGCGCCCGGCGCCATCTCGGGCATGCTCGGAGCGTGCCACTGCGAGAGCTTGCCAGTCGTCCAGTCGAGGACATGCGCCGTCGCCGGTGACGTCGAGGTCTCCAGGAGCAGCGTCGTGAAACGGCCGTCCCGCGTCGTCGAGCCCGGGATCACGTGATCCGCCGCCGGGAGCGCGGGCAGCTTGATCTCGCGGTGCGACCTCGCGTCGAGCGCGCGGAGCCGCGTGTAGCCCCGCTCGTTCACCGTGTAGAGGATCCTCTTCCTCGCCCGATCGATGGAGAACGCGCTGACGTCGAACGGGATCTCGGGCGAGATCGGCGTGAGCTTCCCCGCCTTCCAGCTGTAGAGCCGGCGGTGCTCCCCGAGGCGCGGCGTGAGCACGAGGACCTCGCCGGGCGCGGCGCCGTACAGGGCCTCGTAGTCCTCGCGCTCGCCCTGCCCGAAGAGGGGAGTCAGCGCGTCGGCGCCCGGCGCGGCCTTCGCGAAAGGCGCCCACTCGAAGAGCTCGCTCATGTTGGAGCCCACGTCCTTCGCGAGCAGCAGGCGGCCGTCGCCCGTGGCGTCCACGGCGCGCCAGATGCCCTCGCGATCGAACACGACCTCTCGCTGCCTCGACGCGATGTCGTACCGGTAGATGACGTACGCGTCCTTCTTGACGTCGTTGGCCCGATAGTAAATGTGCCGCCCGTCGTCGGAGACGAGCTGGAGCTGCGTCTGCACGCCGGGCATGTGCTGGATGGCGACGAGCGGGCCGCCCTTCGTGTCCTGCAAGTAGAGCCCGGGGTTCTCCTCGCCCTTGCGGTCGCGCGAGAGGACGAGGCGCGCGCCGTCCGGCGTGACGTCCGCCACGACGGTCGGATCCTCGCCGCCCGTCAGCTGGAGCGGGAAGCGCTGCGGCCCGTCGAGCCGGAAGACCTGCCTCGTCCCCGTGATCGTCCAGGTGAAGTAGAGCGCCTTGCCATCCGGCCCGAGGACGCCTCCGGAAGGCGCGCGCACGTCGAGCATGGCCTGGATCCGGCGCGAGACGTCGTCCGGGAGCGGAGGCGGCGCGTAGCGCGCCAGGATCTCCGGAGAGACGCTCGCCGCGCCGTGCCCCGCGTACCCGGGCCGCTCCGGCGCGGGCGCAGGCCGCGACGGTCTAGCGGGCGATCGCGGCTCCGGCGGCGCCGGAGGCGCGGACGCGGCAGGCCGAGGCGCGGCCGCCGGAGGGGCCGGCGCGCACGCCGCGGAGAGGGCGAGGGAGCCGAGCAAGCCGAGCAAGGAGCGCCGCGCGGCGCCATGGCGCCCGCGCCGCGTCGAGGAGGACGACATGCGGCGCATTTCGCCGGAGCGGGCGCACGCCGGCAAGGCCAAAGGCCGCGCGGCGCGGGCAAGGCCAAAGGCCGCGCGGCGCGGGCCCGCCTCAGTCGGGCTCGCCCGGGAGCTTCGCGCGGCCGAGGGCCGCTTCCGCCGCCGCCAGCTGCGCCGCGAGCTTCCGCAGCTCCTCGGCTTCCTCGCCCTGGAGCGAGATGTTCGGGACGAGGGCGTTCAGGGCGCGGCGGTTGTACGCGAGCCCGAGCGGCGAGCCCTTCTCGAGGTTCATCACCATCGACTCGGCCAGCATCGCCAGCGCCTCCCGGTGCAACCCCTTCGCCGAGAGCACCTCCGCGAGCGCGGCCGTCGAGCGGGCCAGGCCGAGCAGGTCGCCGAGCGCCTCCTCGGCCTCGATCGCCGCGGTCAGGCGCTGCGTCGCGCGGTCGAGGCGGCCGTTGCGGAGCTCCAGCCGGCCGATCGTCTCCCACACCCGGGCGAGCTCCCGGGTGTCGCCGAGCTGCTTGTAGGCGCGCTCCGCGGCGAGCGCGTGGTCGAGGCCCATCGACAGCGCGTCGGACTCGCGCCCGGGGCGGGCGGGGACGTGGAGCGGGATCCGCGCGAAGAGGTGGTCGGTCTCGGCGAGCTCGACGCGCGCCGACGGATCGACCCGGGCCCGCTCCTCGAAGGTCCGGCGCGACTCGACCAGGAGGTGCGTCGCGCGGACGGGATCGCCCATGCGCACGTGGACCGCCGCCTGATCGTTGAGCAGCCGGGCCGCGCCGAGCGCGTCCCCGGCGTCGAGCAGCAGGCGGCTCGCGGTCGCGAGCTCCTCCAGCGCGCGCTCCAGCGAGCGCGCGTCGCCCATGTCGTAACAGACGCTCGCGACGAGCGCGGCGACCTCGGCGTGCAGCTCCGGCGGGTCGCCGTGCGCGAGGAGCGCGCGCGCGGCGTCGAGCACATCGAGCGCGCCCGCGAGCGTGCTGGCCGGGTCCGGGCCGGCCGCCTGCCATTGCACCCGGGCGATGCCCGCGAGCGCGCCGATGCGGAGCCGGCGGCGCGCGGGCGTGGCCGGCATGCCGTCGAGCAGCGAGAGCGCCCTCCGCCCGTAGCTCAGCGCCTGGGCGTACGCTCCCATGGCCGCCGCCTCGACCGCGGCCGCGCAGTAGCGCCGCGCCGCTTCCTCGTGCTCGCCCGCCTCGGTCAGGTGCGCCGCCGCGCGCACGTCGTGGAGGTGGCGCCCGGCGCCGTGCGCCGCCGCGCTCGCGGCGCCCGCTGCCTCGGCGCGATCGGGCGCCGCGGGCGCCGGGTACACGGACACGCCGAGCGGCGCGGCGGCACGCAGGGACTCGGCCGCGGCGCGCCCGGCGACGGAGTCGGCCGCCGCCGGCCAGGAGAAGGCGTGGCGGGAGCCGGAAGACGATCGCTCGGACAGCGCGGCAGGGACGCGCAGCGAGGCCCCGCGGGCCGAGCGGCTCGGCTCGTCCGGGAAGGCACCGCCGAGGGACGCGAGATCGCGGGGCACCCGCATCGGCCCCGGGATGGGCGCGTCGAGCGAGTCGGGCGGGGCGTCGAACAGGATGGACTCGGGCGGCTCCGAGACGCGGCGGCTCTCGGGGCCGCGGTGGAACAGATCGGCGTAGGGCCACGCGGGGTTGCCGGGCCCTGCGGGGGCCATCGGCGCGGGCCTGTCCTGGGTGACGCGCGGCGGTGCGCGGCGCGAGTTGCTCATGGACGCACCGCCCGTGGGGGCCACGGCTGGCGGCGGCCTCAGCGTCTCGGCCGCCCGCGGCTCCCCGCCGCGCGCCACCGAGAGCGTGGGGTCGGCGGTCTTCTCCCAGTCGTCCGCGGTCGACGCGCCGCCGGCTTCGGGGATCGGCCCGCCGGCGGCGGGCGCGCCGGGCGAAGCGGCCGCCGGCGACGCCGTCGCCGGCGACGGGCCCGCCGGCGGGGGCGCGGCGGCCATCGTGCGCGGCGTCGCCATGGCGGGCAACGACGCGGACGGCGGCGCCGTCGAGAGCGGCGGCACCCCGGCCTTCGCCTGCGCGGCGGCGGCCCTGGTGGTCGGGTCGTCGCCGCGAGGCACGCCGAGGTTCGCTCCGCCGAGGACGTGCCGCTCGACGGCCGACGTGAGGATGGCCGCGCTCTGGGTCGGCGGCGCCGCGGCATGAGCCGGCGGCGCCGCGGCATGGGCCGCGTGGTGATCGGCCGCGACGACGCCCGGCACGGCGCGCGGCTCGCGCGCGGCCGGGGCGTCCGGCTCGCTCCGCTCCTCGATGAGCAGCGTCGCGAGCCGCCGGTGCCACACGCGGGCGAGCGACGGGAGGATCGAGCCGCGGAGCGTATCGACGGTCTCCTGCGGGAGATGGAAGCGCCCGTCGCCGCGGTCCTCGACCGGGACACCCGCGTCCGCGGCGCGCTGCAGCGCCTCGAGCACGTCGAGCGCGTCGACGCGGAGGAGCGCGGCGACGAGCTCGCTCTCGAACCCCGAGCCGACGATCGCGCCGGCCCGGAGCACCCGGAGCACCTCGCCGGGCAGCTCGCGCACCGCGACCGGCGGCGGCGGCGGCGGCGGCGTGGTCGCGCTCGTCAGCGTGATCGCGCCGTCGGACGGCCGGAGGAGCGCGTCGGCTCCGCAGGCGGCGCGTATCGCGTCGACCAGGCCGCCCGCGGGGCCGGTCGGCGCGTGCAGGCGGAAGGAGAGGACGAGCGCGACGCGGAGCGCGTCGGGCCGGGACACCACGCGGCGCAGCACGTCGAGCGTGGCAGGATCGGCGTGCTCGACCGCGTCGAACACGATGGCCCACGTGCGATCCGCCTGCTGCGCGAGGCGGTTGGCGGTCTCGATGAACTCGGCGTCCACCATCAGCTCGTGCACGTCGCCGAGGAGGCGGCGCCGGAGCCCCGAGGCGGCGCGGCTGCGCGCCTGATCGAGCGGCGGCAGCGCCCCGCCGGCGAGGCGCTCGATCTGGGTCCGCGCGTCGCGCAGCGGCCCGAGCGTCGTCTCGGGGACGTCGCAGCGCACGCGCACGATCCGCAGCCCGAGCCGCGCCGGCGGATCCCCGGGGACGATGTTCAGCAAGGCCGTGTGCCGGCCCTCGGAAATGCGCTGCCAGAGCTGTTCCACGGTCCGCTCCTCCTCTCTCCAGGCGCACACGGCCCAGAGTGGGGCGCATCTTCGTGCGCTACGGGATCCTCCGCGCCGTTCGGCTCGCTGCGGCGTACTTTCGCGCGCCTCGCTCGCCTGCCTCGCGGCTCAGCCCGTATCCTACGAGCCTGCGCGCTGCTCTAGTATCCCCAGAGGAACTCCGCGCGGGCGAACGCCGTGAAATAGCTCCCCGGACCGTCGCCCGCGCCAGGGAGGAGCAGCGTGTACTTGCCGGCGAAGCCGGCGGCGAACTCGCGATTGAACGCGTAGTCGATGCCGAACGGGATGGAGACCCCGAACTGCCCCCGGTGGCAGCCCGGCTGACCAGACGAGCCGCAGGGCGCGAGGCGCACACTGTCGTATGCGCCGGTCATGAGGCCGACGTAGGGGACCCACTGCAGAATATCGATGACGTACGTGGCGCCGGCGGATGCGCCGAGGAGCATGAGATCGCCCCCCGGGTGGGACGCGGTGTTGACCTCGGCGACCGCGTTGAAGGCGTCCGTGAGCCCGTAGGCGAGGTGCAGGCTGCCGCCGATCCCCGGGTACGTCCCGCCGTCCGCGAGGAGCGCGTACCCGACGCCGGCGCCGGCATGCCATTGCCGTTCAAAGGCGTCGGCCCGCGAGGGGGCCAGGAGCGCGAGGAGCGCGAGCGCGGCGGAGGTCAGCAGGGCGACAGGGGGGCATCTCATGGTCGGTTGCGGCGAGCAGCCCGGAGCGCCCCCGCGACGAACCATGGATCGAGGGCGACGACGGCGCGCGCCGGGCGCTCGATGGGGGCGCGCGGCGCGAGGCTAGCACGCGCGCCGCAGGACATGTTCAGCGGAGCTGCTCGCGGCGACGGGGAGCGCGCGACGCCCCCGCGTCCTCGTCGTCGATCTCGTCGGCGTAGATGCGCGCCGCGGGGTCGGCCGCGCCCTCGCCCGGATCGATGCGGAGCGACGGCCGGGGAAAGCGGACGGCGGCCGCCCCCGAGATCCCGGGGAAGGTGTAGAGGATCTCGCCGCGCTCGCCGATCTCGACGCCCACGTCGCCGGGGCGCTCCTTGGCGAGCTCGGTGAGCAGGGCGTCCGCCTCCGGGGCCGGCAGGTCGAGCGCGACGCCGACCTCCTGCGCGGTGAGCGGGCGGCGGCGGTGCGACGCGAGCGAGAAGATCGCCTGAACCTGGGCGTCGCGCGAGGCCTTCGCCCCGGAGCGGGAGAGCTTCCGCCCGCCCAGCAGGAGGAGCAGGCCGACGGCGAGGGCGACGAAGCCGATCGGCAGGCCGATCGCGAGGCCGGCGATCGACCCCGGGAACAGCGCGGCCGCGCCCAGGCCGAGGAGGAGCGCCAGCGCGGTCCCGGCGATGAGGACCAGCCAGCCGAGCACGCCGGCGACCGCGCCGCCGACCCTGGACGGCTGCCCCGCCAGGCTGACCGATTTGCCCGCGAACGGCAGGCGCTCCCGACCGCACGCGGTGCAGTACGCCGCGAGCCCGCGGTGGATGACCGGCGCGTTCTTTCCGCAATGAGGACACATGAGGACTCCCCCGCGAGCAGATCTTCGCGAGCCAGGCCGTAGCGTAGGAATGAAGCCCCTCCGCCGCCAGGTGTGCGGCCGCGGGATCTCCAGGTTTTTCGAGGGCACGCGGCGCGGGTCGGCGTGGGTCGCGCCGGTCAGCGTCGGCCAGCGTCGGTCAGCGTCGGTCAGCGTCAGATTCCGAGGTAACGCGCGATCTCGGCGCGGGCCGGGTCGGAGGCCACGGCGCGCAGGGCGTCGTACCGGCGTTGCCATGCGGCGGCGCTGCCTTCATCTCCGCGCCATCGCGCCGCCTCGGCGCGGGCGAAGGCGTAGCGCCGGAGCGAGAAGCGCGAGGCGTCGAGCGCGAGGAAGGCGTCGAGCCACACCTCGGGATCGCCCGCGCCGTCGCCGAGCAGCTGGGCCGACAGCGCGGCGTACGGGACGAGCGCGGGCGGCGCGTCGCCGCGCCGGCGGAGGGCGGCGTAGCGGAGCGCGCGGCGCGCGGGCGGCGGCGCGTCGCGCGCGGCGCTCCAGGTGGAGAGCGCGCGCGAGAGCGCCGGCTGGCCGTCGCGCGCCCAGGGCGCATCGAGGCTCGCGAAGCCGACCCACGGCCAGGCGGCGGCGTGGTCCGCGGGCAGCTGGGCGGGCGGGCTGCCCTGGCGGAGCGGCGAGTCGTCCGGACGGAGCGCGAGGGAGAGCCGGGTCCAGCGCGATCGCGCGTCGAGCAGGGCGATCTCGGCGCGGGCAGGCGTCGCCTCGCCGGCGGACACCGCCGCGCGCGCGGCGGCGGCCTCCTCGTCGGCGAGCACGGCCGCGCGCGCGGCGTCGCGCCGGCGCCCGCGCGAGGCGAGGAGCTCGGCGCGCTGCAGGAGCACGGCCGCGCGGAGCGCTGGCGGCGCGGCGGCGAGGTCGACGCGCTCGACGAGATCGAGCGCGCGATCGCGCGCGCCGGCGAGGGCCCACGCGCTCGATCGCGCGAGCGCGCGGGCCGCCTCCGGCGCGAGCTCCGGGGCGAGCGGGCCAAGGCGATCCAGCGCGTCGACCGCCCGGGGCGCGTCGCCTTCGAGCGCGAGCTCGCGGGCGGCGCGCAGCGCGAGCGCGCCCGCGGCGGCGCGCAGCGCGTCGGCCTGGGACGGCGAGAGCTGGGGGGCGGCGGCCAGCTCGGCGGCGCGCGCGGCGGCGCGCGCGCGCAACGACCCGGCGATCGCGGGCCTCGCGAGCCCGCGCTCCGGGAGCCAGTCGAGCGCGCGCAGCGAGCCCGCGGGCAGCCCCGCCGGCGCGCGGGGGGCCACGCGCGCCGGGGCGCCGTCGAGGCCTGCCTCTCCGGTCGCGGGTTCGTCCCCGTCGTCGTCCGGCCGCGCGAGCGCGGCCGCTTCGGCCGCGTCGAGCGCCTCGTCCTCCGCCAGCACGACGGCGAGCAGATCGCCGCGGGCCTCGGGATCGAGCGCGGCCGAGGCGCCGAGCAGGTCGCGGATCGCGCGCGTCGCGCGCTGCGTCGCCTCGGCGGCGCCCTTCCTGGCCGCGGCGAGGCGGGCGCGCTGCGCGAGCCGCACCTCCACGGCGTCGGCCACGCCGGCCTCGGGGGCTTCCGGCATCGGCGGTGGCTCCACGCCGGCCCGCGCGGCGCAGGCGACGAGGACGGCGCGGACCTCGCCCCAGTTGCGCGCCATGCCGGCGTAGCGCCTCGATGCCCGGTCGTCCTGGTTGAGCGTCAGGAGCTCGATGCCGCGCTTCGCCTCGGCGCTGGCGCCGAGGCAGAGGATCGCGCCGGTGGTCGTGCGCAGGTCCTCGTCGCGGGGCTCCATCGCCGCGTACCCCTTGGCGATCGCGAGCGCGCGCTGCAGGTCGCCCTCGGTGAGCGCGGCGCGGAGGGTGTGCACGCGCACGTGCCAGTCGGTCCAGCGGTCCGGCTGCGAGAGGAGCGTGCGGCGATCGCCGAGCCTCGCCGCCTCGCGGCCGAGGTTCGGCGCGCCGCAGGCGGGCCCGAGCTCATCGAACGTGACGCGCCCGGTCCCGGCGGCGACCGTGGCCTGGGCCGTCGCCACCGCCTCGCTCGCGCCGGCGAGCGCCGCGCCATCCGGCCGACCGACCGCGGCGTCGGTGTAGTCGGCGACCGCTGCGCGCACGCCGAGCTCCTCGGCCAGCGCGCTCGCCGCCCTGTAGGTCCAGGGCAGCCGCGAGGGCAGCGCGAACCAGCGGATCTCGGGCCTGCAGTCGGGCAGCGCCGGGCCGCGCGGCGCCTCGATCGAGGCGAGGCACGCGGCGGCGGTGCGCGTGCCCACGAGGACCGCCGCGACAGGGCCAAGGAGAGCGAGCGCGGGCACCGCCACGGCCGCCGCAGCGAGCGCCAGGGCGAGGGGCTGCCGCCAGGGCGGCCGCGCGGGCGAGGCGTCGCGGTGGAGCGGGGAGCTCCCGTCGCGCTCACGAGGCCGTGGGGTGGGCTGCGCGCACACGGGACGGCTTTTAGCCCACGGCACGGCCGAGCGACACTGCCTCCGCGACGCAGCGCGCGCCACGTCCCGGGAGCCGGCGTGACCCGCGGAGCGCGCGCCGTGCGACGTGCGACGTTGACGAGCGCCGACCCGGCGCGCGCGGCTAGGGCGCGCTCCGGCCCTCGGCGGCGCCGGCGTCCGGGGCGAGGAGCGCGCCCGCGAGATCCGCGACCGCCGACAGATCCTCGACGCAGGTGACGTCGAGCTCCAGCCCGCGGGCGAGCTGCGGCGCGCTGGCGAGGGCGACCTCGGCGACGGTGAGCTTCCGCCCGGTGAGCTGGTGGAGCGACGTCACGCCGTGCTCTCGGATGCCGCAGGGCACGATCAGCTCGAACGCCTTGAGGTCCACCGCGATGTTGAAGGCGAAGCCGTGCATCGTGAGCCATCGCGACAGGCGCACGCCGATCGCGCCGAGCTTCGCGATCTCGCGCGCCCACTCGGCGCCGCCCCACGCCTCCGGGGCGGCGCGATCGACCCAGACGCCGATCATGCCGTCGACCACGCCGCCCTCGACGTGGTGCTCGCGCGCGAGCAGGATCATCACCTCCGCGAGCGAGCGCACGTACCTGCGCACGTCGCAGCGGTCCGGCCTGAGATCGAGCAGCGGGTAGCACACGAGCTGGCCGGGGCCGTGGTAGGTGACGTCGCCCCCGCGCCCCGTCGCGACGAGGTCGATGTCGCGCTCGTCCAGCGCGCGGGCGTCGAGGAGCACGTTCTCGGGGTTCGCTCGCGGGCCGAGCGTGATCACGGGATCGTGCTCCAGGAGCAGGATCGTGTCGCCGAGCCGCCCCTGCGCGCGCGCCTCGACGAGCTGCTTCTGCAGATCGTGGATCGGGGCATAGCGGCGCCGGCCGATCCACACGGCGCGCGCGCGCCTCGGCCGGGGCGCCTCGACGGCCGTCGCCTGGCCGTCCGCGGGCTGGAGGAGGTCGCGGAGCGAGGTGGTCGGCATGGCTACTCCGGGACCTTCTCGCCCCGCGCCCGCCGCTCGTCGCGGTAGGCCTCGATGTGCGTCGTGAAGGTGGCCGCGACCTCGGGGTCGAACTGCGAGCCCGAGCACCGCTCGATCTCGGTGATCGCGACCTCGTGGGGGAGCGCGCGGCGGTACGAGCGGTCGCTCGTCATGGCGTCGTACGTGTCGGCCACGGAGATGATGCGCGCGATGATCGGGATCTCGTTGCCCCGCATCCGGAGCGGGTAGCCGCGCCCGTCCCAGCGCTCGTGGTGCAGGTGCACGCCGGGGATGAGCGGGTGCAGGAACTTGATCGGGTCGAGGATGTCACGCCCGTAGGCGGGGTGCCGCTTGAACACCTCGTACTCGTCGTTCGTGAGCTTGCCCGGTTTGTTCAGGTTGAGCACGCAGCCGATCTTGCCGATGTCGTGCATGAGCGCGCTCTGCCGGACGATCTCGATCTCGTGCGGGCCGAGGCCGAGCCGCTGCGCCAGCAGCACGGCGTAGACGGCGACCCGATCCGAGTGGCCCGAGGTGTAGCGGTCCATCTTGTCGATCGCCTTGGCGAGGCCCTCGATCGTCTGCTGGAACGTCGCCTGGAGATCCTGGTAAAGGCGCGCGTTCTCGATCGCCGCGGCGGCGCGCGAGCCGATGATGCTGAGCAGCTTGCGCTGCCCCTCGTCGAAGCGCCTCGTCCGCGTGAACGACGCGACGGCGAGGAAGCCCATGAGCCGCTTCTGGATGCGGAGCGGCACGGCGACGAGCGACTGGAGCGGGAGCGCCGGCTCCGCCGCGAAGAACCTGAGCCCCTTCACGCCCTGCTCGAGCAGCTGCGCGTCGGGGCGGAAGTGCTCGAGCACGAGCGCCGGGTCGAGCCGCCCGAGGTCGGCGCCCGCCGGCATGGACGGGCCGCGGAGGTGCTGGCGCTCGAAGAAGCCCCCCTCGCCGTCGTCGAGCCAGGTCGAGATGAGATCCCCGCACACCTCGTGGAGGCAGCTGTCCGCGACGGTCTCCAGCACCTGGTCGAGCGAGAGGCTCGCCGCGATGGCCTCGCTCACCTTGTAGAGCGACACCGCCTCGCGCAGCCGGATGTTCTCGGCGGCCATCCGTTGCTTCTCGATCCCGCGCTGGACGACGTGCACCACCTCGTCCAGCTTGAACGGCTTGAGCACGTAGTCGTAGGCGCCGCGCTTCATCGCGTCGATCGCGGTCTCGACGGTGCCGAAGCCCGTCATGATGACCGTGAGCGCGTTCGGCGCCGTCTTGCCGATCTCGTCCAGCAGCGCGATGCCGCCCATCCGCGGCATCTTGAGATCGCTGATCACGAGATCGTAGTGACCCTTCGTGAGCTCGCTCAGCGCGCTGGAGCCGTCCTCCGCCGTGCGGACGTAGTAGCCCTCCATGCCGAGGAAGTCGGCCAGCATGTCGCGGATCACCTTCTCGTCGTCCACGACGAGGATGCGAGGGCGGTCTTCTGGAAACGTGGACATGCGGCCGGTAAGCCTACCAGATCCGCTCGCAGCGCATCGCACCAAGGTGGGCGGGGCTGGCACAGGAGCGGACCCGCCTCGCCGGGGTGGCCGATCCACACGGCGCGCGCGGGCCGCTCAGTCCTCGTCGCCGGTCGAGATGATGGGGTGCCGGATGGTCCGGGGTGACTCGTCCAGATCCGGGACGCGGATCGAGATGGGCCCGGGGCTGCGGATGGAGGGAGGAGGCGCGGACTCCGCGTCCTCGGGGCGGAGCGGGATCATCCTGCTGCTCGGCGCGGGCTCGTCGCTCGCGGTCGTCAGGACGGGCACGGCGCGCTGCTCGCCGAGGGCGTGCTTCTGCTCGAGGAAGCGCAGGACCGAGGGGCCGGTCGAGCGCTCCAGCGCGGAGCGCAGATCGCCGGGCAGCGTCGACTCGATGATCATCTTCACCCCGGTGCGGGGGTGCTCGATCTCGATGCGCACGAGGTGCACGAACGAGCGATCGAGCCCGTGCTTCTCCTCGAAGTACCGGTTCGTGGGCACGTGGCCGTAGCGCTCGTCGCCGAGGATCGGGTGCCCGATCGCGGCGAGGTGCCGCCGGATCTGGTGCGTGCGCCCGCCGTCCGGGATGACGCGGAGGATCGAGTGGCCCGAGGCGACCGCGAGGCGGCGGTACCGCGTGCGCGCCGTGTACGTGCGCGTCCCTTCGCGGAGATCGCGGGTGATCGCGCCCTTGCCCGGCGTGACGCCCTTGGCCGCGGCGAGGTAGATGAGGCGCCCCGTCTTCGTGAGCGCCTCGCCCCAGCGCGCGGCCGCCTCCTCGCTCCGCGCGAGCATGACAAGGCCGCTCGTGCCCGGATCCAGCGGGTGCACGATGATGGGCGTCGTCGTGCTGCCCGGGATGCGGGCGCACCGCGCGAGCAGCGAGCCGAGGTACTCCGGCTGCGTGGCCACCGGCTCGTGGGGGCCCTTCTCGACGACCAGCACGCCGTCGTCGTCGTAGATGACCTTCGGCGCGGGCGGGGGCGTCCGGCGGAGGGCGGCGATCGTCTCGATCTCCTCCGTGAGCGGGATCATGTCGAGCGGCGTGAGCTCCGTCGACGAGTACCCGAGGCGGCAGAAGTGATCGAGGTCGCGCGCGAGCGTGTCGGGATCACACGAGACGTAGACGAGCAGGGGCGCGCCGAGGCGCGCGATCGCCTCGCGCGCCGTCGGGGAGACGCCGCGGCGCGGCGGGTTCACCACGATGCCGTCGAACTTCTCCGAGCTGTTGACGAGGGAGCCGACGATCTCCGCGACGTCGCCGGTGCGCACCTCCACGCGCTGGCTGAGGCCCTGGGCCTCGGCCGCGGCGCGGGCGTTCGCCGCCGCGGGCGCGAAGGACTCGACCATCAGGACCCGGTTGCCGCCCTGCGCGAGGGCGAGCGAGATCGCGCCCGAGCCCCCGTACAGATCGAGGATGCGCGGCGGCTCCTTGCGCCGGGAGGCGGGGCCGAGCGCGGCCTCGCCCTCGATGACGGGCCCGTCGTTCTCGAGCGACGCGATCTCGCGGAGCAGGAGGGCGTGCACGCGCGCGGCCTGCGCGCGGTGCGCCTGCACGAACGAGCCGAACGCGGCGATGTGGTAGGTCTGCCCGATCCGGTCCTCCGCGTGCGCGGTGCCGTCGAGCACGATCGTCTCGGGCCCGAGGATCTGCGGCGCCTCCGCGTCGTGGAAGTTCGCCGCGACGCCGATGACGCGCGGGAGCATCGAACGGATGGCGCGGCCGGCCTCCCGCAGCTCGTCGCGCGTGCACGCGCGCTCGCGCTGCAGGACGAACGTGATCAGCACGAACGCCGGGTTGTCCTCTGTCGCGCCCACCTCCGCGAAGAGCGGCGTCCCGGGCGCGAGGTGGACCTCGCGCAGATCGAGGGCGCGGAGCACGCCGCCCCTCGCCGCGTCGTACGGGAGGAGCAGCGGCCGGACCTCCGGCGGCGGCGACGCGATCAGCTCGCGCAGCCGCGAGGTGACCGCGGCGAGGGCCGGGGTGAGGACCCGGCAGCCCGGGATGTCGACGACCTCGTGATGTCCCGTGCGGCCGTACAGCCCGATCGCGCCGGAGGGGGCGACGATGAGCTTCGCTCGACCGCGATAGCCGGTGATCGGATCGGCCGGGATGACCGAGCTCGTCTGGAGCAGCCCGAGCGATGGGTAGTGCGCGGCTGCGGACACGACCCGAGCACGCTTGGTGCCGAGCTGCTCCGCGTAATCACCCGCGATGAGCGGACAGCCCGCGCACTCGACCGAGTGCGTGCACTCGATCAACGTGTTCGGGATCTCGCCTGCCTTCAATGTGCGTCGCACGGGTCCGGACAAAACACCGCCGCCCGATCCCTCTGCGCTGGCGCTCTCGCCCAGCCCGTGCGGTCCTTCGATACCTGCGCCGGAAGCCATTCCGGGGGAGCTTACAGGGGCTCTCGGCCAGCGTCGAAGGTGTAAAAAGGAATCCGTCGAGCTTTTCGTCTGCGGCGCTCGGCGCGCCGGGGAGCGCGCTCGGATCCTGACGAGATCCCGCGCCTTCGCCGGGGCCTGCGGTATGGACGGTGGGCGGTCCAGGCCCCGCTCGCTCCGTCGAGCCAGCCGCCAGGGAACACAGGGGCCAATGTGGGCGATCCCTGGCGCTGCTCCTTACCTCACCTCGGGCCGCGCCGTTCGCGACATCCGTGGTCGTAGCGTCGCAGCGCCCGGTCCGTCCCGCGCGCCTCGCGGGGGCGATGGTAGACTGAGCGCCTCTTGCGCCTTCTGATCGCTTCTCTCTTCGGCCTCCTGGCTGTGCTGCTCGCCCCTCCGGTGTCCGCCGGACCCGGCGACAAGGAGGCGAACCAGGGCATGAACGCAGCCAGAGGCGGCTTCTGCAAGCGGGCGATCCCGCTGCTCGAGTCCGCCGAGAGCCAGCGGCATCGCCCGAGCTCGGCGGTTCCGCTCGCCGACTGCTACGTCAAGCAGGGCGAGCTGCTGAAGGCCAGCGAGATCTATCACAAGGTCGCGAGCGAGAAGAAGGCGCCCGGCTACAACGCGCGGGATGTCGCGGCCATCACATCGGCCAAGAAGAAGGCAGCTCAGCTCGATGCGCGCATCCCGACGCTCGTCGTCAAGCCGGCGGAGCCGTACGAGGGGCTGGTTGTCGAGATCGACGGGGAGGTGATCCGCGAGCCGTCGGCGCCGCACCGGTTCGATCCGGGCGAGGTGCTGGTGATCGTCGCCAGGGCCGAGGGCCACGAGGAGACGTCGCAGAAGATCACGCTGAAGGAGAAGCAGCGGCGCGAGATCAAGCTGCGCCTCAAGCCGAAGCCCGGGGGGAAGAAGCCGCCGGAGAAGCCGGTCGCGAAGAAGCCATCGGAGAAGCCGCCGCCGGAGAAGCCGGTCGCAGAGAAGCCGCCGGAGAAGAAGCCGCCGGAGAAGCCGATCGCGAAGAAGCCGCCGGAGAAGAAGCCACCGGAGAAGCCGATCGCGAAGAAGCCGCCGGAGAAGAAGCCACCGAAGAGGCCGATCGCGAAGAAGCCGGTCGCGAAGAAGCCGCCTCGCGCCGCCGAGAAGCCGGTCGCGAAGAAGCCGCCTCGCGCCGCCGAGAAGCCGGTCGCGAAGAAGCCGCCGCGCGCCGCCGAGAAGCCGGCCGAGGACACGCCGCGCGTCGCGACGGGCCCCGACGAGAGGCCGAAGCCCGCCGTCGAGATGCCCGAGCCCACGCCGCCCGGCCCGCGCAGGCAGCGCGACCTGTGGCTCGGCGCAGGCTTCCAGGGCTTCTTCATCCCTCAGCTCATGTTCGGGCTCCTCGGAGAAGGGGGGCGGGACGTCCTCGTCCCCGGCGGAGACATCTCGCTGTCGACGCGGCTCGGGCGGCGGTTCGATCTCGTCTTCTCGGTCGCCTACGCGCGCTTCCGGATGCAAGAGACGCCGTTCAAGCCGAAGGGACACCCGGACACCGACTACGAGATCGTCGAGAGCGATCTCCAGGCGCTCCAGGCGGGGGTCCGCCTGGTCTGGAACATCCCGCTCGATCGGGACGAGCTGTTCGCTTTCCGCGTCGGGGCCGGCCTTGGCGTGGGCTGGACGTTCATGGGCGACCTCTACCGGACCCAGGCATATCCCGGCGACGCGGTGCCCGGCGACCCGGGCTCCTTCGTGCCGGGGGACCCGTACCGCTATGTGAAATGCCGCGGGCCCAACAACCCGGTCGGGAGCTTCCGGTACTGTAACCAGCTCGACTACGACGCGGATCACTACCCCGGCTATGTGGAGCCGAGCTGGTTCACCCGTCCCAAGGGGCGGCCTCAAGGGCTGCGGCCGCTCGTCTATCCGTGGCTCGTCCTGCCCGAGATCGGGCTCGCGCTTCGCCCGTGGGACCGCGTCGCGTTCGACCTCCGGGTCGGCGCCTCCGTGACGGGCCTGCTCGGAGGGCTCGGCGTCCGCTTCGCCCTGTGACGCGCCTCGCGCGGCGGACCGCGCGGCTCAGCGAGCGAGCTTCACGGCGCGGCCGAGCTTCCGGGACAGCACGGCCTCGAGCGTGCTCCAGAGCTCTTCGCCCGACTTCTGGGCCACCCAGCGGCCCTCGGACGGCCGGTAGTCGAAGTGCCACGCGGCCCGCTCGGCGGCCATCCAGATCTGCCGCGCCGCGCGGTGGCTGTTGACGACGTACTTGATGCCGTCCTCGAACTCCAGGGTGAGGATGCCGCTCTGCAGGTCGGCCTCGACGCCGTCGGGGATCTCGTTGATCGCTCGATCCAGCGCGTGCAGCGACCGATCGGCCACGTCGTCGAACTCTCGCTCCGATAGGGGCTCTCCGCTCATGCCGATCCGCTTACAACGGCGCGCGCCGAGGCGGTACGGGGAAGCGCCGGCGCCCCCTCACTCCCAGGGGATCGTGTAGAGCTTCACGTTGGTCATGGCCTTCATCGCCTCGACGACGCCCTCCTTGATCCCGATGCCGCTGTCCTTGATCCCCCCGAACGGCGACAGCTCGGACCGGTACCCCGGCACCTCGCGCACGTTCACCGTGCCGCAGCGGAGCTCCCGCACGAGCCTGTGGACGCGCCCCAGGTCGTTCGTGCAGACGCCGGCGGAGAGGCCGTAGCTCGTCCCGTTCGCCACCGCGATCGCCTCGTCGATGTCCTTCACCCGCAGGATGGGCGCGTGCGGGCCGAACGTCTCGTGCTGCACGGAGGGGGCGTCCCGCGGGACGTGATCCATCACGGTGGGGCCGTACAGGGCCCCGCGGCGCTCGTTCCCGAACAGCAGCCGGGCGCCGCGCGCGAGCGTGTCCTCGGCCGCCGCCTCGAGCTGCCGCGCCGCGGCCTCGGAGATCACCGTCCCCATGTCGGTCGCCGGATCGAGCGGATCGCCCACCTTGATCTGCGCCGACGCGGCGGCGAGGCGGCCGGCGAGCTCGTCGGCGACGCGCTCGCTCACGATGAGCCGCTTCACCGCCGTGCAGCGCTGCCCCGAGTTCCTGTAACAGCCGTACGCAGCGAGCCGCACGGCCTCGTCGAGATCCGCGTCGTCGAGCACGATGAGCGGGTCGTTGCCGCCGAGCTCGAGCACCGCGCGCCGGTAGCCGAGCAGGCCGGCGATGCGCTTGCCGATCTCGACCCCGCCGGTGAAGCTCACGAGCTCCACGGCGGGGTGGGTCACGAGCGCGCGCCCGATCTCCGCCGGATCGCCGGTCACGACGCTGAGCATGCCCGGCGGCAGCCCCGACTCGTGCAGCACCGACGCGAGGTAGATCGCGGAGAGGGGCGTCTTCTCCGACGGCTTGAGCACCATGGAGCTGCCGCTCGCGACGCTCGGCGCGACCTTGTGGGCGACCTGGTTGAGCGGGTGGTTGAACGGGGTGATCGCCGTCACCAGGCGGAGCGGCTCGCGCAGCGTGTACCCCCGCCGGGGCTTGCCGTTCGCCGAGATGTCGAACGCGAGGCACTGGCCGTCGTCGCGGAGCGCCTCGTACGCGGAGAAGCGGAGCACGTCGAGCGCGCGCCGCACCTCGTAGGCCGTGTCCTTGAGGCAGAGCCCGCTCTCCCACGTGATGAGCCGCGCCACCGCCGCCGCCTGCGCCTCGATGCGCGCCGCGGCGCGGAGCAGGATCTCGCTGCGCTCGTGGCGAGAGAGCCGCGGCGGGCCGGAGGACGCGCTCGCGAGCGCCTCCAGCACCGCCCCCTCGTCGAGCCTCGGCACGCTGCCGATCACCTCGCCCGTGAACGGGTAGCGCACGAGGATGCGCTCGTCCCGGGTCACCGGCCTTCCCCCGATCAGGCACGGAAAATGGAACGCTGGTCGATCGATTGAGAGCATCGAGCCCATCCCTGTCCCCCCTTCAGGCGCTCGATCGTCGGCGCTAGGCCACGGCGGTCGAGAGTCGGTTGAGCACCAGATCGAAGACGTCCGCGTTCGACAGCGCGCTCGGCCGGCCGTGCGCTGCGTCCGCGTCCGCCTTGGCCGCTTCCGCGCCGAGGAGCCAGGCGCGCTCTCCGGGCCGGAGCGGGTGGCTCGCGAGGATCGGCACCTCCGCCTCGTGCAGGCCGCCGTGGGACCTGAGCCCGCGCTGCACGGCGGAGAGGTCGTGGTAGGCCGCGCTCTTGCCGAGCACCGTGCTCCGATCGGCGAGGACCACGAGGTCGCCGATCCGATCCGGCGGCAGCGCGAAGCGCCGCGCGGCCTCCTCCCGGGGAAGGACGAGCTCCACGCCTGGGAGCCGCTCGAGGACCCGAGCGGCGCGCGCGCCGTCGTCCGGCGCGCCGAGGTACACGGTCGCGTACGACCCGAGCGCGCCGTGGTGCACGACGTACGGGTCGGTGATCGGCAGGAGCACGCGGAAGCCCGGGAGGCCGGCCTCGCGCAGGGCGTCGTCCAGGTAGCGCACGTTCGGCGAGCCGTCCGGCGCGGTCTTGTCGTTCATGCCGTGATCCGCGGTGATGCCGCAGACGAAGCCGGCGTCGAGGTACTCGCCGAAGAGGGCGTCGAAGCGGGCGTAGAACCGATCGGACATCGGCCCGCGCGGCGGCTCCTTGTGCTGCACGTAGTCGGTCAGCGACACGTAGAGCAGCGTGGCCGAGAGCCGCTCGTGCAGCGCGAGGCCCATCTCCATGGCGTAGTGGGAGATGTCCCAGTCGTAGATCGACGGGTTCTCGCGGCCGACCGCGGCGGTGATCGAGCCGATCCCGTGCTCCGGGATGGCCTGCTCGTGCGCCTTCTCGGCCGACAGCGAGATCGGGCGAGGGCCCCCCTCGCGGCAGGCGCCGAGGAGCGCGCGGAGCTTGTCCTTGGCCGTGACGCAGAGGGTCCTGACGCCCGCCTGCTCCATCTTCTCGAAGAGCGTCGGGACGCGCAGGAACCGAGCGTCGTTCATCGGCACCTCCTCCCCCGTGGCGGCGTCGAGGTAGGTGTTGCCCGAGATGCCGTGCACGCGCGCCGGCTGGCCGGTCACGATCGACACGTTGTTCGGGTTCGTGAAGCTCGGGACCTGGCCTCGGCCGCGCACGTACAGGCCGCCGGCGGCGAGCGTGCCCGCGAGCCGCGGCATCAGCCCGTCCGCGAGCGCCTGGTCGAGGTACTCCGGCCCGCAGCCGTCGACGCAGAACACCACCGTCTTGCGCGCGGGCAGCGCATAGCGCCGGTCGCCGAGTTCGATCATGCCGAACGCTGACACGCAGCGCGCGGGCCGAGAAGGGCCGTCGCTGCGCCGCCACAGGCGCTCCTCCGCCTCGAACGGCGGGCAGGGGAGCGGCGGTGCCTCAGTAGCCCGGCCAGGGATCGGCCGGCCTCGGAGGCGCCGGGACCGGCCGCTTGAAGCACATCACGCCGGCGTCGAGCGCCACGAGCTCCCAGCCGCCCTCGCCCCGCGCCTTCGCGATGGCGCGGGCCTCGTCCACGCCGTGCGCCTGCTCGCAGTCCTGCTCCCACCGCGGTGGGGGGACGCTCGGCGTGAGCCCCTGGGCGCGCACCCGTCCCGCCGCGAGCGCGACGGCCGCGCCCAGCACCAGACCGCCCAGCACGAGCGCGACCCTCTTGTTCATGGCGTCAGGGACATGGTGATCCGCGCCGGGCACGACCGTCAAGCGACGCACCGAGGACGTTCGGCACGCCCGGCAGGATTCGAACCTGCGACCCGCGGCTTAGAAGGCCGCTGCTCTATCCAGCTGAGCTACGGGCGCTTGGACGACAAGCGCGTCTCTCGTACTGCATCGCGGACGCGGAATCGAGCGTCACGAGCGTCACGAGCGCCGTGGGCGTGGGGAGCGCCCCGGCGACGTCCGCTCAGGTCGACGCGGCCAGGCGCCGGACCTGCTCGCTGGTCCGGCCGTAACGCCGCTGTCGCCGGCTGTAGGTCGCGACCGCCTCTTCGAAGGTCGCCTCGGTGAAATCGGGCCAGAGCGTGTCGGTGAAGAACAGCTCCGCGTACGCGGCCTCGAAGAGCAGGAAGTCGCTGAGGCGCTTCTCTCCGCCGGTGCGGATGATGAGATCGGGATCCGGCATCGCGCTGGTCGTCAGGAAGTTCCGGAGCGACTTCTCGTTGATCTCCTCCGGGATGACCAGCCCGGCCCGCGCGCGGACCGCGAGCGCGCGCATGGCGTTCGCCATGTCGCGGCGACCGCCGTAGCTCAGCGCGAGCGCCAGGGTCATCTCGGTGCCCCCGGCGGTGTCCTCCACGAGCTTCTCCATCGCGCGCCGCGTCGGCGTCGGGATGTCCTCGAGATCGCCGACCACCTGAACCGCGATCCCTCGACGGATCAGCTCGTCGTGTTCGCCCTCGGCGAACTCCTGGCAGATGCGCATCAGCGCGTCGATTTCGTCCTTGGGCCTCGACCAGTTCGCCACGCTGAACGCGTAGAGCGTGAGGTACGGGATGCCGCGATCGCGGCAGGCGCGCACCGAGAGGCGCACGGCCTGCGCCCCGTGCTGGTGCCCCCGCATGCGAGGGAGCCCCCGCGCCGCCGCCCAGCGGCCATTGCCATCGAGGATGATCGCGACGTGCTTGGGGAGATTGCTGGACGTCATGGGCTTTCCTGGGTGGGGACGACGACGGACTCTGCGCCGAGCATGAGCGCGGCAGGGGGGCCGACGGTGGTGCGATCGTGGAGGTTCTGTGGAGGATGGCGCGGGAGAGCTCAAGGCGCTTCGCCCGCTGACAGGTGCGCGAGCTCTTTGACGACACGGACACGCGCACGCGCCCGCTCGCCCGACGACCGCCGCCGCGCCTTCGCACCACCGATCCGGTGCGCTGTCAAACCGAGGAAACCTCCCGGAAACCAAGAGGGGCGCCGGGGAGGGGCGGCGCGGCGAGAGAGCTCATCCTTTCACAGGATCAGGCCCCCGGCAGCGAGAGCTTGAACTCGACCTCGGGCGGCCCGCGGTGGGTGCACTCGGCCGAGCCGCTGTGGGCCTCGGCGATCGCCTTGACGATCGCGAGGCCCAGGCCGGTGCCGCCCCGGTCGGCGCGGGTCGTCACGAAACGGCGGAAAAGGCGGCCCGCGACGTGCCGCCCGATCTCGCCGCGGTTGCGGATCGAGATCGCGACCTGTCCGCCCACGCGAGACACGGCGATCTGGACGGGGGCCGCGGCGTCGCCGTGCGTGCGCGCGTTGTCGAGCAGGTTGTCGAGGGCGCGCGACAGCCACTGCTCGTCGCCGCGCACCGCCGCCGAGCTCGGCGTGTCGAGCTCGACGCGGCTGCCGCGCTCTCGCGCCCGCGCCGCGGCGGCCTCTGCGATCGTGACCAGGTCGACCACCGCGGCGTGCTCGACGCCGCGCGCCTCGAGGCGCGCGAGCGACAGGAGCTCCCCGAGGAGCGCCTCGATCCGCGTGGTCGCCTCGCGGATGCGCGCGACGAAGCGGGCGGCCTCCTCGGCGTCGTCGAGCGGGCCCTCGGAGAGCACCTCGGCGCTCGCGCGGATCGCGGCGACGGGGTTCTTGAGCTCGTGCGAGAGATCCGCGGCGAACGTTTCGACGAAGGGGCGGCCCTCGATCTGGCGCCGCATCGAGTCGATGGCGCGCGTCAGCCGCTGGACCTCGCGGCCCTGCGCCGGCGGCGTCGCCGCGCGCACCTCGCCCTCGCTCACGCGCACCGCGAACTCGGTGAGCGCCTCGATCGGCGTCGCGATGGTGCGGCCGATCAGGAACGACGAGATCGCCGCCGCGGCGCCGAGCACCGTGCTGAGCACGAGGATCGGCGGGGCGAAGTCGGCGACCATCCGCTGCACCACGATGGTCGGCTTCACGACCTGCACGCCGCCGACGCGCTGGCCGCGGACCTCTATGGGCGCGGTCACGAAGACGGTCCCGGGCTCGCCCGGCGAGGCGCCGCGCGCCCGGAGCACGCGGCCCTCGGGATCGAGCAGCGCGATGCTCTGGGCGGTCGGGCCCTCGGCCTCGCCGTCGAGCGCGCGCACCGCCGCGAGATCGACGCCGCGCACCTCCATCTCCATCGCGGCCACGGCGGCGAATGCGGCCGCCTCGTCGCGCGCGCTGCCCTCGGCGAGCAGCGTCGCGCGCGCCTCGATGCGATCGATGACGAGCAGCCCGAGCCCGAACGCGAACGCGCCGACGATGCCGCCGAGCGCGATGAAGATCTGCATCCGGATGCTCATCCCCGCCGTCCGGGCGCGGACGAGGCGGGAGGCGAACAGCGCGACGAGCAGGATGAGCGAGACCGCCGCCGCCGCGGTGACGACGAGGCGCAGCACGCGTCAACCGCCGCCTTCCGCGGGGCCCGGCTTGTCCGCGACGCGGTAGCCGACGCCGCGCACCGTCTCGATGAGGTCGGCGTCGCCGCCGGCCTCGACGACCTTCTTCCGGAGCCCCTTCACGTGCGAGTCGATGGTCCGGTCGGTGATCGCGAACCCGTCGCCCCAGACGCGATCGATGAGCTGCGCGCGCGTGAAGACCCTGCCCGGCGCGGCCAGCATGCAGGCGAGCAGATCGAACTCGACGCGGGTGAGGTCGACCTTCTGGCCGCTCACGTACGCGCGCCGCGTGGCCTCGTCGACGACGAGCGGCAGCGGCGCCGACGCGCCGGCGGACGGCGAGGGCCGCGCGGCGCGGCGCAGGACGGCCCGCACCCGCGCCACGATCTCCCGGGGGGAGAACGGCTTGGTCACGTAGTCGTCGGCGCCGGTCTCGAGCGCGGCGACGCGGTCGGCCTCGCTGTCGCGGCTCGACAGGACGATGATCGCGGCGCGCGCCGCCCTCCGCCGCGCCTGGCCGATCAGGTCGAAGCCGCTGCCGTCGGGGAGCATGAGATCGAGGATGATGAGGTCGGCCTTGTCGATCTCCCGCTCCGCGGCCGCGAGCGTGGTGGCGACGGTGGCCGCGAACCCGTCGCGGCGCAGGAAGTAGGCGATCGACTCGGCGATGGCCGGCTCATCCTCGACGACCAAGACCTTGGCCATGGTCGGTGAGCCTAGAACGGCGCGGCGGACGCGTCGACAGGGCTGGTCGGCGGGCCTGGCCGGCCCCGCCCCTGCGGGGGCTCGCGGGCGTCGCGAGCGCCGCGTTCGTGCGCGCTCAGGCGTGCGGGATCGCCGCGTTGACGAGCTCGCGCACGACGCCGAGCAGCCGCTCGTAGTGCTCCGGGATGGGCCGCAGGCCGGCGCAGTGGACCACGAGCCCGCCAGGTCGGAGCTCGAGGTGCCCCTGGAAGCCGCGGCGGGCGAGGAGCTTGCGCAGCCGCGGATGGAACGCGCCTGAGGCCTCGCGCTGGGAGGCGGCGAAGGTCGTCACGTGGGCGTCCCAGAGCGCATCGTCGAGGGTGACCCGGGGCGGGGGAGCGCTCTCGATGAAGGCGACGCGCGTCAGGAAGTGCTCGCCGACGCGCATCGAGGCGCGGCGCTGGAGCGCCGGGTGCGCCGCGAAGCCGAGCAGCGTCCGCTCGAGGGGCTCGGCTTCGCCCTCGGCGTACCAGGGCTCGGCGATCACCGCGTGCCCGGGGTTCGCCGTCCACGTGCACGCGGAGAGGTAGGCGGAGGGGGGCGCGATCGTGTCGTAGGGCTCCCAGCGGCGGAACCAGGCCTCGTCAGGGCGCGCGGTGAAGGCGAGGCCGCGCCGGGCAGCCCACGCCGCGATGTGCTCGGATCCCAGCGGAGGCGGCATGGATGGCGAGGTTAGTCGGCGCGGCGTCGCCTCGGAAGCCTCCGGCGCCATGCGACAGCGAGCGCCCCGGCGCCGAGCGAGAGCCAGGACGCCGCGCCCGCGGCCGCGCCGTTCCCGGGCGCGTCGCAGGAGCATCGGCCGTAGATGCCGACCGTCGTCGAGGTCGTTGCGTCGTCGTCGTCGTCGTCGTCGTCGTCGTCGTCGCTGCCCGGCGGGGCTCCAGCGCCTCCGTGGCCTGCGGTCGTGATGGGCGCGCCGCCGGCGTCGCCGGCGTCGCCGCCGCTCCCGCTTGCGCCGCCGCGGCCGCCCGTGCCGCCGCCTTCACCGCCGCTCCCGCCTTCACCGCCGCTGCCTGCGCCGCCATCGCCGCCTGCGCCGCCGCCGCCCGTCTCGCCGCCGTCGTCCGCGCAGCGCGTGAGATGGAGGGGACGCTTGCGCGTGCAGTCCGTCGGCGACGCGCAGCGGGGATCGGAGAGCGCGGGCGGCGCGCCTGTGCCGCCGATCTCGCCCAGGTCAGGGTAGGCGACCTCGGTCCTCTCCCAGCGCCCCCCGGTGTGCTCCATCCAGCCGAACACCCGCTCCTGGTACGGAACGGCGCCGCCGATCGCCGGGTCGTAGACGCCGCGGCCCGCGTCGTAGTTGGGGTTGTTCGGGTTGTTGACGTACGCGAGCCCGTTGTAGGCCCACACGGCGCTGTACCAGTGCTCGATGAACGCGGGTTGCCGGTCGCCGACGCAGCGCGTGGCCCTCCACTTCGAGGCCAGGATCTGGGTGCCGGTGGCCGCGTTGTAGGTCGGCTCCGCGGCCACGCGGCGCGGATCGAAATCCGGGCTGTCGCCGCGCCGCATGCCGCTCGTGATCTGCGAGGCGCCGTAGCCGCAGTCGAAGGAGATGATCGTCCTCGAGCTCCCCCCCGCCTGGTCCATGGGCCTGTCCGGCGCGCAGAACTGCTGCCACCCCGACTCCTGCATGGCGATCGCCTTGAGCAGCTCGCAGGGGAACGTGGCGGGAACGTCGCGCCGCGCCTCGGGCAGACCGCAGCCCTGGCCGAGGCCGAAGGCCGGCGGGCCGGCGTCGCCCCAGGCATCGGGGCCCCGCGAGACGCGGTCGAAGATGGCGTTCCACTCCGCGACGGAGGGGTTGATCCCGGGCACGGCCTCGATCGCGCAGCCGCGATCGTTGTACGCGCTCGACGCGGTGAAGCAGGGGCAGTACGCGGCGCGCGCGGCCGGCGCGACCAGCGCGGCCGCGGAGAGCGCCGCCGGGATCAGGAGAAGGCGGCCCCTCACGGCTCCTCCTTCGCGGCGGTGAAGCCGGCGACGGCGATGCGCGCGCCGGGGGGCGCAGGGATCGCGGCGACCTCGCCGCTCTCCACCCGGATCGCGAAGGGGACGGCGAACGCGGACGGGCTCGTGTGCAGCGCCGCCACCCACGCCGCGTCCTGCGAGACGGCCTGGATGGCGTCGATGCCGGGGCCGAGCGGGCCGCGGACCGTGGCGCGCGCGCCGACGACGAACAAGCCGGTGGCGCGCTCGGGCGTGTACGCGAGCCCGCCGCCCGGCCAGGCGTACGGGGCGAGGCCGTGGCTCGCGCTCGCCTCGAGCCGGGTGCGCTTGCCCCGGGCGAGATCGATCCGATCGATGACCCACAGGCCAGGGTTGGTCTCGTGCCGCTCCTGGAACACGAGCGCGCCCGCCGCGGCGTCGATCGAGAAATCGCGCGCGAACGGCGGGATCGACGGGGCGATCACCCGCGTCGCGCCGGAGTCGGGGTCCACGAGGACGATGTCGGCCGACGCCGGGGAGACGCGGTAGAGGACGAGCTCGCCGTTCCACGCGCCGGCGAGGAAGGCGAGGTGGCCGGCGTGCCGGTGCACGGTGCGGATCGCGCCGGTGGCGAGGTCGACCTCGTCGATGGTGAGCGCGTCGACCCGGAGCTGCGCGGGGTTGTTGTCGGGCTGCGGCTCCGGGCCGGCGACGCCGCGCGAGACGAAGACGCGCCCCTCGGCGGTGACGAGCGGGCGGCTCGCGTGGACCACGCCGTCGCAGAGCGCGACGGGCTCTGCGCCCGGCAGGATCCGGAAGAGGCTCGAGTTGAACGAGCGGTCGCTGGACGGGCTCGTCTCGGCGGTCGCGACCACGAGCCGCGTCCGCGGGACGACGCGGGCGCGGACCACGGCGTCGCTCAGGTGCCGGAGCGTGGCGAGCGCGGGACCGGCCTTGGCTCCGCCGATCGGCGCGATGTGGAGCGTGGTCCGGGCCGCCCCCGGAGGCGTCGCGAGGATCGCGACGCTGGGTGGCGCGGAGAGATCGGCGGGCGCCGCGACGGCCGTGGGCACGAGGAGACGGCCGACCCGCGAGATCGCGGGCGCAGGGGCGTCGCCATCGGCGAGCACCGCCGTCATCGTACCCGTCAGCGCGGCGAGCAGCGCGCAGGGGAGCGCGATCCTGTGCAGACGGCGCCGTGTCAGGGGCGAGCGGGCGTGGGAGCTGAGAAGCACGACAGGAGAGTAGACGATGCGCCGGTGAGCGCTCGCTCGCGAGCGCGGCGGTCGCTTGCCAGCCTCTGCCGCCCCGCCGCCCCGCCGCCCCGTGCGGCCGGGGCGCTCGACCACGTCGCCGTCGCGCCCGGCGCCAGGTCGCCAGCTCTCAGAAGCGGCCGGCCATGCCGAGCCCGGCCGCGCCGGGTCCAGCGACCGGCGTCAGCTGGATCTTGCTGGGCCAGGGCTGGTTGAAGCCGAGCTCCCAGATGAGGCCACCGGCGACGCCGGCGGCGCCCAACCCGAGCAGCACGCCGCCGACCGTCGCGTGCGTGCGCCCCTGATTGCCCTTCTCGGCCACCTCCTCCGCGCAGCCCTTGCGCGACGGGCAACGATCCTCGGCGGCGCCGATGTCCGCGAAGCCGCTCGAGGTCAGGATCCCGCCGACCAGCAGCGTGACGACCCCGGCGCCCGTCGCGACCCACGGCGAATAGCCGTAAGGCGGCTGCGGCGGAGGCTCCTCCTTGGGGCGGTCCGGGATCGCCGAGGCGGTGGGGGCCGTCGGGAGCACCGCCGGCGCCGACGCGGACGCGCTCGCGCTGGCGCTCGGCGCCGGCCGGAGGGCGTTCTTGAGGTTCTGGATCTTGTCCTGGATCGTCTGCGCGTCGCTCGCGTCCGGCGTACGGGCCAGGTAGGTCTCCAGCGCCGTGACCGCCTCGGCCCGCTCGCCCTTCTTCTCGTAGGCGTTGGCGATGTTGATCAGCACGCCGTGCGCCGAGCAGTCGAGCTGGTAAGCGTCCTTCCAGTACTGGATGGCGCGATCGTAGTCAGCGCGCTCGTAGAACTGCGTGGCGGCCTTGTGCGCCCCCTTGGCGCCTTCCAGGTCGGCGGGGGTCGCCGTGCGGTAGCACTCGGGGTATTCGACGGCCGGATCTCCTGCTAAGGCCAACCCCGCGGCGAGGAATATCCCCGCGCCGAGACCGACCAGCCAAGTCCGAAACACACGCATCCGAGCCGCCCTCCGAGAAGTGGCCGCAGCATACTGATCCGCTTCGCCGGCAGCGAGAAAAAGGAATAGTTGCGGACCTCGAGGCAATGCGTTCGGCCTGCCGACCGGCGTGGCGAGCGCCGGGCGGAGCGGCGGCCAGGGGAGCGGGACAGGAGCGCCGAGCGAAGCGACGGCCGGGGGACGGCATGGGACGCCGAGCGAGGCGGCGGCCGCGGGAGCGGGACGGGAACGCCGCCGGCGCGAGGGCGGCCGGCCGGCGCGTCGAGGAACGGTCCCGGCGCTCGCTTGGTTTCCGGTTCTGCTAGTCTCGCCCGGTGATGCTCCCCGAGAAGAAGCAGATCCTCGTCGTGGATGACGAGGCGAACCTCCGGCGGGTCCTCAGCGCCCAGCTCGGCCGGGATGGCTACGAGGTCCACACCGCGGAAGACGGCGAGGAGGGGCTCGCGTTCCTGAAGGAGCACCACATCGATCTGGTCATCACCGATCTCCGGATGCCCAAGGTCGACGGCATGGACCTGCTCCGCGCCGCGCTCCGCGACGACCCGTCGCGGCCTGTGGTGCTGCTCACGGCGCACGGGACCGTCGACAACGCCGTCGAGGCGCTCAAGACGGGCGCGTTCGACTACATCACGAAGCCGTTCGATCAGAACGAGGTGCGCGTCGTCGTGAAGAAGGCCCTCCGCACCCGCGATCTCGCGAGCGCGGACGCGACGCGGGACGTCTCCGCGGCGCAGCCCCGGGGGGGCTCCGACCGGTTCGGCATCATCGGCGAGAGCCCGCCCATCCAGGAGCTCTACGCGATCCTCGAGCGGGTCGCCGACACGCCGACCACGGTGCTCATCAGCGGCGAGAGCGGCACCGGGAAGGAGCTCGTCGCGCGGGCGCTGCACGAGAACTCCGGCCGCCGCGACCGGCCGTTCATCAAGGTCAACTGCGCGGCCATCCCGAAGGACCTCATGGAGTCGGAGCTCTTCGGCTACGAGCGCGGGGCCTTCACCGGCGCGGTCGCCTCCAAGCCGGGGCGCTTCGAGCTCGCCTCTGGCGGGACGCTCTTCCTCGACGAGATCGGCGAGATCCCGAACGAGATGCAGGTGAAGCTCCTGCGCGTCCTGCAGGAGAGCGAGTTCGAGCGGGTCGGGGGCATCAAGACCATCCACGTCGACGTCCGGCTCGTCGCCGCAACCAACCGCGACCTCAAGCGGGAGATCGCGGCGGGCACGTTCCGGGAAGACCTCTTCTACCGGCTCAACGTCGTCCCGATCGCGCTCCCCGCGCTGCGCGACCGGCGGAGCGACATCCCCCACCTCTGCGCGCACTTCGTCGCGAAGTTCAACGCGCGCCTCAAGAAGAGCATCGAGAGCATCGAGCCCGAGGCGCTCGAGCGCCTGGCCTCGCACGCCTGGCCGGGGAACATCCGCGAGCTCGAGAACGTCGTCGAGCGGGCGCTGCTCTTCGCCGACGGCGCGCGCATCCGCCTCGACGACCTGCCGGAGGAGATCCGCGGCGGCGCTACGTCGGCGTCCGGCGTGTCGCTGCCGCTCGCGGCCGCCGCCGCGGACACCTCCGCCGCGCCGTCGACGCCCGACGGCCTCAAGGAGCAGGTGAAGGCGGCGATGAGCAAGCTCGAGCGCGACCTCATCGAGCGCGCCCTCAAGCAGACGCACGGCAACGTCACCCACGCCGCGCGGCTCCTCAAGATCTCGCGCAAGGGGCTCCAGCTCAAGATGAAGGAGCTGAACCTCCGCGAGCGCGACGCCGAGTGAGCCCGTGGGCCTCGGCGAGCAGCGCTCCGTCCGTGCGCCGAGGGGGAAGGCCCTCGCCGCCGCCTCGCTCGCCGGCCTCCTCGCGGCCTCTCCCGGCTGCGATCGCGGCGGCGCCCCGCTGGGCACGGACGCCGACCTCGACGCCGCCCCGCCCTGGGACGTGAGCCAGACCGAGCCGGAACCGCGCCCCGGCATGGCGTGGATCCCGAAGGGCGTGCTCATCGCGGGCACGCCGCCGGACCGGCTGCCGCGCATCGCCGACGAGGAGATGGCGGGCGCGCAGGTCGTGATGCACGGCTTCTACATCGACATCTTCTCGTACCCCAACGAGGTCGGCGCGATCCCGACCTCGAACATCGCGCAGGACGAGGCGCGCGCGCTGTGCGAGGCGCAGGGCAAGCGCCTCTGCACGGAGCTCGAGATCGAGCGGGCCTGCAAGGGGCCGGACAACACGACGTACGAGTACGGCGACACGTACAAGGCGCCGGTCTGCGCGACCGGGCAGAGCCGGGTCCTGACGCCCAACGGGGTGAACGCCGGGTGCGTGAGCGCGTTCGGGGTGCACGATCTCCATGGCGGCGTATGGACCTGGACCTCGAGCCAGTGGCAGCGGGGCAGCGGCAAGCCGGGGCTCGTCACGCTGCGCGGAGGCAACGGGCCGACCGGCGAGCTCGTGGGGCGATGCGCCCACGGGCGCGGCGCCAAGCCGGACACGCGCCGCCCCGAGGTCGGCGTCCGCTGCTGCGCCGGCGAGGTGAACAGCTTCGAGGTGGTGCTCGAGGTGACGCGCGATCGCCCGCTCCGGCTGGAGCGGCTCGTCGACGCGCGCGCCGCGGCGCAGCTCGCGGCGCTCGCGCCGGAGGAGGTGCGCAACGCGTCCCGGGCCGGGTCGGCCGAGGGGGCGTTCCGCGTGGAGCGCATGTGGACCTGGCACCCCCGGGGCAACGAGGAGCTCGTGCTCGGCGGCGGTTGCGCGCGGCCGGTCGGGGTGAGCGGGGCGTCGCGCGGCCGCGCCAAGCGCGCGAAGCGGGCGCGCCCGGGCGACGGGACGACGTGCGGGCTCCTCATCGCCCGGATGCGCATGAGCGCGCCGGCGCTGCTCGCGTTCGTCCCGTCGGATCTCTGGGAGCCCACGATCGGCGAGACGGACTCGCCGCGCGAGCTCTTTCTGTACGGCGGCGATGCGCTGGGCGCGTTCCGCCGTCGGATCACCTACGAGTGGGGCAAGATCGGCGTCGCCGACAAGGAGCGCAAGCGCAAGCACAAGGGCCGCCGCGGGCTCTCGTACGACTGAGGCCCCTCGGCGTCGCGACGAGCGCGCCGGGGCTCGCGGTCGCGACGCCGTCGTAACGGGTGGCGCTGGCGCGCGGCGGCGCCACATTCCGGCGGCGCGCTCCGGCCCGTGGCACATTCGCCTTGCGCCCGGGCGCCTGGAAGGGCAGCGCTAGCAGCGCGCGTCGCCGCCGCCCCGTCCGCACGCTCCTCCGATGACCCGCCCGCACGACCCCGAACCGCGCGACGCGCCGAGCAAGCGTCCGGACGATCCCGCGCGGCGGCGCGCGGCCGCGCGGCGCTCGCTGCGCGCAGCCGTCGCGCTCGGCTGCGCGCGGCTCCGCGGCGCGCGGGGCGGGCGGCTCGGCGTCGCCATGGCGGCGCTCATCTCGCTGGGGTGCGGCGTCACGGCGCTCGTGCTCCGGCTGGACGACGGGACGACGTCGCTGGAGGCGCTGCTCGGGTCCGCGGCGCGCGGGCTCGCGTGGGCGGCCGCTGGCCCCATCGCCCTCGCCGCGGCGCACGATCGCCCGGGGGCCGACCGCCGCGACGGCATCGAGGCCCTCGCCGCCGCGCGGGGGATCTCGCGGGCCTCGCTCCACGGCGTGCGCAGCCTCGCCGCGATGCTCGAGGTCGCGCGCGTCGTCGCGCTCCCGCTGGCCGCGCTCTCGGCGCTTGCGGCGCTCCTCTCCGGCTCGCTGCTGCTCGGCCTCCAGCACCTCGCGTACGGCGCCGCGCTCGCCCTGTTCGGCGTGGTCTCCGGCGTGACGCTCGGCGGCCTCGCCGCGGCGAGCGGCCGCGTCGCCGGGGCGCGAGGGCGCGCCCTGTTCCTGGTGCTGACCCTCGTCCCCTGGGGGCTCGCCGATCTCGCCGGCGACTCGAGGTGGTCGATCCCGGGGGCGCTCGGCGCGTTCCTCTCCTTCGCGGCCCGCTCGGCGGGAGGCCCTGCAGGATGAGCCCGGGCGCTCCTGTCGTGGTGCTCGAGGGCGTGCGCGCGCGCGATGGCGCCGGCGAGGAGGGGCGCCCTCGGGGGGGCCTCTCGGGCCTGTCCTTGGCGCTCGGCCCGGGCGTGCACGCGGTGCTCGGCGCCCCGGAGGACGGGACGCTCGCCCTCGCGGAGGTGCTCGCTGGGCGCGCGGCCCCCCTCGCCGGCCGCGTCCTCGTGGCGGGGCGCGACCCGTGCCGGAGCGCGGCGACGCGGGCGCGGATCGGCGTCCTGGCCGCCACCCCGGAGCTGCCCGACGGCGCGTCGGTGGCGTCGTGCATGTCGGTCGCGCTCCGGGCCCGCGGCGCGCCCGCGAGCGGCGCCGCGGCGCTCCTCGAGCCGCTCGGCGTCGCGCCGCTCCTCGCCCGCCGCACGGCCTCGCTGAGCTTCTCCGAGGCCCGGGCGGTCGAGCTGTCGCTTGCCCTCGGGGTGCCGCGGCCGCTCCTGCTCTGCCTCGTCGAGCCGTTCGCCGACGTCGCCGTGCCGTCTCCGGAGCCGGTCCGGGAGCGCCTGCGCGCCCTCGCTGCGGCTGGCGCGTGCGTCATGCTCGTCACGTCCTCGACCGTCGACGCGAGCGCCCTCGCCGACCGCATCCACGTGCTCGATCGCGGCGTCATCGCGCGGACCGAGCCCGGCGCCGGCGAGCGCCTCGCCGCTGCCCCGGGCGCGGACCCGCCGGGCGCGGGGCGGCCCGAGGTCGAGATCCACGTGCTCGTCCACGAGCGGGCGCCCGACGCGCCCGGCGCTCGCGCGCTCGCCGCGGCGCTCGCGGGCGCTCCCGCCGTGCGCGCGGGCGCGTGGGAGCAGGGGCCGGCGGAGGCGTCATCGACGCTGCGGATCCGGGCCGCGGACAGGGAGGCGGCCGCGCTCGCGATCCTGGATGCGGCCGCGAGGGAGGACGTCACGCTCGTCGCGATCTCCTCGCCGCCCCCGTCGATGCACGACGTGCGGGCGGCGACCGCGCTGCACCTGGCCGCCGTTCGCTCGCGCCGGCCCTTCGGCGCACCTGCGATCGACGGCGCTGCCCCGCTGCCGGGCGCGCCCGAGGGGCCGTTTGCGGTGGCGGCGTTCGACGCGCCGGCGCCGCTCGACCCGGCAGCGCCGCTCGGCCGGCCGTCGGACGGTCCGTCCGCGCCCGCTGGTGTGCCGCTGCCGGCGCATGGCGATGCCGCTGCCGGCGGGCCGATCGGGGCCGACCCGCCGGGGGCCGACGGTTCGCCGCACGCCACGGAGACAGGACGCCACGATGGTGGGTGAGAGCGCATCGAGCGCCGCAGCGCGGCCGCTTCCTCCCGCGGAAGGGGGGGCCGAGCGGGGCGGGCGCGCGCTGACGGGCGTCCGCCTCGGGATGGAGATGACCCTGAGCCGCCTCCGCGCGCGGCGCCCGCTGCTTTCGTTCGGGCTCGGCGCCGCGCTCGCGGTCGCGGCCGCGGTCATCGAGATTGCGTTCGGGTCTTCCGGGGCCGTGGACCGGGCGCTGCTCTCCACGTTCCGCCTCGCCACGCCGCTCACGATCTTCGCCCTCGCCGCCGACGCCGCCGATCGCACCACGCTGCGCGACGCGGCCTGGCCGGCGGCCCGCTTCGGCGCCTCGTCCCACCATGTCGCGCTCGGCATCGCCCTGGCCACGGCCCTCGCTTCCGCCCTCGTGGGAGCGCTGCTCGCCGTCGTCGTCGTCGCCGTCGCTCATCGCCCCGGCGCTGCGCCATTCATCCGAGACATGCTCATCAGTGGGTGGATCGGCGCGCTCACCGGAGCCGCCTACGCTGGCTGGTTCTCGCTCGGTGCGACCTTCTTCCGGCGCGGCCTCGGCCGCTTCGTGCCGCTCGCGGCCGATCTCCTGCTCGGTGGCTCGGCGGGGGTGATCGGCGCACTGTTGCCCCGGGGCAACGCCGTCAACCTCCTCGGCGGCCCGTCGCCGCTCGGGCTCGGGCAGCCCGCGAGCGCCGCCCTGCTCGCTTCGAGCGCCCTTGTCCTCGCGCTCGCCGCGGCGGCTCGCTGCAGGGAGTAGCGCGCGGGCCGGGGTCGCGGGAGCTCGGCTCGCCTTGCCCCGACCGGCTGCTTGACGTCCATCGCGATGGCGTGCGCGGCGCAAGAGGGATGGCTTCATCCGCTCGTTCACGTACTCTTCAGGGAATGACTCAGGAGCACGGGGACGACGAGGCCACCAAGGCGGTCAACGCGCCTCGAGCGGTCCTGCTCGTCGGCTCGTCCGAGGCGCTGGCGGCGCGCTGCAGGGGGATGTGCCTGCGGGCTCGCGTCATGCTCATCGTCGAGAGCGACCTGGCGGCGCTGACGAACACGGCCGTGGAGCGGAAGCCGCTCGCGCTCCTGTTCCCCGACGACATCTACGCCTTCGACAGCGCGGAGTTCGACGCCCTGGCGCGCGACATCCAGGCCGCTGTGGTGACCCTCGAGCCTGGCGTCACGGACGAGGTCATCGAGGCGCGGCTCGCGGAGGCGCTGCTCCGAGCCGAGCTCCTCCGGCAGCCCGAGCCGTCGTCGAGCCGCTACGTGCTCGTGCCCGAGGGCCCCCGCCGCTCCAAGCGTCGCTGACCGGCGCGCCCTTGCATGATCATGATGATGAAAAGGAGCTCCATCCCATGAGCGAGCTGCACATCGATCCGAACGCGTCCCGCCTGACGATCCACACCCGAGCCGTGGGGATGCTCGCGCGCCTGGCGCACGACCTCGAGATCACGGCGTCCGAGCTGCGCGGTCGGGCGCGGCTCGACGGCGAGTCATGGACCGCCGAGCTCGAGGTCCCCGTGGCCAGGCTCTCCGTCGCGGGGGTCCTGCGCGGCGATCGCGTCGATCCCGACGCGCTTTCCGCGGGGGATCGCGGCGACATCGAGCGGCGCCTGCGGGGCGAGGTGCTCGCGGGGACCGAGATCGTGGCGGTGCGCGCCTCGGGGGCCACGCGTGACCGCGCCGAGGTGCGCGTCCAGGTCGCCTCGGGGAGCGCCTCGCTGGTGGCGCGGCTCTCCTCGCGCGATCGCGGCGACGGCGCGATCGGGGTGACGGGTACCTGTCAGCTGTCGATGGCTGCGCTCGGCGTGCGCGAGGTGAAGGGGCCGCTCGGCGCCTTCAAGGTGCGGGACGAGCTCGACGTCCTCTTCGATCTCACTCTGCGTCCGGCGGGCTAGGCGGCTCGGACGGGAGCTCGGGCGCCGCGTCGCCGCGCGGGCAGGCGCCGTGGACCTGGTAGGGCTTGCCGGCGATCCGCTTCGCGAGCGAAGCCCCGCGCCAGGCGACGTACGCCTTGTTGAAGTCGAGCAGCTGGTCGGGGGCGAAGTACGGGTTCTTCGTCTTGCCCAGCGTGACCAGCGTGAGCACCTGCTCCGCCACGCTCACGGGGCAGCCCTCGAGCCGGAGGGTGGTCTCGTTCCGGGCCATCGCGAGCTTGGTCGTCACCTTCACCATCTTCGCGAGGACGTCGTCGTGCTTCGCGGTGTAGGGGTCCCGCGCGCTCCGCTCCCGGTACAGGCTCTCGATGCTGACCAGCTGATCGCCGATCTTCCCTTTGTACGTCGCGCAGTCGCCGATGAAGATCACCTTCTCGCCCGGCTTCGCGTCGATGGGGCCCTCGTAGGCGCCGAACACGACGTGCATCCGCGGCATCTTCGCGTCGCATTCCTTGTCGTACTCGCGCAGGATCTCGATCGCCTCCTCGATGGCCCCTGGACAGCCGCCCCAGCAGTAGTCGGTGCGCTCGGGCTCGGGCGGAGAGCCCGCGTAGGCCGTGATGTTCGTGCCCTCGAAGTACTTCTCGACGCGGACGAGGCCCACCTTGAACCCCTTGGCCTTGTGCTTCGCCTCCTCGAGCGTCACGTCCCCCGTGATCTCGATCTCGCCGAGGTCCATCGGGCCGAAGCCGCGCTCCGACGCCAGGCGGATGTGCTCGACGCTCCTCGGATCGACGCCGATGATCTGGCAGCAGACCGAGTCGAACGCGACCTGGTTGTTCCCCATGATGATGAGGCCCAGGTCGAACGGCGAGGGCGTGAGCATCCGGCCCTCGCCCGCGGTGATGGCGTCGATCGCGATGAACTGCGGCTGCACGATGTACTGGAGGTCGGCGACCTTCTCGTTCAGCCGGTGATCGTGATCGATGAGCCTGTGCCGATCGTCCTGGATCCCGATGTAGTTCTTCATCGAGAAGGTCACGGTGGTCCAGGGGTGCGACTTGAACTTGGGGCAGTTCACGAAGAAGTCGGCCTTCGCGACGGGCTCCGGCGTGAACACGTAGTCGCGCAGCCGGCCCCCGTGCGTGAGGGGGATCTCGACCTGCTGCTCTTCCTCGAAGTGGTAGTGCTTGACCCCGGTCCGGCGGAACATCGGGTAGTAGCCGGCGCTCTCGTACGTCATGCGGGTCGGGAGCGTGATGCCGCACCGCTCCCCGACGGCGAGCTCTCTCACGCGCCCGTCGTCGCGATCCTTGAGCGCGCCGATCACCCCCTCGACGAACTCGGGCCGCGTGTACGCGTGCGGAAAGTGCGTTCCCGACGCGACGACGTTGGGCTTGATGAGCGTCCGGCCGTGCGGGCGCAGCGAGAGCTCTTCGAGACCGCTGCGCACGATGCTGCGGATCTTCGCCACGTCATACGTCGAGCAGCGGCGCAGAATTACACGAGGGCGCGACGTAATTTTCATAGAAAGCCAGCGTATGGGTCGCGCTGAGCCATCGCAACACGCGATGCCGGACGGGCCGCGCCGCGCCGCCGCTACAGAACAGCCTGGGCGTTCGCTGCTGGGCGGATCGTCGTGGCTCAGCCCGTGCGTTCGCCGCCGACGAGCCGCGCCAGCTCGGCGCGGACCTCGCGCGTCGCATCGATGAGCCGGCCTTCGATCTCGTAGGTGCGCTCACCGGGCGCCGTGTCGCTGGGCTCGGTGGATGTGCGCAGGCGGCACCGGGCGACCTTCACCCGGATCGCCGTCCCTGTCGGCTGGAGCGAGCCCTCGACGCGCGCTCCGGGCGCCGAGGAGGCGGTCGAGTGGAGCCGGACGCGATCGTCGTCGATCTCGACGAGCTCTGCCTCGCCGCCCTTGGACCAGGTGAGGTGCGACGTCATTCCGGCCTCCGCAGCCCGGCGCTCCGCGCGCGGGCGGCGCCGCCGCGGGCCCGCTCCATCGCCGCGCGGGCTTCGCGGGTGGCGTCCTTCTCTTTCAGGCTCTCGCGCTTGTCGACGGTCTTCTTCCCCTTCGCGAGGGCGATCTCCGCCTTCACACGGCCGTTCTTGAAGTAGAGGCGGGTTGCGATCACGGTCATGCCCTCCCGCTCCACGCTCTTGCGGATCGCCTCGATCTCGCTCTCGTGCAGCAGCAGCTTGCGCGGGCGCTTCGCCTCGTGCCCGAAGGCGGCGCCGGGCATCACGGGGATGTTGACCCCCTTCAGGAACGCCTCCCCGTTCTCGATGGCGCACCAGCTGTCGGTGAGCTCGGCCGCGCCGTCGCGGAGCATCTTCACCTCGCTGCCGAGCAGCACCAACCCTGCCTCGAACCGATCGTCGAGGGTGTAGTCGAACGTCGCGCGCTTGTTGCGCACGATGAGCTTCTCCCCCTCTCGCTCCTTCTCTTTGCCAGCGCGGCTCACGCGGCCGCATAGCGCGCGCGCCGCCGCCTGTCCACACCGCTTCACAGGGCCGCGCGAGCGGCGTCGCTGCTGCGCGCCGCTCGCGCGGCGCGTCCTGCGGCGGAGGCGGCGTCCTCGCTTGACGCCGATCGCCGCCG
The DNA here is from genome assembly GCF_051527395.1 of Sorangium sp. So ce281. Lineage (NCBI taxonomy): Bacteria > Pseudomonadati > Myxococcota > Polyangiales > Polyangiaceae > Sorangium > Sorangium sp. So ce281. The sequence goes on from NZ_CP150322.1 coordinate 3,330,954, forward strand.
CTCGTCCAATGGTCCTTTCGCACGACCTGCCGTCAGCCTGGAGGACTCAGTGAATCGCGGACTGCGCTTTTCCGCCTGGCTCGGGGCGATCGTGGTGAGCTCTGCGCTGCTCCCCGGGTGCAGCTGCAGCTGCGGCGTCGCCGCGGACGGCGGCACCGTGGACGGCGATGGGGGGTGGGGCGGCGGCGGGCAGGGCGGCGATGGGCAGGGCGGCGATGGGCACGGCGGCGGGCAGGGCGGGGGCGCGCAGACGCCCAGGCGCGTCGGGGTGACCGAGACGGTGACGGCCGGCGAGGTCGCGAGGAGCTCGCGCTACCGCATGGTGTTCACGCTCGGGCAGCCGACGCAGAACCAGGGGACGTCGACCTCACCCAAGGTGCGGATGCGAGGAGGGCTCATCGGAGCCGACGGGAGCCTGCCATGACGCGGAAGGTCCCATGGGCCCTTGGCGGTTCGCTTCCCCGGCCGACGTCCCGCAGTAGAGCTAGCCGCCGCGCCTGCCGGGCGCGCCCGCCGCGCTCGGCTTGCCGGGTCGTCCGAGCGTCGTGCGCACCCGCGCCCGCACCCCTCGCCACGGACCGTGATAATTCGACGGCACAGAACGCAATGCCGCAGCACGCTGGGTCGGCACGCCGCCCACGTACGATCGTTCGCGACGATGGGCTGAAAGGGGGCTAAACACTCGCGGTTTTCACGCGGCCGTGTCCACTCCGGACGGCGTCCCCGCGGGTTCACCCTACCGCGCGTCCTATGCACTCGATCTGTCTCCGCGGCGCCCGCACGCACAACCTCCAGGGCATCGACCTCGATTTCCGGCCCGGCGAGCTCGTGGCCATCGCCGGCGTCTCGGGCGCCGGCAAATCGTCGCTCGCGCTCGACACGCTCTATTCTGAGGGACAGCGCCGGTTCGTCGAGAGCTTCAGCCCGTACGCTCGCCAGTTCCTCGAGCGGCTCGAGCGTCCGCCGATCGACGCGCTCGAGCCGGTGGCGGCCGGCGTCGCCGTCGATCGACGCGCGCCGGTCAAGAGCTCGCGGTCGACCGTCGCCACGATGGCCGACCTCGAGCCGTATTTCTGCGCGCTCTTCGCGCGCGAGGCGGTGCCTGTCTGCCCGTCCTGCGAGGCGCCGGCCGCGCGGACCGACCCGGCGCGCGCGGCCGACCTCGCCGCGAGCGCGCACGAGGGGGCAACCGCGCTCGTCACGTACCCGATCGCGGTCGCCGGAACCGAGCGGTTCCTCGACGTGCGCGAGTCGCTGCTCGCCGCCGGCTACCGGCGCCTCCTCGTCCGCGGCGAGGCGCGCGACATCGACACCGTGGCGCCGTCCGAGGCGATGAGCGGCGCGGACAAGGTCGAGGTCATCGTCGATCGCGTCCGGGTCGCCCCCCGGGAGCGCCGGCGCCTCGGCGCCGCCATCGAGGAGGCGTGGAAGGGCAGCGGGGGCGACGCCTCGCTCCACCTCCAGCGCAAGGCCGACGAGCAGGGCGGCCAGGGGGCGGGGCCCACGCGGCTCCGGCTCGTGCGCGGGCTCGCCTGCCCCTCGTGCGCGCGCGCCTTCGATCCGCCGCGCCCCGGGCTGTTCTCGTACCAGTCCCCGACCGGCGCGTGCCCCTCGTGCCGCGGCTTCGGCCGCACCCTCGGCATCGACTACGACAAGGTGATCCCGGACCCCTCGAAGTCGATCGCAGGCGGCGCGATCCGGCCCTGGAACGGCCGCTCGACGACGTGGGAGCGGAAGCTGCTCCGCGCGTTCTGCGAGCGGAACGGCATCCGCACCGACAAGCCGTGGCGCGACCTCTCCGACGCGCAGCGCGCGCTCGTGCTCGAGGGGGAGGGCTCGTGGACCCAGGGGAAGTACCCCGGCGTGAAGGCCTGGTTCCGCTGGCTCGAGACGCGCACCTACAAGATGCACGTCCGCGTGCTGCTCGCGCGTTACCGCACCTACGACGTGTGCGGCGCGTGCAACGGCAAGCGGCTCGCCCCCGAGTCGCTCCTCTACCGCGTCGGCGGCCTGGATCTCGCCGCGTGGCACGAGCTCGAGCTCCGCGACGCCCGCGCGCGCCTCGAGGCCGAGCGCCCCCAGACGGGCCAGGGGGAGATGGCGCGCCGCGAGCTCATCGCGCGGCTCGGGTACCTCGAGCGGGTCGGGCTGGGCTACCTCTCGCTCGCCCGCCAGGCGCGCACGCTCTCGGGCGGCGAGGCGCAGCGCGTCGCGCTCACAGCGGCGCTCGGCACGTCGCTGACGGGCGCGCTCTTCGTGCTCGACGAGCCGACGGTCGGCCTGCACCCGACGGACGTCCCGCCGCTCATCGCTGCCATGCGTGAGCTCGCCGATCGCGGCAATGCCGTGCTCGTCATCGAGCACGAGCCCCTCGTCATCCGGGCGAGCGATCGCGTCGTCGAGCTGGGCCCCGGCGCGGGCAAGCAGGGCGGGCGCGTCACCTTCGACGGCCCGCCCGACGGGCTCGCCGCGCGCGGCCCGCTGGCGCCGGCGCGCGCCGAGCGCCGGGCGCCGAGCGGGAAGATCACGATCCACGGCGCGCGCGAGAACAACCTCCGCGACGTCACCGTCGACGTGCCGCTCGGCGTCGTCGTGGCGATCACGGGGCCGAGCGGCTCGGGCAAGAGCACGCTGGTGACCGACGTGCTCTACCGGCACATCGCGAGGGCGCGCGGCTACAAGGACGTCGAGGCGCCCGGCCTGTACAAGCGCATCGAGGGCACGGCCGACATCCGCGCCGTCACGCTCGTCGACCAGGCGCCGCTGGGGCGCACCTCGCGGGGCAACCCTGCGACCTACACCGGCGCGTGGAACCGCATCCGCGCGCTCTTCGCCGAGCAGCCGGAGGCGTCGGCGCGGGAGCTCGGGCCCGGCCACTTCTCGTTCAACGTCGCGCTCGGGCGCTGCGAGGCGTGCGCGGGCGAGGGGAGCGAGACGATCGAGATGCAGTTCCTCGCCGACGTGTCGCTGACCTGCCCGACCTGCAAGGGCAAGCGGTTCCGCGACGAGGTGCTCGAGGTGAAGCTCGACGGCCGCTCGGTCGCTGACGTGCTCGACCTCTCGATCGACGAGGCGTTCGAGGTCTTCGTGGGGCAGCCCGCGATCCGGCGGGCGCTCGCGCCGCTCAAGCAGCTCGGCCTCGGCTACCTCACGCTCGGCCAGCCGCTCTCGACGCTCTCCGGCGGTGAGGCGCAGCGGCTGAAGATCGCGCGCGCGCTCGGCGAGCCCTGCGCGGGCGCGCTCTTCCTCCTCGACGAGCCGAGCGCGGGCCTGCACCCCGAGGAGGTGACGCACCTCAACGCCGCGCTCTCCGTGCTCGTGGCCGAGGGCGCCTCCGTGATCGTCGTCGATCACGACCTCGACGTCATCGCCGCGGCGGACTGGGTCGTCGATCTCGGCCCGGGCGCGGGCAGCGAGGGCGGGAGCGTCGTCGCGGAGGGGACGCCCGAGGAGGTGGCCCGGACGGCGACGCGGACCGGCGCCTCGCTGGCCGCGTGGTTCGCGCAGCGGGGCGACGGCGGCGCTCGGCGCCCGCGGCGCGGCGCGGCAGCGACCCCTGCCGCCCCGAAGCTTGGCAAGCGCGGCGGCGCCGCCGCGCGCGCGTCGCTCGACCGGGGCCGGATCGAGGTCGAGGGCGCCCGCGAGCACAACCTCGCCGAGGTCTCGACCGTGATCCCGCACGGCAAGATCGTCGTCATCACCGGCCCGAGCGGCTCTGGCAAGAGCACGCTCGCGTTTGACGTGGTCTTCGCCGAGGGCCAGCGGCGCTTCCTCGAGACGCTGACCCCCTACGCGCGCCAGTTCCTCCCCACGCTGCCGCGGCCGGACGTCGATCGCGTCACCGGCGTCCCCCCCTCGATCGCGCTCGAGCAGCGCACCACGCGCTCCGGCGCCAACTCGACCGTCGCGACCGTGACCGAGATCGCGCACTACCTGCGGCTGCTTTACGCCAAGGTCGGCGAGGCGCGCTGCCCGGACTGCGACGTGCCGATCGCGGCCCGCTCGCCGGACGACGTCTACCGCTCGCTCGTCTCGACGCGCGGCGCGCGGACGCTCCTCGCCCCCGCGGTCGTGGCGCGCAAGGGGACGTACCTCGACGTGTTCACCGCCGCTGCCCGGGCCGGCATCACCCGCGCGCTCGCCGACGGCGAGCCGTGCGCGACCGACAGCCCTCCTCGCCTCGACAAGCGCCGCGAGCACTCGATCGACCTCGTGATGTACGAGGGGCGCATGGACGGCCTGGATCGCGCCCTCTTCGATCGCGCCCTCGCGTTCGGGCGGGGGGCGGTCAAGCTCGTCGGCGGCCGCGGCGGTGAGCAGCTGCTCTCGACCACGCGCACCTGCCCGCGCTGCGGCGTCGGTGTCCCGGAGCTCGATCCCCGCTGGTTCTCTTTCAACACGAAGCAGGGCCGGTGTGAGTCATGCGAGGGGACGGGCGCCTCGGATTTCGACGACGACGCGCTCGCGACGCCCGACCCGTGCGAGGCCTGCGGCGGCTCGCGCCTCGCGCCGATCCCGCGGGCGGTCCGGCTCGCGGGAGAGCGTTACCACCAGGCGTCGGGCCGGTCGGTCGCGGCCGCGGCCGCGTGGGCGAGGGGGCTACAGTTCACGGGCGACCGCGCGCTGATCGCCGAGGCGCCGCACAAGGAGCTCTGCCGCAGGCTCGACTTCGTCTGCGAGGTGGGCCTCGGCTACCTCACGCTCGATCGGCGCGCTGCCACGCTCTCGGGCGGCGAGATGCAGCGCCTGCGGCTCGCGGCGCAGCTCGGCAGCGGCCTCACCGGGGCGCTGTACGTCCTCGACGAGCCGACCATCGGCCTCCACCCGCGCGACACCGACCGGCTGCTCGGCAACCTCCGGCGGCTCGCCGCGATGGGCAGCACCGTGCTCATGGTGGAGCACGACGCCGACACGATCCGCGCGGCGGATCACCTGATCGACCTCGGCCCCTCGGGCGGGCGCAAAGGCGGCCGGATCGTCGCGGCGGGGCCGTCGCGCGCGGTGCTCGCGAACCCCGACTCGCCGACCGCCCGGGCGCTCGCCGGCGAGGATGCGCTGCTCAGCGCGCGCCCGGCGCGCCCTCCCGTGCGCGAGCACATCGAGCTCCTCGGCGCCCGCGCGCACAACCTCCAGGGGGACACGCTCCGGATCCCCGCGGGTCGGATGACGGTGGTCGCCGGCGTGTCCGGCTCGGGGAAGAGCACGCTCATCCAGAAGGTGCTCTACCCCGCCGCGCGCCGCGCGCTGGAGCTGGAGGCGCCCGAGCCGGGCCCGCACAAGGCGCTGCGGCTGCCGAAGAGCATCCTGCGGGCGGTGGCCGTCGATCAGTCGCCCATCGGGCGGACGCCGCGCTCGATCCCCGCGACATTTCTGGGCGTCTGGGACGAGGTCCGCAAGCTCTACGCCGCCTGCCCCGACGCGCAGGTGCGCGGCTACGGCCCTGCGCGGTTCTCCTTCAACACGGCCTCCGGCGGGCGGTGCCCCGCGTGCGAGGGGCAGGGCGTCATCGCGCACGAGATGTCGTTCTTGCCGGACGTGACCACGCCTTGCGAGGCGTGCGGCGGCGGGCGCTTCGAGCCGGCGACGCTCGACGTGCGCTACCTCGGTCTGTCCGTCGGCGAGCTCCTGGACCTCACCGCGGAGGAGGCCGTCGAGGTCTTCGCGGCCCACCCGAAGATCCGCGCCCCGCTCTCGACGATGTGCGATCTCGGCGTCGGTTATCTCCACCTCGGCCAGGGGTCGCACACGCTCTCGGGCGGCGAAGCGCAGCGGCTCAAGCTCGCGGCGGAGCTGACGGCCGGCGCGCGGCCGAAGCCCACGCTCTATGTGCTCGACGAGCCCACGACCGGCTTGCATCTGGCGGACGTGACGCGCCTGGTCCGCGTGCTCGATCGCCTCGTCGAGCGCGGCGACACGCTGGTGATCATCGAGCACCACCCGGCGGTCATCGCGTGCGCGGATCACGTGGTGGAGCTCGGCCCGGAGGGCGGCTCCGGCGGCGGGCGCATCGTGGCGGAGGGCACCCCGCGCGAGGTGGCGCGTCAGCCGACGGCGACGGGCGAGGTGCTGAAGCGGATCTTCGCGAAGGCTACGTGAGCGGGCGCGCCGCGCGAACCGGCGCGCCGTCCCGGGGAGCGCGGCTCAGCCGCCGGCGCGCTTCGCGTACTGGTACGCGGTGTAGGCGGAGATCAGGTGGCAGATCCAGCCGAGCCAGCCGCCCGAGCCGATCCACAGGCCGGGGGTGACGATCAGCCAGAAAATGCAGCGCAGGAACGCGCCGTTGTAGAGCTGCCCAACGCCCGGAATAAGGAAAGAAAGCACTGCGGCGATCCCGGATTTGCTCATGGCATCGGAACCTGATCACCGTGACCGCCCTGTCAAGCGGGCCGGGGGAACCTGGGCACGGACCCGCCGCGCCGCTGCCAGCGGCGCAGCGGGCGGCGCAGGACCGCTCAGCGGCTGCCCGGCAGGACGATCCTTCGACGGCCCGTCGAGGACGTAGAAGGGGTCGGGGCAGGGGTGGTCGACGTGGCGGTGGGCGCAGGGGTGGTCGACGTGGCGGTGGGCGCAGGGGTCGTCGCCGTGGCGGTGGGCGCAGGGGTCGTCGCCGTGGCGGTGGGCGTAGGGGTCGTCGCCGTCGGCTTGGGTTGTGCTTGCGCCGTCGGCTTCGGGGCTGCCACGGGGGCAGGCGCGGGCGGCTCCGGCGCGGTCGCCGCGGGTGTGGTGGCCGTCGGAGGGGGAGGCGCCGGATCGCCGGCGACCGACGCAGGCGCCGGGGGCGCCTCGATGGGCGTCAGCGCTGCGGCATCTTCGGACGATCCTCGGCCGCGCATCACGAAGAAGACAGTCGTCAGCCCGCCGATGATCACGAACGCGCCGATGCCGATCAGCGCGAGCGTCGCGCCGGAGCTCTTCGCGCGAGGACGCCCGGGGATCGGCGCCGGGTACAGCGCGCCGCTGCCCGGCGGCTGGGGAGCGCCGCCGGCGTGAAACCCCGGCGCTCCAGCGGCCCCGGGGCCACCTGGGGCCCCGAACGGCGAGCCGCCGTACGGGCTGGGAGGCTGGGGCGGCTGCCCGTAAGCGCCTCCTGCTCCAGGTGGTCCGCCGTAATTCGCTGTCGCACCGGGCCCGTACGGGCCGGGTACACCGGGCGGCGGCGCGCCGTACGGGCCTGCGGGAGCGCCGTACGGGCCGGGCGTTCCGGGGGGCGCGCTGTTGGTCCCGCCTTCGACGAGCGTCCGCGGGACGGCTGCGCCAGCGGCGCTCGGATCGTGCGGCGCGGTGCCGGGCGGCACGGGAAAGGCGCCTTGCGGCGAGTTGAGCCCTGCGAGCGGAGGCTCGCCGGGCACGGTCTTGCCAGGGCCGTACATGCCGCTGGGGGGCGCAGGCCATCCCGGCGGCGGACCGCTATTCTGGTTGCTCATCGAGATCGCATCCTACCTACCGTACGCGCCGGGCGCGTCAGTTGTTGGGTACGATGATCACGCGCCGTCGAGGCCTGTCCGGCGGCGTGGTGGGGGTCGGGTTCGTCGTCGGCGGGCTCGTCGTGTTCGGCTGGGGGTTGACCGGCGGCTGTGCGCTGGTCGGCGCGGGGAACGGGAACGGCGGCAGCGTCGACGGGATGACCCAGGGAAGCTGGGGGATGATCGTCGTCCCGCTGGGGCGTGTCGTCGGCGCCGTCGTGGTCGTCGGCGCTGCCGTCGTGCTCGGCGTCGCCGGCGGCTTCGCCGTCGTGGTCGGCCGGGGCTGCGGCTTGGCGACCACGGGCGGCTCGACAGGAGGTGGCGTCACCGCCGGGGGCGTCACGGCGGGGGGCGTCGTCGCGGGCGGGCTGGGATCCGAAGGCACCGTGTTGGCCGGCTGGAGGGTCGGCAGGGCCGGCGCCACGTCGGCCTGCTCCGTCCGGCCCAGCTCGTTGGCGATGTACAGACCGCCGACGACGGCCCCCGTGATCCCCGTGGCGAGCAGCAGGATGGCGAACAGCGAAGTCCCGCCTCGCGAGGGCCGCTGCGCGCCGTGCGCCGAGGCGCTCTGCGAGATCCTCGGCAGCGGATCCATCGGCGCCGTCCCAGGGATGTAGCCCTGCGCGCCGCCATACCCGGGCGCTGGGCCGCCGTTGAATCCGCCGCCCGGGGCCGCGCTCCGGTCCATGAACGGCGCGCCTCCGACCGCCGTCCCTCCCGGGCGCGGCGACACATCGAAGGGTCCCGGCTCGTGGCTCGTGGCGGGCACTCCGGGCATCCCCTGGGGGAGAGCGTAGGGGGCGGCGCTCACGGTCGCCGGCTGCGCGATCTGGGGATAGCCCCCTTGGGCGAAGTACGGGCCCGACGAGGGCTCCGGCCTCGGCGTGAACCCTGGCGCGGACGCCGAGGGACCACGGGCATCCGAGGAAAAGCCGCCCATCGGGGTCGAGGGCCCGAGGCCGCCCGGGAGGCCGCTCGACGCGTGCTGCGCGCCGCCGTCCTCCGGCGGAATCGTCTTGGGAACGGAGCTGGCGCGACCGTCCCCCATCGCGTTGGTCGCGGGCGCCGCCGCGGAAGGCGTGAGCATCCCGGGCGCCGCGAGGGCTGCCGCCAGGGCGGCCCCGGACGACCGCGCCAGGCTGACCTCGGACGGCGCGGGGGTGAGCGCCGACGGGGCGCGGGCGGCTCGGGCGAACGGCTCCAGGGCGCTGCGGAACTCGGCGGTGGTCGCGAAGCGCTCCGGCGGCGAGGCCGCCATGGCGCGGTGGACGGCGGCGCAGAGCCCGGGCGCGAGCTCCGGCGCCAGGTCGGAGAGCCGCGAGATCTGGCCCGAAAGGTAGGCTCCCGCGATCTGCTGGGGCTCGTCGCCGCCGACCGGCCGGCGGCCGGCCAGCATCTCGAAGATGATGACGCCCAGCGAGAAGATGTCGGCGCGCGCGTCCACGGAGTCCGCGGAGTAGGCCTGCTCGGGCGCCATGTACTCGGGGGTGCCCATGATCACGCCGGGGCGCGTCAACCCGCGATCGAGCTCCCCCGTGACCTTCAGCTTGGCGATGCCGAAGTCGAGCAGCTTGATGAGCGGCTCTCCCTTGGCGGACTTCGTGATGATCACGTTGTCCGGCTTGAGGTCCCGGTGGACGACGCCCGCGCGATGGGCGGCCTCGACGCCCTCGAGCATCTGCATCGTGTACTCGAGCGCGTCGGGGTACCCGAGACGAACGCCTGCCCGGTAGAGCTCCTCGTACAGCGTCTGGAGCGTCTTCCCCTCCAGGTACTCCATCACGATGAACGCCAGGCCGGACGCCGTCTGGTCGACGTCGCTGACGCGAACCACGTGCGCGCTCTGGATCTGCGCGGAGACGCGCGCCTCCTGAAGGAAGCGCTGCACCAGGCCGGAGCGGCGGGTCAGCTCGGGGTGGAGAAACTTGAGGGCGACCGTCGTCCCCAGCACCTCGTGGCGGGCTTCGTAGACGCTCCCCATGCCGCCATCGCCGATGAGGCGCACGAGTCGGTACTTGTTGTTGATGACCTGGCCTGCCTGCGGACGCATCGATCTCCGTTGAGGGCGCTGGAGTTGCTCGGAGAGTCTCACAGGCTGGTAGACGAACGTCAGCCCCATTTGTGCGACACAGCGTCGCGATGATCGCGATCCACCCTGCTTTTCGGCGCAACGGGCCCCATCCATGTCCGCCCACGTCCCGTCCAGGGCGCCATACGGCTGAGGTCGTACGCTCTAGGGCGCACGTGCCACCACAAGGACGCATGATGACGCGATGCGTTGTCGTGGCGCGTGTGGGCGCGACAGCGCTGATGCGCGCGTGCGGGACCGAGTATACCTGGGAGCGCCGCGTGGGAGCGGCGCCGAGGAGATGCCCGTGCTGGCTGCGCCGTTGCTCGATGCCCTGATCGATCGCTCTCTGGAAGAAGACCTCGCGGGAGGCGATCTCACCACCGAGGCGTGTGTCGAGGCCTCCGCGCGCGCGACCGCGAAGGCGGTCGCGCGCAAGCCGCTCGTCGCGTGCGGGGGCGACGTGTTCCTGCGCGTCTTTCAGCGCCTGGATCGGCAGGTGGAGGGCGAGGTGCTCATCGCGGACGGCACCGCCGTCGGCGCCGGCGCAGTGCTGTGGACGGTGCGCGGTCGCGCGCGCTCTCTCCTCAGCGCGGAGCGCACCGCGCTCAACCTCGCGCAGCGGATGAGCGGCGTCGCCTCCGAGGCGCGCCGCTACGCCGAGGCGATCCCGGCTGGGTCGAGCGTGCGCATCACCGACACCCGCAAGACGACGCCCGGTCTCCGCGGGCTGGAGCGCTACGCGGTGCGCGTGGGCGGCGCGCACAACCACCGCGACAGCCTCGGGAGCGCCGTGCTCATCAAGGACAACCACATCGTCGCGGCGGGCGGCATCACGACCGCCATCGCCCGCGCGCGGGCGCGCGCCCCGCACACGACGAAGGTCGAGGTCGAGGTGGCCTCGCTGCAGGAGCTCGATCAGGCGCTGGCCGCCGGCGCCGACATCATCATGCTCGACAACTTCACGCTGGCCGATGTCAAGGCCGCGTCCGCGCGCGTGCGGTCGGCGCAGCACGGCCGGCCTCTCCTCGAGGTCTCCGGCGGCATCACGCTGGAGCGCATCCCCGAGCTCGTCGCGGCGGGCATCGACATCATCAGCGTCGGAGCGCTGACGCATTCGGCGCGCGCGGCCGACATCGCGCTGGATCTCTCGCTGTGAGGCGGCTCGACCGGGAGGCGATAGAGCGCGAGCTCTCGCGGCTGGGCGCGTCGTTCGGGCGGCCGCTCGCCGTGGCGGCCGAGACCGCGTCGACGAACGACGACGCGCGGAGCGCGGCCGCAGCCGGCGCGCCGCACGGGGCCGCGTTCCTGGCCGACGCGCAGACCCAGGGTCGGGGGCGCGGCGGGCGCTCCTGGCACTCTCCGCCCGGCGAGAACCTCTACCTGTCGGTGGTGTTGCGCCCGAGCCTGCCGGCGAGCCGAGTGGCCCCCATCGCGCTGGTCATGGGGCTCGCCGTCGCGTCCGTCATCGAGCGACGGCTCGCGCCTCTTCCGTCCCGCGGCGCGTCGGGCGGCGGCTCCGCCGTCGAGGTGCGGCTCAAGTGGCCCAACGACGTGCTCGCCGGGGGCCGCAAGCTGGCGGGGATCCTCGTCGAGGCCCAGCTGCGCGGCGAGTCGGTGAGCAGCGTGATCGTCGGCGTCGGGCTCAACGTCCATGCGTCGAGCTTCCCGCCGGATCTGTCGGCGCGGGCCACGTCGCTCGCGATGCTCGGGATCGACGACGTCCCGCGCGAGCGCCTCGCCGCGGAGCTGCTCCAGGCGATCGGCGACGCGGCGGCGAGGTTCGAGGCGGGAGAGCTCGCGCCCTTCGCGGAGGATCTCGCCCGGATGGACTGGCTCCGCGGCCGCCGCGTCGAGGTCGCCGGCGTGGTCGGCGTCGCGGCGGGGATCGATCCGGAGGGGCACCTGCTGGTCCGCGGCGCGGACGGCATCCTCCGGGCGGTGGCGGCGGGCGAGGTCAGCGTCATCTCCAGCTGAGCGCCCCGCGCCGCTTGCGTTGCGCGCTCGGCGCGGCCAAAGCTCCCGCCCACCTCGGGTCGCCGGCGGCGTGGCGCCGCCGAGGCCTACCGAGGCGCCTCGGAGGCGTCGCTTCCTTGAAAGAAGACACCCTCGTCGTCCACGAAATCTACGCCAGCGTGCAGGGCGAATCGACGTTCGCCGGGCTGCCGTGCACCTTCGTCCGGCTCACCGGGTGCAACCTGCGCTGCGCCTGGTGCGACACGTCGCAGGCCTTCTACGGCGGCAAGCGGATCCGCCGCGGCGAGGTCCTCGAGCGCGCGCTGGCCCTCGGCACGCCGCTCGTCGAGCTCACGGGGGGCGAGCCTCTCCTTCAGCCCGGGTCGTTCCCGCTCCTCGCGGAGCTCTGCGACGCGGGCCGGACGGTCCTCGTCGAGACCAGCGGCGAGGCAGACGTCTCGCGCGTCGATCCGCGCGTGCACAAGATCATGGACCTGAAGGCGCCTGGCTCGGGGGAATCCCACCGGAACCGCTGGTCGAACCTGGATCACCTCACGCCGCGCGACGAGATCAAGTTCGTGCTCGCCGATCGGGCGGACTATGCGTGGATGCGGGACACCATCCGCGAGCGGCGCCTCGACGCGCGCGGCGTGACGCTGCTCGCCTCGTGCGTGTGGGGCAAGCTGTCGCCGAAGGAGCTCGTCCAGTGGGTGCTGGACGATGGCCTCCGCGTCCGGGTGCAGGTTCAGCTCCACAAGGTGATCTGGGGAGCCGACGCGCAGGGGGTCTGACCCGCGGGTCGCTCCCCTCTCCGCGCTGCGGCCCGTGCCGGTGGGGGCGGCGCCCCTCGCTCGCAGCCTCAGCGCTCGCCGCGCACAAACTGCTCGAAATCTTCGACGTCGCGGGGCGAGCCGAGGACGAGCGGCACGCGCTCGTGGAGCGACCTCGGGACCCTGTCGAGGACGCGCTCGGCCCCCGTGCTCGCCTTTCCGCCCGCGGCCTCGAAGATGAACGCGAACGGGTTCGCCTCGTAGAGCAGCCGCAGCTTGCCCTGGCCGCTACGATCGGCGGGGTACGCGAAGATGCCGCCCTTGAGCAGCGTCCGGTGCGCGTCCGCGACCAGCGATCCCACGTAGCGCGCGCCGTACGGCCGCCCCTCGTGCTTGCTGTCCTCCTTGATCCACGCGTTCCAGCGGCGCACGTCCTCCGGCCACCGCGCGCTGTGGCCTTCGTTGATGGAGTACGTCGAGCCGCGCTCCGGGATCCGGATGTTCTCGTGAGAGAGAAAGAACTCTCCCACGGTCGGGTCGTAGGTGAAGCCGTGCACGCCGCCGAGGCCGGTCGTGATGACGAGCAGCGTCGACGAGCCGTAGAGCACGTAGCCGGCCGCGACCAGATCGCGGCCGGGGCGAAGGAAGTCCGAGGGATCGGCGCCCATCTTGGCGTCGCTCTTTCGGAGCACACCGAAGATCGTGCCGATCGAGATGTTCACGTCGATGTTGGACGAGCCGTCGAGCGGGTCCACGACGATGATGTACTTCGCTCGTGGGTCCGTGGAGAGGAGCCTCATTTCCCCGAGCTCCTCGCTCACCACGGCCGCGCAGTGCCCGCGCCTTCCGAGCACGCTGAGCAGCGTCTCGTTGGCGACCTCGTCGAGCTTCTGCACGACCTCGCCCTGGACGTTGGTCTGCCCCGTGTATCCGAGGACGTTGGCGAGGCCGGCCCGCCGGACCTTGGACGTCACGAGCTTCGCCACCAGGCCGAGCTGGTTCAGGAGGGAGGTGAACACCCCTGTCGCCGAGGGGAACCCGAGCATTCCTTCGAGGATGTACGTCTCGAGCGTGATCCCGATGCGTGACGGCGCCTCCGGCGGCTTCCAGCTCAGATCCCGTTGGTCCGACATGATCCCTCCGCGTTGTCGGCGAGGACGTTACCGCCCCGCCACGTGCTCGCGCTCGCGTCCGCCGCTGTGGCCCCGAGGGAGGACCGGCGCAGTTTCGAGAATTGCGTATCCGATGGCTTCGTACAACATCCTCCTCGGGGCGCGCGTTGGGCTCGATACGTTCGTCCAAGTCCTGAAAATACGGCCCGAGCTCGCTCGCCCGAGCACCCTGACACGGCGCCTCGGGCGTGACGGGGTGGGTTCACGCCCCGGGCGGGCCACGCGTTTCCTGGCGCAGCAGCACCTTCGACGGAGTGATTCATGGCGCTCACCACCCGTGTAGAGCAGATCCTCTCCTGGTACGCCTCCGAGAACCCAGGCACGCTGACGAACCTCGTCCGGCTGCTCAACCATGGCGCGCTCGCGGGCACCGGAAAGATGGTGATCCTGCCGGTGGACCAGGGCTTCGAGCACGGTCCGGTGCGATCGTTCGCTCCGAACCCCGAGGCCTACGACCCCGATTACCACTTTCAGCTCGCGATCGACGCCGGGTGCAACGCCTACGCGGCGCCGCTCGGATCGCTGGAGGCGGGCGCGGCCAGGTTCGCGGGGCAGGTGCCCCTGATCCTGAAGCTGAACAACAGCGACACGCTGGCAAAGGTGGAGCAGCCCGTGTCGGCGGTGACCGGCTCGGTCGAGGACGCGCTCCGCCTCGGCTGCGTCGGCGTCGGCTACACGATCTACCCCGGGTCCGGCGCGAGAAACCGGATGTACGAGGACCTTCGCGAGATCGCCCTCGAGGCCAAGCGCAGGGGCCTGGTCGTCATCGTCTGGAGCTATCCGCGCGGCGCCGGGCTGTCGAAGCAGGGCGAGACGGCCATCGATGTCTGCGCCTATGCGGCGACGATCGCGGCCCAGCTCGGCGCACACATCATCAAGGTCAAGCCGCCGACCGCTCATGTCGAGCAGGAGGAGGCGAAAAAGATGTACGAGAAATACAACATTCCCATTCAGACGCTCGCCGACCGGACCCGGCACGTCGTGCAGGCGACGTTCGGCGGCAAGCGCGTGGTGATCTTCTCTGGCGGCGAGTCCAAGGCGACCGACGCCGTCCTGGAGGAGGTGCGCGAGATGGCCGCAGGCGGCTCCTTCGGGTCGATCATGGGGCGCAACGCGTTCCAGCGCCCTCGCGCCGAGGCGCTGCAGCTCCTCGCCGACGTGATCCAGACCTACGGCTCGGCGCGCTGACGCCCCTCGATCCGGCGCTCGGGCCGGGCCGGCTCGGACCCGCAGTCCGGAGGGCAGCGTCGCGCGAGGCGCTCCGACGGCGGGCCGCCGAGCGCGAAGCCTGCGCGGGACCGTGTGGGACCGTGCGGAACCGTGCGGAACCGCGCGGAACCGCGCGGAACCGCGAGGGACTGCGCGCCTGGGAGCGGGAGCGCTCTCCCGCCCGCTCCTCGGGCCGTTCGCCTGCGGGCATCGTCCACGTCGACGGGGTTAGCCCTTCGTGTTTAGATGCCGCGCTGGACACCCTCCACATCCCGGGCTCAGGAGACCGCATGCCGATCAAAGTGAACCTTGCCTCGTCCGACCCGCTGAGCATCGCCGTCGACGTCGTCGTCATCGGCGTGCCTGAGGGCGCTTCGACGGGTGAGGGCGTGCTGGCGAGGCTCGTGGAGGCGCTGGGCGAGTCGGTGACTCACCAGGTCAAGTGTGACGACTTCACGGGGAAGAGGGATCAGAGCGTCGATTTCGCGACGCACGGCGCGTTGAAGCCCGGCCGGGTGCTGTTGATCGGGCTCGGGTCGGGCAAGGTCACCGACGTCGAGTGCAGGCTGCTCGCGGCGAAGGGGGCGCGCTTCGCGAACGGCGTGCGCGCCGAGAGCGTCGCGGTCGTGGTGCCTCCCGGCGTCGAGCGCGCGGAGCGGGCCGCCGCGGAGGGGCTCGTGCTCGGGGCCTACCGGTTCACCCGCTACTTCACGGGCGATCGTCTGCCGAAGGTCGAGCTCTCCCGCGGCACCGTGGTCATCGAGGGCAAGGTGGGCAAGGCGGCGCGCGATGCCGTCGCGCTCGGCAGGCAGGTCGGCGAGGCGATCTGCGTCGCGCGCGACCTCGTCAACGAGCCGCCGAACGAGGTTTATCCGGAGGCGCTCGCGCGTGTCGCGGTGGACGTGGGCAAGCAGCACGGGCTCAAGGTGACGGTGCTCGACAAGGCCGCGCTCACCAAGCGGGGCATGAAGCTCATCATGGCGGTGGGGCAGGGGAGCGCGAGGGATCCCCGGCTGATCCACATGGTCTACGCTCCTCCCGGGAAGCCGAAGGGGAAGCTCGTCTTCGTGGGCAAGGGGCTCACCTTCGACAGCGGCGGGCTCTGCATCAAGCCAGCTCCGGGCATGGAAGAAATGAAGGGCGACATGGGCGGCGCCGCGAACGTGATCGCGCTGATGGCCGCCGTCGCGGCCGCCAAGCCGAACGTCGAGGTGCACGGCGTCATCGGCGCGGCAGAGAACATGCCCGACGGCGCCGCATACCGGCCCGGCGACATCTTCGGCTCTCTGGACGGCAGGACGGTGGAGATCATCAACACCGACGCGGAGGGGCGCCTGGTCCTCGCCGACTGCCTCGCCTATGCGCGCGCGCTGAAGCCGGACCTCATCATCGACAACGCGACCCTCACGGGCGCGTGCGTCGTGGCCCTCGGCCCGACCGTGTCCGGCTTCTTCTCGAACCGCGAGGAGCTCGCGGAGCGCCTGCGGAGCGCCGCGAAGGCCGCGGGCGAGTCGATGTGGCAGCTCCCGCTCATCGAAGAGCTCCGCGACGGCCTCAAGAGCGACTGGGCCGACATCAAGCACACGGCCGACCGCTGGGGAGGGGCCATCACCGCGGCCTTGTTCCTGCGCGAGTTCGTGGGGGATGTCCCCTGGGTCCACGTGGATATCGCTGGCCCATCCATGGCGAACAAGCCGTACGGCGTCTTCTCCAAGGGCGGGACGGGCCACGGCGTGCTTACCTTCCTCCGCCTCATCGAAGGCTTCACCGGCTAAACCGTGCAACTCCGCCGCAAGCTCGCGCGCGCCATGGGGCGCGCCATCACCGACTTCGACATGATCGCCGACGGCGATCGGATCCTCTGTGCTGTCTCTGGGGGCAAGGACAGCTACGCGATGCACGCGCTGCTCGTCGACCTCGCGCGGCGCGCGCCGGTCCGGTTCAGCGTGATCGCGGTCAACATCGACCAGGGGCACCCTGGCTACCCGGGACACCTCCTCACCGACTACATGGCGGCGGGCGGCCACGAGTTCCGGATGATCTCCGAGGACACCTACTCGATCGTCACCGAGAAGATCCCCGAGAACAAGACGTACTGCTCCCTCTGCTCCCGCCTGCGCCGGGGCATCCTGTACCGCATCGCGCGCGAGCTCGGCTGCTCGAAGATCGCCCTCGGCCACCACCGTGACGATGCCGTGACGACGCTGCTCCTGAACCTGATCTTCGCGGGGCAGCTGAAATCGATGCCGCCGAAGCTCATCTCCGATGACGGCGACAACATCGTGATCCGTCCGCTGATCTACTGCGCCGAGGCCGAGCTCGCCGCGTTCGCCGCGGAGGAGCGGTTCCCGATCATCCCCTGCGACCTGTGCGGATCCCAGGACAACCTCCAGCGCAAGGCGGTGAGCCAGCTCCTCGCGGATCTCGACGCGCGCCACCCCGGGACGCGGCAGAACATGCTCGCAGCCCTCGGCAATGTGCGCCCGAGCCACCTCTTTGACACGGGCCTTTGGAAGCGGCTCGGGCTCGAGGTCGCCCGGGAAGAGGGGAGCGCAGGCGACGCGGCGGGCGTGGGTGCGCCAGCGCCGGACGTGCTGCCCGTGGGCAATCTCCTGAGAAACCTGGCCTAGCGCTCGCTCATGAGCACGGATGCCCCCGGCGCCATCTCGATCGGCGCTCCGCGCGAAGAGGAGTCCACCGCGTCGGCCTCCGTCGGTTGCGGCGGTGCGTTGACGCGCGGGGTCGACGGGGCGTCAGGCTCGGACCCCCCGGAGGCGCCGCTGCAGGGGGCGGCGCGCTTCGACCTGGGTCAGGGCGGCGGGCGCGCCCCGCAGGCGTTGCTCGCCGCGGTCGTCGCCTGGATGATCACGGTCGCGCCCGCGGGCTTCGGTCGCGGCGCGCCCGTATTCGCCAGCATCGCCGCCACGCTCGCCTTCCTGTGCGGCGTCGCTGCGCCGCTGCTCGCCGCCACGCACCGCCGGGTCGCCCGGCACCTCGGCATCTCCGTCTTCCTCGCGCTGGTCACGCTGACCTGGCTGCTGGCTTCTCCTTCCCTTCAGCCATCCCGCCTCGACCCGGTCCGCGCGGCGATCGGCGCGATCGCCTGGGGCATCTTCGCGCTTTCCTGGCGCGATCGCTGGGATGTGCGGCGCCAGCCGGAGCCGGAACCAGACGCCCCGCTCCTGCAGGCCCGAGCCCACCTCCCTCCGCTCGCGACGGCGATCGTCGCGTTCGGAGCGCTCGTGAGCCTCGCGATCCTCGTGCTCGCCTGGCGCATCCGGGATCCGGAGCGCGCCCTCTTGGCCCAGGCCGTCGCGGTGGCCTGCGCTGTCGCGCTGATCACGGCGGCGTCCGGCGTCGCGGTGGCTCGTGGCCGCCGGCACACGGGCGGTGGACGGCGGCTCCCCCACCGAGCCGTTCGGCACCTGGTGGTCCTGATCGTCTTTGCGGTCCTGGGGGCGGTCGCGATGACGCTGCGGTGAGCGGCGGCGCGGCCGTGGCTCCCCGGCTGCCGCCCCTCCCTGGTGTCCCCGCATCCCCGCCGGTTCCTCGCCAAATCGCGGTACACTCATGGGCGTGTCCCGCGCAGTCGATGTGTTCGCGGTTCTGCTCCTCGTCGCCGCAGCGTTCTCCTTCGCCTTCGGGGTTCACGCGCTCGGTGATCGCCAGGATTTCAAGGCGATCTACCTCCTCGTGATCGGCGGCCTCTCGCTCAAGGCGTCCACGGAGATCCTTCGTCCCCGCGGGGGTAACGCGTGAGCCCTGGGCGCCGAGCGATCGCGGCCGTCGCGTGTCTGTGCGCGTGCGCGGCATGGGCTGCTCTATCGACGTCCGCGAGGGGAGCGGCGCCGCTGCCGCCCGACGTGGCGGCCCGCGTGGACGCGAGCGACATCGCCGTCGACTCGGTTGCGCGCATCGCGGCGGCGCAGCAGATCCCGCCTGCGCAGGCGCGGGACGCGGCGGTCCGCGACGCGCTCTGGGCCGCCGAGGCACGAGCTCGCGGCCTCGAACAGGAGCCCGACGTGCAGCGCGAGATCAGCCTGCTGCTCGCCCGTCGCATGCTCCACCGCCTGAAAGAGGAGGCGGCGAACGCCGGCCCGGTGACCGACGACGAGCTGCGCGTCGCCACCGAGCGCCACTGGCTCGATCTCGATCGTCCCGAGGGGTACCGCACCGTGCACGCGGTCGTGAAGCTCTCGGAAGACGCTGGCGAGGCTACCCGCGACAGGGCGAAGGCGATCGCCGACGCCATCCGGACGGCCGTGTTGTCTTCGCGCGAGGTCGCTCAGCGCACCGAGCCGCCCCGCGCCGCGGGGACGCCGCAACCGCCCCCCGATCCGGCTGCGGAGGCGTTCATCAGCGCCGCGAAGGGCGTCCCTGCCGAGGGCTTCGAGGTCGTGGCGCAGGCG